>NZ_JAPYZV010000010.1 GCF_027812955.1 Pedococcus sp. 5OH_020
ACCGCGGGAGGCCCTCCCATGTCAGCCCATCAAAGCGACGAGTCGCACTCCCTCAACCAACGTGACCGGTCAGTACATCTAGCTGCCTCGCCGTCTTCTTCGAGCCGTCCCCACGAGGAGAGCCCACCTCATCCGTTCGGCCACTTCGGCTCGTCCGTCGGAGCGACCTCGGCGCGTCTCGCAGGGCATGGCACGAGGTCAGCTCTACCTTCGAATCGTGAGCAGTCACGCGACATACCGCACCTCCACCGCGCACCACCCACGGGTCCAGCGTGGCCCCGACGGCGGCTGGGTCTGGGCGTGCTCCTGCGGCGGTGCGTCGTGCCGGACCATCCGTCACGGCCTCCCCTGGAAGCAGGCCGTCATCGGCGCCCTCCTGCACTCGGCCACGGTCGCCCCCTGAGGGTCGCGCTCGTCGCCCTTGGCACCGACCGCCCCTGCTGGTGGTTGGCAGCGGGCCGCAAGTCCGCCATTGTTCGAGGACCACTGCGATCCAGGAGGCACCACATGAAGGTCGGCATTCCCCGCGAGGTCAAGAACAACGAGTACCGCGTCGCGATCACCCCCTCCGGAGTCCACGAGCTGGTCGTGCACGGCCACAAGGTCTTCGTCGAGCGGGGGGCCGGAGTCGGTTCCTCCATCCTGGACGACGACTACCGGGCGGCCGGGGCGAGCATCCTCGAGACCGCAGACGACGTGTGGGGCACCGGTGACCTCATCCTCAAGGTGAAGGAGCCGATCGAGCCCGAGTACGGGCGGATGCGCGAGGGACAGACACTCTTCACCTACCTCCACCTCGCCGCCGACAAGGCCCTCACAGAGGAGCTCGTGCAGCGGAAGGTGACCGCCATCGCGTACGAGACGGTCGAGCTCCCGGACCGCTCGCTGCCGCTGCTGGCCCCCATGTCGGAGGTGGCGGGCCGCCTCGCGCCGCAGGTCGGCGCGCACACCCTGATGCGGGCCCAGGGCGGACGCGGCGTGCTGATGGGCGGCGTCAGCGGGGTCTACGCCGCCAAGGTCGTCGTCATCGGCGCCGGTGTGTCAGGCATGAACGCCGCCGCGATCGCCCTCGGCATGCAGGCGGAGGTCCTCCTGCTCGACCGGGACATCGCCAAGCTGCGCCATGCGGACGCCATCTACCAGGGCCACTGCCAGACGGTTGCCTCCAACACGTACGAGATCGAGCGCGCCATCAGCGACGCGGACCTCGTCATCGGCGCGGTACTCGTCCCGGGTGCCAAGGCACCAAAGCTCGTCACGAACGAGCAGGTGTCCCGCATGAAGCCGGGGTCCGTCCTCGTCGACATCTCCATCGACCAGGGAGGCTGCTTCGAGGACTCCCGGCCGACCACCCACGCCGACCCCACCTACGAGGTGCACGGCTCGGTCTTCTACTGCGTCGCGAACATGCCCGGGGCCGTCCCACACACGAGCACCTACGCCCTCACCAACGTGACCCTCCCGTACGCCGTGGAGCTCGCCGACAAGGGCTGGCGCTCCGCCCTGTCCGAGAACCACCCGCTGAGCCTGGGGCTCAACACCCATGACGGGCAGGTCACGTACGCCCCGGTCGCGCAGGCTCACGGGCTTCCGTCGACCCCGCTCGGCACGATCCTCGGCGGGGGCTGAGCAAGGCGCCCGTCGGTCCCGCGCACTAGCCTCGACTGGTGCTCTTCGCCGACGTCGTGGCCGCCTCGAACACAGCCACCGCGACCAGGTCCCGGCTGGCCAAGACGCAGGCCGTCGCGAGCGCCCTGCGCTCTGCGGGCAGCGAGGAGGCGGCCACGGTCGCCGCCTACCTCTCCGGGGTCCTGCCCCAGCGCCGTGTGGGCGTAAGCTGGCGGGGCTTGTCGAGCCTGCCGACCCCTGCGGACAGCCCCGTGGCCACCGTCGCCGAGGTCGACCAGGCCCTGACCGCGCTGTCCGAGGTCAGCGGAGCGGGGTCGGGGGCCCTGCGTGCTGCTGCTGTGGGCACGCTCTTCGGCGGGCTCACGGCGGCGGAGCAGGACTTCCTGCGCGCCCTCGTGACCGGTCAGGTCCGGCAGGGTGCGCTCGACGGCGTGATGCAGGCCGCGATCGCCGCCGCAGCCGACGTTCCCGAGGCTGCTGTCCGCAGAGCGGTCATGCTCGCCGGCCACGCCGGACCGGTCGCACGCGCGGCTCTCGAGGGCGGCACGGCGGCCTTGGCGCAGATCGGCCTCGAGGTGGGCCGCCCCCTGCGCCCCATGCTCGCCGCGTCGACGCCAGACGTTGCAGCGGCCTGGGACCAGGTCGCCTCCCAGGACGGCGCCTTCGTCGACGGCAAGCTCGACGGGATCAGGCTCCAGGCCCACCGCGACGGGAACGACGTCCGGCTGTTCACCAGATCGCTCGACGACATCACCGACAGGCTGCCGGAGGTCGTGGAGGCGGTCCTGGAGCTCCCGGTCCGGCGGCTCGTCACCGACGGCGAGGCGATCGCCCTGGACGAACGAGGCCGGCCGCGGCCCTTCCAGGAGACCGCGTCGCGAACCATGAGCAGCGTGGGAGTGACCGAGCTCCGCGAACGCATCCCTGTCACGCCCTTCTTCTTCGACCTGCTCCACCTCGACGGCGAGGACCTGCTGGACGCTCCGGCGCACGAGCGTCTCGACCGCCTCGGCACTCTCGTCCCGGCCCGATGGCTGGTCCCCCGGGTGCGGGCGACCTCGGCCGAGGAGGCCCAGCAGTTCTTCCAGCGCCTCGTCGCCGACGGGCACGAGGGTGTCGTGGTCAAGTCGACGACCGCTGCGTATGCCGCGGGCCGACGCGGTGCGGGGTGGGTCAAGGTCAAGCCCCGACACACGCTCGACCTCGTCGTCCTCGCCGTCGAGTGGGGAAGCGGTCGCCGGCGGGGCTTCCTGTCCAACATCCACCTGGGAGCCAGGGACCCCCACAGCGGCGGCTTCGTCATGCTGGGCAAGACCTTCAAGGGCATGACGGACGAGATGTTGCAGTGGCAGACCACGCGCTTCCTGCAGCTCGAGACCTCCCGCTCGGGGCACGTGGTGCACCTACGCCCCGAACAGGTGGTGGAGGTGGCCTTCGACGGCATACAGACCTCCTCCCGGTACCCGGGCGGCATGGCGCTGCGGTTCGCCCGGGTGCTGCGCTACCGCGATGACAAGACCGCGGAAGAGGCAGACACGGTCGACACCCTGACGGCGTTGCGGACCTGAGCAGGCCCGTACGCCGTTGGCCGTATCAGCGGCCCTCTCACCCTCTCCTGAGAGCAGGAACATCCGGAGAGGGCAGAGAGATGACCACACGGCGGGCGACCAGGGCCGACATTGCGCACCACCACCCACGGGTACGCCGGGTCGGCTGCCAGGGCTGGGCCTGGCTCTGCGCCTGCGGTGGCGCATCGGGCCGGACCCCGCTGGCGTGCTCGACCTGGCGGGAGGCCGTCCTGGGAGCCCTGCACCACTCCGAGAACCTGGCGCCCTGACGCTCGAGTTGAACTACATAATGACGTTATATAAACTGCCGGCATGGACGAGCGGAGCACTGTCGGCAACGACCTGTTGCGGGCGGCTGCCAGGCTGACCCGGTGGGCCACCCGCAACGCCTCGTTCGAGGTTCCGTATGCCCAGGCGCGCCTGTTGGCCCTGCTGGACGAGCTCGGGCCGTCGAGGGTGAGCGCTCTGGCCGAGGCCGACCACAGCAGCCAGCCGAGCATGACCGCAGCCCTACAGCGCCTGGAGAGCCAGGGCTGGGCCCAGCGGGAACCCGACCCGAGTGACGCTCGGGCGACGTTGCTGTCGCTGTCCCGCGCTGGGCGCAAGGCCCTGTACGAGGTCCGAGCGGCCAGGCTGGACGCCCTGTCCCCCACGTTGGACGCCCTCAGCGACAGCGACATCGCCGTCCTGCGCGAGGCCATCACGGTCATGGAGTCCCTGGTCCATCCGGTCCCGGTCTCGACCACCCCCACCCTCCGAAAGGAAGCCTGAACCTCTCATGTGGCGCCAACCCAAGACCGTCTGGTCTGTGGCCTTCGCCTGTGTCATCGCCTTCATGGGCATCGGCCTCGTCGACCCCATCCTGAAGCCCATCGCGGACGACCTCGGGGCGACCGCGTCCCAGGTCTCCCTGCTCTTCACCAGCTACATGGCGGTCATGGGCGTCGCCATGCTCGTCACGGGCTGGGTGTCGAGCCGAGCGGGCGCCAAGCGCACCCTGCTGCTCGGCCTGCTGGTCATCATCGTCGGAGCGGGTCTCGCCGGTGCACAGGACTCGGTCGGCGGGATCGTCGCCTTCCGCGCCGTGTGGGGGCTGGGCAACGCGCTCTTCATCGCCACGGCCCTGGCCACGATCGTGAGCGCGGCCCGCGGCTCCGTCGGCCAGGCCATCATCCTGTACGAGGCCGCCCTGGGCGTCGGCATCGCAGCCGGGCCGCTGCTCGGTGGATGGCTCGGCGGCCACTCCTGGCGCTGGCCCTTCTGGGGCGTCTCCGCCCTCATGGCCGTCGCGGTCGTCGCGATCGTCTTCACGTTGCCGGCCACCCCACCGACCGGCCGTCGCAGCAGCATCACCGCGCCGCTGCGAGCCCTGTCCCACCGGGGGCTGCTGACGGTGGGACTGACCGCGCTGCTCTACAACTTCGGCTTCTTCACCCTCCTGGCGTTCACCCCGTTCCCGCTCGCCATGGGCGCCCACCAGGTGGGGCTGGTCTTCTTCGGCTGGGGCCTGCTGCTCGCCTTCACCTCCGTTGTCGTCGCGCCGCGGCTGCAGCGCCGTGTCGGGACCCTGCCGGGGGTCGTCGGTGCACTGCTCGGGTTCGCCGTGATCCTCGCGGTCATGGCGGTGGAGACGGAGCACAAGCCGGTTCTCGTGGTCGGGGTCATCCTGGCCGGAGCCTTCCTGGGCATCAACAACACCTTGATCACGGAGACGGTGATGAAGGTGTCGCCGGTGGAACGAGGGGTCGCCTCGGCCGCCTACAGCTTCGTCCGGTTCGGAGGTGGGGCGGTCGCCCCATGGCTGGCCGGAAAGCTCGGCGAACGGTCCATCCACGTGCCGTTCTGGGTGGGCTCGGGCGCCGTAGTGCTGGGCGTGCTCGTGCTGCTCACCGCACGCCGTGACATCCTGTCGATCGACGCGCAGCCGGGGCACGGAGCCGAGGCCGCCGACAGCCCGCTGGAGGCAGAGGCGGTCACCGTCGGCGACTCCTGACCTCGCGGGCGGTTCGCCAAGGGCGACGCCCTAGGCTGGCGCCCGTGCTCGACGAGATCACCGCGACTCGGTACGTGACCCCCCTCAAGGAGGGTGGCTCGCTGCCGGGCATCGTCGAGGCCGACGACCTCGGCACCTATGTGCTGAAGTTTCGCGGAGCCGGTCAGGGTCTGAAGGTCCTGGTCGCCGAGGTGCTCGTCGGTGAGCTGGCGCGCGCGCTGGGGCTGAACGTCCCCCGTCTCGCGGTCGTCGACCTCCAGGCGCCGATCGCCAAGTACGAGGCGGACGAAGAGGTCCAGGACCTGCTGACCGCCAGCCTGGGCCTGAACCTCGGCATCGACTTCCTGCCCGGCTCCTTCGGGTACGACGGCTCACGCCCACCGGACCCGCAGACGGCTGCCGAGATTCTCTGGCTCGACGCCTTCACGGCCAACGTGGACCGGACGTGGAGCAACCCCAACCTGCTGGTCTGGCACCGGCGGCCGTGGCTCATCGACCACGGAGCAGCGCTGTACTTCCACCACTCGTGGCCCGGTCGAGGCGCGCGACCCGAGCGTTTCGCCGCGCAGCCGTTCGACGCCAGCACGCACGTCCTTCGAGACGTCGCCGGTGACGTCCGCGAGGCGCATTCGCGCCTGGCGACGCAGGTCCCCGGCCTGCTCGACAGCGTGACGGAGGAGGTTCCCGACGCGTGGCTGGAGAGCGCACCAGGGCTGGACAGCCCTCACGCGGTACGCGCCGCCTACCGGGAGCACCTCCTTGCGCGGCTGGAGACCGTCGAGGTATGGCTGCCGGGGGGTGCGCCGTGAGCCTGTACGGGTACCAGTACGTCGTCCTGCGGTGCGTTCCCCGCGTGGAGCGCGAGGAGTTCCTCAACGTCGGCGTGGTGCTGTACTCCCAGAGCGCCGACTACCTCGAGGCGGAGTACCACGTCGATAGCGCTCGCCTCAGCGTGTTGGCGCCCGATCTCGATGCCACCGAGGTGGGCGAGGCCCTGGAGACGGTCTGCCGGGTATGCCGTGGGGACACCGGCGGCGGCCTGCCGAACCTGGGCAGCCTGGGACGTCGCTTCGGCTGGCTCAGTGCACCGCGGAGCACGGTCGTCCAGCCGGGGCCGGTGCACGGTGGACTGACGGCAGACCCCGCCGCCGAGCTGGCCGGCCTCGTCCAGCGGCTGGTGGGCTGACGGCTGGTCGGCTGACCGGCTGGTCGGCTAAGGACTGGTCGGCTCAGGGCTAACACTCGGCGGACGTTCGAAGGGCCCAGGCAGCCACGGCACCGGCGGCGGCGACGTTGAGGGAGTCCACGCCGCCGGCCATGGGGATGGTCACGGTCAGGTCTGCCGCTGCGAGGGTGCGATGGGACAGGCCGTCGCCCTCGGTGCCCAGCACCAGCGCCAACCGGTCCGGCGGCGCGGCCGCCAGCTCGTCCAGGCTGACGGCGTCCGCCGCCAAGGCGAGGGTGGCCACCGTGAACCCGAGCCGACGCAGGTCGGCGATACCGGCGGGCCAGGGGCCGATACGCGTCCACGGCACCTGGAACACCGTGCCCATCGAGACACGGACCGCCCTGCGGTACAAGGGATCGGCGCACCGGGGCGTCACGAGGACGACGTCGACCCCGAGCGCCGCGGCAGACCGGAACACGGCGCCGACGTTCGTGTGGTCCACGATGTCCTCCAGGACCAGCACCCGGCGGGCGCTGTCGAGGATCTCGTCCAAGGACGGCAGGACCGGACGGTGCATCGAGGCCAGGGCGCCGCGATGGAGATGGAAGCCCGTCAGCTGCTCGATCACCTCGGGCTGCCCCACGAACACCGGGACGCCGGACTCCTCTGCCTCGCCGACCAGGTCAGCCAGATCCGTGAGCCAGCGCGGTGCCATCAGGTAGCTGCGCGGTCGATGACCCGCGGACAGCGCCCGGCGGATGACCTTCTCCGACTCCGCGATGTAGAGGCCGCGCTCCGGCTCCGTACGCCGGCGCAGCGCGACGTCGGTGAGCGACACGTAGTCCGCGAGTCGCTCGTCGGTGGGAGTCTCGATGGGGATCGGCACGGCGAGCAGGCTAGAGCACCCACCACGCAGGCTCAGTCCCAGGTCGTGCTCAGCTGAACCAGATGATCTTCGTGATGCCGACGAGCCCGACGAGGATGATCACCGTACGCAGCGCCAGGGGTGGCAGCCTCCGCCCGACCCTGGCCCCGAGGAGCCCACCGACGAAGGCGCCGACGCCGATGAGCAGCGCGACCAGCCAGTCGATCCGTTCCCAGGCGACGAGCATGAACGTGGCTGCCGCCACGGCGTTGACGATGGTGCCGAGCACGTTCTTGAACCCGTTGAGGCGCTGGATCGGCTCACTCGACAGTGCGCTCAGCAGCCCCATGAGGATCACTCCCTGGGCCGCCCCGAAGTAGCCCCCGTACACTCCGGCCACCAGGACTCCGCCGGTCAGGGCGGGACCGTTCCAGGCAGCCGGAGGGATACCTGCCTCGTGTCTGGCCGCCGCCCGACGCTGGAGCGTTGGGCCGAGTACTACCAGTGCAAGGCCGAGCGCGATCAGCACGGGGACGATGGCCTGGAACGCCTCTGGTGGGAGTACGAGGAGCAGCACGGCACCGATCACGCCGCCCACCAGCGAGGCGGGGGCAAGCCGGGTCAGCGTCCGCCTCGAGCCCTCCAGCTCGCCGCGGTAGCCATGCACGGCCGTCACCCCGCCCGCCACGAGACCCACCGTGTTGGACACGTTGGCCACCACCGGCGGGTAGCCGAAGAAGAGCAGCGTCGGAAACGTGATCAACGTGCCGGAGCCGACGACGGTGTTGATCGTGCCGGCCGCCATTCCCGCCACCAGCACGCCCACGGCTTCTAGGACGGACACCGGGCAACCCTAACGAGGTGGCCCGCGCCGCTCCATTCAGGATGCCGCGCGGGCGACGCGCGGTGTCCCTCGTGGCCTACGCCGTCGGCGGCTTGGGCGGCCCCTCACCCTCGAAGGGTGCGATCGGTTCGGTCGGCGCAACGGGGTCGGCTGGCGTGCCGGAAGCGGTGTCAGCCATGGTGGCAGGCGCGGAGACCGGCGACTCGTACTCGGGCACCGCGTCGACCGGTGGTCTCGGCGCGGGCTGCACCCGCTGCACCGGTGCCGCGTGCTCGGTCGCCTCCTGGCTGGCCTTGCCCGCCATACCTCGCGCCTCGGCCAGCGCCTGTGCCGGGTCCTCGAGCACGGTGTCGTCGAACGCGTCCGCGAGCTCTCCCGGGTCGACCCACTCCTCGCCGTCGCCGCCGTCGGGGCTCGGCCCCTTGTCGGCGGCGCCGAGTGCTCCGCCGATCCCTCGTAGCGCGTCGGTGAGCTCGCTCGGGATGATCCACATCTTGTTGGCGTCGCCGCGGGCGATCTGCGGCAGGACCTGCAGGTACTGGTAGGCCAGCAGCTTCTGGGTCGGCTTGCCGCGGTGGATCGCGTCGAAGACCTGCTGGATCGCGCGCGCCTGCCCCTGCGCCTCCAGGATGCGCGCCTGGGCCGAGCCCTCGGCCCGCAGGATCTGGCTCTGCTTCTCTCCCTCGGCGGTGAGGATGTTGGACTGTTTGGCGCCCTCGGCGGTGAGGATGATGGCGCGGCGTTCACGCTCGGCCTTCATCTGCTTCTCCATGGACTCCTGGATCGACATCGGCGGGTCGATGGCCTTCAGCTCGACCCGGTTGACCCGGATCCCCCACTTGCCGGTCGCCTCGTCGAGGACGCCCCGCAGCTGGGCGTTGATCTGGTCGCGGCTGGTCAGCGTCTGCTCGAGGTCCAGCGAACCGATGACGTTGCGCAGCGTGGTGACGGTGAGCTGCTCGATGCCCTGGATGAAGTTGGCGATCTCGTAGACGGCCGACTTGGCCTCGATCACCTGGTAGTAGATGACGGTGTCGATGTTGACCACGAGGTTGTCGGACGTGATGACGGGCTGCGGCGGGAATGACACCACCTGTTCCCGCAGGTCGATGTTGGCGCGCACCTTGTCGACGAACGGCACGAGGAAGTGGATGCCGCCCTCGAGGGTCCTGGAGTACCGACCCAGCCGCTCGATGATGAGCGCAGTCTGCTGCGGGACGATCCGGATGGTCCGGAACAGGATGATGAGGACCAGGACGACCAGGACCAGCAGGACGACATAGCCAGGAGTCATGCTTTTACTCCGATTTCTGACCCACCGCGTCGCCGGTGACGATGGCGGTGGCCCCCTCGATGGATATGACCCGGACCTGTTGCCCGGGCTCACACACCGTGCCTGCGTCGCGGGTGCGCGCAGACCACGTCTCGCCGTTGAGCTTGATACGGCCCGCCGTCTCGGTCACCGGCTGGAGCACCCAGGCCGTGCGACCGACGAGGCTCGCCGCACCGATCCCGCCCGTTCCGGCGGGCACCATGAAGTGACGCTTGATGGGCGGACGAACCACGAACACGAGGACGACCGCGACGACCACCGCGACCAGGACCTGGGCGGCGAAGCCGGCACCCACCGCGGCGGTGGCCGCTCCAGCGACCGCACCTCCCGCGATCATGAGGAAGACGAAGTCCACCGAGGCGGCCTCGATCGCGACCAGAACCAGCGCCACACCCAGCCAGGCCACCCACGGGTTCTCCGAGAACCACTCCATCGCGTTCCTCCCTCGTCAGCTATCTCTATGACGCCGCGGCCGCGGCAACCGTTCCCGCGCCGACGCGGGCACGCGCCGTCCACCGGCCGCCACGACGCTCGAGCTCGAGCGGCATGCCGAAGGTCGCCGAAAGGTTGCCCTCCGTCAGCGTGATCTCCAGCGGTCCCTGGGCCACGACCTTGCCGTCGCGCAGGAGCAGGACGTCCGTGAAGCTCGGCGGGATCTCCTCGACGTGGTGCGTCACGAGGACCAGCGCGGGAGCGTCGACGTCTGCGGCCAGCTCCCCCAGACGGCGGACGAGGTCCTCGCGGCCACCCAGGTCCAGGCCGGCGGCCGGCTCGTCCAGCAGCAACAGCTCCGGATCGGTCATCAGGGCCCGTGCGATCTGCACGCGCTTCCGCTCACCCTCCGAGAGGGTGCCGTAGCTGCGGTCGGCCAGGTGGTCGGCGCCCAGGGCCTTGAGCAGCTCGGCGGCCCGCACATGGTCGAAGGTGTCGTACGACTCCCGCCAGCGGCCCACCACGCCGTACGACGCGGTGACCACCACGTTGTGGACTGCCTCGTCACCCGGTATGCGCTCGGCGAGAGCCGCGGACGCCAGCCCGATCCGCGGCCTCAGCTCGAAGACGTCCACCGCTCCCAGTACCTCGGAGAGCACACCAGCGACTCCGGACGTCGGGTGCATCCGGCCGGCCGCCAGCTGCAGCAGCGTCGTCTTCCCGGCGCCGTTCGGGCCGAGGATGACCCAGCGCTGCCCCTCCTCCACCTCCCAGGTGACGTCGTCGAGCAGCGTCGTCTGGCCCCGGACCACGGTCACCCCGGCGAACTCAAGGACGTCACTCATGCCACCGGACCCTATCGGCTTAGCATGACGCGGTGCCCGAACTGCCTGCGTCTGTGCGTCTTTCGCTGTGGACAACGCACGCCTGGGCGACCGGCGGGTCGGTGGAGGACGCCGTACGGCTCGCCATGCAGGACGTCGACCACGTCTCGGGTGACCTGGGCCGGCTGTCGCTGTGGCATGAGCTGGGCGAGCAGGCGCTGCTGGTTGCCCTGCCGGCGGCGGGTGACCTGACCGCCATGCCGGGCGCTTCTGCGGAGGCGCTCGGCGCGGCGGCGTCGGAAGGAGAGTGTGTCTACGTCGCGGGCCTCGGCGGCATGCTCGTGCCCAGGTTCTCGACCTTCGGCCATGAGCATCGAGGAGGCCTCGACACCGGCACTCGGGTCGACTGGGCGGCCTACGACGCGGACCCTGTCCCCCGGCACCGCGTCGAGGCCCTGGAGGCGTCACAGCTCGAGCGTCACCTGCGAGAGGAGCTCGCGGACGCCACACGCTCGCTCGAGGCGGTGGGAGGACAGCCGTTCTCGGGCGGCGCCGCACGGGAGCTGGCGGACGCCTCGCTGGGGGGTCGCTGGGGCCTGCCGGCCGGTCTGCCGGGCAGGGCGGCTCGCGTCATCGCGCTGGCGGGGACGGTCGGCGCGGTGGTGGACGTGGCTCTCGCCGCCGGCGACGGGTCACTGACCGCGGCAGCTGCCATGGCCCGCAACACCGTGTTGCGCCGTCTACAGCGCGCGGCCGACCGGGCTCTCGCGGATGCCACGAACGCGGCCTGCGCGGTGGTGGCCGGATGGCGACCAGGCTGACCCAGGGGTAGCAGGCACGGCCTGGACCAGGTGTGTCAGCCGACGGCCGACCGGTCGAGGACGTCGAGGTAGACCTGGCTGGTCTGTTCGCCGATGCTCGCCCAGGAGAACTCCTCGACCGCCCGGCGGCGGCCTGCCTGCCCCAGCTGCTCCGCCCGCGAGACGTCGCTCACGGCGTCGGTGAGCGCGCCCGCGAGGTCGCTGACGAAGCGGTCCGGGTCGAGCGGGATCCCGCTGCCGTCCTGCTTCTGGTCGATGGGCACGAGCCATCCGGTCTCGCCGTCGACCACGACCTCCGGGATGCCGCCCGTGGCCGTGGCGACCACTGGCAGCTCGCACGCCATGGCCTCGAGGTTGACGATGCCCAGGGGCTCGTAGATGGAGGGGCAGGCGAACACGGTCGCTGCGGACAGGAGCGCGACGACCTCGTTGCGTGGAAGCATCTCGGGAATCCACACCACGCCGTCGCGGCCCGACTTGAGCTGGTCCATCAGCCCTTCGACCTCGGCGAGGATCTCCGGGGTGTCGGGCGCCCCGGCGCACAGCACCAGCTGCACGTCGGGTGGGAGCTCGGCCGCCGCCCGAAGCAGGTACGGCAGGCCCTTCTGCCGAGTGATGCGGCCGACGAAGATGACGGACCTGCCGTCGGGGTCGACCCCGTGCCGTCGCACCGTCTCCACGTCGGGATGGCGTTGCCACAGCTGCGAGTCGATGCCGTTGTGCACCACCTTCACGCGCTCCGGGTCGATGTCCGGGTAGCTGCGCAGGACGTCCTGACGCATGCCCTCGCTCACGGCGACCACGGCGCCCGCCGCCTCGTACGCAGTCCGCTCCATGAACGACGACAGGCGGTAGCCGCCTCCGAGCTGCTCCGCCTTCCACGGCCGCATGGGCTCCAACGAGTGTGCGGTCACGACATGCGGCATCCCGCCCAGCAGTGACGCCACGTGGCCGCCGAAGTTGGCGTACCACGTGTGCGAGTGGACGAGGTCCGCCCCGACGCAGTCGCCGGCCATCGAGAGGTCCACGCCCATCGTCCTCACGGCGGCGTTCGCCTCCGCCAGGCCCGGTAGGTCGGCATACCCCGAGGTGCCCTCCTCGGCCACCGGCTCACCGAAGGCGCGCACCCTGGTGTCGATGTCACCGCGCTCGCGCAACGCCCGGACCAGCTCGGCCACGTGGACGCCCGCGCCACCGTAGATGTTGGGCGGGTACTCCTTGGTCAGGATGTCCACTCTCACGTCCGTGAGACTAGCCCGGCCGTGGTGCCGCCGCGAGGGGCGCAGCGGCGGGCCAGGTGCAGGTGCGGCGCAGCCCAGCGTGAGATTGGCCGCCTGGTGGGGTCGCCGCGGGGCCTGTCAGTCCCTAGGGTCTGAGCATGGCGTACCGATCGGGTGGACCCCAGGTGCTGGCGATCGTCCTGGCAGGCGGCGAGGGGAAGCGGCTGATGCCGCTGACGGCCGACCGAGCCAAACCGGCGGTCCCCTTCGGGGGCATCTACCGGCTCATCGACTTCGCGCTCAGCAACGTCGTGAACTCGGGCTACCTCAAGGTCGTCGTGCTAACCCAGTACAAGTCGCACAGTCTCGACCGGCACGTCACGAAGACGTGGCGCATGTCCAACATGCTCGGCAACTACGTCGCGCCGGTCCCCGCGCAGCAGCGCATCGACAAGAACTGGTACCTCGGCTCGGCGAACGCGATCTTCCAGAGCCTGAACCTGATCCACGACGAGCAGCCGGACATCGTCGTGGTGGTGGGCGCCGACCACGTCTACCGCATGGACTTCTCCCAGATGGTCACCCAGCACATCGAGACCGCTGCAGGCGTCACCGTGGCCGCGATCCGCCAGCCCATCTCCCTCGCCGACCAGTTCGGGGTCATCGAGGTGGACGGCTCGGACCACCGCAAGATCGGTGCGTTCCTGGAGAAGCCGAAGGAGCCCAAGGGACTGCCGGACTCACCGCAGGAGGTGCTGGCCTCCATGGGGAACTACGTCTTCGACTCGGACGTGCTGGTGGACGCCGTCACCCAGGACGACGCGCGTCCGGGAAGCAAGCACGACATGGGTGGCGACATCGTGCCCGCGTTCGTCGAGGAAGGTCGCGGCTATGTCTACGACTTCAAGGACAACATCATTCCCGGGGCCACCGAGCGCGACCAGGCCTACTGGCGCGATGTCGGCACCATGGACTCGTACTGGGATGCGCACATGGACCTCGTCTCGATCCATCCGGTGTTCAACCTCTACAACTACGAGTGGCCCATCTACACCGACTACGGGCCCTTTGCGCCTGCCAAGCTCGTCCACGGCGCTGCCGGAAAGTTCGGCGAGGCGCACAACTCCGCCGTCTCCCCTGGCGTGGTCATCTCTGGTGCGACCGTCACCAACTCGGTGTTGTCGCCGAGGTGCCACATCCACAGCGGCACCACCATCGACGACAGCGTCCTGCTCGACGGCGTCGAGGTCGGACGCGGCTGCACGATCACCAGGGCGATCATCGACAAGGGCGTCCTCGTGCCGGACGGCGCGGAGATCGGCGTAGACCACGAGCACGACAAGGAGAGAGGGTTCATGGTGACCGAGTCAGGACTGACTGTGGTGGCGAAGTTCCAGAAGGTCCCGCTATGACGGCAGCAGACCGGCCGGTGCGGGTCGGGGTGCAGCTCCAGCCTCAGCATGCCGAGTACGCGGCGATCCGGCGCGCCTGCGCAGAGGCCGAGGAGATCGGTGCAGACGTGGTGTTCAACTGGGACCACTTCTACCCGCTCTACGGCCAGCCCGACGGCGCTCACTTCGAGTGCTGGACGATGCTCGGCGCCTGGGCCGAGGCGACCGAACGCGTGGAGATCGGTGCACTGGTCACCTGCAACAGCTACCGGAACCCGCAGCTGCTCGCCGACATGGCCCGGACGGTCGACCACATCAGCGGTGGTCGGCTGATCCTGGGCATCGGCTCCGGCTGGTTCGAGAAGGACTATGACGAGTACGGCTACGAGTTCGGCACGGCCGGTGGACGCCTGAACGCCCTGGCCCGCGACCTTCCGCTGATCCGGGACAGGTGGACCAGGCTCAACCCACCACCGACCCGCGACATCCCGGTGCTGATCGGCGGTGGTGGGGAGCGCAAGACCCTTCGGATCGTCGCCGAGCACGCGTCGATCTGGCACGGCTTCGGGGACGCCCAGACCATCGCGCACAAGCATCAGGTCCTCGACGAGTGGTGCGCCAAGGTCGGCCGCGACCCTGGTGAGATCGAGCGCTCGGCCGGCGTCTCACCGCGGCCAGGTCGGCACCGCGAGGACGTCCCGGACTACGCCAGCGGCGCCGAGGCACTGTATGAGGTCGGCACGCGCCTGTTCACTGTGGGAATAGGCGGTCCGAAGTACGACCTGGCGCCACTGCGCGAGCTGGTCGACTGGCGGGACTCCCGCAGGGGCGCCTGAGCCGGCCGGCCGGCCCGAGGGCGCCGCCCGATCCGGCCGGCTCACCGGCGGGACCGCATGGATGTTCCGCCGGCAGCACAGCGACTGTTCGAATCTCGAAGAGTGGCACGACAACCGTATGGCGAGACTCAGCACAGCGGCCCCTGAGAGCGTCGATATCGTGGCGTCGTGCCCGAGCCGACCACCGAGGACGCCGAGTCGCTGCTCGTCACGATCAGCGGTGAGGACCGCCCCGGCGTCACCAGCGCGTTCTTCGACGCCATCGCAGACGTGGGCGCGGAGGTGCTGGACCTGGAGCAGGTCGTGGTCCGCGGACATCTGACGCTGGCCATGCTGCTGACCGGAGGGGCCCAGGACCGGCTGCGCGGCGTGGTCCAGTCGGTCGCGAAGTCCCTCGACCTCAAGGTCAAGATCAAGAGCGGCACGGGTGACACGAGACGGCGTCGCACAGGCCGGGCAGCGGTCGTCGTCCTCGGCGCACCCCTGCGCGCCAGCGGAGTCGCCGCCGTGACCGCGCGGATCGCCTCCCACGGCGCCAACATCGACCGGATCCGTCGCCTCTCCCGGTACCCCGTGACGACCCTGGAGCTCGACGTCTCGGGCGCCGACGTCGACCTGCTGCGCCGGGAGCTCGCGCTGGAGTCTGCGGTCCACGGCATCGACATCGCCGTTGCCGCCGGGGGGCTCGCGCGTCGCGGCCGCCGCCTGGTCGTCATGGACGTCGACTCCACCCTCATCCAGGACGAGGTCATCGAGCTGCTCGCCAGCCACGCGGGACGGCAGGCCGAGGTCGCCGCGGTGACCGAGGCAGCGATGCGCGGCGAGCTGGACTTCGCGGAGAGCCTGCGGGAGCGGGTGGCGGCGCTGCGGGGTCTACCCGTCTCGGTTCTCGACGACGTCCGTGCCGCGGTGCGGTTCACCCCGGGAGCCAGGACGCTGGTGCGGACGCTCAAGCGCCTGGGGTTCACGGTCGCGGTGGTGTCCGGCGGGTTCATCGAGATCGTCGGGGACCTCGCGCGGGAGCTGGACATCGACCATGCCCATGCCAACAGTCTCGAGGTGCGCGACGGCCTCCTCACCGGGCGCGTCGTCGGGGACGTCGTGGACCGCGCCGGCAAGGCGCAGGCCCTGAGGCGGTTCGCCGAGGAAGCCGGCCTTCCCCTTTCCCGCACTGTTGCCATCGGGGACGGCGCGAACGACCTGGACATGCTGGAGGCCGCGGGAATGGGCGTCGCCTTCAACGCCAAGCCGGTGGTCCGCGAGCAGGCGGACACCGCGGTCACGGTGCCCTACCTCGACGCGGTCCTCTACCTCCTCGGAATCACCCGCGAGGAGATCGAGGAGGCCGACGAGGCTGACGGCACGCCGACCCCCGCTCCGCCCCTGGCCACCGCGTGACTCCTAGGCTGACGTGATGGCAGCAACGAGACGGAGCACGCCCACCCTCTTCATCATCGGTGGAGCGGAGGACCGCGTCGGCAAGGCGACGGTCCTGCGCCGCTTCGTACGGCTTGCGGGCGGACGCCGGTCCATCATCGTGCTGATTCCCACAGCGTCGTCCTTCCAGGCCCAGGTGGGTGAGGCCTACACGGACGTCTTCACCAGGCTGGGGGCCCCGGCACCCATCGTCGTGAACCCGCAGAGCCGGACCGACGCCTACTCCCAGGAGTCCGTCGACCTGCTGGACGCCGCGACGGGGATCTTCATGAGCGGCGGCAGCCAGCTCAGGCTGAGCCAGCGGTTCCCCGGCACGCCGCTGGGAGACGCCCTGCATCGCGCTCACGAGCGGGGAGCCGTCATCGCGGGAACCTCGGCCGGCGCCTCCATCATGAGCCGATTCATGATCTCCATGGGCGACGAGGGCATCACGCCCCGCCAGCGGCACAGCCAGCTCAGTGCCGGGCTGGGCCTGCTCGAAGGGGTCATCATCGACCAGCACTTCGCCCAGCGGTCGCGGTACGGACGGCTGATGTCCATGGTCGCCGCCTCCCCCAACCTCATCGGCGTCGGCATCGACGAGGACACCGCGATCGAGGTCCGGGACCGCAGGACGTTCACCGTGCACGGCTCCGGTGCCGTGTTCGTCCTGGACTGCCGCGCCGCGACGTCGGACGCGCCGGATGCCCGCCGAGGTGCGCCCCTGATGGTCTCCGGTGCAGTGGTGCATTCGCTTCCGGCAGGCAGTACGTTCGACCTCGCCGAGGTGCGGCTCGTGGAGTTCGTCGAGAAGCACCCGGACGTCACCGTGGCCCTGGCCTCGGCCAAGGCCTGACCAGCCGCCTCGCATGTCCGACCGCTAGGAGTACCGATGGCTGATCGCCCCACCCCGACGGGACCGCCTGCTCCGGACCTGCGGATCGTCGAGTCACGGGTCTACCGCGGTGGGAACATCTGGTCCTACAACCCCGCGATCCACCTCGTGGTCGACCTTGGAGTCCTCGAGGGGTACCCGAGCGACTCCCTGGACGGGTTCACCGACGCGCTGGTGGACCTGCTGCCCGGTCTGAAGAACCACACCTGCTCGCGAGGGGTCAAGGGCGGCTTCGTCGAACGTCTCCGCGACGGCACCTGGCTGGGCCATGTTGCGGAGCACGTTGCACTGCAGCTTCAGCAGGAGGCCGGGCACGACCTGCGCCGTGGCAAGACCCGGGCCGTGAAGGGCCACGCCGGCCGGTACAACGTCATCTACGACTACACCGACGAGACGGTCGGGCTCGCCGCGGGCGAGCTCGCCGTGCGGCTGGTGAACCATCTGGTCCAGGCCGAAGAGGGCTTCGACTTCCCCGACGAGCTCGAGGCGTTCTTGCGACGGGCGCAACGGACCGCGTTCGGGCCCTCCACCGCCGCCATCCTCGAGGAGGCGGTGGCCCGGGACATCCCCTACATCCGGCTCAACGCCGCGTCGCTGGTGCAGCTCGGCCAAGGCGTCCACGCACAGCGCATCCGGGCCACCATGACATCCAAGACCGGGGCACTGGCGGTCGACATCGCCAGCGACAAGGACATGACGACACGGTTGCTGGCGTCCGCCGGGCTGCCGGTCCCCAAGCAGGAGACGGTCCGTAGCGCGGAAGGCGCCGTGGCGGCCGCGCGGCGGATCGGCTTCCCCGTCGTCGTCAAGCCGCTCGACGGCAACCACGGACGTGGTGTCTGCCTGAACCTGCAGTCCGACGACGAGGTACGTGACGGGTTCGCCACGGCGCAGGAGGAGTCCCGCCGTGGCCCGGTGATCGTCGAGTCCTTCGTCACCGGCCGCGACTACCGCTGCCTCATCGTCGGCGGACGGATGCAGGCCATCGCCGAGCGGGTGCCGGCCCACGTGGTGGGTGACGGCACCCATACGGTGGCCGAGCTGGTCGACATCACGAACGCCGACCCGCGTCGCGGTGTCGGGCACGAGAAGGTGCTGACCCGGATCAGGGTCGACGCGGCGGCCGAGCGGCTCGTCCGCGACCAGGGCCTCACCATGGAGGACGTGGCGCCCGAGGGGCAGATGGTCAAGCTGGCCCTGACCGGCAACATGTCGACCGGCGGGATCTCCGTGGACCGGACCTTCGACGCGCACCCCGACAACGTGGAGATCGCCGAGGAGGCGGCCCGCATGATCGGTCTCGACGTCGCGGGCATCGACTTCATCTGCCCCGACATCGCCTCGCCGGTGCGTGAGACGGGCGGCGCCATCTGTGAGGTCAACGCGGCACCGGGGTTCCGGATGCATACCCATCCGACCGTCGGTGAGCCGCAGTTCATCGCCAAGCCGGTCGTCGACCTGCTCTTCCCGCCCGGCTCCCCCTCCCGGGTCCCGATCGTCGCGGTGACCGGGACCAACGGCAAGACGACGACGTCGCGGATGATCGCCCACATCTTCAAGGGGATCGGCCGCAAGGTCGGCATGACCTCCACCGACGGGATCGTCATCGACGAGCGGCTCGTCTACAAGGCCGACGCCTCAGGGCCCCGCTCGGCCCGGATGGTCCTGCAGAACCCCAGGGTGGACTTCGCCGTCATGGAGGTGGCGCGTGGCGGGATCCTGCGCGAGGGGCTGGGCTATGACCGCAACGACGTCGCGGTCGTCACCAATGTCGCCCCCGACCACCTCGGCATGAAGGGGATCGACACCCTCGAGCAGCTCGCCGACGTCAAGGCTGTCGTCGTGGAGGCGGTGCCCCGCAGCGGTTTCGCGGTGCTCAACGCCGATGACGCCCTCGTCCGGAGGATGCGGCGCCGCTGTTCCGGCGGGATCGTCTGGTTCTCCTTGCAGCCGCCCGGGACCCCCGTGCGCGAGTTCATCGAGGAGGCCTGCCGACGAGGGGGCCGGGCCGTGGTGCTCGAGCCGACGGACCGCGGCGACATGATCGTCATCAAGCACGGCAGGCGGTCCATGCAGCTGGCGTGGACCCACCTGCTGCCGTCCACGTTCGGAGGCACTGCGAAGTTCAACGTGGCGAACGCCATGGCGGCGGCCGGTGCGGCCTTCGCGGCGGGCGCGGGACTGCACGAGATCCGTCAGGGACTGCGGACCTTCACGACCTCGTACTACCTGTCGCCGGGACGGATGAACCTCGTCAACGTCCACAACGTCGACGTCTTCGTCGACTACTGCCACAACGCGCCCGGTATGCGGGTGCTCGGCGAGTTCGTGGACGGGTATGCCGCCCAGAAGACGGGGCAGAGCGACCTCGGGAAGGTCTCGCGCATCGGCATGGTGTCCACGGCCGGTGACCGCCGTGACGACGACATGCGTGAGCTCGGGGCAATCGCGGCGCACCACTTCGACGTGGTCGTCGTCCGCGAGGACCAGCGGCTGCGCGGTCGACCGGCCGGCCAGACCGCTGCCCTCATCGCCGAAGGCGCCAAGGGTGAGATCGGAAAGGAGGGCGTGCGGTGCCGGCAGGTGGAGACCGTCCTGAACGAGGTGGAGGCGGTCCGACACTGCATGGCGAGGGCCAACCCTGGGGACGTCGTGGTGCTCTGCGTCGACCAGCACGCGGAGGTGCTGGCGGAGCTGGAGCAGCTCACCCACTCGGCGCAGGCCGGCGCGCACAACCCAGAGGGCACCGGAGATCCCGACCTCGACCCGGCGGAGCTGCAGTCCGAGGCCCAGCAGTCCGGTGACGAGGCGGCCGTTCCCGAGAGCGACTCGGCCACCGTCTGACCGACCAGAGCCGGTCCCGGACGTCAGCGGGGACGCAGCTCCTCGGCATACGCGTGCAGGGCCCGCTGGTAGCTCAGGGTGTCCTCGTCGCCGGCGTGGTGGAGCAGCGTGTCGACGAGGTCGGCCACGGCCTGGTCGGCGCGGCCGATGTCGACCGCAGCCAGCGCGCGGAACGCCGCCACGGCCGCGCTGCCCGGGCGCTCGCCGCTCAGCTCGGTGAGGAGCTCGTAGGCGGCCTCCGGCTGACCGGTGACCCGCAGGCTGGAGGCGAGCTGGATCCTCGCGCGGTGCCGGTGCGGCTCGCGCAGCCCTGTCGCCAAGCACTCCCGGTAGAGCGGGATCGCGTCATGCTCCTTGCCGGCGGCGTCGAGCGCGCAGGCCAGCTCGTACATCAGGCGACCGTCCGACGGATGCCGCCGGTGCAGCGCCGCGGCAGCCTCTACGCGGGCCTGGTCCTCGCCGAGCTGCCAGACCTCGGCAATGGCGGCCTCGAGCTCGTGCTCCCCGCGTGAGGCGACGACCTTGCGCCGGATGTCCTGCGGCCCGTCGGCGGTCGCCCCCTGCGACTCCAGCCACTCGATGACCTGCGCCCTCTCGGCGTGGCACATCAACGCGACGACATCGCCGTCGGCGGCTCCCGGGACGAGGGCCTGCAGCCCCGCGAGCTCGGTGCCGTAGGACTCGATGTCCGAGACGCCCGCGCGCGCGAGCCCTGCCCGCAGATGCTGCTCGAGATCCTGCATCGTCCGTCCGCGCAGGTAGTGAGCCTTGTGGGCGGCCACCACGCGGTCGGCGCGCAGGCCCGCGAGCTCGCCCATGGCCTCGAGGAGGTCGTCCGTGCGGTCACCGGCCAGCCCCAGACCGAGGTGCACCTGCCCGCCGGATGCCGTCAGGCCGCGGGCGACGTCGAGCAGCGCCTCGAGGCCGGCCTCGTTGTGGGCCAGGTCCACGATCACCGTGATGCTGCCGCCGTCCGGGCGGGGCAGCGTGTACGTGTTCATCCGTCCCGGGTTGAGCCGGCCGTCCGGCACGAAGGTGCGCAGGCCCTTCACCACCGCGTCCCGGGGCAGCCCCACCCCGAGTGCCGCGGCCGTGGCGGCGAGGGCGTTGGCCATGTTGTGCTGCGAGAGCCCCGCCATGGTGGCGGGCACGTCGAGGATGCTCACCAGGCGGTCCGGGTCCTGACCGTTCTGGAGCACGGTGAGGTGCCCGTCCAGGATCGTGAGGGCCCTGCCCCCGAGGTCCAAGGACTCCCGCACCGCAGGCGAGTCGGCGCGCAGCGTGAACACCCAAGGACGCGCCTTGATGCCCGCCCTCATGGCCCAGACGCGGGGGTCGTCCCCGTTGAGCACCACCCAGCCGGTCGGGCGCGTCGCCTTCGTCACGATCGCCTTCACCTCGGCGAGCTGGTCGACCGTGTCGATGCCCTGCATGCCGAGATGGTCGGCCGACACATTCGTCACCACGCTGACGTCGTTGGACGAGACGCCCATCCCCTTGAGCAGCATGCCACCCCGGGCCGTCTCCAGGATGCCCAGCTGGACCCCCGGCGAGGTCAGCACGCCGCGCGCGCCCGCGGGACCGGAGTAGTCCCCCGGCTCCACCATCTCGCCCTGCACGACGATCCCGTCGGTCGACGACCAGGCGGTGCGCAGCCCGGCCGTCATCCCGATATGGCCCAGCAGGCGGGTCGTGGTCGTCTTGCCGTTCGTCCCCGTCACCGAGACGACCGGGATGGTGGGGCGCAGGACGGAAGGGCGGTCTCCCGGCTCCGCCTGGCTGACAGCCCTGGCCTGCTGCTCGACGACGTCACGTCCCTGCAGCCACGCCTCGAGGACGGGTGCGACGGAGGCACCCAGCGCGTGGGCACGTCCCCGCCTGCGCCACACGAACGCGACGACGACCTCTTCCGGTAGGCCCCCCGGCCGGGTCCGGACCCCCAGCCGGGTGGTGCCGCTCGCCGTCGCCACGCGGCGTACTGCTCGTTCGACGACACGCATGACGAACCGCTGACGCTGCTCCGTCCCTGGGGCGCCCGGGCGCGCGCCTCGCATCCCGATCCGCCGGGCAAGCTCGGACAGCGACGCCTCGCGTGCTGCCAGGTAGCCCGGCAGCTCCAGGCTCACCTTGGTGGCGGGCTTGCCGAAGTAGAGGTTGGGACCCTCCAGGAGCCGCATCTCGGTCACGGCGACAGCGGTCTCCGACGTCATGCCGGGAGCCTAACGGCGGCAGGGGGCAGAACCGAGACGGTGCCCTACTGGCCCATCGCGTGGACGCCACCGTCGACGTGCACGATCTCGGCCGTCGTGGCGGGGAACCAGTCGGACAGCAGCGCCACACAGGCCTGGGCAGCGGGAAGCGCGTTGTTGACGTCCCATCCCAGGGGCGCCCGCTGCCCCCAGGTGTCCTCGAAGGTCTGGAACCCCGGGATCGACTTCGCGGCCGTGGTCCGGATGGGGCCGGCCGCGACGAGGTTGCACCGGATCCCCTTGGGCCCGAAGTCACGTGCGAGGTACCGGTTCGTCGACTCGAACGCCGCCTTGGCGACCCCCATCCAGTCGTACACCGGCCAGGCGTACTTGGCGTCGAAGGTCAGCCCGACGATGCTGCCGCCGCCCTGCATCAGGGGCAGGGCGGCGACCCCGAGAGCCTTGAGGGAGTAGGCGGAGGCGTGCATCGCCGTTGACACGTCCTCGAACGTGCCCTCCAGGAAGTTGAACGCCCCCTGCGGCGCGAAGCCGATCGAGTGCAGCACCCCGTCGAGGTGGTCCACGTGCTCGCCGACCCGCTCTGCCAACGAGTCGAGGTGGCCCTGGTCGGTGACGTCGAGCTCTACCACCGGTGGAGTGGTGGGCAGGCGCTTGGCGATGGTCTGCGTGATCCGCATGGTGCGTCCGAAGGACGTCAGCACCACCTCGGCGCCCTGCTCCTGTGCCAGCTTGGCCACGTGGAAGGCGATCGAGGAGTCCATCAGGACTCCGGTGACGAGCAGCTTCTTGCCCTCGAGGAGCATGGTCGGGTCTCCGATCTCGTGAGGTGAGGGAGGTCGTGGGTCAGTGACCCATGCCGAGGCCGCCGTCGACGGGGATCACCGCGCCGGTGATGTATGCCGCGTCGTCGGACACCAGGAAGCGGACGGCGGCCGCAACCTCCTCCGGCTGGGCGAACCGCCCTGCAGGAATGCTGGCCTGGTAGGCCTTCTTGCGGTCGTCGGGCAGATCGGCGGTCATGTCGGTCTCGATGAAGCCCGGGGCCACCACGTTGGCCGTGATGCCACGACCGCCGAGCTCACGGGAGATCGAGCGGGCCAGCCCCACGAGGCCCGCCTTGCTGGCGGAGTAGTTGGTCTGGCCTGGGGACCCGTAGAGCCCCACCACGCTCGAGATGAAGACGATCCGGCCGCGGCGCTGACGGATCATCCCCTTGACCGCACGACGGGCGCAGCGGAAGGCGCCGGCCAGGTTGGTGTCCAGAACGGTGTCGAAGTCCTCGTCGCTCATCCTCATGAGGAGCTGGTCCCTGGTCACTCCGGCGTTCGCCACCAGAACGTCCACCGGAGCACCCAGGAGGCTCTCGGCGTCGGTGAAGGCCTGGTCCACCGAGGCGGTGTCCGTCACCTCGCAGCGGACCCCCTGGAGCCCCTGTGGCGGCTCACCGGACCGGTGCGTGACCACGACCTGGTGGCCGGCGTCCGCGAGGGTGGTGGCGATGCTCAGCCCGATGCCCCGGTTGCCGCCGGTGACCAGGACGTTGCGGGCTGTCATGCGTCTCCTTCCGCCGTGCTGTCGTCGACGCGAGCGACCCTATCGACTACCGATCGGTACACCGCATCCGAAGGCGCCTATCGTGGACCTGTGCCGCACCGCTCCCACCACCACGACGACGAACCGGTCGTCCAGTCGGTGACCTCCGCCCCGTCGTCGCTGGCCGAGGAGCAGTCCGGCCGCATCCGGCGGTACCTCGTCACGATGGGGATCCGGACGGTGTGCTTCGTCCTCGCGGTCGTCACCGCCACGGCAGGAGCGCCCTGGTGGGTGTGGGGCTCGTTCGCTGTCGCCGCTGTCGTCCTGCCGTATGTCGCCGTCGTGATGGCGAACGCTGTCCGACCGCGCCCGCCGGGGAGCTCTGCACCCGTGACGCCCCACGGCGACGGCCCCGACCAGCTCGAGCGCTGATGAGCTCTCTGCTCTGCAGCGCCAAGGGCTGTCGCGCGTCGGCCACCTGGGCGCACCTGTGGAACAACCCGTCCCTCCACGATCCGCAGCGGCGTAAGGTCTGGCTCGCCTGCGACGACCACCGGACGTCCCTGGGCGACTTCCTGTCGGTCCGCGGGTTCCTCGTCGAGACGGTGCCGGCGGACGCCATTCCCGCGACTGCCGGCTGAGCCGCCGACCTGCTGTGTTCTGGTCCTCAGCCGCCGATGGCAGACATCGGCCGGTCGGGCTGGACGAAGTCGGCCGAGCCGATCCCGTGGCCCGGCGCCTTGCGCCACATCTCGCCCTGGATGAGCCGGGCCAGCTGGTCGTCGTCCGCGCCGTCGCGCAGGGGGCCGCGAAGGTCGGTCTCCCGCTGGGAGAAGAGGCAGTTGCGGACCTGGCCGTCGGCCGTGAGCCTGGTGCGGTCGCAGGCGGCACAGAAGGGGGCTGTGACGCTGGCGATGATGCCCACGGTCTGCGGCCCGCCGTCGACCAGGAACCGCTCCGCCGGGGCGCTGCCCCGGTCGGACTCGGGGAGCGCCGTGAGCTCGAACCGCTCCGCCAGCCGCTCCCGAACCTCCGCGGCCGAGACCATCGTGGAGGCGTCCCACCCGTGCTGGGCGTCGAGCGGCATCTGCTCGATGAAGCGCAGCTCGTACCCCCGGTCCAGGCACCACTGCAACAGCTGCGCAACCGAGCGGTCGTTGATGCCACGCATGGCCACCGCGTTCACCTTCACCGGCACGAGCCCGGCCTGCGACGCGGCCTTCAGGCCCGCTTCCACGTCGTGCAGCCGGTCGCGGCGGGTGAGGTCGGCGAACTCCTCGGCGTCGATGGTGTCCAGACTGACGTTCACCCGGTCCAGCCCGGCCGCGGCGAGCGGCTGCGCCAGGCGGTCCAGGCCGATGCCGTTCGTCGTCATGGCGATGCGTGGGCGCGGCCGCAGCTCGGCGATCCGGCGGACGACGTCCACGAGGGACCTGCGCAACAACGGCTCCCCGCCGGTCAGCCGCACCTGCCGGACCCCCAGGCGCACGAAGACGCCCACCACCCGGACCAGCTCGTCGTCGGTCAGCATCTCCGGTTTCGCCAGCCAGGGCAGCCCCTCGGCAGGCATGCAGTAACGGCACCGAAGGTTGCACCGGTCCGTGACGGAGACCCGTAGGTCGCGCGCGACCCGGCCGAGCTGGTCGGGGAGCCCCGCCAGGCCCGCCGGAGCAGGGCTCAGCTCGCGCACGCGAGGGAACGGCAGGCCGGTCATGGACACCAGCCTAAGCCGGGTACCGTGATCCGGTGCTAAGGGTGCTCATATCGCGACGGTGGCTGGGCGCCCTTGCCGTAGCCCTGGCGTTCGCCGTCGCGGCCTTCTTCCTGGGGCGGTGGCAGTGGCATCGGTACGAGGCCAAGGCGGCTCGGGCCGACCGCATCCATGCCCACTACGACGCCCGGCCGCGGCCGGTGGAGGACGTCCTGGGCGCCGCACCCCTTCCGCTCGCCCTGGAGTGGACGCGCGTCACGATGCACGGCCGGTATGCCGGGAGCCAGACCCTGCTGGTGCGCAACCGACCGTTCGAAGGTACCTACGGATACGAGGTGCTGGTCCCGCTGGTCGACGACCAGGGCTCCACCGTGCTCGTCGACCGAGGATGGGTGGTGAACGCCAAGACCGCCGAGACGCCACCGCAGGTCCCGCCGGCGCCATCCGACGCCGTCACGGTCACAGGGTGGCTCAGGCGATCGGAACCGTCCCTCGGACGCAGGCCGCCCGCGGGACAGCTGGCCAGCATCAACCTCCAGGAGGCGAGCCGGCAGGTCGGGAGACCGCTACTGGGCGGCTACGTGGTGCTCGAGGTGGAACGCCGGCCCGACGGGACGTCGCCGCCTCGCCCCACGCCCCTGGAGGCGCCCGACACAGACCTGGGCCCGCATCAGGCCTACGCGTTCCAGTGGTGGGCTGCGATGGCCGGCGGGTTCGTGCTGGTCTGGTTCGGCGCCCGCCGTGAGTACCGGGAGGGGAAGGCGTTGGAGCCGGGCGCGAGCCTGGTCCCCGCTGCCCGGAAGGTACGCATCTGGGACGAGGAGGACGCCTGAGTCCTCGCGCACGAGCTGGACACCCCCGCAGTCATGCGGGGATGTCGGACTCCTGGTCGGCGAACTGCGTCGTGTAGAGGTCGCTGTAGAGGCCACCAGCGGCCATCAGCTCGCGGTGGGTGCCGCGCTCGACGATGCGGCCCTGGTCGACGACGAGGATCTGGTCGGCCCCTCGCACCGTGGACAGGCGGTGGGCGATGACCACCGCGGTGCGGCCGTGGAGCGCCGTGTCGAGGGCCCGCTGGACGGCCGCCTCCGACTCGCTGTCCAGGTGGGCGGTCGCCTCGTCGAGGACGAGCAGCCCAGGACCCTTCAGCAGCAGCCGGGCCAGAGCCAGTCGCTGCTTCTCGCCGCCGGACAGCCGGTGACCCCGGTCGCCGACCACCGTGTCGAGCCCCTCCGGCAGGGCGCTGACCAGCGACCACACCTGGGCCGCCTTCAGAGCCTCGACAAGCTCGGGCTCGGTGGCCTGCGGTGCCGCGTAGAGGAGGTTGGCGCGGATGGTGTCGTGGAAGAGGTGCGCCTCCTGGGTCACCATGCCAACTGTCCGGGCCACCGACTCCAGGGTCGCCTCCCGAAGGTCGAGCCCGTTGATCCGGACCGCTCCGGCGCTCGGGTCGTACAGCCGCGCGAGCAGGGCCGTGATGGTGGACTTGCCGGCACCACTGGGACCCACGAGCGCGACGAGCTGTCCGGGCAGCACCTCGAAGTCCACGTCGAGCAGCACCGCGCCGGAGCCCTTGCGGTCCCCCGCCGCCACGCTCTCCAGGGACGCCAGGGAGACCTCGTCCGCCGAGGGGTAGCGGAAGGCGACGCCTTCCACCTCGACCCTGACCGGTCCGGCCGGCACTGGCCGCGCACTCGGGCTCTGCGTCACCAGCGGCTTCAGGTCGAGGACCTCGAAGACCCGCTCGAAGGAGACGAGTGCCGTCATGACGTCGACCCGCACGTTGGACAGCGAGGTGAGCGGACCGTACAGCCGCGCGAGCAGCGCGGTGAGGGCGAGCAACGTACCGACGGTCAGTGAGCCACTCACCGCCATCAGCCCTCCGAGGCCGTAGACCATCGCGGTGGCCAGCGAGGCGACGAGGGTCAGCGCCACGAAGAACACGCTGCGGTTCAACGCGATCTTGACGCCCATGTCGCGCACCCCGGCCGCCTGCCCGGAGTACTCACGGTCCTCACGCTGCGGGTCGCCGAAGAGCTTGACGAGCAGCGCCCCGGCGACGTTGAAGCGCTCGGTCATCCGCGACCCGAGGTCGGCGTTGAGGCCCATCTGGGCGTGGGTCAGGCCTGCGAGCCGCTTGCCCATGTACCGGGCCGGGAGGAGGAAGAACGGCACCAGGGCCAGGGAGGCGGCCGTGAGCTGCCAGGAGAGGGTCGCCATGGTGCCGATGATGAGCGCCAGCGACACGACGTTGCTCACGACGCTCGACAGGACCGACGTGAACGCCTGCTGCGCTCCGATGACGTCGCTGTTGAGCCTGCTGACCAGGGCACCGGTCTGGGCCCGGGTGAAGAAGGCGATGGGCTGGCGCAGGACATGCGCGAAGACCTGGGTCCGCAGGGAGTAGATGAGCCCCTCGCCGATCCGGCTCGAGTACCACCGCTCGACGAGCGTCAGGATCCCGTCCCCGACGGCCAGCGCCGCGACGATGAGCGCCAGGTCGATGACGACCCCGCGGTCGCGGGGGGTGATGCCACGGTCGATGAGCTCCTTGAGGAGCAGCGGCGTGGCGACCACCAGGGCCGAGTCCACCACGACGAGCACCACGAAGAGCGCGATCTCGCGACGGAACGGTTGTGCGTAGCCCATCACCCTGCGGGCGGTGCCGGGGGCGAGCTTGCGGTCCTTGACGGAGTCGTCGCGGGTCAACGACCGCATCGCCATCCAGCCCGACATGCTCACGCGACCACTCCTTCACTCACGCCGTGGCAACGCGGTAGCTACCCGCCGGCATTCCCATCCTCACCGCGGCCACTGACAGCCGAGGCGGCCAGTGCCCGCAGGAGCCGGGCCTGAGCCTGTCTCTCACGCTGCAGCTGGGAGCCCGGGTCGGCGCCGACGGCGGCCCGGAGCAACGGCTTCAGCTCACGGAGGGCGGCGTTCGGCGCGGACAGCAGGCCGGCCACGAGGTCCCTCGTCGCGGCCTCGAGGTCCGCCGCGGGCACGGCCACGTTCGCAAGGCCGATCGCCACTGCCTCCGCAGCCCCGACGAACCGGCCGGTGGCACAGATCTCCAGCGCCCGGCCGAGCCCGACCAGGGAGACGAGCGGCTGCGTGCCGGCCAGGTCCGGCACGAGCCCCAACGACGTCTCCCGCATGCCGAGCTGCACGTCGTCGGCCACGACTCGCAGGTCCGCGGCGAGCGCGAGCTGGAGGCCCGCCCCGATCGCGTGCCCCTGCACCGAAGCCACCACCACTGCCGGCACCTCGCCCCACCTCGCGAAGCCCTGCTGGAACTCGGCGATCATCGCCTCCGCCGCCTCGGCTCCGGCGGCGGCGAGGGCCAACAGGTCCGGCTCCCCTTCGACGCCGTCGGCCGACAGCAGCCCACGATCCAGCCCCGCGGAGAAGGACGGGCCGTTGCCGCGCAGGACGACGACGCGCACCGCCGGATCCAGCGACGCCGCCACGGACGCCAGGGCCCGCCAGAGGCTCGGCGTCTGGGCGTTGCGTCGCGGCACGTTGTCCAGCGTGACCGTCAGGACGAGCCCGTCACGATGGAGCCGCAGGTGCGGGTGCGGCCGGTCACGGTCGGAAGCGTGGTCGGGGGGCTCGTCGCTGGGGTCCGTGGGCAGGTCGTCGGGCGCGCTCACACGGGCCCGCTCACGCGGGCACGCTGTCGGCGCGACGCAGGACCAGTCGTGCCACCGCCTCGGTGTGCGCGAGGGCTCCGGGCACCATCCGCACGCCGGCGCGTCCGCACTCCTGGGCCATCCGGTCGCGCAGCACACCCTCGGCGACCATGAACGACACCGCCACGGTCCGTTCCACCTCGTCCGGCAGCGTCCGCAGCACCTGGTCGAGGGTCGCGCCCCCGTCCAGGGCGGCCACGCCCCAGGCGCCCCAGCCCTGTCGGGGGTGCTGCGCCACGGTGCGGGCCACCGTGGCCACCGCCTCGCTGTCGCTCGACCCGGCGGCATACAGGACCACAGCGGTGTGCCGGTTCGGCGCTAGCCCCGCCGCGGCCAGCAGCTCGTCCACACCGTCCAGCAAGAGCTCGTGCGGTCCCAGCGAGGCCGCAAGGGCCACCTCGGCGCCGGACCGGCGAAGCATCACCCCGACCGCCTCGGGAACGTCCACCTTCGCGTGGAACGCGGGGGTCAGCAGGACGGGGACCACGACGGCGCGGTCCCCGAGCACCGCCGCCGTCTCGGTCGGGCTGGGTGCGTGGTGGTCGAGGTACGCAGTGTGCACGGGCCGGTGGGGCACCAGGGACTGGACGCGACCCGCGAGGGCCTGCACCCCCCGAGCGTGGCGGGGGTCCGGCGAACCATGGGCCAGCAGGACGATGTCGGGGTCGGAGCTCACCCGCCGGACGCTACTCCCGCGAGGTCGCCGAGTGCGGCACGCACGCCGACGACCTCGCCCACCACGACGACAGCGGGCGCGCGCACCCCTGCGGCTCGTGCGTCTGCGGCGGCGCGACCCAACGTCGTCGTGGTGGTGCGCTGGTCGGCGGTCCACCCCCGCTCCACGAGGGCGACAGGCGTGCTCTCCGGACGGCCGGCGGCGACGAGGGCCTTCGCGGTCCGCTCCAGACCCGTGACGCCCATGAGCAGGACGAGCGTGGCGTCGGGTGCCGCGTCAGCCGCCGCTCGGAGCACGTCGTCTGCACCGTCATGGGCGGAGGCCACCACGAAGGAGGCGGTGATGCCTCGATGCGTCACCGGGATCCCCGCCGCAGCGGGGACGGACACGGCGGAGGTGACGCCGGGCACGACCTCCACCGCGACCCCATGTCGGACGCAGTAGAGCGCCTCCTCACCACCCCGTCCCAGGACGAAGGGGTCGCCACCCTTGAGCCGGACGACGCGTCTGCCGAGCCGGGCGTGATGGACGAGCAGCTCGTTGATCCGCTGCTGGCTGACCGGGTGGTTCCCGGGGGTCTTGCCGACGTCGACCACCTCGACCTCAGCCGCGAGGTCGCGGAGCAGGCCGCGTGGTCCCAGCCGGTCCGCCACCACGACGTCCGCCGCGGCAAGCAGCGCCCTGCCGCGCACGGTGATCAGGTCCTCCGCTCCTGGGCCGCCCCCGACCAGAGCGACGCGTCCGGCGACGTGGTCACTGCCACCTGGCTCCGGGGTGCGGCGGGTCCCACGGACCGGCAGCGTACCGCTGTCCAGAGCGGCCGAGACGGCGTCGCGCACAGCCATGGCACGACGTGGGTCACCCGCTGCGGACACCGCCACGGTGATCCCCTCCGCCGGCGATCCGGCCGCTCCCCTGGCGACCGCGGGGGTCCAGGCGCTGGACGCCCGGCCGTCCCCTGCCTGCACGCACCAGATCCGCGCAGCAGCCGCCTCGCGAGCCACCTGGGCGTCCACGGCCGGGTCGCCCGTGGCCGTCTGGACGAGCCAGGCGGGTTCCGGTGTGAGCAGGTCTCCCGCGACATACTCGCGCTGCTCCCAACGGACCCGGCCATCGTCCACCAGCTGCTGGACGTCCTCGCAGACCCAGGGCGCGACGACCTGCACGGCGGCTCCCGCCGCGAGCAGCCCCTGCGCGCGGCGTGCGGCGACCGGGCCGCCCCCCACGACGACCACCCGTCGGCCTTCGAGGTCGAGGGTCAGCGAGTACGCCGGGCGGGCCATCAGATGCCCTCGCCGGCGCTGCGGTCAGGTGCGTCCGCCATGCCGGCAGCCAGAGTGGAGCCGTCACTGTCGTCGATGAGCAGGAACGCCCCGGTCCGACGGAGGGCGCGGTAGTCGTCGATGGCCACGTCCTCGGCGAGCTTGATGCGCACCCTCCCGATCGCGTTGAGGGCCAGTCCATCGGGGGCCGTGCGCTGTTCCATCGTCTCGATGTCGAGCTGGTCCACCACGTCCTCGACGAGGGCGCGGACCGTACGCGTCCCCACCCGGACCAGGACGCGGTCACGGTGACGGACCGGCCGGTCGGAGAGCACGGCCACGGTTCCGGACAGTGAGCGGGTGACCAGGCCTGGAGTGTCGGCCGCGGCGAGCAGGTCCCCACGGCTGACGTCGATGTCTTCGGCCAGCCGCAGCACCACCGACTGGGGCGCGAAGGCGACCTCGAGCGACTCGATGGTGCCGTCCGCCCGGGCGCGGTCGATGCCGCTGACGGTGGTGCGCCGCCCCGCAGGCAGGACCACCACCTCGTCACCCGGTCGCACCACGCCGGAGGCCAAGCGCCCCGCATACCCGCGGTAGTCGCGGTGCTGGGCACTCTGTGGCCGGATGACATGCTGCACCGGCAGCCGGAACGGCTGGGTGGAGGGGTCCGTCCCCACGGGGACCGCCTCCAGATGCTCCAGCAGGGTCGGTCCCGCGTACCACGGCGCCCGGTCGGACCGGTCGACCACGTTGTCGCCGAACAGGGCCGAGACCGGGACGGCGACGACGTCGTCGATGCCGAACCGCGCGGCGTGCCGGCGGAACTCCGCGACGATCTCCTCGAACCGGGCGTGGTCCCAGTCGACGAGGTCCATCTTGTTCACGGCCACGGCGACGTGCCGCACCCCGAGCAGCCCGGTGACCGCCAGGTGGCGCCGGGTCTGCTCGACGACGCCATGGCGGGCGTCGATAAGGATGAGCGCCAGCTCGGCCGTCGACGCCCCCGTGACCATGTTGCGGGTGTACTGCACATGCCCCGGGGTGTCCGCGAGGACATAGGACCGCGTGGCGGTGGAGAAGTAGCGGTAGGCGACGTCGATGGTGATGCCCTGCTCGCGCTCGGCCCGCAGGCCGTCGGTCAGCAGGGCGAGGTCCGCGACGTCGAGCCCGCGCTCGCGGCTGACCCGCTCGACGGCGTCGAGCTGGTCGGCGAGAACCGACTTGGTGTCGTACAGGAGCCGGCCGACCAGGGTGGACTTGCCGTCGTCGACCGACCCTGCCGTCGCCAGGCGGAGCAGGTCGTGTCGCCGGCCGGTCGGCAGCCCGGAGGCGTGCGCTGCCGGCTGGGCGTGGGTCGTCGTCATCAGAAGTACCCCTGCTTCTTGCGGTCTTCCATGGCCGCCTCGGACAGCCGGTCGTCCGCACGCGTGGCCCCGCGCTCGGTCAGTCGCGAGCCGGCCAGCTCCCGGATGACGCCTGCGACGTCGACCGCCTGGGAGTCCACGGCGCCGGTGCAGCTCATGTCCCCGACGGTCCGGTAGCGGACCCGCCGCGCCTCCACGGTCTCGTGCTGGCGAGGTCCGCCCCACTCCCCCGCCGAGAGCCACATGCCGTCGCGCTGGAAGACGTCCCGCTCGTGGGCGTAGTAGAGGTCCGGCAGGGCGATGCCTTCGCGCTCGATGTAGCGCCAGACATCCAGCTCGGTCCAGTTGGACAACGGGAAGACCCGCACGTGCTCGCCGGGGGCGTGCCTGCCGTTGTAGAGGTCCCAGAGCTCAGGACGCTGACGTCGCGGGTCCCAGGCTCCGAAGGAGTCGCGCAGGCTGAAGACGCGCTCCTTGGCCCGCGCCTTCTCCTCGTCGCGGCGACCGCCACCGAACACGGCGTCGAACTTGCCCGCCTCGATCGCGTCGAGCAGAGGGACCGTCTGGAGCGGGTTGCGCGTGCCGTCCGCCCGCTCGCGCAGGCGCCCGTCGTCGATGTAGTCCTGGACCTGCGCCACGACGAGCCGCACGCCCAGCCGCGCCACGGTCGCGTCGCGGTACTCGAGCACCTCCGGGAAGTTGTGCCCGGTGTCGACATGAAGCAGGGCGAAGGGCAGTGCAGCCGGTGCGAACGCCTTGAGCGCCAGGTGCACCATCACGACGGAGTCCTTGCCCCCGCTGAACAGGATCACCGGCCGCTCGAACTCCCCGGCCACCTCGCGGAAGATGTGGATCGCCTCTGACTCCAGGTGGTCCAGGTGGTCCAGGGTGTACTGCGCCGGCAGCGCCGTGGCGGTGTTGGTGACGGCTGTCGTGGTCATGTGTGCAACCCGCATTCGGTCTTGTCCTTGCCGGCCCAGCGGCCGGCTCTCGCGTCTTCCCCAGGAGCCACCGCACGAGTGCAGGGAGCGCAGCCGATGGACGTGTAGCCCTCCTGCCGCAGGGGGTTGAGGAACACCTGGTGCTCCGCGACATACCGGTCCACGTCCTCGTCGCTCCACGCGGCGATGGGGTTGAGCTTGACCATCTGCCTGCGCTCGTCCCAGCCGACCAGGCCGATGTCGGTCCTCGTGGGGGCGTCGGCCCGGCGCATGCCGGTCACCCAGGCCTGGTGGGTCGACAGCGCCCGGTTGAGCGGTTCCACCTTGCGCATCGCGCAGCACTGGTCGGGGTCGCGGTCGTGCAGCTTCTCGCCGTACTGGGCGTCCTGCTGCGGCACGGTGAGCAGGGGCAGGATGGTCCGGATCCTCAACGGCAGCATGGCCTGGTAGGCGTCCCGGGTGCCGAGGGTCTCGGCGAAGTGGTACCCGGTGTCGAGGAAGAAGACGTCAGCGCCCTCGATGGTCGTGCCGACCAGGTGCACCAGCACCTCGTCCCCCATCGATGAGGCGACCGTGAGCTTGTCGCCGAAGGTCTCGGCCGCCCATCGCAACGCCTCTCGCGCCAGCTCCACCCGGGTCGCGTATGCGGTCCGTCCGCCCGGCGCGTCCTCGGCGGCCGCCTCCAGTCCGGTGAACCGGGCGGCGGCCTCGTCGGCCAGCGTGCGCAGCTCCTGCGCCGAGCGCGTCTGCGTGACAGCGGTCATGATGTCGTCTCCTTGTGCGACTCGGCGTGCTCGAGGTGGGCCTTCTCGAGCGCGGCCTGCTCCCGCAGCCGCCCGGGGATGTGCGCGGCGTCAACTGCCTCGAGCGACACGGTGAAGACGCGCGCGCAGGCGGTGCACCGCCAGGCGCCCTGCGGATCCTCCACCGGCCGGAGGTCCTCCTCGGCGCAGAACGGGCAGTAGTAGATCGCGGCTGACGACAGCCGTCCCGTGTCCGTCACCGCAGGTCGCCCTCGTCCGCGCGGTGGGCCCAGTGGGCGAAGGACTCCTGGGCCTCGCGCTGCTCGAGGAAGCGGCCGGCCAGCCGCTCGACGTACTCGGGAAGGTCCTGCGCACGGACCTTGAGCGCGCGGGTCTTGCGCGCAAGCTGTGGCTCGCTGCCCAGCCCCCCGCCCAGGTGCACCTGGAAGATCTCGACCAGGTTGCCCTCGTCGTCCGTCTGGACCATGCCCTTGAGCCCCACGTCCGCCACCTGGGTCCGCGCACACGAGTTCGGGCATCCGTTGATGTGGATGGAGAAGGGGACGTCGAAGTCGGGGAGCCGCCGCTCCATCTCGGCGATCACGGTGTGCGCGCGAGCCTTGGTCTCGACCAGGGCAAGCTTGCAGAACTCGATGCCCGTGCACGCCATCACCCCGCGCCGCCACTCGCTCGGCGCGGCCGGGAGCCCCACGGCGGCCAGCGCGCGCGTGAGCGCAGCCACCTCGGCCTGTGGAACGTCGAGCACGAGGATCTTCTGATGCGCCGTCAGGCGGACCCGACCGGAGCCGTGACGCGACGCGAGGTCCGCGACGGCCGCCAGGGCCGTCCCGCTGACCCGTCCCGCGACGGGAGCCACACCCACCCAGAAGCGTCCGTCCTTCTGCGCGTGGACGCCCACGTGGTCGCGCCGACGCGTCGAGGGCGCCTGGGGTGCCGGCCCGTCCAGCAGCGGCCGGCCGAGGTACTCGGTCTCCAGGATGTCCCGGAACTTCGCCGGACCCCAGTCGGCCATGAGGAACTTCAGTCGAGCCCGGTTGCGCAGACGGCGGTAGCCGTAGTCCCGGAAGATGGAGACGACGCCTCTCCAGACCTCCGGTACCTCCGCGAGGGGGACCCAGGCCCCCAGACGCTCGGCGAACATCGGGTTCGTGGACAGCCCGCCGCCGACCCACAGGTCGAAGCCGGGACCGTGGTCGGGGTGGTGCACGCCGACGAAGGAGATGTCGTTCACCTCGTGGGCGACGTCGAGGCTGGGGCTGCCCGAGACCGCGGTCTTGAACTTCCGCGGCAGGTTCGAGAACTCGGGGCTGCCGATGTAGCGCTCGCGGATCTCGCGGATCGCAGGGGTGCCGTCGATGACCTCGTCCGCGGCGATCCCGGCCACGGGCGAGCCGAGGATCACGCGTGGCGTGTCACCGCAGGCCTCTGCCGTGGTCAGCCCGACCGCCTCGAGCCTGCGCCAGATCTCCGGCACGTCCTCCACCCGGATCCAGTGCAGCTGGATGTTCTGGCGGTCGGTGACGTCCGCCGTGTCGCGGGCGAACTCCTGGCTGATGCCCGCGACCGTCCGCAGCTGCTCCCCGTCCAGCGCGCCTCCGTCGCTGCGCACCCGGAGCATGAAGTACTCGGCGTCGAGCTCGCTCGGGTCCAGCGTGGCGGTCTTGCCACCGTCGATGCCGGGCTTGCGCTGGGTGTACAGACCCCACCAGCGCATCCGTCCCCGCAGGTCCTCACCCGGGATGCTCGCGAAGCCCTCCTTGGCGTAGACCTCCTCGATACGGGTCCGCACGTTGAGGCCGTCGTCGGCCTGCTTGAGCTCCTCGTTGGGGTTCAGCGGGGTGCGGTCGCCGTCGGCCCAGGCGCCGGTAGCCTTCCCAGCCTGGCGCTGGGGGCGGGTAGGGGTCTGCGTCACGCAGTCTATTGTGCCGAACGGCTTATGGATTGCATAACCGTCCATTATCCGACCCGAATCCCCACGTAACCGGTGGGCGATCGGGGCCCCCGCACGTTCGCGGTGCGGGGAAGCGGTGGCAGCCGCTGCCGCGGGTGGCTTGCGCCGGGCCGCTGGCCGTGGCGGGGCTTGGCCGGCTACGCCAGCGCGATGAGGTCCAGGTAGTCCTGACCCCAGAGGTCCTCGACGCCGTCCGGTAGGAGCAGGATGCGCTCGGGTTCCAGAGCCTCCACCGCCCCCTCGTCGTGGGTCACGAGGACCACCGCCCCCTTGTACGTCCGCAGCGCCCCCAGGATCTCCTCGCGAGAGGCGGGGTCCAGGTTGTTGGTCGGCTCGTCGAGGAGCAGGACGTTCGCGCTCGAGACCACGAGCATCGCCAGGGACAGGCGGGTCTTCTCGCCTCCCGAGAGCACCGAGGCCGGCTTGTCGACGTCGTCGCCGCTGAACAGGAAGGAGCCGAGGACCTTGCGAACATCGGTCTCGCCGAAGGAGTCCGGCGCCGCCGACTTCATGTTCGCCAGCACCGACCGGCTGACGTCGAGGTTCTCGTGCTCCTGGGCGTAGTAGCCGAGCTTGAGCCCATGGCCGGGTTCGACCTGGCCGGTGTCGGGACTGTCCACGCCGGCCAGCATGCGCAGCAGAGTGGTCTTGCCGGCGCCGTTGAGGCCCAGGACGACGACGCGGGAGCCACGGTCGATAGCGAGGTCCACATCGGTGAAGACCTCCTGGCTGCCGTACGACCGGGAGAGCCCGGTGGCACGCAAGGGGGTGCGCCCGCAGGGCGCCGGTTCGGGAAAGCGCAGCTTGGCCACCTTGTCGGTCACCCGCTCCCCCTCCACGCCGGCCAGCATCCGCTCCGCGCGCTTGATCATGTTCTGGGCGGCGACCGCCTTGGTGGCCTTGGCACGCATCTTCTCGGCCTGCTCCATGAGAGCGGCAGCCTTCTTCTGCGCGTTGGCCAGCTCGCGCTTGCGACGCCGCTCGTCGGTCTCGCGCTGCACCAGGTACGGCTTCCACCCGACGTTGTACACGTCGAGCTCCCCCCGGTTGGCGTCCAGGTGGAACACCCGGTTCACCACCGCGTCGAGCAGGTCGACGTCGTGGCTGATGACCACGAGACCGCCCTGGTAGCCCTTGAGGTAGTCCCGGAGCCAGCCGATGGAGTCGGCGTCGAGGTGGTTGGTGGGCTCGTCCAGGAGCAGGGTCTGTGCTCCGGAGAAGAGGATGCGGGACAGCTCGACGCGCCGGCGCTGGCCACCCGACAGGGTGGCCAGGGGCTGGCCGAGGATGCGCTCCTCCAGTGCCAGCGCGCTGGCGATCGACGCGGCCTCGGACTCCGCGGCATACCCGCCCCGAGTGGTGAACTCGCCCTCCAGGCGGCTGTACCGCCGCATCGCCTTCTCGCGCGTCTCCTCGTCGGCGCTCGCCATCGCTGCCTCCGCCTCGCGCATCTGCGTGATGATGCGGTCCAGGCCGCGCGCAGAGAGGATCCTGTCCCGGGCGAGCACGTGGAGGTCGCCGGTACGGGGGTCCTGCGGGAGGTAGCCGACCTCGCCACTGCTGGTCACCGACCCGGCGGCAGGCTGCCCCTGCCCGGCGAGGACCTTGGTGAGCGTCGTCTTGCCGGCACCGTTGCGGCCCACGAGCCCGACGCGGTCGCCCGGGGCGATGCGGAACGTCGCCCCGTCGAGGAGGAGTCGGGAGCCAGCGCGCAGCTCGATCCCACTGGCGGCAATCACGGCGGCAGAACTCCAGACATCGACACGGGGAAGGTGGACGCACCGCCCGAATTGCGGTTGCGACGCTCAGGGGCTGAGATCACTAGTCTAGCGAGGACGTTCGCACCCGGGCGCCCGCCCGCCCGCCCCCCGGCCATGGAGGTCAGATGAGCTTCAACGACGACGTCCAGCTCGACACGTCACAGGTCGGGTCCGGCGGCGGCGGAGGCGGGCCGGGCGGGATGGTGGTCGGCGGAGGCATCGGCGGCATCATCCTGCTCGTCATCGCACTCATCTTCGGCATCAACCCCGGCTCGCTCCCGGACGGCTCGGGAACCGGCCCAGGACAGGCGCAGGGCGGACAGGTGCAGGCTGGTGGGAGCGAGGACCCGGGCGCGCTGGCGCAGTGCAAGACCGGGGCGGACGCCAACCGGAGCGACACCTGCCGGGTGGTCGCCACGGTGAACTCGGTGAACGCCTTCTGGGCTACGGAGCTGCCGCGGTACCAGCGGCAGTACACGCCCGCCAAGACGATCATCTACAACGGCTCGACCCGGTCGGCCTGCGGCACGGCTTCCAACCAGGTCGGGCCCTTCTACTGCCCGCTGGACAAGCAGGTCTACATCGACGCGAGCTTCTTCCAGATCCTCACCGACCAGTTCGGCTCGAGCGGCGGACCGCTGGCCCAGGAGTACGTCGTCGCGCATGAGTACGGCCACCACATCCAGGACCTCCTCGGGCTGCTGGACCGCGCGCAGCAGGACCCTCAGGGACAACAGAGCGGGAGCGTCAGGGTCGAGCTCATGGCCGACTGTCTCGGCGGTGTCTGGGCGAACCATGCCACCGAGACGAAGGACAGGAACGGCGTGACGTTCCTGAAGCCGTTGACCCAGAAGGACATTCAGGATGCGCTGTCCGCGGCAGCCTCCGTGGGCGACGACCGCATCCAGCGCAAGACGCAGGGCAGGGTCAGCCCGGAGTCCTGGACCCACGGCTCCGCCGCGGCCAGGCAGCGCTGGTTCACCCAGGGGTACCGGTCGGGCGACCTCAACGAGTGCGACACGTTCAGCGTCGCCAACGTCGAGTAGCCAGGCTCCGCCCTCCCCGCACCCGTTTTAGGCGTCCTCCACGGTGACGCGCACGGACCGGCCTCGCCTCAGGGCGTCCTCGAGCACGGACCTGCGCGGGTCAGGCAGGTCGTAGAGCTCGCGGCGCGGCAGGCCGACGAGATGGTCCAGGCGTGCGTCGCCGAGCAGCTCTCGCACCAGTGCGCGGTCGCCGCCCACCACCAGTCCGGCCGGTATGCCGCGGGGAAGGATGCGAAGCGTGTGGTCGGCCACCGCACGGACCAGCTCGTCCGCCTGGTTGCCGCGACGCCGCGCGAACCTCTGCTGCGACCACCCGCCGGCCGCGGTCCTGGACTGGACGTGGCGCGTACCCACCTTCGACTCGACGAACGAGGGCCCGCGAGCCAGACCCACGGCATACCCTCCGCGGCGTAGCAGCACCACGCCGAGCGGGTCGTGCGGGAAGTCCTGGCACTCGCGGATCCGTTGTGGTGCGGTCGACCCGTCGTTGTTCGCGGTGAAGCGCTCGAGCCACCCGTCGAGGCGCTCGGGGGCGACCTCGACGACGCGCAGGCTCAGAGGTTGAAGCCCAGTGCTCGCAGCTGCTCGCGCCCGTCGTCCGTGATCTTGTCCGGACCCCACGGCGGCATCCAGACCCAGTTGACCCGGTAGCTCGACACGAGGCCCTCGAGCGCCTGGGCCGTCTGGTCCTCGATGACGTCGGTCAGCGGGCACGCCGCAGAGGTGAGAGTCATGTCGAGTACGGCGTGCTTCTGCGCGTCGACGGTGATGCCGTAGACGAGACCCAGGTCGACGACGTTGATCCCGAGCTCGGGGTCGACGACGTCACGCATCGCCTCCTCGATGTCGGCGACGTTGGGGGTTGCGGTCGTGGTCTCAGCCATGGCTTGTCCTCTGTGGTGCGATGTCGATGCCTGCCTGGGTCAACGCGTCGATGAACGCCATCCATCCCAGCAGAGCACATTTGACGCGGGCGGGGTACTTGGCGACTCCGGCGAACGCCACCCCGTCGCCGATGACGGCTTCATCGCCGGGGTCTGCGCCCTTGGAGGTCAGCATCGACCGCATCGCATGATGCGTGGTCAGGGCCTCGGCGACCGTGCGTCCGATCACCTCGTCGGCCAGCACGCTGGCGGACGCCGTCGAGATCGAGCAGCCCAGGGAGTCGTAGGACACGTCTCGCACGACGGCATCCGCGCCCGACCCCTCGACCTGGAGGCGCAGGGTCACCTCGTCGCCGCAGGTGGGGTTGACGTGGTGCACCTCAGCTGCGAACGGCTCACGCAAGCCGGCGTGGTGCGGTCGCTTCGAGTGCTCGAGGATGAGCTCCTGGTAGAGGTCCATCAGCTCGCCACTCCGAATACCGCCGGTACGCGGTCCAGCGCCTCGAGCATGGCGTCGACCTCGCCGGGCGTGGTGTACGCCGCGACGCTGACGCGCGCGGTAGCGGTCGCCCGCATGCGTCGGTGGAGCGGCCAGGCGCAGTGGTGCCCGACCCGGACGGCCACACCCTGGTCGTCGAGCACCTGGCCCACGTCGTGGGCATGGACGCCCTCGACCACGAACGAGACGGCGCCCACCCGGTCGGTGGAGCCGGTCGGGCCCACCACGCGGACCCAGGGCCGTTGGGCCAGGCCCTCGAGCAGCCGCTCGGTCAACGCGTGCTCATGTGCCGCAACCCGGTCCAGGCCCAGCTCCCCCAGGTAGTCGATCGCGGCAGCGAGACCAACGGCCTGGGCAGAGTTCGGCGAACCTGCCTCGAAGCGCTGCGGCGGCGCCGCGTACGTCGTGGCCTCCATGGTCACCGTCTCGATCATCGAGCCGCCGGTGATGAAGGGCGGCATGGCCGCGAGGAGGTCACGCCGGCCCCACAGCACACCGACGCCGGTCGGCCCGAACATCTTGTGTCCCGAGAACGCGGCGTAGTCCACCCCGAGGGCAGTCACGTCGAGGGCGAGGTGTGGCGCGGCCTGGCAGGCATCCAGGACGGTGAGGGCTCCGACAGCCCGCGCCGCCTCCGTGAGCCGCCGCACCGGGTTCACCGTGCCGAGCACGTTCGAGACGTGGGTGAAAGCGAAGACCTTGGTGCGCTCGGTCAGCGTGGACCCGAGCTGGGACAGGTCCAGACGCCCCTCGTCTGTGACGCCGAGCCAGCGCAGGGTGGCACCGGTGCGCCGCGCCAGCTCCTGCCACGGCACGAGGTTGGCGTGATGCTCCATCTCGGTGACGAGGATCTCGTCGCCCGCTCCCACGGTCAGCCGCGGGTCCTTGGCCTGCCCACCCACCGTGTTGGAGAAGCCGTACGCCACGAGGTTGAGCGCCTCGGTGGCGTTCTTGGTGAAGACCACCTCGTCGGCGGCCCCGCCGACGAACCGTGCCGCCGTGGCCCTGGCGCCCTCGTAGGCGTCGGTCGCCTCCTCGCTCAGCTGGTGGGCGCCGCGGTGCACGGCAGCGTTCACCTGCTCGCTGAAGGCGCGCTCGGCGTCCAGGGCCCCGGCATAGCGCTGTGACGTCGCCCCGGAGTCCAGGTAGACGAGCGGCTTCCCGTCGCGGACCGTCCTCGACAGGATCGGGAAGCCCGCCCGGATGCGGGCCAGCTCGCCGTCACTGAAAGGCGTGTCGCTCACGGGGCTCCTCGTAGGTCGCTCGGGCTTCGGTGGTCCGGATGAGGTCGGCCAGGCTCGGTGGTCCGGCTCAGGCCTGGGCGCCGACGTAGCGGTCATAGCCCTCGGCCTCGAGACGGTCGGCCAGCTCGGGACCGCCCTCCTCGACGATCCTGCCGTCGACGAAGACATGGACGTAGTCGGGCTTGATGTAGCGCAGGATCCGTGTGTAGTGCGTGATGAGCAGCACCCCGACGTCGGTGTTCTCCTTGACCCGGTTGACCCCCTCGGACACGACCCGCAGCGCATCCACGTCGAGGCCCGAGTCGGTCTCGTCCAGCACCGCGATGCGGGGCTTGAGCAGCTCCATCTGCAGGATCTCGTGGCGCTTCTTCTCCCCGCCGGAGAACCCCTCGTTGACATTGCGCTCGGCGAAGGCCGGGTCCATGCGGAGCGCACCCATCGCCTCCTTGACGTCCTTGACCCAGGTGCGGAGCTTGGGCGCCTGCCCGTCGACCGCCGTCTTGGCGGTCCGCAGGAAGTTGCTGACCGTGACGCCAGGCACCTCGACCGGGTACTGCATCGCGAGGAAGACGCCTGCGCGGGCCCGCTCGTCGACCGACATGGCCAGCACGTCCTCGCCGTCGAGGGTGACCGTGCCACCGGTCACGGTGTACTTCGGGTGGCCGGCGATGGAGTACGCGAGGGTGGACTTGCCGGAGCCGTTGGGGCCCATGATCGCGTGCGTCTCCCCCGACCGCACGGTCAGGTCGACGCCGCGGAGGATCTCCTTGACTCCGCCCTCGACATCGACGGTGACGGTCAGGCCACGGATTTCCAGTGTTGACATGGTTCTCGTTCCTCGGTTCTTGGCGTTCAGGCTGGGGATCAGGGGGTTTCGGCTTTACAGGGCGTGGCCCCGGCCAGGCTCAGACGTTCTGCGGCGTCGTGGAGACGTAGACCTCGTCGTCCTCGACCTTCACGGCATAGACGTTGATGGGCACAATCGCCGGCGGTCCGGACGGCTCGCCGGTGCGGACGTCGAACCGGGAGCCGTGCAGCCAGCACTCGAGCGTGCAGCCGTCGAGCTCACCCTCGGAGAGGGAAACGTTGGCGTGGCTGCAGGTGTCGTCGACGGCGTGGATGGACCCGTCGCCGGTGTGCACGATCGCCACGACCCTGCCGTTGATGTCAGCCGCGGCCACGCCGACCTCGGGCAGCTCCTCGACCCGGCACACCCGCACGAAGTCGGTCTCCTCAGCGCTCAGTGGCTCGGGACCCAGTGGCTGCGCGCTCATGCCGCGCCCTCCACCGCCGGCTGCGCGACGGCCCCGGACAGCTCGGCGTCGATGACCTCCATCAGGTGCTCGGACACCTCGGGGACGCCGATGCGCGCCACGATGCTCGCGAAGAAGCCGCGCACCACCAGGCGGCGGGCGACGTCCTCCGGAATGCCGCGGGCCTGGAGGTAGAACAGCTGCTCGTCGTCGAAGCGACCGGTGGCCGAGGCGTGCCCGGCGCCGACGATCTCGCCGGTCTCGATCTCCAGGTTGGGGACCGAGTCCGCCCGCGCCCCGTCGGTGAGCACGAGGTTGCGGTTGAGCTCGTAGGTGTCGGTGCCCTCCGCACTGGCGCGGATCAGGACGTCGCCCACCCATACGGTGTGGGCGGTGTCGCCCTGGAGCGCCCCCTTGTACTCCACGTTGGAGCGGCAGTGCGGTGCCTCGTGGTCGACGAAGAGCCGGTGCTCCTGGTGCTGTCCCGCGTCGGCGAAGTACACGCCCAGGCCCTCGAACGACCCGCCGGGACCGGAGTAGCGGGCGTTCGTCGAGACACGCACGACCTTGCCGCCCAGCGTGACCGCGATGTGGCGCAGCCGCGCGTCGCGTCCGATCACCGCGTCGTTCTGGGTCAGGTGCAGGGCGTCGTCGTCCCACTCCTGGACCGTGACGAACGTGAGCTCTGCACCGTCCCCGACCTTGAGCTCCACGTTGGCCCCGCACTCGGCGGAACCGCGGTGGGTCAGCACCACGGTCGCGCGCGAGTGTCGGCCGGCGTCGATGACGAGGTGGCCGTTGACGCGAGCGAGGTCGCGAGCCGTGACGGTGATGCGGACCGGCTCGGTGAGCTCCGCCTCCGCGGGGATGCTGACCCGGGTCGCGTCCGGCTCGCCCGCCCAGGCGACGACGGAGGCCCGGTCGGCGGGCACGAGGACTCCGGCGGCGCGGGGCTCGACGGACGAGGTGGTCACCTCCTGGGGGGCGACCACCTCGACGGTGAGCCTGTCCGTGTCGGTCGGGTGCACGTGGAACAGCGCGGACAGCCGGTCCACCGGGGTGAACCGCCAGTCCTCCTCTCGGCCACCGGGCACAGCGAAGTCGTCGACCTCGTACGAGCGCTTCCGTTCGGCTCGTGACTGGTCGGGGACGAACGCCGCTGCGGAGTCCGTATGCGCTGCTGCGCCGGGTGCGGAGGGGTTCTTCTGGGCCAGAAGGCTCATCAGCCGACGGCTCCTTCCATCTGCAGCTCGATCAGGCGGTTGAGCTCGAGGGCGTACTCCATGGGCAGCTCGCGCGCGATGGGCTCGACGAACCCGCGCACGATCATGGCCATGGCCTCCTCCTCCGTCATCCCGCGGGACATGAGGTAGAACATCTGGTCCTCGGACACCTTCGAGACGGTGGCCTCGTGCCCCATGGTCACGTCGTCCTCGCGAATGTCCACGTAGGGGTAGGTGTCCGAGCGACTGATGGTGTCGACCAGCAGGGCATCGCAGACGACGTTCGACTTCGAGCCGTAGGCGCCGTCCAGGATCTGCACGAGACCGCGGTAGGAGGTCCGCCCGCCGCCTCGTGCCACGGACTTCGAGACGATGTGGGACGAGGTGTGCGGGGCGGCGTGCACCATCTTGGCGCCCGCGTCCTGGTGCTGCCCCTCGCCCGCGAAGGCGATCGACAGCGTCTCGCCTCGCGCGTGCTCGCCGAGCAGGAACACGGCGGGGTACTTCATGGTGACCTTCGAGCCGATGTTCCCGTCGATCCACTCCATCGTCGCCCCCTCGGCCGCGGTCGCCCGCTTGGTGACGAGGTTGTACACATTGTTCGACCAGTTCTGGATGGTCGTGTACCGGACGCGCGCGTTCTTCTTCACGACGATCTCGACCACGGCGGAGTGGAGCGAGTCCGACTTGTAGATGGGCGCCGTGCAGCCTTCGACATAGTGCACGTACGAGCCCTCGTCGGCGATGATCAGGGTGCGCTCGAACTGGCCCATGTTCTCGGTGTTGATCCGGAAGTAGGCCTGCAGCGGGATGTCGACATTCACGCCCGGCGGCACGTAGATGAACGAGCCACCGGACCACACGGCCGTGTTCAGCGCGGCGAACTTGTTGTCGCCGGCGGGGATCACCGAGGCGAAGTACTCGCGGAACAGGTCCTCGTGCTCGCGCAGGCCGGTGTCGGTGTCGACGAAGATGACGCCCTTCTGCTCCAGGTCCTCGCGGATCTGGTGGTAGACGACCTCGGACTCGTACTGGGCTGCGACCCCCGCGATGAGGCGCTGCTTCTCCGCCTCGGGGATGCCGAGCCTGTCGTACGTGTTCTTGATGTCAGCCGGGAGCTCGTCCCAGGTGGTCGCCTGCTTCTCCGTCGACTTCACGAAGTACTTGATGTTCTGGAAGTCGATCCCGGTCAGGTCCGAGCCCCAGCTGGGCATCGGCTTCTTGCCGAACAGCCGCAGGGACTTCAGCCGCAGGTCGAGCATCCACTGCGGCTCGTTCTTGCGCCCGGAGATGTCGCGGACGACGTCCTCGTTGAGGCCGCGCTTGGCGGTGGCGCCGGCGGTGTCGCTGTCGGCCCAGCCGTACTCGTAGCGACCGAGGTCCTTCAGACCCGGGTTACGCTCCTCGATGTGGGTGCTCATCGCGTGGACCCTTCCATGGTGGGGGCAGTCGTAGTGGCGGTCGTGCTGGCAGTCATTGGGGCAGTCCTGGCCGTGGCCGACGTGGCAGTGGCGATACTCGCGTCAGCGGGAGCGGCGACCGCTGCGGGGGCGACGACCGTGCTGGTCGGGACGAAGGTGCTGGTCGGGACGAAGGTGGTGCACACGTGGTCACCGTGCGCAAGCGTCGCCAGCCGCTGGACGTGCACTCCGAGCAACCGGGAGAACGCATCTGTCTCAGCGTCACAGAACTGAGGAAATTCCCGTGCCGCGTGCTGGACCGGGCAGTGACCCTGACACAGCTGGATGCCGGCGAGGCGCGCGGCTCCCGGCGGCCCGCCCATCGGGCGGGCAGAGGCGGCGAAGCCGTCCTGGGTCAGCAGAGCCACCAGTGCGTCGACCCGGTCACCCGCGGAGCCGTGGACGTCGGCCAGCTGCGCGGCATACCGCTGCTCGAGCTGGGCAACGCGCTGCTCGGCGAACCGGCGGACCGCCGCGTCGCCGGCCTCGGCCGACAGGAACCGCAGCGCCTCGGTGGCGAGGTGGTCGTAGTCCGACTCCAGTGCCTGGTGACCTGCCTCGCTGACGACGTAGGCGCGGGCCGGACGGCCGCGACCACGGTGAGCGCCGGAGGAGGCAGGCTCTCGCTCGGCGATGAGGCCTGCATCCACGAGGTTCTCGAGGTGACGACGGACGGCGGGAGCCGTCAGTCCGAGGTCCTCCGCGAGCACGACGGCGGTGATCGGCCCGCGCTCGCTGATGGCCTGCAGCACCCGGTCCCGGGTGCGCGACTCCAGCGCGAGGGGAGCCTCGCCAGTCGACACCGCGATATTCACAACACCAATGTTACGTAATTGGGCTGCGAACGCGAAAGCAAGGCCCCCCTAACCTGCCCTCAACACGCCGCCCGCACCCCTCGACACCGCGCACCGCCCTCGACCAGACTCACGTTTTTGGTGCGTGTCGAAGCTCCCGAGCGCGCGACACGCACAAAATCGTGAGTCCGGTCGGGAAGGAGAGGCTCAGTCGAGCAGGCCCTTGTCGCGAGCCACCGCCACTGCCTCCCCGCGGCCGGCCACCCCGAGCTTCGCCAGGATGTTCGAGACGTGGACGCTGGCCGTCTTGGCGCTGATGAACAGCTGGGTGCCGATCTGGCGGTTGCTGCGGCCCAGCGCCACGAGCTCGAGGATCTCGCGCTCGCGAGAGGTCAGCGCCTCGCCGTGGCGGTCCACCTGTCTGGTCGGCGTCAGCGGTCCCGCCCCGGTCCTGATCTCGGTCCGAAGAGGTTCGGCACCGAGCTCCTGGGCGGCCGCGAGCGCCGCCCTGAGCTCCTGACCAGCAGCCGGGTCACCGCTGGCGCGCAGCACCGCGCCCAGCCGGGCCCGTGACCGTGCCGTCTCGTACGGATGCCCGTAGCGGTCGAACGCGTCCACGGCGGCCCGCCAGGCGGACGCCATGACGGACGGCTCGACCTCCTCGCCGCCCAGCCAGCGGACCCGGAGGGCCTCCGCCCGGGACCGCGCGAGCCAGGCAGTCGACTCGGGGCCGTCGTTGCCGGGGCGCTCGGTGGCGTGCTCCCACACCTCCTGCGAGCACTGCGCCAGCTGTGCGGCCCGGTCGAGCAGCGCCGGTCGCTCGGCAGTCGGAACGCGCTGGATGTGGCTGCCGAGCTGACCCAGCAGCAGCGTGCCGAGCCGCAGCTGCCCCTGGAACAACGGGTGCCACACCCGCGTCAGCAGCTCGACGACCTCGTCGTGGACCGCGATGGCGGCGGGCAGGTCGCCCGCCTGGCCGAAAAGGTCCACGGCGGCGCTCCCGACGAGCAGGGCCACGAGCCCCTCGCTCTCCCACCACGGACGGGTCAGCTCGACCCCTGTGACGGCTTCCAGCTGTCCCCTCCCGGCCGCCACGTACATCCGAGCGCCCACCAGAAGCGAGCCCGCGGGTTCTGGCGGAGCCTCCCCGTGGACGTCGAGGATCTCGAGCGCATCCTCCCAGCGACCCCGTTCATATGCGGCGATGCCGGCGAGCAGCCGCCCGTCGAACGCGTACGGCGCCCATGGACGACCCGCGCCGCGGGCACGGTCCACCCCCCGCCGGTAGACGTCCACCGCCTCGTCGAGCCGTCCGGCCCGGTGGTGCAGCCAGCCCAGGTGGTGGTAGGCGCGGACCTCCGCGGGGTCCCCCGGGGCCCGCGAGGTGGCGATGATGCGCTCGAGGGTCCGGCGGGAGCCTTCGGGATCCCCGGCGCGCTCCAGGATGCGGGCCGACACGACCCGCACCTCGTCCGCCACGTCCGGGAGACCGGCGAGCTCCGCCGCGCCCACGGCATCGTCGACGGCACTGAGTGCCTCCTCGTCGCGGCCGCGGTCGGCCAGGGCCTGCACCCGAGCCCCCAGCAGCCGCGCCCGGGTCTGGGGGTGCGGATCGTCGACCCCGTCCAGCAGCCCGAGCCCCTCCTTCGTGGCGGCCAGCGTGTCCAGGGTGCTCTCGGTGATCCTCGCTGTCGCGGCCAGCGCGGCGAGCAGCTCCGCCCTGCCTGCCGGCGATGCGTCCGGGCTGCGCCGGGCGAGTCGGGCCTCGACGAGCTCGAGGGCCTTCAGCTGGCGGCCGACCGCGGTCGCGGCTGCCGCAGCTCGCAGCGTGATGGAGTCGAGGTCGTCCTCGGTCTCCGGCTTGAGGGCCAACGCCTGGCTGAAGTGACGGAAGGCCTCCTCGGGGCCAGCCATCCGCAACGCCGAGTCCCCTGCCTGGACGCTGGCGTCCCGCGCGAGCGCGAGCTGTCCAGCGGCCGTCGCGTGCCGCGCCAGCTCCGCCCACGTGCCGAGGGTGCGGTCGGCGGCCAGCGCCGCTGCATACCGGTCGTGGGCGCGGACCCGCTCACCCGGAAGCAGGTCGTCGTAGACCGTCTCGCCGAGCAGGGCATGGCGAAAGGCGTAGCCACCACTCTCGGAGGGGATGAGCACGTGATGCTCCACCGCATCGCGCAGGCCCGAGTCCAGCTCTGCCACGTCCAGCCCCGCGACGGCCGCCAACAGCAGATGCGAGACCTGCCGCCCGGCCGCCGAGGCCATCCGCACGACGTGCTGCCCCGCGGTGCCGAGCTGGTCGAACCGCACGAGCAGCAGGCGGGAGAGGTCCTCCGCGACCGCGCCCCGGTGAACCGCGGCGGCGGCAACGAGCTCCTCGGCGAAGAACGCGTTGCCCTCCGCACGCTGCACGACGCGAAGGACCTCCTCCTCCGGCAGCTGCCTGGCGGCCAGCCCCCGGACCAGCTCACCGACCGCCTGGTCCGGCAGCGGTGCGAGGTCGAGCCGCTCGACCTCGGCAAGCCGGGACCAGTGGGCCAGCGTCGCGCGCAGGGGATGACGACGGTGCAGGTCGTCGCTGCGGTAGGACGCGACCACGCTGACGCGGGCGGAGAAGCCACGGGTGAACAGGAGGGTCAGCAGGTCGCGGGACGACTGGTCGGCCCAGTGGACGTCCTCGACGACGAGGAGCACCGGGGCCACCGCGGCAAGGTCCTCCAGCGCCGCGTGTACCGCCTCCACCAGGTCGCCTCGGTCAGCCATGCCCAGCGACGCCTCCTGGGTGGCTGCGTCCCCCCTGCGTCCGGGTACCAGCCGCTGCAGCCCTGGGTGTGCCGCGACGAGGCGGTCGATCACCTCAGGCCTATCGGCCTCGAGCCGGCCGAGAACCTCGATGAACGGCAGGTAGGGAAGCGACTGGCCCGCCTCGCCGAGGCAGTGGCCCACCAGCACCACGTGACCCGCCGCCCGGGCGATGGCTACCATCTCGGACAGCAGTCGGGTCTTGCCGATACCGGCGTCCCCCGACAGCAGCACCATGGCCGACCGTGACGCTCCGTCGAGGCCGAGCAGCCCCTCCAGCCGTGCGGCTTCCGCCTCGCGGCCCACGAACGCCCCTGCCGCCCCGCGCTCGAAACCCACGGCATCGATTATGTCGGAGGTCTGGGACACGGCGCCGCGGGTTTCCAGCCGGGGCGCGGCCATCGTCGCGGCGCTCAGGCCGGACGCGGCGTGCGCGGGAGCCCCTGTCGCGGGTCGCGCCGCCGAGGGTGCTCGTTCCCGGGACGACCGCCGCGGTCGCCGGTGCCGTGCCGGCCCGCACCAAGCCGCTTCAGGGCTGCACGCAGGCCAGCGCCGTGGTGCCTGGCTGCGACGACGGTGTCAAGGCCCCGGGACAGATTGTCCCTGCGCCACTGCACCTCTGCTGCGATGAAGAGGGGGTCTGCGGTGATGCTCATGGTTCGTGCTCCTTCTCGTGGTGATGACCACCACGGTCGTCGTCTGAGGTGGGCAGCCACATCAGGCGGTTGCCCTATCTCGAGGTCGCCGCTTCAGCGAGGCAGCAGGCGATCCTTAGGACCGTGCTGAGGACAGTGCTCAGGACGGCGCTCAGGACGGCGCTCAGACAGGGCGCGGGGCGTGCGTGGCGACCCGGTCCCAGAACCAGTGCAACCGACGGACCGGGCTGCGGGGGGCACTGCGCGGCTGGACGTCTGAGGCGATGTTGGCCCGGCCGAGGCTCTCCAGCTTCCACTGCTGCTCGGCGAGAACGACGTAAGGGTGGGCGTTGAGGCTCATCGGATGCTCCTGGTGTGGGTGGGTCGATGCCTCCACGGTTCGTCCCTGAGGTAGGCCGGCGTATGGGGAGCCTGCCCAGGCTCTGGGGCCGGGCCACCTCAGCGCGGGTCGGCGGCGGAGGGGTCCCCTCGCCGACCTAGACTCGTGTCGTGCCACCCGCCGTCGCCGTCTCCGGACTCGCCAAGCGATACGGCCAGGTGACCGCGCTGGACGGGGCGAGCTGGAAGGCCGACGTTGGTCGCATCACCGCGGTCCTCGGCCCGAACGGCGCAGGCAAGACCACGATGGTGGAGTGCTGTGAAGGGCTGCGGCGTGCGGACTCCGGTGAGGTGAGGACCCTCGGCGTCGACCCGTGGCGCGCGGGACCGGACCACCGAGCCCGGGTCGGCGTGATGCTCCAGGACGGTGGCCTGCCCAACGCCGCGCGGCCCCTTCGCCTGCTGCACCACCTGGCCACGCTGTACGCCCGTCCTGCACCGGTCGCCGACCTGGTGGAGCGACTCGGGATCGACGAGTTCGCCGGCACCTCGATCCGTCGGCTCTCCGGAGGGCAGCGTCAGCGGGTCGCCCTCGCCGCCGCCCTGGTGGGCAGGCCCGAGGTCGCGTTCCTCGACGAGCCGAGTGCCGGGCTCGATCCCCACGCCAGGCTCGAGGTCTGGGACCTCGTGCGGTCCACAGCGACGGCGGGCAGTGCCGTGGTGCTGACCACCCACTCCTTCGAGGAGGCCGAGCGGCTCGCCGACCACATCGTCGTCGTCGCCCGAGGCCACGTCGTCGCGGAGGGCACCCTCGCGGAGGTCACTCACGGTGGCCGGCTCGAGGACCGCTACTTCGCCCTCACCGGGCGGTCGGTGGCATGAGGTCCGCCCCGGACCCGGCACGCTCGGCGCCCTCCCCCGCGTCGGCGGCCGCCTCTCGGGGCGCGGCCGCGCCGGGGCTGCACCGGGTGCTGTCCCAGGCGCGCTTCGAGACCGGCACCCTGATGCGCAACGGCGAGCAGCTCCTGGTGGCCCTGGTCCTTCCGGCCGCGGTTCTCGTCGGCCTCGTCCACTCCGAGGCCGTGTCGCTGGGTGACGGCCGCCGGGTGGACCTCGCCGTACCGGGCGTCCTTGCACTGTGTGTCATCTCCTCCGCGTTCACCGGCCAGGCGATCTCGACCGGGTTCGACCGGCGTTACGGCGTGCTCCGGCTGCTCGGGGCCTCCCCCCTGGGGCGCACCGGCCTGCTGCTGGCCAAGGCGGCCGCGGTGCTGTCGGTCGTGGCGCTGCAGCTGCTGGCCATCGTCGTCCTCGGTGCCGTGCTGGGGTGGGAGCCCCACCTTGGCGGCATCCCCGCGGCACTCGCCGCCATCCTGCTCGGCACCTGGGCGTTCGTGGCACTCGCCCTTCTGCTGGCCGGCACGGTCCGAGCCGAAGGTGTGCTGGCACTGGCCAACCTCGTCTGGCTGGGTCTGCTGGCCCTCGGCGGAGTCGTCGTCCCAGGCACGGAGCTCCCGGGACGCCTGGCGCCGGTCGTGGAGCTCATGCCCTCCGGAGCCTTGGGGGACAGCCTGCGCGCAGCGCTGGTCGCGGGCCAGGTGAGGCTGGGGGACTGGGCGGTGCTGGCAGCGTGGGGCCTGGCCGCCACCCTGCTGGCGCGACGCTTCTTCCGCTGGGGCGACTGAGCGACGACCCCTACGGCGCTCCACGCCGACGCGACGACGAGCATCGCCAGCAGCCACGAAGGGCGTTGCGTCACGACGGCCAGCGAGAGCAACGCGGCATACCCGAGTGCCACCTGAACCCGCCGTCCACCGTCCATGGCGCCAGTCAGCCAGAGAACCGGGACCGGCACCACGAGGTGACTCCCCCAACGGCCTCAGGGTTCCACCGGAGACGTACCCTCATGGCGTGACCGCCGCACCCGCCTCGACGTCGGCCCAGGCCCCGGCCCGCGCTGTCTCCGGGCACCCGTGGCTCCGGCGGATCCTCCTGGCCAACCTGGTGGTCGAGGTGCTCATCGTGGTCACCGGTGGGCTGGTGCGCCTCACCGGCAGCGGACTCGGCTGCCCCACCTGGCCGCAGTGCGTCCCGGGCTCGTACACGCCTGTGCCACATCAGGCGGAGGGCTGGCACCGGTACATCGAGTTCGGCAACCGAACCCTGACCAGCGTCGTGAGCATCGCGGCGGTGGCCTCTGTGTTTGCCGTGTGGCGCTGGGCCGGAAGCCGTCGGGACCTCGTGGTGCCGGCCTGGATCGTGCTCGCCGGGGTCGCGGTCCAGGCCGTGCTCGGTGGGGTGACCGTGAGAACCGGCCTCAACCCGGTCACCGTCGCGGCCCACTTCCTCGTGTCCATGACGCTCGTCGCCGCGGCCGCGTACCTGGTGTTCCGGGCCTCGGAGCGGCCCGGCCCACGCCGCCTCGCGGTGCCGGCGCTGGTGGAGCGTCTCGCCTGGGTGACGTGCGCGGTGGCGGCAGCAGTGCTGCTGCTCGGCACGGTGGTGACCGGGTCGGGGCCGCACTCGGGGGACGCCGACGAGCCGGCGCGGTTCGCACTGGACCCGCGAAGCGTCTCCTGGCTGCACGCCGATGCCGTCATGCTCTTCTGCGGGCTCGTGGTCGCCGTATGGGTGACCACCAGACTCACCGGTGAGCGGGCCGCGGCCGCACGCGCCTGGGCGGCCGTCCTGGGCGTGACGGTCGCCCAGGCAGTGGTCGGCTACACCCAGTACTTCACCGGCCTTCCGTGCGCGGTCGTGCTGCTTCACATGCTGCTCGCGTCCCTGCTCGTCGTCGCTCTGACCCGCGCCATGGTCCGTCTCCGCATCGCCGGCTGAGCCGGCCGCCTCTCCCCTACGCGCTCAGAGGTCGAACCTGACGCCCGTGAGCTCCTCGCTGACGGTCCACAGCCGACCCGCCAGGTCCTCGTCGGTCGCCAGCCGGCTGAGCCTCGCCGGTCCGACGCGCCCGCGGACCTCGCCGCGCCCCTGCGGCCCGGTGTAGGTCCCAGGCGCTGCCACGGTGGCGGCATACAACACCGCCTCCGCTCCGCCCTCGGCGCCGGGAAGCACCAGCCGCATGAGCGGGGGCGCAAGCGTGCGGACCGCCCACCGTGCCCCCATCCCGTCGCGGCTGGCGACGAGGTTCGTCACGGCCACCCCCGGATGAGCCGCCGTCGAGGTGAGCCGCGAGCCGGCCGCGGTTGCCCGGCGGTGCAGCTCCAGCGCGAAGAGCAGGTTCGCCAGCTTGGAGCGTCCGTAGGAGGACCGCGCCCTGTACCCCTGAGCGGGGTTCCCCTCGAGGACCTGCTCGTCCCCCTGGTGGTGGGCCAGCGAGGCGACCGTCGTGACCCGCGGGGACGGCGCAGCGAGCAGCGTCGGCAGGAGTAGCGCCGTGAGCGCGAAGTGACCGAGGTGGTTGGTCCCGAACTGCAGCTCCAGCCCGTCGGCGGTGGTGCGCCGGGTGGGCGGTGACATCACGCCGGCGTTGTTGACCAGCAGGTCGACGGGCCCGTCGACCCGGGCGGCGAAGCCGCGCACCGAGTCCAGCGAGGCCAGGTCCAGCGCCTCGACCTTGGTGCTGCCGTCGATGCCGGCCGCCGCCGCGCGGCCGGCCTCCGTGTTCCGCACTGCGAGGACGACGTGGGCGCCGTGCTCGGCCAGCGTCCTGGCCTCCACCAGCCCGATTCCCGAGCTGGCGCCGGTCACGATCGCGGTCCGACCGGACAGGTCGCCGATCTGGCTGGGACTCCACGCCATGGTGCGCTCCTCGCGTCGCCGAGCGCCCGGGACGGTTGCCGCGGGCCCGAGAGAGTATGCCGCGGGCGGCACCGCCGTGGGGCCGGCTAAGGGGCTCGGGGGCTCGGCGGTCAGCGCAGCGGCAGGTAGAGCAACGGGTCCAGAGCCACGCCGAGGAAGAGGATGCCGACGTACGTGATGGAGAAGTGGAACAGCCGCATGGGTCGCAGCACCCGCGGTCCCTCGCCGGTCCTCGCCGCCCGCAGCAGCCGGTGCGCCTCCGCCAGGAAGAGACCTCCGACGGCCAGCGCGGTCACCAGGTACACCCACCCCATCGGGTTGACCCAGACCAGGAGGAGCGAGCTGGCCACCATCGCCCACGAGTACGCCACGATCTGCCGCGCGACCACCACGAAACGCTCGACGACGGGCAGCATCGGCACGTGAGCGGCCGCGTAGTCGTCCTTGAACTTCATCGACAGGGGCCAGTAGTGCGGGGGCGTCCAGAAGAAGATGACGAGGAAGAGCACCAGCGCCGACCACGACAGGGAGCTCGTCACGGCCGACCAGCCGATCAGTACGGGCATGCACCCGGCGGCTCCTCCCCACACGATGTTCTGCGCGGTGCGGCGCTTGAGGATCATCGTGTACCCCACTGCGTACAGCAGGATCGCACCGAGCGACAGCGACGCGGAAAGCAGGTTCACCGTGAGCGCGAGCCACACGGTGGACCCGACGGCCAGAGCCGTCCCGAACACCAGGCCCTCGCGAGGCGACACCTCTCCGGTGACCATCGGACGGTTGCTCGTGCGGTGCATCTGCGCATCGATGTCCCGGTCGTAGACGCAGTTGAACGTGTTGGCGGCACCGGCGCTCAAGGTGCCACCCACGAGCGTCGCGACAATGAGCCAGAGGGAGGGAACGCCCTTCTGCGCCAAGAACATCACCGGCACCGTCGTGACGAGGAGCAGCTCGATGATCCTTGGCTTGGTGAGGGCCAGGTATGCCGCCGCCTTCCCACCGCGACGTGCCGGCGCCGACGACGCGGAGACCCGGGCAGTCGGATCGAGAGCGGTCACGGCGTCCTTCGTCGGGTGGTTGCGAGATCGGGCCCGGCAAGCGGCCCGCCGGCTCACGCAGTCTATCCCCGGGCGGCTGCCGCCCTTGGACGGGACCGGACCGGGTGGCGGGCAGCGTGGCGGGCACCGTGGCTGGCACGGTGGCTGGCACGGTGCGGCCGGACTGGATGCGACGCGGGTCACCCTCGGGACTAGTCTCGGATCGTCGTCGTGCGCCGACTCTGACGCTCATCGTGAGGAGACCCAATCCGTGCCCACCGCCACCCGCTCGCCCAAGTCCAAGCCAGCCCGTAAGCGAAGCTCCGAGCTGCCTCGACCGGTGGCCCGCAAGGCGGGGTGGACCGACCTCGACGTCCGCGCCGTCGACACGGTTCGCCTTCTCGCGGCGGACGCCGTCCAGAAGGTGGGCAACGGTCACCCGGGTACGGCGATGAGCCTGGCGCCAGCGGCGTACCTGTTGTTCCAGCAGGTGATGACGCACGACCCGAGTGACCCGGCGTGGCTCGGTCGCGACCGGTTCGTGCTCTCGGCGGGGCACTCCAGCCTCACCCAGTACATCCAGCTCTACCTCTCCGGCTACGGCCTGGAGCTCGACGACCTGAAGGCTCTGCGTACCTGGGGCTCCCTGACTCCCGGCCACCCAGAGGTCCACCACACCACCGGCGTCGAGATCACCACCGGCCCACTGGGGTCGGGCCTTGCGTCGGCGGTCGGCATGGCGATGGCCCAGCGACGTCAGCGCGGGCTCCTGGACCCGGACGCGAAGCCCGGCGAGAGCCCCTTCGACCACCATGTCTGGGTGATCGCCTCGGACGGCGACCTCATGGAAGGCGTGTCGTCAGAGGCGAGCTCGCTCGCGGGGCACCAGGAGCTCGGCAACCTCACCGTCATCTACGACGCCAACCAGATCTCCATCGAGGACCAGACCAACATCTCGTTCTCCGAGGACGTGGCGATGCGGTACCGCGCCTACGGCTGGGACGTCGTCGACGTCGACTGGCGCGGCGACGGCCGGGGAGAGGACTACGTCGAGGACGTCGACGCCCTCTACACCGCGCTGCAGAGGTCGAAGAACGGCAAGCGCCCCACCCTCGTACGCCTGCACACCATCATCGCCTGGCCGGCCCCGACCAAGCAGGACACCGGGAAGTCGCACGGATCGGCTCTGGGGGACGCGGAGGTCGAGGCCACCAAGGAGCTTCTGGGCTTCGACCCCAAGAGGACCTTCGAGGTCGAGCGGCCGGTCCTCACGCACGCGCGCAAGGTGGTCGGCCGCGGCAAGGCCGCGCACAAGCAGTGGAACAAGGCGTATGCCGCGTGGCGCAAGGCGGACGCCGAGCGCGCTGCGCTGCTGGACCGGCTCGTCGACAGCCGGCTCCCCGAAGGCCTGGACAAGGCGCTCCCGGTCTTCCCCACGGACACCGAGAAGGGTCTGGCCACGCGGGCCGCCTCCGGCAAGGTGCTCACCGCCCTGGCCGACGTGATGCCGGAGCTCTGGGGCGGGTCCGCCGACCTCGCCGAGTCGAACAACACGACGATGGAGGGAGAGCCGTCCTTCATCCCGCGGAGCAAGCAGACGCGAGAGTGGAAGGGCGGCCCGTACGGGCGGACGCTGCACTTCGGCATCCGTGAGAACGCCATGGGGATGATCCTCAACGGCGTCGCGCTCGAGGGGCTGACCCGCCCGTACGGCGGCACGTTCCTGGTGTTCTCCGACTACATGCGCCCTGCCGTGAGGCTGGCCGCCATCCAGCAGATCCCGGTGACGTACGTGTGGACGCACGACTCCATCGGCCTGGGCGAGGACGGTCCCACCCACCAGCCGATCGAGCACCTCGCGGCGCTGCGGGCCATCCCTGGTCTCGACGTGGTCCGTCCGGCCGACGCGAACGAGACCGCGGCAGTGTGGGCGCAGGTCCTACGCAACGCGCGGCCCGCCGGCCTGGCCCTCACCCGCCAGAACCTGCCGGTCATCGACCGCCAGAAGTACGCGAAGACCACCGGGGTGGCCAAGGGCGCGTACGTGCTGGTGGACGGCGGTGAGAACGGCAAGGGCAAGCCGGACGTCATCCTGATCGCCACCGGGTCGGAGGTCTCGATCGCCTTGGAGGCCAGGGAATCTCTGGAGCGCCAGGGCGTTGCCACTCGTGTGGTCTCCATGCCGTGCCGCGAGTGGTTCGAGGAGGCTGGGCGGGCGTACCAGAACCGTGTCCTGCCGCCCGACGTGCGGGCGCGGGTCAGCGTGGAGGCGGCCGTCTCCCTGGGCTGGCATGACCTGGTCGGCGACGCCGGCCGCAGCATCAGCATCGAGCACTTCGGCGCGTCCGCGGACTACAAGACCCTCTACCGGGAGTTCGGCATCACCCCCGAGGCCGTCGTCAAGGCGGCCAAGGAATCGCTCAAGGACGCCAGGGCGACGGCCGGCAGCAGTGCCGCGGCCTCGGTCACCCAGACCCGGCCGCGTGCGGAGGTCCCTCCCACGCAGGCCACAGACACCACGACCAAGAAGAGCGCTGCGAGAAAGAGCGCAGCCGGCAAAGGGAAGTGACTCACGTGACTGACAACACCGCACTCCAGGCACTGGCCGACAACGGCGTGTCCATCTGGCTCGACGACCTCTCGCGCGACCGCATCGAGACCGGGAACCTCCAGGAGCTCATCGACCGCAAGGGTGTCGTCGGGGTGACGACGAACCCCTCGATCTTCCAGGCGGCGCTGGCCAAGGGCGACCGGTACGACGCGGACCTGCGCCGGTTCGCCGCGGAGGGCAAGGACGTCGACGAGACGGTCTTCGGGCTCACCACTGCCGACGTGCGCAACGCCTGCGACATCCTGCTCCCGGTATACGAGTCCACGGAAGGCAAGGACGGTCGCGTGTCCATCGAGGTGGACCCGCGGCTGGCCCACGACACCGGCAAGACGGTCGACCAGGCCAAGGAGCTCGCCGCCGCGGTGGACCGACCCAACGTGCTCATCAAGATCCCCGCCACCGTGGAGGGGCTGCCGGCGATCGCGCAGGTCCTTGCCGAGGGCATCAGCGTCAACGTGACCCTCATCTTCTCCCTCGACCGGTACCGCGGCGTCATGAACGCCTTCCTCACCGGCCTGGAGCAGGCCCGCGAGAAGGGCCGGGACCTGTCCCGGATCCACTCGGTCGCCTCCTTCTTCGTCTCCCGTGTCGACACCGAGGTCGACAAGCGCCTCGACGCGACCGACGGCGACAGGGCATCGGAGGCAGCCGGGCTGAAGGGCAAGGCCGCGGTGGCCAACGCGCGTCTCGCCTACCAGGCGTACGAGGAGGTCTTCTCCACCCCGCGCTGGAAGAATCTCGAGGACGACGGCGCACACGCGCAGCGGCCGCTGTGGGCCTCCACCGGTGTGAAGGACCCGGCCTACCCGGACACCATGTACGTCACCGAGCTGGTGGCGCCGAACACCGTCAACACCATGCCGGAGAAGACCCTCGACGCGGTGGCGGACCACGGCGAGATCACCGGGGACACCATCACCGGACGCTACGCCGAGGCCTCCGAGGTCCTGGACCGGCTGGAGGCGCTGGGCATCTCCTACGCCGACGTGACCGCCCAGCTGGAGCGCGAGGGTGTCGAGAAGTTCGAGGCCTCCTGGGGCGAGCTCATCGACGAGGCCCAGCACGACCTCGACCTGGCCCGCGCCGACGCGGAGCAGAGCACCAAGTGAGCGCACTCGGCGTGGTGGCGTCCGGCGCGGCGGCGGATGCGATCACGACGGCAGTGCCGGACCTCGTCGACGCCCGGTTCGCCAGCAGGCTGTTCGCCCAGGACGCCACACTGTGGGGCTCCGAGGCGGAGTCCGAGTCGGCGGTCCGCCTGTCGTGGGTCAACCTGCCGCGCGCTTCCCGCCCGCTGGTCGGTGAGGTGGCGGCGCTGCGGGACCAGCTGCGCTCCGACGGCGTCGACCGCGTGGTGCTGTGCGGCATGGGCGGCTCGTCCCTGGCGCCCGAGGTCATCTGCGCGACGGCCGGCGTCGAGCTCGTGGTGCTGGACTCGTCCCAGCCGGACATGGTGCGCGAGGCGATCGTGGACCTGCAGCGCACGGTCGTGGTTGTGTCGAGCAAGTCCGGCTCCACGGTCGAGACGGACTCCCAGCGGCGCGCGTTCCAGGCGGCGTTCGAGGCCGAGGGCATCGACCCGACCGCTCGGATCGTCGTCGTCACCGACCCCGGCAGCCCCCTGGACGAGGAGGCTCGGTCCGGCGGCTACCGCGTGGTCAACGCAGACCCGAACGTGGGCGGCCGCTACTCCGCGCTGACCGCCTTCGGGCTCGTCCCGTCCGGTCTGGCCGGTGCCGACCTCGAAGCCCTCCTCGACGACGCGGAGGCCGTGTCCGACGTGCTCAGCGCAGACGACGACGCCAACCCGGGGCTGCGGCTGGCCGCGGCCATGGCCGGGACCTCTCCCCTGCGGGACAAGCTCGTCCTCGTCGACGACGGTTCCGGCATCGTCGGGTTCGCCGACTGGGCGGAGCAGCTCATCGCCGAGAGCACGGGCAAGCAGGGCACCGGGGTCCTTCCGGTCGTCGTGGGTGGTGGCGGCGACCCGGAGGTCGCCGCGCCGGCCGCGGACGTCACGGTGGCGCGACTGGTGAGCGACTCCGACGCCGACGACGTGCAGGTCGAGGCAGACGTGGAGGTGGATTCCGACCGGTCGGAGGTGCGCGTCAGCGGGCCGCTCGGGGCGCAGCTGCTCCTGTGGGAGGTCGCTACGGCGGCTGCCGGGCGTCTGCTGGGGATCAACCCGTTCGACCAGCCGGACGTGGAGAGCGCGAAGAAGGCCGCACGCGCCCTGCTGGACCAGGGGGTCGGAGCCGCCGCAGAGCCTGCTGCCACGGACGGCGCGGTCGAGATCCGCGCCCTAGGCGGCGACTGGCTGGGCGAGGCGAAGACCGTGCCGGACGCTGTGGCGGCGCTCTTCGGCGAGCTGGACCGCGAGCACGGCTACGTCGCCGTGATGGCCTACCTCGACCGCCTGCGCGACGCCGAGCTGGCGCAGGTCCGACCGGGAGTCGCCCGGCATACCGGACGGCCCACCACGTTCGGCTGGGGTCCCCGGTTCCTGCACTCGACGGGGCAGTTCCACAAGGGTGGTCCTACCACGGGCGTCTACCTGCAGGTCACCACCGCTCCGCACGAGGACCTGTCCATCCCGGGACGTGACTTCACCTTCGGCGACTTCATCGCCTCCCAGGCCGCGGGCGACGCGCAAGTGCTCGCGGAGCACCACCGGCCTGTACTCCAGCTGCACCTCACCGACCACGACTCCGGCCTGCGCCAGGTCGTCAAGGCGCTGTCCGAGCTGCCGCCCACGAAAGGCACCGTATGAGTCCGACGCGCGTGACGCAGGAGAGCAACCCCCTGCGGGACCCACGCGACAAGAGGCTTCCGCGCATCGCCGGCCCGTGCGGGCTGGTCCTCTTCGGCGTCACGGGGGACCTCGCTCGCAAGAAGCTCATGCCCGCGATCTACGACCTGGCGAACCGTGGGCTCCTGCCCCCAGGCTTCTCCCTCGTCGGGTTCGCCCGTCGCGACTGGGCCGACCAGGACTTCGGGAAGGTCGTGTACGAGGCGGTCAAGCAGCACGCCCGGACGCCGTTCCGGGAGAGTGTCTGGCGCAACCTGGCGGAGGGGTTCCGTTTCGTACCAGGGGTCTTCGACGACCCCGCCGCGTTCGACCTGCTGTCCGAGACGGTGAAGTCGCTCGAGGACGAGCGAGGCACCGGTGGCAACCAGGCGTTCTACCTCTCCATCCCACCCAGCATGTTCTCGGTGGTGTGCGAGCAGCTCGAGCGGTCCGGCCTGAGCAAGCCGGCCGGTGACTCCTGGCGGCGCGTGGTCATCGAGAAGCCGTTCGGCCACGACCTGAAGAGCGCCCGGGAGCTCAACGACATCGTCGAGGGCGTGTTCCCTCCGGACGCCGTCTTCCGGATCGACCACTACCTCGGCAAGGAGACCGTCCAGAACCTGCTGGCGCTGCGCTTCGCCAACCAGATGTTCGAGCCGGTGTGGAACGCCAACTACGTCGACCACGTCCAGATCACCATGGCCGAGGACATCGGCATCGGCGGCCGCGCCGGCTACTACGATGGCATCGGCGCCGCGCGGGACGTCATCCAGAACCACCTGCTGCAGCTGCTGGCCCTCACCGCGATGGAGGAGCCTGTGTCCTTCGCCGCCGAGCACCTGCGCGCGGAGAAGGAGAAGGTCCTGTCGGCGGTGCGGCTGCCCAAGGACCTGTCCAGGGCCACTGCCCGCGGCCAGTACGCAGCCGGCTGGCAGGGCGGCGAGGAGGTACGCGGCTACCTCGAGGAGGAAGGCGTCGCCGCCGGCTCGCGCACCGAGACCTATGCCGCGCTGAAGCTGGAGATCGACTCCCGTCGGTGGGCAGGGGTGCCCTTCTACCTGCGCACGGGCAAGCGGCTGGGCAAGCGGGTGACCGAGATCGCCGTGGTGTTCAAGAAGGCCCCGCACCTGCCGTTCAACGACACCGCGACGGAGGAGCTGGGGCAGAACGCCATCGTCATCCGGGTGCAGCCCGACGAGGGCATCACCATGAGGTTCGGCGCGAAGGTGCCCGGTGCCCAGATGGAGGTGCGGGACGTCACCATGGACTTCGGGTACGGCCGCTCCTTCACCGAGTCGAGCCCAGAGGCATACGAGCGGCTCATCCTCGACGTGCTCCTCGGTGACCCACCGCTGTTCCCGCGGCATGAGGAGGTCGAGCTGTCCTGGCAGATCCTCGACCCGGTCGAGGCGTTCTGGGCCAAGCAGAAGGTCAACCCGGAGCCGTACCTCTCGGGCGGCTGGGGACCGGCCAGTGCCGACGAGATGATGCATCGTGACGGCCGCGCCTGGAGGATGCCGTGATCGTCGACCTGCCCAACACCTCGACCGTCGCCATCAGCAAGAAGCTCGTCCAGCTCCGGCAGGACACGGGCGCGATGGCCCTGGGCCGCGTGCTGACGCTCGTCATCGTCGTCGACGAGCAGGATGCCGAGGAGGCCATCGAGGCCGCCAACGCGGCCAGTCGTCAGCATCCCTGCCGGATCATCGCGGTGGTGCTGGGCAACAAGAGGGGCGTGTCCCGGCTGGACGGCCAGATCCGGGTCGGAGGTGACGCGGGAGCCAGCGAGGTCGTCGTGCTCCGGCTCTACGGCGCGCTGACCGAGCACGGGCGCAGCGTCGTCACGCCGCTGCTGCTGCCGGACTCCCCTGTGGTCGCCTGGTGGCCGCAGGAGGCGCCGCCCAACGTCTCTGCGGACCCGATCGGGTCCATGGCCCAGCGCCGGATCACCGATGCCGCGGCCACCAAGAACCCGCGCAAGGCGCTGCAGGCGCGCGCCAAGACGTATGCCGACGGCGACACCGACCTGGCGTGGACCCGCATCACGCTGTGGCGTGGTCTGCTGGCGGCGGCCCTCGACCAGCCGCCGTACGAACCGGTGCTCGAGGCCACCGTCACCGGAGGCAGCGACTCGCCGTCGACCGACCTTCTGGCGGCCTGGCTCGCCCAGACGTTGCGTTGCAAGGTGACTCGCGCCCGCAGCCGCGCAGGCACCGGGATGGTGAGCGTGCGGCTGGAGCGGCGCAGCGGCGCGGTGGACCTCGTCAGGCCGGACGGTACGACGGCGACCCTGACCCAGCCCAGGCAGCCGGTCCGGCGGATCACGCTGGCTCGGCGTGCCACGGCCGAGTGCCTGGCCGACGAGCTCCGTCGTCTGGACCCCGACGACGTGTACGAGGAGACGATCCGCAAGGGGCTGCCCCGGGTGGGTGCGAAGACCGTGACGGCCGGCGAGGCCGTCCGTGAGGGTGACGCGCCCTCGACCCAGGAGGCGGCTGCCGAGGTGCGCCGGTTGCGCCGGCAGAACCATCACGCGTCCAGCTCCGCCATGGTGCGCGCCGGTTCAGTTGCGGAGAAGCCGGCGGACGACACGGCGGTCAAGCACGCTGCGGCCAGCAAGCTCGCGAAGGTCACGACGGGGGCTGACGGTGCCGCCGACCGCGACGGTGACCGTGACCGTGCCCCTGACGGGGCAAAGGCGGCGGCCGGCAGCGGCAAGCCGGCAGCGAAGAAGTCGCGGTGAGCACGCCCGCCCGGGTGGTCGTCCACCCCGACAAGCAGGTCCTCGCCGACCTCTCCGGCGCGCGGCTGCTGGTAGCCCTGGTCGACGCCCAGGCCGCCCGTGGCGAAGCACATGTCGTCCTCACCGGCGGCTCGATGGGGTCGGCCATCCTCGCGTCGCTCGGGGCGAGCCCCGGCCGGGACGCGGTGGACTGGGGTCGGCTGCACGTGTGGTGGGGCGACGAGCGGTTCCTGCCGTCCGGCGACCCCGACCGCAACGAGACCCAGAACCGGGAGGCTCTGCTGGGCTCCGTGCCGCTGGACCCGAGGCGGGTCCACGCCATACCGGGCCCAGACGGGCCCGATGGCGACGACGTCGCTGCGGCGGCGAGCCGCTATGCGGCTGAGCTGGCCTCCGCGGCCCCAGACGGCGAGCCGTCCCCTACGTTCGACGTCATGCTGCTCGGCGTCGGTCCGGACGGCCACATCGCATCCTTGTTCCCGGGGCACCCCGACCAGCTCACCTCCGGCGTCGCGGCAGCCGCCGTCCATGACTCACCCAAGCCGCCTCCGACCCGGATCACGCTGACGTTCGAGACGCTGCGCCGTTCAGACCGGGTGTGGTTCCTGGTCGCAGGAGCTGACAAGGCGGAGGCTGTCCGGAACGGAGTGCACGGCGCAGAACCCAGCGCGTCGTCGGCAGCTCAGGTCCAGGGCCTCCAGGAGACGCTGTGGCTCGTCGACGCGGACGCCGCGTCCGGGCTGCACTGACCTGCGCGTCCGGGCTGCACTGACCTTGTAGCCCGCGACTTTGTATGCGGGATGCCGATCCACCCCGGCCGATAGTGGCCCCCAGCGCGGCCGACCGCATACAAAGTCGCCGGATGGTGCGGCTGCCAGCGCGGCCGACCGCATACGAAGTCGCCGGATGGTGCGGCGCTACTGGATGAGCTTGCGCTCGCGAAGGGTGGCCAGCGCCTCGTCGAGGATCGCCTTGCCGTCCGCGTCCGAGCGACGCTCCTTCACGTAGGCGAGGTGCGTCTTGTACGGCTCGACCTTCGGTGGCGCCGGAGGGTTGGCCTCGTCCTGGCCGGCGGGGAAGCCGCACCTCGGGCAGTCCCACGTCTCGGGCACCGCGAGACCGGGCTCCTCGGCGAAGCTGGGCCGGGTCTGGTGGCCGTTCGCGCACCAGTACGAGACGAACACCCGCGGGGCTGCGTCGCCTCGCTCGGCCTCGCCCATGGGACCGGCGCCGACTCGGCTACCGCGGATTGCGTTGCCACCTGCCATAGCTGTGAGGCTGCCTTTCGATCAGGAGGAGAAGCGGTCGATGAGGCCGATGCCCACGATGCAGGCGAACCAGACGACGCCCACTGCGATGGTGAAGCGGTCGAGGTTGCGCTCGGCCACCGACGACGAGCCCAGTGACGTGGACATCCCTCCACCGAACATGTCGGAGAGACCGCCGCCCTTGCCCTTGTGGAGCAGGATCAGCAGCGTCAGGAACAGACCACCGATGACCAGCAGGACCTGCAGGCCGATACGTACGGCTTCCACGATGCACCAATCTCGAGTCGACTACGGTCCGCCACCACCAAGGCAGCGAGGTTCAGGATACCTGTTCGGTGCTCACACGGAGGCAAGGTGGTCGCGGTAGCGGCAGATGGACGCGAACTGCGCGGCATCCGTCGAGGCACCTCCGACCAGGGCGCCGTCCACGTCCTCCTGCGCCATGATGGCGGCCACGTTGCTCGCCTTCACCGAGCCGCCGTAGAGGATGCGCATCCCGTCGGCGACGGAGCCCGAGTACAGCTCGGCGACCTTGGTCCGGATGGCCGAACAGACCTCCTGGGCGTCCTCGGGGGTGGCGACCTCACCGGTCCCGATGGCCCACACCGGCTCGTACGCGATGACCAGTGGGCCTACCTGCTCCGCCGGGACACCGTCGAGGCACGCCTCCACCTGCGCCAGCACGTAATCCACGTGGTCACGCGGCTGGCGGACGTGCAGCGGCTCACCGACGCACAGGATGGGCACCAGGCCATGACGCAGCGCCGCCTGCAGCTTGGCATTGACCTCGCTGTCGCTCTCGCCGTGGTACTCGCGCCGCTCGCTGTGTCCCACCACGACATACGTACAGCCCAGCTTGGCCAGGAAGGCCCCCGAGATCTCGCCGGTGTAGGCGCCGCTGTCGTGCGTCGAGAGGTCCTGCGCGCCGTGCCGCAGCTCGAGCCGGTCACCGTCGATGAGGGTCTGCACGGAACGCAGGTCGGTGAAGGGCGGCAGCACGACGACCTCCACCGCGGCGTAGTCGTGCTTTCCGTCGCGCAGCGTCCAGTCGAGCTTCTGGACCAGGTGGGTGGCCTGGAGGTGGTCCAGGTTCATCTTCCAGTTGCCGGCCATGAGCGGTGTGCGCCCGGCGGTGTTCGCCGCCATCAGTGGCCGGTCTCCTCGTCCAGGACGGCGAGGCCGGGCAGCTCCTTGCCCTCGAGGTACTCCAGGCTCGCCCCGCCTCCCGTCGAGATGTGCCCGAACTGGTCGTCCTCGAAGCCCAGCTGGCGGACGGCGGCGGCCGAGTCGCCACCGCCGACGACGGTCAGCCCGCCCTTGCTCGTGACGTCGACCAGGGCCTGCGCCAGCGCGGCCGTGCCCGCGGCGTACGGCTCCATCTCGAAGGCACCCATCGGGCCGTTCCAGAAGACGGTCCGTGCGTCGCGAAGCTTCTCGGCGAAGAGGACCCCGGACTCGGGTCCGATGTCTACGCCCATGCGGTCGGCCGGAATGGCGCCGGCGGGCACCACCTCGTACTCGGCGTCGGCGGAGAACCGGGTGGCCGCAACGATGTCCACGGGCAGCACGATCTCGACGCCGCGCTCCTTCGCCTGCTCGAGGTAGCCCTTCACCTGCTCGACCTGGTCAGCCTCCAGGAGGCTGGTGCCCACCTCGTACCCCTGGGCCTTGAGGAACGTGAAGACCATGCCACCTCCCACGAGCAGCCGGTCGGCAGTCTGCAGCAGGTTGTCGATGACCCCCAGCTTGTCCGAGACCTTCGCGCCGCCCAGCACAACCGCGTACGGCCGCTCGGGGTCGACGGTGAGCCGCCGCAGCACCTCGACCTCCCGCTCCACGAGGCCACCCACCGCCGCCGGCAGGAGGCGTGCCACGTCGTAGACGGACGCCTGCTTGCGGTGCACCACACCGAAGCCGTCGGAGACGTACGCGTCGGCGAGCTCGGCCAGGCTCGCGGCGAACTCCGCTCGCTCCTCGTCCGACTTCGCCGTCTCGCCCGCGTTGAACCTCAGGTTCTCCAGGACCACGACGTCGCCGTCCTGCGCCGACGCCACCTCGGCGCGAGCGCTCTCGCCCACGGTATCGGTCGCGAACGTCACGTCCCTGCCCAGCAGCTGGCCCAGCCGGGTGGCCACGGGCCGCAGGGAGTACCGCTCCTCGGGCGCCCCCTTGGGACGGCCGAGGTGGGCGCACACGACCACGCGAGCCCCGGCGTCCGCGAGCGCCTTGATGGTCGGGACGGACGCACGGATGCGACCGTCGTCGGTGATGGTCGTGCCGTCGAGGGGCACGTTGAGGTCGGACCGGACGAGAACGCGCTTTCCGCGCAGGTCGCCCAGCTCGGAGACGGACCTCATGCCGTCAGAGTGACTGGCCGACGAGCGACACCAGGTCCGCCAGGCGGTTGGAGTAGCCCCACTCGTTGTCGTACCAGCCGACGACCTTCACCTGGTTGCCGATGACCTTGGTGAGTCCCGCGTCGAAGATGCACGACGCCGGGTCGGTCTCGATGTCCTTGGAGACGATCGGGTCCTCGGTGTACACCAGAACGCCCTTGAGCGGCCCCTCGGCAGCCGCCTTCACCGCCGCGTTGACCTCGTCCACGGTGGTCTCCCGCGACGCCTCGAAGGTGAGGTCGGTTGCCGAGCCGGTGGGCACCGGGACCCGCAGGGCGTAGCCGTCCAGCTTGCCCTTGAGCTCGGGCAGCACCAGACCGATCGCCTTGGCCGCTCCCGTGGAGGTGGGCACGATGTTGAGGGCGGCGGCGCGGGCCCGGCGGAGGTCCTTGTGCGGGGCGTCCTGGAGGTTCTGGTCCTGGGTGTACGCGTGGATCGTGGTCATCAGCCCCTTGACGATCCCGAACTCGTCGTTCAGCACCTTGGCCATCGGGCCGAGGCAGTTCGTCGTGCAGGAGGCGTTGGAGATGATCGTGTGTGAGGCGGCGTCGTACTGGTCGTCGTTGACGCCCATGACGATCGTGATGTCCTCGTTGGAGGCTGGTGCCGAGATGATGACCTTCTTGGCGCCACCGTCGATGTGCGCCTTCGCCTTCGTGGCGTCGGTGAAGAAGCCGGTGGACTCCACGACGATGTCAGCGCCGACCGACGCCCAGTCGATCTTGGCGGGGTCGCGCTCCTCGAAGACCCGGATGGACTTGCCGCCCACAGTGATCGACGTCTCGTCGTAGGTCACCTCGCCGGGGAAGCGCCCGAGGATCGAGTCGTACTTGAGCAGGTGGGCCAGCGTCTTGTTGTTCATGAGGTCGTTGGTCGCAACGACCTCGATGTCGGCGCCGGAGGCCTGCACGGCGCGGAAGAAGTTGCGGCCGATGCGGCCGAAGCCGTTGATACCTACGCGAACAGTCACGATGCCTAGTCCTTCACAGAGGAGACGGTATGCCGCTGCGGCGGCGGAGTCGTTCGCCGTCGAGCCTATTCGATGGCCGGACCGCGGCGACACCGTGGTCCGGTGTACGGCCCGGTAACCCGCAGCCGCTACTGGTCCCCGCCGAACAGGTCGCGCGTGTAGACCTTCTCCACGACGTCCGCCAGCTCCGGCACCATCCGGTTGGCCACGATCACGTCGGAGCAGGCCTTGAACTCGGAGAGGTCACGGACGACGCGTGAACCGAAGAAGTGCTCCGCCGAGATCCCCGGCTCGTAGACCACCACCTCGACGCCCTTGGCCTTGATCCGCTTCATGATTCCCTGGACGCTGCTCGCCCGGAAGTTGTCCGACTGCGCCTTCATGATGAGCCGGTGGATGCCGACCACCTTGGGACGCCTGCGGAGGATGTCGGTCGCGACGAAGTCCTTCCGCGTCGTGTTGGCGTTGACGATCGCCTCGATGAGGTTCTGCGGGACGTTCTGGTAGTTGGCCAGCAGCTGCTTGGTGTCCTTGGGCAGGCAGTAGCCGCCATAGCCGAAGGAGGGGTTGTTGTAGAACTGCCCGACGCGGGGGTCAAGCCCCACCCCGTCGATGATCTGCCGGCTGTCCAGCCCATGCGTCACCGCGAAGGTGTCGAGCTCGTTGAAGAAGGCGACGCGCATGGCCAGGAACGTGTTGGCAAACAGCTTGATGGCCTCCGCCTCGGTGCTGTCGGTCAGCAGGACGGGGACGTCGTCCTGCACGGCCGCCTCGGCCAACAGCCCGGCGAAGACCGCGGCCCGCTCGCTGCGCTCCCCCACCACGATGCGGGACGGGTGCAAGAGGTCCCAGAGCGCCTTGCCCTCCCGGAGGAACTCCGGGCTGAAGATGACCGTGTCGAGCCCCAGCCGCGCCGACAGGTCGCGCGTGAAGCCCACCGGCACCGTCGACTTGATCACCATGACGGCATCAGGGCTGTGCCCGTTGACGTCCTTCACGACGCTCTCGACCGTGGACGTGTCGAAGTAGTTCGTCTCCGGGTCGTAGTCCGTGGGGGTGGCGATGACGACGAACTCGGCCCCGTCGTACGCCTCGGCCGGGTCGGTGGTGAAGGACAGCCGGAGCTGCCCTGCCGCCAGGAGACCCTCGATGTCCGGGTCCACGATGGGGCTGCGACCCTCACGCAGCGCCGCCACCCGCGCTTCGTCGATGTCGAGGGCCACGACCTCGTGCCGCTGGGACAGCAGGACGGCGATCGACAGTCCTACGTAGCCCGTACCGACGACGGTGACCCTCCTCATGCGTCGAGCATGTCGGGGGTGAGGTTCGCGTCGGTGCCCGGGATTCCGAGGTCCTGGGCCCGCTTGTCCGCCATCGCGAGGAGCCGTCGGATCCGGCCTGCGACAGCGTCCTTCGTCATGGGCGGCTGGGCGAGCTGGCCGAGCTCCTCCAGGGAGGCCTGCTTGTGCTCCAGCCGGAGGGCACCGGCCTCCCGCAGGTGGTCCGGGATCTCCTCGCCCAGGATCTCCATCGCACGATGGACCCTGGCTCCCGCCGCCACGGCCGCGCGTGCCGAGCGGCGCAGGTTGGCGTCGTCGAAGTTGGCCAGTCGGTTCGCCGTGGCCCGCACCTCGCGGCGCATCCGGCGCTCCTCCCAGGCGAGCACAGCCTCGTGCGCCCCCAGCCGGGTGAGCATGGCGCCGATGGCGTCGCCGTCGCGGATGACCACCCGGTCCACGCCGCGTACCTCGCGGGCCTTCGCCTGGATGCCGAGGCGGCGAGCCGCGCCCACCAGTGCGAGCGCGGCCTCGGGGCCGGGACAGGTCACCTCGAGCGCGGACGACCGGCCCGGCTCGGTCAGCGAGCCGTGCGCAAGGAACGCCCCACGCCACGCCGCCTCGGCGTCGCAGGCGGAGGCGCTGACGACCTTCGGGGGCAGACCGCGGACCGGACGGCCACGGGCGTCGATGAGGCCGGTCTGCCTGGCCAGCGCCTCGCCGTCCTGGACCACCCTGACGACGTACCGGCTCCCCTTGCGCAGCCCGCCGGCCGCCAGCACCAGGACCTCGCTCGGGTGCCCGTAGAGATCGCCGATGCTCTTGCGGAGCCGTCGGGCGGCGTTGGCCGTGTCGAGCTCGGCCTCGACGACGATGCGACCCCCGACGATGTGCAGCCCGCCGGCGAACCGCAGGGTGGCCGCCACCTCGGACTTGCGGCAGCAGGTCTTAGTGACGTCGAGTCTGCTCAGCTCGTCCTTGACTCTCGCCGTCATCGCCATGCCGTCATCCTGCCATCTCGCGTCGTCGCCTTGCCGGGCCCGTCGGGTCCGTCATGAGCCGAAGAGGTCACGGTATGCCGCAGCGAGCCGCAGCGTGTCATGGTGGCCGGGGGCTCCCCGCTTGGCCACGGCCGAGATGACCAGCTCCGCTCCCAGCCGCGAGGCGGCCGCCCGCAGCCCGGGCTCGTCGTCCACGGCGCCAGGGTCGGCGAGCACCACGTCGAGGCGGAGCCGGGGGGCGTGGTCCGCCAGGACCTCCACCTGGCTCGCCGCCGTGAAGCCTGCCGTCTCGCCGGAGCTCTCCAGGTTCAGGGTGAGCACCCGGCGCGCCGAGGTGTCGTGCAGGGCGTCGCGAAGCGCGGGGACCATGAGATGCGGCATCACGGACGTGAACCATGAACCGGGCCCCAGGATCACCCAGTCCGCGTCCCGGACCGCTGCGACGGTGGCCGCAGCCGCCGGAGGGTCCGACGGCTCCAGGGCGATGCTGCGCACCGTCCCGCGGGTGGTCGCCACGGCGACTTGGCCGCGCACTGTGGCGACAGCGTCCGGCTCCTCGGGGTCGACCCCCTGCACCCGTGCCGTGATCTCGAGCGGCACGGCGGCCATCGGCAGCACCCGCCCACGGCAGTTCAGCAGGCGGCCGACGAGGTCCAGGCCGGTCACCGGGTCGTGGTGCAGGTCCCACAGCGCGGCGATGAGGAGGTTTCCGAGGGCGTGGCCGGCCAGCGGCCCGTCACCCCGGAAGCGATGTTGAAGCACGTCACGCCAGGTGTGGCCCCATTCGGTGTCGTCGCACAGAGCGGTCAGTGCCATCCGCAGGTCGCCGGGGGGCAGCACGTCGAACTCGTCGCGCAGGCGGCCGGAGGAGCCACCGTTGTCGGCGACCGTCACGACGGCCGTGATGTCGTCGCAGACGAGCTTCAGGGCCTCCAGGGACGCGGCGAGCCCATGCCCGCCACCCAGGGCGACGACCGCGGGTCCGCTCACTCCTGCCCCAGGTCGCGATGCACGACGAAGGTGGCGACGTCGGCACTGGTGAGCCGGTCGCGCAGCGCCTCGGCGACGGCCACGGACCGGTGCTTCCCACCGGTGCAGCCGACGGCGAGGGTGGCATAGCGCCGCCCCTCGCGGACGTACCCGTGGGTGACGGGTGCCATGAGGTCGATGACCCGGTCGACGAACTCGGGGGCGCCCTCCTGTCCCAGGACGTAGTCGGCAACGGCCTTGTCCTGTCCGGTGAAGGGACGCAGCTCGGGGATCCAGAACGGGTTGGGCAGGAAGCGGAGGTCGAAGACGAAGTCCGAGTCCAGCGGCACACCGTACTTGAAGCCGAAGGACATCACGGCGATCCGCACCTTGGGCCCCCGGCTGCCGGCGAAGACGGAGTGCACCTTCTTGGCGAGCTGGTGGACGTTGAGCCCGGACGTGTCGATCACGACGTCCGCACCGGAGCGCAGGTCCGCGAGCAGCTCGCGCTCACGCAGGATGCCGTCCAGCAGCCGGCCCTCCCCCTGAAGGGGGTGGGGTCGCCGCACCGACTCGAAGCGTCGTACGAGGGCCTCGTCGGTGGCGTCGAGGAACACGAGGTTGGGATGCCACCCGGATACCCGGAGCTGGTCGACCGCCGTCTGCAGGTGGGCGAAGAAGCCGCGAGCGCGCACGTCGACCACCGCCGCGAGCCGGGGCAGCTCGTCACTGCGGGCCGACTCCGTCGCGAGCTCGGCCAGAGACACCAGCAGATGGGGTGGCAGGTTGTCCACCACGTACCAGCCGGAGTCCTCGAGCACGTTGGCCGCCGTGGAGCGGCCGGCCCCGCTCATCCCGGTGACGATGACCAGCTCAGTGTGCCGGTCCCCGCTCTGCGGCGTACTGCTCACTGCGCTGCCCCCTGCGGGTCGAAGGTGGTCCTGGTCCTCACCTGCCATCGTCAGCCGTCACCCTCGGCATCGACGATCTCACCGGTCATGAGGTTCACGGCCGGCGCTGCGGTGTCCGTCTTGCCCAACTCTGCCGCAATGGTCGCGGCCAGCGCAGGCCCGATCCCGGAAACGGACCGAAGGTCCTCGACCTCGGCCGCCCTCAGGCGCTTCACGGAGCCGAAGTGGCGCAGCAGCGCCTTCTTGCGGGTCTCGCCCAGGCCGGGGATGCCGTCGAGCGCGCTGGCCGTCATCGCCTTCGACCTGCGCTGCCGGTGGAAGGTGATGGCGAACCGGTGCGCCTCGTCCCGCACGCGCTGCAGGAGGTACAGTCCCTCGCTCGTGCGCGGGAGGATCACTGGGTAGTCATGGCCGGGCACCCAGACCTCCTCCAGCCGCTTCGCCAGCCCGACCACCGCGACGTCGTCGATCCCCAGTGCCGTAAGCGCCGACTGGGCTGCGTTGACCTGCGGGAGCCCACCGTCCACCACGACCAGGTTCGGGGGGTACGCGAACTTCTTCGGCCGCCCGGTGTCGGGGTCGATGCGCTCCGGACCGGCTTCGGGGTCCATTCCCAGCTCGACGTCGGAGGCGACGTCGCGCTCCTCCAGGTAGCGCTGGAACCGGCGCGTGAGCACCTCGTCCATGGCAGCCGTGTCGTCGACGTCCTCCCCACGGATGACGAAGCGGCGGTACTCGGACTTGCGCGCCAGCCCGTCCTCGAAGACCACCATCGAGCCCACCACCTGGGACCCCTGGATGTGGCTGATGTCGTAGCACTCGATGCGCAGCGGCGCGTCCGCGAGGTCGAGAGTGGCCTGCAGCTCTTGGAGGGCCTGGCTGCGCGCCGTCAGGTCGCCGGCCCGCGCGAGCTTGTGCCGGGCGAGCGACTGCTCGGCGTTGCGCCGCACGGTCTCCAGAAGGGTCCGCTTGTCGCCGCGCTGCGGGACCCTCAGGTCCACCGAGGACCCCCGCAGGGATGCCAGCCACGCGGACACCGCGTCCGGGTCCTCCGGAAGAACCGGGACGAGCACCTCCCGCGGGACGCCCTCACCGGACTCCCCGCCATACACCTGCTGCAGCAGGTGTCCCACGATCTCCGGCACGGACTCCGCGTCCATCTCGGCCACCCAGCCGCGCTGTCCGCGCACCCGGCCCCCGCGCACGTGGAAGACCTGCACGGCGACCTCGAGCTCGTCGTCCGCGAGGGCGAAGACGTCGGCGTCCGTGCCGTCGCCCAGGACGACGGCAGACTTCTCCAAGGCCTTGCGCAGGGCCCCGAGGTCGTCGCGCAGCCGCGCGGCCTGCTCGAACTCCAGCGCCTGCGAGGCGGCGGCCATGTCGCGCTCCAGCCGCTTGACGAAGCGGGTCGTGTTCCCGGCCATGAAGTCGCAGAAGTCCTCGGCGATGGCCCGGTGCTCCTCGGCGCTCACCCGGCCGACGCAGGGTGCGGAGCACTTGTCGATGTAGCCGAGCAGGCAGGGCCGGCCGACCTGGGCGGCCCGCTTGAACACGCCCGAGGAGCAGGTCCGCACCGGGAAGACCCTGAGCAGCAGGTCGAGGGTCTCCCGGATCGCCCAGGCGTGGGCGTAGGGACCGAAGTAGCGGGTGCCCTTCCGCTTGGCACCGCGCATCACCTGGGCCCGGGGGAACTCGTCCCCGAGCGTCACCGCCAGGTACGGATAGGACTTGTCGTCGCGGTACTTGACGTTGAACCGAGGGTCGAACTCCTTGATCCAGGAGTACTCCAGCTGAAGCGCCTCCACCTCGGTGGAGACGACCGTCCACTCGACGCTGGCCGCGGTGGTGACCATGGTCGCGGTCCGGGGGTGCAGCTGGGCCAGATCCTGGAAGTACGACGAGAGCCTCGGCCGCAGTGACTTCGCCTTGCCGACATAGATGACGCGCTTCGCCTTGTCCCGGAACCGGTAGACCCCTGGGTCCACGGGGATCTCCCCTGGAGCGGGTCGGTAGGTCGAGGGGTCAGCCACGCCTCCACTCTATGAAGTGCCACCGACTCTGTGGCGAGGCGGGGAGGCACCTGGCGGCGTCAGGTGACCTTGATGCCGTCGCCGCTGACGCTCACCTTCTTCTCGGGCAGTGGCGCGGTGGCCGGACCGTTCTTCACCGCGCCGGTGGTGATGTCGTACTTGCTGCCGTGACAGGCGCAGTTGATCGTGCCGCCCGCGACGTCGCTGACCACGCAGGCCTGATGCGTGCACACGGCGCTGAACGCCTTGAAGTCTCCTGAGGTGGGCTGCGTGACGACGACCTTCGCGTCGGCGAAGACCTTGCCGCCACCCACCGGGATGCTGGTCTTGGAGATGGCGTCCTTGACCGCGCCGGCCACCGCGTCCGAGGCGGACCCGGCGACGCCTGCCGCGTCCTGGCCGGAGCCGCACCCGGCGAGGGCAGCGGCGCCGAGGCCGGCGAGCCCCGCCGTGCCCAGCACCGTGCGCCGGCTCGGGCCGGTGGTCCGGAGGTCTTCTGCGTGGGTCATGCGGTTCCTTTCGGTGAGCGGCCGCCGGGGGACGGACCGGTGACGAGTATGCAGGTCAGAACTGTGTGAAAGCCGAGGCGTGCCCAAAGGTTCACCGCCGGGGTCCGATTAACACAACTTTTGTTGCCTGTGAAGAGGTAACGACACGATCACGCATGTGTGCGATGTCCCCCCACCGGTTGTGAACGGCGGCATAGTCTGCACACACCCCACCCGGGGTAACCGTGGGCTCGGTGCCCGCGAGCCCCAACGTGACTTCAGGAGGAGTCTTGCGTTCCGTCTTCAAGATTGGCGCGCCGCTCGTGGCGGCTGCCCTCGCGCTGAGTGCCTGTGGTGGCACCACCAACGACGCCGGTTCCAGCGGCGGCGGCAAGGCGTGCGACCTCAAGATCGGCTTCTTCGGCGCCCTCACCGGTGACGCCGCCAACCTCGGCATCAACATCAAGAACGGTGCCGAGCTCGCCGTCAGCCAGTACAACGAGAAGAACGCCGACTGCAAGGTCACGCTCACCTCGTTCGACAGCCAGGGCGACCCTGCCATCGCGCCCGGCCTCGCCCAGAAGGCCGTCGCCGACAAGAAGCTCGTCGGCATCGTCGGACCTGCCTTCTCGGGTGAGTCCAAGGCTGCGGACCCCATCTTCGACAAGGCCGGCCTCAACATCATCTCCGCGTCGGCCACCAACCCGGCCCTGTCGGAGAACGGCTGGAAGACCTTCCACCGCATCCTGGGCAACGACGCCACCCAGGGCCCCGCCGCGGCGAAGTACATCAAGGAGATCCTCAAGGCCCCCAAGGCGTACGTCGTCGACGACTCGTCGGAGTACGGCAAGGGCCTGGCCGACATCGTCCGCAAGGACCTCGGCAGCATGGTGGCCGGGAGCGACGCCATCCAGCAGAAGCAGACGGACTTCTCCGGCACCGTCACCAAGGTGACCGCCTCCAAGGCGCCGGCCATCTTCTTCGGTGGCTACTACGCCGAGGCTGCGCTCCTGGTGAAGCAGCTCCGCGCTGCCGGCTACAACGGAACCTTCGTGGCCGCGGACGGCGTCAAGGACGACGGCTTCATCAAGGCCGCCGGCTCCGCCTCCGAGGGCGCCATCGTCACCTGCCCGTGCCTGCCCCCGGACAAGGCCCCGGAGTTCGCCACCGCCTACAAGAAGGCGTACAGCTCGGACCCCGCGACGTACTCCGCGGAGGCGTACGACGCGGCGAACGTCTTCCTCGCCGCCATCAAGGCGGGCAAGACGTCCTCGGCCGACATGACGTCGTTCATCGGCTCCTACTCTCAGCAGGGCGTCACCAAGAACGTCAAGTTCGACGCCAAGGGCGAGCCCGCCGAGGTCTCCGTCTGGGCCTACAAGGTCAAGGGCGGGAAGATCGTGCCGGATCAGGAAATCAAGTAACAGCTGTTGTGGTAGCGGCCAGGGCTGACCCATTGGGCGGTCCTGGCCGCTACCGTGTTCTCGTCCGGACGCGGACCGAGCCGGCACGCCGCGGCCGTCCACCACACACGGAGGTCTGATGGATCTTCTACTCACCCACTTCTGGGAGCTGACGATCACGGGGCTGGCCATCGGGGCCGTCTACTCGCTCGTCGCCCTGGGGTACACGCTGGTCTACGGCGTGCTGCGCCTGATCAACTTCGCGCACTCCGAGGTCTTCATGTGGGGCAGCTTCGCGGCCGTCTGGGTCCTCATGGCGGCCGGCGCCGGCAAGGCCTCGGGGCTGGGGCTGGCCGGCTACCTCATCCTCGGGCTCGTGGCCGCGATGGCGGTCTCCGCGATCGTGGCCCTGCTCCTGGAGTTCGTGGCCTACCGGCCGCTGCGCAAGCGGAACTCCCCACCGCTCATCGCGCTCATCTCGGCGATCGGGGCCTCCTTCACGCTGTCCGAGCTCATGGGCCTGCGCGACAAGCCGCTGAAGTGGTTCAACGCCAGCGGGCTGCAGGACTACCTCGGCCGCCCGCGGGAGAACCTGCCCTTCCCGCTGCAGGTGGAGACGAAGCGGCTCTTCTACGTCTTCAACTACCACGTCAGCAACATCGACGTCATCGTCCTGGTGTCCGCCATCGTGATGATGGTCATCCTCGACCAGTTCATCAAGCGGTCCCGCCTCGGCCGCGGCATCCGCGCAGTGGCGCAGGACCCGGAGGCGGCCGCGCTCATGGGCGTCAACCGTGACCGCGTCATCCGCCTCACCTTCCTCATCGGCGGCCTCATGGCGGGGGCCGCGGCGATGATGTACCTGCTCAAGATCGGCGTCACCCGGTACAACGCGGGGTTCATCCTCGGCGTCAAGGCCTTCACCGCCGCGGTGCTCGGCGGCATCGGCAACCTGCGGGGCGCGCTGCTGGGCGGGTTCATCCTCGGCGTGGCCGAGAACTACGGGTCCGCGTTGTTCGGGTCGAACTGGAAGGACGTCGTCGCGTTCGTCCTGCTCGTCGTCATCCTCCTGTTCCGTCCCACCGGCCTGCTCGGCGAATCTCTCGGGAAGGCACGCGCATGAGCACTGTCTCCACCACCCTGCATCGCGTCGGCGACCGGTTCAGGTCGCTCCCCCGCCCTGCGAAGCTCGCGCTCGCGGTCCTAGCCGTCCTCCTGGTGTACCTGCTGCCCATCATCAACCCGCCGCTCATCACGACGACGGACTCCGACTTCGGCGCCGTGCTGTTCTCCTGCGCGATGTACGCACTGGTGGCGATCGGGCTGAACATCGTGATCGGGTATGCCGGGCTGCTCGACCTCGGCTATATCGGCTTCTTCGCCGTGGGCGCCTTCACCGTCGGCGTCCTCGGCTCGCAGCACGGCAAGCTGCCGCTGCTGCTCTGCATCCCGGCTGCCATGGCGGTGACGATGGTCTCCGGCGTGCTGCTCGGGGCCCCGACCCTGCGGGTCCGCGGCGACTACCTGGCCATCGTCACCCTCGGCTTCGGCGAGATCATCCGACTGGTGCTCGTCAACACGAACTGGCTGGGGGCCTCCCGCGGCATCTCGAACATCCCCTCGCCGCCAAGCATCGACCTCTTCGGCGTGCCGCACCTGGTCTGGAACGGGGCGGTGGCCAGTATCGACCTGGGCAACGAGACCCGGTTCCTGCAGTTCAGCGTCACCGACTCCATCCCGTTCTACTGGCTGACCCTGACCATCGTGCTGGTCGTGCTCTTCCTCGACTGGCTCATGCAGAACTCCCGCGTGGGTCGGGCCTGGGAGGCGACCCGCGAGGACGAGGACGCCGCCGAGCTGATGGGCGTCCCCACCTTCCGCTTCAAGCTGCTCGCCTTCGCGACCGGGGCGGCCATCGGTGGGCTCTCCGGGGCGTTGTTCGCGACCAAGCAGGCGTTCATCAACCCGGACAACTTCACCATCATCTACTCCGTGCTCTTCGTGGCCATGGTCGTCGTGGGTGGCCAGGGCAACCGGTGGGGCGTCGTCCTCGCGGCCGCGCTGCTCACCTGGGCTCCGGAGAAGTTCCGGTTCCTGTCCGACGCGCGCTTCCTGCTCTTCGGCATGGCGCTCATGGCCCTGGCCATCTTCCGGCCCCAGGGCCTGCTGCCGCCACGACGTACCGTCCGGGCGAAGCAGGCGGACGAGGAGACAGAGGTTCTCGAGGAAGGAGTGGCTCATGCCTGAGTCGACGTCCACAGGTGGTGCGACCGGGGCCCAGGTGGTCGCGCCGGAGCCGACCGAGTCGGTGCCCGACACGTCGGTCGACATCACCGTGGAGGAGCTGGTCGACCTCCCTCGCGGCAAGATGCTCGAGGTCGACGACGTGACCCTCCGGTTCGGCGGTGTCAAGGCCCTCGACGGGGTGTCCTTCCACATCAACACGGGAGAGATCCTCGGCCTGATCGGCCCCAACGGAGCCGGCAAGACCACCTGCTTCAACGTCATGACGGGCGTGTACCAGCCGACGTCCGGGGCGGTGCGCTTCATGGGCGACCCGCTGGGCAAGCGCCAGAAGTTCCAGATCACCAAGCTGGGGATCGCCCGAACCTTCCAGAACATCCGCCTGTTCCACAACATGACCGCGCTGGAGAATGTGCTGGTCGGCGCCGACGCGCATCACTCCACCGGCATGGTGTCGGCCCTCCTGCGCCTGCCGAAGCACCGCGCCGAGGAGTCCGAGGGCCTTGACCGGGCATTCGAGCTGCTGAAGTTCATGGGCCTCGACCGACGGGCCAACGAGCTGGCCCGCAACCTGCCCTACGGTGACCAGCGTCGGCTCGAGATCGCCCGCGCCCTCGCCACGAACCCCAAGCTGCTCTGCCTGGACGAGCCCGCGGCGGGCTTCAACCCCGCGGAGAAGGTCCGGCTGATGGAGCTGATCCAGACCATCCGTGACCAGGGCTACACCGTGCTGCTCATCGAGCACGACATGAAGCTCGTCATGGGCGTCACCGACCGGATCGTCGTCCTGGAGTTCGGCAAGAAGATCGCCGAGGGCCTCCCGTCGGAGATCCAGGACAACCCCGCCGTCATCGCGGCCTACCTGGGAGTTGACGAAGATGCTTCTTGAGGTCGACGAGCTCTGCGTCAACTACGGCCGCATCGAGGCGATCCGCAACATCTCCTTCACCGTGCGCGAGGGCGAGGTCGTCACCCTGATCGGCGCCAACGGTGCGGGAAAGACGACCACCATGAAGACCGTGTCGGGACTGCGGCCGGTGCGTCAGGGCACGGTGCGGTTCCAGGGCGAGGACATCACCTCCATGCCGGCGCACGAGCGCCCGGTCCTGGGCATCGCCCAGTCCCCGGAAGGCCGCGGTTGCTTCGTCGGCATGACCGTCATCGAGAACCTGGACATGGGCGCCTACGCGCGCCCCGACCGGAAGTCACCGAGGATCAACGAGGACCGGGACCGCGTCTTCGGGCTCTTCCCGCGCCTGGCGGAACGGCGTAGCCAGGTCGCCGGCACGATGTCCGGCGGGGAGCAGCAGATGCTGGCGATCGGCCGCGCGCTGATGGCGAACCCGAAGCTGCTCCTCCTGGACGAGCCGTCGATGGGGCTTGCGCCCAAGCTGATCCAGCAGATCTTCGACATCATCACCGAGATCAACGAGCAGGGCACCACGGTGCTCCTCGTCGAGCAGAACGCGGCTCAGGCGCTGAAGCGCGCCCACCGGGCCTACATCCTCGAGACCGGGGAGATCGTCCGGGAGGGCACCGGCGACGAGCTGGCCAACGACCCCGCCGTCAAGGCGTCGTACCTCGGTGGAGACGTCTGAGGGGAGTGCTCTGCGCACGGCAGGCGGCGGCACCCGGGAGCATCTCCCGGGTGCCGCCGCTCACTTCGTAGCGGCCTTGGTAGCAGCTGTCTTCGTAGCAGCGGCCTTGGTAGCAGCGGTCTTCGCGCCCGTCGTCTTGGTGGTAGTGGGCCTCTTGGCAGCAGGCGTCGTGCTCCCTGTGTTCTTGGTAGCCGTGTTCTTCGTTGCAGCCGTCTTAGTGGCAGCCGTCTTGGTAGCACCCGTCGTCGTGGCCGTCGACCTGGCGGCAGCGGGCGTCCTGGCGGCGGTCGCCGTGGCCCGACGCGTGGGGCCTGCCGCCGCCGCAGTCCGCTTGCTACCGGTCAGCCGCTGCGGCGTGCGAGCGCTCTTGGCCAGGACCGGCGCGAGGAACCGCCCGGTGTGGCTCTCCTCGACCTGGGCGACGTTCTCAGGTGTCCCCTCAGCGACCACCCGGCCACCGGCGTGACCACCCTCGGGGCCCATGTCGACGATCCAGTCGGCGTTCTTGATGACGTCGAGGTTGTGCTCGATGACGATTACCGTGTTCCCCTTGTCCACGAGGCCCTGGAGCACCTCGAGCAGCCTGCGGATGTCCTCGAAGTGCAGCCCGGTCGTCGGCTCGTCCAGCACGTAGATCGTCCGTCCGGTGGAGCGCTTCTGCAGCTCGGAGGCCAGCTTGACGCGCTGCGCCTCACCGCCTGAGAGGGTCGGAGCCGGCTGTCCGAGTCGGACATAGCCGAGACCGACGTCGTTCAGGGTCTTCATGTGCCGGGAGATGGCAGGAACGGCGGCGAAGAAGTCGGCGGCCTCCTCGATCGGCATGTCGAGGACGTCTGCGATGGTCCTGCCCTTGAAGTGCACCTCCAGCGTCTCGCGGTTGTAGCGGGCTCCGTGACAGACCTCGCACGGCACGTAGACGTCGGGCAGGAAGTTCATCTCGATCTTGATCGTGCCGTCACCGGAGCAGGCGTCACAGCGACCGCCCTTGACGTTGAACGAGAAGCGCCCGGGCTGGTAGCCCCGGATCTTCGCCTCCGTCGTCGTGGCGAACAGCTTGCGGATGGCGTCGAAGACCCCGGTGTATGTGGCGGGGTTGGAGCGCGGGGTGCGCCCGATGGGGCTCTGGTCGACGTGGACGACCTTGTCGAGGTTCTCCAGACCCTTGACGGTCTTGTGGCGTCCCGGCACATGGCGGGCCCCGTTGAGCTTGTTGGCCAGGACGTTGTAGAGGATGTCGTTGACCAGGGTCGACTTGCCCGAGCCCGAGACCCCCGTGACCGCCACGAGGTTGCCCAGGGGGAACGAGACGTCGACGCCGTGCAGGTTGTGCTCGCGAGCTCCGACGACGGAGACGGACCTGCCGCGCTCCTGCGGCCGGCGGGTCTGCGGCGTCGGGATCTCCAGGCGCCCGGACAGGTACTTGCCTGTCATGGAGTCGGGGTGGTCGAGCAGGCCCTGCACGGGACCCGAGTGGACCACCATGCCGCCGTGCTCCCCCGCCCCAGGACCGATGTCCACGACCCAGTCCGCCGTCGCGATGGTGTCCTCGTCGTGCTCGACCACGATCAGCGTGTTGCCGAGGTCGCGCAGGCGGGTCAGCGTCTCGATGAGCCGGTGGTTGTCGCGCTGGTGCAGGCCGATGCTGGGCTCGTCGAGCACGTAGAGGACCCCGACAAGGCCCGACCCGATCTGCGTCGCGAGCCGGATCCGCTGGGCCTCACCGCCGGACAGCGTGCCTGCCGGGCGGTCGAGTGACAGGTAGTCCAGCCCGACGTCGAGGAGGAAGCCCAGGCGGGCGTCGATCTCCTTGATCACCCGCTCGGCGATCTGCTGTTCCCGCGGTGTGAAGTCCACCTCCTTGAGGAACTTCGCGCAGTCGGCGATGGCCAGGGCGCAGATCCCCGAGATGCTGTGGCCTCCGATGGTCACGGCCAGGGACTCCGGCTTGAGCCGAGCACCCTTGCACTGCGGGCACGGCACCTCCCGCATGAACCCCTCGTACCGCTCGCGGCTCCACTCGGAGTCGGTCTCGGCGTGTCGCCGTCTGACGAACGGCACGACACCCTCGAACCCCGTGGTGTACGAGCGCTCGCGGCCGTACCGGTTCCGGTAGCGGACGTGCACCTTGTAGTTCTGTCCGTGCAGCAGGGCCTCCTTGGCTCGCGCCGGCAGGGCGTGCCATGGGGTGTCCATGGAGAACTTGAGATCCTCACCGAGGGCGGTCATGACCCGCTGGAAGTACTCCGCGGACCCGCTCCCCTGGGCCCACGGCGCTATGGCGCCCTCGTTGAGGCTGAGGTCCTCGTCGGGGACGAGCAGCTCGGGGTCGACCTCCAGCTCGGTGCCCAGCCCCGTGCACTTCGGGCAGGCGCCGAAGGGACTGTTGAACGAGAAGGACCGCGGCTCCACGTCGTCCATGGACAGCGGGTGGTCGTTGGGGCAGGCCATCCGCTCGGAGAACCGACGTTCTCGCTCCGGGTCGTCGGCCTCCCTGTCGACGAACTCCACGACCAGGACGCCGCCCGCCAGGCCGAGGGCGGTCTCCACCGAGTCGGTCAGCCGCCTCTTGGCGCCGGTGTCGCCGCCCTTGGCCACCAGGCGGTCGACGACCACGTCGATCGTGTGCTTGACCTGCTTCTCGAGCTTCGGCGGCTCGGTGAGCGAGACGACCTGACCGTCCACCCGGGCTCGGGAGAAACCCTTGCTCTGCAGCTCACCGAACAGGTCGACGTACTCTCCCTTGCGGGCCCGCACGACCGGCGCGAGGACCTGGAACCTGGTCCGCTCCGGAAGCTCGAGGAGCCGGTCGACGATCTGCTGGGGGCTCTGCCGGGTGATGGGCTCGCCGCACACGGGGCAGTGCGGCCGGCCGGCGCGCGCGAAGAGCAGCCGGAGGTAGTCGTAGACCTCCGTGATGGTCCCGACCGTGGAGCGTGGGTTGCGGTTCGTCGACTTCTGGTCGATGGAGACGGCGGGTGACAGGCCTTCGATGAAGTCGACGTCCGGCTTGTCCATCTGGCCCAGGAACTGCCGCGCGTATGCCGACAGGGACTCCACGTACCGGCGCTGCCCCTCCGCGAAGATCGTGTCGAACGCCAGGGACGACTTTCCCGAGCCCGAAAGGCCCGTGAACACGATCATCGAGTCACGGGGCAGCTCGACCGAGACGTCCCTGAGGTTGTGCTCACGGGCACCACGGACGACGAGCTGGTCGTGGTGGGAGCGGGCGGCGGCGGGCGGACGGGTGAAGGGCACTGCGGTCACGCGCATCATGCTAGGTGGCTGCACTGACAGGTCCCACATCAGCGCCTACCGTGGGGCCCATGACGCCCCCCGCGAGCACCCCGATCGAGGACTACGCCGTCCTGGGGGACACCGAGACTGCAGCCCTGGTGAGCAGGGGCGGGTCCATCGACTGGCTGTGCCTGCCCCGCTTCGACTCCCCCGCCTGCTTCGCCGCGCTGCTCGGCACGCCGGAGCACGGCCGATGGCTGCTGGGGCCGGCCCAGCCGGCTCGGAGCACGCGGCGCTACGTGGAGCACTCGTTCGTGCTGGAGACGACGCATGAGACCGACACCGGTGTGGTCAAGGTGCTCGACCTCATGCCCATCGCGGACGGTCGTGCGGACATCGTCCGGACCGTGGAGTGCCTCCGGGGACGGGTTAGGATGGTCCACGAGTGGGTCGTCCGCTTCGACTACGGCAAGGTGCGCCCGTGGGTCTCGCACAGCGTCGGGCACCGGCTGGACAGCGACGTCCTGACCGCCGTGGCCGGCCCCGACATGCTCGTGCTGCGCGGGACCAGGCTTCCCCGGGCTCGGGACGGGCGGCACGCCGACGAGTTCGAGATGCGGGCCGGGGACACCCATACCTTCTCGACCACCTGGTTCCCCTCGTACGACGAGGTGCCGCCCCCGCTGGACATCGACTCCCGCATCCGGGAGACGATCACCCTCTCCAACGACTGGGCCGGCCGCTGCACGTACACGGGCCCGTACCGGGACCAGGTCGTGCGCTCCCTGCTCACGCTGCGGATGATGACCCATTCGCGGTTCGGGGGCATCGTCGCGGCGCCGACGACGAGCCTGCCCGAGGACTTCGGCGGCGAGCGGAACTGGGACTACAGGTACTGCTGGCTACGCGACGCCTCGCTGACGCTCGAGGCGCTGCTCGCCTGCGGGTACGTCGGTGAGGCGAGGCTGTGGCGGAACTGGCTGCTGCGAGCGGTGGCGGGCGACCCGGAGGACCTCCAGATCATGTACACGATCGACGGGTCGCGCAGGCTCCCCGAGCGCACTCTCGACCACCTGCCGGGGTATGCCGGGTCCGCACCCGTGCGGATCGGCAACGGCGCCGTGGAGCAGCGCCAGTCGGACGTCCTGGGAGAGGTGATGATCGCCCTCGACGAGGCGCGTCGCCGCGGCCTCGAGATGTCGCCCCAGGCGTGGGCGATGCAGCGCTCCCTGGTGCAGGAGCTCGGTCGTCGCTGGGACGAGCCCGACAACGGCCTGTGGGAGATCCGGGGGCCGCTGCGTCACTTCACCCACTCGCGGGTGATGGTGTGGGCGGCGTTCGACCGGGCCGTCCGTGCCGTGGAGGACTGGGGCCTGGAGGGCCCCGTCGACCGCTGGCGGGAGCTGCGCGAACGGGTCCACGCGGAGATCCTCGAGAAGGGCTTCTCGAAGGAGCGCAACACCTTCACGCAGCACTACGACACGACCGAGGTCGACGCGTCGCTGCTACTCATCCCCATCGTCGGGTTCCTGCCTCCGGAGGACCCGCGGGTCCACGGCACCATCGCGGCGATAGAGGCGGACCTCATGCGGGACGGCTTCCTGCTGCGCTACCGGACCGAGACCGGCGTCGACGGGCTGTCCGGCGACGAGCATCCGTTCCTCGCCTGCTCGTGGTGGCTGGTCAGTGCCTACGCGATGTGCGGCCTGCTCGACAAGGCGCGTCCCCTGATGGACCGCTTGGTGGGGCTGCTCAACGACGTGGGGCTCGTCTCGGAGGAGTACGACCCCGTCGGCCGGCGCATGGTGGGCAACTTCCCGCAGGCCTTCTCCCACCTGACCTTCATCGGCGCGGCGCACGCGATGGCCCAGGCCGAGGCCAAGGGCTCGGCGGACGCCGGGTCCCAGCTGCCATGAGCGGCACGGTGGACGACCTCGCTCTGGTGTCCCGGCATACGGAGCTCCTCCTCGACACGGCGGCGGGGCTGAGCGACCTTTCGGCGGCCTCGTTGTGCCAGGGCTGGACCCGCGGCCACGTGCTCACCCACGTCGCGCGCAACGCGGAGGCGGTAGGCCGCCTCAGTCGATGGGCTCTGACCGGCACGAGACACGAGATGTACCCCGGCGGCAGCACCGCCCGCGATGCCGAGATCGAGGCGGGCGCGGGGCGGGGCACGTCTGAGCAGGTTGAGGACCTCCGTCGCACCGCTGCCGACCTCGAGCCGCTGCTCGCAGCCCTCAGCGGCCCGCGTGCCGTCGAGGAGGTGGAGATGCGGGGTGGCCTTCGGACCAGCGCCGACCGTCTGCCGTTCCTGCGTCTGCGCGAGGTGGTGTACCACCACGTCGACCTGGACGCCGGCTTCGGCTTCGCGGACGTGGAGCCTGACCTGCTCCGCCGGTTCGTCGCCGACGCCGTCGAGCGGCTGGCGGCAGACACGCGGGCGCCGGACCTGCTCGTGCGGTCCGAGGAGGGCGCGGTGTGGTCGACCGGGTCACGGGTGGTCTCGCCGGTGACGGGGCGCTTGGACGGCATCCTCCTCTGGCTCACCCGCCGGGACCCACGAGGAGTCCACTCGGCGGACCCGCTGCCCGAGCTGCCCAAGGGCGCCTGAGACCGATCAGGAGGACGAAGCCGAGGAGACGGTCCGGACGCTGGCGCCGTTGATCCCGGCGCGTCGTGCCACCGCCACGGCTGCCAGCGCCGAGTGCACCTTGAGCTTGTGAAGGATGCTCTGCACGTGGGTCCGTACGGTGTTGGGCGACACGTGGAGCAGGTCCCCGATCTCGGTGCGGCTCATCCCCTCGACCAGACAGCCGAGCACCTCCAGCTCCCGGCTCGTCAGGTCGTCGATGCCCTGGACGTGCTCCAGACCCCTGCCGGTCCCCCGGGACAGTGCCATCAGCACCTCGGCCAGAAGGTCGGCGGGCACTCGAGTCTCACCCCGGACGACGCCACGGACGGCGTCCACCAACGCCGCCGCGGTCACGGTCTTGGGGACCCACCCTCGTACGCCGAGCTGGACCGCCTCCACGAGCTGGTCGTTGCCCTCCAGGCCCGTGGCGACGACGATGGCGACGTCCGGATCCCGGAGCAGGGCCTCCCTGGCCACCGTCAACCCGTCCTCCCCCGCCATACCGAGGTCGAGGACGAGTACGTCGAAGCCGCCACGGTCCACCAGGCGGACTCCCGACGACAGCGTGGTCGCGGTGCCCACCACCTCGAGGTCGGGGTAGTCCCTGAGGCAGACGGCCAACGCGTCGAGGAACACCTCGTGGTCGTCGACCAGGATCACTCGAGTCCGCTCCGGCATGGGCCCACCCTGACCTGCGCGGAACCTCTGAGAAACCGACCCGCGCCCGAGCGGGTGCTACGTCAAACAGGGGAAGGGACCAGGTGCCCGACACGGGCCCTGAGCAGCCGCGACGGCTGCTCAGCGCAGGTGGACCGGCCAGGACTCCTGGGAGCCGTGGGCCGACATCAGCGCCGCAGCCTGCAACCGCGAGTGCACGCCCAGCTTGGTCAGGAGGTTCTGCACATGGGTCCGCGCGGTGCTCCGCTGGACCCCGAGCGAGCCGGCCATCTCCTCGGTGGTCTGGCCCTCCATGATGCAGCGCATGACCTGCCACTCGCGGTCGGTGAGGAACTGCAGGGCCCACAGCGGGTCCTCGGAGGACTTGTGCGGCCGCAGAGCCCGCTGCAGGAGCGACGGCTCCACCGCCAGCTGACCTCGGACCGCCCGGTCCAGCATCTCGACGATCTCGGTGATCGGCTTCTCCTTGCCGACGTAGCCGGACGCGCCCTCGGCGATGGCGCGGCCCACGACGGCGTGGTCGGCCTCCGCGGAGAGCATCACGACCTTGGTGTCGGGCGAGGCCTCGCGCAGCTGGTGGATCGCCGCGACGGAGGTCCCGTCGGGGAAGTTCACGTCGAGCAGGCACACGTCAGGCTGGTGCTCCGCCACGGCCTGCACCGCCTCTTCCGGGTGGCCGGCCAGGGCGACGACCTCGTGGCCTGTTGCCGAGAGCGCCATCCCCAGTGCCTCGAGGAGCAGCCGGTGGTCGTCGCAGACAACGATCCTCATGACGCCACCGACCGCAGCGCCGCAGGAGCGAGACAGATGTCGGCGACCACGCCGCCCTCCCGGGCCGTGTGGATCACGAAGGCGCCGTTGCAGGCCGCGACCATCGCACGGGTGGTGGTCAGTCCCAGCGAGGTACGGGGAGACACCTGGCCCAGCCCCGGGCCGTCGTCCACGACCGTGAGGTGGACCCCGTCAGCGTCCGAGCGGACGCAGACCCTGACATGCCCGCCCTCCCCGGCCGCACGTACTGCGTTGTCGACCACGCAGGCCAGGGCCCGGCTCAGGGCGACCGGCCGGGCCCAGACGTCCGGAGCCGGTTCGGCCTGCACGGTGATCTCGCAGGCGGCGGTGGCGCGGGCACGCTGGACGGCCGCCTCGGCGAGGAGCGTCACGTCCGTCGCCTCGATCTCGTCCGCCGCCGCCTCACTGAGGACGGTGTCGACGAGGTCCGCGAGCCAGCGTGCCTGCCCGGCGATGCCGTCCATCTTCCAGCCCGCGTCGCCACCCTCGGTCCCGGCCAGCAGCAGGATCGCGGCCAGTGGCTGCCGCAGATCGTGCAGGAGTGCCCGCACGGTGTCGATGCTGTGACCAGCGACTTTCCCCTGGTCCTGGAGTACTGCACCCATGTCTTCCCTCACAGACCCGCGGACAGTGGCCGCCACCCCCTGTGTGACCCCGTCGCTCCGCGACCGCTCAAACGTAGGACGTCAAAAAGCGGGCCAGCAATAGTCAATAGGGACTAGCCGCGGTCACCTTCTTCCGCCGGTTCCTCCCGGTTGCCTCCTGTCGGCGGCCGGTGCGTCCCCTGGCATGACGAGAGGTCTGCGGCCACCTGGTACCGAACCGGACTCAGTGGTGCCCATCCCAGGCAGGTGCGGCTCCTCGACGACACTGGTCCGAATGCCTCCTTCAGGAGTCTGGACGAGCATGGCCCGTCGGGGCGGTGGGCCAGCTCATCACCGTCCGCCCCTCCTGACCAGTCGTCGACCACCGCCGCATCCGCGGCTCGTTAGAGTGCCCGCCATGGCCGCGACACGAGGGTGGACGGCACCGCGCTTCCCGGCGCGGCGGTCCTCAGCCTCTCCCCTCCTGCTCGTGGTCGCCGCCGTGGTGTCGGTCCAGTTCGGCGGAGCCCTTGCGGCCACCCTGGTGCCCCGGATCGGGGCCGCCGGCTCGGTGACCCTGCGACTGCTGTTCGCCACGGCGATCCTCTGGGCCTACGCCCGGCCGTCGCTGCGCGGCCACACCCGCCGGGCGTGGCTCACCGTGGTGGCGTTCGGGGTCACTCTGGGCCTGATGAACCTCTGCTTCTACGCCTCGCTCGGCCACCTGCCCATCGGCGTCGCGGTGACGGTCGAGTTCCTCGGACCTCTCACCCTTGCCACGGTGCTGGCTCGGCGGTCGCGGGACCTGGTCGCTGTCCTGGGAGCCGGAGTCGGGGTGCTGCTGATCTCCCGGGCGTTCGAGGTGCCGGTGGAGGACGTCGAATGGTCGGGCCTCGTGCTCGCCGCCCTGGCTGGAGCGTGCTGGGCGGGCTACATCCTGGCGAGTGGCCGAGCCGGCCGCGAGTTCCCCAAGCTGGACGGCCTGGCGCTTGCCATGGCGGTGGCCCTGGTGGTGACCCTTCCACTCGGCGTCCGGGCAGTCCCCCAGTGGACCGGTGAGGCGGTCCTGAAGGGGCTCGGCATCGCCGTCCTGTCCTCCGTGCTGCCCTACTCGCTGGAGCTCGCCGCGCTGCGCCGGCTGAGCGCCCGGGTCTTCGGGATCCTCCTCAGCCTCGAGCCGGCCGTCGCGGCGCTCGCGGGTTTCCTCGTGCTGGGGCAGCGGCTGTCCGGGACCCAGCTCGGCGGCATGGGGCTGGTCGTGCTGGCCAGCGCGCTGGTCATGGGCGCCGGCCAGCAGGCCGACCCGGCCGCGTCAGGAGGCTGAGGGCGTCACGAGCGACGACGATACCGTCGAGGTCGCTCAGGAGGCCGAGGACGGCACCTTGGCGTCCTTGCGTGACCTCCACAGGCTGGCCACCGTCGTGACTCCCAGGATCAGCACGATGGCGCCGAGGGAGACGGAGATGGGGATGTCCGGCGCTGCCGTGACGTGCTGCCCGCCGTTGACGAACGGCAGCTCGTTCTCGTGCAGGGCGTGCAGCACGAGCTTCACGCCGATGAAGGCGAGCAGCACCGCCAGGCCGAGGGTGAGATAGACCAGTTTCTTGAGCAGGCCACCGATGAGGAAGTACAGCTGACGCAGACCCATGAGCGCGAACAGGTTCGCCGTGAGGACGAGGTACGGCTCCTTGGTCAGGCCGTAGATCGCGGGGATCGAGTCGAGGGCGAACAGCAGGTCCGTCGTGCCGAGAGCCATGATGACGATGAACATCGGGGTGGCCAGCCTCCGACCGTTCACCGTGGTGAAGAGCTTCGCCCCGTCATAGCGGTCCGTGGCACGGAACCGGCGCTCCACCCACGCCATGAAGCGGTTCTCCTCGTACTCGTCGTCGTCGCTCTGCCCCTCCTTGGCGAGCTTGACCGCGGTGTAGACCAGGAAGGCGCCGAACAGGTAGAACACCCACGAGAACTGGTTGATCGCCGCCGCGCCCACCGCGATGAAGATGCCGCGCAGCACGATCGCGATGATGATGCCGATGAGCAGGGCCGACTGCTGAAGCTTCTGAGGTACGCCGAACCTGGCCATGATGAGCAGGAAGATGAAGAGGTTGTCGACGCTGAGCGAGTACTCGGTGAGCCAGCCGGCGTAGTACTCGGTCATGAACTTCGCACCGGCCTGGTCGTGGGTGAACCACCAGACTCCCAGTCCGAACAGGACCGCGGCGCCGACGTACAGGACCAGGGCCCCCGAGACCTCTTTCGTGGTGGGCACGTGAGGGCGCCGGGCCACGACGAAGACGTCGAACAGCAGCACAGCGGCCATCAGCCCGATGGTCAGGCACCAGACCCAGGTGGGGACTTCCATCTGACTAGCGGTGGTAGCGGTGAGCACGGTCACGGGGTCCTCCGGTCACGAAGAAGTGGCCGGAGGTCTCTCCCGCCCCTTGACGGTGCGGACCGGCTCCCCGGGCCGGTATGCCGCGCCGCCCAGCAGGCAGCGCCACAGACGACCGTGATGACGAGGACACCGCGTGGGGATACTCCCCTCCGAGTGGTGGCCCCAGTGTCCCAGAAATCCGGCCAGGACCCCAAACCGGCGCACCCGACGACGGGTTGGCCGGCCTTCGACCGGGTAGCTACGCGGTGGAGAGGCACGACCACATGAGCGAGACGTCCACCGATATCTCCACCGATATCTCCACCGACATGTCGACCGACACGGCCACCGGCGAGACCCGCTACTGCACAGAGGAGAGGACTGAACGGCGATGCCCCGACGCAAGGATCCCGGCCCGAGCGTGAAGGACCCCGAGCTCTACGAGAAGCTTCGGGACGAGGGCAACTCCAAGGAGAAGTCGGCGCGTATCGCGAACGCCGCCGCGAGGCAGGGGCGGTCAGCCGTCGGACGGCGCGGTGGCAAGAGCGGGGACTACGACGACTGGACCGTCAAGGACCTACGGCGCAAAGCCGCCGACCTCGACATCCGCGGACGGTCCTCGATGAGCAAGCAGGAGCTCATCTCGGCGCTGCGGAACCACTAGCCCTCCCCCGCAGCGGGCCTCCGGGACTTCGGCAGCTTGCTGACGACCGTGTCGTAGGAGGCGTCCATCGCCTCGCGCAGCTCGTCGTCGGGGATGGCGCCCGCGATGGCCAGCGTGTTCCACCCCGACCGGCCGATGTAGGGCATGACCGAGGCGTCCTGGGGATACTGCAGCAGCCACTCGTCCGCCTCCGCCCGGGTGGCCCCGCACTTCAGCCCGACGGAGGTTGTGCCGAGGAAGGCGAAGATCTTGTCGCTGACCTTGGCGACCTGGTCGTCCTCCCACGGCTGGTCCAGCCACGCACCGGGCTTGGCGAGGCAGTAGTCCCGGACCTCGTCGGGGGTCATGGGCGTCCAGCCGTCATTGCGTAGCCGCCGACATCTGACGGAGCTCCTTCTTCAGGTCGCCGATCTCGTCCCTGAGGCGCGCGGCGAGCTCGAAGTGGAGGTCCGCGGCGGCCTGGTGCATCTGAGCGGAGAGCTCCTGGATGAGGTTGGCCAGGTCGTTCGCGGGGAGGTTGCGCAGCCTGTCGGTGGCGACTCCCGAGTCGGCCTGGAGAGCGCCACGTCCGCCGCGCCCCCCTCCGCCCTTGCCTCGGGACTGCGTCCGGCCTGAGCCCATCAGCGCCTCGGTGTCGGCATCCTCACGCTGGAGGAGGTCCGTGATGTCCGCGATCCTCTTGCGGAGTGGCTGGGGGTCGACGCCTGCCTCCAGGTTGTAGGCGATCTGCTTCTCACGCCGTCTCTGGGTCTCCTCGATGGCCTCCTGCATCGAGGGGGTGACCTTGTCCGCGTACATGTGGACCTGCCCTGACACGTTGCGCGCAGCCCGGCCGATCGTCTGGATCAGCGACCTCGCCGACCGCAGGAAGCCCTCCTTGTCGGCATCGAGGATGCTGACGAGCGAGACCTCCGGGAGGTCCAGCCCCTCGCGTAGCAGGTTGATCCCGACCAGCACGTCGTACTCCCCCAAGCGGAGCTCTCGGAGCAACTCCACCCGGCGCAGCGTGTCCACCTCGCTGTGCAGGTACCGGACACGGACGCCCTTGTCGAGGAGGTAGTCGGTGAGGTCCTCGGCCATCTTCTTCGTCAGCGTGGTGACAAGCACGCGCTCGTCGCGCTTGGTCCGCTCACCGATCTCGTGGAGCAGGTCGTCGATCTGTCCCTTGGTGGGCTTGAGGATCACCTCAGGGTCGACCAGGCCGGTCGGACGGATGATCTGTTCCACGACGCCGGTGCTCTGGGCCAGCTCGTAGGGCCCCGGGGTGGCCGACAGGTAGATCGTCTGGTCGATACGGTCGAGGAACTCCTCCCAGCGCAACGGCCGGTTGTCCATCGCCGAAGGCAGCCGGAACCCGTGGTCGACGAGCATCCGCTTTCGCGACATGTCCCCCTCGTACATCGCGCCGATCTGCGGGACGGTGACGTGGGACTCGTCGATCACGAGGAGGAAGTCCTCGGGGAAGTAGTCGAGCAGGGTGTTGGGGGCCGATCCGCGGGCCCGTCCGTCGATGTGCATGGAGTAGTTCTCGATCCCCGAGCAGGAGCCGACCTGCCGCATCATCTCCACGTCGTACGTCGTCCGCATCCGCAGGCGTTGGGCCTCCAGCAGCTTGCCCTGCTTCTCGAAGGCGGCCAGCTGGTCGGCCAGCTCGAGCTCGATGCCGCGGATGGCGCGCTCCATGCGCTCGGGCCCGGCGACATAGTGCGTGGCCGGGAAGACGTACATCTCCTCCTCCTCGCGCATCACCTCGCCGCTGATGGGGTGGAGCGTGTAGATGCGCTCGATCTCGTCTCCGAAGAACTCGATGCGGACGGCCAGCTCCTCGTACACCGGGATGATCTCCACCGTGTCGCCCCGCACTCGGAACGTCCCGCGCGTGAAGGCCAGGTCGTTGCGGGTGTACTGCATCTGGACGAAACGGCGCAGCAGCTCGTCCCGGTCGACCTCCATCCCGACCCGGAGCCGGGCCATCCGGTCGACGTACTCCTGTGGGGTGCCCAGGCCGTAGATGCAGGAGACCGACGCCACGACGACGACGTCGCGGCGGGTGAGCAGGGAGTTGGTCGCGCTGTGGCGCAGGCGCTCGACCTCGTCGTTGATCGAGGAGTCCTTCTCGATGTAGGTGTCCGTCTGCGGGATGTACGCCTCGGGCTGGTAGTAGTCGTAGTACGACACGAAGTACTCGACGGCGTTGTGCGGAAGCAGCTCTCGGAACTCGTTGGCCAGCTGGGCAGCGAGGGTCTTGTTCGGCGCCATGACCAGTGTCGGACGTTGCACCTGCTCGACGAGCCAGGCGGTGGTGGCCGACTTGCCCGTGCCGGTTGCGCCCAGGAGGACGGTGTTCTTCTCTCCTGCCTTGACCCGCCGGGCGAGCTCAGCGATCGCCGCAGGCTGGTCGCCGGCGGGCTGGAAGTCGGAGACCACTTGGAAGGGTGCCACCGTGCGCTGGAGGTCGGTCGTGGGACGCATGGGTAAACCGTAAGCCTGCGCACCGACAGTCGAGTCACCGCAGGCGGAGCTCCTGTCCGCGAGGCGTCTCACCATGCGGTGAGACGCGCATGCCATCGCCCGCCGGCTCGCCTTGACTGGCGCCGTGCCCTCCACCCAGCTCGTCGCCGAGGTCGGGACCACCCGCCGCTGGCTCATGCTGGCCGCCAGCACGGCGGCGCAGGCCGCGGCGGCAGTGGCGATGCACGGCCCCGCGTTCCTCATCCCGGTGCTGCACGGCCGCGAGGGGCTCACCCTGCCGGAGGCGGGGATGGTCGCCGCCGCTCCCATGCTCGGCGTGATGCTGACCCTGGTCGCCTGGGGAGCAGTGGTGGACCGGTACGGCGAGCGGCTGGCGCTGCTCGCGGGCCTGTCGCTGACGGCTGCCGCGGGCCTGGTCAGCACCCTGGCCCACGGACCGCTGCGGCTCGGTGCGGCCCTCCTGCTCGCCGGCGCCGCCGCGGCCGCCGCGAACGCGGCCAGCGGTCGCGTCGTCGTCGGGTGGTTCCCCGCGCATCGGCGGGGCTTGGCGATGGGTATCCGCCAGATGGCCCAGCCCCTGGGGGTCGGCTTGGCGGCGGTCACCATGGCGGTCCTGGCCCAGCGGCATGGTGTCGCTGTGGCGTTGTGGGTCCCTACGCTGGCCGCAGCCGGCGCCGCAGGTCTCGTCGCACTGGTGGTGGTCGACCCTCCCCGCCCGGCACGTCCCATAGGCGCGCCGTCCAGCGACGCGACGGCCAGGAGCCCCTACCGGCAGGACCGCTACCTGGCGCGGATCCACGGGGTCTCAATGCTGCTCGTGGTCCCCCAGTTCGTGGTCTGGACCTACGCGCTGGCGTGGCTGGTCAGCGACCGGCGCTGGTCGGCCGGGGCCGCGGGACTCGTGGTGGCTCTGACCCAGCTGCTCGGCGCTGCCGGCCGGCTCGGGGTCGGACAGGTCTCGGACATGGTCCGCAGCCGCATGCGTCCGCTGCGATGGGTGGCTGTCGCGGCAGTGGCGACAATGGTCCTGCTCGGGCTGGCGGCGCGCCTGAAGCTTCCGGTCGCGGTCGCACTCATGGTGCTGGCCAGCGCCGTGACGGTGGCCGACAACGGTCTGGCGTTCACCGCCGTCGCGGAGCGCGCCCGAGCATTCTGGTCGGGCCGCGCGCTGGGCGTCCAGAACACCGGTCAGTTCCTGGTGGCCGCCGCCGTCCCACCCGGGGCCGGGCTGGTGGTCGCGGTGGGGGGCTACGCCGCCGCGTTCGCGGCCGCGGCGGTGTTCGCCGCCGCCGCGGTCCCGCTCATCCCCGTCAGCCAGGAGGAGCCTCCTGGCTGAGCGCCGCCCCCGGCATCGCCACACCTCCACCGACCAGCGCCGGTGCTGTCCACCTCCGGGTCAGCGCTGTGCGTTCGTTGGCCGACGAGGCTGGCGGGTCTGGTTCCTCGCCGACGCGGTACACGCTGCGTGGTGTGCGGCGGTCAGCCATCCGCCCGCGCCAAGCCATCCGCCGGGGCCCAGCCCGTCTCGCGCGCCCAGGCCTCAGCGCGGGGGTGGACCGAGTCGAACCACGGCTCCTTGGCCGCGGCGTACTCGGCGGTCGTGGCGCCAGCCGAGGCGAGGCGGCGCTTCTCTGCCTCGTAGTCGCGTCTGGCCGCCGGGTCCGCGCGCATCCAGTCGCGAAACATGAGCGCCCAGCGCCAGCCGGGGCTGCCGACCTCGCGAACGTGGACGTGGGTGACGCGGCCCGGATCGGCGTTGCCGTGCATCCGCTTGGGCCACAGGCCTTCGGAGCCCCGGTCGAAGTCCGCGTACACCCCTTGCGCGCGCGGGAAGCCGGCGGCGTCGAGACGGGCGCGGACCGTCTCATCGTCCGCGGCGTCCAGAGTCCTCACTCCGACCTGAAGGTCGACCACGTCCTTGGAGAGCAGCCCCGGGACTGCGGTACTGCCGACGTGGTCGCCGGTGACCATCGCGGTCCCGAACGCGAGCCGAAGCCGCGCGAGCAGCCGCTGCGCCGCGGCGGCCCATCCCGGGTCGCTCGGCACCAGGACGAGCGCCTCGGGTGGTCTGGAGCGGACCCCGTGGCGGACGTTGTGCTCGAAAGGAACGAGTCGCTCGTGCCAGAGACGCTCGACGCTGGGCGCAAGGTCCTCGCGACGGCCCTCGTTGTCGAGCCAGACGTCCGCGGCGCGACGACGCTCCTCGTCGGTGGCCTGGGCCGCGATGCGGCTCCGGGCGTCGGTCTCGGTCATGCCACGACTGTGCATGAGGCGCTTCACGCGAAGGTCCGCTCCAGCCCCCACGACCACGACGAGGTGGTACGCGGCGCCCATCGCCTTCTCGACGAGGAGCGGTACGTCGTGCACTGTGACCGCATCATGCGGCGCCGCAGCGAGGAGCTCCTTGGTGCGGCGGGCGATCAGCGGGTGCGTGATGCCCTCGAGGTCCCGCCGAGCGCCCACGTCCGAGAACACCAGGGCACCGAGGGCGGCGCGGTTCAACACGCCGTCGTCGTCCAGGACGCCGTCCCCGAACCGCCGGACGACGGCGTCCAGGCCCTCACTCCCCGTCGCGACGACCTCGCGCGCCAGGAGGTCGGCGTCGATGACCACTGCACCGAGCTCACGGAGCCGGTGCGCCACCGTCGACTTGCCGGACCCGATGCCTCCGGAGAGGCCGACGCGCAGCATGCGTCCGACCCTACCGGTGGGAGCTTGCGGGCGGCCCGATCGCCGGCATCAGCTCTCGTCGGTATCAGCGCTGGTCGGCCAGCCGCGCGGGGAAGCCACCGGTGGCGACAGGCCCCCAGCGAGTGGGCGTGACGCGGAGCAGCGACTTGTCCTGCTCGACCATGGCCCGGCGGTACTCCTCCCAGTCGGGGTGCTCACCCGCGATGTTCCGGAAGTACTCCACGAGCGGCTCCACCGACTCGGGGACGTCCAGGACCTCGCAGTCTCCGTCGACCTGGACCCATGCCCCACCGAAGTCGTCCGACAGCACGACGACGCTCACCTGGGGCCGCTTACGGGCGTTGAGGCTCTTGGCGCGCTCCCGGTAGCTGGAGATGACCAGGCGTCCACTGTCGTCCACCCCACCGGTTACAGGTGACGCCTGCGGGCGCCCGTCGGCCCGGGTCGTGATGAGCACCATCTGGTGCCGGGGCCGGACGAACTCGAGCAGGCCCTCGAGGTCCACGGAGGTGTTCGTGGCGATGGTGCGTGGCATCTGCACATCCAACGCCGCACGCGCCGTCGGGCGCAAACCCTGGACCTCCCCTCTCCTGAAGAGGCGCAAGGCAGGCAGTGAGGTATGCGCTCAGGGACGCGGTCAGGGACGCGGAGAGGCCCGGTCCCAGAGGGGACCGGGCCTCTCGGCGCCTTCAGCGTCCGACCCCGCGGGGCCGGCCGGTTCGGCTCAGTTGCCGGTGAGCTTCTCGCGCAGCGCAGCGAGCGCCTCGTCGGAGGCCAAGGTGCCCTCCGAGGCGGCTGCCGCGGGGCGACCGCCCGGCTGGTCGTCGGAAGCCGACGAGCCGGAGTCCGAGGAGTACGACGTCGCGGTGCCGGAGCCGGAGGCCGCCTCGGCGTCGGCGCGGGTGGCCTCCTCGACCTGAGCCTTGTGGGCCTCCCAGCGAGAGTGGGCCTCCGCGTACTGCTTCTCCCACTTCTCGCGCTGCGCCTCGTAGCCCTCGAGCCACTCGTTGGTCTCGGGGTCGAAGCCCTCGGGGTACTTGTAGTTGCCCTGCTCGTCGTACTCCGCGGCCATGCCGTAGAGCGTCGGGTCGAACTCGGCGACCGGGGCGCTGTCGTCGTTCGCCTGCTTCAGCGACAACGAGATCCGGCGACGCTCGAGGTCGATGTCGATCACCTTGACGAAGATGTCGGCACCGACGGTGACGACCTGCTCCGGGAGCTCGACGTGTCGTTCGGCCAGCTCGGAGATGTGGACCAGACCCTCGATGCCGTCGTCCACGCGGACGAACGCACCGAACGGGACCAGCTTGGTGACCTTGCCCGGCACGACCTGGCCGATCGCGTGGGTGCGGGCGAAGTGCTGCCACGGGTCTTCCTGGGTCGCCTTGAGCGACAGCGACACGCGCTCGCGGTCCATGTCGACGTCCAGCACCTCGACGGTGACCTCCTGGCCCACCTCGACGACCTCGGACGGGTGGTCGATGTGCTTCCAGGACAGCTCGGACACGTGCACCAGGCCGTCGACACCACCGAGGTCCACGAACGCGCCGAAGTTGACGATCGAGGACACGACGCCGGAGCGGACCTGCCCCTTCTGGAGCTCCTTGAGGAACGTGGTGCGGACCTCGGACTGCGTCTGCTCCAGCCACGCCCGACGCGACAGGACCACGTTGTTGCGGTTCTTGTCGAGCTCGATGATCTTGGCCTCGATCTCCTTGCCCACATAGGGCTGGAGGTCGCGCACGCGTCGCATCTCGACGAGGGAGGCCGGCAGGAAGCCGCGCAGGCCGATGTCGAGGATGAGGCCGCCCTTGACGACCTCGATGACGGTGCCCGTGACGACCCCGTCCTCCTCCTTGATCTTCTCGATCGTGCCCCAGGCGCGCTCGTACTGCGCGCGCTTCTTGGACAGGATCAGGCGGCCTTCCTTGTCCTCCTTCTGGAGGACCAGGGCCTCGACCTCGTCGCCCACGCTGACGACCTCGGACGGGTCGACGTCGTGCTTGATGGAGAGCTCGCGCGAGGGGATGACGCCCTCGGTCTTGTAGCCGATGTCGAGCAGGACCTCGTCCCGGTCGACCTTGACGATGCGACCTTCCACGATGTCGCCGTCGTTGAAGTCCTTGATGGTCGCGTCGATCGCGGCAAGGAGGTCTTCCTCAGAGCCAATGTCGTTGATGGCGATCTGAGGGGCGGTCTTTTCGACCGTGCTGGCAGTCATGTAGTAGGAACTCCGATGGTGGACAGTGAATAAGAGGGTGTGTGTTGTGGGCCCGCCGTCGTGGTGCGAGAGAGTCACGCAGACACGGCGAGGCGCGCACACGAGAGTGCCTGTCCACCTTACCGAGAGCGTCCCCACGGGGTCAAAACACGAAAGGTATGCCGCGTGAGCGACTTTGCGCAGGTCAGCCGAAGGGAGGCCGGTCCGGAGGAGACGGCCGCGGCCAACCGGTCCTGGTGGGATGCCGAGGCGGTCGAGTACTACGCCGAGCACGGGCAGTTCCTCGGTGATGCGGAGCTGGTGTGGGGACCGGAGGGCTGGCGGGAGTCCGAGCTCGGGCTCCTGGGCGACGTGCGCGCCAGACGCGTCCTGGAGGTCGGCGCCGGAGCGGGACAGGGCGCGCGGTGGGTGGCGGCCCGGGGTGGGCAGGTGGTCGGCTCGGACCTGTCGGCCGGGATGGTCCGTCAAGGTCTGGACCTCAACCGAAGGGTGAGCCGTCCGGAGTGCGTCGTCCCCTTCGCCCAGTGCGACGCCACGGCCCTGCCTTTCGGGGAGGGCAGCTTCGACGTCGTGTTCACGGCGTACGGGGCGGTCCCCTTCGTGGCGGACTCGGCGCTGCTGATGCAGGAGGTGGCCCGGGTCCTGCGGCCGGGCGGCCGGTTCGTCTTCTCGACCACCCATCCCTTCCGCTGGGCCTTCCCGGACGACCCGGGCCAGAACGGGCTCACCGTGACGCAGTCGTACTTCGACAGGACGCCATACGTGGAGGCCGACCCCGACGGCGAGGCGACGTACGTGGAGCACCACCGGACGATCGGGGACCGGGTCCGGGAGCTGGTCAGCGCGGGGCTGGTCCTGGTGGACCTCGTCGAGCCGGAGTGGCCGGAGCGGAACGAGCAGAGCTGGGGCGGCTGGTCACCGCTACGGGGGCGCCTGTTCCCCGGCACGGCCATCTTCGTGTGTGTCCGGGCCTGAGCTGGACCCGAGCTACGCAGGGCGACGGAGGCGACCTCCTGTGGGGCGGCGGATCATGAGCCCTGACCGAGACCCCGCGGGGGCCCAGAAAGGGAGTTCGATGCCGAAGTTCATGGATGTTCACGAGGGGTTCCACGGTGCGACCCAGGAGCAGCTGGCCGAAGCCCATCAGCGGGACCTGGACACCGAGGGGCAGGACGGCGTGCACTTCGAGCACGCCTGGCTGGACCCCGAGTCAGGCAAGGTGTTCTGCCTGTCGACAGCCCCCGACAAGGAGGCCGTGATGCGGGTGCACGAGCGGTCCGGCCACCCGACCGACCAGGTGTTCGAGCTGCCCGTGGAGGCTTGACCAGGGGGCAGCAGCCTGCAGGAGCCCCGGTAGGCTCGTCGTCCGACGGCGGACGCGGGTGACGCCCGGACCGGAGGGCTGCTCTGACTACTGGGGGCGAGCCGTACGAGGACGCGGAGCTCTCGTCCTACCTCCCGTTCAGGACGTGGCTCGCGGCGCAGCCTGGCCGCTCCGTCCACTGTGCTGCGGCATGCCTGCTGCTTTTCCAGGCGCTGGTACGTGGGTACGTCAAGCTCGACGGCTGGTTCCTGGCCGACGACATGCTGTTCATCGGGCGTGCCGAGCACCTTCCACTGCTCAGCCGCGAGTACCTCCTCGCGCCCTGGAACGGCCATCTCATGCCGGGGTCCTTCGCCGTGGTGCGCCTGCTCGACCAGCTATGGCCCGTGAGCTACGTCCCTGTGGCCATCGTGGACCTGAGCCTTCAGCTGGTCGCGGGAGTGCTGGCCTACCGGTTGCTCGTCGCCCTCTTCGGTGCCCGTGCCGCGATCCTCGTGCCGCTGTCGATGTTCCTCTTCTCTCCCGTCACCCTGCCCGCGTTCCTGTGGTGGGCCGCCGCACTCAACCAGCTCCCCGGACAGGTCGCCATGATCGGCGTCCTGCTGCTGCAGGTGCGCTACCACCGACTGGGAAGGACGCGTGACGGCGTCGCAGGGGCCATGGTTCTGGCAACCGGTCTGCTGTTCTCGGAGAAGCTCCTGCTCGTGCTGCCCGTCGTGTTCGCCCTCACGCTGTTGTTCCTCTCCTCTGGACGACCGCCGGCCAGGGTGCGGTACGCGGTGAGGAGCAGCTGGCGCGTCTGGCTCGCCCACCTGGCTGTCGTCGTGCCGTACTGCGTCTACTACCTCTCGCACGTCCCCAGCCCGGTCACCAGGACGCCGAAGGGCGAGGTCGTCCTGCGGACCGCGTGGACAGCGCTGACCAAGGCCGTCCTGCCGGGGCTGTTGGGCGGACCATGGCGGTGGCAGCAGGTCGGCGTCGGCGCGATAGCCGACCCGGTCGAGGCCGTCGTCGTGGTGAGCACCGTGGCAGCGGGGCTGCTTGTGGTCGTCTCGGTGCTCCGCCGTCGCCGTGCCGTGTTCGGCTGGGCGGTCGTCGCGGGGTACTGGCTGTCCACGGCACTTCTGCTGGGCGTCACGCGGGCCCCGTATGTCGGACCGGTCATCGGCGCCGAGTACCGCTACAGCACGGAGGTCTGCATCGTCGTCGCCGTGTTCGGCACTGCGGCGTTCCTGCCCCTGCACGGCCCCTTCCGGCGTGGTCAGGCGCAGCGACTGGCGCCCCGGCGCCGAGGGCGCCGCCCTATGGCCGCCAGCAGGCAGCCCCTCGCAGCCGGAGCGCTCTGCGTGGCGGTCGTCGGGGCGTCACTGGTCTCGACGTACCAGTTCGACCGCTTCTGGCGTCAGAACCAGGCCGCGTCGTACTTCGCGAGGGCACGAAGCGACCTGGCGACGGCCCACCGTCCTCTGACGCTGGTGGAGATGCCGCTCCCGCCGAAGGTCCAGCAGGGCTTTCTCGGGTCCTTCGTCCACACGTCGACGGTGATGTCGGCGTTCGAGCCGAGACCACGCTTCCTCACCGCCGGCAGGTCGGCCGACGAGCTCTACATGCCCGACGACACGGGCCATCTGCGACGGGTCGCCGTAGAGGGCTTCCCGAACCGGAAGGGGCGCTCGCACGGATGCGGCTGGAGGGTCGAGCGGCAGCCGGTCTCCATCCCGCTGACCCGGCCGACCCTGCCGTGGCGGTGGACCGCCCGCGTCGGCTACCTGGCGAGCGAGGACGCGACCGCGACCGTGCGTGTCGGATCGGTGACCTCGATGGTCCGGATCCGCCGGGGCGTCAACACGCTGTTCGTCCTCGGCGAGGGCGTCGTCGACAGCGTCGACCTGACCGGGCTCAGCCGAGGGGCGCTGTGCACTGACGACGTCACGGTGGGCTCACCCCGCGCCGTCCCGTACTCCCATCCGTGACGTGCGGAAGGGGCCTCGGATCACAGCCGGGCGCGTGCCCGACGCTCGTCCGCGCCGCGGGCCAGGAAGATCCCGAAGCCGGCAAGGATGATCCCCAGGAGCAGAGCCGCCAGGGGCACGATCATGGTGATCCCGGTGATCGACTTGATGCCGTCGCGCGCGAGTCCGGCCTGCAGCCTGTCCGCCGCCTGGGTGAAGGCCAGCGTGCCCTTGAGCGCAGTCTTGCCGGCCAACGCCGGGTCACGCATGTCCGAGCCGGGCTCCGTGGTCGCCAGACCGGTCAGCCGCTGGTCGATCTGCTCCTGGCCGTGGATGATGACGCCGGTCCTCGGCTCCACCCACAGGGTGCGCACGTTGCTGTAGAGCGAGGGAAAGATGCCCGAGGTCATCGCCGGAGCATCGGTGATCGTCTGGACGAACTTGTAGACCTCCAGGCCCTCCCGCTTCTCGACGCCCTTGAACTCGATCGGCCAGGCGTGCTTGGACACGGTGTCGAAGTACTGGTAGTCCGTCTTGCCGGTGAACATCGGGAACTTGTAGCCCAGACCCCTGTGAGCCACCGGCTCGCCGTCCACGGAGGCCTTGCACTCCTGCGCCCCCGACTCGCCGCACTTCCTGCCCGTCACGGCATACCCGGAGACCCGGTCGAACGCGATGCGGTCCTGGTAGTTGGCCACGATCCGGTCGTCGTCACGCAGGCACCCCGGGTGCTGGTTGTCGTCGTCCCGTGTCAGGCACAGCGTCTCGTCGTACACCGCCACGTCATGGTTTCCCGCCGCGACGTCGCCGCGCAGGTGCCGCGTGATGTCGACGGTGATGGGAACGACGCCTCCCGCCTTCGCGTCGAGGTACTGGAAGCCGGTACCGCCCGCCTTCAGCGTCACGTTGATGTCCAGGGGCGCGCGGACCAGGGCTGGGGCGACCGCGAACCTCACCACGGGCGCCATCACCAGGAGGAGGACGCCCAGTCCGAACAGGACCAAGCCCAGCGAGCGCTTCACGCGTGCAGCCTTTCAGCAGGGTGCCGTCACGCGAGTCGTCGACGGCGGTGTCCACAGGTGTTCGGCAAAACGTACCAGGGAGTAGCCTTCCTCCGCCGTAACGTTGTCTCGCCGGACCGCGTTGTCGGCGCGTGTCGCCGTCCCGTGTCGCCAGGGGGCGCTGGCGGCTGGGCGCGGCTGCACAGAGGAGCTCGATGGATCTCGACCGGACGCAGTCCGACTGGACGACCCTCGGCGAGAGGGACCCCCTGTGGGCCGTGCTCGTCACGCCCGAGGGGCGGCACGACTCCTGGGACCCGGACGAGTTCCTCGCCACCGGTCGCGCTGAGGTCGCCGACGTGCTGGAGCAGGTGCGTCGACTGGGTCTCGCTCCTGGGAGCGCGTCGGCCCTCGACTTCGGCTGCGGGGCCGGGCGGCTGACCCAGGCGCTGCGCGACCACTTCGACGCGGTGGTCGGCGTCGACTTCTCCGAGCCGATGCTGTCGAGGGCGCGTGACCTGGACCCCGAGCACCGCTGCCAGCTCGTGCACCACGAGGGCCCCGGTCTCGCCATCTTCCCCAGCGACAGCTTCGACCTTGCCTACTCCTCCCTCGTCCTCCAGCACATCCCCACGCCCCATGCGCGGACGTACCTGTCCGAGCTGGTCCGCGTCGTCCGGCCGGGCGGGGTCGTCGCCGTGCAGGTCGCGACTCGGCCCGACCTCAGCGTGAAGGGTGTGCTCACGCGAGTGCTGCCCCGGACAGCGATGCGCTTCCTGCAACGGCGGCTGCTCCGCTACCCCGCCCCCATGGACATGTACCGCCTCTCGCGGGCCGACGTCGACGCCGCGGTCAATCCTGGCGCCCGCGTGGTCGCCGCCTGGGACGAGCCGATGTACGGCGGTCACTGGGTGTACACGCGCTACCTCGTCGAGGTGGTGCGATGACGGCGGCCGACCCGATCCTGGACCCGGCAGACGCCGCCGGGCCCACCGAGCAGGTGGACCCACCAGCACCGTCCGCACCACCACGACGTCAGCCCGCCCGCTGGGTCTCACTGAGCGTCGGCGCCGTGCTCGTGGTCGGGCTGGCGACGCGGGGCTGGGTGGCGTGGCGCGGGTACTACTACCTCGACGACTTCACCTTCATGGCCAAGGCGGCCGGACACTCGGCGCTCGACCCGGACTACCTCCTGGAGCCGTACAACAGCCATCTCATGCCCGGCGCCTACCTGTGGGTCTGGGTGCTGACCTGGACGATGCCCTTCCACTACGGGGCTGTGGTCGTCGTGACCGTGGCCCTCCAGGCGGTCCTCGGAGGGCTGTTCTACACCCTGCTGCGCCGCCTCTTCGGCGCGTCCCCGCTGGTGCTCCTACCGTTCGCCGTACTCGTGCTGAGCCCGCTGACGCTGCCCGGCACCACATGGTGGGCGGCCGCCGTGAACCAGGTACCGCAGCAGCTGGCGATGGTGGCCGCGCTCCTGGCGCACACCGCCTACCTGCGCACCGGACGAGTGCGACAGGGGCTGCTGGGACCCCTGGCCCTGGTCGGCGGCCTGCTCTTCTCGGAGAAGACTCTGCTCCTCCTGCCGCTGGTCGCGGGCCTCACGGTGCTCTTCTTCACCACCGGCCCGGCCCGGGGCCGCATCCGGGTAGCGCTCAGCCGGCACCGCGTCGTGTGGCTCGGCTACGCCGTCGTTGCCCTGCCCTACCTCGGGTACTACGTGACTCATGTCCCCTCGCCCGCCCGGCACCCGGGACAGGGCTCGGCCCTCGTACAGCTGGGGCTGGAGTCGCTCGTGCGCGGCGTGGTTCCGGCACTGCTCGGCGGCCCCTGGACCTGGGTCCGGATCGGCTACGCGGGGGCGCTGGCCGACCCGAGCCCCTTCGCGTGCGGGGTGGCCCTCGTGCTGGCGGTCGCGGTGGTGGTGGGGAGTTGCCTGCTCCACCGCGACGCCTGGCGTGGCTGGGTGCTGGCGACCGGCTACGGGATGCTGAACCTCGTCGTCCTGGCCTTCAGCAGGGCGGCCATCATCGGCCCCGTCATCGGCGACGAGTACCGCTACGTCACCGACCTCGCCCTCGTCGCGGCCCTCGGACTGGGACTGGCGACCGTCCCTCTCGCCGGACGGTGGCGGCTCGGACCCGCCACCACCCTGGCGCCGCGGGAGACCGTCCGCAGGTGGTTTGCGTCCTCCCCGGTGCGCGACCAGCTGGCCGAGCTGCCCCGGCCCACGACCGGTGGCGTCGCTGCAGTGGCGACGTCGGGGCTGGTCCTCAGTGCCACCTGGAGCACGGTGGCCTACGACGAGTTCTGGCACGACAACCCGGCCAGGCCCTGGGTCCGCACCGCCAGTGCCGAGCTCGCGCGGGCGGACGGCGACGTGGTCCTCGCGGAGGGCTACGTCCCCCAGAAGGTGGCGTGGGCCCTCCTCGGTCCGTACGCCGGCGTCGGCCGGCTGCTCTCGCCGCTGCCCGAGGCGCCTCGCACTCTGGCGAGCGGCCCAGCCGCCGACGCGTTGTGGATGCTCGACTCGGAGGGGCGCCTGCAGCGGGCAGCCGTCGAGGGCATCTCGGCTCGCAAGGGCCCGGCGAAGAGCTGCGGCTGGAGGCTCGGGGCCAGGGCGGTCACCATCCCTCTGCAGAAGCGCACCCTTCCGTTCCGCTGGACCCTGCGCATCGGCTACCTGAGCACGACGTCGACGACCGCCGTCGTGACGGTCGGCGGCCACCGCACCACCGTGCCGTTCCACGCCGGCCTCGGCTCGGTGTACCTGCTGGTCGACGGCGCTGTCGATCAGGTGACCGTCTCCGCCCTCCAGGACGCGGGCACGCTGTGCACCGACGACGTCACGGTGGGCACCGCCGTGCCCGCCGCGGGAGGGTCCCGATGAACCGCGGGCGTCCCGGCCCCGACGCCGGCGCGGACCACGGCGCCTTCCCGGCCCTCGACGGGCTGCGTGCCGTCGCGGTGGTCGCGGTCGTGCTGACCCACGCCGGCTACTGGACCGGCCGGTACGGCCACGGCTTCGGTGCGGCCTTCCTGGCTCGGATGGACAGCGGCGTCGCCGTGTTCTTCGTCATCAGCGGCTTCCTGCTCTTCCGCCCCTGGCTGCTCTCCGCGGCCGTCCCGCAGCGGCACACTCCCTCGCTCCAGCGCTACGCCGTCCGCAGAGCGCTGCGCATCCTGCCCGCGTACTGGCTGGCCGTCGTCCTGTGCCTGGTGCTCGTGCCCCAACAGCAGCACGTCACGGCCCTGGACTGGGTGCGTCACGCCCTGCTCCTGCAGATCTACCGCTTCGGGTGGTTCCGCGAGGGACTGACCCAGACCTGGAGCCTGGCGACCGAGGCCTCGTTCTACGCGGCCCTGCCCTTGTTCGGGCTGGCCGTGGCGTGGTGGTTGCGGCGGGCCTGGTCCGCGCCGACCGCCCTGGCGGCGTGCGCGGCGCTCGGCGCGGTACCGGTCGGCTGGCAGATCTGGCTCCACGCAGGAGCGCACCAGGTCATGGGAGGGTTCTGGCTCCCGGCATACCTCGGGTGGTTCGCCGCCGGTATGGCCCTGGCCGTGGTCCGCGTGCACCTCGACGCCCACGCCCCGGACCAGGAGTCACGCTGGTGGCGGGCCGAGGCGCTGGGTCGGTACCCGTTCACGTGCTGGGCCGTGACGGCGGCGGCCCTGCTCGCCGCGATGACGCCGGTGGCGGGACCCCGCTCCCTCACCGCGGACACCGCCGGCCAAGCGGTCACCAAGGCGCTGCTGTACGGCGTCGTCGGGACGTCGCTGGTGTGGCCGGCGGTGTTCGGCCGGTCACCCCTCACGATGGTGGTGCTGGCGAACCGCCCCCTACGATACCTGGGCGACATCTCGTACGGCATGTTCCTGTACCACCTGCTGGTACTGACGTGGGTGATGCGCGTACTGGGATATCCGGTGTTCTCCGGGCAGGTCGTCCAGGTGTTCCCGCTGACAGTCGTCGGCTCCGCCGCGCTGGCGGCCGTGAGCTTCCGGTTCCTCGAGCGACCGTTCATCCGCCTCGGCCACCGCCGAGGCGAGTCCCAGGGGGAGAGTCGGCGAGGTGGTCAGCCGCTCTGCGCGCTTCCGCCCGTCTCCGGCGAGGCCGCGCTCGACGCACCGGCACCCGTCGGAGCACAGGTACCCCTCGCAGCGCTCGAAGCACCGGTACCCACGGGTACCGCGAACCCGAGGCCCAACGCCAGGAGGCACAGCGTCTGAGCGGGTGCCGAGCCGGCCGCATAGCTCGTGGATCCCCACGGGTCGACGGCGAGCCTGACCACGGCCGCCAGGTAGCACCCGGCGGCGAGCCACGGCAGGGACGCTGCGGCCCTCGCGTGCCGGGAAGCGACGGACCACGCCAGCGCCGCCGCTGCACCGACCGCGAGTCCGACCCAGCCGCCGGCGGCAGCGAGCACGACCAGCCCCACCACGGCCGGTGACGGCCCCGTACCGACGCGGGGCGTGACCGCTCGAGGTGAGCCGCCGCGTCGACCCGGAACGACCGCGCCGAGCAGCAGCGCGAACGCGGCGAGGAGGCCGAGCGCCAGCCCCGAGCGCATCAGCCGGTCGGGTGCGAAGTCCAGGTGGACCACCGCGGTGGAGGTGCCGCCGGGCACGACATACCCCTGCTGCCAGCCGTCGACCGTGACTCGGCGCAGCTCACGGCCCGCCACCGTGGCGTGCCAGCCCTCGTTCGCGTTCTCGTGCACCGTGAGCACAGTCTCCTCGCGGCGCGGTCCCACCGTGACGGCCCGGTGGGTGGGGTCCCAGCGACCCGTCCGCACCTCTGGTGTGGGCGGATCGGCCGTCGGCGCACTCTCGGGAGACTCGGTGGCGGCCAGCACCACTCCGTCCGGGGTCCACGTCTGCGTGCCGGGGAGCCGCACCCGGTGGGTGCCCTGCTGCACGGTCAGCGACGCCAGACCGCACGGCTGCGCAACCATCGGCTGCAGTCGGCGCAGGGCGTCCACAGTGGTGTCCACGCGCGTGGCGAAGGCCTGGTCGTCGAGGAACAGGCCAGGGCCCTGCCCGCAGCCGAGATGCACGGGACGGGAACGGACGGCGTCGAGCGCTGCCGCGGTGGCTGTGTGCGTCACCCGGGGGATCTCCACCTCGCTGACCCCCACGCCGAGATGCACCAGCCGCCGCTGCGCGGGGTCGTAGCTGGAGGCCAGGGTCGGAGCCCGAACCAGCATGGTGAGGCGGTCCGTGGCGAGCGTGTCGAAGAGCACCTCCCCGTCGGCGCCCACCGCAACCACCCGGTTGCCGGCCGGACTGGTGATGGTGACCTCGGTGGGCGCCGTGGCGGCGACTGCGGGATCGAGGACGAGCCGCAGGTGGGAGATCCTCCGGGCGCCGTGCCAGCGGAGCTCCAGCGATGGGCGGGCGTCGGCCGGGTCGGCGACCCAGGCGGTCCCGAGGTCACCGTCGACGGCGGACGCGGCGGAACCCCCGGGATCCGGGACGGCCGCCGAGGACCCCGTAGCGCTGACCGGCCCACCGGCTGCCCTCCGCAGGAGCCGGTCGAGGGGAGCGCCAGGCGTGGGCACCACGGTCGCCTGCACGGCATACCGCTGCGACGTCGGTGAGGTGAACGTCCGGTCGAGGCCGGCGGCATCCTCGCCGGCGGTGGAGCGGCCGGTGGCGCACAGCGTCCGGGCCGATGTGGACACACACGAGTCCCGACGCCCGGACGTCGTGAGCACCACCGCGCGGAGCGCGACCGGTGTGGTCGACGGGGCCAGCACCACAGTCCGGCTCACTGTCACGCCCGGGACGGCGAGCTCGCTCACGCCCAGCGGCGCGTCGAGGTCCGCGCCTGCGACCCGGTCCCCCAGCTGGAGCCGTAGGCCGGCCGCACGAGCGACGGGGACGCGCAGGTCCACGGACGTGGCGCCGTCGAGACGCGTCGTCGCGGACCGGCCGGCCACCTTCACGGTGACGCTGCGCAGCTGCGACCCCGGCACAACCGTCAGGTGGGTCCTCGAGAGGTCCACGACCCGACCGAAGTCCACCGAGAGCCACTGCTGTGCGACGGGAAGCCCCGGGTTGGGACGCCAGGCGGTCCGGGGGCTGCCGTCGATGGCCGAGTAGGGCATCGCGGACTGGTCGACCGACGGTACGGCGTCGGCATCGGCTGCCGAGGAGGAGGCCTCGACCGCGCGGACACCATCGAGGCGCGCCTCGGCAGGCGCCACCTCACCGGCGTCGTAGTCGCGGCTCGGCTTGTCGATCCGGAGTGGGTCCGTCGCAGAGAGGGTCGCCGACTCGTTGGCCGCGCCCCCGGCGAAGCTGGTCTCGCGACGCCGCGGTGTGTCGGTCAGCACGGTGCCCGAGGAGGTCAGCAGCGCCGCTCCGCTGCCCAGCTGTCCGGCGTCCTGGAGCGCCACGAGCGACTCGCTACCACCCTGCACCTGCTGGACCTGCGACCGCGGCGTGACGGTCACGCGGCTGTCGCCGCCACCCCGGATCTCGAAGACCTCGAGGGCGGGGTACGGCACGTTGAGGAACTGGTCGTAGGCGAGCGTCACACTGCCGCGCGAGCCGACGGTGGGACCGAAGGTCGCGACCCGGACGACGTCCGCCGAGGCCTCGAGGGCCTGGTGCACCAGCACGGGGCTCGTCGCTCCGACCGCCCCGTAGTCCAGGTCGTTGCGGACCAGCACGTACCGCACGCCGCCTCGCTTGAGGGCCGTCACAAGCCCGGGGCCGCCTCGACCGGCCGAGAAGGCATGTTCCACGGAGTCCAGCCAGCGGATGTGGCCCGTCGTGGTGAGAGGGATGGTGTTGCGGACGTCCCACGGCTGCCTGGCGAGCGGCTGCAGCGGCTCGTCGTTGGTGTTCCCCCAGTCGTAGACGCCGAAGCGCGAACCAGGGGCCAGGAGCGTGCGGCCCGTGGCGTCGGCGTGGTCCAGCCAGCGTGCCGCGTCGCTCCAGTACCCCGGCACCGCACTGAACCCCTGGGCCGGTGCCGCCTTCATGGACAGCAGCGGTACCGCGGCGCCGAGGACTGCGAAGAGCGCGGCGACGAAGACGAGCGCGCGCGTGGCGCGGGTCTCGGCCACGCTGCGGCCTCGGCCCAAGGCGTCCACCAAGGCGGCGAGCCCGAGCACCAGTGGCAGCCGAACGGCGACGTCGAACTTATGGACGTTGCGCAGCGGCGCCAGCGCACCGTCCAGGGCGGCGCGCAGCGTCTGGGAGCCGAACCCGTCCACACTCCCCACGTGACCGAGAGTCACCAGGACGACTCCGGCGGCCAGGCTCGCGAGCAGCCAGCGGCGGTGCGGCATCGCCGGGAGGAAGAGTCCTGCGACCCCGGCCGCGGCCACGGCTCCGGTGAGCAGCACGAGCACCGGGGACGTGAGCAGCATCGCCCCTGCGGTCGACCCGGACGCCGAGAGGTACCCGATCCAGTCGTGCGTCCCGCGAAGCACCTCGACCAGGTTGGTGGTGCTCGTCGTCACCGACGCACTCTCGATGTAGCCCAGGAACGGCGGGCTGAAGCGGCCGAGCAACAGCAGGGGCACCAGCCACCACGAGCAGGCCAGCAGGACAGCCAGCGCCCACCACCCCGCCAGCGCCGCGAGCGCCCGGTCGAGGCGCCTCGTGGCGAACCACGCCATGGCAGGCACCACAGCGGCCAGGACCAGGGTGGCGTTGACGCCGCCCATGCACAGCACGGGCACGCCGGACAGGAATGCGGTCCGGCGCGCGGAGCGCGTCGCAGCGGCATCCGAGACGAGCGGGACGAGGACCCAAGGGGCCAGCGCCATCGGCCACGCCTCTGCGGACACCGGGCCGAGGACGGTGAGGAGGTGCGGCGACACGGCGAACGCCGCGCCTGCCAGGAGCTGTCCGGCGGGGGACCCGACCCGCAGCCGCCGTGCGAGGGCCACGACTCCGGTGAACCCCACGCAGAGCACCACCGACCACCACAGCCGCTGAACCACCCAGGCCGGCGCTCCGGCCAGGTGGCCCAGCGCGAAGAAGGGCCCCATCGGGAACAGGTACCCGTACGCCTGGTTCTGGAGCTGGCCGGACGCACCCAGTGGGTCCCAGAGGTGCAGCGCACGCTGGAGGAACCCGACGGGGTCGACCACGAGGTCCAGCTTGGTGTCGGCCACCGTCGCTCCGCTCGAGGACCCCAGGGCGAAGGCGGTCAGCAGGGCACAGACCACCACCTGCCGCACGGTCCAGATGAACGACGCCGAGCCGCCCGGTGCCGGCCCGTCGGGACGTGAGAGCTGCCGCGGAGGAGACGCGGCCCGAGCGGGCTCGGTCATCGCGGCCACGTCAGTGCACCCGCAGGACGATCACGAGGTTCCAGACCGCCACCTCGCGAAGGATAGGTACCTTCGCGACCCAGTGGGCCCACCGCGGGTGGTATCTGGGGAAGACGGCGACGACCTCGGCGTCACTGGTCGTGCGTGCCCAGCGAACCAGCCGGCCCGCGTGGGTGGCGAAGAGGGACCGGCCGAAGTCGTTCTTGGGACGGCGCCCGCGGGACCGCGCGAACCGGTCCGCCGCGTACCGGCCGCCCAGGTAGTGCCACGGCGCGGTCTCGTGGCCACCCCACGGCGAGAACCAGGTGGTCCAGGACAGGAACACGATTCCGCCGGGCCGCGTGACGCGGACCATCTCCGCCGCCATCGCGTAGGGGTCGCGCACGTGCTCCAGGACGTTGCTGGAGTAGCTGAGGTCCACCGCGTCGGTGGCCAGGGGCAGCAGCATCCCGCTCCCCTGCACCGTGTTGGCCCCCGGCTCGCCCACAGCCCCGAGCTCGCCGGCGTCCGCATCGAGCGCCGCATAGCGAGCCCCCGCGCTCTCGAAGGCCCGGGCGAAGTAGCCGGGTCCCCCTCCGACGTCCACGACGGTCGCGCCGTCCAGGTCCAGGAAGCGACCGACCTCCCGCACGGAGTCCCGCGCCAGTAGGCCGTAGAAGACCTCTGGACGGCTCTGCTCGAGCCGGAAGGCACGGAAGAGCTGCACCGACCGCCGCAGCGAGCCCGGGGGCGCGAGGGGGGTGCTCGCAGTCTGCGAGGCTGCTGCTGTCACTGCGGGCGTCTCCGATGACTTCTGGCGTGCTACCGGCAGGTAGGATAACGCGACCTCCGACGACGAAGGACCGCGCGACTACGGTGAGCCCCCGCACTACCTCGGCACGCCACGTGCTGATCCTGAACTGGCGAGACACGGGCCACCCCGACGGTGGTGGCTCCGAGGTCTACGCCGAGCGCATCGCCGACGGCCTGGCCCACCGGGGCCACCGGGTGACGCTGCTCACCGCACGCTATGCCGGGTCTGCGGCGGCGGAGACGCGGCCCAGCGGCGTGGAGGTCCGGCGTGCCGGTGGACGGCTCGGCGTGTACCCCCGGGCGGCGCTCACGGTGCTGCTGCGCAAGGTGGCCCGGCCGGACCTCATCATCGAGACCCAGAACGGCTTCCCGTTCCTGGCCGCCCTGTGGGCACCTCGGGTCCCGCATGTGGTGCTCGTCCACCACGTCCATCGGGAGCAGTGGCCGGTCGTGTTCCCCGCACCGGTGGCCCGCCTCGGCTGGTGGCTCGAGTCCCGGCTGGCACCGTGGCTCAACCGGAGTCGTCCCTACGTCACCGTCTCGGACGTGAGCCGTGACGAGCTGGTCGAGCTCGGCATCGCCGCCGATCGGATCCGGGTCGTGCACAACGGCGTCATCCCGCCACCGCCGCACGACGTGCCACGCACCCCGCACCCCCAGCTGCTCGTCCTCGGGCGGCTCGTCCCGCACAAGCGGGTCGAGCTGGCGCTGGAGGTCGCGGAGCGGCTTCGGCCCGAGTTCCCGGACCTTCGGCTCGTCGTCGCCGGGCGTGGGTGGTGGGAGGACGAGCTGCGCGGTGAGATCGCGTCACGCGGGATCGGCCACTTCGTGCAGATGGCAGGGTTCGTCAGTGCTCAGGAGCGCCATCGCCTGTATGCCGGGAGCTGGGTCTCGCTGGTGCCGTCCCTGAAGGAGGGATGGGGCCTCGTCGTCGTGGAGGCCGGGCTGCACGAGACACCGAGCGTGGCCTTCCAAGGCGCGGGCGGGGTTGCCGAGTCGATCATGGACGGCCTCACGGGCGTGCTGGCTCGCCAGGACGACGTCGAGCACTTCACCGAGCTCACCCGCGGGCTCCTCCGAGACGTCAGGGCTCGCGAGGAGATGGGGGCGGCCGCCATGGCGTTCGCCGGCCGGTTCACCTGGGCAGAGGCCATTGCGCGCTTCGACGAGCTGGTCGCCGAGCTCACGGACGACGGCTCGTGCCTCAGGCCGACCAGCGGCTCAGGTCGACTGCCTCAGCGGCTGGTGCCGTAGTCGTACAGCGGTGCCTGGCTCTGCTTCACCGGCGGCTGGGCGGCCTGGTACACGCCATAGCTGGACAGCAGTCCAAGGACAGCGGCCACCACAGCCGTGACAGCGATGCGCATGCCGCTCGATACCTCCAGGACTGCCGGGAGCGGCACAGTGCAGCACTGCCCGCCAGACGTTACCGAAGAGTATCACCAGGGCCCTCCCGCCGGGTGCGCATAAGGCCGGCGCGGCGGAGGCCTCGGCGGCCAGCCCGAGCGGCCCCACAGAAGCGGCGCGCGGACACGCCCGATGCCCCGATGGGCGCCACGACCGTCGCCACGACGACCAGTACGGCCAGCGCGTCGGCGACCAGCACCGCAGTGGCCTTGGGGCGCCATCGACGGTCCGGGTCGCGCGCCGCAGCGTCGTCCACCTGCGGGACCTCGAAGAGCCGCAGGCTCTGGCTGGCCCAGCGCTCCACGAGACCCCGCGGGACCGGAGCCCCTGACTGGTCGACGACGACCCATCGCACGCCGAGCGCCGCGAGCGCCGTCGTCGGGTCGTGCTGCATGAGGGCCTGCCGCGTCGCCGCTGCGAACGGGTCCTCCCCGCGGACGCGGACCGCGCGCCCGTCATCACGGCGCACCACCAGGTCGGAGCTCGCCACCACCCGCGTCGGCAGCCACCGCGGTAGGGGGTCCAGAGCCGGACGGTCGCGGTTCCACGGGTACCGGCGGTAGGCCTCGAACGGCAGCACCACTGTGGCCCCGACGGGAGCGCCGGTCTGCCGGGCAAGCGACCGCTGGGCGTCCATCCTGGCGGCCAGCTCCGCGTACCCCTGGGGGTACTGCACCGCGTTCAGGCGGCCCCACAAGCCTGCCGCGGCCGAGGGCAACGCCGCCACGGGCAGCAGGGCCACCACGGCCGCCAGCCCGACACCGCCGACGGTGCGCCACGGCCCGCGGCGTCGTGCTGCGGCGTCGACCGCCAGCCCCACACCGATACTGACGGCGACGACCCAGGGACCGACCTGCCGGGCGCCGTCACGCAGCAGGGCGCCGGCAGGGACACCTACGACGGCGTGGGCGAGGCTGCTCGGCACGGTGACCAGTGCGATCACCATGCCCAGAACCCCCGCGAGGAGCGCCGCGGCTGCCACGCCACCACGGCCGTCGCCCGTGTCGTCGCCCGCGCCTTCACTCGCGGCGTGACCCACAGGCGGCCGCAGGAGACCCGCCACACCGACGAGCAGGACCAGCAGGGCGCCTGTCGCACCCACCCAGCTGTCCCGGCCCGCCGGTACGACGGCGTCGTTCCAGATACCGCCGCCGGTGAGCAGGCTGCCCACCACGCCCAGTGGCGTGTCGGCTCGTGGCGCGAACACCGCGCCGGCAGCGTCCGCCACGGTGCCGCCGGGTCGGGTCAGGGCCGGCACCGCCCACGGCAGTGCCATCACCGCGACCAACCCGGCGACCAGCCCGGGCCGCACCGCGAGCAGCCGCCCCCGCGTCGCGAGGGCGCACCCCGCGAAGGCAGCCACAGCCACCAAGAGCCAGCCTGGCGCGCCGCCGAGGGAACCCAGGACCACCGGGACTGCGACGCCCGACCAGCGTCCCGCGTCCCGCGTCACGCCGCCCTGACGCGTGGAGGCGGCCCACCGCCACGCTCCGCGCACGACCCACGGCAGGGCCGCGTACCCGACCAGGACCGCCCACTGGCCTGCGGCCAGCCGCTCGGCGACGTACGGGTTCCAGATCGCTGCGACGGCCGCTGCGGCCGACCCGAGCGCCCCCGTCCGGACGGCGATCGCAGCCCCGGTCCCGGCCGCCACCAGGATGCCGAGCAGGAGCAGCTTCTGGACGACCTGGCCAGGGAGGAACGAGCTGAGGAGGGCCACGACGGCGTCCGACGGCACGGCCCGGGGCGTCTGTGCGGACAGGCCCACCAGGGCGGACGTGAACGGCAGGCGAGGCACGAAGACCATGTCCCCGACCAGCACGTACCCCGGCCGCAACGCCGGTCCCAGCACCACCCCGGCCGTGAGGATCGCCGTCCCGAGGGCCACCGCGCCGACGTGCCGGGCAGCGCCGGTCCCTCGTCGCACGCTCACCGGTCGGACCCTATGCCACCCGCTAGGGTGACGGGCGTGATCCGCGGGGGCGTACGACTCATGCGCCCGCGCCAGTGGATCAAGAACGTCCTCGTGGGCGCGGCTCCTCTCGCCGCCGGCACCATCCTCCACGGCACCACCGCGGTCCGCACGCTCCTCGCGCTCGTCGCGTTCTGCCTGGCCAGCAGCGCGACATACTGCGTCAACGACGTCATGGACCGGGAGGCCGACGCCCAGCACCCGACCAAGCGCGGCCGGCCCGTCGCCTCGGGCGCAGTACCGCCCTGGGCGGCCCTCGCCCTCGCGGCCGTCCTTGCGGTCGCCGCCGTGGCGGTCACCGGCCCACCGGCGTTCCGTCTGGTCGTACTGGGCTATCTCGTCCTGACCGTCTCGTACAGCGTGTGGCTGAAGCACCGCCCGGTCCTGGAGCTCGGGCTCGTCTCCGGAGGGTTCCTGCTGCGGGCCGTCGGGGGCGGCCTGGCCACCGGGCTGCCGCTGTCACAGTGGTTCCTCATCGTCACGGCGTTCGGGTCGCTCTTCATGGTCGCGGGGAAGCGGCTCTCCGAGCTCATCGCGGCACAGCACGCCAGCGCCGTCGTCCGCCGCAGCCTGACGTACTACCCGCTGTCCTACCTGCGCATGGTTCTCGGCATCAGTGCCGGGGTCACCATCACGGGCTACTGCCTCTGGGCCTTCGAGGTGGGCGCCGGGCATCGGGGCGGCACCTGGTCCGCGATCAGCGTCGCACCGTTCGTGCTGGCCGTGATGCGCTACGGCCTCGACAGCGACCTCGGCCGGGTGGAGGAGCCGGAGCAGGTCGTGCGCCGCGACGGCACCCTGCAGGTGTTGGGGCTCGCCTGGCTCGCGACGTTCTCACTCGGCGTGCTGCTGTGAACACCGGCACGCAGCGCCTCAGCGGTTGGGGGCGGGCCAACACCAGCCCGGCGTTGGTGAGCCACGAGGAGTCGACGGCAGCGGTCGCTGCCCTCGTCCGCTCCGCGGCCGCCGGTGGCCTGCCGCGCGGGATCCTGGCCCGCGGGCTTGGGCGGTCCTACGGTGACGCGGCGCTCAACGCCGGCGGACGCGTTGTGCGTACCGACCGGCTGACCGCCATCGGCGACGTCCAGCCGGACGGCACGGTGGAGGTCGGCTCCGGCGTCAGCATCGCGGAGCTCCTGCGGCACGTCGTTCCCCGAGGATGGTTCGTGCCCGTCACGCCCGGCACGGGGCACGTCACTCTGGGCGGGGCCGTGGCCGCCGACGTCCACGGCAAGAACCACCACCGCGAAGGCAGCGTGGGGCGACACGTCGTGCGGCTGCAGCTCGTCGACGGGACCGGCGAGGTACGGACCGTGAGCCCCGGCGACCCGGCCTATGGGGCCGTCGTCGGGGGGATGGGCCTGTCGGGGATCGTCACCAAGGTCACGCTGCGGCTCCGGCCGATCTCCTCGGCGACCCTCACGGTGCGCACGACGCGGACGGCGGACCTCGACGCCACGATGAGCGCACTGCAGGAGGCCGACCGCACCCACCGCTACACCGTCGCGTGGCTCGACACGCTGGCCAAAGGCTCGGGCCTGGGCCGCGCGGTGCTCACCGCGGGAGACCACACGACCAGCGGTGAGGCCCCGAGGGGTGGCGTCCCGGTCGGAGGTGGCCACTCGACCGCAGGGGAGCCGGCGTCGTCGATCGCCTACTCCCCCGGCCGTTCCCTCCCGGCGCCGCCGTGGGTCCCGTCGGCACTGCTGTCCCCGACGACCATGCGGGCGTTCAACGAGGCCTACTTCCGCGCGGCCCCGGCTCGTCCCCGCGTCACGACGGAATCCATCGCCTCGTTCTTCCACCCGCTCGACGTGGTCCGCGGCTGGAACCGGATGTACGGCCGGCCCGGCTTCCTGCAGCACCAGTTCGCGGTCGCCGACCCGCAGTGCCTGCGCGCCGTCCTCGAGCTCTTCTCGCGCGAACGCGTCCCCGGCTTCCTCGCCGTCCTCAAGCGCTTCGGGCCCTCCTCGGGGCTGCCCCTGTCGTTCCCGACCGCCGGCTGGACGCTGGCGACCGACGTGCCGGCCTCACCGCAGCTGGGACCGGTCCTGGACCGGGCCGACGAGCTGGTCGCGTCGTACGGGGGCCGCCTCTACCTCGCCAAGGACAGCCGCATGCGTCCCGAGCTGCTGCCCGCGATGTACCCGGACCTCGACCACTGGCGACAGGAGCGCGCGCTCCTCGACCCGCACCACCTCTTCGTGTCCGACCTCTCTCGAAGGCTGCACCTGTGCTAGACGCTCTTCGCTCACCTCAGTCCGTTCTCGTGCTCGGTGCATCCTCGGACATCGCTCAGGCCACGGTGGCCGCACTGGCCCGACGTGGCCGTCTGGACCGGGTCGTCCTCGCCGGACGTCCCGGCCCCAGGCGCGACGCGGCCGTGCAGAAGGCCACCTCGGAAGTGGGGCGACGCGGGGTGGTGCGCGCCCTGGACTTCGACGCCACCCGACCCGACGAGCACGAGGCGGTGGTGGCGGAGGCTTTCGCCGACGGCGACGTCGACGTGGTGCTGCTGGCCTTCGGGGTCCTGCCGGATGCGGCAACGGCGGCAGCGCCGGATGCGGCCGCGGCGGTCGTCACGACGAACTTCACGGGTGCGGTGTCCGCGCTGACTGCCTCGGCGGCCCGGTTGCGCGCACAGGGCCACGGAACCATGGTCGTGCTCTCCTCGGTCGCCGGCGAACGGCCCCGGCGGTCCAACTACCTGTACGGGGCCACCAAGGCTGGGCTCGACGCGTTCGCGACCGGCCTCGGCGACGACCTCGCGGGGACCGGCGTGGAGGTCGTCGTCGTACGGCCCGGTTTCGTCCGGACGTCGATGACCGCCGGACTGGGCCCCGCGCCGCTGTCGGTGGATGCCAGTGACGTGGCTGAGGCCGTTGTCGCCGCGGTCGGCGGCGGCACCCGGACGGTCTGGGTGCCGGGCGCGCTGCGCCTGGTCATGTCGGTCCTGCGGCACCTGCCGCGCGCCGTCTTTCGCCGGCTGCCGATCTGAGCTCGTCCCTCGACCCGGTCCGTCGCTAGGCCGGTCGCAGAGCTCAGGACGTGATCTTCGCCTGCGGGTTGGGCCACGCCGGGGGCAGCTCGCTGGGTGCGTACCCGGTGGTGGCGGCGCCTTCGTCGATAGCCTTGGGGGTGTTCGAGCCGTCACCGCCGTCGAGGGAGAAGCCGAGCTCCGCCGCGATCGCCCCGGACGCGGGGTAGGTCCCGTTCCGGACCCAGCCGTCGAGCAGGTCGACGACACCGACGGCTTCCTCCAGGGTGAAGTTGCAGTGCCCCGCGCCATACGGAGCGTCCTTGTACTTCAACGGAGGCCTGGTGAGGAAGCCGGCCAGCTCCGAGCTCGAGCGCGAGGCGTCGACCCGCTGGCCGTAGACGTTCTCGTTGGCCGCGAGGACCAGCGGGTCCGCCACCGTGTGCATGGTCAGCGTCGGCACGGAGATCCTGCCGGTGGGGTTCCCGAGCTGGTCAGCCTTCGCACGCGCAGCCGCGTCCGGGCTGACCCGCCGGCCGCGCGCCAGCTTCGTCACGATGCCGTCGAGCTTCCCCGGGGCCGCGGTCTCGATCAGCCTGCGGTCGTCGGTGCTCAGGCGGGAGCCGTAGTCGACACCCTCGTTGCCGGAGGGGTTGCCGCCGACCCGCTGCTCCAGCTCGTAGCGCCCGAAGGTGGCGTAGCCGAGGGCGTTGAGGACGCTCTCGACGATCGCGGTCCCTGTCGACGTGGTGGTGCTGCCGTCCTGGTCCTTGGTCTTGTCCGGCGCGCCGGTGATGGCCTTGAGGGTGAGCAGACCCGCGATGGCGTCGGGGCTGCCCTTGCGTGCGGCCGCGACGAGGGTGTCGGCGGCGTGCTCCCAGGCGGCGACCGCCTCCTGGTTCGAGGCGAAGCCGTTCAGCTTGAGGCTCGGGTCGAACAGGGTCTTCACGCCGTAGGCCACGTCCAGCGCCAGGTCGAGGTTGAGGTTCGTCCCCGCGAGGGGCGCGCACAGAGGCGCTGAGCCGGACACCCACTCGGGATGCTTCTCGGCGAGCACCTGGGTCGAGAGGCCGCCCAGCGAGGCGCCCCAGACGTACACCCGGTTGGGGGTCCCGAAGGTGCCCTTGAAGTAGGAGTAGAGGTCCTCGTTCGCCGCGACGCTGTCCAGGACGGCCCAGCCGTTGGTCTTGTTGGCCGATCCGGCCAGGGCATAGCCCTTGTCGAGCAGCGCCTCGGCGACCTGGTCGGCCCCGGCGACCTCGGCGCTGCGCACGGGCTGCTGGGTGCTGCTGGGGTCGGTCGGGTCGGCAGGGACCGCGTCGGCTGCGCGGTAGCCGTGCGACCACAGGAGCAGGGTGCCGTTCCACTTGGCGGGCAGCCTGATCTCGAAGGCCGCACCGTTGCGCTCGCCCTTGCAGAGCGCGTCGGTGCAGGCCTTGCTCAGCGAGCCGGGTGAGGAGACGCGCTCCTGCTCCGCGCGGCTGGTCAGTCCACTCTGAGTGGAGCACGCCCCCAGTGCAACCACGGATCCAGCTGCCAGGAGCAGCAGTGGACGACGACCCTTCCCCGGCATACGCATGCCCGCACTATGGCACAGCGGCCAGGCGGGCGAGTGCAGTCGACCTGGCCGCGTGCGTCACGTCACAGACGGAGGTCCTCAGTGGGCCGCGTCGTGCCAGGAGCGGCCGACGCCGACACTCACATCGAGTGGGACGTCCAGCTCCACGGCCCCGCCCATCTCGGCACGCACCACCGCCTCCACGTGGTCGCGCTCTCCCGGCGCGATCTCCAGCACCAGCTCGTCGTGGACCTGGAGCAGCTGACGTGACCGTGCTCCTGACGCCCGCAGGGCGGCGTCGACGCGGAGCATCGCCACCTTGATGATGTCCGCGGCCGAACCTTGGATCGGGGCGTTGAGCGCCATCCGCTCGGCCATCTCGCGGCGCTGCCGGTTGTCCGACGTCAGGTCCGGGAGGTAGCGCCGCCGGCCCAGCATGGTCTCGGTGTAGCCGGTGCCCCTGGCCTGCGCCACGACCTCTTCGAGATACGCCTTCACGCCGCCGAAGCGGGAGAAGTACTCCTCCATCAGACCTTGCGCCTCGCCTGTCGAGATCGTCAGCTGCTTGGACAGGCCGAACGCGGAAAGCCCGTAGGCCAGCCCGTACGACATGGCCTTCACCTTCGAGCGCATGGCAGCGGTGACGTCCTGCGGGTCCACCGAGAAGACCCTGGAGCCGACGAAGCGATGCAGGTCCTCACCCGTCCGGAACGCCTCGATCAGCCCTGCGTCACCGGACAGGTGTGCCATGATGCGCATCTCGATCTGGCTGTAGTCGGCCGACATGAGGGACTCGTAGCCCTCGCCCACGACGAACACCTGGCGGATCCGGCGGCCCTCGTCAGTGCGGATGGGGATGTTCTGGAGGTTCGGGTCCGTGGAGGAGAGCCGGCCGGTCGCGGCGATGGTCTGCTGGTAGGTGGTGTGGATGCGGCCGTCGTCGGCCACGGACTTGATGAGACCCTCGACGGTGACCCGCAGCCGCGAGGCGTCCCGATGCCGCAGCAGCGCCTCCAGGAAGGGGTGCTCGGTCCTGGCGTAGAGGTCGTTCAACGCGTCGGCGTCTGTGGTGTAGCCGGTCTTGGTCCGACGCGTCTTCGGCAGGCCCAGGGTCTCAAAGAGCACCACCTGGAGCTGTTTGGGCGACCCGAGGTTGATCTGGTCGCCTCCGATGGCGTCGTACGCGTCGCCCTGCGCCTCACGGACCGCCGCGGCGAAGTCGGCCTCCAGCTCGGTCAGCTGGTCGACGTCGGCGGCGATCCCGGTCCGCTCCATGCCGGCGAGGACCTGTTCCAGCGGCAGCTCGACGTCCTGCTGGAGAGAGCTGCCGCCGGTCGCCTCGAGCTGGCCCGCGAGCGACGTCGCCAGGTCGAGCACCGCTCTGGCCCGCACCATCGCGTCCTGCGCGCCGGCGTTGCCCTCGTCGGCGAACTCGAGCAGGCCCTGGCCCGACTCCTCGGTCTCGGCGCGCAGCTCGCGGCCAAGGTGGCGCAGCACGAGATCCGACAGGTCGTACGATCGCTGGTCCGGCCGCACCAGGTAGGCGGCCAGAGCAGTGTCGGTGGCCAGGCCGGACACATCCCAGCCGCGCGCCGCCAGGGCGAGGAGCGGTCCCTTGGCGTCGTGGAGGACCTTGGGCCGGTCGGCTGCGGCCAACCAGTCGCCCACCGCGGCCTCCCCAGCCGGGTCGAGGGTGGTGAGGTCGAGGTAGGCGGCGGCATCACCCTCGGTGGCGAGGCCGAGGGCTGTGGCGTCACCCGTCCCGCGCCCCCAGTGGCCGACCAGGTGCACGCCCACGCGCACCCCGGGCGGGGCGTACTTCTCCAGCCAGCCGGCGACCTCTCCGGGCTCCAGCACGGCGCCGTCGAAGTCGAAGCCGTGCTCCGCCTCCTCCTGGGGGGCCTCGAGGTACTCGAAGAGCCGGTCGCGCAGGACCCGGAACTCCAGGCTGTCGAACACGGTGTGGACCTGTTCGCGGTCCCAGTTCTGGCGCTCGAGATCGGCGATGCTCACGGGCAGAGGCAGGTCGCGGACGAGCTGGTTGAGCCTGCGGTTACGCAGGACGGAGTCCAGGTGCTCGCGCAGCGACTCCCCCGCCTTGCCCTTGATCTGGTCCACGTGGGCGACCACCCCGGTGAGGTCGCCGTACTGTCCCAGCCACTTCGCCGCAGTCTTCGGGCCGACGCCGGGCACGCCGGGCAGGTTGTCGGACGACTCCCCGACCAGCGCCGCCAGGTCGGAGTACCGCTCGGGCGGCACGCCGTACTTGGCCTCCACCGCGGCCGGCGTCATGCGCGCCAGCTCAGACACACCCTTGACGGGATAGAGGACGGTCGTGCGCTCGTCGACGAGCTGGAAGGAGTCGCGGTCGCCGGAGCAGATGAGTACCTCCATCTCGTCCTCGGCGGCCTGCGTCGTCAGGGTCGCGAGGACGTCGTCGGCCTCGTAGCCGTCGACCTCCACATACCGGATCTTCAGCGCGTCCAGCACCTCGTGCAGCAGCGAGACCTGGCCCTTGAACTCGTTGGGCGTGGCGGACCTGCCCGCCTTGTACTCGGCGTACTCGTCGTTACGGAACGTCTGCCGGGAGATGTCGAAGGCCACCGCGATGTGGGTCGGCTGCTCGTCGCGAAGGACGTTGATCAGCATGGAGGTGAACCCGTAGACGGCGTTCGTGTGCTGGCCGGTGCTCGTGGAGAAGTTCTCCGCGGGCAGCGCGAAGAAGGCCCGGTAGGCAAGGGAATGACCGTCCAGGAGCAGGAGTCGACTCACGCATGGCAGCCTATTGGTCGTGACCGACACCAACGACTTCGCCTCCGCGCTCAAGACGATGCAGGACCTCAACCCCAGCTCGCTGCTGCACCGGATGGAGATCGAGGTCCTCGACGCCACTCCCGAGCGTGTGGTGGGGCGGATGCCCGTCGTTGGAAACACCCAGCCGTACGGTCTCCTGCACGGTGGGGCGTCGGTGGTGCTGGCCGAGAGCCTCGGTTCGATCGGCTCGGCCCTGCACGCCGGACCGGGCCGCATCGCCGTGGGTCTGGACATCAACGCGACGCATCACCGGGCGGCGCGCTCGGGCTTCGTCACGGGCACGGCAACGGCCCTGTCACTGGGCAACACGCTCGCGTCGTACGAGATCGTCATCACCGACGAGCAGGACCGGCGGGTCTGCACCTGCCGCCTGACCTGCCTGCTGAGGGACGGCGCTCCGGGCGCCTGAGGGGGGCTGCGCTCAGCCGGCCAGGCGGTTGGCCGAGGCGGTGGCGCGGGCCCGGAGCGAGCGGCGGCGGTGCAGCAGGGCCTCGAGCGTGTGCTGGCGTTGCTCGTCGGTGCCGAGCCGGCGCCGCAGCGCGGCCACCGTCGTGATCCGGCGGACCACCTGGGGGGTGAAGCCGAGGCGGGCGAAGAACCGGTTCGCCTCACGGTGCTGCGCCGGGATGTTGCACCCGATCTGCTCACAACCCCGTGAGTCGGCGTACAGGGTGACGGCGCCCAGCAGGTGCCGGGCGACGCCATGCTTGCGGGCTTCGGGGACGACGTACAGCTGGTCGATGGTCACGCACGGCGCCTCGGTGAGCGCTGAGAAGGGGCTCGTCGCCGCGACGGCGAAGCCGAGCGGACGGCCGTCGCCGACCGCCAGGTAGGCCCGGACGTCGTCGCGCTGGAGCGCGGACGCGATGCGCCCCTCCGCGGCAGCACGGGCAGCGACCTCGGGACTCGTCCCGCCCTCCACCCGCGCGGACCTCCAGAGCTCGGTGAACGACCCCTCCTCGTCCTTGGTGACACGCCTGACACTGATCGCGGGACGGCTCACCGAACTCCTCCATCGTCGACGGTCTGACTCGTGTACGCGGCTCCCCCGTAGGCCACCGGCGCCCGCAGAGGCGCCAGACGTAGGACTTTATGCCTATCGGGCCGAGTTCGTGAAGTCTTCAACCGAATCACCGCGGCAGCCGGACCGATACCAGCGACAGCTCGTAGACGAAGTCGTCCTCGTACCGGTCTCCGACCAGGAACCGCTTGGTGCCCACACGCGTGAAACCGGCCTTGGTGTAGAACCTCTGAGCGCGCTCGTTGAGCTGGTTCACCCCGAGCCAGACCCCCGTCGCGCCCGCCCGCCGAGCGGTGTCCACGGCTGCCTCCAGGAGCCGCCGGCTGGTGCCGGCCCCATGGTGCTCGGGCAGCACGTAGAGCTTGCTCAGCTCCGCGGTGGGGCGCAGCGAGACGGCCCGGCGCACGTCCTCGTCGACCGGCTCTCCGTGCACCACCATGGCGTAGCCCGTCGGCATCCGGTCCTCCTCGGCGAGGAAGACGTCTCGGGCCGGGTCAGCGAGGTAGCGCTCGAAGCACCGCCGCGACAGGACACCGGAGATGAAGAGGTCGATCGCCTCCACGGTGACGTGCGGCGGGCAGGCGAGCGCGAAGGTCGCCGCCGCCACGTCGGCGAGCACCGGCGCGTCGTCACCGTTGGCGCGACGCACTTCGACCGGCACGGTCAGGCCTTGTCCATGCCGGTGACGACGGCCTCGGCCACCTCACGCATGCCGAGCCTTCGGTCCATGGCCGTCTTCTGGATCCAGCGGAAGGCCTCGGCCTCGGTCAGCTTGAGCTTCTTCATGAGGATGCCCTTGGCACGGTCCACGGCCTTGCGGGTCTCGAGCCGTTCGCCGAGGTCGGCGATCTCGCTCTCGAGGGCCTTGACCTCGTTCCAGCGGTGCCGCGCGATGTCGATGGCCGGGCCGAGGTCCGAGGCGGTGAACGGCTTGACGATGTAGGCCATCACCCCGGCGTCCCGTGCCCGCTCGACCAGCTCCGTCTGGCTGAACGCGGTGAGCATCACGACGGGCGCGAGCCGGTCCGCGCCTATCGCCTCCGCCGCCGTGATGCCGTCCATGACGGGCATCTTGACGTCCATGATGACGAGGTCCGGCCGCAGCTCCCGGGCCAGCTCCAGGGCCTGCTCACCGTTGCTCGCCTGCCCCACCACCTCGTATCCGGCCTCTGTCAGCATCTCGGCGAGGTCCAGCCGGATCAGCGCCTCGTCCTCGGCCACGAGGATGCGGGTCGCGGCGGTGGACGTCGCCGCTGTGGGGGTCGCGGTGGTCGGCGCCGTCTTCGGCTGGGTCTCGCTCACGGGCCCAGCGTATGGGACGGACGTTAACGCCACGTTGCCGCAGTGCTTCGTACCGGACACCTACCGGTCGGCAGCATCCTGCAGGGCCGACGCGAGTTCCTCGAGGGCACCCGCTGCCGCCTCCACCTCGTCGGCAACGCGGTCCAGGGCCTTCCCGTCCACCACCACGTCGTCCTCGGCGAGGTGCTCGATCTGCTCGCACAGGGCGGCAAGCCGGTGCGCGCCCAGGTTCGCCGCGCTTCCCTTGAGGGCGTGCGCCAGCCGCCCGAGCTCGTACGCGGTGCCCTCCTCGCGGGCACGTCTCATCTCCGTCGCGGTGCGCCGGGCGTTGCCGCCGAAGCGTCCGATGAAGCGCAGCAGCATTGTGGGGTCACCGGGGTCCAGGTCCAGCAGCTCGTCCAGCCGAGACCTGTCGAGGATGTCCGGGTCCACCGGCTCGGCGGATGGGCCGGCGCTGTCCTCCGCCAGGGCGGACAGCTCGACTGCGGGCGACTGACTGGGGGTCGCCCACGGGTCCGGCGCGGCACCTTCGCCGCCCTCCGACGCCGCCAGCCACCGCTCCAGGCTCTCCTGCAGCTGCGTCACGTCAACCGGCTTGGTGAGGAAGTCGTCCATCCCCGCGGAGAGACACCGCTCACGCTCCCCCGCCACCGCCGCTGCTGTGAGGGCGATGATGGGGACCCGTCGACCGGAGCCCTCCAAGGCACGGATCGTCCTGGTGGCCTCGTAGCCGTCCATCACGGGCATCTGGCAGTCCATCAGGACGGCGTCGACGGCGTACGGGTCGTCGGCGAACCGGCTCACGGCCTCTCGGCCGTCCATGGCAAGCACCACGTCATACCCCAGGGCGGCGAGGATCCCTTCGGCGACCATCTGGTTCATCGGGTTGTCCTCGACCAGCAGCACCCGACCCTTGGTCGGCGCTTGCGGCCCGTGGGTGTCGGCTCGAGCTGTCGCGCTGGCCTCCCGTCCAGGTCCCGGTCCGGAGCTGGAGCCGCGTACGGTGCCCGACCTGAGAGCGGCAACGGCGTCGAGCAGCCGATGGGCCAGGACCGGCTTGGCCAGCGCACGGTCGACACCGGCATCCGCCAGGCCCGCGGTGTCGAGGTCGCCGGCCGAGGTGAGCAGCAGCAGCCGCGTCGCATCGTGCCGTCCCTCCTTGCGGACGCGGCGGGCGAACTGGAGGCCGTCGACTCCCGGCATCAGATAGTCCAGCAGCACGACCTCGAAGGGCGCACCCCCGGCCTGCGCCTCCTCGAGGAGGATCAGCCCTTGTACGGCCGAGGCGGCCGCCCGGCCGTGGGCACCCCACGCCTCGAGCTGGTCCAGCAGGATGACGCGGTTCGTCTCGTTGTCGTCCACGACGAGAACCCTGGCCCCCCGGACGAGGGACGGAGCCAGCACGTTCGGCGGCGGCTCCTGCGTCGGATGCGCGAAGGCAGCGGTGAACCAGAAGGTCGAGCCTGAGCCGGGCCTGCTCTCCAGCCCGATCTGGCCGCCCATCGCGTTGACGATCTGGCTGCTGATGGCGAGGCCGAGTCCCGTGCCGCCGAACTCCCGGGTGGTCGAGCTGTCACCTTGCGAGAACGCCTCGAACAGGCGGCCCTGCTCGGCCTCCGCGATACCCACGCCGGTGTCGCTCACCTCGACCCTGAGCCGGACCGAGCCGTGCGGCTGACCGCCGCCCGCGCCGTCGCCGGTGCCGTCCACCGTTGCGCGGACCACCACCTCACCGCGAGTGGTGAACTTCACGGCGTTCGAGGCCAGGTTCGTCACCACCTGCCCGAGCCGCACCGGGTCACCACGGACGAGCTCGGGCAGGTCGGGGTGACAGGCGATGACAAGCTCGAGCGACTTCGCCTGAGCCGACTGGGAGAGCAGGCTCGTGCTGTGCTCGATGACGGCTCGGGGGTCGAAGTCCACCTCCTCGAGCTCGAGACGCCCGGCCTCGATCTTGGACAGGTCGAGGATGTCGTTGACGAGCCCGAGCAGCGCCTTTCCCGCCTCTTCGATCCCCTCAGTCAGGCGGCGCTGCCGTTCGGTGAGCTCCGTGCGGCTGAGGAGCTCGCTCAGGCCGATGACACCGTTGAGCGGTGTGCGGATCTCGTGGCTCATGGTCGCGAGGAAGTCGGACTTCGCCCGAGACGCCGACATGGCCTCGTCGCGGGCTGCGGCAAGCGACGCAGAGGCCTCCTCCCGCTCGGCCACCCGGGCGAACACGGCCATCGCCTGCGCGATGGTCGCGGTCTCCCACTCCTCCGGCTCCACGGTGCCCTCCCGGCGCAGGACCACGACGCCGACGACGTCCTCCTCGACCACCAGGGGTGCCGCGAGCAACAGCGTGTCGTCGCTCGGCTGGGTGACCAGGCCGCCCTCGAGGGCCGCCCGTGACGCCATGGCCTGGACCGCCTCCGCCAGACCGTCCGCAGCGGTCGGAGGCTGCGCACCGAGGCTCAGCTCGAGGAGGCCCTCTTCTCCGGTGACGAGGTACGCCCCCAGCGGCTGCCACGCCGTGTACCGGCTCACCTCCGCGGCGGCGACCGGGACGGCCTCGGCCAGCGTGTCGGCGTCGTTGGCGGCGGTCGCCACGGCGCGCAGCAGAGCCAGCGCGTGCTCGGCGTCCTTGGCGTCGGTGATGTCCTGGGCCGTCCCGCTCATCCGGACCGGTGCTCCCCGCTCGTCGCGGACGACGATCCCGCGGCCACGGATCCAGCCGACAGCGCCCTGCACCCGCCGGATCCGGGCGTCGAACTCGAAGCTCTCGCCGCCCGCCAGCACGCCGGACACCGTCTCGTGCACGGTCTGCCGGTCGTCTGGGTGCAGGCCCTCGATGAACCCCTCGTAGGTGGGCTCCAGGTCGCCGGGGCTGACACCGTAGATCCGGAACAGCTCGTCGGACCAGGTCACGACGTCACCCACGACGTCCCACTCCCAGCTGCCGATCTTGGCGATCGCCTGCGCTTCCGCCAGCTGCTGCTCGCGCCGTTGAAGGGTCTCCAGCAGGCGTTGCCGCTCGGTGTACTCCGTCACGCGATGAAGCCAGCCGCGGCGTCGGCCGCGGTCGTCGAGGATCGGCGTGTGGCTGATGAGGGCGGTGAAGCGCTGCCCGTCTTCCCGCAGGAGGCTGCACTCGAGGTTGTCCCCCGACTTAGCGACGCTCTCGAGCTCCGCGAGGTGCTGACGCAGCTGGCCCTGACCCGACTCGTCGAGCGCGGAGTACGCGTCCAAGCCCGCCATCTGCGCCGCGGTCCGACCCAGCAGCTGCGCCATCCGGTCGTTCGCGAACACCGTGCGGCCCTGGGCATCGAGCACCCAGAGGCCGTCCGGAGTCGCCTGCACCAGCCATCGAGCAAGGTCCCCCGGCGCGGCATCCCGCAGGGCTTCGGCGTCGTCCACGTCCCGATCCTGGCGTATGGGGTGTCCGAATGCTCAGTGTGCGGCCTCCGTGTCGCTCGGCACCTCGACCGATCCGCGGCGCCGTGCGGGTCGCTCCCGTGGCGGGCTGAAGAGCGCCACTCCCCAGGGGATCAGCCAGGAGGCCAGGCCGAAGACTGCTGCGGCACACGTCAGGAGGTTCGCCAGAGCAAGGTGTTTGACGAGGTCCGCGCTCCCCTCGGTCAGCATGACTGCCCAGAACTGTGCGACCACCTCGCCGCCGAGGAACAGGGCGACCACCCCCATCGCCTGCCGGCCCCGGCTCGCGCCCTTGCGAACCGCGAGCGCTCCGCCGGCCATCGACACGACGACCAGGACGAAGATGAGCCAGGGTGAGGGGAGGAACACCGTGGTCCACGCCTGCTCGACAAAGCACACCCGACACTCCAGGTGGCTCCGACCTGGCTCGCTCGCCGGGTACGAGTAGATGTAGTCCGGGCGGAACCGTGCCATCCCGTCCAGGCCGCGGCCGAGCAGCGAGGCGAACCGCAGCGGTTCCCGCAGGTAGACCATGGTGGTCCGCAGCGGGGTGGCCTTGTCGACCAGACCCGAGTACTCGGGACGGGCAGCCGCTGTCTCGGAGTCGAGGAGGGTCTTGCCGCTCGCGGCGGCCAGGCTCGGGTCCAGGCCGAGGTTGCGGAGGTCCTCGCCCGGGTGCGAGCTGTGCGGCAACATCTCGAGGAACACGGCGTTGTAGCGGTTCTGCTCCGTGACGCGGGCAGGAGTGGCGCCGACATGCAGCGCTGCGACCATCAGCACGACCAGCGCCGCTCCGGCTCCCGGCAGGTACCCGCGCCAGCCCGAGCGCAGCCGTGCCGTCCAGGTCTCGCCCGCCGCCCGACCGTTGTGCAGGCGGCTGCGCAGCAACAACAGCGGCAACACGCCGACCAGCAGCGTGACGGCCTGGGTCTTCGCCGTCAGGGCGAACACCGCTGAGGCCACGAGGGACAGCAGCGACGCTACCGACCCGGACGAGCGCCAGTACCAGCAGACGGCGGCGATGACGAACAGCAGGCCGGCGAACATGGCAGGCTCGCTGTAGGCCGACATGAGGTAGCCGGCGAAGGTGCCGTCGGCGAAGACCAGCCACAGCAGCGCGGTGATCGCGAGCCGGAGCTCCTGTGGCCCTGGCAGGGCGCGGAACAGCAGCGCGGCGGCCGTGCCGAGGATGACGCAGTTGACGACCGCGAGCACCCGCAGGTCCAGGCCCGAGCCGAGCCCGAAGAGGTGGGTGCCCCACATCGAGAGCTTCACCGGGACAAGCTCGGAGGACAGGTACCGAACGCCTTCCCCGCAGTCCTGCCCGTACCAGCGGTGCGCCGACCAGGTGAGCTCGACGGCAGTGCGCCGGCCGAGGTTGGCGTACCCGGTGCCCTCGCTGAGCCCGAACCAGCACATCAGCCGGGAGCCGTCTCCCTGGTTGCTCAGCCCTACCGGTCCACTGACGAACAGCCGTGCGGCCATTGTCACAGCGAACGCGAGCCCCACGAACGCGGCCTTCAGGTTGGCCTCGCCGAGGCGGGCCCAGGCCCTCATCGGAGCCCACCTCGGACGGTGCCTCGGACGAGGCCCACACGCGGTCCGTACCAGCACTCCGCCGGGGCAGTGAGGTCAGCCACAGCCACCTCGAAGTCGGACCGGAGCGGTCTGCCGGTGTACTCCGACGCCAGCCGCCTGCACTGCGCCAGCTGGGCCGCGGCTCCCTTCGCGGTCACCTCCCCGACCTTCTCCGCCGTGTGCTGGCCGTCGCAGGTGACCGCCCTGGTGCCCGACCTGCACAGCCTCACCCGTGCGGAGTCGGCGCGCCTCATGATGCCGCGCAGGCTCGTGTACACGACGGGGTCCTCCTTGTCCGACTGGCCGGAGAAAGAGGCGAGCTCACAGGCGACGCGGCGTCCGCCCTGCTCCCACTCCTGCGTCGTGGGGAACTTCACGAAGAGCTCGATGCCCCACTGGAAGTCGTTGGTCCGCGCGCCGAGGTAGGGACGGATCTCCTCCCGAGGGCACGAGCTCGTCGAGCGACCACGCAGCATCTCCTGCCCGGGGCGGATCTTCCGTGCGGTGAGGGACGGGTCGACCGTCGAGACGGCGTAGACCTCCAGCTCGTGAGCCTGGTTGCACGGGACGGAGGGCGAGACGTCGGAGACCGAGCGGAGCTCCATCTCCGTGGGCCTGGGGCGGCACATACCGACCACGGCACGGTCGGTGGGCACGCCGTCGTCGACCGGCTGGCCACAGGCCGCGAGCAGGGGCAGGAGGAGGGCGGCTGCAAGGCCCCGGAGTGCCGGCTTGGCCACACCCAACGGCGTGGGACGGCTGGTGAGCGGTCGGGTCGTGGAAGGACGGGGACGGAGGGACGGCGCTGTTCGGCGCGGGGACGAGCCAGAGTCTGTGTACATGTCGCGGTGGAAGAGTGCCGGCCCTCCCAACGGTGACGCATCTAGACAGGTCCAGCTCCGGAGCCGCGGTCCCTACGGGGCGAGGTCGAGCTCCATGAGGATGTCGAGAACGCAGCGGACCGGGTCGTACCTGGAGAACTCCGGGTCGGTCAGGCGCCTGACGATGAACTCCGCCACCGCGGTCAGCTTCAGGTTGTGCTGGTTGGAGTAGGTCCGCAGCATGCTGAACGCGACGTCCTCCCCGACCCCGAACGACAGCATCAGCGCGCCTTTGGCCTGCTCGATCGTGGCCCGGTGCTCAGCGGAGGCGGCAACAGCGGCCGCGGAGCGCTCCCTCACCTCGTCGGTGATGTCGACCACCAAGCCGTAGAGGCGAGTCACGCGGTCACCCGTAGCCTCGCTCTGCCCGACGAACACGAGCTCGTGGTGGTGACCCCGGGGGTCGACCATGCGGTACGTGCAGGAGTACGGGCCCGGGTGTGTCAGGTGGTGCTGGAAGCGCGCCAGCATGATGGGGCAGTCCTCCGGGACCATGCGCTGCAGCAGGTGGTCGGTGGTCGGCACATCGGAGCTCTCGAGGCCGTGCAGCTCCCGGAGTGGGAGGCTCCAGTCCCAGACGCCCGTCGTGACGTCATACGCGAACGTCATCGCCTCATCGGCGGCGGGGAGACCTGAAGCTGACATGCGACCTCGAAGATGAACTGCCGGGGGACGGCGACTGTCATACGGGATCGGCCACTTCTTGACCGCTACGACTGTACGACGCGGCGCGCTCGCTGTGACAGGGTTTCTGCGAAGCTGTGCCGACCTGTCGCGCAGCGCCGGCTGGTTGCTCGCTCAGCCGAGGCCCGCATGGTGGGCCAGGACCACGAGGTGGACTCGGTCGCGGGCAGTGAGCTTGGTCTGGATGCGCGAGACGTGCGTCTTCACGGTCGTCTCACCGATGTACAGGGACCGCGCGATCTCCGGGTTGGTGGCACCCTGCGCCACCAGTCGTAGCACCTCGTGCTCCCGTGGCGACAGACGGCGCAGCGCGCTCACGGCCTCAGGATGGTGCTGCACGGGCTGCCCCTGGACGAGCCGCGCGAGCACCCCCTTCTCGACGGCGGCGTCTCCGGCCGCCACGGCCCGGATCGCCGCTACGAGCGACTCGCGCGGTGCGTCCTTGAGGAGGTAGCCACTGGCGCCGGCGCGCAGCGCCGACAGGACGAGGTCGTCGGCCCCGAAGGTCGTCAGGATGAGAATCCTCGTGGGAGAACCGGACTCGACGATCCGGCGGGTGGCCTCGATGCCGTCGACCTCGGGCATCCGGATGTCCATGAGCGCGACGTCCGGGGCGAGCGTCGTGATGAGCCCGACCGCCTCCGCCCCGTCCGCAGCGGTGCCGACAACCGTGAAGCCGGCCTCGGCGTCGAGGATGGCAGCGACACCGTCGCGGATGAGGAACTGGTCGTCGACGACCACCACGGTCGTCACGACGGATGTCCGAGAGGCAGGACGGCACGCACCCGGTAGCCGCCGCCCGGACGGCGTCCGGTGGTGAGCATGCCGCCGCACGCCGCGACCCGTTCGTGCATTCCCGAGAGGCCGTACCCTGGCGCGGAGTCGGCCGCGTCATGCCCTGGTGTCGACTCGCGGTCGTTCTGGACGTCGATGACCAGCAGGTCCGCCTGCTTGGAGACCGCAACAGAGGTGGGGGACGTGCCCGCATGCCGCAGAGCGTTCGTCAGCGCCTCCTGCACCACGCGGTAGGCCGTGGCCGACGCCTCAGCGGTCAGGGCCGGGTCGCCGCAGTGGGCGTCCAGGCTGACCTGCAGGCCGGACTCGCGCATCCGCCGGACCAGCTCCGGCACGTCGAGCCAGGTGGGAGCCTGGGCGGCGCGGTTCGCCTGGGAGGGGTCGCGCAGCGCCTCCAGCAGCCGGCGGGTCTCCCCCAGTGCCTCACGCCCGGTCTCCTGCACGCGCGTGATCGCCTCCTGTGCGCGTGCCGGGTCGGAGGTCATGAAGACCCGGGCCAGCTCGGACTGCACGACGACGACGCTGAGGCTGTGCGACACCACGTCGTGCACCTCTCTGGCCAGGCCCAACCGCTCCTCCGCCACCTGGACCCGTGACCGTGCGGCCACAGCCTGGGCGACCCGCTCGCGCAGGAGACCCTCGTGCCGGAACGCCGCCCCGAGCGCGAAGATCCAGACCGCGTTCAGCCCCCACGCCCAGGCGTTCGCGAGGTCGATCTCCGGGATCACGTACACCCACAGAAGCAGGGGGAGCTCGGGCAGGAGCACCGCGGCATACTTCGCGGGCGTACGCCCGTACCGTCCGCAGGCGAACACGCCGACCACGAGCAGATACAGCGCGGACAGCAGGAACGCGTGCAGGTTCGGGGTGGCCGTGGCCATGAACGCCGCGACGACCACCAGCAGGGAGCCGACGGGACGGCTACGCCGAAGGCACAGCGCAAGCGCAGCGGCGGTCAACGCGACCGCGAACGGCCACTGCGGTCCGTGCACCGGCGCCGTCTGTGGGCCGACCACCCACAGCTCGATCTGCCCCGCGGCCCACAAGGACCCGGGGACCGCCCAGTCCCGCCACGTCAGGCGGGGCAGCAGCCCCGGCATCCTTCAAGGCTACCGGCGCGGTGCTCGCCGGACGTCGTCCTCAGGTCCACAGCGCGGTCACCTGGAGGGACGACGGGCACGGGCAGCGACGCCGACGCGCTCAGCCGTCACCCGCGCCACTGTGGTGAGCCCCCACCCAGCAGACCGCGAGGGAGCAGTCCGATGCGCAAGACCGTGCCGTTCTGGGCTTTGGCGACCACCGCCCTCCTGGCGACCCTCACGGCCTGTGGTGAAGGTTCGGGGACAGCGGGGACCTCCGTGGGCGACGACGATCTCGGGGCCGTTCTGGCCCAGGTCCACGCCGCTGGGAAGCCCGCGTACTACCTGGGGCCGACGGTCGACCGCCTGCCGCTGACCTTGTTGGACGTCGTGGAGGAGAACGCGCCGGCGTTCCAGGTGGAGGCCGACTACGGCACCTGCGCGTCGACCGGTGAAGGCGGGTGCTCGGCTCCGGTGGTGGTTTCGACCAACGACAGGCGTCCCGACGTCCAGGGCACACATTGCCGGCGGCTCGAGCCCCAGCTCGGCGTCGCAGCGGGAGTGCTCATGGGCGAGCTGACCCTGGTCACGGGGAACGTCGTCATCACGGTGTCGGACTTTCGCGGCCGGGACGCTGGCGACGACGCCCAGGCGGCGCTCAGGCTGCTGACCGAGCTGCGAGCCGTCGGGGACCCTCGGCCAGTGCGCCGGCTGCCGCCGCCGGACGCCGCGAGCAGCGCATGGCTGGATGCGGTCTGCGGCACCACAGCAGGTGCGGAGGTCTCGCACGACCTGGGCGCCGGACCTGGCCTCGTGGACAGCTCTCCGTGTTCCTCCGTGGCGACTTCGAGCGTGGATCTCGTGGTGCTTGCCGTCAGTAGGCTTGCCTGGTGAACTTCACGCACGAGCAGGTGTGCCGCGTCGCGGACTTGGTTGGAGATCCCCGGGCTCTCGGGGGCGCCGTGACCAGCGAGCTCTGTGGCCACTGGGAGCACCCGGGTCCTTGTCGCTGGCCGCACCATACGGCCACTGCGGTCCACGGCCGCGACGCCGTCGTCACGGTGCGGTTCACGGCGCCGGAGGCGGAGGTCGGACAAGTGCGACAGCGAGTCCAGGCAGCGGTGAGTCGCGGCCAGCTCGTCGGACCGGACGGCTCTCGCACGACCTGGACGTCTGCGTAGCGGGACAACGCGGGACATACCTCCCGGCTGCTCAACGCGACGTGGGCGGGGCTGGTGTGCATGCGCTTCGTCGGCCTGGCCACTCTGCGCACCTTGTAGCGTTCAGCACGCAGGTCGAGCGCTCGCGACCTGGTGCTCGCCCACCCGGCCAAGGCCCCGCGGCCATCTCGCCGCAGGCGGGAAGCCGAGCTACGCTTCGGCGCGTGGGACGTCAGTGATGACCGGCGACACTGCCTTCTGGTGGAGGCTGCAAGAACCGATGCGGCGGCACCGGCTCGTCAACCAGGCGGCGGGCGTGCTCATGCAGTGGCGGAGCGTGGACTGCGAGGGCGCACTGACGACGCTGGAGCACATGGCTCGAGCGCGCGAGGTCGACGTCGTCGCGCTGGCACAGGCGGTCGTGGAAGCGGCGGCGGTCGACGACGGCGACCAGCAGGACTGACACAGCCCACGCATGGCCTGGTGCCTTCGTGGGCTGCGGCCCGGGTCGCCGCGTGGAGGTAGCCACGTGACCTGACGCTGAGGCCGTCTCATCCTCTGGGCAGGCCTTGTCCTTCGCGAGCCGTTCAGTATGGTTTCACTAGATGCTTGACAACGTTGTCATTTCGGAGGCCTTAGCGTGATAAGCCCGTTCGCTGTTCCGTCCGCCCCACGACCGCGCGTGCGTGGCGTTCTTCTGGCCGCTCTCAGCGCAGTCCTCGCTGCCCTGTCGGTGGTCGCCCCGGCGAATGCCGCCGACGACCCCTACCGGCCGGCGTACCACTACACCTCTGCGGCGAACTTCATGAACGACCCGAACGGGCTGATCTACAAGGACGGCACGTATCACCTTTTCTACCAACACAACCCGTACGGGGCGACGGCCGGAAATGGCTCGTGGGGGCACGCCACAAGCACGGACATGGTGCATTGGAAGGAACGGCCGATCGCCATTATGAGCGATGCCAAGGAGGACGTCTGGTCCGGCAGCGTCGTGAACGACGTGACGAACTCCTCGGGCTTCGGCACAAAGGACAACCCACCGCTCGTGGCGGTCTACACCAGCTTCCGTAAGAGCGACGGAGTGCAGCGGCAGGCTCTTGCGTACTCGCTGGACGACGGCGCGACCTTCACGAAGTACGCGGGCAACCCGGTCCTGGACATCGGGTCGCACGACTTCCGCGACCCTAAGGTCTTCTGGGACGGCGCGAGCGCGAGCTGGCGCATGGTGGTGGCCAAGTCGGTGGAGCGCAAGGTGGGCATCTACTCCTCGCACGACCTCAAGACCTGGAGCCACCGCAGCGACTTCGGACCGGCCGGTGTCACGTCCGGGGTCTGGGAGTGCCCCGACCTGTTCCCGCTCGCGGTCGACGGCAACCCGGCTGACACGCGCTGGGTGCTCACCGTCAGCAGTGCCGGAAAGGTGCAGTACTTCGTCGGGGCCTTCGACGGTGCGACGTTCACCTCACCGGACGCGGCGGCGTACACGCCACCGGCGGGCACAACGCTGCAGGACTTCGAGGGCAACGACTACGGGTCCTGGACGACGACCGGTGCGGCATTCGGGTCTGGGCCCTCACACTTCACCACCGGCGACGTGCAGGGCTTCCACGGCAGCGGTTACGCCGACAGCTGGGGCGGGGACGATGCCAACAAGGGGACGCTCACGTCTCCGGCGTTCACTGTGGATCAGGGCCACCTCAACTTCCTCATCGGCGGTGGCAACCACCCCCATGTCGACGGCGGTTCCGACGGTCCTCCGCCCGGCACCACGCTGGCCGACTTCGAAGGTTCCACGCTGCCAGAAGGGTGGACCGGCACCGGCGACTTCACCGCCATTACGCCGACACGCGAGACGCTGCCGGGCCAACTGGGCGCCCAGGTCCTGGACACCTGCCAGGCCGGATGCGATGAGGCGACGGGCACGGTGACGTCCCGTTCCTTCACGATCACCGACGACTACGTTGACCTTCTGGTCGCCGGCGGCAACCATCCGATGAGCGGCACCAACCCGACAGCCGTCAACCTTGTCGTCGATGGGCAGGTTGTGCGCTCCGCCAGCGGCAAGAACTCGCCGAACATGGACTGGGTCGCATGGAACGTTGCCGACCTCAAGGGCCGGACCGCTCAGCTACAGGTGGTGGACCAGCGAACCTCCGACTGGGGCCACCTCATGGTGGACAACATCGTCCTCTCGCCGGTGGCGGCAGCGCCGTGGAACGCCGAGACCACTGCGAACCTGTTGGTGGATGGCAAGGTGGTCCGCACAGCGACCGGCACCGACAGCCCAACACTGGACTGGGCCTCGTGGGATGTGGCTGACCTCCGTGGCAAGCAGGCGCGGATCCAGCTCATCGACAATGCGGTCGGCGGTTGGGGACATCTGTACGCCGACGACTTCCTGCTCTCCTCCGTTGCCACGCAAGACATGTGGGGTCGAGCCCGGCTGGTGGACCGCGGTGCGGACTACTACGCCGCTGTCACCTACAACGACCTGCCGAACGGGCGGCGCGTCCAGCTCGGCTGGATGGGTAGCTGGGACTATGCCAACGACACTCCCACAGGCGCCTGGCGTGGTGAGCAGTCAGTGCCCCGCGAGCTGTCCCTGAGGACGGTCGGCGGCAAGGTCTCACTGGTCCAGTCCCCGATATCCGAGCTGGACAGCCTCGCCGGCAAACCGGTCCGCCTCGACGGAACGACGGCCGTTCGCCCTGTGACCGTCACTGCTGGTACGACGCCCGTCCCGGCGAGTGGCAGGTCACTGCGATTGGACGCCACCTTTACGGCCGCCACGGCGCCGGAGTTCGGCGTCGACGTCCGAGTCGGAACAGGCGACGGCCAACGCACCCGCATCGGGTACGACGTCGACGCCGGCGAGCTGTTCCTCGACCGCACCAAGTCCGGAGATGTCGGCTTCAGCGCCGCGTTCTCCCGCATCGACCGCGTCAAGGTCCCACTACAGAACGGCAAGCTCCGGCTGAAGGTCTACGTCGACAGCTCGTCGGTCGAGGTGTTCGCCAACGGCGGTATCGCCTCGCTCACCGACCTGGTGTTCCCCGCCACCTCCAGCACCGGCATCGACGTCTTCTCAACCAGCGGCAGCACCAGAGTCGACAGCCTCACGGTCCGCCAGCTGGGATCGTCGATCAGCCGCTAAGACTGTTCACAAGTTCGGATCAGCAGCCTTCCCTCAGATGTCCCAGGACGATCCGCGACACCCGAGCCCGTGAGGCTCGGGTGTCGCGCGCTTCTGGGGCTTGCGCCTGCGGGTCAGCTCGCACATCCTGCTGCCGCGTCCCCTCCCCTTCCCCTGGGGCCAGGGGCCGCGCCATGGTTGCGGCCGCGACTCTGGGCGGCCCATGAGCTGCCACTTGGGCGTTCCGCCTCGTCGGCCAACGCCGTCTGCATCTCCGTGATGCGGCTTTTTGGGCTACCCCCCGGGGGACGGGACGTCCTGGAGTAGTTCTTCCCGAGCACGGCTGCGGCGTCACTCCGGCGCGACGTTACACAGGGACGCGCGCAGCGGTGAGCTGCCGCTGGTCGGGTCGCTCGGCGTCTGTCGCAGCACCAGGTTCAGGTTGACGCCGCCCAGCTCGAAAGGATCCGAGGGTGGCAGGTCGAGCTCGCCGCATCCCTGCGACCAGCCGTGCTGGGCGCATACCACGCCCGGGTCGAGGCCGGCGTTGAGCTTCGCCCTCGCGCGCACTGCGCCATTCGGCGTGCTGATGCGCACCCAGTCGCCGGCGCTGATCCCGCGGGCCGCGGCGGTGTCGGGATGCACCTCGACCTGGGGGTCGGGTGCGGCGCGACGCAGCTCGGCGATCTGCCGGTGCTGGGATTCGCAGTAGCGCAGAGACTTGGCGCAGGTGAGGATCAGCGGGAACTCCGCGACCAGGTCGGGTCGCGACCGAGGACTGAGCGGAGGTTCAGCGAACGTCGGCAACGGGGGGTACCCGTGCTTGGCCAGGGTCTCTGAGTACAACTCGACCAGACCGCTCGGTGTCCGGAACCCGCGGTCTTCGTGCTTGCGATACGTGGTGCTCAGATCGAGGGACAGCCCGCGGGGCTCCGCGCGCAGGGCCTCCAGGGTGATGCCGCTCGGCGCGAGCTGGTAGCGCCAGGCAGCGTCAATGTCGCCGTCCCAGAACTGCTCGCCCAGTCCGAGGCGCTCGGCGAGGGCGAAGACGATCTGTTGGTCCGAGCGCGCGTCGCCGCGTGGCTCGACGACGGCTCGACGGAGCTGGACGTGGGACTGCGCCTGCTGGCTGACCTCGAACCCAACCCGCAACGCCTCGGTCTCGAACGGGCTCGCCACGGGCAGCACGATGTCGGCCAGGTCGCCTGTCGGGCTGGGGAAGATGTCGGCGTGCACGAACAAGTCCAGTGATGCGAGTGCGTCCCGAACTCGTGCACTGTCGCCGTGTGCCATGACGAGGTTGGCACCGAAGTTGACCAGTGCCCGTGCGCGGTAGGGTCGGTGCTCGAGGGCTGCGGTGTAGAAGTCCTCGCCCGTGATGAACTCGAACCGTGCCGGACCCAACGGGCGGTCACGGACACCGATGGCCCGATCACGCTGCTCGTCGCTGAGCAGGTCCAGGCCGTCGATCGGGTTCGTCGGCACCGGCGTGAAGAGCACGTTGCCGCCGGGGGCGTCCAGGGATCCGGTCAGCGCGTAGAGGACGTTGACGGCGCGGATCATCTGGGTCGTGTTGCTGTGCTGCTCGAGGCCGCTCCAGGTATAGAACGCGAGGGGGCGCGAGGCCCATAAGGTGCGGGCGGTGGCCACGATGACGTCGGCGGGCACGCGGGTGAGCGCCTCGGTCGCCTCGGGTGTCATCGCCTCGCAGTGCAGGCGCAGGTGCTCGAGCACCGGACGGCACCGGACCCGTCCGCCGGTCGTGACCACCTCGACGGTGCCCGACAATGCGAGCCGTGACTCGGCGCCGCCGTACGTCGGAGCGGCCGGGTCGTAAATGATGGGTTCCGCCTCCACCAGGTCCCACGCCACGTAGCCCGTGCCGGCGGCGGGCTCGGCGATCTCGTCTGCGTGGAGCAAGTCACCGGTGTCGGTCCGCACCAGGAATGAGGCGTTGGTCCAGCGGCGCACGAAGGTTTCGTCGTACCAGCCCCGGTCGAGCATCACGTGGATCAGCCCCAACGCCAGAGCCGCATCGGTACCGGGCCGCACTCGGAGCCAGTGGTCGGCCTTGCTGGCGAGCCCCGTGCGGCGCGGATCGACCACTACGAGGCGGGCGCCCCGGTTCACCGCGTCAACGGTCGCGGTAGCGTGCACCAGGCGGGAGACCGAGGGGTTGTAGCCCCAGTAGAGGATGCAGCCAGCGTTCTCGAGGTCCGGCATGAACGCACCGGGGACCGGCGCGCCAAAGGTGTACATCGACGCCATGTACCGACCCCAGCCGCACAACTCCATCGAGCAGGTGAAGTTCGGGCTCCCGAATGCCCGGCGCAGCCGCATGATCCAGTCCACCGAGTCGCTCAGCGCCGAGGTCGACGGAGAGGCCGACCCGAACACCACCGCCTCGGGGCCGCTCTCGTCGGCGATCTGCCCCAGCCTGGAGGCGATGGTGTCCAGCGCCTCTTCCCAGCCGATCTGCTCCCACCCAGGGTCGCGCGCTCCCTTGGGATTGGTCCGGCGAAGCGGATGGAGCAGCCGGTCGGGATGCTCGAGGATCCGGGGTGCCGACTTGCCCTTCACACAAACGGCACGACCCGTCGGATGAGCCGGATCAGGACCGATCGCGGTGAGCCGACCCTCGACGATGGTGGCCGTCGCGCCGCACCGCGAGACGCACATCGGACAGAACGTCGCCAGCTGCTCGCCATTCGCATCGTGCACAGCGCCTCCAACAGCATTCGGGTGTGCTCCGCCTCAGCAGTCTAGGACCTGACAATGGCGCTGTTGGGCCGAATCACGGGCACGAACCGACGCCCCCTTGTGCCGCGTGATCCGGCAGCGAAACCTCTCGAAGAGCCTCCTCCGGGCCCCACTGTCGAGGATCTCCACCGTGCGGGTCGCGACCCTGCGCCCGTGGGGAAGTCCAACGTCTAGGCATGCTTCTCGACCACAAGACAATCGATACCGAAGTGGCGCAGGCTTACGGCCATCAGCAGCCCCACCGCGCCCCGCCCACGGCCAGCACCGTACGTCGACCGGCTTGCCGACTCGGGCGACCTAGCAGCGGCCGGCATCGGCCTCCACTGGGGGTGCATCCGGCTACGTTCCAGCAGTCCGGTGTCCGAGCCCTAGGTACCGGACTTCTTGCTCGGCGCCGGGAACGGGGTCTTGCCCTGGGCGAGGGCGTCGGTGAGCTGCTCGATGCGGCGGGTGCGGATCTCCGGGCGCACCGCGGTCTGGATGCGATTCAGGAAGGCGAAGCGGTTGCGGCCGTCCAGCGCGGCGTAGACGTCGGTGAGGTCGCGCGCAGCCAGGGCGGCGGCAAGGTCGTCGGGCACCACTGCGGTAGCCGGGCTGTCGTAGGCGGCGTCCCAGCGGCCGTCCGCCTTCGCCTTTTCCACCACGGCCAGGCCAGCGGGGCGCATCCGCCCCTCGGCGGTGAGCCGCTCGATGCGCTCGCGGTTGATCTTCGACCAGCCGCTCTTCGCACGCCGCGGGGTGAACCGCTGCACGTACCACTCGTCGTCGAGCCGCCGGGCGATGCCGTCGATCCAGCCGAAGCAGAGCGCCACGTCCACGGCCGTCGTCCAATCGATCGACGTGACGCCGGTGCCCTTCTTTGCCATCCGAATCCAGACGTGCGTGGCGGTCGGCGCATTTTCGACGAGCCAGTTCTCGAACGCCTCGTCATCCTCGAAGAACACCGCGTCGGTGTGGACCATCGACATGGCAGCAGCCTAGGGCCACGGATTTTGACGTAGTTGGACGGTTGCCCAGGTCGGGGCCCTGAGCCAGGGTGCTGCATTCCGCCGCGTTAGGGGTCGCACGCCAAGGGCGCCGCCTCGTGGTCCGCAAATCGGCCCTATCCAGATGTATGCGCGCGCGCATCCTTGGCGTGCGGGTCTTTCGGGAGCGGCTGGTCCGGACGCCAATAGGACTGCTTGGGAGGGAGCACGGTCTGCCGGCAAGGTGATGCCCGGACCGGCGTGCCCGGCTCAGGTCGGGCGGGCGTCGAAGCCAGTCACTCGGATGAGCTTGGCAGGGACACCGGCGACGATCGCTCGGCAGGCCGATGGTCGGACGGCCCGCAGGCCACGGAGAGAGATACGGACACGGATGCCGATGCGCCAGGGCACCGCCCATGGGAACGTTAACGGAACCCAAGTCGGCCTTCCCTCTACGGGACGCCGGGGGTCGCACCGTACGAGTGGGAGGCCGTCTCGTGGCTAACGCTTCAGAGGGCGGAAGGCGCCGGCCTGCATGGGTTGAGTGGCTCGTCGCGGAACCGGTCGGGAAAGACGGCAAGAAGAACCGTCTCACGCGGCTGGAGCGGCTTGGCGCTGCAGCGGTAGGCCTCGTGCTGGTCGGCATCGCTCTCTACCTCGTGGAATTCCCGCCCGACCGCCAGGTTGCCCTGACCCAATGCCCGAAGGCTGCCGCTGGCTGTGTTGTCAGCGTGGACAGTGACCTCACGACGTTTGCCGCCGTCGTGGCAGGCTTTGGGGCGGCGGCCTCGCTGACCGCACTCCTGGGTGTCCGCTTCACCGAGGTGAAGGCCGCGGGAGCGGAGTTCAGGGCGGCGCCCGAGACGACGGGTCTGACCCCCGGCGGGACAGAGCTCAAAGCGGATGAGCTCCCGGACGAACCGGCCGCTGGGGGTGAAGAGCCCCGCCCGGCTGAGCTGACCCTTCCGGTGAAGGTTCCGATCACGATTGTCGTGGTGCAAGGGCTGGGCGAACGGGGACACGACGCCCCCATCGCGATCACGAGGCTGAAAGCGCCCATGTCCGAGGTCGGCCCAGAGCTCCTGCGTGATTACCAATCGGCGCGCAGGGTGAGCCAGAACATGTACTTCCTAACCCACGCTCTCAGCCCGGCAACTGCGGCGGGGCAGAAGTACTCCGTCGCGGTCCGGGTCACCCCGCACCTGCAGCAGGGGATGCCCCCACCCCTGCAGGTCAGGGCGGCGTCGTTCTTCCTTGGCCGCGCGTGGGGGAACCGAGTCATCCCAGGGCGCCCAGGATCCGACGGCCGGTTTGGGATCGTGACGCAGGCCTATGGGCCGTTCTTGGCGCTCTGCGAGGTCGAGTTCACCGACGGGAGCCGGATTCTCCTCGACCACTACTGCGACTTTGACATGGGCAGCCTGGTCCCCGCGACCTGATAGGCCAGATCCCGCGCATCGGCACCGGACGTGACCCCAGTCGCCCTCCAGGAGGCGGGTAGGGCATGTGGTCACCTGAGTGCGTCAGCGGCGACAGCTCGCAAAAGCGGTACCCGTAGGCGTGAGGTACGAGGTGAGTCTTTTCGCAGCGAGACGGCTAGTTAGCAGGCGCTGGTGCGGTGCGCGCCGTAGGAGGCTTGGCTGTGGGTGTACTGGTCACCGGCTGACGATGAGAGCTGCTCTATCAAGCCCGAGCACGAGAAGGCGGTCATGGCCAGGTAGTCGTTGGCCGACCTGACGGCTTGGGCGTTCCAGTTCACGTGCAGGCTGTCAACCGCCACCGTGGCGTCCTTGCGTGAGTACCCGTCCCCGGCTGACGACGACAGTTGGCCGATCAGTCCGAGCCGTGAGAAGCCGCTCATATCGAGGTACTGCTGCGCGGACTCTGCCGCGTTCTGCTGCGGGCCCGTCAATGACGGCACCACCGGGGCTGCGGGTTTGGCTGGTGCCTTGGACGACGACGACGGGGCTGGTGCCTTGGACGACGACGACGGGGCTGGTGCCTTGGACGACGACGACGGGGCTGGTGCCTTGGACGACGACGGGGCTGGTGCCTTGGGCGACGACGACGGGGTTGATGTGTCGGATGAAGATGATGAACTGCTGAACGAACTCGCTTGGCTCGACTGGCTGGTGTTGGCCGCGGTGGGGGTCGAGCCCCCGCCCCCGCCCCCGCCGGATGCCGCGCTAGCGACGACCCCGATGACCAAAAGCGCGCCGAGCCCGGTGAGTATCTTGTGCCGTGCGAACCACGGCTTGCCGCGGGGTTGCGCGACCGGTGCGGCGACGGCCCCTGGCTGGGTCAGCGGCCGGAATTGATCGGTCCACTGCTGGCCGTCCCAGAACCGCTCGCGTCCGTCGTCTTGCGGGTGCCAACCTGCTGGTGCGCTCATGCCTGCTCTACCCCTCTGCTCACGCGGGTCCTCCCCCCGATGCTGGGACGGTAGCGCTTGGGGGCATACCCCCGGAGTGGAACGCGAGAAACTTCAGGCGCCATGCGCTCGCCCCCTGAGTGCGTCTTACCGGGGCGACTAGGGATCCTTCAGGCGGCAGGCAGTTCCTTCGCCAGGCATCGGTGGATGTCATCGATGGCTTCGGAGGACAGTGCGCCTTCGAGCTGGAGTTGGAGATACAGCTTCTTCGGCCAGAGTGCGTGCACGTCGCGCGTGGTGAAGCTCCCTCCGATCAAGGGCCAGTCCGCTTCGACGAAGCACAGCACGCCGCGGACCGGAGCGTCGTCGCCGAGCGCTGTGCGCACCACGTCGACCTGTTTCAGCACGCCGTCTACCAGCCTGGTGCAGTCGCGTGATCCGACGAGCAGCCGTTCTACGCGGGGCCGCAGGATACCGCCTTCGATCTTGAGCTGAGGGCGGCCGCGGTACTTCTTGGCGTCGATGACGTAGACGCCGTTGGCCGTCACGGCGATGTGGTCGATGTTCGCCCTGGACCTCGGGGTCCGCCGGTCGTGCAACAGCCTGATCGTTTCGCAAGCCAGGCGGTCCAAACCTCTGCCGAGTCTCTCCTCACCCACGGCACCGGTGTCCCAGGCGGTGGTGGACTGCCGCTGCTCGGAGATGGCAAGGAGGAAGCCTCCGAGCCGTGGATGCTGGGTCCGGATGCGCTGCTCACGCTTGGCTTTGCGACGCTCGAACTCGCGGCGAGCTGATGCTCCGGCGGTGCCCGGCTCAACCACCTCAATGGCGACTGGTCCTGGCTCCATCACGCGTTCAAGGGTGACTGGTCCTCGATTCGTCTCGGGGCTGGACTCGAGCGACGGACTCATCTCGTGGCTCAGGCAACGGACCCTCTTGGTCTGTCGTTCGTAGACCGCCTCGGTCCGCTGCGGAATCCCGACCCCACAGACTCGGCAGGTGCCGGCGTACCGCAGCCGCATGACCTTCTCGTCGGGTCCATCTTCCACGCCGGAAACCGTACGTCGTTCACGCACCGCGGACGCGTCGTTTGCGGGATTTCCGCGTTGTGGCGGCGCTGAGCGCCGTAGCTACCCCGCGGGTCTAGCGTCGTGGTCGTCCGGGTCCCTGGCCGCGAGTGCGGCGGTGTCAGGTCTGGGCCTGTGTTCGGTCGCCGCATGAGGTGACGCCATGTCCGATACGACGATCCTGCTCCCGTTCCAGCCCGCGTCGATGTCGACGGCGCAGCTGGCCGCCGTCCCCGTTCTGGCCTGCTATTCCCGGCACACCCATGCCTTATACGTCGATCAGCTCAGGGAGTGGTTCACCTGGTGCGAGGTGCACGCCCTCGACCCGCTGATCGGTGTTCAGCGAGCCCACGTCGAGCTGTACATCCGCCAACTCAGTGACCCCATGGACTCATGGACTCCTCCGTGGTGATGGGCACGGGGTTCGAGCGCTCCTCAGGTTCGCGCACATCGACGGTCTCATCGTGGCCCACGCACCGTGTACGCCCGGCTGCCGAAGCTGCACCGGCACGAGTCCCGCACCCAGGGCCTGGACCGGCTCCAGCTGATCAGGTTCCTCCAGGTGTCACAGCCATCACCGTCCACCACGGAGCCCTCGGGTTCCTGCTCGGCATCAAGGCCCTCCGTGCGCGTCGGAGGCCGCGGCGGTCCGGATAGAAGACCACTCCGACCCCATGCGCCGGCATGCCATCACCAACGCCCTCGACGCGGGCGTCCCACTACGCGACGCCAGATCCTCGCCCGCACGCCCACCCAGGAACCACAGAGCACTACGACCGCCCCCGCGGAAACCTCGACCGCCACGGCGTCCACTTCCTCACCGCCTACGTCGCAGGGGTCTGAGCGGTGCTACTTGGAGGCGTCAGCCACGCAGCCATTGTCCAACGCTGCCTCGTCCGACAAATTGGGGGTCACGATCCCCCAGCGGCGGCCATACTGAACTGGAACGCTTCGTCCGACGTCTCTCCAGGTACGGCGCAGGCGGACGGGCCGGTGTCGACCCTGTTCAGCCCCAAAGAGCGGAGTGCCCCATGTTCACCCGAGTTCGCCCCCGCACAGCCCTTCTCGCCGCATCCCTTCTCGCAACCGCCTCACTCACAGCCACCGGCACCGCTCTCGCCAACCCCGGCGGCAGCCCGGCCATCCCGCTCAACACCGAGCAGGAGACCACCGGCTCCAACACGGGCGCCAGCGGGTTCTTCACGTACACCATCTCTGGCACGCAACTCTGTTACACCCTGACCGCCCGCGACCTGTCCGCCAACGCGGTGGCCGCCCACATCCACCACGGCCTCCGGAACGTCGCCGGACCGGTCGTCATCCCCCTCACGGTGGCCGCCGGCACCTCGTTCACCCACAGCGCGTGCACGACCGCCAGCCCTACCCTGCTCGCGAGCATCCAGGCGGACCCCAAGGCCTACTACGTCAACGTCCACACCGCGACGTTCCCCGGTGGGGAGATACGCGGTCAGCTCAAGAGTCCTCGTGTGGGACGCTGACGCGTGCCGGTTGGAGGCGTCGAGCGGTGCCGTTTCCCTCAACCACCCGAGATCTCGACGACGGTTACGCCCAAGCCACGAAGTCGTCAGGTCGGTCGTCCTACCGTCAGCATGCTCTGACCGGCGGGCTAGACCGGTATGACAGCGGGGAGGCGTTCATCCCGCCAGCGCGGATCCGCTCGGTCAAGGGAGCACGCCAGGCGCGCCTATCCGCCGCGGATGCTCATCGCTTTTGGCGGCATGGCTACCGCCCACCCTGGCGGCGGATAGGCTCGAGCACCAGACGACGGACATGACTTCGAGACGGTCGCTCGCGTGGGACCTCCGGATCGGCGGGTTTTTGTACAATCCAGACATCACCGGCGGGTTTTCCTCGTCGTCAACGCCGCGTCTAACCATCCGCGTGGCCTAGTACGGCTAGTCCGTGTAGCAGGAGGTCGGCCACGTCGCCGCAGGCCTGACCGGACGTGAGACCCGTGTTTCCTAGCAGCACGCCGGACTGGATGCCTTCGATGGCGAGGGCCGTGAGCTGGCCGGCGAAGGTACCGTCGACCGCCCGCAACGCTGCCGCCTGTACGCCATCTTCGATGAGCTCACGCACGCGGCGCGCCGCCGCCGTCGAGTTGGCGGCGTAGATCTCGGCCGTGGGCGCGAACCCGACCATGTCGCTGTAGAAGGTCGGCGAACAGCGGCTCATGGCCGACCCCACGCCGGCCAGGTAGGTAGAGATCCGCCGGCGGGTCCTCGACCGCCGCGACCGACGTCTCGATCTCCTCCGTCGCCTGGCGGAAGAAGTCCTTGGTCAGCGCCATAACCAGCTGCTCTTTGCTCGTCGCGACGCTGTACAGGGTCGCTGTGGAGCAGTGCAGCCGTCGCGCCATGTCGTCCATGGTCAGCGCCCTGAACCCCTCGCTGAGGAGCATGTCCTCGAGGGCGCTGAGCAGCTCGTTGCGACGTTCGAGGTCCACCCGCCGGCGGCGCACGCAGCTGCTGGGGTCCCTCGGGAACCCCGCGGGGAGCGTCGAGGGCCCAAACCATGTCTAGCTGCGACGCGAGCGTCATTGTGGCGGGGCGAGGAACGGTCAGTGGAGTGACTTGTCGGATCTCCGACGAGCGCGCGCTTGGGCCTGTGGCTGCAGGGCAGCGGTCCTGGCGTCAAGCATTGGGTGCCAGGTTCTCTGCCGGCTCCGCCAGCGCCGCTGGGCGGCGGCCGACCAACATCGATTCGAGAAGGTCGGCGGGGAACTTGGCGGCCGTTTCCACGTCCAGCTGCGCGCCCAGGCCGTCGAGAACGCGAGTGAAGAAGGAGCGCGCTGCGACCGCGAACACCGCGTTGGCCACGTCAGGGTCGCTCAAACCCAGTTGCCGAAGCCTGTCCACGTCTGCCTGTTCCACGGAAGCAGCGTCCCGGGCCACCTTGGTGGCGAACTGGTAGACCGCTTGGTCCTGTTCGGGCAGGGACTCCCCCGATGGGTCCCCGCTGATGGTCAGGAGCGTCGCCTCGTCATGACAAACATCCCGAAGGAACATCGAGTGTGCCGCCGTGCAGTACGTGTTCCGCAACTCGCGAGCGGCGGCGATGCTGGCGATCTCGTACTGTCTGCGGTTCATGCCGCCACGGATGGCGCCGTTGAGCTGCGTCCAAGCCTGCCCGACTTGGGGTCGCGTCGAGAATGCGCCGGCAAAGTTCGGCAGGAACCCCCACGCCGCTCGCTGCTGCTCATAGAAGTCGGCAAGCGAACCCTCGGCCGCGCCACCAGGGACTGAGTCAATGAACACCCCGCCATCCTCCTACCCCGCAGGCGTCGATGCGGGTCGTTCCTCAATATGCACGGGTGCGCGCCCCGGGGACGGCGAATGTCCTACGTATTCCTGGCGGCGCCAAGCTGAGACAAGGCAGAGAGCTGGTCCGGCTCGAGCACAACATCCGCGGCTGAGACATTGGCCGTGAGCTCCTCGACCGTCTCCGCACCCACGATGGCGGAGGCGACGGCCGGTCGAGACAGCAACCAGGCCAAGGAAGCTTGGTAAGGCCGCAGCCCCCACTCCTGACTCAGGTGCTCCAGGGCGCGGCCGACCTCCTGTTCGGCTTCCGTGAAACCCGGCCCTTTGAATCGCATGTCGCCCTGGATATCCCGCTGCAGGACCTCCATGCCGGCAAGCAGCCCACCGTGCAGACGACCGTACGGCACGACCGACAGCCCGAACTGGGCGCACGCCGGTGAGCGTCCCGCCCAGTGGTGGACTTTGGGAGTGATCGGCGGGGCTCCGGAACTGTAGGGGCCATCGGCGGGATCT
>NZ_JAPYZV010000011.1 GCF_027812955.1 Pedococcus sp. 5OH_020
GGCAGACTAGAAACCCCGAAACCGGTGGCCTCGATTTCGAACGTCGCATCGGCCCCATTTTCGAGCGTTGCCGACACGCTACCTGGGTTGCTTGAGGCCGAGGCCGATGGCGAAGCGTCGTAGTCGCGGTAAGGGTCGCGTCCCACTACTCCCAGTCGCGTCAGCGCCTGGTCGCCACGGCACGGCTCGGCTTCCTGCCCAATGGCGAGCGCATCGTCACGACCGCTACGGGCAGGACCATGGCCGAGGCCAAGGCCAGGCTCAGCGAGCTGCTGCGGGAGCGGAGAAAGCGATCGACGGTCCGGCGCTCGACGGCCACGAAAGGTGAGGGCCGACCCTCAGTAGGCCACCGAGAGGTGCTCCCGGTGATGCTCCGCGCGGTCGATCTCGTTGACGATGGCCTCCGCGAAGTCCGGACCCGAGATCTCGGACTTGCCCTCGTCGTCGAACAGGGCGACCTCGCCGCCGACCCGGTAGCTGCCGGTCTTCTGCCCAGGGGCCCACGCTCCATACGCGCCGGCAGGGCTCATGAACACCCAGTCCAGCTCCGCGGGGGCCGACTCGGTGAGCCAACGCCGAGTAGCCTCCCCTTCCAGCGCCTCATCGCGGTACTCCTGCGGGATGTCGCCCTCAGCGAAACGGGGCGCTCCTGGCGCCGGCCGCAGGGACGAGAAACCGCCGACCATGATCAGCCGGGCGCCCGTCTCAGCCGCCGCAATAGCATAGGTGGCGTAGAGCTCAACGAGCCGACCGGCCGTCTCCCCTCGCGGGGAGAGGGCCAGCACGACGGCGTCCGCCCCGGGGATGATCTCCACGGCGTCGGCCGCGTCACCGGTCTCGTAGCGCACCCCCTCGACGGGGTTGGCGGGGATCGAGCGGCTCCAGGAGATGACTTCGTGGCCGCGGGCGACGGCCTCCCGGGCGATGTTGGTGCCGGTGTAACCGGTGCCTCCGATGACGGCGATGGTGGACACTTCGTGGCTCCTTGCTGTAGGGGTTCTGGTTCGGGTCAGCGCCAGCCGAGGCCGGGCGCCACATGCTTGATGGTGTTCTCCAGCAGCTGTGCGTTGTAGTCGACGCGGAGCTGGTCGGAACGGTGAGCCGGACAGTGTCGGCGGCAGCGAAGGCATCATCCGCGCGCAACTGTTCGACCAGCCTGTCGGGTTCGGCGGCGTAGCTGCGACCGAAGACCGCCCGGTAGCCGTCGAGGTTGCCGACCTGGTCCGGCGAGTCGCCCTGGCCACTGAAGTACCTGGCGTCGAGGTCGGTCACAATCGGCATGAGCGAGCGGCTCACCGAGACCTGGGGCTCGCGCTCGTGCGCGGCGGCCGTCCACGCCTCGCGGAACACCTGGATCTGCTTGTGCTGCTGGACGTGGAAGGGCTCGCCCGACTCGTCCTCCTTCAGTGTCGAGCTCATGAGGTTCATGCCGAGCTGGGCGGCCCAGCGCGCGATGGATTCCGACGGGCGCCCCACCAGATGCGGTCGCGCAGCCCCTCCGATTGCGGCTCGGAGCCGCAATAGCCCTGGCGGGTTAGGAAGCACCGACCGGGAGTTCGGCTGCGCGAATCTTTTGCCGCTGAGCACCTCGAGCAGCACCTCGGTATGGCGCCGCGCCATGTCCGCGTGGCCCTCCCCCTCGGCGGGGGAGAAGCCGAAGCCGCAGCGGTCTGGTCCCGGTCCACGCCCACCCCTTCGCGTTGCTCGCCAGGGTCAGGAGAAGCCGTTCCCGCGAGGCGGCTGGCGACAGTTTGGGCCACCGACGCAGGACCGTCCCGACGAACGCGGCCGGGGCGGTCGTGAGAAGGCGGCACCAAGGCCGCAGTGCTATTGCTATGGCACTAAGGCCGCAGCGCTAGCACTACTCGGCGAGCTTGGCGATCGCTTGAGCCCAGAGGAAGTGCTTGTTCGTGCCGAGGTCCCGCACGGTCTTGATGTTGAACGCGGCCTTGAGGTGCTCTGCGTCCCCGGCGCTGACACCCTGCAACGCAGCCACGGGCGCATCCGCCAGCTCGCTGATGCTTGCCGTCTCGAACGAGCCGTCAATCTTGCTTGCGATGTCGCCCATCGTCACTCCCACACAGGTCGGGCGCGCCACGTCGGCGCACGGTGGGTCATGGGTACCACCGAATCAGCGGCCACGCCAGGGACCCTTCCAGACCCTTGCCGCCCCAAAGAGGGGACGTGGCGGTCAACTGAGCGTCCTTTGACCGTGAGCAGCAGCGGCCACCCCGGCCGCAGACCTGTCGGGCTCGGTCCTACACGTTGCTCCGTCCAAGATGTCCCCGCTTCGGCGTTGACACCGTCGCCAACGGTTCCGCCTCGGCACGGCAGGATGCCGCACCTGAGGGACTCGAAGCGTTGCCGCCGCTGGGGGCACGAAGGAACCGGCCCTAGTCCCCGTGTAGTGCCAGATGCGTGTTCCTTGACTGCGGGACTGGCATGGTCGCATGGTGGTCTGGTCGTCTCGCAAGCCTCTGCTGCGGCACTCGAGGAGTGGCCGTGCCCGTGTCCCGACCTGCACTCTTGGCGTGCATCGTGTGCGCCTTGGCGGCGGCGTGCACGGGAGGCAGTCCGTCATCCTCAGGCAGCACTACGAGGGCGCCTTCGGCGGCAACGGCCACGTCGTCGGGCAGCCCTTCGACGGCATCGGCGCCCAGGTTCTCGGCCTCGGTGACCAACAGGTGGTTCCCCTTGCTCCCGGGTAGCAGCCGCAGCTACGCCGGGGTCAAGGAGGACGAGCCGTCGAAGGAGGTCTTCGTGGTGGAGCGCACCACCAAGACCATCGAAGGAGCACCGTGTGTGGTGGTGTCCGACCGTCTCTACCTGTCGGGCCATCTCGCCGAACGAACGACCGACTACTACAGCCAGGACTAGGACGGCAACGTCTGGTACTTCGGGAGGACACGGCGGAGCTGGACCGCGCTGGACAGGTCACGAGCAGGGAGGGGACGTGCATGGCCGGGCGTGACGGGGCAAGGCCGGGGATCTACATCGAGGCCGAGCCCAAGATCGGGCACGGCAACAGGCAGGAGCGCGACCGAGGGCACGCGGAGGACCACTACGAGGTCATCAGCCTGAGCTCCCCGATCACCGTGCCGTACCGCTCGTTCCGCTCCACCGTGGTCACGAAGGAAGTGGACCCCGTTGGAGCCCGACGTGCTCGACCACGAGTACTACGCCCAGGGCATCGGAGTCGTCGCCGAGATCTCGGTGAAGGGGCCCACCGAGCGGAACCGGCTCGTCGCCCTGTCCGCCGGCTAGGGCATCCGTTACCGCTGCCCTTTCCCCTGCCCCAGAGCGCAATCCGCGCGTGCGCGAGGGCCGAGACTGAGCGGCATCGCCTGCCTGTCCAGCGTTGCCAAGCTAGCGTCGTTGCCCAGCGCAGTGTCGCAGTCGGCGGCCTTGGGGTGGTCACTGGCGTGACGCCTCCGGAGTGGTCCAGCCAAGTGAACGCCTGGATACGGCTCCTCACCAGAAGCGCCTTCGGCTTCGACACCCACACGCACGGATCGCCTACGCGGATGCCGGGCCAGCACCGCCCCCTGCCCCGGCCGAATCTGACTCATACATCAGGCAGAAGCTCCACGGATCGCCGAGTGGAGTGGCACGCCCGCCGCCTTCCCGGACGGAGGCTAATGGAACTGCAAAGTTGACCTGAGTCACCTGTCATGGGCCTTGGCCGTACGGAGCTCTCGCTATCGCGTTGCCTGTCCAGCGTTGCGGAGTCGGCCATCTTCGATGCCGCATTCACGGTTACGCCAGCAGTTCGTTCCCCCATGCCGTCCGCGCGCCTTACCAGACGGACGGCCCCTGCACGGGGCTCAGAGTTCGTTGCTCCCACCTCCTGAGCATCGTCCGCCGGGATCCCTGGCATGGTCCATGGCCCAATGAGGCCATACACGAGACGGAGGTCCCAAAGCGCCCTTCGTCACTCCTTCTGAGTAGGCGTCGACGGCGTGCCCGCCTCAGCCGCCGTTCTGTGGCTGGGTGTTGTCGATACCGCCGAGCTGCTGCAAGAACTCGTGGCAGCGCTTGGCGCGCTCGCTGTCCTGGGCCATGACCTCCTCGAAGAACGACGCAATGTCGTCCTTCCCGGCGTTCCGGGCGTCGCGCACGTACTGCCCATAGTCGTGGCCGGCCTTCAGCGAGTGGTACTGCACGGAGATGAGGTCGTAGGTGACGTCGTCGAATCCGGTCTCTCCAGTAGCCATCGTTCTCTCCTTTCGTCAGGGTCGCCGGCGTTGTGACAGCGGGTGGTCCACCGCCCGCCGGCCCAGGTTCACGGTTTCGACGCTACGTCGCCGGGCCCTTCGTCGCATCCTGTCGCGAGCGCCGAGGACCGGGGTGGCGAGGACCGGGCTGGTCATGACGACGCGCGCACTGGCGCCGCTGACCGGTTTCGGTTCAGCCTGACCGGGTATGGCGCGCCCAGGGAGCGGGCGAGGCGAGTCCTCGGTCGTCACCGGACGACCAAGGAACCCCCATGCGGAACGTCACCGGGCCACAGCCCGACCCACGCGCCCAGCTGTGGCGCTGTGCCCTTCTCGTCCTGCTTGCCTTCCCGTTGCCGGGTCTTGCCCTGTGGTTGGCCGGCCGGCGGCGCGCCGGAGCTGCAGCGCTCGCCGCGACCGCGGCCGCGGTCCTCACGCTGGCTGTCCTCTGGGGCCAGCACCGTCCTGAGCAGCTCGCCGTGCGTCTCGGGTCCAGGCCGGACCTGCTCGAGTCCGCTGCCCTGGTCGTGGTCGCCCTCGGGACGGCGTGGCTCTCAGCCATCGTCGGCACGGCCTCCGCGGCCTGGCCCGCGACGGCGACCCGCGGAGAGAAGCTCGGGGCGATGACCCTCGTCGTCGCACTCTCTCTGGCCGTGGCCGGGCCCACGGCTCTCGTCGCGCGCTATGCGCTCATCTCACGCGCGCTCGCCACGCAGGTGTTCGCCAGTGGCGTGGGAGTGCGTGCTGACGGGCTTCAGGTTCCGGAACCTCGGCGCCAGCCTCACGTCGACCCCTGGGCCGGGACGCCTCGGCTCAACGTGCTGTTGCTCGGTCTCGACTCCGCGGCGGGTCGGGTCGGGGTGCGCCCGGACTCCATCGTGCTCGCCTCCGTCGACACCAGGACCGGTGCGACCGTGCTCTTCGGGCTGCCACGCAACCTGGAGAAGGTGCCGTTCCCACGGTCCTCGCCCTTGCACCGACTCTGGCCACACGGCTTCGACTGCGGAAGCGAGTGCCTGCTGAACGCCGTCTGGACGGAGGCGGTGAACCATGCGGGCCTCTTTCCCGGGGACCCCAGCCCGGGGCTTACGGCGACCCGCTCAGCGGTCGAGGCGGTCCTCGGGCTTCCCGTGGACTACACGGTCACCGTCAGCCTCCGAGGCTTCATGGAGCTCGTCGACGCGGTAGGCGGGGTGGAGGTGAACGTCCGGACCACGCTTCCGATCGGCGGCGCCCACGACGGCGCGGGGAGGGTGACCGAGGCGCCTCGGGGGTACATCGAGCCCGGGCGTCAGCACCTCGACGGCTACCACGCCCTCTGGTTCAGCCGATCCAGGTTCGCCAGCAACGACTTCGACCGGATGCGTCGACAGCGGTGCATGATCGGAGCGCTGGTCGCGCAGGTGGACCCCATGACCTTCCTTGCGCGCTTCCCTGCCATCGCAGCCGCGACAGGGAGGAACCTGCACACCGACATCCCGCTTTCCGACCTCCCGGCGTGGGCCACCATCGCCGAGAGGGTCCGAGCAGGCAGCCTCACGTCCCTGCCGCTGACGGACGCGGTGGTCCACCCGGACCGACCTGACTTCAACCGGATCCGCACACTCGTACGCGCCGCCCTCGCCATCCGGCCCGGTCCGGCAGCGGCCACCGCGCCGACGTCGGGCACAGCCAGCTCTTCACCTCCGCCCTCGACACGGCAGGGGCCCTCGACAGCGCAGCGTCCCACCGTCCGACCGCCCGGTCACCAGCGCGCCACGGCGCCGCAAAGGCTCGCCGACGCCTGCTGAAAACCGTTACCGGTCCTCGTGGAGGCCGGCCGAGAGGCCGCCGTTCACCCTGGCCACGACCCGAGCGCGGGCAGCGGCGAAGTGCCGGTCGTAGTCTGCGCGCAGGTCCGGTGCCTGCCGGTGTCGGCTGTTATGTGGGGGCGAGAGGGCTGTGGCTTCGGCCCACGCCCGAAACACCGGGGCTGCGGCCGCTTCGAGGCGAGCTGCGGTGATGCCGTGTCCGGCCTCCCGCTGGCGTTCCAGGTCCCGCATGAACACCTCGTAGGCCACGACCACCGGCCAGTGCTTCAGGATGAGCTCGGCGGGGTCGCCCCGAGGCTCTCGGATGAAGCCGTCCAAGACACCCTTCGGGACGCGACCCCGGTGGCCCCGCAGAAGCGTCTTCGTGAGGCCCGCAGTCATGGCGCTCGTGACCGCCTGGCCCATGGCCTCCCTCCAGGCCAGGCGGGCCGCGTCCACGTACGACTGCCCCGGTAATGGGAGGACGGGCCGGCCGAGGACGACCTCGAGCTGCTCGTCGACCGCGTGGCCGGCGCGAGGGTACGCCATCGCCAAGGCGGTGAAGCGAACCAGGGCTGCAGTGGCCTCATGGGACCGTCGCACGACACTCATTCTCCGGCCGGCCGAGGGTGCGCGGAAGATGCGCCTCATCGTCCATACGGACCATTGCGGGCGCCGTGCGCGTTCCCGCACACTGACTCGGGCTTGAGGAAGGCCCACGAGCGACGCTGAAGGAGCGACGTGGCACAGCAGACAGCAGACCTGCCGGGTCTTGGTGATCCTGAGGACATTCCGACCGAGGGGATCGACACTGGCGCGATCGTCGACGCCCTGTACGGCGACGGCATCATGGCACTGCGGGGCGCCTTCCCCGTCGAGTGGGTTGACGACCTGGCCAGGGACGTCCAACTGGCCTTCGGCGAGGCGCGCTCCCGCGGGGATGGGGCGGTCGGGCGAGGACCGAACCGCTGGTACGTGGAGGTGCACCCCGAGCAGCTGCGCGGCTTCGTGGACCTCGTGTCGCATCCCTGGGTCAACGCGGCGGCGCGTGCCGTCCTGGGAGACGACTACCACTTCGTGGAGGTCGGGTTCGACGTTCCGCTCCCCGGTGCAGTCGACCAGCCCTGGCACCGGGACTTCCCGATGCCGCGAGTCACCCGTGAGGAGGGCCGGCTCACATCACTGGCCTTCAACCTGACGCTCGTCGACACGACGCCGGACATGGGGCCGTTCGAGATCGCGGTAGGCACCCAGTGGGACGACAGCGCGGAGCTCGAGCACGGCATGTTTCCGCCGAAGGCCCTCCACTCGAGGTACGAGGAGCGCGCCCAGCGCAAGCTCCCGCAACGCGGGGACATCTCGGTGCGCTCGGCCTTGACCATCCACCGCGGCACGCAGAACCACTCGCAGCTGTCGAGGCCGGTTCTCGTGCTCGGCGTCGAGGACGGTCGGGACACGGAGCAGCTCATCGAGCACTCACCTCGGGTGACCCGGGCCTACTGGGACTCACTGCCGCAGAGCGTCAAGGACCGCCTGCACTGCCCGATCGTGGACGAGCCGCTCGTGCCGATCACCCAGAAGCACACGATCGAGGGCCTGGTGATGGGAGCCTCCTGAGGGCGGTCACCCGTCGTCGCGGCGCTGGTGGCTCTTCGTGATCCGCTCGGCGATCAGGGCGAGCCGCGTGTTCGTGCGGCTCGACGCCTTCCGCAGGATCTCGAACGCCTCCTCGCCGCTGACGCCATGGGCCGCCATCAGCAGACCGACCGCTTTGCCGATCTCCCGGTTGCTCTCCAGACCGCGACGCAGGCTCTCCGCCGTCGCGCGCCCCTCGACCGCCGCCAGCGCTACCGACGTGAAGGCTGCGAGGACCGCCCCCACGTCCGCGGCATCCGGTGTCAAGGCACCCGGGGTGTCCGAGAAGACGTTCAGCGCGGACCGTCCGGAGAGCCCGCTCAGCAGCCGGTAGCCCACCATGCCGCGTACGGGCGTCTGCTCGAGGGTCAGTCGCGCCAGGTTGGGCCAGGTGCTGTGCGACGCGATGTCGTCGTCGCGCTGCACGGAGTCCTTGACGATGCTGTCCAGACACGGGCCCTCGTGCGAGTCGCTCTCCAGCCGGTCCATCAGCCGCGCGATGTCGTCGGAGGCTGCCCGGGTCCGCAGCTGGGCATTGGACTCCAGCGTCGAGATCGTCACGTGGTCCGCCCCGGGCATCACCTGCACCGCGATCCGGACGATCGCCTCCAGGGCCTGTTCGGGGTCGGTCTCCCCGTAGACGAGCTCGGCCAGCTCCGTGAAGGCGCGGGCCGCTTCTGGAGGGACGGCAGGCTGCATGGGCCCAGTCTCCCTACTTTGGTCTCGCCTGACCAGCCGGTCGCCATCATCGGCGCAGGTGGAGACGATGAAGGCGCCCCATGAACCCGCTCCGCAGGCCTAGTACCCCTCATGAGAGGGTGAAGTCGATCGGCTTGGACACGCCACCGTTCGACTTCTCGGCGGAGCACGCGGTGAGCCCGACGTGCAGGTCGACCTCGGCGCGGACGGTCAGCCGGTCGCCTGCCACCGACGTTGGGGGGTCGATGTGCAGCTCGCCACCCGGCTCGCTCCACACGTTCATGAAGATGTTCAGGGTGGTGCCGATCTGGTCCGGACCGACGCCGAACGGAGCAAGTCCCTTGACGAGGTTCTCCAGGCAGCTGGGGTGGTACGAGCCCTGGAACTCCGGGTAGAGCAGGTCGAACGTCTGCTGGCTACAGGGCGTCAGCAGCAAGTCGTGCCTGCCACAGGTGTCCTCCAGGATCGTGAGCATCGGGGTGCTGCGGTTGCTGTAGAGGATGCTGCCGGTGGAGACATAGACGGAGTTCCCGTAGTCGATCGTGCGGCCACTGGACAGCCACTCGTCGTGGTCGTCGGCACGGAAGCAGAACAGGTCGCTGACCTGCCCTCCGGTCGGGTCCGTCACGGTGAGGAGGTCTCCCGCCCGCAGCACGAACCCGGTGCCGGTCTGGGGTTCGAGCCGGGTCACTGCCGCTCCTCATGGTCGAAGTGGGCCGGCGGGTGCCAGTCGCGGGACACCAGCCGGCCCGAGTACTGCCTGGCCTCCGAGCTGCACCCGTAGTCGTCGACCATCGGGTTCACCGTCCCCTGGAGGGCCTCGTCGCGACGCCTGATGGTGTCCCTCATGCGCTCGAACCGCGCCGAGCCGCGCAGCCGCTCGAACTGCTCGTGCAGGTTGAAGACGAGAGTGGGCAGGGGCGTACGCCGGGCGATCCGTGACGCCCGGGGGTGTAGGCCGACGACGAAGTACGCCGTACCGGCCACGCTGAACGCGAAGTGTGGGTTGTCGGGGTCGTCGGACACCTGCGGGTTCCAGGGGAGCTCGTCGTGGTCGTGGATGAGCTCCAGCTGTCTCCACAGCAGCTCCTCGAACGACGTCTCGTCCGGCACCCGGGTGCAGCGGAAGACCGAGACGAGCGAGGCGAACCCGTCGCCCAGGTCGGTCTGTGCCGCGAACTCCGCGAGGGCCGGGATCAGCGCGCGGGCAGACCGTTCTGTGCCGAGGTCGTCGAGCACCACGACCCTGGCCCGCTCGCGGTTGAACACCGAGCGAGCCCCCAGACAGGGGTAGTCCGGGTGCAGCACCATGGTCTCGATGGCGGCGGCCGCGTCGTCCACCGGTGTGGAGGAACCCTGCTGGTGGGCCAGCACGTCGAGGAGCGCGGGCAGGCTCTCGATCTCACCTGCCGCTCCGGTCCTCATGGTCACGATACGACTGCGTCGACGACCTTCTTCAGGGCGCTGGGCTGCGCAGGCGATCGCGGCGCTCGCTCCTTCGCCGCCAAGAGCTGCTCACCGAGCTCCCTGAGCTGCGTGCGGCTCAGACCTTCGCGGACCTTGGGAAACCAGTCCGACTCCTCCTCGTCCATGTGGTGCCGCACGTTCTCGATCAGGACGGTGGTCTTGGCCTGGAACCGCTCGTCGCCGGGTCCCATCGTGGACAGCTCCATGACGAGGACGTCGGCAACGTGGTGCTCCTCGTAGGACTCGAGGACATCCTCCTCGAGCTCCGGCAGGAGCCGGCGGACCTCCGGGTACATCACCTCGTTCTCGATGTAGGTGTGCATCGTGAGCTGCTCGATGACCTGCCGGACGATCGTTCCCTTACGTGCCTCGGTGGTCTTCTTGTTCTCGAACTCGCGGAACAAGGCGCGGACCTTCTTGTGGTCGTCGCGCAGGATGACGATCGCATCGGTGGACACGGTGGCTCCTCGGGGTGGCCGGTCTCTGTGGTGGTGTCGCTGGTCCCTCGACCGGCTGCTACCCCCGCCGAGCAGCAGTGAAACGCCGCACGCGTGTCACTGGTCACGAGGAGGCCGGCGGCGACTGGCTAGGGCTGTACCCGCTGCGGACGCACCGTCTCTCGGCTGGTCACGTCGAGGTCCGTGAGAGCCGCAGCCACCAGGACGAGGGCCACCGCGGTCAGGCCGCGCCATCCGGGGTTGAGATAGGCGAACGAGCGGCTGAAGACGGGCGCGAAGGCCTGGACGACGAGCAGCAGTGAGCCGCCCGCGACCAGCAGCAGCCCGGGCAGCCGCGCGTGCACGCCGCACCGGACGACCGAGACGCCGAAGAGAGCGAGGCCGGAACAGAGCAGCGCCCACTGGCCCGCGAAGCCGTAGCCCATGGCGGCGATGCCGGCCCAGCCGACCCACGCGGAGGATGCGGCGCCCTGAGCCAGCTGGTAGCCGACGAGGGCGGGGATCAGGGAGGCCAGCGCGAGGACGTAGACGACGACCTCCAGGACCGCCGGCACGGCGACCTGGTGAGCGCGCGTGACCCAGAACGCGAAGAAGAGAAGGCCGCCGACATCCCCTGCCACGGGGCCGAACCGTTCGAGCTGCAAGCGCATACGAGCCGTGCCGTCCATCCCCCGAACGTACGATGCCGTCCTCGTTCTGTCATCACCAAAACTGCGCATCTCTGAGGGGAGGGCCCATGGCGCCCCCCATCCCGGGAGCCAACCTGCCCACCCCGCCTGTCGCCGCCTTGTCGCCCTGCCCGCCGCCCCTTCCTCCGCGAGCGGCTGCGCTAACCTAGGGCCATGGCACGGCAGCCGCTTCTTCGATAGCCGCGCTGGCCCACGGACCACCGAGGCCACCGCGGCGAGCCCCTCCTGCGCGAGGGGCTTTTCTGTGAGGGCACACCCGACGGCGCCACCGCGCACGACCACCGCACCACGCAGGCCGACCGCACCACGCACGACGACGCCGCGCCGAGACCGAACCCGAGGATGAGATGAGCGAGACGCCGCACCGCTATACCGCCGAGCTGGCCCAGCACATCGAGCTGGCGTGGCAGGACCGCTGGCAGGAGGAAGGGACCTTCCACGCGCCGAACCCGGCGGGGCCGTGGGCGGAGCCCGAGAAGGTGGGCGACCGACAGAAGCTCCTGGTGCTCGACATGTTCCCCTACCCCAGCGGGGCTGGCCTGCATGTCGGACACCCGTTGGGCTACATCGCCACGGACGTGTTCGCGCGGTACCAGCGCATGACCGGTAAGAACGTCCTGCACTGCCTGGGCTACGACGCCTTCGGCCTCCCGGCCGAGCAGTACGCGGTACAGACCGGCCAGCACCCGCGCAAGACGACCGAGGACAACATGGTCGTGATGAAGCGCCAGCTGCGGCGGCTCGGGCTCGGGCACGACGACCGCCGCACCATCGCCACGATCGACCCCGGCTACTACAAGTGGACGCAGTGGATCTTCACGCAGATCTTCAACGCCTGGTACGACCCGGGCGCTGAGCGTCCCGACGGCGGTCGGGGGAGGGCCAGGCCGCTGAGCGAGCTGGTCGAGGAGCTTCGGTCTGGCGCCCGCGCCGTGCCGGGAGGGGCTGACTGGTCGACGCTCTCCGACGTCGAACGGTCTGCGGTGCTCGACGACTACCGCCTGGCGTACACCTCAGCGGCTCCCGTCAACTGGGCCCCGGGCCTGGGCACCGTGCTGTCGAACGAGGAGGTCACGAACGAGGGACGGTCCGAGCGCGGCAACTTCCCCGTCTTCAAGACGAACCTGCGCCAGTGGATGATGCGGATCACCGCGTACGCCGACCGGTTGGCCGACGATCTCGACCGGGTGGACTGGCCCGAGAAGGTGAAGTCGATGCAGCGAAACTGGATCGGGCGCAGCCAGGGCGCTCGGGTCAGCTTCCCCGTCGACGGTCACGACGCCTCCATCGAGGTCTTCACCACGCGGCCCGACACGCTGTTCGGCGCCACCTTCATGGTGCTAGCCCCGGAGCACCCGCTGGTCGACGCCATCGCCGCGGGTGACGCCTGGGAGCCGGGAACCAACCCGGCCTGGACGGGTGGGGAGGCCTCGCCGAGCGCCGCCGTCCAGGCGTACCGGCTGGCCGCCTCGCGCAAGAGCGACCTCGAGCGCCAGACCGAGGGCAAGGACAAGACGGGTGTGTTCACCGGGGCCTGGGCGGTCAACCCGCTGAACGGCGCGCGGATCCCGGTGTTCATCGCGGACTACGTGCTGATGGGCTACGGGACCGGAGCCATCATGGCCGTGCCCGGTCAGGACGCGCGCGACTGGGAGTACGCGCAGAGGTTCGGCCTTCCCATCGTGCGCACCGTCCAGCCACCGCCCGGCCACCCGGAGGACGAGCCGTTCGTGGGCGAGGGGCCGGCGATCAACTCCTCGAACGACGAGATCTCGCTCGACGGGCTGGGCGTCGCCGACGCCAAGGCGGCGACGATCGAGTGGTTGTCGCACAAGGGGTTCGGTGAGGGCACGGTCAGCTACAAGCTGCGCGACTGGCTCTTCAGCCGGCAGCGGTACTGGGGCGAGCCGTTCCCGATCGTCTTCGACGAGGACGGCATCGGCCACGCCGTACCGGACTCCATGCTGCCCGTCGAGCTGCCCGACGTCCCGGACTACTCGCCGAAGACCTTCGACCCGCAGGACGCGTCGTCGCAGCCCGAGCCGCCTCTGGGGCGCGTGGAGGAGTGGGTCAACGTCGAGCTCGACCTCGGCGACGGGCGTGGGCCACGCACGTTCCGCCGCGAGACGAACACGATGCCCAACTGGGCCGGCTCCTGCTGGTACTACCTGCGGTACCTGGACCCGGAGAACGACGAGGCGTTCGTCGACCCGGAGAACGAGCGGTACTGGATGGGCCCGCACGCGACGCCGGTCCCGGGAGCCCCGCAGGGTGTCCGCGACCCGGGCGGGGTGGACCTCTACATCGGCGGGGTCGAGCATGCCGTGCTCCACCTGCTGTACGCGCGGTTCTGGCACAAGGTGCTCTACGACTTGGGCCATCTTTCCAGTGACGAGCCGTTCCGTAAGTACTTCTCGCAGGGCTACATCCAGGCGCCGGCCTACCGGGACCGCCGTGGTCAGCCGGTCGAGGCGTCCGAGGTCCTCGAGGTGCCCGATCCCACGGGCGGTGAGCCGACCTACACCTTCCGAGGCGAGCCCGTCACGCGCGAGTACGGCAAGATCGGCAAGTCCCTGAAGAACGTGGTGAGCCCCGACGAGATGTTCGAGCAGTACGGCGCGGACACGCTGCGGGTCTACGAGATGTCGATGGGGCCCCTCGAGCTCTCCAAGCCGTGGGAGACCCGGGCGGTCGTCGGGGCACAGCGGTTCCTGCAGCGCCTGTGGCGCAACGTCGTCGATGAGGAGACAGGCGACGTGCGGGTGCTGGACAGCCCGATGGACGAGGCAACGGCTCGAGCCCTGCACAAGACGATCGACGCGGTGTCGAAGGACTATCCCACGCTCGGTTTCAACACGGCGATCGCCCGGCTCATCGAGCTCAACAACGCCCTGACGAAGCTCGACCGCGTGCCTCGGGAGGCCGCAGAGCCGCTCGTCGTCATGGTGGCCCCGCTGGCCCCGCACATCGCAGAGGAGCTGTGGTCCCGCCTGGGACACGAGGAGTCCATCACCTTCGCCCCGTTCCCCGCGGCAGATCCCGCCCTGCTCGTCGAGGACCGCGTGACGTGCGTCGTCCAGATCAAGGGCAAGGTGCGCGACCGCGTGGAGGTCCCTTCGGACATCGGCGAGGAAGAGCTGCGCGAGCTCGTGCTCGCTCTTCCCAAGGTTGCCGCGGCGACCGAGCGCGGGACGCGGCAGGTCATCGTGCGCGCGCCGCGGCTGGTCAACGTCGTCCCGGCCTGAGCGGCCGTCTGGGCGGCCGAGCCTCGCCACGGATAGCCTGCGCTGGTGAGCGTCGCCGTCGTCACCGACTCCACGGCATACCTGCCCGAGGCAGTGGTGTCCGCCAAGGGAATCCTCGTCGTGCCCCTGCACGTGGTGATCGCGGGGACGGAGTACAGCGAAGGCGTCGACGTCACCACCGCCGAGGTCGCCGAGGCGCTGCGCTCTTTCCGCCCCGTCTCGACCTCGCGCCCCTCGCCGCAGTCCTTCCTCGACGCGTACGAGAAGGCCGCCGCCACAGGCGTGGACTCCATCGTGTCGGTCCACATCTCGGCGGACATGTCCTCGACCGTGGAGTCGGCGCACCTCGCCGCCCAGCACTCGCCGGTCCCGGTGAAGGTCGTGGACTCCCGTTCGCTAGGTATGGCCATGGGGTATGCCGTGATCTCGGCCGCGGACGCAGCAGCGTCAGGAGCGACGCCGGACGAGGTTGCAGCGCAGGCTCTCTCACGGTCGCAGTCCTCGACGGTCGTCTTCTACGTCGACACGTTGGAGCACCTGCGCCGCGGTGGCCGGATCGGCTCGGCGTCCGCCTTCCTGGGGTCCGCCCTCGCCATCAAGCCGATCCTGGGCCTCTCAGACGGTCACATCCGCCCGCTCGAGAAGGTGCGCACCTCGACGCGTGCCCTGGCCCGGCTCGAGGAGCTGGCAGTGAGCGCGGCGCAGTCCAGCCGCACAGGGGTCGACATCGCGGTGCATCACCTGGACTCCGCCGCCCGGGCGGACCAGCTGGCGACCCGCCTCGCTGAACGTGTCCCGACGGCGGGTGAGTTGGCGCTGGTCGAGCTGGGCGCCGTCGTGGGGGCTCACGTTGGTCCCGGCACGCTGGCGGTGGCCGTGTCCCCTCGCCCGCGAGCATGACGAGCGGGCAGCACGAGTCCTTCTGGCAGCTGGCGAAGCTGCCGCTGGGCTCCGTCGTGGCCGTCGTCGTGGCCTTCGTCATCGGGGCGGTGAACCCGGCGACCATTCTCGCCACGGTGCTGGGCAAGGACCTGCGGCACTCCGGGTCCGGCAACCCGGGAGCGACGAACGCGGGCCGCGTTCTCGGGACCCGCTGGGGTGTCGTGGTGGGCGTGCTGGACGTCCTCAAGGGGCTGGTGCCCGTCGTTCTGGCGCGTGACCTCGTCGGGCCGCTGGCTGCGCTCTTCGTCGGCCTCGCCGTGGTGCTGGGACACATCTGGTCGCCGTTCCTCAAGGGCCAGGGCGGCAAGGGTGTCGCGACCTCACTGGGGGCCATCCTCGCCGTCGAGCCCTGGTTCGGGGTTCTGACGGTCGTCGTCTTCGGGGTGCTGGTGTGGCGGGTGCGCTGGGTCGCCGGCGCGTCGGTATCAGCATGCCTGGTGCTGCTGGCTGTGGGGCTGGCCAGCTGGGCGCGATGGCTTCCAGTGGGGTCCCGGAACACTGGTGCCTGGTGCGTCGTCGTCTCTCTTCTGGTCATCTACCGCCATCGACGGAACATCGAGCTCTGGGTGAGTGCGCGTCGCGGCGCGTCCTCCGCAGGCTGAGCGGTGCTCCGGCCGTGTCCCCGGATCTTGTTCTGCGCGCAGGTATCTGGGGCGGGTCCCCGCCCTCCTGACGGGAAACAGGTTCGTCAGCACGGGACAGGTGGCGCAACGCGCCGACCTCCGGGAAAGGAGACGTCATGAACGAGAACTGCGCAACGTGCCACCACGACTACGAGGTGACGCCACAGAACGGCGGCATCGTCTTGTTCCTCGACTACGAGCGCGCCAACCACGTCCTCGCGAGCTGTCCCAACTGCAAGGCCGTCGAGGTGATCTACCTGAGGTCCGCGGCCGTCGTCGAGCTGCTCTCCCGTGCCCAGTTCCCCCTGGTCGTCCAGGACAAGCCGACCGCGGAGCGTCGAGAGGCGGCAGACTCCTGCTGGGGCCGCTTCGAGTCCGTTCACGCTCAGGACGAGAGGCGCAAAGCCTGGGACGAGCTGCCGGAGGCGCCCCGGGAGTGGGTGCGGCAGCTCCACGACGACCTGAGGAGCTGGGGGCGTACCCCGCGGCAGGGCCGGCGAACCGTCGGGCAGACCGCGCACGGCGCCGGCTGACCTCCACACTGGCGGAGAACCGGGCAACTGATCGCCGACCCGCGCCGCGCCGCACCAGTGCCGCGCGCCGGCTGGCGGCATGGCGGAGTGTCGAGGCGGAGTGTCGAGGCCTCCGTCCACAGGGTGATGGTCGGGCGAGCTCTCTCCCCACAGGGGCGGCACGCACCATCGCGCGGTGCCGACCGGTCCCTACCGTTCCCGTATGCCGTCGACCCGCCGCTCACACGAGCCGTCACCCCGGCTGCGGGCGTTGCTGGAGCGGAACATCGGGTCGACGCCGGTCACAGGCGAGGGGGCTGGCGCGCCCGCGTCGGACGCCGCTCCCGCGGTCGAGGTCACGCCTTGGCAACCGGCACGGAGCTGGGTGCAGGCCCCTGCTCACCGGCCGTCCGGCTCGGGGGCGCTTCACTCAGACCCGCCGAGGGCGGGTCGCGCAGCTCGACATCGACGGCCTCGTGCACCCCGTCCGGCGCTCCTCACGCTTCCCGCCGCGCTTCGTGGTGCGCGGCTGACCGGGCCACGGGCCGCGGTCGTGGGACTGCTGGTCGTCCTGCTCGCCTCCGCGGGTGTGTTCACCCTGCGGGTCCACCTTGCCCGGGCGTCGAGCGCGCCCCGTAGCGTCGGGCCGCCCAGAGCGCCAGGGTCGGCGCTCGCCACGCCGACGGCGGGGCGCAGCGCTTTCGCCTCCCCGCGGACGAGTTCCGGTGGCGGGGCGCTTGCCACGGCGACGACGCCGACCTCCGCTACAAGGGTTGCGACGGTCACCGTGCACGTCGTCGGCCGGGTGCGCCGGCCGGGTGTGGTGACCTTGGGCGCGGGTTCTCGGGTGGAGGATGCCGTCACCAAGGCAGGAGGTGCTGCCAGGGGCGCAGACCTGACGACCATCAACCTCGCCCGGCAGCTCGTAGATGGCGAGCAGATCAGGGTGAGCCGCCCGGGGGAGGGCGGTGCGGCGGCGGGAGGCCCGGCGTCCGCGAACGGTGGGTCGCTCCCGTCCCCGGCCGCCGGGTCGAGGGTCGCGGGGTTCGGGAGCGCCGTCGATCTGAACCAGGCGACGGCCGCGCAGCTGGAGGAGCTGCCCGGGGTGGGCCCAGTCCTGGCTCAGCGCATCGTCGACTACCGCACCGAGCACGGCCGCTTCACCACGGTCGACGAGCTGGGGGAGGTCAGTGGCATCGGGGAGAAGATCTTCGCGGAGCTTCAGCCGAAGGTGACCGTGTGATGTCGCAAGGCACCGTGATGTCGCAAGGCACCGTGATGTCCCAGGCACCTTGATGTCGCAGGGACCGGTGATGTCGCACGGACCGGATGGGCGGTCCAGCGAATGCCAGGGACGTGCCAGCCCCTCGTCACAACGTGCTGCTCTCGAGGTCGAACGGGCCTCGACGGTCCTGGACCTGAGGCTTCTCGTGCCGGCGCTCGCGGCGTGGGCGTTCTGCGTAGTGGCCTTGTCGTGGTCCATGCGGCCGGTGGTGGTCGCTGCGGCCGTGTTCACCGTCCTGGCTGCCTGCCTGCTGGTGCGCCGCTCTCCACGGCTCGAACGCCTCGGCACCGTCCTGGCCCTCTCCTGTGCCGCGATGGGCTTGGTGGGTGTGGCCGTCGCCGGAGATCTCGGCGTGCGCTCGACCGGTCCGGTGTCCCAGCTGGCCACCGACCACGCTGCGGTCACGCTTGACGGCGTCGTCACCAGTGATCCCGCCTTACGGTCGTCGGGCGGCACGCAGGGTGCCCGCGTCGCCTTCAGCCTTTCGGTCCGCCAGGTGACGGCCAGAGGACAGCGCTTCGCCGTCCACACTCCGGTGCTCGTCATGGCCGACGAGCGCTTCGCTGAGGTGCGGTGGCGCGAGCGGCTCCGCCTCCGAGGCAAGCTGGTGCCGGCCCAGGCAGGTGAGGACGTGGTGGCCATCCTGCGTCCGTCAGGGCTTCCCGTCACGCTCGGGCTTCCTGGGTGGCCCGCACGCGCGGCGGAGCGTCTGCGAGCCGGCCTGCGCCGAGCGGCCGCCCCTTTGCCTGCCGACGCCCGGGGCCTCGTGCCGGCGCTCGTCATCGGGGACACCAGTAGGACCCCGCCCGACCTCACCGATGCCATGCTCGCCACCGGGATGACACACCTGTCCGCCGTCTCGGGCAGCAACGTCGCCATTGTGCTGTCGTTCGCGCTCGGTGGGGCGGGGTTGGCGGGACTCCCGCGTCGGGCGAGGCCGCTCGTCGCGATGCTGGCGCTGGCCGGTTTCGTCGTGCTGGCCCGTCCACAGCCGAGCGTCCTGCGAGCCGCCACGATGGGCGCGATCGGGCTCCTGGGCCTGGGCCGCTCCCGTCGCGGCGCAGGCATCCCGCTGCTCGCCGCCGCGGTCATCATGCTGCTGGTCGTGGACCCGTGGCTCAGCCGGTCGTACGGCTTCGCGCTCTCGACGCTGGCCACGCTAGGGCTGCTTCTCTTCGTGCGCACCTGGGGAGAGGTCATCAGCCGACGGCTTCCGCGGCGGCTGGCCTCGTGGGGACCGGCCCTCGCAATCCCGTTCGCCGCACAGGCGATGTGCGCCCCGGTCATCGTGCTCCTGCAAGGTTCAGTGTCCGTGGTGGGCGTGCTCGCGAACCTGCTCGCCGCCCCGCTGGTGGCGCCGGCCACCATCTCAGGAGTGGCGGCCGCGGTCACGGGACCGTGGTGGCCTTGGGGAGCCGGCGTCCTGTGCTGGGTCGCAGCCGTGCCCACCCTCGGGATCGCCTGGACCGCACGGACCTGCGCGACCATACCGGGCGGCACCTTGCCCTGGCCGGACGGCGCCGTGGGGGCCGTCCTGCTCACCGGTGTGACGGTCGGCCTGTTGCTCTCGGCGCGCTGGTGGGTGCAGGCCGTACGGGTACGGCCCGTGGCCGCTGCGTCGTGCTGCCTACTCGTCGTGGGCGTGGCCGCTCCGACCTCCGCGGTGGTGTGGCCGCCGGCGGGCTGGAGGTTCGTCGCCTGCGATGTGGGCCAGGGCGACGGCTTGGTGCTGGCGACCACGCCGGGCCATGCGGTCCTCGTGGACGCCGGCCCGGACCCGGCGCTGATCAGCTCGTGTCTTCGTCGGCTGCGGGTGACCGTCCTCGACTCCGTGGTGCTGAGCCACTTCCACGCCGACCACGTCGACGGTCTCATCGGCGCCATCAACGGCCGCACCGTCAGGGAGGTCCTCGCGACTCCCGTCCGCGAGCCCGGCTACCAGTGGGACGAGGTGCGCCGGTGGACGACGGCCCGACGCATCCCGGTGGTCGAAGTGCAGGCGGGCGACCACCTGGTCTGGCCGGGGGTCACGGCTGACGTGTGGTGGCCGGAGCGCAGGATCTCCAGCGGCTCGGTTCCCAACAATGGCAGCGTGGTCCTGGCGGTGCGCTCCGGCCCGCTCGATCTCCTCCTGCTGGGCGACGTGGAGCGGGAGGCCGCCCACGCGATCCTGCTCGACCTGCGACGCGACCCCCGGCTGCGAGCCCGCGCAGGCGGATTCGACGTCGTGAAGGTGGCGCATCACGGCTCGTCCAACCTCGACGAGGACCTGATGAGACTGGTGGCCGCGCCGGTCGGCGTCGTGAGCGTGGGGAAGGACAACGACTACGGGCACCCCTCGCCCCGGACGCTCCGAGTTCTGCGAGACGACGGGTATGCCGTGCTGCGCACCGACCAGCGAGGCGATATCGCCGTGGTCACGACCGGGGACGAGGTGACGGTGACGTGGCGCCGTCGATGACGAAGCGGTGTTTCGTCCCCGGCTGAGCGGTGCTCGGCCCGTCCCCGGCTGAGCGGTGCTCCTTCTCCGGCTGAGCGGTGCTCCGTCCGTGCACTGGCTGAGCGGTGCTGCGTCTCTGGCCGAGGGTGGTCAGGTGCTGGCGAGGACCCGCGGCTTCGCCTTGGCCGCCTCGACCAGGGCTTCGATGGTTGCCTGGACGGCGGGTACGCGCTGGAGGTCTGCGGTGGTGACGACGCTGATGGTCCGTCGCGACGCCGGGCTGATCGGAAGGGTGACGACGTCGCGGTGATGGGCTGTGCGCAGGATGAGGTCGGGGACGAGCGCCACACCCAGACCTTCCGCGACGAGGCCGAGCACGGCGACGTAGTCCTCGGTCTCGAACCCGACGTGCGGGGTGAAGCCCGCGTTCGCGCACATCTGCAGCAGGTGACCGCGACAGCGAGGACAGCCGGCGATCCAGTTCTCCTGCGCCAGTGCTGCGAGGTCTACGACATCGCGTTCCGCAAGCGGGTGGTCGTGGGGCAGTGCGAGCCGCACCTCGTCGTCCAGCAGCTTGCTGGTGACGAAGAGCTCCATGTCCTCCTCGCCCCGGGCTACGTCGGTCCCCTCGTAGGCGAACGCGACGGCCAGGTCGCACTCACCGGCCTTGAGGGCGGCCAGCGACTCCGGCGGCTCGGCTTCGGTGAAGGTGACCTGCACGTCGGGGAAACGCTGCTTGACCAGGGCCAGCGCTCGCGGCACCAGGGTGGCCGAGCTCGAGGGGAAGGCCATGAGCCTGACCCGTCCGGCCCGGAGCCCGGCGATGGCGGCGACCTCCTCCTCCGCGGCATCCAGTGCCGACAGCACCGCGACGGCATGCCGGGCCAGCACAGCTCCGGCCTCCGTCAGGCGGACGTTGCGACCCACCCGCTCGACCAGCACCGTGCCCGTCCGCTGCTCCAGCCGACGGACCATCTGGGAGATCGCGGGCTGGGAGTACCCGAGGGCCAGGGCGGCTCCGGTGAAGCTGCCTTCGTCGGCGATGGCCTTCATCACGCGCAGGCCCGCGGCATCGATCATGCAGCAATCATAACTGACTGTTATCGAGAAGCGCGATTGTCGGCTGATCTGTGATGGAAGTCCGTCTCTCAGCGGCGGCTGTCGCAAGCCTCTGGTTACATCGGTCTCACGATGAGTCCCGACCCAACCTCCCCAGCCCGTCCGGCCGGCAGGCCGGCCCAGCTGGGCGTGCCGCCCCTGGAAGAGGGATCTCGACGCCGGCACGGCACGGCCTTGTGCCTGTCGGGCGGCGGCTTCCGCGCGGCGCTATTCCACCTGGGCGCCTGCCGTCGTCTTGACGAGCTAGGGATCCTCGCGATGGTCGACACCGTGAGCGGCGTCTCGGGCGGGTCGATCATCGCCAACCTGCTGGGGGACCCGCGTCTGGAGTACGGCAACGCCTCGGGAAATGTCCGCGTCGGCGGGTTCCAGGAGCTTGTCGCGGAACCCCTCGGCCTGCTCACCAGCCGAAACATCCGCACCCCGGCCCTGATGAGGAAGCTCCAGCCCGCGTCGTGGCGTCGCGCCGACGCGGCCGTCCGCGCGTTGGCCGACGAGCTGGTGGAGGCGATCCCGTGGTGGGAGCGTCCGCTGCGGGAGTCCCGCCCCGTCCTGGCCGTCGTCACGGGCGCCACCGAGGTGTCATACGGCGTCGGCTGGGTGTTCGAGTCGCCGACGCGGCGGCGACCGAGGGGCCGTCTTGGGGACTACCGGATGGGGTATGCCGAACCGCCGACATCCCTGCGCATCGCCGACGCGGTCGCAGCGTCGTGCGCACTGCCCCCGTTCTTCGCCCCCTTGGTCCTGGACGGAGCGGCCATGCACCTGGCGGGCGGGCGTCGCGGGCTGGAGTCACCGGAGGAGCGCCGCAGCCTGCGCAGGCATGTTCGCCTCACGGACGGTGGCATCTACGACAACCTGGGGCTCGAGCCGGTCTGGAAGTCGCACCGTACCGTCCTGGTCAGCGACGGGGGCGCGGTCTTCAAGCCCCATACGGAACGGACCGTCCACGGCCGGATGCTGCGGATCCTCGACGTCGCCACCAGCGGCGGGCAGTCGGTGCGCAGCCGCTGGCTGCACGCCGGTCTCGCCCGCGGGGTGATCCATGGGACGACGTGGGCCCTCGACACGGCGGTGGAGGGCTCCTACCCGGCCGGGACGACGGAGCTCGTCAACGCGGTGCGAACCGACCTGGACGCCTTCTCCGAGCAGGAGCAACACATCCTCGAGCGGCACGGCTATCTCGTCGCGGACGCACAGGTGCGCAGGCACGCCCCCGAGCTCGTCACCCGCGACGCCCCACGGCGACCGCCACACCCGGACGTCGCCGACCCGAGGGTCGTCGAGGCAGCGCTGCGGCACTCTGCCGAGCGGCGGCTCCTCGGACGCAGCGCCTCCGCACGTACCCTTGGCAGGTGACCTCAGCAGCACTGACCGACCAGCTCGACGCTGCAGCCGACCTCCTGGCGGGCGGTGACGTCCTGACGCTGACCGGTGCCGGGATATCGACCGAGTCCGGCATCCCCGACTACCGGGGACCAGACGGCAACCGCCGGGTCACGCCCATGCAGTACTCGGAGTTCATCGGCTCGAGTGCCGCGAGGCAGCGGTACTGGGCCCGCAGCTATGTCGGCTGGCAGCGCTTCACCCCGGCAGAGCCGAACGCAGGTCACCGTGCCGTGGCACGGCTCCAGCGAGCAGGGCTTCTCGGCCACGTCATCACCCAGAACGTCGACGGTCTGCACCAGCGGGCCGGCGCCACCGACGTCACAGAGCTGCACGGCTCCCTCGCCACGGTCGTCTGTCTCACCTGCGGAGACCGGACCAGACGTGCAGATCTGGACGAGCGGATGCATACGGCGAACCCAGGGTTCCAAGTCACGAGCGACGAGATCCGTCCCGACGGGGACATCTCCCTGAACGCCTTGGAGGTCTCCGGCTTCCACGTCCCCCTCTGCCTCGTCTGCGGCCGGGACACCCTCAAGCCCGACGTCGTCTTCTTCGGGGAGTCGGTGCCCAAACCGCTGGTGGAGCGCTGCTTCGCACTCACCGACGAGGCGGGCGCCCTTCTGGTCCTCGGATCGAGTCTCAAGGTGATGAGCGGTTACCGGTTCGTACGCCGGGCCGCCGCGCGGCGCATCCCGGTCGCCATCATCACGCGGGGCCCCACGCGGGGCGACGGCGAGGCCAGCCTCCAGCTGGACGCTCCGCTCGGCCCTACGCTGAGCGAGCTCGTCACCCGGCTGGCCGCCTAGCGATGAGCACCACGTCGATCGCGTCCCCTCCGTCGGTGTGCCTGACAACCTCCTCGCAGCGCTCGACCTGCAAACCGCTGGTGGCGGCTCCGAGCCCCTCCATGGTGTGAAGAAGTGACGGGTCGCTTGGCCCGCCGACCCCCTGCGTGAGGTTGCGCAGCGCGTGGCCTACCACGACGAGCCTGCCACCGACGGAGAGCCAGTCGCGGGCCCGCGACAGCACGTCCTCGGGCAGGTGCAGGTACGAGACGAGGACCAGGTCGTACCGTGCCCCGTCCGGCGGCTGCCAGGAGCGGGCGTCGGCGACGACCCAGTCCACGGAGAGCCGACGGCTGGTCGCCTGCGCCTCGCCCTTGGCCAGCCCGACGGCGGAGAAGTCGACGGCCGTCACCCGCCAGCCCAGCGACGCGAGCCACACCGCATGCCGTCCCTCGCCCGCACCGAGGTCCAGGGCCCTTCCGGGAGACCATCCGCCCACGATGCGCTCCACCTCCGCGTTCGGGCCGGCGCTCCATACGCGGTCACTGGCGGCGTAACGCTCGTCCCACATCTGTCGGCGGTCCGTCATGCTCCTAGCATCGCCGATATGAGCCGGCCCACCACCCCCGTCGTCGTTCGCGACGCGACGGTCCAGGACCTCGCGGCCATGGCGGCCATCTACGACGAGGAGGTCCGTACCTCGGTGGCCACCTTCGACACGGAGCCCCGTGGAGCGGCGTACCTCGCGGACAAGCTGGCGGCGGCGGGGGGCGGCGACATCGTGCTCGTGGCGGTACGCGGAGACGTCGTGCTGGGCTATGCCTACTCCAGCCCGTTCAGACCGCGGCCGGCGTACGCGGGCACGAAGGAGGTGTCGGTCTACCTCGCCTCGCACGCTCGCGGGCTGGGTGTCGGCACACGCCTGTACGAGGTCCTGCTGGGGCGGTTGGACGCGCGCGAGGACGTCCATACGGAGGTGGCCGTGGTGGCACTGCCGAACGAGGCCAGCGAGGCGTTGCACCGCAGGTCGGGGTTCCGGCGGGTCGGGGTGTTGGAGGAGGTCGGTTTCAAGCTCGGGCGGTATGTCGACACTGCCTGGTACCAGCGGCGGCGACAGCCCGTGGACTTCACTGGCGTGTCGTGAGCCGAGTTGGCACGCTCGTGTCATCAGGGCTGTGGTGCGACGAGGGAGGACTGGCATGGGCACCAGTGGAGCCGGACCCTTCGAGAACGACGACGCGCTCGACTTCCTGGACGAGCTCGAGGACTCCAGCCCTCCGGAGCGCCGGGAGAAGGTCGAGTCGGCAATGGGCCGCGTGATCCGTTCCACCGACTACATCGAGGCGCCGGTCATGGCGGAGGCGATCGCGGCAGCCGTCGTCGTGGCGGGCTCGGACGACCCGGAGTGCATCGCCGGGGAGAGGCACGTGCCACGGTGGCTGGACGAGGAGCCGCTGGATGTCGACGACCGGCTGGAAGAGCTCGCCACCCAGGCCCTCCACCGCGCGCTGCGTCCGGACGACAACGAGTGGTGGGAGCTCTGGGACGAGGCTCGCGCCACGGACGAGCTGACGCAGCGGCTCAGCAAGTTCCTCGACGCGCTCGGCGACTAGACCGGCGCGGCTACACCCTGCGGAGGACGGCGGTGACCTTGCCCAGGATGGTCGCGTGGTCGCCGTCGATGGGCTCGAACGCCGCGTTGTGCGGCATCAGCCACACCTTGCCGTCGCGTCGCTTGAACGTCTTGACGGTCGCCTCGTTGTCCAGCAGTGCGGCGACGATGTCACCGTTGTCGGCAGTGGGCTGCTGCCGCACGACGACCCAGTCGCCGTCACAGATCGCCGCGTCCACCATCGAGTCACCGACCACGTGCAGCAGGAACAGCTGACCCTCCCCGACGATCTGGCGGGGGAGCGGGAACACGTCCTCGACCGTCTCCTCTGCCAGGAGAGGCACGCCGGCCGCGATGCGGCCGAGCACCGGGACGTAGGAGGCCTCCGGACGGTGGTCGTTGATCCCCGTCTCGTCCACCACGTCCGGCTCGTAGAGAGCCGTCTCGTCCGAGGCGCTGGCCCCACCGCGGTACCCGCGCATGTCCGCCGGGGAGTCCGGCGAGACGACCTCGATGGCTCGGGGCCGGTTCGGGTCCCGGCGCAGGAACCCCTTGCGCTCCAGGGTCGACAGCTGGTGGGCGACTGAGCTCGGGGACGTGAGTCCGACCGCCTCCCCTATCTCCCGCAGGCTCGGTGGGTAACCGCGTCGGTCCACCGAGTTGCGGATGACCTCCAGGACCCGGCGCTGGCGCACCGTGAGACCGTCGCCACGGTCGCGGTCGGGCAGCTCCTTGACGTTGTCAGCGCTCATGCCGCTCCTCGTATGCCGCTGGTGGGGTGCGCCGGAGGCCGGGTGGCTCTCCGGGGTCATCTGTCGGGCGCTCTGCCCGTGCTCAGTCAGGTGCTGTGTCGGTGGTGTGCCGGTGCTCTGTCGGTGCTCTGTCAGTGCTCTGTCGGTGGCCTCTGTTCTGCTTGAGGCATGGACACAGCGTATGGCGTTCGAACGCCAGTTCCAAACATGTGTTCGACGCGTGTCTTGATGGATTCGAACAGGCGTGCTAGAAATCAGGCACGGGCTTCTTCGTACAGCCGTTCGAAGAACCGACAGATGGAGGACCCGATGAGTGCAGCAGTCGCCTGGGACGTCGCCCCCGCACCGGTGCGGATGCCGGTTCGTCCGGCCCGGCCACGGCTGGTCTCGCTGCCCTGCGGGGAGGCCGCGAAGGCCGTGCCGGCCGCCCCGCTGAGGCTGACCCGCGCAGGGCGCTTGGCGATCACGCTGACCTCCGTGACGGCCGCGCTGGTGACCACCGTGGCACTGTTCTCCGGCGGCGCATCGGCCATGACCATCGACCACTCCACCTCGGTACAGCCAGGGCAGACCCTTTCACAGATCGCGACGGAGCAGCTCCCACAGCTGCCCATGGCCGACGCCGTCGCCCGGATCCAGGTCGCGAACGACCTGACAGGGACGCAGGTGCATGCTGGCCAGACGCTACTCATCCCAGCGGTCGGCTGACGTCTGCGCTGGTCGACGTCTGCGCTGGTCGACGTCTGCGCTGGTCGACGTCTGCGCTGGTCGACGTCTGCGCAGGCTGCGGCTCCCGACTGCTCGAACGGCGCCCCTCAGCCGTCGGAACGCCGCCCGTCCGTCAGCGTGGCAGCACTCGCCGCTGGCATGAGGATCACGCTGCTTTGCACAGGTGGGTCCATCGAAGCGCCGAGGTGTCTCCGGCCCGCTGTACCGCGATCTCGTCCACCCCCACGGCCCCGGCCGTCGCGGTCGTGGGAATCGGCGCGCCCGCCGACATGCGGTAGTACGCCTTTCCGGGAAGCGCAACCAGGACGCTCGCGTCGCTCGGGTGGAAGCTGAGGTGGTTGTAGCTGGTACCACTACCTGCGCGGTCGATCGCGATCTGGTCCACCACCACGGGGGTGCGGTAGCCGCCGATGTTGGTCCACGAGCTGACTACGACCGGAGCTCCTCCCAGGACCCGGTAGACCTCCTGGCGCTGAGCACCTTGGATGAACGTCCCATTGGCCGGCCGTGCCCTCAGATGGTTCCAGTGGCCCCCGGACCCTGCCCGGTCGATCGCGTTCTGGTCGACGGTCACGGTGGGCTTGACGCCACCGAAGGGGGTCCAGGTGGTCACGAGGAGTGGGGCACCTCCGGCGATGCGGTAGGTCTCGCCACGTTGCGCTCCGCGGATGAACGCGCCCTCCGCCGGCCGCGCCGGCAGGGCGGCCAGGGTCGAGCCCGAAACGAGGTGGGTAGGCTGAATGCCGCCGAGGCCCGTCCAGGTGGACGTGAAGACCGGCGCCTTCCCGACCAGCCGGTACACCTCACCGGTCTCCCGCGCCTGCAGGAACGTCCCGGACGGTGGTGGCTGGTAGGCCGTGTCCTTGAAGTGGATGAAGTTGCTCGGATAGTTGACATCGCCGTACGGGACGCGCCATCGCGAGGAGTACCCGCTCCAGGCGGAGTCGGAGATGACGACGTAGCTGCTGGTGACCTCCTCGACATACCCGACGTGGCCATAGGACGGCGCGTAGGCGCTGCCGTAGTTCCACTGGGCGATGGACCCGACCTTCGGGGTCCGGTCGACGCGGTAGCCCTTGGCCTTGGCGTTCGCTGCCCAGCTTCCGGCGTTGCCGAGACCGGAGATGTTCGCCAGACCGTTCCGGCTGAGTCGGTACGCGGCGTAGTTGACGCAGTTGTTGCCGCTGGCACTGACCGGGAAGCCCCAGACGGACCTGCCGGCGTAGCCGGAGAACGAGATGCAGGCCACCGAGGAGGCCTTGCACTCCCGGACCATGGTCGCGGCCTGGGCTGGCAACGCCGTGATGCCCAGAGTGGTCGCCGCCAGCAGGAGCAGGGTCAGGGCCGTGGTCGACGCACGATGGAGGAACGGAGAGGTCATGACTTCCTGGGGGTGGGGGACAGGTCAACGCCATGCGGCGTGACCCGTCTGATCCAGCCATGGTCAGGGGGCCGCCAGCCAGCCTGGCGGGCGACTGGCCGGCCTGTCATGTGGTCGCGCAAACTCCAACCGTGTAGTTCATCTGCGCCCATGCCGACACCGCCTCGAACAAGCGGGGAAGCCGGGGTCGAAGGCGTCTCGAACGAGCGGGGAAGCCGGGTGGAACCGGTGTGGCGGGCGCATCGGGATGCCCCTCGCTGCCCGATATGGCATGTTGGGCCGTAAGTGCAGATGAGGAGGCTCGGTGGACGTCAAGAGGACCTTGCTTTCCTGGCCCGTCGTACGTCAGGTGGCCACCGGCGACCTGCTCGGGCGCGGACCGGCGGTGACCTCGCGGCAGACACGCGAGCTGGCGCCTCGCACCAGCACCGCCGACAGGGTCGTCCAGAGCGTCTGCCCCTACTGCGCCGTCGGCTGCGGCCAGCGGGTGTTCGTCAAGGACGAGCGCGTGGTGCAGATCGAGGGGGACCCGGACTCGCCGATCTCCCGCGGGCGGCTGTGCCCCAAGGGCTCGGCCAGCGAGCAGCTCGTCAACAGCCCCGGACGGCAGACGAAGGTCCGCTACCGACGCCCTGGGGGCACCGAGTGGGAGGACCTGGACCGCGACACCGCCGTGGACCTCATCGCCGAGCGGTTCATCGAGAGCCGGCGTAGAGGCTGGCAGGACCACGACGAGAACGGCCGTCCCCTGCGCCGGACCATGGCCATCGCCTCGCTCGGCGGCGCAACGCTGGACAACGAGGAGAACTACCTCATCAAGAAGCTCTTCACGGCGGCGGGCGCGATCCAGATCGAGAACCAGGCGCGTATTTGACACTCCGCCACGGTCCCCAGTCTGGGGGCCTCGTTCGGCCGTGGCGGTGCCACGCAGTACCTGCAGGACCTGGCCAACGCCGACTGCATCGTGATCCAGGGCTCCAACATGGCCGAGTGCCATCCGGTGGGGTTCCAGTGGGTCGCGGAGGCGAGGCGCAGAGGCGCCAAGGTGATCCACATCGACCCGCGGTTCACCAGGACCTCGGCGAGCGCTGACAAGCACATCCCGATCCGGGCCGGCAGCGACGTGGTCTTCCTCGGAGCCCTGGTGAACCATGTCCTGGCGAAGGAGCTCTACTTCCGGGACTACGTCGTGGCGTACACGAATGCCTCGACCCTGGTCAACGAGGACTACCGCGACACCGAGGCCCTCGACGGCCTGTTCTCCGGCTACGACCCGGAGAAGGGCGCGTACAGCCTGAAGTCCTGGGCCTACGAGACTGACGGCTCCGACGACCAGAACCGGGCGGGGTCTGTGGGCGAGGCGGGTCCCGAGGAGCACGGGGCCATGAAGTCGGACCACTCCGCCGGTGACCAGCACGGTTCGGGTGGGCCGGCGCTGGAGCACGCCAAGGTCCTACGGGACGAGACCCTGCAGCACCCCCGGACGGTCTTCCAGATCCTCAAGCGGCACTACGCGCGCTACACACCGGAGCTGGTGGCCGACACGTGTGGCATCTCGGTCGACGACTTCCACTACGTGGCCAAGGCGATCACCGAGAACAGCGGGCGCGACAGGACGACCTCCTGGGTCTACTCGGTCGGCTGGACCCAGCACACGCTCGGCGCGCAGTTCATCCGGACCTCGGCGATTCTGCAGCTGCTGCTGGGGAACATGGGACGTCCCGGCGGCGGCATCATGGCGCTGCGGGGCCATGCGAGCATCCAGGGCTCGACCGACATCCCGACGCTCTACAACATCCTCCCCGGGTACCTCGCGATGCCGATGGCCGGCACCCACGACACCTGGGAGCAGTACCTGGACGCGATCGCCAGCAAGGAGCAGAAGGGCTTCTGGGCCAACGCCGACGCGTATGCCGTGAGCCTGCTCAAGTCATGGTGGGGCGACACGGCGACCGCGGAGAACAACTGGTGCTACGACTACCTGCCGCGGCTCAGCGGGCCGCACGGGACGTACCAGACCGTGATGTCGATGCTCGAGGACGAGGTGGAGGGCTACTTCCTCCTCGGGCAGAACCCGGCGGTCGGCTCCGCCCACGGGCGGATGCAGCGGCTCGGGCTCTCACACCTGAAGTGGCTCGTCGTGCGCGACCTCAACCTGATCGAGTCGGCGACGTTCTGGAAGGACGGGCCCGAGATCGCGACAGGGGAGCTGAAGACCGAGGACATCCAGACGGAGGTGTTCTTCCTGCCGCCGGCCTCGCATGTAGAGAAGGCGGGCACGTTCACGCAGACCCAGCGGCTGCTCCAGTGGCGGCACAAGGCCGTCGCGCCGCCCGGCGACTGCCAGAGCGAGCTCGAGTTCTTCTACGAGCTCGGCCGGCGGATCCGCCAGAAGCTCAAGGACTCCACCGACCCCCGGGACCGCCCGCTCCTCGACCTCACGTGGGACTACCCGGTGGACGAGACGGGCGAGATCGACCCGACAGCGGTGCTGCTCGAGATCAACGGCGTGCACCTGACCGGGGCTGACGCCGGCAAGCCGCTCGACACGTACATCGACATGCGCGCGGACGGCTCCACGACAGGCGGGTGCTGGATCTACACCGGCGTGTTCGGCGGCGGCGTCAACCATGCCGCGAGCCGGGTTCCAGGACGCGAGCAGAACGAGGTGGCCCTGGACTGGGGCTGGGCCTGGCCGATGAACCGCCGCATCCTCTACAACCGCGCGTCCGCAGACCCGGACGGCAAGCCGTGGAGCGAGCGGAAGGCCTACGTATGGTGGGACGAGGCGTCCGGGAAGTGGACCGGCGACGACGTGCCCGACTTCCCGGTGACCACCCGACCCGACTACCGTCCGGGCGAGGGCACGGGTGGTCCTCAAGGCCTCGCCGGCGACGACCCCTTCATCATGCAGGCCGACGGCAAGGGGTGGCTCTTCACGCCGAAGGGCATGCTCGACGGGCCCCTGCCGACGCACTACGAGCCGCAGGAGTCCCCGGTCCGCAACCCGCTCTACGCGCAGCAGTCCAACCCCGCGCGAAAGGTGTTCCCGCGCAAGGACAACCTGTGGGCACCCTCCGCGGGCGCGCCTGGCTCGGAGGTCTACCCGTACGTGTTCACCACGTACCGCCTCACCGAGCACCACACGGCCGGCGGAATGTCCCGGTGGCTCCCGTACCTCGCGGAGCTCCAGCCGGAGTTCTTCTGCGAGGTCTCGCCTGAGCTCGCCGCCGAGCGGGGCCTGGAGAACGGAGGCTGGGCCACGCTGGTGTCGGCACGCACGGCGATCGAGGCGCGAGTCCTGGTGACCGAGCGGATGACTCCCATGACGATCGGGGGTCGCACGATCCACCAGATCGGGCTGCCATACCACTGGGGTGTGGGCAGCGAGGCGCTGGTGACCGGCGACGCGGCCAACGACCTGCTAGGCGTCGCGCTCGACCCCAACGTGCAGATCCAGGAGTCCAAGGTCGGCTCCTGTGACATCAAGCCGGGGCGCAGGCCGCGGGGCGAGGAGCTCCTTCGGCTCGTGGCCGAGTACCAGTCGCGGTCCGGGACGACGGTCATGACGGGCAACGAGCTCGACACGACGGGGGCGGACGCGACAGACATCGACTCGACAGGGCAGGAGCACTGATGGGGTTCTGGAAGAACCAGCTGACGGGTCCCACGGATCCCGCCACCGACGCGGCCTGGGACACCGGCAAGCCCCGGAAGGGGTTCTTCACCGACACCTCCATCTGCATCGGGTGCAAGGCGTGCGAGGTGGCCTGCAAGGAGTGGAACGCCGTCCCCGAGGACGGGCTGGGGCTGCTGGGCTCGTCCTACGACAACACCGGTGCCTTGGGAGCGAGCACCTGGCGGCACGTCGCATTCGTCGAGCAGGACGGTGACCGCATCGCCACGGCGCGCGAGTCTGGCCGCCGCCTGGTCGACCTCGGTATGCCGGCACTTCGCGCGACCGCGGAGGCGGCCGGCGGGTCCAGTGATGGGTCGGGTGTGACCGACCTGCGCGGGGCCACCCCCACGGAGCGCACCGCGGTGGGGCAACGCGAGTCCACAGGGCAGCCCTTCCAGGACGGTGGCTCGGCGGGGGTGGCCGTCGCAGAAGCCGAGATCCCGGACTTCCGGTGGCTGATGTCCTCGGACGTGTGCAAACACTGCACGCACGCCGCATGCCTGGACGTCTGCCCCACGGGAGCGCTGTTCCGCACCGAGTTCGGCACGGTGGTCGTCCAGGACGACGTGTGCAACGGCTGCGGCTACTGCGTCGCCGCGTGCCCGTTCGGCGTGATCGAACGCCGCCCCGGCGAGGACACGGTGAAGAACGCCGGCATCGCCCAGAAGTGCACCCTGTGCTACGACCGGATCGGCCACGACCAGACCCCTGCCTGCGCCCAGGCCTGTCCCACCACGTCGATCAAGTTCGGCGACCTCGCACAGATGCAGGACGCGGCGCGCGAGCGTGTCGACGTACTGCATGACCTGGGTTACCCGGAGGCGCGGCTCTACGGCGCGAACGAGAACGACGGGGTCGGTGGCACGGGCTCGGTCTTCCTGCTGCTCGACGAGCCGGAGGTGTACGGCCTGCCGCCGGACCCCAGGGTCACCACGGCGGCGCTACCCGACATGTTCCGCAAGGCCGGCTTCGCGGCGGTCGCGATGCTCGGGCTCGCGGCGGCGTCGTTCGTAGGAGGTCGCCGGCGATGACGACCAACCCGCTCGACGCCGACCGGCCGCCCGAGCGCACCCGGGCGGAGCGGCGAGCCGAGCGTCGGGCCGGTGGGGGACGGCGCGACGAGTCGCTCATGGTTCCGGACGTGAAGTTCGAGAGCTACTACGGCCGCTCAGTGGTGAAGCCGGCTCCCTGGGAGGCCGACATCCCGGCGTACATCTTCCTCGGCGGGGTCGCCGCGGGTTCAGGTCTCATCGGTGCCGGGGCGGCCGCGAGGAGGCTGCCGACGTTGCGCCGCAACGCGCGCTACTCCGCGCTCGCAGCCGTGGCAGTGGGAGGCCTCGCACTGGTGCGCGACCTCGGTAAGCCCTCGCGCGCGCTCAACATGATGCGGACGGTCAAGGTCACCTCGCCGATGTCCGTCGGGAGCTGGATCCTCACCGCCTTCGGCGCGTTCGCCGGGCTGGCCGTCGCCAGCGAGGCGGGTCAAGGGTTCCTGGACCGGGACTCCGGCCTGGCGAAGGTGCTTCGTGTCGCGGACCCCGCCGCGTCTGCGGGCTCCGCTCTGATGGCGCCCCCTCTTGCGGCGTACACCGCGATACTCCTGGCGGACACCGCGTCGCCCACGTGGCACGAGTCGTACCGTCAGCTGCCGTTCGTGTTCGTCGGCTCCGCGAGCGCGGCGGCGGCCGGTCTCGCGTTGCTGACCTCGCCCCCGGAACAGACCGGGCCGGCGCGACGGATGGCGGCGGCCGGCGCGGCACTGGAGCTCGTGGCGATGCACAGGATGGAGGGCAACCTCGGCGAGGTGCTCGCGGAGCCGCTGCGCACCGGACGAGCCGGCCTACTCCTGCGCGCGAGCAAGGCGTTGACCGGCGCCGGCGCAGTGACCGCAACGGTATTCGGGCGCAACCGCGTCGCCGCAGGCCTGAGCGGGCTGGCGCTCCTGGCGGGTTCGGCGTGCACGCGTTTCGGAGTGTTCGAAGCGGGCATTGAGTCCGCCAAGGACCCTCGCTACACCGTCTCACCGCAACGGGAGCGTCTGGAGCGGCGTCGCGCCGAGGGGGTCACCGACGACGCCATCACGACAAGTCGATAGGGGTGCGTATCCGGCCCCTGAAGGGAGAGACCGATGAGCGAGTCCTCACGCACCCGAACGCTGGACGCAGGCCCTCAAGGCCATGACACCGCCACGCCGAACCGCTGGCTGATCCTCGTCGCCGGGGTGCTGGTGCAGCTGGCCATCGGGGCGGTCTACGCATGGAGCGTGTTCGCCAAGGCGCTGCAGAGCCAGGAGGCCTTCGGCTGGTCGAAGTCCACGGCCTCCATCCCGTTCGAGGTCGTCATCGGGATGATCTTCGTCGGCAGCTTCGTCGGTGGTCGCATCCAGGACCGCAAGGGTCCGCGGATCGTCGCGCTGGTCGGAGGGGTGATCTACGCGGTCGGCGTGATCCTGGCGTCGTTCGCCACCGACGAGAGCAAGCTGTGGCTGCTGGTTCTCGGGTATGGCGTGCTCGGCGGCTTCGGCCTCGGGATGGTCTACATCGTGCCGATCGCCATGCTGCAGAAGTGGTTCCCCGACAAGCCGGGTCTGATCACCGGCATCGCGGTCGCAGGCTTCGGCTTCGGTGCCGTCATCACCGCGCCGGTGGGGCAGCGGCTCATCGACGCGACGCCGTCGGTGCCGACGAAGGCGTTCCTCCCCTTGGGTATCGGCTACCTCGTGGCGATCCTGTTGGGTGCCAGCCTCTTCCGGAACCCCCCGGCCGGATACCAGGTGCCGGGGACTGCCCGGGGGGCCTCCTCTGCGCCGGCCCGTGCACCGAGGTCCGGCGGCGCCACCACTACGGCGCCAGACGGCGGGGCGGCCTCCACGCCCGCCAGCGTGGTGGCCTCGGAGCGCACGCCCACCAGAGACTTCCCGACGAACGAGGCGCTCTCCACCCCGCAGTGGTACCTGCTGACGGCGATCCTGACGCTCAGTGTCACCGCCGGGATCTCGCTGATCTCCGTCGCAGCGGGGTCGGCGACCGATGTCGCGGGCTTCTCCAAGCTCGCCGCCGCCAGCCTCGTCGGAACGCTCGGCCTCTTCAACGGCGGCGGCCGCATCCTGTGGGGCTGGCTGTCCGACAGGATCGGCAAGATGCCCGCGTTCATGGGGATCCTCGGTATCCAGGGCATCTGCCTGATCCTGATCCCGCATGCCTCCTCGCCCGCCATGTTCGCCATCCTCGCGGCGCTGGTCTACACCTGCTACGGCGGCGCGTTCGGGACGATGCCGTCCACGGCCGGTCGCTTCTTCGGCGTCAAGAACGCGGGCGCGATCTACGGGCTGATGCTCATCGGCTGGAGCATCGGCGGGGTCGTCGGGCCACTGTTGATCGCGAAGCTCATCGGCGACGAGAAGGCGTACACCCGCGGCTTCACAGTGGTGGGGATCATTGCGCTCGTCGCCCTGGTCATCCCGCTGGTCACCCGGAAGCCGCGCGACGGCGCTGGTTCCGACGTCACGGCTTCCTGAGAAGTCGGTACTGAGGGAGCCGCGCACCCAGGTGGCCGCGGGTCAAGCGGTCGGTCCTCACTGCCGCACGTCTGCGCCATCCGCACTCAGCGGCAGTCCCTCCTGCGACCACGCCTCGACGCCGCCGACCACGTCGGTAGCGTCGAGGCCCAGTGCGCGGAGCGCGGCCGCGGCGAAGGAGGAGCTGTAGCCCTGGCGGCACAGCACGACCACCCGTCGCCCGGGTGCGGTCTCGGGGATGCTGTACGCGCTCGTGGGGTCCAGGCGCCACTCGAGTACGGTGCGGTCGATGACGATCGCACCGGGGACCTCTCCGACGGCAGCGCGCTGTGAGGGAGTGCGGGTGTCGACCAGCAGGGCACCCTCGCGCTGCTCGTGGAAAGCCTCCGTAGGTGTGAGCCGGTCCAGCCCTTGGCGGACCGTCGCCAGGAGCTCATCGACCCTGCTGGGCTGGCTTCGTTCGGGACTCGCGTGACCCCCGTCGCTACCCCCGCTGCCCACGGTGCGACTCTACGGCTAGCGTTGCGCCCGGAGGTGTCTGGGCACCTGGTGGTCCCCCCGGTCTTCAAAACCGGTGAGGCCGAGTATCTCGGCCTGGCGGGTTCGATTCCCGTCCACCTCCGCCAGCTCGTCAGAGGGAAAGGCACACCCGCGTGCACGTCGTCGCGACCGCCGGGCACGTCGACCACGGCAAGTCCGCCCTGGTGCGTGCGCTCACCGGGATCGAGCCGGACCGGTGGGACGAGGAACATCGTCGCGGTCTGACGATCGACCTCGGCTATGCGTGGACGACCTTGCCCGCGGGGGAGCAGCTGGCGTTCGTGGACGTCCCGGGGCACGAGCGGTTCATCGGCAACATGCTCGCGGGTCTCGGCCCCGTGCCGGCGGTCCTGTTCGTCGTCGCCGCCGACGAGGGGTGGCGCCGGCAGTCGTCGGAACACCTGGCTGCCGTGGACGCCCTCGGCATCCGGCACGGACTGCTCGTGGTGACCCGCACCGACCTGGCGGACCCCGCCGCGACGCTGTCGCGAGCCGCTGGGCGACTGGCGGCGTCCAGCTTGCGCGGCGTTCCGGCCGTGGCGGTCTCGGCGCGAACCGGCGAGGGGCTCGACGACCTGCGTACGGCGCTCAGCGGGCTCGTGTCGTCGTTGCCACGGCCGCGTGCGCAAGGGCGAGTGCGTCTGTGGGTCGACCGGGCCTTCAGCATCAAGGGAAGCGGCACAGTCGTCACGGGCACCCTGGGGGAGGGCACCATCGCGCTCGGGGACCGGTTGGAGCTCTCGGGTCGTGAGATCGCGGTGCGCGGCCTTCAGTCCCTGGGGCAGCCGGTGCGCGAGGCGGAGCCGGTATGTCGGGTCGCCGTGAACCTGCGAGGCCTCAGCGCCACAGACGTGGCCCGGGGGGACGCGTTGCTGACTCCGGACGCGTGGCGACCGACCGGTGTCGTCGACGTCAGACTCGTTACTGCGTACTTCGGGGACCCAGCGGGTCGTCACCGTGCCGGCGACCCGGTTCAGGCGCTGCGAGCCGACCCGGGGGAGGCGCGAGCCCTAGACCTCCCCGCAGAAGGCGTGCTGCACGTCGGGACTGCCGCGGTCGGCGTGCGGATCCGGCCGCTGGGGGCTGAGGTGGCTCGCCTGACGCTCGGTCGCGCGCTGCCTCTGGTGGCGGGCGACCGCGCGATCCTTCGTGACCCCGGGTCCCGCGCCCTGCTCGGCGGCCTGGTGCTCGACGCCGACCCTCCGGTCCTGCAACGCCGGGGCGCCGGTGCCCGCCGCGCTGAGGAGCTGGCCGGCGCCACCGGCATACCGGACCTCGTGACGGAGGTGGGCAGGCGTGGAGCGATGCGGGTGCGCGACGCAGAGGCTCTCGGAATCCTCTTCGCACCAACGGCTACCGACGCCGCGACCGTGCGGCGAGTTGGTGACTGGCTGGTCGCCGAGCAGGCCCTGGCTCAGTACGCGTCGGCCCTTGCCGCCGCGGTGTCGCAGCAGGCTCGGACGGCACCGCTGGAGCCCAGCCTCTCCGTGGAGGCCGCGCGCGCTGCGGCCGGCGTGCCTGACCGCGCGCTCGTGACGGCCGTCGCGGCGCGTGCCGGACTCGAGGTCCGCGACGGGCGCGTCTGGCAGCCCGGGGTGGCCGCCGACCTCGGGGCGGCCGAGGAAGGGCTGCGACGGATCGAGCAGCGCCTGGCGGCTGCCCCGTTCCAGGCCCCGGAGCGGCCGGAGCTCCAGGCGGCCGGGCTCGGCAACCGTGAGCTCGCCGCGGCCGAGCGCACGAAGCGAATCCTTCGGCTCGACGACGACGTGGTGCTGCTGCCCGACGCACCGGCGCGAGCGATGCGCGAGCTCTCCCGCCTGGACCAACCGTTCACCTTGAGCGAGGCCAGACAGGCGCTCGCCACGACTCGCCGCGTCGCCGTTCCGCTCCTGGAGTACCTCGACCGCAGGGGCTGGACGTCGCGAGTGGACTCGAACCGTCGCCAGGTCCGCCGCTGAGCGACAACGCAACCGCGACTGCCGTCATCGCTGCCGCGACCACAGGTCTGGGATGCGCGGCTGGGCATCACGGGTCTCGGGTCACCGCCGCGGCATCAGGGTTTGGGGTCACGGCTCAGCGGTCGTCGCGTCGCGCTCGCCGTGCGGGGTGGCCCATCACGCCGCCCCACAGATGCGGTTTGCCCTCGTTCTCGAAATACGACAGGGCACGCCCGAGGAACGTCGCAAGCCGTTGGGCGGCGAGCCGCACCTGCTCCCGCTCATCATCGCCGAGGCCCGGTGCGAGCCGCGCGTCCAGCTCGACGACTGACCCCCGGACGGTCCGCTTCCAGAGCCCCACGTTGACGCGGTCGAGGACGATCCACGCCCAGAACGGGTCCGCGTGCTCGGCATACGGATGACCCGGCCGCGAAGGGAACGTCACCTGGCGATAGGTCAGCACCGCCTCGTCGTACGTCGGGAAGAGGTACGCGCGCGGGGCCGTCGCCCGGGCGCGGGGAACCACCGACGGGTCGAACCAGTGACGGATCCCGGCCACCTCGACCGGCTCGAGCACGCCGCCCAGGTCCGCAAGCGCCGCCTTCGTGTCCGCCACCGTGAGGGACGACCAGCGGGTGAAGTCCTTGACGGAAGCCGGCCCATGGCCCGCGAAGAACCGTCGTACCAGCTCTCTGACGCCGTCCTGGCGGTCGAGCGACGGTGAGGGCGGCACCACGTCGTCCACCAGAGCGTACGAGTGGTGGACGCCCTTCATGGGCCCGGAACACAGCAGGCCGCGCAGCTCCGCCACCAGCAGCAGGTGACCGAGCGGCGGGCCTGGGGTGATGGGGCTGCCCCGGGCTGTGAACTCGTCGTTGATCTCCGGTCGGGTGAGGAACCGTTTGCCCTGCACCAGCTTTGCGAGCAGCTCGAGGCCGTCACCCAGGCGTTGGACGTCGTCCAGCCCGAGCTGGCGATGCCTGCCTGCCATCCCCGACAGGACCCGGGGAGAGGTGACCTCCAGGATCCACCGCAGGTCCTCGGCGGCAACGAAATGCCACGTCGGTCTGAGGATGTGCGTGCGCAGGAAGCGTCCGGAGTCCAGCTCGGCCTGCACCGCGGGATACGTCGAGCCGCGTGAGCGAAGCCCCAGTGAGAAGAAGGCATGGTCGCGCTCCTGGCTCTGCACGCAGGTCAGCAGGCGCACGGCATCAGCCGCGCTGGGCATCGGGGCTGAGCTGAGCCGCTGCGTCGTCAGCCGCCGACGCAGGACTCGGTCGAGTTCCATGACGCCATCCTGCCCAAGGGGGCTGACAGTGCGCGATGGCGGAGCGGACGATTGGGTCATGGAGCACAGCACCGTCGTTGACATCGCTGCTTCCCCTCAGCGCGTGTGGCAGGTGCTGACCGACGTCGAACGCTGGCCGGACTGGACCCGCTCCGTGCGGTGGGTGCGGCGCCTCGAGGAGGGGCCACTGCGCACGGGCTCCCGGGCGAAGATCAGCCAGCCGCGCCTGCCCACGGTCGACTGGACCGTCATCGACCTCGAACCCGAGGAGGGCTTCACCTGGGTCTCCACGGGCCCCGGGTCGAAGGCCACCGCGCGGCACTGGATCCAGCCGCTGCCCGGTGGCGGCTCGACCGTGCGGCTCTCGGTGGAGCAGAGCGGACCTCTCGGCGTCCTGGTCGGGCGCCTCTACTCGGGCCTGACAGACCGGTACCTGGCCATGGAGGCCGCCGGTCTCAAGAGGCAGTGCGAGGCCTCCGTCACCTAACATGCAGAGGCCACGCGGCCGCTGCCCGCGCCGTGGCGAAGGAGTCCGACGACCCGTGGAGTGACCGTGCTGCAGGCTGGGTTCTGGGGGTTCGTCGGAGGTGCGGCTCTGCTCATCGGCGCCGCGGCCGGGATCTGGCTGCCCACGTCCAAGAGGGTGATCGGCTGGGTGATGGCCTTCGGCTCGGGCGTGCTCGTCAGCGCGCTCACCTTCGAGCTGACGCGCGAGGCCTACGACCGAGCGGGCGGAGTTGCCACCGTGCTGGGCCTGGTCGCCGGTTCGGTGGTGTTCTTCGTGGGGGACTGGCTGGTCGACAACCACGGTGGGAACCGGCGCAAGAGCCCGAACGGTCCGCAACCGGGTGCCGCGGGGACAGCCCTGGCGCTCGGCGCCCTCTTGGACGGCATTCCCGAGAGTGCGGCCATCGGCGTCAGCACGATCGGCGGCGGGGGAGTCGGGATCGCCGTCGTGGCGGCGGTCTTCCTTTCGAACATCCCCGAGTCCCTGTCATCCTCGGCGGGTATGCGTTCGGCGGGCCACAGTGCCCCACGGATCTTCCGGCTATGGGTTGCTGTGACGGTCGCCTCGACCATCGCAGCAGCGCTCGGCTACGTCCTGCTCGACGGTGCCAGCCCCGCGGTTGTCGCGACCATCCAGGCGTTCGCCGCCGGCGCCATCCTGACCATGCTGGCCGACACGATGGTCCCCGAAGCGGTCGAGCATGCGGGTCGGCTTGTCGGCCTGCTGACGGTGCTGGGCTTCACGGCGGCCTTCCTGCTCTCGATGGCCTGAGGTCGACAGGGCGAGGGGACGGCAGCACCACTGGCCTTCCGCCCGTCCCCCGCCGTATGACGCCGCCCCGGCACCAGATGTGGTTGAGGCCAGGGGGCCAAACCCCATATCTGGCCTCGTCGGGCGCCCCAGTGGTCACTTCAGTGCCCGATTGGGCGTGTCGAGAGGGTCGTTGCCAGGCCGCTGACCTGCGCGGATGCACACTCGTGGAGCACTTTGGCCAACCGGGTTGCGTCCCAGGCCACAGTGGGACAAGATACCTATATCTAGTGGTTACACCGTTGTAGTTCGTCCACATGTAGTGCACAGCCCTACCCCGGTTCTCCACACGTTGTCCCCACCAGGTCCACAGCTCGGTCCCCAGAAGGGGCTGGGAGCGCCTCACGAGAGGGAGGAAGCCATGCACTGTCCGTTCTGCCGGCACACCGACTCCCGCGTGATGGACTCCCGCACGACCGACGACGGCAGCTCGATCCGCCGGCGTCGCCAGTGCCCGGAGTGTGGACGCCGCTTCACCACCATCGAGACCGCGAGCCTGACGGTGACCAAGCGCTCCGGCGCGAGCGAGCCGTTCAGCCGGGCCAAGATCCTCGTCGGCGTCCGAAAGGCCTGCCAGGGCCGGCCGGTGACCGAGGACGACCTCGCGCTGCTGGCCCAGCGCGTGGAGGAGTGCATCCGTCAACAGGGGCAGGCGGAGGTCGAGGCGCACGAGGTCGGTCTGGCCATCCTCGGGCCGCTGCGCGAGCTCGACGAGGTCGCCTACCTGCGGTTCGCCTCGGTCTACCAGGCCTTCGACAGCCTTGAGGACTTCGAGGCCGCGATCACCTTGCTGCGCGCCGAGCGTGAGGCCACCGGCAGGGAGCCCTCGCGACCACAGACCAAGGCGGGTTTGCCGCCGGGCTAGGTCCCCCGGCAGCTCTGCCTGCCGCATCACCAGAGCATCACAGCCGCACCACCACAGCATCACGGCACACCACCAGAGCGGCAGGGGCACTGTCAGTGCCCTTTGAAACCATAGAGACCATCACCAGGGGCTAGGGAGGCCACCACCAATGACAGAGACCGCCGGAGCACGTGCAGGTGCTCGCAAGGGTTCCTCAGGCAAGGGCGCTGTCGGCGTCACCGTCGAGCGGATCTACACCACCCCTGGTGTGCACCCCTATGACGAGGTGACGTGGGAGAAGCGCGACGTCGTCCAGCAGAACTGGAAGACGGGTGAGACGATCTTCGAGCAGCGGGGCGTCGAGTTCCCCGACTTCTGGTCGGTCAACGCCTCCACCATCGTCACGACCAAGTACTTCCGCGGCGCGCTCGGCAGCGACAGGCGTGAGCAGAGCCTGCGCCAGCTGATCGACCGGGTCGTCCTGACCTACGTCAAGGCGGGCAAGGACCACGGGTACTTCGCGACTGCGGAGGACGCCGAGATCTTCGAGCATGAGCTGACCTACGCCCTGCTGCACCAGGTGTTCAGCTTCAACTCGCCCGTGTGGTTCAACGTGGGGACGGCCTCGCCGCAGCAGGTGTCCGCCTGCTTCATCCTGGCGGTCGACGACTCGATGGACTCGATCCTCAACTGGTACAAGGAAGAGGGCAAGATCTTCCAGGGCGGCTCCGGTGCCGGCCTCAACCTCTCCCGGATCCGCTCGTCCAAGGAGCTGCTGTCCTCCGGTGGCACGGCGTCAGGCCCGGTCTCGTTCATGCGTGGCGCCGACGCCTCCGCCGGGACCATCAAGTCCGGTGGTGCGACCCGTCGCGCGGCCAAGATGGTGGTGCTCGACGTCGACCACCCCGACATCCTCGAGTTCGTCGAGACCAAGGCGCGCGAGGAGGACAAGATCCGCGCGCTGCGTGACGCCGGCTTCGACATGGACCTCGGCGGCAAGGACATCACCTCCGTCCAGTACCAGAACGCGAACAACTCGGTCCGCGTCTCGGACGAGTTCATGAAGGCGGTGGAGGCAGGCACGACGTTCGGGCTGCGCGCCCGCCAGACCGGAGAGGTCATCGAGGAGGTCGACGCCCGCGAGCTGTTCCGGAAGATCGCGGAGGCGGCGTGGGAGTGCGCGGACCCGGGCCTGCAGTACGACGACGTCATCAACGACTGGCACACCAACCCCGAGACCGGCCGCATCACCGCGTCCAACCCCTGCTCGGAGTACATGTCGCTCGACAACTCCTCCTGCAACCTCGCGTCGCTCAACCTGCTGAAGTTCCTCAAGGACGACGACACGTTCGACGCCAAGACCTTCCAGAAGGTCGCCGAGCTCGTCATCACCGCGATGGACATCTCCATCTGCTTCGCGGACTTCCCGACCGAGGCGATCGGTCAGACGACGCGCGACTACCGCCAGCTCGGCATCGGCTACGCGAACCTAGGTGCGCTGCTCATGGCGACGGGTCACGGCTACGACTCAGAGGGCGGGCGTTCGCTCGCTGCGTCGATCACCTCGCTGCTCACCGGTGCGGCCTACAAGCGGTCCGCCGAGATTGCCGGCGTTGTCGGCCCGTATGCCGGGTACGCCCGCAACGCCGACGCCCACAAGCGCGTGATGCGCAAGCACCAGGCGGCCAACGACGCGATCCGCCCCCTGGACTCGATGGACCGCGGGATCCACCAGGTCGCCACGAAGGCGTGGGACGACGTCGTCAAGCTGGGCGAGAAGCACGGCTACCGCAACGCGCAGGCGTCGGTGCTCGCGCCGACCGGCACCATCGGCTTCATGATGGACTGCGACACCACCGGCATCGAGCCCGACTTCTCGCTGGTGAAGTTCAAGAAGCTCGTCGGCGGCGGGTCGATGCAGATCGTCAACCTGACCATTCCGCGCGCGCTCAAGAAGCTCGGCTACACCGGGGAGACGATCGAGGCGATCGTCGAGTACATCGCCGACAAGGGTCACGTCATCGACGCCCCGGGTCTGAAGCCGGAGCACTACGAGGTCTTCGACACGGCCATGGGTGCTCGGGCAATCTCGGCCATGGGCCACGTGCGGATGATGGCGGCGGTCCAGCCGTTCCTGTCCGGTGCGATCTCGAAGACGGTCAACCTGCCGGAGACGGCCACGGTCGAGGAGATCGAGGACGTCCACCTTCAGGGCTGGAAGCTCGGCCTCAAAGCGATAGCCGTCTACAGGGACAACTGCAAAGTCGGCCAGCCGCTGTCCGATGGTGGCTCGACCGCCAAGGATGCCGCAGCCGACAAGGCGGCCGGCGAGGCCAAGGTCGAGAAGGTGGTCGAGTACCGACCGGTGCGCAAGCGTCTGCCGAAGCGCCGGACCTCGCAGACCACGTCGTTCGCCGTGGGTGGCGCGGAGGGGTACCTCACTGCCGGCACTTACGAGAGCGGCGACCTGGGCGAGATCTTCCTGAAGTTCGGGAAGCAGGGGTCGACGCTGGCCGGTGTGATGGACGCCTTCTCGATCGCCGTGTCGATCGGCCTGCAGTACGGCGTGCCGTTGGAGACCTTCGTGGAGAAGTTCACCAACCTGCGGTTCGAGCCTGCCGGTCTCACCGACGACCCGGATGTGCGGATGGCGCAGTCGATCATGGACTACGTGTTCCGTCGCCTGGCGCTGGACCACCTGGACTTCGAGACGCGGTCCTTCATGGGCATCCACACCGCGGAGGAGCGCGCTCGCCAGCTGGAGACTGGTTCGTACACGGCCACGGAGTCTGATGGCGAGTCGGACGAGGAGATCGAGGACGAGCTGGAGAACTTCCAACAGTCCGCGCCTGTCACGAAGGCACCGGTCGCCAAGGCGTCCGAGGCTGCGGTGGGTGGCAAGTCGCTCGATGCCGACGCCGTGAAGTCAGGTGCCGGTGCCGCCAGCGCCCGCGAGGTTTCAGTGGACGTGCACTCCTCCGCTGAGCTCATGGAGAGGTTCCAGGGCATCTCCGCCGACGCGCCGATGTGCATGACCTGCGGAACGAAGATGCGTCCCGCCGGCTCGTGCTACGTCTGCGAAGGCTGCGGAAGCACAAGCGGCTGCAGCTGACCTGCTCGACACCAAGGGTGGCTCGGAGCGTTATTGCTCCGGGCCACCGTTGTGTCCGGAGTCGCAACTGAGGTGTCGCGGCTAGCGCCCCATTCCGCCCACTGTGACGCACGGCCAAGAATGCGCTCCACCCAGCCGAGGTCCCCCAATCGCCTCGGGGAGGCCCGGGTCGACCGACGCCGGTTCGCTCGCGGGTCGTTTGGGTCTAGGCATCGTGGCGGTCGTCGGAGCCAGCTTGTCGGGGCGCTACCGGAACATCTACGGTCGCACCGTGCGGCGCCGGACGTTGTCGACGCTGATCTCGATGCCAGGCAGCCTCTCGCGCAGCGCCTCACCGTGCAGATGCGCCCGCCCATGCTGGGGTCGTGACGGGTCATGGTTCCGCGACAGTTGCCGGGGCGGAGGGTGCTCAAGCTTGGGCGTCGGCATCCGTGCTGCGCAGCCACGGGTACTGCGCGAGGCTCGGTCCGGCGTCGAACGTCAAGGGTGCCGAGTCCATGGCCAGCGCCTGCCGGACGAGCCGGGCCTGCCCCGGGCGGACGGGGGCGGCCAGGACCGAGACGGCTCGTAGGACCGCCCGCGGCACGTGCCGGGGTGGCCGGCCACCGCTGACCTGGGTGGCGAGCTCGGTCAGGCTGAGGTTCTCGGGGCCGCCCACCTCGATGACCTTGCCGCGAAGGGACGGGTCGGTGGCTGCCCGCGCGACGGCGAGGGCAACCCGCCGCACAGGTACGAAGTTGACGGTGTTCGTCCCTCGGCCGAAGACGGTCGGCACGCCGGATCTGGCGGCCGTAGTCCGTAGGAGCTCGGTCCACAGCTCGAGGAAGGCGGTCGCGCGCACGATGGTCCACGGCGCACCGCTCGCTCGGAGCTGCTCCTCGGCCGCCCACTTCATCCTCGCGATCTCCAGGGGGCTGTCGGGACCTGCGCCCACCACGGACACGAGGACGACAGCAGCTCCCGCGTCGAGGGACGCCCGGACGAGGTTGGCGTTCCCGTCGCGGTCGACCGCCGCGGGGGACTGGCCCGCCGCAGGGTCGAGGCCGTGCACCGCGGAGACGACGACGTCGGCGCCGGCCAGCGGGGCGGTGAGCGTGCGAGGGTCGCGGACGTCGGCACTGACCAGGTCGACCCCGGGCAACGAGTTGGCATCGCGGTGGGGGTGGCGGGCGACCACTCGGACCGGCTCGCCGTCGTGGTGGAGGCGCTCGGCGACGAGGTGACCCAGGCGGCCGGTCCCGCCGACCACGACGATCATGGCTGCCCCCCCACGTACATCCGGATCGTCTCGTCGTTGGTGAGCCCAGCGCGCTCGACGGGCTCGACGTAGAACGAGTTGGCCCGGACGAGACCGTCGCGGACGGTAAGCACCATGACGCCGCGCAGGTCGTGGGCGGCTCCGCCGAGGCGGGTGCCGGTCATGGACTGCTCGACCCACACCTCCTCGCCGTCGCAGGCGGTGCGCGACACGGTGATGTGGATGTCCGGGATCGCGGCGAAGAACTTCTCCCAGTTCGAGCGCACGGGGGCGATGCCGACGAAGCTGCGGGAGGGATGCACGGGGTTCGTCAGGACGTAGTCGGGAGCGAATCAGGCGACCAGGCCGTCGAGGTCGTGAGCGTTCGTGCGCTCGACCAGATGGGCGACGACGGCCTGCGGTGTTCGCTGCGCTGGGGGGTTCTGGGTGGTCACGGCGGGTCTCCTGGTGCTTGGGATAGCATTGGTTACAGTCAATTGCAACCAATGGATAGGATGGTCCGCCCGCCCATGAGCGATGTCAAGGGCCGCCGGACCTACGACATGAGCCGGCGCCGGGCGGCCGCTGCGGGACGCCGGCGGCGCGTGCTCGACACCGCCGCCGACCTGTTCCTCGTGCACGGGTATGCCGTGACGACCGTCGCCGCGGTGGCCGAAGGTGCGGGGGTCTCCGTCGAGACGATCTACAAGTCGTTCGGCGGCAAGACGGGCCTGGTCCGGGCGCTGATCGAGGAGGCCCTCGAGGGAATGGAGCCCGAGCCGGCGGAGCACCGCTCGGATCGGGCCGCGGCCGCGGCGTCGGGCGACCCGCGCGCCATCATCGCCGCGTGGACGACCATCGGCCGCGACGTCGTCCGGAGGGGGGCGCCGCTGCTGATCATGGCACGCGCCGCGGCCAGCGCCGACCCCGACCTCGCGCGGCTCCTGGAGGAGGTCCGGGAACTCACGCTCCTGCGGATGGCGCACAACGCCGAGGCGCTCGCTCCGCACCTGCGCGCGGGCGTGACGGTCGAGCAGGCACGCGACGTCCTCGTCGCCTACCTCACGCCCGAGCTCTACGACACCCTCGTCAACGGATTCGGGTGGTCGCTCGCGCAGTGGGCCGACTTCCAGGCCCGGGGGATCGCCGCGCAACTGCTGTGAGAACCGGCGGGCTAGGCCGGCATCGCTTCAGCCCTGCTCAACTCCGCCCAGCAGATCGGCCTCGCCTTGGGTCTGGCGGTCCTGGCCGGCGTAGCGGCCACCGTCGCCACCGGCACCCAGTACGCTCAGGCCGCCCCGGCCACAGCCCTGTCTGCGGGGTACGGCACCGCCCTAGCCGTCGCCACCGGCGTCCTGCTCCTGGCGGCAGGGGTCAGCGTCACCACCCTCAGCCCTCGGCCAGTGCACACGCGCGAAGCCGCAGTTCACGTCCCAGCTGGGACGTGAACTGACGGCGGCCGACGAAGCGGAGGATCCCCTGAGCTGAACGCTCCTACCGGTGCAATCCAAACACCCAGCAGGCCGCGATCCGGATGGGCGACGCTCCCATGCTTCGTCAAGCAGCTGCGGCCCGCGTTTCAGCAGGCGGTAGAGGTCGCGTGCGACGTAGCGAGCCAGGCAGCGTTTGATCTCGCGGCTGGTCTTTCCCTCAGCGGTTCGACCGAGCGACGTAGTCACGTGCGGCTGGTTGGTACTGGATCCGGATCTGGACGATGGTGTGGAGTACCGTGTTGAGCTGCCTCCCCAAACCGGTTCAGCCGGTACCGCGTGGTGACCTGGCCGCTGTTCGCGGGGATAGGTGCCACGCCGGCGAGCATCGCGAACGCCGCCTCGGAATGGACGCGGCCGGGGCGGGACCACGCGCACAACACCGTGGCCGCGACGATCGGTCCGGGGCCGAACTCCTCGAGCAGGTGAGGGCGCCAACTGCGGATGATGGCCAAGATCGCCCCTTTGCAGCTCACCTGCCTCCTTCAACATCGCGTGCGCGCGAGGAGCCAAGGTCCGCAGCACCACCACGGTGCTGGTCGTCTCGACGTCCCACGCCGAGGGAACACGCAGCCTGGCGGCAATGTTGAGCATCGCGGCAATGCGTGACATCTGTGAGGGACTCCACGTCTCTCACCACAGGGCGCACCAACTCATCCACGGCCGAAGGGCGACCATTTCGCCTCGCAAGGTCTGGCAGCAGCTGACCGACAGGGTGACTTGTCCCGGCTCTCTCGCCGGCCGAGTGGGGCGCCGGATGCGTAGCTGGCCGCGGCCTGGGGCCGGACGCCGCCCGCACGCCCGCACGCCCGCACGCCCGCCGAGTGTGGTTGGGTCGGATGTCGTGGACAACGAGTGGACAGCCCCTAACGTCAAGCGTGTCGAGCCGGACCGGATCGGCGGCGAACGTGCCGCCCTCGAGCAGTTCCTCGACTACCACCGGATGACGCTGTTGATGAAGTGCGCCGGCCTGACTGCGCCGCAGTTGAAGGAACAGGCGGTGCCGCCCTCGACCCTGTCGCTGCTGGGACTGGTGCGGCATGTAACGGAGGTCGAGCGCTGGTGGTTTCGGATGCATGCCAATGGTGAGACCCTTGATTTCCCCTACGACCCGGACCAGAATGGCGCCGACTTTCTCGCGACCGCGAGTGCCGACGCCAAGAGCAACCTGGAGGCGTATGGACGGGAGATTGAGGCGGCCCGTGAAGCGGTAGCCGACAAGCCTCTCGACATGGTCGTGCCGAGCCGTGGCGACCACCCGGAGCGCACTCGGGACATCCGCTGGATCTACCTGCACATGATCGAGGAGTATGCGCGTCACAACGGACACGCGGACCTGCTTCGCGAGGCTCTCGACGGGATCACCGGCGAGTGACTTGGTAAGTGCTTCGATCGCTTTTTCGCTAGCACGATGCATACCGTGACCAAAGCGACGCGCCACCGGCGTCCTCACGGGTGCGTTCTGGTCCCCTCCGGATTCCTGAACGTTGCGGCAGGCTCACAACCCTGCGCCGCCATGAGCTCCGAGTAGTCGGGTGACCACCTGCCCGCCGGGTTTAGTCGCCGATCGATATGCAGGCCGCCGCGGTTGCTGACGCACTCGCGTGGGCCGTAGGCGACATAGCCCTTTCCGCCGCGAGTCCGTAGCGACGGAGCATCTGTGAGAAACGGATTTCCGCACGCCGGGTCACCTCGAAGCCAGCGCGTGGCTCGGCCCGCGAGGCCTTCGGGCTCCGGCCTGGCTAATGAGGCGGGTGCCTGCGGACCGGGCTGGACACTTGCTCCTAGTAGAGGAGGGTCTCGACCACTTGGTCGAGGAAGTCGTCGACCCCGCGCTCGTCGTACCCCCGACGTAGCGACGTCGGAGTGAAATTGCGGTGCATGATGCCGCTGAGTTAGTCCGACCGCCGCACCGGCGTGTAGCCCTCAGCCGCCAACCAGCCGCGGGCGCTTCCCCGGTGCGGACGTCGATTCGGCCACCGCCGTAGACAGGGTCGCCCTCCAGGATGGAGGCGAGCTCCTCCAACTCCACCGGCAACGGCCGAAGCATCGGGGTCGGGCCGACGCCCAGAGCCGCTGCCAGGGCCTGCGCCCAGTTCGTGGTCACCCTCCCAGCGCCGCTTTTCGAGGGCGTTGACACACGCGCGAGCGAGCCTAAGCGCATCGCCGATACCGTCGGAGATCGCTGCCAGCAGGGCGTCGCCGATCAGCTGCAGGGAGTCGGTCGGCCACGGCGCCTGGCCAAGGACAGTCACCAGCCTCGACCATCGCCCCGGTACGCGAGTGACGGCAGCCGCATCAGCGCTTCTCGGTCGTCCATCTCGCTCAGTCCCCCCCGAGGGCCCGATCGCGCTCGTCGATGAGCTCGCGGCGACGTCGGGAGACCAGGAGCCGAGGATCACCGACTCGCAGCGAGCCATAGGTCAGCCGGTGGTCGATCCCGGCTGCACGGATGAGCGAGTGGGCCCGGTCCGAGACCGACCCGGTGATCCCGAAGTGGGCGAGCAGGTCCTTGCCGGTCATCGTGGACCGGTAGGAACCGACGGTGCGGTTCGCCGTGGCGATCACCCAGGCCACCGCCGCGGCGCCGCGAACAGGTGAACCCTTTCGCCGAAAGAGGACGGCGTCATTGCTCGCGGCTGTGGCGAGGAAGCGACGCATCGCGGTCCGGTGCTCGACGTCCAGGATCGCGTCGGCACAGGCATCGCACTCGTCCAAGATCGCCTGCACCGTCGGCCTGACCTCCTCGCCAATACCGCTCCAATCGAACTCCTCGTCCGCGAGCGGCTGGGCGTCGAGCCTCATCAGCGTCTCGACGCCGCCGACCTCGTCGGCGATGTACTCCAGGTAGACCTCCTCGTCGCTGAGGTGCTCGACCCGCTCGGACTGCAGGATCGCCTCGGCCAGACCCGGAATCGCCTGCTGCCGGTCGCCGCGGATCCGCTGCAGGTACTCCGGCTCCCACCGGTCAACCGCCGCAAGAGTTTCCTCGGTGAGGTCGCCGCGGATGTGGTCACGGTCGTGGCAGTAGCGGATGTAGGCGCGCACCAAGCCGGGCAGCTTCGCCATGTGCGCCGGCTCGGCGATCACCTTGCGCGGGAACCAGTCGACCAGCATCTCCACTGTTACTGGGCTCCACCGCCACGGGTCCCCGGTCGCGCTGCCGGTGCAGAACCACAGCACGCTCTGCAGCAGGCCGCGATGCTCCTCATCGTCCAGAGCCGCGCCGAACGGGGAGGCGAAGAACTCGGCCGCCACCGCGGCCGTCCCCTCCTGCGTCCACTCCTTCCGTTCCGGGACCACGCCTCCGGCCGGCAGCATCCGGAGCATCCACTCCACCAACGGCCGGCACATCGGCCAGCTCTCCGACGACAGCGGCGGGTAGAGCCGGGAGCCGGAGTCGATCGCTGTCTCGATCACCGCGCGTGCCGTGGCCGGATCAGTGCGCGTCAACGACTGGTCCGCGTCGTCGATCAGCGTCCCCATCTTGATCGCCAGGTCCTGCACCGCCTCGGGGACCACGAACGCGTCCTTCACCACCGTGCCCATGTTGTGGTCGACGTACACCAACGCCGACAGCGCCTGCCCCGACGGCAGCGTGACGCCGATCAGGTAGTCGTCCCCGTCCCCGAGCACGTGGGTCATGAACCACACCTCTGGGTCGATCTGGGCCCGGCCGAGCCCGCTCAGCCAGTCCGGCATCGGGTGCCGGCGACCCTCGAGCCCGCGTCCGATTCGGGCAGCAAGAACTTCGTCGGGGACCAGAGCCCTGACCGCGGTCAGCGCGGCAGTGGTCTCGGCGTACGGCGTCTCGATGAAGGACTCGACCAGATCCGCGAGACTGGTTCGCTGCTCGTCCGGTGCGAACGGATCCCGGCTGCGTGGATCGGTGACCTCGAGGAACCCACTGACGATTGCCAGTAGATCCAAGGGCTCACTCGATCGCAACGCCGCACGCAGACTCTGGAACAGCTTCTGCTCCTGCGCCCCCTGCGACTGGCCGACCGGTGGTGAGGTGGGGTGTCGTCGCTGCGGCTCACGTCCTCGGCTGCGGCCATCCTTCTTCCTCGACACAGTCAAACTCTAAGGGCGGCACCCACGTCCGCAGTCGACGCGCGCTGATGCGGGGCAGTTCAGAAGTCTCTGCTGGCCTGCGGTTTCTTTGCGGAGCATCGTCGTGCGTAAGTCACCCGCAGCGGACCCCGCTTCCGGTCGTCGGCACTTCGGCGCGCCCCCAGGTGGTCCAAGGTGCCTCACATCACGGCCAGCGGACCATCCTGACCTTGGTTATGGGCGACCCATATTGCCGGGCCGCGGCATGATCGACACTGAGCTCAACTCAGGTCGGGCCGGGTTCTGCGCCGAAGGCATTCCACCAGTTCCCTATGCACCCGGATGGCTGAGGGGAGCCGTTGCGCCACGCGCCGCCCTCATGGCCATGCCGATGCTCACCTGACCGGCGGATATGGGATCAACGGCCCCCCACCAGGACCTCGGAAACGGGCAACCATCGCCAAGCGGCCATCACGTCCCGAATCCCGTAGAGTCCCCAACGAGATACGGGACGACCAGCAAACCGCCAGCTCAACGCCCTCGCTAAGGCGAGGAGTTATGCCGCGACCTCCAACTCCACGACGACCTCTGTGCTCCGTATTGCCGAAACATTGTCGATGTGCTCAAGGCGTTCCATCCGGCTTCGGAGTTCCACGTTGCTCGCGACTTGCCGGGCAGCGTCCCGCTGCAACTCGGTCACCTCCTCCTCGAGGCGCCTGATTTTGGCGTCCCTCTCGTCGCGGGTGAGCTCGTTGGCGGCGTCGAGGACTGTGATCACGAGACTTGGGATGACCGTGATGACCGCGCTCAGCACGATCGACACGATGAGCGCCACGTTGAGCAACTTCCCCCGGCCATCGCGTGTTCTCAGGAATTTGAGACGCCCCCTTATCGAGCCGTTGGCCAATTCGACGATCTCCAACTCAAAGAGCGGCGTGGCTGCAAACTGCTCTAGCAAGGAATGGTCGATCTCACCCCCGTTGTACTCGGTCTCCTCTACGTACTCGACGGTTGTAGTCGCCGCATCTACAGCCAGTTGGAGCGTCGCCAGGAGGGTGGCAGCGGCTCGCACGCTGGACGCATCACATGAGAAGACCAACTCCACTTGCGTCGAGTCGGCGACCTCGGACAGGAAGTCGTAAAGGGGCACGCCGCGTCGATAGACCGCCAAGATCGGCTCAGCAACCGCGACGATGTCCTGCACGGCGGCCCGACTGGGCGGCTCGGCCAAGGCGGCGAAGTATCCACTGTCGCTCACCCTGCGCATGATAGGTGCGCGCTAACCGACAAGGGTAGAACCTCGGTAGCCGAAGGTCCTTCACTTGCACTGCGAACCCCGCTGACAGACGACGTGCTGCGTCACACCGCCGCGAGCGGGCTAGGGGGCTGAACGCCTCGCGTCACCTGTCTGTGCGGCAGACCCTGCCGTGTGTTCCGTGTCTGTCTGCCCCAGCAGTCTTGCCTGCGAGAGCCCGGGAACCCATGATCGCGAGGGGGGCTGCTCCTGCGCAGAAGGGCTGGCTCGACCGAAAGTCGTTTGGCGATGCGAACCATCTTGGGCATGCTTCAGCCATGAGCGACTTCGTCGAGAGCAAGCGCCTGGTGCTGCGCCAGTTCACTGCGCAGGACGCGGACCTGCTGATCGAGCTGGACAGTGACCCCGCAGTGATGCGCTACCTCACCGGTGGCGAGCCGACGCTGCCGCCCGCCCTCGTCCGCGATCAGGTGATCCCGAGCGTCCTCAACACCTACGAGCGGTGGAACGGCCGGTTCGGACTGTTCGCTGCCTACGAGAAGGAGACCGGTGCCTTCATCGGCTGGTTCCAGCTGCGCCCAGAGCCGACGGGCCCGCAGGACGAGGTCGAACTCGGGTACCGACTCCGCCAGGACGCTTGGGGCAAGGGGTACGCGACCGAGGGCTCGAAGGCGCTTGTGGACAAGGGCTTCTCAGAACTCGACGTCAACACGGTATGGGGCGAGACGATGGCCGTGAACGTCGCCTCGCAGAAGGTGATGGAGAAGGTCGGCATGTCCGTCGTCGAGACGCTCCCGACGCCTGACGACATGCAGGGCGTCGAGGGCGCGGAGCGTGGTGGCTTCCGGTTCGAGATCACGAGGGAGCAGTGGGCACGACGATGATGTCGGCCGGCCGGACTATGCAGGGTTTGGTCCAGCGCCTTCAAGCGGGCTGCAGACGCGCCGAAGTGCCGGTTCTGCGTGGACGTCGCGTCTGGGGCAGCGCTTGGAGTCCCAGCTCCGCGACCCGACCGCTGTGCGTTGGTCATGAAGCGCCCCTTCGTTGTGAGCACCACTGACCTTCTTCAGCCACCACCTACTGGAGGCTCAGGCATGCCGCAATCCTGTTCGGAACGTGCGGACATCCGCGAACCGGAAAGCGTCTAACCGCCGTTTCTGGACCGCTGCCCAGTCCGTAGGGACTAACGAGAGCCATGGACCTGTTCACACATGGGTACCGGTACAAGTCCTTGCCCGCAGGGAGAACGGCCGGGACCGTTCAGTCGAGAGGATCGCGTTATGGCCACCGAGCGTTTCTTGAATGAAGCCACCCGGGCCGCGTTGAACAAGAGTCAGGTCATCGATCTGACGACGACGGGCCGGCGGACGGGCCAACTGCGGCGCATCGAGATCTTCCTGCACAACGACCACGGCCAACTGTTCATTACCGGGATGCCGCGGGCTGACCGTACGCGTGACTGGATCTACAACATCGAAGCCGACCCCCACGTCGCTATCCACCTGAAGCAGTCGGTCATCGCGGACGTGCCCGCGACGGCGCGAGTCATCACTGATCCCAGCGAACGCCGGCCCTTCATCGAGGCGGCCGCCAGGCGATGGGGTCGCACGGACGTTCCGGACATGCTCCAACACAGTCCACTCATCGTGCTTACGGTCGACGACTCCTCCGACCATCCGATTCTGTCGCAGCGGCTGGACACTGCCGCAGACGAAGGCTGATGAGTCACACCGCCGCCTACCCCCTCCTCGCGGGGCGTGATCGCTTGGAGCAGACCCGGAGCAGGAGTGGTCTGACGCTGTCCTCCAAGGGAGGCAGACTGTTCTCCTCCCTTTCGCACGGCGACCACGAAAATCGTCGGTCATTCCTCCCCTCGTGACAGGAGCCCCGCATGCGAGCGCAGATCTTCTTCATCACCCTGGGTGTCGATGACCTCGACCGGGCCCTGAGCTTCTACCGTGATGGGCTGGGTTGGCCGACTGAGGGAGTGGTGGGCGGCGAGTTCCACGATGAGGTCACCGGCGCGGACGGGACCATCGCCTTCGTCACCCTCGAGGGTGGCCAGAAGCTCGGCCTCTACGAGCGCACGAACCTAGCCAAAGATGCCAACCTGCCACCTGGTCACCCGAGCTCGACCGAGTTCAGTCTCGGCCTCCCGGCCACATCCCGAGAAGAGGTCGACGCGATGCTCGAGCAAGCCAGCCGCGCGGGCGCGACGCTGACCGCCCCGGCCCACATGCGGCCCTTCGGCGTCTACTCCGGCTACTTCACCGATCCCGACGGGCACCTCTTCGAGGTTGTCTGGGACAGCAACGCCTAGTACGACGACTGACCACGTGCGGCGCTAGGCTGGCACGATGGCCGATCTCGGGGGCGTCGAACGGCTTGCGGCGATGCTGCCGCAGACCTCCGTAGGGGTCAGGCACGGCCAGCGCACGTGGGCGGTGGCGGGCCAGGTGTTCGCCTGGGAGCGTCCGTTCAGCAAGGCCGACATCAGGCGCTTCGCTGGCGATCCGGTGCCCGAGGGTCCCATCCTTGCCTTGGTGACCGATGGGCTTGAGGACAAGGAGTCGCTTCTCCAGGCACACCGCGGTTACCTGTTCACGATCCCGCACTTCGAGGGGTATCCGGCGGTCCTGGTGCAGCTGGCGAATGCGAGCGAAACCGACCTTCGAGAGGCATTGCTCGATGCGTGGCTGGTCCACGCCCCCGCCGAGCTGGCTCGCTCTTACCTTGCGCAGCACCGCACGTAGCCGACCAGGGAGACGAGATAGGTCTCAGGAAGAGCGCTCCTCGCGATCCGCATCTCGGGCGTCGCGAGTCGGATTCCTTCGCCAGTGAGGCACTCCACCGCTATGGGCTGGCTCGTGGTCTCCGTCGTGACGCGAACGTCTTGGCCTTGCTCTTCCTGCGCCCTGGCATGGCAGCCCGGACCCCGACAGGTCGGCCGTTCGGTCGGAGTTGTCCCGGATTGGGCTCGCCCGCCTGTGCCGCGGGTTAGCCTCAACCCGCTCATTCCACACATCTCTGGAGGACCGGTGCGCCGCGCTACCACGACGATGGCGCTCGTGCCCGCCCTCCTTGCCGCGGTGCTCGTTCTCCCCGGTGCATCCGCTGCGGCGGCTCCCGGCGACGGCACCCCGGCGTCGACCGGGTCGTCCAACGTGGTTGTCGGCGGCGGGCCCGGGTGGTCGGGGCCCGCGTCACGCGCCCAAGCAGGGTATGTCGAGCGCCTGACGCTGGCCCCGGACGGGTCGGTGCTGGTGGTCAACAGCGATGACCTGCTGCGGGTGGACCCGGTGCGCGATCACGTCACCGTGGTCGAGACGTTCGACCCGGATCTGCAGCACGGGGCCCTCGACGTGGCCGTGCACGACGGCACGACCTACCTCCTCACACGGTGGGGTGTCGACCGTCTCGACGCATTGGGAGCCCGGAGCCGGCTCCTGACCCAGAGCCAGGACCCTGACAACGCCATAGCTGTGGGCGCTGACGGCGTCGTCTGGGTTGCCGGCTCCAACTTCGTCGAGCGCATCCTTCCGGACGGCAGCTCCTCGGTCGTTCCAGGCACGACGGCCATGCGCATCAGCGACATCGTGGTCACTGCTGACGGGACCACGGCCTATGTCCTGGACCACGCCGAGCAGCGCGATGGCATCTACAGGGTAAGCGAGTCAGGGGTCGGGGAGAGGGTCGCCGGCACCGGCTCCCCGTCCGACGGCCTCAAGTCCGGTGGGCAGCCGGCCACGAACACCTCGATGGCATCGGTCGGACGCATCAGCCTTGACGGCAACACCTTGACGGTCTCGTCGAGGGAGTACCAGATGGTCGGCACCTTCCCGATCGGTGGCGTGGTCAGCGTGACGTCGCGCGGCGCCTACGCCGGTCCTGTCGACAGCCGGGAGGGCGCCACGGTCGCAGTCCTGCGACCTGACATCGGCGACCAGGTCGTGCGCCTCACGCCGACCAGCTCCTCCCGGCTCCTCGGTGTCGACCCGGCCCAGAACTGGTCGCCGGACGGTGTCCTGGCTGCTGAGGGCTTCACCGGCAGCCTCCGTGGCGCCGCACCGATCGACGACACGCGCCTGGTGTTCGCTACCGCGAGCGGCATGGTCCGCGAGGTGGATGCCGACGGTCGACTGCACACCCGCGTCACGCTCCCTCCGCTGACGACGCGGGGCAAGGTCGCCGCCGCACCAGACGGGACGGCATACGTCGTCAACGATGCAGGACGCGTCGTGCGCGTGCCGGTCAGCGGACCCGCGCTGGTTCTTCCCATCTCGGCGACGGCTTCGGATGTCGAGGTACTCCCCGACGGCCGACTGGCCATCGCGGATGCTGCGGATGCGCGAGTCGTCGTCACGCAGCCCGACGGCACCGCAGCCGTGTCGTTGGCGGGCTTCGCCGCCCCACCGACCGACCTGGGCCTCGACGGCTCCTCCCTGCTGGTCGCGAACGACGGGCTTCGTCGGGTGGGCCTCGGCGGAAGCATCGACACACTGCTCACGGGTGGGCATCCCACGAGCGCCCTGCGGGCCCGCGACGGCATCTGGACCGGCCGCCTGCACGCGCCCGACACCGCGGCGATGGTGCTCCATCCCGGTGGTGGCCTCGGGGCTCTGCGTGCCATGTACGACCTCGGCCGGCAGGCGCAGGCTGACGAATCGGGTGACGTGCTGGTCACCAGCGGCGCCACCGTGGTGCGGGTCACCGACGGCGCCGGCGTGCCGGAGGCGGCAGCCCCGCAGATCACCGCGACGCCCGGTGAGGGCCGGGTGACCCTGGGCGGCATGGACCCCTTCCAGCCCTATGGATACATCGTTCGCGCCAAGCGAGGGTCACAGCCACCGCGCGACCTATGGGACGGCGAGTTCGCTGGGGCGTCCGCGACCGTCTTCCAGATCGGCGGCACGCTGCTCGTGCCGGGTGAGCAGTGGACCTTCGCGGTCTTCGAGAGCTACGCCGTGGATGCCGGACCCAACACCGCAGCAATCTCGTGGACACCTGGCTCGGTCGCGACCGCGGCCGCGGCACCGGACACGACGCCGCCACCCCTGCCCACGGACCGCAGGCTCTACACCGACCACGAGCAGGTCCGGCTCACCTACCAGGACCCCAGCGCCTGGTGGGATGACACGGCCATCGACTTCGACCACACGGTGGTGCTGTACTCGGTCGGGACGACCCCGCCCCTGACGCCGGTCCAGGGCGTTGGTCTGGACGTGGGGCCCGGCACTGGGCTCCACGACGTCAGTGTGCCGAACCCGGTCCGTGGCCAGGACTACGGTCTCAGCGTCTTCTCGCTCGACTTCCGGGGCAACTACAGCCGCTGGAGCACGGTGGCTCGCCTCGACTTCGACCCGCCCGGCGTCGTGACCGACGTGTCCGTCAGCCCCGCGTTCCGTTCCGCCGTCGTGACGTTCACGCCACCCACGGACGACGACTACCGCGGCGTGGCCTTCACGATCGCTCCCGGCGACACCCCTGCCGCGCTTCCGGGTGACGCGTCATTCTTCACCACGACCGAGCTCCGGCCGGGCAACCTGGCGATGGGCTCGACCTACACCATCTCGATCTGGACTCAGGATCGGGTCGGCAACGTGTCGGTTCCTGTGACGCGCACCTTCCGTACCCTGCTCGACGCGACGCCCCCCGGAGCCGTGACGGGGCTCACCGCGGAAGGCGGCAGCTACAGCGTCACCGCTCGCTGGACGAACCCCTCGGATGCCGACCTTGCCGTCGCCGTGGCCGAGCTCGTAGACCCGGCGACGGGCGCCACTACTGCCTGTCCGAGCCTCGGTGCCGACAAGGCGTCGTGCGCCTGGCGTATCAAGGGCGACGCCACGCGGACCGTCCGCGTGCGGGCCAAGGACGTCAACGACAACCTCTCCGACCCCTCCGAAGTCACCGTCACCACCCTCCCGGACAGCAACGGGACGCCGAGCGTCCCCGAGCCGGTCACCTGGACCGCAGACGGACCCACGAACGTCACCGTGCGACTGCCCAAGCCTGACTACGTCGACCTGAGCAGCTTCTCCTACTCCCTGCGTCCGAGCGGTCAGCCGACCGCACCTTCGCTCCGCTTGGGGACGCTGATGACCTCAGCGAGCAGCATCGCGAAGTCGATCAGCCTGCCGGACTCAGGTGACGAGTACGACCTGTTCCTGAACATCTACGACCTCAACGGCAACCACGGTGAGAAGGTGCTCGTCGGGGTGCACGGAGGGGCCGCGTCCAATGGGCGGCCCTCGCCGCCGAGCGACCTCACGGTGACGACGCCGCACGACAACACTGTCGATGCCACGTGGCGCACGAGCCCGTGGTCGAACCCGGTGACCGAGTGGGTCGCCACGGCCACCTCCGGGGACGGGCTCGTGCTCCGGACCGTGCGTCTGCCCGGGACCACGACCCACGTCAGCTTCGGAGACCTCCCGGGACGCCAGAGCTGGTCCATCGCCGTGTACGGCAACAACGGCGCGGGTAGTGGCACTGCCGGCGCGGCGCAGGGCGTCCTGGTGGGCGACTCCACCGCTCCACCCCGGGTGACCGCTCTAGCCAGCACACCGGCATACGACACCGCCACGCTGCGGTGGACGAACCCGTCGGCCTTCGACTTCGCCAAGGTCGTCGTGGCCCGCACTGACCTGACCACCGGGACCGGTGTGACGCTCTACTCCGGGACCGGTGTGACGGCGAGCTCGACGGGCCTGGTCGCGGGTCGTCGCTATACCTACAACGTCCGGTCCTTCGACGCGCTGGGCAACGTCTCGTTGCCGACAGCGCTCACCACCACCCAGACGGCCGCGTCGCTCATCGTGCCGTCGACCATCCGGTACGGCTCCTCAGTGCGCGCCTCAGGAGCTCTCACTCTCTCCGGCAAGGTCCTGACCGGTCGTGCGGTCAACCTGTACGCCCAGAAGCTGGGTGCGACGACCTGGTCGAGGGTCGCCTCGACCACGACCTCCTCGACAGGGACCTTTGCCTTGACCGCCAAGCCGACTGTCAACACGCGCTACCGCGTGGGGTATGCCGGGAGTGGCACGACCGGGGGTTCGTACAGCGTCGCTCGGACCGTGTCCGTTGCCCCGGTGACGAGCATCACGGCGAGCCGGACCTCCTTGGGTCTCGGCGGAACCGTGTCGTTGACCATCTCCGTCTCGCCGAACCATGCAGGACGGGTGGTGTCACTGCAGCGCTGGAGCGGCACCCGGTGGGTGACCTTGACGACCCGCACGCTGGGCAGCTCGAGCACGGCGTCGGCCACCATCAAGCCCACCACCCGCGGCTATAGCTCGTACCGCTGGTACCTCCCCGCCCACACGGACCACTCAGGCAGTGTCAGCGTGACCCTCAAGGTCCGCGTCTGGTGAGGAGCCCCTCGCCCGGGGGAGCCAACGGTGAGGAGTCGCACGACCTGCGACCGGCATGTCGCTCACTGCGCCGCTGTGTAGTGCGATGCGTCCCCTTCGATGACTCTGCTCTTCTCGCCAATGAGACTCACCGGCACGTCGCCCGCGACGGTCACCCGGTGAAGGCGGCGTGGCAGGTGGTCGTAGTTGTCGATGGCGTAGTGCTGGGTGATCCGGTTGTCGAAGATGACGAGCTGGTCGGGTTCCCACGCGACGCGCACGATGTTCTCCGGCCGGGTGATGTAGGACTGGAAGAGCCGGATCAGGTCGCGGCTCTCCGAGGCGGACAGCCCGACCAGTCGCTGGGCGAAGCCGCCGAGGTAGAGCCCCTTCTCCCCAGTCTCTGGGTGCACGCGCACGACGGGGTGGGCCGTCCGGTAGGCGATGGAGGTGAACTCCCTGCGGTTGTCCTTCGCCTGGTCGTCGAGGGCCTCCTCGGGCTTGGCGTAGTCGTAGTCGTTGGTGTGGATCGCCCAGAGCGAGTCGGCGAGAAGCCGCAGCGGCTCGGGCAGCTCTCGGTATGCCGCGCCGGTGTTGGCGATCAGCGTCTCGCCACCGTGCGGTGGAACGACCTTGCTGGACAGCGTCGTGGCTTTCGGCGGGGACTGCACGAAGGTGACGTCGGTGTGCCAGTGGTTGGCGATGCCCTTCTCGCTGTCCACGGGCAGGATTCGGGGTGCACCTGGCGCGGAAGCGACGGTCGGATGGGCTGTCGTGAGAGGGCCGAAGTGGGCGGCGAACCGCTCCTGCTGCTCGTCGGTGAGCGGGGCGCGGCGGAAGACGAGCGCCTTGTGCTCCAAGAGCGCCTGGTTGAGGAACTCGACCGTGTCCGCGTCCAGGTCGGCGGTGATGTCGACGCCGACGATCTCGGCGCCGATGCGTCCGGTGATCTTGCGGACATCCCGGTCGGTGGCGATGGCGGTCATGCGGCGTTCTCCTTCGTCGTGAGGTCCTGCTCGGTCTGACCCTGCTCGGTATGGTCCCGGTCGGTGTGGTCCCGACCGGTCTGGTCCTGGTCGGTCTGGCGATGTTGCCTTTGGTGCTGCCGACTGAGGTTGGGGTTGGCCGGGCGGGCCAGCCCGTAGTGCTCCCGCAGCGTGCTACTCGTGTACTCGGTGCGGAACAGCCCGCGCCGCTGCAGCTCAGGGACGACCTGCTCGACGAAGTCGTCGAGCCCAGCCGGAAGTGTCGGCGGCATGATGTTGAAGCCGTCCGCCGCGCCCTCCTCGAACCACCCTTGGATCTGGTCGGCCACCTGGACGGCGGTGCCGGCGAACACTCGGTGACCGCGCCCGCCGGCCAGCCGCTCGATGAGCTGGCGGACCGTGAGGCCCTCGCGGGCGGACAGGTCGAGCACGAGCTGCTTGCGGCTCTGGTTGCCTTCGGTGCCCGCCGCCACGGGGGGTAGCGGCCCGTCGAGGTCGGCTTCGGTCAGCTCGTGGTCGAGCATGGTCGAAAGCTGCGCTAGGCCGTACGCCGGGTTGATCAGGCCGTTGAGCTCGGCCGCCTTCGCCTTCGCCTCTTCCTCGGTCCTGCCGATGATGGGGCTGATGCCGGGGAGCACGAGCAGATCCTGGGGTCGACGACCGTGCGCGGCGAGGCGGGCCTTGAGGTCGGCGTAGAACTCCTGCGCCTCCTCCAAGGTCTGCTGTGCGGTGAAGACGGCCTCGGCGAACCGGGCTGCGTACTCCTTGCCCGACTCGCTGGACCCGGCCTGCACGAGCAGCGGGTAGCCCTGGACGGGCCGGCGGATGTTGAGCGGGCCGCGGACTTCGAAGTGCTCGCCCTTGTGGTTGATCGGGGCGATCAGGTTGGTGTCGGCGTAGATGCCGGACGCCTTGTCCGCGATGACGGCCTCGTCGTCGAAGGAGTCCCACAGCGCCTGGGCGAGCTGGACGAACTCGGTTGCCCGCGCATACCGCGCCTCGTGGTCCGGGCGACTCTTCAGGCCGAAGTTTCCGGCCTCGTCCTGCCCGGCGCTGGTGACGATGTTCCACCCGGCCCGTCCGCCGCTGAGGTGGTCGAGCGAGGCGAACGCACGAGCCAGCGTGTACGGGTGGTTGTAGGTCGTCGACGCCGTGGCGATGAGCCCCACGTGGGTCGTCGAGGCGGCCAGGGCCGACAGCAGGGTGAGCGGTTCGAACGCGCTGTGCGTGTTGTGCTTCACGTTGCCGTGCAGGGCGACGCCGTCGGCGAAGAAGACCGAGTCGAGCAGGCCGCGCTCGGCCGTCCGGGCGATGTCGACATAGTGCTGGAGGGTGAGGGCCCGGGCCGGTTCGACGTCAGGGTGACGCCAGGCTGCCTCGTGGTGCCCGGTGGACAGGATGAAGGCGTTGAGATGGAGCGCTCTGGGCGCCGCCGACGTGGGAGTTGAAGACATGGATCGTGTTTCCTTCCAAGGGTTCTTGTGGCGATGGTCAGCGGGCCGAGTGGGCGCCGCGCCAGCGGGAGAAGTGCCGCTCGAGCCGGACGAGCACGGTGTTGACCAGGAGTCCGAACAGGGAGACGGTCAGGATCCCGGCATACATGTCCGGGATCTGGAAGCTGCTCTGGGCGTTCACGATCAGGTAGCCCAGTCCGGCCTTGGCGCCCACCATCTCGGCGGCGATGAGGACGAGGATCGAGGCCGTGCCGGCCATCCGGACGCCTGTGAAGATGGTGGGCACCGCCGAGGGCAGCACGACCTTCTGGAACAGCCTCAGGCTCCCGAGTCCCAGGGAGCGCGCCGCCCTGACCAAGAGTGGGTCCACGGTCCGGACGCCGGCGATCGTGTTGAGCAGCACCGGGAAGAAGCTCGCGTAGGCGACGATCGCGATCTTGCTGGTCTCCCCGATGCCGAGCAGCAGGACGAAGACCGGCAGCAGCGCGAGGGCGGCGGTGTTGCGGAAGGCCTCCAGCAGCGGGGTGAGGAACTCGCGCAGCCCGTCGTACCAGGCCACCACGAGTCCCAGGCCGATGCCGGCGACGACGGCGAAGCTGAACCCGATCGCGGAACGGCTCAGGCTCGCGGCCACGTGCTGCTGGAGCTGGCCGCTCTGGACCAGGCCCCACCAGGCCTGAAGTACCTCGTGCAGCGGTGGGAGGAACACCTTGCGGGCCGGGTCCAGCAGGTGCTGCGTGCCGTACTCCCACAGCAGCAGGAACAGCACGACGGCCGCCGACCGCCGGGCCAGCCGCCCGATGCCCCGCGTGACGCGACGAGCTCTGGTATGCCGCGGGGTCACCGCCCCGGTGAGGGTCGGCCCGGCTGAGGCGCCGAGATCCTGGGAGTCCAGACCCCCCGATCCCGCGAGGTCGCCTGCTGTGTCGAGGGTTGCTGTGCTCATCAGGCTGCCTTCTCTGTGCCGTCGGGCTGGATCTTGAGGTGACCGGCGTCCTGCGCCCTGCGGACCTCGTCGTGCAGGAGGGTCCAGACCTCGTGCCGGTAGTGGACGAAGCGCGGGTCGGACCGCAGGTCTGTGGTGGCCTCGCGTTCGCCGAGGTCGATGTCGACCAGTGCCTTGAGCTGCCCGGGCCGCGAGCTCAGGACGGCCACCCGCTGGCCGAGGTAGACCGCTTCCTCGATGCCATGGGTGATGAAGACGACCGTGGTGTCGGTGGCTCGCCAGATCCGCAGCAGCTCTTCCTGCAGCTGCTCCCGGGTCTGCGCGTCGAGGGCCGCGAACGGTTCATCCATCAGCAGGATCCCGGGTTGGTAGGCGAGGCTGCGGGCGATGGCCACGCGCTGCTTCATCCCGCCCGAGAGCTCGTGCGGGTAGCGGTCCTCGAACCCCTCGAGCCCGACGAGGGCCAGGTTGTCGCGGGCGCGTTCGCTGCGCTCCCGACGGCTCAGACCGCCCTGCTCGAGACCGAAGGTGACGTTGGCAAGAGTGGTGCGCCAGGGAAACAGGGCATACTGCTGGAACACGATGCCGCGGTCCAGCCCCGGGCCAGCCACCTCCGCACCGTCCACGAGGACCCTGCCGCTCGTGGGCCGGGTCAGGCCACCAAGCAGGTCGAGCAGCGTCGTCTTGCCCGACCCGCTCGGTCCGACCAGCGTGAGGAACTCACCGCGCGGCACCTGCAGCGAAAGGTCATGCAGGGCGACCAGCGTGCGGTTCTGCGGCTGGTCCTTCGTGGCCCGCAGGGCGAACTGCTTGGTCACATGCGACAGCTCGATGTGGGCGCCGTCGTGACCGCTCATGACGCAGCCCCGGCCGCGAGTGCATTGAACCTGTTGGTGTACAGCTCGCCGGGGTTGAGCGCGCCCTGCTTGACGATCCCGCTCTGCACGAGCCAGGGCTCCCAGCGGGTGAAGTCCTGGTCGCTGATGACACCGCCCTTGCTGGGGATCCCGACGCTCTTCCAGTACTTGAGGTTGTCGGTCTTCTCGTTGCGGCCCCGCTCGTCGATGATGGCGGTGAAGCGCGCGATGACCTCCTCGCGTGGGCTGGTTCGCTCCCACTCGATCGCCTTGGCCACTCCCGTGACGAACTCTTTGGCGGCGGCCGGGTGCTGGGCGATGAAGTCGTCCCGCAGGACGTACTGACCGCCGTTGAAGGCGCCGAACAGCTGGTAGTCACTGAACAGTGACCTCAGCCCTCCGGTGGCGATGGCGTGGTCCTGCAGGACTCCCGACAGGGTGCCGACGTCCACCTGACCGCGACGGACAGCCAGCTCGGTGTCGTTCGGGGGCAGAGGGACGAGCTGCACCTGCTTGATCTCCGCCGGGCTCAGCCCGTTCTTCTGCAGGTAGGTGTCGATGACGGCCTCGGCGTGCGCGCCGAGGGTGTTGACGGCGATCTTCTTGCCTATGAGGTCGCGAGCGCCTCGAATCGGGCTGTCGTCCTTGACATAGAACCCGTTGAAGGACTTGGCATCCTCGCCGTAGTAGTTCACGACTGCCTTGACCGGGGCTCCGGCCGCGATCAGCTTGACGACCGCACCTGAGAAGGCGCCACCGAAGTCGGTCTGACGGGTTGCCGCGGACTGGATGTCCTGGGGGCCACTGGTGGTGTTGCCGACCCAAGTGAGCCTGATCGTCGGGAAGTAGCCGAGGTCGGCCGCCAGCTCGGGAAGCGAGACGGAGTTGGCGTTGCCCTGATAACGCAGTGTCACCGGGCCCTTGTCCCGGCCGGACGTGCTCGCCCCGCTCGACGGGAGCGAGCAGCCGCCGACGAGGACCAGGGGTAGTGCAGCGACGAGGGAAGTCACTATGGCCGGGCTCGACGCGAGTGAGCGACGTGGGGTGAGGGAACCACTTGGGTTGAATGAACGCTGTGGGTGGCGAAGGAGGGTGCGCATCAGGCCACCGCCTCGCGACGAGCAGCGCTGGCGGCGACCAGGGACCGGCCGGCGACGGTGTCGAGGAAGCCAGCTGTGACCTCGCGCAGCGGTCGCTGGGCGGCCTCGTCGAGCAGCACCTCACCGCCCTCGAGGAGGGTCACGTGCTCGGCCAGCACGAACCACCCCGGGGTGATGCTGCTGGGCGCGAGGCTTGCGAGCACCGGCCGGAGTGCGTAGTCGACGACGAGCACATGGGCTGGCGTGCCACCGGTGGCCACGGGGAGGACCACCTTGCCGCGAAGCGCGAACTGCGGCAGCAGGTCCAGGAAGGTCTTGAGCAGCCCGCCGTAGGCCGCCTTGTAGACGGGCGTTGAGACGACCACGGCGTCGGCGGCGTCCAGGGTGGCCACGGCCCGGGCAACGTCGGGGTCGTGCGCGTCGCCACGCAGGAGGGGCGCTGCGGGCAGGTCCCGCAGCACGATCGGCACGACGACGTGGCCGGCGCGTTGGAGCTGCCGGGCGATGTCGGAGAGAACTGCATCGGTCTTGGACGAGAGGGAGGGGCTGCTGGAGATCGTGGCAATGACAGCCATGGCGGTTCCTTTCGGGCACAGGGCATCTCCGGCCCGGCGCGAAGGCGCAGAGCCGTGAGGCAGAGAAGGGTTTCGCTACACCGAGGAGTCAGGGCGCGGTTGCGGCGAGGAGAGGGCGAGGAGACGCGTCAGCGACGACAGAGCGCGCTGGAGACCCTGAGCAGGTCGACGTGCCTGCGCAGGACCGGTCGACAGGAGCGATCAGCTGCCTGCCTGGATTCGTTGTCGCTCATCGGATCCCGTCCTCGAGTTGAGGCTCGAGAGCCTCGCGCTTGCGTCAGTCGCTCGACTGACGCCGGGTCCTCACCCGGAGCACCCAACCGCGAGTGGGAGGGTTGCCGTCCAGCGAGCCGGGGCTTGGCACTGGAGCTCATGACCTACGTCGAACGTAGTGGTTCAGTAGTTACCTACCAAACAAGTAGGATATACCTCTCGCATCGTGGGACGACAGGCGTCGCACACGCACGAAATCCGTTGCGCAGGAGGCTTTCAGCCGAGACAGCGGTCCGTCACACCGCCGCCTACCTGGGCCAAGGACAGGCCGGGCCAGACTGTCGGTGCGACCACGGTCCGGGTTTCGTTGGACGTAAGGCGACCCTGACCGTGTCGCAGCACAGGCCGTGGTAGCTGGCGCGCGGGCGATGTCCGCCGTGGCAGACCAGCCATACGGGCTGCGCCAAGGGCGAGTCGTCGCCCTATTCAGGCACCACTGGCTTATCGGGGGCCCGCTGAAGGGGTCCGTGTGGCTGGCGCGTTTACCCTGCCGTGCCACTCAAGATCGTGAAGGCGCGGAGGCTGGCCAGCTGCCGGTCCCACTGCGGGTGGCGGTCATAGGGTGCACGGAGCACCTCTAGCAGAAGCCGAGTGCGGGCCAAGGGGACGAGCAGGTCGTCCTCCTCGGGCGGGACCGGGCCGCCGGCAGCGCGGTAGGCCCGGACGAAGTCGTTCATCACGTCCCGGTTGAGCTCGCCGCCCTGGGACGAACAGAACGACAGCATGGCACTGGCGAGGTCCCAAACCAGCCAGTCGAGCTCTGCTTCCTCCCAGTCCAAGACCGCGCTCACTCGCCCACCGCGGACAAGCACGTTACCCGCGAAGATGTCGTTGTGGGTCAGGCCCGTCATTGGGCGGCGGTCCCGGTCGATCCACTCGACGAGGCGGCCGAGTTTGCCGCGTTCGTGATGTATCAGTGGTTGCCAAGCGTCGAACTCGGAGGGGTATGGGCCGACCGCGGGTAGCGGGAGTTGCAACAGCCGTCGATGGTCCGGCCGCTTCGAGACCCGAACCCCGCAGGAGTGCAGGCGACCCACTTCCACGGCGACGGCGTGCCGGTCTGCGTGTGCGGCCGGCACGCCGTCGGCCCATGGCACGAGCCATACCGGACGGTTGTTGTGCCAGAACCAGGTCGACCCGTCGAGCGCGGGCCGCGGGGCTAAGGCCTCCGGTAGCTCAGTGCTCACCGCTCGGACAAGACGGTGCTCCCAGTCCATGCTGGCGGCGCTGCTCGGCGGACGCTTGATGTGCAGCACAACAGGCGCGTGGCCGTCCTGATCGACTCTCAACACGTCGTTGGCGTACCCGCCTGTGAGGCGCGTGGCGGTCGAGCGACCGCGGAGGCCGTAGCGCTGGCAGACCGCGTCCCACAGGTACGGGAAGTCCGCGAGCACGTCATCATGCACGCCACCATCCTCGCCTACGAGTCCGCCATTGCGATCTCTCATGTCGGTTCCGAGATGCACTGGGCATTGAGGAGAGGTCGCCGCTCACCGCGTCATTGCGCCGCGGGAGCGGCAGACTCGCAGGGCGCTGCCTGCGGTGTCGTCGTGTGCGCCATGGCCTCTATGAGCTCGCACGGGTGGCCAGCTCGTCGTTCGCCTCACGCCAGCGCCCGATCATCGCGGGGCCGCCGTGACCGTCGCCCTCATCGACGATGAGGTTCGACTCGGGCCAGCTGCGGGAAAGCTGCCAAGCAGTGATGGTCGGCGAGGAGATGTCGCGTCGACCGTGAAGGAGGATGCCCGGGATGCCGTGCAGGCGCTCCATGCGTTCGAGGATGGGCGGTTCGCAGAAGCCGTCGTGGGCCCAGTAGTGCGCGGTGAGACGTGTGAAGGCCAGCCTGAAGCGGTCTTCGAGCCACCGGGTGTCTCGCTGGAAGCCTCCGGCGCCGATCGAGATGTGAGTGTCTTCCCACAGGGCCCACTCCTGGGACGCCGCCTCACGGACCGCTGGTTCCGGCGATTCCATGAGGCGGGCATATGCCTCGACCAGCCGCCCCTTCCCTCGCTTGTATCCGATTCCGGACTGCTCAGCGTGGCAGGCGAAGCGCTCCCATGCCTCGGGAAATATGTCGCCGACGCCTTCGGTGATCCAGTCGACCTCGCGGCGGCTGGTCGTAGTCACTGCGAACAGCACGAGACCGAGGACACGCTCCGGGTGAGCCTGCGCGTAGGCGAGCGCCAGCGTCGACCCCCACGACACTCCGTCAAGGATCCACGCATCGATGCCAAGATGTTCGCGCAGGTGCTCCATGTCCTGGATGAGGTGGGCCGTCGTATTTGTGACAAGAGAGGTCGACGGATCAGACGCGTGCGGCGTGGAGCGGCCACAGCCCCGCTGCTCGAAGCCCACTACCCGTGTGGCAGTCAGGTCGAAACGGTTGCGGTAGAGACTGGTTCCCAGGCCACCACCGGGGCCGCCGTGCACATAGAGCGCCGGGACCCCATGGGGAGATCCCCACTCCTCCCAGTAGATCTGCTGACTCTCACCGACGCCGTGCAGCCCCTGCTTACGGGGTCCCTCAGTCATGGGCACGCACGCTATGACAGCGTCCCGGGCAGGTCCACTGTCCCTCGCGGAACGTCGGCTTTGGCCGTGATGCGCGCATGGACGACGTGTGTCCCTCCGCGGCGTCGAGGCCGGGAGGCGCCTATCGGTTTGCCGGAGTCCAGACGTCCCGCGGCGCGACACCCGTGAAGGTAGGCCGTCGTCCCCCTCGGCCTGTTGCTGGCCAGCGTCGGGCGACGCCGGGACTTCATGAGCATCCGTGGGCGGTCTCGCACCAGGCGATCCGACAGATCGCCGAGGCCCGCCACGAGTCAGTGAACGGTCTCGTGGTTGTGGCACATCTCGACGAACCTCGCGATGCGCGCGGCCCGGGTCTCCGGCTTCTTCGCATCGTGGATGCGGTACAGGATCGCATAGCGGTTCGCGCCTCCGAGTGTCTCGAAGAACGCCTTGGCCTGCGGGTCGGCCGCGAGCGCTGCAGCCAGGTCGTCGGGGACGGTCGCACTCTTTTGGCCGGCGTAGGCCGCCGCCCAGCGGCCGTCCGCCTTCGCCGCGTCGACCTGCGCCTGCCCTGCCGGGTGCATGCGACCGGCCTTGATCAGCGCCTCGGCCTTGTCCCGGTTGATCTGCGACCATTTGCTGCGCGGCCCGCGGGGGGTGAAGCGCTGCAGCCAATAGGTCTCGTCGTATCCCCGCTTCTGCCCGTCGATCCAGCCGTGGCAGAGAGCGACGTCGAGCGCTTCGAAGTAGCTGACCGTCTGCGCCGCGCCCTTCTTCCCAATCTTGAGCCAGAAGCCGCGGTGGTCGGCGTGGTGCTCGGCGAACCACGCCTCGCAGTCGGGCACAGTGGCGAATGAGATCACCGGCTGGCCGGCCAGCTCCTGAGGCGTCTCCTCGCCGGACATGCGGCCATCCTGTCACCGCTCACCGACAGGATGGCCAGCTTCGCGTCGCTCCAAGCAGCGAGGACCGCGGCGCCGGACCGACCTCGCACCGCCAGGACCTCCACGCTGGCTGTCAGGGTTCCCCCTGAACGCCCCCTGAACCGACCAGCAATCGGCCCGGAACCTGTTGTGGTCCCCACCGACCGATCTCTACCTTGGTCGGGATGGCGCCGTGCGGGGTGCGCCGCAGCCCCACGGTGAGAGGCACGGACGATGACGCAGACACGCATGGACGACGTCGGGCGGTTCGCCTGGTTCCCGTCCTCCAAGGTGACGAAGTGGTTCGTGCTCGGCTTCTGGCTCGTCGTGTTGGCCGCCGCTGTGGGCCCGGCGGGGAAGCTGACTGGGGTCCTCAACAACGAGGCGGTCGCCTGGCTCCCGCAAGACGCGCAGTCGACGCAGGTCGTCAGACAGATCGAGGCGTTCCAGAGCAAGAACGAGTTCCCGGCCGTGATCGTCTACGAGCGCGCAGCCGGCATCACGCCACAAGACCAACAGGCCGTGGCCGCGCAGGTGGCGAAGTTCAACGCGCTCGCGCCGGTCAAGAGCGAGACCGTGGGACCGATCCCGGCCAAGGACGGCAAGGCCCTTCAGGTCGTCATTCCGGTGGATGCCGGAGACGGCGGCTGGGACACGCTCGGCGCCACCGTAGATGACCTGCGCCAGATCGGCAACGAGCATCCGGACGGCCTCTCCATGCACATCACCGGTCCGGTCGGGTATGCCGCCGACTCCTCCGAGGCGTTCTCGGGCATCGACGGCAAGCTGCTGTACTCCGCCATGGGGGTCGTGATCGTCATCCTCCTGCTGACCTACCGAAGCCCGGTCCTGTGGCTCATCCCGGTGGTCTCGGCCGGCACCGCTCTGTTCGTCGCCCAGGCGGTCATCTACTTCCTGGCCAAGGGCGACACTCTCACCGTCAACGCCCAGAGCTCCGGCATCCTCACCGTCATCGTTTTCGGCGCGGGCACCGACTACGCCCTGCTGCTCGTCGCCCGCTACCGGGAGGAGCTCCGCCGTCACGAGAACCGCCACGAGGCCATGGCGTTCGCGCTGCACCGCGCCGGGCCGGCCATCCTCGCCTCGGGCGCCACCGTCATCGCCGGCATGCTGTGCCTGCTCGTTGCCACGATGAACTCGACCAAGGGCCTAGGTCCGGTCGCCGCCATCGGGATCGCCGTGGGTCTGCTGGTGATGCTGACTTTGCTGCCCGCACTGCTCGTGGTCTGCGGCCGCTGGATCTTCTGGCCGGTGCGGCCCACGTACGGCTCCGTCGACCACACCCGCGACGGCGTGTGGGCGCGCGTCGGTCGCCGGATCGCGCGCGCCCCGCGACGCACCTGGGTCGTCACCTCGCTCCTGCTGGCGGTCGCCTCCCTGGGGATCCTCCAGCTCAACGCCGTCGGGCTGCAGAACAAGGACGCCTACTACGGCACACCGGAGTCCGTCGTGGGGGAGCAGGTGCTTGCGAGGCACTTCCCGGCGGGGTCCGGCTCGCCGGTCATGGTGCTCGCCAACGCCCGCCAGGCCGACGCCGTCAAGAGTCGGCTGGAGTCGGTCCCGGGCGTGTCCACCGTCGCTCAGCCGGTCACCAAGGGGGCGCGGTCGCTCATCCAGGCGACGCTCACGGATGCCCCCGACTCCGACGCCGCCACGGCGACCGTCGACCGCATCCGCGCCGCCGTCGCAGGCGTCCCCGCAGCTGACGCGATTGCCGGTGGGGACACCGCCACGCGGGCCGACACACTCCGCGCGTCCGCCGACGACAACGTCCGGATCATCCCGCTCATCCTCGGCGTCGTGCTACTGATCCTCGTGCTGCTGCTCCGTGCCGTCACGGCCCCGCTGATCCTCGTCGGCACCGTGGTGCTGTCCTATGGCGCGGCGATGGGTTTGTCGGCGTTGCTCTTCCGGCAGGTTCTCGGCTTCGCCGGCGCGGACTCCTCGCTGCCGCTGTTCGTGTTCGTCTTCCTCGTCGCTCTCGGCATCGACTACAACATCTTCCTCATGACCCGGGTCCACGAGGAGGCCAAGGAGATCGGCACCCGCCGTGGCGCCCTGCTCGGCCTCGGCGCCACGGGGGGCGTCATCACCTCGGCCGGGCTGGTGCTCGCCGGCACGTTTGCCGTCCTCGGCACCCTTCCCGTGGTGACCTTCGCCGAGATCGGGATCGCCGTCGCGCTCGGCGTCCTCCTCGACACGCTTGTGGTCCGCTCGGTCCTGGTGACCGCGCTGAACCTCGACGTCCGCGGGCGGATGTGGTGGCCGAGCCGCCTGGCGCGCACCGACCGTGACCTCGACACGGTGGACACGGCGCCGGAGGAGGAGCCGGAGGGCACTCCCGCTCTCGAGCCGGCTCACTGACGACGCGCACTACTGCTGGCGGTGCGGTATGCCGCGGAGCCGGGCTCCGTGGCATACCGCACGACGGTCTTGGGTGCTGACCGTTGGCAGGTGCCGGCGGTCGGCCAGTCCCTGGACCCTCAGTCCTGGACCGCGACGGGGGGCCTGGCGGACCGGGAGCACCACGTCGGTCCGACGGGGAAGCCATGGCACCGCGATCGCCGTCGCGGGGTTGGACCCGTAGACGAGCAGGGGCGCGAGGACGCCGGGGACGGGCAGGTGGCCCAGGGCCAAAGGTCCCGTCTCAACGCACCCTCGGACAGAGCCCCCGGTGCGTAGCATGACGCCATGGGGACGGCGGAGGTCCTCGGTCGGAAACGAGCCGGGCCTTGGGCTGTGGTCCACGGGCTGCTCGAGCGGCTATCCCGTCTTGGCGCTCGACCTGGCCTGACGGACGACGAGTCTCTGCGTCAGGGGACGCTTGTCCTCGCCTCCGTCCTCATCGCCCTGCTCGCGTGCGTCTGGGTCGGGACGTACCTCGTCCTCGGGGACCCGCGGTCGGCGGCCATCCCCGGGACGTACCAGCTGACCACCGTCGTGGGTCTTGTCATGCTCTCGCGCACCAAGAACTTCCCGGTGTTCCGCGTAACCCAGCTCTCCGTCTACCTCGTGCTGCCCGCGCTGCTCCAGGTCTCGCTGGGGGGCTTCGTGGCCTCGAGCGGAATCGTCCTCTGGGCGGTCATCGTGCCACTGGCGGCGCTGGCCCTCGTCGGACCGCGTGAGGCGACCCCGTGGCTCTTGGCGTACCTCGGTGAGGTCCTGGTCCTCGCCCTGCTCGACCCGCGGCTGGCGGAGCATCCCGCCGACGTCCCGCCTGCCGTCGCCACGGGCTTCTTCGTGCTCAACGTCGGGGGAGTCACGGTGACGGCCTACCTCATGCTGGGCTACTTCGTGGAGCAGCGGCAGAGGATCGGTGCCGCTCTCGAGGTCGAACGCGCACGTTCCGAGCGCCTCCTGCTCAACGTCCTGCCCGAGCCGATCGCCCAGCGGCTGAAGGTGCATTCCGGTGTCATCGCAGAGCACTACGAGCACGTGAGCGTCCTCTTCGCCGACCTGGTCGGCTTCACCACACGTGCGCAGACCATGCCGCCGAGCGAGCTGGTCGCCCTGCTCGACCGCATCTTCTCCGCCTTCGACCGGGTGGCCGACGCTGAGGGCGTCGAGAAGATCAAGACGATCGGCGACGCCTACATGGTCGCTGGCGGGCTGCCCGAGCCTCGACCGGACCATCTGGAGGCCGTCGTTCGCACGGCATTCGGCCTGCGCGACGAGATTGCTCGAATCGCGGGTGAGCCCGGCTTGGAGTGGCTCGCGATCCGCATCGGCATCGACGCCGGCCCCGCGGTGGCCGGCGTCATCGGACGCCGCAAGTTCATCTACGACCTCTGGGGCGACACGGTGAATACAGCGAGCCGGATGGAGTCGCACGGGCTGTCGGGCCAGATCCAGGTGACGGAACGCGTCGCGGCTGAGCTCGGCTCGAGCGTCACGGTGCGACCCCGCGGGACGATCGAGGTCAAGGGAAAGGGTCCGATGGCCACCTTCTTGCTCGACCGGTGACCCTTCCACCACGTGAACCTTCGGCGACCGTGTCAGTGGTGTGGAAGGCTGCGCGCGTACTCGGCGCTCCGGTCGACCCAGTCGCGCAGCTGGTCCTGCGTCGCGTAGCCCTCCTCGCGCACCCGCACCCAGCCTTTCATCGCCCGACCGCGCATCTCGAAGGGCACGACGGTGTCGCCGTCGAGGAGCGCCTCGGCGTCCTCGGGCTCCAGCCGCACCATCAACCCACCGCGGCCGCTGACGGTGACCGACATGTTCCCGTTCACGAGGAAGGTCAAGCCGCCGAACATCCGCTTCTCCGTGACGTCGAGGTCGTCGCCGACCAGGTCCCGGATCCGCTGTGCCAGCTCCTCGTCATACGCCATGGACCGATCCTGCCGCACGAACCGAACCCCGCCCAGCACAGTCCGGTTCCACGACATACGGTTGCAGCATGGAATTCCGATACCTCGGCAACAGTGGACTCAAGATCTCCGAGATCACCTACGGCAACTGGCTCACCCACGGCTCGCAGGTGGAGAACGACGTGGCGACGCAGTGCGTGCGCGCCGCGCTCGACGCGGGCATCAGCACGTTCGACACGGCGGACGCCTACGCCAACACGAAGGCGGAGGTCGTGCTGGGTGAGGCGCTCAAGGGCGAGCGGCGCGAGAGCCTGGAGATCTTCACCAAGGTCTACTGGCCCACCGGCCCGGCAGGCAAGAACGACACCGGCCTGTCCCGCAAGCACATCATGGAGTCGGTCAACGGCTCGCTGAAGCGGCTGCAGACCGACTATGTCGACCTGTACCAGGCCCACCGCTACGACACCGAGACGCCGCTCGAGGAGACGATGACGGCGTTCGCGGACATCGTCCGCCAGGGCAAGGCGCTCTACATCGGGGTCAGCGAGTGGACCGCCGACCAGATCCGCGAGGGCCACAAGCTGGCCCAGGAGCTCAACATCCAGCTCATCTCGAGCCAGCCGCAGTACTCCATGCTGTGGCGGGTCATCGAGGGCGAGGTCGTCCCGACATGTCAGGAGCTCGGCCTCAGCCAGATCGTGTGGAGCCCCATCGCGCAGGGTGTGCTGACCGGCAAGTACAAGCCCGGACAGCAGCCGCCGGAGGGCTCGCGTGCCGCCGACGAGAAGGGCGGCGCCGACATGATCAAGCGGTTCATGAACGACGACGTCCTCACCCGGGTGCAGAACCTGAAGCCCATCGCCGACGAGGCCGGACTGTCCATGGCCCAGCTCGCCGTCGCCTGGGTCCTTCAGAACCCGAACGTCGCCGCAGCGCTCGTCGGGGCCTCGCGTCCCGAGCAGGTGCACGAGAACGTCAAGGCCGCGGGCGTGAAGCTCGAGCCGGAGGTCCTCGGCAGGATCGACGAGGTCCTGGGGGACATCGTCGAGCGTGGCCCGGGCAAGACGCAGGAGACTGCCCCCAAGACACGCGTCGCCTGACGCCGGCGCACCCGCAGACGTTTCCGGTGGGGCGGCTGGATCAGCGATCCAGCCGCCCCCTCTGCTTGCCGCGAGAACCGACGCCTCGACGTCCGAACGGGCGTATTTCGCGCAAAACGGCCACGAGGCTTCAGCGAGCGAGGCACGATCTGGTCCGTGGGTGGCCCAGGGGGTAGTGCCGACGAGCACGCCAAGCGACTGATGGATCAGGCCGGCGCCTGGGCGGCTGGCGCCGAGGGGGAACGGCGCGTGGCAGCCGCTCTGGATGGCCTGCCTGCGGCGTGGACCGTGGTCCACGACCGCCTGTTGCGTCCGGGGAGGTCCGAGGCCAACCTCGACCACGTCGTCGTCGGACCTGGGGGCGTCCTTCTCGTCGACGCCAAGAACCGCGCCGGACGGGTCACGGAGCACGACGGCGGCCTATTCCAGCATCGCGTGCGGGACGGTCGTCGCGAGACGGTCAGCCTGGCGGGTGAGCTGAAGAAGGTCCACGGCATGGCGGCCTACATGGCGGCGGAGTCCGACCTGGCCGTCACGCCGGTCATCTGTCTTGCCGGCTCCCAGGAGGGAGAGTTCGGTGCCCCACGTATGGTGCGGGGCGTCTGGGTCGTGCCCTTGTCGGCACTCAACGGCTGGATCGGCTACCGGCCGGCTCTCCTCCGCCCTGAGGAGGTGGCGAGTGCGGTAACGCGCGTGCTGACCGACTTCCCCTCCACCACCACGGACCCCGACCTCCTCTCCGCGATGGGTAAGGCGGCCGAAGCGGGGCACGCGCGCCAGCGGAGCGGCCGAGGTGGCCGACCTCCGCGCAGTTCTGCACACCATGCTGCCGGCCCGGGCCGCTCGGGGCCGCGACCGCGGAAGCATGGCGCCATGCGCACGCTCGGTAGCCTCTTGGCCCTGATGGCTGCGACTGCCTTGTTCCTTGGCGTGCTGGAACGGCTACCGTCGCTTGTCCCTGCAGGACCCGAACGGAGCGCTGATGGGGACAGTTCTACGATCACACCGTCGGGGACCTCCTCCACCACAGGTGCCCGCGTAGCTACCGCGACGAAGAGGCCGGTTGCTCCCACCAAGCCGGCGGGCGACACGAAGAAGCCGGCCCAGACGAAGGTGACCGCGAGGGCCGCCGTACCCAAGCCGTTGGGGCCGCCTGACTGCGCGACGGCGACTGCCTCACAAATCAAGGCCATCATCAAGAGGTCAGTTCAACCCGTTGCGGTGAGCACCGGCTGCGCCTGGGGCACCAGGCTCGATGATGAGTCCACCGTCCTCGTGACGATCGTCATGACGCCCGACCACGCGCCATACGACACCGCGCTCGCAACGTCGGCGAAGCAGCGGCGGGTCGTGTTCGGCACCAGTCTGGACTCCACCTTCCTGCCTGCCACCAAGGCGTCCGTGGCGCGGGGCCGGCCCGTCACGAGGGGCTCCAGCGGGATCAAGGCGCGGGCGGACACGGTGGTGGTCGTGTCGACGAGGAAGCTGGGCATCTCCGATGACCGGGGCCGTCAGCTGGCTGTGGCGATCGCGGCAGCCGCCAATTTCGGCGGCTGAGTAACCGCTGAGCCCGGGGGCAAGGTCCATTGCTTGGGTGCGGCAGGGATCGGGCGCCCCACGCTGTCACAGCCCTACTCGCTATCTCGTCTCATGCACCACAGGCACTCAAGACGAAAGGTGAAGATCATGCACGTCTTCGTGGCAGGCGGCTCAGGAGCGATCGGACGGCAGCTCGTGCCGCAGCTCGTGGGGCGAGGACACCTGGTGACCGCCACGACGACCAGCAAGGCGAAGCTGCCGCTCCTCGAACAGCTCGGCGCCCGGGCCGTCATCCTCGACGGCCTCAACGCAGCCCAGGTCGGGGAGGCGGTCGCAGCCGCTCAGCCCGACGCGATAGTGCATCAGATGACCGCGCTGGCCGGCAAGCCGGACCTCAAGCACTTCGGACGCTGGTTCGCGACGACGAACCGGCTGCGCACGGAGGGGACGGACCATCTCCTCGCCGCAGCGCAGGCGTGCGGAGTCGGGCACGTGGTGGCGCAGAGCTACACCGGGTGGACCAACGTCCGCGTCGGTGGGTGGGTCAAGACGGAGGACGACCCCTTCGACGCCGAGCCGCCGAGGCCGCAGCGCGAGACCTTGGCAGCTATCAAGCACCTGGAGACCGAGGTGGCGAAGGCGGGGGGTGCTGTGCTGCGGTACGGCAACCTGTACGGACCTGGTGCCACCGACGCCATGGTGCCCATGGTGCGGAAGCGACAGTTCCCGGTGATCGGTGGCGGGACGGGGTACTGGTCCTGGGTGCACGTCCACGATGCCGCTGCAGCCACCGGGCTGGCGCTGGAGCTGCGTACCCGCGCGGTGCTCAACATCGTCGACGACGAACCGGCCCCGGTGGCACAGTGGCTCCCGTACTACGCGGAGTCCGTGGGGGCACGGCCGCCGCTGCGGGTCCCCGGGTGGGCCGGCCGTTTGCTCGGCGGTGAGGTGGCGGTGTCGATGATGACCCAGACCCGGGGCTCCTCGAACGCGCGCGCCAAGCAGGAGCTCGGATGGCGGCTGCGGTGGCCCAGCTGGCGGCAGGGGTTCCGCGAGGGACTGCGCCTCACGGATGACCCAGGCGACCTCCGCGCCGACGGCGGCCTCCGGGAGGATGCATGACCGACGCCGACTTCGAGCAGCTGCGTCCGCTGCTGTTCTCCATCGCCTACCGGATCCTGGGCAGCGTGAGCGACGCGGAGGACGCGGTACAGGAGACCTGGCTGCGCTACCACGCGAGCGCCACGCCACCGGTGTCGCCCAAGGCGTTCCTCTCCGCGATCGTGACCCGCGTGTCGATCGACGTCCTTCGGTCGGCCCGGGTGCGCAGAGAGCGGTATGTCGGCCACTGGCTGCCCGAGCCGCTGCTCACGGATACCGCCGCTGAGGGGACCGACCTCGCCTGCTCCACCCGCGTGGCCACTGACGAGAGCCCCGAGCGGGCCGCAGAGCTCGCCGACTCCTTGTCGATGGCGGCGTTGCTGCTCCTCGAGCGGCTGTCACCGGTCGAGCGAGCGGTCTTCGTGCTGCATGACGTCTTCGGGTACCCGTACGCCGAGATCGCCGAGATCGTCGGCGAGAGCGAGGCGAACTGCCGACAGCTGGCTTCCCGGGCTCGCCGGCGCGTGTCGGAGGAGCGACCGCGTTTCGACACGGACCGCCGAGAGCGCGAGACGCTGGCGAGGCGGTTCTTCGACGCCTTCACCGTGGGCGACCTCGAGGGCCTCCTCGACCTGCTCGCCGCAGACGTGCAGGTGTATGGCGACGGCGGCGGAAAGGCCCCGCAGTGGATGCGCGTGGTCATGGGCGCGGACAAGGTCGCCCGGATGTTCGCCGGGCTGGGGGCCCGCGTCCCTCGTGCCGGAGTGTCCGTGGACCGGCGCGAGGTCAACGGCCAGCCCGGCGCCATACTGCGGGACCGGGAGGGGCGCACCATCAACGTCATCTCCCTCGACATCCTGGACGGGCGCATCCAGGTGATCCGGTCGGTCATCAACCCCGACAAGCTCCACCATCTCGGACCGGTCGCCGACGCCTGGGCCCTGATGCGCGAGTCCCGTCCCCGCGGCTCAGAGGCGTAACGGCGCCACGAGGCTGCTCCAGCCGGCTGCTTCCAGCTCCGTCGGCTCCAGGTACCTCACCAGAGCTTCCAGCTCAAGGGGGGTCAGGTACGTGGGGTTGCTCATCACCGGAATGCGCAACGGCTCGCACCCGGCGGTGACCGGGTCGGCCCTGAGCTGCGAGCGGGAGACTGGCTCCGACAGCAGGACGGACCGGAAGGGGGCGCACGAGACCTGCCGGAGCGGGCCGTTGCGGTCCTCGAGCCCGTCCGAGGCAACCGGATGAGGCTTCACGGGCTCGGTCACCACGCCGATCTCGTGGATACCGGGTCGGTGCCTGCCACTGATCCACAGCACGAAGGGGTCGCCTGTCCCGACCAAGCCACTTCGGTAGGTCGACCCCATCCGCCAGACGCCCTCAAGCGTTGATCCGGGCTCTCGCCGCAGGCCGTCGTGGCCGCCGAAGTAGTCGCAGTCGTCGTGGGGGTTCCCCTTGAACACCCACGCACCGACGTCGGCGCGGGTCAGCCGCCTCGTCTGGGCCCCTCGCATCCTTACCCTCACGTGTGTGCGGCGGGCCGGGCCCGCCCCGTCGACAGAAGCCCTGACATCCTCAGCCCATTCGCCAGGCGTGTCCACCCGGGAAGAGGCCCCGTACCTGTTGCCAGGAGGTGGCCCTCCTTGGTCGACTATCTCCACTGGGTCCTGCCCACCCGGGGCACGACCGAGCGGACGGAGGTCTCCATGAGCAGTGAGGTCGACAGCACACCCGAAGACGCAGACGCCGGAGAGCCGGAGGCCGGCGTGCACGTCGGTGTGACGGTCCCCGCGTCCACCGACCAGGTATGGCAGCACCTGATCAGCCCGGACGGCACCGAGGCCCTGCTCGGTGAGGGCGCACGGCTCGGCAACAAGGGTGAACCGTGGCGCGCCGCGGACGGGTCGTATGGCGTGATGCGCAGCTTCCACCCGGTGGAACAGGTGCGCGTGACGTGGCACCCGTACGAGGACGGCCCGCTCAGCATGGTCGACATCCAGCTCCGGCCCGAGGGCGACGCGACGAGGGTCGAGCTGTTCCACGAGGGCCGCGGGATCGCCGGCGACCCACGAGGGGACTGGCAGCACTGGGACGAAGCGCTCGGGCGGTTCAGCTCCGGCGTGGGCGCCTCTCAGCTCACCCAAACCACCTGAGCTCGTCGCGACGTCCGCACTCAGGCTGCCACCTCATCGTCCTGGACGGCCGATGGGGGTCACGGCTCAGCGACGGCGCGGATGTCTTCAGCGACGGCGCGGATGTCGTCCGGCCCCACCCGGCAACAGCCCCCGACGTAGCGCGCACCGGCCACCGCCCATTCGGCGGCTTGGTGTGGGTCGAACGAGCCGTCCCCAGCCCAACGCCGGTTCACCGCGTCCCAGGTCTCCCCGCCGTTGGGGTACGCCACCGCTGGCCTGCCGGTCATCGCTACTGCTCGCTCGACGGCGGTCCGCACGTCGGCCGGTGCGCAGCAGTTGACACCCACCGCGAACACCGCCCGGGAGGACGCGGCAACCCCGAACGCCTCGTCGATCGGCTGACCCGCCCTGGTGCGGTCTCCGTCGACGGAGTAGGAGAACCACGCGGGCAGCCCGAGCTGGTCGAGCAGCTCGACGAGGACCTCGGCCTCGTCGAGGTCCGGGATCGTCTCCACCGCGAGGAAGTCCGGCCCGGCTGAGGCGAGCAGCTCCATCCGTGGCCCGTGGAACTCCCGGAGCTCTGCACGTGAGACGCCGTAGCGGCCCCGGTACTCCGAACCATCCGCCAGCATCGCGCCATACGGCCCGACCGAGGCGGCGACCCACCGGGCGAGGCCGTCGCCTACCAGGGATTCTCGCACCTCCACCGCCAGGACGACGCTATGGACGATCAGGCTCTCCGCGTCGGCGCGGTCGAGGCCTGCGCGCGCGAAGCCTGGCACGCTGGCCTGGTAGCTGGCCGTCGTCGCCACGCGAGCGCCGGCGTCGTAGTAGGCCCGATGCACCTCGGCGATCTCCTCCGGCGCGTCGCCAAGCAGCCGCGCCGTCCAGAGGGCGTCGCTCAGGTCGTGGCCTCGAGCCTCCAGGGCGTTGGAGAGGCCGCCGTCGAGGACGATGACCCGGTCCGCCTCACCCTGTGGCTCGCGCTCGCCAGAGAAGTCGTCGCTGCGGTGAGGAGGCTCCGCGATCACGCCACCATCTTCCTCCCGGTGGGCCGCTGCTTCGTCTCGTAGGGGCAGCCACCGGAGCCGAGCAACCGCAGGCCCGGGAGGTCACCGCTGGGGAATCCGTGATGCCCCGGTGCAGGGTCGGTGCCATGAGCTGCCGCTTGTTCGAGACGTGCTGCAGACCGACGAGGTGGCCCAGCTCGTGCATGACGACAGCGCGGGCAACGGCGTGACCGCCCGTCCCTCGCAGCGCCCTCGTGATCTGCGGAGTGCCGAGATAGACCCTCCCTCCGATGAAGCGAGTCGTGACCGAGATGCTGCCCAGCTGGTACACGGGGCCACCCATCCCCGTCACCGGGCCCTTGAGCTGTGGCACCACCTGTGAGGTCGTCCACGCCACCAGGACCGCGCCCGCGGCGGCCGAGGAACCCGTCAGTCGGCGACGAGCTCCGCCCGTAGCGCCGCAGCGAAGGAGTCGACGTCCGCCTCCGTGGTGTCGAAGGAGGTCATCCAGCGCACCTCGCCGGTCGACTCGTCCCACACATAGAACGGGTACAGCTTCTGCAGCCGCGCGGTGACGTCCTGCGGCAGGACGGCGAAGACCGCGTTCGCCTGGACCGGCCGCAGCACCTGTACCCCCGGGATGGCCCGCACCGCCGTCTCGAGCCGCTGCGCCATGGCATTGGCGTGGCGGGCGTTGCGCAGCCACAGGTCGCCGGAGAGCAGCGCGTCGAACTGGGCCGAGAGGAACCGCATCTTCGAGGCCAGCTGCATGGAGGACTTGCGCAGGTAGTCCATGCCGCGGACCGCGTCCGGGTTGAGCACCACGACGGCCTCACCGAGCATGAGCCCGTTCTTCGTGCCGCCGAACGAGACGATGTCGACGCCGACGTCGGTGGTGAAGTCGCGCAGCGGCCGGTCCAGGGCGGCAGCGGCATTGGCTATGCGGGCCCCGTCCAGGTGCACCGCCATGCCGAGAGTGTGGGCATGCTCGACGATCTCGGCGATCTCCTCCACGGAGTACAGAGTGCCGAGCTCGGTGCTCTGGGTGATGGAGACGACGCCCGGCTGGGCGCGGTGCTGGTCGTCGAAACCGTAGGCCTGGGTGTCGATGGCGTCCAACGTGAGCGTGCCGAGAGGCGCCCCCACGGGCAACAGCTTGAGACCGCCCATCTTCTCGGGGGCGCCGCACTCGTCGACGTGGATGTGTGCGGAAGCGGCGCAGATCACCGACTGCCAGCGCTCCGTGACCGCTTGCAGCGCAACGACGTTGGCGCCCGTACCGTTGAAGACCGGGTATGCGGTGGCGTGGCCGCCGAAGTGTCCGCGGAAGACGTCCTGGAGGTGCTCGGTGTACGCGTCGGCACCGTAGCTGACCTGGTGCCCCCCATTGGCCAGGGCGATGGCCTCGAGGACCTCGGGGTGCACGCCTGCGTAGTTGTCGCTGGCGAAGCCGCGGGCCTGGGGGTCGTGGAGCCGGCGGGCCGAGGTGGTGCGGCTGGTGGGCGTCGTCATGAGATGCGCTTTCCGTTGAGCTCTGCGGCGGGCCGCAGGAAGAGGTCGTGGATGGTGTCGGCGAGGGCGGCGACGTCGGTGTACCCGCTGAAGGCTGCCTCAGGCTTGGCCTGCCGCATCTCGGGGGTGAGCAGTGCCTTGATGGGCAGGATCAGGGCCGCGGCGTCCGTGCCGGCAAAGGAGTCGGCCACCGCCAGGGTCCAGGCCTCGGCGGCAGCCTTGGCGGCGCCATACATGGCATTGGTGGAGACAGGTGCCTGCGCCTGGACCGTCGAGATGAGGACGAGCCGCCCGCGTGGGCTCGCCTTGAGCGCGTCGTGGAACGCGCGCGAGGTGTGGAGCAGCGTGCGGATCAGCAGGTCGTGCAAGAGGTCCCAGTCCTCGAGGGGTTCCTCGGCGAGATGGACCCCGCCTCGCCACCCGCCGACGAGATGAGCAAGCCCGTCGACCCGCCCGTGCCGCGCGACCACATCCGACGCCAGGTCAGCCGTCGCGGCGGCGTCCAGCAGGTCGACCGCATGTGCCTCCACCCGGTCGCTCCCGGTTGCCTCTCGCGCTGCTGCCACGACCTGCTCGGCACGCTCCTGGGAGGAGTCCAGCGCCACCACGGTCGCCCCAGCGCTCGCCAGTCGCTGCACCAGTGGTGGACCGGCCGAGCCGCCGGCGCCGGCCACGACGACGACCAGGTCCGACAGCGGCTCCATCAGGCCGTTCGAGGAGGCGGCTGTCGCGTCAGGGCTCAGGGGCATACCGACAGTCTGGCTCACAGGGCCTCTCCCGTGATGCCCGCGGTGGAGGCGACGACGTCCTCGAGCTTGCGACGCAGCGACTCGTAGAACACGTTGAGCGGGAACTCGTCCGGGAGGACTGCATTCGTCAGGTCCTTCGGCGGTCCGTCCAGCGGCAGGGCCGTGGCGCCCTGCGCCCACCGAGACGCCGGGTGCGGGCTGACGTAGCGCGTCACGAGCTCGTACGCCGCGAGCCAGTGCGCCACCCGCGAACGGTCGATGCCGTCACGGTAGAGCTTCTCCACGCTCTCGCAGAGGTCGACGACCGCTCCGGGCAGGCGACGCCAGTCGAGGGTGAGCCGGTTGTCTGTCCAGCGCAGCACGTCGTTCTGGTGGAGGTAGCCGAACAGCAGCTGACCGCCCAGCCCGTCGTAGTTGCGCACCCGGTCGCCGGTGATGGGAAAGCGGAAGAGCCGGTCGAAGACGATCGCGTACTGCACCAGACGGGCATGGGGCTCGCCCGCCTCCTCCAGCAGCACCGCCTGCCGGAACGTGTTGAGGTCGCAGCGCAGCTCCTCCAGCGCATACAGCCAGAACGGCATCCGCTGCTTGATCATGAACGGGTCGAACGGCAGGTCCCCGTGGCTGTGCGTCCGGTCGTGGATCATGTCCCACAGCGCGAAGGCACTCTGCGCGAGGCCCTGGTGGTGGACGAGCCGCTCGGCGTCCGGGGGGAGCCGCAGCGAGAGCGTGTCGGCGGCGGCAGTAGTGATGCGGCGGAAGCGCGCCGCCTCGCGATCGGCGAAGATGGCGCCCCAGTGGAACTTCGGCACCTCGCGCACCGCGACCGTCTCCGGGAACAGCACGGCGGAGTTGGTGTCGTACCCCTCGGTGAAGTCGACCAGCTCGAGCGACAGGAACATCGGGTTGTCGTACTCACGCTCGATCTCGGCCAGCCACTGCGGCCAGTACACCCGGGCCCAGATCGCCTCGAACTGCCGGTTCGGGTTGCCGTTCTGGGTGTACATGGGGAAGACGACGAGATGCTCCAGGCCGTCCTCACGGCACAGGTCGGGCCGGAACTCGACGACGGAGTCGAGGAAGTCGGGGACCTCGAACCCGCCGTCCACCCACTTCTGGAGGTCGCCACGCACAGCAGTCAGGTAGGCCGCGTCGTGGGGGAAGCGGGGCGCAAGGGCGGCGATGCGCTGACTCAGCTCGGCGACGAGCGCAGCAGCGCGGTCCAGGTCATGCCCTGCCTCGCGGTCGATGGAGCCGTCCTTGACCTGCATGGCCCGGAGCTCCGTCACGGCGGACTTGAGGGCGAGCCAGTCGCCGTCGCGCGCCTGAGAGCTGTTGGTGCGAGCCTTGCTCCCGCGACTCGCGGTGCGGCCATGACCTGCCGCCCAGGTGACGGCGTTCGACCACAGCGCCCTGTGGTCGAGCTCGTGGATGGAGTCGTCGCCGAAGAGGTCGGAGTCGGCGAAGGCGACGACGCGGCCGTCGCCGAACTCGGTGGCCACCGCGAGAGGCGCGGAGGCCGGGTGGGCACTGGGACCGGTGCGCGCCAGCACCGTGGCCTGAGGAGCGGCGCTCACGTCGAGCACGCCCGACCGGTAGAAGCACACAGCCGACACGGCAGTCAGCGCGCTGTGCGCGTCGCGCCCGGTGGGCAGGTCCGCGAGTACCCAGGTCGACACGCCGTTGTGTCGCTGGGCAGCATCCTGGACGGTCGTGCTCACCACGCCGATGCCGAACCTGCGCAGGAGCTCCGTGAGGTTGTTCCCGTAGATGTCCTGGTCGCACTCGGCGAGGACCACCAGCCCACCGCCGGCGCGCACGAACTCCGCGACGGCGTCGATCTCCTCGCCGGTGAAGCGGGGGGAGCCCTGGCCACTGGAGCGCTCGGTCCCGTGCGCCGCCGGGTGGGCGACGACGAGCACGTCAGCCTGCGCCAGGCCTGCCGCCTCCAGCGGCTCGTGGTTGGCTGCGACGGTGAAGCCGCGGCGAGCGAGGACCCTGGCGGCCTCGCCGTAGGAGGCGTCCGCGGCGTTCGCCGGGTTGAGCGCCAGAGCGCGCTCGACGTCAAGGGTCCACGCCTCGCTGTGGGCCTCGTCGAACAGCACGTGGGGGAACAGGTCGTGCCTCACCAATATCAACTCCTGGGCCGAAGAACTTTCGGTGCGGACGCTACCAGACGGGATAACTTGTCGAATAATCCGCTCAACGCGGTGCTTTCTCCTACAGGGCAACCGTCGACGTGCGACCTCCCGGTCGCCGGAATGGTGAAGTGGCGAAGTGACCTCGACGTCCACAGGAGACGAGGCGCGAGTTACCCGGCGATCGTCTCAGCGGCGACCGCACGAGACGCCAGCGGCGCTCGCCGCACCGTCGTCAGGTACCAGCCGCCGACGCAGCGCAGGACTGTCCGAGGGTCCAGGATGGCGGGACCGCTGCGGATGATGGTGCGCGAGGCCGACGGCGTCGTCCCGCGGTGGTGCCGTCGGGCGGAGCGTTCAGTGATCGCTTCCTGCTCGGCCAAGGGACACGTCATCCGGCTGGGGCCGTGAACGCGGTGGTCGTGCCGCACCCGCCCTTCAGCCGGACATGGCGCTGGGGAAACGCGTGACGAAGTCGAGCAGCCGGACCTCCTGCGGCGTCACGGTGATCTTCGCCATGGGTTGTCCACTCATCTGCTCCACCCAGGCGGCGCCCGCTTCCGGGCCCATGTAGCGGACGCACGCCTCCGCATACTCCGGCACCATGCCGCCGACCTGCTCCACCGCGACGTTCCCGCGCACCATCAGGACGCCGAACGGGAAGGACTCCTCGTCGATCGTCAGGGCCACCTGGTCACTCGCGACGAGGGCCGCCACCTTCGGGGCGTGCGGCTGGGTGGCGAACGTGAACACCGAGCCGTTCCAGTGGAAGGCGATGGGGACCACCCTCGGCGTGCCATCGGTCCAGCAGTAAGCCAGGCGCGCCGGGATCCTCGACTCCAGCAGCTTCTGAGCCACCGGGTCGTCGAGGAGCTCGAGGTGCTGTTCGTGACTCATCATGACCACCCTTCGTCAGGAGAGGATGAGCCCCACCAGCCTAGGAACCGGCCGCCCCGGGGTGATCGCCAATTCGTCGTATGGCGCGACGGCCGACCTGCTCTCAAGGCAGCCCGCCGACGGCGCGGAGCGCGAGGCCTCAGCCCCGGGGGAGAAGCGAGGGGCGCACGACCCGGACCGAGGCCGAGGTCAACCCCACGCGCAGCGAGGCGGTGCGCGCCAGGTGCCGGCAGACCAGGATCGTCACGACCGCCGGGACAGCGCCGGAGGCGAACAGCCCCACCCGCGGCCCGAGGTGCTCGGCGAGGAGCCCGACGACAGGCCCTCCGAGGGCACCGCTTCCGATGAAGACCAGCATGTAGAGGCCGACGATGCGGCCCCGGATGTGGTCTGCCGCCGCCAGCTGGACCAGCGACTGGGCCGACGTCAGGAAGGCCAGGTTGGCAGCGCCGACGGTGGTCAGGAGCAGCGTGAACGTCAGCTGGTCGGGCGCCGCCGCCGCCAGTACCAGGGCCGTCGCGAGAGCCCAGGCGGCCAGGCCGACCGTGCGGAGGCGAAGCGGCTTGGTGCGGCGTGCGGTCGTCATCGCGCCGACCAGCGCTCCGGCAGCCACGACGCCGTTCAGCAGTCCCAGACCTGTTGCCCCTGAGTGGAACTCGTTCTTGGCAAATGCTGCGAGGGTGACGGGAAGGCTGATCGTGAAGAAGCCGAAGGAGCCGACCATGACCACCGGCCAGAGCACCGTGGGGGTTCTCAGCGCGTACGCGAGGCTCTCTCGGATGCTGGCCGTCGCCTGCTCACCAGTCACAGGGTCTGTCGCCGCCTGCTGCGCCGCGGTGCCGTCGCGCCGGCTTCTGCGGGACGTGTCCTTCATGAGCAGGAGGGCGATGACGGGGGCGACGAACGTCAGGGAGTTCACCGCGAAGGCGTAACCGGCGCCCACTGTGCCCATCAGGAAGCCGCCCACCACGGGGCCCACCATCGCCCCGATCTGGAAGGTGCATGAGACGAGGCTGATCGCGTTGGGCAGGTGGGCCGTGTCGACCACCTCGGAGACGAATGACTGACGCGCCGGGTTGTCGACCGCGGTCACGACCCCGAGGACGATGGCTATCGCGAAGACGTGCCAGACCTGCACGCGCCCTGAGAGCGCAAGCGCGGCCAGCGTCGCCGCCGTGATGGCCATCGAGATCTGCGTCACCAGAAGGAGGCGGCGCTTGGAGAACCGGTCGGCGAGCAGCCCGCCGTGCAAACCCAAGAGCAGCGTCGGCATGAACTGGCACGCCGTGATGGCACCCACGGCGGCCGGGCTGTCCGTGAGGGTGAGGACCAGCCAGTCCTGGGCAAGGCGTTGGATCCACCCGCCGGTGCCGGAGACCAGCAGCCCACTGAGCAGCAGGCGGAAGTTGCGGTTTGCGAGGGAGGGAAAGGTACGCGAGACCAGCGGCGTAGCAGGGAGCTGAGGAAGGCGGACAGAAGTAGCGGCGGCAAGACCCATGAGTCGTCCTGGACGTTTCGTAGCGGTTCGGTGTGAGTCGGTGCATGGAGAGGTACTGGTCAATTGTGGCTTGCCGGCTGCGCGCTCGCCGTATTCTGAGAACGTATGAGTGATATAAGTGTTATTGCGGTTCGCAATGAGACTTCTGCGGGCCCGCGCATCCGAGAGGTCAACCATGTACGAACCGGAGCTCCTCAGGACCTTCCTTGCCGTTGCGCAGTCCTTGAGCTTCACCCGGGCGGCGCAGTCTCTCGGCATTCGTCAGCCCACGGTGAGCCAGCATGTGCGCCGCCTCGAGGAGGCCGTGGGGCGGCCTCTCTTCGTTCGTGACACCAGGCGCGTCGCACTCACCTCGGACGGGGAGGCGATGGCCGGGTTCGCGCGCGAGATCCTCGCCGCGCAGGAACGTGCAGTCGGCTACTTCACCGGTTCCCGGCTCTCGGGCCGGCTCAGGTTCGGGGTCACCGACGACCTTGCGCTGACACCACTCCCGAGGATCCTGCGGGACTTCCGCCAGCTCTATCCCCGGATTGACCTCGAGCTGGCCGTCCTCCAGAACGAGAGCCTTCTTCGTCGTATCGAGTCCGGACACCTCGACGTCGCCTTCGTCAAGCGGGCGGCCCACACCCCGACGATCGCGCGCGGTCAGCTGGTGCGGCGTGACCAGCTCCTCTGGGCAGGCGTGGACAGCATCCGCCTGGATGCGGAACAGCCCGTGCCGCTCGTGCTGTACCAGGCGCCGAGCCTGAGCCGGTCGATCAGCGTCCAGGCTCTGGAGAAGGTGGGCCGGCGCAGCCGCATCACCTGTACGGTGCGCGGCGTCAACGGCGTGCTGGCGGCGGTGCGCGCCGGACTTGGCGTGGCGGTCATGGCCCGCACCCTGATGCCCCCGGACCTCGTGGAGGTCTCGTCGACCAGCAAGCTCCCCAAGCTGCCGCACCTCGACCTTGTGCTGCTCACCAACCGGCAGGCTCCCGCGGAGCCCGCAAAGGCGCTCACCTCAGCCATCCTCGCCAGCGGCGCACCGCTCCAGCCGGTCCAGGGCCACTGACCCGTCGATCGGTGGGTCTGAGAAGTGATGGGTGTGAACGACCGGTTGGGCGCAGGGGCTGGTGGTGTGGCGAGGGGTCCCTACACTGACTCGAAGCAAGTGGGGGTTAACGCAGGCCTCCTATGAGTTCGGGGGGTAGTCATGCGTCCAGCGGGGTACGTCGTGGTGGCGCTCGCGCTGTTGTCCGCCGCCGGCTGCAGTGGGGGAGCCGGCGACGGACAGCAGCCGTCTGCGGATGGATCGGCGACCGGCGCCCCGACCAAGGGCTCACCGACGACCACCGGACCCAGCACGTCGAGCACAGTCGCGACTTCCAGTACGACAGGGTCCCGCCCCGCGGACAGCTATCCGTCAGCGGCAAGGGCCCACACCGACGCAGGCGGCAAAGCCTTCATCGAGTACTTCTTCGACGAACTAAATGCTGCCTACACCAAGCCACGGAGGGCCGCGATGCGCGCCCTGAGTGACGGCGGCTGTTTGTTCTGTAGGAAGACCGACAAGGATCTCGAGGGCTATCTAGCTCGAGGGGAGCGATATACAACGTCGCCTGTGGAGGTTCGCCACCTGACGAAGGCAGACGGCGCTCCGTCAGATCAGCGATACTTCGCTGGGCAACTGCGTCAGACGGGGTCGCCGTTGGTGGCCGCAGATGGCCATGTGCTGTACCACGATAAGCAGGCAACCGGCGCAGTCAACATCGCGGTTCGTTGGGCGCATGGCCGTTGGGTCTTGTACGAAGTTGAACACGCATGAGCGCCTCTCTAGCGCTCGTCTTCGCCGTGGGGCTCGTGCTGACCCCAAGCTCTAAGTCCACGGGTGACGTCCCGCCTCCCAGCGCCCTCGGTAACGTGATTTCCACCGGCGTCCGCATTCATACGCTGGGCCGAGGCGCTTTGGAGGGGTATCAACGCGAGGCTGACCGCGCCGCGCTGCCGCAGGCCAAGCCACCGTTCCTGGTCTTCGCCTCGACGGCGAACTGCGTCAAGAGCACGCCGGACTCCCGCATCGACGACGCATCCTGCACCAACATGGACGCCCCCTGCGTGGGCAACACGGCCGCCCAGGGACTCGGACCTGCGGTGAAGGTCTTCCGCTCACGCGTCGACCAGACCGGCAAGCCGGTCGACCGCAGTGGTGCCGTGATCGCGGCTGCGGCGTGGGAGTACCTCGGCGTCACGTGCTTCCCCGACCTCGTGCCCGGGCATCGGCCGGCGCTCACCATGGCGCAGATCCAGGCGGCATTCCACAACACCGACTTTGCGCACGCCGCACTGCACGTCCAGCCGGAGGGTAACCTCACGCTCGTCACCCTGCCGACGTACTTCCAGCTGCGCTGGCCTGCTTCAGGGTTCGGTCCCGATGAGATCGACGCCGTCGACCCGGTGCGGATGAGTGGCTTCCAGGTCGAGATCCGACCTCGGCTCGCCTCAGTCACCTATGTCTTCGGAGACGGCGCGACCGCCGGACCCACGCAGTCGCTCGGCGGGCCCTATCCGACCGGAGACGTCATCCACGCTTATCGCAACGGTGGACGGTTCGAGACCCATGCGGATGTCACGTACCGCGGGCAGTACCGCGTCGCAGGCGGTGCGTGGCTGGATATCCCGGGCGACGTGACGATCACGGGGACGACCCGGCAGGTGGAGGTCAAGACGGCAGAGGCGCGCCTCTACGGCAACCCGGGCTGACCGTGGTCCCGGCTCTGGAAGGTCGCCAGCGGCTGGACCTCCCCGAACGCGGTACCCATCGCGCGCGCCGCCGCGAGCCGGCTCACGAGCGCGTCGGCGCGCCTGCCGACGCGGTCGGTGTGCTCGAGCGCGGCCAGGCTGTCGGCGCAGGTCTGAGGATGGGAGGGGTGGCTGCTGGTCGCGCCGCATCGGCACCACCAGCCGGTTGCGGGGTCGTCTGACGCCCCCGCAACGCCGTCGCTGCGAAAGGGGTCGGTGGCGGGGGGACCACTGGACATGGAACGGGACGCTACGTCGGCTCCTGCGGGCCGTCACGGCCATCGACCTCGGGGCCACCCGTTCGGCCGATCAGGGGACCGGCCGAACGCCTCCACCTTCGGTCAACCGGTGACGGTAAGGGTGTGGGCTCCCGCCGTGGTGGGTACCGTCACCTCCGCTCCGCGGTTGGTCTGACGCACGGTGACGTGGTGCACCCGACGTCCGTCAAGGAACACCACGCGCGGGTGCGACCCTCGAGGCAGCGTGTGCCCGATGAAGACCTTCGCCGCCCCTACGGACCGCTCAGTGCTGATCGACGTGACGTACGTGCTGCCCGTGTGCGTCGCCCGGACGTCCACGAACCCCTGCCCCAGCCTGATGTGGTCTCCTCGAACCGTCGTCTGCCCCTGCGGCACCTGCGGCACGACGTCGAGCCGGCCGTAGCCCAGGTCTGGCCTGACGCCAAGCCACTGGTGGACGACCGGCCACGCAGTGCCGTAGTTGCCCCACGCCTGCATGAACATGGACCGGCAGGTCCAGCACCTGTCGATGTTGGGTCCCTGGTCCGGGGAGGGGAAGATCTCCGGCATGGCGCCCGGCTGCTCGTCCGGGGTTCCGCCCGTCGCCGGCTCGCCGAACATCGGCTCCGCCAGCGCGTGGGTGTACCGCTGCTGCTGACCAGGGCCGAGCCGCCCGTAGTTGCCCTCGCCCACCGACTGGATCGACGTGGTGAGCCCAAAGATCACCTTCTCGCCCGCTCCGGTCGGACCGCCGCCGCAGCCTGTGTGGAACAGCCCTGGGTTGAGCGGGTGCGCACCGCTGTAGCAGGGGTCCTCGCGTCCGGCGAGCGCTGCGGAGCCGTGCGAGTACGGCGCCAGCCCCGGCACGGTGGTTCCGTGGATCCTCAGCTCCGCCTCCATCGGCGTCTGACCGATCCAGTGCTTCTGGAACGACTGGACGTTGCCCGGATCCCTGAGCGAGTCGGCATACTGGGCGGCCGCGTCGAACCACCACGTGCCGTCGAAGCGCTGGTGCAGCCGGCGGGCGAGGTTGGTGGCCCAGGCATACGTCCGGCCGTCGTGCCTCGACCGCGCCATGTCGGCGAGGTCGTAGAGCCCGCGGATGAAGTAGACGGTGTTGTCGAGCTTCTCCTGACCCATTCCGCTGCGCTCGACGTTGCCCAGACCCTCCGGCCAGCCGTCGTGGTCGGCGTCGAGGTTCCTCACCACGTACCGAAGGTTCCGCACCGAGAAGTCGTACATCTCGTCCCGGAAGCCGTTGTCTCCGGTCCAGCGCCAGAGGAGGGCCACCGTACTGGGGAACTTCACCGTCTCGTCGGTGTTGAAGTCGTATGCCGTGGTGCCGTCCGCGTTGGTGCTCCGGGAGTCGTGCCCGAACCAGATGGAGCCGTCGGAGACCACCTCGTGGGTCACCACTCCTGACCTGTTGTTGAGGATGTCGGAGATGTCGCGCAGCGCCCGGAGGTGTGACTCGATGGCCTCGAACTGGCCCACGGAGACCGCCGCGAACGCCGTGTACTCGGCGTCGGTCCCGAAGATCCACGGGTAGTCCGGGTAGCCCGCCCCGATCCACGTCGCCCGTGGGACGGTCCCCAGGGGAGCCGGGAACTGCTTGCCCTGGTTGGTCCAGCGGATCTGCAGGTTCTCGGCGCTCTGGGTGAGGTCCGCGATGTTCTGCTTGCCCCACTCGACAGCGTTCTGTACCAGCGGGTCTCCGGGCAGCGAGAGCTGGGTCATCTCCGAGAGCGCCTGACGCCGGGCCTTCTTCTCGGTCAGCTGGGCGGCCGGGTCCTGAAGGGCTCGATCCAGCTCTGCCCGCGCGGACGGGAGCCCCTGGTCGGAGCCGGCGACGGCCAGCCAGACGGTGGTGGAGGCTCCGGCAGCCAAGGGGACGGAGTATGTCAGCTGTCCGCCGGTACCCCGGCCGAAGGGCCCGTCGTCGCACTCCGACGGCTTCGGCTCCGCGGGAGCCCCGGGCTCAGTGCCCGTGCAGCGGTGGCCGGGCTGCGGTCCCCAGAACTGGTCGCCGATGGTGCCGGCGCTCGGCGTCGCCGCGCTCCCCACCAGAGCCGCATAGTGGTGCGTCGGGGCCCCCGGGAGGGCACCGTCGTCGGTGAAGACGAGGCTCTTGCCGTCGTAAGCGCCGTGGTCCGGCAGGTTGTCGCTCGCGTTGGGCGTCACCCCGGTGAACCCCCACGGGTACTGCCCCATCAGCTCCGAATGTGCGTCCACGGCGAGGGTGGCCGTGCGGCCGGCGCCCGGGTTGGTGATCGTCAGGCCGAACAAGGCAGCCCGCGTGCCGTCCGGCACGAAGTCGGTCCGCCGCACCTCGAGACCGGCCGTGGTCGGCAGGTCGTACCGGGTGTAGCCCCAGCCGCTGGAGAACGACGTCGCCGGACCGACCCACTGACCGTCGAGACCGAACCAGATGCCGTCGACCATCTTCATCGGCGGCGTCCAGACGCCGCCCATCTCACCGGTGATGTGCCAGCCGTTGGCGTAGAAGCGACCGTCCTCGAACCCGATGGAGTACGCCCGCGTGCCGGCCGCCACCTCACGACGGTCCGCGAGCCGCGTGGTGGCAGAAAGCTCGGACGGCCCGGTCGAGCCGGTCTCTGCAGAGACGCGCGGGACGGCACCGCTCAACGCCGTCACACCACCGCCCGCGGACGCGGGTAGCTGCCCCACCATCGCGGTGCCCAGCACTGCCGCTGTCGCTGCGATCACGAATCTCTTAGACATGTACGTCCTCCGACTCGACCCGGACCTTCAGTCCGGGTAGCGCGACGCGAAGGGCCGGAGCGCGTCGCTGGGCTCCGTGTGCCGGTGCGATTCTCCACGTTCTCGACATTCGCGACATTCTCGACAAGGTCTGCCCGTGCGGGAATGTCCAGTTTTCGGACGCTACACCCGGCCGCGAAGCGAGGCAACGGTAGGCGTCCACCAGCTTCCAGCCCCGGAACCGTCAGCCAACTGACGTACTGGAAGAACAGAAGAACTACGGATTCGCCTGCGCCGCAGCGCGTTTAGGGTCGTCGTCTGCCGCGCAGAGCGACCAGCCCTGTGCGAGCTCACGATTCACGACAACACGACTGACGACCACTCACAGAACCATGGAGACCGCATGAGACTTGTTCGCCTCGCCGCCGCGGCTGCCTTCGCCCTGGCCACGACCGCCATCCCCGTGACCAGCGCCACGGCGGCTGAGCTACCCGCGCCCGAGGTCGCCTGGGTCGGCAGCCATGTCGTGGCCAACGGCAGCGACGCCTACATCCAGGCCAAGTACCGGTGCTACGGAGGCGAGACCGGAACCCACCTCTGGGCGTCCATCAAGCAGGGCGGAGAGGACCCGACCGCCGACGGCTCGGGCATGAAGTCCACCGCGTGGTACGACACCAACTACCAGTACGCCAACGACCCTGCCGGTCAGACGATCGGCTGTGACGGCCACTGGCACGTGCAGCGGTTCACGGTCAAGCTGGTCGACCACCCGTTCGGTACGGACTATGTGTCCCAGACGCTCCAGAACGGTCCGGCGTGGGTGCAGTTCTGTGTCTTCGACTCCAGCGCGACGGACGACAACTTCCCGCAGGGCTTCGCCTACAGCTACAGCTGGAAGAGCGTCATCGCGCAGCACTGACTCATCCTCGGGCCACTCAACGACTGCTGGTCTCACCCGTCTGTCGGCGCAGCCGCGCGTTGTCGCGGCGCAGCTCCCGGTTGTCGGCCCGCAGGTCCTCGTTGCGCGCGGACAGCTCGGCGTTGTGGTCCTCGATCTCCAGCACGCGACCGGTCGCCGCCAACGTCACGCCCTCGTCGACGAGCCGGCTCACGCGCTGGATCCGGGCCACGTCGGCGTCGCTGTAGCGGCGCGTGCCGCCCTCGGTCCGGGCGGGCCGGACGAGCCCGAACTGCTCGTACAGGCGCAGCGTGGGGATCGGCAGACCCGCCAGGTCGGCCGCCACCGAGATGGCATACACAGGGCGCTGGGAGACCGACTCGGACTCGCTCATAAGTGCCCCGGAGGACTTGACAAGTCGATACTGTCCGCTCTACAAAATCTGTAGGACATGCCTCACATCCTACCGGGTCGTGAGCGAGTCCGAAACCAAGACACCACACACCACGATCGCACTGGAGGTGGCTGACGATGCTGATGCGGACTGACCAGTTCCGCGAGCTGGACCGGCTGGCCCAGCAGGTGTTCGGGACGATGTCCCGGCCCACGGTGATGCCCATGGACGCCTGGCGGCAGGGCGAGAACTTCGTGGTCGAGTTCGACCTTCCTGGGGTCGACCCCAGCTCCATCGACCTCGACGTCGAACGCAACGTCCTCACCGTGAAAGCCGAGCGTCCGGGGCTGGAGGACGAGGTGGAGACGATCGCCACGGAACGGCCGCGTGGAGTCTTCAGCAGGCAGCTGTTCCTGGGCGACACGCTTGCGGTCGACCGGGTGCAAGCGTCGTACCACGACGGCGTCCTGCGACTGTCGATCCCCGTGGCGGAGGAGGCTAAGCCTCGCAAGATCCAGATCCAGTCCGGCTCCGACCGCGAACCGACGGCCATCTCGGCCTGACCGAGGTTCGCCGATGGAGCGTGCGCTGCCATCGACCCAGGACGCGTGGGTCGACCTGGTCTGTGCGGACGAGGAGCTGCTGCGAGCCGAGTTCGAGGCCATCGTTGCCGAGAGCTGGCAGAGCGAGGACCCGCCCGCGCCCGTCCGTCCGGTGAGCCCTGCTCACCGACCGGCGGCGGGCCTTCCGCGACCTGAGGCCGGTGTCGGGCCGGCCGAGACCGTGGTGCTGGAGCACCTACCGGGACGGCAGCGTTCGCCTCCGTGCCGGTGACGCACCCCCGGACGCTGTCCGCGCTCGTGCGGTGTGCTCGATGTGAGCATCGTGCCAGGCACGACTGTGCGATCGTCGGCCTGCTCCCGGCGCCCTGAAGGCGCGCGCACACCAAGTGGCGCGGGCAGCCAGGCCGGGGCCCCTGACGGGGGCCCCGGCCTGCTCGTGTCCCGCGGAGCTCGTCAGCGAACCTCGGCGGACCGTGGCGTCGCCTCAGCGAACCCCGAAGATCCGGGTGACGGCTCCCCAGGGCGCGGTGATGGCCTTTGCGGCGCCGAAGCCCCCCTTGCCGTTCCCCGTGTAGACGAAGCTGTGGTTGAGCGGGGTCCGCGCGATGAGGTCCGCGCGACCGTCTCCGGTGAGGTCGCCGGTGGAGAAGACGGTGTTGTACATCTGCCATCCCCGCGAGAGCACCGTGCCGGGCTTGTAGCCCGTCCCGGTGCCGGTCCCGGCATACAGGTACATCGTTCCCGCCGGTGTGCGGCCCAGCAGGTCCGGCCGGCCGTCACCGGTGACGTCGCCGGGGGTGACCAGCTGAGTGAACATCTGCCACCCGGTCCCGATCCGGCGAGCCGCGGCGGAGAATCCGCCGACGCCGTTGCCGGTCACCAGCCACAGCTCCCCGTTCGTCTTGCGGGCCAGAAGGTCCGGCTTGTGGTCACCGTTCCAGTCTCCGGGCGCCAGAAGGTCGGAGTAGGCACTCCAGCCGCGCGCGATGACCACCGGTGACCCTGTGAAACCGCCCACCCCGTTGCCCTTTGACAGCACCAGCTCGCCGGTGGACCGGAGCCCGAGCACGTCGGAGCGCCTGTCGCCGGTCCAGTCGCCGGGGGAGAGGAGCCGGGTGTACTGGTTCCAGCCGGAGGAGAGGCGCACCGGCTTGCCGATGGTCCCCACACCGGTGGGGTAGTAGTACAGGTCGCCCGTCGCGACCCGTCCCATGACGTCCCCGCGCCCATCTGCGTTCCAGCCCGCCACCGGTGCCGGCGTGGGCGAAGGCGCAGGCGTTGTCGAGACGGGGGTGTAGGCGAGTCCGGACAGCGCCTTCCAGTCGTTGGCGGCCACCTTGCCGGTTACCACCAGGCTCTTGGCCTTCTGGAACGCCGTCACCGCAGAGGTGGTCATCGCGCCGTACGCGCCGTCTGCAGTGCCCACCGAGAAGCGGCGCCGGTTCAGCTCGAGCTGCAGGTCGCGGACCGGGTAGCCGGTCGAGCCGTTGGCCAGGGTCAGCGAGCCGTACGCGGCGTACAGGCCGGCCGTGGTGACCGGGAGCGGCCCGGTGGTCGAGGAGTACTTCGCGTACATCGCCGCCTTGCTGCGGATGGTGTCCATCTGCGGGTAGAGGTACTTGCCCGGGCACAGCGTGTACGAGGTGTTCTGGTGCGCGTGGACGGTGGGAAGCGTCACGACGGTGCCCGCGGCGTACTTGGTCCCCGTGCCGCCTGCGGAGGTGAGCTGCGTCGTGCCGAGGGGGTCGACCCCGTACTGCGAGAGCTTCCATCCTGCGACGCGGGCCAGTGCGTCGACCATGACCGCGGGCGCGGTGGTGGTCTCGTAGTTGCCGATGGCGGAGACCCCCATGGTGTCGGTGTTGAACCCCATGGCGTGCGCGCCGCGGACCGGCAGGGTGATCGAGCCGGCCCTCCCCTCGTACACCCGTCCCCACTTGTCGACGAGGAAGTTGTACGCGATGTCGGACCAGCCCAGGCCCATCGTGTCGTAGGCGTAGATGCCCCGGACCTGGGCTGCGGCGGTGGCCTCCGTGTAGTCGTTGGTCCCCGCCGTGTGGTGGATCGTGATGGCCTTCACCGTGGTGTTCAGCGTGGTGCTGCCCCGCAGCGACTCGTCAGCGCCCCACTGGGCGCGGGTGATGATGGTGGGCTGGACGGCCGCCGCTGACGCGGAGGCGGGATGCTGGGGCGCCAGGTCGTCGTCGGCGGGCGAGGTACCGGGGTCGATGGTCGTGACCTTCAGGTCGGGCAGCGGCTTCCCGTCCGGGGTGTCGACGCGGACCTGGACGGCGTCGGCGCCTCCGGTCACCAGGGGGGTGGTGCCGACCCGCGCCTTGGCGGCCTCACCGGTCGTGCCGTCCGGACCATCGTCGGGAATGGCGAGCGACTCCCACGTCGACCACCCGGCGTTCTCCCGCACCCGCATCCGGACGCTCACCTCGCTGGCGTCGACGCCAGCGCCCGTCGCCCAGGAGACGCCCGCGACGGTGAACGGCTTCGTCGCCTGCTCTCCGGTGACCACCACCGGCGAGACGCGGTGCCCGCGGGCGACGCGCGCGGTCGCCCCTGCGGTGGTCCCCTTCTGGGTCGCTCCGCTGTTTGTGTCGGTCGCCGTACTAGAGCCGGCGAGATACCTGGCATCGATGCCTCTGATGGACATGCTCACCACCTTCGGCGTCACCGGCCGTGGCTTGTCCGGAGCAGCGAACGAGACGGTGGGCAGGGCGACGAAGGCGGGGGTGAGGCTGACGGCGAGTACGGCATGAATCAGGCGCATGAGGGTTCCGTGTCAAGTAGTGAGTCCGGTGTGGCCAGCGTGAAGACTGGCATGTTGTGACCGCTGCTGCCCGGTTCGGACCCGAAGTGTGGCCGTTCGGACGACCCCGGCCCAGGCGTGTCCCGAGCGTGCACGGGCGGCGCATGGGGTATGGCGGGGCAGGTTGCCGCATGATCGCCCCGGGGGTGCCCCTGGGGATAACGCGCCGGATCCGGCTGGCCAGTGGGGCAACATGCGGGACATGAGCTACGCAGACCTCCCGGACGACATCCGCTCGATCTCGCTGGCGGACGAGGCGGTCCAGGCCGACGTCATCGACCTCATCCTCGGGATGGAGGACCGTCGCAGCGGCGCCCTCGCCCTCATGCTGTGCAACGCGGCGGACCAGGGCGTCCAGCCGATGGTGCTGGGTGACCTGGCCGAGGCCTCGCCGGTCGCCGACCTGCGTCGGCTGCTCGAGCTTCTCGTGCCCGTCGTGGGGGAGACCAGGGCTCGCTCCTCATGGGCCGCGGGAGGCGGCGCGGTCTGCTGCCCACCGAGCTCGACCGGGCCTGGCATGCGACGACCGTGGAGGCCTGTGCTCGCCACGGGGTCCGTCTGCTGGGGTTCTACCTGGCCTCCCCGCAGGGCATCAAGGCCCTCCCCGCGCCGGCGGTCGCGAGCTCGGCGCCGCCTGGTCCTGAAGGCTGACGCCCCGGCTTTCTCACCGCGAGGGTGGTCGGTCAGTAGTACTGGCGGGCCAGCTGCCGAAGCCTCGGCCACTCGCCGCCGATGCCCAGGTCGCGCCCTAGGTCCAGCATGGTGGCCTCGAAGAGCGCACTGGTGGAGATGAAGGCCGGGTGGATGTGCCCGAACACCTCGAGGGTCACGGTTCCGTACAGCCGCGCCCAGGCGCGCTCGAACAGCCAGATCATCCCGGCCGCGGGTACGCCGAGGCTGTCTGTGACGGCCTGCGGCTTGAGCTCCTCGTGGAGCGCCTCCAGCAGTCGGGGGTCCAGCTCGGAGTCGTCCGGAACGGGGAACTGGTACGAGGCCCACAGGGCACCGAACAGCTCGCTGAAGAAACCTGCGAAGAGCTGGACGCCTGTGTCGTCCGGACCGCGGCTGTCCAGAGACGTCATGAGCGGCGGCGTGCATTCGGCCACGGCTGCCAACGTCGCGGACGTCGGGGAGGCGAACACGAGCTGGAACTCCTCGCGGTTGGTCAGCGCCCAGGCGCGGAACGCCGCCGTGGAGACGACGATCCGAGCCGCAGGGTCGTCCAGGGGCTGAGCGTCACGGGCCACAGCCATCGCGGCGACGACGTCGGCGAAGACCGACCTGGCCACCAGGCGCATGAGCTCGGCGTGGCTCTCCACGTAGCGGTAGAGGGCCGGCGGCGTGAGCCCCATCTCCTGCGCCACTGCTCGCAGGGAGACGTCCTGCGCCTCGCGCAGAAGCCGGCGCGACACCTCGACGATCTCCTCGTACGTCGCCTGGCGCTGACGTTCACGACGCGTTGGTGCTGTCGTCATCACGCCTCCTCGACTCGTCCGTGAACCCTTGACAACGAAGTTTACACCCTTCACTGTTAATGCCGTAAACATCCGTGATGCGTCGTAGTGGAACTGGTTCGGAGTTGGTGGACATGCAGACCTGGGGTCGGTTCGTGGCCAGGCGGTCGTGGGCAGTGCTGCTGGCGGGAGTGGCGGTCGTCCTCGCCGCGGCGGCATACGGCATCGGGGTCTTCGGTGACCTCTCCAACGGCGGGTTCGACGACCCCGCCACCGAGTCGGCGAAGGAGCTGGCCCTGGAGCAGGCCGCCTTCCCCGGCCGGGAGACGGACCTCGTCGTCGTGTACTCCAGCGCCGACAGGCAGGTGCAGGACCAGGCCTTCCAACGCGCGGTGACCCAGACGGTGGCGGCGCTGCCGCGCGATGCCGTGAAGGCGGTCGTGAGCACCTACACCACGCCCTCACCCGCACTGGTCAGCGGCGACGGTCACGCCACGCGGGTCCTGGTGACCCTGGCCGGCACCACCCAGGACGAGAAGAGCACGAGCTGGGATGCGGTCAAGGGTCACCTGAAGGCGCCTGGGCTGACCACCAGTGTCGGTGGGCGGTGGGCCGTCTTCGGAGACGTCAACGAGCAGGTCTCGAAGGACATCGCCCGAGCGGAGTCGCTCACCCTGCCCGTCGTCCTGCTGCTCAGCCTGCTCATCTTCGGGAGCCTCGTCTCCGCCCTGATGCCCACCCTCGTGGGGGCCATCGCCGTGCTCGGGGCGTTCGCGGCCGTCCGCGTCGTCACGGACCTCACCGACGTGTCGGTCTTCGCCATCAACGTCATCACGCTGCTGGGCATGGGCCTTGCCATCGACTATGCGCTGTTCGTCGTCAGCCGGTTCCGCGAGGAGCTCGCCGCGCAACCGGACGAGTCGCGGGAAAGCGTGCGCGCCGCCATCGCCCGCACCATGTCGACCGCGGGCCGGACAGTGCTGTTCTCCGGTCTCATCGTCGCGGCGTCCTTGGCCTCTCTGCTGCTGTTCCCGCAGAACTTCCTGCGGTCCATGGGATACGGAGGTGTCGCCGCGGTGCTCGTCGCGATGACGGCCGCGCTGACCGTCCTCCCAGCGCTGCTCAGCGTGCTGGGGCACCGCATCGAGCTGGGCCGGATGCCGTGGCGTCGCGGTGCTCGGGTCGAGCAGGCGACTGCGCTCCATGGCACGGACGACGACGTCGTACGAGGCGCCTGGGCACGCGTGGCCCACAGCGTCATGCGGCGGCCCGTGGTGTACCTCGTCGCGATCACCGTGGGCCTGCTGACCCTTGCCAGCCCCTTCGCCGGTGCCCGATGGGGAAGTGTCGACGAGCGCGTCCTCCCCGCCAGCTCGCCCAGCCGGCAAGCGGCGGACCTGCAGGCGAGGCTCTTCGGTGGCGAGACGGCCTCGGCGTCGATCGTGGTCCGCGGAGCGTCACCCGAGCAGGTCGCCCGGTACGTCACCGAGGTGCGCACCATCCACGGCATCAAGGAGGTGCACGTGGCTGCCGCGCGGTCTCGCGGCGGACAGGACCTGACCCTGGTGCAGGCCAGCTGGGCGGGCAGCTCACAGAGCGGTGCCAGCCAGGCAGTGGTGCGCGAGCTGAGGGCGGTCGACCCGCCCGGGGGCGGCACGACGCTGGTCGGTGGTGCCACCGCCGATGCCGTCGACCTCATCTCCTCCGTGGGTGAGCACCTGCCGTGGATGGGGCTGGCCGTCGCCCTCGTCATGCTCGTGCTGCTCTTCGTGGCGTTCGGCTCGATCGTGCTGCCGCTCAAGGCGATTGCGATGAACGCGGTGTCCATCGGGGCGAGCTTCGGCGTCGTCACGTGGATCTTCCAGCACGGGCATCTGTCCGGCCTCCTGGGGTTCACCTCCCCTGGCTATCTGGACGTCACGCAGCCGATCCTGATGCTGGCCATCCTGTTCGGCCTGTCCATGGACTATGAGGTCTTCCTGCTCAGCCGCGTCCGCGAGGAGTGGGACCGTACGGCGGACAACACCCGCGCCGTCGCCGCGGGGGTGCAGCGCTCGGGCCGGATCATCACGAGTGCGGCGCTGCTGCTCGCCGTCGTGATCGGCGGGTTCGCGACGAGCGGGATCGTCTTCCTCAAGATGATCGGGATCGGCATGCTCGTCGCCGTCCTTCTCGACGCAACCGTCGTCCGCGCGCTCCTCGTGCCCGCCACCATGCGGCTGCTCGGACGGGCCAACTGGTACGCCCCCCCGCCCCTGGCGCGGTGGTGGCAGCGCCACGGGCACCGGGAGAGCCCGGATTCCCGGTCCGAGCCTCAGCCGAGCTCCCCGGGTGCGGTGCCTCACCACACGGATCTGTTGCCGCAGCCCTGACCTGCGAGTACCGCATCGTCTACCGCATCGGACGGAGCAGCGATTTGATCCGAAAGAAGGAGCCGGACCAGACGCGCGACCACTGATACTGGTCTCGTGCTGGGGACGCGCTTCGCGCAGACGCTGGACGCTGCCCAACGGGGGGACGAGCGAGCCTTCAGCGCGCTCTGGCGCGACGCCAACCCGGTGATAACCCGCTACCTGCGCGTGACGGGGCAGGACGATCCGTACGACGGGGCCTGTGAGGCGTGGGTCACCGTGCTACGGGGCCTCCCCGGGTTCTCCGGCGACGAGACGGCCTGGCGGGTCTGGGTGCTCGCCTGCGCACGGTTGCGGGCCCAGGAGGGCAGCCTTCGTCAGGCATGGTCGGAAGTCACGGTGGTGCAGGGGCTGGAACTGCGCGACGACGACATCACGCTCGAGGACCTCGTCGAGCCGGGCGAGGCCATCGACCCGGAACACCGGGGGCTCGGCGACACCGTCGCCGCCCTGCGTCAGCTGCCGCTGGGACAGGGTGAGGTGGTGATGCTGCGCCTCGGTGCCGGGCTCCCGGTGCAGGCCGTCGCCGACGTGGTGGGCGCCGACGCCCAGACCGTTCGCCGGGCGGAGGAGCAGGGCCTGGAGAGGCTGGGCGCCGACGCGGAGCTGCTGGAGTGGTCTCTGACGGCACCACCCCTGGCAGCAGAGCTTGCGGACGAGTCCGTCGCCACCGCAGCCTTCCGCGGCGTACCCAAGAAGGCCTCGCATCGCCCGGGGGCGTCGCCCATCGTCGCCACCGCGGGTGCGCTGCATCCAGGCAAGGGCGGGCGGTCAGGCGTGACCGTCATCCGCGCGTCCCGTACGGCGCTCCTCGGCGTGGCCGCCGTGTGCGCGTCGGCAGCCACGCTGGGTGGCCTGGGGGCGGCCGCGTACGTCGGCGCCCTTCCGAGGGCGGTGCAGCAGGTCGCCCACGACGCGCTCGGCGCCCCCGGCCCGGGGTCCGGCGCCTGGGGCAGACGTCATCGCTCTGCGGTGCCCGCGCCCGTGGGCCCGGACGCGACGGGCAGCCCGGCCCGGGGGCTGTGCCAGGCGTGGAGGCAGGACAAGTCCAAGGGCGTCGCGCGTGAGGTGTCCGTCGCGTTCCGCACCCTGTCCGTCGCAGCTGGGGGAGCCGCGAAGGTCGAGGCGTACCGCACCGTCGTGCTCTCCACGCCGTCCGGCGCGCCGGGCGGGGGTGCGCCAGGTCCCCGCGGTTCGGGCCCTACGGTCACCGCGACTGGGGTGACCGGCGGCGGTCCGTCCGTCACCAGCGGCTCGCAGACTGAAGAACCGAGTACGACAGCGACCCAGGGCGGAAGGCGTGCACCTCACGGCTCGCGCACTCACACCGCGGCGGCGACGACCACGAGGACCTCGAACACCAAGAGCTCCACTAAGACCTCCACCAGCAAGGCGCCGACCCCTAAGACGTCGAGCACCAAGAGCTCGACGAAGACCTCCAGCCCCCAGCCGTCGAAGAGCCGGACCTCGACGCCCAGGCCTTCGAACACCACGACGTCGAACACCACGACGTCGAACACCACGACGTCGAACACCACGACGTCGACCCCCCGGACCTCGACCACCAAGAGCTCGGGCACGAATGGCAGCACCAAGCCTGGCAGCCCCAAACCCACCAGCACCGGGACCGCGTCGCCCGCGTAGGCTTCCCGCCGTGCTCTACGCCCTGACCGTGGTGGTCTTCGTCGCCTCTGTGTGCCTCATGGGGCTGTCGGGGTGGTACGCCGTCCGTAGCCGGCTCGTGGACGACCGGCTGCTGCTGGTCGCCGCCCTTCTCGAGCTCGGTCTCCTCGTCCAGCTCGTCGTCTGCCTGGCTCATCTCGGCAGGGTGCCGGGCGGCCCCGGTGAGCGGGCGACGTTCGCGGCGTACGCGGTGACGCTGCCCTTCGTCCCACCCGCAGCCGCCTTCCTCGCCCTCAAGGAGAAGACCCGCTGGTCGATGGGCGTCGTGGCCGTGGGCGCCTTCGCCGCGGGCGTGATGACCGCTCGGCTGCAGCAGATCTGGAACCTTCGTGGCTGACGGCGTACGGTCCACCCGGTCCGGGCCGGGCATTCTCCTGGTCGCTGTCTACGGTCTCCTCGCGCTCGCGGCGACCGGGCGTTCGACGCTCCAGATCCTGGAGTACTTCTCCCGCGCGCCGTTGGCGTACCTGCTGTCCGCCGTGGCTGCCGTCATCTACGTCGTGGCGACGGTGGCCTTGGCCCGCGGCGACCGCACCTCGCGCAGGGTCGCCCTCGTGGCCATCTCCGTGGAGCTGGCTGGGGTGCTCGTGGTCGGGCTGGCCTCCTACCTCGCTCCGAGCGCCTTCCCGGACAAGACGGTGTGGTCGCACTTCGGGTCCGGGTACGGCTTCGTGCCCCTGGTCCTGCCCATGCTGGGGCTTGCCTGGCTCAGGCGGACCGCTCGTCCAGCGGCTCCAGTAGCAGGACCGGGATGAGCCGGTCGGTCTTGGTCTGGTACTCGGCGTAGGGCGGGTAGGCCTCCACACACCGCTGCCACCACTGCTCACGCTCGGCCCCATGGATCTCGCGGGCCCGCACGGTCCAGGTGCGGTCGTCGTCCTGAAGGTCGAGCACAGGGTTCTTCAGCAGGTTGCGGTACCACTTCGGGTGCTCAGGGGCACCACCCTTGCTCGCCACCGCCGCATATACGCCGTCGTGCTCGACCCGCATCAACGGGACCTTGCGCACCTTGCCGGAGATGCCCAGCATCGTGAGCAGCACGACGGGACGTCCCATGATGTCGACAGCGCGGGTGGTCCCCTTCGCCTCGATCGCCTCCACCTGGTCCCGCACCCAGCCAGCGGCGCTGGGCGCGTACTCACCCTGGATAGTCATGGACCCATGCAAACACGGTGCCCAGCGCCTTGCATCACGGGGGTGCTGCTGCGTCCGTCCGTCATGAGAGACGGGGATGCCCCGCGCGGGCGTGGCAGGCGTAGCCTCGGCCCAGGTCATGAGTGCCAGCTCACAGCCCCGGCTTGCTGGCCGGCAACCCTCCTCCGCGGTGGGGTGCCCCGGGTGAGGACCTGGCGCACGGCATCCGCCGAGCGCAAGCGCGGGAGACCGACCTCTGTATCCCGCACCGTCCCCGGACGGTGGTGCCTGTGGCGACCATCGGCAAGGGGCGACCCAGCCTCCGCGCACGCGGCGTACACCACTGAAAGGGCATCCAGATGAGCACCACGAACTGGTCGTTCGAGACCCGCCAGATCCATGTCGGCCAGGAGCCCGACGCAACCACCGGCGCCAGGGCACTGCCGATCTACCAGACGACCTCCTATGTCTTCAAGGACACCCAGCACGCCGCGAACCTGTTCGCGCTCAAGGAGTTCGGCAACATCTACACCCGCATCATGAACCCCACCCAGGACGCGGTGGAGCAGCGCGTCGCCTCGCTCGAGGGTGGGGTCGGTGCGCTCCTGGTCGCATCCGGACAGGCCGCGGAGACCCTCGCCATCCTCAACATCGCCGAGGCCGGCGACCACGTGGTGGCCAGCCCGAGCCTGTACGGGGGCACCTACAACCTGCTCAAGCACACGTTGCCGAAGTTCGGCATCCAGGTGAGCTTCGTCGAGGACGCGAACGACATCGAGTCGTGGAAGGCCGCCGTCCGGCCGAACACCAAGCTGTTCTTCGGGGAGAGCATCTCCAACCCGAAGTCGGAGGTACTCGACATCGAGGCGGTCGCCGTCGCGGCCCACGAGGCAGGCGTCCCGCTCGTCGTGGACAACACCATCGCGACGCCGTACCTGACGCGCCCGCTGGAGTGGGGGGCCGACATCGTGGTTCACTCGGCCACCAAGTACCTCGGAGGGCACGGTACGTCGATCGCCGGCATCATCGTCGACGGCGGGTCCTTCGACTTCGGGGCGGAACCGGAGCGCTTCCCCCACTACAACACCCCGCAGGAGAGCTACCACGGCCTGGTGTTCGCCCGGGACCTCGGCGTCGGCAGCCCCTTCGGCGCGAACCTGGCGTTCATCCTCAAGGCCCGCGTCCAGCTCCTGCGCGATCTCGGCCCGGCCATCTCGCCCTTCAACGCGTTCCTCATCGCGCAGGGGATCGAGACGTTGAGCCTGCGGCTGGACCGGCACCTGGAGAACACGCACAAGGTGGCGGCCTTCCTCCAGGCGCAGGAGCAGGTGGAACGCGTGGTCTGGGCCTCGCTGCCGGAACACGAGTCGTACGAGAAGGCCAAGAAGTACGCGCCGCGTGGCGCCGGAGCGGTGCTCGCGTTCGAGATCGACGGTGGGGTGGAAGCTGGCCGTCGCTTCGTCGAGGCGCTGACCTTGCACAGCCACGTGGCCAACATCGGGGATGTCCGCTCCCTCGCCATCCATCCGGCCTCGACCACGCACTCACAGGGCGCCGACGGCGACCGGCTCGCAGCGGGCGTCACACCAGGGCTGATCCGGCTCGCTGTCGGGATCGAGCACATCGACGACATCCTGGCGGACCTCGATCAGGGGTTCATCGCGGCGAAGGCCGGCTGAGCCCGGCAAGGTCGGGGGCGGCAGAGCAAGGCAGGCCGGGGCCCGCCAGCGCGAAAACGTATGCTGCGGTGTGTGTCCGCCTCTGGTTCCGTGCAGTCGTCCACTGCCCGGAACCGGGGTGGTCGCCGCCGGGGTGCCGGCCGGCGAGCCACCATCGCGCTCCCGGCCCTGCGCTACCCCGAGCAGCTACCGGTCGTCGGTCGCAAGGACGACATCGCGGCAGCCATCCGCCACCACCAGGTCGTGGTGGTGGCGGGGGAGACGGGGTCGGGGAAGACGACGCAGCTGCCGAAGATCTGCCTCGAGCTCGGCCGCGGCCGGGAGGGGCTGGTCGGGCACACGCAGCCCCGGCGGATCGCCGCTCGCTCCGTCGCGGAGCGGATCGCGGAGGAGCTGCAGGTCGAGCTCGGTGGCGTCATCGGCTACCAGGTCCGGTTCACCGACCACAGCAGCGACGGCACCCTGGTGAAGGTCATGACGGACGGCATCCTCCTCAACGAGATGCAGCGGGACCGGATGCTCCGCAAGTACGACACGATCATCATCGACGAGGCCCACGAGCGAAGCCTCAACATCGACTTCATCCTGGGGTACCTCAAGCAGCTGCTTCCGCGGCGGCCCGACCTCAAGGTCGTGATCACGTCGGCGACCATCGACCCGCAGCGGTTCGCCCAGCACTTCGCCGACGCCGAGACGGGGGAGCCGGCGCCCATCATCGAGGTGTCGGGGCGGACGTACCCCGTGGAGGTCCGGTACCGCCCCCTGGTCGACCCCGACCGTCCTGACGACACGGAGCGTGACCAGGTCACCGGTGTCTGCGTCGCGGTGGAGGAGCTGTGGACGGAGAGCCGGGGTGACGGGGGGGACCAGGACATCCTGGTGTTTCTCTCCGGAGAGCGGGAGATCCGGGACACCGCCGATGCTCTGTCGTCGATGAGCCTTCCCGCGACAGAGATCCTCCCGCTCTACGCACGCCTGTCCGCAGCGGAGCAGCACCGGGTCTTCGCACGCTCCAGCGGCCGCCGGGTGGTGCTGGCCACCAACGTGGCCGAGACCTCGCTGACCGTTCCCGGCATCCGGTACGTCGTGGACGCCGGTACTGCGCGGATCTCCAGGTACAGCCAGCGCACGAAGGTGCAGCGCCTGCCCATCGAGCCGGTCTCCCAGGCCAGCGCGAACCAGCGCGCCGGTCGCTGCGGGCGCGTGGCCGACGGGATCTGCATACGGCTCTACTCCGAGGAGGACTACGAGGCCCGACCCGAGTTCACCGAGCCGGAGATCCAGCGCACGAGCCTCGCCTCGGTCATCCTCCAGATGACCTCGCTCGGGCTCGGCGATGTCGCCGCCTTCCCCTTCGTCGATGCCCCGGACCCGCGCCAGGTGGCCGACGGTGTCAGGTTGCTGGAGGAGCTGCAGGCGTTCGAGACCGCGGTCGAGGCGCCTGCGGCCTCCTCGTCGCGAGGACGTGGGCGGCGAGCGGAGCGCCGGCTCACGCCGTACGGTCGGTCCCTGGCCCGGCTGCCCGTCGACCCACGGCTCGGGCGGATGCTCTTGGAGGCGGGGCGGCTGGGCTGCACCCGGGAGGTGCTCGTCATCGTCGCCGCGCTGTCCATGCAGGACCCACGGGAACGGCCCGCCGACAAGCAGACCCAGGCAGACCAGTCGCACGCCCGCTTCCGCGACGAGCACTCCGACTTCATGTCGCTGCTCAACCTCTGGGCTTACCTCAAGGAACGCCAGAAGTCTCTGAGCCACAGTGCGTTCCGGCGGATGTGCCGCACCGAGTTCCTGCACTACCTCCGCGTCCGGGAGTGGCAGGACCTGCACAGCCAGCTTCGCAAGGCCTGCCAGGACGTGGGAGTGGACCCGCGACAGGCCACGGCGGCACCGGACCAAGAGCCGCAGGCCGACGTCATCCATCAGGCTCTGCTGGCCGGGCTGCTCTCACAGATCGGGTTGCGCGACGAGGTACGGCGCGACTACCTCGGTGCCCGGGGTGCGCGGTTCGGCATCTCGCCCGGCTCGACGCTCTTCCGGCGACAGCCCACCTGGGTCATGTCGGCCGAGCTCGTGGAGACCACCCGGCTCTGGGCCAGGACCAACGCGCGGATCGACCCTGTCTGGGCCGAGCGGCTGGCGCCCCACCTCGTCAAGCGGACCTACTCGGAGCCGCGGTGGTCTCGGAAGCAAGGGGCGGCGCAGGCGACCGAGCGCGTGACCCTCTACGGGATCCCGCTGGTCGCAGCGCGCACCGTCGGGTATGCGCGGGTCAACCCCGCCGAGTCCCGCGAGCTGTTCATCAGGCATGCGCTCGTGGAGGGCGACTGGGACACCCATCACGCGTTCTTCCGCTCGAACCAGGCTCTGCTGCAACGACTCTCGGAGCTCGAGGAGCGCGCCAGACGCCGTGACATCGTCGTGGACGAGGAGGACCTGGTCCACTTCTACGACGAGCGCATCCCCGCCGACGTGGTGTCACAGCGGCATTTCGACCGCTGGTGGAAGGACGCGCGCCGTCACAACGCCGACCTGTTGAGCTTCACCGAGGAGCTGCTCACCCGGGACAGCGCGGACGAGGTCTCGGCGCAGGACTACCCGAGGGTGTGGCGCCAGGGGGGCCTCGAGCTCGCGGTGACCTACCAGTTCGAACCGGGCTCCGCCGCCGACGGCGTCACCGTGCACATCCCCGTACAGGTTCTGAACCAGGTCATGGACGAGGGCTTCGACTGGCAGGTGCCAGGGCTGCGCCACGACCTGGCGACCGCCTTGGTACGCGGGCTGCCCAAGGCCGTACGGCGCAACCTCGTCCCGGCGCCGGACCATGCGGCGCGCGCTCTCGCCGACGCCAGACCCGGAGGTGGCCGCAGCCTCGTCGACGAGCTCAGCAGGGTGCTGTACGCCCAGACCGCCGTGCGCGTCGACCCGTCCGACTGGTCCGTGGAGGCCGTCCCGGACCACCTTCGGGTGACGTACAGCGTGGAGGACGGTAGTGGGCGAGTGCTCGGACGGGGCAAGGACCTGACAGCCCTGCGGGAAGCGCTGGCAGGGCAGGTGCAGCAGCGGATGTCGCGGGCCGGTGCCTCCATCGAGCGCAAGGGCTTGCGACAGTGGGACTTCGGCGAGCTGCCGGCGACCTTCACCTCCGACTCGGGCGGGCTGACCGTCCAGGGCTTCCCCGCCCTCATCGACCGCGGCGACAGTGTGGACCTCCTCGTCCTGGCCGGCGAGCGGGAGGCCCAGGCCGCGACCACGCTGGGAGTACGCCGGCTGGTCCTGCTGAACACGACCGCACCCTGGAAGCGCGTACTGGCCAGGCTCACCAACGCGCAGAAGCTGACGCTCGGGGACAACCCACACGGCTCCGTCCCGGCTCTCCTGGAGGACGCGCTGGCCTGCGCGGTCGACTCCATCGTCTCGGAGCGCCCTGGCGGCGCTGGCGCCGTGCGGGACGCCGGCGCGTTCCAGGAGGTGCTCGCAGCTGTCCGTACCCACGTGGCGACGCGGGTTCTCGCGGTCGTGGACGAGGTCGAGCCCGTGCTCGCCGAGGCAAGGCAGGTCCGCAGCGAGCTCGACCGGCTGACTGCCCCAGCGGCGGCATCCCTGGTTGCGGACGTGCGTGCCCAGCTCGACAGCCTGGTCTACCGGGGTTTCGTCGCGGACACCGGCCTGGACCGACTGCGGGACCTCCGGCGCTATCTGCGGGCCATGGCGCAACGGCTCCAGAAGGCGCCGTCCTCACCTGCCGCCCTGGCGCGGGACGCCGCGAGCCAGGAGGTGGTCGACCGGGTGGAGAGCGCGTATGCCGACCTGCTCGACTCGCTGCCGGCGGTCGAGCGCCGCTCCGACCGGGTCCGCGAGATCGGCTGGATGGTGGAGGAGCTGCGGGTCAGCCTGTTCGCTAACGGGCTCGGCACCGCATACCCCGTGTCCGAGAAGCGGATCCGCGCCGCCATCGCCGCCCTCGGCTGAGCCGGGGCGGCGATCCTCGCTCAGGCGAGGTGGACGTTCTCGTGTCCGTCGCTGGACAGCACCTCGTGCTTGACGTTGAGGAACATGAACGTGATGACGGCACCGACGAGGATCATCGCTGAGCCCACCAGGTAGGCGTGCCCGGAGCCGAAGGTCTGCGCCTGCAGGGCGATCTGGTGCTTCGCGGCCTGCAGCTGGTCGGCGGAGAGATGTCCAGAGGCCGCCTTCGCCTGCAGGGCAGCGCCCAGCTCAGCCCCCCGGTCCCTGGCCCCGTTGGCGAACACGGTGCTGAGCGTCGCCAGCCCGAGCGCGCCGCCCACCTGCTGCATGGTGTTGAGCACTGCCGAGGCGACGCCGGAGTCCTCGCTGGCCACACCGGCGACCGCGGTGAGGGTCATCGGGACGAAGGTCAGCCCCATACCGACGGCCAGGGTGACGATCCAGGGCAGCAGGCCAGTCGTGTAGCCGCTGTGCACGTCGAGCCGGGAGAAGCCGAACATGCCCACTGCCGCGAGCGTCGCCCCGGAGCCCGAGATCCAGCGCGGGTCCACCCGCGTCATCAGGGTGGAGGCGATCTGGGCCGCGACGACGATGCCGAACGAGAACGGCAGGAAGGCGAACCCCGACTTCAGCGGCGAGTAGCCGAGGACCTGCTGGATGTAGAGGCCGAGGAAGTAGAACATGGCGAACATGGCCGCGCCCACGATCAGCATCACCGCGAACGACGTGCCGCGAGTGCGGTCGGCGAGGATGCGGATCGGCATGAGGGCGTGGGGAGACCGCGCCTCGACCACGAGGAAACCCCCGAGCAGCAGCACGCCGGCGACCAGGGTTCCGATCGTGGTGGCGGACGTCCAGGAGTCGCTCGCGGCGTTCGTCAGCCCGTAGACGAGCGACACGAGCCCGGCCGTGCCGAGCACCGCACCGGGAACGTCGACCCGCCCGTCTCCGCGGGGGGACTCCGCCAGGAAGCGGGGCGCCAGCGTGGCGACGAGGATGCCGATCGGCACGTTGATGAACATGGTCCAGCGCCAGTCGACCTCGGTGAGCGCGCCGCCGAGGATCAGCCCGACAGCCGCGCCGGCGCCCGACATCGCGGCGTACACACCCATGGCCCGGTTGCGAGCCGGCCCGGCGGGGAAGGTCGTCGTGATCAGCGCCAGGGCAGTCGGTGAGGCCAGCGCCGCGCCGACGCCCTGTAGGGCACGCGCCCCGAGCAGCATGCCCTCGGTCTGAGCGAGGCCGCCCAGCAGCGAGGCGGCGGCGAAGAGAAGGACCCCGGTCATGAAGACCCTGCGACGCCCGAAGAGGTCGCCGAGGCGTCCACCGAGCAGCAGGAGGCCGCCGAACGCCAGCGTGTAGGCGGTGACGACCCAGGAGAGGTTCTCCTGGGTGAACCCGAGGTCGGTCATGATGTGCGGCATCGCGATGTTCACGATCGTGCCGTCGAGGACGACCATCAGCTGGGCCGCGCTGATGACGGTCAGGGCGATGCCGAGGTGCCTTCCGCGGCTCTCGGCCACGTCGGGTTCCGGGGTGGAGCCGTGCTCGAGCACTGCTGTTGAAGACATGGAGGTCCCCTTGTGTGTAGTGGGTGGTGCGTGGACGGGTGGTTCAGCCGCGCGGCAGCGTCGCTGCGCAGGAGGGAAGGACGACGCTGTCCACCAGGGCGATGAGGCGGTCACGGGACGGGCCGGAACCCGTCAGCATCGCCTCGTGGAGGCTCATGGCCGGGAGGATCGAGGCCAACAGAGAGAGATCGGCGCCCTTGCCGATCTCGCCCCGCTCCTGGGCGGCGCGGAAGGTCTGGAGCGTCACGGCGAGCTTCGGGGCCACGAGCCGGGTGACGACCGCGTCGTGGAACTCCGGGTCCCGGTGCATCGAGGTGAGCAGGGCCCCAAAGATCTGGATCGGTCGCTCGTCTGCGATGCCGCCCTTGGCGCAGGCCTGGGCGATGAGGTCACCGCGTAGCGAGCCGGTGTCGGGGTAGCGGTCCGCCTCCACGCCGAGCATCAGCTGCAGCGCGTCGATGACGAGATCTACCTTCGTCCGCCACCGCCGGTACAGGGTCGCCTTCGACGCCTTCGCCGCGGCGGCGACCGCGTCGAAGCTGAGCTTGTCGTAGCCCAGCTCGACGAGCGTCTCGAGGGTGGCCTCCAGGATCTGCCGCTCGCGGTCGCCCTCGACGCGCGGACGGCTGCGCGTCGCCTCGTCGGTGCTGGTGCGGGGGCCCACGACCGGCCTTTCTCTCGATAGAACGAAACTGTTTCGTTTCATCGAACAGTCGGACGAGCCTCGTCTATTCCGCAAGTCGAACGTGGGGCTGTGCCATGGAATCCCGGGCCCACCCCGCGCGTTGCCAATGACAAGACCGCGCCACCGCTGGATCCTTGACGTAACGCCAGACAGACAGACCGTTGGAGTCATCGTGCTGAACCCTTCCGAGCTCTACCACTTCGAGACCGACACGGACCCGCGGGAGCTGCGCGCCTCGGTGATGATCGTCGCGCTCGCGGGGTTCATGGACGCCGGGCACACGCAGCGGCTTCTGACCGACCACCTCCTGGCCACGGGGGAGTCGACCGTCGTCGCGTCCTTCGACACCGACCAGCTCCTGGACTACCGCAGCCGGCGTCCCGCCATGGTGTTCGACACCAACCGCTGGCTGAGCTATGAGGACCCCTGCCTGGTCCTGCACCGGTTGCTGGACCGTGACGGCACCGCATACCTGGTCCTCACCGGACCGGAGCCCGACTTCCAGTGGGAGCGGATGGCGGAGTCGATCCGCCAGCTGGTCGTACGCCTCGGCGTCGACCTGGTGGTCACCGCGCACGGCATCCCCATGGCGGTGCCCCACACCCGGCCCATCGGCCTGACCGCTCACGCCACCGACCCTCGCCTCATCCCCTCACAGGACAACCCGTTCGGCCGGGTGGAGGTCCCCGGCAGCCTCGCGTCACTGCTGGAGCTACGTCTGGGGGAGTCCGGGCACGACGCGATCGGGTTCGCCGTCCACGTACCGCACTACCTGGCCCAGGCGGAGTTCGCCGATGGTGCGGTGACCGCGCTCAACGCCATCACCGCGGCGACCGGGCTGAACCTGCCGATCGACGACCTCGTCGCTCAGGCGGGGCTCAACCGCGCCGAGATCGCTCGCGAGGTGGAGGGCTCCGAGGAGGTGTCCCAGGTGATCGCCGCGCTCGAGCGTCAGTACGACACGTTCGTCGAGGGGCGCCAGAAGCCGAGCCTGCTCGCCACCGATGTCAGCGAGCTGCCCTCGGCGGACGAGATCGGGGCAGAGTTCGAGCAGTTCCTACGGCAGGTCAACGACGACGGGGACAGCGCCGACAGCGGCGGCTGACGGCTGGAGCCGGCACGGCGGTAGCTGACGGCCGGAGCCGGTTCACACGCTGGCATCCCGTGCCCGCGCGAAGCTGTAGAGGCCGAATGCCGCCAAGCCGGCAGCCATGATGACCAGGAGGACCGTGCCGAACGGCTGGTCCCGTAGGGACTTCAGAGCCCCGTCCAACCCGCTCGCCTCCTGAGCCCGTCGCTGCAGCCCGGCCGCCACGAACAGCACTCCGACGATGCCCAGCGCCACGCCCTTGGCGCTGTACCCCACCTGGCCCGCGCGCACCGCCGACGCCCCCGGGTGCTTCTGCAGCTCCTCGAAGAACTTCTTCGTCACACCCTTGTAGACGTAGTAGACCCCCACGCCGAGGACAGCCAGGCCGATGGCGACGACCAGCAGGCGGCCGCCCGGCTTGTCCAAGAGCTTCGACGTGAAGTCCACCGTCTGCCGCCGGCTGTTGTGCCCCCCGCCGCGCGCGAAGGTGAACGCCGACCAGCCCAGGACCAGGTAGACGACAGCCGTCGAGGCCGACTTGGTGCGCTCCGCCCAGAGGTCCTTCTCCCGCCCCCGGTACACGACGACTGCGTCGGCGAGCTGCCACACAGCGAGACCGAGGAAGCCCACGACGCCGATCCACAGGAGCACCTTGCCGAGTCCGCTTCCCGCGAGTGATCCCAGCGCCCCGCTCTGGTCGGCGTTCTTGCCGGAGCTTCCGAACGCCACCTGGAGGGCGATCCAGCCGATCAGGACGTGCAGCAGACCGCTGACGGCGTAGCCGACACGGGCTGCGGCCTCCAGGGCGGGGTGGTCTGAGGCACGGGCCGCGGCCAGCTTGACGTCATGTCCATCCATGGGCCCACCTAACCACTGACCTAGGCCGTCGACAGTGTGGATCGCCCCAAGCCCGTGGGTCTCAGTGCACCAACCCGTGAGGATCCAACGCCGGCGCCTCGCGGCTACTCCTTGGCCTCCGACCAGCGACGGACCACCGAGGCGTCGACCACGAACCTCACCTGGGTCGAGCCCGTCCAGCGCCGCGCGCTGTCCTGCAGCGCGGTCACCAGGCGCGCTCGGGCCTCCTGCGCCGCCGGCTCCGGGACGTGCAGCAGGAGCTCGTCGTGCAGGCACAGCACGATCCGGGCTCCCAGGTCGCGTGTCGTGGCGCGGACCGTGGCGGCCCACGCCTTGAAGAGCTCGGCCGCGGAGCCCTGGACCACTGCGTTCCGCGCGAACCGTCCTCGGGCGGCGTCGTACGCCGCGGCGTTCTCGGGGGCCGCGTCGGTGAGCACCGCGTCCAACCTGACGAGGCGGCCACCATACGTGCGCAACGGTTCCCGGCGAAGGCCGGCGGCATACGCGGCGTCGAGGTAACGCATGGCCACCGGGTAGGCCCGCTCCAGCCCCTTGAGAGCCTCACCGGCCGCCCCGCTGCGCTGGCCGTACATCGCCGCAAGGACCGCCACCTTGGCCACGGGCCGCTCCACCCCCAGGGTGCTCGCCACGGGTGCGTAGAGGTCGTCGGCGCGGGTCGCGGCGGCGAGGTTGGCGTCACCCGAGACGGCCGCGAGCACCCGCGGCTCGATCTGGCCGAGGTCGGCGCGCACGAAGACGTGGCCGGGATGCGCGGCAACGGCGGGACGTAGATCCGTCGGCAGGTTGTGCAACCCGTTCTGCGCCGTCATCCGGCCGGCTGCTCCGTCGGAGGCGGTCCAGCCGCCGCGAAGCCGGTCATCGGGGCCGACCTGTGCGTCGAGCCAGCCGTAGCCGTACGTGGTCGCGATCCGTTCTGCCTTGCGCCAGTCGAGCAGCGCTCCCACGACGGCGTGGGACTCGCGGTACGGCTCGAGGACCCACTTGCGCGTGTTGGGCACCGAGACGCCGACCGCGGCCAGAAGGTCCTTGACCTGCAGAGGGTTTCGCAGGTCGGTGTGTTCGCGGCCCGGCACGTGCTTGAGCACCGCCCGGTCCCTCTCCGCGCGGATCCGCCGGGCGTCCGCGTCGTCGACAGGTCGTGGACCGGCTGCCTCGCCGATGAGCTTCTCCGCGGTCGCGCGGTCCAGCGGCAGGCCGTCGCGTGCCAGCTCGAGGCAGAGGAACGCTGCCGCGGACTCGCTCTGCGCGGTGGAGATGGCCCTGGGACCCACGTCCGCCAGTGCCGAGGCCTGCCGGGCGGCGCAGTCGAGGGCCGCCTGGCCCCACGCGAGGAGCTCCTCGTCGTCCGGGCACCAGGACGCCGTACCGGCCACCGCGCGCAGGTACCCGTCCCTGCGGACCACGCCGGACGCGGTGTCCGCGTCGTCTGGCGTCAGGGTGTCGAAGAGGTCGCCGCGCGCTGCCCGCGGAAGGCCGGCCCGATCCAGTCCATACGCCGTGGCCCAGGCGAGCTGCGCTCCAGCCTCCCAGCCTCCGACGAGGAGGCGGTGCGCTTCCGCGACATCCCAGCACCGGGCCACCGGCACCCCGCGGGCGGCCAGGGGCGCGGCGTCGTAGGTCGCCGCCCACCAGACGAAGCGGACGTCAGCGGCGGCGTCGAGCCCCTGGGCTGCGCTGGCCACGACGTCCGCCGGACCGCAGTCCGACACATCAGGTCCGACGAGGGCGGCTCGACCGTCCGGGGACGTCACGAACGCGACAGGTGCGGCAGCCATGGCGACGCCATCCTGTCACCTCGGCCCGACGGGGCCGGCGACAGTCAGACCTGCGACTTCAGAGCGGTCTGACGCTTGATGCGGCTCAGCATGCCCACCATCCCGCGCAGGCGAAGCGGTGAGACGGCCTCGGCCAGCGAGAACCGGTAAGGGGCATCGTCCGGCACGGCGAGCACCTCCTCGACGGTCAGGCCGTCCAGCCCTTCGTGGAGGATGCCGGCGAACCCCCTGGTGGTCGGTGCCTCCGGCGGTGCCGAGAAGAAGAGGTTGACCCGTCGTTCCGACGCCTCCGTGGCCGGTTCGTCGCCCACCTCTACGAGGAGGAACAAGGGCGACTGGCACTCCTGGACCTGCTCCATCGACGCGGTCGCCCCGACATACCGCTCGGGCAGGTCGGGCAGGCCCTCACTGAACTCGAGCAGCAGCTCGAGCCGCTCCGGTGGCGACAGCTCCGCGAAGTCGCGGGCGATCTCCGCCAGCGCCGGCGGAAGGTCAGCTGTCTCGGGGATCGCGGATGCCGGCGCCATTGCCGAGGCCTACCTCTCCACCGGGACGCGGACGGAGTTGCCCCACTCGGTCCACGAGCCGTCGTAGTTCCGGACGTCGTCGAAGCCCAGAAGGTGCCTGAGCACGAACCAGGTGTGCGAGGAGCGCTCACCGATGCGGCAGTAGGCAACGGTCGGCTCGGACGGCGACAGGCCCTGCTCCTGAAGGTAGATGGCCTCCAGCTCCGGCCGGGACTTGAACGTCCCGTCCTCGTTCGCAGCGCGGGCCCAGGGCACGGACCTGGCCCCGGGGATGTGGCCGCCGCGCATGGCGCCCTCCTGCGGGTAGTCGGGCATGTGCAGCAGCTCGCCGCTGTACTCGCCGGGAGACCGGACGTCCACCAACGGTTTGCCGAGGTGTGCCAGGACGTCCTCCTTGAAGGCGCGGATCGGCGCGTCGTCGCGCTCCACGACCGGGTAGTCGGCCCCGGTGACCGTCGGGACGTCCTTGGTGAGCTCGCGCCCCTCCGCCACCCACTTCGACCGACCGCCGTCGAGCAGCCGCACGTCCTCGTGCCCGAACAGGGACATCACCCACAGGGCGTAGGCCGCCCACCAGTTGTTCTTGTCGCCGTAGATCACCACGGTCGTGTCGCGGGCCACGCCGCGCTCCGACATCACCGAGGCGAACCGCTCCCCGTCGACGTAGTCCCGCATCACCGGGTCGTTGAGGTCCTGGTGCCAGTCGAGCTTCAGGGCGCCCGGGATATGACCGGTGTCGTACAGCAGGACGTCCTCGTCGGACTCCAGGACCGCGACACCGTCGGGGCCACCGACATTGCCGGTCTCGATCTGCTCAGCCAGCCACTCGGTGGTGACGAGCCGCTCGGGATGGGCGTACTGGGAGAAGGGATCTTCGTTGCGGGGCTCAGCCATGCTGTCAAGGCTAAACCTGCTGGTCATGCGCGGTCGTGGCAGGATGACCGGACACCGTCTAGGAGGCTTCGTGGGATTTCTGGGGTTGGGCAAGGACGGCACCGCACACGCCGCTGAGCAGGGAGGACGCACCGGGTCAGCGCTCGAGCGGGCCAGGAACGGGCACCGGGAGGAGGGCATGTTCTCGGGAGCGGTCACCGGCCTGGTCGAGCAGCTGCTCGACGCCGGCATCGACGGCAGGGGACCGTTCGACTCCGCCCAGACGGTGGCCGACGTACGACGGGCCGAGAAGGCGGACGCGGAGCAGGCGGTCGAGGCGGTGGTGCGCAGCCACGTGAAGCTCGCCGCTGCCGGAGGGTTCGTCACCGGGCTGGGAGGCTTCATCACTCTGCCGGTCGCGCTGCCGGTGAACGTGCTGGAGTTCTACATCGTGGCCACCCGGATGGTGGCGGCCGTCGCGACGCTGCGGGGCTACGACACCAAGCAGCCGGAGATCCGCTCCGCGGTCCTGCTCACCCTCGTGGGGGCCGAGTCCGAGGACCTCCTGAGGAAGGCGGGAGTCGCGACGACGGGTCGGCTGTCCAACCTCGCCGCCCAGCGGCTCCCCGGACCTGCGCTCCTGGTCGTCAACAAGGCCGTGGGGTTCCGCCTGCTGGCGAGTGCGGGAAAGAAGACGCTGAGCCGGTTCGGCAAGGGCGTCCCGGTGGTCGGCGGTGTGATCGGTGCGGGGCTCGACGGCTACCTCCTGACGAAGATCGCGGAGCACGCCCGGCACGAGTTCCCGCCGAGGACCACGGCACTCTGAAGGCTTGATGGCGGGCGCTGGGGCAGGTGGCGGCCGTACCCGGGTCGCCCCGGCGTGGCGCGGTGGGCCCAGGTCCGTGCTCAGGGGCGAAGGGAACCGTCGACCGGGGAACCGCAGAGCGCGACCGGGCGTCAGAAGGCTGACCACGGGCGCGACTCCCTCGCTCTGGTGGTCCTGTGAAACGTGCCCGGGCCGACGAGGCGCCCGGGGAGCAAGGAGAACCTTCATGGCTGTGAACCGTTTCGGTGCCTTCCGCACCATCGCGACCGCACTGCGGACCGCGACCCGACCGGGTGCGCCGGGCCTCGGCGAGCGGGCCGCCAGCATTCCGAGGCTGGTGCGCGCGACCTTCAGCGGCGAGTATGTCGGGACCTCTCGGCGGCGGCTCCTGCTCCTCGTGGGCGCCCTGCTGTACGTCGTGTCTCCGGTCGACTTCATGCCGGAAGCGCTGCTGTCGGTGTTCGGTCTGGCCGACGACGCCGTGGTCGCGTCCTGGATAGCGGCGGCACTGGTGAACGAGACCGAGTCGTACCTGTCGTGGGAAAGGGCCGGTGGTCGTTCCCGGCAGAGGGCCGAGCGGTCGAACGACCCGGCGAGCGAGACCGTCCGCGGGTCGGTCGTCGACTGAGCCCTCCAATGGGGGGTGAGTGACGCCGCCGCCCCCAAGGCGGTAGCCGATACCCACAGCGTCGTCCGGGATCCGTCGCCGTCCACAGGAGCAGCCCAGGCGGCTCCATAGTGCGGTCCTGACCGCCACCGTGGGGCCATGACCTCGATCAGCCTGCGCGGCCCCGGTGACGTCGTGGCAGCCCTTCCCTTCCAGCTTGGCTACCACCCCGAGGACGCCGTGGTGGTCATCGCGCTTCACGACCAGGTCGTCGGCATGATCGAGCGGCTGGACCTGCCCGCCCACGAGCACGCCCCGGAGGCCGCTGACGAGCTGGTGCGACCGCTCCGTCGTGAGCGCCCCGATGGCGTCCTCGTCGTGGCTTACGAGTCCGTGGCCGGCGCGTCGCAACCGGTGCTGGAGGCCCTCAGCATCGCTCTCGTAGGTTCTGGCATCCCGCTGCTCAACCGTCTCGTGGTGCGAGGTGGGCGGTGGTACTCGGTCGGCTGTGACTGCTGCCCGAGGGACGGCACGCTCGTGCCCGACCCGGCGGACTCGCCTGCCGTGGCGGAGCTCGTTGGGCTGGAGATGTCACCGCTGCCGGCGCGTTCGGCGCTGTCCTCGATGGTTGCCGTCGACTCGCGACGTGCCGTACCCGTGGGGGCGGCCCTGAGGCGGCTGACCGGGCCCGAGACAGGCGTGCCGCAAGCCACCGCCGGGGGACGTGCGGCGCAGGACCACCGGATCGCCGTGCAGCGCCTCTCCTGGCTGGCGACCTGGGCTGTGGTGCTCGACGTCTCGGACGGTGCGCCCCCTGTTGAGGGCATCCGGCCTCGGGACGTCGCCGAGCTGGTCCTCAGCCTGGGTGACCTCCAGCTTCGGGACGGGCTCGTCGCGTGGCTGTGCCCCGGCACCCTGCCACTGGACCTGCTCTCGGACGACCTGGTCGACGGGTTCCACACCGTGCTTCCCACGCCGGCCTGGGGAGACCCCGACCTGCGAGACACCGCCCTCCAGGACGGCAGTGCCTCCATCGCGGGGCGGCGTCTGGTCGCGAGGCTCCAGGCGTTGTGTCGGGCGGTCCCCGACCCCTCGGCGGCGGGGGTGCTGACTGTCCTCGCCAACGTGGCGTGGTGGCTCGGCGACGGGGCGGTAGCCCGGGTCTGCCTCGACCGGGCACTCGAGCACTCGCCGGACTACCGGCTGGCGGAGCTGACCCGACGGCTGGTCGAGGTCGGGCTGCGTCCCCGCGGGCGCGGTCGGCACCCGGTGTCCCCCCGCTGAGAGTCGTGGTGCGGGAGCGCCGGGCGACGACCAAGGGAGCGAGGCCGACGAGCCGGAGTGAGCGTGAGTCCAATGAGTGGACGACGGGGACGGCGGCCAGGGTGACTCGTATCATGGCCCGCAGGTGATGAGTCCCAGCTTCGAGCCCCGGCTTGCTGGGCGGCAACCCTCCTCGCGATGGGGTGCCCCGGGTGAAGACCTGGCCGACCCTGACCCGGGCGGCAAGCGCGATGCCACAGGAGCAGTACCGATGACCACGACGTCCCGACCACCCGCCACCTCCGGTGCTTGGCGCGACGGTGACCCCGTGGGTGCCAGGAAGTTCGTCCAGCTCGGCGCCGTGGAGCTGGAGCGAGGGGGTGTCCTGCCGCAGGTGACACTGGCCTACGAGAGCTGGGGCCGGCTGAACTCCCGGCGCGACAACGCCATCCTCGTCGAGCATGCCCTTACCGGAGACAGCCACGTGGTCGGTGGGGTGGAGGCCGGACACCCGACTCCCGGCTGGTGGGACGGCCTCATCGGTCCAGGCAAGGCGCTGGACACCGATCGCTTCTTCGTCATCGCGGCCAACGTCCTGGGGGGGTGTCAGGGCAGCACGGGCCCTGCCACTGCGGCCCCGGACGGCCGACCGTGGGGCAGCAGGTTCCCGTTCATCACCGTCCGCGACCAGGTCCAGACGGAGGCGCTCCTGGCGGATGCGCTGGGCATCCACCGCTGGCGCATGGTCCTGGGCGGTTCGATGGGTGGCATGCGCGCACTGGAGTGGGCGGTGACGCATCCGGACCGGGTCGACACGGCGGTGATCCTGGCCAGCACGCCGTACGCGACCGCGGAGCAGATCGGCTGGTGCCAGGCCCAGGTGCTCGCCATCCGGGCTGACCAGCATTTCCACGGCGGCGACTACTACGACCGGCCCGCGGGCCCCGAGACGGGGCTCGGGATCGCGCGCCGCATCGCCCATGTGACCTACCGCAGCGAGCTGGAGCTCCACGAACGGTTCGGCAGGGAACCTCAAGGCACCGAGGAGCCGCTGGGTGGCCACGGACGGTACGCGGTGGAGTCCTATCTCGACCATCACGCGGGCAAGCTGGCGGGGCGCTTCGACGCGAACTCCTACATCGTGCTCACGGAGGCCATGAACTCCCACGACGTGGGCCGCGGCCGTGGGGGAGTGAAGGCGGCGCTGGCCGCCGTGACGAGCCGCCTGGTCGTCGTCGCCGTGGACTCCGACCGCCTCTACCCGCCCCGGCTGTCGCTGGAGGTGGCCCAGGCCGTGCCGGCGGCGCAGGTCCACACCGTGCACTCGGAGTACGGCCATGACGGCTTCCTGATCGAGCTGGACCAGGTGGCCGGGATTGTGGCAAGCGTTCTCTCCGGTCCCAGCTGAGGCGAAGGATTTCCGGTAGCGTCGCCACCGCGGCCACTGCCGCGAGGTCGACGAACGAGGAGGTTTCCGTGGCCATCGTTGTGGGCTATGTCCCGACGAAGGAAGGGCGCGCGGCGCTGCGCCGAGCAGCGGACGAGTCGCTGCTGCGCAAGGCGAAGCTGATCGTCATCAACTCCCAGCGGGGTGGCCGCGACTTCGACGGAGACGAGGCACAGCGGTTCGAGAGCGAGCTCAACCGCATCCAGAGCGAGCTCGACGAGGAAGGTCTGGAGCACGAGGTCCGTCAGCTGGTACGCGGCAACGAGCCAGCGGAGGACCTCATCGCGGTGGCCGAGCAGGAGAACGCCGACTTCATCGTCATCGGTCTGCGTCGCCGCACACCGGTGGGCAAGCTGATTCTCGGCTCGAACGCCCAGCGGATCCTGCTGGACGCGTCCTGCCCCGTGCTGGCCGTCAAGGCCGAGGCCTGAGCGAGCGGTTCTCACGGGCCGAATCCTGGCTCCGATGCGGGATCTGGGGCGTTCTCGTTTTACAATGTCATCAACGAAGCCGTCGGGGCCCCGCCCGAGCGGTCTCCGCAATACTTCCGCCCCCGCAGTTGTTATCACTAACGTCCCCTCAGGCATGTTCGTGATGGCGTGCGCCGTGCCGCGAGTCCGCGACGAAAGGTAGTCCGTGTCGCCTGTGTCCAAGAAGGCTGCGAGCCCCGCACCCTCGCTTCCGACGGAGTTCTCCCACCCCGCACTGCAGAGGTTGCTCAAGCAGGGCCATACCAGTGGTTCGGTCGACAGCGAGCAGCTGCGCGCGGCCCTGCAGGGAGCCGAGGTGGCTCCGAAGCGGATGAAGGCCGTGCTCCGGTCGCTGGACGAGCAGGGCATCCACGTGACGCTCGACACCACGACGGCGACGCGCGCCGTGGCCGCCACCGCCACGCGCAAGACGACGACCGCCTCCGCCAAGCCGGCTGCCGGCGGCAGCGGGACCGGCGTGTCCAAGGCGGCCGCAGCCAAGAGCAGTACGGCCAAGGCCGGCACGGGGAAGACGGCGGCCGGCACGACGACGTCTGACGCGGGCTCTTCCAGCGAGGGCGCCTCCGGTACCGACGCCGTAGCCGCCGGCGCGTCGAAGTCCGCCGCAGCGAAGGCGACGGTGAAGGCGGCCGCAGCCAAGGCCACCACCACCAAGAAGGCCGCCGCGGCAGCAGCGGGACAGGGCAAGCCTGCGACGAAGAAGTCCGACACCAAGGCCGGAGCCGTCAAGGCAACCGACGATGCGGCCGCTGCCACTGGGGCTGCGGGCGACGAGGTCGTCGGAGAGCTGGACGAGGACGCCGAGGCCGACGCGGAGCCCACCGACGTCGTCGAGTCCGAGCTAGAGGACGTCGTCATCGAGGACGACGTCGAAGCGGACGACAAGAAGGATGACGAGACTGAGGAGTCCGGCTTCGTCCTGCGCGACGACGACGAGGACGACGCCCCCGTTCAGCAGGTGGTGACCGCCGGTGCGACCGCGGACCCGGTCAAGGACTACCTCAAGCAGATCGGCAAGGTCGCCCTCCTGAACGCCGAGCAGGAGGTCGAGCTGGCGAAGCGCATCGAGGCCGGGCTGTTCGGCGAGGAGCGCCTGAACTCCGGCGAGAAGATCGACATGAAGCTCAAGCGTGAGCTGTGGTGGATCGCCCAGGACGGCAAGAGGGCCAAGAACCACCTGCTCGAGGCGAACCTGCGTCTCGTCGTGTCCCTCGCCAAGCGCTACACCGGGCGCGGGATGCTCTTCCTCGACCTCATCCAGGAGGGCAACCTCGGCCTGATCCGCGCCGTCGAGAAGTTCGACTACACCAAGGGCTACAAGTTCTCGACGTACGCGACGTGGTGGATCCGCCAGGCGATCACCCGCGCCATGGCCGACCAGGCTCGCACCATCCGCATCCCAGTCCACATGGTCGAGGTCATCAACAAGCTGGCCCGTGTGCAGCGCCAGATGCTTCAGGACCTGGGCCGCGAGCCCACGCCCGAGGAGCTGGCCAAGGAGCTCGACATGACCCCTGAGAAGGTCGTCGAGGTCCAGAAGTACGGTCGCGAGCCCATTTCCCTGCACACCCCCCTCGGTGAGGACGGCGACAGCGAGTTCGGGGACCTCATCGAGGACTCCGAGGCCGTCGTCCCCGCGGATGCCGTGAGCTTCACGCTCCTGCAGGAGCAGCTTCACTCGGTGCTCGACACGCTCTCCGAGCGCGAGGCCGGGGTCGTGTCGATGCGGTTCGGCCTGACTGACGGCCAGCCGAAGACGCTCGACGAGATCGGCAAGGTCTACGGGGTGACCCGTGAGCGCATCCGCCAGATCGAGTCCAAGACGATGAGCAAGCTGCGTCATCCCAGCCGGTCGCAGGTCCTGCGCGACTACCTGGACTGACGGCCCGCCACATTTTGGCGCTTGTGCAGGTCAGGTGCCCTCCCGGCACCTGACCTGTCCTATTTGCCGGCTGCACAGCGCTCCTAGTCCAGATATCACACTCGGGTGGCGGGGTGCCCCGCAAGCCCGCCACACCGCCGCTCGACGCGCTGCTGCCGTCGTGGCTGCTGTCCCTGCGCGCCGACCGCAAGAGCGAGCCGACCCTGAAGAGCCATGCCGACGGCGTCCGGTTTTACCTGGCGTGGTGCACACAGAACGGGGCCGAGCCACTGGACCGGAGCCGTCTGCGCGGATGGGTCGCTGCGCTGCTGGACGGCGGGAACCAGCTTGCCACCGCGCGGTCCCGGCAGCTGGCGGTGCGCCGGTTCACCGCCTGGCTCGCAGAGGAGGGGGCGCTGCCCGACGACCCGTTCGTCGGGATCAAGGCGCCCCGGCTCGACACCGCCGTGGTCGAGCCGCTGTCCGAGGACCCGCTCCGGGCGCTGCTCAAGGCGTGCCAGCCGCCCCGCGGGGCCACGCCGGCGGAGGCGCTTCGCCACCGGCGGGACGGCGTGGATGCTGTGTCACGGTGGACCCTGGGCATCGTTTGGTTGGTCGCCGAGAGCACGACCTCGCATCTCCTCCCTCGAGCGTCCAGCGGCGGCGAGGGACATGGGCGCGTGTCCCGGGCTGACTCGTGGCACCCTTCACTCCCTGGGTACCGTCACGGTGACCTGTACGGTCGCCCCGTGACCGCGGAGCGGCTGGGCAGAACGCGAAAGCCTGCTTGCCATGCGAGCCGCCGTTGACGGCGCCGAAACTCCGACCGGGCGGCAGCAGGCCAGCGGGTGACTACAGGCTGGCTGATCCGGCTGGCGACCCGGCGCTCGAGGGCTCCGGGTTCTGGCGTGTCTTGGCGCACAGCTTCTACGCTCAAGCATGAGCCGATTCACGTTGGGTAAGCGGCATGACCCGCACGGGGGCGCCGCGGGCGCGCCGGAAGATCCAATGGTGCGGCAGTACCGCTACCTGCTTCGCACCGCACCGGCTGATGCACTTGAGGCCGCCCACACGGAGGCTCTGCCGCTACTGTCCGAGGGGCACCGCCAGACCGTCCTGGAGACGGTCAGAAGCAGCCTGCTGGTGGGCGATCACCTGACCACGGGTGACCACGTGAGGCTCGCCCACCTTGTGACGGAGGGCGAACGCAGGACACCTGGCCAGCTACTGGCAGGTCTGCCGGAGGAAGTGCTCCAGGAACTCGCCACCACCGTCTTAGAGTCGGAGTCGTCCTTCGGGCTGCTGGGCGGATACGCGCACTGGGACGGAGCCGAGCCGCAGCGCGCCGACGAATCAGCATGGGCGGACGGCGGTTTCGACCCCAAGGCGGGCCGCTGGGACGCCCGCGACGACACGAGGGGCGGCCGAGGCTTCGAGGCCGGTGCCGGCCCTAGTAGATGACGCTGCCGACTGGCGCAGGAGACTTTCGACGCAGAAGGAAGCTGCCGAGTCTGGCGCGACGAGAACCTGCTCGGAATCCGTTACCCAACGAGTTCGCAGCGGTTGCTGCTAAACAACCCACCCAAGGACTGTGGCTCGGGGAGGCCGAGGAGGGCCACTACGCCTCAGTGCGGGGGACGCTGCACCACAACACCGTCGCACAGCACTCCGGCTACGTCGAAGCGCACGTGGCGCAACAAGTTCCCATCGCTGCCGTGGCCATGCCGTAGTCTGATCGAGCCATTTGGCGCCCCAGGCGTGGTATCTCATACCGATGTACGACCGCATCTGCTGGTTGCGCCCCTACGGTGTGCCGCATGCCGAACGCGCAGCTCGAGGTTCATTCCATGACCGTGAAGATCCTGGGGCGGGTCCTGCCCGGGCCGCGCGTCTACAACTGGCGATTCGTCGAGTGCACCATCGTCGGCCCCGCAGTGCTCTACCCGCGTGTGGAGACCACCTTCATCGACTGCCCGATTCCGATCTCCGGCCTGATCGAGGTGGGGCAGAGCCCCTATGACGGGTGGATCGCGCTGGACAGTTGCGCGTTCGTCCGTTGCGTGTTCCAGGACGTGTCCCTGGCTACGACTCGCGACTACATCGACCTGTTCCACCTAGACGCGCGACCGGCCGCCGCCCTGGTTCGCGGGCCGGGCCCTGCCGGTGCGCGGATCTGACCCATGCCATGCCCCGATGGACGTAGTATCCCGGCCTCCGGAGGCTGACCGCTTTCCCGGACGCCTCAGCTGCGGCGATGACCGTCTTGGACGGGAGTCCGTCAGATGGTGCACCCAGCCGCCGGAGTTCCGCGGTCGTGCCCTGGACCCGCTCGCGCAGGCCAGCCGGTCACCCGTGTCGCTCGCGTTCTGGGGATCACGGGGGCCACCGACTCACCGCGGCGCCTGGAGGCGCCGCCCGTGCTGGGTAGCTGCCTCGCGTCTGAATTCGACGGGCGCGCCGCCAGAGGGACCGGCAGGACGTGTCCCCTGGTTCCTCGGAAGAAGCTGATCACCCGGATGGCGCATGGGTGCCTGCCCGCACGGGTGAGACAGCGCAGACGGGCGAGCGCTACGAGCTCGCCCGAATAGTTTCAGACGCAGTGTTCCCCAGACCGCACGCCTGACGATCCGACCCCACGGACCATGGAGGCGTGATGACGGGTGTACCGCGCCTTGCGGAGGCGCTGGCCAAGGTGGCGCACGACATCAACGACCGGCGTGAGCTGCCCGAAGTTCTGCGCAACCTCGCCGAAGGTGCGCGACAGGCCCTCGACGGCGTTGACCACGTCGGAATCTCCATCACGCACCGCGATGGACGCGTCGAGACGCTCGCGGCGACCGACCCGCTGGCCGCCAAGTTCGACCAGCTGCAAAACGACCTCGACGAGGGGCCTGTCTCGACGCCATCCGCCATGAGGGCATCGTGGTCATGAACCGCGGCGACAACGTGCAGCGTTGGCCGCGGTACTTCAGCCGGGCCCGCGACCTTGGACTCCGATCGCAGATGGGTTTGCGGCTGTATGCCGAACGGGAGACCGTCGGCGGGCTGAACCTCTACGCCACCCGGGATGTCAACATCGACGCCGAGGTGGTCCACGTGGCGCAGCTGTTCGCCGACCACGCGGCCCTGGCCCTTGGCAAGGCCCGGCACGAAGACGACCTGCGCGCGGCGACCATGAGCCAGCGTGCCATCGGGCAGGCGGTGGGCCTGGTCATGGCCCGCTACGACCTGAGCAGCGACGGGCGTTCGAATAGCTTGTGCGGGTGTCCATGACGACCAACACCAAGCTGCGGGTCGTCGCCGAAGAGATGGTCCGGCTTCATGACGAGAAGCACCCATCGCCGACCGTTCCCTGACCGTCCGGCGGTCCAGCAGCGTCTCGCGGGGCCCGCGTCCCCGACAGCGGACCCAATCGTCGACGTCGTCGCCAACCTCCAGCAGCGCGGGGTCGGTGGCGGCGTCGGCTCCGTCGGGTTCAGCAAGCTCCTCCAACAGCTCCCGGGGCGGCGACCGGCGCAGCGTCGCGGCGGTGAAGCAGGACTGGCGCCCGGGGAACACCTCGCCGTCGGCGCGCGAGTCGTCGGTGGCGGGCGTGCCCATGTTCGGTGGACCGGCGCGCCGAGTGGCACTCAACGCCGCAACGCCTGGGTACGAGCGTCGCCGATCGCACCAGCCCACGGGTTGCCCTCCGCCCGGAAGTGCATCCACCGGGAAGGCTGGCGGCTCGCGTCGCGCCTGCAATGGCGTGGGGTGGGTGGCCCTGGACAGGGCAACGCGGTAGCAGGATGTGTCAGAACGTTCCGGTTCGGGTGTTGCTGGTTGCGGTGTTGCCGGCGAGATCGGTTTGGGTTGCCTGGGCCCAGAGTTGGCCGGGGCCGGTGCAGAGCAGGGTCTGACCGAGCAGGCCACCGAGGGCGCAGGTGCGCAGGTCGGGCGTGGTGGCGGTCCACGCACCCGCTGCGCTGACCGCCGGGGTGAGGGTGGCCTTGGGGCTGGGGCAGGGGAAGGTGTTGGCGCCGCAGATCACGACGGTGACGGTGGCGGCGTCGCGGGGGGCGGTGCCGGCGGTGCCGGTGGCGCGGACCTGCCCGTTGCCGGCGCTGGCGAAGGTCGTGATGACGATGGTGGGTGCGGTGGTGTCCACGGTGATGGTGGTGGGGGCCGAGGCGGTACTGGTGTTGCCGGCGGTGTCGGTGGCTGTGGCGGTGAGGGTGTAGCCGCCGTCGGCGATGGTCGCGGTGGTCATCGTGTACGTCCCGTCTGTGGCCGAACCGCTGGCGATGGGGGTGCCGCCAGGGCTGGTCAGCGTCACGGCGGTGCCTGCTTCGGCGGTGCCGGTCAGGGTCGGTGTGTTGTCGGCGGTGATGTTGTCCGTGGTCGAGGCCCCGGTGTCGCTGCTGTCGAGCAGGTCCGGTGCCGGCGGCGGGGGCGGGGTGGTGGTGTCGACCCTGACCGGGGTGCCGGTGGATGGCGTGCTGGTGTTGCCGGCGGTGTCGGTGGCGGTGACGGTGAGCCTGTGTTGTCCGTCGGGCAGGCTGGCGGTGGTGATGGCGTAGGCGCCGTTGCTGGCCGGGCCGCTGCCGACCGGGTTTCCGTCGCTGTACACGGTGATGGTGGCGCCGGCTTCGGCGGCGCCGGTCAGGGTGGGGGTGTTGTCGGCGGTGATCTTGTCCGTAGCGGAGGTCCCTGTGTCCGAGCTGGCCACGAGGGCGGGTGCCGCGGGGGCGGGTGGCGCGGTGGTGTCGACCACGACGGTGGCACCTGGGTCGGAGGAGGTGTTGCCCAAGCCGGCCACGTCGGTGGCCGCACCGGCAGGGACGGTCACGGTGACGTTGCCGTCGCCAGTCATCCCGCTGACGGCGATCAGGTAGCTGGCGCCGCTGCCGGTGAGGGTCGTGCTGGTGGGGGCGGCCGCGCCCGACAGGACTAGGTCGGAGCTGGTGAACCCGGTGACCGGTTCGGTGAAGGTGACCCCGAACAGGATCGTGGCGCTGCGGGTGGGGTTGGGCTGCTGGGCGCTCTTGGTGACGGTGACGCCGGGTGGGGTGGTGTCGATGGTGATCGTGCGATGCTGTTCGGAGCTGGTGTTGCCGGCGTGGTCGGTGGCCCGGTAGCTCACCGTGTGGGTGCCGTCCCCTGTCACGATCACGCTCGCGGCGCCGCCGGTGACGGTTGCCGGTGCGGCGGCGTCGATGGTGTAGGTGATCGCGGCGAGACCGGACCCGGGGTCGGCGCCGGTCAGTGTCAAGGTGACCGGGCTGGAGGGAAAAACCGCGCTGGTGTTCGCGCTCGGTGTGATGTCGCTGATGGCGATCGTGGGGGCGGTCAGGTCGCTGATCACGGTGGTCGGCTCGCTGGGGGCGCTCACGGCGGTCCAGGTGTGGTCGAGCGCGGTGACGCGGTAGGTGTACACGCCATCGGGGACGGGGCCGTCGGTGCAGGACAGCGCCATAGTGGGGGCGGCCGCCAAGGTGCCGCAGGCGGGGCTGGTGGCGCCGTCGCTCTGGTCGACCCGGGTCACGTAGTACCCGCCCTGCGGCGGCCCGCCATAGGAGGCGCTGGCCGGAGTCCAGCTCACCTCAACGCTTGGACGCCAGGGCGCAGCGGTCGCGGTGACCGCCGCCGGGGGGGTGAGAGTGCCGGCAGCGGCGACGCCGTGGCCGAACGCGGGGGCGCTCCAGTAGGCCCACGAGGACCCAGCGCCGGCCACCATCGCGGCGGCGGCGACCGTGACAGCTACCAGCAGCAAGGCCAAGGGCGGCAGTCGGGCCATCACGGCGCGCTGGACCGGGTGCCGGCTGCCGTGGCGGCTCTCCTGCCGCGGCCCAGTGCGGAGCCACCGGCGTTGCCGCGCCCGGTGCCGGGCGGGGCAACGATCACGGGCGAGGAGCCGCGTGCTCGGTGTCTGCCGCAGCTGTCCGTGGCGACCCGACGTGGCGGACATTCGGTGGTCCTCCTGCGCTACGGGGCTGCGGGGCTACGGGAAGGGTGGCAGCGGAAGGGTGCCCGGGCCGAGGGGTGTTGTCGCTCCCCTCGCCAGCCCGGGCGCGTCATCACTGGACGGTGTAGGTGACGACCGCGGTCGCGTTCTTGCAGCCGTCCTGGTTGCTGTCGGTGTTGACCAGCCGGATGCTAAGTCCGCTCCAGGAGCCGACGCCGTCGCCGGCGGCGACCTGGGCGCCCACATTGGCGGTGCCGGTGATGGCGAAGTTGTCGGTGGCGCAAGTGCCGGTGATCGAGCCGCCCTCGGCGTCCTTGACGTCACTGACGGCCGCGGTGACCCGGTCGACGAACACCGAGGAGGAGTTGGGGTTGTCGAAGTTTCCGGACAGCGCCTGGGGGTCGGTGCCGGGGGCGAGGTTCGCGACGGTGCTGGTCTGGTTCACCGTGATGGGCTGGGTAGTGCCGGTGGAGGCGCTGCCCGCACCGGCCCCGTCGGTCGTCCAATAGGCCACGGCGGCGCCGCCGCCGATGGCCACCAGGGCCAACGTGGCAGCCGCGATCTTCTTCTTCTTGGTGCTGAGAATGCGCATGTGAGGGTGATGCTCCTTGCCCGCGTGCGGGCCGTCGGGGTGGATTGAGGCGAAGTCGCCCCTTTTGGGCGGGCGGTGTTGGGCGATTGCTGGTGAAGCACCCCATTCGCACCACTCGAATGAACGGCGCGGTTGACCCGGTTTCACCATGCTTGCAACCGTTAGACCTCTAGCGCCACCCGAGACACCACTTCCCACCGTTCGCCCCCGGTCGCTTCGCCGAACGTGCGGGCCTCGGATCGCCTGAACGGCCAAATTCACCGAGTCTCAGGCCTTTTGCTTCCGTTTGGCCCGCTTCGTTGCGCGCCCGGCTTGCGCACGGTTGGCGCAATACTTCGGCTCGCCGCTCGCACCAGCGCCGTGCGCACGGGAAAGCCCACATGACGCACATGACGCAGTTCGTCCCCTACATGGACCAGACTCGGAGGCTGGGCGTCGGGCACAGCGCCGCACTGCTCGAGGAGCGCCTGTACGACCCGCGACTGAGCCTGAACGAGGTGGTACAGGCCTACCGCGTGGCCCGAGACACCCAGCTGGCCGCCGTGGTGTCAACCCATCCGATCGCGCTCGCGCAGCGTCGACCCTAGCTGCCCCTTGCTCAGTAGTCCGGAGCCATCTTCGAGACCCACCACTGTCATCTGGCGTCATGCTGCGTGCAGGTGGCGTCATGCTGCGGCGCGCCCCCTCTCCAATCCCCCAGGGTTGAGGGGGCGCGCGCAACTACCTACGGCCGCCACTGCTGGCCGTACTGCGGGTGGTCGGCGCAGACCTCGGCCAACGCCATCAGGTCCCAGCTGGGCTCGCTGTCGTCGGACAGACCTGTCTGCATCTCGATGATCCGGCGCTTGGGCTTACAGTCAGCCACGGCCACGCCGAGCGCGTGCCGGACCCAGGGGCTGGCGTCCTCGCGGTCCAGGATGGTCCGACAGCGGATCTCCCGCTCGGTGATCCGAGCCTCCAGGAACTCGGTGAGCGTCACGGAAGGAATCGTCGCAGCCGAGGACGGCCACGCTGGCCGGAAAGACTGACCCGTCCCATGTGCGCCTCTCCTAGCGCGTGCCCCCGCTGCCCACCGTGCAGAAGGCGGTGCTCGCGGTGGTGTCCCGTAGACGTCCGCATGGCGATCAGGCGCGTTCCGGCCCAGTGCAGAGAATCGGTGTGATCGTGCGTGTCGCCCTCCGCCGCCCGGACTTTGACCCTTCCCCGGTTGGTCTGGAGCACGAGCCGCTCGCGGCTACGCTGGCCGGTCTCGGGGTCCGCCACGGTAGCGAAGGTGACGTCGAAAGGGCCGGCCACGAGATCCGGCGGCGGCTGGCAAGTTGGTGACCACGATGCCCTGCGCGGTCGCCCGCAGCCGGGCTGACCATGCGCGCCAGGCTGCCACCAGAGACCCCGCGGCCACAACGGCGAGCATCTTCGCCGCCGCGACGTCCCCGTCTGGAGGTGGCCCGTCCGCGGCCGCCACCATGACGGCGCAGAAAGCGGCCGCAACGAGCCAAAGCACGACCAGCGCACCATGATCCCCGCGGGTGACCACAGCGGAAGGGGTCTCCCCTTGCCCTCTGCGTACGTCACGGTGAGCCGCATGGCCCCCTCGATTCACGGGCGCAGCACACCGCCGGCTCCCAATGCCGGGGCCAGCCACGACCCGGCCGTCCCCGTAGCCAGACTTCGTCGGCGGCGCGTGAAACCGAGACATCGGCGGCACCTCCAAGCTAAAGGTCTCATGTTCTGCTCAATGGATCCTCCGTCGCAAGCACGACGTACCTGCCGGAGCCAATGACTACGCCACTTTGGGGGTGACCGCAGCCCATGCGGGTGGAAGCGTCGCTCTTGGCCGTCCGAGACGGTCGTGCTCGCCTGCCTACTGGGGTGGCGAGCGAGCTCTTGGAGGGAGCGTCCCGATGAGGATGTCTTGGTGGACCCCGGCCGCTTCGGAGTCGTCCGTGCGGCGGCATATGCTCGCGTCGACTGTGGCGGGCAAGGCGGTCACTCGACGCTGGGTTGGCGGCGCGCTTGCAGTAAGCGTGTCGGCGGCCGTGTCGATGGTGGCTGTGGCGAGTCCTGCGGGGGCCGCCCCGTACACGAAAGGAGATGTCTTCGTCTCGGTCGGCAACGGTCTGGTCAAGGAGTTCACCCCATCGGGCACGCTCGTTCAGACTCTCGACACCACAACCGGGGTCCCTGAGACGACCGGTTCGGGCTTCGACGCCGCCGGCAACTTCTACGTGACCGATTTCTCAGGAAACGCCGTCACCAAGTTCGATACGAACGGGACGTTGGTCGGCTCGTTCGGCAGCGACTACAACGCCGACCCCGAGTCCATTGTCTTCGACGCTGCGGGGAACGCCTACGTCGGGCAGGCTGACGGAACCCACGCGATTCTCAAGTTCAACGCCTCCGGTGCCTTGCTCGCCTCCTTCACGCCAACCATCACGGACCGCGGAACGGACTGGATCGACCTGGCTGCCGACCAGTGCACCATCTATTACGACTCGGAGGGCCAGAACGTGCACCGGTTTAATGTGTGCACCAACACCCAGCTCCCCGATTTCACGACCACGCCGCTGCCGGCATCGTACGCATTCGCGCTGCGGATCCTGCCCGACGGTGGCGTCCTGGTCGCAAACGCTAACGCGGTGCGGCGACTGGACAGCTCCGGTGCGGTTGTGCAGACCTACACTGCCCCGAACGACAGCTTCCTTTTCGGGCTGAACCTTGACCCGGACGGGACGACCTTCTGGACCGCCGACATCGGTAACGGCGATGTCGCGCACTTCAACATCGCTACCGGTGCGCTGTTGGGCCACTTTAACGGCCTCAGCGACGGCGGTAGCGACGTTGCCGGCCTGTCCGTTCGCGGTGAGCTGACCGCGGCTCACCAGTACGCCATCGCGCTGACCCCGGCCACAGGCAGCGCACCGGTGGGGACGACGCACACCGTCACGGCCACGACCACCGACGGTGGCGTGCCGCTTGCGGGCCAGACCGTGCACTTCACCATCAGCGCAGGACCGAACACCGGGCAGACTGGTAGCGGAACGACGGACGAATCCGGACAGTCCAGCTTCACCTACACAGGCAGTGGAGGCGCGGGCACGGACACCATCGGCGCCTCGTTCACCGACCCTGCGTCGGCCACCCTGCAGGCCCCGTCGGTCACCCAGACGTGGACCGCGGCCAACCAGCCGCCGGTGCTCACGCCCGCGAACGGTTCGGTTCAGTACAGCGACCCGATCACATCGTTCACGGTCTCAGCCTCCGACTCGGACCATGACCCGCTTACTCTGAGCGCCGCCGGTCTGCCGGCAGGACTGACCTTTAGCGACCACCACGACGGCACCGGCACGGTGAGCGGCACGGCAACAGCCACACCCGGGCCGTACACGGTTACGTACTCGGCAAGCGACGGCGTGAACCCGCCGGTGACCGCTTCCAGGACGATCACGGTGACCAAGGAAGACTGCACGCTGACGTCGCCGGCGACGGTGTTGTCCAACGCCACTGGGCTCACTAGCCTGACCACCACCTTGGGTGAGCCGGACGCGACACCGGGCGACCGGAGCAAGAAGACGGTCACGTTCGCAGGGTTCGACTCAAGCCTGGCACCGGTCGGTCCCTTCACCGCGACGACCGATGCCAATGGGAACGCCTCGGTGTCGGCGGCACTCGGCGCCGGCGTCTATGCGATCGACGCCTCGTTCGCAGGTGATGCTTACTACAGCCCGTGCACGACGACCTCCAGCACGATCGTCACCGTCTCGCCGGCCCAGTTCAAGGTGACCGGCGGCGGCTGGTTGTCCAACAGCGTCGGCCGGACCTCCTTCGGCTTCAACGCCATCTCCGATGTCACCGGCCTGCACGGTCAGATCCAGATCCGCACCAACGCCAAGGGCAACTTCCACGGCAACGTGGTCCTGACCTTGGCGGGTACAACCACAACGGCGCAATGGACCGGGACCGGGACCTGGAATGGCATACGGGGCTACCGCTACTCGGTGTCGGTCGTTGACGCGGGAACCAGCGGCAAGAACGGCGACACCATCACCATCACCATCACCAACCCGACCGGAACCTCAACCGTCTTCTCCACCGGCGGCGCACAGGGCCTCAAGGGCGGCAACATCGTCGTGCACTAGCGCACCGACACCACCAGCAAGCGGGCGAGGACCGGGTCCCCGCAATGCGGCGCTGCTCAGCGCCTAACGCGCTGCCGTGATGTCCCTGAACGGGAAGGGCGCTACCTCGATCAGCGGGCTGAGGTAGACCCAAGTCTGCGTGGCCGCGACGTCGGTGTTGGCGTTCACCGCGGGGTCACTCTGGAAGAAGGCGTCCGAACCTCAAGCCGGCGATGTGCGTGCGCGACAACGGATCCGTCTCCACACTGGCGACCGTGGTCGACTGCCGCTCCGACCACCAGGACGAGGTCATCGCCCACACTGGGTTGGGGGTCCCAAGAAGTGGCCGGGAGACACACCATGGACGATGCCGCCCTGGCCACATCTTCGTCGTGCACGTGCAGTCGAGGCGCGAGCACCCCGTGCACCCGGCGCACGGTGGGCTCTTCCCCAGCTGGTCGCCCGACGGCCGCGCGATCGTGTTCAGCACTCTGCAGCGCGACCTGAACGGCGAGTGGATCCACCTCGTCACCCCCGCAGGCACGAACCTTCGTGACCTCGCCGAGCCGGCGTTCGACGCCGTGCAGGAGGGCCTGGCCTGGTCGCCGGACTCGCGGCGGATCGCGTACAGCGGCCACTCTGGCGACGGCAACCGGGCGATCTGGACGATGAATCGCGACGGCAGCGACCGCCGTCAGCTGACCTTCCCGACGCCCGTCGTCCCGCGCGGCAGCGGCGGTGACCACATCGGTGCCTGGTCTCCAGACGGGAAGCAGATTGTCTACAGCTCCTGGCAATCCGAGGACTTCGACCTATTTGTGATGAAGGCCGATGGATCCGATATCCGCGAGCTCACCGAGTGGCCCCGCGGCGATGGTGCCGCCGCGTGGCTCCGCAGCGGCAAAATCGTCTTCTCGCACTTGAGCGGCGAGGAGCCGCTGTCGCACTGGTAGATGATCAACCCCGATGGGACGAATCTTCGCTCCCTGCCCTGGTTCTACGGCGCCGGAGAAACGCTCGACTGGGTCCAGCCGCGCTGACCCATTCGTCCAACATGTCGCCGCGCCACGCCGTAGGGCGGAGGCGGCGGAGGGGGCCGCCCCAGGTGTGAATCGATCCTCGACCTGACCGGAACCGCCCGGCCGGGCGGGCGGGCGGCTCACGGCAGCTGAACTGCGCCCGTTGTGGTCCCGCCACCGATGCCCGTTTCGCCGTCCGTGCCCCCGCTGGTGAACCCGTGGCCCGTGATCCCCGCGTAGGTGCCGGTGCCACCCAATATCTCCACGGGGCCGGCGTCCGTGAATCCTGTGTCAGTGAATGTGAGCGTCAGGTGCTTGAGCATCGTGAAGCTTCCACTGCCGTCGTCGCAGGTGAACGTGCTGCGGATGAGCACGAAGCCCTTCTCGGAGTGCGAGTGGTCGGAGTGGGGGAATCCCGCTGCCGTTACATCATCGACAAAGGTGCCCGATGGGCAGAGGAGGCCTGAGGTGGTGAAGGTGTCGACCCCGGTGTTGTTGTCGACATGGTCGGTCATCGTGAAGGGCGCCGGAGCGGCCGCGTTGGCTGGCCCTGCGAGGCCGAGCGCGCCGACCAGAGTAAAGCCGACCACCAACGCTCTACCAGTCCACTTCTGCCTGAACAGTGCCGCTGTCTTCACGTGCATGGCGCCTTCCTTTCGTGCCTCTTCACCGCGTTCTGGGCCTGGGCTGTCCCAGACTCGACCCGTACCGCGCGTGGGTCCACGCGCGTTCGTCCTACGTCTTGGGCATGGGACCGCTCCCTAGGAGTTGCTGGCCAACCGTTCCTGGGGCGGACGGCCACGCAGCCGCGAGATCAAGGACAAGCTGTGGGGCTATCGGATCCTCGATGGCACGGGTCAGCTCTCCGCCTTCCTCGCGCTGCGGGCCACCAGTTGCGCCGGTGGTGTCGGCGCGGGCGAGGAGGCGCCGGTGGGGCCGACGCACGTTCTTGTGCGTCCGGTTCCCCAAGAAGGTTGTCCAGCGCTGCGGCGGTCGGCGTCGGCACGACCGGTGCGCGGCACTCAAGACGCTGCGCAAGGTCTGCGGCGGCAAGGAACAGCTCGGCGGCCACCATCATGGCTAGCTCGTTTCCTCAAGGGCTGTCGTGGACCAACTTCCCTGTTGGGCAATGACGGCCGATGGTTGGTAGGTAGGGTCGGCAGGTAGGTCCACCGTGGCCCGGAGCGGTGTCGTCTCAGTAACGGGTTCTCGTCAGCGCACGGGTCACCCAGGGCGCCTGTTGACGGTGTGCGGGTTAGCCCCTCGGGCCTGCTCGTGTGACAAGCCGAAGAGCTGTCGGCTCGGGAGTGTGTCGGCGGGCTTGCGGGTCAGGGAGCCGGGAGGCCCTTGCTCGCGATGCGGTGGTCGGGGCTGGTCGACAACGGCTCCGTCAGCGCGATCCAGCCCGCTGGTGGGGTGGCGGTGACGCGGACCGCGAGAGCGGCGTCGGCCCTGCTGAGGTGCAGGCCGCGCCCAAACCCCAGGTTGGTCGGCAGGATCGTGATGGAGGCCGGCGTGTGGGGACGCAGGGTCTGCGGGGTGGTGTCGAGGGTGCTGTCGCCCCAGGCTATGGGGCACAGGGTCTGGCCACCGGCGAGCTGCGGGACCGGGGTGTGGTTTCCGACCAGGTCGTTGTGGATGACAGCGTCGATGCGGTCACAGAACGCGGTGGGAACCTTCCAGTAGGCGTACAACCGCACCGACTCACCCAGGTCGTACGGCGACCCGGAGGTGTTCGTCAGCGTGTAGTACCCGCCCATCTGCGGCGCGGTGAGGACCCGCTTGGTCGCGTCCAGGGGATCGGGGGCGCTGGTTGCCGGGGCCGTGATGACGGCACGGACGTCGAAGGTGAACGTCGTACCGTGGCCAGTTGTGATCGTGGTGCTGTCGACCCAGGCAGGGCCAGGCGGCAGCGTCCGCGTCGTGGAGGTCGTGGGCTTCGGCGTTGCCGGAGAGAGCGTGCGGTCGTGCAAGGCTCCTGACGCGACCGCACCGCCCACTCCCACCGCTGCCACGACTGCTGCGGCAACGGCAGCGACGCGGACCCGACGCGCCCGGATGGCGTAACGGCGGGCACCTTCGACGAGCGCGGATGCCTGCACGGAGTCGGGCGCTGTGTCGTGCAGCAGGTCTCGTAGCCGGGTCTCGATCTCAGACATCACACGCCCCCTTCCTGGGCGAGGGCTCGGCTGGTGCGAAGCGTCGCCAGTGCTCGGCTGGTCTGGCTCTTGACGGTGCCGACGCTGCAGCCGAGCGTCTGGGCGGTCTGGGCCTCGCTCAGGTCGTGGAAGTACCGCAGGACCACGACGGCGCGCTGCCCGCGCGGTAGCTGCGCCAACGCCGCCATGAGGTCGCGGCGGCTGTCCAGGGCCGCGGCTTCGACGCCCTGGCCACTGCTCCACGATCCGACAGGACGTTCGGGGAGCGTCGCGGTGGGGTACTCCGCCGTCCAACGACGCCGCCACCAGGAGATGTAAGTCGTGACCATGACTTTGCGGACATAGCCGTCATACGAGCCTTCTCCAGACACCGCGATATGGGCCCAACGCGGCCATGTCTTTCCCAGGGCCGTCTGCACGAGGTCTTCGGCGCGGTGGTGGTCTCCGGTCAGCAGCCAGGCCGTGTGGAGAAGGGAGGCGCCGCGCGCGGCGACGTACTCCTCGAAGCTAGGGCCTGGCGCCGTAGGCGCCATTGCGGTCACCTCGCTCACACCCACCACCTCCGCTCCTCACAGTGATAGAGCGGCTGAGCCCCACAAAAGGTTGTCACGCGTCCGAGCGTCATGGACACCGCGGTCAGCCGTGGACCCGGTGCACTACGAGGAGCGGCCGGCGCCTCTACGGCGCACGGTATTTCGGCTCCTTGGCGGCCGGTCCGAAACCGGAGTGCGGCTGCCTTGCTGCCAGCGCTGAATACTGTGCTGAAGGTCTGCGGCTGCGAAGAACAAGTCTGCCGAAATCATCATGGTTCTCCGTGTAGTGGTGGGTGCGCGCGGTGTGCCTCGGCGGAGTCGCCGGGGGGTCAGCGCAGGGGGTCGTGTTCGAGCCGTCTGGCCATAAGCTCCACCGTCTGGCATTGGTGCTTGGCGGTGCAGACCGGGGTTGGGTAGTGGTGGATCAGGTCGGTAGGCATGACCGAGGAGGCCAGTGGCCTCCATCGGGAAGCGCCGTGCACCCATGGGACGGAAGAGGAAGTCATTCCTGGTGCAGGGGTCAGGTTGCGGCTGTGGGACCCGACTCCGGGGGGCGGCGTCTGGGCCAAGGCGGCGATGAAGATGACGGCGGCGGAGGCGGTCAGCGCCGTGGCGCCGAGCTTGCCGCCGATCGTAGGGAAGTGGCGGCGGCTGCTGGCGCACAGGACGCGGCGGGGCTCGAGGTCGGCGGCGACCAGGTGCCGCTTTGCGTTACGGCTCATGATGGGCTCCCCAAGGTTGCCTGCTCTGAACGGTGCTGTGGTGACCCCTGCCGGTAACCAGTGATGCCCACGCCGGTGTCGCCTCGGTGACAACCCGGACCCTTGTGCTGGCTCGAATGGCCGTGTCGTCGCACTGCTGCCGCTCGCGGGGCCGCGGCTCGGTTGAAGCTGCGCGTCACACGGTGGTTGCCAACCATTCCGATCGGGCGGACGATGACTTGTTGGGAAGTCGCGCCTGGCGTCGGCTTTCAGATCAGGGTTGGGTGACATGAGCACATCCGGTTGGGTGTTCGAGTACGGCTTGGTCGCGTTCCTGTTCCTTCTCTGCGTCGGCGTCGCATTCTTCGCTTGGGGCCAGGATCGCGTGTGGCGGTGGCAAGACCGCCGTGACGCCAAGCGCGGAGCTCGCCAGGTCGGCGGCGAGCCCAAGTGAAGCTCTTCCAAGAGTCGGCTGGCGACCGAAGTGCCCAACGCTCAGACTTGGATCGGCGGTGTCGCGTCCGGTGATCGGGACCGACCGAGGAACACGATGCCCGCGGCGCCAACGACGAAAGCGACGGCGTAGACGACGGTCCAGTGCGGCCATGCCAGCAACTGCGGCCACGCGCTGTGCTCCTGCGTTGACGCCTCTACCTCCCGCCCTGGCGCGTTAGGCGGGCCGTCCTGAACTGGGTGCGCCTCACCGAGTTGCGTGGGCGCGTGGTCGTGGGGTTGGGTGTGCTGCACGGATATGTGACAATGGTTACTCACGCAGCCTGACGGGCTGGCGTGGTCATGACGGTCTCGTGCTCGTTGGGGGTCAACCGGCTCAGGGCGTCTTGCCTGCGGCGGCGATGGTAGGTCCGTTCGATCCAGGTCACGATGGCGGTCCAGTGCTCGGTGATGTCGCCGGTCCACAGCTGATTCGGCCCCTCGGCGGTGAACTCATGCGGACCCGTCCTTTGTCGTCGACCACGGCGCACAGATCGTCGTGGACCGGCGGGCCGGGCTTCTTGCCGTTCCTGCCGCGCCTCTTCCCAAATGCGCTCCACCAGGCGTTGTTGGAGCAGATCCGCCACGCCGTCCGGGCAGCCATCGCCACCCCAGCATCGCGGGCTTCATCGACGAGGAACCGATAGACGAACTCGGGGTCGTCCTGGTGAGCGTCGAACAGCGCGTTGGCGCGGTAGGCCTCAGCAAGTTCGGCGCCGGTGACCGGGTCGGCCAGCCAGCGGTAGAGGGCTGGCGGGCGATCTTGAGCACCCGGCACGTCACCGTGACGGGAATCCCGTCGACGGCCGGCTCGCGGACGAGCCGGTACATCATTTTCCCGGCAGGTTGGCCTGAGAGAGGTAGGCAGCGGCCCGACGAAGGACCTCGTTCTCCTGCTCGAGGAGCTTGATCCGCTTGTTCGCCTCACGCAGCGCATCGGACTCGTTCACTGCCTTTGCGGCCGGCGACGGGGTGGGCGACCCACGGTCGTCGATGGTGACCCAGCGCTTCAGGCACGACGGCGAGATGCCGAAGTCCTTCGCGACCTGCGCCAGTGACGCATCGGAGTCGCGATAGACCCGGATCACGTCCTCGCGGAACTCCAGGGGAACGCCTTCGGCATGATGAACATCCTTCCAGCGCCGACACACATCGACGCAGATCAGATGTCACCTACGTGAGCGTCCCGCCCAGTGGTGGACTTTGGGAGTGATCGGCGGGGCTCCGGAACTGTAGGGGCCATCGGCGGGATC
>NZ_JAPYZV010000012.1 GCF_027812955.1 Pedococcus sp. 5OH_020
AGTGCTTACGACCCAGCCCTGCATCAAGCACATCAGCAGGCACTGCACCCGCGGACTTGACTTAGGTAACTCAAACGGCGCCTGTCCGACCTGGTGTACCGGGCCATGCTCGACGACCTCAGCAAGGGCGCAGCGACGGGCCCGGGAGGGCAACAGCGCAACGACTCCGACTCCAGCGCGACCGGCTTCCAACCCGACACCGGCTCTTCGGACAAGCCACTTCCCGGACCCGCCAGCACCAAGCCTACGACCGGCATCCCCAAGACGTCTTGACACAGAAGGGAGCCATGTGAGGGCGTCCGGTGCCAGGCCCACGCCGGTGCATTCGTACCTTGGCCCGTGGGAGGGTGACCGCATGGATTACGCACGTCTGGGGCAGTCGGGTTTGAGGATCAGCCGCATCGGCTTGGGCTGCATGAGCTACGGGCACGCTGAGGCAGGGCTGCATCGGTGGACCTTAAACGAGGATGCTGCTGCGCCGTTCTTCCGACAGGCCGTTGAGTTGGGAGTCACGTTTTGGGACACCGCCAACGTGTACCAGGGCGGGACCTCGGAGCAGTTCGTCGGCCGTGCCATCCAGAGGTACTCACACCGCGAGGACATTGTCCTGGCTACCAAGGTGCACGGGAAAATGCACGATGGCCCGGGCGGGAGCGGCTTGTCGCGCAAGGCGATCTTGGAGCAGTTGGACGCGTCGTTGCGCCGGCTGGACACCGACCACGTGGACGTCTACTACATCCACCGGTTCGACGACCAGGTGCCGGTCGAGGAGACGATGGAGACCCTGCACGACGTGGTGAAGGCCGGAAAGGTCCGCTATTTGGGAGCATCCTCGATGGGGGCGTGGCAGTTCGCGAAGATGCAGCAAGCCGCCACGGTGAACGGCTGGACCAAGTTCTCGGCCATGCAGGACCAGTACAACGTGCCGAAGCGTGAAGAGGAGCGGGACATGATCCCGCTCTGTCTGGACCAGGGCGTGGGACTAACCCCGTACTCGCCGCTGGCCAAAGGCCGCGCGACGCGTCCATGGGGACAGCAGACCGCCCGGTCGTCCACGGACCAAGTGGCGAGGGCGTTCGACCGCGAGGCGGACAAGCCCGTGGTGGACGCAGTGCAGGCGATTGCGGACGCTCGGGGAGTTCCGATGGCGCAAGTCGCATTGGCTTGGGTTCTGGCGAAGCCGGCTGTGTCCTGTCCCATCGTGGGCGCGACTAAGCCGAAGCACTTACAAGATGCGGTACACGCGTTGGACCTCGTGCTCACTGACGAGGAGTTGGTCGCACTCGAGCAGCCGTACGCGGCCCAGGACAACTACTGGTGGTGACCGTCGCCCACAGTCCGAACAAGCTCGTCGCGATCCTGCGCACCACCTTCTCCAGTCCGACCCAAGTCCCGGCGCATGCCTCTTCGTCAGCCGATCTGGGGTCCCCGCAGGCCGTTGCCTCGTCACTTCTCCAAGCCGCTCTCGATCAGCACGGCCTATCGCGCATGGACCTTCGCGCGAGAGGAGGCGTTCACCCCGAGGGGGCCAACTCGCCGCTGGGTCGCAGACCTTGCGACCTGCGGCATGCCTGTCTATCGACCTGGCTCAACGCCGGGGCGCCCGCCAGCGCCGCTAACGCCAAGTGGTCAAGTTCCTGATCAGGCCAGCTGCTCCTCCAGCCTGGCCGCGGTTCAACGAGAGCACACGCTGAGGGTGTGGGTGGTGGGCCGCATGCCTCACACAAGAAGGCGTGCTGGCTTTCGATGTCGTCGCCGACCCCCGGTGTTGCACCACCGACGGCAAGTTAAAGGGCCTTGATGATGTCCTCGACGCGTTCCTTGGCGTCGCCGAAGAGCATCTGGCTGTTGTCCTTGAAGAACAGCGGGTTCTGCACGCCGGCGTAGCCGGTGGCCATCGAGCGCTTGAAGACGACGACGTTGCGTGCCTCCCAGACCTCGAGCACGGGCATGCCGGCGATCGGGCTGCCGGGGTCCTCGGCTGCGGACGGGTTCACCGTGTCGTTGGCACCGATGACGAGGACGACGTCGGTGTCGGCTAGGTCGCCGTTGATCTCGTCCATCTCGAGCACGATGTCGTAGGGCACCTTGGCCTCGGCGAGCAGCACGTTCATGTGGCCGGGCAGGCGCCCGCGCGCTCTAGCCCGGCGTAGTAATCCGAGCTGACCCCGGCGAGCCTGGCCACCTCCTCGCGCCGCAGACCAGGAACGCGTCGATCATCGTGGTCGCACGAAAGGCCGAGCTGCTCGGGCGTGACATTCGCCCGGCGGGAGACCAGGAACTCTTGCACTTCCTTCCTTGGTGCTCACCCCCTAACAATACCTCCACTATCATCACTTCGCGAAATGTCAGAGTTTTACGACCATGTCGTTCTCAACCGTTTCGTCCGGGAACGGGGTCGCGCACCGGCGCCCTGGACGAGGAGGTGTCAGCGCACGCGTTTGTAGGTGACGCGCGATGCCTCAGAGGGGTCGGTCGGAGTCAGCACGAGAGTGCTTTCCGAAACGTCATAAGCCCGCGTCAGCGTGTGGCCGATAAGGCCACGCACGGCGGCCGACGAAATGGTGACCGCGAACGTTCCCGCATTCCTGTCGACCTCAACGGTGCCGTAGTAGGCCTCGTACCCGGCGACTGTGTACCGGGCGTCAGGGGCCTCGGTGTCGGGGTTCATGGCCTGGACCGAGATGGTGCCGGACGGCGAAAAGATGACGCGACCGCTGTACGGGACGACCTGCCGGTCGCCTTCGCGGCCGACCTCGAGAGATCATTCGCCACTCGCCGCCCAGGTTTCCGACACCGCCGGTCGTCGCGGACTGCCCGAACGATGGAGCAAACGTCACCCGGGGCGCCGCAACCAGTGCCGCGAACGTGCGCGCCCACGGGGTGGACGTGAGTCTGGAGCCCATTCTTGCCCTTCTCCCGGGATTGGTCGTCTGGCCGTCTGCCCTGGCTGCCAGCCTCTAGGGGCATGGGCGCGAGGTGCGACCGTCGCCCGCCACGCGCGTGCGCCGACCTGACGGTGTCGGCCGCGTGGCCTCATCCCTCTGCTGCGTATTGGTTGACCGCCTCGACGACCTCAGTGACGGGGGTACCTGACGTGTAGAGGGCGTCGACCCCGGACGCCAGGAGCTCACGCGTGTCGCGCACGGGGATGATGCCACCGACCAGGAGTCGAACGTGGTCCAGGTAGTGCTCGTCGAGAAGGCGGACGACCTCGTCGACGATGGTGAGGTGCGCTCCGGAAAGAATCGACAGGCCGAGCAGAGATGCGTTCTCGGAGATCACGGTTGCGACCACCTGACGAGGAGTCCGGTGCAGCCCGGTGTACACCACCTGATGGCCGGCGTCTCGCAGCGCGCGGGCAATCACCTTGGCGCCCCGGTCATGGCCATCGAGGCCGGGCTTGGCGATCACCACGCGCAGCGGTGACCAGTGTGCCGGCTGCGGAAGTTCCAGCATGCCTTCGCTCAACGAGGTCTCCTCACATGGGAGCGCAGCGCTGGGGCGAGCCCCGCACAAGACGCTCTGCCCCCGGCGCAGCTATGTCGCGTGGAACCCAGCCACTCCGACGGCCGCGAGTACCGCCGGAGTGGCTGGAGCTTTGGTCGCTCAGGCCTCGCCGGCCCAGCCGTCTGGAAGCCCCACCGAGCGCAGCTCGGTATACGAGCTGAGCCCTTCGGGGCCGTTCTCGCGGCCGAGCCCGCTGTCCTTGAACCCGCCGAATGGCGCCGCTACTCCCACGGGGTGTCCATTGAGCTCCACGACACCGGACCGGATCCTGCTGGCCACCCGCGCGCCGCGCTCGAGATCTTCGGTGTACACGGCGCCGCTGAGGCCGTACGGGCTGTCGTTGGCCAGCCGAACGGCTTCCTCTTCGTTCTCGTACGTGGACACCGTGACGACCGGACCGAAGATCTCCTCCCTGGCGACAGTCGAACGGGGGTCGACGTGGGCGAAAACCGTCGGCGACACATACCAGCCACGGTCAAGGCCTGCGGGACGGCCGCCCCCGGCGACCACGGAGGCCCCTTCCCGGCGACCCACTGCGATGAGTGCCTCCACAGTCGCGCGATGGGCTTGGGTGACCATCGGGCCGATCTGCGTGTCCTCGTCGGCCGGGTCGCCGACCTTCATCGAACCGACGAGGTCAACCAACCGGTCGACGACACCGTCGTGCAGGCTGGTCGGGACCAGGATGCGGGTCTTCAACGTGCAGATCTGACCACTGTTGCGGAAGCTGGCCATGCGCAGCGAGTCGACGGTTCGATCGAGGTCGGCGTCCGCGAGAACCACTGCCGCAGACTTTCCCCCCAGCTCGAGAGTCACTCTCCGTAGATCGTGGCCACAAAGCTCGGCGATCCGTCGACCCGCTGCGGTCGAGCCGGTGAACGAGACCTTGTCCACTCCCGGGTGGGTCACGAGGTACTCGCTGACGTCGCGCTCCGCCGGCACCACGCTCAGTACTCCCGGCGGGAACCCGGCTTCGGCGAACAGCTCAGCGAGCCGAAACGCGTCGAGCGCTGTTTGCGGCACGGGCTTCAGCACGACGGTGCACCCCACGAGCAGTGCGGGGAAGATCTTGGAGATCGCTTGGTGCGCAGGCATGTTCCACGGGATGATCGCGCCGACCACGCCTACCGGCTCGCGCGTCACCAGTGCCGTCCCGGTGGGGTGCCTGCGGATCGACCGGAACGCGTAGCTCTCTGCCAGCTCGAGGAGGTACTCCATGAGCTTGATCGGGTTCGTCGCCTGGATCGTGCGCGACTGGGTGATGGGGGAGCCCATCTCCGCCGTGAGCAGCTGCGCCAGCCGTTCATGATCCTGGGCCACGAGATCCTTGAACCGGCGAAGGAGCTCGAGCCGTCGTTCCAGCCCGTAGCTGGACCACGCATCCTGGTCGAAGGCCGCGCGAGCCGAAGCCACTGCTCGGTCGATGTCTGCGCGGCTGCCCAGGGCAACGGAGGCCACTGCATTGCCAGTCGCCGGTGAGATGACCTCGAAGGTCGCATCGACGCTCGACGCGACCCATTCACCGCCGATGAATAGCTGCCGATGCGATCCCAGATCTGTGGATGCGGTGGGAGCCTGCCCAGCGACACTGGCGCCGGAGGAGTCCATACGACGGCTTCTTCCTCGCGAGGTGGACCAAGGGTCCCGAGGATTCACACTGCACCATATACTTACCGATGATGCAAGTGTTTGACAGTTATTGATCGAGGGACGCGAATGCTGTGCGAACCCCTGGCAAGGCGCGCGAACCGCCTCAGTCTGAGCACGCTGAAAAATGTCCGACCGTTTGCGTATCCTCGGTCGCCAGACCACGAACGGACTGAAGGAACTCATGACCCTGCTGCTCGGGCGATGTGCCGGCCTCGCCATCGGGGCACTCTCCCTGGGGCTCTCGTCGTGTGCAGTCGACGACCCGCAGTCGGCTTCCCCACCACCGGCTCCGACAGCAACCTCAGCGACCACGCAGGCGTCCTCGGCTGGCAGCACGGGTCCGACGTCATCCGGCACCAGCGACGAGGAGTCTCCCTTGCAGATCCAGGTCCAGATCGGGAACCAGCGATTCACCGCCCAGCTCGACGACAGCGCCGCCAGCCGTGACCTCGTGGCTCAGCTCCCCGTCACGCTGGAAATGCGTGACCACGGCTCGGTCGAGAAGACGGGACGACTCCCCTCGCCGTTGTCCCTGACCGGTCAGCCTGCTGGGGCGGACCCCGACATCGGGGACGTGGGCTACTACGCACCCGGCAACAACCTGGTCCTCTACTACGGCGACCAGTCCTACTACAACGGCATCGTCGTGCTGGGCCGCCTGGAGGGCGGCGCTGCTGGTCGGATCGCCGCCTTGCAGGGCACTGTCCGGGTCACCGTCTCGGTCCCGGACCAGTGACGTCGCGGCATACCGCGCCAGAACCAGAACCTCCCCACAGCGAGAGAAGGAAACGACCATGAGGGCAGCAATCTTCAAAGGTCCCGGCAAGGTCGTGGTCGAGGACCGTGACAAGCCGTCGATCCTGCAACCGGGCGACGCCGTCGTCCGCGTCGTGATGGCCTGCGTGTGCGGCTCGGATCTGTGGTGGTACCGCGGGATCTCCGACCTCCCCCACTTCGCAGTGGGTCACGAGTTCATCGGCGTGGTCGACGAGGTGGGTGCCGAGGTGGCACAGCTCTCGGTCGGCGACTTCGTCATTGCTCCCTTCTCCTGGAGCGACGGGGTGTGCAAGAACTGTGAAGCCGGTTTCCAGACCGCGTGCGTCCACGGCGGCTTCTTCGGCCAGGGCGGCGAGGGTGATGGGGGTCAGGCGGAGTTTGTGCGCGTGCCCCACGCCGACGGGACGCTGTTGAAGGTTCCGGGTGAGAGCTTCTCGGATGATGTGATGGCCTCCCTGTTGGCACTCACCGACGTGATGAGCACCGGCTACCACGCAGCCGTCAGTGCCGGCGTGCGCGAAGGCGACTGCGTCGCCGTCGTCGGCGACGGCGCGGTGGGGCTGTCGGGCGTGCTGGCCGCGAAGATGCTCGGTGCGGCGCGCGTCATCGTGCTCGGCAGCACTCACGAGGATCGCCACCTCCTCGCGCGTGAGTGGGGCACCGACGAGGTCATCAGCGTGCGCGGCGACGACGCGGTCAAGGCGCTGCACGACCTCACCGACGGGTATGGCGCCGACGCCGTGCTTGAGTGCGTGGGGACTAAGGAAGCCACCGAGACGGCGTTCGCCGTCGCCAAGGCGGGCGCCATCGTCGGTCGCGTCGGAGTGCCGCACGATACCGACATCGACCCGATGGCCACGTTCTTCCGCAACGTCGGCATGCGAGGTGGTCCTGCTCCGGCCCGTCACTACCAGCCGCAGCTCGTCCAGGCAGTCCTCAACGGTGAGATCCAACCGGGCAAGGTCTTCGACCTCGCCACCGACCTCGAGCACATTGCCGACGCCTACGCCGCCATGGACGAGCGTCGCGCCATCAAGGCCCTGATCAACGTCAGCCCACTCTGACGAGGAGCACCGAGGCCAGGCCCTCTGGCATGAGTGCCCTGCGTATGGCGCGCGTGATCCGGAGGGCGTGGCGCGGCCATGGGGTCTCCCCCAGCGGGCCGCTGGCCTCAGGTCGGCGTTGAGCCCTCGGCCGCACGAGAGCGCGGGCGGACCCGTGGCAGCCGGACGGCGGCGACGGCAGCCGCCAGCAGGACAGCTGCGCCGATCAGCAGGCTCGAGCGCAGCCCGCCGACGAAGCTCGACGAGTCGGCCAAGAGGGCTCCGAACAGCGCGATCGCGAGCGCACCACCGACCTGTCGGCTGGTGTTGAACACACCGCTGGCGGTGCCTGCGAGGCGGCTGGGCACGCTGTTCAGCAGGACCGCGACAGTAGGCGGCATGGTGAGCGGACCGCCGAGACCGATGAGGACCATAAGAGCGGAGACGACCCACAACGGCGCGGTGGGCGCGAGGATGGCCAGACACACCAGCCCGAGCGCCATCAGGCCGAGGCCGCCGACGATGGGGATCCGCGAGCCGAGCCTCTCGACGATCACGGCAGCGAACGGCGAGAGCACGAGGCCGACCACCATCATCGGCATGAAGGCCAGCCCGGTGGCGAGCGGCGTCAGGGTGCGGACCTGCTGGAAGTACAGGCTGAAGAGGAACGGCACGCCGTAGAAGCCGACCATGAAGGAGAACCCGATCACCATGGCCGTCGGCATGGTGGGGGACCTCACGAGGCTGAGCGGCACCATGGGGTGCGATCCACGCGCTTGGCTCACGACGAAGCCAGCGGCGGCGACGACGGCCACCACGAACGGCACCACAACCCGGGGGGCGCCGATACCCTCCTCGCCGGCATCGATCACGGCGTAGGTCAAACCACCCATGGCGATCACCGCCGTCACCTGACCCGCCACGTCCAAGGGCACTCGACTATGCGGTGACGGCGTCGTGCGCCGCAACAGCAGCAGTCCCGCTATCCCGACGGGCAGGTTGACGAGGAAGACCAGTCGCCAGTCCACGAGAGTCAGCAGGCCGCCGATCAGTGGACCTGACGACGAGGCGACCGCACCACCGGTGGCCCAGGCGGCCACGGCACGGGCCCGGCGCACCGGGTCGTCGTGAGCCTGCCCGATCAGGGCCATGGACGAGGGCATCATGATCGCCGCGGCGGCCCCCTGCAGCAGCCGGGACAGCACGAGCAAGCCCAGCGTCGGGGCAAGCCCGCAGGCGGCAGAGGTGAGCACGAAGAGCGTGATGCCGTAGCCCATCGCTCGCTTTGCACCAAACCGGTCCGACAGGGACCCGGCCGTGAGAAGCGTCGCGGCGAACATCAGCGCGTAGCCGTCAACCACCCACTGCAGCCCCTGGATGCCGCCACCGAGGCTCTCGCGGATGGACGGCAGGGCCACGTTGACCACGACCGCGTCCAGGGTGACGACGAAGAACGCCAGCACGGCGACGACCACCGCCGGGCTCGGGCGGGGGCGGATCCGTGAAGGGGTCGAGCGGCCGCCGGTTCGGGGGCTCTCGACACCGCTCACCACTGGTCGCCTATCCACCGGCAGACCGGACGCCCAGCTCGTCGAAAGCTGCATCCACGCAGTCCATGAAGAGCCCGACGTCCGTCACTGAAGCCGGGTCAATGGTGAAGCCGACCGTGCAGGTTCCGTCGTAGGAGACCATCACGGCCATGATGGGTATGCCGGGTAGCGGCCCGAACCCGTAGAAGCGTTCGATCGGTACGCCAGCGAGGTATAGCGGGCGCTGGGGCCCCATGATGTTGCTCGCCTGGAGGTCGACCCGTCTCGCGTAGGCGCCGAGCGCCACCGTTGCGAGGCGGGAGGGAACGTGGTGCACCAGTGGCGCCAGCCGCAAGGGAGCGTCGACGCCGGGTTCCTCCCGTCGCGCCACGACCAGCTCGTGCACCAGCCGCAGCCTCTCGCGCGGGTCGGACACGGAGCACGGGCCAGGGATGACGCCGGCGCTGAAGTGGTTCCCGCTGCGCTGGGCGGCATCCCGGGACACGTTGATGGGAAAGGCGACAGGAATGTCGAGGACGGGCGCGCCCGACCGCTCGTGATACGCGCGCAGGCCACCGAGGAGCGCGGTGATGAAGACGTCGTTGACCGTCGCCGACTTGGTCCGGGCCACCGAGCGCATCGACGCCAGAGGCACCTCCAGCACCGCGAAGGTCCGCTCGCGACTGCGCGAGCGCAGCAGTGGCGAAGGCTCTGCGCCGCTGGAGCCGTAGGTGCGCAGCACCGAGCGGGCGTACTGCCCAGCGTCGGACAGGGTTCGAACCGGTCTCCAGGAGGCGTCCATCGCCCAGCGCGTCATCGAGTCGGCACGCCCTTGTCGGATGGACATCAGCTGGCTCGTCGTCCGAACCCAGCGTTCGCCCGCAGTTCGGAGTGCAGACCTGCGAGGGTCGGGCGGCGTGGGTGCCTCTCCTCGAGTCGGATGCGGTTCGGTATCCAGCAGGTTCGCCATCATCTCGACGGTTCGCAGGCCGTCGGCGACCGCGTGGTGGACGCGTAGGAGGACGACCGCGCGCCCACCCTTCACGCCGGTCACCACCGTCACGTCCCAGAGCGGCTTGGCCGAGTCGAACGGTGTCGTGGCAAAGGTGGACGCCATCTCGAGTACCGCGGTCAACGACCTGTCGCCGGGCGCCCCCACCCAGCGGATGTGGCCGCGCGCCTCGAAGGAGTCGTCGGGGACCCAGGTCTGGCGCGGGCGCGTCACGCCTGTCTCGCAGACCCGCTGCCGCATCCGCGGCACAGCGTTGGAGGCCCGCTCGAACGCCTCCTCCAGCGCCGTCGCGTCCGGGACGCCTTTCAGCACGAGCACCGAGCTCATGATCGCGCGCGTTGAGGGATCGGCATCTCCCTTGAGGAGCAGCGCGTCCAGCGGCGCGACCAGGTCCGCGAGGTAGTGCGACATAGATGCTCCTTCGTGGGGATGGAGGAATCGGCACTGGACCGACGGGCGGGGGTCAGGCAGGCGCCTCGGCATGGTCGCGAAGGCCGGCGAGGACCTGCTCGCGCAGCACGAACTTGCGGATCTTGCCGCTGGGCGTTCGGGGCAGGTCGGGGCAGGAACGAAGCCCTTCGGGGAAGAACTGCGTCGCGACACCGCGCTCCCGCAGGAAGGCCGCCAGCTCAGCGAGTGTCGGCACGTCATGGCCGGACCTGGGCACCACGCAGGCGCAGGCCGTCTCACCCAGGCGCTCATGGGGAACCGGCACGAGGGCCACCTCCCTGATGGCGGGGTGCGTCAGCAGGAGGTTCTCGATCTCGACGACCGGGATGTTCTCGCCGCCTCGGATGATGAGGTCCTTGGTGCGACCGCTGATCCGCAGGTGCCCCTCCACGTCCAGGAGGCGTGCGCGGTCGCCCGTCTTGAGGTGCCCCGAGTCCGTGAAGCCGTCCCGCGTGAGGTCGTCCCTCTTGTAGTAGCCATGGAAGAGGCCAGGCCCCCGGATCACCAGATCTCCCTCCTCGCCCACCGAGACCGGCTTGCCGTCGACATCGACGATGCGCACGTCGGCCCGGCCGGCAGGACGCCCGTCGCTGGTGCTGGCGAGGGCGGGTTCGTCAGTCACGGACGTACTGGTGCCGATCGGATACTCGCTCATGCCCCATCCGGACACGACGCGGGTGTGGTGCAGCAGCAGGGCTCGCTCGATCAGAGTCGGCGGAATCGGCGACCCCGCGCACACGAATGTGCCTGGAAAGGCTGCCTCCTTCCGCTCGGCCGCGGCGTCCAGCAGGTCGCTGAGGAAAGGCGCTGCCCCCATCGTGAAGGACACCGAGTAGCGGGCGAACAGGTCGAGGGCCTGCTCAGCGTTCCACGTCTCGAGAAGGACGACGTCACCGCCGCCCTTCAGCGGCATCAGGATCCCCCACGTGAACCCGGTGAGGTGCCCGAACGGTGACATCACCAGTGAGGTGAGGCCCTGGCCGAGCCCGGCGTGAGCGACGAAGTCGTCAATGGCCGCGGTCATGGACCGGTGCGAGTGCATGACGCCCTTGGACTCGCCCGTCGTGCCGGAGGTGAAGGCCAGCACCGCGAGGTCGTCGGTTGCTGCCGCCACCGGCTCGACCGGAGGCGCCCCGGTGCCCGTGACCAGGGACCCGCTGGAGATGACCCGCTCGGTGGCGCTGTCACCCACGCAGACCACGTGCTCCACGTGAGGCAGCTCGTCGGCGATCCCTCTCGCCATCGCTGCGAAGTCGTACCCGCGGTAGGTCGAGGGCGTCACCACGATCCGACACTGGGTGCGCTCGAGGATGAAGGAGAGCTCACGCTGTCGGTAGATGGTTGTGATGGGGCATACGACTGCTCCCAGCCGAAGGGCCGCGTAGGTGTAGACCACCGCTTCGGTCCAGTTGGGCAGCTGCAGGCAGAGCACGTCGCCCGGGCCCAGCCCCAGGGCTGCGAGCTCCGCGCTCACCATCGCGACCTGCGTGTGCAGCTCAGCACGGGTCAGCTCGACCCAGTCGCTGCCGTCACGGACGCCGGCCAGGGCGCGCTCGTCGGGAGGGCCGGAGGTGATGGCGCGTTCGAACGAGGCGAACAAGGAGTCGTCAGGCGTCGGCATCAGTGCTCCTGGTAGGGGTGGGGGGTTGCCCGGGTGCTGCGTGGCGTTGGAGCCAGTCGACGACCGTCGGCACGGTCAACCGGCGGGCGACTGATCCCATCAGCGCGCCCGCATGGCCCCCCGGTACGCGCAGGACCTCCAGATCCTTCGAGCCGAGCTTCTCCTCGAGGGGATCGGAGTGGCCGCGCGGGACGAACTCGTCACGCTCTGCGACGACGATCAACGTCGGAATGGTGATCCTGGCCAGGTCGACCGCCTTCCCCGCCAGCCGCGCCGTCCCCTGCACCAAGGCGTTGGCCTGGACGTAGTCCTGGGTCAGCTGCAGGAACGCCGGGCCCGCCATCGCCCGGTGGTTCCAGGCCCAGTGGTTGACCGCCCGATGCGACTCCATGTAGTCGTCTCGCCACAGGTGCTCCCACAGCGTGACGTACTGCACCAGGTCGGCAGTGGGTTGCAGGAGTCGGAACATGGCGCGCATCGCGCTCGCGGGGACAAGCCCAGTCGTCTCGTCTATCGCGTCGGACGGTGAGATCCGCCCGTCCCGGTAGCCACCGAGAAAGGCCGGCGAGTAGTCGAAGTCGCAGGGCGGCGTGAACAGCACGAGGTTCCTCACCGGCAGGGTCGAGTCGCTCCCCAGGAGAAGGAGGGCCATCAGCGCGCCCATGCAGTAGGAGCCTAGGGAGACGCCCGCAGCGCCAGCCGACCGACGCACCGCGTCCAGGGCAGGAACGAGGTAGCCGTGCAGGTAGGTCTCCAGGGTGTGGTCACTCTCCGCGGCCTCGGGCGCACCCCAGTCGAAGAGGAAGACGTCGAACCCCTCGGCCACGAGCCGCTCGGCCCAGGAGTTGCCGGGATGCAGATCGAAGATCGCCGAGTCGCCAACCAAGCCGAGCATGAGCACCAGCGGGGGGCCCTGCCGGACCTGCGCGTTGCGGTACCTCCAGAGCCGCGCCTTGCCGAGCGACCACACCTCGTCCTTCGGGGTGGTGGCCACCTGCGGCGGAGGTCTGCGTGCCACGAGCTCGACGCCTCGGCGCGCCCTGAGCTGGGTGCGCCATACCTCTCGCTTGATGGCCTGTGCCGCATCAACGGCAGGGGCCAAGGGCCTCACGTCGAGTCCGGACGGTCGTTCTCGGCTGCCTCCAGGGATCGGCGCAGCGCCGACATGTCGCGTTGCACCTCGCCCAGCTGTCGTCGGAGCTGGCGGACGTCACCGTGGGTCGGCAAGCCGGCGACGTGCAGCCCCCACGCGGCCAGGTTTCCCACTGGGGACGACACCAACCGGGTGGCCTGGCGCAGGCTCTGGACGAGGATCTGGAAGTCGGGTGAGCTCGTGGTCGCAGCCAGCCGCGGGGTCACGCGTCCCTCGACACCGTCGAAGGCGCGGCGCCAGGCCGGGGAGTTCGCGGGCGCCACGTCAGGCCTCGTCCGTGCGGAGCCGATGGAGGCGGCGGACGAGGGCACTCGTCACCGCCATCGGGTGCGCACTGCGGGGTGCCGATCTCAGGTACTCACCCAGCTCGGCTCTGGTGACCGCACGCGCGCTTCGCCATGCCATCGTCCGGCCATAGTTGGCCGACCCGAAGAAGTCGGCCACGATGTCGCCCGCACCCGACGCCGGGTCGTGGAGGAGGTAGTGGCCCCAACCGTCGAAGACCCTCAGACGTGCGTGTGGCAGGTGCGCCGCAAGCAGCGCGGAGTTCGCCATCGGGACGAGGTGGTCATCGGTACCACTCATCACCAGCGTGGGCTGCGACAGGCGGTGCAGCCACGGCAGGCTGTGGAAGGTGGAGAACGCGCCCATCTGCAGCGCGTACCCGAGGGGAGACGGCGCGGCCTCGCGGTGGAAGGCCGCGGTCTGCTCCCGGACGCGGTCGCTGGCCTTCTCGGCTGGCGCGAGGTCGATCATGCTCATCGCAGCCACGTACCCGGACTTCGAGTAGTGCCGAACGGGGGTCGTCACCGCCAGCAGAGCGCGCAAGGCACCGGGGACGGCACCAGCTCCACACGACGTGCAGGCCAGGACCAGGCGCCGCACCAGCTGCGGCCGCGTGAGCGCCAGCCGTTGCGCGACTGCGCCGCCGAGGGAGTATCCGAGCACGTCGACCCGCTCGTGCCCTGCGGCGCGAACCACCTGCTCGGCGGTCTCGGTGAGCAGGTCCATGGTGTAGGGACGCAGCGGCGTCTGCGACCGCCCGGCGCCAGGGGCGTCGAACGTAATCACCTCGAAGCCGCGCAGCTGCTCGAGCAAGGGTGACCACGTCGCGACGTTCCCGCCCAAACCATTGATGAGCAGGACCGGCGGGCCCTGACCCTGCACGCGGAACCGCACGCGGCGCTCGGCAACGGCCGCAAAGCGGTCCTCGACCGCCTCCACCCGGGCCCTCACGCGGACACCTCCTGGAGGCCGAGCACGGCAAACCGCCCCTGCTGGTCATCGACCCTGTGGGTCAGCAACAGGAGGTCGTGGAACCTGCCCTCCCCGTCCCGGACGAAGTCCGGCAAGAGCGCCTCCGGTTCGAAGCCGAGGTCCTGGAACATGGCCACCAACCCTTCCTGCTCAGCCACCACCTCGATGTAGGCGTGGGAGCACCCCCACTGCAGAGCCGTGATGAGGGCGGCGCGGGCCAAGGCCCGCCCCACACCCCGACGACGCTGACCCGAAGCAACGAGCACCCGCAGCTCGGCGACGTGCGACGACCAGCCCCGGCCGCGAAACACTCCGGCAAGGCCGACGATCTCACCGGTCGGTCCCACGGCCACCAAGCGGCGTGAAGCCGGCTCCGCGAGCATGGTCACCCACCCCGTGTCGGAGGCGTCCAGAGCCTCCTTGAGGAAGCGTCGCTCCCCCTCGGGCACGGCAGTGACGAAGCGCGCGAATGCCGCCGCGTCGGCAGGCGTGAGGGCACGCACGCCACGAGGGTGTCTTGGCCCCGCCTCAGGCTCGAGCATGCACGAACTGTAGGTTTCCCTCTAGAAAAAGTCAAACCTTTACTTAGAGTGACTCGCTGAGTCAGTTGCTTTCCTTCTTGCTCTAAAGCAAACTGTCTGACTAATGGACGAGCCATCGGGGCTGGTCGCCGCTCACCGAAGGAGTCACCATGTCGGACCTCGCTGGAAAGAACGTGCTCATCACTGGCGCCCTGGGCACGATCGGGCAGGCCCTGGTGGCTGGCTACGCGGCGGAGGGTGCGAATGTCATCGCCCTGGACCGGCCTGACGCCCCGAGCCCGCAGGAGACGCTCGACGCGGTCGCTAAGGGCGTGCGTTTCGTCGGCTGCGACCTCAACGACCTCACGCGGCTGGAGAAGCAGGCGACCGCGCTGGCCGAGGAGGTCGGCGGCATCGACGTGCTCGTGAACAACGCGGCGCTCGTGATCTTCAAGCAGCACACCGAGTTCACGATTGCGGAGTACGAGGACCAGGTGCGGGTCAACTCCTCCGCCGTGTTCGTCCTGTCCCGCGTCTGCTCCGAGGCGATGAAGAAGAAGCGTTACGGCAAGATCGTCAACATCACCTCTCTCACGCTGACCGGACGATGGGACGGCTACGTCCCCTACATCGCGTCCAAGGGAGCGATGTACGGCCTGATCAAGGGCATGGCACGCGAACTCGGCGCCAGCCTCATCAACGTCAACGGCATCTCCCCCGGCGCCGTCCTGTCCGAGGCCGAGTTCCGGGACCGGGGTGACCAGCGCGAGGAGTACCACCAGTGGATCCTCGAGAACCAGAGCCTCAAGCGCCGGATCGAAGCCGTCGACATCGCAAACCTCGCGGTGTTCCTCTCGACGTCCAAGGCCGACCTCATCACGGGCCAGAACATCCAGGTCGACGGCGGCTGGTAAGCGCCGCCAGGCAGGCTCCGGGACCGGAGCCTGGCCACGGCTACGCCTCTGAGGAGTACCAGTCGATGACGCTCCGCAGGCCCTGCTCGAGCGGAACGCCGTCGCCCATGCCCAGCACCTGGGCCATCCGCGTGCGGTCGGCCGCCTGGTAGCGGGTCCTGCTCTCGTGCCACACGAGCGACTCGGGATCGCCACCATAGAAGCCAACGAGGGTGGTGTAGATGCGCTCGGCCGTGACCGACTCCCCCACCACGTTGACGGCCAGGTCGACACGAGCGGAGTCGAGCGCGCGAACGCAGGCGAGCGCGACGTCGTCGACGTAGACGAGACCGTGCCTGGAGTCCCGCGTCCAAGGGACCTGCGGAGTCGAGTGCGTATCGAGGGCCTGGAGCACCTCGAGCATCGTCGCATTGTTCGAGCCCACGCTGACCCGAGGTCCATAGATGGTCCCGAACCGCAACGAGAGGTAGCTCGGACCTCCCGAGCCCGCGAACGCCTCGAGGTAGGCCTCCGCGGCGAGCTTGGTGGCGGCATACATGTTCAGCCCACGCCCGGTTCCGCCGGTCTCGGTCTCGCGGAAGGGGAAGCGGTCGGGATCCGCGAACGCCCCGTAGACCGTGTGAGAGGACCCGAAGACGAAGCGCTGGACACCGTGCCTGGCGGCTCCGGCAATCAGGTCGTAGGTGGCGTCGACGTTCACCTCGTGTGAGAGCCGACGGTTGGAGTCCGAGGACTTGGAGCGCACAGCAGCCAGGTGCACCACGTGAGAGACACCCTCGAGCAGCCGATCGAGGGTGCTGGCGTCACGCAGGTCCGCACGCTCGAACTCCACCTCGGGGTGTGCGGCCAGCGTCGCCGAGCGCTCGTTCTCGACCACGTCCACGGCCCGGACCAGGCGGCCTGTCCCGGCAAGCATCTCGACCACCCTCGACCCGACGAAGCCAGCCCCGCCAGTCACCATCACACGATCACGCACCGTCTCGCTCACCACAGACCCTCTTCCTCGGTGCCTACCTCGCTGTCAGGTGGGCCGTTGCTGATATTCCTGTCCGCTCTTACTCTTCTGACATCCCGTGGAACGCCGTTCAGCCTGACGCGACGAGCACGACCGGTCGCCACGACAGGACCGGCGTCTCGGCCACCGAGGTGGTGACGTGCAGGTCCAGCGCAGCCAGGCCGTCGCCCACCTGCTGGGCGCCCTCGATGGAGACCGACGATGTCAGGTAGTCACCCTCCCGCACCGGCGACAGGTGGTCGCAGGCCTTCCACCCCGCGACCGTCACCAGGCCCGGGAACACTTGGCAGACGTGGTGGAACGCCAACCCGATCGAGTGGCCCCCGTAGACCAGGCGATCTCCTCCTCCGACCCGGCGGTCGTGGTGCACCAGGGCGCCGTTGCCGGTCAGCCGGGCAAGCTCGGGAGCGCTGGAGACGACGTCGCCCCCCACCACGTCATACGTTCCTCCGACCTCCCACGCGGCCCCTGAGGGGCGAGGCACGGCGCCGAGGTCCCACGCGGTCATGGAGAGCAGTGAGTCGCTGGGCGCCCATGCCCCGGAACCGGTGGACAGCTCGTCGGCGTATCCGGTGGGCCCGGCGTCGGGGGATAGCAGGATCATCGCGCAACGCCGGTAGTCGAGCACCAGCCGGTCCTCGTGGTCGACGGTGGTAATCCGCAGCTCGGCCAAGCCAGTGCTCGGACGGCCCACCCGGCGGGTGTTCTCGCGAAGCCCCACGACGGTGGTCGTGGTGCGCAGCGTGTCGCCGAGGAGCGGCTGGCGGTGGAACCAGAGCCCGCGGTAGAAGAGGTTGGCCTTCACGTGCTGGGTGGCCACGGTCGACTGGCCGATGGAGACGTCCCACACCAGCGCCGGGCCGGCCAGCGGGCCGCCCGCCACGCGGTGCGCCAGCTCGTGGTCGAGGGCGAGTGACAGCCGGTTGCCCACGACTGCCGCGTGCGCGGCCTGCAGGCCCGAGGTCAGGGTGACGGCCGGAGGCTGTGTCAGGACCAACCCCGGCGTCAACTCGTCGAAGTAGGGTCCGCGCACCGCCGTGGTGTTCTCAGCCATGTCCCCGCGCCCCCTCACACGATCCCGCTCGTCCGGAGGCGGCCGATCTCGGCGTCCGTCAGGCCCAGCAGCTCGCCGAGGACCGCCTCAGTGTCGGCCGACAGCACGGGCGCCGGACGCGCAGGGGGACTCACTTGGTTCCACCGCCAGGGAGCGGCGGCAGCCAGCATCGGCCCGATCCCCGGCTGGTCGATCTGGCTCACGATGCCGTCCTCGGTGCGTCGGGCCTCACGGCCCACCTCCACCATGTCGCGGTATGGGCTCCACAGCACCTTGGCGTCGTCGAGCAGCCGCTCCAGGGTGGCGTAGTCCTTCCCCTCGAACCAGGGGCGCAGGATCGAGGCGATCGTCTCCCGCAGGCGGTACCGGTCTCCTTCCCGCCCGAGGTCCACCCCCAGCGTCTCTTCGAGGGCCGCGAACACCCGATCGGTGCTCGTGACCCGTCGCAGGGCGTTCCATTGACCCTCGGTGAGGGCCACGACCATGATCCGTTTGCCGTCAGCCGTCGCGAAGTCCACTCCGAAGCAGCCGAACATGTGGTTGCCGATCCGCGGCCGGGCGGACTGGCGCTCGTCTGCCTCAGCCAGCCATCCCATTCCTGCGACTCCGGCCAGGGCAACGTCGGCCAACGCCACGTCGACCCGGGCCCCTTCGCCGGTGCGTTCGCGCCGAAACAGGGCGCTGGTCACGGCCGAGACCGTCAGCATTCCCGTGACGAGGTCCCACGCCGGCAGGACATGGTTGACCGGTACCCCCGTCTCGGCCGGACCGGTCATCAGGGGTACGCCCACCTCGGCGTTGATCGAGTAGTCGACCGCCGGCTTTCCGTTGCGCCGTCCCTCGACGTGGACGTGGATGACGTCCTCCCGCCGGGCGGCCAGCTCTTCGTACCGCAGCCGCCTGGCCCCCACGAGGTTGTCGATGAAGACGCCCCCTCCGGGTCCTGAGGCGACCACCAGCTCGAGGAGCAGCTCTCGCCCCTCGTCACGGCGGTGGTCGATCGTCACAGACCGCTTGCCCTTGTTGAGGTTGGCCCAGAACAAGCTGGCCCCCCCGCTGGAGAGGGGCCACCGACCCGCGTCGCTGCCGCCACCCGGCGGGTCCACCCGGACGACCTGCGCCCCGAGCTGGCTGAGGGCCATCCCCGCGGACGGAGCCGCGACGAACGAGCCGGCTTCGATGACGCGCACGCCGGCTAGGGGCCCCTCGACGGACTCGCCGGTCGGCAACGGCATGACGTGCTCCTCCCGGGCTGGGTGAGTACTCACCGAGCTGGGCGTCCAGCCTTTGCGGCCCCGTTGATGTCACGGGCGACGAGCACGCTCTGGATCTGGTTGGTCCCGTCGTAGATCTCGGCGATCTTGGCGTCACGCAGTCGGCGCTCGACGCCGACCGACACCTTGTCGCCGTCCATCCCGAGAAGCTCGACACAGGTTGCCGAGACGCGCGTCCCCAAGGCGGTGCAGTGCATCTTGACCAACGAGACCTCGGCGACCGGCTCCTCGTCACTCGAGTCGACGGTGTCGCACACCGACATCAACATCGCGCGCGCCGACGTGATCTCGCCGCGCAGACGGGAGAGCTCGAACTGCAGATCCTGGGCGGCGGAGGCGCGGGACGACAGCAGACCGCGCTCGGACGCCCAGGTCACCGTCGCGTCATACGCCCCTTCGGCGAAGCCCAGGCCCTGTGCTGCCGCACTGATCCGTGACCTCAAGACCGACTGCAGCAACAGCGGGTACCCGTCTCCCTCGGCGCCGAGACGGCTGGAGGCGGGAATGCGACAGTCCTGCAACGCGAGAGTGACCGTTGACGCACCAGTCTGTCCGAGCTTCTTCATCGGTCGCCCGACGGTGAAACCCTCGAGACCCTCGGTCTCCACGAGGAAGGCGGTGACGCCGTGCTTGTCCTTCGCGAAGTCCACCGAGGCGAAGAGGACCACGACGTCGGCACGGTCGCCGTTGGAGATGAACGTCTTCTCGCCGCTGATCACGTAGTCGTCGCCGTCACGACGGGCCAGGGTGCGCATCGTCCCCACGTCGGAGCCGGCGCCCGGTTCGGTCAGAGCGATAGAGCCCACTGCAGTGCCGCTGCACAGGCGGGGAACCCACTTCTCGACCTGCTCCGGCGAACCCTGCAGGTGGATGGGGTGGGCGCAGTGCATCTGCGTCATGTAGACCGTCGACGTGGAGCCGCACGCCGCGCTGATGCGGGCGAGCGCCTCGGCGTAGGTGGCGGTGCTCGTGTCGGCGCCACCCAAGGCACTCGGCATGAGCATGACGCCCAACCCCTCGCGTGCGAGTTCGGCAATCGCCTCGGCCGGGAAGGTGGCGTCTTCGTCCACGGTCGTCGCGAGCGGACGGATCGTGTGGTCGATGACGGCGTCGACGGCCTTGATGACAAGGGCGTCCACGGACGGCCATACGCGGGTCATGAGGACTCCTGGTGGAACTCGGGAGCGCGACGTTCGGCGAAGGAGGTGATGCCCTCCTGGCCGTCGCGCGAGGCGATCGAAAGGGCAGCGAGGGCCGCCTCGTGCTGCAGGGCTGCCGGCGCGATCGCCGGACGCGTGGCATCGAGGATGTTGGCGGTGCCAGTGCGACTTCCCCCGGCGATCAGCTCGGCGACTCGCAGGACCTCTGCCTGGTGGTCGTCGGGAGCCAGTGGTGGGACCGAGAGCAGCCCGACCTGCCAGGCTCGCTCGGCGTCGATGCGTTCGCCGGTCAGGAGCAGGTGCATGGCGGCTGGCTTGCCGACTGCCTGCGGGAGGCGCTGGGTGCCGCCGAACCCCGGTATGCAGCCGATCCGCGCCTCTGGCAGCCCGAAGTGGCTGCGGTCGGAGGCGATCACGAGGTGGCAGGCGAGCGCGAGCTCGAACCCGCCACCCAGTGCGTAGCCGTCGACGGCGGCGATGACCGGGACGGCGGACGTCGCCACCGACGACATGGTGCGGTGCCCGGCACGGATGAACTCCTGTGCCCCCTCGACGCCCAGCCCTCGGATCTCGTCCAGGTCCGCGCCCGCGCTGAAGGCCTTGCCGCCCACGCCCCTGATCACGACGCACCCCACCGACGGATCGCCCTGGACCTCCAGGATCGCCTCATGGAGAAGGCGGAGCACCTCCGAGTTCAACGCGTTGAGCTGGCGGGGGCGCGACAGCTCGATGGTGAGCACCCGGCCGGACCGAGTGCAGTCGATCACTGAAGCCATATGACATTCTCCTCGGCCAACTCGTCGATGCCCTCGTCCTGGAGCCCGATCTCACGGAGGATCTCGCGTCCGTGCTCGCCGCGAACCGGGGCGGGGATGCGTGCCTGGCGATCCGCCGGGTCCGAGGCCAGGCGCCAGGGCGCACCGACCCCTCTGAAGACGCCGGCGACAGGATGCTGGTAGTCCACTATCGCGCCTCGGGCCACGACTTGCGGATCGGAGACCACCTCGGAGAGGTAGTTGATCTGCGCGCACGGCACCCCGACGTCCTGCAGCAGCTTGAGGGCGTCGGTGGACGAGAGCACCTCGAGGGTTCGTTGGATCTCCGCGACGACCTCCATCCGGTGGGCCCGGCGTCCGGCGTTCGTGCTGAGCTCCTCGCGCTCGGCGAGGTGGTCCAAACCCAGTGCAGCGCAGGCGCGCTGCCAGTGGTTGTCGTTGCCGAGGGCGATCACGATGGTGCGGTCGGCAGTCCTCATCGACTGGTAGATCGCCACGACGGAGTCCATCCCCCCACACGGGGAAGGTTCGGGCTCACCGGCCAGGAAGCTGGCAATGCGCGGCGACATCAGTGCGAGGTCCGCTTCCAGGAGAGCCACGTCTACCAGCTCGCCGGTGCCGGTCTGCTGCTGCCGGACGAGTGCCGCAGCGATGGCGAACGCCGCCACCGTGCCAGAGGCCACGTCGGACAGCGCTGTACTCACCCGCTGGGGCAGCCCGTCGTCACCGGTGACGCTCATCAGTCCGGAGCGGGCCTGGGCGATGAGGTCGTAGCCGGGGAGCCCGGCGTCCGGACCGTCCAGCCCGAATCCCGAGAACGCGCAGATGACGAGCTGCGGGAACCTCTCGCGAAGTGCGTCCAGCCCGAGGCCGTGCTTCTCGAGCTTGGTTGGAACGATGTTCTCGATGAACACGTCGGCGGTGGCCAGGAGCTCGAAGAGAACGTCTCGCCCGCGGTCGCTGCGCAGGTCGAGGCACAGGCTGCGCTTGTTGCGGTTGGCGGAGAGGAACCAGGCCGCCTCCCCGTTCAGGAACGGCGGGCCCCAGCCTCGGGCGTCGTCGCCGCGCAGGGGCTCGATCTTGATGACGTCAGCACCCATGTCGGCGAGGTACATCGATGCGGTGGGGGCGGCGTAGGACGACGCAATGTCGATCACCCGCACGCCCTGAAGGGGGCCGCTCATTCTTGAACCCCGTCCCGTCCTTCGCTGGAATACCTGAGGACGTACTCGAGGTGCCGGTCCATCGCCTCCGCGGCGTCACTGGCCGAGCCACCACGAATGGCGCTCACGATGGCGATGTGCTGCTTCACCGTCTCCCGACCCACCTCCGGTGTCACCCCGAGGAACCTGGCGGGCAGCGTGGTCTTGTGGATGGCGGAGATGAACGCCGAAAGGAGGCGGTTGCCGGAGGCCTCGGAGATGGTGACGTGGAAGTCGCGGTCGTACGCGACGATCCGGGGATCGTCGATCGTGGTCGTCCGTTGCCGCTCGACGATCTCGGTCAGCGCCGAAACGTGTCGGTCCTCACGGTTGCATGCTGCCCAGGACGCCGCGGGCACCTCCAGCACGCGCCGCATGGCGGTGAGCTCGTCGATATCGAGAGAGCCCAGTCGCACGATGGTGTCCATGGACTCGCTCAGCATCGAGCTGAGCGAGTCCGGCGTGACGCTGTGGACGAAGCTGCCGCCGGCGACACCTGGGACCTTCCGGATCAGCCCCGCAGCGACCAGAGACCCGAGGGCCTCGCGCACCGTCGGCCGACTGACCCCGAACTGCCGTGCGAGCTCGGTCTCTGGCGGAAGCTTGTCGCCCTGCTGGAAGTCGCCGCGCAGGATGGCTTCCCGGATCTGGTGTTCGACTTGTGCTCGCGGCCGAAGGATCCGCTTGGCCAGGAACTGCTGCTCCGCCATGCCCTTTCCCGCACTCATGACCGGGCGCCTGCAGGGTCGCCGAGTCCGCGCTGGGCGACCCTCGCCACGTGCAAGCGCCGTCCCCCCGACCGAGCCTGGACGCTCATCGCATCCCTGAGCAGGCCGGCTATCGGGTACTCGGCGATGTATCCGTAACCGCCGTGCGACTGGATCGCGTCCAAGCAGTTGTGAACTGCTGCTGGGCCGGCCAGGGCCACGACTGTGTCACTGGGCGCCAACCCGTCCAGAGCGCGGTCCAGCTGCGCCCGCACGGGCTCGACCCGCAGTGCCATTCCGGCGACCAGCGCCCGCAGGCCCGCGAACGATCCAATCGGTACGCCGAACTGCTTGCGCTCCAGGACGTAGGCCTGGGTGAGCGCGACTGCTCTCTCGGCTATGCCGATCAAGGCTGCCCCGGTAAGGAGGTCCCAAGGCGTGAGCATGGTCGTGGGGTCGCTGCTCGTCGGTCGGCTCGTCGACGGGGGGGCGAACTCACCCCACCGCACCGCAGCCAAGCCCGTGCGCGGCGTGTCCCGCACGGTGGCTTCCACCTCGGCCCACGTCACAGTCTCGACGGTGCGGTTGTCGATGTCGAGGAGAACAACCAGGTCGGGCACCGGATCGATCACGACCACGGGGTCGCTGAAATGCGATCTGAGCGCAAACGTCGGTGCCTGCGACGAGTCTTCGCCCAGTGCCAGGTCGGCGGCATAGCGGGCCGCAAGCACGAAGGCCAGGGCCGGGAACGAGCCTGCCGCAACCCGCACGGTGTGGGCGAGCCAGTGCAGGGCATCCGGCTCCTCGGCGGTGTCGCGCGCCAACGACGGCAGACCCGCGCTCTCGACGGCCGTCCAGCCGTCGGCGACCGCACCGGTGGCAACCGATGTCGCCACCTTGCTCACGACCTCGAGGAACTGCTCGAGGTCAGGGCTCGTGGTGCTCACCGATTGAACTTGCTGCGGTCGGGTTCGCGGCGCTGCTCGAAGGATGCCGACAGCTCCTCGGCCTCCGCCGTGCCCCGGTAGGCAGTCAGCAGGAGGTCATGCGCCATGCGCGCCTGCCCCGCAACGCCGGTGTGGCGACCGGAGAACGCGGTCTTGAGCGAACCGATGGCGAAGGAACCACGCTGGCGCAGCGTCTGGGCGACCTCCTGGGCGCGAGCGACCGGGTCGTCGGCGATCTCGTTGACCAGGCCCATCTCAAGCGCCTGCTCGGCCGAGTACTTGCGGTTGAGGTACCACATCTCCTTGGCACGACGTCGCCCGATGGTCTCTTCCAGGTACCACGTGCCGTAACCGGCATCGAAGCTGCCGACCATGGGCCCGACCTGGCGGAACACCGCGTGCGGAGCGGCCACGGCCAGGTCGCACACGACGTGCAGGACATTGCCTCCACCGACAGCGAACCCGTTTATGGCTGCGATGACCGGCTTGGGCATCGTGTCGATGAACTCATAGAGATCGATAACGGGCATCACACTCGAGTAATCCAGGGAGCTGAGCTCCTCGTGCTCGCCGCCGATGCAGAAGAACTTGTCACCGGCGCCGGTCAGGACGACGACGTCGATATCCGATGTCTGCCGGACGTGACGCAGTGCCTCCAGGAGCTCGAGCGCGGTCTGGAAGCGCAGCTTGTTCGCGTTCTCGGGTCGGTTGATGGCGATGGTCGCCACACCTTCCTCCACCGAAACGACGATGTCCTCGTAAGTCATATTTCAGCCCTCCCCCTGGCCACGGTCAGGCGATTGACGATTGGTAAAATTCTTACAGAAGCGTACATTGTCTTACAGGCATCTTCAAGGCGAGGTCGCGTGCGGAAGCGGCACTGACGAGGGAACACGACGTGACGAAACCCAATCCTGTATCGGTGTGTGTCATCGGCGCTGGCACGATGGGACGAGGCATAGCCCAGATCGCGCTCGCGGCCGGACACCGGGTGAGCCTGGTCGACCCTGCAGCAGACCAGCTCGCGGCGGCCGCCGAGGACATCGCCCAACGGCTTTCACGGCGTCAGCCCGAGGTCGCCGCCGCCCTCCCCACGCAGCTGAGCACCCACACCTCCGTCGAGGACACGCCTGCGGCGCAGCGGACCTTGGTCGTCGAGGCGGTCCTGGAGTCGCTCGCGGTCAAGACCGCGGTGCTCAGTGACGCACTGAACCACTTCGGGGCCGACTGCATCCTCGCGACCAACACCTCTTCGCTGTCGGTCACCGCGATCGCCGCCGGCACGCCGTCACCCGAGCGGGTGGTCGGCATGCACTTCTTCAACCCCGTTCCGGTCATGCGGCTCGTCGAGGTCGTGACCGGCTTGCAGACCGACCCCGACGTGGCCGACGAGGTCGCAGGGCTGGCCACCGCGTGGGGCAAGCAGGTCGCCCGCGTGCGATCCGCTCCGGGATTCATTGTGAACAGGGTGGCGCGCGGCTTCTACGCCGAAGCGCTGCGGTTGGTCGAGGAGCAGGTCGCCACACCGGAGGCGATCGACGAGGTGCTCCGCGGAGCCGGACAGTTCCGGATGGGCCCCTTCGAGCTGATGGACCTCATCGGCAACGACGTTAACGCTGCAGTGACTCGTTCGGTCTGGACGGCCTTCAACTTCGACCCCCGGTTCGAACCCTCGCGCATCCAGGACGAGGTCGTCGCCGCCGGGCGCTACGGACGAAAGACTGGATACGGCTTCTACTCGTACGCCGACGGTGCTACCCCCGCGCGACCGACCCCGGTGCCCCCCGGTGCCGCGCCCCCGCGCGTCGGGTTCGGCGGCTCCTCGGCCCAGCTGGAGACGCTGCTGGCACGGACCGGGGTCGAGGTCGATCACCGCGAGGACCTCGGGGCTGCGGCGGTGCTAGGTGACGGCACCGTCCTGCGCGTCACGCGAGGGCGCACCGCACGCGAGGAGTCTCGAGCGCTCGGTGGCACCCCGGTCGTCCTCGTCGACCGCACGGTCAGCCCGGGCGACACCACGGCGATCGCGGTGGCCTCATCGCACCACGACACCCTCGGCGCAGTCGCGGCGCTGTTCGCTGCCGGGGGGATCGACGTCCACGAGGTGGGCGACGCGCCCGGACTGGTCGTCGCCCGAACCCTGGCAGTGATCATCAACGAGGCCTGGGAGACTGCGCTGCACGGTGTGGCCAGCCCCGACGACATCGACGTCGCGATGCAGCTGGGGACGAACTACCCTTCAGGTCCCTTCGAGTGGACCCGTCGGTGGGGTGCACCCGAGGTCATCGAGCTGGTCGACGCCCTGTGGGCGACCTACCACGACACCCGCTACCGGGCGAGCCGCGAGCTGCGGCTCGTGGGCACGGAGCCCACTGCGTCCCAGTGACCACCCAGTGACCGCTACGCGGCCGGACCACCGAGCTCGCCTGCGGTATGCCGGGCGCTCACCACAGCGTGCCCGTCAGGTGCGACGGGCGCGCGCCTGCGCGTAGCGTTCCATGACGTCGAGGATCCGTGAGCGCACCTCGGGGCGAGCAATGAGGTCGATATTGGCGGCAAGGCTCTCATCCAAGGCGGCGTGAAGCTCCACCGTCGACGCCGCGCGAGCAATCCCCTTGGCGCGGGCGAACGTGGCGATCGGACCGGACGTCATCTCGAGGGCGACCTCGTGGGCGCGCTCCGCAAGGGCTTCGTCCTCGCAGACCTCCGTGACCATGCCGAGCCGGAGCGCCTCCTGGGCATCGATGAAGGCACCTGACGCGAACATCCTTGTCGCCGCAGGCAGCCCGACCAGCTTCGGGAGCAGGTAGGCACCGCCCGCCACGGGCACCATACCCAGGTTGACGTAGCTCTCGGCGAACCGGGCGCTGCGAGCGGCCAGACGGACGTCGCAGGACAGACCGAAGTCCAGGCCCCCCGCCGTCGCCGCGCCGTTGTATGCGGCGATGACCGGCTTGGGTGCGGCCCACAGCAGGCGCACGAAGCGCTGGACGGCAGGCATCCAGGTTTCGCCGAGGTAGTCCATCAGGCCGTCCGGCCCCTGGGACGTGTGGATCTCGAACATGTCCTTCACGTCTGCGCCGGCGCAGAAGACAGAGCCGGTGCCGGTCAGCACCACCGCGCCGACCTCACCCGTTTCGACGAGAGACTGCACCGTGTCACCCAGACGTTCGACGACTTCGGGCGTCACCGAGTTGCCTCGTTCCGGCCGGTTGAACCGGACCGTGCCGACTCCCTCGCGTGTCCCTACGACGATGTCATCCACCGTTCTTCACCGCCTTCATGACGTTGGCAGGCCTCGTGGCCGGCTCCTCGACCCAGGAGCGCACCAGCCGCTTGACGTCGCCGCGCGCGATCTTCGACTCCCCCGAGGCTCTCGGCAGCGGGTCTGCCGAGAGGAACACGTGGCGGGGAAGCTTGAACCCGGCGACGCGCGACCGGAGCCATTCCTCGAGCCCCACGCTGGTCGAGTCATCCAGCACGTCCACGTGGACGTATGCCGCCGGCGTCTCGCCCCAGTCGGGGTCGGGGACACCCACGACGACAGCCTCCCGCACGTTGGGGTGCGCCTCGAGGGCGCGCTCGATCTCCACCGGCTGGATGTTGGTGCCCCCGGTGATGATGGTCTCGCTGGCCCGTCCGACGATGTAGATCCGGCCCTCGTCGTCGAAGTGGCCGAGGTCGGAGGTGCGCCACCACCCGTCCGCGAGCAGGCGTTCGCTGTGCTCCGACTCGCCTCCGAGGAGGGTCGTGGCCACGCTCGGCGTGCGGATCACGAGCTCACCGTCCACACCGGGTGCCGGCACGTCGAGTACCTGCCCGTTGGACAGCAGAGAGAACTCGACACCGGGCACCGGGCGGCCGATCGAGGGCCACAGCTCTCGATGCGCCATCTCCGCACGGCTCAGCAAGGTGGTCGAGGCGGGAGCCTCGGTCTGCCCCCAGCACTGGACCAACGCGTCGGTGTGCTCGCTGATGGCCTCCAGGGCGGGAATCGCCGCGGGTTCACCCGCCAGCATCAAGCAGGACAGCGCCGATCCCCGCAGTCGCGAGAGCTCGGAGGAGGTGGCCACCCGCCGCAGCATCGTGGGCACCGCGAACATCCACGTGATGCCCTCGTCGGCGATGACGCGCAACATCTCGTCGGCATCGAACCGCCGCTGGATCACGTTGGTGCCGCCGCAGACCAGGGTGGGCAGGACGCTCCACCCACCGGCATACACCAGCGGAGCGACCTGGAGCGTCCGCGGCGACAGCGTGGGCCCGCTGGTGGACATCACCCAGGTGTTCCCCAGCATGGCCGCCCTCGCACCCCTGTGGGAGATGGCGATGCCCTTGGGCTTGCCGGTCGACCCGGAGCTGAACCTGATGTGGTAAAGGTCGTCGGGTCCGACCGCGACGGCGACCGGGGCGACCGAGCCGCCGGACACGAGGTCTGCGAACGACATCCACCCCTCGCAGGTCCCGATCACGGCCCGCAGCGGTCCGTCGTCGGGAAAGACCTCATCGATCGCGGGGGCGGAGGCGGTATCGGCCACCACGAGGCGGACGTCGGCGAGCTCGATGCACCGGCACAGCTCATGGGGAGCGAAGCGCGGGTTCAGGGGAACCTTCACGAGGCCGGCCTTGAGCAGGGCGAACTCGAGCACGACGTACTCGACGTGGTTCTGCGCAACGTAGGCGACGCGGTCGCCGCGCCCGAGCCCGAGGCCCAGGAGAGCGTTGGCCAGCCGGTTGGAGTCGTCCCGAAGCTGAGCGATGCTCAGCCTGCGAGCGCCACCGGCCTCCTCCACCGCGATGTCGCGGGCGGGCCGACGCTCCACCTGCCGCATCAGCTGGACAACGGTCTGGGCGATCGTCGAGGACTCGGGGGCCACGGTTAGACCTGTCCGAAGCCGACCGGCATCGTCGCGAGCGACAGCCCACCGTCCACCACGATGGTCTGGCCATTGATCGCGGCGCTGGCCGGCGAGACGAGGTAGGCCATGACGTCCGCCACCTCGTCGGGGGTGGGATAGGCGCCGGACGGGGTCTGCGCCAGCCACTGCTTGGCGTAGTCGTCCCACGCCTCTCCGGCGTAGTAGCGGAACGAGTCCGTGTCGATCGGCCCCGGGCAGACCCCGACGGTGGTGATCTTGTCCTTCGCGAGCTCGATGGCGAGATACTTCACGAGCGTCTCCATCGCAGCCTTCGCGGCACCAAGCAGGCCGTGGCCGGGAAGCACCCGGAAACTGTCCCACCCTGACACCGCCATCACCCGGCCGCCGTCGTTCATGTACGGAGTGGCCAGCCGGACGAGGTCCAGGAACCCCTGCACGGTGAGGCTCATGGTCTTCTCGATGTGCCGGCTGTGGATGTCGGAGAGCGGCTTGAAGGCGCTCGCCGCAGCATTGGCCACGACGACGTCGAGGCTCCCGAAGCGCTCGACCGACTGGGCCACGAGCGACTCCACCTCGTCGGTCTCGGCGACATCGGCCTGGACCGCGAACGCGACACCTCCCAGCGACTCGATCTGGGCGACGGTGTCCATCGCCGCGTCCTTGTCGCGTCGGTAGTTGACGATCACGTTGGCCTGCTGAGCTCCCAGCTTCAGGGCGAGACGCTGCCCCATCCCGCGCGAGCCACCGGTGATGATGACCGTCCTGTTCTGCATGCTCATGGCCTTACCCTCGTCTGTTGTCCGGTCGTTGTCTGTTGTCCGGTCGTCTGTTGTCCGGTGGTCATGCTTGGTTGCCGCGGGCCGCGGTCGGGGTCAGGAGCTCATGGTGAGCCCACCGCCGACGCAGAGCGTCTGTCCGGTGACGTAGCTCGCCGCGTCAGAGGACAGGAACTCGATCGCGGCGGCGATCTCGGAGGGCTCCCCCGCTCGGCGCAGTGGAATGGCGCGGACCACGCTCGACAGCAGCTCCTCGCCCCCCTGGCTCTCCAGGAGCGGGGTCTGGGTCACGCCCGGGGCGACGACGTTCACGCGGATCCCGAAGCGGGCCCACTCGCGAGCCAGGGCTTTGGCCAAGGTCACGACACCGGCCTTCGCCGCGGAGTACACGGCCTCCCCCGACTGCCCCGCCACGCCGGCCTCGGAACTGGTCAGCACGATGCTGCCGCCGCTGTCCTTCATGACCCGGCCTGCCGCCGCTGACAGGTGGATCGCCGACATCAGGTTGACGTCGATGATCCGCCGCCAGTAGTCGGGCGTCTCATCGAGGAAGCGGGTGATCGCTGTCCACCCCACGGTCGACACCACGCGGTCGACGGAACCGAGCTGGGCGACGGCCTCCTGCAGCAACCGGTCGCAGGCGTCCGGGTCGGTCGCGTCCCAGCCGGCGTCGCCCGCGACGACGATGTGCTCGTGCTGGGCCGCGAGCTGGCGAGGCCCGGAAGGGTCGAGGTCGGCGGCGACGGTCCGGATGCCCCGGCTCGCGAACAGCTCCGCGACGGCGAGGCCGATTCCGGAGCCGGCGCCCACCACTAGGGCGGTCGAGGGTCGGTCGGGGTTTGCGTCTGTCATGTCAGGCTCCTGATCCTGCGCCATGCTCAGCTGAGTTCGTCATGCAGCCACGCCAGCGCCTCAACGACCGGCACGAGCCCGAGGCTGGTCCCCAGCAGCAGGATCACGACCTGCTCGATCTCTGCGATCGTCGCCCCGCTGTCCTGGGCACGGGTGCAGTGGACGCGGAAGCCACCCTCGTTCCTCGTCGCGGCAAAACCAGTCAGCAGGGTGAGCTCGCGCTGCTTGGCGTCGAGAGGTCCGTGGGCGTCGGCGGCCACACGGATACCCCGAAAGGCCGTGGCGACGTCCGGTGCCGTGGCGCGAAGCCGGTCGACGAACGAGACGAACTCGTCCTGCTTGCTCAGCGGGTAGTCGAACATCACTGCTCCTGCTCGGTCGGGTGGGTTGCGTCTGCCAGGCGGCCGAGCGCGGGAAGCCGGTAGGCCTCGGAGTACTCGCCGCCCGCGGCAGCGATGGAGGCCTCGGGAGCCCTGGCGTAGAGGCGACGCCGGCTGACGAAGGTGCCGGTCTGCCGCCGGATGCGGACGGCGGCCTCGGTCGCCGCCAGGAGCGACACGGTCCCGTCGACCAGCGGCGCCCCATCCACCTCTCGAATGCCGTGGGCGTTGAGGAAGGCGGTGAGGCGACCCCCCGCCGGGATCACTACCTCCGCGCCCTTGGCCAGCGAGGCACGCGCGGCCTCCTCGAAGGAGGCGATGGCCTTGCCGCGCTGGTCGGGGTCGGAGAAGCAGGCGTCCAGCTCGTGCGGGGTCAGGCCCATGCACTCGATACTCGCGAGCCGTTCGCGCAGGCCGTACTTCGCGACGTTCTCCTCAAAGCGACCTCCGAAGTAGGGGTTGACGCCCACGAGCGAGAAGGTGCTGCCCATCATGCAGGAGGTGAGCATCGAGGTCTCGCCGAGACCCAGCACGGGTATGTCCACCATGGAGCGCGCCTCCCGGAGGGCGGGGTCCAGGATGTTCCCGATCGCGACGGCGTCGTACCCCTCGAGCTCGGCCTCGAGGACCGAGTCGAGGATGGAGATCCAGTCGAGCGTCTCGAAGAACCGAAAACTGTCGATGCGCCCGACACGCGTGCCCCGCAGTTCGACAGTCGTGTCCGCCGACTTGATCTCGTCGAGGTAGGAGCGGAGGAAGGGAAAGTAGTTCGGCGAGTACTTCTCGCGGGACATGCTCAGGTAGAGGATGCGGGTCATCTCAGGCCACCCGCTCGAAGATGGCGGCGAGGCCCTGTCCGCCACCCATGCACATCATCTCCATGCCGTAGCGTCCCTGCCGCCGGTCCAGCTCACGCAGCAGGTTGGCCAGGATTCGACCGCCCGTGGCACCGATCGGGTGGCCCAGCGAGATCCCGGAGCCGTTCACGTTGACCCGCTCGAGGTCGGACGGGCTCAGCTCCCAGCCGCGGAAGCACCCGATCACCTGCGCCGCGAAAGCCTCGTTCAGCTCGATCAGGTCGATGTCGGCCCACGACAGTCCGGCCAGCTTCAGCGCCTTCTGCGCCGCCGGGACAGGTCCGATGCCCATCATCCGTGGCTCGACGCCCGCCAGCGACCAGGTCACGAGGCGCGCGAGTGGTCGCAGCCCCAGTGCCTCGGCCTTGGCTGGGGTCGTCACGATCGCCACGGCCGCGGCGTCGTTCTGGCCACTCGCGTTGCCGGCGGTGACCGTCGCGCTGGGACGCTGCCGCGACATCATCGGCTTCAGCCGCGCCAGGCTCTCCATCGTGGTGCCCGGGCGGGGGTGCTCGTCACGGGTGATGGTGAGGGGGTCTCCCTTGCGCTGCGGCACGGTGACGGGGATGGTCTCGTCGTCGAAGAGTCCTGCCTCGATGGCGGAGACCGCGCGGGCGTGTGAGCGCACCGCCCACTCGTCCTGCTCCTCGCGCGAGACCCCGAACTCGCTGGCGACGTTCTCGGCGGTCTCGATCATCCCGCCCTCGACCGGGAACCGGTGACCGCCGGAGTTGTGTCGGGGTCGGGCGAGGCGATCCAGCAGCTTCGGCGCCCCGCCGGAGTTCCAGCGCATGCCGGGCACGTAGTACTCGGCCTGGCTCATGCTCTCGGCCCCGCCCGCGAGGACCAGCTCTGACCCACCGGTAGCCACCTGCATACAGGCATAGAGCACGGACTGAAGACCCGAGCCGCATCGCCGGTCGATCTGCAGGCCCGGGACGGTGATGTCCAGGCCGGCGTCGAGCGCGGCGATCCGTCCGATCGCCGCGGCCTCGCCGTTCGGGTAACCCTGCCCGAAGATGACGTCGTCGACGTCCTCAGACCTGATGCCGGTGCGCTCGACCAACCCCTTGACGACCGTTGCCGCGAGCTCGGTCACCGGCACGTCCTTGAACATGCCGCCGTACCGTCCCACCGGTGTCCTGACCGGCTCGCAGATGACTGCTTCCACCATCATGTGTCTCCCGTGTCCTAGACGCTCGACTCGCCACCGTCGACCGCGATGGTCTGCCCGGTCAGGAAGTCGGGCGCGTGCAGGGCGAGGTACGTCACGATGTTGGCCAGCTCGTCGGGGGTCCCCATGCGGTAGGCGGGAATCCGACGCAGCACCTTCGCCATGGCGCTCTGGTCCTCGCGCAGCTCGGCGTTGATGTCAGTGGCGAAGTAGCCGGGGGCCACGGCGTTCATCTGGGCTCCGAAGCGCGCCCACTCGGCCCCTACCGAGCGCGTGAAGTTCACGACCGCACCCTTCGAGGCGCAGTAGGCCGAGAAGCCGGGCCTGCCGAGGAGTCCGAACACCGACGCGACGTTGACAGCGCGCCCAGAGCCCGTCTGGGCGAATCGACGGCCCGCCTCGCGGCTGCACAGGAACATGCCCCGCACGTTCGTGTCGAAGATGCGATCCCACTCGGCCTCGTCGAGGTCGACGAGGTTCACCTGACCGGTGACCCCGGCGTTGTTGACGAGGACGTCCACCCCGCCGAGCTGGGTCACCGCGACATCGAAGAGCTCGGCGACGGACTCGGCGCTGGTGACGTCGGTCTGCTTGACCAGTGCGACGCCTCCCGCGGACTCAATGAGCCGTTGCGTGACCTCCAGCGGTTCCAGCGAGCGACCGGCCAGCACGACGCTCACGCCCGCTGCCGCGATGTCGCGGGCGATCGCCTCGCCGAGTCCTCTTCCCGCACCCGTTACGACGGCCACCCGATTGGACATACTTGTAATATGTCTGACTTCTTGCTGACTGTCAAGGTCCCATGCGTGGGCCTCCTGCGCTCTCGCTCGATCTGGCCTGGCCCAGCTCGGCGCGGCCCGGCCTGGCCCAGCTCCGCCCAGGCCAGACCCAGAATTGTCTATGCGAAGGTCGGGAGCGCGTGCGACTCCTCGTCGAAGCCGAAGATGGACTTGACCTCCAGGTATTCCTCGAGCCCGAAGACGCCCATCGACCGGCCGACTCCGGACTGCTTGTACCCGCCCATGGGCGTGTACGAGTTGACGTTGGCGCCGTTGAAGGCAACCCGTCCGGCACGCAGTCCGCAGGAGAACTCGTACGCCCGCTGCCGATCCTCGCCGAAGACATAGCCACCCAGGCCGAAGATCGAGTCGTTGGCGATGTCGAGGGCCTCCTCCTCGGACTTGTACGGCATGACGACCACGACGGGGCCGAAGATCTCCTCCTTGGCCAGGGTCATCTCCCGGGTCACATCGGTGAGCACCGTCGGCTTGCAGAAGAAGCCCCGCTCGAACCCTTCCATCCGGCCGAGTCCGCCGGCGACCAGGCGCCCTCCCTCCTCGAGGCCGATCTCGATGTGCTTCTGCACGCTGTCGAACTGGGCTGCGTGGACCAAGGGGCCGTGGGTCGTCGCGGGGTCGCGGGGGTCGCCCACCCGCATCCGGGCGATCTCGTCCACCAGGAAGGGCAGCAGATCCCCGACCTGGTCCTCGTGCACGAGGAGCCGGCTCGGGGCGTGGCACGACTGGCCGGTGTTGGAGAAGGCGCGCTGGATGGTCCACCGCGCGGCCTTCTCGAGGTTTCCGTCGGTGAGCACGATGTTGGCCGACTTGCCGCCCAGCTCGAGGCACGCGCGCTTGACCGTCTGCGCGGCGGCCTCACCCACGGTGACGCCCGCGCCGGTCGACCCGGTGAAGGAGACCATGTCCACATCGGAGTGGCGAGCCAGCGCGTCGCCCACGACGCGTCCCGGGCCGATCACCAAGTTGAAGACGCCGGGCGGCGTACCCGCCTCATCCATCACCTGGGCCAGGGCAACGCCCGATGCGGGCGAGGCGTCGGAGGGCTTGAGCACCATGGTGCAACCGGCGGCGATGCCGTAGATGACCTTGATGACCGACGTCTGCAGCGGCCAGTTCCACGGCGAGATCAAGGCACACACGCCGATCGGCTCGCGGCGCACGATGGTGTCGGCCAGCTGGCGCTCGAACGCGTAGGACTCGATCAGGTCGCGCGCCACCTTCATGTGACCAGCAGGGCCGGCGACCTGGGCTTTGAACGAGACCGGGACACCCACCTCATGCGCGATCAGCTGGGCCAGGTCGGCCTCACGCCTTTCGTAGGATGCGATGATCCGGTCGATCAGCTGGACCCGCTCCTCGACCGAGGTCTGCGAGAAGGTGGTGAACGCGCGCCTCGCCGCCGCCACGGCCAGGTCGACCTCCGGCACACCGCCTCCGGAGGTCACCGTCGCCCAGGGCTCCTCACTGGTCGGGTCGATCAGGGTGCGAGTGCCCTCGCGCGCAGGCGCGACCCACTGGCCATCGATGTACAACTCTCCGAAATGCTCCACGTGAACTCCTCAAGATCATTCAAGACAATGCGCACCGCACCCGCGGTGCTCGGTTCGACCCTGCAGGTCGCCGCATCGGGCTCCTGCTGACGCGCGCAACGTGCCTGCCGCCAGAGGCACGGGGAATCGTCCGCTGACCGCTGGAGCGCGGCTCCTACTCTGTAATATGTCTGACATCTAATCGTTAGTCAATGACGAATCTCACACGCCTTCCATCCCTGCCGTCGAGGCCACGATCCTTCGAGCGCGGGCGACCACAGGGGCATCCACCATGGCTCCGTCAACCACTCGGGCGCCGTCGTCCTGCGCCCCGGCCAGCACGCGCTGCGCCCAGGCCACCTCCTGCGCGGACGGACCCATGCCGAGGTTCGTCGGCTGCACCTGCCGGGGGTGGATGCACAACCGGCCCGCGAAGCCGAGCTCGCGGGCGTGGGCCACATCGCCCTTCAGCGCCGACGGGTCCTCCAGCGCGGTCGTCACGCCGTCCACGGGGGGCGCAAGCCCGGCCACCGCGCTGGCGACGACGAGGCTCCACCGAGCGGGCGCCAGGGCGGACCTCGAAGCCGGGTCCACCCCCAGGCACGCCGCCAGGTCGACGTTGCCCAAGGCCAGTCGCGTGACGGCTCCGCTCTCGGCCAGGGTCTGGGCTTCCAAGAGTCCGCGCGGCGTTTCGATCAGGGCTACCAAGCAGCCGGCCACGTCGTCGACCACCCGACGGACGTCCTCCACCCGCTCGGCCTTGGGCAGCATGACGGCGATGCCGGTGCCACGGAGCGCTCGGAGCTCCGAGCCGATCCACGGCGTCCCGACCCCGTTGATGCGCACGAGACATCGGTCGTGCGCCTGAGCCCATTCCAGGACCGATCGGAGTGCCGTCTCCTTGGCTGCGGCTGGGACGGCATCCTCGAGATCCAGGATCACCAGGTCTGCCCCCGAAGCCTGCGCCTTGGCGAAGCGGTCCGGTCGGTCCCCGGGGACGAACAGGAAGCTCCGGGCCACCTCGACGCCCTCCCGCTGGCCGTCTGAGCTCATCGTCCCCACCGCACCGGCCGTGATTGTGGGCGAAGACGTGGGCCAGAACAAGGCGCAGTTCCACGCGTCCATGTCATCTGTAGGACAATATGGGTACATCCACGTCTGTAAGAGCCCGACGGGCACACACCGCTCGCGCCACCCGAGGAGACACCCCCATGGCTACGACCAGCACTCCGGACCACCGCTTCCAGGCGCGGGTGGTCACCCGGCCGCGAGACCAGGTGGAGTCCCAGCTTCGCGAAGCCATCCTCAACGGCCACTTCGCCCAGGGCGAGAAGCTGCCAGCAGAGACGGAGCTGGCGCAACAGTTCGGGGTCAGCCGACCCACGGTGCGCGAGGCGCTCGGCGCCCTGGTCAGCTCCGGGCTCATCCGCAAGATCCCGGGAGTGGCCGGAGGGAGCTTCGTCAAGACTGTCACGCCTGACTCGTTGAGCCAGATGCTGAGCGAGTCCATGGACACGATCGTGCGCATCGGGGCGCTCACGATCGACGAGATCACGGAGGTGCGCAGGGTCCTGGAGATCCCTGCCGCGCAGTGGGCGGCGCGCAACCGCACTCCGGAGGACATCGAGGTCATGAAGGAGGTCGTCAAGACGCAGAAGAGCACGACGATCGACGACCCTGACATCCCGTCCTACGACCTGCGCTTCCACACGGCCATCGGCCGCGCCTCGGGCAACCGGCTGCTGGAGGCGTTCATCGCCGCCGTTCACGACGCAACGCACCCCGCCCAGTTCCTTGAGGTGACCCGTGAGGTCGCCAAGAAGACCGTGCGTCAGCACATCGCGATCCTCGCGGCCATCGAAGGTGGCGACGCCGACGCGGCAGGCGAGGCGATGCGGGAGCACCTCGACTTCGTGCTCCGCTACTCGACGCCGCGATAGGCGCCTGCTCCCGGCGGCCACGTGCGTGGGCCTGTCAGACCGTCTTGACGATGTAGACGTCGCAGGGAGCGTGCGCGGCAACGCTGGAGGCCACGCTGCCGAGCAGTCTGCCCACCCCCTGCACCCTGCGGTTTCCCACCACGATGAGGGAAGCGTCCAGCCGGATGGCCTCGTCGACCAGCGCGGTCGCTGGCTTTCCGTGCAGCGGCCTGCTCGTGACGTTGGGTACAACGCTGCGCAGGTCCTGCGCCACCTCCGCCGCGATCGTCTCGGCCAGCTCGCCCGAGGTCAGCTGGCTGGCCCCCGGCCGGTCGGGAAACTCCTCGACCGTTGCCTGCTCCACCGCTGACAGGACATGGAGCTCGGCTCCCAGGCGTACGGCGAGCTCGGCGGCACGACGGGCAGCGAGGCGTGAGGAGTCGGTTCCGTCCACGCCTACCAGGATCACCGTGACCATGGGTGGCCTTTCTGTTGGCTGCGGGCTGGTGGGAAGCTGCGGCGCTGCGGGGCTGCGGCGCTGCGGCGCTGCGGGGCTAGCGTGCGACATAACCGCCGTCGACGGGCAGGGCCACCCCGACGACGAAGCTGGCGCCTGGACTGCAGAGCCACAGGACGGCGGCGGCGACCTCCTCGGCAGTGCCCATCCGACCGATCGGAGTGGCTGCCACCGCGTCCGCCTCGGTCAGGTCACCGTTGTCGAGCATGCCCTGCACCATCGGGGTGACGATGGTCCCGGGGCACACCGCGTTCACCCGCACGCCCCGCGCGGCATACTCGAGCGCCACGCTGCCGGTCAGGCCGATGACTCCGTGCTTGGAGGCGTGGTAAGCAGCCCGCCCCGGATTGCCGACGAGACCGCCCAGCGAGGAGTTGTTGACGATCGCACCCGAGCCCTGCGGGCCCATCACCCGCAGCTCGTGCTTGATGCTGGCCCATACTCCTCGCAGGTTGACGGCATTGATGCGCTCGAACTGCTCGAGCGACTCCTCGGCAGCGTCCGTGGCCGGCGCCATGATTCCGGCGTTGTTGAACGCCATGTCCAGGCGGCCGTACCTCTCCACTGCCGCGTTGACGAGGCGCGCGACCTGCCCCTCGTCACTGACGTCACACCTGACGCCGAGGACGTCATAACCCTGCTCGGTCAGCCTTGCCGTCGCGTCCTTGAGGGCTTCCTCGTTTACGTCACCGAGCACGACGCTGGCGCCGTTCTCCGCAAAGCCGGTCGCCGCGGCAAGGCCCATGCCCATGCTGGCTCCGGTCACGAGGGCCACCTGACCCTGGAAGTCGTACGTCGGGTTCATTCCATGCCTCCGGCTCGCGCCAATCGTTGTGTCTGACGTCAGAACGGGTCTGACGAACTACCTGTCGGGGCCGGTCCGGCCAAATGCTCAGGACTCGCGGCCCGTCAACGAGCGTCGGCGTACCACTCCGCCATCATCTGGCTCTGGTCCGCATCGGGACCGAAGCGCTCGAGCGCCGAGTCGACGAACTGCTGCACAAGGTGGCCGATCGGGGTGTCGTGATGCAGCTCCTCGGCCAGCTGGTTGGCCAGTCGCAGGTCCTTATCCAGCAGCTGGAGGGTGAAGTGCTGGAGCTTGTACGGCTGCTCGGGAGTGCCGCCCATGAGCATGTTGGGGTACGTGTTCTCCGTGGCGTAGTTGCGAGCGGACCCTCGGTTGATGACGTCGACAATCACCTCGCGGGGGATCCCCGCGACCTCGCCCAGCCGGATGGCCTCCATCGCGGCGAAGCGGTTGCAGCTGTTCAAGAGGTTGTTGACGAGCTTGGCCGCGTGTCCTGACCCCACGGGCCCGACGTGAATGACGTCCGCCGTGACCTCGTGCAGCAACGGGGCGACGCGCGCGAACACGTCGTCCGCCGCTCCGACCATGAGGGCGGCCGTCCCGGCCTCCGCACGACTGACGCCACCGCCGATGGGGGCATCCACGAAGTCGATCTGGCGGGTCGCCAGCTCCTTGGTGAGCGCCTGGTCCGTGGTCGGCGTGCCGGTGGTGGTGTCGATGATGACGGAGCCCGGCTGGAGCTTGTCTGCGAGACCTCCCGCACCGATGAGGAGCTCCTGGACGTCGGACGGTCGCGGCAACGAGAGGAAGACGACCCGGCACCGCGCGCCGATCTCCTCCAGCGAGGAGAAGGTGGCACCGCGCTCCACGAGGCGGGCGGCGGACGCTTCGTTACGGTCGTTGACGAGCAGCTCGTGCGTGTCCACCAGCCTGCTGGCGATCGCAGAGCCCATGGCCCCGACTCCGACGAAACCTACTGCTTCAGACATTGCGATCTCCTGATCATGTGATTGTCGTACGCGAACGGATGTGCCCTCTGGCGGCCTGGTAACCGACCGTGCCTGCCTAGGGAAAGCGCACGACGCCCTTGCCGGCGTCCTGCTTGTCGAACTGACGGTAGGCCTCCTCGATCTGGCCGAGGGACCAGACGTGGCTGAACAGGTCGTCGATCGGAAGGCCTTTGCGAGCAACGAACTGAGCGCACTCCTCTTGCCCGACCAGCGACATCGACCACGAGGTCATCACGGTCATCTGCGAGCGGTGGAACTCCATGACGTCGAAGCGCACCTCGCCACCGAGCCCGACGACGCAGAACCGCCCCCAGGGTGCGAGCGCCTTCAACCCCGCGGAGGCCGCCGCCGACGACCCCGACGACTCGAGCACGGCGCTGACTCCCTCCCCGTCGGTGAGGTCCTTGATCGCGAGGACGGGGTCGACCTCTCCCGGGTTCACCGTCTCGACAGCACCGAGGCGTCGAGCGTGCGCGAGGCGACTCTCCGCCATGTCGACCGCGATCACCCGGGCGCCCAAGGCGGTGGCGAGGATGGTGCCGGAAAGGCCGACTGGTCCCTGACCGAAGATCGCGATCGTCGCGCCGCCGAGGTCACCCAGCCGCTGCAAGCCGCCCCAAGCGGTGCCGGTGCCACAGCCGATGGCTGCGCCCGCGTCGAAGCTGAGCCGGTCGTCGAGCCCGATGAGTGTGGCCGCAGGGACCTTCAGGTATGGGGCGTGGGCGCCGTTGCCGTTCATGCCGAGCACCGTGACCGGCTGGCGGCTGCACATCTGCGTCCAGCCGCTCCGGCACGGCGCACACGCGCCGCAGCCGATGTAGTGGTGCACCATGACCCGGTCGCCGACCGACGCGGTTGTCTCGGGCACGCCCGCGCCGACGGCATGCACGACGCCGGCCGGTTCGTGGCCGGCTATGAGCTTTCCCGAGGCGTACGTGTCGTTCGGCGGGCTCCGGTAGTACTTGAGGTCACTGCCGCACATGCCTGAGGCACGAATGGCCACGACCACCTCGCCGGGGCCCGGCGTCGGGTCATCCACCTCCGCGAGTGCAACCTGGCTGTCTCCGAGAAAGACTGCCGCCCTCATGTTGTGACCTCACTTTTGTCCGCGTTCGGTTATTGACCTGTATTTGACTGTGGCAGGGTGCGTGCGTGTCCCGATGGTCGGTGACGACGTGCTAGCGACGCGCCCCGACCATCAAGGTGGAGTGCACACACGGCTGGTCGCCCGACACGCGCCAGGCGTGCTTGGTCCCCCGCTGGATGAAGGTGTCCCCGGCCTTCAGGAGTGTCTCGCCCTGCTCGAGGATCACGACGCACTCACCCGAGACAATGGTGATGATGTCGACAGTGTCGGTCTGGTGCATGCCCGGATCGGCGTCGCTCTCGACGTAGGACTCGGTTGCTCCAGCCGCTGCCATCGAGGCTTCATAGCCGCCGGACCCGTAGTTCCAGGAGCTGTCCGGCGGAAAAGTTGCCAAGACATGCGTGAAACCGTTGGGCGGCGGGGGGATCACCGCCTCGGTCCCGAGAGTGTTCTCGTCGTTGACGTGGGGAGGACACGACTCGACCTGCCAGATCTGGTTGAGGACGAAGGCGTCGGTCACGAGTCGCGTCTCCGTGTAGCCATCACTGACCACGGTGGACTTGCCGTTCTCGTCCAGCCCCGCCACGACTCGACGCACGCGGATGTCATCGTACTTTCCTGCCATGGCGCGCTCCTTTTTGGTTGGTGCGGTTCTACCGCTGACTCATGATTGCTGCGGCTGGCTGATCCACGCCAGCGGCAGCCCCGGCCGCGAGGCCGCCGGTCATGCCACCGCTCGGCGAGCCGCGATCGAGTACACGGTGACAGCCACGAGGAGGATCACGCCGTACATCACCTGCGTCCACGAGTAGGAGAGATTGATCAGCTGGGCCGCGTTGCCGATGAGAGTGAGGAAGGTGGCGCCAAGCGCAGCGCCGATGAACGTCCCTCGACCACCCGTGAGTGTCGCGCCGCCGAGGAAGCAGGCGGTGAAGGCAGGTAGCGAGAGCGAGAGCGCAACGTCATTGCTCCCGACGCCGACCTGGACGGCGAGGAAGACGCCGCCGATCGCCGCGCCCACTGCCGCGATGACGTACCCCGCCATCTTCACCCACTTCACCCGGACACCCACTCGCTCGCTGGCCTTGCTCTCGAGCCCGACGGCCCGGGTGGCCAGTCCCCCACCCGTTCGAAAGAGCCAGAAGTCCATCCCGCCTGCGACGAGCAGGGCCACGATGAACCCGTAGGGGACGTTGCCCACTCCCGCCGAAAGGGCCGCGCTGAGGTCCGACCCGATTGCGCCGGACGGCTCAGGGCGCAGCAGCACGCAGATGCCCGACACGATGCCCAACGTTCCGATCGTCGCAACAAGCGGCGTGACCCCGAACACCTGGGTGACCAAGGCATTGAACAGGCCCACCACGAGGGCGACGAGCAGGATCACCACCACGCCCAGCAACGAGGATCCGACTCCGTTGCTGGCGAGGACGAAGGATGCCAGGACGACTGACAGTGTCATCGACGCGCCGATGGAGATGTCGAGCTCACCGACGAGCAAGGCAAACTGTTGGCCGATCACCACCCAGAGCAGCGGCAGGGCAGACAGGAAGAGGTTGTTCAGGTTGAAGCCCTGGAGGAACACAGGTGACTTGCTGGTGGCGTAGGCGCCGAGCAGCAGCATCAGCACCAGGAGCACGACGACGGGAACGCGAGGGGAGGCCAGGGCGGACGCGATCCGGCGGCCGGGTCGCGAGGCCGCCTCGATGACGTCCTCGCGCTTGCCGGTCGTGCTCACGAATCGGCGAACGATCTCCGCCTCGGTGAACGTCCCGGTCAGCTCGTCGATCACGGCGCCCTCGGACATCACGTAGACGCGGTCACACAGCCCGGCCAGCTCGAAGGAGTCGGAGGAGTTGACCAGCACACCCACACCGCTGGCGGCCGTATCGGCGACGAGCCGGTAGATGTCCAAGCGCGCCTTGGCGTCGACGCCCTGGGTGGGTTCGTCGATGATCAAGAGCTCAGGGCGCTGCATCGAAGCCCGCGAGAGGACGACCTTCTGCTGGTTACCGCCCGACAGCGCGCTGATGGGTTGGTATGCCGAAGCGCTGACGATACCCAGCTCGCGGACGGCCTGGCCGAACTTCTGGATCATCCTCTTGGGGCGGATCGTCGCGAGCGGCCCGAGCTCGGTGCCCAGCTGCATGGTGCCGTTGGCGCCGATCGACATGGCCGGGAACACCGACTCGGCGACGCGGTCACCGCTCTGGAAGCTGATCCCGGCACGCAGCGCCCCCGGCGGGCCTCCCGTGACCGGCTTGCCGTTCAGCTCGACCGAGCCCGACTTGCGGTCCACCCCGATGATGGCGCGGAGGAGGTGCCGCTGCCCGTTGCCCTCGGCGCCGGCAATACCCACCACTTCGCCGGGGCCGACGTGGAGCGAGATCGGCCCGACAGTGGAGCCGCGCAGCTCCTTCACCTCGAGCAGCGGATCTCCGGTCGTCTGAGGCCGCCGATCCGGGAACTCCAGGTCGATGGGGGCACCCACCATCAGCTCGACGATCGTCTCGACGTCCCAGTCCATGCGTTCGTGCGTGCCTTGGATGACGCCGTCGCGGATGACCGTGAGCCGGTCGGCCAGGCGGCGCACCTCGTCGAGTCGGTGGCTGACGTAGACCACGGCGCAGCCCTCGCCGCGGATGTTGGAGATGAGGGTCTCCAGCTGGTCGGCCGACGCGAGATCGAGCACGGCGGTCGGCTCGTCGACCAGGAGGACGTGTGGCCGGTGGATCATGGCCCGAACGACCTCGAGCATCTGACGGCCGCCCGGCCCGAGCGCGACGAGGAGGTCCTTGGGGCTGAACGGGAGATCGAACTCCGCGAGCAGCTTCTTGATGTTTCTGGGAGCCTCCTGTCCCAGGCAGTGGAACGACATCTCGATGTTCTCCGCGACCGTGAGGTCGTGGACCAGGGAGGTGTCCTGGTAGGCCGTCATCAGGCCAAGCCGCCGGGCGTAGCGAGGATCGCTTCGGGACAAGGTCTTTGCGCCCACCTGCACGGTGCCGGAGTCCTGCGGGACAAGCCCCGCGGCAACCTTGATGAGGGTGGACTTGCCCGATCCGTTCTCGCCCACGAGCGCGTGGACCTCCCCTGGCCGGCACTCGAAGCTCACGTTGTTGACCGCCACCACTCCGGGATAGGTCTTCGTGATGCCGGTCAGCCGCAGGCCCCTGCTGCTCACGGGCGGGGAGTCCGCGCGTGCGGTCTCTTGGTACGACTCGATCATGAGGTGTCCTTCCGCGTGCCGGTCGGCCCGAGACGTCGTGCTCGGGCCGGCCGGCAGCTTCTTTTCCAGCGGCGGGGAGTCGCGTTACTGCTTGAGAGCGAGTTCCTGCTCCTCGCCGGACAGCGGCGAGCCGAGGAACGCGAAGTTGTTCTGCTTGAGGTCGAACTGAGGCACGAACGTCTCGAAGTCGCCGAAGTTCACCGGCCAGTTGATCTTGTCCGCCGACGGCCCCTTGCCATCCTTGATCGCCAGGTCAATGGACAGCTCGATGGCGCTCAGCCAGGTGTTGTTCGGTGAGACGAAGATGATCGGCTTGAAACCCTTGGTCTTCGCGTCAACGAAGGCCTTGGCCGTGCCGATGTCCGACGCACCCGTCAGGGCGAACGCCGGCATGTCCTTGTCGCCAGCATCGATGTAGGCCTGCATGAAGTTCTCGGGGAAGGTGTCGTAGGTCACCAGAGACGGCTTCTTGTTCGAGGCGCGGAGTGCAGCAGCCGCCTTCACCGTGCCTTGAGGGGTCCACTCCGTGAATCCCGTGTAGACCTTCTTCATGCCAGCCGCGTTCAGCGCCTTCTCGGCGCAGGGCTGCCAGTATGCGGCGTAGGCGTTGCCTGCGGGGCCGGTGAACTGCGCGTAGGTGAGCGACTTGCCCTCCGCCTTCAGCTTGTCGGCGATCGAGGCTGCACCGTTGGCCCACATGTCGCAGAGCGGCGCGCTGAACTGGACGCTCAGCTTGGACATCACGTCCGGCGAGAGCGTCGCGACACCGTTGGTCATCGGGATCCCGGCTGCCTTGGCCTGGGCGATGACCTGCCCAGCCTGGTTGCCCAGGGCACCGAAGTTGCTCACGATGAGGTCGGCCTTCTGACCGATCGCCGTCCTGAAGTTGGACAGGTACTGCTGCACGTTCATGTTGGTGGTCGTGTACGTGATCTTCGCGATGGCGCCGGTCTTGATGGCGTACGAGGTGGTCTCGGCCCGCGACACGCTGTAGTAGGTGTTGACCTGGTCGTCCACGATGGCGAGTGTGTACTTGCCCGTGCCCGTCTCACAGGTGTCGTGCGTGAGGCAGTTCTTGAACACCTCCTGCTGGGCCGCCGTGAGCGGGGTGTGCGCAACCATCAGTGCCGTCTGGATCTCCGGCGCCAGCTTGGCGGTGTCCACGCCAGGGTTCATCAGGCTGGTTGCGTACTGCTTCATCTTCTCGGGGTCCGGCGCGGGGTAAGCGGTCTTGGCCCACGCGGCCTTGTCGGACGCGTTGGCAGTGCCGCCGTTCGAGGCACCGGACGCACCACCACACGCTGCCGTTCCCGCGGCAAGCAGAACGCCCACAACCAGGAGCGCCAGGCGCTCGGGTCGGGCCTTTCGAACGAACGCGTTTGTCACGATGTACCTCCGGTAGGTTTTCCTATGAGATCAATGCCGTGTTGACGTTGAAGTGATGCGATCGAGCTGAGGGCCTCTGAGTCAGGGCGTGCTCTTGGTGGAAGCCGAGCTCATGAGCCGTTTCAAACCCGCTCTGCCGAGCTGGGTCATTGCCCCCGCAGCGACGGCCACGACCAGCAGCACTCCTTGCACGACGACTCGCAGTCCAGGGCTCAGGTCGTGCAGGGCGAGGCTCTGGTCGATCAAGGGCAGGAGCACGCAGGCCGCGACCAGGGGCGAGACGCTCGACGGCCCGCCGCCAAAGGTGGCCCCCGCGATGGCGACTGCCGTGAGCGTGGTGATCTGGTAGGTCACGCCAAGCGTCGCGTCAGGCGTCTGCACGTAACCCGCAGCGAGCGCCCCGGCGAAGGCGTAGAGCACCCCTGCACCGGTGAAGGCCAAGATGTAGACGGCGTGCACGCGGATGCCCAGCAGCCTTGCGGCGGTGGGGTTGGTGCCACTGGCTGCGACCTGGCGACCAGCCCGAGTGCGATGGACGACGAAGCTCAAGCCGGCTGCCAGCACCAGGGAGATCAGGAAGAGGAGGCTGATGTGGCCTACGTCCGCGCGGCCGATGGATTGCAACCACCCGGGTGCGCGACCACCGGTGGAGAACGTCTGGCCCATCCAGATAATCAGTGCTCCGGTGATCATGGTGTTGATCGCCAGCGTGACGATCAACGCGTTGAGTCGTAGCACGCTCACCATGGCGCCACTGATGGCGCTGAGCCCAGCGCACACGAGAACGGCCAGGAGGAAGGAGAACACCGGTCCGCGGGTCTCGACGTAGTGAACGTTGATGGCGGCACTCAGGGTCATGTAGCCCGGCACTGCCAGGTCGATCGCACCCACCATGACGACCAGCAGCTGGCCCAGGGCCGCGACGAGCAGGCATGCCGCTATCGCGGTGATCAGCTCCCGCGACGCCGGCTGGTACGTGCTGGGCTGGAAGAGGGCGATGACGACAACCGCGCCGGCCAGGGCGTACCAAGCCACGAGGTAGCGGCTCGGCCACCGGTAGCCCAGGTCGACCTTGCGCGACCAGGACCGTGCCCCAGCGGCCTCCGGCGAGCTGTTCTGGTGGATCGCCATGGCCAAGCCCTTCCGCGAACGTCATTGTCGGGTGGATGTCAGCGGCCGGCAGGGAACCTGGTGGGGGTGAAGCTGACAGCAAAATGGAACCATACATTTTCCAGTGCCGCAAGAGTCTGACATATACATAGAGCGAGAAACATCTACAATTCGATCGCGTGCAAAGTCACCGCGTCCCTCGGGGGACTTGCTCGGTCGACAATGGCCGGGCGACCGGTGCCCCTGAAGCGGCCCAGCCGGTCACTCCAGGTATGGCAGGGTCCGCTCGGTCGAGAGGTCCCACATCACTGCCTTCGGCCGCGTGTACTCGAGGACCGCTTCGAAGCCGTACTCGACGCCATACCCGCTGGTTTTCATGCCGGCCAGGGGCAGTGTGGGGTGGGCTGCACGATAGGTATTCACCCATACCGCGCCCGCCTCGAGGTTCTGGGTGAGGTACTGGATGGCTGCCGCGTCATTGCCCCACACCTGGGCGCTCAGTCCGAACTCGGAGGCGTTGGCGCGGGACAAGGCCTCGTCCACGGCGTCGAACCGCAACACACTCGCCATCGGACCGAAGGCCTCCGTCGTAGCCGCCGGATTGTCGTCGTCGACGTCCACCAGGACCGTGGGCTGGTAGAAGGCGCCATCCGTCAGGGGCTCCCAGGTCGCGGGCGCCCCTCCTGCGAGGCGCGTCGCACCCGCGGCGACTGCCGAGGTCACGAGCGCGTCCACATTCTCGCGCTGACGCTTCGTGATCAACGTGCTCATCTGGGACCTGGCGTCGGTGGGGAGGCCCACCCTGATCCGTCCTGCCAGTTCCGAGACGCGCGCGCACACCTCGTCGTAGATGGAGCTGTGGACCAGGATCCGCGATCCCGCCACGCAGCTTTGACCGCTCTTCACGAAGTTGGAGTGCACCGCCGAAGGGACCGCAAAGTCCAGGTTGGCATCGGGCAGCAGGATGATCGGGCTCTTGCCGCCCAGCTCCACCACGACGGGCATGATGTTCGCAGCGGACTGGCGAATCACCGCCCGGCCCGCCTCGACGCTGCCGGTGAAGGAGAGCATGCCAATGCCATTGTTCTCCATCAGCATCGGTCCGACCACGTGACCGCGCCCCGTGAAGACGTTGAGGACTCCGGGAGGGATTCCCGCCTCGAGCGCGAGCTCGATCAGGCTGAACACGAGCAGCGGCGCGGACTCTGGAGACTTGATCACGATGCAGTTGCCCGCGACCATAGCGGGAGCTGCCTTCAAGCCCACCATCACGGCATTGGCGTTGAACGGCGTGATGGCCCCCACCACGCCGTACGGCTCAGGGACTCCGTAGGCGATGCGGTTCGGGAACGACGAGTAGGTGTGCCCTTGGATCTTGTCGGCCATCCCGGCGTAGTAGCGGATCAGGCCCACGCTCGTGTCGATGTCGCCCAGCGCCTCTCGGCGCAGATGGCCCACGTCGGAAATCTCGAGGTCCGCGAGCTCCTCACGACGTTGCGCGATCAGGTCGGCCCACCGCGACAGCATCGCCCCGCGCACGTCAGGTGCGGTCTGGCGCCACGTCTGCTCGTAGGCCGCGCGCGCGCCGGCGACGACCTCGTCAAGGGTGGCTGTGTCCATCTCGAAGACTTCACCCAGGGGCTGACCCGTGGCTGGGTTCTCGAGCGGCAGATAGCGGCCGCCTGTCGGCACGACGTGGCCGCGCGCGGAGATGTAACCCACTCGGGCGTGGTCGTTGACAATGGTCATCTGACATTCCTCCTGTGCCGACCGAGTCGGCGGATCGGGGCGACAAGGCGTGGCGACGCCAGGTCAGGGCAGCTGCACCTGAGGGGTGAGGGGGAAGCCCGAGCTCTGGAAGCGCGAGAGGTCGGGGTCGTGGTTCATCAAGATCCGGTCGGAGACATCGGAGATCTTCTTCAGCGACGCGAGGGAGACGGCCGAGCCGACATGGGTCCCAGGCGGGGTCGGCGTTGTCAGGTTCTCCATCATGCAGGCCGCGTCACCGCTGACGCAGAGCACACCTTCGGCGGTCCTCACGAGGACGGACTGGTGCCCCGGCGTGTGCCCGGGGGTCTGGATGATCCGCAGTCCGGGGACCACGTCATAGTGGTCGCGACTCACCAAGTGGTAGTTCATGACAGTGAGGTCATCGTCGGTCCACTCGATGTCGTAGGCCCACGCCTGGGCGCTGCTGGGGTCCGCTGCCCACTGCCACTCCTCGTGCGAGACGTAGAACTGGGCGTGCGGGAAGGCCAGGTTGTTCTCGGCGTGGTCGTAGTGCAGGTGCGTGTTGATCACCGTGTCCACGTCACGGCGACGCCAGCCGAGCTCGGCCAGGGCGGCGTCGATGGTCTCCTCCGGGGCGATCGTGTGCGGATCCACCCGCGACCACTTCGCTGCGTCACGGATCCCGGTGTCCACCAGGATCTTTCGACCAGCCCCTTCGATAGCTGCCGCCCAGACCGGTACGTCGAGCACGGTGCCTAGGGGATAGCCGTACACCGTGCCGCTCTTGTCGGCGCGAATGGTCCCGAGGCGGATCGTGTGGACCTCGAATGTGGCGGGCACTAGAAGTTTCCGATGCCGATCGTGTTGCCCCCGTCGACGGTGAGGACGGCGCCGGTGACGAATCCGGCCTCCTCGCCCAGGAGGAAGGCGACGGCACTCGCGACCTCGTGCGCCTCCCCTGCGCGGCCGATGGGGTGGGAGGCGGCAATCCGCGCGGCGTTCTCGGGGTCCTGGAACATGTACTCCGTGAGAGGGGTCTTGATCATGCCTGGCGCGACGGCGTTGACCCGGATCTGGCGGGGCGCCAGCTCGAGGGTCATCGTGTAGGTCATGCCGGTCACGGCGAACTTCGAGGCGACGTAACCGATCCGGTTCGCCACTCCCCGGATGCCCGCACCTGAGGAGAAGTTCACGATGGAGCCGGGGGTGCCGGCATCCACCATGGTGCGGGCCACAGCGCGGCTCACGTTCATGGTGCCGTCCACGTTCACGGCCATGACCCGGCTCCAGGCGTCGGGCTGCACGTCGAGCAGTGACCCGACGCACGTGATGCCCGCGGCGTTCACCAACCCGTATGGAGTGCCGAAACGTGTCACGGCAGCCGCCGCAAGCGCCTCCGCCTGGCTCGAGTCAGTGACGTCAGTGGGCACGAGCAGCACGCGGTCGGAGTTCCCCAGCTCATCGCGCAGCGAGTCGAGGGAACTCTCGTTGAGGTCTGCTGCCACCACCGACGCGCCCGCCTCAAAAACAAGTTTGGCCGTGGCTGCCCCCATCCCGCTGCCCGCCCCCGTGATGACTATCGATTTGCCTCGAAGACTGCCCACTTTTGCTCCCTCGCTCGGGGATGACGCTTCCGCACACCGGTCCAGTGCAACCTAGCCATGCAAGAACAGTTTGTAAAAGGTCAGATCTTTCAGGGTTAGGACTAAACCTGTCACCGCCGTTCTCTGCTGTGGAGGTGGAGAGCCGCGCCGAGGCCAGAGAGTTCCTCAAGTCGCGACGGGCCAAGCTGAGCCCGCCGAGCTCCGTTCCCCCCTCCGATCCCACCTCCAGGGCCGTCCACCGGCGGGTGCCCGGGCTCCGCCGCGAGGAGGTCGCCGCCCTCGCGGGAGTCAGCGTCGACTACTACACCCGGCTCGAGAAGGGGCGCCTCGAGACCGCGTCGCCGGCCGTTCTGGACGCCATCGCGCGAGCGCTCCAACTGGACTCCGCTGAGCGCTCGCATCTGTACTCCCTGGCGAGGGCCTCGCGGGGCGAGCTGGCAGAACCCCCTCCGGATGCGACGGACGGCGCGCTCCGCCCCCAGCTGAGGTGGCTGCTTGACGCCATGGGTCGCAGTCCGGCCTACGTGAGGAACGGACGGCTGGACGTCCTCGCCCACAACGTCATGGGACATGCGCTGTACAAGCCGATGTTCGACAGCATGGGAGACAGACCCAACCTGGCCCTCTTCTGCTTCCTCGACGGACGCGCGCAGGAGTTCTTCCCCAAGTGGCCAGAGGTGGCCGAGGAGACGGTGGCCCTTCTTCGCGCCGAGACCGGCCGGCATCCCTCCGACGCGGTCACGGCTGACCTCGTTCAGAGCTTGCTGCACGGCAGCACGGCTTTCTTTACGCTCTGGGCCACCCACGACGTCCGTCGGATCCTGGCCGAGGGCAAAGAGTTCGCTCATCCGCAGGTGGGACCCTTGACGCTGACACTCGAAGCGCTCGAGGTTTGTGCCGACCCCGGGCTCACGGTGGTGGCGTATGCCGCCCAGCCGGCCTCGCAGTCCGAGGAGGGACTGAATCGGTTGAGCCAGACAAGGACAGCCACCCCGAGCGGCTGACACGCACTACTCGTGCTGGGCGATCGCCATGAACAGCGGGCACCCCGGACTGCAGCCCGGGCCTTGGACCAGCCCGCAAATTAGTTGGCACCAAGGGCCCCTGACCTGCGTTTCCGCTGGTTAGGGGCCCTCTCGTGAATGTGGTGGCCCGCCGCCGGGGGAAGATACCAGTGGGTCGGGTGCGCGATCAGGCGACGGCTTGGCTGCCGCAGCTTTAGTGTGAGCGCGCCGCGGTTGACTTGGTCTAGGAAGTCTGAAACTCCATCACTTCACCGGCTCACAGGGTGGTGGTGTCGATGACGAAGCGGTATCGCACGTCGGAGGCCAGGACTCGTTCGTATGCCTGGTTGATCTGGTCGGCAGCGATGACCTCGACCTCGGCACCGATGCCGTGCTGGGCGCAGAAGTCGAGCATCTCCTGGGTGAGGGCGATGCCACCGATCATGGAGCCGGCAAAGGACCGACGCCCCCCGATAAGGGAGAACACGTTCAGGCTGAGCGGCTCGGCCGGGGCGCCGACGTTGACCAAGGTGCCGTCCACTGCCAGCAGCCCAAGGTAGGCGTCGAGGTCGATGCCGGCGCTGACCGTGTTGACGATGAGGTCGAACCGCCCGGCCAGCTGCTCGAACGTCGAGGGGTCAGAGGTGGCGTAGTAGTCGTCGGCACCGAGGCGCAGGCCGTCCTCCTGCTTCTTCAACGACTGGGACAGGACGGTGACCTCGGCGCCGAGAGCGTGGGCGATCTTGACACCCATGTGACCGAGTCCGCCCAGGCCCACGATGGCGACCTTCTTCCCGGGCCCCGCATTCCAGTGACGCAGCGGCGCATAGGTGGTAATGCCGGCGCACAGGAGGGGAGCAGCTGCAACGGGGTCGATGCCGTCGGGCACGGACAGGACGTAGTCGGAGTCGACGACGACGTGGGTGGAGTAGCCGCCATGGGTGGTGGTTCCGTCGCGGTCGGTGGCCGCGTAGGTGCCGACCATTCCCTTCAGGCAGTACTGCTCGTCGCAGGCCCGGCAGTTGGCACACTCCCCGCAGGAGTTGACCATGCAGCCGACGCCGACGCGGTCGCCGACGCGGTGGCGGGAGACGTCCGCACCGACCTCGGTGACGACTCCGACGATCTCGTGACCAGGCACGACCGGGAAGGGCTGCGGGCCCCAGTCACCATTGACGGTGTGGATGTCCGAGTGGCAGATGCCGGCGTACTCGATCTGGATGAGGACGTCGTTCGATCCAACCTCACGGCGCTCGATGACGGTGGGGGCCAGGGGCTGGCCGGCGGCGGGTGCCGCGTAAGCGTTGACGCGCATACGAAAATCTTCCTTCTCTTCTGATTGGGTGGATCGGGAAAGTAGGGAGCTCAGACGCCGTACTCGGCGTCTGTGACGTGGTCCAGCCAGGTCACGACTTGTCCTCGGTCGTCGGCCTCCTGGATGGCGACGTGGGCCATGAACCGGTCGGACGTGGCGCCGTGCCAGTGCTCTTCGTCGGGCTCGATGTAGACCACATCGCCCGGGCGGATCTCCTGCGGGTCGCCGCCTCTGCGGGCGACGTACCCGATCCCGTCGGTGACGTACAGGGTCTGGCCCTTGGGGTGGCTGTGCCAGGCCGTCCTGGCGCCCGGGGTGAAACGGACGTGGGCGCAACCGACAGCCGACTGCTCGTCGGGATCGCGTATGCCGTCGATGTAGACCGTGCCGGTGAACCAGTCCGCAGGTCCTACGGCAGTCTCACCGCCGCTCTGGGTGAACTTCATGTGCGATGCACTTCCTTCGTGTCACGGTCCAGGGCGCGCCGGAGCGCTGCCCGAACCTGGTTACCGGTGCCCGAGGTATGCCGCCGCAAGGCAGCGCGGCAAACGTTGGCACTACCGCTTGCTGGCTGGCTTGACCTCGTCAGCGAGGGTGCGGGCCTCACCTAAGAGCAGTTCGACGTGGCCGTCGTCGCCGGCGGCCACAGCGTGCCAGTAGTCAATCTTCAAGGCGACGTACCGCTGGCGGAGGACGAGCTGCTTTGCCTCGACCTCCAGTCGTTGCTGCTGCGCGGTGAGCAGCTCGATCTGCTCGCCGGCCGCACACGGGCCGAGTTGCCCGTTCGCGACGTACTTGGGCATGTCCCTCACGGACATGCCGGTCGCCGCGAGGCAAGCCACCCACATGATCTGGTCCAGGTCCTCCTCGTCATAGACGCGGTGACCACTGCTCGCCCCCCGGCCGACGGGGGCGATCACTCCGATGGACTCGTAGTAGCGCAGCGTGCTGGCTGGCAGCCCAGTCAGGGCTGCAGCCTCCTTGATCGTGTACTCGTGGCGGGCAGTCAGAGCGCTCATGTCAACCACGCTAAGAACTTCAAGTGCTCGAAGTCAGGGCCATGCTTCCCAGCCAGATGACTTACTGAATCTCTGGGTCTCGCGAACAATGCTCGTCCTGTCTCAAGTAGGGGCCCCTGGGCCGAAGCCGTTCCCTACGGCCGCCAATGTGCGCTCAAGTTCCCACCAGTTTCACGCATCTCCTGACTCACCCCTCCAGCCGCCGCGCGAACCAGCCGTCGGCTTCATCGCCGAAGTAAGTAGCCGGTTGTCCTCGTGAGGTCTCAGCGAGACTGTCTCAGCGAGCCAGCCTCAGTGACGTCCTCGGGCAACTCGTGGGTTGCCGCCCATGACGCCAACAGCTTCAACCCGTCCTCAGCTGCCGAGCCCGGTCTAGCCGTGTACACAGTCAGGTCTAGGCTCCCCCGGTCACGCGTGGGTAGGTCCATCGAGTGGTACGTCAGCTCGAGCGAGCCGATGTCAGGATGACGGAACGTCTTGACGCCGTTGGAATGCAACCGGACGTTGTGGGCAGCCCACCGGGTGCGAAACTCGTTGCTGACCGTGGACAACTCACCAACGAGCTCACGCAGGTCCTTGTCATGCGGATCCCGTCCAGCCTCGGTACGCAGCAGCGCGACCGTCGTGTTGGCAGCCCCTTCCCAGTCGGGGTACATGCTCCGTGCTGCCGGGTCGAGGAACTGGAACCTTGCAATGTTGATCGGGTCCCGGCGACTGGCGTACATAGGCGAGTACAGGGCCCGACCCAGTGTGTTCGTCGCGAGGATGTCCATGCGACCGTTGCGGACCATGGCCGGCGCCGTCGTCATGGAGTCCAGCATCCACTGCACGCTCTCGGGGAGCTCAGTGCCGCGACGGCGTCTCTGCACACCCTTCATGGAAGGTTTCGCCGCCTGCGCCAGGTCGAACAAGTAACTGCGCTCCGCATCATCAAGCTGCAACGCGCGCGCCACCGCATCGAGGACGTCTTCTGACACACCGGCTATGTGCCCCTTCTCCAGCCGGATGTACCACTCGGTGCTCACACCAGCGAGGACGGCAACCTCCTCACGGCGCAGCCCCTTCACACGCCGCACGCCACCACCAGCAGGCAGCCCAGCCTGCTCCGGGGTGATGCGCGCCCGGCGGTTGGTGAGGAAGTCACGAATGTCTGCACGAATCTCCACCCCTTCACGGTACGACCGAACGCACATCCATGGGGGGTCGCGTTTGTCCCCCTACAACCTGAACCTGCCCTCGACGCCCCAACAGGAGTTACATGGTGCGCGCGGACGGATGACAGCCAACCTCACCGGCCCGCACGAGTCCTGTCTTGCGTCACCGCTGGCGACGTGAACCGGTCCAGCATCAACCAAACGCTGACCTTTCAGCCAACAAGGGAGACATCAACATGCGAGGCACAGTCCTGCACGGGCCTGGCGACGTCCGCTTCGAAGAGCGAGACGACCCCACCCTCGTCGAACCCACCGACGCCATCATCCGCCTCGCCGCCAGCTGCGTTTGCGGGTCAGACCTGTGGCCCTACCGCGGCCTCGAGGACGTCAACGTCCCCTCCCCGATGGGTCACGAGTACGCCGGTTACGTCGAGCAGGTCGGTGACCAGGTCACCGCCGTCAAGCCCGGTGACTTCGTCGTCGGGTCGTTCTTCGCCTCGTTCCCGGCGCCATCCGCGACGGCGACCCGGCCTACGGCAGGATGCCAGCCCCAGCGGCATGGTCTACGCGTCCGGCACCCTGTACGTGGCCCACGTGCGCGGTCAGGCGCTGCGCGCCGTCCCCGTTGCGGATCCGTCGGCCTCGCGGCTGTTCTTCCACGAGCAGTTCGGCCGCATCCGTGACGCAGCCATCGCACCCAACGGTGACCTGTGGTTCATTACGAACAACACTGACGGTCGCGGCACACCGCGCGGCCGCGATGACCGCATCATGCGGGTTCACCTTGCCGGCTGACTTGAACACCACCGGCCTGAGGCGCTCCAACGGTACGGTCTCAGCGACCCACCGCGACTGTGCAGTCCTGGTTGCTGACGTCGCATCGGACGCCCAGAACATCATGGCCCCGTGCGGTCAGGTCCTTGGTCGCCTCGTCTAGCTTCTCCTGGGTGACATCGGCCAGAGCCGCCGCGGCGTTGCTTGCCGCGAATGCGCGCGGGGTGGCCAGACCCATGCAGGAACTGGCACCGGTGACGAACGCCTCATGGCCGGTGAAGTCGTAGCTTGAAATTCTTCAATGGTGCTTGGCCGATCGTTTTCCGTGGACATGCTCACTCGTTCTTCTCATCGGCGTCAGTAGCGCGTTCAATCAGCACCTTAAAGACGTCAGGCTGAGAGCGGATGGCGGCAATGTCCCCGTCGAAAGAACCCAAGCGAACGATTCCGTTCCAGTAGTCGACGTCGCCGTAGTAAAAGACAAGGTCGCCGGAAGGCGCGTAGTACCCGACGTCGTTGACCTCGGGGTCTGCGCCTGCGGGGACACCCTGCGTCGTCAGCGGCCACTGGAGGTCGGCAATCTTTTCCACACCGTTGAAGTCACGGAACGTCAACGTCAGCGGGAGATGGTCGACCAAGGCCTGCGCCGTGGAGTTGTCGAACAGGGTGGCGGTCAGCGTCTGGCCGCTGAACCTGATGGTGACTTGGGTCATCGCGCCCTCTTCCGGTGGATGCTGTCAGCCTCGAGGGTGGTAGGACTTGGGGCGGCACAGGACATCCACGCACACCGTGGTGTCCACGGGAGGCTCATGCGCGTTCGGGCAAGGTTAGGCCGGTGTGGCGTTCAAGTGAACAGAGCAGACGGTCTTGGAACTGTGAGTCCGTCACGGCGGGGTCTGGGTCACGACGCTGCTGGTGGTACCAGTACCCGCCACTGGTCGGGGCCTGCCGGTCATCGCTCGTGACGAGCCACTCTTGGGTGCGATGCCCGAGCCGCAGGTCGTCCGGAGCTCCCGGCCCACCCATGCGTGTTGGCACCCACCCTGGGTCGACACTGTTACTGAACACGCCCGGCCACAGGCGCGCCACCGCTGCCGCGAGCGTTGCCACGAACAGTTTGCTGTCGGAATACGAGCCAGCCCGTCCACCCGTCCAGTCGACGCCGGTAACGTCGGCCGTCGCACCCCGATGCATGCCGCTGCTGAGGTACACCAGCCGCTCAACCTGCGGCATCAAGGCGGTCAGCGCGTACGGAGCAACCACATTGACCGGCATGATGCCTGGCCCGCGGTACACCCCAGCGTTGTGGATGACCGCGTCCACCATTCCCGACGACGCGACCTGATCGGCAACGCTACGAGTCTGAGCCAGGTCGGCAAGGTCCCCAACAATGGCGTGAGCGCCAGCGTCCAGGAGGTCACGCACCGCGTCCAACCGCTGCTCGTTGCGACCATGAACGACGACTTCATGCCCCTGCTCCAGCAGGGTTTGCGCTGCAGCTCGGCCCAGCCCGTCCACTGACCCGGTGATGAGCACCTTGGTCATGTCGGCACGCCGGTCATATCGGCACGCGCCACGACGGAGAACCAGCCGAACAGGCGCGCACGCTCGTGGCTATCAGCCCTGCGACGCGGCCTCTCACCACGGGCACGACGGCTCGCCGGTCGGGGCAGGCGGGGCCATCTGAGATGACGCCGTAGACGACTGTTCCCGCATCCGGCGACGGTCGTGGGACGTTCGCGTCGGCCGGCGCCGCAGAAGCGGTGGAGACGATGACCACACCCGAGGCCGCAAGTGTCAACGCTGCCGAACGAAGGCGCCGGCTCCAGGGACCCAAGAGCGCTCCTCGCCTCTCATCCACGCCGCAGACAGGGTGGCAGCCACTGAGTTTGCGACCCTGCGGCGCATTTTCCCTGCTGGTGCGAGTCGTCATGGTCCGTCTTTCTCATGTCGTGGCGGGCCGCCGACGCCCGGCACTCAGCCCGAATCTGCGAGGCGACTGGGTAAGTCAGACGTGGCGAACCCATTTCCACCACGGTAGGTGCCTGCATCATGCGCTGGCAGGCACAACCGGTACCCCCACAAGTTCAACCCCTCAAACAGGCAATGCCCTGGCCGGGCACGTGGTTGTCACCAGTGCGGCAGCTACGACGAGGTGGCTCACACCGGCTGCGACCGGGCCGCACACCCATCCTGCCTAGCTCAGAAAGCACACCATGTCTTCGCAACCTCGTCCCCCGACCACCAGACTTCCCCTCGTCGTGTTCGTCCTCGCCGCCGGCACATTCCTCATGGGAACGACCGAGTTCATGATTGCCGGGCTCCTGCCCGAGATGGCCGCCGACCTCGGCTTCTCCATCCCGCACACCGGCCTGCTCATAACCGCATTCGCCGTCGGCATGATTGTCGGCTCACCCCTCATGGCCGTAGCCACCCTGCGGATGCCGCAACGTCTCACGCTGACCCTCGCACTGTTGGTGTTCGCCGCCGGGCACGTCGTCGTCGCCCTGTCCACCACGTTCGCGGTTGCACTCGGCGCCCGCGTCGTCACGGCATTGGCCACCGGCGCGTTCTGGTCAGTCGCAGCAGTCGTCGCCACCCGCGCCGCCGGTGCCGCCAACAGCTCCCGAGCCCTCGGCGCCGTCATCGGCGGTCTCACCCTCGCCAACGTCATCGGAGTCCCCATCGGCTCGTTCGCCGGACAGCTAACTGGATGGCGCGGCCCGTTCTGGGCCCTGGCCATCCTCGCCACCGTCGGCGCCACCGTCATCGGCCGGTTCATCCCCCACAACACCGACGCAACCACACCAAGCATCCGAAGCGAGCTCACGGCCCTGCGCAACGGTCGGCTGTGGCTCGCACTGACCGCGTCCGCCGCCATCATGGGCGGCGTCCTGGCCACGTACAGCTACATCACCCCCATCCTCACCGACCGCACCGGCATCCCAAGCAACCTCGTCCCGCTCGTCCTCGTCGGGTTCGGCGCCGGCGCCCTTGCCGGAACCACGTTCGGCGGCCGCATCGGCGACCGGCACCCGATGACGACCACAATCACCGGAGCCATCGCCACCGCCGTCATCCTCGCCCTGTTCACCACCCTCGCAGCCCAGCCCGTTGCAGCCATCGCCCTCGTCGCACTCATGGGTCTGGCCGGATTCGCCGTCAACCCAGTCCTGTCCGCCATGGCTGTCCAGTTCGCCGGCAACGCCCCCACCCTCGCCGCAGCCCTGAGCACGTCCGCATTCAACGTCGGCATCGCCGCCGGCTCCTGGGTCGCCGGCCTGGCCCTAGGAACGGGCCTCGGCCTGGCCGGCCCGTCCATGGTCGGCGCCCTCATCGCGCTCACCACCTTGGTGCCGCTCGTCGCCCTGGCCGTCATCGCACGCCGCCGGGCACACCCGGACGGAAGCTGGGCAGCCCTGACCAGCCGCCCGAAGGGGGCCACGACTGCCCGGCCGAACCAGCCGGCGTCTCGACCCGCCGCGCAGCTGGAACCGGCTTGCTGACCCCACGGGTGCCGCCGCCCTCTCCCCAACTCACGTGGCCCGGGCCCCCTGCTCACGACCGACGTTCCGGTCCGGCCGCCTGGGACCCATGCGTGTCATAGGGGCCCAGGCAGCCTTTGCCGTGGACACGCGGATGCCGGTCCGCGCCTGAAGCCCTTTGTTGCGTGACCCGGCCACCATCGCGGGGCTGGTGCGAGAGGTCTCTACAGCAGACAGAGCGGACAAAGCGCGAGCGGGAGTGCCGTCAGAGAACGATTCCGAGCGCCCCGACATGGGACTGAGGAATGTGGCCCCTCGCCGAAATCTGCTCCGCGTGTGGACTGGTCTCTACTGCGTGGACTGCAACGACCCTCGCTGTGGTCCACCCATCGCCCGCCAGGTCGTCGAAGCGCCCGAAGGACGCATCATCCGGGTCAGCGACTCCAACCAGGGCAGCACGTTCGTGGTGTGGCTGCCGGACCGAACGATGGACTCGGCCCCGAACGCGGCCTGCAACCACCCAGCTGAACCGCTCAGGGCTCGGCGCGTGAGCGAGCCAGATGCACGGTGCCGGTAGCCCTCACGCGTAGGTGGGTAGCTTAAGCGTTGCCGCGCGGCCGACGGCGCAGCCACGCTCCCAGCAATGGGGCGCACAGCAAAGCCAGCAGGATGCGCAGGCACTGCATGGTGAGAATGAGTCCGACCTCGTCTCCCGAGTCCACCGCGACAGCGGTCACCGCCGGCAGACCCCCAGGGGTCGTGGCCAGGTACCCGTCCAACGGCGACACCCCAACCATGTGCGCGAAAGCAACCCCGATGCCGGCGCACGCGGCCATACCCAGCAGGGCGCTGACCAGCGCCAGCGGGAAGATGCCCGCGAGCGTGCGCAGCTGGTCCCTGGTGAACCCGACCCCGACGTAGAGACCAACCAGCGTGTAGCCCACCGTCAGCAGCCAACCCGGGACGTGAGCCAACCCGAAGACGCCCCACACGGACACCGCGCTCGAGACCACAAGGGGAACGAGGATTCCGGCGCCGCCGAATCGGGCGAGACGAGCCAGGACCATGCCGACCAGCAGGCAGATGCCGGTGTAGGCAAGGTCCGCCCCCACCGAGGAGTTGACACCCGTCGAAGCGCCGCTGGCAGCTGGCCGCGCGCCGCCGAGGAGCGGGGCCACGAGGGGGACGCTGACGAGGACGACGATGACCCTCAGGTACTGCGCTGACAGCACCACCTGGGCATCTGCGCCGAACTCCTTGGCCATCAAGCTGACGCCGCTGGCTCCGCCGGCAATTGAGGCAAACGCCGCGGTCGTTCCCGACACCCCCGGGTGCAGGTTCAGGAGCTGGCCAATCAGCATGGTGGCGCCAAGCGTCAACAGGACCCCCGCCGGAACGGCAACAGGTTCCCTCGCCACCGCTTTGAGCACGTCAGCGTTGATGGTGGCGCCTGCGGCCACACCCACGATGGCCATGCCCAGCTGACGCAACACAGCCGGCAGCTGCGGCGCGGTCGGCGAAGTCACTCCCAACACCCCGCCGCCCACCAGCGCCGCGAACAAGGCCGGTGTCGGCGCACCCGCCCAACTCAGCAGGCCGGCGACGGCGACGAACGCCAGGACGGCCAACGACCAACGACGGCCCGCCTTCACAAGAGCACAGTGCGCAACGTGGCAAGCGACCCGGCGGTGAGGCGGTCACCGGGCACGAGCGTGAGCCACCCGTTCATTGTTTGGTCAGCCATGGGCGGCACCGAACCGAGCGACGTGGTCACCCATGTGGTGACACTCGTCCTGGTGAGTGACCTCGAACGACTCGAGGCGACCGTCGTCCAAGAGCACATGAACGGCGTCATCGTCCGCGACGACCATTCGAGGATGGTGACCCAGGACGCTGCTCATCACAAACGTGGCCGCAATCTTGGTCACGTCCCGCACGACCCCCAGGCGCAGCAGCGACCGCGTCTCAGCCACGGCCTCCTGCTCACCAGCGCGCAACACGATTCGAGACGACGGTGACACCGCCGATGCCGCGACTGCCACCGCCACGTTATCCAAGTCGTCCGAACCTACCGCCGCAAGGGCAATGCTGCCGTCAAGGCGGACTCGTTCCAGCAGAAGGCGAACACTGCCGTCACCGATGACCACCGGCACCCCCAGCCTGCGCGCCACAGCCACATGCGACGCGTGCGGTTGACGCTCCACCCCGACGACCGGAACACCCTGAGCCTTCAACGCGACGCACAACCGCAGTCCCACCTGACCGATGCCTACCACCACCACATGGTTCTTGCGAGGAAGGGACCGCGGGCCCAGCAGGTGCACGAATCGCGGCTCCAGAAGCCTGTCGACCAGGCCCGCGGTGAACAGGGCCGTCAGCACCACCGTCGCCAGCATCGCCACCGCCGAGAACGTCCCGTACACACCTCCCACGTCGACAGGTCCTGGACCCACCGTCGCCACGACCCGCGCCGCGTCGACGAACGATTCCAACGGGCCGTGGCCGGCCACCAGCAGCCATGCCCAGTCGGCCAGCAGGATGAAGACCAGGCCCAGCAGACCCACCAGCAGAAGACGGGTGCCCGGGTCGTGATGTCGAGGGTTCAGCTGCAAACCCGCAGGAACCCGTCTCCACCGTCGACCTGGCAACGGTCGGCGTATCTCCACCGGCTGCCCCGTGCCCGGGTTCCGGACCAAGTCCACGCACTCGTCACCGTCGACGGACCGAGCCATCAGGTCCCCACCCATGCACGCCCCGATGAGGCTCGGCACCGACAGCGACGCCGGGGAGATGACCACCGCCTGCGGCAGCATCACCCGCAGCTGCTCCGCCATGGTTCGGTCGAACACTGACACGGTCAACGGCAGGTCGGGGCGAAGGTGCGCCAACGCCAGCGCGTACCGCAGCGCGGCAACGTCGTCGTGCAGCAGGACCGCCGCAGAGCGGACACCACCGACGGTATCGGCCAGCTCCGCGTCGCCGGGACCGTCCAAGTGAACGACCGGTGTCTTCAGCGTGCCGGCAAGAGTGGCGCACACCTTGCGCGCTACTGGGCCGGCACCGATGACGAGGACCGGCTCGCCTACCGCGCCTGAGGGGCCGGCCACCTGCGCGTCGACGGCCATGGGATGCCGCTAGCAGTCGTCCGACAGGTACGGGTCGCACGTCAGACAGCGAATCTCCCCGCACCCGACACAGGAGACCATGGCGTCCCCGCAATGGCATGCGCTCCCTCTACTGCCCGTAACTGGCTCGGCTGGGGACAGGGTCTGCAGTGGCGGCCGGGACCATTGACCTGCGGCGGCGGGAACCGCCACCGACTGCGTAGCACTGAGCACCATCATTTCTCCCCTGTCCTGCGCGCGAACAAGTCAGCGGACCACGCTGATGTGAACGGCCAACACCGTGCACGGCGCATCGGAACGGTTGCGCCACGCGTGCCAGGTACCCCTGTGGACGACTGTGTCGCCCGCCTTCGCGAGCGTCTCCCCCGTTTCCACGAGGCACCACACTTCGCCCGAGAGCACCGTCACGATGTCCACCGTGTCGGTCTGGTGCATCCCCGGAAGGGACCGCGCATTCTTCGCGGGCGATGGCGACGCCGGCGCCGCCGTGTCGTCAACACCTGCCTGCTCGAGCGCTTGGCCGTACCCGCCCTCGTAGTCCCATTCACTGTCCGGCGGAAACGTGCTGATGTCGCAGTAGTAGCCCGCCGGCGGTGGCGGAATCGTCGCCGCATCCGTCACCGCATTCTCCGCCATCACCGGCGTAGGCACCGTGTCGGCACCCCAGATGATGTTGCGAGTGAAAGCCTCGGTCGCCAGCCGCGTCTCGCTCAGCCCGTCAGACACAATCGTCGACCGCCCCTGCTCGTCCACCCCCACCACGACACGGCGGGCCCGAGCCTCAAGGTGTTCTCCAGCCATGGTCATGGTCCTTTCAACTGTTGGACTCGGTACTGCCGGGTGGGTCGACCGTCCCAGACCAAAAGATCTGACGCAGCCTCTCCCGGGGCCATTCGGTTTGACGACGAGCGGTGTGCGTCAACGCTGGGACGATCCTCGTGACGGCTCACCCGAGACGGTCCGCAGCGCAGAGGTCCCTGACAGCAGCTGCCCGACCGACGTGGTGAAGTCGCGTGTGGCCTGAGCCTGGGCACCGGTCAGCGCCCAAACGTCATCCCCGGCCGCACGCGCCGGCGCGAGCCCAGCCGCAAGCGCGTCGAGAACCACACCCCGCAGCTCAGTGTTGATGTTGACCTTGCCAATGCCGGCCGAGCCGGCACGCGCCAAGTCCTCCCGCGGAAGCCCGGACGCGCCGTGCAGAACCAAAGGCACCGACGACGCCGCCCTGATCCGCTCCAACCTGTCCCGGTCGATGAGCGGTTCACCCCGGTACCGACCGTGCACGTTGCCGACGGCAACCGCCAACAGGTCGCACCCCGACAGCGCAACGAAATCGCCAACGTCATCCGGGTCGGTCATGCCAAGGACGCTGGGGTCGGCCTCGACGGAGCGGTCCTCGTTCCCGGCGATGCTGCCCAGCTCAGCCTCGACGGTGACATCAGGTCCGCAAAGGTCACGCGCAGCATGAACGAATGCGGAGTTATCACGCAACGGCTTCGACGAACCATCAGCCAAGACCGCGTCAACACCCGCCTTCACGGCCACGTCGATCAGCCGCAGGTCGGTGGTGTGGTCAAGCTGCACCACCACGTCGACCTCCGCAGCGTCGGCAATCGCACACAAAGCGCGAATCGTCCGCACTCCCTCCGTCGAGCCAGCGACAGCGGGCGGGACGAGCAGAACCACGGGAAACCCGGCGGCCTCAGCGGCCTCGACCACGGACACGGCAGTCGACGCCCCGTAGCAGGTGATGGCAGGAACGGCAGCGCCCTGGGCCAGCAACTGTCGAGCGACATCGTGCAGCAAGGACCTCATCGAACAGCCACACGGACGCCCAACGCGTCGAGAACGCGCGTGAGCGTGTCAGGGCCACCAACGTTCCCGGGCACGACGACGTACAGAACCTGACGGCCCGTCCGGTCCTCCAGTTGCCACACGGACACCCCGGGCAGAACCTGCCCCAGGACCAACGCGGACGTGGCACCGATACCGGTCCGGGCCACCTCGGCCGAGGTGATACCTCCCTTGGCCACGACCACATCGACTTGCGGAAGCAGGTCGGCAACCGCAGTCGTCAGCGCCGTCATGACCCGTTCGCCGTGGTCGAGAGTGTTGTGCTCTGCAGACCGCACACGCTCCGTCGCCAGAAGAACGACCGGTGCCTGGGCAAACGCTGCGCGAGCCGAGTCGGCCGCGACGGCACCTTCCGCGGCAGCATCCAGCAGCGCTGTTGCGGTGTCGACGAGGACTGGGGAGCCCCACGCTTCCGCAATCGGTGCCAGCTGCGCACTCGCCCCCAGCGTGTGCGAACCACACACCAGCAAGGCGCGCACGGGCCGCTCAACGAGTGGTACCGGCAGCAGTCCACGGCTGGTAACGCCAGCGAGTTCAGCAGCCAACGGGGCAGCGCATCGCACCACAACACGGCGACCATGACCAGCCACCGCATTGACCGCGTCGGCCACAGCACGAACATCATCCTCATTCACCACATCGGGCAACACGACGCTGCCCGCCGGCGCATCCACCAGCACCTGGAGCACGCCTCCGGCGCGGACCTCGTCAAGCGCGACAGACACCGCGGAACGACCCGACTTCTGCGCGACGTAGTCAACCAGGACGCCCGTGGCGAAGCCGAACACCGGGTCCTGGGCATACTCGCTCTGGTCAGCGGGCAACTCCTCATCACCGACACGGACGAAGTGCACCCCGCCGCGAGTGGTGCGCCCCCCCGCCGGGAACGCCGGGACGAACAGCAGGACTGCGTCGTCGTCCATGAACACCGAGGACTCGGCGAACACATGCCCGCGCAACGTGGAGTCACCGCGAAGCACGAAACGGACCTGCTCCCCCAGTTCCTGGGCCGCCCCCTCACCGTCGGCCCTGATCTTGGCGACCAACGCCACAGCCGCGTCCTGGGACAGCGCGCGGCTGTTCGTCTGCACATACACCGAGTCGGCCGCCCGTAGCGCGTCCGCGAGCATGTCGACGTCCGTCTCGAAAAGGACCGACACCCCAGTCGCTGACTGCGTACCGGTGGGGTCGTCGTCCAGGACGATGGTCTTCATGAAGCGCTTCCTTGTCGAATGTCTCGGTGCGGCGTGCGCCTGACGACGCAGGCCGTCAGGCTCGGACGGGCAACTCCGCGAACCGCTCGGCGAGGAACTCCACCCCCAGGCGCGGGCTCGTCAGGACGGTCAGCCCGGTCTCCTTTGCCAGCACGTCCGCGAGCCGCGACATCGACGCCTGCGCCAGCACAATCAGGTCCACCGACTTCGCCAGGTCCGCGGCCTGCCCGACAACCAGCGCGTCATGCCCGGCACGGTCACCGGCCATCAGCACGTCGAACGCACCTTCGCACAGCCGCTTCTCGATGGTGACGGCACGACCGGTCTCGTCCGCCTTCGACTGAATCAGATCTGACGTCGGCCCCAGCGTCGTCGCCACCGTTGCCAGAACCCCGATGCGGGTTCCCTCGGCGGCGGCACGAATCGCCATCGCTTCGTCGATCTTCACGACCGGGGTGGTCACGTGACGGGCCGCCACGTCCAGGGCAGGACCAAGAGAGGAACACGCGGAGAAGATGATGTCGGCACCCGCGGCCTCCGCAGCCTGCGCCAGGTGCGTCATCCGCTCCGCACTCTTGACGGAGATTCCCTGCTCGCGCACCACGGTGGCCAGGACATCGGAATCGACGAAGTGAATGACCTCCGCATCCGGAATGAGCTCCTCAATGAGGTTGTTGATGGCGGGCTCAACCGAAACGAACACGAAACTCGTGTGCAGGATGGCGATCTTCTTGGTCACGAGAACCTCTTCCTCGGGTGGATGCGGCAGCGAGAGCGTGACCAGCCATGCCGATTACGGCTGGGACGCACGGCCGGGCGGCCCGACCAGCGGGGCTTCGCTTCCATACTGTGCTGTGAACGATATCCCGCAGTATGGGATCAAGTCAATGGTCTCAATGCACGAACACGCCTTACCCGACGCCAGCACCGCGTTCGCCGAGCAGTCCTGGCACAAGCCAACGTCATCGCACCAGCTCGGCCACGACACTGAGATCGAGCCACGCCTTGGTCCTCCAATCGCTGGCGGTCGGAGGTCATCGCCGTACTCTTAGGACCCGTGCGTCGCCAGCCTGCCCGGGTCTCCCGAATGGTCGCCTGCTCTGGGTTGAGCGCATGGGGCCGCGCTACAGGCGGATTGTCGGGAGGTCGAAGAAGCGCCCTCGAAGGTCCTCAACGACACCCACGTCATCCGCGGCGCCTCCGTCGGCGGGCTTCCCTTCCTCGACCGAGGTCGCCCGCACGAGGGGCGCCAAGCGCGTTCTGGTTAAGGGCCGATCCGACAAGTCAGCGCACAGCCCCGGGGCCACACCTCAGACGTGCCTGTGTCGGTTGGTCTGAGTCATGCCATGCGTGAATGGCAGCGGGGACGGGGCGAGCGGTATCGCACCGCCCCCGCGAGCTTGGGGGAGTTCCGACTAGACGGTCTGGCCGCCGTCGGCCACCATGGCGTGCCCGGTGACGAACGAGGCTGCGTCCGAGCACAGCCACAAAACCGTGGCGGCAATCTCCTCGGGTCGGCCCAGGCGACCAATCGGCTCCTGCGCCACCATACGTGCGTATCCCTCTTCGGTGCCGCCGGAGAACCGCTCGATCATGGCAGTGTCGATGATTCCCGGGCAGACGGCGTTGATGCGGATGCCCTGATCTGCGTAGTCCAGCGCGGCGTCCTTGGTCACTCCGATGACCCCGAACTTCGAGGCCGCGTAAGCGCCGCCGTTACCGAAGCCTCTTAGGCCCGCCCCAGAGGACGTGTTCACGATGGCACCGCCTCCACGGGCGAGCAGCAGGGGAATCTCGTGCTTCATGGACAGGAACACTCCGCGCAGGTTCACCGCCAGGATGCGGTCCCATGTGTCCTCGTCCAACTGGTGAAGGGCAGCGCCGGGCTGCTCAACGCCAGCGTTGTTGAACGCGACGTCGAGGCCACCGAGCTCAGCCACGACGGTGTCCAGGGCCGACTTGACCTGGTCGGAGTCGCGCACGTCCAAAGTCAGTGCAACAACCCGGGCTCCGGCGGCCTCGACCAGTGCGGCGGTCTCTTTCAGGGCCTCCTCGGAGAGGTCGGCCACCGCGACGTCTGCGCCAGCCTGGGCGAATGCAACGGCGGTGGCTCGACCTATGCCGCCGCCCGCACCCGTGACGAAGGCGACCTTTCCCTTGTAGAACCCGTTCTCACCTGAATCGGTCATCCTTGTACTCCTTCTGAATGGTTGGTCGCGCCCAGCGTGGTGCCAGTTGAGCCGAACGCGAGGGGCGAGTCGTCACTGGAACGTGCGTCCCGGACGGTCGTGCCACTGTCCGGCGCGGCCGCGTGGTGGTCGCCAGCACCACCACCTCGCGCACCTGATCTGAGGGTGATCATGGCCTCCGCAGGGCTCGCAGACGGGCCTTGTCCAGCCCGGCGTACGCGGCGATGGCCACGAGGAGCACGACCCCGTTCAGGATCTGCGCCCATGCGGGCTGGATGCCCAGCAGCGGCACGGCGTTGTTGATGAGGGACAGGAACAGCGCCCCGAGCAGCGCCCCGACGAACGACCCGCGTCCGCCCGTCATCACGGCACCGCCGAGGAACACTGCGGCGAACGTGGGCAGCGCGTAGGTGGAACCCACACCGTTTGAGCCCGCACCCGCCTGGCTCGCGAGGACGACCCCGCCCACCACGGCACCCAGGACCGAGACGAACAAGGCGCCGGTCCGGATCCGGTTGACACGCCACCCAACTCGCAGGGCCGAGTCCGAACGGAGCCCCGTGGCTCGCAGGGCGAGGCCGCGCCGGCTCTTGTACAGCCACCACTCGAGGACCACAGCCAGCACGGTGACCAGGATGAACGTGGTCGGAATGAACGCGATGCCCTGGGCGAACATGGTGTTCAGTTGAGGCGCGATGATTCCGCCGTACTCCGGCCGCAGCCAGATCGCGACACCCTGGACGACGCCCAGGGAGGCCACGGTGGCGACGATGGGCGTGACCTTCAGGGTTTCAATCAGTACGGAGTTGAAGGCCCCGACGGCCACGACCGCTGCCGCCAACGCGACGAAGGACTTCAGGAGGGAGCTGGGCGACATGTCCGGAAGGGTGAAGGACAGGATGACGACCGTCAGGCTCATGACGGACCCGATGGATATGTCAAAGAGTCCTGAGATGAGGTTGTACTGCTGCGCCAGGGCAACGAAGGCCAGTGGCAGCGTGAGGATCAGCCAGCTGCTGAGGTTGAACGTGCTCCAGAAGACGGGGGTCCGGCTTCCTGTGTAGAGAGCCAGCGCTGCGATGAGGATGAGCAGGACGATGATGGGCGTGTGCACGGCCAATCGGTCGAACCATCGCAGGCCGGCATTCTCGCGGAGGGAGACCTGCGTTTCGGACACGTCGGTCGCGGCCACGAAGCTGCGGACGATCTGGCCTTCCGACTCGGGCTTGACGATCTCTTCGACGACGACCCCGCGTGACATGACGTACACGCGGTCGCACAGACCGGCCAACTCGGAGGAGTCCGAGGAGTTGACCAGGACTCCGACCCCGGCCTGCGCCGCACTTGTCAGGGTCGCGTAGATGTCCAGGCGAGCTCGTGCGTCGACGCCTTGGGTGGGCTCGTCGACGATGAGCACTTCGGGCGTCCGAAGCCACGGCCGGGCCAGGACGACCTTCTGCTGGTTACCGCCGGACAGGCCCTCGACAGGCATGTACGGGGAGGCTGCGACGATGTTCAGCCGTTTGCTTGCCCCTCGGTAGGCGGGCAGCAGCCGTTTGGTCAGGGAGGTTCCGTATGGCCCTGATTCTTCGCCGAGCTGGCTCGTGGCGTTGTCCAGGACCGATGCGCCGGGGAAGATGGACTCCTTGACGCGGTCGCCGCTCTGGAAGCTGATTCCGGACTTCAACGCGCTGGAGGGGGAGACTCTGGACAGGGTTTTTCCTTCAACCGCGACGGAGCCCCCGGACAGGTCCATCCCGATGATTCCGCGAAGGAGCTGGCGCTGACCGTTTCCCTCGGCACCGGCGATACCGACGATCTCACCTGAGCCCACGGTGAGGGAAACTGGGCCGAATCCCTGCCCCTCCAGTCCCTTCAGTTCCAGACGGGTAGCGGGCTCGGTCGGCAGGGTCCTGTCGGGAAACTCCAGCGAGGTGGGGGCGCCCACCATCAGTTCGACGATCTCTTCCACGGCCCAGTCGGAGTGCGCGTAGGTCCCTTGGATCTGCCCGTCGCGGATCACCGTCAGGCGGTCGGCGAGCCGGCGCACCTCCGCCAGCCGGTGGCTCACGTAGACGATGGCGGTGCCGTCGTCGCGGGCCTGTCGGATGATCTCCTCCAGCTTCTCCGCCAGCTTCATGTCAAGTGCGGCCGTGGGCTCGTCAAGCATCAGCACCTTTGGCCGGTGAGCCATGGCACGAGCCACCTCGAGCAGCTGGCGAGCGCCTGGACCCAACGCGGCTACGAGGTCCGTCTGGCGGAACGGGAGGTCGAAACGGCCGAGGTAACGGATCAGATCTGGTGGTTTGGCTTCGCCGATTGCGTTGAAGGACAGAGCGATGTTGTCCGCGACGGTCAGCTCGTTCACCAGGGACGTGTCCTGGTAGGCGGTGATCAGGCCTAGGCGTCGGGAGCGTTGCACGCCACCACGGCCAAGCTCTTCACCTCCGATGACGATCCGACCTTCGTCGATGTCGTACACGCCGGAGGCGGCTTTGATCATGGTTGACTTCCCCGAGCCGTTTTCTCCGACGAGGGCGTGTACTTCGCCCTCCATGCAGTCGAAGTTTACGCTGTCTAGCGCGCGCACGCCTGGGAAGGACTTGGTTACTCCGATGACCTCGAGCGCGGTGGTGCTTGAACGCTGTTGGGTCGGTGCGGTGTCCTCGAGAACGGCCGTGGTGTCCATGCTGCTGCTTCCTAGGTGCTGTCCGGGGTCTCCCGAGCCGAGTCGCCTGCCTGACCCGGCTGGGGAACCGCCGATCGGATGAGTGGGGTCAGCCCTGAGCGGAGAGGATCCACTGCTCCTGGGTGGGCGTGAAGTAGGTCGGGATGGGCGCGTTCGCCGGCATGGCCGGGTCGTAGTTGGCAAGCAGGTCTTCGAGGGAAGCGGCACCGGTCGGCATCTTGAAGGGCTCGACCTTCTTGCCGGTCTTGAGCGCGATGCCGTAGTCGACGCCCACGCGGGGGAACCATGACCGGCCGGTGGAGATGTACGCCCTCACGTCGATGCCCTTCTTCTTGGCATCCTTGACGGCTGCGAGCAGGGAGTAGTTCTCGGCGTCGGACCCGACAACTGGAGGCTTCTTGCCGGCCTTGACGTACGGGGAGATGAAGTCCTGCAGGGTGTAGTCGTAGGCGATGAAGTTGGGGTTCTTCCCTGAGGCGTACAGGGCGTTGCCCTGCTGAGCCATGCCCTGTTCGGTCCACTGGGTGAAGCCCTGGATGGCCTTCTTCCAGCCGGCGGCGTCGAGCTTCTTGGTCAGGCAGGGCTGCCAGACCGCGGCGCTGCCATTGCCCGGGACGCCGGTGTACAGGCCGTAGGTGCCCCCGGTCGGGAAGTCCTTGATCAGCTTCTCAGCGGTGAGTTCCTGGGGTGTGCACAGGTCCTCGCTTGCCTGGCCGGCGAGCTGCTTGACGACCTGGTCGGGCAGTGGCGAGCCCACCTGGATGATGGCCACGTTCGCGTTCTTGGCGGCCTGCACGGCGGGAAGGACGGCCGCGCCGTAGACGGTGTTGATGATGATGATGTCAACCCGCTGAGCGATCATGCTGTTGATGTTGGCGAGCAGCTTCGGGACGTCCTCGCCGAGGTTGTACACGATCTTGCCAACCTCGGGGGACTGGACGGCCTGCGCGGTCGTCTCAGCTCGCGAGGTCTGGCGCCACGGGTTGATTCCGTCCCACGCGAGCCCAACCGTGAGCTTGCCGCCGTTACCCGTGTCGCAGGACGTCGCCTTGAGGCACTCCTGCACCTTGGCCCACTGCTTGTCGGTCAACGGGGTCGCCACCTTGTTCATGGCCGATTGAAGGACCGGGTTGAGGCTGTCGTACTTCAGGTCCTTGTCGAGGAAGCCGTGTTCGAGGGCGGTCTGGCGCGCTTCGGCCGACGCCTCTGGCACCTTGAAGTTCCCTCCAGCGGTTCCTCCGGAGGCGGAGCCGGAGGAACCGCCTCCGGTGGTGCTGGCGCATGCGCCGAGCAGGAGCATGGCGGCGCACGCGACGGCGAATCGCCCGGAGTGCCGTCCCAAGCGACGTGCGGAGTTGGTTGACATGGGGTTACCTTTCGAGGGCTAGGGCGTGGTGCGCTGGCGCATCAAGCCCGGTGTTTTGTCTGAGTTCGTTCTTGCGGCGGCCATGCGACCGCTCAGGGGGTGGGTCGGCGTGGCCGCAGCTTGTTGAAGCGGGCTGCCCCGTACTGGCTCACGGTGATGGCAGCGACGGCGACTGCGAGGACGAGTCCTTGGATGACGACTCGTTGGCCCGCGTCCATTCCCTTGATGGAGAGCACCTGGTCCAGCAGGACCAGGAAGACGCACGAGCCGATGACGCTTGCGACGCTGGCCGGGCCTCCGGTGAAGAGCACTCCCGCGACGCCGGCCACCGTGATGGCGAGCAGCTGGTAGCTGGCGCCTGACAACACATCGGGGGAACTGATGTAGCCGGCGAGCATCACGCCGGCTATGCCGTACAGGACCCCCGCGAGCGTGAAGGCGCTCAGGTGAACGAGCTTGACCCGGATGCCCAGCATTTCCGCGGCCCGCGGGTTGGAGCCGGCCAGAGCGATGGACTTTCCCGCGCGGGTCTTGTTCAGGACGTAGGCCAGAACGGCTCCGGTGATGACGGCCAGGATGAACACGGCGTTGATGCTCCCGACCTGGGCCTGAGCGATGTCCACGAGCGGCTGCGGCGTCCGGGCGCTGGCCGACAGGGCCACCCCGGTCCAGAGCTGGATGAGGCCGGTGATGGCACCGACGGTTGCCAGGGTCACGATCAAGGCGTTGAGCCGCAGAATGACGATGAGCACGCCGTTGATGAGGCTCAGCACGGCGCACACGACGAGTGCCAGGAGCGCCAAGAGCCACACGTTCGTGCCGGAGTCTGCATAGTGCACGACGATGCCCGCCGCGACGGAGACGATGGCAGAGATCGACAGGTCGATCGCGCCGGTCGTCACGATGAGCACCTGACCGAAGGACGCGAGGGCGAGAACGCCGGCCAGTGCCGTCACCAGGGTGATCGAGTCACCACTGAGGGCGTGGGGGGCAACGACAGCGGCGCCCAGGATGACCAGGAGCAGTGCGGCCCAGGATGCCCGATAGCGGGCCGGCCAGCGGTATTTCAGGTCGGTCAGGCGCTGATCGCCGCGCGAGTTCGTAGCGCGATCGGCCGCGATGGGGTCGGCAGTCATGGTTCAGGTCCTCCAGCTTCCGTCGGGTTCGACGTTGCGCGGAGGACTGGCCGGGGCCGGTGTTTTGTAATGCAAGGTGACCGACCCCCTTGTCGTCCGCTGAGTAAAGTATTCCCATACTATGGGACTCCGTCAATAGTCCAGCGGACGCATTTTTCGGTGATCTGGACCCGCTGCTGTTGCCATCGCCCCAGAACCGCAGGGCCGGCTCGGGTGGTGCCCTTTGCGCCGTGGATGCTTCCGAGGAGGTGGTCGTGTCCGCCGCCGCGGTCTTTGGGGCCCTTTTGGGGGCTGAGACGATGCCGTGAATCACTTGGCCGGACCTCGTGCCATTGCGAGCCCGCCCAAGCCGAGTGCTAGGCGGCGGTGTCCTTGTAGAGCCCGGCGGCGCGGGCTCGTTGCGTGGCCAGCTCGGTCATGAGGCCCAAGGTGGGCGTGGGGACACCGACCATGGCGGCGAGGTCAAGGGGGACGCGGAACAGCGCGTCAATCTCCATCGGTCGAGCCGCATGCAGGTCTTGGACAATGCTCTGGAGGTGCACCGACCGTGCGAGTCTGGCCAGACCCTGCCCTGGGTCGCCTGGGTCGCAGCCGAGTGCGCGTGCAATCGCTTCACCCTCGCGGCCCATGACGGCGGCGGCGGCGGCGATGGACGCGTGCTGGAGCGTCTCCTTCATTGGCGAACCGCTCAGGACTCCCAGTGCCCCCCCGATGAGATTCATGGACAGCTTCGCCCAGATGGCGCTGCGGATGTCGGAGGCGACAGTAACGTCGAGACCGCTGGGGCTGAGCAGTGATGCGAGGTTGTCGAGTCGCTTGTCTGGCAGGCCGTCCGGGCGCCCGAGCAGGAGGCGGTTGGTGGGGTTCTCAGCCCGAACGACGCCCGGGGCCAGCACTGTGCAGGCGGTGTAAGCGACGGCGCCGACGGCACGCTGCGGACCGATGCTGTTCCACAGTCCATCTCCCGGATCCAGCCGGGGGAGGCGAGTTCCTTCGAGCGGGCCGCCGTGGCCGTGGAAGTACCACCAGGGGATACCGTTGCCGACGAACACGACGAGGCTGTCCTGGTGGAGCAGTGGCGCAAGGCTTTCGGCGATGCCTGGTAGCGCTGGGGCTTTGACCGTGACGAAGACGATGTCCTGGGGTGGGATGTCGCTGGCGTGATCCGTGGCGAAGGGGTGCGAGACCAGGACCCCGTCGCGGGTTTCGACCCTGAGTCCGTGCTCGCGGATTGCGTGAAGCTGTGCGCCCCGGACGATGAGGGACACCTCGCTGCCTTGTGCAGCGAGTCGTCCGGCGAGGTGGCCCCCGACGGCTCCCGCCCCGTAGACGCAGATTGTGGGCGGACGCGTTTCGTCGTTGAGCGTCACGAGTCGAACTGCCGCCGTTTCTCGGTGGCGGCGGCCAACAGGAACGAGATGTCGTTGCCGGTGGAGACGTACTGTGCGCCGAGCTGCAGGTACTTGCGGATGAGGTCGGGTCGCCCGCCGAGCCCGCCGATGCCGACCGCTTTCCCGTGGGTGCGGCAGACGTCCAGGACGTGCAGGTAGGCCTTGTCGATGCCGGGGTCGTCCATCTGTCCGGCCACGCCCAGTTCGACGCTGAGGTCGTTTGCGCCGACGAGGAGCATGTCCACACCGGGTACGGCGGCGATCTCGTCGGCTGCGGCGAGGCCCGTTTGGGACTCGATCATGGCGACCACCATGGAGGCGTCGTCCAGCTCGCGGACCGTTTGCGCAGGAGGCAGCGGTCGATAGTGAAGCTGGGTGGCTGCTCCCGCTAGGGAGCGTTTACCGAGCGGGGCGTGTTTCGCCGCGTCTACGGCAGCTCTGGCCTCGTCGGCGGACTCCACGCCGGGCAGGATCACCCCCATGGCGCCGATGTCCATGACCCGGCCGATGAGGGCCGCGTCGAGTCCGGGCACCCGAACCAGGGGTGTTACTCCTAGGTGGTTGCACGCCATGCAGATCTGGCTGAGCGCGTCCAGGGGGAAGCCGCTGTGCTCGAGGTCGATGTACACGGAGTCGAAGCCTGCGGTGTATGCGATGGAGGCTATGTCGATGGACCGCACCAGTCGCACGGTCATCGAGTAGACCGGTTGCCCCGCGGCCAGCTTCTCCTTGGCGTAGTTGCGCAGCAGGGGCGCGGTGTCGTTGCTCATAGTGTCCGTTCTTCCTCGGTGACTACGGCGGCGTCAGCTGAACGTGGCCGGCAGTGCCTGCGCCTGCTCGTCGAACCCGTACACAGACTTGACCTCGAGGTACTCCTCGAACCCGAAGCGGCCCATGGAGCGGCCGACGCCTGACTGCTTGTACCCGCCCATCGGGGAGTAGGAGTCGGTGGCGGCACCGTTGAAGCTGATGCGTCCGGCGCGAAGGGCATTCACGACGGTGCGTGCCTGGTCGTGGTCTGTGCCGAAAACGTACCCGCCGAGGCCGTACAGGGAGTCGTTGGCGATGCGGATGGCGTCGTCGGTGTCGCTGTATCCGATGACGGCCAGGACGGGTCCGAACACCTCTTCACTGGCGATGGTCATGTCGGGGGTGACGTCGGTGAAGACGGTGGGCTTGATGAAGTAGCCGCGGTCCAGACCGTCGGGTTGTTCAGTTCCGCCGGTGACGAGGCGGGCTCCTTCGTCGATGCCGCTCTGGATGAGGTTGCGGATGGACTTGGCTTGGGCCTCGCTGACAACTGGGCCCATGGTGGTGGTGGCGTCGAGCGGGTCGCCGAGGCGGAACCGGTTTGCTTCGTCGACGAGGTACTTGGTCACGGCGTCCACCTGGCTGTGGTGGACGAGCATGCGGGTGGGGGCGTGGCAGGACTGCCCGGCGTTGAAGAAGGCGCGTTGGATGTTCCAGCGCGCTGCGCGCTCGAGGTCGGCGTCCGGGAGGACGACGTTGGCTGACTTGCCGCCGAGCTCCAGGCACAGCCGCTTTACGGTTTCTGCGGCGGCGGCGCTGACTTGCCGGCCGGCGGTGGTGGACCCGGTGAACGACATCATGTCGACGTCGGCGCTTCGGGACAGGGCGTCGCCGACGTCGCGGCCGCTGCCGTTGACGAGGTTGAACACTCCTGCCGGGACCTGGGCCTCGTGCATGACCTGGGCAAGGAGGGCGCCGCTGGCGGCGGAGTTCACGCTGGGCTTGGCGACGACGGTGCATCCGGCGGCGAGGGCGTAGATGGCCTTGATGACGCCGGTCTGGATGGGCCAGTTCCACGGGGAGATGAGCCCGCAGACCCCGATGGGTTCGCGGCGCACGATGGCTGACCCGATGCGGGACTCGAATGGGTAGTCGCGCAGGACCTGCTGCGCCACCCGCATGTGCTGTGCTGGTCCGGTGACTTGGGCCCGGTTGCTGACCGGGATGCCGACTTCATGGGCGATGAGCTCGGAGAACTCCTCAAGGTGGGTCTCGTAGGCGCGCACGATGCGGTCGATGAGGGCGATGCGGTCGTCGACGGAGTAGGTGGAGAACGTGTCGAACGCGCGTCGGGCCGCGGCGACGGCGAGGTCCGCGTCGGCCGCCCCGCCCACGGCGACAGTGGCGAACGGTTCCTCCCGGGTGGGGTCGACGAGCTCGGTGTGGCGCGGCTGGAGGGGTTCGACCCAGTCGCCATCGATGTACAGGTGCGGGTACTGCTTCATGGGTGGCTCTCCTGGGGCTGCCTGTCGTTCGCCTACTGGGGTGTCTGTGAGTCGGGTGCTGTCAGCTGCTGTGCGTGTAGCCGCCGTCGCACGCGATCGTCTGGGCCGGTGATGAACTCCGAGGCCGGCGTAGCCAGGAACAACATGATTCCGACCAGGTCTGTGGGGACCATGCCCCGGGGGATGCACTGCGAAGAGGCGGCGCGCTCGCGCACCTCTGCCGTCGGGTTGACGGCGCGGTCGACCTCGGTGGCGACGCTGCCGGGTCGCACGCAGTTGACGGCAATCCCGTAGGGGCCTAGCTCGCGTGCGAGGGAGTTCGTCATCCCGATGACTGCGGACTTGGACGTCACGTAGTGCAGGTAGTTGACGCTGCCGCGGGGGACGGCGTCGGAGGACACATTGATGATGCGGCCGAAACCGGCTGCGCGCATGTGGCGGGCGACAGCTCGGGCGCACAGGTACGTCCCGGTGACGTTGACTCGCAGGACCTGCTCCCATTCGGGGAGTGGGATCTCGTCGAAGGGCCCCTTGTTGAGCGTCGCGAAGATCGAGGCGTTGTTGATGAGCACATCAACGCGTCCCCATCGTTCGACGACGGCGTCGACCATTGCGGTGACCGAGGGCTCGTCGCCGACGTCGACCTGGAGGGCATGCCCGACGCCACCGGCTCCATGGATCTCTTTGGTCACCGTCTCGGCCTTGGCTAGGTCCAGGTCGGCCACGACGGCTATGGCTCCGGCAGCCGCGTACTGTCGGGCCAGCTCTCGACCGATTCCTTGGCCTGCGCCGGTGACGATGACCACCCGGTCCTGCACGCTGAAGTCGCGGGCTGAAGCCGGAACGCCCGAGTCATGAGGGGTGTGGGTCGAAGGTGGCGTCGTCATTGTCGTTCCTCGAGGCGTCGCACGGTCAGGGGCACGCACACCTCTCCATGGAGGTCGCTTGATGCGTGATGTGGCTGCGGCAGGTGAGCCATCCGCTGCGTCGCTGAACATATCCCATTTAATGAGATCTTGTCAATCATTTCTGGGCTGTTCCAGGCGGATCGACGGTCGGGGATGCCCGACGCCGACCGTCGAGTGTTCACGTCAGGAAGCATTGCAAATATCCCATAGTTTAGGATATCGTGCACCTGAGGTGGGGTGCAGCGACGGCCCTGTCACCGGCGATTCCGACGTCTGTGCGAGGAGCGATGGTAGGTCCAGCGGCGCAGGCACGTCGGTGGTCGTTGAGCGGCTGCTGCCCCAACGTGAAGGCCGAACATCGAAGCAAAGGTGCTGAGACTATGACTGGGCGCGGCTCATGAGCAGGATGCGTTTTTCTCTCGGCTCGGTCACCGGTGGATCGTTCTTCGGTCGTCTCCTGATCGCCGTTGGTCTTGACGGCGCGATCGTCCGCATGGACGACACGTTCACACCCGAGGCCGCGGCGATGGTCTATGACGCGGTCTCGTGCCGGCGCCAGTCCAGGGTCTCGTGGGAAGGTTCATCATGAAGGCCGTGTACTTCCTGGGCGAAGGCAAACTCGAGATCCGCGAGCAGCCAGACCCGGTACCTGGACCAGATGAGGTGCTCGTCCGGCTGAAAGCTTCCGGCATGTGCGGCAGCGATCTGCACCACTTGCATGGCCCCGCGCGTACCGGGTCGGAACTGGTCATCGAGGGTCACGAACCCTGCGGCGTCGTCGAGTCCGTCGGGTCCGCCGTGCGCCCCAGCGAGGCTGCCCCAAGCGATCGGGTCATGGTGCACCACTACGACGGCTGCCGAACGTGCACTCACTGTCGCGCGGGGTGGACCCAATACTGCGCGAACGGGCGCCGGGTCTTCGGCGGGTTGAACGCAGACGGGGGGCACGCGAACTTCATCCGGGTTCCGGCCCACACGCTCATCAAGCTGCCCGACTCGTTGTCGTTCAAGACCGGCGCTGCCATCTCCTGCGGCACGGGTACGGCGTTCGGGGCCATCAAGCGAGTCGGACTGTCCGCCGACGACACCGTCGCCGTCTTCGGTCAGGGGCCAGTTGGGCTGAGTGTCACCCTGCTGGCCAAGGCTTTCGGAGCGCGCGTCATCGCGATCGACGTTGAGGACTCGCGACTCGCCATGGCTGAGAAGTTCGGAGCCGACCACCTCCTGAACGGCCGCGAGCAAGACGTCGTGGCTGCCGTCCGCGCCTTGACGCGTGACGGGGACGGGGCGGACAAGGCCATCGAATGCAGCGGCAGCGCATTGGCGCGCCGCCAGTCGATCGAGGCGGTCCGTCCGTGGGGAACGGCCTGCATGGTGGGCGTGTCCCCTGGTCCCGTCGAGGTGGACAGCGATGAGCTCATCGCCCACCACAAGACCGTCCTGGGCTCGCTGACGTTCGGCAAGAACGAACAGCAGGCGTGCGCTGCTTTCGTGGCGGAGCGAGGTTTGGACGTGGAGTCACTCTTCACGAACGAGTTCCGGCTGGATGAGGCGGAGCAGGCATACGAGTTGTTCGACCAACGCAAGATAGGCAAGGGCGTCTTCGTCTTCGACTGAGACGGCGTCTGCCTCAGTGAGAGGAAAGCAGTGACCACGACCCAACAGAGTTTCGCTCCTGATGAGCAGGCGCAGCAGTTCCTGTCCCGCGAAGTGCACCACCTCTTCGTTGACGGCGAACTGGTCCCCGCGTCGTCGGGGCAGACCATGACCACAGTCAACCCGTCCTCCGGGCAAGTTCTCGCGACTTTGGCTGCCGGCGAAAGCACTGACGTCGACCGCGCTGTCAGCGCTGCACGTCGGGCGTTCACGGGGCCCTGGAGCAGGTGGACTCCGTACGAGCGGCAGGCTCTGCTGACCCGCATCGCAGCCGTGTTGGACGAGCGGTTCGAAGAGCTCGTCGAGATCGAGGCTTTGGACATGGGCGCGCCCGTGTCGCGGCTGCGGAACAGCAAATCCGCGCTGATGAAGATGTTGGCGTTCTTCGCCGGTCAAGCCACCAACATCACCGGTGAGACATTGCCGAATGGCATCCCCGGGAACGTGGCCACGATGACCCTGAGAGCGCCGGTCGGGGTCATCGGCGGCATCATCCCGTGGAACGGTCCGCTGGGGGGTCAGTTCTGGATCATCGGTGCGGTCCTCGCCAGCGGATGCACGACGGTTCTGAAGCCGGCTGAGGACGCCTCGTTGTCGGTTCTGCGGGTGGCTGAGATTCTGCATGAGGTCGGTGTCCCGGCAGGGGTGGTCAATGTCGTGACCGGCACTGGCGCTGTGGCGGGCAACGCCCTGGCGGCGCATCCGGACGTCGACCGCATCGCCTTCACCGGGTCGACCGAGACGGGCAGGCGCATCATCGAGGCGTCAAAGGTGAACATCAAGAAGCTTCAGCTCGAGCTGGGTGGCAAGTCCGCCGACATCGTCTGCTCGTCGGCGGACCTGAATGCCGCGGTGCCCGGGGCGGCAATGGGTGTTTTCGCCAACTCGGGTCAGATCTGCTTCGCCGGGACGCGTGTGCTGGTCCAGCGGCCCATCGTCGACCAGTTCACCGAACGACTGCTGGAGTTCATGGAGACCCTCCGCGTCGGGCACAGCCTGGACGCGCAGGCGGCGCTCGGCCCGGTCATCTCCCAGCCGCAGCTGGACAAGGTGCTGTCGTACATCGACATCGGCCGGGATGAGGGCGCCGAGCTGCTGAGCGGTGGAGAACGCCTCGGCGGGGAGCTCGGAGACGGCTACTTCATGGCACCGAGCGTCTTCAGTGGGGTGACGAACCAGATGCGGATCGCCCGCGAGGAGATCTTCGGGCCGGTGCTGTCAATCCTGCCGTTCGACGACCTGGACGAGGCCATCGCCATCGCCAACGACAGCGACTTCGGGCTGGGTGGGGCCGTCTGGTCGCAGAACCTGTCGACCGCGATGCGGGTCGTTAACGGTGTGCACACGGGTACCATGTGGGTGAACTGCTACGGCTACATCGACCCGCTGGTCGGCTTTGGCGGCACCAAGCTGAGTGGGTATGGCGCCAAGGGCAGTGCTGCGCACATGGACACCTACCTGTACACGAAGTGCGTCTACATGCAGCTCTAGTGCCGTCTGACTATGCGCGAATAGGTCGCCACCGACAGTTGACAGTATCCCAAATAATGGGATATGTATGTGTGTATGACAGTGGTGGAAGAGGGCGCCAGCAGCCTGGCAAAGACGTTTCAGATCCTCGATCTGTTCACCGAGGCTGAGCCCGTGTGGTCGACGGCGGCAATCATTGACGCGTTGGACGCCACGAGGTCGACGGCGTATCGCTACATCAAGGCGCTGCACGACGCGGGTTTGCTCGCGTCGGTCCAGAATGGCTCCTACAGTCTTGGGCCCCGAATCATCGAGATGGACCTGAACCTTCGGTTGACCGACCCCTTGCTGCTGGCGAGCCATGGCGTGCTGGAGGACCTGGTGGAGCAGATCGGGCACTCCGCCCTCCTGTGTACCGCGTACAGGGACTCCGTGCTTTGCATCGGAGAGTTTCGTGCCCCAAACAGCCCCGCTAACCGCTTTACCCGAGGGCAGCGGCGTTCGTTGTTTCAGGGAGCGGTATCCAAGGTCATCCTGGCGTACCTTCCGCATTACAGGTTGAAGGCGATCTACCCGCGACAGGCCGGCGACATCGATGAGGCCGGGCTCGGCAGCACCTGGAAGGAGTTTCGGACCACCCTGGGTGACATCAAGAAGCGTGGTTACCACGTGACTCATGGCGAGTTCAATCCCGGTGTCATCGGCGTTGCCGCGCCTGTCCTAAGCAATCAGCGAACTGCTTTGGGCAGTGTCGGTGTCGCTTGGGCCGAGCATGAGCGTCAGGACATTCACCTGGAACGGGCCATCGAGGCGGTCAAGGATGCCGCAGCCACGATTTCGGGGCGGCTGATGCAGGAAGAGGCTGGACCGGGCGCGGCGACCGTTGCCGCCAGGTGAGCACCAGCTCATTGAGCGCCGCCGGCGAACCTTGCGCCGAGCATGCAGCGGCGTGAGCGTCCCGTGGAGTGGTGGGCTTTGGGGTGGATCGGCGGGGCTCCGTAGGTAAAGGGGCCATCGGCGAGATCTTCGGTGTGAACGGCCAAGCACACATCGAAGAGGAGTCCACCGATGGCCCTACCCCAGTCTGCCCTGTCCGAGTTGCTTGAAGCGTTCCGTGCCGGTGATGGCGTGGACCTGATCCGTGAGTCGGTTCGGGTCGCGTTGCAGGAGATGATCGAGCTCGAGACGACCGAACGGATCGGCGCGGCGCCCTATGAACGCACCGAGTCCCGCATCACCGAGCGCAACGGCCACCGCCCGCGGATGCTGACCACCAAGGCCGGGGACGTCGAGCTGCGGATCCCCAAGCTGCGCAAGGGATCCTTCCTGCCGGTGATCCTCGAGCCGCGGCGCCGCATCGACCAGGCGCTGTATGCGGTGGTGATGGAGGCCTACGTCCACGGTGTCTCGACCCGCGCCGTGGACGACCTGGTCGAGGCCATGGGCGCGGACGCCGGGATCTCCAAGTCCGAGGTCTCCCGGATCTGCGTCGGCATCGACGAGCAGGTCGGCGCATTCCGCACCCGGTCCCTGGAGCACACCGAGTTCCCCTACGTCTACCTCGACGCGACCTACCTCAACGTCCGCAACACCACCCGTCAGGTGGTCTCGATGGCGGTCGTGGTGGCCACCGGGATCGCCGCTGACGGCTCCCGGGAGGTGCTGGGGCTCGACGTCGGCGACAGCGAGGACGAGACGTTCTGGCGCGGCTTCCTTACCGCGCTCAAGCAGCGCGGCCTGCACGGGGTGAAGCTGGTGATCAGCGACCAGCACGCCGGGCTCGTCGCAGCGTTGAAGCGGTCCTTCCAAGGTGCCGGGCACCAACGCTGCCGGGTCCACTTCGTCCGCAATCTGCTGGCCCACGTTCCCAAGTCCCACGCCGACATGGTCGCGGCGGTGTTCCGCACCATCTTCGCCCAGCCCGACGCCGCGGCGGTCAGCGCCACCTGGGACGAGATCCGTGACCAGCTCGCCAAGTCCTTTCCCAAGATCGGACCGCTGATGGACGAGGCAAAGGCCGAGGTCACCGCCTTCACCCTCTTCCCGCGAGCTCATTGGCAGAAGATCTGGTCGACCAACCCCCTCGAGCGGGTCAACAAGGAGATCAAGCGCCGCTCCCGCGTGGTCGGGATCTTCCCTAACCCCGCCGCCGTGATCAGGCTCGTGGGAGCCGTCCTGGCCGACATGCACGACGAATGGCAAGCCGGCGACCGCCGCTACCTCTCCGAGGGATCCATGGCGCTGCTCTACCCCGACAGCGATACTGGTGACATCGCCGCGATCGACAGCGGCGCATAGGCACCGAGGATCAACCTCGAAGCCCACCACTCAGCGGGGCTCTGCCTGCAGCGGCCCCGTCAGTGCGACATCCAGGTCGCGGCCACGAACGATGAGCGTGCTGCGTCCGGCTAGGCGCGAATGAGGCGGTGTCGCCCCGGGTTGGCTGGCCAACTACCCGATCTGCAGCGCCTTCAGCAGGTGTGGATTGTTGGTCACGGCGGAGGACGACATGGCCGGCTCACCTGCTGCGACCCCGATTTGGTCGTCCCACTCAACCTCGAACAGCCATGGCCACGCTTCCGCCTCGTCGACGATCCGAGCCAACATGGCGGCCAGCTTGGGGAATTTGTCGAGCGGAACGGTCACGACGAGTACTTCGCGCCCGTCGACGTTCCATGTTGTGTCCAGGTCGAACGCTGCAGCAGCGACGTGGAAAATCGCGGCCTCGATCCAGTCGCCGCGTCCGCGTCCGCACCCGCTTCCCCACGCGTCGCACTGCCATGCGACCTCGGTTGCGGAAACTGCTTTGGCGCTGCTGTTCCAAAGCGAGTCCAGCCAGCATGCGGCGCCGAACACGTCACCTGCTGCAGCGACAGTCTGAGCTGGAATGACCTGTAAGTCGTTCATGGGTTTGCTCCTTGTTCGAGGCGGCGCCTGGCGCGCCACGCCAAAGGGACGGTTCTCGGGGAGCCAGATTGCGCATCCAGGGCGTCTGCGCTTGCTTGACTGATCAGCCCCGGCTCTGCGCGCTTGAGTTGCCGTCGCGCAGGGGAAGTGTTCTGCGCGGGCAGCATTGCCGAACAAGGCATGAGCGGTGCTGCAAGGGTCCGTGGCTCGCTTGGACCGACGACGGCTGCCAAGCCTTCAACCCAGGAGTTCGACCAGGTCCGCGCAGTTCTCCATGCTCTCGAGGTGTTGGGCCGCGTGCAGAGCTTGCCTGGTTCGTTGCGCCGAGGGCGGCGCAATGCTGACGCTGGCGCAGGCGGCGAACTTGCGCCCAAGGTCCTCCCAGGTCAACGGGCTCTCGGAGCTCCCGGGGATGTCATGCCCAGTCCGCGCATAGCGCTGTCCGTTGTGCAGGACGACCTCGACACGACCAGGTGGCAGGTCCAGCTCCCAGTTCAATGACGCATCTGGCTCAGGCATCACCTTGTGCGCCATGTCCAGCACTTCGGGCGAGCGCAGTCCGTCTAAGGAGAAGTCCGTGATGCCAACGCCCCTACGGACGGCTGCCACCGCGACAAGGAACGGCAGGCTGAACTTGGCGTCGACGATCGTTGCCGGCTGCCTGCGCGCGTCCAGGGGCTCACACATCAGCTGGTGGTAGTCGCCGACGTGGACACGCAATTGAGAAATGTCGATCGGGGCGATGTTGTGATCGACCATGAGACCGATGGTGGCGCTGATGTGGCTGTGCGCTGTTCCGACCGCAGGCCACATCTTGTACAGGGTCGTGGACCCTTGGAAGTCTTTGCCGAGGTCGGTCAGCATTGCGTCCCGGTCGTAGTTGCCTCCGAAGTATGTGGCGAAGACTCCGTACTCGCCTTCGAAGAGCCGGTCGACTCCGGTCACGCCCTTGTCGGCCATGAGCGTGGCGAGAACGGCGCCCTTGGCGGAGAAGCCGGCGTACAGGGCGCGCAGGTTGCTTCCCGTGCCGGCCACCACCTCCATGACTCCACTGGACTGCATGCTGGCGATGCCCAATGCGTGCTTCACCTGAGTCGCGGTCAGGTTGAGGATGCTGCTGGCGGCGGCAGTGGCGGCATACACTCCGAGGACGGTCGACAGGTTCCAGTCCTTGCGCCATCCGACGTTGCGTCGGAGCCGTGCGAAGACGTCCTGCCCGAGAGCCACTGCCGTGATGAGCTCCTTGCCTGTGACAGTGCCGCGGCGCTCGGCGACGGCCAGGACGGCCGGGACGATGGAGCTCGCACTGTGCTGTCCCCAAGGGGTCTGGTCATCGAAGTCGAGGCAGTGAGCCATGGCGCCGTTGGCGAATGCTGCAGCCAACGCGGGCACCCTGTCCCCGAACGCGAGAACGGTCGACTCCGGGCGCCCACCCGCTTCCAGGACCAGCTCGACGACTCCTTGGACGGCCGGTTCCATTCCGCTGGCGGCGAGGATGACCCCGACCGTGTCGAGGACGCTCTTCTTGGCTGCTTCGACGGCTGCGGCAGGCAGCTGGTCGTACGTGGTGGCTGCGATGTGGGCAGCGAGGTGCTCGACCAAGTCCGCGTCGGTGGTCATTACATGGCCGCGGTGGAACCGGCAGCGCCGTAGCGTTCGCGCGCAAGCGCGGCGTCAACGGGTGCGTTGTCCACGTAGATCCGCTGGTCGGTGAACTTGCCCTCGACGATGGTCAGGACCGTGCACGCGGGGATGGCTACCTGCTGCCCGTCGAACAGGTTCCAAAACCCGACGGACTCGTACACGACCACGCCGTTGTCGAGCTCCCAGAGGTTGACCAGGTCGTGATGCAACGACCGGACAGTGCCGAGGACAGTAGTCATTGTGTCGATGACGTTCTGCCGACCGGTGATGGTGGGGCTGTTGCCGAACGTGAGCGTCATATCGTCGGCGTAGTAGGAGCCGAACTTGGCTGGGTCGCCTGATTCCATGGCCGCGTAGTAGTCGGTGAGCAGGTCCGCAGCCGGCCGGTTCGTGGTCATGTTGAGCTCCTTGCGGACGGTCGGGGCGCGCGCCCGGTGTCAGGTCATGGTGTCGTGCTGGTCCTGCGGTTGGTGGGACGTCACGTGACGCCATCGCGGGAGCGTCCTAGTCTCACCTCGCGAGGGGAAAGGACGTGTACAGGAACGTGGCGTCCTCGTCGTGACGGTTCCGCAGGTCGTGCACGCTGGCCGGCAGGACGATGGTGTCGCCTGCGCCCAGGACCACGTCACCGTCCTCCAGGATGATGTCGAGCCGCCCACTCAGCATCGTGATGACGTGCATCGAGTCGTCGTAGTGAAGGTCAACCGGCCGGTCGGAGGGGGCTGGTGGCACGGTGAGCACCCTGACTACTCCCCCGGCCGGAGGCGCGGCCAGCCCCACAACCTCGTCGCGCGCGCCGTCGTCGTCGAGCCGCGCCGGGACCTCGGCCTGCCACCACACCTCCTCGATGGTGACACCGGTTGGCGGGTGCGCCAGCGCCATGTCGCGGGCGTCGCGCGCGACGCCTGACCGTCCCTCGGCGTCGACACCGACGACAACTCGCCTGTGGGACGAAACCATCGTTGGACTCCTTTACCGGCAGCCCACCCAGACCACACCGTCAGCCCAGGGGTGTCTCCCGAGTTTGCTGATGTGGTCAGGTGAAGGCAAGCCGCGGCTGTGGTGTGTGTTGAGCCAGCTGCTGAGTTGGTGGGGCAAGGCAGCTCCACGTCGGTCAGAACGTGTGCAGGACAGCCCGGAAGAACTCAGTCGGCTCCAGCGCTTCGATGGCTACGGTGCCCTCGTTCGGCAGGAACTCGTACCCCGTCTGCGGCCCATACTTGGAATCGTTGGCCGTTACCTGGCCGTCGATCTGGAACAGAATCTCGATCGAGGACTGCTCCCCGGCCTGGTACACCGCGCCGGCTTCCAGGCGCAGGAAGCCGATCTTGAGGTTGCGCTCGGTGAAGATGCCGACCCACTTCTCTTGGGCCCCGCCGTCGCCGACCGGCAGCCAGTCGAAAGCGTTCGGGTTCATCGCGATGACATCGGTGTACCGCGGCTCGGCGAACTCGAGCTTGCGCCCCATCGCCTTCTCGAAGATGGCCAGCGACCCGTCTGCCTCCTGCTCGACCCCGTTCTCGTCGACCCAGTGGTACAGACCCATTTTGAACTCACCCGTCTTGGCGAGCTCGGCGTTGACCGCTTCGCGCTGGGCGACACTGAGGTACCCCTGACCACTGGCGCCCCCACACTGCAGAACCATGGTGCGAAGACCCTCTTCGCGCTCCTGGGGGCCGTAGTGCACGCTTTCGGGGAAGTATGCGACCCAACCTTGGGGCAGGTAGTCGGTCTCTGAGTACGGCAACCTTCCCTCGATGACGTACCGGATCTGGTCGAAGTTGTGCCTGTGCCGCGGCGTGCGCCACCCACCACCGCCGGTGACGCCCAGATTCAGGTCGTAGTTGTTGGGCGAACCGTCCACCCCGAACAGCAAGTGCTTCTGGTCGAGCTTGCCCTCACGCATGCTCCCAACCGCTTCGCTGCCGGTTTCTGCCGCCGTACTGACTCGCATGTCCACTCCTCTTCGTCTCGGCGGCGTCCGTCCGCACGTGCGTCGCTGCTCGTGCGTGGGCCTGACCGGGGGAGTCATAGTATCCCAGATAGCAGGATATTTTCAATAGCGTTCAACGCGCTTTCCAGAGCGAATGCGGGGTGCGGGACCCCGTCAGGTCAGGTACGGGTCGGCCCAAGCGCTGATGATGCGAGCGGCACGTTTGGCTTGCCCGGGCCCGGTCAGGAGGTGGTCAGCGCCTTCGAGGGACACGAAGCTACGAGGGTGCCGAGCGGCCCGGAAGATGTCGCTCGCATTGGCGATGCCGACGGTGTTGTCGGTCGGTGAGTGCATCACGAGCAGCGCTCGGCGCAGAGTGCGGATCTGCTCTTTAAGGTCGGCGGCGCGGACGTCCTCGATGAAGTGTCGCCGAAGGGTCAGTGCTTTGCCTCCGATAAGGAACGGGGCTTCACCATCGGCCATGATGCGCTCGACGAGCGCGTCATAGTTGTGCTCAACGTGGCCGGGGTCGAACGGCGCTCCGATGCTGGCGACCGCAAGGACTTCGGGCACGGTGTGTGCGGCGGCGATGACCGCTGCACCGCCGAACGAATGCCCAACGAGGAGTCGGACCTGGCGGCCGGACTCGTTCAGGTAGTGAACCGCCTGTGCGGTGTCCGCGACCTTGTTGGAGAACGACCCGTTGCCCCAGTCGCCTTCGGAGGCACCTAGGCCGAGATTGTCGAACCGGAGCATGCCGATGCCCTCGTGAGCGAGCTGTTTGCATATCCGGTTTGCGGCGGGGCTGTCCTTGCCCAGGGTGAATCCATGTGAGAACACCCCCCAGCCGCGCACGCGGCCGGCTGGGTAGTCGATGAGGCCGGCGAGCCTTGGACCCGTGGTGCTGGGGAACCACACCCTTTCGGCCATCTCAGGTCCTTTCACGTTGTTCGCTCGCTGCGGGCGGAGTCTCATTGTGGCGACGCGGGGGCTGCAGGCGAAGCCCCTTGAGGTCCGACGCTCGGCCGCCAGCACGTTGTGGCCTTGATGGGTACCGCGATGGAGGCGAGCGGTCACCACCTGGGGTGGCGCTCTGGAACCGGTCCACGCAGTGGGCATCGGGGCGCGGTGCCATGCCAAGGGCGGGGCCTTAACCGGCCCCGCACCCTTGCTCTGCCTTCAGCGGTCAGCGGACACTCAACGTCGCTTGCAGTGGTGTCGACCGTTCGGATCCGCCCACGAAGACCTTGTACGTCCCGGACGCAGTCTTCCAACTGTCACTTGCGGGGTCGAAGTACCCAAGTGGGTGTGTCGTCGCCCTCGGGTCGAATGGTGATGTCCACCGCGCTCGACCGCCAGCGTGGCAAGCGCGTACCCCGCGGTGCGGGTATGGAAGAGATGTTGCACGAGATGTAGCACGCCCACCGAAAAGTATTCTCTGACCTGCGCATATGCTTATGCCTGAAATGCGGAAGGTCGGCGGTTCGACCCCGCCCCGGGCCACCAGCAACACCGCGGGTCAGGCAGTGCGTATTCCTTCGTCTGGCAGCCGACGTTTCGAACGTCCCCGATCTGCCCCTCGGAGGTGTGCACGCCACCGGCTCGCTGCACGGCAGGGCGATTCCAACGGCCGACTTGGCGCGTCGTTCGGGACCAAACAGCTTGACCCGCTACAAGTGTCATCTCTCGCAGCGCGAGGCGGGACGGCCGGTCGACATGGTGTTCAGCCTTCGGTCTTGTAGAGGCGGACCACGACGCGCGCTTGGTTCACCGTTCTGCCTGGTCTGGCTATCCTGCGCGGACACATGGTCCAGGGACGCTGCAGCGCTCATGGCTGTCATGTTGGCGTCGACGAGGCTGCCGGCGGACGCCGTCAGCCCGGAGCGGACGTGGTCGGGCAGGGGGACGGCTCTGTTGCTGAGGAGGTCGCGTGGCGTGACCCAGGACACGACGGGGCTGTCGTCGATGGTCTGGGTGTCTCGTGGGTCGTGCCGCCGCGTGGCAATCGCCAGCATGTGGACGGCACGGGCGGCTCCGGTCAGTTCGGGGTTAGTGGCGGCGTCGCGGGTGGCGTGCGCCAGGTCGACGTTGGTGGCCAGGACCTGCTGGGTGAGTCGACCGATCCGGCTCAGGTCGGTCCCTTGGGCGATGGCTGAGGCGTGGGCGATGGTTGTGCCGTCGCTGATGAGTTCGTGCACCGCGGCCCGGGTCTCAAGTGCTGCCCGCGCGAGGTCGGTCTCGACGCGGCGTGAGTGTGGTGGCGTGAGGTCTTTCCAGAGGCGGGCCATGGTCTCCCAACGTTCTTGGCTTGTCTCCACAGCCGGGGAGAGACGAGTCATGTACTGCTGCCGGTCGAGCTGTCCGAAGTCTGCGGCGGCGCGCGCCAGGGTGTTGCAGGCTGTGAGGACCAAGGATTGGGTGCGGGCGGTGAGCATGAGGTCGGCGGTGTTGACCCGGTCAGTCAGAGTGCGGTGAGCCTGGACGTCCCAGCTGGCCAAAGCTTGAGCGAGCCGGCTTGCGGCGGGTGGCTCGCGGTGTTCCCCCGCCAGTTCGCGCGGGTAGGTGCCGGAGATGAGGGCGCCGGCGTGCTGCTCGAACGCGGTCAGCCGGGCATGGGCGGCGCGGGCTTGCCGAAGCGAGTCCCCAGTGGTCAGAGCGCCCCGAGCGGCCATCTTCATCTCCAGTTCGCGCGCCCGCCGGCCGACGGCGACGCCAACCCCGTGGGAGCCGACGTAGAGGGTGTGCATGATCCTGGTCCTGGCGGCCTGCAGGTCGCGCTGTTCGGGCTCGCTGAGTGGTGGCGAAGGAGTGGCGTGCCTGCTGATCAGGTCGGCTGCCCGGGCGAAGCTCTCCGCGATGCGCAAGAGGCGCTCGTCTGCGGGCCCGTCTCCTGGCCAAGCCCGCCCGCGTCCGGTGCGATGCATGGCTTCGCTCATCGCAGCAAGCTGTTGGATCGCGAGGTCTGCGGAGTCGGGAAGGTGCTCACCAGTGAGCGGCTGGGGAGGGGTCACCGGCGGCAGGGCCTGCCAGAGGTCGCCGGCTGCCTGGACGACCTCGCCCCAGGTGCGCAGCATCATCGCTGCGTCCATCTCGTCGACGTCCATCAGGATCGCCCTGGCTATGTGGTCGGACTCGAGGAGGAGTTCGCCGACGCTGCGCTTGTCCTTGCCTGTCATGGCGCGTGCTCGTTGAGCAGGTCGCAGATCGCGGCGATCAGCTGGGACGTTCCGGGCGGGGAATCCTCGATGGGGTGCAACCGGGTGAGCTCTTCGGCGGCGCGCAGCAGTTCCAGCGGGTCGGTCTCGACCGGTGCCGGCTCATCGGCGTCGGTGCCTGTATCGGTGCTGCCGGGCAGCAGCTCGAGTGCTTGGGACGTGGCCAGGTCCAGACCCAGTCCCAGGAAGCGCAGGACCGGGTCGGGATTGGTAGCGGCCTGGTCCCAGGCCATGTCCGAGGCACGCGCCAGCAGTCGGGCAATGGCGACCAGGCTGTCCGCGGCGTCCAGGTCGGTGGGGCGATGGTCGGCGCTCATCATCGCTGTCTCCCTTTGGTTCGTGAGCGGTGTGCGACCCGATCCACTCAGATCCCGCCTGGGCGCGTCAGGTCTCCTCCCGCCCCTGTGCATGGCGCCCCCGGGGTGTCGTGGGTGGGAACGACACTGTTCTCGTAGGCCTAATGGCCACCGGTGCCTCTCTGGAGGTCAGCACCGCCCGCAGTCGAGGTGTTCGCACTAGTGCCCCTCGGCACTGGCAGGAGGTGAGGGTGATGACGACGATAAGGAAGGTGCTCGCGTACGGACCCGCGGTCGCGGTCAGCATGATGCTGACGTTCATGGTGGGCGCGGTGCTGCCCGCCACGGTGGGGCTGTCGTTATTCGTGGGAGGTCTGGCCACCATGATGGCGCTCCTGCTCGGCGCGGGCGAAGGGCCGGCGGTCCGGATCCTGTTTCGTGCCCGTGACCTCAGCTCGGCCGAGGCTGCGGCGCTGGCACCCGCCGTGGCGCTGTTGTGCCAGCACGGAGTGGACATGGGCGCGCTTCGACTCCGAGTGCGGGATGATGTCGTGCCGATCGCGGCCGTGGGAGCGGGCCGCAGGACCGTCGTGGTCTCAGCCGGCCTGGTGGCCGCGGTCCGGGACCGGCAACTGCCCGTCGAGCAGGCGGCCGCGGTCCTCGGCCACGGTGCCGGCGTCGTGCGCAGCGGCGCCGTGCGTTCCGATCCGGCGCTGGAGTTCTGGACGCTGCCGTGGCAGGCCATCCGTGGACTCGCCGAGGGCGTGTCGCGGGCTTTTCGATGGTTCCCGCTGGTGCGGTGGGCCTGGAAAGCTCGGTTCATCGTGGCGATGGTCGGCGGAGTGCAGGCGGGAGCGGCGCGACAGTGGCTCGTGGCCGCCGTGATCGCCCTCCTGGGGGCGCTGTCCTACCTCGTGAGCGTCTGGGAGCGGGCCTGGGGCGCCACAATTCGCGAGTTCGGCGACGAGCAGGTGCGCCGGGCTGGCCTCGCTGAGGACCTGTCCCGTTTCCTCCTGCGCTGCTCGACCTCACCGGAGGTGCACGAACGGGTCCATGCGCTGACCGGCCCCGCGCAGCGGCCAAAGTTGGCCGTCGTGGCCTCCCGGGCGTAGCACTGTCACAGTTGCGGCCCGTCACGCAGTTGGGGTGGCAGGGCCGCGCGGACCGTTCCTACCCGGTTCATCGCTGTGACCCCGGGTGAGTTTGGGGCGCGCAGGGCGGCTTGGGGCTGCTCCCCCGTGGCGGCCGGCCAGCATTCATCACAGCCCCGCCCCGTCCGGGTCCAGGACGGACCTCAGGTCGCCGGCACACCCTGCCGGTGGGTTCCTGGGATCAACCACCGCCGCGCACCGGCTGCACAGGTCGACGCCCGTCGGAGCGACAACCCAGACACACCCGCCGAGGCAGGCACGCTCCTGCGTACAGCCGCACACCAGACAGGCACGCCGCCGCGGATCCCCGCCCGCCTCAACGGAGTCGATCTCTGCAGCGAGATCCTCGGCGGCGGCCAGCAGCCGCTGCGCCGCCCGGAGGTGCCGGGTTCGTCGGAGCACCTCGGCCGAAGCCAGCGAGGCCACCCGCTGGTGTCGCAGTCGCGCCAAAACCCTCGGCTCCAGCACCGATTCGCTCTTCAACGCGACCATCGCGCCCTTCCTCTCCGTTCCGCCGGGAACGACGCCCCTGACTCTCAGCCTGTGAAGGAGTAGGGAAGCCGTCCCGGTGGCGCCTCGTCACGACCCAAAGACATCGACCTGCGCCCTGGTGGACAGCCCCACCGGCCGTCCTGGCTGTCCACCCGTAGCCGCCTCCACGGCTTTGGTTGCCGCGGCCGGGATAGCCGCTGCCACCAACGCGTCAGGACCGACCGATGAGCTACAACAAGGCCTGGGAAGTCGGGTACGCCCGTGACCGGGCCTATGGCCGCAGGCGCTACGTCCCCGCAACCGACACACGAGCCAAGCTCCAAGAGCTCGTCGATGCGCACGTTCCGGTCCGGGCGATCGCGCGAGCCAGCGGCGTGAGCGACACCGCAGTCGCTTACATCATCGACGGCCGACATGAACAGGTACAGCGGCAGACCGCGACCCGGATCGCGTCGTTGACGCTGAACGACATGTACGCCCGGGCCTCCGGGAGCGTGCCCAGCGTCGGCGCCGTGCGCCGCGTGCAGGCATTGATGGCCCTCGGGTGGCGTAAGGCGGACCTCAAGGCCGAGGGTGTCCCCACCGGTCAGCTCGTCACGCGATCGCGCGACCTGATCAGCGTCGAGGGCTGGCGGCAGGTGCGGGACGTCTACGACCGCCTGAGCATGACCCTCGGCCCGTCCCAGGCTGCTCGCGACCGAGCTGCGGCCCGCGGCTACCCCCCGCCACTGGCGTGGGACGACGAGACGATCGACGACCCGCGGGCGAGGCCTCAGCACGGCGAGCCGGTGGAAGCCTCCGTGGACTCGGTCGCGGTCGACCGGGTGGTGGCCAGCGGGTCCGCCGGCACACGGTGCGATACCGATCTGCAACTAACTCAGAATGAGCGCGTCGCAGCGATCCGCCGGCTCGCGACGCGAGGGTCCTCCGACCGCGAGATCGCGGAGGCGGTCGGCGCCTCGAAGCGAACGGTGTTGCGACTTCGTCACCGGCAGGAGATCCTGCCGGGTCGCCATGGCGCCCGACCAGGTTCCGCCCACGGTGAGCGATCGATGCCGGTCGACCCAACCGGTTCGGAGCGTCTGAGCCGTTCAGCCTGGCTTGAGCAGGCCGCCGCGCGCACGACGGGGCACGCGCGGGGCGCAAACGTCGGGCTGTCGGCGCGCCGGCCGTCGTGAGCAAGGACCTCGCCGGACTCGATGGCCGCTGAATGCTCCCGGAGCGCCCTGCTCAGGGGGCCGGACAGGTCATCGTGGGCGTAGGCACAGGCGCCCTCGGGTGAGATGCCCATGACAGCGGCCACTTGGGCTACCCGCCCGTGGAGGACATCGCCCACGACGGCGGCGTCGACGTCTCCTCGGCCGGCAGACCGCCATCACCTTCGGTCGGCTCTGCCGGCTGATGGAACCGACCAGTCCGCCGAGCGAGCATCATCAGCTGCAGACCGGCCGGTTGGGCAGCCGACCGGCTCAGCACCACGCCACCGGTCCGACGGTCCTTGACGATCGCCTGCTCGAGCGCGGACACAGTGCTCGCTCGAAGCGAGTCGTGCCTGTTGAACCCGGGCCGGCCGTCGCCGGCCGGCGAGTGCTTAGCTGCGGATCCTTGCGCGCCAGGTCCCGCAGCCCCTGCGCTCGACGGCGCGCAGCGAGGGTCGCCCACCGGGGAGCCAGTCAGCGCCCGGCGGATGGCCTACTCGCGCCGGTTCTCGACGGGGGTCGAGGCGACCACGTGCACCGGGTGCACCCGGTGGCACAGTGGGTTGTCGCACCGGTGCCCGAGCACCTCGGTTGCGGCCAAGGCCTCGACGCCGTGCACCTGGGCGAAGCCGAACCGATGCGCAATGATCACGCGGTCCGGCGCGAACCAGAACCGCCGTGCCCCTTGCCGCTGATGGCCCCGGTCCACCACCAGCAGTCACTCCCCGCGACCCGCACAATCATGCGCTCACGCCGGGGCCACCCGTGTCGGCATCCGCGACCGCCGCGTGGAGGAGGGCTGACCTTCCTCGTCCAACCGCCGAGCACCCACGAGCGTGCCTCAGTCGCCGGAGTCGTCGCTCGCCGCCCGGGACGGCGGTACCTCGTCCCGGGCCAGCGCGCACAGCCGCGCCGCCTCCCGACGGCTCAGGTCCTTCCCGCACCACTGGATCGCCTCGTGCAAGCCGAGGCCCTCGACGGCCGTCATCTGGTGCAGCGCCTCCCCCGCTCGCTGCTCGCACCGTCGCACCATCTCGTCCCGCTCCCCCAACGCCACCATGACCTCGACCCCACGGCCACTGAGCCGCCTCTCCCGCTCCACCCGCTGCTCGCGCATCTTGGACTGTGCGTCCAGCGCAGCCCGTCGGGCCAACTGTCGAGCGCTCTGCTTGCTGACCGGCCGGTCCTGGGTCTGACTCATCGCCTCGTCCTCTCTGATCACGGAAACCTGCCACCCACGAACGCCCAGGACTGCTCCGCCGGTGGACACCTGTCCCAAGCCGACGCCGACACCCGACCGCCCCAGGGCCACGTACCCCCGGCCCAAACCCCTCACCGCCATGTCCCACACACCTCATGCATTCCAGGTCGCTGAACCCGCAACCACTGACCATTAGGCGCGGTCGTCCGGCTTTCTGAGGGTGTGACCATGTCGATCCACAAGCTGACTGCCGGCAGCGGGTACGACTACCTGACCCGCCAGGTCGCGGCCCAGGACGTGACCGAGAAGGGACACACCGGCCTGGCCAGCTACTACGCCGCCAAGGGCGAGACGCCGGGGCGGTGGGTCGGCTCCGGCATGGCCGGTATCGACGGCCTGGCGGCCGGCGACGTGGTCACCGCCGAGCAGATGCAGGCCCTGTTCGGCTCCGGTCACCACCCGCTCGCGCGACAGCGCCGCGATCAGCTGCAGGGCCCCGATCTAACGGATCGGGACTACCAGGCCGCCACCCGGCTAGGGGTCCCGTACAAGGTGTACGCACGCGACGTGTCCGCGTTCCGGCTGGAGGTCGCCCAGCGCATCGCCGAGCTCAACATCAGCCGAGGCGCGGTCGGCAGCGCCGCCCGGGAGGCTGCGGTGTCGGTCGAGGAGAGGGCCCGGATCCGGACCGAGGTCGCCGTCGAGTTGTTCCGCGCCCAGCACGGACGGGACCCCGCCGACGCGCGGGAGATTGCCGCCATAATCGCCAAGAACTCCCGGCCCCGCACCACGGCGGTGACCGGGTACGACCTCACCTTCTCCCCCGTCAAGAGCGTCAGCACCTTGTGGGCGGTCGCGGATCCGGCCACCGCAGCACGCATCGAGCGGGCCCACCAGGCGGCGGTAAAGGATGCGCTGACGTTCCTGGAAGAGCATGCCCTCTACACCAGGCTGGGCACCAACGGGGTCCGCCAGGTCAACGTGCAGGGCCTGGTGGCCACCGCCTTCACGCACCGTGACTCCCGCGCCGGCGACCCCGACCTGCACACCCACGTCGCGGTCGCGAACAAGGTTCAGACCGAGGACGGCCGGTGGCTCAGCATCGACGGACGGGTGCTGTTCAAGGCCAACGTGTCCGCCTCCGAGCAGTACAACACCTCCCTGGAGAAGCACCTGCGCGCCGACCTCGGGCTGCGCTTCGAGGAGCGACCCAATCCCGATGCCCGCAAGCGTCCCGTGCGTGAGGTCGTTGGGGTCGACCCTCGGCTGAACGAACACTGGTCGGCCCGCCGGGCCAGCATCGAGGCGCGGCGCGCCGTGCTTGCGCAGCAGTTCCAGTCCGCCCACGGGCGCCCGCCCACCGAGGTCGAGTCGATCCAGCTGGCCCAGCAGGCGACGTTGGAGACCCGCGAGGCTAAGCACGAACCGCGCAGCGTGGCCGAGCAGCGGCAGTCGTGGCACCAGCAGGCGGTCGAGGTCCTCGGCGACGAGGCCGCCGTCGCCTCCCTGGTGCGGGGGGCGATGGCGCCGCCGACCGCCGTGTCGACCCGGGTCGACGCAGCCTGGATGAGATCCACCGCGGAACGGATCGTGACCACCCTCGGGACCCGCCGGAGCACGTGGCAGGTGTGGCACGTCCGGGCCGAGGCGCTGCGCCAGGCCCGGGCCGCCGACCTGGCGGTTGGTGACGCGCACCGCGTGGTGGACCTGCTGGTCGAGGAGGCGCTCAGCCAGCACTCCGTCCGCCTCTCCCCCGATGGCGATGGGGTCGAAGAACCGGCGCAGCTACGTCGGCGCGACGACGCCAGCGTGTACACCGTGCACGGCGCCGGGCACTACACCTCGGCCCGGGTGCTCGCCGCGGAGCAACGCCTCATCGAGGCGGCGGCACACACGGATGGCCGGACGGTCGGCATCGAGGCCGTCGACCTGGCCCTGCTGGAGACCGCCGCCAACGGGGTCACCCTCAACGCCGGGCAGGTCGCCCTGGTGCGCGGCATGGCCACCTCCGGAGCACGTCTACAGCTGGCAATCGCCCCCGCCGGAGCCGGCAAGACCACGGCGATGAGGGCGCTGGCCAGGGCCTGGGAGAACGGCGGCGGGACCCTCATCGGACTCGCCCCGTCGGCCGCAGCGGCCGCGGCCCTGCGCGACCAAATCGACACGAACGGGGCCGTGCGCACCGACACCCTCGCCAAGCTCACCTACCACCTCGCCAACGGCGATCTACCCGAGTGGGCCACCCAGATCGGGCCCGCCACGCTGGTGGTGATCGACGAGGCAGGCATGGCCGACACCCTCTCCCTGGATGCAGCCGTGGACTGGATTACCGCACGAGGCGCCAGCGTCCGCCTCATCGGCGATGACCAACAGCTCGCGGCCATCGGCGCCGGCGGGGTTCTGCGCGACCTCGACGCCACCTACGGCGCCCTGCGTCTCACCGAGCTCATGCGGTTCGCCGACCCCGCCGAGGGAGCCGCCTCACTGGCGCTGCGTGAAGGCCTGGTCGACGCGCTCGGGTTCTACCTCGACAACGATCGCGTCCACGTCGGCGATCTCGCCACCATGACCGATGACGTCTTCGATGCGTGGCAGGCCGACCGAGCGGCCGGACTCGACGCGATCATGCTGGCGCCCACCCGCGACCTAGTCTCCGACCTGAACCAGCGGGCCCGCGACTACCGGCTCCAGCAGACAGCCGGCCCCACCGGAGCTGCGCCGAGCGTGCCGCTCGCCGACGGCAACCAAGCCTCTGCCGGGGACCTGGTCATCACGCGCGCCAACGAGCGGCGGCTCCGGGTCAGCGGGTCGGACTGGGTCAAGAACGGCGACCGCTGGACTGTGCTGGACGTCGACCCCGCGGCCACTGGTTCGGGGTCTCTCACGGTGCAGCACACCCGTAGCGGCCGGGTGATCGAGCTCCCGGCCGACTACGTGGCCACCTCGACCGAACTGGGTTACGCCACCACGGTGCACACCGCTCAAGGCGTGTCTGTCGGCGCCGTGCATGGGCTGGCCACCGGGGGTGAGTCCCGCCAGCAGCTGTACACGATGCTGACCCGCGGCCGCCTGGCCAACCACGTGTACCTGGAGGTCGTCAGCGACGGGGATCCGCACAATGCAATCCGCCCCGACAGCATCGCCCCTCCCACCGCGACCAATCTGCTCGAGCGCGTCCTGGCCCGGGACGACTCACCGCTGTCCGCAACCACCATGGCCAGGAAAGCCGCGGACCCCTCGGTGCAGCTCGGCCTGGCTGCGACCCGCTACACCGACGCGCTGTACGTCGCAGCCGAGGAGCTGCTCGACCGCGGCACCCTGGAGGGCCTCGAGTCGGCCGCGGAGACGGTCGCCCCTGGGTTGTCCGCCGAGGCCGCGTGGCCCACACTGCGCGCCCATCTCATCCTGGTCGCCGCCGCCGGGCCCGACCCGGCACAGGCCTTGGCCCGGGCCGCCGCCGGTCGCGAGCTGGACAGCGCCGCAGACCGCGCCGCAGTTCTGGACTGGCGCCTGGATGACACCGGTCTCCGCAACGCCGGACCCGGCCCCCTGCCGTGGATCCCCGCGATCCCTCCTCACCTGGCCGAGCACCCCGTCTGGGGCCCCTACCTGCGTCTGCGCGCCGAGCTGGTCAGCGACCTCGCCGCCCAGGTCAGGGCCGGCGCCCTGTCCACGCCCACGCCGGCCTGGGCCCGGCAAGGGGCAGCCCGCCCGAAACCGGCCACCCTCGGCGACGTCGCCGTGTGGCGCGCCGCCATGCAGGTAGACCAGGAAGACCGGCGCCCCACCGGCGCGCCCCAGCTACAGAAAGCTCCGGCCCGGTGGCAGCAGCGGCTGAACACCGCCGTCACAGGCGACCGCACCCCAGCCCTGCAGGAGTGGGGCGACCTTCTCCGCCGCACCGCACCGGCAGCTTCCCGCGACGACTTCGCCCCGCTGCTGGCCGAACGACTGGCCGCCATGTCCCGCGCCGGCCTGCCCACCCGACAGATGCTGGCCAGCGCGCTACGTCAGGGCCCGCTGCCCGACGACCACGCAGCCGCCGCACTCTGGTGGCGGCTGAGCCGGCAGGTGGCCCCAGCCGTGGCTCAAGAGATCGACCGAGGGCACACCCTCCACTCCGACTGGGCACCCGATCTGGCCACCAAGATCGGGCCGGCCAGTGTCGAGCAGCTGCAGACCAGCGGCTGGTGGCCGGCGCTGGTCAGCACCGTCGACCACGCCCTGCAGCGCGGATGGTCCCTGGAGGACCTCTTGGGTGTGGCTGTCGTCGACGAGAGCGACGTCGACCCCGCCCAGGCCATGGCCTGGCGCCTGTCCGTGCTGACTGACCCGCCCCCCTCGGATGAGGCGCTCGACATCCCCCACCCCGACGACGATGCCCCCGCCGACATGTGGGACATCGACCCGGTCCTGGATGCGCGGCCCCCGATGGCACCCGAGGTGTGGGAGGGGACGTTGGGCGCGCTCGACGTCTACCCTGGACCCGCACACACGCCGCTGGAGCTGCTGGACGCCGCGCTCGAGGACCCGGCTTTGGTCGACCAGACGGAGCTCACCGTCGACGCGCGGCTGCAGCTGGCGGCCCTCGAGCGATCGGTGATGCGGCCGCTGCGGCCCAGCGACGCCGAGATCGAACTGCAGGTGGCCCGTGCCGCGGAGCTCGACTTCGCGCCTGTGCCGGCGGCACGGATGCTCGAGGTGAACCAGCTGGCGCTCGACTTCTACTGCGACCAGTACGAAGGCAGCTGGGCGCAGGGGTATCTGGCCCAACGACTTGGACAGGATCCCGCGCGCACGCCGGGCCTGCGGCCGGGCTACGCCCCCGCCGGGTGGACCAACCTGGTCACCCACCTTCACCGCCTCGGTGTCACCGACGAGGAGATGACCCAGGTGGGAGTCGCCACTCCCGCACGCACGGGTCGGCTCATCGACCGGTTCCGCGACCGCGCCGTCATGCCAATCGTGCACGAGAGCCAGGTGCTCGGGCTTGTGGCCCGACGAAACCCTGACCTGGGCGACGACGACAAAGCCGGACCCAAGTACCTCAACACCGCCGACACCGCCCTGTTCCACAAGGGTGTGCCCAGGTGTTCGGAATCGTGCCCGAACTGAACCCGGCCGACGCGACGCTGGTCCTCGTCGAAGGTCCTCTTGATGCGTGGGCCGTCACCCTCGCCACCGGCGGGCGCCATGTGGGGATCGCCCCACTGGGTACGTCCCTCACCGACGAGCAGGCCAGCCAGATCGCCGGCCTCGGCCGCCCGCTCATCGTCGCCACCGACGCGGACCTGCCCGGACGGGTCGCCGCCGAACGGGACTACTGGCTCCTCACCCAGCACGGCCTCGACCCGGCCGCCACCACCTTCCCCGACGGGCTGGACCCGGCCGACGTGCTCAACCGGGATGGCGCTCCCGCCCTTGAGCGAGCACTGGCCACCGCGCGGCCACTCGGCGACCTCCTCCTCGAGGAGCGGCTCACCAACCTGACCGGCGCGGCTGCCCTGCAGGACGCCGTGCAGGTCCTCGCGGCCAGGCCCGCAGACCACTGGACCACCCACCTCGACACAATCGCCACGCAGCTGCGGTGCTCCCCAACCCAAGCCCGAGCCCGCCTAGCAGCCAGCGTCCAAGCGTGGAACCGCGACCCGCGCGCCGCGACACAGGCCCGGCTCGACGAGGTCTCCGACGTTAAGGCTCGGCTGTCGGCTGCCACCCCGGCGACGCCAGTCGACCGCTGGCCCGCGCTGGCATTGGAAATCGATCCTCGACTGACCTCCCAGGCAGACTGGCCCGCCCTTGCCGCCATGATGCAGCTGGCCCACCAGGACGGCCACGACGTGGCGGCCACCGTCCGACGGCTCGTTGAGAACGAACCGCTATCGGACCTGCCCGCCCAGGACCTGCGATACCGACTCGTCGCCGCCCTACCGCTCGACATCGCGGCAGCCCCACGGAGCCCAACGGCGGACCAACCTTCCGGGGCCGCGCAGGCGCAAGAGCGCCGCACGCCCGGAACACGGACTCCGAGTCCGCAGCAGACGCAGCGCCGTTGATACGGCAGCGCGGTCGCAGTGGCCGGGCGCTCCTGCTGTCCGGCGATGCGCCCCACACCGCCCAGATAGGGCTAGCCGCACCACGCCGCCTACCGCCCGTTACCGGCGCCCACAAGCCCATGTGTGAGGCCGCATTCGCCGCCGTTCTCCGATGCGGTCCCGATCTCCAGTCCTGAGCCCAATGGTGAAGATCCTTGTGGCCGAGGGTGTGAGATGGCTAAACGGCCTGGACGTGAGGGCTCCTAGTCTGACCGTCCTCTTCCACGACGTCGGCATGGTCGAACAGGAAGTCAGCTCGGACCCGCGTGACTGTTCGCTTACTGAGTACCTGCGCCGCCGGACCCTCGATGCCGGACCTGGCACATCAGAAGGCTCCCGGTGGGCTCATTACCTGTTACCGGGAACGGGCCTCTTCGAGGAGCCTGGACTTGATCTCCTCGGTAAGACCAGTCTCGCCCGAGCGAGCGGCGGCGCCCAGCAGCAGTCTGGCCTCGTCCAAAGTGTCGCGGATTTTTCGCCGCACCACATGGGCAGGCAGTCCAGCCAACTCCTTGCGCAGGGCGTCCGAAAGATCAAGAAGGTCCTGAGGGACGGCGTCAAGGACTGACATGTTTAGCATCAAGGGGAGGGCTTCCTCGGTCTTTCGCGAAAGGCGAGCCCTCACTGGTCCGATTGCGAGGTAGTGGAGCATGAAATCTGGACTAATGGCTGGACTTGGCAGGGGCTTTCCCTCCATCTTGTCATCAAGAATTCTGGCAACCCTAAAGGCGGCACCATCAAGAGTGAGCCACCAAGTCTTGAAACCGAAGGCCGATCGACGCTCCCGCTTTGATTCACGTCGCATTTGCGTCCCCAAGTAATTCTCTACGTCATGGGCAACCAGCCTACTGCGCGTGCCCGCGTCTAGCGCCACACCGCCAGCCGCAATAGCCCTTCGATCGCGCTCATCCCTCGCCTCGTGCCAAATCTCACTGATTTGGGCCCTCAGAACTGGATCTCCCAAGTCCGCAAATTCCGCCAAATTCTGCACACGGATGCCGAAACAGTCACTCAGGTAGTCGGCGATGTCATCTTCCGGCCTAGATTTCCCACAGAATGTCTCGAGCCAAGCCTCGAAGTCAGCGCCAGGGCGGCCGCTGAGCCGGAAACAAGCCAGCAGGAACGGAGTGCGCCCATAGGGGCTGCCGTGCTCTTGCGAATGGAAGTATCCTCGAGACCGGTGCACGTGGGACGCCAGCTCCTCAAGCACCCCGTCAGTGACAAATAGATTCAGCCCGGCCTCCCTGGCCGCCATCAGCATTGCGGAATGGGCGCGGTGAGACTCGTCGAGCAAATCTTCGGCCATTAGTGGTAGAACGACCGTGGTGTCCAACCAGATGTCGCCCTCGGAGAAAATCTTCACAACGGCGGACTGCACGTCGGGAGTCTCCCGCATGAAAGCGAACAAAGTATATGTGTCCGCGAGACTCCGCAGGTAACGCCTGACTTCTTCTGACGGCTCACTCATGACGTGAAGCAAGGCGGCGACCACGAGGCGCGGCTCCACCACAACCCTTGGGACATTGGTCGCCAGATCGGCGTAGACCAGAGCTTCCACCTCATCGAAGCGAAGATTCGCGCCCCGCTCGTTGACGACGGCTTCGGCGAACGCCTCGCCACGCTGCAAGAGCACCCTCTCGAGAGCTCCTCTGGCCCGTTCAACTGCCTCATCAGTCATCCCTTGAACAAGCTCGACGCCGTCCTCGCTGGCAACCCTCAGCACAACGGTACGAAGTTCGGAACGCAGAATGACGTCGAGGGCGTCCATCTCTGCCAATCGCTCGTGGAGGCGTATTCGCTCGGCCCAGGTCAGGCAGAACTCATCGACCTTTGTCCAGTGGCGAATATGCACCTTCGACAGCCGCTTCAGCGCGCCGTCCACCTGAGCGGCTCGCGAGTTGCGGTCTTGGGCAGGCAAAAGCTTTTTTATTTGTTCGTGTATCTGCTGGCGAGGCATGCGCTGCTCGGATGTCGTGTCGCGGAGGACGGCCCTCACCATGGCCTCCATGCACAGTTTTGTCAGTCCCTTCTCGCGCGTGTCGTCCTCCCATTGCAGACCCAAATATACGAACGCAGCCTTCGCCTCTAGATCATCGAGGGCCTGGGCCTGTCGGCCCATTGACGACACGTCGCCAAGGAGGGGGTCGACGATCTTTGCTGCAAATTCCTCTGCTTCCGCAGTCGACGCAGCTCCGTGATTTCTGTTGGACAAGAACCATTCGCGGTCGCGTACGTCAAGATAGACGCCGAACTCGGATCGAACAGTCTTCTTCAACTTGTTGGCTGCAGGGCCAATTTCCTGGTTGGACGCGAAGACGAGAATCTTGACGTCTTTATGTGTGCTCCGGAGACGCTTGCACGTCTCGACAATCTTCGTCTCCCAGTCCTTCCGAACGGAGAATTGAAGGGCGACAGCGACGTCGTCATCCGGCTGCCACAGCTGAGCGTCGAGGCCGCCGTCGCCGCTCGCGGACGCCATGGGTCGCAGGGAGGGGTACTGATCCGCCATGAAGACTGTGGCAAGCACCTCAAAGGCACGCCACTGCGCCCCCTCTACCGAAGACAGCGCTAGTTTGAAGCGTTCGTATGCGATCACGGACCCGCCCATCTGTTGTGGCCACGGCAGTCTTACACCTTTCGGATCCCGGATGGTTCGACTTCGCCCCCTTTAGTGCGAGAAATCGCGAGACTGCCCATCTATCGGCACGCTCGCCTCATGACGCCGTCCGCAGTCACCGTTGGCTACCGTGATTGCGGAGGCCCCGCTCCTCGACATCGCGATCATGACGGTACGGCCGGGGGGGCTCGTTGGATTACCTTGGCTGGTGTGGGTGAGGGAGCCCCGATCGTGGTGAAGGCAACACACCGGCCGCTGACATGCGAACTTCACCCGACGATGCACAGTCGCCATCCAGGGTTGCGGGGCCTGCTAACCCATCCCACGTGGGGGTAGGCAGCGGGACCCTAGCGTTGGCGGCACGATGAGCTCCTGGTAGAGGTCCACTCCGAATTTCGGGTTTGGCGGCAGGCGCTCTCGAGGTTCATTCAAGACGCTGAAGGGGCTCGATGAACGGAACACTTGCACGGCGCCGAGCCGATCGGAATGAACAGGTCACGCCCTCACCCGCTGCTTAGGGCCTGCTTCATAGTTGCGGTCGGGAAGTAGCTGTGCAGGTCTGGCGAGTTTGCGTCTTAACGCCGCCTGCAGACGTCCCTCCTGCTAAGGCGCGGGAGCGAGAGGAGGTTGTTGTTCCACTGACCGTCCGCAAAGGTGCGGAGGTAGGGCTGGCCGTACCGCTGTGGAACCACGATCACCGCCGAGCGACCGGGCCGACTTCCGATGTAGTCCCGACTGGTCCACCCGCGCGACCATCGTGGGCTCATCTGGCTGACCCGCCAACTCCTGCGCGGGAACAGGTACCGGCTTGTGCTCGCGAAGCAGGCATCTAAGGACGCGGTGCCGGTCGAGAAGCGAACCGGTTGCGTCGGCGAACTTGGCCACGTCAGCCCTGCTTCATCTAACCGCGCGCAGAGGGCACAATGTTGGCATGGACTGGGGCATTCCTGTAGCGTCGTTGCTCGGGTTTCTCCTCGGCTTGGGCAGCTTCTTCATTGCCACGAAGACAGTCTTCGGAGGGATTGTCTCCTTCCTAGCCTGCTCCGCGGTTGTGTGGTTTGCTCTCGGTCAGTACTTCACCGACCCCCAGTTGATCGTGCTTTGGGTTGTGGGTCTCGTTGTCTTCTTCGGACTAGGCTTCGCAACCAACTCGTGAGGCTGTCAACCAGGGGCGGCTTGGTGTTGCGCGGTGAGGTCCTCCCGGACGACGCCGAATGTCCCTTAGTTCGGACTTGGCGCTGCGCTGGCAGATCGGCGATGAAGCCGCTGGGGGGTAACAGCTGTCGGCGTACCGCTCCCCCGCCGCCAGGACCAATCCCTGGAACGGCGCCCCTGCGCCCGGTCAAGGACCCCGACGTGGGGCACTTCGCCCACTTCGACGGCGTCCTGCCGCAGGCCCAGGTAGGGGCGTGGCGCCGTGGGCGATGGAGGCGCGCGTTTCAGTCAGCGGCTGTGTCTAATGTGTGCGGAATGGAATACGGCCTGCTTCCACACGGCTGGGTAGGAGTGCTGACATGCTTGGGGACTCTCTGGGATCCGCCGTGTCACGCTTCCCCGGTTTAAGCAGTTCAAAGAAGAGGCGGTGGATCTCCACCGACTGGAATAACGCTCCTTGCTGGCGGAAACAACTCCGGCAAGTCAACGTTTTTGACATGCCTTAGCCGTGTGGGAGTTCTGCCGCACCGCGATCGAGATGATGGCGTGACCCCTCCGGAGTGGTCCACCCGTTGTGAGAGTCCAAGAGCCCACACTGTGGGCAAGGAGGACGATCACGATGAAGCGACACCGGCACACCCCCGAGCAGGTGGTCCGCAAGCTGCGGGAGGGCGAGCGGCTGCTCAATGACGGCTCGGATCTGACGGAGGTGCTGCGCACCTTGGAGATCTCCGAGGCGACGTGGAACCGCTGGCGGTCCCAGTACGGCGGGATGAAGGCCAGCGAGGCTAAGCGGCTCAAGGAGCTGGAGGCCGAGAACGCGCGGCTGAAGAAGCTGGTCGCCAACCAGGCGCTGGACATCGACATGCTCAAGGAGCTGGCCGAGGACGCTCCTATAGATCGTCAAGTGGTGATGAGAGCGTAGTCGGCGCGTAGTGCGGTGAACACTTCGCGGGCGAG
>NZ_JAPYZV010000013.1 GCF_027812955.1 Pedococcus sp. 5OH_020
GCCATCCCCCGACACGACCGACAGCCACGACCAGACATCCGGCCCGGCCGCGCCCCCGATACTCCTCCAATGAGGCAGCGCAGGGCTTCGAGGGGCTTCTTTCCTTCGGAGCGCTTGCGACGGTAGTAGGCCTGCCCGTCGGTGGCGGTCCGGAGCTGGCTGACTGCGGCGATGTGGATCATGTGGTTGACGCGGCGGTTGCCCGCGCGGGAGAGGCGGTGGCGGTTCTGTTCTCCGGAGGAGGCGTCCAGGGGTGCGATCCCGGTCCAGGACGCGAACCGGTTGCGGTCGGCGAACCGGGCGACGTCGCCGACATCGGCCAGGACCCGGGCGGCGACGACCGGGCCGACACCGTGGATGTCGGTCAGGTGCGGGCCCCGGGAGGCGACGATCGTCCTGAGCTCGGCGGTGGCCTTCTTCGTCTTGGCCTCGACGGCGATGAGCTCGGCGAGCTCATCGGCGGCGATCCGGCGGCGGGTCTTCCCCGCCATGTCGCGCGGTCGGACCGAGACCAGCATCCGCTTGGCCTGGCCGGTGGTGATGTCCTTCTTCGCCTGTCCCGGAAGCAGTTCCGCCAATAGGGCCTGAAGCTGGGCGACAGTTTGTACCCGGCGGCGGGTCAGTGCCTCACGTCGTTCGATGAGCATCCGCAGCACCTCGAGCTGGGGGTCGACCGCCAGGACCCGCAGGTCCTTGGCGCGGACCGCGGCGACCGCCACGGAGTGCGCGTCGTGGGCGTCGGTCTTGCGGCCGTGCCCGGTGTCCAGCAGCCGCGCTCGGGCGGCGAGCTTGGCCGGGACGTCGACGACGTCCTCGACAGCCTCGAGCAGTCGTTGTGCCAACGGCCGACCGACGCCGTTCGCGCCCTCGACCGCCCACACGCGCCTCGGCCACGTCTTGGCGTACTTGCGCATCGCGGCGAACCCGGCCTTGTCGGTGGTGAACCGGCCGTGTCCGAGCTTGCGTTCCTGATGGTCGACGACCTCGATCGTCGCCGACAGCTTGTGGGGATCGACCCCATGATGATGCGTCCCATGCTCTTGCTCCCGCCTGATCTCGAACCGGTGTGAACGGCGAGGTGGGCACGTCTACTACGAGCAGGGCAGTCCCTTAATGAACGGATAAGAAGCGTCTCCCGCGCGTGGCCTTCCTCGGTGGGAGTGTCGTTGTTGAGCGGCGCCGCTGGTCAGCTCTTGCGTTCCCTGAGCCGCGAGCTCTGTCGAAGATCGGGCCCGGCGGTCGTCAGGGACGAGGTCGTGTACGGCTGATGCGATGGTGGCCCCCAGAGGCCTGATCATTAGGGCGCTGCGCTTCCTCCACGGCTCAACCGACAGGACGAACTCGAAACAGGAGGACCGGATGCAACGTTGGTGTGGGATTGACTGGGCCGAACATCATCACGATATTGCGATTGTCGATGAGGCAGGCGCCCTGGTCACCAAGGTCCGGATCGAGGACACCGCCGCCGGCTTCAGTCAGCTGATGGACCTGCTGGCCGTGCACAACGACGGCTGCGAGACACCCATCCCAGTGGCGATAGAAACCGCCAAGGGGCTGCTGGTGGCCAACCTGCGCGCCGCCGGCGTCAGCGTGTACGCGATCAACCCGCTCTCGGTGGCCCGGTACCGCGACCGGCACGCCCCGAGCAGGTCCAAGAGTGACGCCGCCGACGCGCTGGTGCTCGCCAACATCGTGCGCACCGACCCGACGGTGCACCGGCTCATTCCACAGGACTCCGAGCTGGCGGCCAGCATCAGAGTGCTGGCCCGTGCTCATCAGGACGCCATCTGGGACCGCCAGCAGACCGTCGGCAAGCTTCGATCGGTCCTTCGGGAGTACTATCCCGGGGTCCTGGCCACCTTCGAGGACCTGTCCAGCCGTGAGGCCCGCGCCACGCTCATGCTGGCCCCCAGCCCTGCGACCGTGTCGAAGTTGCGCCCCTCATCGCTTGCCGCCGCGCTGCGGCGAGCCGGCCGGAGCCGGTACGTGGATCGAGATGTGGAGAAAATCCTGACCGGGCTGCGAGCAGCACAGCTGCGTCAACCAGCCCTCGTCGAGAAGGCGATGGCAGCCCAGGCCAGCGCCTATGTCCGAGCGCTCACCACCCTCGTGGAGAACATCCAAGCCCTGCAGGAGCAGCTCGAGATCGCCTACCACGCTCACCCCGACTCCCGGATCATCAGCAGCTTCCCCGGTCTCGGCACAGTCCTCGGCGCGCGGATCCTCAGCGAGATCGGCGACGACCACACCCGGTTCGCTACCGCCCGCGGACTCAAAGCGTTCGCCGGCACCGCCCCCATCACCAGAGCCAGCGGCACCAAGAAGCTGGTCACCATGCGAGTCGTGCGCAACAAGCGCCTCGGTCAGGCCGCCTACCTGTGGTCATTACCCCTGCTGGCCCACTCACACGGGGCGCGAGCCCACTACGACCGCAGGCGAGCCGCCGGTGACAGCCACTCCGCCGCCTCCCGCCACCTGGCCAACCGCGGCCTCGGCATGCTGCACCACTGTCTGACCACCGGCTCGACCTACAACGAAAGCCACGCCTTCCCGTCCCGCACCTACCCGTCGGCGACCTCTCGCAGTCCCATGGCCCACCACGCCTATCAAGAGGCCGAGGCGCCGACGACGCCAGCACAGAAGACAGCCCTGCCTTGACGCGATAGGAACATGCGATGTCTCTTGAGCCACGCCTCGTCAGCGGCACCCGGTGGGCAGCAAGCCGGAAGAGAGCCACACCCGCGAAGGGTGGGCAGCCCACTAGAGAGCGTCCCGCCGGGCACCTGGACCGAGTCTGGCCAGACACCGGCCCTGAGGGAATCCTCTAGTAGCCCACTTTGACGCACCACCCGCCAACGGCTCATGGCTGTCATGAATCCGTCCGGAAGAATCTCGATTCAACGGTGGTGAGGGTCCCGCCGAGTGGTGGGGTTTGGGGGTGACCGGCGCGGCTTCGAAGAGGTAGAGCCATCGGCGGGATCTTCGGTGTGTACCGCCAAGTACTCACCGGAAGGAGCTCACCGATGGCCTTGTCCCAGTCTGCCGTGTCCCGCGCCTGTCTTCAGCGCCCGGAGGGGGCAGCCGTGGTCCGTCGCACACGCAGCTCGGGGGTAAGTAGCCTCGTTCGGGGCGCCTGCTCCGGGTCATCGATGCGCCCCACCAGGGTGGCAACCGCCAATATTCCGATGTCCGGACCTGGCTGATTGACGCTAGTTAGGTTGACGTATTGCAGCTGACTCAGGGGCGTATTGTCGAATCCGACCACTGACAGGTCAGCTGGGACACGTAGTCCCATGTCCTTGGCCACGGCAAGCGCGCCGAGGGCGCTCAGATCGTTGGCAGCGAAAATGGCCGTGGGGGAATCTGCGCCCTCCAACAGCTCCTGAGCAGCGGCGATTCCGCCGCGTTCGGTGTATCCACCGGTGGTTGACGGGACCTGCGCAGGAAGGCCATGCGCTTCCAGCGTCTGGCGGTAGGCACGCTGGCGGATTTGGGCTCCCGGCCCATCACCGCCGTCAATGTGGGCGATTCTCTTGTGCCCGAGATTGATGAGATGCTCAACGGCCAGACGGGCCCCGCTTCGGTCATCCACGGCAACGGTGTCCACACCGTTGACCCGACGACCGGCAACAAGGACCGGCACCTGTGCCGCAAGGTCGCGGATCTCGTCCGATGGAAGCCGGGAGGCGGCGAGGATCAGGCCATCTACGCGGCGCCCAAGAAGCCGGTTGACGGCCCGGCGCTCGACCGCTGGGTCCATGTCGCCTACGGCGAGGGATACGCCGTAACCTGCCTCCTCTGCCCGGTCCTCGGCAGCCTGAATGACCCGAGACATGAGCGGGTTCTGCATTTCCATCACGACCAGCCCGAGGGTCATGGTGCGCCGGCTGGCCAGCTGGGCAGCGTGGGCGTTCGGCGTGTAGCCCAGCTCGCCAGCCGCTCGGAGCACCGCCTCACGCTTGGATGCCGAGACCCTGGGGGACTCGCGCATGACGAGGCTCACCAGCGCACGCGACACTCCGGCGCGTGCGGCGACGTCCTCTTGGGTCACGCTCATCGATACCTCTCCGCCCGTGCCGCTTTCCTGTGGGCACTTTAGCGCGCGCTACCTCCTCACGCCACGGCGACCCTGCCCCGGCGACTCTTCTCAAGCCAGGGTCTTGACGTGGTCGTGTTAGCGCGCTCTAATGGAACCCGCGTTAGCGCGCGCTAACGAAGCACCGTCGCAGTGGCGGGGCAGCCACAACGAGGAGGCATCAGATGGATGGAAACAGTTGGCGTGGAGGTCGCAACGGCGCGGCGCGGTCCGGCGGATGGCTTGCCGGCGGCCTGGCTGTCGCCTGTCTGACGGCGGCCTGCTCGTCCGGCCTGAGCGACGCGGCCACGTCCAGCGGGACAGGGTCGATAGGTGCCCCCGTGACGACGCAACCGACAGACAAGTTCGTTCCGTCCTCCAAGGTGGGCACGAAGTCGCCACTTGCTCATCAGCTGGGTTTGAGCCTGGTGCAGGTGGAGGGCCCGATCAAGCAGTTCGCGGACGCCAGTGAGACTGGGGCCAAGGCAGCAGACCTGCAAACGTTCCAAGCCGTCAACGGCTCGAACAGCTCCAAGGCTGTGGAGCAGATGAATGCATTTGTGCAGCGCCAGGTTGGCACCATGTTCGCCCAGGATCTCAACCCGGCTGCGCAGGAGCCCGTTCTGAAGAACGCGAGCAAAAAGGGCATCGGGACGTTCTCGTTCAACATGCCCGCCAGCATGCAGATGACAGCGAGCCAGTACGAGATCGGCAAGCAGCTGGCACACGGCACGCTGGACTACATCGCGCGGCACCTGGACAACAAGGCGAAGATCGTCCACTTCAACTTCGACTACAACGAGGCGGTTGCACCCCGGGACAGGGGATGGCGTGAGGTGATGAAGACGCGGCCGGCAGGCGTGCAGATTGTTGCCGACATCCCTGGCAACCCGCAGACGCAGGAGCAGGGGAACAAGTTGATGTCGTCCATCCTTCAGAAGGACCCATCGGTCAACGTTGTGGATGGCAGTGACACGCTGTCGTTGGGTGCCCTGGCGGCCCTGCGTGCAGCCGGCCGCGGCGCTGATCCCAGCCTGGCCCTCTTCGGGGTGGACGGAGACCCGCAGGCCGTTCATGAGGTGAAGTCGGGTGGACCCTACAAGGCGACCTACGCGTTCAACTTCGCGATCCTCGGTTCCTTGCTGAGTGACATGTCCGACCGATGGCTCAAGGGACTCAACATCCCCGAACTCGTCCTGGTGCCGGCGGTCAAGATCGACAGTCCCGCTTCGATCGACGAGTACAACAACTCTGTCTCGGATCCGGCGGCGGCGTACAAGACTGCTGGTGACAAGTACTTCCACCTTTATGGAAGCACGTCGTACGCCACCCGCGGTACCTACTTCGATGGCAAGGTCAAGTGACATGTCCAGTCTGATTGAAGGGTTCCGCCCCCGCGCAACTGGGCGTGGTCGGACCCGGCGCGCGACCGCCCACCCCGGCGGAGGGTCCAGCCGGTGGGGTCTGGCGGTGCTCATCGTCCTGGTGAGCTTCTTCGTCCAGACCCGGGCCTCCAACTTCCTGACCGAGGCCAACATTCAGACGATCATCCTCAACGTCTCAAGCTTGCTGATCGCGGCGTCCGCAGCGATGCGGCTTGTGGTGGCGGGCAACGTCGACCTGTCCATCGGTGGCCAGCTGAGCCTGCTGAGTGTTCTCACGGCGCTCACCGCCCGCGACACCCACTCCGCCGTCTTGGCGCTAGCCGTGGGTCTTGGTGTGGGTGCACTGCTTGGCCTGATCAATGGGTACGCGGTGCGGCTGCTGAGCATCTCGCCTCTGATCGTCACGCTCGGCCTATCCTTCGTGTACTTCGGCCTGGCCTATGCACTGTCCGGCTCGCAGGCGGTGTTCGGGTTCCCGAACGCGTTCCTGGAGCTTGGCCTGAGCAAGATGGCCACCATCCCGACGCCGGTGTGGATCGCGCTGCTCTACTTCGCAATCTGTGCGCTGTTCCTGACCAGGACGACCGGGGGGGTCCGGCGATTCGCCATCGGCGGAAACCCGGCCGCCTGCCGAAGTGAGGGCATCAACGTCTCTCGGGCAGTGCTGCTCGACTTCATCTTCATGGGCCTCACGATGGGCGTTGTAGCTGTCCTTGCCACCGCACGCATCCAAAGCGGCTCCGCGGACATCGGCTTGAACTTCGAGCTGGAGACGCTGACCGCGGTGATCGTCGGCGGTGTGGCCTTCAACGGTGGGGCAGGGCGGCCCCTCGGCGTCTTCATGGGCGTCGTCCTGCTCGGCACCATCGACGCCGCGATGGTCTTCCTTGGCTTCGCCGACTACTTCCAGCAGATCGCCAAAGGCGCGATCCTCCTCCTCGCACTCGCAGCCGACCAGTACACGCGCTACCGAGCCAGGGTCAGGACCACGACCGCGGCCGCCGACCAAGGAGGGAGAGCCGCGCACACGCCGGAAGTGGGAAAGCGCCTCGGTGACATGCACCTCGAGACCCCCCGTCGGGGCACGCTCGCTGCACGAGTCCAGGGTGTCTCCAAGAACTACGGCGCGGTGCAGGCTCTGCACGACATCAGCTTCGACGTCAGGTACGGCGAGATCACGTGTCTGCTCGGCGACAATGGAGCCGGCAAGAGCACCTTGGTCAAGGTGCTCGCCGGTGCCGTCAAGCCCAGCAGCGGCGAAATCCTCATCAATGACAGCGATGACGTGGCGCCAACCAAGACCGAGAACCCTCGCGACGCCGGGGTCGAAACGGTCTGGCAGGACCTCGCAATCTGTCAGAACCTCGGCGCGGCATACAACCTCACACTGGGCAACGAGCCCTGCCGGTTCAAGGTCGGTCTGGTCAGGATCTTCGACCGGCGCGCCGCAGAACAGGCTTCCCGGACGCGCCTGGGATCGCTCGGCGTGAACCTCAGCGACATGTACCGACCCCTCGCCGACCTTTCCGGCGGGCAGCGTCAGTCCGTGGCGATCAGCCGTGTCGTATCGCCGGACGTCAAGATCGTCATCCTCGACGAACCGACCGCCGCGCTGGGCGTCCACCAGACCCGAAACGTGGTCGCTCTCGTCAAGGAGCTCGCTGCTGCCGGCGCCGCGGTCGTACTGATCAGTCACGACATCGAGATCGTCCGCGAGGTCGCCGACCATTACGTGATTCTCAACCGCGGGAGGCTGGTCGCCGACTCCAAGGCCACCGAGATGAGCCCCCAGACGTTGGTACACATGATGGCCGGGCTCGTTGAGGCCGCCCCAGCGGTGCATGCGGCCAGCTCCGACGCGGCCGCCCCAGCCCTCTAACCGCTTGACCTAGCTGGCGCCTAGCACCAGCCCCGCTCACCATCACCACAGAAGGCGAGACCTCCATGCCGCACGCCAGCGCCAACGGCATCTCTCTCTACTACGAAGGACATGGGGACCCTTCCGCACCCACGATGGTTCTGATAGCTGGCCAAGGAGCACAGCTGATCTCCTGGCCCGCGGGACTCCGCGAACTTCTGGTCAACCAAGGCTTTCGGGTTGTGCAGTTCGACAACCGGGACGTCGGGCTCTCCACCAAGTGCGATGGCAAGGCTCCCTACGGGCTCTCCGACATGGCCGACGACCTCGCTGGTCTTCTGGACACCTTGCGGATCGACGCCGCGCACATCGTCGGCCAGTCCATGGGCGGGATGATCGCCCAAGACTTCGCGATCCGGCACCCGGACAGGGTCCTCAGCCTGTGCTCGATCTACTCGGCTCCGGGTCCCGCATTCATCACAACCCACCCCGATGTCTGGGACACACGCGAACGGGAGCCTGCCCGCGAGCGAGAGGAAGCTATCCGCGACTACATCGAGCGGGAACGGGCATGCGGGCTAGCCGAGTATTCAGAGGAGTGGATCCGCGCCAACGCCGAAGAGACCATCGACCGCTGTTACTACCCCGAAGGGGGGCAACGCCAAATGGACGCCGTCCGACGAAGCGCCGATCGCACCGATGCCCTCGGGGGGCTGACGGTCCCGACAGCGGTCATCCATGGGCTCGAGGACCTCCTGATCGACTTCTCCGGCGGCGTCGCCACTGCCGCGGCGGTTCCGGGAGCCGAACTGCACCTCTACGCCGACATGGGCCACCAGCTCTTGCCATCGCTCTGGGAGGACTACGTCCGCATCATCAGCCGCAACGCCGCCCGCGTGCCCCGAGGCGACCGTCCGCCAGCCACCATCGGAACGTAGGCCGCACCTGCGATGCACCAGCGGAAGACCCAGAGCGGCAAGCCGAGACGCCGTTCCCACCCAAGGAGCGACCCCATGAACGAACCGGGAGAGCGCCTCAGGCCGTCGGTAAGATCGTTCAGGTCCAAAGTGGAGGGGATCCGGCCAAACCGCTCACGCACTTCCATCGAGCTGGACGCCCCCAGCAACGGCGTTGCCACCAGCCCCTGGAGCGCGTCGATCCGGTGCTCGGCTTGCAGCGCCTCGCCCGCGGCACTGCGTCCGGGCCGCGCCAACCAGCGACCGTCCGCTGGAGTGGTGATGCCAGTGCACGAGCCCGCGGCCTTCGCCCGATCCGTGTCTCAGCGGCAGGGATCTGAATCGGCGGAGCTTAGGGCGGGCTAGTGGCACGTGCTTCTTTCGAGACGCCAGCCATCAACTGCAAGAAGCTCGAGTTCCGTCAAGTCGGTCGTGCGCCCCTCATAGACGCACTGTCCATGCCGGAGCACTTCCGCTCGGTCACACACTCGCACGACGGACGCCACATCCTCGGTGATCATGACGACCGCAGTTCCATGACTGGCAAGGCAGCGAACCGCGCGGAGCACGTTCTGGGTCTGGGCCACACCAAAAGCCGCCGTGGGCTCGGCCAACAGATCGTTCAAGGCTCGAAGGAGAACACCATGACCCCCGTGCGCATCGGAGTCATCGGAACCGGCCGCATCGGCACGTTCCACGCCCAGACCCTGGCCCGCCGCGTGCCCGAGGCCGACCTCGCCGGCGTCGCCGACGCCCGCCCAAGTGGCGCGACCGCCCTCGCGGCCGAGCTCGGTGTGCGCGAGTTCGAGACGCCCTCGGCCCTCATCACCTCCCCCGTCGTCGACGCGATCGTCATCGCCGCCACCTCGACCGCCCACGCAGACCTGGTCGTCGAGGTGGCCGCGGCGGGCAAGGCGATCTTCTGCGAGAAGCCGATGGCGATGACTCTGGCGGACGCCGACCGCGCGATCGCCGCCGCGGAGGCGTCCGGCGTGCCGCTGCAGGTCGGGTTCAACCGCCGGTTCGCGGCCGACTTCATCGCGGCCAAGGCCGTCGTCGACGGCGGTGGTGTCGGGCAGCCGCAGCTGCTGCGCTCGGTGACCCGTGACCCGGGCCTGGCCAACCCCGGCGGAGTGCCGCCGTGGACGATCTTCACCCAGACCCTGATCCACGACTTCGACCTGCTCAACTGGATGAACTCGGGCGCAAAGGCCGTCGAGGTGTCCGCCATGGCCGACGCGCTCGTGGCGCCGGACTTCAAGGAGGGCGGCCTGCTCGACACCGCCGTCGTCACGATCCGCTACGACAACGGTGCGATCGCCGTGGCGGAGGCGAACTTCTCGGCCACCTACGGCTACGACGTGCGCGCCGAGGTGTTCGGCAGCGGCGGTATGGTCACGATCGGCAGCCCCCGCCAAGTGACGATGGAGCACTGGGACGGCCAGGGAGTGCACGGCCTGACTGCCCGCGGTGACACCGAGCTGCTCGGCGACGCCTACGCCGGTGAGTTCTCGTCGTTCTGCGCCGCCGTCGCGAACGGATCGGCTCCGGTCGTGACCGGTGCGGACGCCAAGGCCGCCCTGGCCATCGCCCTCGCGTGCGTCAACTCGGTCACCACCGGCGGCACGGTCCGCGTCGGAGCGGAGGCCTCGGCATGAACAGCTCGCCGTTCGTCCTCGCCGCCAGCGCCGAGATGCTCTACGTCGACCGCCCGGTCGCCGACCGCATCCGGGCCATCCACGACGCAGGCTTCGCCGCCGAGATCTGGGACTGGCGAAACCACGACCTGCACGAGCTGGAGGCGCTCGCGGCATCCGGCGTCGTCTTCACCTCGATGACCGGCTACACCACCGGCACCCTCGCCGACGAGACCGGGGCCGACGCTCTGCTGCGCACCGCGGCCGAATCGGTCGTGGTGTCTCGCCGGCTCGGTACCCCGAGCCTGAACCTGCACGGCACGGGCCTGGACAACCGCGGCCTGCCGGTGGTGCCCGCCGACGAGGTGACACCGCGGATGTGGGACACCGCCCGCCGCACGTTGACCCGGATCGCCGAGCTGGGCGAGCGCGAGGGCGTGACCTTCGTGCTCGAGAACCTCAACACCGCGGTCGACCACCCCGGCACGCCCTTCGCGAAGGCGGCCGACACCCTCGCCCTGGTCAGGCGCGTCGACTCACCGCACCTGCGGCTCAATCTCGACCTCTACCACGCGCAGATCGGCGAGGGGAACCTCATCGAGCTGTGCCGCAAGGCATTGCCGTGGGTCGGCGAGGTGCAGGTGGCCGACGTGCCCGGCCGCTGCGAGCCGGGCACCGGCGAGATCCGGTACGCCGCCATCGCTTGCGCCCTCGCGGAAGCCGGATACACCGGCGTGGTAGGGCTCGAGGCCTGGGCGAGCGGCGACCCCGACGAGGCACTGGCCGCCTTCCGGGAGGCCTTCGCCGGCTGATACCCCGGGCGCCCCTGCACCGCCCACGAGCGGTGCAGGGACCGGCGTCGAGGATCCGGAGCAGGTACAGGTTGCGCGCCTTGGCGCGCGGGTAGCCGGGCCTGAGGAGGTGGGTCTGATTGGAGTCAGTGCTCGTGGGAGCCCACCCCCAGAACCGCGAGCGTTGGCCCAAGTGAGAAGGGCAAAGCCACTGCATGGAGTGCACGCGTGCGCGGGCGTCACATGGGGCACAAGCCCAAGCGGTCACATAGCAAGACACCCTGTCCATCCTGCGATGGTTCCGCAGGTCAGACACGGTGCCAGTCGGTGGAGCTGAGGGGACTCGAACCCCTGGCCTTCTCATTGCGAAGGCTTCAAGAAGCCAGCGCACGGAGTGACGACGTGCTCGGGGGGCGCCGCATGGATGCATATAGTGCAGCGCGACGGAGCCTGGGCACAATCGCGGCACAAGCCAGATGCTCACTCGCCTCACTCGCTTTCGAGAACTGCGAAGCCCAGTTCATGGCGGGTCAGTCAGACCCCTAACGTGCTCAGCCGCTGCCGCGACGACAACGGACGAACCGCCATGAACGCCGGCGAATGAGACCAGAACTGAGACCACAACGCTCGAGCTGCGAAACGGCGTGAACGAGCAGACTGGGACGAGGCCATCGGGTCCATGCACGCCGTTGAAAGCAGAGACCCACATATCGCTGAAGCCCTCTCCGAGATCGCCGACGACAGCGACGCCACCGACTTGCACTAGAGCTTGGGGCTCGCGATGTTGCACGAAGATGTCGCCGATCACGCAGGAAGCCACCCTTGACCTGCGCGTTCGCCTCTGCCTGAAGAGCGGACGCTCACAGCGTGCGCTGACCAGCAGATATCCCGTGCGCCGCAATCAGTTCCCCAGACTCTCGACATGGTCGAGGCGCCGCCATCCCATTGCGCCTTGGCGGGATGACCGTCGCTCATTCGCGCCGATATGCGGCCATGCCGGGGTCTTGCGTGGCGGCGGCGAGACGCCACGCCCCCACCACGGCGGGGTGGCCGCCCTCGGCTGCCCGCACCGCCAACCGGCGTTGGCATGCGCTTGGAGATGCTGCACGGCGGCTAGAGCTCGGCGCCGTTATGTCGATCACGGGCGGGGGCGCACTACCGCTGACCGGCTCAACAGCCGTCTCCGTTGCCTCGCCGCCGCGAACGATCTGGTCGCAGCCTGAGAGGCGGTTCGCTTGCGTAGAGGGAGACGGCCGAACTTCCAATCCGCGAACCGTCGAGGCTCGAGCGACGAGATCTGGTTTGAAGACCAGTCGCTCATGCGCATGATCGACATCGGCTTGTTCCCTCAGGAGCAGCTTGGCCGCGGCCCGTCCGAGCTCGTAACGCGGTTTGACGCACCGACGTCAGTGGGACGGAAGCGGCCGCCGCAAAGTGAAAGTCGTCATAACCGACGATGGCCAGGTCTTGCGGCACCCGCAGGCCCGACGTCACGCAGCGCTGCAAGAGACCCATGGCGACCAGGTCATTAGCGCCAAACGCAGCGGTCGGTCGCAGCTCGGGAGGAAGCCCAAGAATGCGGCTGCCAGCCTCCCTGCCTTGGGAAACCGTCAATGCCGAGGTGGCTATATCCACGAGGCGATCGCGGGACAAGCCACTCTCCGTGAGAGTTGAGTAGGCGACATCGCAGCGGTCTGCCACTTGCCCTAGCCGACTCGGGCCACCGACAAATGCGACTCTCTCGTGACCAAGCTCGAGCAGGTGTTGCGTGGCGAGCCGGCCTCCGAGCACGTCATCCACGCTGACCGAGCAGTGATCCAAGGCGGTGCCCGCGCGCGTGCGGTCCAGGACAACCACCGGTGTAGCGCGTCTCGGAAGGTCGTCGAGGAGTTCGTCATCTACGTCCACTGGCGTGATGAGGACGCCTTGGACGCCCCGTTCTTCCAGGCGTCGGAGGTAGGTGCGTTCGCGGGTGGGGTCCTCGTCGATGCTGCAGATGAAGAGTGAGAAGTCGGACTCGTACGCTTCGTCTTCAACGCCTTGGGCGACGTCCATGAAGGAGGGATTGCTGGCGGTCGAGCAGCACGTAGGCCAAGACGCTGCTTTTGCCGCCCTAAACTGACGTGTTGATTCATTTCGGACGAAGCACAGGACCGCTATGGCGTGCTCCACCTTGGCTCCGGTGTCCTCGTTGACGCGGCTAGGTCGGTTGAGGACGTTGGAGACCGTGCTCAAGGAGACGCCAAGGAAAGGCCGCAACGTTCTTGACGCTGGCGGTCCTTGCGGGCTCCTTTGATGCGATGGTCATCTCCTACCCGATGAGTCAATGACGGGCGCCGGCTCGTATCGGGCCCCACATCGTTTCACAAATGCCCACTTGCTGGGGGCGAGCGGCCGTGGGTTGTTGGCGCTCTCACGCCCATGCCACCAGGAACTCGAGTTTCGACGTGGCTCGCCGGCGATCAGCTCGTCAACACGGTGATGGGCTTGATCGCGTTCATCAAACCCCAGACCGCGAGAGCCTGGGAGTAGGCCGGGTAGTCGTAAACGTATGTGCTGGTATCGGACCAGCCGCAGGGCGGGTTGAAAGCGAAGGCATTATCGGGGCGCGCCCAGATTTGGTCACTGATGCTCCTCCCAAGCTCCAGACCGAATGCCTTCAACTGTGGGTCGCTGAAGCGCCCGCCGGCCTTGACGAAATCGGCTGCAGCAAGATGGTCGGTGCCTGGCCACACCCATTGGGCTTCGGGTGGAAGTTGACCGTCTGGAGAACCAAGCCCCACGGGCAGAGCGAGTGCCGGGGCGCCGATCATCTGGCCGCTGCTGTCATAGCGGCGATAAAGGCCCTGATGGAGCCGCAGTTGCGCATATCGATGAAGGGGGTCGACCACGTCCGGCAAGCCGAGGTCTTCGGCGACGTATTGCGCGAAGAAGCTATCGATGAAGAGCGCAGCGGGGTAGGTGCTGCCTGTGGAGAACCGGTAATGCTGCGTTACCGGGTCCCAGAAGGTGAGTTCAAACTGACTCTTGGCGGCGGCCAACTCCGACTTCACTTCGTCAACATAGGCAGTGTCCACGCCAAGCTGCTCCCCGGTGGTGCTGGCGATGGTCAGGCTGAGCAGGTAGAGCTGCGAGTTGTAGAGCCCGGTCCCCTCCTGGGGGATTACGTTGTAGATGTTGGTGAACAAGCCTGAGTCGACCGGCAGATGCGTGCCAGCAGGAACCAAGCCCCTCAGGTATGCGATCTCGTCCTTGATGGCAGGCCATGCAGCTCGCAACAGCTCCGGGTCGTTGTTCAGTTTGGCGAACGCGTACCACTGCAGGATGAATTTGCTGGGGCTGTCCCCCCACTCGGTCTGGCCAGGATTTGGGGGGCGGGAGTCGGTGCCTCCTTGGATGGTGGCATCCGATCCGTTGCCCCACGTGATGAACGGGCTACCGCTGGCCGAGTTGGCGTAGATGTCTTGCGCGTTGTGGCTTGGGTGGAGTTTGACGGTCTCGATGTCGGCCAGCAGCTGGTCGCGGAAGACATTGGGGAAGAGGGTGTAGTAGGCGCGGTAGTTGTACGCCTGTATGTCGGTCGTTCCTCCCATGCCCGAGGTACCGCCTGCGCCGGTGTCCTGCACACCGAACAGGTGCCCGTCTGGATTGCCAGCGCCGAGGTGTTGTCCGGGGCCCGCTTGGGCAAAGCCAGTTGGAACGACGGTGTTACGAACCAGCCCTCCCTCCCAGAACGAGTTGTTGACGGCCAGCATCGACAACTCGTTCAGTGCCGCCCTGCGTTGCTCGAGCGGGTACGCGGGGTCGCTGGCGATCGGCTGCCACCATCGGTTGACAGCGTCGAGCGCTGCCTGACGTCCGGCAAGTGCGTCCCGGGCGATAGCGAAGCTCTGATGGAAGGGATAACTGCCGGCAACGTAGTCGTTGCTCTCGGTCGTCTTCGCCCCGTAGAAGTCTGTATAGCGCTTCATCCACACGGTTTGGTCATTGGCGAACGTAACCTGGGGGAAGTCCCACGCCAAAGCGAACGGCACCGTGGTTACCTCTCCAGGTGCAAGCGACGCCGACACGCTGATCGCTCCCGCGGTGGCAGAGCGGTCCAAGTTCGCGTTAGGAAGTGAGCCCGTGCTTGAAAAGGCGTCGTAGATGTCGGCTCCATCGCCCTCACCGTTCCACGAAGTCACGTATGAGACCTTCTGCCCGGCCGCGGGACTGGCGGCGATGGTCCACTCAGACTTGGCGGAATCTAGAGTGTTTGAGGGATCGTCGGCGCTGAGCGTGACCGCCTGGATCCCGTTTGCTGACCGGAACTGGCTGGAGAGCCCGGTCCGCACCGAGTCGGGCGCTGTCGCGCTCAGGTCGGCCCTGGTCCCGGCCACGTGGGCGGGTGCGTTGGGCATGGTGAACATCACCGAGACCTGCGCCTTATCGGCGGTGTGGTTGGCGATGCGAACGTCGAAATATGCAAGCGGCATCGAGGTTCGACGATCCTCCTTCGCAACGATGGGCGAGTAGAACCGCATGGAGACGTCGGTCTTGAAGGGCCTGTAGTTCATGAAGCCAAACGGGTACAGCGCGGCGTAGTCGCCGTCTCCTGCCCGGAGGCGATTCCATGCCGGCAGGGGCGAACCCCAAGAGCGCTGCCGGACGACGCCGTTTGATCCCGTGTTCGTTGGTCCATCGGTCGCGAGCGTGCGGACTGCAGCGGCACCTGTTCCGATGCGCTCGCGGACGTGAAAGGCGGCCTGGGGAAGTATGCGCATCTCCCAGCTCGTGCCCGACTGCCCTCCGAAGTTCCACGGTCCGAAGGTTCCCGCTTGGTTGATCATGAACGACCCCGCGCCGAAGCCCCCCAGCGGAATGCCCAGGCCGGGAACGTTCATCGGAGCATTTCCCTTCACAGTCTCGAACCCGCTGGGTTCGCTGCCTCCCTGGCACGCTTGGGAAGCCGGCTCCTGCGCGCACGTCCCGGGGTCGATGTCACCTAAGGACCGCGCCAGGCTGGCTTGGGGGGCAGGGAAGTAGTCACGCGGGAGACTTTGGTCGCCCACGGCAGCGGCAGCAACCGACGCCGAAGTCGCTACGAAGCCGGCCGTCACGGCCACGGCAATCGTGGTAACGATCAACTCTCTGTGCGAACAGAGTCGGCACGGTCGTACGTCGGATCGGGCATGATCATCTCCGTTGCTGACGATGTAGCGTTTCAATGGATCGCTTCACAATTGAGCGCCACGGATGTCTGCGCGGTATTGTGCGAGGCCGGACGCTCCCGAGTGGACGAGGATAGACGCGACGGGTTTCAACAATGATTCGATTCAAGCAGTTTAGAAATTTGCCCGGCGCGCCGCGCTCAGCGGAGGGTTGGTCTGCGGCTCAGAAGCCTTGGGCCAGCCGGTGGTAGGCGCTGTTCCACCTGAGCTCCTGGGACAGCCTCGCGGTCGTCGTCGATTCGTCGATGAACGCAAGCTCGACAGCGGCCATGTCCGAGAAGTCCTGCAGGTGCTCGCGACCCAGAGCCGTCGACAACACGGTGTGATGAGGGCCGCCAGCGATCAGCCAAGACGCGGTGGACGTTCGCAGGTCAGGCATGGGACGCCACACCGCCCGGGCTACCGGGAGGTTGGGCAGGTCTTCTGGTGGCGTGACGACCTCGATCGCGTTACCAATCAGTCGGAAGCGGTCGCCCATGTCCGCCATGCCCACGGTGAAACCCTGGCCCGGTGCGGCCGTGAAGACGAGGCGGACTGGGTCCTCACGTCCACCGATTCCGAGTGGATGGATCTCGATCTTTGGAGTTTCGGTTGCGATCGTGGGACAGACCTCGAGCATGTGGGCGCCGAGGATCAGTTCCTGTCCTGGCGCCAGATGGTAGGTGTAGTCCTCCATGAAGGAGGTGCCGCCGGGCAGGCCGTGACCCATCGCCTTGAGCGTGTGGAGTAGGACGGACGTCTTCCAGTCGCCCTCCCCGCCGAAGCCATACCCGTCGGCCATGAGCCGCTGCACGGCCAGCCCGGGCAGTTGTCGCAGACCGCCCAGATCCTCGAAGTTGGTCGTGAAGGCGCCGTACCCACCTTGCTCGAGAAACTGACGCATTCCGAGTTCGATGCGCGCCGCATACAGCAGCGACGGGTGTCGCTCCCCTGAGGCCCTGAGCTCGGGAGCCACCTCGTAGGCGTCCTCGTAGGTCTGAACGAGCGCGTTGACTTCGGCGTCGGACACGGAATCCACGACGGCAACGAGGTCGTTGACGCCGTAGGTGTTGACCGACACCCCGAAGCGTCGCTCCGCTTCGACCTTGTCGCCGTCAGTGACCGCCACGTTGCGCATGTTGTCGCCGAAACGGACCAGCTTCAGACTCCGTACGGCTGACAGGCCGAGAGCCGCTCGGGCCCACGTGGCCACGCCGTCGATCACGGCAGGGTCGGTGATGTGACCCGCGACGGTCTTGCGAGCCACCCCCAGGCGAGTCTGCATGTAGCCGAACTCTCGGTCGCCATGAGCAGCCTGGTTGAGGTTCATGAAGTCCATGTCGATGGTCGCCCACGGCAAGTCCCGATTCACTTGGGTGTGCAGGTGAAGCAACGGCTTCTGCAGACGCTCCAGCCCCGAGATCCACATCTTGGCCGGGGAGAACGTGTGCATCCACGCGACGACCCCCACACAGGAGTCGTCGCTGTTTGCCTCGAGCATGACGCGCCGGATGGCGTCCGCATCAGTCAAGACGGGCTTGGCGATGACGTCCACAACTACCCCGGCGTCAGCCGCCAAGGCATCTGAGATGACCCGCGACTGGGTCGCGACCTGGGCGAGGACGTCGTCCCCGTACAGACCTTGGCTTCCGGTCAGGAACCAAACCTCGCGACGAGCGGTGATCATTGGTTGCCTTCCTTCTGTCCGTACACGTTCTGATACCGGTCGTACAGGTGGTCGATGTCGGCGTCGTCGAGGCGCGGGGTGGCCCCGAGCTGCTGCGCGACATGCACGGTGCGAGCCACGTCTTCGAGCATCACCGCGGCCTTAACCGCGTCCCTGGCATCAGTTCCGATGGTGAATGGCCCGTGGCCGGCCATCAAAACTGCGCGTGACCGATGCCCCTCCAAGGTGGCCACGATGCCCCTACCTATGGAGTCGTCCCCGATCAACGCAAAGGGACCGACCGGGATGTCCCCGCCGAATTCGTCGGCCATCATCGTCAGAACGCACGGGATGGGCTCGTTCCGCGCGCACCATGCCGTCGCGTACGTCGAGTGGGTGTGCACGACGCCACCCACGTGCCGCATGTGCTTGTAGACGTACGCGGCGGCGGCGGTGTCCGAGGACGGTTGGTGGCTTCCTTCGACTAGTTGCCCTTCAAAGTCACAGACGACCATGGTCTCGGCAGTCAGCTGGTCATAGGACACCCCGGAGGGCTTGATAACCAGCAAGTCAGCTCCAGGCACACGTGCCGACACGTTCCCCGCCGTCCAGACGACCAACTCGTTGCGCCTGAGTTCGGCATGGAGATCCACGAGCTCCTCGCGGATCTCGCGAATTCCGCGCCGGACCGTGTCCGAGACATTGATGGTCGTCATGAGGTCGCCGCCCTACGTCGTATTGCCTTGAGCCGTCGCATGATCTGGTTGCCACCGCGCCCGAAATGGTCGTGAAGAAGGCGGTACTCAGCGAAGAGTTCGTCATACGCCGCAACGCTCGCCGGCTTGGGTCGGAAGGCCGCGATCTGACGACCGCCCATGGCCAGCGCAGCAGCGTGGATGTCGGGGTAGCTGCCCGCAGCCACGGCAGCATGGATGGCCGAGCCAAGGGCAGGGCCCTGGGTCGAGGTGATCACCGAAAGGGGCAGGTTCAGGACGTCGGCGTAGATCTGCATGAGCAACGTGTTACGCGTGAGTCCACCGGCGACGATGAACTCGGTGACCGGCACTCCCTGCGCTGCGAAGGCGTCGACGATGACGCGTGCTCCGTATGCCGTGGCCTCGAGGAGCGCGCGGTAGGTGTCCTCCGGCCGCGAAGCCAGGGTCTGACCCACGATCAGCCCGGACAGCTCATGATCGACGAGCACCGAGCGGTTGCCACTGTGCCAGTCAAGGGCCACGAGCCCGTGCTCGCCTATCTGTTGCTTTCCAGCCAGTTCGGTCAGGTACTCGTGCACGCTCTGGCCCAGGGTCTCGGCAGCCCTGTGATACGCCGGCGGCACTCCGTTGTTGACGAACCAGCCGAAGATGTCGCCGACTCCGGACTGACCAGCTTCATACCCCCAGAGGCCAGGTATGATTCCGCCCTCGACCACACCGCACATGCCGGGCACCTCCCGCAGCACATCCCCATTCATCACGTGGCAGGTGGAGGTGCCCATGATCGCCACCATCTGACCAGGCTGCACGGCCTGGGCCGCGGGCGCGGTGACGTGTGCGTCGACGTTGCCGACCGCGACCGCGATTCCCTCCGGAAGCCCAGTCCACCCGGCTGCCGCAGAGGTGAGGCGTCCAGCCGGCTGGCCGAGCTGACCGATGTCGTGCGCCAGCTTGTCTGTGACGAACGAGGCAAAGTCGGGATTGAGAGCCGCCAAGAAGTCCTCAGACGGATACTCGCCGTCCTGCAGGATCCCCTTGTACCCCGCTGTGCACGCATTGCGAACGTACGTGCCGCAGAGCTGCCACACGATCCAGTCCGCCGCTTCGACGAAGTGGTCCATGGCCGCATATACGGCGGGGGCCTCCTCGAGGATCTGCAACGCCTTGGCGAACTCCCATTCGGACGAGATGAACCCGCCGTAGCGACCCCGCCAAGGTTCGCTGCGCTCGGCAGCCAAGGCGTTGATGCGGTCTGCCTGGCCCTGTGCCGCGTGATGACGCCACAGCTTGACGTAGGAATGCTTTTCAGAGGCGAACGCCTCCGTCTCGCACAGCGGGGTTCCGTCGGCCATCGTCGGAAGAACGGTGCAGGCGGTGAAGTCCGTGGCGATTCCCACCACTGAAGCTGGATCGATGCCCGCTTCCCGCACCGCCTTCGGTACGGCGCAGCGGAGCACATGGATGTAGTCGGTAGGCACCTGCAGGGCCCACTCTGGGGGCAGCTTCTCGCTGGCACCGGGAAGAACCTCGGAAATGACGCCGTGTGCGTACTCCGTCACGGCGGAGCCAAGCTCTGCGCCGTCACTGACCCGAACCACGAGCGCGCGTCCGGAGAGCGTACCGAAGTCCACGCCCACCACGTACGTCTCTGCGGGGCTTGCTGGCGTCATCGGGGCTCCTCGTCGAGCGGTCCATGGCTGTCTCGCGCATCACGATTGTTTGCGCTCAGGCGCGGTTTGTCAAACGTTCTACACTTGTCCGCGCGCGCGTGTTGGTGCACCAGGTTAGGTCGGTTCAGAGCACCACTGAGACAGTTTTGGGCCGAATCAGGGTCCACAACCACGCCGTTGCCAAGCCGAGCGCGGTAGCCATCACGGCACCCATGGCGCCGCCGATTGGATGCCAATAGCGCCCACGATGGGGGCCGCCATGCCTGCCAGGGCCATGTTCGTTGCACCAAGCAGGGCGGCTGCCGTACCAGCTTCATTCTGGCGACCGGCAAGGCCGACGATCTGGAGACAGGGAACGGTGACGCCCGCCCCCACAAGGAACAGGAAGAGGATCGCGACAATTGCGGTCGAGGGCACCCCTACGGCCCCACAGACGCCGATCATGCAGCCCAGGACGGCCAATGCGGGCAACGAGCACACCAACAGCCATTGAGGAGCGACGCGGCGCAGGATCCTCAACCCAGATTGGGATCCGATCACGAAGCCGATGGAGTTGACGGCAAACAGGATCCCGTATTGCTGAGCGGTCAGGCCGTACACCTCCTGGAAGAGGAAGGGTGAGCTCGAAAGGTACGAGAACACTCCCGGACCAGCAATCCCCCGATGACGGCAACTCCCACAAACTGCCGATCCCAAAGCAAGACGAAGAAGCTGGTCGCCGTGCCGCGGCCTCCGCCCGTCGTGCGCCTCTCCTCGGGCAACGTCTCAGCGATCAGCCCAAAGGCGAGAATCAGGATCAGCACCCCGTAGGCGGCGACGACCACGAATAGACATCGCCAGTCAAGCAGGCAGAGGAGTTGCGATCCCACCACTGGGGCCATGATGGGCGCCAAGCCGGTCACCAGAGCGATACGTGCAAGCATGCGAATGAGCAGAGTGCCACCGAACACGTCGCGGACTATGGCCGTGGCAACCACGCCCCCGCCGGCGGCTCCGACACCCTGAAGGATCCTGAACACCACCACCCAGCGAACATCAGGAGAGCCGGCAACACCCACACTGGCAAGCACGTGCACCCCGGTCGCGACGAGGAGCGGCATGCGCCTGCCCACTGCGTCACTCCAGGGGCCGATGACCAGCTGACCGAATCCGAACCCGATCATCGTCGCGGTGAGGGTGATCTGGACGGCCGACTCGGTAGCTGCTAGGTCTGCGCGCACCGCCGGAAAGGCGGGCAAGTACAGGTCGATCGTGAACGGTCCCAGGGCCACCAGTAGGCCGAGGACGAGCACATATGTCAGGCGGCCAGAGCGGGTTTCAGCGTGGGGATAGACGAGAGTTGACGTCATGATCTGGTCCTCAACGACTTCGGGAGCTGCGGGTGCCCCGGTGTCGTCGTCGACCGGTCCCACGGAAAAGTGTAAGGGGTTCCACCTCCGACTCTGACATCGAACGGTCAGGATCCAAATCTGCCCATTCCCCGTGGAGAGCGGACAACGCGCGGCGACCGACGGCTACCTACAACATGTCCGGTTGTCTAGGAGTCAGATCAACCCGGGCGACGTGGGACCTGGCGTCGTGACGTTCCCCTCCAACAGCTTCTTGGCCGCCGTCTGGCGGACGCACTTCAGGCGGTCGTCGTCGACCGCGTCACGTGAAGTCCTCGGTTCGCCATTTGTCATGCCAATCAAGAAGGGCCCGCTCCCCGTCGAATCGGAAGGGAAGCCACACATAGTCGGCGATGGAGGTATCCATCTCCGTGAGCTCCGACCATGGCCCTTCATGGTGTCCGCCCTGGGGCCCGAACCGCTCCGCGTGCATCCTGATCGCGGCTTCGCTCGTCGCCGTGTAGTGGGGCAACCACCGGTCTGCCAGGGCGATGTAAAGATCTTGCTTGTGGGGGTGGCGGAAGACGGAGCTGACCTGGGACTGGTAGGAAGTCCGAGTCGGGTCGTCAGGGTGCGGGTCGTTCAGTTCTGTCCAGGGCCCGTGGTAGCTCGGGGCCACGGACACTTGTGACGGGTTCGGGTAGTAGCCGGTCGTCCCGGACGTCACGAGGTAGTGCAAGCCGTTGCGTGTGAAGTAGGCCGGCGCTTCACGAACATATGGCGGCTGCACCAACGGAAAGTGGGTCGAGTAGTAGCCAGTGACGTCCGTGAGGTCCCCGGTGAGATCGGCGCAGATAAGTTCGCTGTGGACGCGCTCGAAGTAGTAGTAGCCCTTGCCGTCTGTAGGGTCGATGACCAGGTCGAAGTCGCCTGCGTTCATGCCCAAGGGCTTGAGGTCGGTCTTGACGATGGTGTACGGCCCAAGGATGTCGTCGGCCACGAGGACTGTGGACCTTTGCCCGACTGCGGACATGACTTTGATCCAGCACACGTAGCGTCCAGTGTCCGGGTGGCGCACGATGTGCGGGCGGTCCATCGACATGGCGGGGTGTAGCGGCGAGGCTGGATCGCCTTCAACCGGAGGGATGATCAAACCTTGATCGGTCCAGTTGTAGAGGTCGGTCGACGAGTAGCACCGCACGCCCCAATGCCAGATGCTGCCGTCTTGGGTGGTGTGCTCCTTGTTTTCGCCGTACCAGTAATACGTGCCGTCCACTTCAAGGATGGATCCCCCGTGAGCCTGGATACGTTTGCCGTCGGTGTCCAGCCAAACCTGGCCAGGTGTGAATGAATTGCGCTGCATGATGCCACCTTCGGATGGCGGAGTAGGGCTTGGATGACAGGGCACGTGAACGAGGGTCTTATGCGGGGGCCGGCCTAGTCCACGGCGATCAGCCGAATGGCCATGTGGGGACGCGCGGGCAGCTCGACCCGCATCGACCCCTCGAGCACGTCGGGAAGGCGTTCGATCGTCATGTTCCAGGTATCAATCACATCGATGTGGTATCGAGTTCCTGGGCGACGCTGGACGTCCCGGTATCGCGGCTGTCGTGCTCCGAAGTATCCGACGGCGTAGCGCTCGGCCACCCCGCCCCAGGGCAGATCCCCGTCGCTCGGCAGGGGCTCGAGGTGGCCGGTGGGCGATGCTTCGATCACCGATCTGAGGAAGGCGATCCGCTGGGGCGAGGCGCCGACGAGCTCGCCACCCTTCGCCCACCACAGCTCCTCCGCAGCGTTGAGATACGTCTCGCCGTGGCCGACGTAGGCGCCACGCACGGCTGCTTCCCAGTGCAGGCGGGTTAACTCTTCTCCGGTGAGGTTGCCCCACCCGTATGGAAGATCTCCCTCGTATCCGCACTCGTCGATGACTACTGGCTTGCCCCACGTCGAGCGCCACTCGGGGATCTTGTCCACGGCGTTGCCCTGGATGCTGCTGTGCGTGATCCATGGGCGCGAGTGGTCGTACAGCGTGACCCAGTTGTGGATCGAGATGAGGTGCCCGACGTGGTCCTCCTTGGTGACGATTCCTGCGAGTCGCTCCCAGTCTTCGAGGGACTTTGACCGGAGCAGGTCGTACTCGTTGGCCATCGACCACCAGACGTTGCGGAACGCCGCAAGCCTGCGAACTACGTAACTGACGAGTCTGTCGTCGACCACCTTGCCGAGGTCCGAGAAGCCCCAACGATCATAGGGATGGAACAGGATCAGGTCCGCCTCGATCCCCAGCTGCAGCAGCTGGTGAATGCGGTGTTCGAGGTTCCGGAAGTAGGACAGGTCGAACCGGGCGAAGTCGAAGGTCCCGTCCTCGGTCCTCTCAAAGGGAAAGCTGTCCGGCTCGTTGAGGTTGAAGTCGTACGACTTGGGGAACAGGCACATCCGCAGCTTGGTGAAGCCCGTGGTTGCCAGAGTCTTTATGGTTCGTTCCTGCAGAGCGATCGACTGGTGCGTCCAGGCGTAGGCAGTGGTCCCCAGCGGGACGAAGGGCTCGCCGCTCGCGTGGACGAAGTGGAACTCGTCGTCGACCCGCACATTGCCGCGATTCCCCACGCCCGGCCGCTGCGCGGTGAACCTGCCAGCGATCCCGTCGAGGGAGCGCGCGGTGGACTCGGTGATGAAAGACCATTCCCCCTCGGAGGGCGGCATGAAGCGGACAACGTACCGGCCATCCCCGTCATAGAAGCCGCCAACTCGCACGTCCGCGCCCGCAAGAGTGAAACGCGCTGCGACATCGACGTCGACGAAGGGGTTGGCATGTCGAGGTCCCCGCAGTTCCAGCTCAAAGGCCTCCCAGCGCTCCACTGCGGTTGGATAGGACACCCCCGCCGAACCCCGCTCGACCGACTCGGGCTCATAGTCGGTTCGTGGGGTGATCAGCGACTCGACGTGTTCGGAGACGGGCCCTTGCGTCTTCGGTCCGAGGGCGGCGAGATCCGCCCACAGCTGCTGCGATGCGTCGGCGTCAAGCCGGCTACCGCCGAACACCGAGACGAGCTCTCCTACCGGCATGTGCCGTAGCGGAAGGAAGTAGGGTTGCGCGAGCAGATCGGGGAGGTACCGCCGAAGGATCGGAGCACCCTCAGAGTCGTCAAGGATGACGCCCACGGGCGATCCGGCAGAAAACGTTTCAGGCATGAAACTCTCGCATCACTGTAATCATTTGCGTGGAGGGAAAGACAACCACTTGCGTGGAGGCAAAGACGCGTGGCCAGCAGGGACGGCGCCAAGGCGTATAACGTTCTACGAAATCTATTGGGTACGAGCCGAAGTTGTCAACGGCCTCGTGTGGTCACCTGCAGTCGCCGCCGTCAGGAGCCCGCGCTGCTCCGTCGAGCGGGCAAGGGTCGGGCCCTTGGGTGGTGACGCGTCGTGCGGACGAGTCACCACCCAGGGGCTTCCGGGAGCATTCCGACTACGGGTGGACGACGACGCGGACCCTGTCGAGATTCTGCATCCGAGCGAACGGTCCCAGCTTGCCGTCACGTTCTGAGGTGACCTTGAGCGCCGGGGAGCACCTCCCCGGCTTACTGTACGAGCAGACCGAGCTCACACGAAGGGTCGACTTCGGGTCACTCACGCTGACAGGCGTGTAGGTCCCGTCGCCGTCGCAGTCCCACTCAGTGGGGACGATCTTGCCGCCGCCAGGAGGCGTCTGCGCCTTGGCCGACAGAGGAACCCGCTGACCGATCCCCCGTGGGCGCTCGTGCCACCACGGACGGTCAGGTCGACGGTGGGCTGGATACCCCGACGGACCGCCGCGTTGTCCGGCATGAGGATCTGACCACCGCGCACCTCGTACCGCGTCGTGTCGGCCGGCGCCTTCCCGGTTTCGACCCACGCGCTGAGATCGCGCACGGCTTGTTCGACGAGGCCGTAGTAGTCGACCAGGTACGTAGCACGAACCCCATTGGCGGGCGCCCCGAGATGATCAGCGTGATCGTTGTAGTACAGCCGGTAGTTCTGTGCGAACGCGGTGGCACCGAGCGCCGCCTTCACTCGCTTGGCGTACCAGTCGGCGTGCCAGGGAAGGGCGTCAACGTCGTACAGGTTGTCGACGACGATCATCTTCCCGTTGATGTGACCCTTGTAGTCGGCTCCTCCGCTCACACTGCTGAAGACGAGCGGTCCCACGAGCAATGACCGCTGAGGGTAGCGGGGCGTTCCGTCTTTGTTGCGGAACTGGTCCAATCCGTAGTGCTGATCGCTGGCCGACGGGACCTGGTGGCGGTAGTAGCTTCGGATGGCGATGTCCCACCGATTGTCAGGAGTATCGCCCACCTTGGCCAAGGCCGCGCGGACGACGTCACCCAGAGGTGACTGCTCGGTGCCGAGATAGCGGGGCTTGGACCAAAAGTCGTCGACGTACGTCGGGTCGATTGCCCGCGCAATAGCTCCGAACCCTAGGAGTCCATCGGGTGCCGAAATTCCCAGCAAGTAGTCCGGATTCTCCCAAGCTTGGATCGGAACTCCGAATGCGCTCAGCTGTTTCAAGATGGCCCCTTGGGCCTCGTTTAGTCCTTCGTACGGATTGCCACTCCACCCGGGCGCAAAGCGTTCGCGATTTGGCCGGCCTTCTCCTCGAGGACAAGGCGAGCCATGGCTCGGATGAAGAAGGAGGACGGAGGGGACATGGGGACACCCTGCACGAAAGGAACGAACGCGTCCGACACGCCTGAGGTGTTCTCTGCCGCTCCCGTGGTCTGATACGAGCCGCCGCTTGGCCCGTACAGGTATCCGTAGATCTTCCCTTCCCCGGAGTGGTAATAGTCGGCCGCGACTCCTTCCGCGAACTTCGCGGCGGCGGCGTCGTGTCGGTATCCCGTGGACACGCTGGCGTTGCCGGCCTGAGCGGCGTAACCGCCGCTGGCAATGGCGAAGCCCACGGCACGGTCAGTTGCCCTGGCGGTGTCTTCGTCGGGCGAGAACGCCGTGGGATAGGTGTACTGGAAAAAGCGCCCCTGCCACTGAGTGGCAGGCGGGAGGTAGATGTTGAACTGGATGTTGGTGCACTCGAAGTGACCTGACACTCGGTGGTGCACAACCGGCGTGAGGAGGTCCTGCTCGCTGTCGATTAGCGGTTTGGAGTAGGCCTGGTCGACGCAGTCCCGCGTCACGAACACACGGCCACCCGGTTGGACTGGGGTGCAGTCTTGCGCCGCAACTGCGCTTGCGGGGGACGACTGCCACGCCGGCGGCCAAGACCACGACCGTTGCTGTGGCCAACATGGCAGTGCGCTAGCGCCAGCGCCGGTGCTGCGATGATGCGGCGGGCGATATGGCCCCGAAATTGATGCGTCTCATGTATACCCCTTTGTAAATATGACGCGTGGAGTTCGGCAGAGGCAGGGCACGAACACTGCCTGTTGACATCGTGGCGGTGTGCAACGTTCCACGCAGTAGAAGGTATAGCGCTCCGAAGGGCCCCGTCAATGGTCCAACCACACCGGCGAGGGTGAGTCGACTTCGCCTCCGAGCTTCCCCTTCGACGCGGGGCAGCGGACGTGTTGCCCACAACACAGGAGGTCTTCGAGCGGTGCTAACGAGGGCTGGTTCAACTTCGCTCTTCTACCAGGACACGGACGTCCCAGGCTCCCAGCGGAACCATGTCACCGGCGACGTATCGGTCGGAGGACAGTACGTCTGCGGAATCCACGGGGACGCGGACTTCAGCCGGCGTCCAGGACCAGTTGTGCAGAAAGCGCACGCGGCGGCCAGACGAGGATGTTGCTCCAGTGCTCGTCACCGTGTCTGAAACCTCGCTCCAGTGCGGAGATTGCCATGCTGCGAGCCACCGCATCACGCCCTTGGCCAGGTCAACGTTTGGCAAGGCTCCAACACATGTGATGCGTCCTCGTCCCGCTTCTTGCGTCGTGACCGCCGCCCACTGTCCGAAGTGCGGGTGGGAATAACCCGCAAGCACGGTCGCGCCGTCCGGCACGAGGCTGTCCAGATAACGTGTGGCACACGGCCGCCCCTCCAAGGGGAGTTCCGAAGTCGGGACCACGGCAACGTCCTCGAGCAGATTGCTGAACTCATCGAACCAGACACCCGCCGCAGCGGCCAGGCGCGCAGGCTGTATGTCGGTTCGTGCGCGCGCCTCCTCGTTCGCGTAGCCCGTGTGCGGGCCCAAGACAAGATGGCCCCCCGCATGCGCATAGGCGTTCAACCACTCAAGGGTCGAGTCGTCAGCGATGAAAAGACTAGGCGCGACAAGCACTGGATGCTTCGCAACGACCTCCTGAAGATCGCTAGCCCGATCACCTACGAGTTGCCCCACATGCAGGATTCGGGTCTGCAGCCCAGCTTCGAACGCCCCCCGATAGAACGCGTCGAAGAAGGTGTCATAGGCGGCCACGTCACCTGCACCCGTCTCAGTCGCCAGCAGAGACTGCTCTTGCATCAGCCACTTTGAAGCTGAGGAGTACAGCATAGTTACGTCGGCGTCCGGCGTGAGCCTCGCAACTAGTGGACCGGCCCTCCTGATTTCCTCGCCGAGTTTCGCGATCTCGCGGTATGTCCGCCCCGGCCGGCCGCTGTGCGGAAGAATGCCGCCCCAGTACGTCTCAGTGCCGGCGTGGATGGTGTGCCAGTGCCAGTACTCCACCATGGACGCGCCGCGCGCGATCAGCGCCCACGCGGCTTGACGCCATTGTCCGTCGTATGCGGGGCGGCTGTGCGGCGCGATGATGTTGCTGGCGTTGGTTTCGGTGACAAGGAATGGCTCCTGGCGTGAGCTCCACATGCGGTCTCCCCGCTTGAATAGAGTCCATGTGCCGTCTCCCACAAGGCTTGTTCGCCCGTCTCGCGCCGCCGGCAGCTCTAGCCCGTCTTGCATCTCGTAGTACGCGTTTCCTGCCGTGACGTCCAGCAAGCCGGCAAGCTGCTCATCATCCGCCGCCGGACGACCGTAGTCGATGCAGGTGGTCACGAACTGTTCAGTGTGGGTGTACTCCCGAACGATGGCGGCCTGCCATGCGATGAACCCAGTGGTCTGTTGGGCCTGGAACTCTCTCCACGCCAGGGAGTACTGCGGCTGGATGTTGCCGTCGGGCCGCCACAGGTCCGCCCACGTTGACAACCGGTGCGACCAGTAGACCAACCCCCACTCCCGGTTGAGAACCTCCACAGTCCCGTACTTCCGGCGCAGGTGGTCGACGAAACGCTGGAAGACGGCGTGGTTGTGCAGGAGTTGGGGACCGGGCTCATTGTCGACCTGAACCCCAATGACGGCGGGATGGTCGATGTACCTGCTGATGATCGCGCGGATGACGCGCTCGGCGTGGAAGCGGAAGGCGGCATGCGTGTAGTCAACCTCTTGACGCGCACCCCAGCCTATGCGCTGGCCCGTTCCGATCTCACCGGCGATCTCGGGATAGAGCCGTGCAAGCCATGGCGGCACTGCATAGGTGGGCGTTCCGAGCACGACGGAGATGCCCCGTTGATGCGCACCGTCGAGAACCGGTTGCAACCAGTCCAGGTCGAAACGCCCGTCCTCCGGCTCCCAAGTGGACCACACCGACTCACCCACCCGGATAACGCTGAAGCCAGCCTCAGCCATGAGGTCCAAGTCGGTGTCGAGTCGTTCGTATGGCTGGTATTCGCAGTAGTAGGCGGCACCGAACATGACCTGTGATGGGAAAACTGACATGAGGCTCCTTTGTCTAGTGTTCTGCTGTCCAACCAGCCGCTCGTCCGCCGCGGACAACGGGGGTGTCGCTTGCGCTACCAACAGCGAGGGCTTCTCAGCGTCGTGTTGACGGTTGGGGTCCGACTCATGGTTGCGGTCGATAGGCAACGGAGCGGAAGTGGGCCGGCGCGGCCGTACTGCCGAGGGCAAGCGTGCGGCCGGTGAATCCGGAGGCCACCTCGGTGGAGAGGTAGCGCCCGTCCAGCCGAGCCAGCTCGAGGACTCCCTCAGCTGTCAGTAGCGACAGTGTGATGTCGTCGGGCCCGCCATGTCCTAGGGGAACAGGCGGCGACTGCGGGCCGACCGCCGCGATGCGCAACACGACCACGTCGCCCACGACGGCCGCCGTTCCCACTACAACGTCCAGATCACCGATGCGGGCGGTCGCCTGGACCATCCCGTCATGGTGTGTCAGCCCGTAGCTGTGGCGGTGGTCCAGGCGGAGAAGGAATCGGCCGGAGCCCTCAAGCCTGGCCTCCGCGCTCCAGCGCAGGTCCCGAACTCGCGCGCATAGCAGACCGCCGCCGTCCGGGGGGCGATCCGGCGCGGGCAGGATGCGGAGCACCCCGGGTGTGGGTCGTTCCACGATGGCTTCTGGCTCGCCACCGGGCACCACCCAACGCAGGTCGAGATCGGGGTCGTCGAACGTGTCGACCCACTCTGTCGTTGCACGTGGAATTTCAAAGGCGTCCTCAAGCACGACGGGCCATCCCTGCGCCCATTCCACGCTGGCCAGGAATGTCTCGCGACCGAGGACATGGAACCCGGGCGTAGAACCGCGAGGACGGGCACCTAGGTAGACCGCAGCCCAACCTCCGTCAGGTGTCCGGACCAGATCAGCGTGCCCGATGTTCTGTGTCGGGTGGATCGAGCTCCGATGACTGAGGATCGGGTTCTCGGGACATCCATCAAAAGGTCCCGCTGGGGTGGAGCCGCGCGCGATCGTGACCGCATGGCCACGCTCCGTCCCCCCTTCAGCCAGCAGCAAGTACCAATAGTCGCCGATCTTGTACAGATGCGGTCCCTCTGGCATTGCGAGACCACTTCCCTGCCAGACGGGGTACGGCGGTTCGGCCAAGTCTCCCGTGGTGACGTCGAGTCTGGCCTGCAGGATGCCACGCTCGCCCTCGGTGAAGCTCATGGCTTTCCACGTCAGGTAACACTCGCCGTCGTGCCATGCCAGGTCCGGATCGATGCCGATGGCCTGCGGAACGCGGACCGGGTCGGACCAAGGCCCAGCAGGATCGTCGGCGGTCAGGAGAATCTGCCCCGATTCGTAGTCGCTGACATTGGTTGTGACGTAACAGAATCGACCTTCGTGATGGCGCAGAGTTCCGGCATACACGCCTGTTGATGGACGTCCGTCTCCACGAAGGAACTGGCTTCTCCTCGTGAGGATGTGGCCGACTTGCTTCCACCGCAGGAGGTCGCGGCTGTGCCACAGCGGGACGCCAGGAAAGTATTCGAAACTGGACTGCGCTAGGTAGTAGTCGTCTCCAACTCGACAGATGGTGGGATCCGGATAGAAGCCCGCAACGATCGGAGTATGGCCACTCCGCGCACTCATGAGTCAGCCAGTTGGGAGGTACCCACCGGCGATCTTGCCGACGAGCTGACGAGAATGTCGTTGACCCTGTCGCGCAGCTCCTGCGCGCCGGCGAAGCGCTCATCGGGAGCGAGTGCCTGCGCTACGTGCGTCGCCGGCGCATCGAGGTACGACGCGAGCATCCGCGCGGCCTGAGCGTCTCCGCCTGGGGCAATGCCGGTGCGTACGGCGGCACCGGCCACCCGCTCCCACGTCGCCGCGTCGTCGATCAGGTCGCGGATCGTGCGGCCTGACCAATCGACGTCGTGCTCAACAGCCAAGGGATCGGACACTTCCCAGTGATGTCTTCCGTGACCCACCAGCTCGGCGCCGGAACGACCTGGCACATGAACCTCGGCCGTGGCACCCACAGGGATCCGCACATCCAAGGTCAAACGACCGTTGGCGCGGTGCCATGAAACGCTGGCCTCGCCGTACGGCGTGATGTGCCGGGCCGAGGCTCGCGTGAGCTCAGGCGTGGGCAGCGGTGCAACACGGAGGGATCGATACCCTGGGCCGGCCGGGGCGAGACCAGCGACGACTCGGTGCAGCCAGTCTGCGACCGCACCGAGCGCGTAGTGGTTAAACGACGTCATGCCACTGGGATTGAGACTGCCGTCCGGCCTCATGCTGTCCCAGCGTTCCCAGATCGTCGTTGCGCCCATGCTGACGGGATATAACCAGGACGGACACGCTGTCTGGAGAAGCAGACGATAGGCAACCTCGGCATGCCCGGTGTTCGTCAAGGCGTCGCAGACCAAGGGAGTGCCAACGAACCCGGTGGCGATGCGGTATCCCGACGTGCGCACGAGGTCGGCCAGTCGGCGTCCGGCCTCCGCCCGCTGCTCCGGGCTCGGAAGCAGATCCCACTCGATGGCCAACGCATACACCGTCTGGGCGTCCGAGATTACTCGACCGGACTGCGTGACGAAGGCGCGAGCGAACGCTGCTCGGACCTCGTCGCTGAGGATGCGGTAGTTCTCCGACTCGTCGTCCCGTCCCAGCAAGCGAGCGCTCTCGGACAGGATCCACGACGAGCGCGCGAGATGCGCCGTCGCCACGACATCCGGATCGGCCTTCGCGAGGCTCGCCTGGTCTGGAGGCGCGCTCGGGTCCAGCCAGTCACCGAACTGGAAGCCGCCCGTCCACAGCCGCTCAACACCTGCGAGATCCGCAACGCAGTCGACCCACGCTCGCATGCTGGGCAGCTGCCGCTCGAGGATGGCCAGGTCTCCCGTGCGTTGGTAGAGCGTCCACGGGACGATGGTCGCGGCGTCTCCCCATGCGGCCGCTGGCGTGGCCGAGAGAGGGTTGCGGTTCACGTCTGGCACGACGTGTGGCACTGCCCCGGTGGGGAACTGCTCCGCCGAGAGGTCCGCCAGCCAAGAGTGTAACAACCCGGACATGTCGAAGAGGAAGGTCGCAGTTGACCCAAACACTTGGAGGTCGCCCGTCCACCCGAGTCGCTCATCTCGTTGGGGACAGTCTGTGGGGATGTCGACGAAGTTGCCTCGGGCACTCCAGACGACGTTCTCATGCAGACGATCCAGAGCCGCGTGTGACGAGGAAAACCAACCGGTTCGTTCGAGCTCTGAGCCGATGACGACGAGCTCAATGTCCTCCGCGCGCAGGTTAGGCACGCCCGACACCTCGGCGTAGCGGAAGCCGTGAAGTGTCAAGGACGGCTCCAGGACCACCTCATCTCCACCGGACACCATCCACGTGTCGGTCGCGCGAGCGGATCTCAACGGGACGACGCCGAGCTCTCCGTCTTCAAGGACTTCGGCGTGGCGCACGACCACCTGCGCTCCGGCTGGCAGGTCGCGCACGGTCAGACGGACCCATCCGACTGCGTTCTGGCCGAAGTCCACCAGGGTGGCACCCGCAGGCGAGCTCCGCACGTCACGAGCCGGCAACACATCGGTGGGTCGGATCGGGGGTCCATCCGGCGCCACGAGCCTGTCCACATCTCCGTCGACGACCTCGACTCCAACCCATTCCGACTGCAGCAACCCAAGCCGGAGATCTGTGGTGTGCCCGTCATACAGATCGTCAGTAATGACTTCGCTCTCGCGTGCCGACCATGTCCGGTCCGTCGCCAGGACGTACACGGCTCCATCCGTGGTGGTGACCTCGAGCTGACCGAGCAGGGCGAGCCTGTCTCCGTAGAGGGCACGATCGTTGGTGTAGCCGAGCCTCCCCCTGTACCACCCGTTGCCCAGAAGCACCTCCAAGGTGTTGTCGCCGGTCCTCACGTGGTCGGTCACGTCGTAGACGTGGTAGCGCAGTCGATGCTCGTAGGACGTCCAGCCCGGAGCCAACACCGTGTTGTCGATGCGTTGCCCATTGATGGAAGCGAGGTAGATGCCATGAGCGGTTGCATAGAGCCGCGCGCGCTGAACGGTACCCGGGACATGCAGTTGACCCTGCAGCACGGGCGCCCGATCGCCGATGGCCGCGATTCCTTGGGGGCTGATGAAGCGCGCGGTCCAATCGGAGGTCGAAAGTAAGCCTGCCTCAATAGTTCTCCTGGGTCCCCAGTCACTCCACATATGGTCGTGGGCGACTCGGATACGAACTTCGGCACTCTCACGCGAGCGAAGCGGCTCGGCGGGCCACGCAACCAGCACCTGCTCCGAACTCAACTCTGTGTAGACCTTGCTGCTTCCGTCGCGGCTGACCTCAACCTGGTAGGCCGTTTGTTTCCAGCCGGGGTCTGCCTCGTCCACGGTCCACGACAGTCGTGGGGTGGAGATGCCCATGCCCAAGACCGGACCATTGTCGGTGCGGTGCTCGAATCGAGGCGCGCTGGGCGCGGTTGACACAGTCATGTGGATCTCCGGGTAGAGGTAGAAAGGCGAGTGACGCCGTCAAGCTTGTGCGACAGGGGCAAGGTGGGGGTCGTGCGGTCCGGCTGCGAGAAGCGCAAAGCAGCGCGCGGGACGTGCACGGTGGAGTTTTGCGACGGCCGCGTGTGCAACGTTCTACGAACAAGGTAGAGCGACCTATTCCGACACGTCAAGCCTTCAACGTCGGTTCGTAGAACGTTACCTTCCAGTGGTCTAGGATCGCCTTGATGCCAAAGCAGCGCGCGAAGGGGCCGCAACAGCTCCAAGGTGGCTCGGCCCCCAGCCCCATAACGCTGGGCGGCCGTCGGGTCACGATCCTCGATGTCGCCGAACGGGCTGACGTCTCTGTGTCCGCCGTATCCAAGGTCGTTCGGGGCGCCTACGGCGTGAGCCCGCAGATGCAAACCAGAGTCACAGCTGCCATTGAGGAACTCGGGTACCGACCCCATACCGGCGCTAGAACCATGCGGGGCAGGTCATACACCGTCGGCGTCGTCCTCGTGGAACTGACGTCCCCGTTCCAGACGGAAGTCGCTCAAGGAGTGAGTGACGCGCTCACGGACACTCCCTACCAGGACGTCATCGTGACAGGCGGAACGACTCCTGAGCGGCAGACCCGCAGCATCGAAGCGCTTCTGGACCGGCAGGTCGACGGCTTGCTGCTCGTCGCCCCTTGGCTGGACGCCGAGTCCATCGACAAGTTCGCCAAGATCGTGCCGACCGTCACCATCGCGTTGCACGGCTCCCCCGTCGGCTTCGACACCGTTGTTGATGACGAGCGGTTGGGAGCACGACTGATGGTCGACCATCTGGTCGCCAACGGTCATCGTCGAATCGTCCACACCAGCATGCCGTCGGCCGCGTGGGAGAAGAAGTTCGTCCTGTCCCACACGGCGCGACGACAAGGGTTTGAGCAGGCGATGCGAGGCCACGGTTTGGAACCTGACATCATCGAGACGTGGTACTCCGAACAGGGCGGCCATGATGCAGCGATGCAGGCTTTGACGCGGTCGAAACCTCCTACCGCCATCTTCGCGGGCGCGGACATCTCGGCGCTCGGGACATTGCGTGCAGCTGAGGAACTCGGACTCCAGGTGCCGGAAGACTTGAGCGTGGTTGGTTACGACAACATCTACGCCTCGACCATCAACCGCGTGTCGCTCACGACGGTGGATCAGTCCGGGCAGCACACGGGCGAGGCTGCAGTGCGGTGCCTGATGGAGCGCATCGAAGGTCGGACCGAACCGAAGAAGTTCGTCGTGGCCCCTGAGCTGGTGGTTCGAGGCACGAGCGGCGCCCCAGCCAAGAGAACCAAGCGGCAACGGACTCCCGCGGCGTCGTAGAAGAGCATGGAGACGAGTCCGCTCGCGTGCGACCTTGGCACCCTACGCGAGTAGATCGAGCGCTGCCGAGACGATGCCCTCCTCACTGATGCCGAAGTGGTCGAGAAGCCATTCCACTGAGCCTGTGGGTGCGAACTGGTCCCGCACACCGACGAAACGGACAGCGACAGGGTGGTGCTGGACGACGAGTTCCGCCACGGCTCCGCCGAGTCCCGTCGTCAGTGCTTCCTCCACTGTCACAATTCCGCGGGTCTCCCGAGCGGCCGCCAGAATCGCCACTTCGTCCAAGGGCTTTATCGTCGGCACAGACAACACCCGAGCCGATATCCCGTCGGCGGCGAGTGACTCGGCGGCGGCCAGGGCACGGCTCACGACGGTACCGATAGCGGCCAGAGTGACATCGTTGCCGTCTCTGAGAGTGACGGCCTTGCCCGGCACGAATCCGTAGTCCGCATGGTTCACCATTGGGACGCCCATTCGACTGACACGGATGAAGACTGGTCCGTCATGAGCGGCCGCCCAGCGGACTGCCTGAGCCGTCTCGATCGGGTCACTCGGGACGACAACGGTGAGCCCTGGGATGGTCCTGAGCCAGCCGAGGTCCTCGATTGAATGGTGGGTCGGACCCAGTTCGCCGTAGGCCATGCCGGGGCTCTGACCCACCAAGACGATGTTGTGCTGTGAATAGGCGGCGTCGACCTTGATCTGTTCCATGGCGCGAGCGGTGAGGAAGCAGGCAGCCGCGGAGACGAACGGTACTTTGCCTCCGTTCGCCAGCCCCGCACCCACGCCGACCATGTTCTGTTCTGCAATCCCGACATTGATGAGGCGATCGGGGAACCGCTTCTGGAAGGGTCCGAGCTTGCTCGAACCGACAGAATCGTTGACGACGGCAACGATTCTGTCGTCGGTCTCGGCCAACTCCAGCAGGGCCTCGACCCACGCGTCTCGGCAGTCGTGCAGTACCGGGATGTCTGTCTCGATGGTGCTCATGGTGCCTCCAGCTCGGAAAGGGCCTGCGCTACCTGGTCGGGTGACGGAACCTTGTGGTGCCAGGCCACATCGTTCGCCATGAAGGAGATCGGGTGGCCCTTGACGGTGTGCGCGATGATCGCTGTTGGTTGGCCGGAGGGTGCCGGCACGTTGCGGAAGGCCTCGGCGAGCGCTCCATGGTCGTGACCATTCAGGTCGATCACGGCAAAGCCGAAGGCTCGCAGTTTGTCCGCCAGCGGCTCGAGATCGTTGGTGTCGGAGACCGCTGCCCCCTGCTGCAAGCGATTGCGATCGACGATGACGCACAGCTGGGACAGCCGGTGGTTCCCGGCAGTCATCAGGGCCTCCCAGTTGGAGCCCTCCTGAAGCTCGCCATCGCCAACTACGACGAACGTGCGCCGTGATGAGCCGTCCAACCGGCCGGCGAACGTAGTCCCCACGGCGATTGGCAGCCCGTGCCCTAGCGGGCCTGTGCTGGCTTCGACGGCTGCGATCTTGGTGCGAGCGGGGTGTCCGTTCAGTTGCGCAAGCGGTTTCATGAATGTGGACAGTTGCTCGGGGGGTAGGAAGCCAGCCATGGCCAGCGTCGTGTACAGGGCGGCGGCCGCGTGACCTTTAGAGAGGATGAAGCGGTCGCGGTCTGGTTCACCCAGGTGATCCGGGCTCATGTTCATCGAGTGGAGGTACAGGGTCACCAGGATGTCGATGACCGAGAACTCTCCCCCGATGTGTCCGAGGCCCGCGGCGCGCACCATCGCGATGTCGCGCCGACGAACGAGGCGGGCGGCCTCAGCCAGGTGCGCGACGACTTCGCCCTCGGTGACACCGTCTGGTACCCGTCCGAGCACTGAGAACGCGTCGGACAGGACCATGCTTGAGTCGACGTCTGGGACCAGGTCTTCTTCTGTGGTCATGACTCGCTCCTCAGGCAGCTGAACAGTACATCCTGGACGAGACGCTGCGCACCAAGGGCGTCCTCGTTCGACTGCGCCTCACGGAGAGCCGCGATATCGAGTTCCTCCAAAGCCCGATGGATCCCCTTGAGGAAACGAATCGACAGTCGGGCGGCTTCGACAGTGTCCTCGCGGAAGGGGAACTGGTCGAGCTGCCAGACACCTTGCCAGTTGTTCACCTTGAGCGTGTAGAAGAACTCAAACACCTCCACCGGGTGGACCGTGCCAACAACCATGTCGTCGTCCCACCCGCGCAGGTTGTCGTTAACGTCCATGGCCCACAGGAGGTCGTGGTCGATGAGCAGCTGCGCCGCAGCAGCAGGCGATTCCCCGCCGAAGAGTGCGTGGCCGAAATCGAGCAACACCCCCACGTTCTCGACACCCATGGCCTTGATGCCCAGGGCTGTTTTGGCGGCCGAGTCCCAAAACATCTTCTGACGCGGCTCTCGCGGCTTATACTCGATGACGATCTTGATGTCTGGGTTGGCAAGCGCGAGGTCACGCATGCCTGAAACAGCCAGGGTCCACTGCTGGTGGTGATCGACTTGGAAGGGGTAGTCCCAACCGTCCTGGCCCGGCCACACCTTGAGATAGCGAGCGTCCAGTGCGCGAACGACATCGGCGGCCTCGTTGAGCACTGCCCCGGCCTGGGCGCGCACGGCCGCGTCAGGGTTCGTGAAGGCGCCCTTTCGGAACCGACGCATGTAGATTTCGGGCGTCACGCCAACGGCCTGCAAGCCGTTTTGGGTCAGTGCCGCCTTCACCTGTTCGATGGTGACTCCGTCGGTGAACGGGTACGGCACGTCGACATAGGTGAGGTCCCCGACCTCGCCTGCACGTGCAATCTGTTCGAGGGTGCTCACGGGGGCGGCGTATCCGTCGGTGGCGTAGCGATCCACGTACGAGGCGAAGTGCCACAGGCCAGCACCGAAAGGTGGGTAGTCGGTCATCATCTTTTCTCATCTCCGTTTGGGGCGGCGGTGGGGTGCGGGCGAGGTTGGTGGGGTGCATCGCCGGGAATGGCGTGGCCGCGTGCGCGAGCTATGGCGACCCGCCAGGCGTCGCGCCGGTCGCGGGTGTTGATGCGCTGCGGTTCGAGGAGGGTGCTCGCCATGGAGGCGCCGATGGACATCCCGAGGGCCTGCGCCGCGAGCAGTGCAGCTCCCCAGGCGGACGCCTCTGGTTCGGCGGCAACGTGCACAGGGCGTTCAAGGAGGTCGGCCTGCAGTTGCATGAGAGGTCTGGACGCGCTGGCTCCGCCGTCCGCGTTCAGGACGGAGAACCGCGCGAGGCCGTCGGACTCGATCGCCTCGACGACGTCGACGACCTGGTGCGCGATCCCTTCGAGGGCTGCGCGAGCCAGGTGTGCTGGCGTTGCGCCAGCGGTCAGACCGGTGATCACGCCGGATGCCTTCCGGTCCCAGAGGGGGGACCCGAGCCCCGAGAACGCCGGGACGAACACCACACCGCCGGAGTCCGGGACACTCATTCCCAACTCGGTCAGGAACGCACCCCCGGGCGTTCCGTCGGGCGCTCCCAGGGTGCGGGCCATCCAGTCCAGCGCGGACCCGCTCGCCAGGATGTTGCCCTCGCGGGCGTACGTGGGTTCTTCGGCCTGGATCCAGGCGAGTGTGGTTGCCACGCCCGACGGCCCCGCCGCCGGGCCAGCGCAAGGGACCATTACCGAGGAACCCGTTCCGTAGGTTGCCTTGCCACTGCCGGAATCCGCAGTGGCATGGCGGAACAGTGCGGCGTGTGAATCGGCAAGGATCGCGGTGATCGGGATCCCTGCAGGAATCCCTTGGCCGCCGACGGTACGGCCGAAGCCTGCATCGGAGGCACGGACTTCAGGCAGCACCGCCTCGGGGATCCCGAAGAGGTCCAGAAGCTCGGGATCCCAAGAAAGGGTGCGAAGGTCGAGAAGAAGCGTTCTTGACGCGTTTCCCGCCTCGATGACGTGGGTGCCCGTCAACTGCCAGACCAGCCACGTGTCGATGGTGCCGACGAGGATGTCGCTTGGATCGGCGCCCCCCGCCCGGGCGGCATCGAGCAACCAGCGGAGCTTGGAGGCGGAGTAGGCGGGCTCGAGGGAAAGCCCGGTGCGGTCCCGGACCATGTCCGCCACTCCCGGAGCCTTCGACGCCGCGGCACACCAATCCGCGGTTCGGGCGTCCTGCCACCCCAAGACCGGCCCCAGGGGCTCTCCGGAGGTCCGGCTCCAAACCACCACAGACTCGCGCTGGTTCGAGATGGCGATCCCGGCGGGGAGTCGCCCGCCGGCGGCGAGGCAGGTCTCCACCGCTGCGCGAGTGGCCTCCCAGAGCTGGTGCGCATCTTGCTCGACCCAGCCTGCGGCCGGGTACGTGATCGAGACCGGGCGGGAGGCCGCTGAGACGACCTGGCGCGTGGAGGGCGCCACAAGAATGGCTTTGGTGTTTGTCGTCCCCTGGTCGAGCGCCAACAGGAGCGCGTCGTCCGACACAGGGGAAGTCGCCGGTCTCACGATTCATCCCCACCGGGGTGCAACCGGTCCTCGATGAGGTCCCAGAGGTCGTGGGGGATGCGGAGCGAGGCGTTGCCGACGAGGGCCTCAACCCGCTCGGGCGCGCTGACGCCAACTACGGTGGAACTGATCCGCTCATCGCGGGTCGAGTGTTGAAGAGCGAGCGCCGCAAGTGGCACATCGAAGCGCCCGCACACTGCGTGCAGCCACGTGACCGTTTCGATCACATCCGTCGACGGGGCCACGTAGCCGTGTCGAGGTCGCGCGGCCAGTGGCTTGGCAAGGACCCCGCTGGCGTACGGCGCAGCGTTGACGAACCCGACTCCTGCAGCCAGGCAAGCGGAGATGAGCGGCTCTGCCGACCGGTCGAGCAACGTAAACCGGTTGTGGTTCAGGACCACGTCAAGAAGGCCGGTGTCGAGGTAGCGCAGTAGTTCGGGGATCTCGTAGCCGGCAACCCCGATCAGGCCGACGAGCCCGTCAGCCTTGAGCTCCCGCATGGTGTCGAGGGCACCCCCGGGCCGAACCATGTCGGCAAACTCGAACCTTTCAGGGTCATGCAAGTAGAAGAGGTCTAGACGCCTGACACCGAGTCGCTCGATGCTCTCCATGAATGAAGCACGGGCTCTTGCGCCGTCGAGAATGCGCAGACCACGGCGCGGGTCGGCCTTCGAAGCGATGATCACGCCTTGTCGGTTCGTTCCTGACTCTCGTAGGGCGCGTCCGATCCGTCGCTCGCTGTCGCCGTCTCCGTACTCATTGGACGTGTCGATGAAATTGAGGCCAGACTCGAGAGCCCGGCGCACTGTTGCCACAGCGCGGTCGGGGTCGACGTCGTACCCGTAGATGTCCGGCACCCCACCCAACGGGCTGGTACCGACGCAGATTTCCGGGACCATGGGCCCTTGGGCCGCAAGGTTGTTCATCTTCATCGGGCACCCTCCATCCTGAGGCGGGACCCATGGCTCTCGAGGGCAGCAGCCTCCATGAACGGCACCCCCAGGGCTTTTGCCGGCGCCACGATACCCGTCTCGGCGATTCGAGCAACGCCAAGGATGCCTGTGCGGAGCGGTTCCACGCTAAGCCTCTCAGTCGCGGGGCGGCGCCCGTGTTCAGCAGGGCAAGGTCGTCGCTCTCGCGCTAGTCCGACGGACGAAAGTTCTGTCTGGGCCCACTCGTCGAGGAACCGCTTCCTGCCTTCGGCTGCTGGCCCTGTCGTGGGAACGGGACTCGTCTGGGTGTGCGGGCGCAGCGTTGTGCATCGTTCTACACAATGAGAGGGTAGGGAAACCTCTCCGGCCCGTCAAGAGCAGATCGCCGTCAGCGAGGGAAGCTTGAGGCGCCCGACCGGTTCAGGCCGTTGCGGTCGAGTCCAACCACGCAGATGGGTCATCCAGGACCACCGCCAGCTCCTGATAGGCAGCGCCCGAGGCGCCCGGGGCGGTGTCGAAGGCGGCAGCAGAGATGGACGGCGATACCCACCGGGCAAACAGCACGCGGTTGTGGAGGTGGGTTTCCAGGTCCGGTATAAGCATGTCGGCTATCTGACCCAAGTGACCACCCAACACGACCGAGGGGATGTCGAGGAGATTGATGGCGCCGGACAGGGCCACGCCGAGCGCCCGCGCCGCCTCAGCAATCGCCGCTTTGACTCCGGCCTCCCCCTCGCGGGCGCGCGTGGCCAGCTGGTCCGGTGGGGTGTCCAACGGCAGTCCGGCGGGCAAACCTCGCGTGGGAAATCTTCGCCGAGCGGTTCGACACCCTCACTTCAGCCCGGTACAGCGTCAGCCTCTTCACCAACTACGAACGAGACATCGATCAGGTGTGGGTCAAGGTCAAAGGCACCGCAGCCGACCCCCAAGTCGACCTGGGCATCGCCCCGGCAACGGAGACGGTACACATGCTGGAGGGTGGAGAGACGGAAGCCATCACGGAACAGGGTGGCAAACCCGGGCCATGGCTCGCGCGCCTCCCCCACTTCCGTATGGCTCTCACGCCAAGCCGTGGTGAGGAGCTGCAGAGCGAGTACTTCGTCCACCGCCGCCATGCTTTGGATGCCGTCGAGGCGCTCCGCCGCCTGGCTCCGAGTTTCAGATCCATTCTCAAGTTGGCGAAATCCGCACGATCGCTGAGGACGATCTCTGGCTGAGCGGAGCATTCGCTCGTCCTACCGTCGCCTTCACTTCACCTGGTCTCCCGACAGCGAGGCGGTTCATCGAGCCCTGGAGGCAATCGAAGACGCATTGCTTCCCTTCGAGGCACGACCGCACTGGGGCAAGGGTCTTCCTCACTCCGCCAGAGCGGCTCCGGGCAGCCTTCGATCGCTTCGACGACTTCCGCGCCCTGAGGGACCGTTCCGACCCGGGACGCGTCTCCTCCAACACCTACCTGGACCGCGTGATTCCCTAAACGCACAGTTGTAGAGACTCTGCGTCGGGCAAGGGCGAAGTCCGGACCGAATGCCTCGACGGCTGGCTTGGCGACCGGCCCACCCCTGGCACCAAGCTGGTGGATCGTCCGGAGGGCACAACGATCCCCCCGTCAGAACGGCTCCGTTCGCTAGGCACCAACTCACTGGGCTGGAGGCTTTGGGATTTGTGGTTCGCGCCTGTCTGCGATCCCTCCAGTGGGGCCGGCGTCCGGTGGCGCCGAACGCCCGCCCCGCCGCGACTAGTGCACTACAACGCGGACCCGACCGTCGGAGGCGGCCACCGTCCAGTTGCGATGGCCTCGCCGACCAGACCCCGAAAGGCCCTTGCTGCTTTGACTAGCTGTCTTCCTGTGCAGGTCGGTCGCCTGGAGTCGCGGCAGCAAGGACGTCGTGCAAGCGAACTAGGGGCGATAGATCAGCGTCGCCATAGCCGTAGAACCCCTGTCCCGACTTCTGTCCGAGGTTTCCTCGCGCAACCCGAGCGCTGATCTCCTTCGGCGTCGAGGACTCGGTGCTCAGCGACGGAAAGAGACGACGCGTGACCGCCTCCCAGACATCTAGGCCTCCGCGATCCATCACTTCGAAGGGCCCGGCAAGCGCCCAGCGAGGGCCGATGCCTTGGACGACCGCCTTGTCGATCTCCTCAGCCGAGGCAACACCCTCTCGCAGCAACCACACCGCCTCGCGGATCAGAGCACACTGCAGCCGGTTCGCCAAGAAGCCATCGACCTCGCGGGCAAGGGTGACGACGGCCTTCTCCGAGTGGGTGAGTACGTCCCGCACGGCCCCCAGTGCGGCTGGGCCGGTCACAGGACTGGGGACAACCTCCACGAGGGGCACGACATCTGCGGGATGGAAAAAGTGAGCCACAAGCAGGGCTTCGGGGAACTCCAGTCCGGCAGCAAGCTCACTGGGCCGATACGTCGAGGTGTTGGATGCCAACGGTACCGATCCGGCCAAGCGCTGGATCTCGCGAAAGAGGGCCTGCTTGGCAGGTAGGTCCTCGACGATCGCTTCGAAGACCACATCGACGCCCACGACACAGTCCACCAAATTCGTGCAGGCGACGGCTGTTGACGTCTCGGGCAGGTCCACTCCGCGGGGGTCGAAAACGCGAACTACGTACCCCTTCTCCACCAGTAAACGCGCTATTGCAAGCCCCATGGTCCCGGCACCCACAACCGCCAAGGTGGCGACATCGCTTTGGTCTCGAGTGGTCATAGCGGCGCCCCTTGCTCTGTGCTGCCTCAGCGTCGTCCCTTGACTTACCAACGCATGCCGAACCCTATATACTCATTCCGTATAGGAGAAGACCTTCCCAACTATCAGCATTTGGAGGCTCTGTGGAAGCCGAGAAGAACCAGAGGATGGTGCAGCGCGAGCACCACGTAGCCCCGGGCTTCGAGCCCGTCGCCCGAGCGTTCTTCGCGACCATTCCGGACGGGCGGCAGACAGGTGCTGCCGTGTCCGTGTGGGTAGAGGGCACGGAGGTGGTGAGCCTGTGGGCTGGTACAGCCAACCCCGAGTCAGACGCTGCCTTCACCCACGACAGCCTCCTACCCCTCGCATCCGTTACCAAGGGCCTAGCTGCGCTCCTGGTCGCGCGCCTTGTCGAACGGGAAGCGCTTCCGTCCTTCGACACGCCCATCGGTCAGGTGTGGCCGGAGTTTGCTGCCCACGGCAAGGGGGGACTGTCCATCGGCGATGTCCTTGCCCATCGAGGAGGCGTCTCCGCACCACGGCGACCACTGACCGAGGCCGAAATCCTCGACCCGCTCGCGATGGCGGATGTGCTCGCCGAGCAGGAACCGTTGTGGCCTCCGGGTGAGGCATACCAGTATCACAACATCACCCACGGGGCCCTGACGGCCAAGCTCATCTCCATCGGCGATGGCCGCTCCACGGGGAGAATGTTTGCCGAGGAAATCACCGGTCCCCTCGGAGTGGATGCCTGGATTGGTCTCCCGGAGGCCCAGGACCATCGGCTGGTAACCATGGCGCTGGACCCCAGTTCGTCGCCGCCTCCCCCGTCGGGGAACCTGTGGCTGGATCGCGCGCTCGACCTTGGCTCTGGCCAGGACCTGCTGCAGCTCTTCTACGGCCCTAAGGGCCGGCGTGCTGAGGTACCGGGAGCTGGTGGCATCGGAACGGCGCAGTCCGTCGCCAAGATCTGGTCCGCGACAGTCACGCCGACGGACGGCGTCCGCCTGATCTCAGAGCAGATGGCCGAGCAGCTTCGCGCACCTCGAAGCAGCGGGGCGGCCGTGATCCCGGGCCCCCCGCCCTACCAGTCATTCGGTGCTGGGGTCATGATCCCCTCGCACTGGGAGCCGTACCTGACAGCAGATTCCTTCGGTCACGACGGCGCGTACGGTCAGGTGGCGTTTGCAGACCCTTACTACAAAGTGGGCTTCGGGTACCTCACTAGCCAGGCCGGCGACTGGGAACGCGGGCACTCCGTCGTCGCAGCCCTTAACAAGGTTCTCAGGTGACAGCGGCGCTGGTCAGCCGGGGCATTTGCACCTGCCGTGTTCGGGCCCAGCGAAGTCCCAGCAGTCCAAGGGTCGAATCCAGCTGGATGGGTTCGTCGCCCGCGTTCTGACTCAGACGCCGGCTGGCAGCGGAACGACCGTTGGGCGCGACATCGTGGTCGGAGTTCCCGCTGGCAGGGCGGTATCGCTCCATGGGTACCTTGGGGTGACCCAACTTCAATTGGTGCTCCGAGACTCCACGGGCTAGGGACCGCCACCCCTTGGTCGGTGAAGAGAGTGCGCAGAGCTTGGGTACACTCGGGAGCCGCCCCGCCGCTTTCGCGGCGTAGCATCCCCGACGAACGGTGTGAGCGCGGATATCGCTAGGTCACTCCCGTGAAGAGGCACCCTCTTCGTCCGCGCCTATCACGCCTACCTCTGTTCTGCCCCGTATGGCGGGGCCCCAAGAAGTCATCTTCGAGATCGTCGGTTCGACCATCAATGCCGTGGTGTGGACTTCTGGCCCTGTCCTCGGCGATCTTCATCGCGTCCACGACTGAGTTCTTGCCTGGCGGGTTGATTCCCCACATCGGGAGGGACCTGTCGACGGCGCTTGAAAACGAGGCCATAGCGGCAGGGTGGGTTCTAGTCAACGTCGCAACACTGGCTGGTTTGGGAGGCTAGCAGCGCGGCGAAGAGGTCGGCTGGCGCGCGGTTGTTGAGGACGAGTCTGGGTCGCCTGTTGAGCTCGTTCTCGACCCCCAGCAGGTGCTTCGCCGAGTGCGTGCTCAGGTTGGTTCCTTTCGGGAAGTAGTCGCGCAGCAGCCCGTTCATGTTCTCGTTGGAGCCGCGCTGCCAGGGCGAGTGGGAGTCACAGAAGTAGACCGGTGCCCCCAGAGTTTTGGCGATGGTGAGGTGACGGGCCATCTCCGTGCCCTGGTCCCAGGTGATCGAGCGCAGCAAGGACGCTGGCAGGTCAGCCGTCCGGTGCTTCAACGCTTGGTGGAGGGTGTCGCCGTCGCGTCGGGGAAGGTGTAGGAGCCGTACCAGGCGGGTCTTGCGTTCGACGAGGGTGCCGATCGCCGACCGCTGGTCCTTGCCGATGATGAGGTCGCCTCCCAGTGTCCGGCCTGCGAACGGTCCTGGGGTAGGAACGGGCGCTGATGGATCGACAGCATCGGCTGCTCGAACCGCGGCCGGCGCCGCTCGACCCGTTGATGGGCACGCCGGTGATCGCGGCCGGTGCGCAAGGGCGAACGGTGGTGCGGGGCCAGCCGTGATGGCCGGAACAGCACCGATCCGGGCTGATAGACGGCCTGGTAGATGCTCTCGTGGCAAAGGCGCATTGAGCGGGTCCTGCGGAAACCGGCCCTTGAGGTGCCGGCTGATCTGGTTCGGGCTCCACCGCTGCGCCAGCAGGTGGGCGACGAGATCTCGCAGCTCGTGGTTGGTCTCGAGGCGGCGCCGGTGATGCCGCGCACGACGGGCGGTCGCCTTCCGGTGGGCCTGGAACGGTCGGTAGCCGCCGCGGCCGGTGGCGTTGCGGCGCAGTTCGCGCGAGACCGTCGAGGGCGCCCTCCCGAGCCGGTGGGCGATCTGACGGATGCTCAGCCCGGCACGGCGCAGGTCGGCGATCTCGATCCGCTCGTCCTCGGACAGGAACCGGGCGCTGACCTGGCGAACCGCGAGGCGGTCCAGCGGGGGCACGAACCCGACCAGAACACCGTTGCGGTAGGTCTTGTACCCGCGAGCCCAGTTGTTGCCCGCGCTGCGCGACGCGCCGACCTCTCGAGCCGCCGCGCGGATGCTGAACCCCCGCGCCCGCAGCTCCATGAACCGCTGGCGCTTGGCCGACTGTGGGCGCCGCCCAGGCCCCTTCTTCACCCGACGCGTAGATGTCAACACGACCTCCAAGAATGTCGGAAGTGTTGCGACCGTCGCTGGGAACCGCCGCGCCGAAACCGACCAGGATTGGAGCGCCGCCGACAGGACCTTGCCCTGTCGCCCGCGAACGTCGGGCAGCTCGTGACAGTGTTCGCGTTGACCGTGGTGCTTGCTGCGACCCCCCGTCGCGCTGATGACGCGGCGATTTCCCCGGAAGGCCCTTGCCCTTTACAGGCTTCGTCGTGATCTGTCTGGGCAATCTCACGGTGACCGCCTCGCCGAGTTTCGAGTGGCTCGTCGGCGCCCGCATTGCCGGCGCGCTGGGGCACGCACTCTTCTGGTCAGTCGTCTCAACGCTTGCCGCAAACATCAGCCGCCCGAGATGTTGGGTCGCGCCACGGCGATTACGACCGCCGGAGGTTCGTTGGCCGGGATATTCGGGGTTCCGGTCGGCAACGCTTTGGGACAGGCACTGGGGTGGCGCGTCAGCTTCCTCGTCGTTGCCGGGGCCGGGCTATTGGACGCTGCGATCCTGTGGAAATGGCTGCCTACCGAGAGACCTGCCCTTGGCCGCGCCGAGTCGCAAAGACCGCCGCGTTGCGATAGCACGGCGCCCTCGGTGGCCATCGTCTGCCTCACCATCCTGATCGGCAGGATCGGCTTCGCAGGTTTCGGCACCTACAGCGCCGTGTGGCCCACCACGGTGGCCGGCTTGACCGAACGGGATCTGCCGAAGTACTTCCTGGCCACACGATGCACTGGTGCTGCCGGTGTATTTCTGGCGAGCCGGTTGCTCGACCGGTTCCCGAAGGGAGTCTTCGTTGCGTCGAGCGTCCTGGTCACCGCGCTTCTGTCCCCCTTCTCGCTGGTGGCAAGCTCGGGCCAGGGACCCTTTGTGTTCGCTGTCGGCATGCTTCTGTCCGTGGCTTTTGCCGGCGTCCCGATGGCCCTACAGGTCCGCATGGTGCGCTCGGCCTCCCCCCAGATGCGCGGAGTCGCCGGAGCCGTGCAGACGACGGCGTTCAACATCGGAATTGGTGGTGGAGCGTGGATGGGCGGTGCTGTTCTCACGCACCTGGGCGTTGCTAGCCTGCCGCTCCTCGGCGTGCTCGCTTTTCCCATTGGCCTGACCGTGATCCTGGCGTGGGATGCCCGAATGAACCCCCGGGGAAGTCGTTCGCCGCAAGGCCACACCAGCGGCTCGGACGCGAAGGTGGTGACACCCGGCGAACCGGTCCGGTGAGAGGGTTGCCTCCGACCGTAGGCTCATGAACCGACACACACTGGCTGATCCAGCAGCAATGCTCGAGTCAAACCGCCTTGTCTCGCCGGGGACACTCCGCCTGGGGCACGCTTAGGGGGCGCCGCAACTAGGTCGCGGCGCCCCTTAAGCAGGTTGTTGCTGCGCCTACTTCTTGTACACCTTCTGCATTCTCTCGGCGACACCCTCGGGGGTCGTCTTGCCCAGCAACATGGCCTGAATCTGCGAGTTCAGCGTCGCCTGAACCTCTGCCTGCACGGCGGGGAGCTGCGTGGTCTGGCCAGCCGAGTTCGCCTTCGCGAACGCCTCAAGTTCGGCCGGCGCCTTGTACTGGTCGTTGGGAAGAACCGGCACCGATGCGAAGCCTTTCGCGTAGATCACGGAGATATCCGGTTGCCCGAGGAACTCCATGAACGCCTGCGCGGCTGCCATGTTCTTGGCCTTGGCGTTAACGGTGGTTACGAACCCTGGCAGAGCCGTGATGAAGGTTTTTCCATCATTGGTCGCCGGCATCGGCGAGATCACGAAGGAGTTCTTCGGGGCCGCTTTCTGCATGACGGCCAGCACGGCACCAACATCGACGGTACCCAGTGCCTGTCCGGTGGCGGCGGCGGTACTGGCCTGATCCCGAGACCTTCCAAGGGCTCCTGGGCCAAAGCAGCCGTCGTCGAACATCTTCTTATAGATCTTGAACTGGTCCACCCACTTCGAGTTCGGATAGGTCACCTTGCCGTCGGCGAGGTCCTTGTCGAAGGTGGGGTTGGGGCCGTAGATGAGGGTGGCCGCCTGGGCGAACGACAGCATCTGTGGGCCGGCGGCACCGTCCCCCAGGCCCATCGCGTAGGCGTAGACCCCCTTCGCCTTGGCATCGGCGCAAAGCTGGTACACCTCATCCAAGGTCGTGGGGATCTTCAGCCCGACCTGGTCGAGCTTGGTCTTGTTGTAGACCGCGGACAAGGGCTGGAAGGCGCCCGGGTAGGCGTAGACCTTGCCGTTGTAGTTGAAGGAGCTCGTCCAGCCCTGCGGGATCTTGCTGGCCCAGGTCACGTTCAACGGAGCGATGTGGCCTTGTGCGGCCAGCGGAACCACACTGTCAGCGCTGTCCTTGGCGTCGCCACCCGGGAAACTGGTGAGGATGTCGGGGGCTGTGCCGGCCTGGAGCTGGGTCATGGCCAACGCTCCGATGTCGCCGCCCTGGTAGTTGAACTTCACCTTGACGTTGGGATACTTCTTCTCGAACTCGGTGACGATCTTCTCGTACGTGTCTTTGAACCCGGAAAAGAACAGACCGGTCAGTTCGCCCTCCACCTTGCCGCTCGACGAGGGGTTCGGCTGCGAGGCGTCCCCACTGGAACATCCCCCAAGCACGACTGCAGCTGCCGCGGCGATCGAGGTCGCTGCGATGAGATTCTTGCTCTTCATCGATGTGGTCCTATCTATGGTCATGTTGAACTAAACGGGTGGGGTATTGCCGAACGGGGAAGTTGGCGATTTGTTAATAGGCGATGCGCCTTCGCAGGGTCATCCCTTCAGGCCCCCCGCGAATCCGCGGATCACGTATCGCTGGAAAGCTAGATAGAGGCCGAGAATCGGGGCCATCGAGATGATCAGTGACGCAAAGATCAGGGGCCAGTTGCTGACGTACTGGCCAACGTATTGGTAGATCGCCATGGGAATCGTGACTTGATCGCTGCCGGCGAGGTAGATGAGCGGAGTGAAGAAGTCGTTCCAGATAGAGACGCTATTGAGAATTAGACAGGTCCCGAGGGCGGGACGAAGCAGGGGAACAACTATGTGCCACAACGTTCGGATGGGCCCGCAGCCATCGATCTGGGCCGCCTCCTCAAACTCTTCTGGAACGCTCGTGCGGATGAACGTGGTGAGAAGGAAGATCGTGAAGGGCAGCTGGACGCCGGGGTAAATGATGACGAGCGGCCACACGGAACCGAGCAGGCCAAGGTCACGCATCTGCACATACAGAGGGACGAGGGCGACTTGGAAGGGCAGCAGCAGGCCGATCATGAATGCGAAGAACGTGACGCTGGACAGGCGGCCGGTGGACCGCGCGAGCGGGTACGCGGCCATGGTGGCAAGGGCGAGGACCGCGAGGCATGACATCGCTGTGACCAGCACGCTGGTAATAATCGCCCCTGGCAACGGCGAGCCGTTCCATGCCTGGATGAAATGGTCGAACGTGGCGTGGGAGCTGGGAATGAAGGCCGGCGTCTGGTCGCTTTCGGGGCGGATGGAAAGATTGATGAGGATGTAAACCGGAATGAGAAAGAAGATTGTCATTCCGTACGACGTGATGGTGGTGAGGATTCGGGAGGTGCGGGAAGTCTTCACGAGTTTCGCTCCTGTCGGCGGAGCACGGCGAATTGAATGAACGCGAGGATGCCGACGAAGATCGCGAGGACGACAGCGAGCGCGGCTGCCAACCCGTATTGGGAGAACTGAGAGAAGATCTGGTAGATGAGCGTGGAGATCGTCTGCGTCTGATTGCCGGGCCCCCCGTTGGTGAGGGCGAAGATCTGATCGAAGAGCTTCAAACCGCCGATCAGGCCGATTGTCAGGTTGATCGTGATTGCCGGGGCCAACAGAGGTCGTGTGACATACCAGAACCGCTTCCAGTAGCCAGCACCGTCCAGCGCCGCGGCTTCATCTAGTTCCTGGGGCACCCCCTGCAGGCCCGCAAGGTAGATGACCATGGTGGAGCCGGTGAACTGCCAGATGACGGTGATGATGATGATCCAGAGGGCGCTCGTTGGGTTCCCGAGAAAGTCGACTTGAGCTAGACCCAGCTTCGCCAGAATGACGTTCACCGCGCCAACTTCGGGGGGACCGAAGATGTACTTGAACAGGTACCCCACAACCAGTGATGACACGACCATCGGTGCGAAGATGATGGTGCGCAGGATGTGGCGGCCGACGACTGGCCCGTGCAGGAGCAGCGCAAGGCCGAGGCCTAGCACGTTCTGGGCGACGACCACGACGAAGGCAATGTAAATGGTTCTATATGTCGCCGGTCCAGCCTCACCTTGGAACCCTTTGCGGTAGTTCTCGAGGCCGATGAAGGACGGCTTCGGGGTCGCAAACGACCAGTCCGTTAAGGACCTCACGATCCCCTGGGCGGACGGGGCCACCATCACGTAGACATACACCATCGCGGCCGGGAGGACGAACCACCACAGGCTACGACCGACGGAGCGCCTCCGACGCGATCGACGCCTGCCAGTCAACACGGCGACACGTCGCCGTGTTGGCTGCGAGGAGGGAGATAACGTCTTTGTCACCCGGAGGCCTTTCCAACTGTTAGAACGCCGTTGCGGTAATGGAGAGAGAGTAACGCCCCTCATCCTCACCCTGCAAGACCCGGCGCCCAGATTTTGGTCACCAGGCAGCACGGGCTGGCGTGCTCTCAGGTCCTCGGAGTCCGGGCCAGTGCTTTATGCACAGTGCCGATGTTGGGTACGGCGAAGGACGGCAAGAGGGCGCAGCATGACACGGGCTACGGACGCGATTCCCCGCATCTGCCCGTTCAGTTATGCCCGAAATTGGTTTGGCCAGCCCGGACTCAGGCGAGTCGGTACCAGCTTCTCGCGAATGTGCGGGCAGGTGCAGCCGACCGAGCCGCCTGAGCTCAGGCTTTGCGGTCGAGCAGCTCAGGGCGTCCGCGGAACTCCGCGATTACCGATCGAACTTCGTCGACACGCTGGAGCAGCTGGTCCAGAGGGAGTCGGAACGCTAGGGCACTGATGCTGATGGCCCCGATCGGCGGCAGCTCGTCACCGAGCCGGACGGGAAGTGCTATGCAGTTCACGCCGAGCTCGCTCTCCTGGTCATCGACACCGTAACCGCGCTCTCGAGTGAGCTTCAGCTCTTCCCACAGGGCGTTCGCCGTCACAATGGTATGTGGCGTCCGTGGCGCATATTTGTCGCCCACCAGCGCCCGTAGCTCCGCTTTTGACGTGACCGTCTGGGACAGCAGCAACTTTCCCACCGCGGTCACCCCTGCCGGGTTGCGGCCGCCCACCACCGAGGTGAGCCGGATCGCGCCAACGGGTGGATCGACCTTGGCGCGGTACACGACCTCCGGCCCGTCGAGCACGGCGAAGTGCACAGTCTCGCCGAATCGGCGGGCCAGCTCCTCTAGCGCCGGCTTGACGAACAGCCCCTCAGGCCGGCTTGCGTAGCTGCGAAACGCCAGCCTGAAGAACTCATCGCCGAGAGCGTAGATCCCCCGCCCCGGCTGCGTGGCGAGTCCCGATCGACGAAGCGTCGCCAGCGCGCGATGAACGGTCGACTTCGTCGCACCGACGTGAAGCGCCACCTCTTCGAGGGACGCGCCTTCGGGGTGTTCGGCGAGCGCGATCAGCACGGCTAGGACACGATCCGCCCCGACCAGCCGCTCGTCATCTCGCGTTTGGGTCACGTTGCAGGCCTCTCGGTTTCAGTGCCATCGTCGCCCGTTGGTTCGCTTGTGGCAGGGGTGGGTAGAGCAAGGCTATATCGGACGCGTTGTTAGTCCCACTATGGAGTCCTCGCGGATGCGGTGGGCGGTTGTGGCTGCCCGTCTGGGCGGCGACCGAGAGGCGGTGGCGACCTGCCGCGCAGGGCACGCCGCCACCGCTTGAACGTCAGCGGACGACGACTCGTACCCGGTCGAGATCCATGACCTGGGCAAATGCATCGCGGACACCGTTCCGGTTCCCTGCGACGCGTAGAGCGGCGTAGTAGGTGCCAGGCTTGTCATACCTGCACACTGCCCCGGTCTGGACGACCGGCTTGGGCGCTCCGAAGTCAGCTGTGATGTAGGTGGCGTCGCCCTCGCAGTCCCACTCGGTCGCGACGACGGCTCCTGTGTGGGGTGGCATCTGCACCTTTGCCTTGAGCGGCACGGGCTCGCCCACCGCAACATGGACCGACGCGGCGCCGCGGACCGTGAGGTCCACCGTCGGCTGCAGCCCTCGCCGCGCCGCCGCATTGGCCGGGACGGTCACCTGCTGGTCGATAATCGTGTGGGTGGTCGAGGCAGGCGGGGCGACGCCGTCCTCAGCCCAAGCGCTGAGGTCCCTCAGTCCTTGCTCCACACTGCCGAACCAGTCGATGAGGTACGTTCCGCGCGTGCCAGTTGCATCCAGGTGGTCGGCGTGGTCGTTGTAGTACAGCCTGTAGCTGTCCTGGAAGGCCCTATCACCTAGAGCCGCCTTCACCTTTTTGGAGTACCAGTCCGCATGCCATGGCAGGGCGTCCACGTCGTAGAGGTTGTCAATGACCATGACCTTGCCGGTGACCTTGCCGTTGAAAAGCGCGCCACCGCTCGGCGCTTTGCCGATCAGGGCGGGGCCCCACAGGACTGCCCGCTGCGGGTACAGAGGAGTTCCGTCGGCTGCGCGGAACTGGTCGAAACCGGTGTATCCGTCGCTGGCCGGTGGCACTTGGTGGCGGTAGTAGAACCCGAGCGCTATGTCCCAACGGTGGTCGACGGTGTCGCCCATCTTCGCGAGGACGGCACGAACCGCGCCGCCCAGCGGCGACCGCTCCGTGCCAAGGTAGCCGGGCTTGCTCCAGAAGTCCGTCACATAGGTGGGGTCGAGCTGTCGGATGGCGCTTCCGAACCCGAGAAGGCCGTCGGGTGCTGACAGCCCAAGGAGGTAGTCAGGGTTCTCCCAGGCTCTGAGCTGGACGCCGAAATTCGTCAGCTCATGCAGCATGGCGGCTTCAGCCGCATCCAAGCCGTGGTAGGGGTCGCCACTCCCGCCCGGTCGGACGGCATCCGCAATTTCTTCGGCCTTGTCGGCGAGCAAGAATCGTGCTCCAGCACGGATGAAGAACGTGTACGGGCCAGACATGGGTACACCCTGCACGAGGGGCATGAAGCCTGCCCACACTCCACTGGTGTTCTCCATGGCGCCGGTGACCTGGAACGAACCCCCGCTTGCTCCCCAGAGGTAGCCATAGATGGGACGCGATCCTGAACTGTAGTACCTGGCGGCCACGGTCCGGGCGAACTTCGCCGCGGCCGCGGCGTGGCGGTAGCCGAGCGAGAGGGTGGAGTTGCCCGCCTGGACGGCGTACCCCCCGCTGGCCAACGCGAACCCGATAGTTCGCTCGGTCGCCTTCTCGTCGGTGAACGGGTAGGTGTACTGGAAGAAGCGACCCTGCCAACGGTTGGCCGGCGGGAGATAGATGTTGAACCGGATGTCAGTGCCCTCGAAGTGGCCGCTGACAACGTGGTGTGGGGCCGGGGCAGACTGGTCGCTCTCGCTGTCGATGACAGGGGACCTGTACGTTGGGTCGACGCATGCTGCCGTGACCCACATCGGGCCTCCTGGGGTGCTCGATGCACATGTGGCTGGCGGGTCCGCGGATGCGGCTGTCGTCGGGACGAGGACAGCGGCCGCTGCAACGGCCAGACCTATCAGGGTTGCGCGCATGGCCCCTGCGGCTCGTCGGGGCTGTGAATCTTTCATGGACTACTCCTTTGCTTCGACGGCGCTTGTCGTTTGCCCGCCCGCGCTCTCGGACGGGCTTCATTGGGATTCCCGGACTGAGGCCCCTCAGCGGAGGCGCCAAGCCGGGTCGCCTTCCGGACCACTGAGTGGAGGCACCGGAGATCCCCGGCCGGATTGGTTCCGCATTTCGGGTCTGGTCAGTACGTGGCGCGGCCGCCGCTGATGTCGTACACCGCACCCGTGGAGAAGCTGACTCGCTCAGAGGCCAAGAACGCCACCAGCTCGGCGACCTCTTCGGGACGACCGACCCGCTGCATGGGAATGAGGCTCGTGATGTGCTGGAGCACATCCGGAGCAGTCGTGGCGTTCATCGGTGTGTCGATCACCGCCGGGGCGATGGCATTCACCAGCACGCCCGCCATCGCGAGCTCTTTCCCGACGGACTTCGTCAGGCCGATAACGGCGGCCTTCGACGCAGAGTAGATCGACAGGTTGGGGTTGCCGTCCTTTCCAGCCATGCTCGAGATGTTGACGACACGTCCCCAACCACCCTGGACCATGCCGGGTACAAACGCCCGCATCGTGTTCACGGTGCCGATCACGTTCACCTCGAGCACTCGGCGCCATTCGTCGGAGGAGGTCTCCAGAAGCGGCTTGCTGGGGCCGACAATGCCTGCCGAGTTCACGAGGATATCAACGGCCCCTAACTCGAGCCCCGCTTCATACAGGGCTGCTTCGTCCGTCACGTCGAGCTTCACGTCCGCGCCTCCGTCCAGGTCGATCGTGAAGACGCGAATGCCCTCACAGCGAAGCCTGTCGGCCACCGCTGAGCCCAGCCCGCTGGCCCCCCCAGTTACGATCGCGGTTCGAGTGCTCTTCATCGTTCGGTGACCTCCGTGGGACGCGTAATCGGGGAAGGAAGGGGGCGAGCTGCCGCGATGTGCGACGGAACTGGGTTGGGGCACCTAAGCAGAATGGCCGCCGTCACTGCGGCCTCCCGAAACAACCGCTTGGCCGGCCTCGCGGCGCAGCCCGCCTCAGTCACAAGGGGATGGTTTTGGCACAGTGCGCGGGCAGGCGGCGACTGCTGATGAGGGCGTGTCGGACGTCCCGAAATTGACGGTGAGGTGGCGATCTGAGGCACTCCGAGCTGATGTCCGGGACGTCCCCGGGGACCGCCCGCCAGGAACGGCGCGCCGCTCAGCAGCATTAATCCTCGTCTTCCATTTATCGGAACTGGACTCCGTTATATGCAACGGTCGGTACGCTAGCACGGCGATGGTCGCAGCAAAAGGGATCCGGATGCCGGAAAGGTGGTCCACTTAGCGCCCTTCCGTTCCGGGGCCGAGCGGACATGGCGAGGGGGGTGCAGTTAACACGTGCCAAGGGCTCGAGCAGACCAAGTCGCGCTCGCCATCCTCGAGCTGCGGGTCGACGCGGGCGCCCAGGCGAGTACGCCCCACAGGAGCAGCTCGCCAAGCCGCGTGGTGCCTACCGGCGGAGCCAGCCGCCACCCTGGCCGGTGAGCGGCTCCGCCGCCCACGCATCGAAAGCTCCCCCCGATAGTCGTGAAGCAGTACGACGCCGTCCAGCAACGCCACGCGTGAGGCGATCGACGACGCAGAAGGGCCCGGTGCGTTGCAAGTTCACTCCTGAAGGGCAGCCGCAAAGATGTCCAGCGATCTGGCCACCTCAGCCAGCGCCGGAGTCCTGTTCAGGTGCCCATGAGGCATGCCCGCCGCGAGCGTGCACTGCACTGTGACGCCAGCCTCGGCGAGCTGGCGTGCAAGCAGTTCGGCTGACGACCGAAGATCGTCATATTCGGAGATCAGCACGTGGGCGGGAGGGAGCCCACGGAGGGGGGCCGCTCCGGGCAGTGCGTCGGGAGGCACGTCGCTGATCCTTCCCACGTAGGTGCGGACCATCGCCTCGACGGACGCGGGAGTGAAACGAAGGGCTGGGGGCAGCGGAGCCATCATCGCGCTCACTTCGAAGTCGAGCGCCGGATTCGGAAAGTGCGCGAAGGGATATGCCAGGAGGAGAGCTGCCGGCTGCGTGTGTCCACCGTCCCGCAGCCGTAGAGCCACGGCCAAGGCCAATGCACCTCCAGCACTCGCACCGCCTAGGCAGACCTTGCGAGGCTGGTCTTGGTTGGCCAGCTCCCCCCGAGCCACGGCATCCCACACTGCGGCCACGTCGTCAATGGGCCAGGGGTAACGAATCTGGCCATCGGCGAGACGGTAGCCCACACTCACGACGGTTGCTCTCGATCGGGCGGCCAGCTCGGCACTGACCACGTGCGCCTCCGGCATGTCGAGGTCGCCGGCGCTGAAGCCGCCGCCATGGGCCCAGACGAGGACCGACCCTGTGGCGCGCCTCGGCGTGTAACGGCGGCAGGAGATGGGACCGTGCGTTCCTAGTGCGACGATGTCGTCCATGGCTACGTTCTCGGGGAACGTCCACGGCGCGGGATCCCGTTGGAATTCGTCCCACCTCTTCGCCGTTTCGACGTCGAGGCACGTTGGGTCGAGCCCCTCGAGAAGGTGAAGCTTGGCGGCGAGGAAGGCATCAAACGGCATGGGAGCGGTCTTCCCGTGTAGGTACGTGCGAAGCAAACAGCAAGGACTTGCCAATTGGCGTCGACGCACCAGCACATGTCGACATCAAGCATCGCCAGCCGCTGAAGGTGCCCGACCAGCCCGACACGTGAGGCCCGGCCTCGACTGTGGACGGTTCATTCGGCGCACTCCGGTGCGGCCCATGCGAGCCCCGTACTCGCCCTCGAGTCCGCCTACGCGTGAACCAGGGGCGGGCTGGGGCGGAGGGTTTGATCAACCTCATACGTCTCCTTCTAGGTCAGCCGCGGGTCAACGTGGACCTTCGGCCCTGCACCCGCTCCGGTGGGTCGCTCGTTGGCCAGCACTAGCCCAACCTCATCCAGACCGACGGTCGCGCACACCAGGGGCCGTGGGTCGACGGATCCGTCGGCGAAGGCCGCGATCGTGGCCTCGAGTCCCGGAGAGGCGGACAGGATGCCGATGCAGGACACGTCCTTCAGCGCCATGATGCGTGTGTCGATCGTGCTGGGGCTGCCCGCCAGTCCGACGTACACGACCCGGCCCGCCGGTTCCACGCGATCCAATGCCGTCGCCGGTAAGTGTGCCGCATTGGAAGCCTCGACTACGGCGTCGAACGGCAGGTGGGGCAGCGTGCTTTCCGTCCACACATGCTCGAAACCGAGGGCACGCGCAAAGTCGAGGGATCGGGGCGAACGGTCGAGTAGATGCACTTCGACCCCCTGAGCCCTGAGAAACAGCGACACCAGCACGCCTATCGTCCCGAGCCCTAGCACGAGTGCACGATCCCCGGGTCCGGTTTGGGTGGCTCGAGCCGACCGCAGCGCATTGCCGCCCGGTTCGACCAAGGCCCCAAGAACCGCGTCCACACCCGAGGGCAGCTCGTGCAGCGAGCGGACCGGAACCGCGATCTGTTCAGCGAGGGCGCCCGGTCGCCCGTCACGCACGCCCACCTCGTCACGGTGGTCGCACACGTGCTGATGCCCACGCAAGCATCGCCGACACGTCCCATCCCCGATCATGGTGTCGCCCATCACTCGACGTCCTACCCAGCCGGGGTCGACGCCGCCCCCGACGGCGCTGACTGTGCCGGCCCACTCGTGGCCCAGCCGCATGGGATACGAGGAATGACCTTCACGCAGGTAGGTCATCTCCCCGGTGAAGAACTCGACGTCTGTGCCGCAGAGTCCCACGCGCTCGACGTCGATCACTGCCTCGCCCGCGGCCGGAACAGGCCGAGGGACGTCCGCGACGGCATACTGCCTCGCACCGAGGAGCACGAACGCGCGCATCGTGGCACTCTTCGTATCGCCCCCTTGAATGATCATCGAGGCTCGAGGACGTTCTGGCGCTGGCTTCCCAGGCCCGAGATGCCGAGCTCCATCACGTCGCCGGGCTTCAGCCATACCGGGGGGACGAAGCCCATCCCCACGCCGGGCGGCGTTCCGGTATTGATGAGGTCCCCTGGCTCGAGAACCATGAACTGGCTGAGATGATGCACGATGAAATACGGGTCGAAAATCATCGTCCTGGTGTTCCCCGTCTGCCGGCGGGTCCCATTCACGTCGAGCCACATGTCCAGGCTCAGCACGTCTCTGATGTCGTCGGCAGTGGTGAGCCATGGGCCCGCGGGATTGAACGTCTCAGCGGACTTGCCTTTGCACCATTGACCGCCTCGTTCCATCTGGAACGCCCGCTCAGAGACGTCGTTGACGACGCAGTACCCGGCGATGGCATCCTTCGCCTCGTCAACTGACGGCAGGTAGCTGGTGCGTCGACCTACCACGATCCCTAGCTCAACCTCCCAGTCGGGCTTCGTCGCCCCCCGGGGGATGCGGACGTCGTCGTTCGGGCCGATGAGCGTGTTGGGAGACTTTGTGAACAGAATCGGCTCCTCCGGAACGGCCTGACCGGTCTCAGCGGCGTGGTCGCGATAGTTGAGGCCAATGCACAGAATTTGGTGCGGTCGGGCGATGGGAGCGCCGATCCTTTCCCCGTCGAACGTGGCTACCTCACCAGCCGCCGCCCGGGCGGTGACGAGGGGCGCGATGGTGTCGAGTCCGCCGGAGCCGAAGAACTCCTCGTTGAAGTCGGGGACCACATCAGACAGGTCGACATAGGTCCGCTCGTCGAGTCTGGCGACGGGCTTCTCGTGCCCGGGCTGTCCGATGCGCATGAGCTGCATGAGTACTCCATGTGGGTGGGTAGGTGGGTGTGGACGTGGCCGGGAGGACTATGCCGCCGGGGCCTTGGTGGCCCAAAGCGAGCACGGCGTGCCGGGGATCGGGACGCGGACAGTGAAGAGGCGTCCGGAGTCTGGGTATTGAGCGAGCTGAGCGGGCTCGAGCTCGTGGGTTGCCGTGGTGATGACGAGGGTGCGCAGGTCGTCACCGGCGAAGGCAAGGCTCGACGTGTGCGGGGCCGGGACGTGGATCTCGTCGACGAGAGTCCCTTCGGGCGTGTACCGGCGCACGACCCCAACCCCCCAGACGGCGACCCAAAGGTGGTCTTCGGAGTCGATGGCAACCCCGTCGGGCCAGCCGTCAGTGATCATGAGAAACGCTTCGCGCGCACCCGTAGCGCCCGTGGGAGGGTCGTAGTTGCGAGCGTGGACCACTTGCCGAAGGGTGTCGACGCTGTACATGCGCTTTCCGTCGGTGGTCCAGGCCAAGCCGTTCGAGAGGGTGAGGTCATCGTCGAGGACAGCGATCGAACCGTCGTGCTCAAGACGAACGAGCGTCTCCCCGCGGGACGGCCCGTCCAACGACAGGGTTCCCACAAGGAACCTGCCATCAGGATCGGTCCCCCCATCGTTCAGTCGGGCCCGCCTCCCGGCCGGCACGACTCTGGCTCCATCGGTGCGGGTCCCGTTCGGGTGCACCACGACCAACGTTTCCTGAGCCGCCACCAGCAGGCTGCCGTTGTCACCCACCGCCACGGCGCCCACCGTGCCAGGGAACACCAACCGGTCCGTGACGTGGACAAGTCCATCGGCGAGCGTGCCTTCGAACAAGGCGCCGGCGACGATGTCGACCCAAAGCAGCCGACGGCGGACCGGGTCCCAGACCGGGCCCTCGCCGAGTATGTACCGCCCGGCTGAGGCCGGGCGGGCACCAGCCGTAAACGCCATCAGTAGCCGGACCCTGCACAGGTGGCGAGAACCTGTCTCCCCTCGTCGACGGCGTTGAACCGATTCGCACGCGGCGTCGTCAGGGGGTTCCCGCTGACACTTACGGCTCGTGCCCGGCCGCCTACATGGGAAGGCCTCAGTGACTGGGTCGGCACATTGACGCCCATCTCGGTCTCCTGGTTGTCAGTGACACTGACATGGCCTCGGGGCAACCCCCGACTCGCGTCGTACGCTCTACGCGCTGGAAAGTGTAAGCGCCTTCTTGCCCACCCGCGGAGGCTGGAGGACGCTTCGAGCAGGGTCACGACACGATCCGCGGCGACGCTGTGATGGCGCAACTTAGAAGTCTCACGTTCCGGAATATAGTACAGCATTCCGATACGTGGAAGATATTGTCGTCCGTAACGGCGTGCTAGCGTCGCGGAGGAATTCCGCTCGTCGGGTCGCAATTCACACTTGTTGGAATTATGAGGAGTCGCTGTGACAGACAGCCAGCCCAGTCTTGGCGCGTCCGGCCAGCTGCGCAGCGCGCAGTGGTATGCCGGGGAGGACCGCAACGCCTATATCCACCGCGCTTGGATGCGCCGGGGCCTGCCCGCCGACGCCTTCACCGGACGTCCGCAGATCGCCATCGCGAACACCGCCTCGGACTTCACGCCGTGCAACGCACACCTGAGCGAGGTCGCCCGGTCGGTGCGAGACGGTGTTCACGAAGCAGGGGGTATACCCCTAGAGCTGCCGGTGGTCTCCTTGGGTGAGACGCAGGTCAGGCCGACCGCGATGCTGTGGCGCAACATGGCAGCTATGGCGACGGAGGAGATGCTTCGAGCTAACCCCGTAGACGCCGTCGTCCTGTTGGGTGGATGCGACAAGACGATCCCGGCCCTCCTCATGGCTGCGGCTTCGGTGGACCTGCCTGCTGTGGTCGTGCCCGGCGGACCGATGCTCACCGGCACCTTCCGCGGTGTTCCACTCGGCTGCGGAACCGACGTCTGGCGGCTGTCTGAAGAGGTGCGGGCCGGAACGCTGTCGCAGGAGCAGTTCATGCGATCAGAGTCCGCGATGATCAGGTCGAAGGGCCACTGCAACACCATGGGCACCGCCTCAACAATGGCCCTCGTCGCCGAGGCCCTGGGGACGGTGATCCCGGGCGTGGCAGGAATCCCAGCACCCGATGCCCGGCTCCTGGAGGCGGCCCACGCAACGGGGAGGTTGGCCGTAGAGCTCGTCGCCGTTGACCGACGGCCCAGTACGTACCTCACGAAGGCCTCCTTCCATAACGCCATCGTCACCCTGGCGGCCATCGGAGGCTCGACGAACGCCGTTGTCCATCTCCTTGCCATCGCTGGCCGACTGGGAGTTGACCTCACCCTCGACGACTTCGACCGCATCGGGTCGCGCGTACCGGTCCTCGTCGACCTACAGCCCGCTGGCCGATTTCTGATGGAGGACTTCCATCGCGCCGGTGGTCTCCTCGCGGTACTGCATGAGGTCCGTGATCTGCTGGACCCGACGGCGCTGACCGTGACCGGGCAGTCCCTGGTGGGGTACCTGGAGAACTCTCGGGCGGAGGTTCACGTCTGGGATCCGGAAGTGATACGCAGCCGCACCGCCCCCCTTCTTGAAGAAGGTGGCATCGCCGTACTGCGTGGCAACCTCGCGCCGGACGGAGCGATCATCAAGCCGGCGGCCGCTTCACCGCACCTGGTGCGACACCAAGGCCGGGCCGTCGTCTTCGACTCCATCGAGGACTTCCACACCCGCATCGACGATCCCAATCTCGACGTCGACGCGGAGTCGATCCTGGTGTTGCGGGGCTGCGGCCCCAAGGGCTACCCCGGCATGCCGGAGGTATCCAACATGCCGTTGCCGAAGAAGCTTCTCGAACAGGGCGTGCGTGACATGGTCCGAATCTGCGACGGCCGGATGAGCGGGACGGCGTATGGCACGATCGTGCTTCACGTCGCACCGGAGGCGGCCGCTGGTGGCGTGCTTGGTTTGGTGCGAACTGGCGACACAATCTTCTTGGACGTGCCCCAACGGCGGTTGCACCTCGACGTTTCGGACGCCGAGCTTGCCACCCGAAGAGTTCCTGACGCGACGACGTCTGCGTACGCACGTCCCTCACGCGGTTGGGAGCGGCTTTATGTCGAGCGTGTGCTCCAGGCCCATACGGGCGCGGACCTGGACTTCCTGGTGGGGTCCAGCGGTTCGAGCGTGAGCCGTGAGTCTCACTGACGACATCCGGCCCGGCGCCCGATTTCGAGGCGCCGCCCCGGACCCACGCCTTCTTGCCGCATTAGAAGGGGCGGTTCCGGGCGGCGTTGCTGCCCGGGCCACGGACCGACTGGGGTTCGCCCACGACGCGTCGCACTATCTGCTCATACCTGAGGCTGTCGCGACGCCAAGCGACGCGGGGCAGGTGGCGTCGCTGTTGCGGGTGTCAGCTACTCAGGGCGTGCCTCTGACGTTCCGCTCTGGTGGCACGAGCCTGTCCGGTCAGGCTACGGGAGCCGGCGTCCTGGTGGACACCCGTAGGAACTTTCGAGCCATCGAGGTGCTGCAGGAGGGTGCCCGTGTCCGGATCCAGCCGGGTGCGACGGTCCGGGGAACCAACGCTCGGCTCGCTCGCTACGCGCGAAAGCTCGGCCCCGATCCTGCGTCCGAGTCGGCGTGCACAATCGGCGGCGTCGTGGCAAACAACTCGAGCGGCATGGCGTGCGGCACTGCTCACAACGCCTACAGGACTCTCGACTCCGCAGTCTTGGTCCTGCCCAGCGGAACCGTGTTGGACACCGGCGCGCACGATGCCGACGAGCGCCTGCGGCTGCTGGAGCCAACAATTCACGCGGGCCTGGAGCGGCTGCGTGACCGCGTACGGCGAAACGCGGCCTCTGTCGCGGTCATCCAGCGGCTGTTCGCGCTCAAGAACACCATGGGTTACGCAGTCAACGCCTTCGTCGATTACACCCGGCCGGTCGACATCCTTCTCCACCTGGTCGTGGGCAGCGAAGGCACCTTGGCCTTCGTGGCCGAGTCAACCTTCCGCACTGTCCCGGTTCATCCACACGCTGCGACCGCGCTCCTGCTGTTCCGCGACTTGGCATCGGCAACGGAGTCACTGCCGCAGCTGGTGGCCAGCGAGCTGGCTACCATCGAGCTGCTCGACGCAGCGAGTCTGCGGGTTGCCAAATCTGATCCAAAGGCGCCGAGCGTCCTCACGCAGCTCGACCTGAAGCGCCACGCGGCCCTGCTCGTGGAACATCAGCAACCGACAGCCGAGGCTCTCAAGGCTCGGGTCGAGAGCTCCAGGACGCTCATAGCCCAGTTCCCGCTGGTCACGCCCGCGCATCTGAGTTCCGAGCCAGCGGCACGAGCCGCACTGTGGCACATACGCAAGGGCCTGTATGCCGCCGTGGCGGGCGCACGTCCGCCGGGAACCACCGCAGTACTGGAGGACGTCGCCGTCCCCGTCGAACGGCTGCTGCCCACGTGCACAGAACTACAGCGGTTGCTCGACCGGCACGGCTACGACGGCAGTGTCATCTTCGGTCACGCCAAAGACGGCAACATCCACTTCCTGATCAACGAGGACTTCGCGGCCACCTCGCTCGTCGACCGCTACCTGGCATTTACCAAAGACATGGTCGACCTCGTTCTCTCGCAGGGCGGAACGCTCAAGGCCGAGCACGGTACTGGGCGCATCATGGCGCCCTACGTCGGCCGCCAATATGGAGAAGAACTCCATGAGGTGATGCGGGAGGTCAAGAGGCTTCTGGACCCGATGGGCCTGCTCAACCCGGGAGTTCTGCTCGACGATGACCCGCAGGCACACCTGAGGCACCTCAAGTCGACGCCGAAGGTCGAGGACGAGGTCGACCGGTGCGTCGAGTGTGGCTACTGCGAACCCGTGTGTCCCAGCAAAGATCTCACCACCACCCCGCGACGGCGGATCGTGCTGCGCCGCGAGATCGCGCATGCTCGCGCTGCTGGTGACCTGGAGTTGGTGAGTGAGCTCGAGTACGACTACGAATACGAAGCAGTGCAAACCTGCGCCGTCGACGGCATGTGCGCCACTGCCTGCCCGGTCCTCATCGACACAGGAATGCTCACGCGTCGGCTCCGTGAAGAAGCGAACGGCTCACTCAAGCAGCGCGCAGGGGAACTGATGGCCCGCCACTGGGACGCGACGACGCGTGCTGCAAGTGCGGCACTTACGACGGCAGATAGCGTCCCCGGCGTCATCCCCCAGACCGCGTCTCGGGTGGCACGTGCAGTCTTCGGCGCTGAGACGATTCCGCTGTGGTCTGACGACCTGCCTCAGGGAGGTACCCGCCGCACCATGGCATCGGGCGATCCCGGGCGCGCCTTTGCGGTCTACTTCCCCTCATGTCTCTCGACGGTCTTCGACGCCGCCTTTGAGGATGCCGGCGTCCGAGACGCATTCATGACCCTGTGCCGGCGGGCCAGCATCGACATGTTGGTACCCGCCGACATTGCGAGGCTGTGCTGCGGAACTCCCTGGAAGTCCAAGGGCCTTACGCTCGGTTTCTCAGCCATGCAGGACCGGGCCGTCGATGCCCTGGTGGACGCGACAGACCATGGGCGCCTCCCAGTGGTCACCGACGCATCCTCCTGCACCGAAGGGCTGTCCACCGCGCTCGCAGGCGTTGGCATCGCCGTGACAGACGTGATCGCCTTTGTTGATACCTATGTCCTTCCTCGATTGCCGCCCGCGACGCGCGTGGCCACCGTGGTCGTGCACCCGACCTGCTCCACGACGCGTCTGGGTCTTGAACCGGCGTTGTTGCGGGTCGCACAGGCGGCCGCTGAGCGGGTTGTCGTGCCCGACGACTGGGGCTGTTGCGGGTTCGCCGGAGACCGTGGTCTGTTGCATCCGGAACTGACCGCCTCCGCCACCGCGGCCGAGGCGCGGGCAGTTCAGGCGCTGTCGGAGGCATCGGTTGATGGCGCCGCGTATGTCTCGGCCAACCGCACCTGCGAGCTGGGCATGACTCGCGCGACAGGCCTCCCGTATCAACACGTTGTCGAACTCCTCGAGCGTTCGACCCGCCCTCGAACTTGACCGATGGCAGGCCCTGCCCGAACCAAACGAGTTGGCGAGTAATCCATAGTCAAGCCACGCGCCAACTGGGACTCTGCCCGGTCAACGCACCAGGAGAAGAAGAATGCGGACATCGTTCAACGACGGGTGGACAGTTCAGCCTTGGATGAGCATCTTTGGGGGACTCGGCGGCAGTCGCCCGCCGGCGACACCCGTGACACTTCCTCACGATGCCGTCCTCGGTCTGGATCGGGCTCCCTCGGCGGCTCCCGAGCAGGCCTACTTCCCGGGCGGAGCATTCGAATACACGAAGTCATTCGATGTTCCCCACGCGTGGCGTCATCGACGGGTGTCGCTGAAGTTCGACGGCGTGTACCGCGACGCGATGGTCTACGTCAATGGAGGGTTTGCGGCCCAACGCCCTTACGGGTACTCGGGTTTCACAGTCCCGCTGGATCGCTTCCTGACCTATGGGACAACCAACGTCGTCCGCGTCGATGCACGTGTCCATCAGGACTCTCGGTGGTATAGCGGCGGCGGCATCTACCGCGACGTACACCTGGTCGTTACCGATTTCCTGCACCTCTCGTCCGACGGCGTGCGCATCTCCACGCCGGACATCGACGAGCGACGGGCTGTGGTCGACATCGCCACCGACGTGAAGAACGATGGCACCGACACTCGAACCGTGCGGTTGGTCTCGGTCGTCACCGGGCCGACCGGTGATGTGGTCGCACGCGGCGAGGCCCCGGTAACCGTGTATGCAGGTTCGACTGCAGTCGCTCGGCTACGGATGTTCGTCGCCTCGCCCGAGCTGTGGGACATAGACAACGCCGCGCTGTACACGGCGGTCGTGTCCATAACCTCAGAGCACGAGGCCGTGGACTCCTTATCGGTGCCATTTGGCATCCGGCGTCTTCAGGTCGATCCCGTCGAAGGTCTCCGGATCAATGGCCGCTCGGTCAAGCTGCGCGGTGCATGCATCCATCACGACAACGGCATTCTCGGCGCCGCAACAATCGCGCGCGCAGAGTTCCGGCGCGTCGAGCTACTGAAGGCTGCCGGATTCAACGCGATCCGCAGCTCACATCATCCGGCTAGCCCCTCGTTGCTCGAGGCTTGCGACCGCCTAGGGATGCTGGTCATCGACGAGACCTTCGACATCTGGCTGCAGCCGAAAACGGCGTTCGACTACGCCCTTGCATTCGCAGACTGGTGGGAACGCGACGTGGAGGCGATGGTAGCGAAGGACTACAACCACCCCAGCGTGGTGTTCTATTCGATCGGCAACGAGATCCCGGAGACCGGCGATCCTCATGGCTCTGCCGTTGGGCGCGAGCTGGCCGAGAAGGTTCGGTCGCTCGATTCCACCCGCTTCCTGACCAACGGCATCAACGGCCTCGTCTCGACGCTCGCCGAAGTACTTGCGGTGGGCAGCCGCAGCGATGCCGAAGGTGTGAACGACCTCCTGGGCGAGCCGACCGGCATCGCAAATCCGCTCAACGCAGCGGCCTTTGTGACATCGAGAACTGCGGAGTCGTTCGCCATCCTCGACGTCGCTGGGATGAACTACGGCGAGGCCCGGTACGAGATGGATGAAGAGCTGTTCCCAAACCGGGTGATCATGGGAACCGAGACGTTCCCGAACCAGGCCGCGCTGAGCTGGGGGCTGGTCGAGAGGCTCCCGCACGTCATTGGTGACTTCACGTGGACTGGCTTCGACTACCTCGGCGAGGTGGGACTCGGTCGTCAGCACTACGCGGACGGCAAGCAGAAGTTCCTCGGCGAGTTTCCCTGGATGGTCGGATGGTGCGGGGACCTCGACATCACAGGCTTCAGGCGACCGATGTCGTACTACCGCGCGATCGTTTTCGGCCTCGCGAGCGGACCGTACATCGCGGTTCTCCGGCCGACCGAGCGCCCCCGAGCTGACGAGAGCACCCAATGGTCCTGGAGCGATTCGGCATCGACGTGGTCCTGGGATGTCCCCCCGAAGACACGGATGACGGTCGAGGTGTACGCAGACGCGGACGAGGTTGAGCTGATCCTCAACGATGTGTCCCTCGGACGGCGTCCGGCTGGCCGGCAATCGAAGTTCATCTCGCTGTTCGAAGACGTCCCCTACGAGTTGGGTTGCCTGAAGGCAGTCGCGTACCGCGACGGCACGGAGATCAGCCGCAGCATGCTCCGATCCGCGGTAGGTCCTGCGACGCTCAACGTCGAGGTGGACCGCGCCCAGATCGCAGCCCATCCGGGTGACTTAGCGTTTGTGACCATCGAGCTCCAGGACGCCGCGGGGACACTCGTGACGTGCTCGGACCGCTCCGTTCACGTCCAAGTCCAGGGCGCTGCAGCCCTGCAGGCACTTGGCAGCGCGCGGCCGGTAAACGATGAGAGCTTCCTCTCCGATCGGCACCGCACCTTCGAGGGGCGTGCCCTCGCGGCCGTTCGACCCACGGGTCCGGGGCCCGTCACCATCACGGTCTCCTCTGGAGACGAGGTGGTCGTACGTCGCATAGTCGCCGGCTAGCTGCGCCCGGGCAAGCGCCGATATCCGCTGAACGCCGCGACGGCCCCACGATTCAGAGGTCATCCGGTTCGCCAGCGAAGGTGCTGTCGATGATCAGCGGAAGCGGGGTTGTGCCCCGGCGCGCGCTCAACGGGTTGCCGCTGCCGTTGTGGGGAGAGTAAACTACTGTAGAACGTTGCACAGCATGCAGGATGCCCGTGCCACTCCATCTCAAGTCCGGCGTGTGTCGTCCGGCGCGGCTGCCCCATCGCCGTTAACAGGCTCGGAGAAGGCACCAACCTTCGCCCGGCGACACAAGCGACGGATCGAGGACTACGTATGAGCGAGCAGTTGACGAGCCCCTGGATGGACGAGCGGCTGACAGCCAGCGAGCGCGCAAACCTTCTTCTTTCGGCGCTCAGCCTCGACGAGAAGATGGCCCAGGTCTCCTGCTACTTCCCGGCCGACATCACGCAGACCGCGGACTTCCGCGAGCGCTTCCCGAATGGGATCGGGGAAGTGTCGTGCCTCGAGACACGGTCCGCCCTGTCGCTAGACGAGGTGACCGAATTCCAACGCCGCATTCAGTCCGAGGCGATGGAGGGTTCTGGTCATGGGATACCGGCGATCTTCCACATGGAGGGCCTGTGCGGGGCCTACCTACCGGGCGCAACGAGTTTCCCTTCAGGCTTGGCCCGCGCGGCGAGCTGGGACGTCGAATTGGAGCGCAGAGTCGGTGAGATCGTCGGCCGGCAGGAACGTGCCCTCGGCGTCACGCACACCCTCGCACCAGTGCTGGATGTTGCTCGAGACCCGCGCATGGGCCGCCACGGCGAGACCTATGGTGAGGATCCGAGCCTCGCGGCTGCGTTCGGCGTCGCATTCACACTGGGTGTCCAGGGCGAGGACGCCGACGGTCGCCGCACGGAGGCGGTAGCGAAGCACTTCGTCGGCTCCCACCACACTGAGGGTGGCATTCACGGCGCCCACTGCAATATCCCTGACCGCACGTTGATCGAAGTTTACGGCAAGCCCTTCCAGGCCGCGATCACCTTGGGGGGGTTGCGCGGTGTGATGCCTTCCTACAACTCGGTGGCCGGCGAGCCCGTATCAGCCTCGGTTCGACTGCTGACGACGCTCCTGCGGGAGCAGATGGGTTTCGATGGTCTTGTCGTCTCCGACTACGGAGCAGTTGGCAATCTCCACACCGTCCACCGCGTCGCACCGTCCCCGGCCCACGCTGGCCTTGCCGCGCTCCGCGCGGGAATGGATGTCGAGCTCCACATGCCGCAGGGTTTCAGCAACGGCCTGCGGCACTGGTTCGCGGAGGAATGTGCTGACGTGGCGCTGCTTGACCGCGCCGCCCACCAGGTCCTCGCCGCAAAGTTCCGCATGGGTCTGTTTGAGCATCCCTTCGCGCCAGACCCCGATGCCCGAGACCTCGCTTTTGAGTCCATGGACGATCTGGCAGTGGCTCTGGATTCGGCGCGCGAGTCGATCGTCCTGCTGCGAAACGATGGGGCGCTGCCGCTGGCCAGAGACGTGAGGAAGCTAGCGGTGATCGGTTGCCACGCGGCCAGCGCCCGGTTCTTCTTCGGTGGTTACACGCACTACTCGATGACAGAAGGCAAGCTCGCCGTAAATTCATCGATGGCCGGGTTGGCAACCGGTAGCGACGACCTCGTCACCATCACAGACACCGTCCCCGGTACGACGATCGAGGCCTCCGAGCGTCCCGTCTTCGAAGACCTGCTGCAGCGTCAGCAGCCAGAAGTCAGCAACCTCCTGGACGAACTACGAGTGCGAATGCCGAACACGGAGGTGAGTTGGGCGTACGGCTACCCGTTCGCCGGCGACGACAACACCGGACACGATGAGGCCATCGAAATCGCCCAGCGCGCCGACGTCGTGCTTCTCACGCTCGGCGGTAAGCACGGCACTGCTTCGATCGCCTCCATGGGGGAAGGAATCGACGCGACGAATATCAACCTGCCCACCTGTCAGGAGGAGTTGATCGTCAAGCTCGCTCAGCTGGGCAAACCGCTGGTCGGCGTCCATTTGGACGGCCGACCGGTGTCCAGCGACGCTGCCGACACCCATCTTTCAGCACTGCTGGAGGCTTGGAGTCCGGCGGAGGGAGGCGCGCAGGCCATTGTTGACGTACTGACCGGCGTCCACGGACCAAGCGGGCGGCTACCAGTCAGCGTCGCGCACAACGCGGGTCAGGTCCCCGTCTACTACAACCATCCCCACGGTTCAGCATGGCACCAGGGGGAAAGCATTGGCTTCTCCGACTATGTCGACGCACCCCACACTCCTCGATACCCATTTGGTCACGGGCTCACGTACACGTTCTTCACCTACGAGGCACTGACGCTCTCCGATCATCAGGTCGGCCCTCAGGACATGATCGACGTCACCCTGACCGTCAGGAACGAAGGCGAGCGGGTCGGGACGGAGGTCGTCCAGCTGTACGTGAGCGACAAGTTCGCCTCCATCTCCAGACCTGTTCTTGAGCTGGCAGGTTTCCACCGGGTGACCCTGGAGCCGGGGCAAGAGACCACCGTGGGCTTCCGACTCGATCTCAGCCAACTGGCGTTCCTCGATGCCGATCTGCGCTGGCGAGTTGAGGCTGGTGACGTGGACGTGATGGTTGGGGCGTCCTCCGCGGACCTCCGATTGACCGACACTCTGCACATCGACTCCGACGCCCTCATCGACGGGCGGACAAGGAGTTTCTACGCGCATTGACACAGCGCGCGCCCAGTCCGTCCGTGCCCTATTTGTCCGACGGCAGGTAGCAGTTTCTGGCCCTAGCGGCACTCCTCGGGCCTCAGGAGTTGGGTCGGTTGGACTCACGGCACACTCAGCCCCGGGGCATCGTGCAGAACCGACTTGGGTCGGGGCGGCTGGGACGGCGCAGCTCCTGGATGACGACAGCGACTACAGCAACGGCATCTACAGGGAGTCGCGATCAAGGTGTGTGACCCTGTGCAGCTGTACGCGTCTTGTCAACGACGGGACTTCGGTCCACCAAGGGAGCCGACACACGGGGAGATCTCGGGGCGCTTCTCACCAGCAGCTCAGTGTCTCCGCTAACTCAGCCCAGTCAAGAGCGGCCTCCGGACGGCGACCGTCCGGAACCAACCGATCGCCAAGCGCCGATCCCTGGCTGTTTGTCGGGCAAGAACCACGACCCGATCTGCCGTCGGTCTCCTCAGTGCTGGGCAACCAGTCGAATGGCCATGTACGGACGAGCAGGAAGCTCGATCTTGGTCTTCCCTTGATTGATGCCCTTCAATCTCTCCACCGACATGTTCCATGTGTCGATCACGTCGACGTGAGCGCGCATGCCAGCCGGGATCACAACATGGCGGAACTTCGGGCGGCTGGAACCGAAGTAGAGAAGTGCGTACTCCCCAGCCACGCCACCCCATGGCACGTCCCAGTCCGACGGGAGCGGGTCAATGCGCGCGGTCGGTGACTCTGCCACCAGCCCCTGCAGGAACCGGATGCGCTCGGCACTTTCACCCCTCAGCTTCCCACCCTTCGATCAGAAGATGACCTCGTCGTCGCGGTAAAAGGTTTCGCCATGCGTGACGTAGCCCCCGCGAACAACGGCGCTCCAGGTGCGTTCCACAACCTCCTCAGCAGTGAGATTGCCCCATCCCTGATCCAGGGCGCCTTCGTAGCCGTACTCGTCGACGATCACCGGCTTGCCCCACCGCCGGCGCCACTCGTCCACTCGCTGACCAATGAGGCGGCCACCCACTGGATGCTGCAATGCGTCGCCCACGCAGCGGTGTAGTCGAACGGTTCTGACCAATTGTGGATTGACAACAGGTGATTGACATGGTCCTCGGCTCGCACAGTCGCCGCGATCCGCTCCCAGTCCTCTGGCCGCTTGGTTGTCAGCAACTCGTACTCATTCGCGAACGACCACCACACGTTCGGGTAGGCCGATAGGCGTCGCACGACGTACCTGAGATACCGCTCGTCGACCGCTGGGCCGAGACGGCTGAAACCCCACCGATCGTCGTAGGGGTGGAACAAGATGATGTCGGCCTGGATGCCGGGCCCGTCCAACTCGGCTACGCGGCGATCGAGGTTACCGAAGTAGTCCACGTCAAAGCGCTCGGTGTCCCAGGTGCCGTCGTGGCAACGCAGGAAGGGGTAGCGCTCTGGTTCCGCGGAGTTGTATAGAAAGTCTTTGGGAAAGACACACATCCGCAGCTTGTTGAAGGGTGTGCCTTCTCGAGCGTGTCAAGCGTGTGGGACTGAAGCTCGTCCGACTGTTGGGTCCACGCGTAAGCGGTCGTCCCAAACGGGGTGTACGGGCTACTATCGGCGTACCTGAACGCGAACCCATCCGACACTCGCACCGGCCCTCGGTTCTCGGACGGGTGCGCGACCGGGTCACCTACGATCCCGTCAAGCGATCGCGCAGTCGAAGCGGTCACGAAGCGCCACGCACCGGACCGCGGTGGCCGACAGCGCACGAGGTAGTGCCCGTCACCGTTGTAGGAGCCGCCAACGCTGATCGATACGCTACCCTGTCGGGACGTGGCTCCCACCTCCACGTCCACGAACGGGTTCCCATGGGACGGACCCGTGAGTTCGACCTCGACCGGCGCGTACTGGTGCGCGGCGGTGGGAGTTGCGACTCGGGCGCTGGCATGCCGCACCGAGTCATCCTCATACTGAAGATCTGGGAGACGTGCCGGCGCCCACTGCATCACAGGCTTCTCGTTCTGAATCTGGCCCCAGCTCGCGGAGGATATCGGCGGCCCGCCCTGCGTCCGCCGTGAGCGCCAACTCCAATAACGGCCCGAGCGGAAATACTCCAAGTTGTGAGCTCATCGGCGACTGCATGAGCTCCGGCACCGACCTGTCGAGAACGCACGAGCGGCCGGGTTCGCCAGTACATCGGCGAAATTGTCATAACGGTCGAGCGCGCGCGTCGTGGTGTGGTCCTAGTTCCTTGGTCGCTTGGACGTTAGTGCCCAGCGCCTGACTTCAGACTTCACGGATGCCGGCGGCTAGCCAAGGCCACCGTCGGGAATCAGGGTCTGCATGCATGGGCCTGTCCAACAGATTTGTGTGGTGCTTGCCAGCGAACCTATACTCTCTTTTCAAATTAAGAGAAGACTGTCCCAACTATCAATATTCGGAGGCGGCGTGGGCACTACCGGAAAGCAAGTGGCGGAGCAGCGCGAGTGCCATGTATCACCGGGCTTCGAGCCCGTCGCAGAAGCGTTCTTCACGACCATCGCGGACGGGCGAAAGACCGGTGCCGCCGTGTCAGTGTGGGTCGACGGCACTGAGGTGGTCGGCTTGTGGGGCGGCACCGCAAACGCCGAGACCGGCGCTCCATTCACCCACGACACCCTCCTCCCCCTCGCTTCGATCACGAAAGGCCTCGCATCGGTCCTGGTTGCGCGGCTTGTCGACCGTGGCCAACTCCCCTCCTTCGACACGCCCGTAGCCGAGGTGTGGCCCGAGTTCGCGGCCCACGGCAAGGGCGACCTGTCCATCGGCGACGTGCTCGCGCACCGCGGCGGAGTCTCCGCGCCGCGCCGTGGCCTCGTGGAGGCCGAGATCCTCGATTCCCTGGCGATGGCGGACGTCCTTGCGGAACAAGAGCCGTTATGGACCCCCGGCCAGGGCCACCAGTATCACGCGTTCACCCACGGTGCCCTGACCGCGAAGCTCGTGGCCATCGGCGACGGGCGCTCCGTGGGGACGATGCTGTCCGACGAGGCGACGAAGCCCCTCGGCGTCGACGCTTGGATCGGGCTCCCCGAGGCAGAAGACCATCGACTTGCAACGATTGCACCCAACCTGAGTGCGCCGCCCCCGACCCCGTCGGATTGCCCATGGGCGGATCGCGCCGTTGACCTCGGCGCTGGTATCGACGTCGTCGAACTCGTGCACAGCCAAAGTGGTCGTCGCGCCGAGCTGCCGGGAGTCAACGGAATCGGGACAGCTCGATCGGTCGCCAAAATCTGGTCGGCAACCGTCGTGCCTACTGATGGGGTACGGCTGCTCTCGGAGGAGACCGCTCGCCAGCTGCGTGCGCCGCGCAGCGTCGGGGTTTCAGTGTTCGCGAGCCCCCCACCACACCAGTCGTGGGGTGCGGGGGTCATGATCCCCTCGCATTGGCAGTGGTATCTGACGGCTGACTCCTTCGGCCACGACGGCGCCCATGGCCAAGTCGCGTTTGCAGACCCTTACCACAAGGTGGGCTTCGGGTACCTGACGAGCCAGAGTGGGGACTGGGAGCGCGGACGGTCCATCATCGCCGCCCTCGCTAGGGTCCTCAGGTAATGCCGCGCCTCCCGCGAGTGATTTCCAGGGAGGGCGTGCGAGGCCTGCGCACAAACGGAGAGATCCATCCTCTCGGGGTCGACGAGGCACCCCTGCTCAGTTGGGCCCCGGACGAACGACAACGCTACCTGCACGTCGTGGTTAACGACGACCATGACGAAACAGTATGGGACTCGGGGGTTGTCGCTTCTGCACGTCCAGAGCTACGCAGCGAACTGCCATTGGTCAGCCGGGCCGTCTACACCTGGCGCGTCCGGGTCAGTCGTGACGCCCAGCACTGGTCGAGCTGGAGTGATGCTGCTTTCTGGGAAGCTGGACTCCTCCGCGTGACGGAATGGGACGCGGAATGGATCGCACTCCCCGTGCCGGCCGCCCACCGAAACCTCATAGCAACGGGACGCACCGATATCGAGTGGGCGACTGAGGGCGACGTCCTCACCCAGACGTTCGACGCCCTTGGGCCCGTTGCCGCCGTCCACGCTGACCTGGTGGGCGAGCTGCTCACTGACGTCGCGTTCACCCTCGCGGTAGTGGCCCGGAGCGGCCGCATCGTCGCGACCAAGACGGTGGACGGCCAACAGCACATCTGGGACCGCTTCTTGCATTTCGTCGAAGTAGAGCCGCCAGCGCCCCCGGGACGCTACGAGTTGCGCCTGTCAGTCGACCGCGGCAACGTCGGTTGGCGCCTCGGCGCCGACGCCGAGCGCCCGGCTGACGACGGGGTTTCACCCCTTCTGCTGTCGGGACGTGTACTGACGAATGACAGGGTGCGCGATGGCGTGAGGGCAACGGCAGTGGAATCGATACCGGCGCCCAACCCCGTGTTCCGCGCAACGTTCGCAATCGACGAACCGGTGCAGCGAGCGCGACTGTCCATCGCGGCCCTAGGCAATGGGATCGTGAAGATCAACGGGCTGACCGTAGGCGCGGGCGTGCTGGATCCTGCACCCACCGACTACTGCGTACGCGTTCTCTACAGGACATGGGACGTGACGCACGCACTCCGGCCAGGGCGGAACGAGGTCGAAGTCCAAGCGGGGCGAGGCACGTTCGCGGCTCGGGGAGCGAACATCTGGGGATGGAACCTCGCGCCGTGGCATGCCGAGCCCATGGTCAAGGCGCGCCTGGACTGGAGGGGACCCTCAGGCAGGGAAGGGGTCCATGTGAGCGGCGAGGACTGGGAGGCCAGGGCCGGCTCTACTCTGTCGGACCTCCTCTACTGCGGGGAAATCTCGGTTTCGCGCGACTCGCAGCCAGCGTGGGTACCGGCCACCGTTGTCGCGGGACCGACCGGAGACCTCAGATCAGCAACGCTGCCCCCGATACGCGAGAAGGAGGTCTACCTGCCAGTGACTGCCACCCCGAGTGGGCCCTTTAGCACCTTGTACGACTTCGGCACTGTGCTCACGGGTCGTGCCCGGATGTGCCTCCGTGGCCACCAGGGGTCCGTGGTGCGTGTCTCCTACGGAGAAGACCTCGACTCGGACGGTCACGTGGCTACGCCGAACGCACTCGCCGCAGGCCCAATTCAGGTGGACACGCACGTGTTCGAGACGTTTGACGAGATCACCGACTGGTCACCCAGATTCGGCTATCGGGGCTTCCGTTGGGTCGAGGTGCTCACTGAAGGTGCGGCGACAGCCTCAGACGTCACCGCCCAGCTTCTCCACACGGACGTCGAGACTATGGGCGAGTTCGACACCACAGAACCTGTCCTGAGATGGACCGACGCCGCCTTCAAACGGACCTTCCTCAACAACCTGCACGGCTTCCCCAGCGATACGCCGACCTTTGAGAAGAACGGGTGGACCGCGGACGCGATGCTCGCAACCGAAGCGATCCTCCATCAGGTGGATGTTCGCACGACGTTCGGAAAGTGGTTACAGGATCACGCCGATTCCCAGGACGCGGCCGGGGTCGTTCCACAGATCGTTCCGACTCCGGGCTTCGGGAGAGCTGCCGATCCTGCGTGGAGTGGGTCGAGCGTCGTCATCCCGTGGCAGCTGTATTGGGAGTACGGCGACATCGATATCCTCGTGCGAACCGCAGCCATGGTCCGGCGCTACTGCGATGCGCTGATCTCTATTGCTGGCGACCGGCCCTGGCCGATGCGGAGCTGGGGCGACTGGCTTGCGCCGGGGTACGAACTGGCCCCCGAAGGGTCAGAACCGGCGGCAACCATGATGATGGTGTCGGTGCTGCAACACGCCTCTTGGATCATGGCGGCGCTTGACCGGTCCGAGGAAGCCGAACGCTACTCCCACGCCGCACGGCAAACCGCCGCCGCTTACCACGATGCCTACTTCGACGAGCGGGGCTGGCGCTACGGGCGACCGCGAACCGGCTACCGGCAAACGATGAACATCTTGCCGCTGGCCTTCGACGCCGTACCGGCAGAGCACCGCGTCGCCGTCGGGCAGAGCCTCGTTCAGGACCTCGAGCGCCGTACCAATGGGCACCTCGATACAGGCGCCCTCGGCTCACGTCACCTGCTGCACGTGCTGAGCGCGCTCGGCCGCGATGATCTCGCGCTCACCGTCGCCACTCAGCGGACGCCCCCCGGCTGGGGCTCTTGGTACGTCAGCGGGGAGAGCACCCTACGGGAGTCGTGGGACGAGAAGGCCCGTTCCCGCAATCACTATTTCCTCGGCGGCGCCCTCAGCTGGGTGCATCAGCGCGTCGGCGGGTTGCGTCCGACATCGCCTGGCTGGGAATCGTTCGAAGTGAACCCTCTCGACGACGAAAGGGTGAGCGGGGGGCGCCTGTCGCATCGAACGGTCTATGGCGATGCGCAGGTTACCTGGCAACGCGACGAATCTGGCCTTGATATCGCGGTTCGGGTCCCGGGGGGGGCGACTGCCACGTTGAATGGCCCCAATGGGGTG
>NZ_JAPYZV010000014.1 GCF_027812955.1 Pedococcus sp. 5OH_020
GATCCCGCCGATGGCCCCTACAGTTCCGGAGCCCCGCCGATCACTCCCAAAGTCCACCACTGGGCGGGACGCTCACCAAGGCCAAGCTTCGGCTCAACGGCCAGCAGCATCGGATCGACGTCCTGGCGCGCGAGCGATCGGATCCTCGACACACGTGGTCGGGCGGGCCGCCGAACCTGCGCCTCCGCCGAGCAGGAGTGCGGCGACCGCCTCGGGGGCCTCGTGCATTGCGTCGTGGCCGGTGGGGAGGTCGTGAACCTGCCAACCGGGATCGGCTTGGAGCCGGGTGCGGAGTTCAGCGAACGGCGTCCGGTGTTCCCATCCCGAGCAGTAGATGAACTCCCGACGAGGGACTTGGGCGAGCGTGCCTGCGAGCCGGATCGTTTGTAGGAACGAGGCCAGGGGATGGGGACGGCGGCGGGGATCGCCGCCCTTCGGTGGGCGGACGGCGTAGCCGGTGGTCGCAGCGCCGGCAACGAACGCTTCCCGGTAGCGCTCGGTCGTCGACGACCAGCACGACTCGCCGTCGCGCGGGACGTAGGCGTCGAGATGCACTAGTCGTGAGACCCGGCCGTCAGCGCGATCGGCGGCGGCGGCGATCACCATTCCGCCGTAGCTGTGGCCGACTAGCGTCGCGCTCGTGATGTGGGCGCGATCAAGGAGCCGCAATACGTCGTCGGCATGCGTGTCGAGGTTGGTGGTCGCCACCGTCGCGTTGTCGTCGTCTGACCGCAGACCGGTCAGGGTCATGGCGTGAACGGCATGACCGGCACGCTCCAGCAGCGGAACCACGGCCTCAAACGACCAGGAGCCGTGCCAACCGCCGGGCACGAGCACGAACGTCGCCATACGCTTCTCCTTCTCTCAAACCGCGGCATCGAGGCACGCTGCCTCGATGACATGTGGTTCGGTCGGGCGCTCTGCAGACTGAAGACCACGGCGCATGGAGCCAGTTTCACCAGATCAAGTTCTCGCTTGCGACCGATAGGGTGCCAACTTGTGCGTGTTCGCCGCCAACCTCGCCGGTCACCGGTGTGACGTCGCATGTGTGGCCCTCTGGCGGGTCACCTCTGGCCATCCGGCGAACAAGCGCAGTGCAGTCGCACGCACGGGGACACTGGAGTACGCGGCCAGCTGCACCAACACCACCCAACCAGCACCCTCATAACGAGTGCAGCCAGCGCCTGCCCTGGGCAGTGACAGGCTCAGTGCATGGATCTGGTCAAGAGCCTGGGGTTCTCCAGACCCGTACAGGAGCGCTGGACTAGCCTCGGCTCCACCGGCGAAGGGCCGGCTGTGAACTGTGTCCGGGCTGGTGAGCACACGTGTCGGCTCCCTGCGCGGACGAGGCGCCCAGGGGGTGAGTGTGCTCGGTCTGCTGACGGCCTCTGCTGTGGCAGCCGCGGTCGTGCTCGCCGTCATGGCCGGCTACGTGTCGCGTCGGGGCGGCTCACGCGCCGGGGTGACCCTGGCCGTCATGCTGCTCTCGGTGGCGTGGTGGGCCGCCGCATACGCCATGGAGCTGTCCAGCACCGACGGGGTCCAGAGCCACTGGGGCGACGCCAAGTACGTCGGCATCGAGCTGCTTGCCCCGGCGTGGCTGGTGTTCGTGGCGCTCTACACCGGGCGCGAGCACCTGGTGACCCGAACCCGGATCCTGCTGCTGGCCGTCGAGCCGGTCCTGGTCTGGGTCCTCCTGGCCGTGCCCGCGACGCACGACCTCATCCGCTTCTACCGAGCGAGTCCTGGACCGAACGGCCTACCGGTGGTCGGGGCAGGCCCGCTCTTCTGGGCCACCCTCGTCTACGGCAACGTCATCCTCCTCATGGCGACGGTGATGTTCGTCCGGACGATGGTGCGGCTCTCCCGCACGTACCGCGTCGCGGCCGTCGTGCTCGTGACCGCGGCGCTCGCCCCCTGGGCCGTGAACATTCTCTACAACTTCGAGGTCGGCCCGTTCGCGCGGCTGGACCTCACGCCGTTCGCCTTCGTACTCACCGGCGCTGTGCTGGTCTGGGGCCTGTACCGGGAGCGGCTGATCGACCTGTCGTCCGTCGCCTGGGGTCTGGTCGTCCACACGATGGCCGACGGGGTGATCCTGTGCGACGCGTTCGGACGGGTCAACGACGCCAACCCTGCCGCGGTGACGGCGCTGGGGCTGCGCCGAGCCGACCTCGTCGGACGCCAGCTGACAGAGGTCCTTCCGCTGCCTGCCGACCCCACGGCTGCCCCCGCGTCAGAGACGCCCGATGGCCCTGTACGGCACGACACGGAGGTGACCCTCGGGGCCGGGGAGGATCTGCGCTACCTGGAGCTGCGTCGCCAGCGACTCACCGGACCGGTCGGAGCGCGCAAGCTGGGCGAGCTGGTCCTGCTGCGCGACGTGACCGAACGCCGGCAGGGGGAGCACCGGACGGCCGAGCTGCTGGCCGAGCGGACCCGGATCGCCGCGACCCTGCAGTCGAGCCTGTTGCCGGTCGGCTTGCCGTCGATCCCGGGCTGCGAGCTGGCCGCGGTGTACGAGCCGGCCGGTGCCGCGCACGAGGTGGGTGGTGACTTCTACGACGTCTTCCCCCTCGACGGCAGCCGCTGGGGGGTCGTGCTAGGCGACGTCAGCGGGAAGGGCGCCCCCGCGGCGGCCGTGACCGCTCTCGTCCGCTACACCTTGCGCACCCTGGCGCTCGAGCATGACCGGCCCAGCGAGGTGCTGCGACGGCTCAACGACGTACTGCTGCGCGATGGGGACGGTGAGCGCTACTGCACCGTGGCGTACGCCGTGGCGCGCGTGACTGCGGCGGGGGTGGACCTGCGGCTGTGCCTCGGTGGCCACCATCCGCCGCTGTTGCGTTCCGCCGCGGGGCGGGTTCGCCCCGTCGGCGAGGTCGGCACCGCCATCGGACTCATCGACGAGCCGGAGCTCACCGACACCGCGGTCCGGCTCGGGCCCGGCGACCTGCTCTGTCTCTTCACCGACGGCCTGGTGGAGGCGCGTCGCGGGGGCGTCTTCTTCGGCGGTGACCGGGTGGCCGACCTGTTGGGCGCCGCGGGCGGCGGGGCTCCCGAACCCGTTCTGGAGGGGCTGGCCCGGGCAGCGCGGGAGTTCCACAGCGGTCCACTGAGCGACGACCTCGCCCTGCTCGCGCTGTCCGTGCCGGCTGGGGCCACCGCGTCGGTCGCCGCCTCAGCGCCGTGGACAGGGAGCCTCTCGGCAGCGCGTGAGGACGCTCGCAGCGTCTCGTCAGGAGAGTGACCGCACGGCGTACCGTCACCTCGGCGGGCACCAACCGCTTCGGTCGTCCAAGCGTCCTACAGGGTGCATCGTGCGGCAGGCTTCCCGGGAGGGTGACATGAACGTGCTCCGCGTACCGCTGGTGATGGTGACGGCCTCTGCTGCGATGGGCGCGTTCGCGCTGGCGGCGCCGAGGGAGGACCTGGTGGGTCCTGCATCGACCAGCTCCTCCATCGCGGGTATGAGCACGACGGCGGCCACGACCGCGTCGCTCGCTCAGGCGGCCTTCGACCGGATGACCCCGGCTCAACGGGTGGGCCAGCTGTTCATGGTCGGCACCCCCGTGACCGGTATCTCCCCGGCGACTGCGTCCCTGGTGACCAGGTACCACGTGGGGAACGTCATCCTCACCGGTCGTACGACGTCGGGCGCCCCGCCGGTGAGGGCGCTGACCGCACGGGCCGACACGCTCACCACGGGCGCGGCCACTGCGGGCGTCCCGGTGTTCGTCGCGACGGACCAGGAGGGCGGGTACGTCCAGGTGCTGCAGGGGCCGGGGTTCTCCCGGATGCCGACCGCTCTCACCCAAGGCACCTGGTCGGACACCACACTCGCCGGGAAGGCCTCGACCTGGGGCGGGCAGGTCAGGCGCTCCGGCGTGGACGTGGACCTCGCGCCCGTGATGGACACCGTGTCCGCGGCCTTCGCACCGCAGAACGCCCCCATCGGCCGCTATGACCGGGAGTACGGCCACACCCCGTCGGTCGTGGCGGACAAGGGCACCACGTTCCTGCGCGCGATGCGTTCGCGAGACCTCGCCATGACGGCGAAGCACTTCCCAGGCCTGGGCCGCGTGACGGGGAACACCGACACGACCGCGGGGGTCACCGACCGGGTCACGACGCGGACTTCTGCAGACCTCGTGCCGTTCCGCGCTGCGGTGGCGGCGGGCGCCCGCTTCGTCATGGTCTCCTCGGCCTACTACGCCAAGATCGACCCGCACAACCCGGCCGTCTTCTCCCCGACCGTGGTGACCGGCATGATCCGCGGCGACCTGGCGTTCCGAGGCGTGGTCGTCAGCGACGACCTGTCCAACGCGCGGCAGGTGCAGGCGTGGACGGCTGGCTCTCGGGCACTGAAGTTCCTGGACGCCGGAGGTGACCTGGTCCTGGCGGTGAACCCGGCCACGGTGCCGGCCATGGTCTCAGCGGTGATGTCGCGGTACCAGAGCTCGGCCTCGTTCCGCGCCCGGGCCGAGGCATCGGTGCTACGCGTCCTGCAGGCGAAGGCGGCTGAGGGACTGCTGGCACCCCGACTGAGCGCCGACGGACACTTGGGATCCGTGACGGTCACCGCCCTCCAGCGATGGCTGGGGGTGACGCGGACAGGTCGCCTGGACGCCACCACAGTGCGGGCCCTCCAGCGGCGTGTCGGCACTGTCGCGGACGGCGTCTGGGGACCGGCGTCGATGGCGGCCCTGCAGAGCTATCTCGGGACCTACCGCGACGGCGCCGGAACGTGGAACAGCCGCACGGTGACCCTTCTGCAGCGGTACCTGAACACCCAGCTCTGACTGCAGCGCTCGCCGGGGGCGTCCGTAGGGGTACCCGTGGATGGGAGGATGGAGCGTGACCTCGCCCGCCGACCCTCTGGACGACCCGGACGGCCTCGAGCACCTGGACGACCTCGAGCGCCTGGACCACATCGAGGACCTGGCCTACCCCGACCCTCTCGATGTCGCGGACTGGAGACGCGAGGTGCATGCGCTGTACGCGCGGGTCCGGGCGGAGACCGATCCAGCCACAGCGCATGACAGGTGGGTCGAGACGCGGTCCCGGCTGTTCCATGAGCACCCCGCCTCGCCTCGCCGGGCGGGGCAGCGCCTGCGACATGCGCCGTACGACCGGGCGTACCGGTTCGTCGTGCCGATCGAGAGGGCCGACCAGGAGCGTTGGGAGTTCACGTCCGGCAGCGACGGGACCGTGCCGTTCGCAGGTGCAGGCCGGGTCCGGCTAGAGGGGCTGGGCACGCTCGACGTCTGGTGGCTCGACTCCTACGGCGGTGGCCTCTTCCTGCCGGTGCGAGACGGCTCCGCGGGGGCGCAGACGTATGGTGCCGGTCGCTATCTGCTGGACACCGTCAAGGGCACCGACCTCGGTCGCGACGAGACCGGGCGTTGGGTGGTCGACCTCAACTTCGCCTACAACCCGTCGTGCGTCTACGACTACCGCTGGGTATGTCCGTTGGCCCCGGCGACCAACCGTCTCGCGGTCCCCACGCCGGTCGGGGAGCTTCTTCCTGACGGCTACTGAGGCCCTCTGACGGGTGGGAGCCGCGGCTAGCATCGGAGCCGTGAACCCGCTGCTGCGCGAGGTGCTTCCCGCCTTGGGCCTGGAGCCCGGGTACGTGGCACAGCGCCTCGACGTGCGGCCCGGTAACGCGCTCGCCGCTGCGCTTCCCGTGGGCACGCTGGCCACCGGGGCTGTCGCGGCCGCCGCGTTGGCGGGGCTCGCCCTCCGATCCGTGCCCCCGGGTTCGCAGGCTCCCCTGCCGGCGGACGCCCGGGCGCACGTCGACCCCCGGCAGGTCGCGGTGGCGTTCCGCAACGACCAGCTCCAGACCGTCCACGGCGTCCGGGAGGCCGGGTTCGCACCCCTGTCCGGGTTCTTCGAGGCACGCGACGGCTGGGTCCGGACCCACGCCAACTACCCGCACCATCTGGACCGCCTGGTGCGAGCCCTGGGACTGCCGTCGAGCGCCACCCGCGAGGACGCCGCGGCGGCCATCGCCACACGGGCGGCCCAGGACGTCGAGGACGCGGTGACCCGAGACCACGGGATCGCCGTTCGGGTGCGATCGCTGCGGGAGTGGATGGAGGGTGAGCCGGCCGCGGCGGTGGACACCCACCCGCTGCTCGCGGTCACGCGGCTGGGTCACGCGCCGTCTCGGCCAGTGCCCGAGCGCCCCAGGGTCCTCGACCTCACGAGGGTCATCGCGGGCCCTGTGGCCACCCGGACGCTGGCCTACCTGGGGTGCGACGTCCTGCGCGTGGACAGCCCACGGATGCCCGAGCTCACCGCTGCCCACCTGGAGACCGATGCGGGAAAGCGCTCGACGCTGCTCGACCTTCACGACGAGCATGCGCGCCGCCGGTTCCACGAGCTGCTCGACGGCGCGGACGTCCTGGTGACGGGGTACCGCCCGGGGGCGCTGGACGCGTACGGGCTCGAGCCGCGGCGGTTGGCGCAGTCCCATCCGCAGGTGGTCCACGCCGCGCTTTCCGCCTGGACCCCCGACGGGCCGTGGGGAGACCGCCGCGGGTTCGACAGCATCGTCCAGGCCGCCACGGGGATCGCCCTGCTCGAGTCGCCGGACGGGAGCCGCCCTCGGGCGCTTCCGGCGCAGGCTCTGGACCACGCCACGGGATACCTGCTGGCCGCCGGGATCCTGGCGGCGCTTCGCCACCGAGGCGCCACCGGCGGCACCTGGCACGTGGCCGCCCACCTGGCCCGGACTGCGCACTGGCTGCTGCGCACCGACGCTGTCGACGTGCCGGCGCAGCCAGTGCGTGACCCAGGGCCGTGGCTCGTGCGTGCTCGCACGGAGCACGGGACGGTCGTGCAGGCGCGGCCCGCGTTCGAGCTCGACGGCGGGCGTGACCGGTTCGCCTGGGTCGGTAAGCGGTGGGGAGGCGACGAGGCACGGTGGGCGGACGTGCCCCAGGTGTCGTCCTGACCGCTAGGGCGCTGGGACCGTGCGGGGGTCGAAGCCGAAGGGGAGCTCCAGCCGGTGGGCTTTCATCAGCGCGTCGTCCACCAGCACCTCGCGCGTCGGCCCGTCGGCCACCACGACTCCGTCGGAGAGCACCACAGAACGCGGACACAGCTCGTAGGCGTAGGGCAGGTCGTGCGTCACCATGAGGACCGTCACGTCCAGGGAGCGGATGATGTCCGCCAGCTCTCGCCGGGAGGCCGGGTCGAGGTTCGACGACGGCTCGTCCAGGACGAGGATCTCCGGCTCCATCGCCAGGACTGTGGCCACGGCCACCCGCCGGCGCTGCCCGAAGGAGAGGTGGTGCGGCGGGCGGTCGACGTAGTCGCTCATGCCGACGCGCTCCAGGGAGCTCACCACCCTGCGTTCGAGCTCGGCTCCGCGGAGGCCGAGGTTGGCGGGACCGAACTCCACGTCCGCCCGCACCGTGGGCATGAAGAGCTGGTCGTCGGGGTCCTGGAACACCACCCCGACCCGCCGCCGGACCTCCCGGAGGTTCTCGGGGCGGACCGGCAGCCCGGACACCTCCACGGTGCCAGCGCCTGGCGTGAGGATCCCGTTGAGGTGCAACACCAGGGTCGTCTTGCCGGCACCGTTGGGGCCGAGCAGCGCGACACGCTCCCCGTGGTGGACGTGCAGGTCCACGCCGAAGAGCGCCTGGTGGCCGTCCGGGTAGGCGTACGCCAGCCCCCTGACGTCGAGGACCGGATCCGTCACCGGGACACCGCGACGAGGAACGTGACCAGGGCTGCGGCGGGAACGGTCGCGGCCAGCCGCCACTGGGCGACGGACGCGCTGAGTGGGTGCGCGACGGGCAGGCGGCCGGTGTACCCCCGCGACACCATGGCCAGGTGGATGCGCTCGCCGCGCTCATAGGAGCGGATGAACAGAGCACCCGCTGTGGACGCGAGGACGGGCCACGAGCCCAGGGACCGCGGGCGGAACCCGCGCGACTCCCGGGCCACCTTCATCCGCGCGAGCTCTCCGGTGACCACCTCGAGGTACCGCACCATGAAGCTCATGATCTCGACGAGCTGGTGGGGAAGCCGAAGCCGGTCGAGCCCGGCCACCACGTCGGACGGCTCGGTGGTCGATGCGAGGAGCAGGGAGGCCACCACGCCCAGGGTCCCCTTCACCAGTAGCCCCCGGGCTCCGAGAAGACCTGGCTCGGACAGGGACAGAGGGCCCCAGTGCACCCGGGGCCCTGCCGCGACGAAGGGCATCAGCACGGCGAAGAGGACGAAGGGCACCTCGACGACCATGCGACGCCCCATATAGCCGAAGGGCACGCCGCTGGCTCGGACCGCCACCACGAGGAGGGCGGCGTACACGGCGAAGGCCCAGGTGGCCTGTGCGGGGGTGGCCACCACCACCAGGACGAAGCAGAGGAGGGCGGCGATCTTGGTGTGGGCCGGCAGCAGGTGCACCGGCGAGTGTCCGTGGTAGTGCAGGCGATGGCCGTGTCCAGCGCCCACGGCTACGACCGGTCGGCTCGGTCGACGTGCTCACCGCGCCGTCGCAGGAACAGTGCCAGCGCACTGCCCAGCGACGCCACGAGCAGCACGCCGACGACACCGGCGACGCCACTGGAGAGCCGCCGGTCGGAGACGCCCTTGGTGGTGTACCCGGCGAAGGGGGAGCCGCTGGCGGGGTGCCGGTGCTGGCTCGCCAGACCCAGCTTCTGGGCGACGTAGCTCAGGCCGTCCGGATGGCGCGAGGCGTAGAACGACACGACGCCGGCCAGGAAGAGCGCAACCAGGAGGCCCGCGACGACCACCGCGCGGGTACTGACCGTGCCAGGACGCCGTGAGCCCTGCCGCGAGTCCTGGGCTGAGTCACGCACGTCCGTAGGTGCGCCGGTCCTCCACGTCATGCCGGTACCTGTTCCCGGATGGTGAGCTCACGCCGCTGGAGGACGCGGCGGGCCCCGTACACGAGGTCCGGACGGACGGCCAAGATCGCGGACAGCGCCAAGCCGGTGATGACAGCCTCTCCGACGCCGATGAGCAGGTGCCATCCCAGCATCGCGACGGCGAGGGACTCCAGCGGCAGCTGCGTTCTGCCGCCCACGGCGTACAGCAGCACGAAGGCCAGCGCCGCGACCGGGACGGACACGAACGCACCGACCACCCCTGCGGGCACCACTGAGGAGACCCGGCGAGGAAGGATGGACTGGGCGCCCCGGAACACGGACCAGCCGACCCATACGCCGACCAGGCCCATCAGCGTGACGTTGGTACCCAGAGCGGTCAGGCCACCGTCAGCGAAGAGGAGCGCCTGCACGAGCAGCACGACGCACAGGCACAGTGTGGCGCTGCACGGACCCGCCAGGACGGCGGCCAGGGCGCCACCGAGCAGGTGCCCCGACGTGCCGACCCCGACAGGGAAGTTGAGCATCTGCGTGGCGAAGATGAAGGCCGCCACGAGCCCCACCAGAGGAGCGGTCCGGTCGTCCAGCTCGCGACGCGCACCGCGCAGCGCCAGGGCGACGCCCGTCGCGGCGACGACCCCGGTCCCGATCGATGTCGGTACGTCGAGGAAGCCGTCGGGAACATGCATGGGGTCTCCTTGCCTGCTCAGGTGCTCGCGCTGCGGCTGGGATAGGTTGGCCGCAGTGACCTGTCCACCTTATTGCAAACCATTCGCAATTAGACAAGCCCCCTGAGGTGAGGAGCTCCGTGACCGCACGACTCAGCCCCGGCGATACCGCCCCCGACTTCACGCTATCGGACGACGAGGGTGACCGCGTCAGCCTGTCAGGCCTGCGTGGGCAGAAGGTGATCGTCTACTTCTACCCGGCGGCCATGACGCCCGGCTGCACCACCCAGGCGTGCGACTTCAGCGACAACATCAGCTCCCTGCGACGGGAGGGCTACGAGGTCCTCGGCATCTCCCCCGACTCGCCGGAGAAGCTGGCCGCCTTCCGGGAGAAGGACGGCCTGACCATCAGGTTGCTCTCCGACCCGGAGAAGGCGGTGATGAACGAGTACGGCGCCTTCGGTGAGAAGAAGCTGTACGGCAAGACCGTCGAGGGCGTCCTGCGCAGCACCGTCGTCGTCGACGAGGAGGGCAAGGTGTCGCACGCCTGGTACAACGTCAAGGCCACCGGACACGTCGCCAAGCTGCGCCGTGACCTCGGCCTCGACTGACGCCCACCGAACCGGCCGAGGAGCCCCCATGAGTGAGAGCAGCCGCACGAAGTCCGTGGAGCAGATCGAGCAGGAGATCGCCGAGGCCCGCAGCCGGCTCGCAGGCACGGTCGACGAGCTGCATGCTCGCACCGCGCCGCAGGAGATCGCCCGACGGCAGGTGGAGTCGGCGAAGACGAAGTTCACCGAGGCCACCCGCACGCCCACCGGTGAGCTGCGGACTGAGCGCATCGCTGCCCTCGCCGCTGCTGCCGTCGCTCTGATCGGCCTCGGAGTGGCCCGCCGCCGCCGTGGCTGAGGAGGTCGGCCGGCTGCCGATCAGGATGCTGCACGACCGAGTGCTGGTCTCCCTGGAGGGCGAGGGGGGCGAGCGCCGGTCCGGTGGCGGCATCGTCATCCCGGCGACGGCGAGCATCGGCAAGCGACTCGCCTGGGGCGAAGTCGTGGCGATCGGCCCGACCGTCCGTCAGCTCGAGGTCGGCGACCGGGTCCTGTTCGACCCGCAGGACCGGGCGGAGGTCGAGCTGCAGTCGAAGGACTACCTCCTCCTGCGCGAGCGGGACATCCACGCAGTGGCCGCCGCCCGGGTCAGCGACGGGCAGACGGGGCTGTACCTGTAGGAGTCACGCCGCTCGGGGGTCACGCCGCGAGACGTAGGGGCGTCAGGACGCGACCGGGAGCCCTGCCTCCCGCCAGGCCCGAAACCCTCCTACCACGTCGGTGGCACGCCGGATGCCCAGCCGAAGCAACGAGTCTGCGGCCAGCGAGGACGTGTAGCCCTCCTGGCAGAGGACGACCACCCGGGCGTCGAACGTCGCCACGGGGAGCCGGGCCTCGTGGCGAGGGTCGAACCGCCACTCCAGCACGTTGCGCTCCACGACCAGGGGTGAGAGGTGCCGGGCCACCTCGCCCTCAGCGGCACGCTGCGCCGCGGGACGGATGTCGACCAGCAGGGCACGGCCGTGGAGCGCCTCCTGGTACGCCGCCCGTGCGCTGACCCGCACGAGCCGACCTCGCGCGTCGGCCAGCAGGTCGTCGACCCCGTCGTAGGACGGCGCGGCCCACCGCCGCCCCGGTAGGTCGGGGTCGCTGAACAGCCGTGTCTCCCAGTGCCGCCCGACGCCAGCCCTGGTAACGGCGGTCGCCGTGGCATCGGCGGTCGCTGGCGCCACGGCGGTCGCTGGGGCCACGGCGGTGGCTGTGGTGGTCACCACTGCTCCCCGGCGCGCTCGACTCCGACAGCCTCGAGGGTGTCGCCCGCGACGGCGTACCGCGTCATCCCCCGCAGAGCGGGGGAGTACACGTGGACCGAGAGCGCAGGTCGCTCACCGAGGTTGGTGACGTTGTGGACGTGGTGGCCACCGAACGACCGGCCCTCGCCATCCCAGAGGTAGCGCTCATGGAACGTGCCTGCGTTCCAGCTCTGCTCCGCGAGCTGTCCCGTGACGGTGAGGAAGGCGCCGTCGGACTCGAGGTGGTCGTGCCACCCGGTGCTGGAGCCCACCGGCCAGCCGATCAGCCAGATCTCCAGATGGTCGGTGGTGTCCAGACGGCGCCAGGTCCGGTCGTCGCCGTCCAGGTCGACGAGGTCTGCGAGGTGAGGGTCGGTCGCGAAGAGGCGGGCGGTGCGCAGCAGCTGGCTACGCGTGAAGCGGTTGACTCCGGGAGTTCCGGTGGTGGTGATGGTGGTCATGGTGCTGCTCCTGTGTCGAGGTTCGGATGTCGGGATGCGTGTGGTGGCAACGCATTCGACGACACAGCGAGCCCTCGGTGAGGAGCAGGTCGAGATGGATCCGGCGGTATGCCGTGTGGCTGGTGGCCATGGTCTGTCTCCGGGTTCGGACGCCGCGGCGGGCGAGCGTCAGGCTGGCGCGGGCTGAGGTCAGGCGCAGCAGCGACACCGCATGACGCCGCAGCACAGGGAGGCCATGTGCTCGCGCGTCGCCGCGGTGGTGGGAGACATGCGCCCAGTGGAGCACACGCCGGGCCGGCCCGTCCACGGCTGGTCAGCGGTGTCTCGCCTCGTGGACCCGCTGATCGGCCTGGCCCGCGACCGCGGGGCAGGTGACCGCCGCCCGGTCCGGGGTGGCGGCGTCACCGTTCTGCGAGACAGACGTCTCTCTCCCCGAAGCCTGCTCTGCCAGGTGCCTCGCAGAGGTGCCTGACCGGGTGGGCCTGCTCGGTCGCGGCAGTGTGCTCCCACAGGTCGACGCGACGGAGTCGGGGGGAGGCTGGTCCCGTCCGGTCGGGGACCCGGACGGGACCACGCTTCCCTCTCCCCGGCTCGGCGTCAGGAGCCGCCGGTGGTCGGGGGCGCGGCAGACATCACCCGCCGGTGCAGTTCGACGGTGAGGGCGTGGATCTGGCGGGTGAGCTCGGTGTTGGTCTTCAGCTCAAGCTCCGACTCGATGAAGTCGTGGTCCGCCTTCGCCTGCTGGAAGGCTGCCTGCCGGTTCTGGCCGATCATCACGAAGGTCGACAGGAAGATCGCCTCGAGCGACACGATGAGGGTCAGCGTGGGCCACGGACTGTGCTCGATCAGCGTCATCCAGACAACGAAGACGACGGTGTGGAGGTAGACGAACCTCATGGAGCCGGCGAATGACGTGATGTGGTCCGCCAGCTTGAGCTGAAGACTTGCGGCCCTGTTGGCCCTCAGCGCGGCGTTGACGGGGTGGATGCGATGGGTGGTGCGGTCGGGCAGTGCCATGGGAGCACTATGACCGCTCTTCCCCGCTCAGTCCTGCAGCAGCTTGAACGCGTGGGTCCAGCTACCGCCTCGCAGGCCGGGGATGCACCACAACATGCACAGCGGCTCGATGGCGCGGGCGGCAGCCGCGGTGCCCATGTCGGCGACCTCCCAGCCCAGACCGTCCAGGAAGGCGATGCTCTCGGCCTTGGCCGCGTCGTGGTTCCCGGCGATGAACATGGTCGGACGTGTGCCGTCGGCGAACCAGGGCTGCACCATCCGGGCGTTGCCCACGCTGTTGAACGCCTTGACGAAGTGGGCCTCGGGGGCGGCCCGCTGCAACCGCTCCATCAGGGACTCCTCGAAGGTGGTGAAGTAGGCGAGGACCCCGTCCGTCGGCGGCCGGTCGGCGATGGGGTTGGTGGTGTCCATCACGGTCTTGCCCTGCAGCTGCGCAGCCAGCGAGGTGACGAGCTCCTCGGCGATGGTGCCCTTGACGGCCAGGACGACACTCTCGGCCCCGAGGGCGGCCTCCGCGAAGGTGGCGGTCGGGCCGTCCCAACCAGCCACCGGCTTGCCAGTCCGGCTGCCGACGACAACGGTGTGTCCCAGCTCTGCAAAGCCACGCGCCAGCGTCTGCCCCACGACGCCGCTACCGAGTACTGCTACCGAGCTCATGCCGAACCTCTTCGTTGGTCGTTGACGGTGTCAGGCGGTCCACCTGACGGGAACCAACCGGACTAGCCACAGCGGTCGTCCGGCGGAACACCCGTACGGAAGGAGTCGGCCGCAGGGTTGCGGTGACGCCACGCGGCAGGCCACACCACCTGTAGGGACAGGGCCGCTTCACAGCCGGCCGTGCGGCTTTCCGCCGTCAGGCCGCCGTCCAGCCCGAGGTGCCCTGAGCGTCGAGGGCGACCCGCATCCCCAGTCGGGCTCGATGGGCGAGCTGCCGGGTGGCGGGGATGGTGAGGCCGAGCCTGGAGGCGACCCGGGGGTACGGCTGGTTCTCGAGGTAGACCAGGGCCAGGATCTCCTGCCAGCGACGTGGCAGCGTGCGCAGCGCGCTGAGCAGCTGGTCGTTCAGCAGCTGTTCCAGCACGCCGTCCTCCGCTGACCGTTCCGCGACCAGCGCGGCGGCGTCCGGATCGGCGGCGGTCGCCTTCTCCACGTCCGCCACCCAGCGGAAGAGCTCGTCGCGGCGCAGCTGACGCAGGTGCAGGTTGAGGACCGTGGCGCGAAGGTATGCCAGGAACGCGACCTCTGGGCCTCGACCGAGGCACAGCTGCTGCCAGGTGTTGGTGAAGGCCTCTGCGACGAGGTCGTCGGCCGCCTGCTCGCGGCGCGACAGCCGCAGGGCATAGCGACGTACGTGCGGGACATGTCCGCTGTAGAGCCGGGCGAAGGCCTGAGCGTCGCCTGCTCTGCAGTCGAGGATCAGCCGGCGGACCGAAGCCTCGTCGGCGCGGTCTGAGGTTGCATTCTCGGCCATGAGTACGCCCCTTTGCGCCCCACGCTGCTGGAGGCGACCTGGCCAGTATGCAAAACGGCTCACGAGAGGATGAGCCGTTTGGGCAAAGACGTCGGGCGTGCGTCCTTGCCTGTGCATTCGCCCTCGTCCCGGCCCACCGCTATGCGACGATTCGCCCCATGCATGGCAGTGGGGGAGTGCGTGGCCTGAAGGTCACCGTAATGTTGGGTGGCCTGCTGCTGGGCCTGACAGGGTGCTCGGGACTCTCGAGCTTGTCCGGCGCGCCGGTGCCGTCCGCGTCCGCGCCGGCTTCGAGGACCGCCTCCGCACGGGTCTCCGGACCGGCGCCCGAGGCGAAGACCTCGGCGCCGGCCGCCGGCACGGCCTCGGGCGCGAAGCCTTCCGCGCCGCTGCCTGCGGGGTACCGCTGGCGGACCGTCGCCAAGGCTCACACCAGGTTCGCGACGCCCGACACCTTCACGGCTCTGGACGCCAGCAAGCTGAGCGACGCGACAGCGGACTCTCCCCAGATGAAGGAGATGGCAGCGCGCAGCGGGTTCACCGCGCAGCAGCTCACGCAGTACCTGGCTCACGTCGACCTGTTCTTGGCCGGCCCGGCTGTGGGCGGGTACGCGCCCAACATCCAGGCCGTGGTGCTCCCTGTCATCGAGCTGCCGAGTGACGCAGCGATCACCCTCGACATCGGTCGCGTCGCGACCTCCAAGCCCACAGTGCGGCACGTCAGGACGTCTCTGGGAGACGCCGTCGACGTGACCTATCGCCTCGAGGTCTCAGGCAGAACCGTCCATGTCCGGAGCCTTCTTCTGGGCAGTGCCGACGGCGTGCTCAACGTGACCATCGCCGCGCCGGACCAGGCGACCGCCTCCACGATCGCGCGCACCGTCTTGCGGACGGCACGCCGAGCCTGACGGAAGACTTCGATGTCGGGCGGGCCGCTCTATATCGAGCTCTCCCTAGATCCGAATGCCAGCCCAGTCACCACCCGAGGAGCCCCCGGATGTCACGCACACGGATCCACAACCTCTCCATCTCACTGGACGGGTTCGCCACCGGGGAGCCGCAGTCCGCCGAGGCGCCCTTCGGCCATGCAGGCCAGCGACTTCACGAGTGGATGTTCCGTACGCGCTTCTGGGACGCCGCCGCCGGCACCGCGGGAGTCGACGACGCCTTCGCCGAGCGCCACAGTGTCGGCATCGGCGCCGAGATCATGGGCGCCAACAAGTTCGGGCCACCGGGCTGGAGCGACGACCCGGACTGGAAGGGCTGGTGGGGCGAGAACCCGCCGTTCCACACCCCGACCTTCGTCCTCACCCACCGCCCGCGGCCCTCGATCGAGATGCAGGGAGGCACGACCTTCCACTTCCTCGACGCAGCCCCCGCAGAGGCGCTTGCGACGGCGCGCGACGCAGCGGGAGGTCAGGACGTCCGGATCGGCGGCGGCCCCACCGTCGTACGGGAGTTTCTCGCCGCCGGCCTCGTCGACCACCTGCACGTCGTCCAGGTCCCGATCCTGCTGGGCCGGGGCGTACGCCTCTGGGACGGTCTGGAGGCGCTCGAGGAGGCGTACGACGTGGAGGCGGTCTCTTCCAGCAGTGGCGTCACGCACCTCACCTTCACACGAGAGGTCCCGAGCACGCTGTGAGCCGCTGGGCCGGCCGGGGCCCGTGCGCCTAGCCCGATGCGTGCCCGAACCAGGTGGTGAGCGCGTCGGTGAGCCCCTCTTGGCTGGTCTCTCCGACCCACGCCACGTGGCCGTCGGGACGGACGAGAACGGCGGTCGGGGCGGGAACGGGACCCAGTACCGGTAGCTCCCAGCTACCGGTGTGGTCGGCGTCGAGATGCTGGACGCGGTCGGTCCACCCTTTGAGGTCGATGGTCGCAGGCTCGCCGAGGTTGAGCAGTACCGGTCGTCCCTGGTGAAGCAGGTCGTAGACGCGTCGGGGTCCGTCCGACGTGACGAGATCGAGGTCCGGCATGCGGCGCCCGAGCAGGGGGTGTCCCTTGCCGAGGTCGTAGGCGACATCGAGCCCCGAGACCAGCCCCACCATCAGCCTGCGCGGCTGGTCGTACGCCAGCATCTCCCCGATGGTGTCGCGCAGCGCCTCCTGCCGTGCGTCGGCGCGCTGGAAGAGCGACTGCCCCATCGTGTACCTCAGCGCGCGAGCCGTGGCGGGGTGCCGCTCCGCCTGGTAGGTGTCGAGCAGGCTGTTGTCTGCGACGCCCCTGACCACCTCGGCGAGCTTCCACCCGAGGTTCACGGCGTCCTGCACCCCTAGGCCGATCCCGAGCCCACCGGTGGGGTAGTGGATGTGCGCGGCGTCCCCGGCGAGCAGGACCCGTCCGTCGCGGTACGCGGCTGCCTGGCGCGTGGCGTCGGTGAACCTGGAGAGCCAGGTCGGATGGTGGACCCCGAAGTCGGTGCCGTACACGTCGGTGAGGGCCCTGCTGAGATCCGCCAGGGTCGGCTCGGTGGCGGGGCCGATCTCCTGCTCGGTGACCAGGACCCTCATGGTGCGCCCGTCCTCCATCACGTGGAGCCCGTGGACGCCCACGGCGTCGATGCGGACGCCCGGCGGCGTCTCCTCGCTCACCTCCACCTCGGCGATCAGGTTGCTCCGGCTTGCCTCGCATCCGGGGAAGTCGATGCCGGCCGTCCTTCGGATGACGCTGCGACCGCCGTCGGCCCCGACGAGGTAGGCGGTGCGCATCGGTGGACCTCCGGCCAGCTGGAGGTCCACGCCCGTGTCGTCCTGGGAGAACCCGGTGACCTCCTGCCCGCGGTGGACCGGCACTGCCAGTGACTCCACCCAGCCGAGCAGGATCCGTTCCACGTGGTTCTGGAACAGTGCCAGCGTGTAGGGATGTCGGGTGGGGAAGTCGCTGACGTCCAGCACCGTGTTTCCGAAGGTCACCGTCTGTACGGTCCGTCCCTCGTCGAGGAACCGGTCGGCGATGCCCCGCTGGTCCAGGATCTCGATGGTGCGTGAGTGGAACCCTCCGCCACGAGAGCCGACCAGCTCCGGTGTCGGCCGTCGCTCGACGATCGCCACATCGATCCCCGCCAGGGCCAGCTCCCCGGCCAGCATGAGGCCTGTCGGCCCACCCCCCACGACGACCACGTCGTTCATCTCAAGCCCTCTTTCCGCAGCACGAGTGAGAACTATGAGGCCTCCCAGGGGCCTTGCCGCAAGCCCCCCTCAGGGCTATACGTTGACCATGGCAGGGAGATCTGCTGCCTGCCTTTGCAGTGTCCCGTGCGCGTGGTGGGCTCCCTCGCCGGCCGGGGACACGCCGGCGCCGGGACGGGATGAAAGCCTCCGTTCACCAGCTCCGCGAGCCTCCACGGCAGTAGCATCGGAAGGCTCGTCGACAACGACGCCGGCGGGTTGCGCCGTGAGCAAGGGAGCACACGATGAGCCCAGGAGACCGTCGACGCCGAGGATGGCGCCTCGCTACAGCCACAGCCGCTGCCGTGACGGTGACCTGGGGTCTGCCCACGGTGGCGTCGAGCGCCCTTGCCACGACCTCGACCACCGACGCCAACCCGACGGCCTGCGCCAACCGCGTCAACAACATCCCGCAGAAGCTCGTCGACTGCGTCACCAAGGACGACCTCTGGGCGCACATGGTGAAGTTCCAGGAGATCGCGGACGCCAACCCGGGCGCTGACGGTCACCCGTCCCGCAACTCGGGTGAACCCGGCTACAAGGCCTCGGCCGACTACGTGGCCGACGTCATGAGAGCAGCCGGCTACGCAGTGACGTTGCAGGAGTACAAGTTCCACTACTTCAGCTTCGTCGGCACCCCGGTACTGCGCGAGGACTCGCCCACCCCCCATTCCTTTGAGCTGGGCAAGGACTTCAACCCTGGGCCGGTCGTGGGCTCGACGACCGCGAAGCTCCAACCCGCGCGCGGCATCGTCGTGCCCGCGACTCCTGCGCCCAGCTCGGCAAGCGGCTGCCAGGCCTCCGACTTCACCGGGTTCGTCCCGGGCAACATCGCCCTGGTCCAGCGCGGCACCTGCACCTTCGTCCAGAAGGTGGCGAATGCCGAGGCCGCCGGCGCCTCGGCCGCGATCATCTTCAACGAGGGCAACCCAGGACGTACCAGCCTCTTCTCCGGCTCCCTCTCCGGCTCGGAGCACATCCCGGTCGTCTTCACGACATACGCCTTGGGCACCCAGCTCCTGGGGCAGTACACCCCCGGTTCAGGCCCGGTCCTCACCATCGACGTCAACGCCATCGATGACCCGAACCGCTCCGACTGGAACGTCATCGCCGACTCCAAGGGCGGCGACCCGAACAACATCCTGGTCGTCGACGCGCACCTCGACGCCATCTATGGGGCCGGGATGCTCGACAACGCCTCCGGCTCGGCGGCGATCCTCGACATCGCGCAGCAGCTGCGGAACACCAACACCCGTAACAAGCTGCGCTTCATCTGGTTCGGCGGCGAGGAGGTGGGCCTGCTCGGCTCGGACTACTACGTCAGGACCCTCCCGGCCGACGAGCTCGCGAAGATCAAGCTCGACCTCGACGCCGACGTCCTCGCCACCCCGAACTATGTCGCCGGCGTGCTCGACCCGAAGGACGGGGTCAACCTGTTCGGACGCGCACCGGGCACCCCAATGCCACCGAGCATCTGGGGCCCCTCGGGGATCGCGCGCGACTATGGGATCGACTACCTGCGCTCGATCGGCAAGAACCACATCCTCTTCTCGGCCGACGGCACGGATGCCTTCATGTTCCAGCAGGCCGGGATCCCGGCGAGCGGTGTGCTCACCGGCCAGGACTGCTGCAAGCTGGCGTCTGACGTCGCTCTGTTCGGCGGCTACGAGGGCAACTTCGAGGGCACCGTCCCGGGGGATGACGGCGGCTGCGTGGACAACCCCTTCCGGTGGTGCGACAACCTCAGCAACAACGACCCCGAGGTCCTGACCTGGATGTCGAAGACCTTCGCCAACATGGTCGGCCACATGGCGTACGACACGCAGGTGTTCACGTCCAGCCAGGGCAGCGGCGGTCACGTCAAGGGTCACACCACCCCCGCGAAGGTCACCGCAGCGAAGGTCGGGACTCTCAAGGGCGCGGTCGACAGCTGAGTCGCTGACCACCTCTGCTGCCGTCTGACAGCTGGTCCGGACGACGGTGCCTGATCGTCATGTCATCGGTGTCAACGAATTTGGGCGTACCACACGGCGTCGCCGCTGGCAGAGCTGCAGCTGGCGAACAGGGTCGACCCGGTAACGACCACCTGGCGGACTGCAGCATGATCGGGTGCTTCGATCCAGGACCAACGCCCCTGCCCATCACGAACGACGATGCCCCTGCCGGGAAGCGCCAGATACACGCGATGGTTGCGGACCGAGGGCGGGGCCGTGGTGGCGGTGGTTGGGAAAGGCAGCCCAACCCGGCTTGCGCTCCCGTTCTGCAACCGCCAGAGGCCGAGCACTTGGCCGTCCAGGCCTGTGACCCAGCATTCCGAGCCCTCGCACGTGGCAGCGCCTGCGGAGGCGGAGGAGTGGCTCGCTGGCAGGGTCCACGTCGTCCAGCCGGCACCGTGCGACTGCCACACCTCGGCAGTCTGACGCACTTCGGCCTCGTCGAGGTGGACCGAGGAACCTAGGAGCAGGACCCCGGACTGGCTCGCGGCCGCGCCGGCGACCTGCGACTGGGTGCCGCTCGTACTCTCCAGGGCCGTTCCCGCCGACGACCTGCGAAGCCATTGCCCGGCTGGCTCCTGGCCCCAGACGGCGATGTCGAGTCGTCCACCTGTGCCGTCCCAGGCACCTACGACGACCGGTCGACCGTCGGCGAACGCCACCGCCGACAGCCCTCCGGAATGGGAGCCGCCGAAGGTCTCGGCGGACTGGGGGAACTCGATGAGCCGGGTCGCGTCGCCGCGCCAGATCGTCCAGCGGGTGATCGAGTGGGCCCCGCCGGCCATCCCGCCGATGGCGACGATGTCCGTGCCGTGAGTGGCGATAGACCTCCAGCGCGTTCCGGCTGCGTACGTGCTCCTCGCGAGCAGCGGCACCGACACCGTCTCACCGTCGGTTCCCACGTGAACGACCTGTGCCTTCGCCTGCCGGTCCACCCCCTGCGCGCCGACGAGGAGCCCGTCCAGGTATGGCGCGATGGTCATCACCCGGACGTTGGGCACCTCCGCGCGCCTCCAGTCGAGGCGGATGGTGGGCAGCTCCGGCGTCCGATCGTCGTCTCCTGGGCGCCGCGTTGCCAGGAGCGATCCGAGCGCTGCGATGATCATGACGACGATCGCTGTCGCCAGCCGTGCCGCCACCACGCGCGCGTCCGCGGTGAGGCGCGGCTTGCCCTGAGAGGGCGACTCAGCGCCGGCACGGGGCGGGCGATGGGGCATAGGTTATGCGACCACGGCTGAGCGACACGCTGTCGGTCCGACCTGGTCGAGCGCCCGCTGACGTGACCGCACTACGAGTGCATCGGTTGTCCCCACGCCCATCACCTCCAGTCCTCTGATGATCTCAGCCATCGCCCACGAGCTGGCGAACATTCAGCAGGTCCCCCGGGGATCGTGGTGCGTCGGAGCCCCTTCTGCGTCGTTCGCGAGGCTTCGGCCATGTCGAAAATTGCACCAATCCGCACGACGCCGGACCTTGCTCAGCCTCTGACCTACGGGCGTTGGCTGAAGGGTCCCGCACGCTTGACGTCGTAGGCGCCGGATCGCGCGCCGAGCCCGTGTCCGCCGAAACGCGGTCGCCGCCCGTGGAACCGCGTAGATTCGCCACTCGTCAACAGGGGACGAGCCACTTCCGCGGGCGCTCGAGGAAAAGGGACGAAGATGACCGACGCACAGCCTGCACCGCTCCAGCCTCCCGGTGCCGTCGCGGGCTCCCTCACCCTGACGGCTCCGCCCGCACCTCAGCCGGTCGCGGCCACGTCAGCACCCAAGATGGCGCCGGCCGTCGACCCGGCTGCCCTGCCCGGTCTCGACGCGCGAGTGGACGCCTATCTGCAGTCGCTGCTCACGGCGGCTCCCCGGTCGCCGGAGTTCTCGGCGAAGGCGACCGATGTCCGCACCATGGGGGACGGCGACATACGGCAGGCAGCCGAGACGTCCAACCGGCTCCTGGCCTCGCCGGTCAAGGCGCTGCAGGAAGGCGGGCTCGCCGAGGGCTCGAAGGTCGGTGCGACCCTCATAGAGCTGCGCAGGACCGTCGAGAGCCTCGACCCCAAGGAGGCCGCGGGCGCCCGCAAGCTCCTCGGACTCGTGCCCTTCGGTGACAAGGTCACCGACTACTTCCGCAAGTACCAGTCAGCTCAGAGCCATCTCGACGGCATCCTGCACGCGCTGCGGGACGGGCAGGACGAGCTCGGGAAGGACAACGCGGCCCTCAACCTCGAGAAGCAGCAGCTGTGGGACGCGATGGCCAGGCTCAACCAGTACGTCTACGTCGCCGAGCGGCTCGACGCCCGGTTGGCCGCCGGCATCGCGGACCTCGAGCCCACCGACCCGGACAAGGCCAAGGCGCTGCGCGACGACGTGCTGTTCTACGTGCGGCAGAAGCACCAGGACCTGCTGACCCAGCTCGCCGTCTCCATCCAGAACTACCTCGCCATCGACATCGTCATCAAGAACAACATCGAGCTCATCAAGGGCGTGGACCGAGCCTCGACGACGACCGTCTCCGCGCTGCGCACGGCCGTGATCGTCGCCCAGGCGCTGGGAAACCAGCAGCTCGTCCTCGAGCAGATCTCGGCGCTGAACACGACGACGTCGGGAATGATCGAGCGCACGAGCGAGATGCTGCGCGACAACTCCGTCCGCATCCAGGAGCAGGCCGCGTCGGCGACGATCGGGCTGCCTCAGCTCCAGGCCGCCTTCCAGAACATCTACGCCACCATGGACGCGATCGACACCTTCAAGGTGCAGGCGCTGGACACGATGGCGGCGACCATCGGCACGCTGGAGACCGAGGTCGGGAAGTCGCGCAAGTACCTGGACCGGGTCGAGCGGCAGGACAACAGGGTGGCGCACGGATCGCTGGACCTCGGCGACTCCGCGCGAGCGGCCCGCTGACGAGCTGCTTCGGGGGATAGTGAGCACATGCCCGGTGGAATCTTCGACCGTCTCTTCGGTCGTGGACAGAACGAGGTGCGGCACGAGCAGTTCCTCGTGCCGCCGGTCCCCACGAGCGATGACCTGCTCGCCGCCCTGGACAGGGTCGAGGCGATGGTCACGGCAGGTGCCGTGCCCGCCGCCGTCGCCTCGCGGGTGCGGCGCGTCGACGCCGTCGTGCGCGACACGATTCCGCGACTGTCGAGTCTGGGCCCCGGCAGCGCTCAGGCGTACTCGGTGATGGCCACGGCGACCGACTACCTCCCGGAGGCGGTGGGCGGCTACCTGCGCCTGCCGCGGCAGTTCGCGGACAGCCGTCCGGTCGATCGCGGCAAGTCCTCGCTGCTGGTGCTTGTCGACCAGCTGGACCTGCTGGCCGCCACGATGGACAAGGTGTTCGATGCCGTATGCCGCGACGACGCGGCCGCGCTCGTGGCTCACGGGCGGTTCCTCGCGGCGAAGTTCGGTACGGGCTCCACCGGCGGCGTGCTCGACGTGGGCCCAGCCTCCTCAGCTGCCGTGGCGGCGCAGCCTTCGTCGCCTCCGGTGGACCAGGTGGTCCCCGCCTCGTCCTCGGTGGACGAGGACACCGGCGACCTCCAACGCCTGCAGCCGCCCGCGGGCCGGGACCCGTCGTGAACGGGGAAACCCCAGGCCTGGAACGACCGGGTCCCGCGACGAACCCCGGCCTGGCCGCTGCCCTGGACGGTCTCGCGGCGGTGGCGGCGGCGGCCGGCCTCGAGCCTGCGCTCGCCCGTCAGGAGGCGCTGTCCCTCGCCGCCGCTGTCGCGGAGTCCGCGCCCCGGGCGGCGAACGACTGGGCGCGGGCCTGCGGTGGCGCCAGCACCCGGGACTTCTTCGACGCAGCGAGTCGCGGTCGTCGGTGGCGTGAGTCACCCACGGACCTCTTGAGCGGCTTGGCTGCCCAAGGCTCCCCGCAGGCCGCTGCCTATGCGCGCGCGCTGGCCGAGGTCGCCTCGGCCGCCTGCCTCCTGGGCGAGCCGACCATCCGGGTCCTGGGTAACGCCTCGGTGGCCGCCGCCGCGCAGCTCGCGGTCGTCACGTCGGGGATCGGGTCTGCGACCGGAGGGGACATCCGGGCCGAGAGGACCGACGCGGGCGCGCCCACGGGACCGGCGGACACGCTTGCGCTGGTGGGAGATCCGGGCCCTGCACCGGCGACGGACGTAGGCGCCGCAGCCCCGCCCTCGCCACCGCAGCGGACGCTCGAGGAGCTGTTGGCCGAGCTCGATGGCCTCATCGGGCTCGGGCACGTCAAGCGTGAGATCCACCGGCAGGTCGCCCTCCTTCGCGTCGACAGGCTCCGGGCGGACGCCGGGCTGAGGAGCGCCACCATCACCCGTCACCTCGTCTTCACGGGCAACCCCGGCACCGGCAAGACGACGGTCGCGCGGCTGGTGGGGGGCATCTACCGGGCGCTCGGCCTGCTGACCCGCGGACAGCTGGTCGAGGTCGACCGCTCGGAGCTGGTGGCCGGCTACCTGGGGCAGACCGCGACCAAGACCGCCGACGTGGTGGCTTCCGCTGCGGGGGGCGTGCTGTTCATCGACGAGGCCTACAGCCTCACGGGGGGCCAGGGCGACCAGTACGGCCAGGAGTCGGTGGACACCCTCGTGAAGGAGATGGAGGACCGGCGCGACGACCTCGTGGTCATCGTGGCCGGATACCCGGAACCGATGGACAGCTTCATCTCCGCCAACCCCGGTCTGGCGAGCCGCTTCCGGACCACGATCGAGTTCGAGGACTACACCGACGAGGAGCTCGTCGCCATCCTGGTGCAGCTGGCTCAGGCCGCGGACTACGAGCTGCTTCCCGAAGCCGTGGACCGGTTCCGGCAGGGCCTCGGTGGCACGCCGCGCGGGCGGAGCTTCGGGAACGGCCGGTTCGCACGGAATGCGCTCGAGGCGGCGATCGGCCAGCACGCCTGGCGGCTGCGCGAGGTGAGCGCCCCCAGCATCGACGAGCTGCGCCGGCTGACGGCCGCGGACTTCGACGACACGGAGTTCGACACAGCGTTCGACGGCACCGAAGGCCACGACACCGATGGCCACGACACCGAAGGCCACGGCGCAGCCGTCGACGCCGCGGCTCACGCATCCCGGACCCGAGCAGGAGGTCGGTCGTGACCAGTCCCACGCCTGCCGCGACGGCGGAGCCGCTGCCTAGCGGCGCAGGCACGGTGCCGTCGTGGACGCCTCGGCAGCCCACCCTGCCACCGGCTTCTGCGGACACTGGGGCTTCTGCAGGCACTGGGGCGGGACCCTCGCCATCCTCCTCACCGACACCTCTTCGCGCGTCCCGGGGACGTCTGCATACCGTCTCGTCAGCCGCCCGCGCCGCACTCGCCGGCACGCCCGGACGGATGAGGGCGCTGGGCGGCCTCGCGGTCGTGGTGACGCTGGTCTTCGGGCTGGCGGCGGGTCAGGCGTTCCGCGCCGCGGACGGCGCGCTGGCGCGCGCCGCAGCCAACACCGACCAGCTGGTCCGGATCCAGGCCATCCAGACGCACGTGGTCCAGGCGGACGCCGACGCGACCAATGCCTTCCTGGTCGGCGGCCTCGAACCGGCCGGCCAGCGGGCCGACTACACCGCTGCCGTCGCCGCGGCCTCCCAGCTCATCGCCGAGGCCGCCCAGAACCAGCCGGCGGACGGCCGAGCTCTCGGCGCGCTCAACCAGGCCCTGCTCGACTATGCCACGGAGATCGAGCAGGCCCGCGCCAACAACCGCCAGGGCCTGCCCATCGGGGCGCAGTACCTCAAGGACGCCAGTGCCCACCTGCGCTCGGATGCGGTCCCCCTGCTCAAGAACCTCGTCACCGCCAACACCGCGCGAGTCGGGACCGAGTTCGACAATGCGCGGCGTGCCTCGCTCTGGCTCGTGGTGTTCGGTCTGCTGACCCTTCTCGTCCTGGTGCTCTGCCTCGTATGGCTCGCTCGCCGCACCCGGCGCCTGGTCAACGTGCCCGTGGCCGGCGCCGCCCTGGTGGTGCTGGTCGCCCTGGTCCTGGGCACGGTGGGACTCGCCGGCATCTCCCGCCACGTCGAGGCGACCCGCAGCGGCGTGTATGCCGCGACGCTCTCCACCGCCAAGGCACGGATCGCCGCCTTCGACGCCAAGTCCAACGAGAGCCTCACCCTCGTGGCACGCGGCTCCGGCTCCGCGTTCGAGAAGGCCTGGACGTCCTCGGATGCCGCCGTGAGGGCCGAGCTGGCACGGCTGAACGCCAACCCTTCCCCGTCCGGACAGCAAACGCTGCCGTGGGCGGGCTACGAGGCGGCGCACCGGAAGATCCGGGCGCTCGACAACGCCGGTGACTGGGACGCGTCGGTCGCGCTGGCCACCGGCACGGGCAGTGGCTCGGGCAACGCCTCGTTCGCGAGCTTCGACACCGCCTCTGAACGGCAGCTGGCCACCCTCAGCCGGCAGACTGCCTCCGGGCTGCACGAGGCAGGCGGCTGGCTGCCCTTCGCCGGGGCGCTCGGTGTGCTGGCAGGCCTGCTCGCCGCGGTCCTGTCGTGGTGGGGCGTCTCCCTCCGGCTTGCGGAGTACCGGTGACCGCCGGTCGCGTCGCCTCGGCTGTCGCCACAATGGTGGCCGTCGGCCTACTGGCCACGGCGTGCTCGAGCGCGGGGGTGTACAAGCCCACGCCGCTGCCCGGTTCCGCGACTGCGGTGGCCGCGTCAGGCGGTGGCGCTCCCGCCACGGGTGCCGCCCCGTCCACGGGTGCATCGCCCCAGGGCACCGCTACCCCCGCCCCTTCGGGGACGGCCGTGGTCACGGCGAACTGCCTCCCGTCGTACGCCCCGCCCGCGGAGCTGCCACCTCCGGGGCAGATGCCGCCGGGCTCCACGATGAGCAGGATCCAGAGCCGCGGCCGCCTCGTCGCGGGAGTTTCGGCGGACACGCTCCTGCTCGGGTCCCGCAACCCCATCTCGGGTCGGATCGAGGGCTTCGACATCGACCTGCTGCATGCCATCTCCCAGGCGATCTTCGGCGACCCGGACAGGCTCGAGCTGAGGGTCATCACCGCGGCCCAGCGACTGCCCGTCCTTGAGGACGGCAGCGTCGACATCGTGGCCCGCAACATGACGATCACCTGCGCCCGCTGGAAGGACATCGCCTTCTCCAGCGAGTACTACCGCTCCGGTCAGAAGGTGATGGTCCGCCTGGGGGACACGACGGCCAGCGGCGGACGGATCACCGGCATGCGGGACCTCGCCGGCAAGAAGGTCTGTGCTCCGAACGGCTCGACCAGCATGGACGAGCTGCGCACCTTCCCAGGGCTGCAGCCGGTCGGCGCCGACACGCACACCGGGTGTCTCGTGCTGTTCCAGCAGGGGAAGGTCGACGCGATCACCGGCGACGACACCGTCCTGGCGGGGCTGGCCGCCCAGGACCCCTACGCGCACGTCGTCCAGGCGCCCGCTTTCACGGCCGAGCCGTACGGCCTGGGCATCGGCAAGGGCAACGTCGACTTCGTGAGGTTCGTCAACGGTGTGCTGGCCGAGCTGCGAGCCGACGGCCGCTGGCAGAAGAGCTACAACCGATGGCTCGCCGACGCCCTGGGCAAGGCCCCGAACCCCCCGGCCGCCGTCTACGGACGGACCCCATGATTGCCGCTCCGACATCGGCGTCCGCTCCGCCCGCTCCCGGGCGCCTGGGCGTCCCCGTCAGTGCGCAGGACGCCCTGCGCTACCTCGATGCACTCGGGCTCTGGCGGGACCGTCGCAGGTCGGAGCTCGACGCTCTCGACGAGGCGGCGCTCGCGGCGACGGACGAGTCCGCGTTCACCGGCGACCTGCTCCTGTCGATGGCTCTATGGAAGGCGGTCGCCGACCGGTACGACCTGCTCGTCGCGACGTGGGACTCCGGACGGGCGGGGCCCAAGGAGCTGGAGCGGATGTCCACGCTGGTCTGGGGACGGTTGGACACGACGTTCCAGCAGCGCGTCCAGCCAGCGCCCGCGGCCCAGGCCAGCGCCACACCCGCCGCCACCGGTGGTCTCGCGGTGTCGCTCCCGGAGGCCTGTCGTCTGTCCGACGCGCTCGCCACATCCTTGCGAGCGCGGTTGGGCATCGACGCCTCGGAAGCCGACGTGACGGCGCGGCTACGGCAGCTGCGTGCCGGCGCCGAGCGGCTCCGCGACCTGGTCGACCGCGAGCCGGCTCGCACTCGGCACGCTTCGGCCGAGGTGCTGGTCCGGCTCGACGCCCGGGTCCACGACCTGGCCGCCCGCGTCCAGCGTGGCGCTGACGTCGGGGGCCTTCTCGGGCCTCTCGAGGAGGCCGTGGCCCGCGCCGAACGGGACCTCATCGTCGCCGCCTCACGGCGTCGCGCCGACGCACGGGACGAGGCGCGGGCAGTGGCCCTGCGGGCCGAGCTCCAAGCCCGCGGGGCGGCGCTACGGGACCTGGCGGACCGATGCGTGGCACAGGTGGAGCCCGCGCCGCGCCTGGCCGTCCCGGACGTGGCAGCGCTGGGTGCCGTGCCCACGGAGCCGGAGGCGGTGGACGCCTACCTCGTCAGGCTCGATGCCGTGGCCCGGGCCATGACGATGGCTCAGGACGCCTACGCCACGGCGCTGGCCGACCGGCAGTCCCTGCGTGGGGAGCTCGAGGCGTACGCCGCGAAGGCCGCCGTCCTGAGCACTTCCCCCGGCTTCCCCCCGGCGGCTTCCGGCGACCTGGCCGAGCTCGAGCGGCGGGCCACCGGGGTGCTGGACCACGAGCCGGTCGACCTGCGTCGCGGCCAGGCCCTCCTCGCGGCATACCGCGCGTATCTCTCGGCGGTCGAGCAGACCCAGCGAGGCAACCAACGCACCCCTGGACGGGCGTCATGAGCACCATCGCCTGCACGCAGCCAGGGTGCACCGGCTCGATCCTCGACGGCTACTGCGACGTCTGCGGCTCACCGCAGGCGACGGCCTCGCCGCCGAACGGGGCTTCGGCCGTGACGGCCCCCGCGACGGCCCCCGCAGGAGTCTCCCAGACCCCCTCCACGGTGTCCCGCACCTCCGACCGGCTCGCGTCAACGGCCCTTGGCTCAGCGCGGGCAGGCGTGGGCGGAAGCAAGGTCACCCGCCGGGTCGGCGGGTCGACCAGGCTCCGCGGCGCGCGCCTGGGAGCTGGCCTCACCTCCATCCCCCCGGTGCCAGCCGTGGATGCCGCCCGCGCGGTCATGGCGGACCCGATGGTGCCCGAGGACCGTCGGAGCTGCCCCTCCTGCGGGTCACCGGTGGGACGGTCGCACGACGGTCAACCGGGGCGCACGGAAGGCTTCTGCCCGAAGTGCCGCACTCCCTTCTCCTTCGCTCCCAAGCTCAAGGCCGGTGACGTCGTCGGCGGGCAGTACGTCGTCGCGGGAGCCATCGCGCACGGGGGCCTTGGCTGGATCTACGCGGCGCAGGACCGCAACGTCTCAGACCGTTGGGTCGTGCTCAAGGGCCTGCTGAACTCCGGCGACCCGGACGCGCTTGCCGCCGCGATCGCGGAGCGGCAGTTCCTGGCACAGGTGGAGCATCCCCTCATCGTCGAGATCTACAACTTCGTGACGCACGAGGGCGCCGGCTACATCGTCATGGAGTACGTCGGCGGCACGTCGTTGAAGCAGCTGCTCAAGCAGCGGATGAAAGCCGCAGGCGGCAGGTACGACCCCCTGCCGGTGGACCAGGCGATCGCCTTCGTCATCGAGGTCCTGCCGGCGTTCCAGTACCTCCACGACCTCAACCTGGTCTACTGCGACCTCAAGCCGGACAACGTCATCCAGGTGGGCGACGCGGTCAAGCTCATCGACCTCGGCGGCGTCCGCCGGCTCGACGACCTGGACTCGGCGATCTACGGGACCGTCGGCTACCAGGCCCCGGAGGTGCCGGAGGTCGGCACGTCGGTGGCCTCGGACATCTACACGATCGGGCGGACGCTGACCGTGCTCGCCATGGAGTTCCGCGGGTACCAGAGCACCTACGTGGCCTCGCTGCCGCCGGTGGGCGAGACGCCGCTGTTCCAGCGACACGACTCCCTCTACCGCCTGTTGCTCAAGGCCTGTGCGCCCGACCCGGCCGACCGGTTCGCCTCCGCCGACGAGCTGCGGGTCCAGCTGCTCGGGGTGCTGCGCGAGGTCGTCGCCCTCGACCGCGGGGGAGCGGCGGAGCACTCGACGCGCTCCCTGCTCTTCGAGGCACCCACGGTCTCGGACGACACGCTGGACTGGCAGGATCTGCCGACCCTGCGGCCCGACGACAGCGACCCGCAGGCCCCATGGCTGCGCACGGTGAGCGTCGAGGACCCCCGGGAGCGGCTCGTGGCCCTGCAGAACGCTCCGTCGGGCAGTGCGGAGGTGCTGCTCGCCCGGGCCCGAGCAGCCCTGGAGGCCGGCGCGTACCAGCAGGTCGACGAGGCCGGGCAGGCCCTACTCTCCGACGACCCCTGGGACTGGCGGGCCGTCTGGATGGCCGGTCTGGTGGCCCTTGCCCGAGGCCAGACCTCAGAAGCGCAGAGTGCCTTCAACGCCGTCTACGGCCAGGTCCCCGGAGAGCTGGCACCCAAGCTGGCCCTGGCCTTCGCGTGCGAGCAGGGCGGCGAGGCCGACGTCGCGGAGTCGCTGTACCTCATCTGTGCCCGCACCGACGCGACCTACATCGCGCCCGCGGCGTTCGGGCTCGCCCGGATCCGCGCCGCCCGAGGCGACCTCGACGGCGCGGTCCGCGCGCTGGACCTCGTGCCCGCCACCAGCCGGGCGTACACCCCCGCGCGCCGGCGCCGGGCTACCCTGCTCGCGGAGTCCGATGGCGGCCTGCGGTCGCTCGCCGCGGCGCTGGACAGCCTCGACCAGCTGACCATCGACCCGGTGGACCGGTCGCGATTCCGGGTCGACGTGCTGCGGGCGGCCCTGGGCGTCGTCGAGTCGCAGGGAGCGGACCTCAACGTCCAGATCGCCGGTCGCCCGGCTGCCGAACCGGCGTTGCGCGACGGCCTCGAGTCGGCGTACCGGGACCTCGCCTCGTACGCCACGACCCGCGAGGAGCGCGTCCACCTGGTCGACCAGGCGAACGCGGTGCGACGGTGGACGCTGCGATGACCACAGTGGCCTTGACCTGCCCCTCGTGCTCCGGCCCCGTCTCCGCCGGCGACCGGTACTGCGAGGCCTGCGGCGCCGAGCTGGCGTGCGAGGCACCCTCCGGACCGGCCTCCGCGGCGTCGCCCGTCCTGACTACGGCTCCCCGGGCCGGCTGCCGGGAGTGCGGCGGCGAGGTCGCACAGGACGGCTACTGCACCCAGTGCGGCGCACGGGCCGTCAGCGCGCGGGACCACTTCAGCGAAGAGCCGGCCCCCTGGGTCGCCGGCGTATGCGACCGGGGCATCCGGCACCAGCGCAACGAGGACGCGCTAGCCCTCGACGCGGAGCCTGAGCCGGGCAGTCGTGCCGTCATGGTGGTCTGCGACGGCGTGTCGTCATCCCAGGACTGCGATGTCGCCAGCCTCGCGGCGGCCCGCACGGCCCGCGACGTGCTGGCCGGCAGCACCCCCCGGGGTGCCGGCACGGTCGCCGGACAGGTGGCGGCGACCGTTGGAGTCCTCGAGGAGGCGGTCACCGCGGCCAACGAGGCCGTCATCGCCACGACTCCAGCGGGCGCGCCCAACCCGCCGGCGTGCACCTTCGTGGGTGCCGTCCTCGACGAGTCGCTGCTCGTCGTGGGGTGGGTGGGGGACAGCCGCGCGTACTGGGTCCCGGACGAAGGGGAGCCGCGGCTGCTCACCATCGACGACTCGTATGCCGCCGAGCAGGTCGCCCTGGGGGTGCCGCGGGCTGAGGCGGAGGCTGGCCCGCAGGCCCACGCCATCACCCGGTGGCTGGGGATCGACGCGCCCGACCACGTCCCGCGCACGACCTCCGTGGAGGTGCTCGGTCCGGGCTGGGTGCTCGTCTGCTCGGACGGCCTGTGGAACTACTGCTCGGAGCCCGGGGACGTCGCGTCGCTGGTCCACGACACGGTCTGGGCCTCGACCGGGGCCGGGCCCCTGGAGCTGGCGAGCGCCCTCGTGGACTGGGCCAACCACCAGGGCGGCAGGGACAACATCACCGTGGCCCTCGCGAGAGCCCCTGCCGCGCCACCTCCTCGTGAGGAGCGGGCTGCCGTGGAGGGAACTGCCGCCGGCGCCCTCGACCCGACGACCGCCCTGCCGACGCTGGAACCCCGGCAGGCGGCATACCGAGAGGAAGGCCCGCCAGATGGCGACGTTCTCAGCTGAGGTCTACCAGAACGAGTTCCTGCCGGACGGCGGGACCGACGTGCATGCCATCGTCACCATCACCTGCTCCGGCGCCGGCGAGGCGGGCAGGTCCGGAGCCGGTGACGCCGCCGAGGTCGTCATCGTCGACACCTCCGGTTCGATGGGGCGGGAGAAGATCAGGGCTGCGCAGCTGGCGGCAGCGGCCGCGCTCGACCAGGTGCTCGACGGGGTCTGGTTCGCGGTGATCGCCGGCAGCCACCAGGCGCGGCTCGCCTTCCCCGAGGCGGCTCAGCCCCGGCTGGTCCGGATGGACTCCTATACCCGCTCCCAGGCGCAAGCCGCGGTGGCGGGCCTGCGGGCCGACGGCGGCACCGCCATGGGCACGTGGCTGACGCTGGCGACCCGCGTCTTCGCGTCGGTACCCGGCCTGGCCCAGAAGCACGCCATCCTGCTCACTGACGGCATCAACCAGCACGAGTCGCCGGAGGACCTCAGCGCCGCCATCGAGTCCGCCCGCGGCCAGTTCCAGTGCGACTGCCGCGGTGTCGGCTCCGACTGGCAGGTGGCGGAGGTGCGCCGAATCGCCACGACCCTCCTGGGCACCGTCGACCTCATCGCCCGCCCGGAGGAGATGTCCGCGGACTTCGAACGGATCATGCGGCAGTCGATGGGCCGCGGTGTCGCCGAGGCTGCTCTGCGCGTCTGGGCCCCGCAAGGCGCCCAGGTCCTCTTCGTCCGCCAGGTGTCACCGACCGTCGAGGACCTGACCACCCGCCGCCAGGAGGTCAACCCGCTCACCGGCGCCTATCCCACCGGTTCTTGGGGCGACGAGTCGCGCGACTACCACGTCGCCGTCCGGCTCTCGGCGAAGGGCGTCGGCCAGGAGCAGCTGGCGTCCCGGGTGCAGCTCGCCGTGGGGGACGAGGTGGTGGCGCAGGGGCTCGTGAAGGCGCTGTGGTCCAACGACGACACCCTCACCACCCGGATCGACCCTGCGGTCGCCCACTACACCGGGCAGGCCGAGCTCGCCGAGGCGATCCAGGACGGCCTGGCGGCGAAGGCCTCCGGGGACGCGGACGTCGCCACCGCCAAGCTGGGCCGTGCGGTGCAGCTCGCTGCCGCCACAGGCAACGACGAGGCGACCGCCCGGCTGAGGAAGATCGTCGAGATCGACGATGCCGGCACCGGAACCGTGCGGTTGCGTCGCGGAGTGAACAAGCTGGACGAGATGGCGCTGGACACCGCGTCGACCAAGACCACGAGGGTCAAGAAGTGAGCACTGCCACGTGCCCCAACGGCCACGTGTCGGCCTCCACGGACTACTGCGACACGTGCGGCGCTCCGATCGCGGCCGGGCAGGTCGGGGCGACCGGGGCCGCCGGGGCCGCGGCCCAGCCGTCCCCGGGGGAGCCGGGCCGGTCGAGCGCGGCCCCCACCGCACCCCCGGCGGCGGGGGCGGCCTCCACGCAGGCCTGTCCCAGCTGCGGCGCCGAGAACGACGCGGCGGCACTGTTCTGCGAGGCCTGCGGCTACGACTTCACGACGGGCACGATGCCACGCTCAAGCGGGGCGACCAGCGAGGCGAGCACCGAGGCGCCCGATGGCGCGGCCACCGGAGTGGCCGGCGCGGCCGGGGAGGCGTCCCCGGCCCAGGCCGTCGCCGGTTCGACGCTCGACCTGGGCACGGCGGCCGAGCAGCCGTCGGTGGCGCCCCCCATCGGGCTCACCTGGGTCGCCGAGGTATGGGTCGACCCGGACTGGTACGCCTCCCAGGAGAGCGAGGACCCGTGTCCGTCGCCGGGGCTTCCCGTCGTCGTGCCGCTTCGGGTCCAGAGCGTGCTCATCGGGCGGCCCTCCTCGAGCCGCAACATCCATCCGGAGATCGACTGCACGGGCGACCCCGGCGTCAGCCGCCGGCAGGCCCAGCTGACCACGGACGGCCAGCGGTGGTGGGTCGAGGACCTGCAGTCCTCGAACGGCACCTACGTCGGCCCGGCGAGCGGCCCGCTGCCCACCCAGGCAGTCCCGCCCGGCCAACGGCGCGAGCTCGCGGCGGATGACCGCGTCTACCTCGGTGCCTGGACGAGGCTCGTGGTCCGCCGGGCCACTCCGGAGGAGCAGCACGCCTGAGGCTGGGGGCGCACCGGCCCTTGGTGGCGACGAAGCGCCAGCGATGTCGTGGCTTGTGCGCACCAACGCACCGCGCCGCGCTTCCTCGTCCTGTGTGCCAGCCGAGCCGTCGTGCCGTCGCGAAGGGGCGCAGTCCCCACCGTCCGTGCAGTTCTGGTGCCGACGGCAGCTCAGACATCGCAGCTCGCGGCGGCTGCCCGGCTCGCGAAGACCGACCTCTCGGCCTCACTGCGCGTCAGGCCGGCCGCCTGCTGGAACGCCGCCGCCGCCTCGGCTCGGCGGCCGGCGCGTTGCAGCAGGTCGCCGCGCACCGAGTGAAGGTGGGGATAGTCGGACAGTCTGCCAGCGGCCAGTACGGCATCGACGACTGCCAGCCCGGCTTCCGGTCCCCTCGAGAATCCTACGGCGACAGCGCGGTTGACCTCCACGACGGGTGAGGGCCAGATGGTCGCGAGCAGGGCGTAGAGGTCGGAGATGCGGGCCCAGTCCGTGTCCTCGGGGCGAAGGGCGCGGGCGTAGCAGGCGGCGACAGCGGCCTGCACGGCGTACGGGCCGAGAGGACCGCCGGTCTGCTCGGCACGCGAGAGCGAGGCCAGTCCCCGACGGACGAGTAGCCGGTCCCAGCGTCGACGGTCCTGATCGGGCAGCAGCACCGGTTCACCACCTGGGCTGACACGGGCCGCGAGGCGCGATGCCTGCAGTTCCCTCAGGGCCAGCAGTCCGTGGACCTCGGACTCGTCCGGCAGCAGGGTGGCGAGCACGCGACCCAAGCGCATCGCCTCCTGGCACAGTGCGGGCCGCACCCAGTCGTCGCCGGACGTCGCGGCATACCCCTCGTTGAAGATCAGGTAGACGACCTCGAGGACCGCTCCCAGACGTGTGGCCAGCTCCTCACGCGGCGGGAGTTCGAACCGGACCTGCCTCTGGCTCAACGTCCTCTTGGCGCGGACGATCCGCTGCGCCATCGTCGGCTCCGGGACGAGGAAGGCACGGGCGAGCTCGTCGGTCGAGAGCCCGCCGAGGCAGCGAAGGGTCAGGGCGACACGGGACTCAAGCGACAGGATCGGGTGGCAGGCGGTGAGGACCAGACGCAGCAGGTCGTCACCGACATGGTCGTCCATGGCGTCGACCCGCACATCGGCGTCCACGGCCGGCGCGTCGGATGTCAGGTCAGCCGCGATGACGGCGATCCGACGGTCGTGCGTGGCGGCGCGGCGATGGGCGTCGATGGCACGTCGCTTCGCCGTCGTCATGAGCCAGCCGCCCGGATTGGGTGGGATGCCGGTCGACGGCCACTGTTGGAGGGCTGCGACCAGCGCCTCCTGGGCGACGTCCTCCGCGACCCCCACGTCACCGGTGGCCCGCGCCAGGCCCGCAATGAGCCGGCTCGACTCAATGCGCCAGACCGCCTCGACCGCACGCCTGGCAGCCGTAGTCCGTTCGTCCAACCCCTCATCGGTCACCGGCCGAGCCTACGTCCGCACACGGCTGCGTCGGAGGGGTTGCGCCACTCCTGGCCCGGTGGCGCGAGCCCGACAAGCAGGTGGCCTCATGGGTCACCGCGGTGGGCCGAAGTCCTCGGGCGCCAGGATCTTGATGACGTCGCACTCACCCCTCCAGCCCGGCCACAGCTCCAGGTGAGCCTGCATGAAACGCGAGGTCCACTCGACCGCCTCCTCCTTCGAGCGCACCTCGTAGACGGCATACGAGATGTACTCCTTGGCCTCCGCGAACGGCCCGTCCATGACGGACAGCTCACCGCCGGCGACGGTGATCCGGGCTCCGGCCGCGCTGGGTGAGAGCCGTGCGTTGTCGAGCAGCGCACCGGAGGCAGTGGCCTGCGCGCCGAGGTCCACGATGGCGGCCATCAGCCCTGGAGGCGGCGGGCCGGCGGGCTGGGTGCCCTTGAGGACGGCGATGTAGCGCATGGTGCTCTCCTCTGCTGTGAAACGTGCTGGGTGGGGGTCAGCCGGCGAGCCGGCGGTACCGGTGGATGGCGACGACGGTGATCCACGAGAAGACGAGGACCACGGCGCCGGTGAAAAGCAGGTTGGCCGCGACGCTACCGGCGCCGGAGGCGACACGGAGGAAGCCGCCGAGGAAGACCACGCCGGTGACGCGCGAGGACATCGCCAACGAGCCTGCGCCCTCTGCGACGAACCGCCGCGCCAGCACGAAGCAGCACGCTGCGATGGCCACGAATCCGGTCGTCGCTGTTGCCAGGTGCCCGATGCCGTGCGCCGTCACCCTGGCCGCGCCCTCCGGCGTGCCGACCGGGAAGCCGAGGGCGGGGTCGGCCCGCAGCACGCCGGCGGCGACCAGGCAGGCGCCGAAGACCGCGGTCAGCACTGGTGCCCACCGACCACCCGGCCCACCGGCGAGCGCCCGGCGCAGACCAACGGCGAACGCCAGCAGCATCAGCCCGGTGAGGACGAAGTTGCTGACCTGGACCCAGCCGAGGTTTCCGTTCTCCAGCAGGCTCCACTGGTGCCGCGTCAGGCTGTAGCCGTCCCGCGTAACGGCCAGGCTGAGTGACACGGCGACGTAGAACGGGCCGGCGACGGCACCCCAGCCGAGCAGGCTACGCGTGACGTTCACCGGGCTCCAGCCGTCCTCACACGGAATCAGTTTGGGGCTAGGGGCGGTTTGCGGTTCGGTGGTGCTCATCGTGGCCTCCCGAGATGTGCGCCGGCCTGGTGCCGTGCGCCGTCACCATCTCCACGAACGGCGCGACGGCGGATCGACATCGCACACCGGGAGACTTGGCCCGGGCCCCCGCGCCCCCGCGAACGGGCGAGCCGGGAACGGCCACCAGGCCAGCCCCACGCTCGGCCGCGGCCTCCAGGCACTGTGAGCGTTACCTCCAAGGGCGATATGGGGTGGTCAGCGCGACCAAGCTGATGCCGCCTGACCCCGAGATCGTCGCGAATGGCGGCGACTGCTCAAGAGTGTCAGCCTCATCTTCATCCACCCCTTCCGGGGATTCGCGTTTGGGGAGCCGGCACCGCATACGTCCACTGCCTGCGAGACCTGCCGCTCAGCGAACTTTGGAGGGGAACTGGGCGATGATTCCGCTGCTGAGCATGTCTGCCATCTCGAGAATGTGGCGGTGCACGGCGTCATAGTCGGCGACGCTGGCGGCATAGTCGCCGCTGAGCTCGTGGGCTGCCTCCGCGAGCGTCTGGTCGAGGTGGGTCTTCATGTCGGCCCGCATCACGCTGTCCGGCCAGGACTTCGGGTTCGCCGCCGCCAGGAAGTCGGCGATGTCGTCGGCGTTGGCGTACCAACGCGCCTTGGCCTCGGCGAAGGCGCCGGCGTTGCCCGTCTTGGCCGCCTGGAGAACCTCGACGGCGATGGTGATGTGGTCATGCAGAAGCGCGGTGAGCCGGTTGCCGGCCGCATCGCCGTAGAACGGCTTTATGGCGTCACCGATGTCGTCCTGGTTCTCCACGAGGCGCCCTGCCGTCGTCGGGAAGCCCTTCGTGTCGGCAGCGAAGGTGACGATCGCCAGGCGCGTCCAGGTGATGTGGTCCTCCCAGAGCCGGCGCATCTCGTCATGCAGCGCGAGCCGCGGGTGGGTGCTGATGCTGATCGTTGCCTGCGGCATGCCTTCCGACATGGTGGTAGGGGTCTGGGCGCTCGCCTGGGGGATGGCCAAGGCGAAGGCCGCGAGCGAGGCGAGCGCCGCAACGATGCGGGGAAGCCGTAGCCGAGAGGGGGACTGGTGGTCGGACGTGTCGGTCATGGGGCTCCTTCGTATGCCTTGCTGTGGACCGCCCGGGCGGCCGCGACGCTGAAGGCCGGCCCGGGACATGGTGTTAGCGTCGATGCGTCGCCGGTTCATACCCCGACGAGCTGGATCACGTTCCGAGAGGCTGGAAGTCGGTGGGACGAAACGGCCTTCTCCGTCACACACCAGGCATGGGAGCGATCCACGGCAGCGCCGAAGGGTGGAACGTCGAGCGGCCTGGGAAACATTGCGTCCCCCTGCGAGCGGCCACACTCGCGGGCATGCTGATGGCATGAGCGTCGACCCCGTAGTCACGAATCCCTGAGCACTACACGGTCATCTTCGAGAACGACAAGGTGCGCGTCCTCCAGTACACGGACCGGCCGCGCGACAAGACGACGCCACATGCCCACCCCGACAGTGTCATGTACACCCTGAGCTCCTTTCGTCGGCGGCTTGTTTCGGGCGACATGCAGCGCGAGGTGGAGCTTGAGGCAAGGACCGTGGGCTGGCTACCCGCGCAGCAGCACCAAGGAGAGAACATCGGCGAGACTCCGACCCACGCGCTTCGTCGATTGAAGGAAATCGGCCGGGGGAGTCTTCTCACCCCTGACCGGCGCCGCAGGGCTTGTGGCCATCTGTGGGGCGGGTTCGGGGTCTCCGAGCGGTGCGCATGCCGGCTGGTTGGCGTGCGCCGATCCAGCCACGGGCTACCCCGGCGGCGCCGGCCGGACGAGGAGTCACGGCTGCGCACCATGACCTCAGCGCCTGGCTCGACGAGGTCCCTAGGGACGCATCGACGCACCGGTCCGGTCACCCGTCCCCTGTCGGACCTAGGCGCACTCAATGCGGCATTTCGCCGGGAGCTAGGTGGCGTAACACGCCTTGTTCGTACCGACAGAGACGGCGAGGTCGGCCAGCGGGGTCAAATAGTCGATTGGCCCCAAACCTGATGCCCGGGGGCCGGCCGGCGGTCGGCCAGAGGTGCTGCGCGGCCGTTGCGCCGGTGAGAGGCACACGTCGCGGTCGCTTCAGCGGCCTACTTCCAGCGGAAGTGGACGAACACCCGGCCGAAGTTGTCCGAGTCCTTCTCGACTCGGTGATAGACCGCCTTGACCTCTTTGCGATCCAGAAAGCGCAGGACGCGCTTCTTGAGCTGCCCCGAGCCCTTGCCCGGAATGATCTCTACCAGTGGCGCCTTCTTGGCGACGGCTTCGTCAATGACGGTTTGGAGCGCGCGCTCGATCTCGTCGCCGCGGTTGTAGATGTCGTGCAGGTCGAGCTTCAGCTTCACCAGGTCATTGTGCGGCTGCGCGCCGGCTCACGGGGCGCGGCGGCGATCCACGCCGGATCGTGGATGCGGCATGCTCGGGGCATGGTGGACCCAGCCGAGTGGTTGCTGACCCAAGTGGAGCGCGCGAACCCGCTGACCCGGCTCGACGACCTGCACGATGGCGGCCGGGCGTGGTCGCAAGGCAACCACGTCCGGCCGCTCATCCACGGGGCGACCTACTTCCAAGCCCTGCACGACGCGCTCGAGGCGACACGCCCGGGCGACGTGGTCTTCTTCACCGACTGGCAGGGCGATGCCGACGAGCAGCTCACCGGAACGCCCGGTAGTGAGGTGGTCGAGGTGCTGTCCCGCGCGGACCAGCGAGGCGTCACCGTCCGCGGCCTGGTGTGGCGCTCCCATCTGGACAAGACCGGGTTCTTCGCCACCGAGAACCGTCACCTGGGCGAGCAGCTGCGCAGGCGGGGCGCGGTAGTGCTGCTCGACATGCGGGTGCGCGCGGGAGGCTCACACCACCAGAAGTTCGTCGTGGTCCGGCACCGTGACGACTCCAGTCGTGACGTGGCATTCGTTGGCGGTATCGACCTGGCCCACAACCGGCGGGACGACGCCGCGCACCTCGGCGATCCGCAGGCACAGCCCCTGACCAAGGAGTACGGCGCACGCCCGCCCTGGCATGACGTACAGGTGGCGATCCACGGGCCCGCCGTCCACGACGTCGAGACCGTCTTCAGGGAGCGTTGGAATGATCCCGCGCCACTGTCGCGTTCCCCGTGGCGGCGAGGGGCCGACAGGCTCCGGGGCCTGAACAGCTCGCCCGACCACCTCCCCGACCAGTGGCCGCCGCCGGAACCTGCAGGCTCCCATACCGTGCAGCTCCTGAGGACCTATCCCAGCCTCCCTTTCGGCCGCGACTACCCCTTTGCCAAGGGCGGTGAGCGCAGCGTCGCCCGCGGCTACTGCAAGGCCGTGGGCCAGGCTCAGGACATCATCTACGTCGAGGACCAGTACTTCTGGGGCCACGACGTCGGGCGAGTCTTCGAGGGACAGCTGCGGGCGCGGCCCGAGCTGCGCCTGATCGTGGTCATCCCGCTCGTGCCGGATCTCGACGGACTCAACCGCGTGCCACAGCTGCTCGGTCGTCACCGAGCGATCGGTCGACTGTTGGAGGCCGCTCCCGGACGCGTCGCGGCGTACGGCTTGGAGAACCACGCCGGCGTCCCCGTCTACGTGCACGCCAAGGTCTGCATCATCGACGACACCTGGGCCAGCACCGGCTCGGACAACTTGAGTCGCCGCTCGTGGACGCACGACTCGGAACTCACGGCCGTCGTCCTGGACGAGGACTACGCCCGCGACCTGCGGCTCACCCTCGGCGCGGAGCATCTGGACAGGCTCGATGAGGTGGCCAGTCGTGGCCTGCAGGCGACGATGAGTGACTGCGTCGATCCTGCGGGGATGTTCCAAGCCTACGCCGACTACGCCGCAGGGCTCGACGACTGGCACGCAGGGGGTAGACAAGGAACGCGACCCCCGGGGCGACTCCGCCGGCTGCCACTGCCCCTGCTCACTGCGCGTGAGCGTCACTGGGCAGCGTTGCCACTGGACGTGGTCCAGGACCCTGACGGCAGACCACCGGCACTGCGAAGAACTGACCGCTACTGACGACAGAACGGAACGTGGTGCGGCTGGGTCCCAGCGGTCGGGTGTTGCGGTCATCGTGACTAGGAGCACAGGGATGCGTGAGACATACGTGAACCAGTCTGAGAAGACGAGATCGGACCACGTGACCTCCCGGTCGAAGTCGATGTCGGCTATGCATCGGTGACCCGCTGGGGTGTGCATTCTCCGTAGGCGCCGCCGCATCGGCACCCTTCGGGAACGACGACCGCTGATGCTTCGATCAGAGCCTGGGCTTCGTCTTCCGTGGCGTACTCGGCGACCAGGCCCAACGTGCTGCGAACGGAGAGAACTCGTCTGCCGCCGTCCGCGCGGGGCGTCACACCGCCGCTTGGCCTGCAGGCTCGCCCTCGCCCCGCAAAGTCACGGGTCGAGGTGGTGTTCGTAGGCGTAGCGGACGGCTTGGCTGCGGTCGCGGACTCCGGTCTTGGTGAAGATGTGGTTGATGTGGGTTTTTACCGTCGCGTTGGACAGCACGAGGGTGTGGGCGATCTCGGTGTTGGAAAGGCCGCCGGCGATGAGCTTGAGGACCTCGATCTCGCGTGCTGTCAGCCCATCCAGGGTGGCCATGGATGGTTCGCTTGCTCCCGGGGCCGGGCGGGCTCGGCTGTCCAGTAGGGAGGCGACCAGGCGCTGTTGGATGGTGGGGTCGAGGTGCGTGCGACCGGCGGCGACGTCGACCAGGGCGCGTTGGATTTCCTCGGCCGTGGCGTCCTTGGTGAGGTAGCCGGTGGCCCCGGCTCGTAGCGCGGGCAGCAGGTCGGCGTCCTCGGCGTAGGTGGAGAGCACGAGCACCTGCGTCTTGGGGTGGTCGACCCGGATGGTTCGGGTGGCCTCGATGCCGTCCAGCACCGGCATGTGTAGGTCCATGAGGATGACGTCCGGGGCCAAGGTGGCGGTCTGCTCGATGGCTTGGGCGCCGTCGCCGACGGCTCCGACTACGTCGACGCCGTCGAGCAGGCCGAGCACCAGGGTGAGGCCGTCGCGGACGACTCGCTGGTCGTCGGCGATCAGTACCCGCAGGCGCGCCGAGGAAGGGCCCGGCGGGTCCGGGCCGGTCATGGCGACCCTGCCGGGGTGGGGACGGCCAAGTCGACCAGCCAGCCCTGTTCGGTGGGTCCGGCGTGCATGGTGCCGCCGATGCTCTCGATCCGTTCCCGCATCCCGGCCAGGCCGTTGCCGCCCCCGGACCCGGACAGGGCAGCCGCTCCGGCGCCGGCCAACCGATCGCGGCCGGGCGCCGGTTGGGTGTTCTCGATGCTCACGGTTGTTCGCTCCGGCAGGTAGGTGAGTCGGATCTGGGTAGATGCGCCGGGGGGGGTAGCGTGCCGCGTTGGTCAGGGCCTCTTCCACACCTCGATACAGGGCCAACGCGGGTGCGGGTGGCAGGGGGTGCGGGGCGCCCTGCACGTGGAGGGTGGCGTCGAGCTTCAGGTCACGCCGGCAGTCGTCGACGAGGCGCTCGAGCTGCGCCACCGGTGAGATTCCGGCGCCCCGCAGCGCTCCCACCGCTTCCCGGGCGTTGACCAGGCCATCGGCCACCAGGTGGGCGGCGCGCTGGATCGCCTCCGTCAACACGGGTCCGGCGTCCTGTTGCTCGGCGAGCATCCGTGCTCCCTGCAACTGCAACGCCGCCCCGGACAGGGCGTGGGCCAGCACGTCGTGGAGCTCGGCCGCGATCTTGCTTCGCTCGGCCACGACCGCCGCCTGGGCCTGGGCGTCGCGGGCGTCGGCGAGCTCAGCCAGCAGCACCTCAGTGTGGGCCTGGCTGTCTCTTCCCTGCCGCACCATGTACGCGACCAACGCCAAGAGTCCGGTCAGCAGCAACACCGCCAGGACGGTGGACGGGCTGCCGGTGCGGCCTGCCGCGGCCGCTCCGGCGATCCCCACCCCGACCGTGATCGCGATGCCGACCTCCACACGCAGCCGGGTGACCGCCATCCACGCGGCGGCGCCGGCGGCAACGTCGGAGGCGCCGCGCGGCTGAAGCCATGACAGCGTCACACCAGCAAGCGCCATCCCCACCACGATGGCGACCCGTATGGCGTCGGACCGGGCCAGGAAGCGGTTGCTGATTGCGGCCGCGGTGGCGGCGGCATACGCCAGTGTTGCGACGGTGATCGCGATGCCGGTGGCGCTTCGGCCGGGGCCCGGTTGCTGAGTGAGCACGCCGGCAACCACCACCGCGATCACCGCCCAGCCGAGCGGTCGCAGCAGGTCGCGTTGGTGGCGGAGTCGTTCCTCGGCGCGTTCCTGGGCCTGGGCGACCCGCACCGAGATGACCGCTTGGTCAGAGCTCATCATTCTGCCCTCCACGCGACCGATCCGCCTGTCGTGTCGTCTTCATGGAACCTTGTCACGGGCTCGATGGCGAGTCCCTGACGAGGCCGGGTTCGGGTCAGCTGGGCGATCCCGCCGGCACTGCACGCACGAAGGCGGTGCGCCGGTACCCGCGCAGGTGGACCACCACGATGCGGGCGCTCACCTCGCACAGAGCCATGGCGACCAGCGCCACAGGCCACGCGGCGGCATCAATGTTGTGGGCGATGCTGAAGGTGCGGATGGCCGGCTCGAACCCGTGGTGTACCGCGAACACGAATAGCATCCGGGCGCTGATTCCGGCCACCAAGAACCCGCCGGCCACCCACCCCACCCGGGCCCACCGCACGCCGTCCTCGTCGGCCCGCACGAAGGTGGCGAACCCGCACAGCACCCCGAAGGCCAGTCCCACCGCTGTGAGTGCGGCGACAAGGGCAAGATCGTCGCCGCCCGTGGGGATCGAGCGCACATAGTGAGTGGCCACGAACAACACCAGTGCGAGCGGGGCAATCACGCTGCGGACGTCAAGGCGCCGCTCCCGAGACTGGCGCAGCACCACGAGGACGAAGATTCCGTTGATCAGATAGTCGGTGAAAGTCATGACCACACCGTCGCCCGGCCGTGGTGACCCGCGCATCGGCGCCAGGCCCGAGTTCGGGTTGATCCACCGTCTCAACCCCGGGGATGAGACGGTGGGCGCCGTCCTAGGCCCGCCGGGCAACCCAACCCGCAAGGAACCTGCTGGCGGCGCGTCGTGGCCGCACCATACAGCGGCCTTGAGGCATGGCCCTTGCATGGGGTCTGAGCTCCGAGCCCCGGGCCCCCGGTTCGCGGCCGATCAGTCCTCGGTGATCACTGGTAAGGGTCGGTGATCCTTCGTAGGTCGGTGAGGGCTTCGCGGAGCTGCTGCATGCGCTCAGTGCCGAGGTGTGCGCGCCACTCCTCTTCGATGCGGTCCTCCTCGGCTCGTGCGTGCGGGATCGCCTCCTTGGCGCGGGCGGTCATGCGCACCAGGCGCCCCCGGCCGTCTGTGGGGTCGGCGACGCGCTCGACGTAGCCGGCGCGCTCGAGCTTGTCGACCAGGGCAGTCGCCGTCTGCTTGGCGATCTGGGCGCGTTCGGCGAGCACGCTCAGCCGGGTGCCCTCGGGGTCGATGCCCATCATGAGCCTGCCCTGCGCGATGGTCACGTCGTCGAAGCCACGTTCATGGAGCGCCTCGAAGATGCGGTTGGCGGCCGATCGCGAGGCGATGAACATCAACAGGCTGGCCGGCAGCTCGCGCTCCATTGGATCCCTTCACAAAGTCCTATCATCGAACTATAGTAGTTCGCCGATGGGACTAGTTTAGCGTTGGAGGCGTCGTGGATGCGACTTGTGACACGGTGCTCGACTTCTGGTTCGACCCGTGTGCCCCTACTCGTGGACTGGCTCCCGCTGGCTGCAGGAAGTGGGCAGGCGAACGCAGCTCAGGGTGCGGCACCACGTCATGAGCCTGTACCTCCTCAACCGGGACCGGACGGACGTCGTTCAGGAGGATCGCCGCAACGTCGAGGCGAGCCGGGGGCCTGCCGAAGTCGCCACGGCGGTGGCGACGCGGTGCGGGCCGGAGGCACTAGCCGACTTCTACACCGCCTTCGGACACCGGGTGCTCGACGTATGGCGCCGACCCGCCGCTGCGGAGTACCACGAGGCGATCCGCGCGGCCCTGGCGGAGGTGGGGCTGCCTGCTGACCTCGAGGACGCCGTGGAGCCCGAGGAGAACGACGACGCCATGCGCGCCAGCCATGACGCCGCGGTGGCCCTGGTCGGTGGCGAGGTCAGGACGCCGATCACCTGCATCGACGGCGTGGCGTTCTTCGGCCCGGTCCTGAACGCCATCCCGCGGGGCGAGCATGCGGTCCAGGTGTTCGAGGGCGCACAGCTGCTCGCGGGCTACCCGCAGTTCTACGAGCTCAAGCGCACCCGCATGCAGCCCCCCGTCTTGACCTGAAGGAGGAACGATGCCAAGCCTGACCACCACCGAAACGGACGCCCTGTGGGCCGGGATCGACGACCAACGAGCCAGGACCGCCGCACTGCTCGAGGCACTCTCACCGGAACAGTGGGAGCACCCGTCGCTTTGCGACGGGTGGACCGTGCGACACGTCGCCGCGCACCTGACCATGCAGCAGCAACGGGTGCGTGATGCGTTGGGCTTCATCGGCCGCCATCCCCGGATCCTGCTCAGCATGCCGTTGAACACCTTCATCCACGACGCCGGGGTCCTGCAGGCACAGGCGTTGTCCACGCAGCAGATCGTCGCGGGGATCAGGAACGGCATGGGATCACGTCGACACAATCCCGGCCTCACCTCCCTGGAGACGCTGACCGACATCCTCGTGCACAGCCAGGACATCGCCATTCCTCTCGGCGTGGACCTCCCCATGCGGCCCGCACTGGGCGCCCTGGCCGCGACCCGTCGGTGGGACACCCGCGACACCTGGCTCGCCAGCGTCAACCACCGACTGCCCTGGGCCAACTGCCGGCTCATCGCCACCGACACCGACTGGCGCCGCGGCCAAGGACCCGAGGTCACCGGCCCGATCGCTGCCATCCTGCTCCTAATCACCGGCCGGACCGCCGCTCTAGAACAGCTCGCCGGCAAAGGCGCGGACGCCCTCCGTCTCACCCAGACCCGATCCGCGTAGATAGACGGCACCGACGCTCACGCATGGCAACGTTGGGCGGACACGGTCCGCGACCTGCGCGACTACTTCGCGCAGTGGCCGCAAGAAGCGAGCCCTGCTCAACCCGACGATCAACTCCTACAAGCCGTTCGGCCCGGGCACCTTGGCCCCCTGGCTGATCGACTGGGGCTTGGACAACCGCAGCGCCATGGTCCGGATCCCGCCAGAGCGCGGCCGCGCCTCGCGGATGGAGCTACGACTGGGCGACGCGTCGGCAAACCCCTACCTCGCGACCGCCGCCTTCCTCGGCGCCGCCTACCTCGGCATCCGCGACAAGCTTGAGCCCCCGCCAAGCTGGAGGGGTACGGCTACGACACGAGCAAGGCCGAGCTGCTCCCCGGCGACCTGTCGACCGCGATCGATGCACTCGAGGCCGACGAGGACCTGCGTGAGCTGCTCGGGCCGGACTTCGTCACCGCGTTCGTGACCTACAAGCGCAACGAGCTCGAACGGTTCTCGCACTGGGTGACCGACTGGGAGTTCCGTGAGTACAGCTACCACCTCTGAGACAGGACGTCATGCAACTTCTCGTCATCCAGCACGACCACGCCTCTCCGCTCGGGCCAGTGGCTGAACGCCTTGTCGAGCGAGGCTTCGACCTGACCGCGCACCCTGTGGTGCCGGAGGCGTCGTTCCTCGCACCCGGCGTCGAGACCGACTTCCCCGACTTCACCGGCTTCGATGCGGTCGTGTCTATGGGGGCGCCCTGGTCGGCGTACGACGAGATCATCGACAGCTGGGTTCGCCCGGAGGTCGAGCAATTGCGCCGGGCGGACGAAGCCGGCGTACCGGTCCTCGGCATCTGCTTCGGCGGTCAGCTCCTCGCGGCCACCCATGGCGGCTCCGTGATCCCCTCCAGTACGCCGGAGATCGGCTGGGCTGAGGTGTGCTCGGATGACGACGCTCCGGTGCCGTCCGGACCTTGGCTCCAGTGGCACTACGACCGGTGGGAGCTCCCGCGCGACGCAAACGAGCTCGCGCGCAACGCCGCCGGGTCACAGGCCTTCATCCTGCGCGGCAACCTCGCCGTGCAGTTCCATCCCGAGCTGACCACCACCATGCTCGCCGGTTGGCTCGGCAACGGTGGGTCCGAGAAGGCGGCCTCTGCGGGCCTGGACCGGGAGAAACTTCTGACCGAGACGCGACAACGGGAGGGAGCAGCGCGCGTCAGGGCGCACCGGCTGGTCGATGGCTTCCTACGCGCTACGTTCGACACGAGTACACATCGGCCCATGGCCGTGGAGAGGACGTCATGAGCGGTCCCCAGACATCCGGACCGGCCTACCAGGTGGTCAACCCCGCCACCGGTCAGGTGGTCGAGACCTTCGACTACGCGACCGACAAGGAGATCGAGTCGGCGCTGGCTGCTGTGCACGCTGGGTACGCGGTGTGGCGGGACGTACCGATCGCCAAGCGGGCCAAGACGGTCCAGCTGATCGGCGAGCTGTTCGCCGAGCGGCAGGCCGAGCTCGGTGCGCTCGCCACGGAGGAGACGGGCAAGCCGCTCGCGCAGTCCAAGGGAGAGGCGGCGTTCTGCGGCGAGATTTTCGACTACTTCGCGACCGAGGGCCCCGAGCTCGCTGCGGACCAGCCGATCAAGACGTTCTCGGGTGGCACCGACGACGCGGTCGCGGCCGCCGACCTGGCCTGGGAGACCCGGATGAGCAACACCCGCCAGGCGTGCAACTCCAACAAGCGGATGATCGTGATGGACGACGTGTACGGTCGGCTCACCGACCTCGCGAAGGACCTGCGTCCCGGTGATCCGGCGGGGTGCCGAGGGCACCTTCGCGCCGCTATCCTCACGGGCCGCGGCAGAGCGGCTCGCCCAGCAGGTCGAGGACGCCGTCAGCAAGGGCGCCACCCTGCACGCGGGCGGAGTGCTGAGCGAGGGGCCGGCGGCGTACTACTCCCCGGCGGTGCTGACCGGGATCACCGAGGAGATGCGCGCCTACCGCGAGGAACTGTTCGGTCCGGTGGCGGTGGTCTACTCGGTCTCCAGCGACGACGAGGCCCTGGCCTGGCCAACGACAGCGACTACGGACTCGGCGGTGCGGTGTTCAGCAAGGACACCGACCGCGCGCGCAAGCTGGCCGAGCCCCTCGAGGTGGGCATGTCCAACGTGAACACCCCGGCCGGTGAGGGCGCGGAGGTGCCCTTCGGTGGCGTCAAGCGCAGCGGTTTCGGTCGCGAGCTCGGCCCGCTGGGCATGGACGAGTTCGTCAACAAGCGGATGTTCTATGTCGCTGACTAGCTACATCGGGCACAGGCGGGGCACGCGCCGACCTGTGACCGACCCGACAGGTCTGGTGCCCGTACTGATCACTGACGGCGCTCAGCACTAGCCAATAGAGGATGTCTGATGACGGAACTACCACCTGAGATCGTGGCGCGGCTTACCCGCACCGCGCGACTGCTCGAGCCAATGGCCCAACTCTGGGAAGAGACCACGCTGCTCACCGACCGTCAGCGGGAGGCGGTTGACGAGCTGACGCGTCGTCTCGCGGACAACTACCCCTACGGCGACGTGAGGTATATCGGGCAGATTCTCAAGCCTCCTCATCCGGTCGCTTGGATTTCTTACGCGGCAGCTTCCCTGATCAATCCGAACAATCACGCACTCGATGCAGGTCCGGCGACCTCAGCGATGGAGAAGGAAGTCGTCGGGGACATCGCCGAGATGTTTGGGATGCCGCAGCACCTCGGTCACCTCACATCCTCGGGCACCATTGCCAACCTCGAAGCGCTGTACGTTGCTCGCGAACTAGCGCCCGACACGGTCGTCGTGTCCAGTCAGGCAGCCCACTACACGCACGGGCGGATGAGCCAGTTGCTTGGAGTGACGCACGAGACCATCCCGCAGGATCGCCTTGGCAAGATGGATCTGGACGCTCTTGAAGCTCGGCTCGAGGGTGGCGGGGTCGGAACGATCGTTGCCACGCTGGGAACGACCAGCCTGGGAGCACTCGACCCAGTCGACGAAATCGTCACATTGGCGCGACGCTACGAAGCCCGCGTTCATGTGGACGCGGCGTACGGCGGGTTCCACACGCTTCTCGCGACCACAGATCCGTGCGTCGACCCGCGGCCGTTTCATGCGCTACCTCACGTGGACTCGATCGTCGTCGACCCACACAAGCACGGACTCCAACCGTATGGGTGTGGCTCGATCCTCTTCTCGGACCCCACAGTGGGCCGCTTTTTCGCCCACGACTCCCCATACACCTATTTCACTTCGAGTGAGCTGCACTTGGGCGAGATCAGCATCGAGTGCTCACGCGCCGGCGCAGCCGCTGCGGCCTTGTGGGCAACCCTGCGTGCTCTCGGCCTTGACCGAGATGGGTTGGGCGAAGTCCTCTCGAAGGGCCGGCAAGCGGCTGTGATGATCGCGGACAGCGTGAGAGGTTCCGAGACCGCGCGTCTGGTCGCCGAGCCTGAACTCGATATCGTGTGTACCTACGCAGCATCAGGGAGCACCTCCGAGGTCAGCCGACGTTCCGAGTCCGCCTTCAAAAGGCTTCAAAGCTTGGGCTGGCACGTAGCTAAGCTTCAAGTGAACAGCGAATGGCTCGCAACTGCCGACGAGGCGCTGATCGTCGACAGCGACCAGACCACGGTCTTGCGTTGTTGTGTCATGAAGCCGGAACATCTTGTGGTGGCCGAGGAATTTGCGTCCACGCTCGTCGACGCCCTTGCGCCGAGCGGGTCATGTATTTGACAACGCAGCCCATGCAACGGATTCACAAGACCTAATGGTGTAATCGTTCTATGGTCTTATGGCCCGTTGACATAGGAGGACTCCGGCCGGGTCGGGGAGGCCGGCGCCTGCGGGCCGCGCCGACCTCCCTGTTCGTAGTAGTGGAGAGTCTCGACCACCTGGTCGAGGAAATCGTCGACTTCGCGCTCGTCGTACCCGCGACGAAAGGACGTCGGAGTGAAGCTGCGGTTCATGACTTCACTCGGCGGGGCCGAAACCACGTCCTTGACATAGACGGGAACCGCAATGACGCATGCTCTGAGGGCGCCAACTCGTTGTCGCCTTCACCCCACGCCCTCTGTTCAGCCTGGGGACACTACCCCTTCTGTGGGGTGGGACGGCACGCGGCACTGAGCGGATAGTTCCCCGGCGGTGAGGCGCTACCCGGCAGGTTTCCCTTCGCCGCGGCTGCCCAACCAGTATCGCTGCCTGAAAGGCACGGGTGGGCGGCCAAGGAGTGCATGACGTCCCAACGCTGGGGTAGGAGCCGTCCATGAGCGACCAAGAGCCGACGCCAACGGTCGGCGACGAGAAGAGCGACAACATTCCGCATGAGTCCGTTCGGGACCTGAGCAAACCTGACCGCCGCCTCGAGGGCTCGGGTGAGAACGACGACGCCCCAGAGCTCAACGACGATCAGGTCGCAGCCCTGAAGGAGCGGGAGGAGCCCGCTGCGGTAATGGACTTCGGCACTGCGTTCAGCGCGGACCCGAGCGACGCCGAGGTCGGGAACGAGGCGGGTGCTCCGCAGACCCGCGAACCGGATACGAGCCTGGGGCGCGAAGGCGGGCAGCGCTACGAGGACTACGCCGGGGACAAGGACTGATCAGTCCCATTCTCCCCTCCTGCGAGGCGCCTGGGTCCCATGAGCCCTTTGGGCTTGGACACGTTGAACAGCAGCCCGTGCTGGTACGTGGCGTACTTCCTGGCGGACCGGAACTGATAACGGCCAACCCGTCGCTCAAAGTACGCTCACTGATGTGCCCTCTCTTGCCGCTCTGCCCGCCTGCGTTCTCCTGGGGGCTCTGGCGGTGTTCCAGGTCCTGCTGGTCTGCGGTTTACCCCTGGGGCGGTTCGCCTGGGGGGTCAGCTTGAAGTGCTCCCGACGCGGTTGCGGGCCGGCGACCTCGTCTCCGTGGCCGTCTACGTAGTCGTGGGCTGGGTGCTTCTCGCTCGCGCCAGTCAGGACAGCGGCGGCCACGGTACTTTGGGCGTGGTCACATGGGTTGTCGCGGGCTTCTTCCTCCTCGCGGCTGCGGGCAACCTGGCTTCGAGGAGCCGTCCCGAGGGGGCTTGGTCATGACTCCCGTCGCTGTGCTCCTTTGGGCTATGACTGTGGTCGTCGCCGTTCACGGCTGACGCCGGAGCTCTTCCCCGCCGACGCCGTTGGTTCGCGCGGGCAGGCGTCGGCTCATGTTTCCCACCTGATGACCCCTCGACCGGGTCCAGATCGCCGGACGACTCGGGACGCCGGCCTCGACCGTGCACGCGGTGCTGTTGCGATGCCGGATCAAGCCGCGGGCCGAATGCAACGGGGGCTGAAGTGCAGCAGGGCTGCCGGCCTACGTGCTCGGCGGCTGCGCCAGGTGCGGCTGGCTAAGGGATCTGCTGCGAGGGAGCCGACGCCTCAGGTGCGGACGGTGCGGTCGGCTCAGTTGTCGGCGGCCGCAGACAAGCAACGCTGAACATGCAACGTCCTGTGAGTCTGTAATGACTTATCTGTTATATGGTCCTTACATCGTTCTGCTGACGTCCTTGCCCGATCCCCCGTGAACATCGTGCCCACCACCCTCCCCGCAGATCGGAGCTGACGACCTGCCCGCGACTCGTCCGTGAGGGAGGGCCAGTCCTCGCTCGCTGGGATCCTTCGGGCCGAGCGCGTGCCCAAGCGGCATGGTCAAGTACCTCTGCTGCCCTCCTCGAGCTAACCAGCCTCCCGGGAAGGATGGCTCGCTCCGAAGTCTGCCCAGCTGGAGGAACCTCCATCCGGTCTCTGCTATGAGTACTGCTCATTACCCACAGGCGCGGGCGGGTCACCGGATGTAGATGGCGTCCCCGACGGGGCGTTCCCCCGTGGCATCGGAGGGATGGCTGATGAGCCGGCCGTCGATGGCCATCGCCGTTGAGCCTCCGCCGTCGAGGTTCATCGCGTCCCGCATACCCAGGGCCTTCGACACCTGAGCGGTCTCGGGAATCGACAACCCCAGATCCTCGAGCTGGCGGCCGTCGACTGTCACCAGAAGCGTACGGCCCCGGGCGTCGACACCTGCGAAGGTGCGTGGGTTCCGCTGCAACACCCACCCGTAGGCGAAGGACGGGTCCCCGGGGTGCACCATGCCGTCCTGAGCCTGGGTAATGTGCAGGGCGCCATCACGCAGCAGCTGCGGCCCTCCGTTGATGACGTTGACCCCAGGCCGCACCAGGCGACCGCCCTGCGGCGTGGTCAGGGTGAGGTGGAGACGCGCCACCTCGCCCGTGCGGAGGCCGGCGATGGCGTCGGCGAGGTTACCGATGCCCTGGACCGACCGCTGCCCCGCGGCGAGAGCGGTGCCGCGCTCGTGGGCGACCTTCACGACCCGATCACGGCGGTCGAGGACGACCTCGGCCCCGGGGCCGGTTGGCGTGGAGGCTCCGTAGGCTGCCGTGAAGGCGACGAGCTCGTCGGGATCGGTGCAGGTGACGTCGTGCAGCGGAAGGGAGGTGGGCTGGTCGGAGGTATCACCACCACAGTTGCGGATCAGACCGGGCACCCGGTTGAGGCCGTCAAGCACAAGGCTTCCCGTGCGCGTGCGCAGGATGCCACGCCACACCGGACGGACCACCGCGGTATGCCGCGCGGTGCTGGGCAGGACGAGGGCGGGCCGGCTGGCGACCGTCTCCGATTCCAAGACCCCCCCGTAGACGCCGACGCCAGCCGGGTCCCCAGGAGCGCCTGCCTTCGGGTCGAGCACGAAGAAACCTGCGTTGACCGCAGCCTTCGCGTGGGCGTAGGCGCTCAGCGCGGTCGTCGTCTCCCGGTTTTCCAGGTCGGGTCCGAACGTGCCTCCCAGGCGACCACGGAAGGTGCGTGGATCCACCGTGAGCACGTTGACAGTCCACCGTCCCTTGCTGGGACTGCCGCCGTCCCAACCGGAGTACCAAGAGCGACCAGAGAACCCCGCGTCTTTGAGCTTTACGACTGCCTCGTCGGCGTCGGCCTTGCTGGTGAACATCTCGGTGAGGCGGACGCGGTAGCCGATCACCCCCGCGGGAACATCCGCGACCGCCGGTTGGCGGACGGGCTGCGCCTGGGCGTCGAAGCCGGCCACCTTCAACTGCTGCACCAGATCCTCGGCGCTGGCCCGGTCCTGCACGGACCGAGGCGGCGCATCCGGGTCAGGACTGGACGCCGACGAGGGGATGCTCAGCTCGACCACCCAGCGCGTGTTGGCGTCCAAGGCGCCCCGCTCGATGCGAGTCAGCGTCACGCCCGGCTGCAGCGTGGTCGTGGAGCGCGTCTCCCGCAGATCCGGCGAGCCAAGCGGCAACCCCACGCCCACTCCGGTCGCGGCGCGGTAGGCAGGCGACACGGACTGTGCCGAACTGGCACCCGGTGCCACACCCCCACACGCCATGACGGTTGCAGCGGCCACGCCCACGACTCGAGAAGCCATACGCCTACTTTGCCCCGCATTCGCGCCGCCAAGCGGAATCCTTGGTGAAGGACTTGGCAAAGACTCCACCCGTGGACGGTCGGCTCCACCTGTCAGGCCCCCCGCTCGAGCGGACCCCGGCTCAGGGCCCTCTCGCCGCTCGACCAGGGGGACCAGGCAGCCGCGCCGTCGCTCGGGCCGGACGGAAACCGTCGGCTGGGCTCAGAGGACTGCGCCGCGCGGCGCCAGTTCGACCGCGGCCACACCCCTGCCGTAGAGCACCATGAGCCGATCTCCATGGCTCGTGCGAAGCACGCCGGAGGGATCCGCAAGGGTTTCGACGACTCGCTCGATGACCTCGTCCTGGTCACCCGCAGCCTCAAACCTGACATCGAGTTGGTCGCCGCTCACGAGGCGGACCCGCAGCACCACTTCAGCCACGCACGCACCTCAGATCCTGTCGCGCCGGCCGATCGTGTGGCCGATTGCCACTCTGCCACAACCGGAAGCGCTACGTAGCGGTAGACCGGCTTGTTGCTCATTCCTCACGCATGTGCGTCTGACCCCCGGGGTTCAGCCGTGTTGTACTCGTCGTCGGTGACCGCGTCGGGCGAGGTGCCGACCTGCCCCTGGTCGCCCGCCTCGTTGAAGGCGATGTGCGCCATGAACCGGGCGGTGGCGCCGTTCCCAGTGCTCCTCGTCAGGCTCGAAAGGACGTCTGTATGGAATGCGTCCCGCTGATGGGGGTGGTGGCGACGCTTCACGGCCGTTATCTTCCGCCCAGGGTGCACACATGGGGCGCTCAGACACTGGAGGATTTAGCTGATGATCCAAACCACTGTGCGGCGGCCCGTCACCCGGGTCGTCGCTGCCGCGACGGGAGCCGCGGCCGTTGTCGCCGTCCCGCTGGCGATGATGGTTCCGATGCAGGTCGCCGCCGCGGGTGCCCTGCCGTCCGGCCGGTACATCGTCATGACGGGGGGCGCCCCCCTTGCTACGTATGCCGGAGGTGTCCCAGGCTTCAAGGCCACCAAGCCGAAGGCGGGCGCCAAGGTCGACACCCGCAGCGCGAACGCGCGAGGCTACGCGAAGCACCTGTCCGAGGGCCACGCCAAGGCGCTCGCCTCGGTCGGGGCCTCTACGGCGCGACGGCACGACTACTCGGTGGCGTTCAACGGCTTCTCCGCCTCGCTGACCGGGGCGCAGGCTGACGCGATCGCTAAGGCGCCGGGCGTCGTCAAGGTCTGGAAGGACGAGGTCCGCAAGGCGGACACGATCAGCACCCCCGGCTTCTTGGGACTGTCGGGCACTGGCGGTGTGTGGCAGAGGCAGTTCGGCGGCGTAAGCCACGCAGGCGAAGGAGTGATCATCGCCGACCTCGACACCGGTGTCTGGGCCGAGAACCCAGCCTTTGCAACTCTTTCCAGCCCGCGCCCCGACCAGGGGACGATCAACGCCAAGTGGCACGGTCTGTGCGACGCCGGAGCCGAAGAGCCGATCACCTGCACGAACAAGATCATCGGCGCCCGCTATTACGGGGCCGACTTCGGGAACACGGTCATCCCCGAGGAGTTCGTCGGCCCCCGCGACTACAACGGCCACGGGTCGCACACCGCAAGTACGGCGGCGGGCGCCAACGGCGTGACCGCAGTGATCAATGGCGGTGTCGTCGGCCAGGCCTCGGGCATGGCCCCGGCCGCCCGGCTGGCGATCTACAAGGTCTTGTGGGAGACGGCCGACCACACCAGCGGCTCTGGGACGACCTCAGGCATCGTCGCGGCGATCGACGATGCGGTGAGCGACGGCGTCGACGTTATCAACTACTCGATCTCCGGCTCGTCGCAGTACATCGTGTCCCCCGACGAGCTGGCGTTCTTCGGCGCTGCCCAGGCAGGGGTCTTCGTCTCGGCTTCTGCCGGCAACAGCGGCGACACGGTCGGCGCAAGCAGTGTGGCCCACAACGCCCCCTGGGAGATGACCGTTGCGGCGAGCACCCACGACCGGGGCAACACCAACACGGTCACCCTCGGCAACGGTGCCGTCTACCACGGCGTGGGGGTGTCACCCGGCATCGGACCCAAGCCGCTGATCCGGTCGACCGACGCGGTCCTGGCAGGCGCCGACTCCCAGGCCGCCCGACTTTGCTTCAGTAGCGCCACCCCCGGTGGCAACGCGCTCGACCCGGCCATGGTGGCCGGCAAGATCGTCATCTGTGACCGCGGCGTCAACGCCCGGGTCGACAAGTCCCAGGCCGTGAACGAGGCCGGTGGCGTGGGCATGGTGCTGGCAAACACGAGCGCCGCTCAGTCGCTCAACGCGGACTTCCACATCATCCCTACCAGCCACGTCAACTCAGCCGACGGCGCCGCGATCAAGGCGTATGCCGCCTTGGTCGGGTCAAGTGCGACGGCGACCATCTCGGCGCGCGACACCACCCCGGTGCGAGCTCCGGAGATGGCGGGCTTCTCGTCGTTCGGTCCGGCCCTGGCGGGCGGGGGTGACCTGCTCAAGCCGGACATCACCGCTCCGGGCGTCGACGTCGTGGCAGCCGTGGCCCCTCCGGGGAACAACGGCAACAGTTTTGACGCGTACTCCGGCACCTCGATGGCTGCGCCGCACATCACGGGCATCGCCGCCCTCGTCCTGCAGGCGCACCCTGCTTGGTCGCCGATGTGGGTCAAGTCAGCGCTCATGACGACTGCGTCGCCACTCGACAACAAGGGCCTGCCCATCCAGCGTGGCGGTGCCGACGCGACGCCGCTTCACTACGGCAACGGCCACGTCACTCCCACGCCGGCGTTCGACCCGGGCCTGATCTATGACAACGGCGCGGTCGACTGGGTGCGGTACGGCTGTGGCATCGGGCAGTTCCAACTGGTCTCAGACCCCTCGTTCTGCGCGACGTACGGCTCCATCGACCCGAGCAACCTCAACTACCCGAGCATCGCGGTCGCCGGGCTGGCCGGCTCACAGACGGTGACCCGCACTGTGACGAACACCTCGCTCGACCAGGCGTCGCAGTACACCCCCACGGTCGTCGCCCCGGCCGGCTTCACCGCCAACGTCAACGTCGACAAGCTGACTGTCCCGCCCCTGCAGTCGCGCTCCTTCAGCGTCACCTTCACGCGTACCACGGCGCCACTCACCAAGTGGGCCTTCGGTTCGCTCACGTGGACGGACAAGCGTGGTCACTCGGTGCGCAGCGCGGTCGCGCTCCAGCCTGTGGCAGCGACAGTTCCGACGGAGGTGAGCGGGAGCGGTACGAGCGGGTCCACGACGGTCTCGGTCGCCCCCGGCTTCACCGGCACCCTGACAGCGACAGCCGCGGGCCTCACCCCCGCGACGGTCGGCACGGTGACCGCCTCCAAGGGCGCCGCCGGCACGGCGACGTTCACCGCACCCGCCGGCACCAAGGTCCTCCGCTTCGCCACGTATGACGCGGACTACCCGGCCAACACCGACGTCGACCTCGTCGTCAAGAAGGGGACTCTGGAAGTCGGGTCCAGCGCCGGTGCCACCGCTCAGGAAGCAGTCAACCTCTCGGGTGACGACCTCGGTGGCACCTACACGATCCAAGCGACCTACTTCGCCGGAGCCACCGCGTCGCTCGGCATCCAGGTCAACAGCTTCGCGGTGAGCGCCACACCGGTAGGCAACCTCACGGTCACTCCGGCCACCCAGGCCGTGACGATCGGCCGACCGGCACCGGCCACAGTGGCGTGGACAGGCCTGGCAGCGGGCACCCGCTATCTCGGCACCGTCGACTGGAGCGACGGCACCAACTCGGTGGGTCGCACCTTGGTGGCCATCCTGAAGTAGCCGCACCTTGGCGAGGCCCCCACCGAATCCTCGGTGGGGGCCTCCCGCGTCCAGCTATGCTCTGCGGCGAGTACGAGCTGGGCGCCGTGCCCCCTGAGTCCAGTGCTTCCCGTCCGACTGTGTCGTCCGGGCGACGCACGCCCACGAGAAAGGAAGCCGCACAGGACGAGGGCCACGGCCAAGGACAGGGAGCGGCTGAGCGGTGCTCCTCGGTGCACGAACGCCCAGACCCGGCGACGCGTGCCTGGTCTGGCTTGCGCCCGGAAGGCTGAGGTGGCGAACTAGGCAACGTTTGGACATGCGACGGTCTGGGATGAGTGGTTGAACCGTCAACTTGACACAAGCGCTCTATCGGCGCCGTCGGATCTGACGGTCGCCGCGTACCGGCCACGGCCTGACCGTGCCCGACGTGGACGCATACACCGTCGCACAGGTCCTAGGCGCGAGGCCGTGGCTGGGACGCGGGCGAACTCGAGCACTGGGCCCACACCCCGGGGATGCTGGTCCCTGTCCTGCTCGACCACGATCCGTGCCAAGCCGTCGGGTGGGCGCGTCGCGCCCTGCTGCGGCGCGAGAGCCCGTTCCTGTCGGGACCTGGACGACTCGTTCGACCCGGCCGCCCGCGATGCGTGCGCATGGATCCGGGCAACGTTCAGGGATTGGGCTCTCACCGGCAGCGCGGGTCAAGGTCCGGACCTGGGTGGGCAGGGGAGCGGTGAGCCGGGTTGGGTTGGCGAGGTGGCTCAGGGGAGGACGATCGTACGGGTGATTTGCTGGTTGGCTTCCCAGTACGTCCGCCGATTGGTGATGTTCGGGTCATCCGGTGCCGGCTGTATCGCTCCGTGGGTGTCGATCGCGCGAGAGGCCACGGTGTGGCGCCCGCTGTGGGCTTGGCCCCAGTCGTAGGTCCAGAACTTCCACGCCAAACCCTGCGACGGGCCGCCATGGGGGCCGGCCTTGACCACGTCCGCCTGGCGCCACGGGCCGCCGTCGATGGAGACCTCGACCCGCTCGATGGCTCCACCCCAGGCGACTCCGACGACCCGATACCTGCTCTCGGTCTCCTTGGCGCTGCGGGTGACCTTGGCCGGTGCCGACTTCAGTCGGTATGGGCCCACCGTCTGGAAGGTCCACGTCACCTTTCCTGCCGCGTCGGTTTGCTCCCGGAAGGTGACGTAGTCCCGTGCCATGAACCTTCCGGCGAACCGGTGGTCGATCACCTCGATGCGTGAGAGCCACTTCACGTTCGCCACGCCGTACCAGCCGGGCGCGATGAGGCGCACGGGGAAGCCGTGCTCGACGGGTAGCGGCTCGCCGTTCATCTCGTAGCAAAGGAGGTTGCCCGCCGCCATCGCGGCGTCCATGCTCATGCTGCGGGCGAACTGCTCGGTGATGGTGATGTCCCAGCGACCGGGGATGTCGGGGTCCGGTGTCCCGCCGCCCGTGGTGCCGGGGCTGAGGATGCCCGAGTTGTCGCGAACCGTCACGGTGCCGGAGTCGGTGCCCCAGAACACGACCTCCGCGGCGGACCCGAGCGGCCCCGCGCTCCTTAGGACCGGTGCCAGCGCGGCGCCGCCCCACACGGCGTTGCCCACCGCGCCGGTGAAGACGGGGAATGCGGTGTTGCCAGAGCACTCCAGGGCGAACTCCACTCGCTTGCGAGGACATGACCTCAGGTTGGCGAGCGACAGCGAGCGGGGACGGGCGACCAGCCCGTGGACGCCGAGTCGCCATGCGGTGGGGTCGATCACCGGGACGCCGTAGTGGCTGACGAAGAAGAAGTCATCAGCTGGGGTCAGGCGCGTGGCCAGTTCCTCCCAGACGAGTTGGTTGCCAACGCCCTGGCCCGGCGGGAAGGGTGGTGGCTGATCCTCCCAGAGGATCACCTCCGCGTTCGGGTCGCCAGGGTAGGTCTCGGGTGGGTCGCCCGGGGTGCGCAACCAGGGCATCGAGTCGGCGCTGTCCACACCGAGAGCCTGCGCTGCCCCCGAGATCTGCAGCACCGAGATCCCTGCGGCTGCCGAGCCGCCCGCCAGAACATCGCGGCGACTGATCGACCGTGTGACCATGATGACTCCCTTTCCAAACCCTCGACGTTCACGCCGGTTAGGCGCGGCCGCACGGTGAGCGCGACCCTGGCTGTATCTAGTTCCCTCGCTGTATCTAGTTCCCTCGACATCGTTGCGACGCCGGCGGTCCGCTCCCCGGCCACCGTTTCAAGGTAAGACCTCCGGAGATGTCTCCGGTTCCATCAGATGGCGCCCGTTCGCTTTGGGATGGGGGGCCTACGAGGCTTCGCGTGAGGACGGCCTCATAAGCTCCTGCCCTGAGGATCGTCGGGGAGCGCTCTGTGTTCGTGGCTGGCGCCCAGGGGTTTCCCGTGCGACGACTGCTCACCGCAGCAGTCTCCCCAGCTAGTGGCGACTCACCATGATCCATCGCGGCTGGAGGGCTACGCGCGGGCAGGTTGACGTCAGGCCACCGCCGGCCACGAGCCCCTTGCCAGCCTTGACGCTGATGCCGCGGAGCACAATCCGCGTCCCTTGGGCTGCCGTGCACCCTGAGGGCGGCGCTCCGGAGCTGTCCAAGGTCAGCGTGCCGTCTGGGGCCATCGTGGCCACACCGGAGTCGCGCGGACCCCGGTCGAGCCGACCCTGGTCGTCCAGCCGGTAGGTGGCGTGAGCCGCGTCGCGTGCCTCGATCGCCAGCATCATGCCCGTGCCGGGCATGAGCCAGACGCCGGCGACCTGGCCGATGCGTCGAGCCGGGCCGGCCCCAGCCATGGAGGGCATCGCGATGGCCATCCCTGCTGGGGATGCCGGCGACAGCCGGACCAGCGAGATCCCCGGGCCCGTGTTCCTGCAATGGTCGTTGACCGACGCGGTGAGCGTGCCCTGGGTGTACCCGGTGAGGTGATAGGAGAAGTTGCAACCGGTGGCGTCACGCGCACCAAGGCTTCGAGCGCTCAGGCTGTACTGGAATGGGACGTCCGGCGTGTTGGCGCTGTCGGTGTAGCCACCGGACCCGTCCGCGTTGAAGGTCCACTTGACAGGCTCCGGGGAGAGCCAGTCAGCGTGCATCAGCCACGCGCCGACCATCTCGCCGGCCGAGATCACGGACGTCCGGGAGGTGGTCGGTGGCCCCGCAGGCTCCGGGCGGCCGCGATCCCGGTCGCCCAAGGCGCGGAAACCCGCCGCGCCCCCGACGATGAGCAGGACGGCCGCGGCGCAGGCGGCGACGAGGCGCTCGCCGCGCCTGCGGCGAGCGGCCCGCACGTACTTGCGCTCGAGCGCCGCGAAGGCCCGGTCCACGTCCCCTTGCGTGACCGGGACGTCGTCCGCCATGAGCGCCAGCGCCCGCTCGATGTCATGCTCGTGCACGGTCATCGGCCCTCTCCCATCACAACTTGAAGGGCAGCACGCGCCCGGTGGGTGTGCTGCTTCACGCTTCCTACGCTCATGGAAAGCTCCGCAGCAGTCTCGGCCTCGCTCATTCCCAGCAGGAACCGGCAGACGAGCACCCCTCGCTGGCGAGCCGGCAGACCGCGGATGGCCAGACCCAGACGGTGGACCTCATCCAGGCTGATGGCAGTGTCCTCTGAGCTGACGACCGCCTCTGGTGCGCCGAGGTAGGCGATTGCCTTGCGGCCCCGGATCAGTCGACGCTGCCGCGACCGACACTGGTTGAAGACCGCCGATCGGACATAGGCCAGGACGGCGCCATGGTCCCTCAGCTTGTCCCAGTTGAGGTGGAGGGACACGAAGGCCTCCTGCACGGCGTCCTCGGCCGCTTCCCGCTCGCCGAGCAGGCAATAGGCCAGGCGGACCATGCTGGCGAAGTGCTCGCGGAAGAGGAGCTCGATGACATCGTCCCGGGACCGGTGGGTCGCAAGAGGCAGTACCACCGCTGACTCTTGTCCACCGCTCACGTCGGCCTCCTCGCAACAGTCTCCCGTGTAAGAGTCGCCGCTGAAGCCCGGAGGTTGACACTGGTCAGCACTTCTTACTGCCCCCGCCCTGGCGTCAACCTTTGACTCTCACGGGCGACTACTGCACATGACTCCAATCACGTTGCGACACAGTCACATCCGTCGTTCGTCGTTGCACGCCCCGGTGCTCGCGGCCGCCATCATCTTCGCCCTCGGGTCCCCCTCGCCCGCGATGGCCCGGCAAGACCCCGGCCCACGCCTGCCGACGGCGACGCGCACCGCCTGTCCGGTGGAACGCATCGGCAGCCAGATCGTGCGCTGCGACGACCTGTCAGGCAATGGCGTCGCCGCACCCCTCTGGCTTCCGCAACAGCACTGATCGGAGACGGCATGCCCACACTGATCGCCACCCACGAAGTCGACGAAGTCGCCCACTGGCTCGCCTCGTCCAACCGCGCGGAGGTCTTCGCCTCGGTCGCGACCGACCTTCGTACCTTCGTCGACCGACCAGGCCCAACCAGGTCGGGCCGAGTGCGGACGTCGCTGACGTGGTCGCCTTCCACGCCATGCTGGAGAGCGACGCCGGCGCGGCGGCAATGAAGTACGACGGCGTGCGCCCGGAAACCATCGCTGTCTACATCGCGAGCTGACCGGCGGGCCGTCCTAGGGCAGGCTGGAGATCCCTCGTCTCATGAGCCTTACAGCGACATAAGGCTGCTGTCTTATCGGCGCGGAACCTATCGGCGCAGGGCATACGATGTGGCGACGAGGGCGCCGCCAAGGGCGGTGGTCGTACCCGTGAGGTCACCATGTAGTGCCACCGGTGACGGACGCTTTGCTCCCAGCATTCAGCTGACGGAGCAATTGGCTTTTCTCAGGACGACCAAATTGTCAATTGCGGGCACGTTGCCGATCGCGAGGCCTCACAGTGAGTCGTGCTGCCCCGGTGGCGTGAGGTGATGAGCGGTCAGCCCGGGATCAGGGCGACCTTGATGGAGGATGAGCCGTCGCCCACGAGGTCAAGGCCCCTCTGGAAGTCCGCCAGCGGGAGCTGGTGAGTCACGATGTCAGCCATCGGGAGGCGGCCGGACTCAATCAGTCGGGCGGCAGACGGCCAGCAGTGCGGCCCCAGGTGGGCGCCGAGGACGTCCAGCTCCTTGTCGTCGCTGATGATCGTCCAGTCCACCGTGACGTCCGAGCCGAAAACGCTATATTCCACGAAGCGGCCGAGCTTGCGCAGCAGATTGAGGCCCTGGATGACCGCGCTCGGGTGGCCACTCGCTTCCAGGTAGACATCGGCTCCTAGGCCCCCTGTTAGTTCCCGGACTGCGGTGACAGCATCCTCGCGACCGATGTTGAAGGTGTGGGTCGCCCCGCACCGACGGGCGAGGTCGAGCTTGTGGTCGACCGAGTCGAGAGCGATCACCATCGCAGCTGACTTCGCGGCGGCCCCGGCGACCATTCCGAGTCCGATCGGTCCGCAGCCCGCGACGACGACGACGTCTTCGAAGGTGATACAACCCCGCTCGACAGCGTGGAGGGCGCAACTTAGAGGCTCGACGAACGCCGCATGTGCCGCATCGAGGTCACTCGAGATCTTGTGCACGAGAGCATCGGCCGGGAAGACCATGAACTCGGCCATGGCGCCAGGCGTGCGCCGCTTGAACCCATAGATGTCGTGAGGGCCGCACATCCAGTAGAGGCCGCGCTTGCAGTAGTGGCAGTTCCAGCACGGCACGATCTGCTCGGACGTGACGCGATCGCCGACGCCGACGTCCCAGCGGGCGGCCGCGACGTCGTCGATCTCGACGACACGGCCGACGAACTCGTGGCCAGGGATGACTTCCGTCTCAGCCCAGGCCGGTCTGGACTCGTCACCCCAAAACTTTGCGGCACCGTGGTAGCACTTCAGGTCACTCGCGCAGATGCCGACTGCCTCGACCTGCACCAAGGCCTCGCCGGCGCCGACGATTGGCACGGGCACGGTTTCAAGGGCGTATTTCTCCGGACCGTGGCTGACCACTGCCTGCATCATTCCCACAGCGACTCCTTCGTCGATTGTGTCGGCCTCGAAGATGAAGTCCTGCGAGGTGGTGTTAACGCGTTCCACGTGATGCCCCTGTGGTGTTGTGAACTATGCCGTGCGGATCGCTGCGGTGTCGATCACCTCGTGTGGGGTGCTGGCCGCGGTGATGGCGGTCCGGGCTGGCGGGGTCAGCTGTGCCATGGACGCCGGCACCGCGGATGTTCACGTCGAAGTCGGCCAGCAACCCCTCGGTGTTGCCGACCGGGTCGGCGTCATGGTCATGCCGAAACAGCAGATGGGCCCCCCTGCCGGTCTTGCTGACCCTGGTCGACGACACCTCAAGGCCCAAAGGACCCGCATACGCGGCGAGGTTCCGCACCCCGTCCTCGTCCACAACCAGCAGACCGGAGGGCCTGCACGCGATGCCGATGTTGCAAGGGCCGTTGGCGAACATGCGTCCCCGGTTCAGCTCACCATCGTCGCATCTGCCGCGGGCAAGAGCACCACGCCCACGAGCAGCACAACCGCCACGTCCTCCACCTCGCCGTCGGTGGCCGTCGAAGGGGCGTCGCCTGCGGCCGCCCACACAGGCCACCATCAGCCCTGGCCCTGGTGGGGCATCCTGGCGCTCCTGCTGATCGTCGTCCTAGCGGCGGGAGCCGCAACACGCCTGCGAGGACGCCGCAAGGAGCAACCGTGACCCGACCCCCTACCCGGGCAGCCGCCATCCTGGCCATAGCCCTGACGGTGGCAGGGTGCTCGACCGGCACCATCTCCGCAGGCACCTCCACGACCCCGAGCGGGAGCCCCACCTCCGCACCGTCCTCGACGTCGCCTGCCGTGACGGTGATCCGGGTCAGCATTAAGCCTCGATCCACCGATGATCTCGGGGGTGTGAGCGTGCCGTAACGATGAGATGCCCTGCCGTGCTGGGAGATTGGGACTTGCGACGGTCCGATCACACCAACCCGGAAGGGCATCTCTGAGGTGAAACTCTCTCACACCCGCGCAGCGACGGTCGCGGTGTTCGATGATCCGAACCTGGTGTCGTCGGCTGGGCTGGTCCCGGTGCTTGCCCTGGCCGACGCCGCTGGGCTGCGGGACCTGGCCGATGAGCACCTGAGCGTCCCGACGGACAAGGGCGCGAACGCCGGGTTGAAGGTGGCCTCGCTGGTCGCCGGGATGCTCGCCGGCGCTGACAGCATCGACGACCTGGCCCTGCTGCGCCACGGCGGGATGGGTCGGGTGTTCACGAACGCCTACGCGCCCTCGACGCTGGGCTCGTTCCTGCGCGCGTTCAGCTTCGGCCACGTCCGCCAGCTCGACGCGGTCGCGTCCCGGTTCCTGACCGCACTGGCCGTCCAAGCCCCGCAGGTCGTCGGCGACGGTACGGGTGGGCGGGTGCTGGTCGATATCGACGACACGATCATCGAGGTCCACGGGTACGCCAAGCAGGGCGCCGGGTTCGGCTACTTCGGGGTGCGGGGCCTGAACGCGCTACTCGCCACGGTCAGCATGACCGGCAGCGCCGGTGATCGTGGCCCAGCGGCTGCGCAAGGGATCGTGTGGCTCCCCACGCGGGGCTAAACGGCTGGTCGCCGACGCGCTGAAGACTCTCGGCAACCTGCCCACCCGCTCAGGCGTGAAGCCGCTGCTGCGCGCCGACTCCGCGTTCTACGGCGCCGCGACCGTCGGTGCTGCGGTCCGCGTCGGCGCCGACGTGTCGGTCACCGTGCGCCTGGACCCCAGGGTCAAGAAGGCGATCGCTGCCATCAGCGACGACGCGTGGACGCCCATCGAGTACCCCGACGCGGTCTTCGACGAACAGACCGGCACGTGGGTCTCGCGGGCCGAGGTCGCCGAGATTCCCTTCACCGCCTTCAGCTCCAAGAAGGCCAGCGAGCAGGTGCACGGACGGCTCGTGGTGCGCCGCATCCCGGACCTGAACCCGCGCCGCAGGCATGGTCAGGACGCGCTGTTCGACACCTGGCGGTTCCACGCCTTCTTCACCACCACCGACCCCGACGACCTGGACACCGTGGCCGCGGACAAGACCCACCGCGGCCACGCCATCATCGAACAGGTCCACGCCGACCTGAAGAACTCCGCCCTGGCCCACCTGCCGTCCGGGAAGTTCACCGCCAACGCCGCCTGGCTCGTCCTGGCCGTGATCGCGTTCAACCTCACCCGCGCCGCCGCCGCGCTTACCGGCACCGACCTGGCCAAGGCGACCACCGCCACCGTCCGGCGCAAGCTGATCGCGATCCCGGCCCGCGTGGCGTCCTCCGCCCGACGAATCGTCCTGCACCTGCCCCAGGACTGGCCGTGGCAAGCCGCCTGGACCCAGCTGTTCACCCACGGCAGCGGGCCACCCACCGCGCTCACCGCGACCTGACCACCCAGCCGAAACGGCGCGACCGCAGACCCACGTGGAACAACCTGACAGCCAGGGCCAGGAACCCACCCATGCCCTCAGACCCCAGCTCCCACTCTCAGCCCAGCAGCACCGACGACGCAGGGTCCGTCGGTGGATCCAGGTTAAGGGCAAGACCGTGACCCCCGCCCGGGCGACGTCCGCGTGGCGCTTGGCCGCACGGTGCGGCTCATCGTCACCAGCGACCACGACGACGAGCTCCACGCCCACGGGTTCGAGGTCGAGAAGGAGCTGAAAGCCGGACAGCTCCTCACGATGGACCTCGCGGCCACCGAGGCCGGCACCTACGAAATCGAAACGCATCACCCCCCGCTCACGCTGATGCGTATAGTCGTGCGCTGCCACTGTCGCGGCTCAACTGTATGCCAGCGCCTGCTCGGGCAGGGTCTTGGTGCACGCGGACGCGCGTTGCCTCTATGACTACGCCTGCGGACGCGTTGGAGGCGGCGCACGTCGAGGCCTTGTCCGCGATTGGCCCGGCCCAGCGTGAGATTGTTCTGCGCACGGTCCAAACTCAGCTGGTCGCCGGAGCCGATCCTGGACCCGACGACCTCGGGCCGCTGGCACACCTGGTGACCCTGGGCGAGCACCGAAGTCCGGGGGTGCTGACCGGGTCCGTCCCCGAGCCGGCGCTACGGACGCGGGTCGGGTGGAGCGGTTGAGGCGGGCCGGTGCGCGCCCCGCACGGCGTGCACCGGCGTACTTGCACCGGAGCGACTTTCCAAAGGCGGGAAACGAAGCCGTCGATCACCTACTTTCGGCTACGGTAGCCGTTCAGGGTGGCCTTCGAGGAGCGATGCGTGGGCGTACACGGCAATCAGTCGACCGAGGCCAGCGGCGCTCCGCCGCCCGCAGCGCTCGCCGGCGCTCTCGTCTGTGCAGGCGTAGCGCTGTTGCTCACCCTGGCGACTGGGCTCATCACCTTCGGGCTCTCCCAGAGTTATGGCTTCGGGCCAGCCTGGGACTTGTCCGCATTCATGATGACAGGCGCTGCCGCGTCATTGGCTGGGACGGCACTGCTGGGCGCAATCCGTCTTGCGAGACTTCAGTTGCGAGCGCTGCCCGTCATGGTGGCGGGGGTGGCGTTCGTATTCGCCGTGGGTACGTGGCTGGAGTAGCCGGCAACAGTCTGAAGCACTAGTGCGCTGAGTAACTCAGGCAACTCGACGTCGGACCCATACACCTGCTCACCTCCCACACCAGAGCCGCGCGGCTCAGACCACCTCCGGTGGCTTGGGTCCGCCCGTCCACGAGCTCTTGTGTCCCCGGGGGAACACCCAACGGAACAGACTCAGCCCCGGTCGCTTGCACCAGCAGTCCTCCGCGCAGCCACAGGCCATCAGCCCCATCCGCTCCCGCACCAAGCCGACGACCGCGGCGCTCACGTAGAGCACCGCCAACCAGCCGAGGAGCCGCTTCATGACAAAACCTCCACAAGTTGTTCCACGGTTGGCGAGCCAGCCAGCCCGTCAGGAGTCATGGACACTCGGCAGGCCCAGGCCGGCTGCTCGGCACCTGTTGCGAACGGATCCTTCCCGTCGACCATGATCGTCGGCGAGCCCATGAACCCCAAGCGCTCGGCCTGCTCAGACGCCTCCACCACGACGTGACGCACGGACTCACCGCCACGCGGGCGTTGAGCCAAACGGGATTCGCGATTTGGCGCGCCTTGCCTCGACCGAGCACTAGGAATGGCTTCCTCGGCCCTCCCCAGGGCGAGCGCCACCGGTCCGCGCAACTCTGCGGGCAGTTCGCTCATGCTTCATCATCCACGCCGCGCGAGCCGAACGAGCGCCCCAAAGAGGAGCACGCGGCTCCTGGCCACCGGCCGACTCGGCCACGACTACGAACGAGACACCGGCAACTCGCGCGTCCCGCAAGACCTCATCCAGCGTCGACCGATAAATCTCTGTCGCTTGGCGGTCCTGGCTCTGTCTCTATAACGAGCGGTTCTGAGACGCCCCGCCACCCCACCGCTGGCGGGGCGTCCTGCTGGAGGCCCTGCAGACCGATGCCCTGCGAGGCGCAGGCTGCGCCCGCATCTACGTCGACAAGGCGTCGGGCAGGCTCGAGCAGCGCCCGGCACTTGATGCTCTCCTGGCACACATGCGGCCGCGGGACACCGTCGTCGTGTGGCGGGTGGACCGGCTGGGGCGAAGCCTGCGGCACCTCATCGACACCGTGCAAGTGCTGGAGGTTCAAGGCGTCGCCCTGCGCAGCCTCACCGAGAACATGGACACCTTCACTCCGGGCGGGCGGCTGATCTTCCATGTCTTTGGCGCCCTCGCGGAGTTCGAGCGCGACCTGATGCGGGAGCGGACCACCGCCGGCCTGGCCGCCGCCAGGGACCGAGGCCGGACCGGGGTCGCCCTACGGTTTGGACCACCGAGAAGCTGGCGGCCGCACGGACCATGTACGAGAGCGGTCAGCACGACGCGGCGACGATCACTCGAGTGGTTGGGGTCGGCCGCGCCTCCCTCTACAGAGCCCTCAGCAAGCCGACAACGTCGAGCAGCCCCTTCCCCTCGCGGACAGGCCGCAGGGGTATAGGGGGCTTGCGCTTCCGCGAGACCGCTAGCTCGTCAGGCAGTCTCGGAGCGCGCCTTGCCTTCCGCTGCACAAGCTCCCGAACTTGACCATGCCGCTTGGGCGGGTGCTCGGCCGGCGGGACCCCCCGCGAGCGAGGACTAGCCCTGCCCCGACCCCTCACGGACGAGTGCCGGGCAGGTCGTGAGCTCCGATCTGGGGCGGTGGCGGGCCTCAAAGACGCGGCGGAAGATTGTGCCGCATCCCACGCGCCTCGGAGCGTTGTGCACTAGCGTCGTTCCATGAGCGAGTAGGGCGTCGCTTGGGTCAATGCCGCGGGCCAGGAGATGGGCTCCACTAACGGCGCCTCAAGCGTCGACGATGCAGTGCGTTAGGGGCGAGCCGGGCTCTCGGCGATCTACCCCCACGCGGGATCGAGCAGTTGTGTATGAGGGCCGCTCGCTCGCTGAGGGACCCTCCAGCGCATCGTCCATCGCACCCCGCGGGGGTCGTGAGCGGTGTGTGAAGGGTCCTCCCAGATTGCCATCGTGGAGGCCGAATCATCTGCCACCCGGACCCCTTGAGCCATGGAGGCTTTGGAATCCTTCGTGGCTCTGGCGCTAGAGGACGAAGGATTCGTCGTCTCCGAAGTTGTCAAGTTTCCCGTAACGCGCCCCACGGCCAAGGTCGAGTATATCGAGACCTAGACACATGGCTTCGAGGTCGACTTGGTCGAAGCCAGACAAGATCTCCTCGTGCTGGCCAGCGTTAAGTCATTCTTCGGCTCACGAGGAGTGGTCGCGGAGCATGTCATGGGAACAGTTGCCGACCCTCGCGGCAATCGCGGGTACGCGATGCTCAACAACACCGATGTCCGCAGCCAGATCCTCGAGGGCGCGAGCAAGCGATTTGGTTACGACGAAGGCCGAATCCAGTCTCCCTTGTAAGTGGGCCGGTTCGCCGGCGCTCGGGGGGTTAACAACGAGGACCGAATTCGCTCTTGGTGCGCAGCGCAGACCGTCGGGGCTGGACCGATCACCGTCCATGCGCTGCAAGAGGTGGCTCGCGCGGCTCGCAGGGCGGCCAGCCGCAAGACCTACAGGAACGACCCCGCATTAGTCGCGATCAAGGTCCTGGACGCGGCAGAGATGCTAACGCCTCTTCCCCCTCCCTAGCCGTCGCCGCTCCCACACAGTGGCCTGGATCCGCCTGACCAACCTCTCGGGGCTGGGCGGCCGGGCCTTCGCCACCCACCGTCGATGGCACCATCCTGGTCAACATCAGCAACGCCTACGACGCCCCCATCAGCGCTGTCCACCCGGACTGCTCAAGCATCCGCAGATCGTCGTTCGCGTGTCGATCCCTACATCTGGGTCGTAGTCGGCCGCCCCCAAGACGTGTTGGATGGACGTTGTCGCGCGCGCGGTCACATCCGCACAGTGGTCCCGAGCCACATCTACGACTTGTGCCGGAAGTGCATGGCGCTGGCGTGGAGGACCGTCGGTTACTGGCGCCAAGTCCCCGCACGCCGCACAAAGGAGGGTCATATGTACGCCACCATGATGGTCCGAACCACTCTGGCTGCAGTGTGCAGTGGCCTGGTGCTCGTGGCTGTGCCGACGGCAGGGTACGCCGACATGATCTCCCTTCCCTAGGGTGAGTTGTGTCGTTAACGTACCAACTTGCCCAACTCAAGCAGCAGATCAACAGCATCGGCAACGACGCGAAGACAACCGCTCAGCGTCTGGGCCGTTTTAGGGGTAGGTTCTCACAGTCCCTCAGCATCGCTTCTCGGCAAAGGTGGTTGCTGATTCTTGCCGTCTTTTTGCTGGCGGTCCTGGTCCGGCTAGCGCCGCTTCTCTGGACCTCTGCCCTGGCAGACGAGAGCGAGATGTATGACGATGGCGTTTATTTCGCTGCGGCACAGCATCTTGTAGCCGGCCAGCTACCATATCGTGACTTCGTCCTGGTTCACCCGCCCGGGATAGCAGTGGCGATGGCTCCACTTGCAGCTCTGGGCCACTTCATTGGTGACGGCAATGCTTTCGCAGCTGCCCGGCTCCTCCTTATAGCTGTCGGAGCCGTGAACGCGGCCCTTGTGACGTGGATTGCCGGACGGCAAAGAGCCGTTGCGGGCGCGGTTGGCGGATTACTGTACGCCGTTTGGTGGCCGGCCGCCAGCGCCGAGACCACAGTGTTTCTTGAGCCAATCCTGAACCTGCTGCTTCTCCTAGCAGCCGGGCTTCTGACGGGAAAGGACCCCTCGCCAAGACGGATCACCGTTGCCGGACTACTGATGGGTGCCTCAGTAAGCTTCAAGCTATGGCCAGCCCCTGTGCTAGTCGTACTTGTTGTCTGGCTATTCCGGACGTACGGGTTCCGAGAGGCACGCCGGTTTGCAGTCGGCTGTGCTTTGTCCCTTGTGGCGGTGCTCGGCCCCTTCTTTATGATCGCGCCTCGCCAGATGTGGAGCATGGTCATACTAGATCAGGTATCCAGGAACAACGTCCCGTCTGCCGAACAATCAATCGTCGATCGGTTGCTCCCGTTCGCCGGGGCGTCGTCCCACCTGGATAATGTGGTGCCGGCGGGAGTGGTCTTTCTGGTCATCGCGGCGGCTCTCGTGAGCATCGTCCTACTTGTACGGACCTTGCCCTGGGGCTTGCTCTGGTTTAGCGTCTTGTGTATCCAACTCGTCGAGCTGCTTTTGGCCTCCAACTACTACGGCACACACTATCCGGCCTTCGCGGCCGCAAGCTTCGCGGTCCTCTGCGGATTCGCCGCGGGGCATGGGCTGCAGTTGCTCCACAATGGCATGCAGTTGCGCTTTGCAAGCGCACTGACTATTACGGTTCTTCTGCTGTTTCTTGCTTCCAGCATTGCTATTGGTGCGCACAGAGGCCAGGAGGGCGCCGTGGATAATTCCGCACTGCGTTCGTTCGCTCATGGACACCGATGTGTATTTACGTCATCCACGGTCGCAATCATCGCGGACGAGGAAAGCCGGAACATAGATCACCGCTGCCGCTATCAGGTCGACTTGTTCGGACTCTTTCTCGAGGAGCATCGCGTAGGGGGCGGAGAGGGGAAGACGGTCTCAAAGCTGACTGCCCCTGCGTGGCAACGCCACGTCCAAGAGGAGCTTGTTCGGAGTGACGCGGTGATCCTGAATTTGAAGTACCAAGACTGGGAAACTTGGACTCCAGCGACCCGCAGCGCGTTCTTGAGCCGCTTCAAGAGCGCCGGCCAAATCGGCTTGCTGCAGTTATGGGCGGTGAACAGATCCTGAGGATCCCCGTCTTTAATTGCAAAGCTGGGCAGGCAGCAGCTTTGATGACCGTAAGGGCTTAATTGCCGAATGATCCTTACTGCGTCATAAGTCGTCTTATCGGTGCGCTTAAGTGCCTCCCGGGTTGCTCTGCGACGCTCGCAACCCCTTCGTCGATGACACCGGCGCGGCCAGCATGGCGTCTCCTCCCGAGCGCCCTGGCTGAGGCGCGGTCGTCACTCGCCGCCGACGAGACGCAGCTCGCGCCGATCATCACCGTAGCGTGCAGCTGCCGCAGCGAGGAGTGGCCTGAAGAACTGGTCCCGGTCCTGGGACGAGCAGCACTCGAACGGGACTACACCAGACGAACGAAGTGGCCCAGTACAGATGACCCTTCGTCGCGCTGGTGGCGAAGGCCCACAATGGTTGGGGCCACTTGACATAGCCGGCGATCCTGAGCTTTGGGGGAAACCATGGCCATCGGCCGGCACAGAATCGCATACGCCATGGCACCCACAACGCGCGCCTTCATCGCCGCAGGAACATCCCAGTCGCAGGGCCCGCTTCGTAGCCGCGACCGCGGTCACGGGGCTTGTTCATGCTCCTGCTGGGCATTCCGCGACAGCGGCAGGTTCAGGGGGCTCTGTCGTCGCATGTGGGTGGCAACGACGGCTTAGGTCGGACCCCTTCGCGTGAGCGTCCCGCCCAGTGGTGGACTTTGGGAGTGATCGGCGGAGCTCCGGAACTGTAGGGGCCATCGGCGGGATCTTCGGTGTGTACGGCCAAGTACTCATCCGAAGGAGTCCCACCGAT
>NZ_JAPYZV010000015.1 GCF_027812955.1 Pedococcus sp. 5OH_020
ACCAATCTCCCAGCACGGCGGGGCATCTCGTTGTTACGGCGCGCTCAACACCTCAGGCCCATCGGTGGATCGAGGCTAAGCCGTCCGCGGTGAATGCGGGTCCGTTTGGGACCGCGAGTCCCTCCACCTGGGTGCTGATGGTTTCGTCGTGGTCCACGAGGAAGACGGAACCCGCGCCAGGTTCTGCGTTCCAACCCATGCAGGTCGCCTAGAACCGCCCGCGGGTGTCGCAGGCGCCATCGTTCATCCGACGAGGAGTGCCGCCGTCCGCCGGTCGGCCCAGCCAGTGCAGCCCCGCGCCCGGCTCCAGTAGAGCGATTCCTGTGCCCACGGCCGCCACCCACGTGTCGGGGGCCGATTTGACGGGGGCCACTGCGCCGAGCGGCAGCGGTGACGTTGACCTCCGCCAGCATGTTCTACAGCTACGACTGGATCGACACGGCGCGCTGGGACCGGTGGCTGTACGAGAATTACGGACAGTGGCAGCAGGCGATGGACCAGGCCCTCGACGACCGTCTCGGCGTGCTGGCCCGGTGGTCCGACCGTCACTCAGTGCCACTGGTCATCGGCGAGGGCTGGATCGGGTACACACCGCTACACGCCGAGGTCGAGGACGGACCCGTCGGGCAGGCCGTCGCCGAAGCGGCCCTGCGCCGGTGCATGGCCGCCGGCGCCTGGGGCGTAGTCCTGGGATCGAACTCCGCCCCCCACCACCCGGGATGGCAGAACGTGGCCTGGCAACAGCACTGGAACAGCGAGTTCCTAGGCTCCTGAGGAGGCGCCAGTACGAGGACTCGATACCGACACTTCGCCGGCCGAGCTTCCGATCTTCAGGCAGACGGGAACGCGCACGTCATCGGCCCACCCTGCGTCTTCGTGCACCGCCTCGTGCAACATTCGGGTCTTCCGTGGCCGCACGTGGCGTACGCACGGCCGGAAAGCAAGATCGAATCTCGGCCATTCGAGAGCGGGGCCAGGTCCACAGAGGCTGTTGCCGTGATCTCAGCCAAGCCCGAACCACGTCACAAGGATTGCGGCCACCTATGCGGCGCCTCGCGGCGACGTCGTTGAATCCGGCATGCGACCCAATGAGCCCCTCCCTGGCAGGAGGCCCTCTGCAGATCGAGGAAGACGGGCCCAGAAATGGGCCCAAGAAGCCCGGCGTGGAACGACCTGAGTAACGATCCGACAACACTCGGCTTTGGACGACTGAACGCGTCTGCAGCGCCGTGACCTGCAACGATGCGCCACGGGGATCCTCTGTGAGTCGTGCCGAGTCACGGCCAGTCGTTGTCCGGGAATTGCTACGGATCAGAAGGTTAGGGGTTCGAATCCCTTCGGGCGCACTCTGTGTTGAGACAGAGCCCAGCAGGTCACAGCCCCGCGCCGATCCACACGGCCGGGGCTGTTGCTGTGCCGGTCGACCGTGGTGCCGCCATCAGCACCTGGCAGAGCCGGGCGACAGGGGTCACAAGCGGCCGCAAGCAGGGCAGCGCCTGCCGTTCCGCGCGCCTATGCAGGCAAACGCGACTGTGCGACTGCCCTCCAGGGCCAACGCAAGAACCGTCATGGGCTGAACGGCTACACGGGCGTTACTTTCTCGGTCCGTGCCGACGTCGGAGCGGTACCTTCGCGACTGTCCGGGAAACGCCCGCACAGTCGCCCGGGCAGCGGTGAGGCTGCGCTTTGCGCAGTCCTCTCGGGGGACCAGGCAGGTGGCCGCAGATGAGGAACAGGACCACGTTCAGGCGTGCTGAGGCGAAGGTGCATGCCCTCAAGGCCGCTGGGGAGTTCAGCCTCCGCGACGGGCCTGGCGCGAAGGTCGCCGTGCTCATGCCTTTCGTCGCCGGACTGGTTCAGGACCAACGCGACGACTACGCGTCCTTCGAGAGCGATGCGCAGGCTCTGGTCGCCCATATCGAGGCGAATGACCGCGAGCCCGTGCTCCACATGCGCGCGACCGTGGCGGACTTCGAGTCGGCGATGACTGACCCGACGATCCCGACGGTCATTCTGCGAGGCTTCGGGAACCTGTCCGCGATCTCGACTCCGAGGGAGGCCGGTCCAGACGCCCCGTACACCGTGCTCGAGTGGTCGCACCTCGCCGCGATGGCGGACCATCTGAAGCTTGGCAAGTTCGTGATGCGCTCGTGTGGTGGCATGACGCGGATCTTCAACCCACCACTCGGCTACGGAGTGGTCGCGTCACACCGCGACATCCTGGCGCCGGTCGGCCTCGCCATCAGCGTGGTGGGTCTGGACGACCCGGTCAACGACTTCATCCGACCCGTCACGGAGACCGAGCAGCTCACTCGGGAGGACATCCTCAGCCAGTTCCCGCTCCAGCGGCTCCGAGATGTCCCCGAGTTCATCCCCGACTCGGTCTACGTGGGGGCCCGCGCCCTCCACTTCCTCTTCTCCGACCCGTACGCCGGTCGTCCGCGGCCCACGCGCTAGCGTCGCCATTCCGCCGGCCCTACCGGCACTCGGCCCGGGCCCTACCGCCACTTGGCCCCCGGCCCTACCGGCGGGCCGGGACCCGCTGCTGTCCCTCCAGTCGGGGAAAGCCTGTCCCGCGCAACGCCCCCGGGCGTACATTCAGGGCATGGCCGAGTCCGTGGGCATGACGCCCGACTTCGTGCGTCTGATGCTGACCGGAGACCATCCCGGCCTGGCCGACCGGCGACGCCGGAACCTGCGGTTCCCCTCCGACCCCCGGTGCAAGCTGTGCGCGGCACCCTTCGCAGGAGTGGGCCGCCTCGTCTTCGGCCCACGGGGCTACGGCCGCTCGGGTAACCCCTCCCTCTGCATGAAGTGCGTGGAGGTGCTGCGCGGCTTCGGCCTCACGGGGGTCGAGATCCCTGTGTCGTTGGTCTTCTCCGACGTCCGCGGCTCCACGACTCTCGGCGAGCAGCTGCGGCCGGCGGAGTTCCACGCCTTCCTCCACCACTTCTACAAGCTGGCCACCCAGGCCATCGTCAGCCACGGGGGCCTCGTCGACAAGATCGTGGGGGACGAGGTCATCGGCCTGTTCTTCGGAGGCATCTCCGGCCCTGGCTATAACGACCAGGCCGTCTCGGCGGCGCTGGACCTGGCGGAGCGTGCCGCCAGGTCCGACGCCACGCCGTCAGGAGCCATCCCCGCAGGCACCGCCGTGCACACCGGTGAGGCGTTCGTCGGCGCCAGCGGCCCTGCGGACACGGTCGACGACTTCACCGCTCTGGGGGACGCCGTCAACACCACCGCGCGGTTGGCATCCGCCGCGCTGGCCGGCGAGGTGATCGCAAGCCAGGCGGCCGTCTCCGCCTCGTCCGCCACGGCGGAGAGCAGGGAGTGTCGGCTGGTCGACATCCGTGGGCGGACGGAGCCGATCGAGGTCGTGGTCCTGCGGCAGGCGACGCCCCGGGTCTCAGCAGCACCCTGAGCCTCTCCACAGCAGCCTGAGCCGCGAGCCGTCACGGCCTCCGACGGGACCCGGCGTGGTTGCCCTCAGCCCAGCTCGCGACCCAGGGCGGAGCCCAGCCAGACGGCGAGCAGGCCCAACCCCAGTGACAGCGACAGGTTGGCGACGAGTGGGCGCCAGTGCCGCTCCTCCCAGAACGCCCAGGTCTCGAAGGCCAGTGTCGAGAACGTCGTGAGGGCTCCGCAGAACCCGACACCGACGAGTGCGAACACCCAGCTCGGGGCACCTGGCAGGCCGGCGACCAGACCGAGCAGGAGCGACCCGACGACGTTGACGACCAACGTCCCCAGCGTCGTCCCGGCGCGGCTGTGCCGGCGGCTCCAGCGGTCGACCAGGTAGCGGACCGGTGCCCCTACGGCAGCTCCGCAGACCACGAGCAGGGCGGTCATCGACGTCGGCCGAAGACGAGCTCACCGAGACTGACCCCGAGACCGACCGCCGCCAGGCCCACGACGAGGGAGCCGACGAGGTACGCAGCCGCAAGCCCCTGGTGCCCCCCTACGGCCATCGTGTGGATATCGAGGGCGTAGCTGGAGAAGGTGGTCCAGCCCCCCAGCACCCCCACGCCCAGGAACGGGCGCAGCCAGGGGTGTGGCTCCGCGAGGGAAAGCACCCATACGACCAGGAGTCCCATCGCGAACGAGCCCGTGACGTTGACCACGAACGTCGACCACGCGAACGAGCCCGCATTATGCGGCAGCGCCACCGCGAGCCCGTACCGGCTCAGCGAGCCGATCGCGCCGCCGAGGGCCACCGCACCCAACAGCCCGCTCGTCAGGTCGGGGTGGTGGGCGGACACCCGCGACAGTCTGCCAAAGGCCGGCCTGCCGTGACTCGGCCTGCCATGGCTCTGCTGCAGAGCGCCTGCCGCCGCGAACCTAGCGCTGGGTGGCCAGGAACTCCGCGATCCGGCCGATGGCGAACTCCAGGTCCTGGACGCTCGGCAGGGTGACGATGCGTACGTGGTCCGGCGTGGGCCAGTTGAAGCCCGTGCCGTTCGTGATCAGGATGTGGGTCGCCCGGAGCAGGTCGATGACGAACGCCTGGTCGTCCTCGATCGGGTACACCTGTGGGTCCAGCCGTGGGAACAGGTACAGCGCCCCCTGCGGCTTCACGCAGGTGACGCCGGGGATGTCCGTGATCAGCCGGTGCGCGAGGTCGCGCTGGGCCAGCAGCCGGCCACCCGGAAGGATCAGGTCCCGGATCGACTGGTACCCGCCCAGTGCCGTCTGGATCGCATGCTGCGCAGGGACGTTCGCGCACATCCGCATGTTTGCGAGCAGGGTCAGCCCCTCGAGGAAGTTGCCCGCGCGCTGTCTGGCTCCCGTCACGACGACCCAGCCGGAACGGAACCCGGCCACCCGGTAGGCCTTGGACAGCCCGCTGAAGGTGAGGCACAGGATGTCGTGCGCGTACGTCGCGGCATGATGGTGCCGGGCGCCGTCGTACAGGATCTTCTCGTAGATCTCGTCAGCGAGGACGACGAGGTCGTGCTTCGTGGCCAGCTCGACGAACCCCTTGACGGTCTCCTGCGAGTAGACGGCACCCGTGGGGTTGTTCGGGTTGATGAGCACGATGGCCTTGGTGCGGTCCGTGATCCGGCTCTCGACGTCCTCGAGGCTCGGGTTCCAACCGTCCTCCTCGTCGCACAGGTAGTGCACGGGCGTGCCCCCGGCCAGGGTCACGGCGGCAGTCCACAGCGGGTAGTCGGGGGCCGGGATGAGGATCTCGTCGCCGTTGTCGACGAGCGCCTGGAGGACTAGCGAGATCATCTCGCTGACGCCGTTCCCGATGAAGACGTCCTCGACGGTGACGTCCTTGAGCCCCTCCTCCTGGTAGAAGTGCGCCACCGCGGTCCGTGCCGAGAAGATGCCGCGCGAGTCCGAGTACCCCTGGGCCTCGGGCAGGTTGTGGATCATGTCGACGAGGATCGACTCGGGGGCCTCGAAGCCGAACGGCGCCGGGTTGCCGATGTTCAGCTTCATGATGCGATGGCCTTCGGCCTCGAGCTTGTGGGCCTCTTCGAGGATCGGCCCGCGCACGTCGTACCGGACGTTCTGGAGCTTTCTGGACTGGTTCACCGGGCGCACCAGGCCAGTGTTCCAGGCTCGGTAGAGGCGTGGCGCGCCGCCACCCCGGCCCGCGCGCCAGCGCCGCTGAGGAGCGGCCTGCGCTCTCAGGAGTGGCGCACCACGGTGGCCGTGGTGACGACCGTCGTGACGAGCTGCGTCACGCAGGGGGTTGCAGGAGTGAGCTGAAGCCGAACCGGCACGGCGGATCGACCGGCGCGAGCTCTCCCAGGTCGGTGCCTCGCCAGCTGCCATGCACAGAGGCCAGCGCATGCAGGTCGGTGGCTCCGTCCGGCCCACGACCAGCTCGGCGGTGAGGTGGTCGCCCGCCCGGACCGCCCAGGTGCGGTCGGCGACCGTCACGTCGACCGGTGTGACGCAGACTTCGTCGAAGACATACGTCCGCGCGACGAAGTCCGCGAGCTGCGGCGTCGGCGCGAGCAGCGTGCGATGGCCCTGCCGGTCCTCGACCATGACGTCGGCGAAGGTGCCGAAAGGCGAGGTGTCCCAACGGCCCACGACGAAGCGCGTCCCGCTGGCGGTGCCGACCCCGGCGATTGCCCCACTGAACCTGAGCTCCTCCACGGCGCCCACCCTGACAGTCCCCTGGCGGTCGCGCGAACCGTGCGTCCGCTCCCCGTACTCTCGTGCCCATGGCGCCCACCTCTGCGTTCGACGAGCTCGAGGTCGAGCTGACGCGCTTGGTGCGTAGGGCGCGCAGCGGTCAGCGGCGTACGGCCGCGGACGTCCATCCCGAGCTGGATGCCGCCGGGTATGCCGTGCTGGTCGCCGTCCGCGAGCTGTCGGCGGGCGGGGGAGGGGTTCGCGGTGGCGAGGTCTCGGATGTGCTCGGGCTGCACAAGTCCACGACGAGCAGGAACCTCGCGACGCTGGAGGCGCTGGGGCTCGTCGAGCGGATCCCCGACCCTGCGGACGCCCGAGCCCGCCAGGTGCGTCTCACGCCGCCCGGCTCTGAGGCGCTCGAGCGCTCCTTCGAGGCTCGGCGGGAGCGGCTGCGGGCGCAGCTGGGCACCTGGGAGCCCACCGACATCGCGGAGCTGGCCCGGCTGCTGCGTCGCCTCAACACGACGCTCTCCGCCTGACCGGGCCGGGTGAGCCCCGGCGCCGAACCATGGGCGCCACGCGCGCGCCCTCGGCTTCACCGCGATCGCCGGCGCCTTTTCGTCTCCGACAGACTCGGTGCCAAATCAAGTTGCATTCGGCAACTAATTGGCTTATGGTTGTGTTCTGCAACCAACTAAGGGGACGCCATGACTGTCTCGACCGGTGCCCGCACCACGACCCGCGACGTGGTGTCCGCGCTGTCCAGCCTCATCCGGGCCAGCCGGTCCGCGGCTCGTCAGCGGCAGGTACAGCTCGGTGCTTCGGGGACGGCACTGGCCATCCTCAAAGCCCTCTCCTACGACAGCGCCCTGGACCGCCCGGGCGACCTCGCGCAGGCGACCGGCGTCGCGCCATCCGTGGTCAGCCGCGCGCTGGCGCGTCTCGAGGACGACGGGCTGGTGGAGCGGACCCGGGACGACCGGGACGCTCGTGCCTGCCACATCTCGCTCACCGAAGAGGGTCGCAGGCAGCTGGAGACGGTCGAGCAGGAGTACGTGACGCTGCTCGACGATGCGCTGACCGAGCTGAGCGACGAGGACGTCCAGCGGCTGCCCGGTCTCCTCACCCTGCTCGAACACTCCATCCGACGCGCCGGCGAAAGGGCGACAGCCCCCCGGCGGCTGACGATGGTCGCCAGCCTCACCGACCACGACCCTCACCCCCTCCACCACCCCCACCACGCCACGTCCGAAAGCCTGTGATGTCGACTACCACCGCACCCACCCGACCCCTGGCCCTCAGTGGGGACCGTGGGGACCCGGACACGGGGCAGATGAGCCACCGTCAGATCCTCGAAGCGATGACCGGACTGTTGGCCGGTCTCTTCACGGCGATGTTGAGCAGCACCATCGTCGCCACGGCCCTGCCGACCATCATCGGGGACCTGCACGGCACCCAGCGCCAGTACACCTGGGTCATCACAGCGTCACTGCTGGCCACCACGGTCAGCACCCCGATCTGGGGCAAGCTGTCCGACCTGTTCAGCAAGAAGCTGCTCGTCCAGGCGTCTCTGGTGGTCTTCGTCGCCGGCTCCGTCGCCGCCGGAGCCTCCCGGACGGTCGGCTTCCTCATCGCCTGCCGCGTCGTCCAAGGCCTCGGCATGGGCGGCCTGACGGCCCTCACCCAGTCGATCATGGGAGCCATGATCGCCCCGCGCCAGCGTGGCCGGTACTCCGGCTACATGGGCGCAGTCATGGCAGTCGCTACCGTCAGCGGTCCGCTGCTCGGCGGCGTCATCGTCGACAGCAGGCTCGGCTGGAGGTGGACCTTCTATGTCTGTGTGCCGCTGGCCGTCGTCGCGATCTTCGTCCTGCAGGCCAACCTGCACGTCACGACCGCCAAGCGGACCCCCAAGATCGACTACCTCGGCGCGGCGCTCATCGCCGTCACGGCGTCGTTGCCGCTGCTGTGGGTCACGTTCGCGGGCAGCGACTTCCCGTGGTGGTCCCCGCAGACCGCGTGGTACCTCGGTGGGACACTCGTCGCCCTCGCGCTGACGCTCGTCGTCGAGTGGCGCGCCGCGGAGCCTGTGATCCCCATCCGGCTCCTCAAGAACGTCACCACCGGGCTCGTCGTGGTGGCGAGCGGTGCCGTGGGGGTCGCCATGTTCGGCGGCACCACGTTCCTCACCCAGTACTTCCAGGTCTCCCGTGGCTACAGCCCCACCCATGCCGGTCTCCTGACGATTCCCCTGATGGGCGCGCTGCTGGTCTCCTCCACGGCCGGCGGCCAGTACGTGAGCCGCACCGGTCGGTGGAAGGGCGTCATCGTGGGAGGCGGCGGGTTCCTGGTGGCCGGCCTCGTATGGCTGGCGCGCCTGGACCACGTCACCCCTCTCTGGGAGATCGGCGTCGCGATGGCGTTGATGGGGTTCGGCCTCGGCGCCATGATGCAGAACCTCGTCCTGGCGGTGCAGAACTCCGTCGATGTGGCGAACATCGGCGCGGCCTCGGCCACCATCGCGTTCTTCCGGACGCTGGGCGGTGCGGTCGGCGTCTCGGTGCTCGGCGCAGTGCTCGCCAACCGCGTCCGTGACGGCATCGTCACCGGCCTTGCCGAGCTCGGTCCCAAGGCGGCAGCAGCGGCACAGTCCGGCGGTGGCACGGGCACCCTGGACCTCAAGGACATGCCTGCTCCCGTCGCGCTCGTCGTGCGAGGCGCGTATGGCGACGCCACCGGCCACATCTTCCTGCTCAGCGCCGCCGTCGCGGTCGTCGCGCTCCTGGCCGTGCTGTTCGTCAAGGAGGTCCCGCTGCGTACGACGGTCGCTATGGTCGAGGAACGCACCCCGGATGGGCCCACGGCGTCCGACTTCCGCACCGACGAGCCCAAGGCAGGCGCCGACCATGTCGACGGCACAGTGGCGGCGACGAGCGTTACCCGGCCCGTCGGCTGAGGGCCCCGAGCCTCAGAGCTCGCTCAGCCACCCTTGTCCAGGTGCCAGCGACGGGTCGCCCGCACCGTGCTCAGCATGCGCCGGTCGTGCGTGACGAGGAGAACCGTGCCGGGGAAGGAGTCCAGCGCCTGCTCGAGCTGCTCGATGGCGGGCAGGTCGAGGTGGTTGGTCGGCTCGTCGAGGACCAGCAGGTTGACCTGGCGCGCCTGGAGAAGTGCCAACGCCGCCCGAGTCCGCTCTCCAGGCGACAAGGAGGCCGCGGGCCGCTGCACGTGGTCCGTCCCGAGGCCGAACTTGGCGAGCAAGGTTCGCACCTCCGCCTGAGGCCAGCCCTCCAGGGCGTCGCCGAAGGCCCGCGCCAAGGGCTGGCGCCCGAGGAAGAGCGCACGCGCCTGGTCCACCTCTCCCACGCTCACACCGGATCCGAGGCCTGCCACGCCCGCGTCAGGGCGGACCGTGCCCAGGAGCAGGCCGAGCAGCGTGCTCTTCCCGGAGCCGTTCGCACCCGTTACCACCACGCGGTCCGCCCACTCCACCTGCACGTCGACCGGGCCGAGGCTGAAGGCGCCGCGGCGGACGACCGCACCGCTGGCACTCGCGACGACCGTTCCCGACCGTGGCGCGGTGGCTATCGACATCCGCAGCTCCCATTCCCTGCGCGGCTCGTCGACGACCTCCAGTCGTTCGATCATGCGCTCGGTCTGCCGGGCCTTGGCGGCCTGCTTCTCCGCCGACTCCGCCCGGAAGGCGGGGATGAACTTGTCGTTGTCCGTCGCCTTGCGCCGGGCGTTCCGGACCCCCACGGTCATCCAGCTGCGCTGAGTGTCCGCTCGCTGCACGAGCCGGCTCCGAGTCTGCGCGTAGTCCTCGTACGCCTCCCTGGCATGGCGGCGGGCCAGCTCGCGTTCGGCGAGGTAGCTCTCGTACCCGCCTTCGTAGACGCCCACCTGCTGCTGCGCGAGGTCCAGCTCGACGACGCGGGTCACCGTGCGAGCCAGGAACTCGCGGTCGTGGCTCACGACGACGGCGGCGCTGCGCAGGCCGATCACGAACCGCTCCAGCCGCTCCAGGCCCTCGAGGTCGAGGTCGTTCGTCGGTTCGTCGAGGAGCAGCACGTCGTAGCGCGAGAGCAGCAGCGCTGCGAGCCCCACTCGGGCCATCTGGCCCCCGGACAGCGTCGTCATCACCGTCTCGGGGGATACGTCCAGACCGAGCGCCGCAAGGGTCTGGGCCTGCCGCTCCTCCAGGTCTGCGCCGCCGAGGGCCAGCCATCCGTGCAGCGCGGCGTCGTACCGGTCGTCGGCGGCCGTGACGTCCTCGGAGAGCGCCTGGGCGGCGGCGTTCAGCTCGCCCTCGGCCTCGGCAACGCCCGTGCGCCGGCCGAGGAAGCCGGCGACCGTCTCGCCGGGGCGCCTCTCGGGCTCCTGGGGGAGGTGTCCGACGGTGGCGGTCGGCGGGCTCAGCGTCACGCGGCCGTCCTCGGGTTCCAGCTCACCGGCGAGGACGCGCAGGAGCGTGGACTTGCCGGCACCGTTGGCTCCGACGAGCCCGATGACGTCCCCCGGCGCCACGACGAGGTCGAGACCTGCGAAGAGCGCTGTGGCGCCGTGGCCGGCGGCGAGCTGCGTGGCCTTGAGGGTCGCGGACATGACGCCAGGACGGTACCGGCACGGGCGCAGCGCAGGAAAGCGGGATTCGGCGACGACGGAGGCCGGCCCGCACGTGTGCCGGGGGTTGTGGGGCGGCGGCGTCAGGGGTGGGATGGCAGTCATGACAACGCTGTCGCACACGGTCGGTGAGACGCAGCCTCCGCTGCTGGAGCAGACGATCGCGGACAACCTCGACGCCACGGTCGCCAGGTTCGCCGGCCGAGAAGCCCTCGTCGACGTCCAGCAGGGGATCCGGTGGACGTATGGCGAGTTCGCCGAGGAGGTCACCCGGCTCGCTCGCGCCCTGGTCGCCGCCGGTGTGGGCAAGGGGATGCGGGTGGGCATCTGGGCACCCAACTGCGCGCAGTGGACGCAGGTCCAGTACGCCACGGCGAGGATCGGAGCCATCCTCGTCAACATCAACCCCAGCTATCGCACGCACGAGCTGGGGTTCGTCCTCAACCAGGCGGGGGTCTCTCACCTCTTCCTCGCCCGGTCCTTCAAGACCAGCGACTACGTCGCCATGCTCGAGGAGGTGCGGTCGGGCTGTCCGGCGCTCGTGGACGCCTACGTCATCGGTTCCGACTCGTGGCATGCACTCCTCGCACGTGCGGCCGACGTCGGTGCCGAGGTGGTGCGCGACGGACAGGAAGGGCTCGACCCCCACGACCCCATCAACATCCAGTACACGTCCGGCACGACCGGCTTCCCCAAGGGCGCCACGCTCAGCCACCGCAACATCCTCAACAACGGGTACTTCGTCGGCGAGCTGTGCCGGTACACGGAGCAGGACCGGATCTGCATCCCAGTGCCCTTCTACCACTGCTTCGGCATGGTGATGGGAAACCTGGCGGCGACCTCGCACGGCGCCTGCATGGTCATCCCAGCGCCCGGGTTCGACGCGGCCGCCACCTTGAGGGCCACCCAGGACGAGCGCTGCACGTCGCTCTACGGAGTACCGACGATGTTCATCGCGGAGTGGTCGCTGCCAGACTTCGAGACCTACGACCTGTCGAGCGTACGCACCGGAATCATGGCGGGATCGCCTTGCCCCGCAACGATGATGGAGAAGCTCATCGCCGCTGGGATCGAGGAGGTCACCATCTGCTACGGGATGACGGAGACCTCCCCGGTGTCCACGCAGACGCGCACCGACGACTCGTTCGAACGCAAGGTCGGCACGGTAGGCGCCGTGCACCCACACCTCGAGATCAAGGTCGTCGACCCGACCACGGGTGAGACGCTGCCGCGCGGCGAGGCGGGGGAGTTCTGCACCAAGGGCTACTCCGTGATGCTCGGGTACTGGGAGCAGCCGGACAAGACCGACGAGGTCCTGGTGGACGGCTGGATGCACACCGGCGACATCGCCGTGATGGACGACGCGGGCTACGTGCAGATCACCGGACGCATCAAGGACATGGTGATCCGGGGTGGCGAGAACATCTACCCGCGTGAGATCGAGGAGTTCCTCTACACCCATCCCGACATCCTCGACGCACAGGTGGTAGGGGTCCCCGACGCCACGTACGGAGAGGAGCTGTGCGCCTGGATCAGGATGCGTGAGGGCGCGGCACCACTGGATGCCGAGTCCGTGCGCGCGTTCGCCACCGGCAAGCTCGCGCACTACAAGATCCCGCGGTACGTCGTCGTCGTCGACGACTTTCCGATGACCGTCACGGGCAAGGTCCGCAAGGTCGAGATGCGTGAGAAGTCGGTGGCGGAGCTGGGACTCTCCTCCACCTGACCCGACCACTACCGGCTAGGTGGTCACGAGGTCGGCGGGGGTCCCCGAGCTAGCGAAGGTCGCGAAGGTCGCGGAGGTCGCCAGGTCACCCAGTCGCTCGGGTCGCGGTGTGAGCGGACGGGCCAGTGGGTAGGACATCGGTGGACCGACCCCCGCGAGGGGGGTTTGCGAACCCGGGAGAGATCCATGGATACCAGCACGATCGTCTGGATCATCGTCGCTATCGTCGTCGTCGCCGTCATCCTGGCGCTCGTCATGAGGGCTTCACGGACGCGGCGGGCGGAGGCGCATCGCACAGAGGCTGCCCGGCTTCGCGACGAGGCCCGCGAGCACGACCGCGGGCTGCGCGAACGAGAGGCCCACGCCGCCGAGGCGGACGCCAAGGCGCGGCAGGCCAAGGCCGAGGCGGACCTGCGTGCAGCCGAGGCGCAGCGTCTGGAGGCGGAGGCCGAGCGACGCTCGGAGCGGGCGGATGAGGTGCGTAGCGCCCGGGACGAGCGGCTGCGCGCCGCCGATGCTCGGGACCCTGACGTGCAGACGGACGACGACGGCTACCGACTCGACGAGAACGGAGAACGCATCGACGACCTCCGGGGCACTGACCGCCGTGGGAATGACGATGGCGTCAACCGTGAGGCGGGTTCCGGCTCGTGGGAGGGCGAGCGACGCGATGGCGTCGGGACGGAGCGTCAGCAGGGCTGAGGGCTGCCCGGCCGGCTGGGTGTCCTGGCCACCAGAACCGCTCGCCGAGCAGGCTGACCAGCGCCGGCACGAGGACGGACAGCACCAGGGGCGTGTCGGGGAGCACGCCGATACCGACGATGACGCCGCTCTGCGCCAGCTGCACGAGCGGTAGGACGCCGAGAAGCGGGCGCGACGCTCGGAGAGTGACGTCTCGCCTGGAGAGCTGGCGACGGCCCTCGGCCTCAGCCGCCCGGCGACCTCAGCCCTGCTTCGGCGTGTGGAGTCTGCCGGCCAGGTCCGGCGCACGCACGGCGAGGCAGATCGTCGGCGGGTCTCCGTGGAGGTGACCGATGAAGCGATGAGTGTCGCCCAGGGCATCTTCGCCCCCATAGGCGCGACGATGCGAGAGGCGATCGCGACGTACTCGCCGGACGAGCAGGCCACCGTGCTGCGCTTCCTCCTCGATGCCGTCGACGCGGCCGCCCGGGCTCTGGAGGAGGGCGGCGGGTCGCGGTCGGGAATGGGTTGACTCGGATCGGCGTTCACGGAATAGTTGAAATTTGAACGACTAGGAGATCCAGATGCCAGCTGTCACCGTCCCCGACCTGACCGTCCTTCCGCGAGTACCCGCCCCGGCGGCGTCCGCCGTGCGGCGCCCTGTTCGTTCGTTGTCGACCGCGCCGGGTGGCCTCGAAGGTGAAGGCTTCCCGGTCAAGCGCGCCTTCGCCGGGGTCGACCTGCGAGACCTCGACCCGTTCATCCACATGGACGAGATGGGGGAGGTCGAGTACGCGCCTGGCGAGCCCAAGGGCACCCCGTGGCATCCGCACCGTGGGTTCGAGACGGTGACGTACATCATCGACGGCATCTTCGACCACCAGGACTCCTTCGGCGGCGGCGGCACCATCACGAATGGCGACACCCAGTGGATGACGGCGGGATCGGGCATCCTGCACATCGAGGCGCCGCCCGAGCACCTCGTGGTCAGTGGCGGCCTCTTCCACGGGTTCCAGCTGTGGGTGAACCTCCCGAGGGTCGACAAGCTGAAGGCGCCGGCCTACCAGGACCTGCGGTCCAGCGAGGTGGGCCTGGCCACGTCCGCCGACGGCGGTGCGCTCCTGCGGGTCATCGCCGGCGAGGTGGGCGGGGTCCGCGGCCCGGGTTCCACGCACACGCCGATGGCCATGGTCCACGCGACGGTGACGCCCGGCGGAGTGCTCGAGCTGCCCTGGCGACGCGACTTCAACGCACTCGTCTACGTGATGGGCGGCGACGGTCTCGTCGGGCCGGACCAGACGCCGATCGGCACGGGCCAGCTGGCGGTCCTCGGGACCGGTGACGCGCTGAGCCTGTCGTCGGCGCGCACGCAGCAGCAGCGGTTCTCGGAGGGGATGGACGTGCTGATCCTCGGTGGTCTGCCCATCCGCGAGCCGGTTGCGTGGGCTGGGCCGTTCGTGATGAACACCAAGGCCGAGGTGATGCGGGCCTTCGAGGACTACCAGGCGGGACGGCTCGGTCAGCCGGTGCCCCACGGCCACGTGGGCGGCGGCTCATCGTGAGTGCCATGTCCACGGTGTGGACGGCGGGCGCGACGGCAGTCACAGGTACGCGCCGGTAGCGACCCGCTCCCGTAGGTTGTCGTCGTCACGCGACCTTGCAACGACGGGAGCTGTAGGTGCGAATCGGTGTACCGGCTGAGTCCAAGCCCGGGGAGTCCCGGGTGGCTGCCACGCCCAAGACCGTCGGTCAGCTGACCGCGCTGGGCTACGAGGTGGCGCTCGAACGGTCGGCGGGAGCCCGAGCCGCCTTCTCCGACGAGGCGTATGCCGCCGCGGGCGCAGCCGTCGTGAGTGCGGACGAGGTGTGGGCGAGCGACATCCTCCTGAAGGTCAACCCCCCGTCGGAGGCCGAGATCGCCCGTCTGAGACCGGGTGCCGTACTGGCGTCGCTGCTCTCCCCGGCGCTGAACCCGGAGCTGGTCACCCGCCTGACGGAGGCCGGCGTCACGGCCCTCGCCATGGACGCGGTGCCGCGCATCTCCCGAGCACAGTCCCTGGACGTGCTGTCGTCAATGGCGAACATCGGGGGGTACCGCGCAGTCATCGAGGCGGCTCACGAGTTCGGTTCGCTCTTCACCGGCCAGGTGACGGCCGCCGGAAAGGTTCCGCCCGCCAAGGTGCTGGTCGTCGGGGCCGGCGTCGCGGGGCTCGCGGCGATCGGCACGGCGAGCAGCCTGGGCGCCGTGGTCCGCGCGTTCGACGCCCGCCCTGAGGTGGGCGAGCAGGTCGAGTCGATGGGCGCGGAGTTCCTGCGCATAGACCTGGGGAACGCCGCCGACGACACCCCGAGCCTCACCGGGTACGCCAAGGAGATGGGGGAGGACTTCAACGCCAAGGCGGCAGCGTTGTACGCCGAGCAGGCCCGGGACGTCGACATCGTCATCACCACGGCGCTGATCCCCGGAAAGCCGGCGCCGCGACTGCTCACCGAGGAGATGGTCGCCTCCATGAAGCCGGGATCCGTGGTCGTCGACATGGCGGCCGCCAACGGCGGGAACGTGGCTGGGACCGTGGCCGACCAGCTGGTCACCACGAGTGGGGGCGTAAGGATCATCGGGTACACCGACCTTCCGGGCCGGCTGCCCACTCAGGCCAGCCAGCTCTTCGGCACCAACCTCGTGAACCTGCTCAAGCTCCTCACGCCCGGCAAGGACGGGCAGCTCGTGCTCGACTTCGAGGACGTGGTCCAGCGCGGCATGACCGTATGCCGCGACGGACAGACGCTGTGGCCACCACCGCCGGTCCAGGTGAGTGCTGCGCCCGCCGGCCCGGCGCCGGTGCAGGCCCGCGAGCCCAAGGCTGCACCTGGACCGCGCGACCCCCGCCGCAAGTACGGGGGGATGGTGGTCGCCGCGGCGTTGTTCGCGCTCGTCGCAGCGAGCTCGCCGGCCGCCTTCCTAGGACACTTCATCGTCTTCGCACTCGCCGTCATCGTGGGGTTCTACGTCATCTCCAACGTGGCCCATGCGCTGCATACGCCGTTGATGTCGGAGACGAACGCCATCAGCGGCATCATCCTGGTCGGCGGGATCCTGCAGCTCGGCCACACCGACCCGCTGATCCGGTCTCTCGCCTTCGTCGCCACGACCGTGGCCAGCATCAACATCTTCGGTGGCTTCGCGGTGGCCGGTCGCATGCTCCAGATGTTCCGGAAGGACTGAGCGGCGTGACGACCTCCAACCTCGTGCAGGCCGCCTACATCGTCTCGGCCGTGCTGTTCGTCCTGTCCCTCGCCGGCCTCTCCCGCCATGAGTCGGCCAAGGAGGGCAACGCCTTCGGTGTGACCGGCATGGCGCTGGCTCTCGTGGCGACCATCTGGCTGTCCGTGGACAGGTCTGGCAGCCGGCTCGCCACTCTCGCCCTCATCGTCGCCGCCATGGCGGTCGGGGCAGCGATCGGGCTCTGGCGGGCCCGCGTCGTCGAGATGACGCAGATGCCCGAGCTCGTGGCGATGCTGCACAGCTTCGTCGGCCTCGCCGCGGTCCTGGTGGGGTACAGCTCGTACCTGGAGTCCAGCGACGCGGGGACTGCTGACGGCCTGCACCTGGTCGAGGTCTTCCTCGGCGTCTTCATCGGTGCGGTCACCTTCACAGGCTCCATCGTGGCCTTCCTCAAGCTGAGCGCCCGCATCCGTTCAGCGCCGCTGATGCTGCCTGCCAGGCACTGGCTCAACCTGACGGCGCTCGTGCTCTCCGCCGTGCTGCTGGTGTGGTTCGTGCGGTCGCACTCTGTGGTCCCCCTGCTGGTGATGACCGTGGTGGCGCTGGCCTTCGGCTGGCACCTCGTCGCGTCCATCGGTGGCGGTGACATGCCGGTGGTCGTCTCCATGCTGAACAGCTACTCCGGCTGGGCGGCGGCAGCGGCCGGCTTCATGCTCGGCAACGACCTGCTCATCGTGACGGGCGCGCTCGTCGGGTCGTCCGGTGCGATCCTCAGCTACATCATGTGCCGGGCCATGAACCGCTCCTTCGTTTCGGTGATCGCCGGCGGCTTCGGTCAGGAGGTCTCCATGGGCGAGGACCGCGACTACGGCGAGCACCGGGAGACGACGGCCGCCGACGTGGCGGAGCTGCTGCGCGACGCCTCCTCCGTGGTCATCACTCCCGGCTACGGGATGGCCGTTGCGCAGGCGCAGTACCCGGTGGCGGAGCTCACCGCTCAGCTCCGCAAACGCGGCGTCGACGTCAAGTTCGGCATCCACCCCGTCGCCGGACGACTCCCCGGCCACATGAACGTGCTCCTCGCCGAGGCGAAGGTCCCCTACGACATCGTGCTGGAGATGGACGAGGTCAACCCCGACCTCCCGGGCACCGACGTCGTTCTCGTGATCGGTGCCAACGACACCGTGAACCCCTCCGCGGCCGAGGAGCCCAGCAGCCCGATCGCCGGTATGCCGGTGATCGAGGTCTGGAAGGCACGCACCGTCGTCGTGTTCAAGCGCTCGATGGCGACGGGCTACGCCGGCGTGCAGAACCCGTTGTTCTTCAAGGAGAACGCCCAGATGCTGTTCGGTGACGCCAAGGACCGGGTCGAGGACATCATCAAGGCGCTGTAGCCACTCGGCGGGCGGCACTCTGGCGAGCCGGCGAGAGGCGCTCTAGGGAGCCGGCGTGGCGGGCGAGGCCGGCGTCCCGGGCGCGGGGCCCGGATGGCCGGGGCCCGGATGGCCGGGGCCCGGATGGCCGGGGCCCGGATGGCCGGGGCCCGGATGTCCCGGGTCCGCGACGATGTCGAGCTCGTTGCCCTCCGGGTCCGCCATGACCTGCCACCAGATGCCCAGCGACGCCAGCAGATCCGTCACCGGCTCCCCGAGGCGCCGCCCGCCCAGCGCTTCCAGGCGCTCGACCAGGCCGGGAACCCCTAGCTCGAGCGGCGGGTGCACGTCCACGTGCATGCGGTTCTTGTGCACCTTCCCTTCGGGGACCCGCTGCAGGATGAAGACTGGCCCCGTTGGCTCGCCGTCGCGGGCGCGGAGCACGTCGAAGTCTTCGAGGGCGCCGGCCACCTCATAGCCCAGGGCGGCGCACCAGAAGGGCCTGAGCAGGCTCAGGTCCTGCCCGTCGAGCACCACACTGATGCGCATTCGGCCGACCCTAGGTGCTGGTGAGGCTGGGGACCTCGTCTTCCTTCGGACGTCCGGCGAGGCGGGCGTTGCGATGGCTGTAGAGGAAGTAGATGACGAAGCCTGCGGCCATCCACACCAGGAACCGGATCCAGGTCTCGATCGACAGGTTGAGCATGAGGTAGAGCGACGCCACCGCGGCCAGCAGCGGCACCACCGGCGACAGCGGCACGGTGAAGGCTCGCTTGAGGTCCGGACGCTTGCGCCGCAGGATCGGCACGGCCACGGACACGAGTGTGAAGGCGGCCAGCGTGCCGATGTTGACCATCTCCTCGAGGTCGATGTGGTTGCCCAGGTAGGCGCCGATGAAGGCCACGACGAGGCCGACGAGGATCGTGATGCGGACGGGGGTGCCCGTCCGGGGGTTCGTCCTGCCGAGGCTCGGCGGCAGGAGCCAGTCACGGCACATGGCGAACAGGACTCGGGAGGCGCCGATGATGAGCGTCATCACGACGGTCGTGAGCCCTGCGACCGCGCCACAGGAGATCACCGTGCCGTAGCCGGCCTTGCCCGCGTCCTTGAAAGCCGTGGCGAGTGCCGCGTCCGGGTCGATCTTGTCGTACCGCACCATCCCGGTGATGACGAACGCGACTGCGACGTAGAGGATCGTGCAGATCACCAGCGAGGCGATGATGCCGATCGGCAGGTCTCGCTGGGGGTTCCTGGCTTCCTCCGCGGTGGTCGCGACGACGTCGAACCCGATGTACGCGAAGAAGACGATCGAGGCGCCGGCCACGATTCCACCGAGGCCGTACGTCGTGGGCGTGAAGCCGAGCAGCGCCTGGATCACCGGCTGCTTGAGCCCCTCGCTGGCGGCCCCGGCCTTGGCCGGCGGAATGAAGGGGTGGTAGTTGGCCGACTTGATGTACGCGAGGCCCGCGAAGATGACGAAGAGCACGATGAACAGCTTGATCCCGACGAGGACCAGGTTGACCCGCATCGACTCCTTGATTCCCCAGGCGACCAGGGCGGTGAGGATCGCGATGAGCAGGAAGGCCAGCAGGTTGAGCTGGCCGGCCGGGTTGTCCTCGGTACGTGGCGCAAGGGCGTCCGGTAGGTGGATTCCCAGGTCGCCGAGGAGGAGGTTCGCATAGGACGACCAGCCCTGCGAGACGACGCCTGCGCCGAGGGCGAGTTCCAGGAGCAGGTCCCACCCGATGATCCAGGCCACCACCTCGCCCAACGAGGCGTACGAGAAGGTGTAGGCCGATCCAGAGACCGGGACGGTGGAGGCGAACTCGGCGTAGCAGAGAGCGGCGAGGGCGCACACGATCGCTGCGATGACGAACGAGATGACGATGGAGGGACCGGCGTAGGCCTTCGCCGCCTTGCCGGTGAACGTGAAGATGCCCGCGCCGATGATGACGCCGATGCCGAAGACGGTGAGGTCGAGCCAGGAGAGGCTCTTCTTGAGCGCGTAGTCCGGGTCGTCGGTCTCCCTGATGGACTGCTCGATCGACTTGGTCCTCAACACGGACATGGCCGGCCTCCAGGTCTGGTGCGTAGGCCGCCCTCCGGCGGCCCAGACGTCACGACACGCTAGCGCGGGGCGAGCCAGGACGCTTGTCGGCGGCGGCCCGTTCTGGGGACGGCCGCGACGCAAGGACGGGTCAGTCGTCAGCCATGGGTCAGTCGTCGTACTCGTCGCGCGGCGGGTAGAGCGGCATGGGCCCCGTGTCGGCGCTACGGTCGCGGGCCTGGAGGTCGGAGGAGCGGTACAGCGAACCGGCGGCGCGGTTCGGGCCCCGGTCCTCCTCGTTCCAGCCGGCATACAGGTCAGGTGGCGAGGGCTGCGAGGGGATGGAGCCCTCCCGGCCGTGTCCCACGCTCGCAGGCCACCCGTCCTCCTCCGCGACCAGCAGCGCCCGGTCCGGGACGCCGAAGATCTCCGCGCAGATGGCCCGGTAGTGGTGGTCGGGCTGAGGTACCCAGTTCACCACGCGCAGCGCCTGGTCCTGCCCGGCCGACTCCATGACGAAGCGCCCGTACCCCGTCAGCCGGCCTGGGACAGAACGCTCGTACGACATGTCGGTCACCTTCGTCAGCGGCATCATCGAGACCCTTCGGGTGATGAATCCGTAGAAGAGCAGGAGACGTTTGTCTGTGGCGACGAACCAGTCGTGACGCCATTGCGCGAGCAGGTAGAGCAGCCGCAGCACCAGGGCGAACCAGGCCCACCACACCACCGTGCTGACCAGGTGGAAGCTCGGCCCGACCTTGGCGTCCACCCAGAGGGCCACGATGCCCCCCGCCACCGCGCTTCCCACTGGCTCGGCCACCTTGCCCCAGTGCTGGTGCACGGCCGTGACGAGCCGTTCACCGTCGAGGAGGTACCGGTCGAGCTCCGCATGGCGTCGCGCCTGGCGGTCCATGGCGCGCTAGCGGCCGAGCAGGGCGTCGAAGAAGCTTCCGATGCTCTTGCCGCCGTCGACCAGGATCGACCCGGAGGTCCGGACGATGTCGGCTGCCTGGTTGGGCGAGGTGAAGATCGCGTAGGCGGCGAACGCGACGAGGACCCACAGCAGGATCTTCTTCACGCGCTGCATGCTGGTCTCCTTGGGGGCGGGTGTGCGGTGGACGCACCGCGTCGTCCATCGTGGCGCACGGCACCCGCGGGAGCGGTGAGGCGCGCCGCGCACTTCAACGGCTGGGGGCGGGCGCCTCAGACCAGTCCGTAAAGGCGGTCGCCGGCATCGCCGAGCCCCGGCACGATGTAGCCCTTGTCGTTGAGCCGCTCGTCCATGGCGCCGGTCACGATGGTGATGGGGATGTCCAGGTCGGCGAGCTCATCCTCGAGGTGGGCGATGCCCTCCGGCGTTGCCAGCAGGGTCACGGCGGTGATGTCGTCGGCGCCACGGTCCGCGAGGTAGCGGATCGTCATCGCGAGGGTTCCGCCCGTCGCGAGCATCGGGTCGACCACGTAGCACTGCCGCCCCGCCAGGTCGTCCGGCAGGCGGTTGGCATAGGTGATCGCCTCCAGCGTCTCCTCGTTGCGCTGCATCCCGAGAAAGCCCACCTCCGCACTCGGCAGCAGGCGCACCATGCCCTCGAGCATCCCGAGCCCGGCGCGCAGGATCGGCACGATGAGCGGCTTCGGGTTGGACAGCTTGATGCCCGTGGTGGGTGCTATGGGCGTCTCGATCTCGAAAGGCTCCACCCGCACGTCCCGCGTCGCCTCGTACGCCAGCAGGGTCACCAGCTCCTCGGCGAGCCTTCGGAACGTCGGGCTGTCCGTGCGCTTGTCACGAAGATAGGTGAGCTTGTGGGTGATCAGCGGATGGTCGGCGACGAGGACACGCATACGCGAAACTTAGCGCGTGACTCCCGCCCGCGGCCCCGCCCTCGACCCGCGGTACGCCGAGTGGATGGGGGTCGCGCTGGCCCTGGCAGCGCGCGCCGGTCGCGAGGGTGACGTGCCTGTCGGCGCGGTGGTGGTCTCCCCCGAGGGCGAGCTCGTCGGTGAGGGGCGCAACCTCCGTGAGGGCCGAACCGACCCGACGGCACACGCGGAGGTGCTCGCGTTGCGGGCCGCCGCCCTCGCCCTGGGCTCCTGGCGGCTGGAGGGTTGCACGCTGGTGGTCACGCTCGAGCCGTGCCCGATGTGTGCCGGCGCCTTGATGCTCGCCCGCATCTCGCGACTGGTGCTGGGTGCTTGGGACCCTAAGCTCGGCGCCACGGGGTCGGTGTGGGACATCGTGCGCGACCGCAGGGCCACCCACCGCGTCGAGGTGCTGGGGGGCGTGCGAGAGTCTGAGTGTTCCCAGGTGCTGCGGGAGTTCTTCGCCGCTCACCGAGCCGACGGCGTTCGAGGGGTAGGACCATGAGCGGGCTGGTCGGCGACCTCGTCAAGGAGGTCCTGAGCGCGCCGGCCTGGCTCGTCTACGTCATCGTTGCCCTGGTGGTCTTCGCCGAGGACGCGCTGTTCGTGGGTTTCGTCATCCCCGGCGAGACGCTGGCCGTCATCGGCGGGGTGACCGCGAGCCTCGGGCACACTTCGGTGTGGTGGGTCCTGGTCGTCGTGGTGGTCGCGGCGGTGGTGGGCGACTCGGTCGGCTACGAGATCGGCCGGATGTTCGGGCCTCGCGTCATGGGCCTGGGCGTCCTGCGGCGCAGGCAGAGGAAGCTGGATGCGGCGCAGGAGTTCCTGCGCCGTCGGGGCGGTTCGGCGGTGTTCCTCGGGCGGTGGACCGCCTTCTTCCGGGCTGTCATGCCGGCACTGGCAGGGCTTTCCGGGATGAGGTACCGCGTCTTCCTCCCGTGGAACGCGGTGGGCGGCATCGCCTGGGGTGCCACAGCCGTGACGGCCGGCTACCTGGCCGGGCAGTCCTACCACCGGGTGGAGAAGTGGCTTGGCCGTGGCGCGGCCGGCGTCGTCGCCCTGGTCGTGGTCGTGGCGATCGCCGTATGGGCGGTCAGGCGGCACCGCGCAGGAAGTGCAGCGTGAGTTCGCGAGGCGGTCGCCCCGGGTCGGGTCCGTCGTTCGCCTGAGCGCTGGACAGCACTCCAGTGCCCTATGACCGAAGGACGCTACCTCGGGCTCGGGGCGGAGGCGGCCTGCACCGTAGGTGAGCTCTCGGCCGACCTCTGGCCCGACTCTTCTGCGGATGCTGCGGTCACCCGTGGCATGACGGCGCCGGCGACCACCGTCAGGACGGAGGCGACGAGGACCGCTACGAACACGGCAGAGCCGGAGGCCACCGCCGTGCTGGGGTCGGTCTCCGGACGGCCGGAGGAGGCGATGACAGCATTGGCCACCGCTCCGAAGACCGCCGCGCCCACGGCACTGCCGATCGACCGGGCGAACATGCTCGTCCCGGTGGCCACCGCCCTTTCGTGCCACGCCACGCTCGCCTGGGCCGCGATCAGCGCGGGGGTGGCCACGAGGCCCATGCCCATGCCTGTGACGAAGCAGCCGATGGCCACGACCGCCACCGAGGGAGAATGCGAGAGCAGTGCCAGTGTGGCGGAACCCGCCACGATGAGGGCGAGGCCGATCAGGATCGTCGGGCGAAACCCCAGGCGCAGGTAGAAGATCCGGCCCGAGAGCGTGGCGCTGAGCGGCCAGCCGAGGGTGAGCGCTGCGAGCGCAAGACCGGCTACCAGCGGTGGTACGCCGAGGGAGTTCTCGAGGTAGGTCGGGACGAAGGACGTCAGCCCGATGAGGATCACGCCCACGCCCAGGGACAACGCCGTCGTCGTGGCGAGCAGCCTGCGGCTGAACACCCACAGAGGCAGCACCGGCTCGGCGGCGCGCCGCTCCACGAGGGCGAAAGTGGCGAGGAGCAGCCCTCCCACGACGAACACCGCGACGCTGGTCGGCGAGGCCCACGCCCAGGCCTGCCCACCTTCGAGCACGCCCAGGATCACCAGCGTCATCGCCGTGGTGAGCAGGACCGAGCCCAGGTAGTCCACCCGATGCTGTCGGCGTTCGACCCGCTCGTGGAAGCTGCGCAGGATCAAGCCACCGGCCACCAGGCACAGGGGCACGTTGACGAAGAAGATCCACCGCCAGATGCCGAGCTGGGAGAAGACTCCACCCAGGGTCGGGCCGACGACCGAGGCGATCGCCCAGACACTGGCGAGGTATCCCTGTGCCTTCGCCCGCTCGGCGACGCTGTAGATGTCACCGGCGATGGTGATGGCCATGGGCTGGACCGCCCCCGCACCGAGGCCCTGCACCGCGCGAAAGGCGATGAGGGCAGGCATGCTCCAGGCGAACCCGCACAGCACCGATCCGACCAGGAACAGCCCTATGCCGAGGAGCATCAGCGGCTTGCGCCCGACGGTGTCGGCCAGCTTGGCGTACACCGGGACGGACACGGCCTGGGCCAGGAGGTACACCGAGAAGAGCCAGGGGAACTGCGCGAAGCCGCCGAGGTCGCGCACGACGGATGGTACGGCGGTCGCGAGGATGGTCGCATCGATGGCGATCACGCCGGTCGAGACCATCAGCGCCAAGAGGATGGGGCCGCGCTCTGAGCGCAGTCCGACGGAGGCGTGCGAAGGTGACGTCACGCTCAAGGACAAGGCTCGCCGGTCCAGAGGCATTCCCCAGCGTCTCGATCTCGGACGCCAGCGGGGCCGCGGAGGCGATTTCGGGGGCGGGTGCGGCTCTAGTACTCTGCTCGGCGGTGGCGTGTCCGAGCGGCCTAAGGAGCACGCCTCGAAAGCGTGTGAGGGTTAACGCCCTCCGTGGGTTCAAATCCCACCGCCACCGCCAAGCCAACCAAGCGTGAGGGATCCCGACATGCTCGTCGGGGTCCCTCACAGTTCTCGAACGCCCGGGATCTGGCAGGAGCACGTTACGAACGACGGTTCGCACCGCGGCCGGCGGTGCTACCGCATACATCGACGGGCGCGTGCGGTCAGCTGCGGTACTCGTCCTCGGTGACATGGTCGAGCCACATGACGACTTGCCCGTCGTCTGCTTCCTGGATGGCGACGTGGCCCATGAACCGGTCGGGGGTGGCGCCATGCCACTGTTCCTCGCCCGGTTCGATGTAGACGACGTCGCCGGGGCGGATCTCCTGGACGTCTCCGCCGCGGCGGGCGACGTATCCGATGCCGTCGGTGACGTACAGGGTCTGACCCTTGCGATGGGTGTGCCAGGCCCTGCGGGAGCCGGGGGGGAACCGAACGTGGGCCGCGCCAACGGCGGACTGGTCGTCAGGATTGGCGGATGCCGTCGATGTGGACGGCGCCGGTGGACCAGTCGGCCGGGCCGGTACCGGTCTGACCGCTGCTGGGGGTGAACTTCACGCTGAGTGCCTCTTCTCGGGGAGTGTGCGGGCTGGTGGTGGAGGTCAGCGGTCGCCGACGCGGACGAGGGCCTTGATCGCGCGGCGCTCGTCCATGGCGGCGTACGCGTCGGCGATGTCCTCGAGGTCGACGCTCAGGTCGAACACCTTCCCCGGGTTGATGCTCCCTGCGATCACGGCCTCGAGCAGGTCGGGCTGGTAGTGGCGGGCTGGTGCGGGGCCGCCACGCATGCCGACGTTGCGGTAGAACGTGCCCCCTGCGTCGACGGGCGCGTCGTGGGGGACACCGACGCGGCCGACGACCGCGCCGGCCCTGGCAACGGCGAACGCGGTCTGCGTCGCTTCCCTGGTGCCGACGCGCTCCAGCACGGCGTCGGCGCCGTACCCGTCGGTCAGGTCCTGTAGCGCCTTCACGGCCTCCTCACCGCGGACGGTGATGATGTCGGTCGCGCCCCACTCGCGGGCGAGAGCGTGACGGTCCTGGTGGGTGCTGCCGAGGAGGATGATGCGCTTCGCGCCGAGGAGCTGCGCGGACAGGACGCCGGACAGGCCGACGGCGCCGTCTCCGACGACAGCGACAGTTGAGCCGGCCGTGACGCCTGCACTGACCGCGGCGTGGTACCCGGTGCTCATGACGTCGGTGAGCGCCAGCAGGGACGCCATCGTCTCCTCGGAGTAGTTCGCTCCGGGCACCTTCAGTGGCCCGGCAGCGAAAGGCGCGGGACTGCGGGGGTGGTGTTGCTCGTTCTTCTTGGTGCGGGCGAGCTCGTCGGCGACTGCGCGAGCCTGCTCGGACAGCTCCTGCGTGCGAGCGTCGTCGCCGGCTTGGACGGCACGCCAGTACTCGACTTTGAGGCGCACGTACCGCTGACGTAGAGCGATGCGCTGCGCCTCGGCGGTGAGGCGGCGGTCCTGCTCCTGTAGCAGCCGGACCTGGTCCGCGGCACCCGACGGGCCGAGCTGCCCGTTGGACACGTACTGCCGCATCTCAGCGACAGACATGCCCGTCGCAGCCAGGCAGGCGACCCAGATCAGCCGGTCGAGGTCCTCCTCGTCGTACACCCGGTGGTCGCTGCTTGCTACGCGACCCACTGGTGCAACGACACCGATGGTCTCGTAGTACCGCAGCGTGCTCGAACGCGAGGGAGCCAGAGGGCTGGGGGCCAGGCTCTGCGAGCGTTCGCGATCCCTGTTCGCCCCCGACGTGGATCTGCTGGGTCCACTGGTTGGCGGTCTGGGTGTGCACGGTGCAGTGGCGCTCGGCGACGAGGTCGGGCGCGGTGCCGGCGCTGCCCGAACGGCTCCATCTCGAGTCGCGTTCGACCTAGGAGATGGCCACAGGCCACCATGTCGGTGTGACCAGCCACGTTCCGTCCCTCCCGCGCAGCCTCCTCGCCGAGTTCCTGGGGACCGCCCTGCTGGTGGCCGTCGTGGTCGGCTCCGGGATTGCGGCCCAGCGGCTCTCACCCGGCGATGCCGGGCTCCAGCTGCTGGAGAACAGCACTGCCACGGTGCTCGGCCTGACCGTGCTGATCCTGCTCTTCGGGCCCGTGTCCGGCGCTCACTTCAACCCTGTCGTGTCACTCGCGGACTGGGTTGCCGGCCGCCGCGTCGGGGCCGGCCTGTCACTGCGGGACACGGGCGCGTATGCCGTCGCGCAGTTCTCCGGTGCCCTCGCCGGGTCGGTACTCGCCAACGCCATGTTCGAGGCGGCGACGTCGCTGTCCACCAGGCATCGGGCGAGTCCAGGGCACCTGCTCGGGGAGCTCGTGGCGACGTCGGGCCTGGTGTCGCTGATCTTCGCGCTCGCTCGAACCGGCCGTGGAGCTGTTGCTGCCCCGGCGGTCGGTGCGTACATCGGGGCGGCGTACTGGTTCACCAGCTCCACCTCCTTCGCCAACCCCGCGGTGACGGTCGGTCGGATGGTGTCGGACACCTTCGCGGGCATCGCGCCCGCCTCAACGCCCGCCTTCGTCATCGCCCAGGTGATCGGAGGCGCGTTCGGCCTTGCCGTCGTCCTGGCCCTCTACCCCGACGTCAGGAACATCGCCGACGACCTGGTCCTGCCGCACCCCACCTGCTCCCTCCAAGGACCCGAGGCAGCATCAACCCAGCTTCCAGGACAGGACGCTCGGCAATGACGGCCACCCCGGCGACCCTCCCCTGCGTGCTCTACGTCTGCGTGCACAACGCAGGCCGCTCCCAGATGGCCGCGGCGTACACCCACCACCTCTCCCGCGGGGCCGTCGAGGTGCTCTCTGCCGGTTCGGAACCGGGTGACCGGATCAACCCCGCCGTGCAGGAGGCCATGCTGGAAGACGGCATCGACATCACCGCCGAGCGACCGAAGCTGCTCACGACCGATGCGGTGAAGGCATCCGACGTCGTCATCACCATGGGCTGCGGGGACACGTGCCCCATCTACCCGGGCAAGCGGTACGAGGTCTGGGACCTTGAGGACCCTGCCGGACAGGGCCTGGACGCCGTACGCCCCATTCGCGACGAGATCCGGACCCGCGTCGTCGCACTCCTGACCAGCCTGGACATTCCGCCCAGGGCGGTTGCCCACCACGTCGATCATGAGTGACGCAGGTGCCGGAACTGTGCTACGAGCAGTCGACGCGTGCCCCAGCCTCGGCCGACACCCACACAGGTCTGGAAAGGCTCAGCCGCCGTGGAGCAGGCACGCTTCCAGTCCCCGACGGGCGCCCCGCTCCTCAAGAGGTAGGTCGGTTCACCCCGGGCTGAGACTGCGCCAACCAGAGGATGAGACGCGTCAAATGCACATCTTGCCCTCGGAGAGGCGAAGGGTGACTATATGCGGAGCAAACGCCCGAAGCCCTAGGAAGGGCGCAGGGAACGGGAGCGGCGTCACCAGGACGACCGTGACCGCGGGCAAGAGCGTCGATATGTGCTGCGCGCAAACCACGGACCCTGTTCCACGCCCGGGTCGGGGCCAAGTCGTTCGTCACAGCCACGAAACGATGCAAGGAGTGCATCATGACCCGGTTGAGCGCTGGTCGCCTGTTCTGGATCTCTGCCCTACTTCTCGCCCTGTCCTGGGTCTCTGCGGCGCCCACGAGCGCCGCGACGCCGGCGATGGCGACTCCCAGCGTTGCGTCCGCGACGACAGCGACCACCGCCGTTCCGGGCACCTTCAAGCCAGTCACGCCGACGCGCCTTCTCGACACCCGCACCGGTGTGGGTGCTCCGGCCGCCGCAGTGGGTCCCGGTGGGACCCTGCACCTCCAGGTCGATGGAAGGGGCGGCGTCCCCGCCACCGCTGTCTCCGCAGTCGTGCTGAACGTCGCCGTGGCCAGCCCCACCCGAAGCGGCTTTGTGACCGCCTACGCGGATGGCGCGGGACGGCCTGGAACCTCCAACCTCAACTTCACCGCTGGCCAGGGCGTCGCCAACCTCGTGGTCGCTCAGGTGGGCGCCAACGGCAAGGTGTCGCTGTACAACGGCTCCGCGGGCTCGACGCACCTTTTCGCGGACGTCAGTGGCTACTACCTGTCGGGCGCTCCCACCACTCCTGGCGCCTTCCGGCCTGTTGCGCCGGCGAGAGTGCTCGACACGCGCTTCGGCGTCGGAGCGCCGGCCGCCCCGGTCGGGCCGGGCGGCGTCATGCCCGTGCAGGTGACCGGTCGCGGTGGAGTGCCGGCGACCGGGGTCTCGGCGGTGGTGGTGAACGTGACGGTCACCGCCCCGAGCCAGGGCGGCTACGCCACGGTGTATGCCGACGGGTCGGCCCGACCGGGCACGTCCAACCTGAACTTCAGGGCTGGCCAGTCGGTGCCGAACCTCGTGGTGGCAAGAGTGGGTACCACCGGCAGGATCGCCCTCTACAACGGGTCGACCGGTTCGACGCACTTCTTCGCGGACATCGCCGGCTACTACCTTGCGGGCACGCCGAGTGCGCCTGGAGCGTTCAGGTCTGTCGCGCCGGCGCGAGTTCTGGACACTCGCTCAGGTGTCGGGGCGCCGGCTGTCAAGGTGGCCCCCGGCGGCACTCTCCACCTTCAGCTCACGGGCCGGGGCGGCATACCGGCGACTGGCGTGGCCGCGGTCGTGCTGAACGTCACCGTGGCCAGCCCCACTCGTAGCGGCTATGCCACCCTCTACGCCGACGGGTCATCGCGCCCGGGGACGTCGAACGTGAACTTCTCAGCAGGACAGATCGTGCCCAACCTGGTGGTCTCCAGGCTAGGAAGCAACGGCAAGGTCGCCGTCTACAACGGGTCGGCCGGGTCGACGCACTTCTTCGCAGACGTCGCGGGCTACTACCTGGCCCCGGCAACCCCCGTGACCCCCGGCACCACGTGCACGAGCCCGATCTTCACCACCAGTGACCCCAACGGCGGGATCAGCAACGGTGGGTACTACGTGCACAACAACCTGTGGAACGCCTCGCGCTATCCCGGCACCAGAGGCACCACGGAGGTCTGCTCCTACAAGTCCTGGAACCACTACGGCACGGCCACCAACACCGGCGACGGCGCGGTCAAGACCTACCCCAACGTGCACAAGGACTACTCCGGGCGGACCATCTCCAGCTTCCCCCGGCTCACCTCCACCTACGCCGCCACCGCCCCTGGCGTCGGGATCTACAACGTCGCCTACGACCTGTGGCTCAACGGGGTGCCCAACGACGAGGTGATGATCTGGACCGACAACCACAACCAGGTCCCGGCCGGGTCCCGGTTCGCCTCCGGGGTCAGCCTCGGCGGGCGGACCTGGGACGTGTACGCGACCAGCGGCAACGGGTACATCGCCTTCGTCCCCTCAGGCGGGGCCCGGTACCCCTCGGGGACCGTCGACCTCAAGGCCATGCTGACCTACCTGGTCAGCCACGGCCGGGTCGCCTCGGGATCCACGGTCGACCAGATCTGCTACGGCGTGGAGATCGTCGACACGGGCGGCTCCCAGGCCACGTGGCACTTCACCGACTTCTCCATCACCGACAGCTGACACCGACTCCTGACCCCGCTCCCGACGCGTCTCGGGAACCGCAGGCGCAGGCGCCGCCGACACCCAGTGCCGGCGGCGCCCGGGCTTGTCAGCCGTGGGTGGGTGGCCCGATGGAGGAACGCTCAACGAACACCGTGGGAAGCCTGTCGTGGACCGGCGACCGCTGCTCGCCGCCGATGCGGTCCAGCAGGCGCTCACACGCTGCCACGCCGATCTCGTACATCGGCTGTGTGACGACCGTGAGCGGCGGCGACACCAGGTCGGCCCACTCCGCGTCGTCGAACCCCAGCAGGGAGACGTGCTCGGGGCACCGGATACTCCGCTCGCGAAAGCACTGCAAAGCACCCAGTGACTGGATGGAGTCGAAGGCGAGGATCGCGGTCGGCGGCTGTGGAAGGTCCATGAGGAGATGCACCTCGGAGACGGCGTCCTCGCGCCGGAAGCCGTTGGCGGAGAAGTACTCCGGACGCATCGTGATCCCCGCCGCCGTCAGCGCGTCCCGGTAGCCGGCGGCCCGCGAGCCCACGGTGGTGGCGGAGAGCCGCTCCACACCTCTCATGTCGGGGCGCACGAGACGCTCCCGGATCTCCGGTGTGCCGCCGGTCACGATGGCGATGCGCTCGTGACCCAGGGACAGCAGCCGCTCTGTGGCCAGTCGTGCGGCCTTCCGGTTGTCGATACCGACCGTATCCGCGGCGAGCCCGGACACCCGGCGGTCGAGCAGGACGATCGGCGTGCCCGACGCGATGACCTCGCGCAGGTGCTTGCGGTCGCCGGCATCCGCCGGGCACACGACCATCCCGTCCACGCGCCGTGCTGCCAGCAGTGAGACTGCGCTGCGCTCCTTCTCCAGCTCCTCGTCCGTGTTGGCGAGCAGGACCTCGAAGCCCCGGCTGCGCGCCGTGTCCGTGATGCCTCGCAGGGAACGGCGGAAGAACGGGTTCTCGATGTCGGAGATGACCACGCCGATGGTCTGCGTGGACCCCGTGATCATGCTGCGTGCGAGGACGTTCGGCCGGTAGCCGAGCACCTCGGCGGCGTCCAGGACCCGCTGGCGGGTCGACTCTCGCACCGACCCGTAGCCGCCGAGTGCACGCGCCGCTGTGGCCGTGGAGACGCCCGCGTGCTGCGCGACGTCCGGCAACGTCGCCATGCCCCTGACCTCGTCGAGCCTGCGCACGGTTGACCCTCTTCCTCGCCGCCCGGACGTCTGTCCTGGCCGTTGCCATGTCGACCCTAGCGGTGCCCTCGCGGGGGAGCTGCCTGGGCGTCGTCGAGGAATTCCGGGAAACCTCTTGGCCAGCCCATGCCACTTTTGAGAACGCTCTCAACGCCGTGTCTGAGAACGTTACCAAACCGCGGGGAGATGGGGAACGGAAGACGCCGGAGACACGGTTGCGCCGACCCCGTGGACGGGCGCGGCGGCCTCCTATGCTGGCGGGATGGATCTGGAGTTCAGCGGCGAGATCTGGTTCTGGAAGGGGCCGGCGCCGTGGCACTTCGTGACGGTCCCCGACGAGGAGTCCGGGGCGCTGCAGGCGGCGTCGGCACTGGTCACCTACGGGTGGGGGATGATCCCCGTGACGGCGCGCATCGGCAGTACCCGCTGGACGACGTCCCTCTTCCCCAAGGAGGGCCGCTATGTCGTGCCGGTCAAGACCGTCGTACGCCGCGCCGAGCGGCTGGAGGTCGGCGACGTGGTGACGGTGCGACTGCTGGTCGGAAGCTGACCTCGCACTAGGATCGGTCCCCTGCGGGAAGCCATGTACGGCTCTGAAGCCCCGTTGGGGTATGAGTCCCGATTCCGGAATGAGTCTCGATTCGGGAATGAGGACGGTGCCCAGTAGGGTTGACCCTGTCGATGCCCGACAAGGTGCATCGCGGTCGTCTGCTCCGCGCCCCAACTCTGGTTGGCGCCGTCAGCTCACAGGTTTGTGAGTGGTCGAGCATTGCCGGCCACCCCTACTGCTGATGAGAGCTCCTTCATGTCTTCGCACCATCCCACCGTCCCGTTCTCCGAGCTCGGCGTCCCAGCCGCCCTGGTCACCGCGCTGAACCGGGGCGGAATCACCGCGCCGTTCCCGATCCAGGCCGCCACGCTGCCGGACTCCCTGACGGGTCGCGACGTCCTCGGCCGTGGCCGGACCGGCAGCGGCAAGACCATCGCCTTCGCGCTCCCCACGTTGGCAGTCCTGGCGAGGTCGGCCCGTCGACGCAACGCCGGCGCTCCGCGCGCTCTCGTGCTGGTCCCCACGCGCGAGCTGGCCACCCAGGTGGCAGAGACCATGGCTCCGCTGGCGCAGGCGCTCGATCTTCGCGTCATGACGATCTTCGGCGGCGTGGGCCAGAACCCGCAGGTGACCGCGCTACGCCGAGGCGTGGACGTCGTGATCGCTACGCCGGGCAGGCTGGAGGACCTGATCGGTCAGCGGCACGTGACGCTCGACGCGATCGAGGTCACCGTGCTGGACGAGGCGGACCACATGGCCGACCTGGGGTTCCTGCCCGCCGTCAAGCGCCTTATGGACGCCACGCCCCGCGACGGTCAGCGGCTGCTCTTCTCGGCGACCTTGGACAACGCCATCGACCAGCTCGTCCGCCGGTACCTCAAGAACCCGGTCACCCACTCGGTCGACACCGCGGCTTCCCCCGTGCCGGCGATGACCCACCACGTCTTCCACGTCTCCCGCGACAACAAGCCGGCGGTCGTACGGGAGCTGGTTGCCGGTCGAGGGCGAACCCTGGCGTTCACCCGGACGAAGCACGGGGCGAAGAAGCTCGCGAAGCAGCTCACGGCGTCCGGCATTCCCGCCGTGGACCTGCACGGCAACCTCTCCCAGAGCGCGCGCCAGCGCAACCTCGCCTCCTTCAGTGAAGGCTCGACCCGCGTGCTGGTCGCGACCGACATCGCGGCTCGCGGGATCCACGTCGACGACGTCACCCTGGTCGTCCACGTCGACCCGCCGGCCGAGCACAAGGCCTACCTTCACCGGTCAGGCCGTACCGCGCGGGCGGGCGCCGAGGGCGTCGTCGTCACGGTCAGCACCCCCGACGAGCGCGGTGACACCAGGACCCTGATGCGCCAGGCCGGGATCAAGCCGACCGCCTCGGAGGTCGCACCAGGACATCCCCTCATCGGCGAGCTGACCGGCCCTACCGCCGAGCCTGTCGCTCCGGTCGCCGCCCCGGCCTCGCCGCAGCACGCGGCGCGGCGGGGGGCGACGGGTGACCGCAGTGCGGCCCGCACGTCGGGGGGCCGCTCTTCGGGCGAGCGCAGCCAGGGTGGCCGCAACGGTCGCGCCGGCGCCGGCCAGTCGCGCGGAAAGAGCGGGAGCCGGCGCGAGGACTCTCGGTCCACCTCCACGGCACGGCCTGCTTCCGGCAATGCCGGTGGGCGACCCCGTACGCCGGGCGTGGCTGCCCCGCGCTCGAGTGGTGGACTCGCCGGCTTCTCCGCGGGACGCCGCAGCCGCTGACAAGCTCGCCTGGCGTCGCGCGCGGACTCGTGGGCGGCGGTCGTGGGCTGACCCGGCTCCCCGTCGTTTGAGGGAGCCTCCCCCCTCCGCGGCGTGGGATCGTGACGCCATGGCGTCGCCCGTCCCACGGGGCATGGCCGCGCCGGTGAGGACAGGTCTCGCCGGAGTGCTGCTTCTCGGTGCCGGAGTGAGCGTGGCACTCGGGGTGTACGCCGCTGCGCACGAGCCGAGCTCACGGCCGCTCGTGACGCTGGGCTTCTCCGGCATGCTGCAGATGAAGACGTGGCTGGCCACCGGCGCCCTGGCCCTCGTCGTCCTACAGCTGGTGACGGCGCTCTGGATGTGGCAGCGGCTCCCGGGTGCGGGGCCGGCCCCCGGCTGGGTCGGACCCGTCCATCGCTGGAGCGGCAGTGTCGCGTTCCTCTTGACGCTGCCCGTCGCCTTCCACTGCCTCTGGGCCCTCGGGCTCGGCAGCATGACTCCCCGAGTCATGCTGCACAGCGTCGCCGGGTGCCTCTTCTACGGGGCGTATGCCGCCAAGATGCTCGGGCTGCGGCTGGACGGCCTCCCTTCCCTGGCCGTGCCCGTCCTCGGGGGCCTCGTCCTCGGCTCGCTGGTCGCCGTCTGGGCCAGCGCAGCGCTGTGGTTCTTCTCCCGTTCCGGCCTACCGGTCTTCTAGCTGGGACCAGGCGATGCCGATCAAGCCGTTGTCACGCCGGTCCGTCGTCAGGGGTGCGGGCCTGCTCCTGGCCTCGGCGGTCGTGGGCTTCGCGGCGGCGCGCTCCAGGGCGTCGTCGGTCTCCGCCGCCGGGACGGCGGCCAACGCCTACGGACCTTCTCCTGGGGGCCAAGGACGCGTCGTCGCGCGGCTCGACCAGGTGCCGGCGAGGGGAGGGCTCGTCGTCGCTCAGGACAAGGTCGTGCTCGTCGGTGCACCCGGTGGCGCCGTACGCGCGCTCTCCGCCGTCTGCACCCACCAGGGCTGCCTGCTGGTCTCAGGCCCGGGGGGCGAGCTCGAATGCCCTTGTCACGGAAGCCGTTTCGACGTCAGCAGCGGTGCGGTGCTGTCCGGCCCCGCGACCAGTCCCCTTCAGGCCGTGCCCGTCACCGTGCGGGACGGCGCCGTGCTCCTGGGATGAGGAGGCTCCGTGAACCGTCTCTGGTCGTCACTGCCGACTGTGCTGTGGCTCGTGGCCGCAGGCTTCGCGCTCGGTGCCCTGCTGGCGTTGTCCTGACCGCGGCGTTGTCCTGACCGCGGCGTTGTCCCGACCGCGGCGTTGTCCTGACCGAGGCATCGTCGTGGTCGCGGTCCTGATGGTCGCGGCATCGTCCTGGCCGCGGCAGCACCTGACTGGTCAGGCGGGAGACGCGCGGCGCCCCTTCGGTCAGGGCGACAGGGCTCCCTGGTCCTCCACCTCCTCCGCTGAGATGACCTTGAGGACGGCGTTGATCAGCCCGAGGTGCGTGAACGCCTGGGGGAAGTTGCCGAGGTGCCGGCCGCTGCGGGCATCGATCTCCTCGGCGTAGAGGCCGAGCGGCGTCGCGAGGTGCAGCAGCCGCTCGCACAGCAGCCTGGCCCTTCGCTTCTGACCCACGATGGCCAGGCAGGACACCAGCCAGAACGAACAGATGGTGAACGTCCCCTCCTCGCCGGAGAGGCCGTCATCCGTCTGCTCCACCCGGTAGCGCAGGACCAGCCCGTCGTCGGTCAGCTCGTCGGCGATGGCCAACACCGTCGCTCGCATCCGCGGGTCGTCAGGTGGAAGGAACCCGACCAGAGGGAGAAGGAGGTTGGACGCGTCCAGAGCGTCCGTCTCGTAGTGCTGGGTGAAGACGCCCCGGTCGTCCACGCCGTGCTCACAGATGTCGGCGTGCATCTCGTCCGCAGCCTCCTGCCAGCGCGCTGCCACCTCGAAGCTCTCGCGGACCCTGGCGAGCTTCGCACCACGATCGGCGGCCACCCAGCACATCACCTTGGAGGAGGTGAAGTGCTTGGGGTCGCCACGGACCTCCCAGATGCCACGGTCGGGTTCGCGCCAGTGCTCGATGGCTGCCTCCACGAAGCCCGACAGGATCGGCCACAGGCGTTCGTCCAGCGTGTCCCTGGAAGTCGTGTGGATCCACACGGAGTCCAGGATCGCGCCCCATACGTCGTGCTGCTTCTGGTCGAAGGCTCCGTTGCCCACCCGCACCGGACGCGCGCCGTCGTACCCCGTGAGGTGGTCCAGTGTCTGCTCCGAGAGGTCCTTCTCCCCGTCGAGCCCGTACATGATCTGAAGGCCGTCGGAGGCCTCGGCGAGGTCGGCGATGAACCAGAAGAAGTCGCTCGCCTCCCAGTCGAAACCCAGCGTGTCGAGGGCCCACAGCGCCAGGGTCGAGTCGCGGATCCAGGTGTACCTGTAGTCCCAGTTGCGCTCGCCCTTGGGCGTCTCCGGCAACGACGTGGTGGCGGCGGCCACCAAGGCGCCCGTGGGTGCATACGTCAGTCCCTTGAGGGTCAGCGCGCTGCGCTCCAGATGGGTGCGCCACGGATGGTCCGGGAACCTTCCGCGGGCGAGCCAGTGCTGCCAGTGGTGGGCCGTCCACACCTGCCGGCGGTAGGCCTCCTCGAACGACTGAGGAGCGCTGTGTTCCGTCCACGAGAGCGCTGCGTAATGGGTGTCCCCCTCCTTCATCAGCGTGCGGACCGTCGCCTGGGGTCCCTCGATGCCCACCCGCATGTCCGTGGTGAGCCGCACCTTGAGGTCCGTCCCGTCGCCCTCCGCCGTCACGCAGTGGTAACCCTCGCCCTCGTAGGACCACATCGCCTGTCGTCGCCCGTACTCGAAGACCGGGTTGCACTGCGCGACGAGCTGCACCTCGCCGTTGACACAGCGGATGGTGCGGAGCAGGACGTGCTCGGCGTCGTAGTCCGTGGGTGCCCGCCGGTACCGGTAGGCCCGTTCGGACTCGTGGTGCCACGGCCCCATCAGCAGAGCGTCGCGCACGATGATCCAGCCGCTGGGCGTCCCCCACGACGTCTCGAGGATCATCGTGCCGGGCAGGTAGCGGCGCGCCGTCGGCACGTTCATGTCGGCCGGTCCCAGGCGGAACCCGCCGGCGTCCCGGTCCAGCATGGCGCCGAACACGCTGGGGGAGTCCATCCGTGGCAGGCACATCCACTCGACGTTGCCGCTCGGTGCGATGAGGGCGGTCACCTGGCAGTCCGAGATGAAGGCGTAGTCGCCGATCGCCGGGAAGGGGGACCGCACGAGACGCTGTTCCGACGCGGCAAGCCCTTCCTGCCGGCTCGCCCCGGTCCGGGACGACGACTCCCCAGGTCCGACGGTTGACGTCATGCGACACCTCCTCGGGGCCACGGCGCCCCCTCCGAGAGTGCCGCAGTTTTCGCGGGTGCGCCATGGCTGCCCTGAAGGAGGCGCTGACCCGCACGCGTTCTGCCTAGCCGGCGCGCGCCGCGCGAGCCAGGGTCACGAAGTCCCGCAGCCCTGCGTGCGGCAGGTACGCCCGGCTCAGTGCGAGCCCGATCCGCGGCAGGTCGGTCGCCTCCGGGAAGACGAGGTACAGCGGGTCCAGTCGCGGCTGGAACTTGGTCTTGAAGGCGTGCAGTGAGCGGAAGCCGTAGTACGGCTCGAGCGCACCGCCGAGACGGTCGAGGAAGGCGTCGAGGGTGCCCCGGTCCATCACCGGCATGGTGCCAGGACCGTCCGTGTCGCGTCGCGCCCGAGCGAGCGGCGCCCCGGAAAGTGAGATGACACGGCAACCTTCCGCCTTGAAAGCCGTTGCAGCAGAGGAGATGAGGAACTCCATGGTGTACCGGAAGCCGCCGGGCAGGCGGCGCATGACGTCAAGAGTCCAGCCGACGGGCTCCCCGCCCCCCACGTCATAGATCGGCATCCACGAGGTCAGGCCATGGACCGTGGAGTCCTCGTCCACGGCTAGACCGACGCGGACGTGTGGGTCGAGGGCCTCGTCGACACCCCCGAGCGTGAAGCCCATCTCCGGAAGCCCTTTGTCCTCGACCCATTCCGAGGAGATGGCCTTGACCTGGAGCTGCAGACCACGCGGCTGCTCACCCAGTGGTCCCAGCCGCAACGAGATGCCCAGCCTGCCCGCCTGGTTCAGCGCAGTGCGCACGTCCTGCCAGGCCTTGCCGGTGAAGGAAAGCGTCTGCAGGTCGACCACGGCCTCCTCGGCAACCTGTAGCGACTGCCACCCCTGGCTGGCGGCGTTCGTCGATGCCTCCGCGGTGACTGTGAAGAGGCAGGGCACGAGGCCGGCAGAGCGGACAGAGTCGGCGAAGGCCGTCAGGAGATGCGACCGGTCCTGCGGCGAGGCCGCCACGGGGTCGCAGAGCCCCACCGCCACTCCCGCATGCACCCGGTAGGCCACATACCCCGGGTACGAGGCGCTTTCGAACCACCTGTTCTCCGGCCAGGTGGTCATCCAGGCCAGGCGGTTGACGGTGCCCTGCTCCGTCAGGCGCACTGTGGCCGCCTGCCGCTGGCCCTCGTCGGCCGGGGCGACCAGGCTTCCCGTGGTCCGGCGTGCCCGGCGTGGTGACGGGTTGCGGAAGGCATGACGACCGACATAGAGCACGGCGAGCCCCAGGGAGTTGCCCACCGCCTCGTAGAGCGCCACGGGCAGCCCCGGCTCGCCGGCGACGAGCATCACCACGATTCCGACCAGCTGGACGAGGACCACCAGCGCGAGCAGGCCCGTGGCCCACCGCCAGGCTCGTCGTCGACCCTTGTACAGGCTGCGTGCCAACCACAACCACAAGGCCGCCTGCACGACCGAGCCGAGCAGCTCGCGGTCCTGGAGCTCCTGGGCTCTCGCCTGGTCCGACAGGGTGCTGGCCAACGGGCCGCTCGCGGTGGTGAACGGCTGGAGAAGCCCCTCGAGGGCCGCCACAACGAAGAACGCGGACGCGAGCAGGCGGAAGTCGCGGCGGGTGAGGGCCCTGTGGCGCAGCCGGGGGAGCCGGCCAAGGAGCGCCGGCCCGAGGATGAGCCCTGCGCAGACAGCGAGGACGTGTTCGAGATCCGCCAAGGACCCGAGGTGGATCACGAACAGCAGCGCGTAGGCGCCCAGCGCCGCGCGGAGCCGCCCACGCCAGGGCGGCGACAGCGTCACAGAGGCCGCCGCCGCCGCGCCGAGGAACCCCGCTGACGGCCCCGCATCGCGCTCCTGGGCCAGCCTCGTGCTCCACTCGTACCCGTGGCCGGCGGTCAGCCACAGCACGAGCGCAGCCCCACCGATGCCCAGCACATGAGCTGCAGTCATCAGTACGGCCGTCCGTCGCCCACCCAACCGCCATTCGCTGAAGCCGCCGAACAGGACCAGCCCGAGCAGGATCGGCACGTAGTGCAGCGGTTGGACCGCGACGAGGAACCCCGTGGCCACAGTCCACCAGCTGCCGGACCGGAACGCCGGAAGCCCGTAGGTCACTGTCTCGGCGAGCGGCCGAGAGCCCAGGGGGTCCCACAGCGAGCGCGTCACCACGGACAGCATGAGGATGGTGACCACAAGTCCGACGGTCAGGGGGAACCGTCGCAGGACAGCCGTGAGACGGGCCATTCCCTCACTGTGTCGTCTTGCGGTGGCCCCGGGCACCCCCCAACATGACTACGTCGCCGGGCGCACGGATACTCCCGCCGGCGTAGCCGCGACTGCAGCCACGGACGGACGCTCCGCCGAGCAGGGGTTCCCTACGCTGGGGGTATGCCTGCGCACGCCGACCCGGCCCCCGGCGCTGGGTCGGCCCACCAGGCCGGACCGTGGTGGGCCCGTGAGGCTGGGTCGCGGTCACCCCACGACGCTGCACCGTGGTCCACCCACGGGCTGCCGCGGCGTGGCGGTCCGCCGCGACCGGTTCGGGTGGTGGGGCTGGTCCTGCTCCTCCTGCTGCAGGTCGGTGGTTCGTTCGGCGCGGCTCACGCCCAGCCGGAACGCCGCGCGCTGGACAGCCTCGCTGTGGCCCTCCTTCTCGCTGGGCCGGCGACACTGCTCCTGTTGCGAGGTCACCCTCGCCTGCTGTGCGCCGGGGTGGGCGCTGCGACTGCCGTCTACCTGGCGACGGGCTATCCCTACGGCCCGGTCTTCGCCAGCCTCGTCGTGGCGCTCGTCGTGAACGTCGCCAGGGGGCACCGCTTCGTGGCGTGGCTCGTGGCCGGGGCGGTGGTCGGGGTCGATGCAGTGGCACGGCTCCTCGGCGCGGGACCGTGGTCCTGGGCCTCCGAGACGGCGGTCGTCGCGTGGCTCACGGTCGTGCTCGCGCTGGCCGAGGTCGGCCGGGTCAGGGTGGAGCGTGCCGCCACCTTCCGTGAGGCTGCCCGAGAACGGACCCGGCGGCAGGCAGGGGAGGAGCGGCTACGCATCGCCCAGGAGCTCCACGACGTGGTGGCCCACCACCTTTCCCTCATCAACGTGCAGGCTGGCGTGGCGCTTCACCTCGCCGACCGACGGCCCCAGCAGGTGGAGCCCGCTCTCGTGGCGATCAGGGACGCGAGCAAGGAGGCGCTCACGGAGCTTCGCTGGATGGTCGACGTCCTGCGCGACGGGGACGGCCCAGCCCCCCGGGCCCCGGCGCCCACCCTTGCGTCCATCGACGACATCGTGGGCCGCAGCGCCACTGCGGGTCTCGTCGTGACGAAGTCTGTCGAGGGGCGTCCTCGCGCGTTGCCCGCCTCGGTGGAGCTGGCGGCATACCGGATCGTCCAGGAGGCCATCACCAACGTGGTCCGGCACTCGCGGGCCGGTCACGCCTCGGTCGTGCTGGGCTACGGTGCCGCGCTGCTGACGGTCCGGGTGGACGACGACGGGGGCACCGGTGTACGGCCGGACGGCATCGTCCAGGGGAACGGCCTTCGGGGTATGCAGGAGCGCGCCGCTGCGCTGGGCGGGCGGCTGAGCGTCGCCCCGTCACCCCTCGGCGGCCTGCGGGTGGAGGCGCGACTGCCGACGCGCGAGGGACCGTGATCGAGGTCGTCCTGGCGGACGACCAGGTACTGCTTCGCGCAGGCCTCCGTGCGCTCCTGGACGCGGAGCCGGACCTCGACGTGGTGGGCGAGGCGTCCAGTGGCGCCGAGGCGGTCCGGGTGGTGCGCGAGCTCAGGCCCGACGTTGTACTGATGGACGTGCGTATGCCGGGGGGAGACGGGCTCGAAGCGACCCGGACGATCGTCGAGGACCGCACGCTGACGCGTACGCGCGTCGTGATGCTCACGACCTTCGACCTCGACGAGTACGTGTTCGAGGCGCTGCGAGCAGGGGCCAGTGGCTTCCTCGTCAAGGACACCCAGCCCATCGAGCTGCTGCGCGGGATCCGCGCCGTCGCGGCTGGCGACGCCCTCCTCAGCCCAGGAGTCACGCGACGGCTCATCGGCGAGTTCGCCAGCCGCAGCAAGGCCATCGGCGCCCGCGAGCACGGCCGGCTCGGGCAGCTGACTCCCCGCGAACGCGAGGTCGTCGCCCTCGTCGGGGAGGGCTTGAGCAACGACGAGATCGCCGAGCGGCTCTTCCTCAGCCCCGCGACGGCGAAGACCCATGTCAGCCGGTCGATGGTCAAGCTCCACGTCCGTGACCGCGCGCAGCTCGTGGTGCTGGCCTACGAGAGCGGGCTGGTTAGGCCCGGCTGGCGGAGCGACTGAGCGGTGCGGAGCGGCCGCTCTCGCAGCGGCGTACCACCCGGGGAGCAGTCCAGGTGACCCCCGGTGGGGGATTCGGCGGACGGTAGTCCAGCCCAGGATCGAGGTGTCCGGTCAAGCCCCTCGACAAGGAGTCTCATGCACACCATCCTCGCCGGCACCATCCTCGCCGGCACCGCCACCGCCGCCTCGGACGACCACTGGAACGGGCCGGGGCCCTGGTGGCCGATCTTCCCGATCCTGTGGTTCCTCGTGGTCATCGCGTTCATCTGGACCTTCGGCTTCCTCGGACGCCGCCGCTGGGGCAGGATGCACGCCCTCACCGGACAACGAGCGGGTGAGGCGCGTCTGGCCGAGCGCTACGCCGCCGGGGAGATCGACGAGCAGGAGTACGAGCGTCGGCTCGCCACACTCAAGCGGCTCGGGTCGGCATAGCCCACCGCCCATGCTGCCCGCCGCCCCATGCTCAGGCGATGCTGAGCAAGGCCCGGGCGTACGCGCACTCCGGGTCGGGGTCACAGAACTGGCTGCGACCTTCGGAGGTGTCCACGTCGACCGTCCACTGTCCGTCGGCGCGCTGCAGGCCGGCGAAGCGGTCGCCCAGCAGCTCTCGGAGCTGGTCTTCGCGGGGAAGCCACAGCGCCGTGTCGAGCGTCACGGAGTCCAACGCCCATTCGGTGGTTCCGTTGAACCCGAGCAGCGGCTGCCCCTTGAAGGTGTGGACGTCGATGGTCAGGTGGCTGATCCAGAACACCTCCCCCACGACGTTGGGCTGGTCGATCGTGAACCGGTCGCCAGGGGCCGGCTCCCACAGGACGCCTGCCGCACCCAGGCTCCGCGCCAGCTCGACGGTGATCATAGGGACAACGCTACGACGAGGCTGCGCCGTCAGCAGGTGGTGGTCGTGGGGCTGCTGGCCGGAGTGGTCTTCGCTGGGCGAGCCAGGGCGGTGAACCTGTTTCCCAGCACGAGGTCGACCGAGGAGTCGGTGCGGGAGTCGCGCACCGCCTTGGCGCCTTTGACCAGCCTGAGGACGAGCCTGCTGCCGGCCGCCCCACTCTTCCCGTATCGGACCTCGGCTGTCCCGGTCACGGTCTTCTGCAAAGGGTCGTTCGCCACGGTGGACACCTTGAAGCCTCGCTTGCGCACCTCGGCGGCCGTCTTCGCGGCCAGACCGCTCCGGTCGGTCGCGTTGTAGACGTTTACGGTGACCCCCGAGGGGCGCGCGACTCCCGGCCGGGTGCTGCAGGTAGCGGTGGGTGTGGCGCGGCGCACCGGCGCGTCGCGGTAGTACGAGTAGGCGTACCAGAAGGCGAAGAACAGCATGAGAGTCACGACGGCCAAGGTCACGAGCGTGCGACGACGTCGTGCGCGCCGTGAGGTGGACGCGCCGGACTCGACGATGTAGCTCATCTGCACCTCCGACCGCGCCGCCGGGCCAGTCCGGTTGCGGGCTAGTCAAGCACGAGGACGCGGGCGTGCAGGGTAGGTCGCTGCTGGAGCGCTGCCCGCAGCGCGCGGTGCAGGCCGTCCTCCAGGTAGAGCGTGCCTTCCCACTCGACGACGTGCGCGAAGAGGTCCCCGTAGAACGTGGAGTCCTCGGCGAGCAACAGGCCCAGGTCGAGGTTCCGCTTCGTGGTGACCAGCTCGTCGAGACGCACCATGCGCGGCGGGACGTCCGCCCAGTCGCGGGGAGACTGCCGCCCATGGTCGGGGTAGGGACGACCCTCGCCCACCTTCTTGAAGATCACGACGACACCTTAAGGGCAGGGGGACGGACGTGGCCGCGCACTAGAGTGCCGAAGATGAGCCAGAACGCGAGGCCGGAGCAGCCATCGGAGCCCCACGCCCAGCTCGACGCCATCCGCGCCGGGTACTCCTTCCAGGGAGCCGCCCTGCACTTCGGCGCGGCGGTGGTCGCGGGTCAGGCCTACCCTGATGCGCCCGTCCGGATCCCCTTGTCCACGTTGAACAGGCACGGGCTGGTGGCCGGGGCGACCGGTACCGGAAAGACGAAGACCTTGCAGCTCATGGCCGAGCAGCTCTCGGGCCAGGGCGTTCCCGTCTTCCTCGCGGACATCAAGGGCGACCTCTCCGGAATGGCCACCGCTGGCCAACCCAGCGACCGGATCACCGCGCGGGCGAGCGAGGTCGGTCAGGAGTGGGTCGGCACGGCGTACCCCACGGAGTTCCTGTCGCTCGGCGGTGTCGGCACGGGCATCCCGGTCCGGGCCACCGTGACCTCTTTCGGTCCCACGCTGCTGTCCAAGGTCCTCGGGCTCAACGACACCCAGGAGTCCAGCCTCGGCCTGGTCTTCCACTACGCGGACAAGAACGGGCTGGGCCTGCTCGACCTCAAGGACCTGCGTGAGGTGATCTCGTTCCTCACCTCGGACGAGGGGAAGGCCGACCTGAAGAGCCTCGGAGGGCTGTCCTCGGCGACTGCCGGAGTGATCCTTCGTGAGCTGGTCTCGTTCGCCGACCAGGGTGCCGAGTCCTTCTTCGGCGAGCCCGAGTTCGACACCAAGGACCTGCTGCGGACCGCTGCCGACGGCAAGGGGCTGGTCACCTGCCTGGAGCTCCCGGCTGTGCAGGACCGTCCGGCGCTGTTCTCGACGTTCCTGATGTGGCTGCTGGCCGACCTCTTCCACGACCTCCCGGAGGTCGGCGACGTGGAGAAGCCGAAGCTGGTCTTCTTCTTCGACGAGGCGCACCTCCTGTTCGGCGATGCCAGCAAGGCGTTCCAGCAGTCGATCGAGCAGACGGTGCGGCTCATCCGGTCCAAGGGGGTCGGCGTGTTCTTCGTGACCCAGAGCCCCAAGGACGTGCCTGGGACTGTGCTGGCTCAGCTCGGCAACCGCGTGCAGCACGCCCTGCGGGCCTATACGCCGGACGACGCGAAGGCCCTCAAAGCCGCCGTGTCGACCTACCCGCACAGCGAGTACGACCTTGAGGAGCTGCTCACCTCCTTGGGCACCGGTGAGGCGGTCGTGACGGTCCTGTCGGAGAGGGGCGCGCCGACCCCTGTCGCCTGGACCCGGATGATCGCCCCGCAGTCGCTCATGGCCCCGTCCGAGCCCGCGACCGTCGCCCAGGTCGTCTCCTCCTCCGCCCTGGCCGCGAAGTACTCCGCCGCGGTCGACAGGGAGTCCGCCTACGAGAAGCTGCGATCGCGCCTGGAGTCGGCGCCGACCCCGTCACAGGCCCCGGCGCCACCGACGCCGGCTCCTGAGCATGCTCCCGAACGGGCCTCTGCCCGGACGCCCGGGCCGGCCAGGGAGGAGCCGGGCATCGTCGAGCAGGTCGTACGGTCCAGCGCCTTCAAGTCGGCGATGCGATCGGCGGGCACCGTCATCGGGCGCGAGATCACGAGGTCGATCTTCGGCACGGCGCGCCGCCGCCGCTGACCTCGGCCCTCGCAGTTTCCCCTCCACCACGGCGCTCCGGTCCACCGCCGGTGAGGCGTCCGAGCAGCTCGGCCCGGCCCGAGACACCACCCAGGTCAGCCGAGGAGGGCGGCGACCAGGAAGATGACCGGCAGGGCTCCCACAGTGGTGATCAGGATCGTGTCGCGAGCCAGCACCGGCGCGCGGTCGTACCGGGTGGCGTGGACGAAGATGTTCTGTGCCGTCGGGAGCGCGGAGGTCACGACGATGGCCAGCAGGGCGTGTCCGTGCACGCCCAGGACCGCACTCGCGACGACCCAGGCGACCAGTGGCTGGGCCACGAGCTTGAGCAGCGACGTGGTCGCCAGCTCGGCGGCCGACCCGGCGCGACCGAGGCCTGGACCCAGCCGCAGCGCGATGCCATACGCGACGAGCATCGCCGGGACCGCCATGTCCCCCAGGAGGCCGAGCGGCGCCGCCACGGCTCGCGGCAAGGTCCACCCGGTCAGCGACAGCCCCACGCCGACGAGCGAGCCGACCGTGAGCGGGTTGCGGAAGGGCCGGCTGAGCAGCTCCGACCAGCGGGCACGCCCGCCGCGCGCGTCCGCGTCGAGGAAGCCGAGGGCGAGGGGTTGCAGCACGAGCAGCTGGAGCAGCAGGGTGGGCGCCACGAAGGCGGCGTCACCGAGGACGTAGCTCGCCACGGGGATGCCGAGGTTTCCGGCGTTGACGTATGCCGCGGAGAGGGCCCCGATGGTGGTGTCCCCCAGCGACCTTCGCCAGAGCAGGCGGGCCAGGAGGACGTAGGTGCCGGCGGCCACCAGCACACCCGCGACGGACGCCACGAGGTTGGCCGAGAGGACCTGGTGCACGTCGGCGCGCGACAGGGTGAGGACCATGAGCGCCGGGCTGGCGACGAAGAAGGCCAGGCGCGAGAGCACATGCTGGGCACCGAGGTCGACGATCCGCAGGTGAGCGAGGACGGCTCCGACTCCGATGACCACGGCGATCGTCGTGAAGCCGGTGAGTACTCCCTGCACCGGGACAGGTTAGGCGCGCGAACGGAGCACCGGGGTCAGCGTCTCGAGGACTGCGGCATCCTCGATGGTGCCGGGCACCGTCGGTTCGCGCCGTCGGCGATCTCCCGCATGGTCTTGCGCAGGATCTTGCCGGAGCGCGTCTTGGGCAGCGCCGGCACGATGTCCACCCGTCGCAGCGACGCGACGGGTCCCACCTCGGCACGGACCCGCTCGACGAGCTCGGCGCGGATCCGCTCGCTGTCCTCCGCGGCATCCACGCCGGCCTTCAGCACCACCAGCCCTCGGGGCACCTGCCCCTTCAGCTCGTCCGCGACCCCGATCACGGCACACTCCGCCACTGCTGCGTGACCTGCGAGGGCGGCCTCGATCGACCCTGTCGAAAGACGGTGTCCCGCAACGTTGAGCACATCGTCGGTGCGGCCCATCACATAGAGGTAGCCGTCCTCGTCGACGAGGCCGCCGTCGCCCGTGAGGTAGTAGCCCTCGAAGGCGGACAGGTACCCGGCGACATACCGCTCGTCGTCCTCCCACAGCGTCGGCAGGGTCCCCGGCGGCATGGGGAGCCGCAGACAGATCGCTCCCTCCTGCCCGGGTTCCAGGACGGAGCCGTCGTCGGCGAGGACCTTCACGTCGTACCCGGGCACCGGCACGGTCGGGGAGCCGGGCTTGATCGGCATCGGCTCGAGGCCGCGCAGGTTGGCGGCGATCGGCCAGCCGGTCTCCGTCTGCCACCAGTTGTCGACGACCGGGACCCGCAGCCGGTCGGTCGCCCAGGCGTACGTGTCGGGATCGAGCCGCTCACCAGCGAGGAACACCGTCTCGAGCGACGACAGGTCGTGGCGCCGCATGAGCTCACCGGCAGGGTCCTCCCGCTTGATGGCGCGGTATGCCGTCGGAGCCGTGAACATCGACTTGACGCCGTAGTCCTCGATGACCTTCCAGAACGCGCCGGCGTCCGGGGTCCCGACGGGCTTCCCCTCGTAGAGCACCGACGTGGCGCCGGTCAGCAGCGGGGCGTACACGATGTAGGAGTGGCCCACTACCCACCCGACGTCGCTCGCGGTGAACCACGTGTCGCCAGCACGTATGCCGTAGACGTTCTCCATCGACCACCGCAGTGCGACGGCGTGCCCCCCGTTGTCCCGGACGACGCCCTTCGGCCGACCGGTGGTTCCCGAGGTGTACAGGATGTACAACGGGTCGGTCGCCGCGACCTCCACGCACGCGGCGGGCTCGGCGTCGCCCATCAGCTCCGCCCACTCCATCTCCTCCCAGTCGGTGTCGCGCTCGCCGACCGCGGCGCGGGCCTGCTCACGCTGGAGGACGATGACGGACTCCGGCTTGTGGCTGCTGCGGTCGAGAGCGGCGTCGAGCAGGGGCTTGTACTCGACCACCCGCGCCGGCTCGATCCCGCAGGAGGCCGACACGACCACAACGGGCCTCGCGTGCTCGATCCGGACAGCGAGCTCTGAGGGGGCGAAGCCACCGAACACCACGGAGTGCACCGCTCCGATGCGCGCGCAGGCGAGCATCGCGACGACTGCCTCGGGAACCATCGGCATGTAGATGACGACGCGGTCGCCGCGCCCGACCCCGAGCGAGTCGAGCACCCCGGCGAACCGTGCGACCTCGTCCAGGAGCTCGCCGTAGGAGATGGTGCGCTGGGTGCCCGTCACGGGACTGACGTAATGGAGCGCGGCTCGTTCGCCGAGGCCCGCCTCCACGTGGCGGTCCAGGGCGTTGAAACAGGTGTTCAGCGTGCCGCCGGTGAACCAGCGGTAGAAGGGCGGCCGGTCGTCGTCCAGCACGCGAAGCGGCGGCGTGAGCCAGTCGATCGCCCGTGCAGCCTCGCCCCAGAAGGCGTCAGGGTCGCTCAGGCTCAGCTCGTACGCCGCGCGGTAGGGACTCGTCGTCATTGCCCCATGGTGGACGGTCCGCTCGGTGCACCGCCAGGGGCCGGCCCGTCAGGCTCTCGAAGCGTCCAGGGGTGGCGCCCACCCGGGTCGCCGGATGAGGCAGAACGGGTGGCCGGCCGGGTCGGCGTACACGTGCTCACCAGGAGGGCTCAGTGGGCGGGCGCCCAGGGCGACGACTTCGGCCCCCGCGATGTCGGGATCGTCCGTCATCACGTCGAGGTGCAGCTGCTGAGGGGCCGAAGGGTCGCCCCAGACCGGGGCCACGTGGTCCGGCGCCCGTTGGAACGCCAGGCCCGAGTGATGGTCGTCAGGGGCTACGACCATGAAGTCGTCGCTCGCGTAGGTGATGGGCTGGCCGAGCAGGTGCGACCAGAACGTCGCCTCTGCCTGCGGGTCGGGGCAGTCGACGACCACATGGTGCACTCGGCCGATCACGACGCCTCCTCGGGGAGCCGGACCACGACGCCTCCTTGGGAGAGCACGGTGAAGCAGGAAGGGCCTTGCGGCGCGCGGGCGAACAGGTCCGGTGGCGGAGGATAGGGGATTCGAACCCCTGAGAGCTTTCACTCAACACGCTTTCCAAGCGTGCGCACTAGGCCACTATGCGAATCCTCCGCCGAGGAGGCTACCCGAGCACGGGGCTCACCTTGAAATCGCCGCGGCGGCGGCTGGGACCGGCTTCCGGGCATCGGCCAGTTCCGCGCTTGTGGCACTGGCTGCCTCCGACGGGTTCACGTCAGCGTCCCGGGCCCGGCTACACTGGCGGCAGGCACCCCGCGTGGTGGTACCTCTCCGAACTCCCCCAGGGCAGGAATGCAGCAAGGGTAGGAGAGCTCTTCCAGGTACGCGGGGTGTCCTGTCTCCCGTACCGATCTGCCGTCTGCGCGCGCTACCAGCCCCGAGGCGCCCCGGCAAGGGGTCATTCGAGACTCCTATGGCTCCTTGCCTCGGATGGCAGGGCCGGGTCTATCGTCCCTGACAAGCGCCGACTGGGGGTCCTGCGAGCACGCGGCATCGGGCGCTGAGGGGTTCTGACAAGCGGGGCGAGCAGAGTCGGAGAGCCAACTGTCGCGGGGAGCGCCAGGGGCGTGCGGCGCCGACTCCGACCGCGCCTTTCACTGGGGACATGAAGGAGATCGGCATGCGCAAGAGCTTTGTAGTGGCCTGTATGGCGTCGGTGGCTCTGGTGGTGGGGGCGGCTGGCTCGGCCCAGGCACTGGCCTCCGCCAGGTGGCCCTTCAGGGTCGGAGGTGGGTCCACGACGTACTACTTCTACGGGAACGACAGCACCGGTGGAGGGCTCGCAACCGCCTCGACGACCGTGGGCGGCACCCCATGCCTGCTCTACACGAAGTCCGTCAAGGCGACCATCTCGCTGCCCAACGGGAGCCACGCCTCATCCTCCTCGCTGTTGGGCCAGTGCGCGACGTCGATCAGCATCGCCCAGGGCCAGTACACCGGTCTTCAGATCAAGTCCAACCACACGTTGAACCTCTGGAACGGCCAGACCTGGACCTATGTGGACTAGCTCCACCAGGGTGGGGACAGTGGGGGCGCTCGTGCTGCTGGCTTCTGTACCGTTCGTCGCCTGCGCTCGTTCGCCGGACCGGCCGGCCACGGCGGTCTCCGCCTACAAGGCGCCGGCTGCTTTCGCCCTCGACGAGCGCCAGATCTCACGCGCCGTCAAGGGCTTGCCGAAGTCCTCTGCGCAACGTCGTCCGCTGCAGGACGGAAGGGTCAGCCGAGAGGAGATGATGGTCGCGTGGAAGGAGCTGAAGGCCTGTGTCCAGGCCGACGGCCTCTCCGTCTCCGGTCCCTACCTCAACCCCATCACCGGCACGGACTATCTCTACACCTACCTGCGCCCGGGGGCGACGAGGGTTCCCTCCCAACGAGGCGCCGCGGCCGACGACGCGATGGTCGAACGTTGTGAGGACACCTACTGGCTGCCCCTCTCCCAGATCTTCTCGGCCAACACCCCGCAGCGGATGAGCGACGTCCTGGCTCGCTTCATGGAGGGCTGCATGAAAGACGCGGGCGAGCTGACCGAACACATCACGACGTTCGACGAGATCGTGCGCGACGCCAACGGTCAGGTGACCCAGGCACGTCTCGCGAAAGCCAACCAGTGTCTTGACCGTGGGATCCCCAGGCTGTTCCCGCGGCTGCCCTACTTCCCGCGACCCTGACGACGCACCGCGGTATCGGCGTCCCCCCACGACAGAAGGCAAGAACCCATGACGACCCAGCCCCATCCCCACGCCGCCTCGCGCTGGGAGCGTCTGCCGTCCGGATGGTCGACGGCCGCTGTCGCAGCGGCGGCGCTCGCATGGGTCGGCGGGGTCCTGCTGCATCTCCTCGGCGTGGCCGGGCCCGTGGTCGCGGCTCTCGGTGTGGTGGCAGCCGCGGTCGCGTTCCTGCGAGAGCGGCGCAGCCCATGGCGCGTCGCGGTCGCGTTCGCCGGGCTTGCCAGCCTGGCCGCAGCCACCATCTACGCGCTCGTCCTGACCTCCACCATCGGCTGGTCGCCGGCTGGCTGGTGAGGACGGCCGGGGCCGAGGCAGGAGGAGGTTCGGGCAGCCTGCGCCCTGTCAGGCAACGCGACTAGGGTTCCCGAGGTGAGCACCGCCCTGTACCGCCGATACCGGCCGGAGACCTTCGCCGACGTCATCGGCCAGGAGCATGTCACTGAGCCGTTGATGCAGGCCCTGCGCACGAACCGGGTCCACCACGCTTATCTCTTCTCGGGTCCCCGTGGGTGTGGCAAGACGACGAGCGCCCGCATCCTGGCGCGGTGCCTCAACTGTGAGCAGGGACCGACCCCCACCCCATGCGGCGTCTGCGACTCCTGCGTCGCTCTGGCGCGTGGGGGATCGGGCTCTGTGGACGTCATCGAGATCGACGCGGCCAGCCATGGTGGGGTGGACGACGCCCGTGACCTTCGCGAGCGCGCGTCCTACGGGCCGGCCCAGAGCCGGTACAAGATCTACATCATCGACGAGGCGCACATGGTCACCCCGCAGGGCTTCAACGCCTTGCTCAAGATCGTGGAGGAGCCACCGGAGCACGTGAAGTTCGTGTTCGCGACGACCGAGCCCGAGAAGGTCATCGGGACCATCCGGAGCCGTACCCACCACTACCCCTTCCGGCTGGTGCCACCCGGCCAGCTGTCCGAGTACCTCCAGCGGCTGTGCGAGCAGGAGGGCGTGGCCGTGGCGCCTGGCGTCCTCTCCTTCGTCACGCGCGCCGGAGGGGGGTCGGTGCGCGACTCGCTGTCGGTGCTCGACCAGCTGATCGCCGGCTCGGGGGAGGAGGGCCTCACGTACGAGAGCGCTGCGGCACTGCTGGGCTTCACTGATGGTGAGCTGCTCGACGCCACGATCGACGCCTTCGCCGCAGCCGACGCCGCGGGGGTGTTCCACCAGGTCGACCGTGTGATCGAGACAGGTCTGGACCCGCGGCGTTTCGTCGAGGACCTGCTGGAGCGGTTGCGCGACCTCATCGTCGTGGCCGCGGTCCCGGACGGCGCCTCCTCGGTACTTCGCGGGGTGCCCCAGGACCAGCTCGAGCGGATGCGCCAGCAGGCCGTCGCGTTCGGCAGCGGTGCCCTGTCCCGCGCGGCGGACATCGTCAACGCAGGGCTAACCGAGATGACGGGAGCGACCGCGCCCAGGCTCCAGCTCGAGCTCATCTGCGCGCGCGTGCTGCTCCCCGGCGCCTCGGGTGAGAGCGGGTATGCCGCCCGCCTGGACCGTCTGGAGCGCCGCCTGGACGTGGAAGGCGCTCCCTCGCTGCCCTCCCGCCACCACGCGGCGGTTCGCGCCGTCACGCCCGGTCCGTCTGCGCCCGGTCCGTCTGCGCCCGGTCCGTCTGCGCCCGGTCCGTCTGCGCCCAGCGCGCCTGCGCCCAGCGCGCCTGTGCCCAGCGTGCCCGCGGCGACCGCGCCCAGGCCGAGCGCCCCCACGTCGAGCCCGTCGGTGTCGCCCTCGGCCGGGTCCGGAACCGCCAGGTCCGGAACCGCGCCGATGGTCCCCGAGCCACCTGTCGAAGGGGGCGACCCAGAACGCGACGGGACCCGGACCGTAACCGCGGCGCCTGACGGCGGTGAGCCGCAGAACCTCGGAGCAGCCGGAGGCGCCGCGTCACCGGCGCGACCTCCTGGCGGCATCGACACGGCCGCGCTGCGGCGTGCCTGGCCCGACGTCCTCGGGTGGATCTTCAAGCACAAGCGCACTACGTGGACGTTGCTGTCGGAGCACGCCACGGTGCACGACTACGACGGCACGAAGGTGGTGCTCGGGATCTCCACCGTGGGCATCGCCAACACCTTCCGTCATGGCCCACACGCGGATCTGGTCCGCCAGGCGTTGATCGACGTCCTGGGCGTCGACGCCCGTGTCGAGGGCGTCCCCGTGCCCGACGCGCCGTCCGACGCGACTGGGCCACCCCGCCCCGGCGGCGGTTCCGGAGCCGCCTGGAGCGTCGAGCCGTCAGAGGCTCCCCGTGCCGACGGGTCGTCCCCGGGTGCGGGAGCCGACTCCGGCGTCCGCGCCGCTACTCCGGCTCACCTCGTCGCCTCACCGGCCGGGTCGGCGTCCGCGCCGGCACCCGAGGCAGGAGATGGCGGTTGGGCGAGCGCCTCGACAGGTCCGGGTAGCGGTCCGTCCTGGGCGTCCGACTCCGGGACCTCTCCCTCAGCCGCCTCGCCGCGGGAAGAAGCCGTCGTGGCGGTGTCTCCCCTGGCGCGGGCGAAGGCAGAGGTCGCAGCGGAACCCACCGCGGCCGCCCGGAGGCCCTTCGCGGACGACAGCGCCGCGAGCGCCGACGACGAGGACATCGAGGCGATGGGCGACGTCGGCCGGCCGGTGATCGAACGGCTACTCGGCGGCCGCGTCATCGACGAAGGCCCGTGACCGTGCGCGAGCGCCGCGACCCGTCCCGGCGCCGTGTCCTCGCCGTGGACCTCGCTCTCGCAGTCGGGACGGTGGTGGTATGGCTGCTGGCGAGGCCGCGTCGGACGATGTTGGCCGAAGATGCCGAGGCGACCTCGAGCGCTGCGGCCGACCATGAACGCCTCGATCTCCCCCCGGAGCTGGAGGTCTGACTCACCGGGCCTTGTGGCCGTCGCGGGCCGCGGTCTCGCGGTGACGGTCAGAGGGCATAGGCTCGTCGACGTGTACGAGGGAGTGGTCCAGGACCTGATCGACGAGCTGGGGCGCCTGCCCGGCGTCGGGCCCAAGAGTGCTCAGCGGATCGCGTTCCACCTGCTCCAGACCGACACCGTCGACGTCAAGCGCTTGGTTGACGCGCTGCTGGAGGTCAAGGCCAAGGTCCGGTTCTGCGACACGTGTGGCAACGTCGCGGAGGGTGAGCAGTGCAGGATCTGCGCGGACCCGCGCCGTGACGGGACGTCCATCTGCGTCGTCGAGGAGCCCAAGGACGTCGTCGCGATCGAGCGGACGCGCGAGTTCCGCGGCCGGTACCACGTGCTCGGTGGCGCCATCAGCCCCATCGACGGCGTAGGTCCCGACGACCTGCGGATGAAGGAGCTGATGACCCGCCTGGCCTCCGGCGAGGTCACCGAGATCATCATCGCGACCGACCCGAACCTGGAGGGCGAGGCCACGGCGAGCTACCTCGCCCGCTTCCTGCGACCGATGGGCATCAAGGTCACCCGGCTGGCCTCCGGCCTGCCGGTGGGCGGGGATCTGGAGTATGCGGACGAGGTCACGCTGGGGCGGGCCTTCGAAGGCAGGAGGCTGCTCGATGTCTGACGACCTGCGGGTGCTCGCCGAGGAGTCGGCCAACGACGCACGTCACTACCTCACCACGGTCATCGAGGTCGCCTCGGGCACAGCCCCGGACGCAGCCATACCGATCACGCTGCTGGCGCTGTCCCAGGCGCTGGTCATGGGCGCCCGGCTCGGAGCGATCCAGGACGTCGTCCCGGCCGAGCGGTTCGAGCCCGACCTCACGGACCCCGAGCTGGACCCGCTGCGGACAGGCTTCGCGAACCTGTTCGAGGGCCTCGACGAGTACGCCGACCTCGTGGACCCGGTCACCTCGACCGAGCTCACCACCGGGTCGCTGTCCAACGACGTCAGCGTGGTCGCCGGAGCGCTCTCGCACGGCCTGGGACACTACGACGCGGGGCGGATCTCCGAGGCGCTGTGGTGGTGGCAGTTCAGCTACCTGTCCGACTGGGGAGAGCGGGCCGCGTCCGCCTTGCGGGTCCTGCAGTCGCTCCTCGGGCACATCCGGCTCGACGCCGACGAGGAGACGATCTCCGAGGCCGAGTTCGACGCGTTGCATCCCTGACGCGCGCGTCGACTACCGCGCGTCGACTACCGCGCGCGTCGACTACTGCGTGACCGCATCGCGCGGCAGGGCGGTGTAGACGCGCGCGATGTAGGCGGCGAACTCCTCCATGTACGTCCGCAGGAAGTCCTCGGTGCTCTGGTCCTTGATAGTGCCGTCGTCGCCATAGGCCTCCGGCTTGAACTGGATATACGCCTCCACGGCGTTGAACATCGGCGAGTTGCAGAACGCCAGGACCGCGCGGAGGTCCTGCTGGGCCAGGGCGGTCCCGATCGAGCCCGGCGACGTGCCGATGACGCCCGAAGGCTTGCGGGAGAACGAGTTCTGACCCCACGGCCGGCTCGCCCAGTCGATGGCGTTCTTCAGCGGTCCCGGGATGGAGCGGTTGTACTCCGGAGTCACGAAGAGCACCGCGTCGACCGCGGCGAGTGCCTCCTTGAGCGTTCGAGCGGCAGGCGGGAAGTCGTGGTCGAGGTCGTAGTTGTAGAGCGGCAGGTCACCGATCCCGATCTCGGTGAACTGCAGCTGAGGCGGCGCCACGCCGATCAGCGCGGTGGCGAGGGTGCGGTTGATCGAGCCTTTGGCGAGACTGCCGACGAAGTAGCCGACGCGGTAGGTGTCCATGGGGGCCTTCCTGGGATCTGGAGGTTTCCTTCGGATCCGGACGTTCTGGGGATCCGGACGTCCACCACGGGCCGTGCCCCCGGGCCGCGCGGTGCAAACCTTCGCCGGCACTGACTACGGGTGCACTACGCGATCCGGGTCCCGTTCGGCAGGCGGCGGATCGGGGTGCGGAGCCGTTCACCGGCCACGGCCGCCGACCCGGCTCCGACCAGGAGCAGGAAGCCGAGGCCATATGGCCAGACCGGCGCGGTCCCCAGTGCCTTCTCCATCGGGTCCACGCCCGGCGAGCCGTCGGCAGAGGTGCCGGTGCTGAGCTGGCATTCGTCGACGACCTCTTCCGGACCGTTGCGAGCCATCCGCGCACCCGCGCTGATCCACCGCATCGGGGTGAAGGCGGAGCTGTACGCGTCCTGGGGCCGTGGCTCCGAAGGCGCGGCGTCGGCCACCACGACGAAGGGGTTGAGCGGGAGCATCCACCAGATGCGCTCGGTGTGGGCCACGGTCCCGTTGCGGGTGAACCGCACGCAGTCCGCACGCGTGGGCTGCAGCTGGCTTTTGCTGAGCTGCTCACGCTGCTCGGCGGTCAGGTTGGGGTCGTTGGGGTCGAGGGGCGGCGGCTGGTGCTCCTGCCACCACGAGTCCGGGAGCCCGTAGACCGTCCTCGCCTCCGTGTCGGTCACGAGGAACGCCGACAGGGCGAAGCCGATGGCGGTCCCGAACACGAGGGCGCCCATGGTCAGGTACGTGAGGACGGCGGACGCCACCGGACGAGCCGTCAGCGTCGAGAACATCAGCCCGAGCGTGCCCACGACGGCCAGCACGAGGACGAGCACCACCAGGGACAGGGCGATCCGGGCGGCGGACACGCCGCCTTCGAACCAGGCCCAGGCCAGGAACGGCAGTGCCGCGACGAGGAAGGCCAGAGAGATCGCCCAGGCGGCGACGAGCTTCCCGAGCGCCAGGTCCCAGTGCGTGAGCAGAGTCGTCTGCAGGGTCGCGAGGACCCCGTGCTCCCGGTCGCCGTTGACCGACGTCGCGGTGAGGGACGGCACGATGAGCATCGCGAGGCCCAGCACGAAGAAGATGACGACGTCGTACATGGCCTGTCCCGACCGGAAGCTCTGGTCGTGGGTGGCGTAGTACGCGAGGAACGTGACCAGCGCGACCAGCAGGAACCATGCCCCGAGCACGAGCGGCCACTTGGACGTCCGCAACCGCTGGCGCAGCTCCAGGGCCGCGACGGTCCTGATCCCGTGCCAGCTCATCGCCGGTCCTCGGTGGCGGCCAGGTAGGCCGACTCGAGCGCTCCCTGGCTCGGCGTGAAGGCAGTGACCCGCACGCCGTCCCGCACGAGGTCGGCGAGCAGTCGGGCCGCGTTCTCCTCGCCGGCCACCTGCACCTCCGTCTGCCCGCCACCGACCCGGCGGGCCGGCACGTGATGGTCGGCGAGCCAGGCTGTCAGCCGCTCCGGGTCGAGGGCGTCGACCCTCCAGGCGGCCAGCGCGGTTGTGACGAAGTCGGCGTCCAGCCGCTGCGTCTCCAGAGTGCGCCCCCGGGCGACGATCACGGCCCGGTCGGCGACCTCCTGGAGCTCGGTGAGGATGTGGCTGGAGACCAGCACGGTCCTGCCCTCGGAGGCCAGGGACCGCAGCACGTCGCGGAGCTCGATCCTGCTGCGGGGGTCCAGGCCGGACGCGGGCTCGTCGAGCAGCAGGACGCTGGGGTCGTTGACCAGCGCCCTGGCGAGCCCGAGCCGCTGCTTCTGGCCACGCGACAGCACGCGCGCCCGGCGGTCGCCCAGGTCGTCGAGGTGGACGAGCGTCAGCAGCTCCTCGGTGCGTGCTCTGGCGCGGTCCGCCGGCAGGTTGTACGCCGCGGCGATCGTGTGCAGGACCTCTCTCACGGTAAGGGCGTCCCAGGTGCCGAACCCGTCCGGCATCCAGCCGATCCTCGCCCGGACCTCGCGGGGCTGGGACACCGGGTCGAGGCCGTCGATGCGGATGCTCCCCTGGTGCGGGGCCAGGAGGGTCGCGAGCATCAGGAGCAGGGTGGTCTTGCCGGAGCCGTTGGGCCCGACGAGGGCCGTGACCTCTCCCGGCTGCGCCGACAGGGTGATGTCGTCGACCGCGAGGACGTCGCCGAACGCGCGACGCACCCCCTGGACCTCGACTCCCATCCCGCCCCTCCCGGACTTCTGCTGGACTGGCCTGGACCGCCGTCGACTCTGCTGGACGCCGCCGATCCCTGCTCGGTCCCCTGGCCCGAGGGTAGCGCCCCCTCGTCCTCGCTACGGGCGAACCCGGTCGTCCGGCATACGGCGGGGCGATCCGGCCCTGGGACCCGCCGTTAGACTGGCCGCTCCGCCCAGCGACCACTGTCCCCTGTTGCCCAGGAGCTCCACCGTGCCGATCGTCGTCCAGAAGTACGGCGGCTCGTCGTTGGCCGACGCGGCCAGCATCAAGAGGGTCGCCCGCAGGATCGCCGAGGCGAAGAAGGCCGGGAACGACGTCTGTGTCGCGGTGTCGGCGATGGGCGACAGCACCGACGAGCTGCTCGAGCTGGCCAACGAGGTGAGCCCGCAGCCCCCGCCCCGCGAGATGGACATGCTGCTGACTGCCGGGGAGCGCATCTCCATGGCACTGGTCGCCATGGCCATCGCGGACCTCGGCTACACGGTCCGTTCCTTCACCGGGAGCCAGGCCGGGGTGATCACCGACGCCACCCACGGAAAGGCACGGATCATCGACGTCACCCCCGGGAGGGTCACCGACGCTCTCGAGAAGGGCCACATCGTGATCGTGGCCGGCTTTCAGGGGGTCAGCCAGGACACGAAAGAGATCACCACCCTGGGGCGCGGCGGCACCGACACGACCGCAGTCGCACTCGCCGCGGCGCTCAAGGCGGAGGTGTGCGAGATCTACACGGACGTCGACGGCGTCTTCACCGCCGACCCCCGGATCGTCCCAGCGGCCCGCAAGATCCACCGCATCTCCAACGAGGAGATGCTGGAGCTGGCCGCGTCCGGATCCAAGGTGCTGCACCTGCGCAGCGTCGAGTACGCCCGCCGGTTCGACATCCCCATCCATGTGCGCAGCTCCTTCTCCGCGAAGGAGGGCACCATCGTCACGGACCACCCCGAAGGAGACGCCGTGGAAGCCCCGATCATCGCTGGGGTCGCTCACGACCGCAGCGAGGCCAAGATCACCGTCGTCGGCGTGCCGGACCACCCCGGTAAGGCGGCGGAGATCTTCCAGACGTGCGCCGACGCGGAGATGAACATCGACATGATCGTCCAGAACGTGTCTGCGACGGAGACTGGCCTCACGGACATCTCCTTCACCTGTCCCAAGACCGACGGGCAGACCGGCGTCCACGCTCTCCGCAAGGTCCAGGAGTCCGTCGGTTTCGCCTCGATCCTCTACGACGACCAGATCGGGAAGCTCTCGCTGGTGGGAGCGGGGATGCGCTCGCATCCCGGTGTCTCGGCCACCTTCTTCAAGGCGCTGGCCGATGCAGGGGTCAACATCGAGATGATCTCCACCTCCGAGATCCGCATCTCCGTGGTGACCAGGGCGGACGTGCTGGACGACGCCGTCCGCGCCGTGCACACGGCCTTCGGCCTGGACTCCACCGAGGGAGAGGCCGTGGTCTACGGAGGCACCGGACGGTGACGTCCCTCGCCTCGCGAGCAACCCGTCCGACTCTGGCCCTGGTGGGTGCCACGGGGGCCGTCGGCAAGGTGACCCAGCAGGTGCTGTCCATGCGGGCCGACATCTGGGGCGAGATCCGCGCCGCGGCCGGCCCCGAGGACGCGGGCACGCCGCTGACCGTCTGTGGCCGTGACCTGATCGTCCAGCCGCTGACCGCTGAGTTCTTCGACGGTGTCGACATCGCGCTGGTGGACCTGCCGGCGCCACTGGCCGCGCAGTGGGCCCCCGTGGCCGCCGGGCGCGGGGCCGTGGTGATCGACAACAGCTCGGCCCTGCGCTGCGACCCTGACGTCCCGCTGGTGGTGCCCGAGGTCAACCCTGCCCAGATCCGCAGCCGGCCGAAGGGCATCATCGCCAACCCTGGCGCCACGACGCTCACGATGATCGACGCGCTGGGCGTCCTGCATGCCCGGTGGGAGCTCACGGAGCTTGTCGTGGCCTCGTACCAGGCCGCGTCGGGTGCCGGCCGGGCCGGTATGGCGCGACTGTACGACGAGCTGGAGGTCGTCGCCGGACACCGCGAGCTGGGGCATCAGGCGGGAGACGTACGCCGGCTGATCGAGCACGAGCTGGGCAGTGCCTCCCCGTTCCCCGCACCGCTGGCCCTCAACGTGGTCCCGTGGATCGGCTCAGCCGCCGAGGACGGCTGGACCTCGGAGGAGCTGAAGATCCGCAACGAGACCCGCAAGGTGCTGAACCTGCCGGAACTGCGAGTCTCGGCGACCTGCGTGCGGGTCCCCGTCATCACCACCCACTCCGTCGCCGTCCATGCGACCTTCGCCAGGAAGATCGACGTGGACGAGGCGCGCCAGGCGCTGGTCGAGGCCCCGGCGGTCGTGGTGCTCGACGACCCGCAGGCCCTGGAGTTCCCGACGCCGTCGGACATCGTGGGCTCCGACCCCCGGTTCGCGGGACGGCTGCGGCAGGCTCTCGACTTCCCCAACGCCCTGGACTTCTTCATCTGCGGCGACAACCTTCGCAAGGGAGCGGCGCTCAACATGGTGCAGGTCGCCGAGCTGGTCGCTCGCGACCTGGTAGCGGTCGTTTGACCCGCGAAGCCGCTCCCTGACCAGGGCGGCCCCTGACGCACCGGGGGACGGGGAAGGGGGAGAGGTACCCCCACACCCACAGACGGGCCCGTCATGGTGGGGCCGCTGCCCACTCCTCCATCACGGCTCGATGACGAAATGCCGCGTCAGCGTGTCGCTGGACCCGTGACAGTTGTTACTGCTGTGACGATTGTGACTCGACTTCGGCACCACCAGGGGGCACCGTGAAAGAAGACGACCACACACCCGCGAAGGTCTGGCGCAAGCACCGGCTGCGCCAGGCCATGCTGTTCGTTACCGTCCCAGGCGTCCTGCTGGGCACCGCCAGCATCACCGCGGCGTACTCGAGCGGCTGGATGAGCCCCCCGCCCCCGAAACCGGCCTGCAGGCCGATGGTCGTGCCGGCACCCGCGCGCGGCTCCTTCACCGTCAACGTGCTCAACGCCACGGGCGTGGACGGAAAGGCGGCGCAGGTCGCGGCCGGACTGGCGAAGCGCAAGTTCCGGATCGGCGGCATCAGCAACGCCCCGGACTCCTGGTACGTCACGCAGAGCGCTGTCGTCCACTACGGAGCGCAGGGTCTCGACCAGGCACTGCTGACCGCTGAGCAGATCCCGGGCGCGAAGCTCTTCGAGGACGTGCGAAACGGCACCGCCGTCGACGTCGTGGTCGGACTCGGCTACAAGGACATGGTGCCGATCCCGCCCCGGCTCAAGCCGATCCCCTCCGAGGTGTCGGTGAACGTCTACAACACGACGTACAAGACGGGTCTGGCCAAGACCGTCGCGGACGCCGTCAAGGCGCGCGGCTTCAAGGTCAAGGACGTCTCCAACGACCCCCAGCAGACGATGCAGCTCGGCACGGCGGTGATCCGGTATGGCGAGGAGGGCGACCTCGCCGCCGCGTTGCTCAAGCAGCACGTGCCCGGCGCGGAGCTCGTCCGGGACGACCGCACCGGGCCGCGCATCGACCTCGTCATCGGCAGCGCCTTCACGGACCTGGTTCCGGTCGCTGCCGTGCCTGCCTTGCCGGAGCGCCCTAAGTCGGTGGTCCCCACTGTGGCGAGGCCGTGCCACTAGGCCGTTGGGGCTGCGCTGCGGCCGAAGGCGTGGGTCTCATTCGCGCGCTCTCCGGTTTGGCGTGCTGAGCTCGGACGGGCACAGTGGTGCGCGATGTCTGTCCGCCATGCCTACGCCCTGCCGGTGCTCTCTCTCGTCGTCGTCGCTGCTCTGGGAGCCTGCGGGGGCGAGTCGGAGCCGCGGTCTTCGGTCACCGTCTCGGGGAGTCCCACCTCGGCCGGCGCCGCCAGCACGACCAGCACGTCGACCACCGGCACGAGACCGCCGAGCACGATCCCGAGTCGGCCTACAGGCAGGAGCAGGGCAGGCACCAGCACGGCGTCGCCCGCGAGAAGGTCGCTCCCCAGCACCGAGAGCAGCACCACACGGGCCCGGACGCCGAGCCCGCCGAGAAGCGCCGCCTCCCCACGCAGACCGTCCCCGACGGCGTCGACGCCGCGAAGCGCGCCTTCCGCACGGTTGCCCACGGTGCCGCGGGCCGGTGCCGAGCCATCGGTCCGGTTCCCCGCGAACGACCCGGCCATCGGCGCGGGGGCCAACGCCACCGTGTCCGGGGTGCCGGACTCGGTGTGGAGCCGCATGGTGGGGTACTCCTGGACGGCCGGCTGCCCGGTGGGCCGGTCGCAGCTCCGGTACGTCCGCGTGAACTTCTGGGGGTTCGACGGCCGGCGTTCGCGTGGCGCGCTGGTCGTCAACGCCTCGATCGCCCCGCAGACCGCAGCCGCGTTCACCCGGCTCTACGGCCTGCAGTTCCGCATCCGCCAGATGAAGCCGATGGACTCGCGGTGGGGGAGGAACCCCAAGGGCCCGGGAGCCGATGACTACGCGGCGATGAGAGCCGACAACACCTCCGCCTTCAACTGCCGGTACGTCGGTGGCCAGGAGTCCTCGAAGGCGTACAGCAAGCACGCGTACGGCACGGCCATCGACGTCAACGACTTCGAGAACCCCTATGTCGCCGCGGGCGGCACGGTCTACCCGGACAGCTACTTCCTACGGCGTCGCGGGCCAGCGCCGGGCGTGTTCTCCTCGAGTGGCAGCGCGGCCGTCCGGGCGTTCACCACCCAGGGGCTGCGGTGGGGCGGCCTCTGGTCCGAGCCCGACTACCAGCATTTCGACCGATGAGACCCGGGCTCTGGCGGTCCCTTGTCGGCAGCCTCGCGCTCTGCGCGGTGCTGGTCGGTTGCGCGCCAGCGGGTCAGGCCACCTCCACCAGCGCAGCCACGGCCGCCAGGACTACAGCGCGGGTCGTCCCCACGCTGATCCCGACCACGACCGGCACCGCCACCCATGCCGCAACGCCCACGGCGACCCGTACCGCGGTACGCAGCGGCACAGGAACCGGCCCCGTGACGAGGACCGCCGCGCCGACGCGGAGCGCCCGGTCGAACGCGAGGGCGCGACCGGCTCCCCACATGCCACGCCCCTCCGTCACCGCTGCGCGGACCTCGACCCGGCCGCGTGCAACCGCTGTGCGCCCTGCCTCCCGGTGTGTCGTCCCGCCCGGGCTTGCCGCTCGCCAGGTCGTCGTCGTCAAGGGCTCAGGTTCGTCCGCGACAGTCCGGGCCTGCCGGAGGACAGCCGCCGGGTATGTCACCGACCTGGGGCCCTACTTCGGTCACGTGGGCCGCAACGGCGTCAGCTGGTCGAAACGCGAGGGCGACCTCAGGACCCCCGCCGGCACCTATCCGCTGCGGGGCGGCTTCGGAGCCCAGGGCAACCCTGGCCTGGCCCAGGGGTGGTTCCGCGTGGACAGCCGTGACGTCTGGGTCGACGACCCCCGCTCCGCCCTCTACAACACGCATCAGCGCACGCCCGCCGGCGGGCGGTGGACCTCCGGCGAGCCGTTGCTCAACACGCCGGCATACAGCTATGCACAGGTGATCGGGTACAACGAGGCGCGCACGGCCGGCAAGGGCTCGGCCATCTTCTTCCATGTGGACACGGGGAGAGGCACGGCCGGCTGTGTGTCGCTGCCGAGCCGGTCACTGCTCGCCGTACTTCGCTGGGAGCGGGCCGGCGCCGTGATCTCGATCGGCTGAGACGCCGCTGGCAGGCTCGGATCGAAGACGGCAGAGTGGCCCCATGACCCCCATCAGGTGCCCACACGCGCGCATCGCGCGCGCCGCGCTATCGGCCGCCTTGTGCCACGTGGCGGTTCCGCGATGACCGTGCGAACCGTAGCCATGCTGTCAGCGGGCGGCCTGGCGCCGTGCCTGTCCTCTGCCGTAGGTGGCCTGATCGAGCGGTACACAGAGGTTGCCCCCGAGGTGCGGATGATCGCCTACCGCAACGGGTATGCCGGGCTGCTCACCGGTGACGCGGTGGAGGTCACGCCCGAGGTGCGCGCCGTGGCTCACCGCCTGCACGCCTTCGGCGGCAGTCCGATCGGCAACAGCAGGGTCAAGCTGACCAACGTGGCGGACTGCGTGGCTCGCGGACTGGTGACGCAGGGACAGGACCCCCTGCAGGTGGCGGCCGAGCAGCTGGCCCGCGACGGTGTGGACGTGCTGCACACGATCGGCGGCGACGACACCAACGGCACCGCGGCCGACCTCGCCGCGTACCTGCACGGCAACGGATACGAGCTGACGGTCGTGGGTCTGCCCAAGACGATCGACAACGACGTGGTGCCGATCCGGCAGTCCCTCGGCGCCTGGACCGCCGCCGAGCAGGGGGCCGTGTACGCCCGGAACATCATTGCCGAACACACGTCCAACCCACGGATGCTCGTGGTGCACGAGGTCATGGGCCGCAACTGCGGGTGGCTCACCGCGGCGACGGCTCTGGCGCACCACCAGTGGGTCAAGGGCGCGGAGTTCAGCGGCTGGCTGGAGAACTCGGCCGAGCGCTGGGACGTCCACGGGGTCTTCGTGCCGGAGCGGCCGTTCGACATCGACGAGGAGGCCAAGCGGCTCCGGGCGACCATGGACGAGTGTGACGGTGTGAACCTCTTCCTCTCCGAGGGGGCGGGAGTCAGCGAGATCGTCGCGTCCATGGAGGAGTCGGGCGGGAAGGTGCCCCGGGACCCGTTCGGGCATGTACAGCTCGACAAGGTGAACCCGGGTGCCTGGTTCGCCAAGCAGTTCGCCGAGCAGCTAGGCGCCGACAAGGTGCTCGTCCAGAAGAGCGGCTACTTCTCCAGGTCGGCCGCGGCCAACGAGGCCGACCTGGCGCTGATCCGCCGCTGCACCGACCATGCCGTGGACGCTGCGTTGCGCGGTGAGTCCGGGGTCGTGGGGCAGGACGAGGAGCGCCAGGACGAGCTGCGAGCCGTGGAGTTCTCCCGGATCAAGGGCGGCAAACGGTTCGACACCTCCGTCGACTGGTTCACCGGGCTGCTTGCCGACATCGGCCAGGCGTAGCAGGGTCGGCACATGGAAGAACGGGCGAGCACGCAGGCATACCGGGAAGCGCGGGACACCCTGGTGTCGCTCACGGGGGACTACGAGCGTGCCGTGCGCGAGTTCCGTTGGCCGGACGTGGGAGAGCGGTTCAGCTGGGCCGTCGACTGGTTCGACGCAGTGGCGCGGGGCAACGACCGGACGGCGCTGTGGATCGTCGAGGAGGACGGGTCCGAGCGCAGGCTGACCTTCGAGGAGATGGCCACCCGCTCCGACCAGGTCGCCGTCTGGTTGTCCGGTCTGGGGGTGTCCCGAGGTGACCGGGTCCTGCTGATGCTGGGCAACCAGGTGGAGCTGTGGGAGACGATGCTCGCCGTCTTCAAGCTCGGTGCTGTGATCATGCCGACCACGGCGGCCCTCGGGCCCGCGGACCTCCGCGACCGGGTGCAGCGGGGCGGCGCCGCCGTGGTCGTCGCGAACGCCGCCGACGCTGCCAAGTTCGAGGAGGTTCCCGGGGACTACCTGCGGATCAGTGTGGGTGCCGTCGAGGGTTGGCATGCCTACGCCGACGCAGACGCCGTGCAACCCCGCCGGCACAGCACGGTAACCGCGCCGGACGACCCCCTGCTGCTCTACTTCACGTCCGGCACGACGAGCAGACCCAAGCTCGTCGAGCACACGCAGGTGTCCTACCCGATCGGCCACCTGTCCACGATGTACTGGCTGGGAGCGCGGCCCGGGGACGTCCACCTGGCGATCAGCTCGCCCGGCTGGGCCAAGCACGCGTGGTCCTGCTTCTTCGCTCCCTGGATCGCCGAGGCGACGGTCTTCGTCTACAACTACTCGCGGTTCGACGCGGCCGCCCTGCTGGAGCAGATCCGTCGCGCCGAGGTGACCACGTTCTGCGCTCCGCCCACCGTCTGGCGGATGCTGATCCAGGCTGACCTGTCGGGCGGCAGGGCGTCGTTGCGGGAGCTGCTCGCCGCCGGTGAGCCGCTCAACCCCGAGGTGATCAGCCAGGTCGAGAAGGCGTGGGGGCTGACGATCCGCGACGGCTACGGCCAGACCGAGACCACCCTCCAGATCGGCAACATCGCAGGTGAACCGGTCAAGCCCGGATCCATGGGTCGCCCCATGCCGGGCGTGCCCGTCGCGCTGGTCGACCCGCTCACCGGTGAGCGGTCCGACGAGGGAGAGATCGTCCTCGACCTCTCCGAGAACCCGGTCAACCTGATGACGGGGTACCTCGGTGACCCCGAGCGGCAGCAGGAGGCGATGGCCGCCGGGTACTACCACACGGGCGACGTGGCCCAGCGGGACGCCGACGGCTACATCACCTACATCGGACGCACCGACGACGTGTTCAAGGCCAGCGACTACAAGGTCTCGCCGTTCGAGCTCGAGAGTGTGCTGATCGAGCACCCGGCCGTCGCGGAGGCGGCCGTCGTGCCGGCCCCGGACCCGACTCGGCTCGCGGTGCCGAAGGCGTACATCGCCCTTGCCGCCGGGTGGGAGCCAAGCGCCGAGACGGCGAAGGCGATCCTGGCCCATGCCCGGGCGAACCTCGCGCCGTACCTGAGGGTTCGCCGGCTGGAGTTCTTCGAGCTGCCGAAGACCATCTCCGGCAAGATCCGCCGCGTGGAGCTGCGCGACCGCGAGCAGCACGCCTTCGAGGGGGGGACGTCGCTGTCGGAGGAGTTTCGCGACGACCAGTTCCCGGACCTGAGGACCTGACCCTCGCCACGGGTAGGGCCCGGTGCCATAGTGAGCGGATGGCCGACGACATCGACATCCAGCAGCACATCAAGGGCCTCATCGACGAGGAGCACGGGCTCCGCAGCCGGCTGAGCGCCGGCGAGATCAGCGTCGACGAGGAGAACCACCGCCTGCGCAGCCTGGAGGTCGAGCTGGACCAGTGCTGGGACCTGCTCAGGCAGAGGCGAGCCAAGCGCGAGTTCGGGGACAACCCGGACGGCGCGCGAGTGCGGGACGCGGCGACGGTGGAGAACTACCTGGGCTGAAACCAGCGTGGCGTTCCCCGTCGTCGCCAAGCCGCCCTATCCTCGAAGAAGGCCGGGTTCCTAGACGAGGGGGTGCGCCATGCGCACAGACCACACCCACCTGCACCTGCCACAGCACCCGTCGCGATGGTGGTTGAGCCATACCGTGCTGGCCGTCGTCGGTGCCCTTCTCGTGATCTACGTGGCCGCAGTGCTGCTCGTCCTGGCCGCTGTGTTCCTGTTCTGAGGCGTCACCAGCCCCGCTCCACCCACTCCGTCAGGTGAGGTGACTCGGCGCCGATGACCGTGGCATCGCCGTGTCCGGGTAGTACCACGGTCTCCTCGGGCAGGGTGAACAGCTTGGTGCGGATCGAGTCGATGATGGTGTCGAAGTCGCTGAACTCGCGGCCGGTCGCGCCAGGGCCTCCGGGGAACAGGGTGTCGCCGCTGAACAGCACCTGGAGGGCCGGCGCGTAGAGGCAGCACGACCCGGGCGTGTGCCCGGGCGTGTGGAGGACATGCAGGTCCACATCGCCGACGGTGATGACGTCGCCGTCCGCCAGGTCCTTGTCGGGGGTCACCGGATAGAGCCTGTCCCAGAGCATCCTGTCCGCGGGATGGAGGTACGACGGCGCTCGAGTGGCGTCGCAGACCTGTGCCACGGCATTGATGTGGTCCTGGTGACCGTGCGTGCTGACGACCGCGGTCACCCTGCGCCCCACCGGGATCGACTTCACGATGGCCCGACCGTCGTGGCCGGGGTCGATGACGACACACCGCTCGTCGTCGCCCACCAGCCACACGTTGTTCTCGAGCTCCACGCTGTTGCTCCCATGGCGGATGGAGCCCGAGGTGACGACGCGCTGCACGCGCACACCTCTCGGGGAAGGCGGGATCTCGGGCACGCCGGCGTCAGCGGAGGGGCACATGTGACGCGATGCTAACCGACCCGCGAGCGAGGGGCGGCCGTATGCGGCTCGGATGACCGTGGTTCGGATGACCGTGGTTCGGATCGCCGTGGTTCGGATGACCGTGGTTCGGATGACAGTGGCGGCCACGGAAGCGACGGCTGAGCGAGCAACGCTTCCTCCAACACTCAACTGGAGTCGTTGGCCCCGCGCGATGACCTTGATCGCGCTGGTCAGCGGCTTGTGTATGACCATGCACACGTTCGGGGGGGCAGCCTGCCGACCAGCCCGAGCTCGCGGCGTTCGTCCTGGGTGAAGGCAGTGCCGCAGTTATGCAGCGGGTCGCTGAGGCCGTGAAGCAACGGCCCTTTGTGGTGCGACAGCCACGTGCGTCCCGGGTACTCCACCAGGGACTGGATGACCAGCTGGTCGTCATGTTCTTCATCCCGGGCCGCGGCCCATCGGCCAGCAAGGGTTCAGCTCGAGCTGGCCAGCCCCACCACGAGGTTGATCGTGGCGGCGACGATCACGGTGCCGAAGACATAGGAGAGCAGGGTGTGCCGCAGCACGAGGTGCCGCACTGCGGGGGTCTTCAGGTCGGTGTCGGAGACCTGGTAGGTCATGCCGAGAGTGAACGACAGGTACGCGAAGTCGGACAGCCTGGGCGGTTCGTCATTGTTGAAGTCGATGCAGCCCGGCTCGTTGACGAGGTAGTGCCGGGCGTAGCGCAGGATGTAGATCGAGTGCACGGCGAGCCAGCCCGCAGCCACGGCGAGCACGCTGAGGAGCCCCTCGAAGACTCGGCCGGAGGCGGCGCCCCCGCTGCCGTTGCCGAGCAGCATCAGAGCCACGGCCCCAAGGCTCGCGAGGGCGGCAATGACGACGATGACGTCGGTCTCGGTGCGCCCGCCCTCGGCGTTCTCGAGCACGTCGGCCGTCGCAGACGCGTCGAGCCGGAAGACCATGCGCAGCAGGGGGGTGCAGAAGGCGAGCGCGCCGACGATCCAGCCCACGAGCAAGTGGGCGGTCCACTGCGCACCTGGCGGCAGCGGCACGAGCAGGCCGGCGAGGACAAGCAGGACCCCGGCAACGGCGAGGTGGATCCGAGTGCGTCTCACGAGACCACGCTAGGGCCATGAACGGCCCAGCCCCCGACGTGAGTGGTTGAACGCTGGACCGTCAGCCGGCCTTGTCATGCCCCGTGGCGGAGCGACGCGGCGGTCGCCGAGGTCTTCGCCACCCGGCTCAGCGTGAAGGCCAGGTGGTGCAGGCTGCGTACGACGGGGCCGTCGACGCACGCCGACGACCGGTCGGCGAACAGGACGTCGAGCGGCGCAATGGGAACGCCGCCCAGACGGAAGACCGTTGTTGCACGTATGTTGCACGGATCGAGCATGAAGAAGGCCCCTGACCCGCATAACGCAGGTCAGGGGCCGCCTATCCGTACCGTCGGGGTGACAGGATTTGAACCTGCGGCCTCTTCGTCCCGAACTTCAGGCATCGGGACCGGAGAGCCGTGAGGGTGCTTAGGACTCGCCGTCGGCCTGCGCAGAGCGGCAAACTCCATCGCACCGACTGCTGTACTGCCGTGCTGTACCGCCCGTGCCCGTGATTCTCCGATTTTGAGACAACGCGAACGCGCACGTCAGGGGCACCTTTCGATGTGGCGTGCGACATCTCGTGCAACATCTCTCCAGGCCCGACCCCTAGGTCCGCGGTTGTCACGCAATGGAATTGAACGCGCGTGTCTAGCTTGGGCAGCTCACGTGATCGCGCGTGACGTCTTCGTCGTGTCATGCCGCAGTGCAGACGCCCATCTACTGGCCTCTCGGAACGACCATCTGTGGTCCCCTTGTGGTCCATATCTGGATGTTCCGTGATTGAGGAGGGACCCCCGCGGCTGCTGGGCTACGGGTGGGCACCGAGGTCGGTCCTGCGCCGCCGTCCTCCTGCGACGACCGCTTTGCGTTGTGGCGTGTCGGGCGGCAAACCAGGGCCGCACCACCATGCGGTATGCCGATGCCGGCACTGGCGAGCAGTGAGCGTCCCGCCCAGTGGTGGACTTTGGGAGTGATCGGCGGGGCTCCGGAACTGTAGGGGCCATCGGCGGGATCT
>NZ_JAPYZV010000016.1 GCF_027812955.1 Pedococcus sp. 5OH_020
CGTGCTGGACGCCGTGGCCGCGGACAAGACCCACCGCGGCCACGCGGTCATCGAACAGGTCCACGCCGACCTGAAGAGAGTCACCGCCAGGGCCAGGAGCACCGATGCGGTGAGCGCGACTCCCAGTGCGATGAGCAGGGCGGATCCGAACGCCTCCTCGACGCGGGCGGCCTCGCTCGAGGTGTGCCCGATGCCGGCCTGCCGGAGGTGGTCGTGGAAGATGCCTGGTCCCACGGCGGAGGCGACCAGCCATGTCGTTGCCGCACCCGCGACGAGCACGAGTGCCTGGGCTACCAGTAGCCGCGGCGCCAAGCCCGCCGTGCGGGGGCGATGCGCCCCGGTGAGGGCCGGTGTCATTCGCCGGTGCCCATCCGGTAGCCGATGCCTCGTACCGTCCGGATGAACCGGGCGGCTCCTGCGTCGTCGCCGAGCTTGCGCCGAAGATGGCCGATGTGGACGTCGACGAGGTGTTCGTCTCCGACCCAGGTCTGGCCCCACACCTGGTCGATCAGCTGGCGGCGGCTGAACGCCATCCGCGGCCGTTCGGACAGGACGGCGAGCACGTCAAACTCGGTACGGGTCAGCGGCACCGGCTCGCCATCAAGCCACGCGTCCCTGCCGACAGGGTCGAGCGCCAGCGGCCCGAAGGCTCGCAGCTCGGGACTTTCTGGCGTGCCGCCCAGGGGTCGGGGTCGGCGCAGCATGGCTCGGAGCCGGGCCACCAGCTCGCGAGGGCTGAAGGGCTTGGTCATGTAGTCGTCGGCGCCGACCGAGAGCCCGATGAGGGTGTCGACCTCGTCGGTTCTCGCGGTCAGCATGACCACGTACGCGTCGGAGAAGGCCGCCAGAACTTGGGCTGGGCGGTCGGCTACAACGTGATCGCCCTGCCGATTGCGGCCGGCGTGTTCGAGCCCTCGCTCGGGATCGTGCTCCGGCCGGAGATCGCGGCACTGTCGATGTCGGGCTCGAGCGTGATCGTCGCCGTCAACGCGTTGATGCTCAAGCGGCTGCGGTTGCCCGCACGGCCGCCCGCCCCGGAGAGCACCAGCGTCCCGGAGCGGGAACCAGCACCAGCTGGGCATCACGGCTGATCGCCGCTGCGCCCGCATCTTCGTCGACCAGGCGTCGGGCAGGCTCGAGCAGCGCCCAGCTCTTGATGCTCTCCTGGCACACATGCGGCCGCGGGACACCGTCGTCGTGTGGCGGCTGGACCGGCTGGGGCGAAGCCTGCGGCACCTCGTCGACACCGTGCAAAAGCTGGAGGTTCAAGGCGTCGCCCTGCGCAGCCTCACCGAGAACATGGACACCTCCACTCCGGGCGGGCGGCTGATCTTCCATGTCTTTGGCGCACTCGCGGAGTTCGAGCGCGACCTGATCCGGGAACGGACCACGGCTGGCCTGGCCGCCGCCAGGGCCCGGGGCCGGACGGGCGGTCGCCCCACAGTCTGGACCAGCGAGAAGCTCGCGGCCGCACGAACCATGTACGAAAGCGGTCAGCACGACGGGGCGACCATCGCTCGAGTGGTCGGCGTCAGCCGTGCCTCCCTCTACAGAGCCCTCAGCAAGCCGACAACCTAGACCAGCGTCTTCCCCTCGCCGACGAGGGGACAGGGGCACCGCCGGCCTTGCGCTCCGCGAGACCGCGAGCTCGTCAGGCAGTCTCGGAACGGGCCTTGCCTTGACCTGCCCAATCTCCACGAACCTGACCATGCCGCTTCGCGGCGACCGCGGTGTCGGGGGTCAGGCGAGACCTTGTGGGTAGCTGTAGGTCCTTTGCCCGGTGACCAGCCGCTGCCGCCCAGCGTCTACGCAATCGACGGCTCGCTTGCAGGTGATGCTTACTACAGCCCCTGCAAGACGACCTCGAGCACGATCGTCACCGTCTCGCCGGCCCAGTTCAAGGTGACCGGCCGCGTCTGGCTGTCCAACGGGGTCGGACGGACATCCTTCGGCTTCAACGCCATCTCCGACGTCACCGGCCTCGGTCAGATCCAGATCCGCACGAATACCCAGGGTGACTTCCACGGCAACGTGATCGAGACCTTGACGGGAAAGGCACAACGGGGCACTAGACCCGGACGGACATGCCAGATCCCCGGCAGACCAACGGTTGGCGCCCGCAAGCCACCGCGGCACGCCCCGGCCCGCCTCCGTTCGCAGTCAGGCGGACGTTCGCTCCAGACCGGCAACGCGCCACACGAGGCCCTGGTGGGCGTACACCGGGCTCAGGCCGTACGCGCCCAGTACGGCAAGCATCTGCCCCGGCGGATGCGCGAAGGTCCTGAACGTTTTGCCGCTGACCCGAAATGCCGTGTTCTGCGCGGCCAGCACGAGTCGGCTGGCGGCGTTGCGCGGGGGGTGGCTGAACACCAGCAGGCGCCTCGCGTGGTCGGCGGCGGCACCGAGCAGCCTCTCGAAGTCCGGGTAGCAGCACACCACCCGGTGCATCACGACGACGTCGGCTGGCTCGACCTGCCCCGGGGTGGCCGCAATGTCCAGGATGCGTCGTGTGATGCGGTCGCCCACGCCGGCCTCGGACGAGAGCTCGTTGGCGGCCGCGTCGTACGCGGCGACGAGCTCTAGGTTCGTGGCGCGCGCAGCCCCGCGGCGCAGGAGCTCAAGGTGAAGCTCGCCAACCCCGCCACCGATCTCGAGGACGCTGGCGCCCATGATGTCGCGAGCGACAAGGAAGTCCACTATCCGCTGCTCGGTGCCGCCAAGGCCGCGCTTGCGGTACCGCGACGCCACGCGCCGGGCGAACCGGTTCCCGAACACGCCGTCGCACCCGCGCGGGTCGCAGCACCCTGCCATTCCTGGAGTATGCACCCGCGCCGTGGCCGTTTCGCTGCCGTTCGGGGGCGGGGCACCCCGGTACGTCGCCCGGCGCACGGGGTGTCCGGCGGTGACAGGCCAATCGCGCCGTGTAGTCCTCTACACGTCAAGGCCCCCCGGGGACGGTGGATCGGCGTGAGCAGTTCGGAATGTCCCCGACCAACGCACCGCCCGACGTTGTCCCGCCTGCCCAGGCCTCCTTCTGCGGGCCGTGGCGCGGGCAGGGCCACCGCGAACGGGTTCGGGATGCGGACTCAATCGTGATGTTCGCTGTGGCCGGTTCCGGCGCCGGCCGTTGGTGGCGCCCCGCCCATCATCGTCGGCATCGGGATACCCCGGTGCGCACGAACCGGACCAGCAGGACTGCGGTCAGGGCCAGGAAGGCCAGGTTGAGCCGGGGCTTAGTTCCAGGCGAACCCTGCCTCGATAACGGTGGCGCTGCGGCGGAGCTGCCCGCTGACCTGCGGTGCGACGCCGTCGTAATTGCGCTGTCCGACCGAGACGTGGTCAAAGGCAAACACGGCGGCAAGGGCGCCGTCGACCATCTTGAAGCCGAGCTGGACAATGGGTCCATCTGGGCCGTCGATGAAGGTCGTGGAGAGCGTCCAATACCCCTGCTCAGGAAGCGGGCCGTCCGTCTCATAGGTCAGCGTGGCCGCGGCGTCTCTTACCTGGGCCGTAGCGCCCGTGAGCGTCGTCATGGCTCGACCCTCTCACGGAGCGGCTGTCAAGCCCTCAGACCCAGCCCGACCCAGGTACAAACTCCGTGTGCCGCCGCGTCGCCATGTGCGCGAGGGGGAGGGCTGGATCGTTGGAGCCCGGGTCCGGGCTCGAGGCATGGGTCGGCCCAGGGGGCTGACAATATGAGCGGCTCGGGCGGCTTGGTTCCGGCCGGTGAGCAGATGATCGGAAGCCTAGAGGGAGGCGAAGCTCCCGGGGGGCCTGGCGGCGCAGCAGATCCCATGGCCGCTTCAGCAGTCCTAAAGCGGGATTACAGCCCTTCTCGGGACGGTAGGTGGTGATCCGACCCAGTCGGACTCCGAGGAGAAGGGCAAGGGAAATGAGGCACACGCACACACGCCGTACCATCCGGGGCGCGCCCGCGGGAGTGGCCACCACGTCACTGTCGGCGGCGGGAGGGAGGAAGTCGATGAAGCGAGCAAGGCGGGTGGCCGCATCAGCAACCACCATCGCCATGGCGCTGGCCCTGCTGATGTACGCGGCGATCCCGGCCAGTGCGACACCGATCTACGTCGGCCCGCCGAACTGGCTCGTCGTCAACGCCTCTCTCACGTGCCCAGCCAGCGCGGGAGGCACCTCGGTCCGAGTGGACCTGCCCATCATCGAGGCGCAGAACAAGGCCATCGTCACGGACGGGGTGCAGGACTGGGCGATGTTCGAGTGGTTCGCGGACTACCACAACGGCTACGGGTGGCAACACGTCGCATACGAGCATCAGTTGAAGAACGGCGACACCTACCGGGGCAACCCCTACGGACTCGAGTGGACGGACTCGGTGACTGGCTACTCCGCGGGGTCCTTCTACCGGTCCTTCCCGCCGGGCACCGAGGTCGCCGTGAAAATGTTCTTCGCCAGCGGGTACGTCATGTCACAGACCCACGACTGGACATACATCACCTGGGCACACACCGCGTGGTGGCTGCCCACGCTGTACTGGGACTGGCACTGCACGGTGCCCAAGTACAGCACCAACACCGTCGGCGGGTCCTGCCTGGGTGGCGTGTGCTCGGCAGTCCCTGCGGGTCGGCTGTTCGGTCAGTGACCGGTGCCACCGCACGCCCCGGACAAGAGCGGCAGAACTCCCGGGGCGGGCGGTGCTCCGCGGCGAGGTCCGCTTCTCTTGCGGCGCCCCGAGGGGGGTCGGTCGAGGTCCACTCGGGCGGGACGGACTGGCCGCACCAGGGGGCTTCATTGCCGCCGCGTGGCCGTCCATGTGGTGCTGCGCATCGACGTGCGCAGGCCGTAGCAGCCGCCGCCGACAGCGGTAGCGTGAGGCGTTAGGGGCGCTCCAGCGCGGTTCCGAAACCTTTGAGGGGCCGGCGCCGGCAACGCTGAGGTCCACGCCCTCGCCAGCGAGGTGGTGAACTGCGGCCGCCAATGAGGTCGGCTCAGGTACGATGTCACGCTGGCTCGTGCGGCGTGCGCGCCGAATTGCCGCCGCTGGCCTGCGTCCGAATGGGATGGTCACGGAGTGCCATTGCGACAGCATCGGCGAGAGTGCGGGGGATGCTCATCCCAGTGCCCTGGGCGTCCTGGTCGCCGCCCGACAGGTCCCGCAGGAACGTGTGCCAAATCCGCTGATTCGACGGTGTCAGGGCGCGCTCATCAGTGTCGCCGACCGACTGCCATGCGCGGTAGAGTGCGGCCGCGATGGGCATGTTGCCTCGGCTTCGCTCCACGGCCGCGAGCCGCAGCAGACTCTCCACCTGCATCTCGTGGTCGCCGATCTTCCTGGCCAGTGCAATGGACTCACGAAGACTGGCTGCTGCTGATTCAGGCATGCTTCCGGTGAGCAGCATCGCTGCGCCGAGGTTTCCCAGCGCCCATGCCTGGTTCTCGGGATCGTCGAGACGTGCAGCAACGGCGTATGCCCGACGGGCCCATGGCTCAGCCTTAGCCAGGACCGTGGGGTCGTATGAGGCCAGTGCGAGCTCGCTTCCCATTGACAACACGTATCCCTCGAGGGACAGGTTCCCGATTCGGCGCGTGGTGTTGAGGCTGTCTTCGACGACGGCAACAATGTCGCCGCTCGTCTCCGGGCCGTCACCCCACAGACTTATGAAGATCGGCAGTTCCTCGGAGTCGCTCTCTTGAGCAGCGCTGCGGGCACGTTCCAGCTCTTGGCTTCTGGCCCTAGCATCGCCTCGACGTTCTGCCGCATCGGCCAGGTACAGGTGGACGATCGCTTCCACCATCGGATCCGGATGCGAGGAGTCGGCCGAGACCAGGGGGAGGGCCTGCTGCAGCTGTTCCATGGCTAGGGCATGGTCGCCTCGGCCGGTTGCGCTGCGGCTAGACCAGACACGGAGTTCGGCCCGTCTAACCGGGTCTACTAACGCCGCGTCCGTCACCAGCGGCGCGGCCAACGTCTCAAACTCGGCGCCGGATCCGGTGCTGATCAGATAGAGCGACATGCTGCAGAGAAGGGTGGCGGCACGCTCATTGTCCCCGATCCGCGACAACGCGCCGAGGGCCGCACGCGCGTTCCCGACCTCCGTGGCGAACAGCCTCGATTCGGCCTCGTCACGCGGGGGTCTGGTCGGTCGTGCAAGATCGGTTCTGAGCAGCCTGTAGTAGTAGTCCGCATGAGCCAGCTCAGCAGCTGCGCGAAACCCCAGCGCACCCAGGAGCTCGCCAGCGTACTCGCGAATCGTTTCAAGCAGGGTGATACGGCGGTTCTTACCTTCATCGACTCCCACAAGAAGATTCTTCGCGACAAGGGAGTCCGCCAAGGAGAGGACGTCAAGCTCGGGGCTGATCGCTCGCGCGACCGCTTCGAGCGAGTCGATTCCGGCGCCGGCATGGAATACCGAGGCGATGGCCAGCAGCAGTCGCTCCTGGTCGGTGATAAGACTAACGCTCCACTCCAAGCATGCCCGCAGGGACCGCTGCCTATCGGGGGCGTCGCGCACGCCGACAGTCAGCAGACTCAGCCGCTGACCCAACCGCTCGAGGATGCTCACCGGGTCTAGCACGTTGGTTCGGGCAGCGGCCAGCTCGATCGCCAAAGGCAGCCCGTCGAGTCGCTCACAGATGCCCACTATCGCTGGTCTGTGCTGGTCCGCGCCGTAGTCGCGGCCTGCCGCCGCGGCACGGTTGAGAAACAAGGCGACTGCGGGGGCTGGTTCCGCGCTGTCAGGCTCTGGCACAGTCGGCAGCGGGTCCACCCGGTACACGTGTTCGCCCCGGATACGCAGCGACTCCCGACTGGTGACGAGGATCTGCATGCTGGTGCCCGAGTGAGTCAGCACCGAGGCCAGCGCAGGTGCCGCCAGGATGACATGCTCAAAGTTGTCCAAAACCAGCAGGACGTCGCGCCGGCGCAGAGCGGCTCCGACGCGCAGCGCGAGATCGTCCTCTCCCGACAGCCTCAACTGCAGCGCGGCAGCGATCGCAGGCAGGACCAACTCAGGGCTGCGGATCTCATCGAGGGCCACATAGACCACATCTCGGCGCTGGGATGCCCGACTGGCCAGCTCAACGGCCAGCCTCGTTTTTCCGACACCACCGGGCCCAATCAACGTCACCAGCTGAACCGCATGCCCCTGCAGCAGCGCTTCAATCCGATGGAGGTCGGCTGCCCGCCCGATAAGCTCATCAACGTTCCGGGGGAGAGTGTTCCGTCCCGCCAGAGGGGACGGACCAACGGCCACCGGGTCGCTGTGGGTGAGGGCTTCGGCATGTGCCGCCCGCAACTGACCTCCGGGGGGCGCGAAGGAGGGGTCCTGCGTGAGGACTGCGATCTGCGCCTCTCGAAGCGCCGGACCCGGATCGAGTCCGAGTTCATGCGCGAGGGTTTTCCGTACCCGGTCATAGACGGCCAGTGAATCGGCCTGACGGCCGGCGCCGACCAGGGCGCGCATCAGCTCGACTGCCGCGGCTTCGTCTAGCGGGTGGTCGGCAACCAGAGCGCTGGCTTGGTCGACCGCGGCCGCGAAGTGCCCAAGGTCGTTGGCGACGGCGGCCGAGAGGGTCTGGGCCTTCAACACCAGCGCCTCGAGCGAAGCGCGAGCTGGCTCTAGGAAGGGGCAGTCTGGCAGGTCGGCCAGCGGCTCCCCGCGGTGCAGCGCCAGCGCCTGTCCGACGAGCTCCGCAGCTGCGTGATGGTTGCCGGCACTACGAGACCCCTGGGCCTGCGCGAGCAGCCGACGGAACACCTCGCTGTCCACCCCGTCAGGGTCGGCGACAAGCCGGTACCCACGCCCACTGGTCACGATTGACTCTGCGCCTAGGGTGCGGCGCAAGGCAGAGACATACTGCTGCACAAGGTTCACGGCCTGGCTCGGTGGCGCGGCCCACAATGACTCGGTGAGCCGGTTGACGTGCGCGCCATGGTTGCGGGCAACGGCCAGGCGTGCCAGGACAGCGCGCTGCATCGGGGCCGACACCGCCATGGTCCGGCCGCTGCTGGTGACCTCGACGGGGCCGAGCAGACCCACGCTTACCACGCCTCAGACAGTAGGCGGCGCATGAGCAGCGGTCCATGGCCCGGTCGGACCCCTCACGCCACACAAGTGGACATCATCTCCGGACAACCCACATCAGCGCCGTCCCCCGGCGATGTCGGAAGCCTGGTCGCGTCATTCTCGTGTGCTGTCCATCTGAGGTAGACCCCATCCACACATCACGCCACAGGGCTCCGGACGTCCGTCTGGGGCACTTCTTCCGTTCGTTGGACACATCTGCAAGGAGGTATAGACATGCCCGGACAAGTCATCGGCTACGTGCGCGTCTCCACCATGGACCAGAACCCAGAACGCCAGATCAACGCCATCCGAGCCGCAGTCGGGGTTGACGCTGACCGCTGGTTCACCGACCAGGCTTCCGGTAGCAGCGCGGCCCGTCCCGCCCTGGCCGCCATGTTGGACCACGTCCGAGATCAGGACGTCATCGTCATTGCCTCCATGGACCGCCTCGCGCGATCGGTGGTCGACCTCGACCAGCTCGTCACCCGACTCACGGACCGCGGCGTCACTGTCCGCTTCCTGAAGGAGGGCCTCACCTTTCAGACTTCCGGGCAGGCGGATCCGCTGGCTGTCTTCCAGCTCCAGATCATGGGCGCCTTCGCCCAGCTCGAGCGCGCGCTGATCCGTGACCGACAGCGGGAGGGCATCGAGGCCGCCAAGGCCCGCGGCGTGTACCACGGCCGGTCTCGTCGGCTCACCGCAGAGCAGGTAACCTTGGCACGAGCGGACATCGACGCCGGGGTGCCGAAGACCGTGATTGCCCGGCGCCTGGGGGTAGCTCGGCAGACTCTGTACGACGCTCTGGGCGGCACGACCCATGCCACTTGATCTGAGGGTCAGGGCGGTGTGTGCCAGCCCCTGCGTCCCCTCATCCCGCGATATCCCGACATGCCGATGTGGGTGCTCTTGGTCAGGCGTGGGCCTCCAGCGCTGCGCGCACTTGCTGGGCTATCTGGGCGTCGACCGCTAGACGCAATGACGCTGTGTCCGCGAGCTTGAGGTCGATGACACGAAGAACGCCCGGCTTGAGCCCATCACTGGCTCTGCTTGGGGTAACTGACTCGATTCTGGATGCCCTGATCGAGATGACCTCCGGCTGGCCCTGGTGCTGCCAGTAGGGATAGATCAGCAGCTCGGAGTCCTTGATCAGGCAACGGACCTGACGCCACCGGGATGGTCGCGACCCGTTCTTCCTTTCGATACTGCCCGTGAAGCCGACCCCTTGCGCTGGGTCGTGCAGTCGCTGGGACTGCCCGATTGCAACTACCTCAGGATCTTGAAGACGCCGGACGAGCGGAACCAGGAAGACGCCTGCCAAGGCCAAGCTAACCGGTGCCTTCGCCATCGCGGGGACAAGAGCCGTGGCCAGAAGGATGGCCACGACGGCGGCCCAGATCTTCTTGCTCGTGACCATCCGCCTGAGGAGGCGGCCAGCCGAGCGCGAAGGGAGGACAAGAGGCTCCTGTGTCGTGCCGGTCATTGATCCGCCTATGGATGAGCGGCGGGTGAATCCGCCGGGCCGTCCGACCATGATGGCCCAACCTGGAGCCTCGACGGACTTGAATGCCAAGGACAGGCGGAACCCTCAAATCGCCGGACGGCCATGAGGGCGGCGGCTGAGGGCGCGGGCGGTGCTGCGGATGGACGACTTTCTCCGAAACGGCAACGTTTGCCCCGGTGTGAGGGTAGAACTGCCTGACCCGTGGTTGTCCTGCCCGGGTAGGTCCCGCCAGTGCCCGCGGGGAAGGGCAAGTGCGGTTGTTGAGGGGGTTTCATGGATTTGCTGCGCGGTCGAACTGTGTTGTCTGTTGTCGTCCTTGTTGGGCTGGTGGTTCCGTCGGCCTCCGCGGCCTTTGCCACCGATGTCCACAACGGCCCGGCGCAGCTAAAGCAGGATCGGCTGCAGCAGTTGCACCAGCAGGCCGGTAAGCGCCCCAGCGGTGACAGCCGTGGATCAGCCGGCGGCGGGTTGGGTCGTTTGGCGGTCGAGCGCGACACCGGCAAGGTTGTGCTGTCGGTGAAGGTCCGCGGCGGCCAAGTGGCGGCGTCCCTTGTCGACGTGGCTCGGGCGGCGAAGTCTCAGGGGGGTCGGCAGCGCCGGACGGTGCGCCAGTTGGGCACCGTGTCGGTGGAGGTGCCTAAGGCGGCCGCGGAGAACCTCGCGGCGCGGCTGCGGCACCGCCTCGACGTCGCGCGAGTCGACATCGTGGGACGCAAGCAGCTGACGTTCGTCCCGAACGACGAGCTGTACCCCGCCACCGCGCCGTACCTGGACGCCGTGGGTGCGCCGAGTGCCTGGGACGTTCACCGTGGCGACGCCGGAGTCCGTATCGCCGTGGTTGACAGTGGCGTCGACGTTGACCACCCGGACCTTGCTGGTCGGGTCAGCGACGTCTACAACGCGGTCGACGGTGGCACGGACGTCAGCGATGCGATCGGCCACGGCACGTTCGTGTCCGGTGTCGCCGCCGCCAGCGGCGACAACGCCATCGGCGTCGCCGGCGCCTCCTTCGGCTCCAGCGTGATGGCGGTGAAGGTGGCCGACTCCGCCGGGCAGATCTGGTCCGACGCGGAGGCCGCCGGCATCGTCTGGGCGGCCGACCACGGCGCGAACGTGGTCAACCTCAGCCTCGGCAGCGCCACCCCCGACCAGGTCGAGTCCGACGCGGTCGCCTACGCCGTCGGCAAGGGCGTGCTGGTCGTCGCCGCTGCCGGCAACGACGGCACCACGACCCCCAACTTCCCGGCGGCCTACCCGCAGGTGGTGGCGGTCGGGGCAACCGACGCCGTTGGCCAGCGGGCGGCGTTCTCCCAGTACGGATCCTGGGTCAGCGTCGGCGCGCCGGGCACCGGCATCACCAGCACCTCACCCGCCGCCGGAAGCAGCTTCTTCCAGCCCGGCTACGACAAGTCTGACGGCACGTCCTTCTCCACCCCGCTGGTGGCCGGCGAGGCGGCGCTGCTGTGGTCGCTGCGCCCGGGCGTCAGCGCTTCTGACGTCCGCGCGGCCATCGTCCGGTCCGCGCACGGCTACACCGGCCTGGGGCTGGGCGCCGGCCAGGTGGACTTCCGGGCCGCCATGGCCGCACTGCGTCCCGACTCCGTCCCGGCCCTGACCGCGCCCGGCGACGGCGCCCAGGTAGCGGGCCCGGTCACGCTCTCGGCCGCCTCATCCGCCGCCAAGGTGCAGTTCAGCATCGACGGCACGTCGTTGGGCGCACCGGTCGCCACCAGCGGCGGGACGGCCACTGCCCTCTGGTCCACCTGGGGCCTGCCCAACGGCACGCACACCATCGGGGCCGTCGACTGCAGCGACCGGGACCTGTGCAACACCACCGCGACCCAGGTCAGCGTGACCCTGTCCAACGCGGCACCCGTCGTCACCTCGCCAAAACCGGCGCAGACCCTGTCGGGCAGCGCCACCTTCAACGCCACCGCACCCGGCGGCGCGGTGGCCTTCCTCATCGACGGTGTCCGCCGCGGCCTGGACGCCACCGCCCCCTACGCGCTGACGTATCCCGTCAGCGCCCTGAGCGACGGCACCCACACGGTCCAGGCCGTCAGCTGCTCCACCGCGGGGGCCTGCGGTGGACCGGCCTCGGCCGCCGTGTCCTTCAAGAACCTGTCGTTGCACCCCAAGTTCACCGCGGTCAGCCCCGGCGTCTTCAGCCCGAACGGCGACGGCCGCTACGACACGTCCAAGGCCACCTACTACCTGCCCGACACCGAGTCCGTGCGCTACCAGGTCCGCAACGCGGCGGGGACGGTGGTGCGCGGTCCGTCCAGCCTGGGCACCCTCGCCGCCGGCAGCCACAGCTTCGTCTGGAACGGCCTACTCAACGGCGGCAGCCGGGCGCCCAGCGGGGCGTACAAGCTCGAGCTGATCACCACTCGCGCCACGACCGCCGGGACGCTGCGCGGCTCGGCCGTGACCGGCGTGCGCGTCGACCTGGCCGCGCCGACCATGTCCAGCATCACCGGCAACGGCACCAGCTTCTACCCCTACCCCGACGGCTACCGGGACAGCTTCTCTCCGGCGTTCACCCTCAACGAGAGCGCAACCGTGACCATGACGGTCCGCACCGGCGGCGGGAGCCTCGTGCGCACCGTCACCGGCACGCGCTCCGCGGCGCGGACCTCGATCACGTGGAACGGCCGCAACAACGCCGGATCCCTGGTCGGCGGGGGAACCTATTACTGGGTCCTGACCGCCCAGGATGCCGCCGGCAACCGACGCAACAGCGCCAAGTACTCCGTCATCGTCAGCAGCAAGCGACTGGTCACCAAGACCGCGACACTGACCAAGAACGGGTCCCAGTTCGCCTTCGCCGGCGGCAGCGACACGTACTGTTCCGACGCGGACCCCTTGGCGTCGGACTTCTACCCATACGGGGTGTGGCTGGTGAACGTCTGTGACCCCTACTACGACGGCTCGCAGATCGCCGGCGCCGGGTACCGCTTCACCCTGCCCACCGCCTTCAGCTACAGCTCGCTGCGGGTCGATAGCTACGGCAACTCCCTGACCACCTCCCACCTCGGTGCCGGCTTCACCCGGTGGGGAACCGACAACTTCACCTTCACCCACGAGATCAGCACCGGCAGCAGCAACGCCTGGCGCACCATCGGCTCCGTGTCGCCCACCGGCGTCGTCAGCTCCACCCGTCAGGTGGAGACCACCATCTACGTCCCCAACTACTACAGCGACGGCAACGACTACGACATCGGCAAGGTGCGCCTCGTCGTCACCTACAAGGTCCTCGCCTGACGCGCGACACCGCGCTCACCGCTTTGAGGCTTCAGTGACCGACGCGACCGACCGACCCGGGTCGAAAGTGGCGTGGCTGAGGACGGTCAATGTCCAGCGATCGCCGCCTCGTGCCGCCGCCACACCCTGGCCTCGAAGCGGGCCCTTAGGCGTGTGGTCTGCTTGTCGGTGAGCAGGTCAGCGCCGGTGTGTAGTGTCCGCCGGCCGGCGCGTTCGCCGGGTCCGCCCAGCTCGAGGGCCACGTGGTCCATCGGTTGGCGGAGCTCACGGTACCAGCCGCGGCCTTGAGGCACCGGCGTCGTCTGCAGTACGACCGTCTGGGGCGCAGTCGCTCGGTGGTGTGTCGAGGACGTTCGTTCTGCGGCGCGTTGCAAGTTCTACGTTGCCAGCAACGCGAGTCAGGCCTCCGGCTGGCGCCTGCGGCCTCGAGCTGCCAGTAAGGATTGGACCTGAAGGGCAAGCGCCCACCGCCAGGGTTCGCGATCTCATTCTCGTGCCGCTGCGCGACGGATCATGGGTAGGTAGCGTCTGGTCGGCAGGTGAGGCTCGGGGGTTGCTTGATGACGCCGGCAGACTGGGGCGCCGCGAGATGGACCAGCTCCGATAGTCTCGCTGCCCCATAGAGCTTCAACATGTCGCGGGCATCCTCAGACTTGCCGCCGGGAACGACCGTGCCCACGGCAGTGCCGAGGTTGTGGAGGTGTTCGATGATCCGCTCAGCGCATCGCTGCCCGGGTTCGTCGTTGTCCGGGATGACGACGACCTTCGCGCGCCGAAGGACGCGCGCGATCCGATCTAGGTTGGGGTGGCTGGCACCGCCGGCCCATGTGGTGGCGTAGATGCCATGCGCCATGAGGGCGTCGACGCAGGACTCTGACTCCACCAGGACAACGACGTCGCCGGCCGCGGCCCCCATCTTCACCTGTCGCTCCTCGTAGAGCGGGAGATCAGCAAGCGCCGCCCCGCCCAGCCCGGGGATCCAAGCTCCGGCGCGATCGCGGCGCTCCCAGACCAAGCTCTTCTCCAGCGTGACCGGGTGGCGCGACCTCACCAATCGGAAGTCCCCGTAGTCGTGGGCCACCTCAAAGCGGTAACCCTCCAAGTGTCGCTGCCCTCGGCCCCAGCCGTGTCCTGTCGTCAGGGATGGAAAGTCGGGAGCAACGCCCAGGCTGCGCTGGTGCTGTGCGGGGGTGAGGTGGCTGCGGCGATACAGGTGCGCCTCGCTGATGCGGAGCGCGGCGAGGACCTCCTGGGTGGTGCACCCGGCGTGGCAGTGCACCAGCACCTTGCTCCCTGAACCCTCGCCGACGGCAAGACTCGGGGAGCTGTCCAGGTGGGCCGGGCACTGCCGCGGCCCACGACGGCCGCTGGGCTGGCTGCCCAGAAGATCCAGCAGCTCGTGGACCCACACAAGCGCGGACGACGCGGACGACTGTTTCGGCATCATCTTCTTCTTTCTCCCTTCCTCTCTTCTTCTCTTCTGTTGCCAAGAAGAGAAGTGCTGGATCTGTCGTCCGCGTCGTCCGCCCTCGACCTGCCTGTTGGGGCGGGGGCATGAGCTTCACGTGTGGGACGCGTGAAACTCATGGCTCGCACTAGGGAACACGCCTGATGGTGATCTCCCGATCGCGGCCCTTGCCGGACCGGCTGAACTCGATCTCAATGCCGTGGACCTCCCGCAGCGCTTGGGCGATCTCGCCCAGGCGCCGGCTGAGCACACCGGGCGTCGTTGGCCACGACGACTGGCGCCGGGGGCCGGACCCCTCCGTGAGATCGGTCAGCATGCGGTGCAGGCGGGTTGGGGTACGCGTGCCGACGAGCTCGTCGATGTGGGTCAGGATGGCAGCGGCCACCGGGTCGCTCTCGAGAACCTCCTCGGTCAGTTCGTGGCTTGCCTGCTGGAGCGCCGACGCCCCGCGTGTGGCCAGGATCTGGTCCACCGCGCCGAGCACGATTGCGAAGTCGGTCAACCTGTGCCTCACGGGCAGGGCTGACTTCTCGGGGTAGAGCCGCAGCACCTGCACCAGGAGATCGAGCAGGAACCGGGTCAGGGCCGGTGCGGCCTGGTTCTGGCGGCGCAATAGCTCAGACTCGGGCACGCGCGTCCCAGCGGACAGGGCCGCCAGGCGGATGGGGACAACCCTGGTGGCCAGGTCAGTGCGGAACAAGCCTGGCTCCACGCTGGTCAGCCACACCGGCGCGCGCACCTCGGTGATGTGTGCCTCATCGTCGGTGTAAAGCTTGCGGGTGGTCAGCTCGCCGCCCGTGGCCACCCGGCACAGCAGATCGCTGTCCTTGGTGCTGACGTGCCCGGTGTTGTCGAAGAACAACAGACGAGAGGTGCTCGCCGTGGCCTTCCAGTCCCCGATGCTGGCGGGCAAGGGGCCACCACGGGCCCGCGTCGCAGGGTCCACGAGTTGGGCCAGGAACCGGGCCGTGGTTGTCTTCCCCGAGCCTGGCGGCCCGGTGAAGAGCAGGATCGGCTGAGCCGCCCCGGTGAGCCAAACCGTCAGCAGGACCGCGAGAATTACCGACGCCTCGTCAGCGCCACCGAGTGGGACCATGTCCTGGAACAGCTTGAAGGCGTCGCCCTGTTCGATGGGCTCGGAGCTGACTTGTAGGTGGCCGGAGGTCGAGGGACGGCGGAACAGGACTCCAGAGGAGGCGGATGTGGGTCCCCATCCCCAACCTTCAGGGCCTACCTCCAGAAGCCTGCAGTCCGGGCCGGCCGGATCGAGGACAACTCGTCCCTCATCCGCCGACCATGCCGAGCGCACGGCCACGGCCGTGGGCTCCTGCATCGCCGCCATCATCGACAGGTACTCCGTGGCCTCCCGACGTTCACGCTCCGGGACGAGCCGCAGGTACTCGGCCATGTGCTTCACCGCCATCCGGGCCACGAGCCCGGTGCGGCCCGTGATCGGCAGGGCGATGCGCGGCTCCATGCTGTCGACCCCGTAGGGCTCACCACCGGACGCAAGCCCGACCTCGGCATGACTGAGGACGTACTCGATGAAGGATGCCTTCGTTGAGGCCGGCGCCTCCTCGGTCCCCGGCGTGACGGACGCAGTCCAGTCAGACGCGGGGACTACCGTGGAGTCTGTCTTCTTGGTCGGAGACTCGGGCGGCGCCTTTCTGGGGCGCCGCTCGCTTGCGCTCATCGCGTGCTCCCACCCTGCAGGAGGGCCGCGAGCCGATCGCGCTGTTCGTTGGTCAGGGGCGGCGCTTCGTCCACGACCTGCCTGACACGTGCTTCCCAGCGCTCACGGCGGAAGGACGCAGCCGCGTCAAGGGTGTCGGGATCGTCCGGACGGTGACGGATCAGGGCGGCCACACGGGCGCGCTGAGTGCGTGATGCAGGGTCCATGGGAACCTCTCAAGGGCATGAAGAAAGAACATGCCCTCCGCTGAGAGGACTGGATCACACCGGGCTAAAGCCGCCGGTGCCCGACTGGACTGCTATGACGCTAGCACCGACCTCGCACAGGTCCGGTGGCGACACGCCCCTAAAGGTGGATCCGACGGACCAGTGCCCGCGCTCCCTGCTGGTACAGGTGGGACAGTGCTGCGGTGACCCTTTCAGCCCTGAGCACGGGTGCATTGCCACACCTTGGGCAGGTCATTTTGTACCTCTGGCGGATCGCACCAGACCCGTCGGGGAGCTCTTGGATCGTCACGTTCTGGTTCTCCCCCTTGTTGAAGAGCTGGTTCGGATCAAAGGTAGCGTCATGGGTCTCGACCGCCCACGCACCTAAGATCGTCTCCACGCCCTCCCGCTGGCACGGGCGGCAGGCCACTTCGATGGCGACAAAGTGCATGAACGTGTCGGAGGGCAGCGAGTGACCGTGCTCGTCCCGACGATCTGCCTGATCCACGGCAATGCGGTTTCCTCGAACACCCATCGCTTCCCTCTCCTTAGATCCCGCCGACGACGGACGACCTTACGTGATCTGCGTGCTCATGGCTGCGGCCACTCCACGGCGACGCGGTCGTACGCCCCGGCGGCGTGGCGGCCGGATGCGTTCGCACGGTTGAGGGTGATGGCCATGCCCAGGACCTTGACGACCTCCCGCCGCTGCGCGACCTGCAGAGTGCGCCACCGGTCGGCGATGACGTCAGCTCCCAGCAGGTCGACCAGGGCGGCTGGCGCCCCGGCTCGTTGCACCTTACGCTCCTCGACCTCGATGTCGGCCAGCAGATTGGTCTCGATGTGGGCCAGGGAGGCGGGCGACGCTTTGCCGTTGGCGGCGGCGTCACGCCACTCGGCCAGCCGTTCGCGCAGTTCGCCGATCTTGGCTCGGGCAGCCACGGCCTGTTCGTCGTCGGCCACGGTCAGCCTTGCCAGCAGCTCGCCGTCATCGAGCCGGGCCAGCACGACGCCTTCAATGAGCGCGTCAAGCCATGCGACGCCGGCCTGCACGTGCCCGCCCGCGCAGAAGTACGACGGGACTGCGCGACCGCGGGGCGCGGCCTGCAGCTGCTCGTCGCAGACCCCGCATCGCGCGATGTACGAGAGCAGGTACTTGTTCCGTCCCGGCTTGGTCTTGCGGCGTGCCGGATCCTCCAGCAGCCTCTTTGCGGCGTAGAACTCCGCTGCGTCTACGAGCGCGGGCCACGTTCCCTCGTAGCTCTCGCCGGCGTAGAGCCGCAATCCCGCGTAACTGGGGTTCAACGCGATCCGGCGCACGTGCTGCCGCGACCACTGCCGCGCCGCAGGTGGTCGGACGCCGCGCGCGTTGAGGTCCCTGCTTACCGCGATCACCGGCTCGGCCCGCCCCACCCGGCCGATGATCTCGCGGACGACCGCGGCCGTCTCCGGGTCGGGCTCCTGCCCAACGAACGCCTTGGTGGCCGGGTCGTAGCTGCGGACGTAGCCGTACGGGACGCGGCCATGGGGACGGCCGGCCTTCGCGTTCGCGGCCATCGCGCGGGTGATCCGCTGGGACTGCTTCTCCGACTCATACGCGCTATCGACGCCGTCGTCGGCCAGGGTCCGCCAGTCCCTCGGATTGCCCGGGTCGTAAGTGCGGCCGTGAGAAGTGACGTGCAACAGCACCTTCTGGCGGCGACACACGTCCAGCAGCGCCGCCCACGTGACCAGGTCCCGCGACCCGCGCGAGGGCTCCCACAAGACCAGAACGTCGAACATCCCCGAATCCAGGTCTGACACCAGCCGGGTCCAGTCCGCCCGCCGCTTGGTCGTGAACCGCGACGCGGAGACGTCGTTGTCGGCGTACACCGCCGCCACCGCCCACCCGTTGTTCGCGCACGCCCGACGTGACTCCGCCTCCTGTTCGCTGACTGACCGGCCCTCGGCTCGGTCCTGACTGACCCGCGCGTACACCGCAGCCCGTGCCCGCCGCTCGCTTTCCATGCCGCCCAATGTACAGGCAAAGGCACAGAATGATGTGCGTCGCACCACGAGCCAGGCACCGTGCAGCGAGGAAAGCTGCACGTGCCGTCTCGGATCCACAGCGCCTGGGCCTGCGCTGCGGTGAAGATGCGGGTTCGACGCCCCCAGTCGAGCACCTCGCCCTTGGTGCCTAGGACCACTGGCACGATGCCGGCCTCGCAGGCCAGCCGGCGTACGGTCTCCGGACCGATGAGGGCGCCCGCGCTGGTCGTCGCCACCACCGTGCCCGCGCCCGTACGGTGCAGGAGGTCGTCGAGCTGCATGGTCACGAACAGCTGAGCCTTGGTCGTGGCCGGCACGCCGTCGGCCGCGGCCACCCCGCGGCGGACGACCTCAACGAGGGCATCGACTCGACGTTGGCCGGACGGCCGCCTGTCCGGCAGCCCGTCTGCGGGCCGGGGCGCGGACAACGCCTGGACGGCCGCCTCGATCAGCGCTTTCGTCTCGCCGTCGACGACGACGTGGTAGTCGAACAGCCCGCCGCCGTCGGCGCGCGGCTGTGACAGGGACATGCGTTCCTTGAGCTTGTCCTCCTCGACCTGGAACTCACCGTCATGCCCATACCGCGCGACGAGCTGCCTGCGGACGCGACGGATCTCCGGCGCCCCACCGCTCTCACCCAGGGACACCAGCAGATCCATCGCAGCCTCGTGCGCCCCCGGGTGCAGTCGGTGCCGAAGCCGCTCCCACTCCGCAACGACGCAAGCGGCGTTGGAGACCGGCACCCGGGCCTCCAGCACGGCTGTCTGGAGCGCGGCATAGGCCGGGTCCTGGCAGGCGTTGACCGTCGTCACGATCTGGACGGACCCGCCAGCGTGCAGTGACGGTGCCCACTCGAGCAGCCACTGGTGCGCGGAGGCGGCGGTGCCGCCGGCGTCCCCGCGTTCGACGGCCTCGGAGAGCACGGCGACTCTCGCTGCGCTGGCGCGCTGGCCGAGCTCGTCCACCAGGGCCATCAGCTCGCCCAGCGCGGCGCCGTGACACTGCCACAGCTCAGTGCGGAGTCCTTCGAGAGCAGAGCAGGCCGCGTGCAGCGCCTCGCGGCGCTCGCTTAACGACGGCCCCCCTGCCATACGAGCAAACCTAGTGGGGGGCACTGACAGCGGCGGCCGAGCACCGACGTGACGCGGCAGCGCCGGATCCACTGTGCCGCAACACTATTCCCGGGGACCCAGGCAGGCCCGGCGGCGCCTCCTGTGGACCAGCGCCGGCCCTCTGGGCGCCTGTGGACCACCGTTGCCAGATCGGGCGTGCAGTGGACGGGGCCCCCGTCAAGAGCCTTGCAGCAGAGAGCCCGGATGCCGTGGGCACGGCATCCGGGCTCTTCCGACACGACCGGATCGGGACACCTGCCCGACCCCTGTCGTCAGAGGTGCTTCTCGGCGTCCTTGAGCACCGAGCGCAGCCGCGACTCGATGTCGTCGAACTCGGCCGGCCCCACGATCAGCGGAGGAGCCAGCTGGATCACCGGGTCGCCACGGTCGTCGGCCCGGCAGTAGATCCCCGCGTCGAACAGCGCCTTCGAGAGGTAGCCACGCAGCAGCCGTTCGGACTCGGCGTCGTTGAACGTCTCACGCGTGTCCTTGTCCTTGACGAGCTCGATGCCGTAGAAGTACCCGGCCCCACGCACGTCACCGACGATGGGCAGGTCGAGCAGCTTCTCGAGCGTCGCGCGGAAGGCCGGGGCGTGCTCCTTGACATGGTCGTTCAGGCCTTCGCGCTCGAAGACGTCCAGGTTCGCCATGGCCACTGCCGACGACACGGGGTGTCCTCCGAACGTGTACCCGTGCGGGAAGCTGGTGGTGCCCTGCTTGAACGGCTCGAACAGCCGCTCGCTGGCGATCATGGCGCCGATGGGGGAGTAGCCCGACGTCATGCCCTTGGCGCAGGTGATGATGTCCGGCTGGTAGCCGAAGTCGTCGCAGGCGAACATCGACCCGATCCGGCCGAAGGCGCAGATCACCTCGTCGGACACGAGCAGGACGTCGTACTCGTCGCAGATCTCCCGGACGCGCTCGAAGTAGCCGGGCGGGGGCGGAAAACACCCGCCGGAGTTCTGCACCGGCTCGAGGAACACCGCGGCCACCGTGTCAGGGCCCTCGAACTCGATCGCCTCGGCGATGCGGTCGGCGGCCCAGCGCCCGAAGGCCTTCTCGTCGTCGCGCAGGTGCTCCGGTGCGCGGTAGAGGTTGGTGTTGGGCACCTTGAACGCGCCGGGCACGAGCGGCTCGAACATCTCCTTCGCGGCGGGGATCCCCGTGATCGAAAGGGCGCCCTGCGGAGTCCCGTGGTAGGCGACCGAGCGGCTGATCACCTTGTGCTTCGTGGGCTTTCCGCGGAGCTTGAAGTACTGCTTGGCCAGCTTCCACGCGGTCTCGACGGCCTCGCCGCCGCCCGTGGTGAAGAAGACGCGGTTGAGGTCGCCGGGTGCGCCCGCCGCGAGCCGTTCGGCCAGCTCGATGGCCCGGGGGTGGGCATAGGACCACAGCGGGAAGAACGCCAGCTCCTTGGCCTGCTTGGCAGCGGCCTCGGCCAGCTCCGCGCGGCCGTGTCCCACCTGGACGACGAACAGCCCGGCGAGGCCGTCGATGTACTCCTTGCCCCGGTCGTCGTAGATCTTGTAGCCCTCACCGCGCACGATGACGGGAACCTGACCGCCCTGCTCGTACGTGGAGTGGCGAGTGAAGTGCATCCAGAGGTGGTCACGGGCGGCGTCGGCGTACGCCGAGCCGCCAGGTGTCGTGACGGGCGTGGGAGTTGTGGTCATCTCGTTCCCCAGTTGTAGTGCTGCTTGTTGAGTTTCAGGTAGACAAACGTCTCCGTGGTCTGCACCCCCGGAAGGGTCCGGATCCGCTTGGTGAGCAGTTCGAGAAGCTCGTCGTCGTCCTCGCAGACCACCTCGGCGAGCAGGTCGAAGCTGCCGGCCGTGGTGACGACGTAGTCGACCTCGCGCATCTCGGTCAGGGCTTCCCCGACCGGCGTGAGGTCGCCGTCCACTCGGATCCCGATCATCGCCTGCCGGTGGAACCCGACCTGGAGGGGATCGGTCACCGCGACGATCTGCATCACCCCGGAGTCGAGCAGGCGCTGCACCCGTTGCCGCACGGCAGCCTCCGAGAGGCCGACGCGCTTCGCGATGGTGGCGTAGGACTGCCTGCCGTCCTCCTGGAGCTGCTCGATGATCGCCTTCGACACGTCGTCGAGGCGCCCATCGGCGGTGCTGGAAGCGCGGGTCACGCCGCCATGGTGGCCTTTGCTGACGTTTGGCGCAAGTCCCCAAGCCACGGAATCAGTCGCGAACAGGGAGTTCTTCAGCAGTTTTCGTCAATCACGGCGCCCAGACCTATTGAAATCCATCATGAGCGGGCTAGAGTGCCTGGCATCGGAATCCGTACCCCCCTTCGAACCATCCTGGGAGACTCACCGTGACTGCCACGTCCGCAGCCCCTCGTGTCCTGCGCAACTTCATCGACGGGGAGTATGTCGAGGCGCAGACCGACGACTTCTCCGACATCGTCAGCCCGGTCACCGCTCAGGTGGTCGCCAAGGCCCCCGTGTCCGGCGAGGCAGACGTCGACGCCGCGTATGCCGCCGCCGCCAAGGCCTTCGCAGAGTGGGGCCAGACGACGCCCAGTGAGCGTCAGCAGGCGCTGCTGAAGTTCGCCGACGCCATCGAGGCACGCGCCGACGACTTCGTGAAGCTCGAGGCCGAGAACACCGGCAAGCCGTACGCCCTCACGGCCAGTGAGGAGCTTCCCCCGATGGTCGACCAGCTGCGCTTCTTCGCAGGTGCGGCCCGGGTGCTCGAAGGGCGCGCCGCGGGCGAGTACCTGAAGGGGCACACGAGCTGGATCCGGCGGGAGCCGATCGGCGTCGTGGGCCAGGTGACGCCGTGGAACTACCCGATGATGATGGCGGTCTGGAAGATCGGTCCGGCTCTGGCTGCGGGTAACAGCATCGTCCTGAAGCCCTCGGACACCACGCCCGAGACCACGCTCCTGCTGGCGGAGATCGCCTCCGAGTTCCTTCCGGCCGGCACCTTCAACGTGGTCACCGGCGACCGGGAGACCGGTCGTGCAGTCGTCGAGCACAGGACTCCCGCGCTGGTCGCCATCACGGGCTCGGTGCGGGCCGGCATCCAGGTCGCGCAGAGCGCCAGCAGGGACGTGAAGCGGGTCCACCTCGAGCTCGGCGGCAAGGCGCCGGTCGTGGTGTTCGACGACGCGGACATCGAGGCAGCGGTCGAAGGTATCGCCACAGCCGGATACTTCAACGCCGGCCAGGACTGTACGGCGGCAACCCGGGTTCTGGCCGCACCTCGGATCCACGACGACTTCGTCTCCGCCCTCGGTGACTACGCCAAGAGCTCCGCGAAGGTCGGGCTGCCCGACGACGGGGACGCCCTCCTCGGGCCGGTCAACAACCGTGGGCAGCTCGAGCGGGTCGAGGGCTTCCTGTCGCGACTGCCCGACCACGCCTCCATCGCGGCCGGCGGGCACCGGGTCACCGGTCTCGGCGACGGCTTCTTCCTCGAGCCGACCGTGCTGTCGGGGCTCATCCAGGACGACGAGGTGATCCAGGACGAGATCTTCGGGCCGGTCATCACGGTGCAGCAGTTCACCGACGAACAGGAGGCCATCCGCTGGGCCAACGGCGTGGACTACGGCCTTGCCTCCAGTGTGTGGACCAGGGACTTCGGCCGGGCGATGCGAGTGTCCAAGGCTCTGGACTTCGGCTGCGTATGGATCAACACCCACATCCCGATCGTGGCGGAGATGCCGCACGGCGGGTTCAAGAAGTCCGGCTATGGCAAGGACCTGTCGATGTACGGCTTCGAGGACTACACCCGCATCAAGCACGTCATGGCGAACATCGAGAGCTGAACCACCCCATCCCTTCGAGCGACAGGTGCCTCGTGACCAGTAAACCCCCTCCCGCTGACCCGATGCTGCGGCGGCTGGCGCAGCTCACGATCTCGCGGCGCGGGTTGCTCGGCGCTGCCGGACTGGGCGCCGCAGCAACGGGTCTGGCGGCGTGCGCGCCCCCGCTGCCCCCAGCGGGTGGCCCCGCCGCGGTCAAGCTGCCGACCGACCGGTCGGACACCGAGAAGGTCGTCCGGTGGGCCAACTGGACGGCATACCTCGACTACGACGAGGGCACCAAGAAGTACCCGACCCTGGAGGCCTTCATCGCCAAGACGGGCATCAAGGCGAGCTACACCGAGGACATCGAGGACAACGACTCGTACGTCAACAAGGTCGCTCCCCAGCTCCGGGCGAAGCAGGACATCGACCGCGACATCTTCACGCTGACCGACTGGATGGCCGCTCGGGTCATCCGCGACGGCATGGTGCAGCCGCTCGACATCATCCACATGCCCAACGTGGGAGCGATGCTCGAGCCGCTGAAGGACGTCTCGTTCGACCCGGGGCGCACCCACTCCATCACCTGGCAGAGCGGCTTCGCCGGAATCGGATACAACAAGGCGAAGGTCGGCCGCGACCTGAAGTCGCTGGACGACCTGTGGGCCGACGACCTCAAGGGCCGCGTCGTGGTCCTCAGCGAGTTCCGCGACACCGCCGCGCTGATCATGCAGCAGCAGGGCGTCGACATCTCCAACCCCTTCACGAAGGTGCAGATCGAGAAGGCGTTCGCCGAGGTTGACAAGCGGATCAGCGACGGCCACATCCGCCGGGTCAAGGGCAACAGCTATCTGGAGGACCTCAAGTCGGGCAACGCGCTGGCCGGGATCGTGTGGAGCGGCGACCTGTTCATCCTCCGGGCGGAGACCGAGAACCCCGACTGGCAGTTCGTCATCCCCGAGTCCGGAGGCACCCTCTGGAGCGACAACATGATGGTGCCGATCACCTCCACGCACCGCAAGAACGCCATGGCGCTGATGAACTACTACTACGACCCGGCCGTGGCAGCCAAGGTCGCCGCCTACGTGAACTACATCTGCCCGGTCCAGGGCGCTCAGCGCGAGATGGAGAAGATCGACCCGGAGCTCGCCAAGAGCCCGTTCATCTTCCCCAGCGCCGACTACATCAAGCAACACAACATCCAGGGGTTCCGAGCGCTCTCCCCGGCCGAGGACGCCGAGTACAGCGCCGCGTGGGCAAAGGTGGTGGGCAACTGATGGCACTCTTCTCCACCGGCTCGTCCGGGTTCCGCAGAGCACAGGGTGACCTGCACCTCGAGGCGGTGACCAAGGAGTTCGCAGCCTTCACGGCCGTCGACGACCTGAGCCTCACCGTGCCGCGCGGGTCCTTCTTCGCTCTCCTGGGCCCGTCCGGCTGTGGCAAGACGACCACGCTGCGGATGGTCGCCGGCCTCGAGCAGCCGACTCGCGGACGGGTGCTCATCGGCGACACCGACCTGACCGGGTCACGGCCGTACGAGAGGCCGGTCAACACGGTGTTCCAGAGCTACGCGCTCTTCCCGCACCTCACCATCCGCGACAACGTCGCGTTCGGTCCCAAGCGGCGCGGCGACGCCGACGCCGCCCGGTCGGCCGAGGACGCGCTGGAGCTGGTCCAGATGTCTGCCATGGCGGGGCGAAAGCCCGCTCAGCTCTCGGGCGGCCAGCAGCAGCGGGTGGCCCTGGCCCGCGCTCTGGTGAACCGCCCGGAGGTCCTGCTGCTCGACGAGCCGCTCGGCGCCCTGGACCTCAAGCTGCGCCGTCAGATGCAGGTGGAGCTCAAGCGGATCCAGACGGAGGTGGGACTCACCTTCATCCATGTCACGCACGACCAGGAGGAGGCCATGACCATGGCCGACACCGTCGCCGTGATGAACGCCGGCCGGATCGAGCAGATGGGCCACCCCGAGGAGCTGTACGACCTGCCCCGTACGTCGTTCGTGGCCAACTTCGTCGGGCAGTCCAACCTCGGCACCGGACGCATCACGGGAGCGGACGGTCACGACCTCGTGGTGGAGGTGGCCGGGACCACGGTGCGCATCCCTCGCGACCGGTCGGCGGTCACCAGCGGTCCCATCATGTTCGGAGTGCGTCCCGAGAAGGTCCGCATCTCCACCGAGCAGCCCGCCGGAGCTGGGAACGACGTCAAGGCGACCGTCATGGACGTGTCCTTCACCGGGGTGGCGACACAGTTCCTCGTCACCGTGCCCAGCGGGGCGGTGTGGGGCGTCTACGAGCAGAACCTCGACGTCGAGCGCAACACCATCCGGCCAGGAGACGCCGTCTGGCTGGGCTGGGACTCCGGGCACGCCTTCGGCGTGGAGGCCGACGAGGCGTCGGCGGAGGAAGCGAGGGTGGCGTCGTGACCGCGCTCGCGCATACGGCTGGGGCCGGAACGCATGCGGGCGGGCCGGCTCCTGGCCAGGGTCGCCGACGTGGTGGGATCGCGGCGTACCTCCTGCTGCTGCCCGGCGCGCTCTGGTTGGTGCTCTTCTTCCTACTGCCCCTGATCCAGCTCTTCGCCGTCTCGCTGCAGAGCGGTTTTCCGGGGTACCCGGGCTACTACTACCGGGATGTCAACGCCGGCAACTACCTCACCGCCATCACGCAGTTCGCCGGACACTTCGGTCGCTCGCTCCTCTACGCCGGGCTCGCGACGTTCTTCGCCTTCGTCCTCGCCTACCCGCTCGCCTACGCGATGGCGTTCAAGGCCGGGCGCTGGCGCAACGTCATGATGATCGCCGTCATCGCACCGTTCTTCACCTCGTTCATCCTGCGCACGATCGCCTGGCGTCAGATCCTCGCGGACGAAGGGCCGGTGGCTCGCGTCCTCAACACCCTGCACCTGCTTCCCGGGGGCCGGATCACCGAAACCTGGGTGGCCGTGGTCGCTGGGCTGACGTACAACTTCCTTCCCTTCATGGTCCTGCCGATCTACGCGTCGCTGGAGCGGGCGGATCCCAAGGTCATCGAGGCCGGGGGAGACCTCTACGCCAACGGGTTCACCACCTTCCGGACCGTGACCCTGCCGGTCAGCCTCCCGGGCGTGATCGCGGGGACCCTGCTCACCTTCATCCCGGCGGCCGGCGACTACGTCAACGCCGAGCTGCTTGGTTCCGACCGAAGCACGAAGATGGTGGGCAACGTCATCGAGAGCCAGTTCTTCAGGGTGCTCGGTGGGTTCCCCGTCGCGGCGGCCCTGAGCTTCACGCTCATGGCCCTCATCCTCGCCATGGTGTTCGTCTATGTTCGCCGCTTCGGCACGGAGGAGCTGCTGTGACCGGCTTGAGCACGGCGACCGCCCGCCCCGCCCCTACGCCCGCGACCGGCGCGAGCCGGCCGCCAGCGGGTCGCGGTCCCTCCGTCCCCCGCCGCGTTCGCACCTGGCTCACCACGCATGTCGCGATGATCACGGCGCTGACCGTGCTGCTGTACCTCTTCGTGCCGGTCGCCTACACCTTCGCCTTCTCCTTCAACGACTATCGCAAGTCGAACATCGTCTGGAACGGTGCGGCGGGGCCGACCTTGAAGCACTGGCGAGACCCCTGCGGTGCGCCGGGAGTCTGCGACGCGCTCGTCGTGTCGTTGCAGGTGGGCGCGATAGCCACCGTCGTGGCGACGGTCCTGGGCACCATGCTGGCTTTCGCGCTGGTACGACACCGGTTCCCGGGTCGCGGGGTGAGCAACGTACTGGTGTTCATCCCCATGGCCACGCCGGAGATCGTGCTGGGCGCGAGCCTGCTGACGATCTTCGTGCAGGGCTTCTCCAGGTTCGGTCTGAGGCTCGGCTTCTGGACGATCGTCATCGCGCACATCATGTTCTGCATCAGCTTCGTCGTCGTCACGGTCAAGGCACGCCTGCAGAGCCTGGACCCCCGCTTGGAGGAAGCGGCACAGGACCTGTACGCCGGTCCGGGCGGGACCTTCTGGCGGGTCACCTTCCCCTTGGTCCTGCCCGGGATCGTCTCCGCCGCGCTACTTGCGTTCTCCCTGTCGTTCGACGACTTCATCATCACCAACTTCGTCTCCGGTGACGAGACGACGTTCCCGAAGTTCGTGTATGTGTCCTACCTGCGCGGGATCCCCGCGCAGGCCAACGTCATCGGCTTCTCGATGTTCGTCATCGCTGTGCTGCTGGTAGTCGCCGGGCAGCTCGTCGGCAACGCCCGCAAAAGATAGGAATCCCCATGCGGATCCTCCTGATCGGCGCCGGCGGCGTCGGTGACGCGGCCGCGCGCATCGCCGTGGAACGCGACTTCTTCGAGGCGCTCGTGGTCGCGGACTACGACCTGGCACGGGCGCGGGCCACAGTGGCCGCGGCCACGGCGCGCAGGCCTGGCGAGGCCCGGCTGGTCGCCGCACAGGTCGACGCGGGCGACGAGGCAGCGGTCACCGCACTCGCCGTGGAGCACCGGGCGACGCACGTGTTCAACGCGGTGGACCCGCGGTTCGTGATGCCCGTCTTCCGAGGGGCCCTGGCCGCCGGGGCCGGCTACCTCGACATGGCCATGAGCCTCTCCCGACGGCACCCCGACGAGCCCTACGCCAAGCCCTACGTGAAGCTCGGCGACGAACAGCTGGCGATGTCCGGGGAGTGGGAGCGCGCGAACCAGCTGGCGCTGCTCGGAGTCGGTGTCGAGCCGGGTCTGTCGGACGTCTTCGCCCGGTACGCCGTGGACCACCTGTTCTCCGAGGTGGACGAGCTGGCGACGCGGGACGGGGCCAACCTCACGGTCCACGACGCCGACGGGAACGAGACGTTCGCCCCGGGGTTCTCGATGTGGACGATCATCGAGGAGTGCCTCAACCCGCCCGTGGTGTGGGAGAAGGACCGCGCCGACGCAGCGGGCGCAGACGTGGAGGCCGGGTTCTACACGCTTCCGCCCTTCAGCGAGCCGGAGGTGTTCGACTTTCCCGAGGGCATCGGACCGGTGGAGTGCGTCCATGTGGAGCATGAGGAGGTGCTCCTCATGCCGAGGTGGCTGGACGCGAAGCGCGTCACGTTCAAGTACGGCCTGGGCGAGGACCTCATCACCATCCTCAAGACGCTGCACACCCTGGGACTGGACGGGACGGACCCGGTGACCGTGAAGGGCGTCGAGGTGTCTCCCAGGGACGTGGTGGCGGCGGTGTTGCCCGACCCTGCGAGCATCGGCCCGCGGATGAAGGGCAAGACGTGCGCGGGCGTCCTGGTGACCGGCAAGGGCAGGGACGGCACCCGCGTCGCACGTACCTCTACCACGTGGCGGACAACGAGGAGACGATGCGCGAGTACGGCGCTCAGTGCGTCGTGTGGCAGACGGCGCTCAACCCGGTCGTCGCTCTCGAGCTCATCGCCAACGGGAGCTGGAAGGCAACGGGGGTGCTCGGCCCGGAGGCGTTCGACGCCGTGCCGTTCCTCGACCTGCTGGCAGCGCCGAAGCCGCAGGGCTATGGCTCGCCCTGGCGCATGGAAGACCGCTGAGGGTGCCGACCCCCCTCAGGAATAGGGTCGCTGCATGACGCGTTACGGCCAGCAGTATGGGCCCGACTTCACCTTCCTCGGTGTGGACCGGTGCGACCTGGACGACGAGTCCACGTTCGCCGGCGCCGACGTCGTCATCCTCGGCGCACCGTTCGACGGCGGGACGTCGCACCGTCCCGGGACCCGCTTCGGACCGCAGGCGATCCGGATGACCGACTACCTGCCCCACGACGGCTCCAGGCCCTCGCTGGCGCTGCGTACGGACGGTCTGGCCGAGCTGCGCGTCCTCGACGCGGGGGACGTCGAGATGTACTCCGGCGACATCGAGCGGTCCTTGCCGATCCTGGAGGCGTCGGTGGAGAAGGTGGCCCGGGTGGGCGCCATCCCGGTCGTCCTCGGCGGTGACCACTCGATCGCGTTCCCGGACGCCAAGGGCGTGGCCAACGCCCTCGGTCACGGACGCGTGTCGATGATCCACTTCGACGCTCACGCGGACACCGGCGACATCGAGTTCGGCTCGCTGTGGGGACACGGACAGCCGATGCGGCGCCTCATCGAGTCCGGTGCCCTGCGCGGCGACCGGTTCCTCCAGGTGGGGCTTCGCGGCTACTGGCCACCCCCCGAGACGCTGGACTGGATGGCCGGCCAGCAGATGCGCTCCTTCGAGATGACGGAGATCGTCCATCGGGGTCTGCAGGAGTGCCTGAGCGAGGCGTTCGCGATCGCCACCGACGAGTGTGACGGCGTGTTCCTCTCGGTGGACATCGACGTATGCGACCCGGGGCACGCGCCCGGGACCGGCACCCCGGAGCCGGGCGGTCTCTCGGCACGTGAGCTGCTCGACTCGGTCCGCCGGATCTGCCTCGAGCTTCCCGTCGTGGGGGTGGACGTCGTGGAGGTGAGCCCGCCGTACGACCACGCAGACATCACCGCCGCCCTGGCGAACCGCGTCGTGCTCGAGGCTCTCTCCGCGATCGCACGCCGACGGCGCGACGCGCGGGAGGGCACCACCTGGGACCCGGCGCAGCCGCTCCTGGCTGGCCGGGTCCCCGAGCCGACGCAGCCGTTCGGCGGCACGCACCACCACACCGGGCTGGCCCACGACCAGCACCATGACCAGCGACATCACGAGCACGACAGCGCTCACCAGCACGACAGCGTTGACCAGCACCACAGCGTTGACCAGCACCACAGCGTTGACCAGCACCACAGCGACGGAGGCACCCCCTGATGACCATCACCCAGAAGTCCCTCATCGACTCGGTCCCCAAGGGCCTGCTCATCGCCGGCCAGTGGCGTCCGGCCGCCGACGGAGCGACGCTCGACGTCGAGGATCCCTCGACGGGAGGCGTTCTCGCACAGGTGGCCGACGCCGGCCCGGCGGACGGCAAGGCAGCTCTGGACGCCGCTGTCGCAGCCCAGGAGGACTGGGCCAGGACCGCGCCGCGGGAGCGTGGCGAGATCCTCCGCGCCGCGTTCGAGCGGATCACCGCGCAGGCCGAGGAGCTGGCCACCCTCATGACGCTCGAGATGGGGAAGACCCTTGCCGAGTCTCGCGGCGAGGTGATCTACGGCGCCGAGTTCTTCCGGTGGTTCTCGGAGGAGGCCGTGCGTATCCACGGACGGTGGTCGACCGCTCCCAACGGGGCCACCCGGCTGCTCACCATGAAGAAGCCCGTGGGCCCGACGCTGATGATCACGCCGTGGAACTTCCCGCTGGCCATGGGCACCCGCAAGATCGGACCCGCCATCGCCGCCGGTTGCACCATGGTGATGAAGCCGGCGAGCCAGACGCCGCTGACGATGCTGGCCCTGGCCGAGCTGCTGCGTGAGGTCGGCCTGCCGGCCGGCGTCCTCAACGTCGTGACGACGTCCAGCACCGGCGAGGTGATGGAGCCGCTGGTCCGGGACCCACGGCTGCGCAAGCTGACGTTCACGGGCTCCACGGGGGTCGGCCGCAAGCTCGTGGAGCAGTCGGCGGAGCAGCTCCTGCGGGTGTCCATGGAGCTGGGTGGGAACGCTCCGTTCATCGTCTTCGAGGACGCCGACCTCGACCGGGCCGTCGAGGGCGCCATGCTCGCCAAGATGCGCAACATCGGCGAGGCCTGCACGGCGGCTAACCGCTTCTTCGTCCACGAGAGCGTGGCCGACGACTTCGCGACGAAGTTCGCCGAGCGGATGCGCGGGCTCACGCTCGGCAAGGGGACGAAGAAGGGCGTCGACGTCGGCCCGCTCATCGACGCCAAGGCCCGCGACGGTGTCAGCGAGCTGGTGCAGGACGCCCGTGACAAGGGCGCCACCGTGGTCACCGGGGGCTCGGCGGTTCCCGGCCGCGGCTACTTCTTCGAGCCGACGGTGCTCACCGACGTCCCGATGGACGCCAGGATGATGACGGAGGAGATCTTCGGCCCCGTGGCGCCGATCGCCACCTTCGCCACCGAGGAGGAGGCGGTCCGCCGCGCGAACAGCACGGAGTACGGCCTCGCCTCCTACGTCTTCACCAACGACCTGAGCCGCGTCATCCGCGTCAGCGAGGCGCTGGAGTACGGGATGATCGGCGTCAACCAGGGGATCATCTCCAACCCGGCCGCGCCGTTCGGCGGGGTCAAGGCCTCGGGCTTCGGACGTGAGGGCGGGTTCGAGGGCATCGAGGAGTACCTGGAGACGACGTACGTCGGAATTGCCCCCTAGCGTCCGAACTCGGGGATCGGCCATTCGGGCGGTCTTGGGCCGGATCAGGTCACGAACTGCTCACGGTCGGGTTCAATCGCCGCATGGCGAGCTTGGAGTCCGTTGCCCCCGCGTCCTGGCCCTCGCAGGCCCAGTCGACCAGCGACGAGCCGGCTACCGGACGCAGGGGCAGTCGGCTGCACTCGCTGAGCGAGGTGCTGGAGGAGACCGACGAGCAGCTCCGCCTCGGTCGGACTGCCGGGGCGCGCGTGTTCCCCTCGGGTTTCGGCGCTCTCGACATGGCACTCTCCGGCGGGTTCCGCTCGGGTGAGCTGGTCCTGCTGGGCGGTCCGCAGGGTCTCGGAAAGACGGCGATGGCGCTGCAGATGATGCGCAACGCCGTGGCGGCCCGCCGCGCGGCGGTCCTCTTCTCCTTCGAGCACGACTCGCACAGCGTCCTCGAGCGCCTGATCGCCGTGGAGGCAGCCGCCATCGCCGGGACGGAGGCGGTGAACCTCACCAAGATCCGGCAGGGGTTCGAGGCCAGGCACAGCAAGGCGCACTCGCTGAGCGAGCGGTTCTCGGGGACCGTCGGAGGCGCCGAGGCCGTGGCGGCGCTGGCCGGCTACGGCGACCGCCTCCACCTGCACACCTCCAGCGGTGCCAAGACGACGCTCGAGGAGATCCACCGGACGGTGCGCGCGCTGATCGAGCGCGACGGCACCCCGCCGCTCGTGGTGGTCGACTACCTGCAGAAGGTGCCGGTCTCGCAGCCGACCGCCGGCGAGGACGATCGGGTCACGGTGGTCGTCGAGGGGCTGAAGGACCTCGCCCTGGAGTGCGAGGTGCCCGTGCTGGCCATCGTGGCCGCTGAGAAGGGCAGCCTTGCACCCGGCACGCGGATGCGGGTCCACGACCTGCGGGGCTCCTCCGCCCTGGCGTACGAGGCCGACGTGGTGCTCATCCTCAACGACAAGTACGACGTGGTCGCCAAGCACCATCTCGTGTACAACCTCGGGAACGCCGAGCGTTACCGCCAGTGGGTCGTCATGTCCATCGAGAAGAACCGCAGCGGCGCCGACCACTTGGAGCTGGAGTTCCAGAAGCGGTTCGACCAGGGACGCTTCGAGCCCGAGGGCCGGATCGTCCAGGAGCAGCTCGTGGAGGAGCGCGTCTTCCGCGAATGACCGACGCGCCCCGTCGGCCGCCTTCACGGCACAGGCGTCATGGGAGAATGAGGTGGTGAGCTCACCGCGTACCGTCGCCGTCCTGGGGTCGACCGGCTCGATCGGCACCCAGGCTCTGGACGTCGTGGCGCGCAACCCCGATCATCTGCGGGTCGTCGCGCTGAGTGCCGGCTCGAACGTCGACCTGCTCGCGGAACAGGCGGTGCGCTTCGAGGTCGAGCTCGTCGCGGTCGGGTCCGGGACGCACGAGGGCGTCGCGGAGGCGGTCAGCGCCTACGCGAGCCGCGCGGGGCGCCCGACCTACCGGCCTCAGGTCGTCGTCGGACCGGAAGCCTCCGTGGCTGCCGCCGGCTGTGGGGCCGACGTGGTGCTCAACGGGATCACTGGCGCCATCGGGCTCCGACCGACGCTGGCTGCGCTGGCCCAGGGCTCGACGCTCGCCCTCGCCAACAAGGAGTCGCTGATCGTCGGGGGCCCGGTCGTCAAGGCGGCGGCGGCCCCGGGCCAGATCGTGCCGGTGGACTCGGAGCACTCAGCCATCGCCCAGTGTCTGCGAGCCGGGGCCCCACAGGAGGTCAGGCGCCTCGTCCTCACCGCCAGCGGAGGTCCGTTCCGCGGCCGCAGCCGGGAGTCACTGCGTGCGGTGGGCCCCGCCGACGCGCTTGCGCACCCGAACTTCTCCATGGGGCGCGTGGTCACCACGAACTCCGCGACGCTGGTCAACAAGGGTCTGGAGGTCATCGAGGCGCATCTGCTGTTCGACCTGCCGTTCGAGCGCATCGACGTCGTGGTGCACCCCCAGCAGCTGGTCCACTCGATGGTGGAGTTCGTGGACGGGTCGACCATCGCCCAGGCCGGGCCGCCCAGGATGCTGGTGCCGATCGCGCTGGGACTGTCGTGGCCGCGGCGGCTGGCCGACGTGGACGCCGGTGTCGACTGGAGCCGTGCACAGGAGTGGCAGTTCGAGCCGCTGGACGACGAGACGTTTCCCGCAGTGCGGCTCGCACGCGAGGTCGGCAGCGCCGGCAGGACCTTCCCGGCCGTCTACAACGCGGCGAACGAGGTGGCGGTCGACGCCTTCCACGAGGGGCGCATCGGCTTCCTGGACATCGTGGACACGGTCGCCCGCGTCGTGCACGAGCACGCGTCCGGATCCCTCGCGGGGATGGAGCCGTCCGGGATCGAATCGGCGGCCCTGACCGTTGAGGACGTGATGCGGGCCGACTCGTGGGCTCGTCACGAGGCACGGAAGGTGCTGGGTCTGCCCACGGAACTCTTCCCTCAGGGGGTGCTGCGCTGATGGTGAGATACCTGCTCGGCGTGCTCTTCGTCGTGCTCGGCGTCGGGCTGTCGATCGGCCTGCACGAGATCGGCCACCTTGTGCCGGCCAAGAGGTTCGGCGTCAAGGTGACGCAGTACATGGTCGGCTTCGGCCCGACGCTGTGGTCACGCCGGCGTGGGGAGACCGAGTACGGCATCAAAGCCATCCCGCTCGGCGGCTACATCCGGATGATCGGGATGTTTCCGCCGCGTCCCGGGGACAAGCCGGGGACCTTGCGGGTCTCGAGCACGGGCCGGTTCTCCCAGCTTGCGGACGAGGCGCGACAGCTCAGCCTGGAGGAGATCCGGCCCGGCGACGAGCGCCGCGTGTTCTACCGGCTCTCCGTGCCGAAGAAGGTCGTCGTCATGATGGGCGGCCCCTTGATGAACCTCCTCATCGCGGTGGTGCTGCTCAGTGGCATCGTGACGCTCTACGGCGTCGCGACTCCGGGGAAGGGCGCGAAGGTGGCCTCGGTCAGCGAGTGTGTCGTGCCGGCCAAGCAGGCCGCGGCCAAGACCACCTGTGCGCCGACCGACCCCAAGACGCCGGCATACATGGCAGGCCTGCGCCCCGGCGACCTTCTCCTCTCCGTCGCGGGGCAGCCGGTCACCCGCACCACGGACGTGGGCCGGCTGGTCCGGCCGCGGGTGGGGGAGAGGACCACGATCGTCGTACGTCGTGACGGCGTGGACAAGACCCTCGTGGCGACGCCGATCCGCAACACCGTCCAGCAGGTCGGTCCCAACGGGACGCCTCTGGTCGACCAGGACGGCCAGCCGGTCGTGGTCACCGCGGGGTTCCTCGGCATCAGCTCCGCCGCTCCGGTGTCCTACCAGCGGCAGCCGCTGTCGGTCGTGCCGTCCGTCGTGGGGCAGGGGCTGGAGCAGACCGCCGGCGTCATCCTGCACATCCCCCAGAAGATGACCGGGGTCGTCAAGGCGGCGTTCGGCTCTGGAGCACGGGACCCCAACGGCCCGGTCTCCGTCGTCGGCGTGGGCCGGATGGCCGGCGAGGCAAGCGCGGGCAAGGTGGCGTGGATCGGCGGGCCTGACGGCATCAACCCCTTCGTCTTCCTGCTCAGCCTCATCGCCTCGCTCAACCTGGCCCTGTTCGTGTTCAACCTCATCCCGCTCCTGCCGCTGGACGGCGGCCACGTCGCAGGGGCGCTGTGGGAGGGCCTGAAGCGCAACGGTGCGCGCATCCTGGGCCGCCGGGACCCGGGCCACGTCGACGTCGCCAAGGCGCTGCCCGTCGCCTACGCCGTGTCGTCCGTCCTCATCGTGATGTCGGTCCTGCTGATCTACGCCGACATCGTCAAGCCGATCAGCCTCGGTGGCTGACTCACCCGAAACCGGCTTCTGTCCACCTCTGGGAGATACTTCGTCCATGACCGTCTCACTTGGTATGCCGTCCGCGCCTGCCCCCGTCCTGGCACCCCGTCGCCGGACCCGCAAGATCAAGGTCGGCAAGGTGGAGGTCGGCGGGGACGCGCCCATCTCGGTCCAGTCGATGTGCACCACCCCCACCACGGACGTCAACGCGACGCTCCAGCAGATCGCAGAGCTCACGGCCGCGGGGTGCGACATCGTCCGGGTGGCCTGCCCGAGCCAGGACGACGCGGACGCGCTGCCTGCGATCGCGCGCAAGTCGCAGATCCCCGTGATCGCGGACATCCACTTCCAGCCCAAGTACGTCTTCGCCGCCATCGACGCGGGCTGCGCCGCGGTCCGGGTCAACCCGGGCAACATCCGGAAGTTCGACGACCAGGTCAAGCAGATCGCCCAGGCCGCCAAGGACGCGGGCGTATCGCTGCGGATCGGCGTGAACGCGGGGTCCCTCGACCCCCGGCTGCTCCAGAAGTACGGGAAGGCCACCCCAGAGGCGCTCGTGGAGTCGGCGGTGTGGGAGGCGTCGCTCTTCGAGGAGCACGACTTCCATGACTTCAAGATCTCGGTGAAGCACAACGACCCGGTCGTCATGGTCCGGGCCTACGAGCTGCTCGCCGAGCGAGGCGACTGGCCGCTGCACCTCGGGGTGACCGAGGCCGGTCCGGCGTTCCAGGGCACCATCAAGTCCGCCACGGCGTTCGGCGCGCTGCTCTCCAAGGGCATCGGCGACACCATCCGGGTGTCGCTCTCAGCGCCTCCCGTGGAGGAGGTGAAGGTCGGCAACCAGATCCTGCAGTCCCTGAACCTCAGGCCACGCAAGCTGGAGATCGTGTCGTGCCCATCGTGCGGCCGCGCTCAGGTCGACGTCTACACGCTCGCCGACGAGGTGACCGCAGGGCTCGAGGGCATGGAGGTGCCGCTGCGAGTGGCCGTCATGGGCTGCGTCGTCAACGGCCCGGGAGAAGCGCGCGAGGCCGACCTCGGGGTCGCGTCGGGCAACGGGAAAGGCCAGATCTTCGTCAAGGGCGAGGTCGTCAAGACGGTGCCCGAGTCTCAGATCGTCGAAACCCTCATCGAAGAGGCGATGCGGATCGCCGAGGAGATGGGCGAGAACCAGACCGTCGGCGCTGGAGCGCCCACCGTCACCGTCAGCTGAGGGCAGGACCGACAGCAGCACCGAGAACGAGGATCATCGCCAGACAACCGGGGGCTCCACCGAGCGGCCGGATCCGCACTTTTCGTCCGTCGTGGGACCCGGTCTACCCGTTGACGTGCGCGTTCACACCACCCGGTGACGGCCGGCCGCGCGGGGGCCCGCGTTTCGCGTCGCGCTACGGCGAGCACGCCCTAGGCTGACCTCGTGCTCCGCACTCGTAACCCGGTCCACGCGCTGTCGCCATCGGATCGCGATGCCGCGCTGGAGCTGTGCGCGCGGAACCTGCCCGCGAACGTCTTCGTGGCTGCTCGGCTGCTGGAAGGGGCGTTGAGCAGCCAGCCCGGCAGCGTCCTGGGACACAAGGTGGACGGGCTGCTGGAGTCGCTGTGCTGGTCCAGCGCCAACCTCGTGCCCGTGGAGGCCGACGAGGAGAGCCTCGTCTTCTTCGCCGACCGGGCCCGCCGGTGGCGCCGGCACTGCGCATCCGTCCTCGGGCCGGCAGACCAGGTGACCGAGCTGTGGCGCCATCTCGAGTCCGCCTGGGGTCCGGCCCGAGCGGTGCGGAGCAACCAGCCCCTGATGAGCACCATGGACCCCCCCTCGGCCCTGGGGGTCGAGCTGGACCCCCGTGTCCGGCCCGCCACGCTGGCCGAGGTCGACCTGGTGATGCCCGCGGCGGCGCACATGTTCGAGGGGGAGATCGGTTATCCGCCCTACTCCGGGTCGGGCGCGGCGTACCGCTCCGCTTTGCTGGCGCTGATCGACCGAGGCCACACCTTCGTCGCGATCGAGGACGGCGCCGTGATCTTCAAGGCGGATGTCGGCTCCGTGGCGCTCGGCTGCGCGCAGCTTCAGGGGGTATGGCTCGCGCCGCACCTTCGCGGCCGGGGACTGTCCGTCCCGCTGATGGCCGCGGTCGTGGAGCAGGTGATGGCCACCCGGGCGCGGTGGGTCACCCTCTACGTCAACGACTTCAACACCAGCGCGCGCGCCACGTACGCCCGGGTCGGCTTCGAGGATGTCGGGACCTTCTCCACAGTCCTGCTGTAGCAGCCGTCGTGGAGCAACTGGGGTGAGAGGCACCGCCGCGCCCGGATATCCTCTGCAGGTTGTCCCACCATCCTGAGGAGAGCCCTGTGGCCCTGCGCATGTCGACCCTGTTCCTGCGGACCCTTCGCGAGGACCCGGCCGATGCCGAGGTGCCGAGCCACCGGCTGCTCGTCCGCGCCGGCTATATCCGGCGGGTCAGCCCCGGCATCTACACGTGGCTGCCTCTGGGGCTGAAGGTCCTGCGCAAGGTCGAGACGATCGTCCGCGAGGAGATGGACGCGATCGGCGCCCAGGAGCTGCTGTTCCCGGCACTGCTGCCCAAGGAGCCGTTCGAGGCCTCCGGGCGCTGGCGCGAGTACGGGGACAACATCTTCCGCCTCAAGGACCGCAAGGACGCCGACTACCTCCTGGGGCCCACGCACGAGGAGATGTTCACCCTCGCCGTCAAGGACCTGTACTCCTCGTACAAGGACCTGCCCCTGGCGATCTACCAGATCCAGACCAAGTACCGGGACGAGTCGCGGCCCCGCGCCGGCGTCCTGCGTGGCCGCGAGTTCATCATGAAGGACTCGTACTCCTTCGACATCGACGAGGCGGGGCTGGACAAGTCCTACCAGCTCCATCGCGACGCCTACATCCGCATCTTCGACCGCCTGGGGTTCCACTACGTGATCGTCCAGGCCATGGCCGGTGCCATGGGTGGCAGCAAGAGCGAGGAGTTCCTTGCCACCGCGGAGAACGGCGAGGACACGTACGTCCACTGCGCGAGCTGCGGGTACGCCGCCAACGTCGAGGCGGTGCGGGTGCCCGTCCCCGACCCCCTGCCGTACGCCGACGTGCCTGCCGCCCACGCGGAGGCGACGCCGGACACTCCCACGATCGACACCCTTGTCGCGCACCTCGACGAGCACTTCCCTCGCCAGGACCGTCCGTGGGCGGCGTCCGACACGCTCAAGAACGTCATCGTCATGCTGGTCCACCCGGACGGCACGCGCGAGCCGCTGGCCATCGGGGTGCCGGGCGACCGCGACATCGACGAGAAGCGTCTGGGCGCACAGGTCGAGCCTGCCGCCGTGGAAGCCTTCCAGGAGAAGGACTTCGCAGCGAACCCCGCCCTTGTCAAGGGCTACATCGGTCCAGGCGCACTGGGATCCGACGGCTCGTCGGGGATCCGGTACCTCCTGGACCCCAGAGTCGTCGAGGGCACCCGATGGGTGACTGGGGCGAACGAGCCGGGCAAGCACGTGCTCGACCTCGTCGCGGGGCGCGACTTCACCGCTGACGGCACCATCGAGGCGGCCGACGTGCGCCCCGGGGACCTGTGCCCGAGCTGCGGTCACGCGCTGGAGGCGGCCCGGGGCATCGAGATGGGGCACATCTTCCAGCTCGGCACGAAGTACGCCGAGGCTCTCGACCTGAAGGTGCTCGACCAGAACGGCACGCTGCAGACCGTCATCATGGGCTCGTACGGGGTCGGCGTCTCCCGCGCAGTCGCCTGCATCGCCGAGGGCAACCACGACGAGCTGGGCCTGGTCTGGCCGCGCGAGGTCAGCCCGGCGGACGTCCACCTGGTCGCCACGGGCAAGGACCAGGAGGTCTTCGACCGCTCCGAGGAGATCGTGAGAGCCCTGGAGGCAGAGGGCGTCACAGTGCTCTTCGACGACCGGAGGGGGGTCAGCCCCGGCGTGAAGTTCAAGGACTCCGAGCTCATCGGCGTGCCCACCATCGTCGTGGTGGGCCGGGGGCTGGCCGAGGGCACCGTGGAGATCAAGGACCGCGCTACTGGCGAGCGCAGCGCGGTGCCGGTGGACGACGTGGTGGCGCGGGTGCGCGAGGCCCTTCGGCCGGGGTTCGCGGGGTGAGTGCGCCCTCCCGCCGCCCACCGGAGGCCGTGATCTTCGACTGGGGCGGCACGCTGACGCCGTGGCACACGGTGGACCTCCCAGAGCAGTGGCGGGTCTTCGCCCGCGAGGTCCACGGCGTGCCCGTGGACGCGCGCGACATGCCCGTCGAGGACCTCGCAGAGGCGGACTCGCTGGCGGTCCGGATCCACGAGGCCGAGGAACGGGCCTGGAGCCGCGGACGGCAGACACACGAGAGTGCGTCGCTCGGGGCGATCCTCGAGGAGGCCGGGGTCGACCCTGCCCACGACCGGCACCACCTGGCGCTCGCGGCATACCGCAGGTACTGGGAGCCGCACACGCGCACCGACGCGCAGGTGCGCCCGCTGTGGCAGGGACTGCACGACCGCGGCCTGAAGGTCGGCCTGCTCTCCAACACCATCTGGAGCAGGGCCTACCACCGAGAGCTGCTGCAGCGCGACGGCGTCCTGGACCTGCTGGACGCCGACGTCTACTCCTCCGAGATCCACTGCGTGAAGCCGCATCCAGAGGCCTTCCTGGCCGCGTGCGCGGCCGTCGGCGTCGACCCGGAGGCGGCGGTGTACGTCGGCGACCGGCCCTTCGAGGACGTGCACGGGCCGCAGCAGGTGGGGATGCGGGCCATCTGGGTGCCGCACAGCGACATCCCCACAGACCAGAAGGTGGCCGTCGAGGTGACTCCCGACGGCGAGGCGAACGAGCTGCTGGACATCCTCGCCATCGTGGACGGGTGGCTCGCCGGGCGATGACGGACCCCTCGACGGGCCTGGTCGCCCTCATGGCCGCGGCAGCCTTCGGTGCGGGCTGGGTGGACGCTGTCGTCGGGGGAGGTGGGCTGGTCCAGCTCCCGGCGCTGCTGCTCGGCTTCCCGGGCGCCACGCCCGCACAGCTGTTGGCGACGAACAAGGTCGCCTCCATCTTCGGGACCGCGACGAGCTCGGTGACGTACTGGCGTCGGGTACGACCGGACCTGCGCACCGCCTTGCCGATGGCCGCCGTCGCCTACCTCGGCGCTGTCGGCGGTGCCCTGCTGGGGCTGCACATCCCGAAGTCGGCGTTCAACCCCGTCATCCTCGTCATGCTCGTCGTCGTCGGGGCCTACACGGTGGCTCGGCCGTCGATGGGCCGGGAGACGGCGTTGCGGTTCGACGGCCACCGGCACACCCTGACGGCGATGGCGACAGGGTTCTGCATCGGCGTCTACGACGGTGCCCTGGGCCCGGGGACGGGGTCCTTCCTCGTCTTCGCGCTCGTCGGCCTGATGGGGTACGCGTTCCTCGAGGCCAGCGCGAAGGCCAAGATCGCGAACTTCGCGACCAACCTGGGCGCCCTGACGGTCTTCGTGCCGGGCGGTCACGTGATGTGGAAGATCGGCGCGGTCATGGCGGCTGCCAACATCGTCGGCGGGTACGCCGGGGCGCGAACGGCGGTCGCCCGCGGAAGCCGTTTCGTGCGAGCGGTGTTCGTCGTCGTCCTGGTGGCCTTCATCGTGCGGATCGGCGGCTCCGTCGTGGGGGTCTGGCGCTAGCCCGTCGTTCCCGCGCTCCAGGAGGGCCTTCTGGCTGCGGGCGTCCGCGCGTGAGCGATGACCGTGTAAGCGGCCGGCCGGCTGGGCACGTGGCGGATGTGAGCGAGCGCCGGTTCGTCGTCCAGCACCACCGCGCGAGCAGTGACCACTACGACCTGAGGTTCGAGGTCGACGGGGTGCTCGTGAGCTGGGCCGTGCCCAAGGGACCGACGCTCGACCCGCAGGTGCGTCGTAGCGCCTTCAAGGTCCCCGACCACCCACTGGAGTACCTGGACTTCGAGGGGGTCATCCCGTCGGCGCAGTACGGCGCCGGCGACGTCGTCGTCTGGGACCGCGGCACCTGGCGGCCGCACCGCACGGACGACCCGGCTGCGGCGATCGCGGGCGGTAGCCTGCACGCCGACGTCCAGGGCGAGAAGCTGCGCGGCCGTTTCGTGCTGGTGCGTCGGGGTGGTGAGGACGGCAACGCCTGGCTGCTCCTGCACAAGCACGACGCCGATGCCGTTCCCGGATGGCGACCGGAGGACCACCCCTTGTCGGTGCTCTCGGGCCGCAGCAGCGACCAGGTCCGGGCCGACCCCGACCGTGAGTGGCACTCCGACCTGCCCGCCTCCGAGGCCAGCATCCCCCTGCGGTGGCCCGAGGTCGCCCAGGACGACCTCGACGCCCTCGACGCGCTGGGCGGAGGCGGCACCTGGGAGGTCTTCGGTCGACGGCTCAAGGTCACCAACCTCGACAAGGAGCTGTTCCCTGCGAACGCCGAGCGTCCCGCGGCCACCAAACGTGACCTGCTGCGCTATACCGCCCAGGTGGCACCCACGGTCGTCCCCTACCTCGCCGGCAGGGCGCTCAACATGCACCGCTACCCCGACGGGGTGGGACGGAAGGGGTTCTGGCACAAGGAGGTTCCGGACCACGCGCCCGACTGGCTCGACCGGTGGGACAACCCCGACGCCGACCCCGGCGAGACGCAGACCTACGTCGTGGCCAACGAGCCGGCCAGCGTCGTGTGGGCCGCGAACTTCGGCGCACTGGAGTGGCATCCCTGGACGTCGAGGACCGGCCGCCCGGACCGCCCGACCTACGCCCTCGTCGACATCGACCCCGGCGAGCGGACCAGCTGGGACGACATCCTCGTGCTGGCGAGGCTGCATCGGACGGCGTTCGAGCACCTCGGCCTGGTCGCCCGACCCAAGGTGACCGGTCGCCGAGGAGTCCAGATATGGGTGCCTGTCGTGGTCGGCCCGGGGTTCGAGGAGACCCGGAGCTGGGTGGAGATCCTGTCCCGAACCGTCGGCGCCGCCGTGCCCGAGCTCGTCAGCTGGAGGTGGCAGGTGTCGGACCGCAAGGGGCTGGCGCGCCTGGACTACACCCAGAACGCCGTGAACAAGACGCTCGTCGCGCCGTACAGCCCCCGCGCCGCGGCCGGCGCACCTGTGTCCATGCCCATCGACTGGGACGAGCTGGACGACCCCGAGCTGCGGCCCGACCGGTGGACCATCCGGACCGCCGTGCCGCGGCTTCGCGAGCGCGGCGACCTGTTCCGGCGGGTGCTCGACAGCCCTCAGCGGCTGCCCCGTCTGAGCTGACGACGGCCCGGCGAGCTGCCCTGTGCCAGAGTTGCCGCGTGACGACGGCTGACGGGGACGACCTCGAGCTGCTGCTGGACCGGCTCTCGACGCTTGCGGCGGCGTCGGTGGGCGACCGTCGCCGGGTGCTGGGCGTCGCGGGCCCACCGGGCGCCGGCAAGACGACTCTGGTCCTTCGGGTGCTGGCCGCTGCGGCCGGGGACGGGCGGCTCGCGGGCCGGGTGGCTCACGTGCCCATGGACGGCTTCCACCTCCCAGGGCCCGAGCTGCGCAGGCTGGGACGGGAGACCCGCAAGGGCGCCCCCGACACCTTCGACACGAGCGCCTACGCCGCCACGCTGCAGGCGGCCCGCGACCTGCCGCGCAGGCGCCTGCTGGCACCGAGCTTCGACCACGCGGTGGGCGAGCCAGAGCCCGAGGCCATCGAGGTGCCTGCGGAGTCTGACCTCGTGGTGACGGAGGGCAACTACCTCCTGCTCGACGACCCGGCCTGGCTACCGGTGCGACGACAGCTCGACGAGGTCTGGTTCTGCGCGCTGGCGGACGACGTACGTCGGGGCAGGCTGGTGGCACGGCACGTCGACGCCGGGCGCCCGGCCCGGGACGCGGCGGCCTGGGTGGCCCGCTCCGACGAGGCGAACGCCCGACTCGTGGCGTCGACGGCCGGCGCGGCGCACCTCGTGCTCGTCGACGGCCGCGTCGTCTGAGGTCCACCTACTGACCGGCGTCATGGCTGGTCCACAGCAGACGCCCAGGAAGCGCCCGCAGAGTTTCCTTCGTGACCATGACAGAGCTCTCCGCAAGCCCCGCGACGCCGACCGGCGCGGTCCCGACGGCCGCCTCGCTCGACCTGGGGCGACCCGTGCCGCGCTGGTGGCGCGACGCGTCCGTGAGCTCGTTCTGGATTCTGCTCCTCTGGGTCGCGGCGTTGTGGGTCCTGAACGGCGGCGTCCAGGACCTCGGTTCCCTCGCCGGAGCCCTGACCAGCCTCGGACGGCTGACCGGGCTGGTCGCCTCTGCCCTGCTGCTCGTACAGGTGTCCCTGATGGCGCGCGTGCCCTGGTTCGAGCAGGCCTGGGGCCAGGACGCGCTGGCAAGGACCCACCGGCTCGTCGGGTTCACGTCGTTCACGCTGCTCTGGGCGCACATCCTCCTCATCACCCTCGGGTATGCCGCCGGGACCTCGTTGGGTCTGTGGGGGACCGTCGTGGACTTCGTCCTCCACTATCCCGGCATGCTCCTGGCCGTCGCCGCCACCGTGGCGCTGTGCCTGGTCGTCGTGACCTCGGTGAAGAAGGCGCGCCGGCGCCTGCGCTACGAGTCCTGGCACCTCATCCACCTGTACGGCTACCTCGGTGCCGGCTTGGCCCTGCCACACCAGCTGTGGACCGGCCAGGAGTTCCTCGCCTCGACCCTCTCCACGGTGACGTGGTGGACCCTGTACGCAGCCTGCGCGGCCTCCGTCCTCGTATTCCGTCTGGGGCTCCCGCTGGTCCGCTCCCTGGGTAGCCCGCTGCGGGTCATCGCCGTCCAGCAGGAAGCACCGAACGTCAGCTCCGTGGTGGTCGGTGGGCCGGGGGTGGCCCGGCTCCAGGTCCGGCCGGGGCAGTTCTTCCAGTGGCGCTTTCTCGATGGCCCCGGGTGGAGCAGGGCACACCCGTACTCGCTCTCGGCTGCACCCAACGGCCGCACCCTGAGGATCACGGTCGCGCACGTAGGGGACGCCACGACGCGCCTGCCGCACCTGCGGCCAGGGACCCGGGTCCTGGTCGAGGGGCCGTACGGCAGGCTGCATCCGGGAGTGCGCACCCAGCGCAAGGTGCTGCTCCTGGGCGCCGGGATCGGGATCACGCCGATCCGCGCCCTGCTCGAGGGCCTGCAGCAACAGCCCGGCGACGTCGTCGTCGTGCATCGGGCGCGCAGCAGCCACGAGCTGGTCCTCGGCGCAGAGCTGCACCGGCTCGCGGCGGAACGCGGCGCTCGCTACGTCACCGTCGAGGGCCACCGCATCCCCGGGCGCGACACCTGGCTGCCTCAGGCCGCCGCCCACCTGACCGACGAGGCAGCCCTCGCCCAGCTCGTGCCCGATGTCGCCGAACGTGACGTGTTCCTCTGCGGCGCCCCGGCCTGGATGGAGGCGGCGCGCCGGGCGGCTCTCGCCTGCGGCGTCCCCTCCGACCACCTCCATCTCGAACGCTTCGTCTACTAGGAGAGAACCCATGCGACGCATCACCTTGTGGGCCCTGTCCACCCTCACCACCCTGGTCCTGCTCTTCAGCTACCACACGTCCACGTCCAGCAAGGCCTCCACGATCGCCGCCCCCGTCGTCGCGCAGGCGCCGGCCTCTGGCTCCGGGTCGGCCTCGGGTGACGGGTCGAGTGCGACGCCGTCGCCCACGCCTTCAACCGGGTCGGCGTCCAGCGGGTCGTCGTCCAGCGGGTCGTCGTCCAGCGGGTCGTCGTCCAGCGGGTCGTCGCCCAGCGGGTCGTCCTCGAAGGCCACCACGTACGACGGCGACGCAGTCTCGACGCGGTACGGCGACGTTCAGGTGCAGATCACCGTGAAGAGCGGCAAGGTCGCTGCGGTCCAGGTGATCCAGGTCCCGTGGAACGACCAGCGGGACCAGGAGATCAACTCCTACGCCGTGCCGATCCTCAACTCCGAGGCCGTCGCCGCCCAGAGCGCCAACATCGACATGGTCTCCGGGGCGACGTTCACCTCCGACGGGTACATCCAGTCGCTGCAGTCGGCCATCGACCGGGCACACCTGTGAGCGCCGCACCCGTTGCGCCTCCCGGCCCCGGGGCCACTGCGGACCAGGGGCCGCTCCGCGAGCTGTCGCGCCGGGCCTTCGTGGAACACGTGATGGGTCTGCCGGTCTCGGTCCACGTCCGGGGCGACGTCGAGGGCCCTGAGGTGCGTACGGCGGTGAGCCAGGTGTTCGGGTTGCTTCGCCGGGCCGACTCCGTCTTCAGCACCTGGCGGCACGACAGCGACCTGATGAAGGTGCGCCGAGGTGAGCTGAGCACCGAGGCCGCGCATCCTTGGCTCGCCGAGGTAGAGGCGCTCTGCGTCGCGGCCGCCGCCCGCACGGGCGGTCTGTTCACGGCTGACTACGCGCCCGAGACGGGACACGACCCGACTGGTCTGGTCAAGGGGTGGGCAGTCGAGAAGGCTGCGGCGCATCTCAGCCACGTCCCGCGGATCTCGTTCTGCGTCAACGCAGGCGGTGACCTGGTCGCCGGGGCGGGGCAGGGCGCGGCCCCGACCACCTGGCACGTCGGCATAGAGGACCCCGAGCACCCCGGCAGCGTCCGAGCCACCGTGCCGCTGAGCCGCGGCGGTCTGGCGACCTCCGGCGCGGCCGCGCGTGGCGCGCACATCGTGGACCCTCGGACCGCGATGGCGCTGGATCGGCCGGGATCGGCGTCGGTGTGGGGCCCCACCCTGCTCTGGTCCGACGTCTGGGCGACCGCCCTCTTCGTCGATCCCGAGCTCGGCCGCAGGGCCCTGGAGAAGACGGACCCGGCGTATCGCTGCCTGGTCCTCTGACAGGCTGGGAGGGTGCACGTCTGGTACGCGAGCTACGGCAGCAACCTGCGACGCGACCGCTTCCTGTGCTACCTGCAGGGCGGACGGCCGCCCGGGGCCGCGCGCACCTACCCCGGCGCTCGGGACACGACCCTCCCGCAGGGCGACCAGCCCTTCCGGCTCCCCGGCTCGGTCTTCTTCGGGTGGAGCTCCCCGACCTGGGGAGGGGGGATCGCCTTCTACGACGCGCACGGGCACGGCGTCGTGCTGGCTCGCGCGTACCTCGTCACGTGGCAGCAGTTCGCCGACGTCGCGGCGCAGGAGATGCACCGTGAGCCGGGCCGGGACCTCGACCTGCGTCACGTCCTGGCTCATGCCCGTCACGAGCTGGGACCGGGTCGGTACGAGGCACTGCACCGTGTGGGTGACCTCGACGGGCACCCCGTGCTGACCTTCACGACTCCCGACGCGACGGCGCTGCAACGGAACCCGCCGAGTGAGGCCTACCTGGCGATGATCGGTGCGGGACTACGGGAGACCCACGGGCTGACCGACGACGAGGCGGCGAGCTACCTCCTGGCATGCCCCGGGATGACCCCCGCCTGGGACGAGCCGAGGGTGCTCGCCGTCCTGGGGTCAGTGGGCTGAGGGTCGAGCAGCGCGCAGGGGCTCACCGAGCAGAGCCTCCAGCGCGGCCGGCTCGCTCACGGGCGCATCGCACACGAAGCCATGACAGACGTACGCTGCGGCGTGCCCTCCCAGAAGGGGGCGCAGGGCGAGCAGCGGGACGTCGGGCTCGTCCGGGGAGCCGTGCGCCAGGACCAGCCCCGGAGAGCTGGACCGGCGGGCGACGCGCAGCAGGGCTGCGGCAGCCTCGTCGTGGCCGACGACAGCCACCTGGAGCGGACCGGCAAGCGCTGCCTCGGCGACAGCCAGGGTCCAGCCGGCGAACCGCGGGTCCTGACCGGCGAGGTGGCCGGCTGCGGCCAAGGCCTGCTCTGCGGCGCTGCGGTGCTCCGGCGACCCGGTGAGGGCTGCATACGTGAGGAGGGCGCCGGCCAGGGCTGACTGACCCGAAGGCTCCGCGTTGTCCCCGGCGTTCCGCGGCCGCGTGAAGAGCGCCTCGGCATCGTCCGCAGTGTCGTAGAACCCTCCGTCCTCGGCGCGGAAGTGGCCCAGGGTCGTCTCCAGGAGACCAGCACAGGCGGTGAGCCAGTGGGCCGCGCCGGTGGCCTGGTGCAGGGCGAGCAGTCCTTCGGCCAGGTTGCCGTAGTCGTCCGCGACCCCTTGCGCTGCGCCTACCCTGCCGTCGCGGGAAGCGCGGCGTAGCCGGCCGTCGACCAGATGCGCGTCCAAGAGGAGGCGGGCACAGGACTGTGCGGCCTCCAGCAGTCGCGGCTCGTCGAACAGCACTGCTGCGTCGGCCAGTCCGGCAATGGCCAGGCCGTTCCAGGACGTCACGACCTTGTCGTCCCTGGCCGGCTGTGGGCGCTGTGCCCGGGCCGCGAGCAGCCGGCTGCGGGCGTCGGCCCACCAGGCGGGGTCGAGCGGGTCCTCCGGCAGCTGCAGGGTGGAGCTGCCGTGCTCGAAGGTCCCCGTGGCGGTCACCCGCAGGAGCTCGGCCGCGTGACGGCCGTCGTGGTCGCCCAACACCTCGCTGAGCTGGTCAGGGGTCCAGGCGTAGGTGAGCCCCTCCACCCCGGCCGCGTCCGCGTCCAGCGCCGACGCGAACCCGCCCTGATGCGTACCCAGGTCGCGCAGCAGGAAGTCTGCGGTCTCCAGGGCCACGCGCCGGGCGAGCGGGCTCCCGGTTGCCCGGTGCAGGTGCGTGTACACCCGCAGGAGCTGCGCGTTGTCGTAGAGCATCTTCTCGAAGTGCGGCACGACCCACGACGCGTCCACGGAGTAGCGCGCGAAACCCCCGGCGAGCTGGTCGTAGATCCCTCCCCGGGCCATCGCCTCGCAGGTCGCCTCCACCATGGCCAGGGCACTGTCCGTCCCGGTCCGCGCATGGTGGCGCAGGAGGAACTCCAGCACCATCGAGGGCGGGAACTTGGGTGCGTGCCCGAAGCCGCCGGCGCGGTGGTCGAACTGTCGAGCGAGCTGCTCCACGGCGCGTGCGAGTGCAGTGCCGTCCAGCGCTTGTCCGTGCGCCGGAGCCGACAGCTCCCGCAGCCGTCCGGAGATGTGGGTCCCGCTCTCCAGAACGCGGTCCCGCTGGGTGGTCCAGGCGTCCTTCACCCCCGCGAGGAGCTGGAGGAACTGCGCCTTGGGGTAGTAGGTCCCGGCGAAGAACGGGTCACCGTCCGGGGTGAGGAAGCACGTCATAGGCCACCCACCGTGGCCCGTCAGCGCCGTGGTCGCCGACATGTAGATCGCGTCGATGTCCGGGCGCTCCTCGCGGTCCACCTTCACGGCGACGAAGTCGGCGTTCACTGCCGCTGCCACGGTCTCGTCCTCGAACGACTCGTGCGCCATCACGTGGCACCAGTGGCAGGCGGCGTATCCGACGCTCAGCAACACCGGGACGTCCCGGGAACGGGCCTCTGCGAACGCCTCCGCTCCCCACTCCTGCCAGTCGACGGGGTTGTCCTTGTGCTGCAGCAGGTATGGGGAAGTCGAGTCCGCCAGACGGTTGGGCATAGGTCCAACTCTCCCTTACGGGCCCGGTGACAGCGAATGCTGGGACCGCCGCCCCCGGGCGGCTGGCGCGCACGGCGTTGTGCGGCGGCGGAACGGACTCGCGCGCGTAACCACATGACTGCACAGCGGCGTCGCACGCCAGCCACGTGGCACCAGTGGCAGGCGGCTCAACCGACGCGCAACAGGAGCGGCCCGTCCCCGGCCGCACCCCGGCGATTGCCTCCGCGGCCGACGGTGCCTCCGGCCTCTGCCTCACATCGTGGCCGGTCGTCCGTTTGGTGGAGCGGCTCACCGGCGCGCCCGCCTAGCTGTACCCGGCCGGCACGTTGGTTACAGGCGGCTGATCGGGGGTTTGCCGCCGAGTGCGCTGTGGCGGCGTTCAGTGT
>NZ_JAPYZV010000017.1 GCF_027812955.1 Pedococcus sp. 5OH_020
CGCGAACCCGACGATGATCCCCAACACCATCGCGATGACCACCGCGATGTACAGATAATGCGTGCGGTCCCGCTTCGGGGCTTTCTCCCGTACCGGTGCCTGCGATGCGCTCATGACGGGCTCCTTCGTCCGGTATGCCGTCTGGTGGGGGGAAAGGTCCACCGTTCCGAGCGTGCTCCTGTGCGCGCCGCACGGCAACCACTGTGTCCGAGCCGCGGGTGGACTCAGCCGTCGAGGGCCTTGAGGAGCGCGATGTTCAGGGTCACGCCTTCGGAGTCGCCGTCCGCCGCTGCCCAACCCGCCTCTATGGCCGTGTGGACGTAGCTCCAGGCCAGGACCTCCTGCTCGTCCAGGCCGGCCGCCGCGCCGGCGATCTCCAGCCTCCGGCGCACGAGGTAACGGAACGCCGAGCCGCTTCCCAGCTCCTCGACCCTGTTGCGCAGCAACGGCTGCAGCTCGAACGCCCGGTGGCCCGCCATGGGGTGCGGGTCGATGGCAAGCCATGGCGAGCGCTGGCCGGCGAGGACGTTCTCGTAGTGCAGGTCGGTGTGCAGCAGCGTGGCGTCGCAGCTGCCGTCTGCCGTCAGGTCCTCCACCAGCCCGGCCGCCCGTCGCACCATCCGCCTCGGTAGCACCCCTGCCGAGGCGGTCAACCTGTCGGCCTGCTCGCGAGCGAAGACCGACAGGAGCCGAAGCCCGGGCGGTGCCGGCACGGCCAGCTCCGCCAGGAGGCCGCCCACAACCTCGCAGGCCGTGTCGACGTCCACGCTCCGCAGATCACGCGAGGGGTCCAGCCACTCCAGCAGCAGCGCACCGCGGCTCGGGTCAGCCTGGATGAGCCGCACGGCTCCTCGACCCTGCCAGTGACGCAGCGCCAGCGCCTCCTCACGTCCCTCGAGGTGGGGCCAGGCCACTTTGAGCGCGCACGGCTCTCCGGCTCGGCGCACCGGGACGACGACGGCGGTCCACCCGGTGGCGCCAGGACCGACCGGTTCCAGGTCCCAGTCGTCCAGCAGGTCCGCGAGGAGCCGGGGGAGGCGGTCGGACCACTCGGCGCCGGACGGACCGCTCACTGCGCCCTGCTCAGCGGTGAGACGTCGTACCCCGGAACGGAACGCGGCGGGCACCAGGCCGGCAGCGTCTTCCGTACGGGTCATCTGAGCCCGGGGAAGGGGGCCAGTGCGACGCCCCATCTCGACGCCAGCACCTCCGTGTCCGCAAGCCACTGCACGACGGCGCCCAGCGGCCCGGCGTCCGAACCCGCCGAGCCCAGGTCGCCGGCCACGGCGGCGCGGAGCTGGGTCACCGCTGACACGGCGAGCCTGCGGGCCTGGCCCGGAGTGGTGACCGGGAACGGCAGCGGATAGGCCAGCGCGGGCGGGCCGGCCGATGCGCCGGCCAGGGTCTCCTGCACGAGGGCGCGCGACTGGAGATCCCGTAGAGTCCCCTTCGCCAAAGTGCCCTGGGCGCCGTCCAGCGACTGGGCCGCCACGACCTCGAAGGCATAGACGGCTGCCCGGGTGCTGTCGAGGAACGAGGCCGCGAGGGATGGCTCCTTCCAGGTCTGGTCGGGCCACGGGTACGGCTCTCCGAGCAGGGCTGCCGCGGCGGCCCGCTGGGCCAGCAGCGAGCCCACCAGCGGCCTGGCCGTGGACGAGACGGTCGCCAAGGACGACATCGCCCCAGGGCCCAGGTCCAGCACCTCTGCGGCCGCCAGCCCCGGCGGTGCCGAGGCCGGCGGGGTTGGCGGCGTCGGGCCGCCGCTGCCCGCTGTCGCAGACGCCGTAGCTGTGGCCCCCCTCGACGACGTCGTTGTCGTCGTAGATCTCGCCGTCGTCTCCGTGGCCCCAGACGTCGCAGCGGTCATGGCGCCCCCGGCCGGGGCGGCATGGTCCAGTACGGCCCTCGGGACCCCGAGCCGCAGCAGCTCCGCCTCGAGCACCGCCGCCTGGCGCCGGTGCAGGACCGCCAACCGCGCCGGCAGGCCCGTCGCTGCGCCGCGCAGCGCCGCCGCCTTGTCGGCCAGCTGGGAGGTGTGGTGCCGCAGGCTGAGCAGGAAGTCCTCGCCGGGCACGGGGTGTCGCACCGGTACTCCAGGGACCGCTGGGGCGTCGTCCTCGAGCCGGATCCCGCACGCCGCCAACGAGATCGTCGCCGTCACGCTCAGAGCACCAAGAAGCAGTCCGCGGCGAGTGTGACGCACCGGGTCGGCGGGCGGGCCCTGCGGCATGCGCCGATCATGGCACGCCTCCCGAGGGGGGCATGCGACCCTTCCACCCCGCCGATAGAGTGGACGCGCACGGCCACCAAACTTCAGAGAGGACGAGTCAGTGAGCGTCAAGGAGCAGATTCGTCCGGCAGTGGAAGGGCCGCTCGGCGCCCTCGGACTGCTGATCGAGGACATCGCCGTGACGCCTGCTGGCAGGAGGCGTCTGGTTCGCATCTGGATCGACCGCCGGCTCGACGACTCCGGCGCGGACAGTGTCACGCCGACGCCTCCACTGACCCTGGACGAGGTCGCCGACGCCACCCGAGCGGTGAGCGACGCCCTGGACGACACCGGCGCCATGGGCGAGCAGCCCTACACCCTCGAGGTGACCTCTCCGGGGGTCGACCGCCACCTGACCGAGCCGCGCCACTTCCGCCGCAACGTCTCCCGCCTCGTCACACTGACGCGCACCGAGGCGGAGCCGCTCACGGGCCGCATCGTCCGTGCCGGCGCGCACACCCTGACGGTGCAGGTCCCGGCGACCAGGAAGCAGCCGGCCAGCATGGTGGACCTGCCGTATGCCGACGTGTCCAAGGCCGTCGTCCAGGTGGAGTTCTCGCGGCCTGCCGACGGGGAGCGGGACACCGACAGCATGGACGAGCCGGACACCGACAGCGTGGACGAGCCGGATACCGACGACCTCGACGAGGAGAGCTGACATGGACATCGATCTCGCCGCACTGCGGGCCCTGGAACGCGAGCGCGACATCTCCCTCGACGTGCTGATCCCTGCGATCGAGCAGGCGCTGCTCGTGGCCTACCACCGCACCGATGGCGCCTACCGGAACGCCCGCGTCGAGCTCGACCGGAAGTCGGGCCACGTCGTGGTGCTCGCCAGGGAGGAGATCGAGCAGCCGGAGCCCGCCGAGGGCGAGGACCGGCCGCCCCGCGAGCTCGGACCCGAGTTCGACGACACGCCCACCGGCTTCGGCCGCATCGCGGCCGCCACCGCTCGGCAGGTCATCGTGCAGCGGCTGCGCGACCTCGAGGACGAGCAGATCATGGGCGACTTCAAGGGCCGGGAGGGCGACGTCGTCGCCGGCGTGATCCAGCAGAGCCCCGACCCTCGTCACGTCACCGTGGACTTCGGCACCGTCGAGGGCATCCTGCCCCTCGCCGAGCAGGTGCCGGGCGAGCGCTATGTCCACGGCGAGCGGCTGCGCTGCTTCGTCGTGTCCGTGCGGCGAGGGCCCAAGGGGCCACAGATCGGGCTCTCGCGCACGCACCCCAACCTCGTGCGCAAGCTCTTCGCCCTGGAGGTCCCCGAGATCGCGGACGGCTCGGTGGAGATCGCCGCCCTCGCCCGGGAGGCGGGACACCGGACGAAGATCGCCGTCCACTCCAAGGTTCCTGGGCTCAACGCCAAGGGGGCCTGCATCGGGCCGATGGGGGCCAGGGTCCGCGCCGTCATGACGGAGCTCCATGGCGAGAAGATCGACATCGTCGACTACTCCGACGACCCCAGGACCTTCGTGGCCGCCGCTCTCTCACCCTCGAGGGTGGAGTCGGTGGAGATCGTCGACCCCCAGCTGCGGTCGGTCAGGGTGGTGGTGCCCGACTACCAGCTGTCGCTCGCCATCGGCAAGGAGGGCCAGAACGCCCGGCTGGCGGCGAAGCTGACGGGCTGGCGGATCGACATCCGCCCGGACAACCCCAGCGGTCAGGATGCGCAGGGGGAGCGCCCCCGCCAGCATGCATCCGGTGCGAGTGACACTGCCGCGGGCCAGTAGGGGATAGACTGGTGGAGACCGACCGGACTGGACTCCGGCCTGCGGCATCGAGCACCACCCCCCGCACCTCGCACGGGCAACCCACCCGGACGTGTGTGGGATGCCGTCGGACGGATAGCTGGTCGGCACTCCTGCGAGTGGTCGCGGAGACGGACGAGACCGGAGCCATCCGGTTGACCCCCGACCCACGACGACGCCTGCCGGGGCGCGGCGCATGGCTGCATCCCACAGGCGACTGTCTCGACCAGGCCCTACGCCGCCGCGCGTTCGGTCGCGCGTTGCGCGTCCGGGCCGCCCCCGACCCGGAGGCGGTCGCGGCGTACGTCAAGGGTGTGGACCGGGACCACGAGCAGGACGTCCACCAAGCACCGCCATCCATCGCACACGGGAACCGAAAGCGGGTTTGACGCTGATGAGCACCCGATGAGAACTCAGCAATGAGCTCCCCCCAGCAGTAACGACGGTCCGCGCCTGTCACCTGACACGCTCGCACGGACCAGGAACAGGAGAAACGTGGCAAAGGTCCGTGTAAGTGCGCTCGCCAAGGAGCTGGGCACCGACAGCAAGACGCTGATCGCCCACCTCAACAGCATCGGCGAGTACGTCAAGACTGCCAGCTCGACGATCGAGGCACCGGTCGTCCGCAAGGCGACAGAGACATTCCCGGAGGACCTCAAGAAGTCCCCGGCCAAGAAGGCTGCGGCCACGCCGTCCCCGGCTGCGCCCGCACCCGCTCCCTCGGCGGTCCAGAACGGCCCCGCCACTGGGGTCCGGCCCGGCCCCGCGGCCCCCGCGCCCGCGGCGAGTCCCGCGGCGGCTGCTCCGGTGGCGCCCGCCCCGGCCGCTCCCGCGGCGCCGAGCCCGGCGGTCCAGCGCTCGCCGCAGGCGCCGGCTGCGCCGCGCCCTGCTGCGGCGGCTCCCTCGGCTCCGGCGCCCTCGGCTCCCGCGCCTTCTGCCCCCACACCGTCGGCTCCGGCCCCCGCCGCCCCGGCTCCCGTCGCTCCCGCGGCGCGCCAGCAGGTCCAGGGTGCCCGCGACGGTGGGCAGCCCGGGCCCAGGGTGCCCTCGTCGCCGCGCCCCGGTGGCGGGCCCCGGCCCGGCGCCCCGCGTCCGGGCAACAACCCGTTCGCGCCCTCCCAGGGCATGCGCACGGGCTCGCGTGACGGCGGTCGTGACGGCGGTCGTGACGCAGGCCCCCGAGAGGGCGGTGCCCGCGAGGGCGCGGCCCGTCCAGGGAACAACCCCTTTGCACCGAGCCAGGGCATGCCGCGCCCGCAGAGTCGGCCGGGCGCCGCTGGCCCACGCCCGGGCGGGACCTCTGGACCGGGCGGTCCTCGTCCCGGCGGACCGCGTCCCAGCCCCGGCATGATGCCCGACCGCAGTGCGGTGGGGCGCCCTGGTGAGCGTCCCGCACGCGGCGGCGCTCGTGGACCCGGCGGCCCTGGTGGCGGTCGGGGTCCCGGTGGGCCCGGTGCCGGTGCTCCCGGTGGCGGTGGCGGCGGCTTCGCCGGACGCCCTGGTGGCGGCGGCTTCCGCGGTGGCGCCGGTCGCGGCTCCACTGCTGGCGCCTTCGGCCGTGGCGGTGGCCGGCCGGTACGCGGCCGGAAGTCCAAGCGCGCCAAGCGCCAGGAGTTCGAGCAGATGCAGGCGCCCTCGTTGGGTGGCGTGACCGTGCCTCGCGGCGACGGTTCGACGACCATCCGGGTGCGTCGTGGCTCGTCGCTGACCGACTTCGCCGACAAGATCAACGCCAACCCGGCCTCTCTCGTCACGGTGCTGTTCCACCTCGGTGAGATGGCCACGGCGACGCAGTCCCTCGACGAGGACACCTTCAAGGTGCTCGGCGCCGAGCTCGGCTACGACATTCAGGTCGTCTCTCCCGAGGAGGAGGAGAAGGAGCTCTTCGACTCCTTCAACATCGACCTCGAGACGGGGATCGAGGGTGAGGACGACGAGGACCTGCAGCCGAGACCGCCGGTGGTGACCGTCATGGGTCACGTCGACCACGGAAAGACACGCCTCCTCGACGCCATCCGCAACGAGGACGTCGCCGGAGGGGAGTCGGGCGGCATCACGCAGCACATCGGTGCCTACCAGGTCCACAAGGTGCACGAGGGCGTCGACCGTCCGATCACGTTCATCGACACCCCGGGTCACGAGGCGTTCACCGCCATGCGTGCCCGTGGCGCCAAGGTGACGGACATCGCGATCCTCGTGGTCGCGGCGGACGACGGTGTGATGCCGCAGACCATCGAGGCGCTGAACCACGCGCAGGCCGCTGACGTGCCGATCGTGGTGGCGGTCAACAAGATCGACGTCGAGGGCGCCAACCCGTCCAAGGTGCGTCAGCAGCTCACCGAGTACAACCTCGTGGCTGAGGAGTACGGCGGCGACACCATGTTCGTCGACGTGTCGGCCAAGGCCGGTGAGAACATCGACGCCCTCCTCGAGGCCGTCCTGCTGACTGCCGACGCCGCCCTAGACCTGCGCGCGAACGCGGACCGCGACGCTCGCGGTGTCGCGATCGAGGCCAACCTCGACCGTGGCCGCGGTGCCACGGCAACGGTCCTGGTACAGGCGGGAACGCTTCATGTGGGCGACGCCATCGTCACCGGCTCGGCGTACGGCCGCGTGCGGGCGATGCTCGACGAGCACGGCGACAACCTCACCGAGGCGGGTCCCTCCCGCCCGGTGCAGGTGCTCGGCCTGTCCTCCGTGCCCCGCGCGGGCGACACGTTCGTGGTCGCGCCCGACGACCGGACGGCCCGGCAGATCGCCGAGCGCCGCGAGGCCGCGGACCGCCAGGCCGCGCTCGCCAAGGCTCGCAAGCGCATCTCGCTGGAGGACCTCAACGAGGCGCTGGCGGCGGGCAAGGTGGAGACGCTCAACCTCATCCTCAAGGGCGACGTCTCCGGTTCCGTCGAGGCTCTCGAGGACGCGCTGCTCCAGATCGACGTGGGCGACGACGTGGACCTGCGGATCATCGACCGCGGGGTCGGCGCCATCACGCTGAACAACATCAACCTCGCGATGGCCTCCGACGCGATCATCATCGGCTTCAACGTCCGCGCCGAGGGCCAGAACGCCGACGTCGCCGAGCGCGAGGGCGTCGAGATCCGCTACTACTCGGTGATCTACCAGGCCATCGAGGAGATCGAGGCTGCCCTGAAGGGCATGCTCAAGCCGGAGTTCGAGGAGGTGGAGCTCGGGTCCGCCGAGATCCGCGAGATCTTCCGCTCCAGCAAGTTCGGCAACATCGCGGGGTCGATCGTGCGCAGTGGCGAGATCAGGCGAGGCACGAAGGCGCGGATCACCCGCAACGGTGTCGTCGTGGCCGAGAACGTCGAGATCGCCGGCCTGCGCCGGTTCAAGGACGATGTCACCGAGGTCCGCGAGGGCTTCGAGTGTGGCATCAACCTGGGGTCGTTCAACGACCTCCAGCTCGGCGACCTCATCTCGACGTACGAGATGCGCGAGAAGCCGCGCGACTGACGGCTGCGAAGCCCTGGCTCGTATGCCGCGTGGCCCGCAGGGGCCCGTACCGGTCCTCCGGTACGGGCCCCTGCCCACGCCGAGCCGGAGGGCTCGGCACCAGGAACTAGGGTGGGCACGCCCGTCCCACCCACGACCGACCTTCAGGAGGACTCCGTGGCCGACGCCGGACGCGCCCGCAAGATCGCCGACCGGATCAAGGTTCTCGTGGCCGCCAACCTCGAGCCGATCGTCAAGGACCCGGACCTCGGCTTCGTGACCATCACCGACGTGCGGGTGACCAACGACCTGCAGCACGCGTCGGTGTTCTACACGGTCTTGGGCGACGAGACCCAACGAGAGCGGACCGCCGCCCTGCTGGAGAAGAACAAGGGGCGGCTGCGCTCCTTCGTCGGCCAGCAGATCAAGATCCGGCTGACTCCCAGCCTCGAGTTCATCGCCGACGCCATCCCGGAGACCGCAGCCCACCTGGAGGAGCTGCTGAGGGAGGCGAAGGAGCGGGACGCTGCCGTGGCGGCCGCCGCGGCCAAGGCCTCCTACGCCGGCGAGCCCGACCCCTACCGCCGGCCCGAGGACGACGGGCAGCCCGTCACGGAAGGCGACAGCGTCGGCCAGGATGGCGACCTGGACGCCGAGACGGACACCGACCGGGATGGCAACGGTCGCCCTGACCAGCACGAGTACGAGGATGGCGACGACGCCGATGCCCTCGCCTGACGGCCTTCTGGTCGTCGACAAGCCGGCGGGGTGGACCAGCCATGACGTGGTGGGCCGGGCGCGCCGCGTCTGCGGCACCCAGAAGGTGGGCCACGCCGGCACGCTCGACCCCATGGCGACCGGAGTGCTCGTCCTCGGCATCGGCCGGGCCACCCGGCTGCTCACCTTCCTCGTGGGGTGCGACAAGGACTACAGCGCGACGGTGCGTCTCGGGCAGAGCACGTCGACCGACGACGCCGAGGGCGAGGTGACCGCCGCAGCAGGCACGGAGGGGGTCTCCCGCGCCGCGGTCTCCGCAGCCGTGGCGGAGCTGACCGGGGACCTGCAGCAGGTCCCGAGCGCGGTCTCCGCCATCAAGGTCGACGGCCGTCGCGCATACCACCGCGTCCGCGCCGGCGAGGACGTCGAGCTGCCGTCCAGGCCGGTCACCGTGAGCAGGTTCGAGGTGCTGGCCGCTCGCGACGCGGAGGTGGACGGCGTACCGGTCCTCGATCTCGACGTCGAGGTGACGGTGAGCTCCGGCACCTATGTCCGGGCCCTCGCGCGTGACCTCGGCGCAGCGCTGGGCGTCGGTGGCCACCTGACCGGCCTGCGCCGCACCCGAGTGGGCGCGTTCACCCTCGACCAGGCGCATGCCCTGGAAGGGCTCGGCGACGGGGGAGACCCGGAGTCCGTGCCGGTGACGCCTCTGACAGACGCCGCGCGAGCCCAGTTCGCCGTCCGTGAGCTGAGCAGCGAGGAGGCCGTCGCCGTCGGCTACGGGCAGCGCGTCGAGTCCGCCGTCCCGGGCCGCACCGACCCCGTCGCCGCTTTCGCCCCGGACGGCCGCTTAATGGCACTGCTCGACGAGTCCGGACCGAAAGCCAGGTCGCACGTCGTCTTCGCTCCGGCGGGTTCGTAGAGTGTCCTCCGTGCACGCCTGGACCGACCCCGCGCAGACCCCTGACACGCTGCGACCGTGTGTGGCGACCTTCGGGAACTTCGACGGCGTACACCTCGGCCATCGGGCCGTGCTCGCCAGGCTGGTGCAGGAAGGGAGCCGTCGCGGCCTTCCCAGCGTCGCGGTGACGTTCGACCCGCACCCGGCGGCGATCTTCCACCCGGAGCGGGGGCTGGAGCTCATCTCGCCCGGCCCGCTGCGTGCGGAGCTCCTCGAGTCCACCGGTGTCGACGGGCTGCTGGTGCTGGACTTCACCCGGGAGTTCGCCCAGCTGACCGCGGAGGAGTTCGTGGTCCAGACGTTCGTGAACACCCTTCGGGCCCAGGCCGTCGTGGTCGGTGAGGACGCGCGCGGCTTCGGTCGCGGCTACACCGGGGACGTGGCGACGCTGGCCGCGCTGGGAGCGGTGCACGGCTTCGACGTGGTCGTGCTCGAAGATCTGGGGGAGGGCGAGCGCTGGTCCTCCTCTGCGGTGCGGCGCCATCTGTCCGCAGGCGAGGTGGCCGAGGCGGCCGCCATCCTGGGCCGACCGCATCGGATGAGGGGAACGGTCGTGCACGGCGCCCACCGCGGCCGCGAGCTCGGGTACCCCACCGCGAACCTCTCCGGCGACTCCCTCGGTCTGGTGCCTGCGGACGGGGTGTACGCCGGATGGCTGACCCGCCTGGACCTGGCGGACGACAGCCCGGACCGCACGCTGCCGTGTGCCATCTCGGTCGGCACGAACCCCACGTTCGACGGCACGCTGCGCACCGTCGAGGCGTACGTGCTGGACCGTACCGACCTCGACCTCTACGACGAGCGGGTCGCCGTGGAGTTCGTCGAGCACATCAGGCCGACGCTGCGGTTCGAGTCGGTCGAGGAGCTGCTGACGGCCATGGCAGGGGACATCGAGAAGTGCCGCCAGGTGCTCACCTCCATCGTCCCGTCCTGAACGGTCGGAACCGGCGGGTCTGGGCCCGGTCCGACTGGGGCCTGGTCGTGGCGGCGCTCGGGCTGTCCCTGGTGGGCGCCCTGCTCGTCTGGTCCGCGACGCGCCACCAGGCAGGTGCGGCGTACCTCGTCCGTCACCTGGTCAACACGGCCATCGGCGTAGGTCTCGCCGCGGCCGTGACGCAGCTGGGCTACCAGCGGCTGCGGGCGCTGGCGCCCCTGCTCTACCTCGGCTCGGTGGCCGGGCTCGTGCTGGTCCTCACCCCGCTCGGCTCCACCGTCAACGGGTCGCATTCCTGGATCCTGCTCCCGGCGGGCTTCTCGGTCCAGCCGTCGGAGTTCGCCAAGGCGGCGCTGTGTCTGGGACTCGCTGTCATCCTGGGGGAGCGGCTCGACCGCCAGGAAGAGCTGGACCACCGGGACCTCGCACTGGCCGTGGCTGTGGCGGGGGTCCCCGTCGGGCTGGTCATGCTTCAGCCGGACCTCGGGTCGGCTCTCGTGCTGGGCGCGCTCGCTGTGGGCGTGCTCGTGGTGGCAGGAACGCCCGCGCGGTGGCTGGCGGTCGGCACCACCCTCGTGGTCGCCGGGACGGTGCTCGCGCTCACGACGCCCGTCTTGAGCGGGTACCAGCGAGACCGGCTGACCGCCTTCGCGAACCCTCAGGCGGACCCTCAGGGCATCGGCTACCAGACGCGACAGGTACGGATCGCGATCGGCTCGGGTGGCCTCCACGGGCAGGGCCTCTTCCACGGCCGGCAGACGCAGCGGGGCTTCATCCCGTTCCAGCAGACGGACTTCGTGTTCTCCGTGGCGGGGAGGAGCTCGGGTTCCTGGGGGCGGCCGGCCTGCTCCTGCTCCTCGGCTTCCTCGTGGTCCGCGCCGTGCTCGTCGCGGCCCGGGCCCAGGACGCGTTCGGACGGCTGACCGCCGTCGGGGTCGCGGCGTGGTTCCTCTTCCAGGTCTTCGAGAACGTGGGGATGAACCTCGGGCTCACCCCGGTGACCGGGCTGCCCCTTCCGTTCCTGTCGTATGGAGGGTCGTCGATGTTCGCCTGCTGGCTGGCAGTGGGGCTGGTCAACAACGCCCAGCTGCCCGGCGCGTTCCGCAGCGGCTGAGGGGTCGAGGAGGGCGGAGTCACGCCCGGTCGGACGCCTGCTCCTGCAGAGGGTCGGTGACCAAGGGCACGAAGCGGTAGCGCCCGTACTCCTCGACGCGAGGGTGGGGCGCTCCAGGCTGCACGCGGAGCAGGCGCCCGGCGACGGGGATGACGAGGACCCCCTCGGGAGTGAGCTGAGCCACGAGCTCAGCGGGCAGGGAGGCGGCTTGCGCGGAGACGAGGATCCGGTCGAACGGAGCTGCGGCCTGTAGTCCGAGACGGCCAGGTACCGCGGCGCGGATCTGGGCCCACGGCATGCGTGCGCGGGCGAGGTTCTCGGCACCGAAGGTAACCAGCTGGGCGACTCTCTCCACGCCGACCACCCAGCCGGTGGGGCCGGTCAGCCAGGCCAGCAGGGCTGTCGTCCACCCTGAGCCGGAGCCGAGATCGAGGATGCGGTCCCCAGGCTGGACGTCGAGGAGCTCGAGCATGTGACGGACCGTCGTGGGCTGGCTGTTGGTCTGGCCGTGCCCGATCGGCAGCGGTGCGTCACGGCGACCATGAGCACGTTGGTCGACAGGCAGGAAGTCGTGACGCGGTATTGCCGCCATCGCCTGCACCGCCCGGCTGGGCGACCCCATGCCTACAAGTATGCCGCCGCCCCAGGGCACCATCGGGGACAGCCCTCAGCCGGACGAGCCTGCCGCATCCAGGAGGGTCCGGGCGATGAGCCGGTGGCCAGCGGCGTCCGGATGGTCTCCGTCGTCGGCCAGGAGCGCCGTGGGGTTGCCGCTCCCGTCGCCCTCGAACGGCGCGTAGAGGTCGACGCAGGTCTGGGCTGCGGCCCTGGCCGCCGCACAGATCTGCGCGTTGGCCGACCGCGTCACCCGGTCGCTCCACCCGGCGAAGCCCTTGCCGTAGTCCCGGTCCGCGACGTCGCCGTCCTCGAAGACGTTCCAGTACGTGGTCACCAGCACCCGAGCCGTCGGTGGGGTCTCTTGGTGCACTGTGGCCAGGGTCGCCCGCAGGCGCTGCCCCATGGCCGCCGTGGCATGTCCCACGCAGGACGAGTCACAGTCGCCGGACTGCCAACGCGAGATCAGGGCGATCAGGTCGTTCGCGCCGATGGTCACCACCACCTGGCTGGCCAGCGCGAGCCGGGCACGGGTGGCGGGCGAGCCCAGCTGGGTGGCGAGGGTGTCGGTCGTCAGCCCCCCGCGGCCGAGGTTGACCGCCTGGACCGGACGGCTGGCGTGCTCGCCCAGCATCGTGGTGTAGAGCTCGATGAACGGCGTGCAGTCGCAGGCGCCCCCCGCGGTGACCGAGTCACCGAGCCCCACCACGACAGCCGGGGACGCGGACGAAGTCCCGGTCAGCGGGTCTGTCGGCGAAGGCGTCGACGGGGCGGTCGAGGTCGACGGGGTGGCGGAGGTCGACGGGGTGGTGGAGGTCGACGGGGTGGCGGTACGTGCAGGGTCTGGAGCAGCGCGCGAGGCACTGCCAAACCCCGTGACGGCCAGCAGGAGCGCCAGGGCAGCGGTGCGGGCGAGCCGGGTTCGCAGAAAGTGCATCGGGGCAGGCTAAGGGTCGTTCCTGGGAGGTTCGTGCCGCCGAGGTGGTTGCGTCGTGGCTCGAACGCACGTCTAGGGGCGGGCCCGGCCGGTCAGTGGCGCGACGTTTTCGGTCGACAGCAGCTCGCGGGCTACCCTGGAGCCATCATGGAGCGCAACCCAGGAACCACGGTCTTCCCTGCTCTGGAGCCTCTCCTTGATCAGGTCGCCAAGCCGATCCAGTACGTCGGCGGAGAGCTCAACTCCACGGTGAAGGAGTGGGACTGCGCAGGTCTGGGCCCCGGCGGCGAGGAGCTGACCACGCGGTGGGCGCTCATGTATCCCGACGCCTATGAGGTGGGAGTGCCTAACCAGGGCGTCATGATCCTCTACGAGGTGCTGAACGAGCGGCCCGACGCCCTGGCCGAGCGGACCTACGCGGTGTGGCCGGACCTGGAGGCGCTGATGCGCGCGTCCGGCGTACCGCAGTTCACCGTGGACGCGCATCGCGACGTTCGCGACTTCGACGTGCTCGGGGTGTCGTTCTCGACAGAGCTGGGCTACACGAACATGCTGAACGCCCTCGACCTGGCAGGCATCCCGTTGCACGCCGCCGACCGGACGGAGCGGGACCCGCTCGTCGTCGCCGGTGGGCATGCTGCCTTCAACCCCGAGCCGATCGCCGACTTCGTCGACGCGGCCATCGTCGGAGACGGCGAGGAGGCGGTGCTTGCGGTGACCGACCTCATCGGTGCCTGGAAGTCGCAGGGGTGCCCGGGCGGTCGCCGCGAGCTGCTCCTGCGACTCGCCCGCACAGGTGGGGTGTACGTGCCATCGCTGTACGACGTGTCCTATCTGCCCGACGGTCGGATCCAACGCGTGGCCCCACGGTCCGACGCCTCCGGCGTGCCATGGCGGGTGTCCAAGCACACGGTCATGGACCTCGACGCGTGGCCCTACCCCAAGCAGCCCCTGGTGCCGCTGGCCGAGTCCGTCCACGAACGTATGTCGGTCGAGATCTTCCGTGGCTGCACGCGAGGCTGCCGGTTCTGCCAGGCGGGCATGATCACCCGCCCGGTCCGCGAGAGGTCCATCACCGGCATCGGCGAGATGGTGGAGCGCGGCCTGGCAGCAACCGGGTTCGAGGAGGTGGGGCTGCTGTCCCTGTCCTCTGCCGACCACTCGGAGATCGCGGACATCACCAAGGGCCTCGCCGACCGCTACGAGGGGACGCAGACCGGCCTCTCCCTGCCGTCCACCCGGGTCGACGCCTTCAACATCGACCTCGCGAACGAGCTCACCCGCAACGGCAGGCGGTCGGGGCTCACCTTCGCGCCCGAGGGCGGAAGCGAGCGGATCCGCAAGGTCATCAACAAGATGGTCTCCGAGGACGACCTGATCAGCACGGTCGCTGCCGCGTACGGCGCCGGCTGGCGGCAGGTCAAGCTCTACTTCATGTGCGGGCTGCCGACGGAGACCGACGAGGACGTCCTTCAGATCGCGGAGCTGGCCAAGCGGGTCATCGAGACCGGGCGCCAGGTCAGTGGCCGACGCGACATCCGGTGCACGGTGTCCATCGGCGGGTTCGTGCCCAAACCGCATACGCCGTTCCAGTGGTGCGCCCAGCTGGGAGCGGAGGAGACGGACGCCAGGCTGGCGAAGCTGCGTGAGGCCATCCGGTCCGACCGCAGCTACGGCTCGTCCATCGGGTTCCGGTACCACGACGGCAAGCCGGGGATCGTCGAGGGCCTGCTGTCCCGTGGTGACCGCCGGGTGGGCCGGGTCATCGAGGAGGTCTGGCGCCAGGGTGGCAGGTTCGACGGCTGGAGCGAGCACTTCTCCTTCCAGCGCTGGATGGGCGCCGCGGAGGTGGCACTGGCCGACGAGCCCGTCGACGTCGCCTGGTACACGACCCGGGAGCGGAGCGAGGCGGAGGTCCTGCCCTGGGACCACATCGACTCCGGCCTCGACAAGGAATGGCTCTGGACCGACTGGCAGGACGCCCTGGACGAGACCGAGGTCGACGACTGCCGCTGGACGCCGTGCTTCGACTGCGGGGTATGTCCGCAGCTCGGCACGGAGATCGAGGTCGGCCCGACGGGCAAGACGCTTCTGCCGTTGACGGTCCTCGGCGCGGGACGCAAGGACCTGCTGGTGCACCAGCACTGAGAGGCACCACCGACAAGCAGCACCGACAAGCAGCACCGACAAGCAGCACTGACAAGCGGCACTGAAAACGCAACGCCGACAACGGAACGCGCCGCATTCAGGGAACTCACATCAAACCGGTGACATATGTCATCGGGACGAGGGCCCGTCCCGTTGTCGAATTGGACCTGTAGGACGGGTGCCGGTTCAGAGCCGAACACAGTGCCTGCGTCAGCGGGAGGGCCCCCTTCACCAGCTCGCTGACGCCTCCCGGATGCGCTCGTGCGGAGAGCCTCCGGGTATGCCGTCCGCTCGCTCGGGCTACGCGCTCGGGGCGAGCGGACGGCATATGTCTGTCCGCGGTCTCTACTGTCCGGCCCTGCAGATCACCCGCTTGTCGCGTGCGAGGCCGGCGCGGTGGCGAACCACGGGTGGTGCAGGTCGAGATACCTCACGTCCTGCATCATGGCCATCTCGTCGGCCCACTCCTGGCGGCCCTGCTCAGGCATCTCCTTCTGCTCACCCTGCCGCGCCTCGTCCTCGCTGCGGAAGGCGACCGTCTCGGTGAACCAGCCGTCGGGCTCCATCGCGATGGTGCCGCCGATGATCTCGGGCCGCTGTTCGTGAAGCATGTCCATGGGCTGCTCCATGAAGTGGCGGAAGCGCTCGGGGTCGCTCACCCGCCCCTGGATCACCTGGACGAAGCCGGCCTCGTCGGACCCGCCGTCGAGGAACATCATCGCGTTGTCGCAGTCGTGGAAGGTCGCGGGTCCGTCGAGGCAGGACTCCATACGCTGCCACCACTCACCCTGCTCCGGACGGGCGGAGTTGCGCGCCGCCGCCTCGCGGCTCTCGAACCGCACGATGCCCACGAACTCGTTGTCGTCGGTGATGCCGTAGGTCCCGCCGAGCCAACCCTGCGCGGTGGCTCCCATCTGCTCGCGCCACTCGTCGCTGAGCCGGCGCATCTCCCCGGCGTCACGACACTTGCCCTGGATGATCTGGATGAACACCGTCAACCCTCCGCTTCTCGCCCAGGCCGCTTCACCCTGAAGTGGTCAACTTTCGAAGGTACGCGCAGGGTTGGCCCCGTGTCATCGCCCATGGTGCCGGGCTGCGCCGAGCGGTCGCGCGCGGGCAGACCCTGCGGTCACCGCAGCAGCGTGGTGACCACGTCCCGGAAGACCTCCGTGTGCCGCTCGACATCCGTGCGAGAGGTCTGCGGGGACATGAGCGCCATGTTGTGGAAGGGCGTCATCAGGATGCCGCGGTTGCACATTGCCAGGTGCAGGTAGGCATCGAGGTCGGCGTCCGCCGCGGCCGCCGACTCCTGCCCGGACCGCGGGGCGGGCCGGGTGAAGCGGTACTCGGCCCGGGCGCCAAGCCGGGCGACCGACCACGGGAGGTCAAGCGCGTCGACCGTGTGCTGGACGCCCTCGGCGAAGGCCGTCGCGAGTGCTGTCATGTGCTCGAACGCCTCGGGTGTGAGGACCTCGCCCAAGGTGGCGCGCATGGCGGCCAGGGAGAGCGCGTTGCCGGCCAGCGTGCCACCCACACCTCCCACGTCCACGATGTCCGCCTCCCCGGACCGGGTATGCCGCATCACGTCGTCGGCCACCTCCGAGGTGAGGCCGTAGGCGCCGGCCGGGATGCCGCCTCCGATCGACTTCCCGATCACGAAGAGGTCGGGGCGCAGGCCCCACTCCCGGGTCGCGCCGCCCCAGCCGGCCGAGAAGGTGTGCGTCTCGTCGACCATGAGGAGGGCGCCATACGCGGTGGCCAGGTCGCGCACGCCCGCGAGGAAGCCCTCATCAGGCAGCACGATCCCGATGTTGGTGAGCGCAGGCTCGGTGAGAACGGCCGCGACGTCGCCGTGCGCGAGGGCTGCCTCGACCGAGGCAAGGTCGTTCCAGGTCGCCACCCGGGTGGTGAGGTCGAGGGCGACGGGTGGCGCGACGTTGCCCGGCCGGCTCCTGGCGGTGCCGTCCGGACCGGGCAGGGCGAAGGCCTCGTCCACCGAACCGTGGTAGCAGTACGCGAACACCAGGATCTTCGGCTTGCCGGTCACCAGGCGGGCCAGCCGGATGGCCCAGCGGTTGGCGTCGGTGGCGGAGAGCGTGAAGCTCCACAGTGGCAGCCCGAAGCGGCGCTCCAGCTCGGCGCCCACCCATTGCGCGTCCTCGGTCGGCAGCATCGTGGTCACTCCGCCGAGGTCTGCCATCCGTCGCTGCACCGCTGCGACGGTGGGCGCCGGGGAGTGGCCCGCCATGGCCCCGGTGTCGCCGAGGGCGAAGTCGACGTACTCGTGCCCGTCGACATCGGTCACCGAGCTCCCGTGCGCTCGGTCCAGGTACAGGGGAAAGCCACCGGACCACATGTTCATCCAGGTCATCGGTACGCGGCCGAAGAGGTTCCCCGCCCCGGCGAAGAGCTCCTCGCTCCCAGGGTGCGTGGCCGTGTAGGCCTGCTGCTCGGCGTCGAGGAGGGCTGCGAGGTTGGTACGGTCGAGATGCGCCATGGCTGCACCGTAGGGGCACCGGCGCGAGCGCGGCAGCCAAGTGCTGATTCCGTCGTGGCTCCCCTTACGCTCGTGTCATGGCTCGTCAGCGCGTCCCCGAGGGTCCGGCACCCGAGCCGGCAGTCCAGAAGCTTCGGGTCCGCTACGCCAAGAGAGGCCGGCTGCGGTTCTCCTCGACGCGCGACTTCCAGCGTGCGCTCGAGCGTGCGCTGCGTCGTGCCGACGTGCCCATGGCGTTCTCCGCGGGCTTCCATCCGCACCCGAAGATCAGCTACGCCAACGCGGCGCCGACAGGTACGGCGAGCGAGGCGGAGTACTTCGAGATCTCGGTGACCGAGCGGGTGGACCCGGAGTCCGTGCGCGTCGCGCTCGACCAGGCGCTGCCCGACGGGCTCGACGTCCTGGAGGTCGTCGAGGCGGCCCCTGGTGCCCTCGCCGACCGGCTGCAGGGCAGCGACTGGGTCCTGGACTTCCGGGGAGTCCGGCCGGAGGAGCTTCGCAGGGCCGTCCAGGAGCTCCTGGCGCTGGAGAAGGCAGAGGTGACGCGCGTCTTCAAGACCGGGCCGAAGACCTTCGACGTGAGGTCCGCCGTCGTGTCGCTGGACGTGGAGCCGTCGCCACGGCCCGACTGTGCGATACTGCGGGTGGTCGTACGGCACACCACACCGGCCGTACGCCCCGACGACGTTCTGACCGCGCTGCGAGCAGCGACGGAGCTGGCACCGCCGACACCACCCCTGGTGACCCGGCTGGCGCAAGGCCCGCTGCATCCCGCAACCGCTGGGGTGGCTGATCCACTGGCTGCCGACAAGGACGGCGACGGCGCCTGACGCGGTGCCGCGCGACCTGCGCGAGCCTCGGCGGGCGTAGCCAACGACTTCCGCGTCGACGGCACCCCCGCCGCCGACACGACGCGCAACCGCGTACCACGTGGCAAGCGGAGCGCCCCCGGGCGCTCGGTGTGGCCTTCGCCGCGTGGGTGACGGAAGGACGCCACGATGGCCTCCACGGAAGACCTCTTCACCACCCCGGGCGCTGCATCTGCCGACGCTCCGGCGCCTGCCGACAAGGCGACCACCCACCAGACGACCCCCGCCGACGAGGGGTCTGCTGCTCAGTTGGCACCCGCCGACCAGGGGTCTGCTGCTCAGCGGGCCGACGACTCCGCGCCCGCCCCCGCTCGTAAGCGTGCTCGTCGTGCCACCAAGAAGGCCTCGGCGCCGGCGGCAACCCCGGACGTCGCGCCGGCAGGGACGGAGACCGGCGCGGCGAGCGACCCGGCGCCGTCCGTTGCGGACATCGAAGCCCCGGTCGCCAAGAAGGCGGCGAAGAAGACCGCCGCCAAGAAGACCGCCGCCAAGAAGGCCCCCGCGAAGAAGGCCACTGCCAAGAAGGCCACTGCCAAGAAGGCGACGGGCACGAACGCCGCAGCCACGAAGAGGGCCGGTGAAGGAGTCGAGGGTCCCGGCGAGGTTTCCGACGTCTCCGGTGCCCTTTCGGAGCAGGTCCACGAGGCGGACAGCGATGCCGCGCTCGTGACGGACCTCCTGCGGGATGACGAGAAGGGCGTCACGGACACCGGCCGTGGCGCGCCACAGGCGCAGAGCCTCGCCGACGCCGACGACGAGGAAGCCACCGCCGACGACGACGCCGACGACGACACCACCGGCGACGACGACACCACCGACGACGAACCGGCGCAGGGCGACATCCCCGCCGTGCCGAGCTTCGGGGTGCTCTTCCAGGCGCCCGACCCCGCGGCGGCCACACCGGTCCGCTCCCGCGCTCGCAAGACTGAGACCGTCCCTGACGAGGCAGGCGAGGAGCCGATCGCCACCGAGGAGAGCGGGCAGCCCAGCCGGCGGCCCCGCCGCGGTGGGCGTGGCCGTGCCTCCGCCGCCGAAGGGCCCGTGGAGCCGGTGAGCGACGCAGACATCCCAGAGTCAGCTGGCTCCCCCGCGTCCACCGAGGCTTCCGAGCCTGCCGAACCCGACGACGATGGGGACGCTGCCGAGGGCGGCCGCCGCCGACGTCGCCGTGGCGGCAAGGGCCGCGGCCGGGGACGCGGGGCGGGCGACGCCGAAGGCGACACGACCGCACAGGACAGCGAGCCCACGGCCGAGGGTGACGCCCAGGGCGTGGCGGCCGAGGCGGACGACGACCAGGACTCCGAGGGCGAGAGCCCGTCGAGCCGTCGTCGGCGCCGCCGGCGCCGCAGCGGCGCGTCGGGTGAGTCCGAGGACCCGCCCGGCACCGTCACTCGGGTGCGGGAGGCACGCCGCGAGCGCGACGAGCCCCAGAGCGTCAAGGGGTCCACCCGGCTCGAGGCCAAGAAGCAGCGCCGGCGGGAGGGCCGCGAGGCCGGGCGCCGCCGCACCATCATCACCGAGGCGGAGTTCCTGGCCCGGCGCGAGAGCGTCGAGCGCGTCATGGTGGTCCGCGAGCGCGAAGGCCGCACCCAGATCGGCGTCCTCGAGGACGACGTGCTGGTCGAGCACTACGTGTCCCGCGAGACCAACGCGTCCATGGCCGGAAACGTCTACCTGGGCCGGGTCCAGAACGTGCTGCCGTCGATGGAGGCGGCCTTCGTCGACATCGGCAAGGGCCGCAACGCCGTGCTGTATGCCGGTGAGGTCAACTGGGACGCCGCTGGGCTGGAGAACAACCAGCCCAAGCGGATCGAGAACGCCCTGAAGTCTGGCGACCCGGTGCTCGTCCAGGTGACGAAGGACCCCATCGGTCACAAGGGCGCTCGCCTGACCAGCCAGATCTCGCTGCCCGGACGCTACCTGGTGTACGTCCCCGAGGGCAGCATGACCGGCATCTCGCGCAAGCTGCCCGACACCGAGCGGGCTCGCCTCAAGAGCATCCTCAAGGAGGTGGTGCCGGACAGCGCGGGTGTCATCGTCCGCACGGCGGCCGAGGGCGCCAGCGAGGAGGAGCTGCGCGCCGATGTCGAGCGGCTCACTGCCACCTGGGAGAAGATCAAGGCCAAGGCGGAGTCGAAGGCGAAGGCCAAGGGCGGCGCACCGGTCCTGGTGCACGGCGAGCCGGACCTCACCGTGCGCGTCATTCGCGACGTCTTCAACGAGGACTTCACCTCCCTGGTCGTGGCCGGTGAGCACGCGTACGCGGAGGTGAGCGAGTACCTCGGCGACGTCGCGCCTGACCTTGCCGGCCGGCTGCAGAGGTGGACCGCGCCGGAGGACCTGTTCACCCGCTACCGGGTGGACGAGCAGATCGCCAAGGCCATGGACCGCAAGGTCTGGCTACCTTCGGGTGGCTCGCTCGTCATCGACCGGACCGAGGCCATGACGGTCGTCGACGTCAACACGGGCAAGTTCGTCGGCTCTGGCGGCAACCTCGAGGAGACGGTCACCAAGAACAACATCGAGGCGGCCGAGGAGATCGTCCGCCAGCTGCGGCTGCGGGACATCGGCGGCATCATCGTCATCGACTTCATCGACATGGTGCTGGAGAGCAACCGCGACCTCGTCGTACGCCGCCTGCTCGAGTGCCTGGGCCGCGACCGGACCAAGCATCAGGTGGCGGAGGTCACCTCCTTGGGCCTCGTCCAGATGACGCGGAAGCGCGTCGGGTCCGGCCTCATCGAGGTCTTCTCGGAGACGTGCGAGCACTGCGGGGGCCGGGGGATCATCGTCCATGCCGACCCCGTCGACAAGCCGTCCGGCGGGGACAGCCGCGACCAGCGGGAGAACGCCGGCTCCGGTGGCAACGGTGCCGGGCAGGCGCAGCGCGGGAACCGTGGCCGCCGCGGCAGGTCCGCGACGGAGCCCGCCGCGAGCGTCTCGGAGCCTGCGCCGCCCGTGCACTCGGGACCGACGCCGGCGCAGATCGCGGCCGCGGCCCACGCAGCGGCCCTCAAGTCGGCCGCCGACCACCATGGCGAGCCCACTCACGAGCCCGCCGAGGAGCTCATCAACGAGCCGACTGCCGAGCTCACCGACGAGCACGCCGGGCCGCACGTCGACCGGCACGACGGCCCCCAGGTCGACCGGCAGGCCCGAGACGCTGAGAACCAGTCAGCGGACACGTCCGGGGATGGAGGCGAGCCGGCGGTGACCGGTTCGCAGGCTCCGGCGGTGGTGCCGACCGGTTCGCAGGCGCCTGCGCCTCTGGCGGCGCAGCCCCCCGCGGTCGCGCCTGTCCTGCAGCCCGTCGGCCTGGCCGCGACCGCGGTGGCACCGAGGCGGCGCAAGCGCGCCCGGGTCGTGGCTCCGGCTGGACCCCCGCGCGGGAGCGCCGGGGACCACAGCTCTGTCGCTGCCGCGGAGCCGTCCGGCGAGCAGGCCTGAGCGGCGCGGCATACGGGCGCCGATCGTCCGTAGGCCGCCCGGCCACCGGTTTGGCCGCAGGACCCCGGGGCCGGTATCGTGTCTCCTCGGTGCGCCCACCGTCCGGCGTCCGCCACCGAGTCACCCCCGCTGGGTCACTCGAACGCGGGTAGCTGCTGGCCGGTCCAGACAGAGAGCGCGTGCCTCCGAAAGTACGAAAGAGAGTTCCACGTGTACGCGATTGTTCGCGCTGGTGGTCGCCAGGAGAAGGTCTCGGTCGGCGATGTCCTCATCATCGACAAGGTCAGTGCCCAGGCCGGTGACAGCATCGACCTGACGCCCCTGCTGGTCGTCGACGGCCCGACCGTGACGAGTGACGCCGACAAGCTCGCCGAGGTGTCCGTCAAGGCCGAGGTCGTGAAGCCCGCCAAGGGTCCCAAGATCACGATCATGAAGTACAAGAACAAGACCGGCTACCGCAAGCGTCAGGGCCACCGTCAGCACCTGACCCAGGTCAAGATCACCGCGATCGACGCCTGAGCCACACTCGCAGACTTCTCAGACATAGGCAGGTACTGACATGGCACACAAGAAGGGTGCGTCCTCGACCCGCAACGGTCGCGACTCGAACGCACAGTTCCTCGGCGTGAAGCGCTTCGGCGGCCAGCTCGTCAACGCGGGCGAGATCCTCGTCCGCCAGCGCGGCACGCACTTCCACCCCGGTGACGGCGTCGGCCGTGGCGGTGACGACACGCTCTTCGCGCTCGTCGCCGGCAACGTGCAGTTCGGCACGAGGCGCCGCCGTCGCGTGGTCAACATCGTCCCGGTGGAGACCGCGGACGCCGGCTGATCTTTCGGTATGCGCGCGGCCCGGCCACGCGCACACCCCCGGAGGGGGCGGGCCTGACACTGGCCCGCCCCCTCCGCACGTCCCCACCTAGACTCGGGGACGGGCGCCAGACCACAGAATCGAGAGTTCCATGACCACGTTCGTCGACCGCGTCGTGCTGCACGTCGCCGCGGGGGACGGGGGGCACGGGGTCGCCTCGGTGCGCCGCGAGAAGTTCAAGCCGCTCGGCGGCCCGGACGGTGGCAACGGGGGCCGTGGCGGCAACGTCATCGTACGGGTCGACCCGCAGGCCACCACGCTGCTCGACTACCACCACCACCCGCACCGGAAGGCGACCAACGGCAAGCCCGGTGCCGGGGACGAGCGCAACGGCGCAGACGGCACCGACCTTGTCCTGCCGGTGCCGCAGGGGACCGTCGTCAAGGACGCGTCCGGTGCGGTGCTCGCGGACCTGGTCCAGCCGGACGCCGAGTTCGTCGCCGCCCAGGGTGGTCGCGGCGGCCTGGGGAACAAGGCTCTGGCGTCCACTCGTCGCAAGGCTCCCGGCTTCGCGCTGCTCGGCGAGCCGGGGGACGTCCTCGACATCATCCTGGAGCTGAAGTCGCTCGCCGATGTCGCCCTGATCGGCTTCCCGTCGGCCGGCAAGTCCTCCCTGGTGTCCGTGCTCTCCGCGGCGAGGCCCAAGATCGCCGACTACCCCTTCACGACGCTGGTGCCGAACCTCGGTGTCGTCCAGGCCGGGGACGGCCGGTTCACCATCGCCGACGTACCGGGCCTGATCCCGGGGGCGAGCCAGGGTAAGGGCCTCGGGCTGGAGTTCCTCCGCCACGTCGAGCGGTGCTCCGTGCTGGTGCACGTCATCGACTGCGCGACGCTGGAGCCAGGACGCGACCCGCTCACGGACCTCGAGGTCATCGAGCAGGAGCTCGCGCAGTACGTCCCGGACGAGACGCTCGGCGGGCGTCCGCTCTCCGAGCGGACCCGCATCGTCGTCCTCAACAAGGCGGACGTGCCGGAGGCACGCGAGCTCGCGGATCTGGTGAGGCCAGACCTGGAGTCGCGCGGGATAGAGGTCTTCGTCGTCTCGGCAGTCGCGCACACCGGCCTGCGTGAGCTCACCTTCGCGATGGCGCGCCACGTCGCGCAGGCGCGGGCGGAGATCGAGGCGGCGACCGCCGTACCGCCGCGGCTCGTCATACGTCCGAAGGCGGTCGACGACACGGGGTTCCGTATCGTGCGAGAGGACACGACCGACGGCGAGGTCTTCCGCATCGAGGGTGAGCGTCCGACGCGCTGGGTCCGGCAGACGGACTTCTCCAACGACGAGGCGGTCGGCTACCTCGCCGACCGTCTCGGCAGGGCGGGGGTGGAGGAGGCGCTGTTCGCTGCCGGGGCCGTCGCGGGTGCGACCGTCCTCATCGGCCCCAAGGACAACGCCGTCGTCTTCGACTGGGAGCCGACCCTCGTCGCGGGTGCCGAGCTGCTCGGTGCCCGAGGCACCGACCTGCGCCTGGAGGAGGCCTCCCGGCCGACGCGGGACGACAAACGGGCCGACTACGCCGAGCGTCGAGCCGCCAAGAGCGCTGCCCGCGAGGAGCTGGCGGCCGAGCGCCGCGCCGGGCACTGGGCCACGGCGAAGGACGAGGACGCACAGACGTGACCGCGGCCGAACGGCGGCGTGACGTGGCTGGCGCCAAGCGCCTCGTCGTCAAGGTCGGCTCGTCGTCGCTCACCCACGCTGGCGGCGGATCGCTGGATGAGGACAGCCTGAAGGCCCTCGTCGACACGCTGGCAGCGCGGCGCCTGACCGGGCAGCAGGTCGTCCTGGTCTCCTCGGGCGCCATCGCGGCCGGGATCACGCCGCTTGGCCTGGCCCGCCGTCCCCAGGACCTGGCCACCCAGCAGGCGGCCGCCAGTGTCGGGCAGGGAGCACTCGTTGCTGCGTACCAGCGCGCCTTCGGGGCCCACGGGCTCACCGTCGGGCAGGTGCTGCTCACCGCCGACGACGTCACACGGCGGACGCACTACACCAATGCCAAGCGGACGCTCGACCGGCTGCTCGAGCTGGGCATCGTCCCCATCGTCAACGAGAACGACACCGTGGCCACCCAGGAGATCCGGTTCGGCGACAACGACCGGCTCGCGTCGCTCGTGGCCCATCTGGTCCATGCCGACGGCCTGCTGCTCCTGACCGACGTGGACGCCCTGTACGACGGGCCGCCGACGCGGCCGGGCGCACGACGGGTTCCCGTCGTCGTGGGCGGCGCCGGACTGGACGAGGTGACCATCGGCGGCACCGGGTCCTCGGTGGGCAGCGGCGGGATGGTGACCAAGGTGGAGGCAGCAGCGATCGCGAACGCGGCGGGGATCACGACGGTGCTGACGAGCGCGTCCCAGCTGGGTCAGGCCCTGGCAGGCGAGGACGTCGGCACGGTCTTCGTGCCCTCCGGCTCGCGGCGTACCTCTCGCAAGCTGTGGCTGGCCCACGCGACCACCCCACGGGGCCGGCTCGTGCTCGACCCCGGTGCGGTCCGGGCTGTCACCGAACGCCGCACGTCGTTGCTGCCGGCGGGGATCACCGCCGTCGAGGGGACGTTCTCGGACGGCGACCCGGTAGACCTCACGGACCCCCAGGGACGGGTCGTCGGACGCGGCCTCGTGAACTACGCCTCGGGCGATCTGCCGGCGATGCTGGGCCGCTCGACCCGCGCGCTGGCCAAAGAGCTGGGGCCGCAATACGAGCGGGAGGTCGTTCACCGCGACGACCTCGTGCTCCTCTGACCCCTCGCCGCTTTCCCGACCAGACTCACGTTCTTGTGCGTGTCGAGGTCTTCCAGGCCCGACACGCCACAAAAGGGTGAGTCCGGTGGGGGGATGGGGTGGCGGTCAGCGGAGGGGTATGACGTCGAACTGCATGCGGGGGCTGGCGATCGCCTCCTGCGACTGCACCAGCTGCAGCTCGCGGCGGCCGGAGTCCAGGGTCGTCTGCAGGAGGTCGAAGACACTGCTGGCGGTGCGGGCCAGGGAGAGCGACGGGTCACCGGTCTCGAGCAGATGAGCAGTGAACAGCGCCGCGGTGACGTCGCCGGAGCCGTTGGCCTTCATCGGTAGTCGCGGCGTCTGCACCATCCACGCGCCGTCGTCGGTGACGGCCACCATCTCGATCGTTCCCTCCGGCGCGTCGGGCCGCTCCACGCTCGTCACCAGGACCTTCGACGGACCGAGCTGCCTGGCGAGCTCGACCGACTCGAGGGTCTGCTCGACGGTTCTGGGCTCCGTGCCCGTGAGGTAGCCGAGCTCGAACTGGTTGGGCGTGATGAGATCGGCCGCAGGTACCACCCGCTCGCGCAGCAGGACGGGGATGGCGGGGTGGACGAAGCAGCCGCTCTTGGCGTTGCCCATCACCGGGTCGCACGCGTAGATGGCGCCGGGGTTGGCTTCCTTCACACGCGCCACGGCGTCGAGGATGACATCGCCGATGTCCTCCCCGCCCTGGTAGCCGGAGAGCACGGCCTGGACGTCCTCGAACGCACCGCGCTCCTCGACGCCCTGGATCACGGCGCGGACGTCCTCGGCCGCAAGCAGCGGTCCCCGCCACTGGCCGTAGCCAGTGTGGTTCGAGAAGTGGACCGTATGGACCGGCCACACCTCGACGCCGAGGCGCTGCAGGGGGAAGACGGCGGCACTGTTGCCGACGTGGCCGTAGGCGACCGAGGACTGGATCGACAGGATGCTCACGTCGTGCATTCAACCAGCCGGGCATGGGGCCGGCCCCAGGGAGCGGACCGTCCGGGTGGAGTGCACCGTCCGGGTGGAGTGCACCGTCCGGGTGGCGGAGCGACGTCCCGGCGCTGTGGCACCGCGGCATACCCTTGGACCATGGCTGAGATCGACCCCACGGTAGTGGAGGACGTCGCCCGCACCGCCCGCGCCGCCGGAACCGCCTCGCGACGGCTCGCGCAGCTGTCGCGTGCGGACAAGGACGCCGCCCTGCGCGTGCTGGCCGACCGGCTGGAGGCCTTCACCGACGACATCGTGGCCGCCAACGAGGAGGACCTCGCGCGCGGGCGTGAGGCCGGGATGGCGCAGGGTCTGCTGGACCGGCTCGCCCTGGACGCCGAGCGGGTGGCGTCGGCGGCGCAAGGACTGCGTGACGTCGCGGCGCTCGCCGACCCGGTGGGCGAGGTCGTCCGGGGATCCACGTTGGCCAACGGCCTGCAGATCCGGCAGGTGCGGGTGCCGATGGGCGTCGTGGGCATGGTGTACGAGGCCAGGCCCAACGTGACGGTCGATGCCGCCGGGCTCGGGCTGAAGTCGGGCAACGCGGTGATCCTGCGTGGAGGGTCGGCGGCAGAGTCGACGAACCGTGCACTCGTCAGGGTCATGCGCGAGGGGCTCGAAGGCCAGGGCCTACCCGCCGACGCGGTCACCCTTCTCGAAGGCGGCCGCGACGCGGTGCGGGCCCTGCTGACCGCCCGAGGACTCGTCGATCTCATCATCCCCAGGGGCGGCGCCGGGCTCATCCAGACGGTGGTCACCGAGTCCACGGTGCCGGTGATCGAGACCGGGGTGGGCAACGTCCACGTGTACGTCGACGCGGCAGCCGACCTCCAGAAGGCGCTGGCGATCACGGTGAACGCCAAGACGCATCGGCCGAGCGTATGCAACGCCGCCGAGTCGCTGCTGGTCCACCAGCAGGTGGCAGCCGACTTCCTGCCGAAGGTGCTCGCGGAGCTCTCAGGAGCCGGGGTGCTGCTGCACACGGACGACGCATCGGGAGAGGCCGCGGAGCGAGCCGGGGTGCCGCACGTCGCGGCGACCGAGCAGGACTTCGCCACCGAGTACCTCGCCCTCGAGCTGAGCGTGCGGGTGGTGCCGGACCTTGACGCGGCCTTGGAGCACATCCGGACGTACGGCTCCGGGCACACCGAGGCGATCGTCACCGAGGACCGTGCTGCGGCACGGCGGTTCACCAGTGAGGTGGACGCCGCCGCGGTGATGGTGAACGCGTCCACCCGGTTCACCGACGGGGGCGAGTTCGGGTTCGGCGCCGAGATCGGGATCTCGACCCAGAAGCTGCACGCGCGAGGCCCCATGGCGCTGCCCGAGCTCACGACCACGAAGTGGATCGTGGAAGGCGACGGTCAGGTGCGAGCCTGAGCCGAGCCGGCGCGGGCTGCGATCAGGCGCTGGGCGTGCTGCGGCGGCTGCGCGTCATGGCAGGATGAGGCCCCGTGGAAGGCACCGAGGTCCGAAAGCTGGCCGCACTCGAGGACGCTCACTGGTGGTACCGCGAGCGCCGACACCTGCTCGGTCGAGCCATCACGGGCCTCGCCCCGGGGACCGCAGTGGACATCGGGGCCGCCGGCGGAGGCAACACCCGGGTCCTGCAGCGTGCCGGCTGGTCGGTGGCGGCGCTGGAGTATGGCGCCGACGGCGCTGAGGTGGCGGCGGAGCGGGGGCTGTCGGTGCTGCGTGGCGACGCCACCGCGCTGCCGGTGAAGGACGACAGCCTCGACCTGGTCGTGGCGTTCGACGTCCTGGAGCACATCCTTGACCACGACACCGCCGTCGCGGAGGTCAGGAGGGCGCTGCGACCGGACGGGTGCTTCCTGGTGGCCGTGCCGGCGGACCCGCGACTGTGGTCCGAGCACGACGTGGCCGTCGACCACGTGCGCCGTTACACCAGGGTGACGCTCCGGGACCTGCTCGAGCGAGGCGGCTTCGAGCTCACGTCGCTGAGCTCGTGGAACGTCCTCCTGCGCCCGGTCGTCGCCCTCCGGCGGCGGACGTCCACCGGGTCGGACCTGGAGACGCTCCATCCCGTGGTCAACTTCGGGCTCCGCGGCATCGTGACGCTCGAGCGCTACCTACCGGTGCACGCTATGCCTGGCGTGACTCTGCTGGCGCAAGCTCGCCCTCTGCGGTGAGCGGTGCGCCGGAGGAGTCATAGGCCACGAAGTAGGAAGGCCTTCCCTGAAGGTGGGCGTACATCCGCCCGACGTACTCGCCGAGGATCCCCACGCAGAGCAGCTGGACGGCTCCCACCCCAGTGACGGCGACGACCGTGGAGGTCCACCCCGGCAGGGTCCGCCCCAGGAACATCTCGACCAGCGCATAGGCGAGGAGCCCGAGCGCGGCTACTCCGCCGAGCAGGCCGAGCCAGGTCGCGAACCGCAGGGGAGCGGTCGAGAAGCCGGTGACACTGTCCAGCGAGAGGCGCAGCATGGCGGCCAGCGGGTACTTGGACCTGCCCGCGGCGCGCTCCTCGCGCCGGTAGGACACCGACGCGGAGGGGAACCCCAGGGCCGGTACGACGAACCGCAGGACGCGGTTGTGCTCAGGTAGAGCGTTGATGGCGTCGACGGTGGCCCGGGACATGAGCCGGTAGTCGCCGGCGTCCACCTCCGCGTGGGTGCCCGACAGGACACGGATCAGGCGGTAGAAGGCCCGCGCGCTGAGGCGCTTGAACGCGGAGTCGGTGGAGCGGTCGGTCCGCACCCCGTACACGACGTCCGCGTTCCCCTGCTGCGCGACGTGAAGCATCTCCGGGATGACCTCCGGAGGGTCCTGCAGATCGGCGTCGAGGGTGACCACGTACCGGCCGCGGGCCGTGGCCAGGCCCGCGGAGATCGCGGCCTGGTGACCGGCGTTGGCCCGTAGCCGAACCACCCGCAGCTGCGGCCACTCCCGCCGCAGCCTCTCAAGCACGGCGGCGGTGAGGTCGGTGCTGCCGTCGTCGACCGTGAGTACCTCGTACGGCGCCTTCAGGCTGTCCGCGACGGGGCGAAGACGCTGCACGAGCAGGGGGAGGACGTCTTCCTCGTTGTAGACGGGGATGACGATGCTCAGCTCCGGCGCGACGGACCTCATGGAGCCAAGCGTAGGTGCTCGTTCCTGACGACCGGGTATGCGCCGACGGCGGCCGGGGTATGGATGGCGGGCCTGCCCGTGCTGCCGCCCAGTCGCGGGCGTCGCGCAAAAGGCGAGGGCCCCTCGAAGTATGAGTTCGAGGGGCCCTCTGGTGGAGGCGCGGCACGGCGGCCGGCGGACCGGCCGGTGACGACCTCCGGGTGCGGGACCCTCGGCCACCGAGGTGGCGTCCGGGCCTCGCGCCGCGGGATCAGCGCCGCCGAAGCGGCGCTCACGCCCACGGTTCGGTGCGGGTCCTCCAGCCGGCGAACCGGCTCTCGAACCTGCGCCTGTCGACCGCCCACCTGCCCGGCGAACCGGGCCTGTGGCCACTGCGACGATGACGTCCTGGATGCTCCGGCAAGCCGGCGCACCCAGGCCGATGCGGTCTGGTCAACGGGCCCGGCGTCCCTCCGCGGCGTCGCCCGCGGACCCACCACCCGAGGGTCGTGGGACCTCGTCCGGGCTGACCCGGTCAAGGCGGTCCTGCCGTTATCCGGCTGACCTGTGCTCCCGCCTGACGACCGTCCGGGTCTCCCCTTCTCGGCCCTCCGACCGGAGCGCGTGAGAGATTTCTAGTGCCCGCATCCACCGGCCCGCAAGGCCTTTGCGACGCCACTTTTCCTCCACCGGTTACCCACACGGTTCTCCACATGCGGGCGTGCTCGGGGCGGCAGCTTGTGCACACCCTGTGCACAGAATCGGTGGACGGGATCAGTGGACGGGAGCAGGGCGGCTGCGTCCCGCAGCTCCACGAAGGCCGGCGTGCTGCCGCTGGGGCGACCGGTAGGCTGGCTGCATGTCGTCGTCTCTGGCCACCGTGTTCGCCGCCTCCCAAGAGCAGACCCGTGAGCTGCCGATGCCTTCGGTCGTCTTCGGCCTGCTGGCGTTCATCGGCTTCCTGTCTCTCCTGGGCGTGCTGTGGGCGTTCCGGGGGACCGCCTCCAAGGTTGCGGCGGGACGCGTTCAGGGACACCACGGCGACCAGGGCCACCACACCGAGCACATGGGCAGCCACCGCTGACCATGCGGCTCGGAGTGATGGGCGGGACGTTCGACCCGATCCACCACGGTCACCTCGTGGCCGCCTCCGAAGTGCAGGCCCTCTTCGGGCTGGACGAGGTCGTGTTCGTGCCCACCGGTCAGCCGTGGCAGAAGGACGAGCGCCAGGTGAGCCCGGCCGAGGACCGCTATCTCATGACCGTGGTGGCGACGGCTTCGAACCCCCGGTTCACGGTCAGCCGCGTCGACATCGACCGGCCCGGCAAGACGTACACGATCGACACGCTTCGCGACCTGCGGTCCGAACGTCCGGATGCGGAGCTCTTCTTCATCACCGGCGCCGACGCACTGGCCCAGATCCTGTCCTGGAAGGACGCGGAGGAGCTGTTCCGGCTCGCGCACTTCGTCGGCGTGACGCGACCGGGCTACGAGCTGTCCGAGTCCGGCCTCCCCGCCGACCGCGTAACCCTGCAGGAGGTGCCTGCGATGGCCATCAGCTCGACGGACTGCCGCGCCCGTGTGGCCCGCACCGAACCCGTCTGGTACCTCGTCCCGGACGGGGTGGTCCAGTACATCAACAAGTACCGCCTGTATGCCGTCGGGGTCCCGGCCGGCACACCGGCTCGAACGTAGGAGCGCAGTGCCCGCAACCGAACGATCCCTCGACCTGGCCAAGACGGCCGCCACTGCCGCGGACGACAAGCTGGCCACCACCATCGCCGGTATCGACGTCAGCGAGCAGCTGGCTCTCACGGACGTCTTCGTGATCGTGTCCGCGAGCACCGACCGCCAGGTCGGCGCCATCGTCGACGAGGTGGAGGACCAGCTGCGCGCCAAGGGAGCCAAGCCGATCCGCAGAGAGGGCGAGCGCGACGGGCGCTGGGTGCTGCTCGACTTCGGCGACATCGTCGTGCACGTGCAGCACGACGAGGAGCGGGAGTTCTACGAGCTCGAGCGGCTCTGGAAGGACTGTCCCGAGATCGACCTCGGGGTGCCCAAGCGCCGCGACGCATGAGCGGGGAGGCAGCGTCCTCCGGCTCGCGCCCCCGCCGCCGGGTGATCGTGCTGCGGCATGGTCAGACCCATCACAACGCGGGCGGGATCTGGCAGGGCCAGCTGGACAGCGAGCTGTCCGAGGTCGGCCAGGAGCAGGCTCGTGTGGCCGCGGCCGCGCTGGGGCAGTACCGCCCCTCCGTCGTGGTGGCCTCCGACCTGCGGCGCGCTGCCGAGACGGGCGCCGAGGTGGCACAGGCCTGCGGCATCGAGATCACCTACGACCCGCGCTGGAGGGAGATCCACGTAGGCCAGTGGGCCGGCATGACGGCTGCGCAGGTGCATGCGCAGTTCCCAGGTGAGCGGGATGCGCACCTGCGCGGGGAGGACTTCCGGCGGGGCGTGGACGGGGAGTCCCTGTCGGACGTCGCCGATCGGGTGCGCAGTGCCCTCGACGAGCTGCTGGTCCGCCTCCGACCGGGGGAGACCGCCGTCGTGGCGACCCACGGGGTGACGGGGCGGGTCGTCATCGCGGAGCTCGTAGACCTCGACAGGCTTACGGCCTGGCGCGTGCTCGGCGGGTTCGGCAACTGTCACTGGGCCGAGGTCGTGGAGGCGGAGTCGGGATGGCGGATCCAGACGTGGAACGCCTCTGCCTGAGGACCGTGCGCCGGTGGCCAGGTGCGGCGGTGGGGCGGGGCCTGACCGATTCATGTACCGAGGCGCCCGGACGCGCGGCCGCGGCGGCGTGGCCCCCGCCAGCAGATGCCGCAACGCCTTGCGGGCGTGGCCACGATGCCAGCCGGTGACCTGGCAGATCACGTCCAGCACCAGCGACTTCTCGGCCTTCGTGCCGTTGCCGTACCTGTCCACCTTGGCCTGGGTGATCTGTCGACGCGCCGCCAACGTGAGCTCCATCCCGTCATGGTCCGCACGCGGGCATCCTCGAACGAGTCAACGACCCGATCACGCGGGCAGTTGACGTGAGTCAACTCGCGATTTGGTGGATCGGGTGGGTGACTGGGTACACTTCCGCAGTCCCCTTCGGGGGGCATCCCACTCGGGAGATCCGGGGCTGTGGCGCAGCTGGTAGCGCACTTCCATGGCATGGAAGGGGTCAGGGGTTCGAATCCCCTCAGCTCCACCGAACACCAGACGGCCCTGACTAGCGGAAGCGCTGAACAGGGCCGTCTGTTCTGTTGCCCGGACGACTGTGCCGCGGTGGCCGACGGGGCGCGCGATGTCTTCGATGGCCACGCCGGAGTCCTAGAGGATCGAGAGAAAGCTGTGCCGCAGCTCGCGAGGGGCCCGAGCCTTGGCGCCGAGACCAGCCGCATCGAGGACGGCGCGGAGCGACCGCCGCACGTTGTGGGGATCAAGTGCCGTGCCGGTGCGGCTGGTGAAGACCAGCTGGTCCTCCTTCCAGCCCCTGCCAACCGAGGCGCGCTGCTGCTCCTTGTGACGCCTCAGAGCATCGCCCGCCCGTTGCGGCAGCGTTAGGTTACGGCGACGCGGGATCGACAGCAGGCGCTGCAGGGTCGACCTGCTCAGATACTCGGCCTTGCGCTGCAGCCACAGGCGGACGTCCTCCGATGAGAGCCCGGCGGGCCGTCGCCGTCCCAGCTCGGGATGATGTGGCGCTCGGCGAGGATGTGGCAAGTGGTCACGGTGTTCGGGTCACGTCCGCTGAGCCCCGGCTCCAGCCAGTCCTGCGTTGTCGCCGATCGTGCGCTTTACAGCACCGTCGACATCATGGCGGTGCTGAGTATGAGTCGTTCGGTCCTCTATGGGAAGATCCGTGCCGGCCGCTTGCGGACCGTGCATCAAGGTCGGCGGTTACGTCGCCGCCTCCGCGATCGAACGCTACTGTCGACGACGCTCGAAAACGAGGCCATAGCGACGCGGTGGTTTCCACCCATCATCGCAACAGTAGATGGTTTGGGGAGGCTAGCAGGGTGGCGAAGAGTTCAGCGGGTGGCCGGTGACCGAGGACTTCTCGGGGTCGCATGTTGAGTTCCGCTTCCACCCGAAGCAGCTCGTCGCGTGTGTGGATGGACAGGTCGGCGCCCTTGGGGAAGTAGTCGCGTAGGAGGCCGTTGGTGTTCTCGTTGCTGGGCCGCTGCCAGGGCGAGCACGGGTCGCAGAAGTAGATCCGTACGCCGAGGTCGGCTGCGATCTTCTCGTGGGCGGCCATCTCGGTGCCTTGGTCCCAGGTGATCGAGCGCAGGAGACGCTTGGGCAGAGCGGCCAGTTCGCGCACCAGCGCCTGGTGAAGGGTGAACGAGTCGGCGCGCTCGAGGTGGATGAGCTTCACAACGCGAGACTGCCGTTCGACCAAGGTCCCGATCGCGGAGCGATGCGCCGGCCCGACGATCAGGTCGCCTTCCCAGTGCCCGGCCTCGGAACGGTCCTCGGGCGCGAACGGGCGCTGGTGGATGGAGGTCATGGTGGTGGCGAACCGACGCCGACGCTGCCCCGAACGCACTTGGGCGCGCCGGTGGTCTCGTCCGGTCCGCAAGGGTGAGCGGGCCCCGGGGCGCCCCAGGGGGAGCCGGCTCAGAGAGGAATTCGGTTGGTATATCGCCCGATAGATCGACTCTGGACACAACCACATGCCGGTTTATCGGGGTACCGTGCCCGCAGTTCACGGGAGATCTGCTGCGGACTCCACCGCTGGCTCAGGAGCTCGGCGACTCGAGCATGCAGCTCGTGGTTGGCCCCGATCCGCGCGGATCGCTGACGGCGCCGGTTGCCGGCAGCGGCCCGGTGGGCCTCGAACGGCCGGTAGGTGCCGTCGCCGCGGCCATTGCGACGGATTTCCCGGCTGACCGTCGACGGCGCCCGGCCCAGCGCCGCCGCGATGGCCCGGATCGACTCGCCCGCCCGGAGCCGGTCGGCGATCTCCACACGCTCATTCCCGGACAAGAACCGTGGCGAGATCGTCCGCTCCACCGCCGGGTCCAGTGCCGCGACGAAGCCGACCAGCTCGCTGCGGCGGTAGAGGTTGTAACCGTTCTTCCACCGGTTCCCCGTGGTCCGGCTCACTCCAACCTCTCGGCGGGCCGCGGCCACCGGCCAGTCCTTGGACAGCAGCCGCATGAACTGCTCACGTTTGGCCGATTGCGGTCGACGACCGGGCCCCTTGGCGACACGACGAGTGGACAACACGACCCCCAGCATCGGGCTACTGTTGCGATGATGGGTGGAAACCACCCGCTTGAAAACGAGGCCACCCAGACAGATTGGATGGGTGATCTCAGTGGAGGATTGGGCTCTGATCCGGCGGCTGGT
>NZ_JAPYZV010000018.1 GCF_027812955.1 Pedococcus sp. 5OH_020
ACCGCGGGAGGCCCTCCCATGTCAGCCCATCAAAGCGACGAGTCGCACTCCCTCAACCAACGTGACCGGTCAGTACAGCTAGCGCCGTCGATGCGGTGGAACGCGCGCCGCGGGCGTGCGGCGGCCCCCGAGGGGCCGGTAGGGGGTCTGAGGGCCATGTTCACTTCACCTCCGAGCGCAGCAGGGTGACCAGGCCGATGACCAGCGGTGCGACGAGCCATGTGGCGGAGGTGATGCCGAGCTGGGTCCACTGTTCGGCGCTGAACCCGCCGTTGAAAAGGGCGCTTTGGCTGTAGTTCGGGTCGACCCAGGGCTGGGCCTTGCGGAACCAGTCCTGTCCCATGGCGAGGAACGTCAGGAGGGTGGGGGTGATGAAGGCGTAGATGAAGTAGGTGACGATGGCTCCGGCGGAGGCGCGGATGAGGACGCCGAGCATGAAGCCGGCCGCCATGAGGAGCGTGTTCGCGAGGGCGTAGTAGGCGAAGTCGGTGACGTTCTGGTCCCACACGGGCTCCACACCGTGGATGGCGGTGCCGGCGAGGTTGCCGAGGGCGCCGAGGGGGAAGGCGAGGACCATGGCGAGGATGCCGACCAGGAGCATGGCGAGGCTCTTGGCGAGGATGACGCGGCCGCGGTGTGGGACGAGGGTGAACGTGGTCAGCCCGCTGCGCTGGGTCCACTCGGCGGTGACGGACAGGAGGGCGATGAGCGGTAGCAGGATGCTCATGGGCTTGCCGATGGCCAAGGTGAAGGTGCTGTAGCTGAGCTGGTCGGCTGGTGCGAACGCGATGACGAGGATGGTCGTGGCGACGGCGGCCAGGCCGGTGCCGACGAGCAGCCAGAACCCGGAGCGGGTGTCGAAGGACTTGCGCAGCTCCACTGCGACGAGGCGCCGCAACGGGATGCGGGTCGGGGCGGCGGCCGGGCTCGCCGGGGCCGTTGGTGTGGTGGGGGTGGTGAGGACGGTGGTGGTCATGCCACTGCTCCTTCTCGCTGCGTTTCGGCGGTGAGCTCGAGGAACATCTCCTCCAGGCCGGCGCCCTCGGCGGGGCGCAGGTCGAGCAGGGCGACGCCGGCGGTGGCGGCGTGCTGGCCAACGTGTTCGGGGTCGGCGTCGACGCGCAGCGTTCTGATGCCGGTTGCTTTGCGGAGGCCGTGTTCGGTGAACGTGGTTCCGGCGCTGTCCAGGGCGGCGGTGAGGGCGGCGGCGTCTCGGGTCTGGACGAGGGTGCCGCTGGTGGCGAGCAGGTCGGCCTTGGTGCCTTGGGCGACGATGCGGCCGTGGCCGATGACGAGAAGGTCGTCGGCGATGACCTCGATCTCGTGCAGCAGGTGGGATGAGAGCAGGACGGTGCCGCCGCGGTCGGCGTAGCTGCGTAGGAGGTCGCGCATCCAGCGGATGCCGGCGGGGTCGAGCCCGTTGGCGGGTTCGTCGAGGATGAGGACCTGCGGGTCACCGATGAGGGCTGTGGCGATGCCGAGGCGTTGACGCATGCCGAGGGAGTAGTCCCGCACCCTCCGCTCGGCTTCGGTGTCGGTCAGGCTGACCCTGGCGAGCATGTCGTGGACCCGGCTCGCCGGGAGTCCCATGGTCTGGGCGGCGAGGGTGAGGATTTCCCGTCCGGTGCGGCCGGCGTGCTGGGCGGAGGCGTCGAGGAGCACGCCGACCTCTCGTCCGGGGTTGGGCAGGTCGGTGAACCTGCGGCCAAGGACGGTAGCGGTGCCGCTGGTCGGCTTGGTGAGCCCGACCATCATCCGCATCGTCGTGGATTTCCCTGCCCCGTTGGGTCCGAGGAAACCGGTGACGCGTCCCGAGTGGGCGATGAAGGTGATGTCGTCGACGGCGACAGCGGGTCCGTAGCGTTTGGTGAGTCGTTCCACGGTGAGCATGAGCGGGGTCCTCTCGAAGCCTGAGTCGGCGGTGCTAGGACTGGGCCGGGGTGGCGGTCAGGGCATTGGGCTTGAAGCCCTTGACGATGAGGTAGATGCCCAAACCGAGCTCCCAGAAGAACTCCGGCGTGGCCGTGAGCTGCTGGAGGGCGCCACCGGGTTCGATGAGGCCGAGGACGGCCGCGGAGCCAGAGGCGACGATGAGAGGTCCGCCGATGAGGCCGAGCACGGCGAGCCGGCGAGGCACCAGGCCGGTTCGGAACATCATCCAGCCGAGGACGCAGCCGTTGCCGACACCAACGACGAACGCCGGGCCGAGGTTGAAAGTCCAGTGCTGGATGGCGAGGAGCGCGTCTCCGACGGCGGTTAGGCCGGCGGTGGCCTGCTCGTTGGCGGCCGCGTAGTCCTGACGCAGCGTGACGACTGTGAGGACGGTGAGGATGCCGACACCGATGAAGACGCTCTCCATGATTCGGGCGGCGATGAAGCTGAGGCCGAGGTTGGGGTACCGGTGCTTGACGACCGTGTACAGGGCGGTGGCGCTGCCGATGTTGGCGATGATGAGGATGGCCTCGGCGAACGCTCCCCACAGGACGCGGGAGTCCTCTCCGGGCCCGGTGATGTAGTTCCCGTCAAACAGCGGCGGGTAGAACCAGACCTTGGCGGAGATCGAGGTGACGTAGGTGAGGACGAACATCCAGCCGACGATGGTGGCGGCGCGGCGCGTGGTGTCCGCGGCCGGCTGACTGTCGACGGTGAGGGTCTGCTGGGTGGTGGCCATGTCAGTCTCCTTGTTCGGTGGTTGCAGCGGTTGAGGTGGTGGGGTCGTGCTGGTGCAGGGAGAGCAGGGTGATGCCGATGTCGCCGAGCTGACGCAGCAGCCCATGCAGTGCTGCCTGGTCGGCGACGGGACCGAGAAGAACGGTGGTGCCGTCCTCGAGCGGCGTGAGAGTCATGCCGTCGAATCGGGCGGCCCAGTGGCTACCCAGGTGGCCCTGAAGGCGAATCTCGTACCAGGCCCGGTCGCGCCCGGTGGAGGCTGGCTGGGGCGTCATGGGTGTCCTCCTTCAGGTGCGTCTGGGTCTGTGCGGCGGTGGACTGGTTCGACACGCCGCAACGTAGGAGCGCATGTGATGAGCAGGCATCACCGCATCTGGTGAATCACACGATGAGATTCGGGCCGACGCTGCTGCGGCAGACGTCACAAAGACGGACGAATCGCGCCTCAACGCGTACGTGAGTCATGGTTCTAGGCCGGACAGGGCTGGTGCCGGCCGCGGCGTCTACCTACGGTGGGGTGCGGTCCGGCTTTGGCTGGTCCGTCGTCGCCTGGGAGCCGCACATGCAGGACCCACCCATTGCAACCGTGGAATTGCCCACCCCGCGCGGTCGCGTCGGGTGGGGGTTCGTGACCCTGTACACCCTGTCCTACCTGGGCACGAGTCTCTTGTTCATCGCCCCGCTAGCGGTCACCTTGGCGTTGAAGGTGAACGACCTGGTCGGCACGAACGCTGCACCCGCAAGCCTCGCCTTGGTCGCAGGCGTCGGTTCAGCGGTATCCCTGGTGGCCAACCCGCTGTTCGGCCGGTTGAGCGACCGGACCTCGTCGCGCTGGGGGATGCGCCGCCCGTGGATGGTCGGTGGCCTGTTGGGCGGCACGGCGGGCGTCCTGGTCGTGGCCACCGCAACCAACGTCGCCACGGTCGTGCTCGGGTGGTGCATCGCCCAGCTGTTCTTCAACGCGGTGCTGGCGGTGCACGTGGCGGTCCTGCCCGACCAGGTCCCTTCGACGCAACGGGGCCTGGTGTCCGGAGTCCTCGGCATGTGCTTGCCGCTGGCGTCCATCGGTGCCACCTTCGTCGTGAAGCTGTTCTCCGGTCACGAACTGGCGATGTTCCTGGTGCCGTGCGCGGTCGGCGGGGTGTTCATCGTGGTCTTCGCTGCGAACCTGAAGGACCGGCGATTGGCGCCGAAGGTCAGGGCGGCGTGGACGCTGCGGGACGTGCTCGACACGTTCATCGTCAACCCACGCCGCCACCCTGACTTCGCCTGGGCGTTCCTCAGCAGGTTCCTGCTGGTGATGGCGTACGCGTTCCTGACGACGTACCAGGTGTACTTCCTGCTGAACCGTCTGCACCGTGCCGAGGCCGACATTCCGGACCTGGTGTTTCTCGGGACTCTGGCGCAGTCGTCCGCCGTCGTTGTTGCGTCGCTGGTGGGTGGTCGCGTCTCCGACTGGGTGGGACGCCGGAAGGTATTCGTATGCACTGCCGCGCTCGTGTACGCCGTCGCCATGGTGCTGCTCAGCCTCGCCACGACGTTTCCGATGTACCTGGTGGCACTTGCCGTCAGCGGGCTCGGGTTCGGGCTGTACTTCGCCGTCGACCTCGCCCTGCTCACCGAGGTTCTGCCCGACCCGGACAACGCCGCCAAGGACCTGGGCGTGTTCAACTACGCCGGCGCAGTGCCATTCACACTGGCCCCGGCGTTGGCGCCGGCCATCCTTTCGCTGGGGGCCGGTAGCTACAGCGTCTTGTTCGCCGTTGCGGCGGCGTGCGCTGCTGCCGGAGCCTTTGCCATCCTGCCCGTGAAGGCGCTGCAATAACGGACTCGGATGCCCCGCCCGGCGCCTACGGGTTCTGTGGGCGGGTCAGCGCTCGGGGCGGACGAGGAGGTTGAGCTCTTGAGCGCGGCTGACCGCCGCGCGTCGGCCGCGCACACCGAGCTTGCTGTACACCTTTCGGGTGTGGGTCCGAACCGTGTTGAGGGACACGACGAGGTGTCGGGCCATTTCGGGCCCGCTGAGGTCGGTGGCCAGCAGCCGCAGCACCTCCAGCTCCCGCTCGCTGAGCGGGTCGATGAGGTCCTGCCGTGCCGGTTGCACGCCACTTGGGGCTGTCGAGTGGCCCTCGGACGTGCACGCGTCCATCAGCTCACCGACCCAAGAGGTCGCTCGCTCGGTGGGAGGGAGCAGCCGGATCAGCCGGGGCACGTCGCTCGCGTGGTCGGTGAACGGGCGCCTGTAGCGCTCAGAGCTGCTGAGCCGGATCGCGAGCCGCAGGTGGTCTACGGCTTCGTGGTCGCCGACTGCCAGCGCGGCGCACGCTTGGAGCACGGCGACCTCCAGCAGAGTGCCGTGGCGGCTGCCGGCTTCGCTTGCGGCGTGCAGGCGGGTAAGGAGCGAGCGCACCTGCACAAGGCTCGTGCGGTGCGTCCCTCTGCTCTCGGCGAGAAGGAGCATGGCCAGGGTGATGTGCTCGTACTCGTGCACGTAGGTCAGCTCGTCCTCGGGCCGCAGCTGGTGGGCGGTCGCCCATACGCGCGCGTCGTCAAGGCGTCCTTGGGCGATGAGCAGCCGGGCTCGGGTGGCGTGCACCGGCCGGACATCCGGTTTGAAGTCGGCGACATACAGCCGTTCGGCCTCGTCCAGCAAGGACAGTGCCTCGTCGACGTCCCCGCGGGCGGCGCGGAGCAGGGCCATGATGACCCGGACCTGTGAGGCGTGCTGCGGCATGCCGGCGGACTCGCCGAGCTGCTGCGCGACGCGCAGGTGGCTCTCAGCCTCCTCGAGTCGACCGCGCTCGAGGGCGACAGCCGACAGCCCGGTGTACATGTCGGCGGTGCCTCGCGGCACGGCGGGGCTGTCTGTGGCGAGGGCCAGGGCGCGTTGCAGGGTTCGTTCAGCGTCGGTGAGCCGCCCTTGGGTGATGCGGATGTCGGCCAAGGTGGTGGTGCAGCCGAAGACGTCGGAGATGTGACCGGCCTCCAGGAGCTCGTCAACGCATCTTGAGTAGCAGTCGTGGGTGGCTTCGATCTCACCGGTGCGCCAGTGGGCGAGCCCGGACAGACCCCACGCACCGGCCCGAGTTGGGTGGTCGTCGGCAGCGGCCGCGGTCGTGGCGAGTGCAACGTGGCGCTGCGTGCCGGCGAGGTCTTCCGCCAGCAGGGCGTACGCGGCCCGGTACAGCTGGACCTTGCCGGGCAGTCGTTCGAGCTCGGTCGGGTCTTCGACCTCCACCTCGGGGTCCGTCGGCGGCGCGGCCGCCAAGCGTGCGAGGGCACTCTCGACCTCGTCCAAGCGGCGCGGGACGGAGCTCACGTCGGTGTGGGCCATCAGTCCGGCGACGAAGCCCATGGCGAGAGCAGGTCGCGACTTGACGACCTGCGCCGGGACGGCGTCGACCCAGCCGACGATGGTCGACTCATTCCGGTCACGCAGCAGGGCCGGAATGGCTGCCTCCATGAGCGCTGCCGCGCGCGGGTGGTCGCCGGCTGCTAAGGCGTGCCGCACGGCGGGGACCGCCTGCCCGTCTGCGTCGTACCAGGCGCTGGCCCGCTGGTGCAGCGTCGAAAGCCTGAGGCCAGCCGCGTCGGCTGCCGCATGCGTGCGCAGCACGTCCGCGAACAGGTGGTGGTAGCGGTACCACTGTCGTCGTGCGTCGAGCGGCACGACGAACAAGTTCTGCCGTTCGAGCAGCTGCAGCGTTTCGCGGCTGTCAGCGTGACCGGTCACCGCGTCACACAGCGGACCGGTGAGGCGCTCAAGGATGCACGTGCGAAGCAGGAACTCGCGAACATGCTGCGGTTGGCGGCTGAGGACTTCGTCGACGAGGTAGTCCACGATGAACCGGTCGTCGCCGGCGAAGTCGATGAGGAAGTCTCTGATGTCGGTCCGGTCCTGCAACGACAGGACAGCCAGCTGCAGCGCAGCTGCCCAACCTTCCGTGCGGCTTTGTAGGATGGCGGTCTCGGCCGGATTGAGATCGACGCCGGCGTCCTGCAGGTAGCTGGCTGCCTCGGCCGGGGTGAACCGCAGGTCGGCGGAACGCACCTCGACCAGTTCTGCGCGGGCGCGTAGCCGGCTCAGCGGCAGGCTGGGGTCGGTACGGGTGCTGAGCACGACGTGCGCCTGCGGTGGCAGATGCTCAAGGAAGAACGCGACTCCGTCCGCGAGGTCGGGGCTGTCGACCAGGTGGTAGTCGTCGAGCACCAGGACGACGTCGCGCTCCACGTCGGCGAGTCTGTTGAGGAGCTCGGTGAGCATCGCGGGTGCGGGTGCACCCCCGACCTGGAGCAGCGGCATCAGCTCAGTGCCGATGTCGGGATTCGCTGCGGACAGGGCGCTGACCACGTAGGCCCAGAACATGCGTGGGTCGGATTCGCCAGCGTCCAGAGACAGCCATGAGACCAGTCCCGGGATGGAACGTTGGTGTACCCAGTTCGCGATGGCGGTGGTCTTGCCGAACCCGGCCTGGGCGGAGACCAGCGTCAGTTTCATCGACATCCCATGGTCCAGGAGACCGCTGACTCGGGCACGGACAAGGGTGCCCGCCTTGGGCCGTGGAATGAACAGCTTGGTGGTGAGCAGCGGACCCGACATGCCTGCTCCGTTCGCGACACCGGCTGGCTGTGTGCAGCGTAGAACAGTCGGGGCCGACACCGAAGGGCTTCCGGTGCAGCACGCCTTTGGCGGCAGCGCCCGAAGTCGCTGTCGGCCGGCAAGACATCAATCACCCCTTTCTGGCGGCATGGACGAAGGCGCCGACGTGCTCTTCGTCCTCCTTCGCCTCTGAACCCTCGACGCTGGGTAGCGGAACACGTCCCGCTCGTCAGCGGCCCGGGAGGCGAACGAGCGCATTGCTGGTTTGCCACAGCTGGGCAGCGATGGCTGCGTCATAGCTGAGCTTCGACGACCGCCTCGGTTTGCCATTGCTGAAGAACGTCCCCTGAACCCCCTTCAGGTCCGGGCTGGAGGCAAGCAACACGGACGTAGCCGCTCCCTGGTCCGGGGTCCGCATGAACGGGCGAGCCAGAGGGACGAACAGACGCTGGGCGCGGCCGGGGTCACCGGCACCGAACGAGGTGCGGACCACCCCCGGGTGCAGCGCGTTTGCGGTAACGCTGCTGTGCGCGAGTTTGCGGGCGAGCTCGTGGGTGAACAGGACGTTGGCGAGCTTGGACTGGTTGTAGGCGCGCGCCCCGGAGTAGTCCTCTTCGCCTTGGAGGTCTTCGAAGTCGATGCGTCCCATGCGTTGGGCGTTGGACGAGACGGTGACGACCCGGCCCTCCGGGCTGGCCTTGAGCCGGTCAAGCAGCAGTTTGGTCAGCAGGAACGGTGCGAGGTGGTTGATGGCGAAGGTGCGTTCGAGGCCGTCGCTGGTGATGTGGCGCGTGTTCCAGTAGCCGCCTGCGTTGTTCACGAGCACGTCTATTCGGGGAAAGGTGTCAAGGAGCGCGGCGGCCAGCTTCCGAACCTCGGCCTGAGAGGACAGGTCGGCGGTGAACGCGCGCACGACAGCTCCCGTCGCACTGCGTACCTCGTTCGCGGCCTGCCTCGTGCGGGTTTCGTTCCGGCCGGTCACGGCCATGATGGCGCCCATCTGGGCCAGGCGCAGCGCGGTGGCTTTGCCGATCCCGCCGCTGCTGCCGGTGACGACGACGGTTCGGCCGGCCATGATGCCGGCGGTGGTGTTCCGCATGGTGAATCCCTTGGTTGATGAGTTGCGCAGGTTGGCGGTCGAGTGGCGGTTCAGGCGGCTGTGGCGTGCGGGTAGGTGGTGAGGGTTCTATCGAGAGCTTGCGCGAGCGGAGTGGCGCTGACGCCGAGCGCAGTGGTGATGCGGGTGCTCTCGACGATGAAGGGCTCGTCGAACTGGTACTGCATCTCCAGCAGGGAACGCGCGGTCGGGTTCGTGATGGCGACGGCGCGCAGCAACAGGGGGTGCACTCGCCGTAGCCGGGTCCGGGACTGTCCAGCCAGTCCGTACACGACGTCGACGAGCTGGCGGGTGGTGCGGGTGTTCGGGTCGTTGGGCAGGTGCCACACGTGGCCCGGTGCGTCGGGGTGTTCGCCGAGCGTGGCCAGGCCCTCGCCGATGTCGGGGATGAACGTGTACGTGTGCGGCTGGTCCGGGTTGCCGAGGACGGTGGCGGTGCGCCCGACGAGGGCGGCGGGGAAGAGCCGGTCGCCGAGGTTGGACTGGGCCCCGCCACGCGGACCGAAGTAGTCCGACGCTCTTCCGATGGCGACCTCCACATGGCCCGCAGCGTGGGCGGCGAGCAGCTCGCGGGACATCCGCGAGCGGAGCTGGCCCTTGTGGGTGTGGGCGTCGTGCGAGCGGTCTTCGTTCAGGGGGCGGCCGTTCGGACGGCCGTACATGTACACGTTCTCCATGCTGACCAATCGGGCCCCATGGGCCTGTGCTGCTGCGAGGACGCCGGCCTGCAGGGCGGGGAACTGGTGCTCCCACTGGTCGTACGGTGGGTTCAGCGTCTGGTAGACGACTTGTGAGCCGGTAGCGACTGCGGTGGTGAAGGCCGGGTCGCTGGCGTCGCCGCCGACCACCTCGACCCCTTCAGGAACGGGCGCATGGCCGCTGCGGTTGACCATGCGGACGGTTTCCCCGCAGGCTTGCAGGGCGTCCATGGTCGCCAGGCCGATGGCTCCGGTTCCGAAGATGACCTGGCGGGGGCTGGTGCTGTTCATGACGGGTCTCCGTTCGGGGTGGCTTGGGTAGCGGCCGTGGTGGCGCTGGATCGGGCAGTTGTGTCGGGCTGCGCCAGCAGGAGGTGGAGCAGGATGCCGAGCAGGGCGGTGACGGTGATGGCGCCGCTGGAGCCGAACAGGGTGAACTGTTTGTCGACGGAGTCACCGAGGACCAGGGTGCTGATCGCCCAGCCCGTGGGCCATAGGGCTGGCATGGCGAGGGCCCAGACCCACCGCGCGCGTGCGTGCTTCGGCAGGGCGAACGCCTGGGCACTGCCCAGCACTGCACCGGTCAGTGCTGCCATGATGGCGAGCTCGCCCATGGTGGTGCCGTAGCCGACGGTGTGCGCTCCCAGCAGGAGCCCGGCACCCATCCCCAGGCTGGTCGCTACCGCCCACCGCACCTTGGGGAGACGGCCTGAGCTGGCCAGGGCTTGGCCGAGCCCGAGGACGGCGCCGGTGACCAAGCCACCGAGCAGTGCTGCGAGCGGTCCGTCGACGCGGCCGGCGACGGCGATGCCGACGACCCCGGCGATGGGGCAGGCGAGAAACCCGGCGGTCCACACAAGCCAGGCGCGCAGCGCCCTGGCACGCGGGACGGTGGGGGCGGCTAGGCCGGCTTCGGTCTTGGTGGCCTTGCTGGTCTTGGTGGTCTTGGTAGTCATGGTGTTCAGCCCCGTGCCTGGATGAGGGAGGAGGCTGCAGCGGCAGGCTCGACAACGGTGCGGCGTCGGATGAGCAAGAGGACCGCGAAAGCGATGAGCCAGGCGCTCCACAGGACGTAGCCGGCGAAGTTCGCGGTGTCGAGGATGGGCAGGTCCAAGGGGGAAAGGACACCGGCGACGATGAGCACTGCCGAGACGGCGCCGAGGGCGGTGAACCAGCGACCGGCCAACGTGCGGTGCAGCGCGACCAGCACCAGAACCGTCCAGGCGGCCGTGAACAGGTACCCGAGGGTTTCGCCGATGACGTTGCCGAGGATGAAGTGCGCGGTTTCGAACGCGTCTTGGCCATGTGCGGCCACCGTCGGGTCCGAGCTGGCTGCGTCGGCGGCGAACCTGGGAACGAGCACCGGCCAGCGGGACAGGCCGATGACCTGGACGGCGGCGGCGGCGATGCCGGCCGGGACGGCCCAACGCATGGCCCGATGGGTGGACAGGCGACCGACGCCGACCGCGATAGGGGCGAACAGGGCCGCGGACACTGCCATCACGGCGAACCAGAACATCACTGGACTTTGGTGGTCCCGGAAGCTGGCCAGGATGTCGGTGGCGGGTTCCTTCAGGACGTCTGGGTAGTTGAACGAGGTGCCGAGGACGGTGAAGGCGGCGTTGGTCAGGACGGCAGCTTCGATAAGCAGTGCGGCGGTGAGCTTCCGGTTCATCAGGATTCCTTCGGGGTGGTGGCCGGTGCGGTTCCGGCGCTGAGCGGGGTGGTGGGGTTGTCCTGGTGTGCGATGGCGCCTGATGCGATCCAGGCGGCCAGGACGCTGTCGGGGTGGTCGAGCAGGTGTTCGCGGGCCAGGGCGCTGACGCGGTCTCGGTCGCCGGCGAGATGGGCGGCAGCCAATGCGGTGAGCTGGCGGTCCCGCCGAGCGGTGGCGGCAGCTACTGCTCGCACGAGCAGCTCCGGAGAGGCAGGGTCGAGCAGCGCGGCGGCGGTCAGCACGAGCGGTTCGGTGGATGTGGTCGCCTGCGTGAGGATGGCCGCAGCTGCCGCGGGGTCACCGCTGATGAGCTGTCGGACCAGGGTGTCGGCTTCTGCAGGGGTCATGGAGAGCAGCGTTGCTCCGGTCGCTGACGCGGCGCTGACACGTCACTGACACGTCCCGGCTACAGGGTGGCCGTATGCTCCGAAGATGTTGACCCTGGCCGTGCTGGGTCCGGTGGAGGTACGCCGCGACGGGGTCCTCGCGCGTGTCCCCGGCGGCAAGACGACCGAGCTGCTGGTCAGGTTGGCGCTCGAGGCGGAGCGCCGGTGCGTGCCGAACGCCTGCTGGAAGACCTGTGGCCGTCCCACGCCCATGCGCCAGCTCTGAACACGCTGTAGTCCAAGGTGTCCAGGCTGCGTCGCGCGTTGGGCGACCCGGCCGTCCTGCGGGGCGACGATGCCGGGTACACGCTGCTGCTGGGCCCCAGTGAGATAGACGCCGTTGCGGTGCTGCAAATGGCCGAAAACGCCACCGGCCTACGCGCGGCAGCACACCCCGAAGCTGCCCTCGAAGTGTGCGAGCAGGGGCTGCGCCTGTTCCACGGTGATGTTCTGCCCGGTGCCGCCGAGGCCCAATGGGCCGACCCGTACCGGGTCCGGGTGGAGACGGCCCGTCTTCAGCTCATTGAGGAGCGCCTGGCCGCAAAGGGCGACCTTGGCGCAGCAGAGGAGCTCATTGCCCCACTGGAGGAACTCACCCTCTCCCACCCGTTGCGGGAACGACTGTGGGCGTTGCTCGTGATTGCGCTGTACCGGTCAGGGCGTCAGGGCGATGCCCTGGCCGCCTGCAGACGGGTCCGTCACCTGCTGGCTGACGAGCTCGGCATCCACCCGGGCCCCGAGCTTCAACGCGTGGAACAGCAGGTCCTGGCCCAGGACCGCTCTCTCGCGCCGAGGCCCTCCCCAGTGGCGACGGGTCCACGTCGGGGCAATCTGAGCACGCCGGTCACGTCACTGGTCGGACGGCACGCCCAGCTCGCCCAGGTGGTCCACGCTCTGGCGGAGCACCAGGTGGTCACGCTGACCGGCCCCGCTGGCGTCGGCAAGACCCGGCTGGCAGTTGAGGTTGCCAGCCGCTCCGGTCTGCCCGCGGGGGCATGGTTGGCACGTTTGGAGACCGCTACGGACCCGGCCAGCGTGTGGCGCAGCATCGGCGAGGCACTGGCCGTTGACGCTCCCACTGAGGCGGCCGTGACCGAACGGCTCAAAGGCGTGAAGCTGCTGCTCGTGCTGGACAACTGCGAACACGTCGTCGTCGCCGTGTCTGCCACCGTGAACACTCTGCTGGCTTCGGCGCCCCATGTGCGCGTCCTCGCCACCAGCCAGGTGCCTCTACGCGCCGCCTCGGAGACCATCATCGACCTCGAACCACTCACCCTGACCGACTCCATCTCCCTGTTCACCGACCGGGCCGAAGCCCAACGCCGCGACCAGCCCGACGACCAGGACTCTCGCGCGACCATCGAAGCGCTCTGCCGCTCGTTGGACGGCCTGCCGCTGGCCATCGAGCTCGCCGCCGCGCGAACCAAGGTCCTGCCTGTCCGGCGCCCGATCCGCGGGTAATGGCGGGAGGCACTTATGCGTTCCGATAAGACGCGTTGTGTAAAGTTGAACGGTCAATCACTTTATTCGGCGCGTTGCATGTCTAGCGTTGCCTCCGGACGCTTGGCCACGCGTCAGACCATGAGGCGAGCTGCAATGCAGCCCTCTGGACGCGGGACATCTTGGATGTCCGCATTCACGACCAGTGTGCGTGGTCTGGCGCTGGGCCCAGGCACTGTCACTAGTTCGCACAGATACCGGCCGCACCGCTACCCCGTTGGCGCGGAGATTGTCCAGATCCCACGGCCGTGGGTGGCGGCGACTAAGGTACCGTTCGGGTCAACGAGGATCTGGCTGACCACGACGTTGGGAAGATTCGTACCGAGCCTGCTCCAGGTGCTCCCGTTGTCAGCAGAGCTGTACACGCCGATGTCGGATGCGGCGATGAGCGTACGACCGTTCAGGACGACGTCATTGGCCGGGAGGTCCGGCAGGTTCCCTGAGATGTCGGTCCAAGAGCTGCCTCCGGTGGTCGTCTGGTACACGTGGCCGACGCCGGGGTCGTCCGGGCCGATGATCCAGTGCCTGGAGTAGCCGGACAGCGACAGGTAGGCGTGGCTCGGGTTGGCCGTGTCGATCTCGATGCCGGTGATGTAGCGGTTGGGAAGGCCGGCGCTGACGCAGGCCGCACTGCCGGTGCATTCCTGCGCCGTGGCATGCCAGGTGCCGCCGCTGTTGCTCAGCATTACGATTCCGGCCCTGAAGCCGGTGCCGCTCGGGAAGCTTGGGTTGCACGGGCCACACCATGCAGCGGCGACGTACCGCGTGCCGCCGAGGGTGACGGCATCGAGTGCAGTCACCTGGGAGGCCCCGTTTCCGCCCAGCGCGGTCCGCACGTCGAAGATGTTCTTCCAGTCCGTCGCCGCGCCGGTGTTGGCGGTGGTGCCGGCCACCCCCGCTTCTGAGTTCCAGACGAACGCGCCGCCGGCCACGAGATGGCTGGAGTTGGTGCGGTCCATGGTGATCGGCGCGATGAAGCGGGGATTGGGGTCAGATGGGGTGATGAAATGCCAGTTGACACCGCCGTCGGTCGACTTGAGCGCGGTGAGGCTCGTGTATTCGGTGATCACGTTCTTCGAGTTGGCCGGGTCGACGAGGGTGTAGCCGCCGTCGCCGCCGAATACCTGCACGGAGCTCACATTGATCGGGTGGCCGAGGTCGTCGAGCACCGTCCCGGTCGTCGGGAAGACCTTGTTGCTGCCGTTGTCCTGCAGGCCGCCGTAGATGGTGGAATCGCCGCTGCCCTGGGCCGCGTAGTACTGCAAGGCGTTCACGTGCGCGTTGAGGTTGACCCAGTTGCCGACGTTGCGGTCCGTCAGGGCGCGCGCGTACACGCCACCGTCGTTCCCGACGTAGAGCTTGCCGCCGGCGATGATCGCCGCGTGCTGGTCGGAGTGCGCCTGGTTGTGGTTGCAAGTTCCTTCGAACGGCGTGTAGGAGAAGCACTTGAATCCGAAGTTCCAGTAGGGCCCGACGGTGTTCCAGCCGGCGCCGGCGTTCTGGGTCTCGTAGACCTCCTCGAGGCCCGCGTAGACGTGGTCCTTGTTGGCCGGGTCGACGACCAGGAACTGGTTGTACCAGGCCTGCACGCCTGGTCCGTAGCCCTTACCGATGCGGGAGATGGTTTGGGCCGACTCGCTCGAGGCCAGCTTGCTGGAGTCGGCGATCTTCGTCCATGGCCCGTTCGGGTCGCCGTTCTTCGACTCGTAGATGCCCTGCAGCAGCGTCTTGCCGTTGGTGCCGACGTTGAGCAGGTAAGGGCTTTGGACGATCGCGTAGGCGCGGTCGCCAGCCGCCGAGTAGGCCAGCGTGGTTCGACCTTCAGCCTTGGGCGGAACCCAGCCCTGTGGGTTCGCGACGTAGCTGAAGTGCGCGCCGGCGTCGTTCGACAGGTAGAGGCCGTTCGTGGGCCAGCCACCGCGCCAGCCGGCGACGGCAACCACTTGCCGGCCGTTGGTGCCGGGTCGAACTGCGACATCGCTGATCATGTTGCCGACGACGAGGTTGAAGTTCTTGCCATCGCTGGGCGGGCCGGCCGGCTGCAGCACAGCAGTCCAGGAGGGGCCGGCTGTGGCGGTGTTGAAGCGGTAGAGCCCATGGGACGTAGCAGCGAACAGGGTGTTGCCATCCGCGGTGAGGCGGAAGATCAACGCGCCGTTCAGCTCTGGTCCGCCGATCCTGTGCCAGCTGGCGCCACCGTCGCTTGACCCGAGCACGCCTACACCGGCGTAGCTGTCCTGGCTCGTGTTGGCCTCGCCGGTGCCGGCATAGACCGTGTAGCGGCTACCGGAGCCGGTTACCAACAGCGCCCCGATCGAAAGTGTGGCTTGCGTGTCGGTCACCGCGGTCCAGTGTGCACCGCCGTCGCTCGACTTCCAGACACCACCGTCTGCGGCGCCGGCAAACACCGACCCATCGGGAGCCGCGGCCAGAGCGGTCATGCGGCCAGCCACCCAACGATCGCCGGATCCGGAGTTGCTGAAGCCGCTCGTGGGGTCGATGTACTGCGGCGAATCGGAGAAGTCGTTTCCATCGGTGCCGGCCCGAGCGTTCCGCTCGGTCCATGCACCGCCCACCGCCGACACCGCAACAGCCTGGGCGGCGCCGGCGGCGTAGGCGTTCGGGTCAACCGCGCCGTTGGGTGAGAGCCGCTGCGACATGAACCAGTCGGCGGCGTCAGCGACCTCTTGACTCTCGTCGCCCGCGTTCTTGTCCGGAGGAGATGCGACCGCGATCCCCGGTCCGGCCGCGCAGAGCAGCGCCGCAACGATGGCCATTAGCACTACGAGTCGACGCCGCATATGCCACTCATCTCCTCAACATGCACACAAGGTGCGATGAGGGCCACTTCGGATGGCCCCTCACGGCATTCTCGGCAGGCCCGCCATCACCGTCAAGACGCATCTGAACTAGTCCCGCTCCCGGCGCACGCTTGCCCAGGACATCACTAGCCCGACCGGCGAGATCCCGCCTCGGGCGGACGCTGGACGATGTGGCTCGAGCACGTCCTGCCCGGTTCGACACCCACCGCATTTCCGACGGCGGGGCCTAGGCCGTCAACCTGGGGCTGGTCGACGCGCTGCAGCTTGCCTACCGGCTCCTCGGTCTCGAAGCTTGCCTACCGGCTCCTCGGTCTCGATGAGGCCGCCCGCGGCGACGAGGTGTTCGCGCAGTCTTGTCCTTGCCCGGATCCTCGAGCCGACTAGCAAGCTGGACAGCGCCCCGGTCCTGGCCGTGGGGTTGCCCACAAGTACCCAACCGGCGCGGCAGCCACGCGGGAACAGTTCTCCGGCGGCAAGGACGGCGCTGCCAGGGTCCTTCGCGAGCTCGGCTTCGAGGTCGCCTTCGTCGACGACACAGCCACGGCAGATGCCTCGGCAACCGGGGCGTGGCGTGACGCGTCGCCGCGGAGTATGCGGCCCAAGCCTTGAGCCGTGGCGCCGGACCACCGTCAGCAGGGGAGACCCTGGCTGGCTAAGGGCCTTGCTACGGGCCCCGCATCGCGGCGGACGAGGATGCCGCGATCCTGTCGCCCGACGGCTGTGGCCTGTGGGCAAGTGACCGTGTGCTGGCCGAGTGCCAGGCCAAGCGGCGCATCATGGAGGTTCAGGAGTACGACATCCCCAGTCCAGGATCTCGACTGGGAGCTGACGGTCACGACGTCTAGAACGCGCGCTTTCGGCCTCGCGTGCCTGCGGGCAGCCCACTTCCACACCTAGGGCGTGGTCGACCTCGTGCTGGCGCAACGGACAGCCAGCCTCGGTCACGGCCTCCATGAGGTCGGCCAGTAGTTCAATCTCTTCTTCCATTGCCGGGTCGTGCAGTTCCGGGTACGGGTCGATCTCAGCCATGGGGCAGGCCCTCTCGGGGATGCGACAGGAGTAGTGGTCACCCAGCACGTCGGTGCGAGGGACGGCCCCCGGGAGTGGCCTGCGAGTCCGTCTGCTTGACCTCATGCCCATGGTCTCCCCGATGGCCTAGACGCGTCGATGGCTCAACGTGACCCCCCGGGGGATGGCTAAGGTGGCGGGTCAACCTTGGACTCGGCCATCGGACGAAGTGGTCAGCATCGTCAGACCAAGTACCTACCGCGAATCCCATGTGGCAGTACAAGGTCTTCGACCATGCGCTGCTGACCTCGCGCCGTCGGCACGTCGGTGCGCGCAATCGCTGGGTTCGAGCCGACATGTCGGCTTGCTGCTCGCATTGACGGCCAATGCGGGTGTACCTGGCACATCACGACGCGGCAGGGGTGTCGAGGGCCGTTCCTTGCGCTAGGGCGCCGAGGGGCCGATGGTCGGTGTGACATCGCGGAAGAGCCCGGCTAGCGCCGGGCTGTGTTGCGTGTCCTGGGTTCCGCTACGGCATCGGGACGATGACTGCAAGGGCTTGGCGGGGGACGCTTACTTCTGCACGGCTCGCGGGCGGGGCGGGGTGCATTGCCTCGCGTAGGGGCGGCGCGATGAGCGAGTGAGGACACCATGCGACGCAGGGGCGCGATGGCAGTGATTTTCGTCGTGCTGTTCGGCTTGGTCCAGCTTGCCGGGGCGGCGCCAGCCGCTGCGCTGACGCTTCCTGCGGGCTTCAAGCTGGTGGACTATGCGACGGGGCAGGCGGCGTACAAGCTGACCAACTTCGCTTGGCTCGAGGATGGGGGGTTGCTTACTTCCGGCAGGGACGGGACCATCACGTTCGTCCCAGCCTCCGGCGCTCCGCGGGTGCTGACTACTGTGCCGTCGGTGCGGGCAGTAGATGACCACGGCCTGCTCGGTCTTGCTCTGGCGAATGACTATCCCACGACGGGTCGCGTGTACGTGACGTATGACAAGGGTGACCTAGCCGCTGGCGGCTTCGGGATGGTGGAGGAGTGGAAAGCTGCCCCGGCCGCCAGCCCTACCAGCTTCACTCGGAGCTTGAGCGTCATTGACGGAAGCGCCATGTCGCCGCAGCTGGCGCAGCTGGGCAGATATCACGGCATCGACACTGTTGAGGTTGCTCCCGACGACACCTTGTTCGTCAGCATCGGAGACGACGCGGGCAACAACGGCGATCCGAAGACGCTGCGGGCCCAGGACCTGAACCAGCCCTACGGCAAACTGCTCCACCTGACCGCTGACGGCCGCGGCGTGTCCGGGAACCCCTACTACTCCGCCACGACGCCTAGGTCATGGCGCAGCATGGTGTACGCCTACGGTTTCCGTAACCCGTTCCGCTTCAGTCTCGATCCTCGTTCCGGCATCCCGCACCTGGGCGACGTGGGGTGGAGCACGATGGAGGAGGTCGACGCGGTCCGGCCAGGGGCCAACGCCGGGTGGCCGTGCTACGAGGGCAAGGATCGCACCACCTTTTCTTCCTACAGCGTGTGCCAGGCGCTCTACGCCGCGGGATCGGCTCAGATGCCGATCTGGGCCTATCCGCACACGGTAGGCACGGCTGTTATCGGCGGCGTCCACTACACCGGCACCTCCTACCCGGCGCAGTACCGCAACGCCTATTTCTTCGGCGACTACACCCGCCTGAAGATCTGGACCTTGGCGACCGATCTGCAGGGCCACTTGACGCGCGAGCCGGAAGCGGGTGGCTTCGCGACCGATGTCGGCGCCCCTGTCGCGTTTCATGCGGGCCCGAACGGCGACGTGACCTACGCCGACCTGGTCACTGGCAAGATCCGGCGACTGGTGTACAGCCCGGGCAACCGGGCCCCCGTTGCGAGGTTCCTTTCGACCACGGACGCTGAGAGCCGGACCGTCACCTTCTCCGCCGCCGACTCCTACGACCTAGACGGGGACCAAGTCACCTACTCCTGGGACCTGGGCGACGGCAGTAGTGGATCGGGCGTGACAGTCAGTCACACCTACGACACCCCAAGCCCCGTAGCGGTGACCCTGACGGTGCGGGACCAGTTGGGCGCTAGCGACACCGCCACGACCACCGTCTATCCGTCGAACCACACCCCGAACCTCATCCTGGAAACGCCATCAGCTCGGACCTACGCCGTCGGCGACACGGTGTCGCTGTCGGCGACCGCTAACGACACCGAGGACGGAAACCTCACGGTGAGCTGGGACACCGCCATTCGCCACTGTCCGCTCGCCGACAGTTGCCACTTACACCCGGATACCGTCGTCACCGGTGCCACCTACAGCCAACCCTTCACTGACCACGGTTCCGACACCACCATGCTGATCACCGCTCATGCCGAGGACTCCAAGGGTGCGACGACCAGCGTCACCTACCAAGCCAAGCCCACACTGCGGACGGTTGCGGTCAACAGCCCGGTGGCGGTCAGCATCAATGGGGCGACCGTAACCTCGGCGAAGGTCGTCGCCGGATCGGCCGTAGAGCTGAACACGCCGCTGACGACTTCATACTGGCGCTTCATCGGGTGGAGCGATGGTGGCGCCGCCTCCCATGCCTTCACCATGCCCGACCGCGACCTGACGCTCGACGCCCGCTACCTCACGGCCATCGACGCCAAGTATGCCCAGCTCGGCGGCGTCTCGTCGTTGCTCGGTCGGCCCACCACCGCGGAATACGACACCACTGGGGGGCGCGCGCGCAACTACGTGGGTGGCCGGCTCTACTGGTCGTTCAGCACCGGAGCGCACGAGGTGCACGGGCCAATCCTGACCAAGTACCTCAGCGGAGGTGGGCCAGCGGCCCTCTTCGGGTTCCCCACAACCGATGAGATCGCGGTCACCGGCGGACGGGCGTCCTACTTCACCCAGGCACGCATCTACTGGTCGTCCACCACCGGGACCCACTTCAGTCACGGCGTCCTGTTGAGCAAGTATCTTGCCTCCGGCGGGCCGAGTGGTTACGGCCTGCCAACGACTGATGACACCAGAATTAGCGGGGGCTGGAAGGCGGACTTCACCGGTAACCGCAGCATCTACTCCTCCGCAACCACTGGCACGCATCTCGTGTACGGCTCCATCCGCACCCTGTACCTCAGGGGAGGTGGGCCCGCAGCCTTCTTCGGGTTCCCCACAACCGATGAGATCGCCGTCACCGGAGGACGGGCGTCCTACTTCACCCAGGCACGCATCTACTGGTCCTCCACCACCGGGACCCACTTCAGTCACGGCGTCCTGTTGACCAAGTACCTTGCCGCCGGTGGGCCGAGTGGTTACGGCCTGCCCACGACTGATGACACCAAGATCACCGGAGGCTGGAAGGCCAGCTTCAGCGGAGGCCGCAGCATCTACTGGTCCTCAACCACGGGCACGCATCTAGTCTATGGAGCCATCCTCCGCAAATACGCGTCACTGGGCTACCAGACCTCATGCCTGGGCTTTCCCACCACCGACGAGTACAGCATCACCGGTGGCAGACGGAACCGGTTCCTCAGCGGCAGCATCACCTACCTCTACGGACTCCGCACCACGACGGCCAAGTGCTGAGGCCCTGACCCGAGTCGCCCTGCCTGGCCGGAGGCCCTCCCACAGTGACGCCTAACGCGACCGTCGACTTTGGCGGCAGTCCGCAGGATCGCCCCGTGACCACAATGGCACGGACGCCGTCGCCGCGGCCGTGGCAGCCGGCCCAGGCTTATGCCCTACTGCGGTCGGGCGAGCTGCCAGCGATCAAGGTCGGGGGCCGCGGGCAGTGGCGCGTCGAGGCGGCCGAGCTCGAGGGCTACATCCAGCGGATGTACCACCAGACCAAGAACTTCGTCGCTGCCCACCCCTTCGGTCATGGCCAGGAGTGAGGCCGGGGAGCCGGACCGGCCGCAGGTCTGCTACTGAGCGCTGACGCACCAGCATTTGCCGACCACACGAAGCGCGGTCGTGGTCAAAGGACCTCGGATGAGCGTGCCCTGCAGCAGCCACTCCGGTCAGGGCCAGGGAGTGGAACTGGTGACCCGCGCCCTTGTCCGTGGCCATGAAAGTCCCCACGGGTGGCGACCTGCTCGTCTAGGTCGGAGCAGGCGGCTCGCAAGTCGCTTCCGGCAGAAGAGGAGATCGACCCGCGGGCAGGCGAGGATCAGGACAGGGTGGCGTGGCACTCGAAGAGTTGCCCTCGGGCAACGCCGCCGACACCAACAGAATCGAGGACTCCTTCAAGCACGGCGAACAACGTGTTCAACCGTGCGTACCGCTCGTCTCCCGTGCGGAACCGGCATGTGGTGATGAATACTCGCGCGCCGTCCACGGGTCGAAGAGTGGCAAGCCCGTCCAGCTCGACCCAAGCTCGCGCACCGTCCTGAGTCGTCAGTACTCCACGGAGCGTGGGCAGGTTGACGTTGTCCGGTCGACGGGGCGCCAGATTGGTCAGCCGCAACGTCCCGGTCAGGCGCTCGCCGACCAACGAGCCTTCCATCGTGCCGTACAGCTGCCCACCGCTCGAATACTCAAGAGACTCCAGGGCGGAGTAGGTCAGTTCGACGGCGGCAAGCTTCGAGATGTCCATGGCTCCTCCTTGAACGGCATGTGACGGCCGGCTGTTGCTACAGGGAAGCCCGACAGCGACGAATCGTGAATGACATGCTCACCCGCTGCGAGAGCCGTCGATCGGCTGAGTCTGCTTCGCAGTTTCGACGGCGCTGCAGAACTGAACGATTCCGGCGCTCGACAGATCGCCGCACCGAGCGCAGCGTCCTGCCACCGTTGGAACGGTCCGGAGATCAACACCAGGCGATCCCGGACCTGATGACCGCCACTGACCATGGGCGTCCCTCTCTAACGCCGCCGCCCTGCATGGGTCGGGTAGCACGCTGGACGAGCTCGAGATGGCAGGCGCTGCGATCGAGGTAGTTGCCGGCACCTGCATCGACCGCCCCGGCGAGCGAGTGACGTGGGGGACGCCATGGAGCGCACCGTGGGGCGGCGGGCCTCGGGTGAGCTGGCGATGGAGGACAGTAGGGACACGATTCGTGATCCGGTCACCGAAGGCCCTTGCCAACCGTTGGCCCTGGGCGTCTACTGGCAGGAACGAGCGCCCGTGGTGCGGGGCCTCGAGGGCCAGAGGATGCAAGATGTCGGATGACGAGTTGAGGGCGGCTGTACGACGCTTCTTCGAAGAGGTGTGGAACAACGGCAACGTCGGGGAGACGGAGGCGTTCCTGGGCCCGGAGTTCGTCAGCCACAACACCGTCGACGTGCGGATCGTCGGCCCCCGCGAGTACGGCGCGGCGGTCACCGACTACCGGGCGGCCTTCCCGGATTTCCACACCACGCTTGAGGAGGTCCTGGTCGACGGTGACCGAGTCGTGGTCCGCGGCACGGACCGTGGGACCCATCGTGGCGACTTCATGGGTTTCCCCGCCTCGGGTCGCGAGGTCACGACCACTTGGATCGAGATTTTTCGGATGGAGCAAGGCAAGGCCGTTGAGGGGTGGGTCGAGTCGGACTCAGCGATACTCCGCAACCAGCTCGTAGCCGAGGCTGGCTGAGCGCGCGCGCCCGACCTGGTGCTGTCGAAGGTCGGAGCCAGTCTGGTACGCCGACCGTTCCGTCTGCGCAGGCGATGTGCATCGCGCCCGCGGTAGACCTCGCGGCAGAAGTCCGACCGTGCCCGCGCGGCCGGCACGCGATCGGAGTACGAGCGGTTCGTTTCGCGCGACGTAGCCTTCGGGGAACGGTTGCCGGTTGGCGCACGTCTCACTGGGTGAGGGCGGCGCGAGGCTGAGCCGCCGTTGTCGGCCGAGGTGCTTGTGATGCGCGTGGTCCACATCGTCCTTGTCGGCGCGGCGGTCATGTTCACCGCCGCGTGCGGCACGGGCGGTGACCCGGCCGCGGCGCAGACACCGACTGCGCCAGTGCCCGCGTCCGCGTCCGCGTGCGCGAGCGAGCCTCAGTCGGGGAACTCACTGGTGATGGTCGACTGGGTCGACTTCGTGCAGCTGCACGGCGTGCAGTACATCGCTGGCATGGACGGCCAGGTGCCGCCGGTCTCGGCGGCTACGCTCGGGCCAGTCGTCGGGCACGTCCAGTGTCAGCTGAGCCTGCTGAAGTTCCAGCAGACGCCCGGACCGGCAGTCGACGGTGACGCGGGCTTCCTAGCCGCCGGCACCCCGGTGCGCGCAATCGCTGGGTTCGAGCCGACATGTCGGCTCGCTGCTCGCATCGACGGCCAATACCGGGTGTACCTGGCACATCACGACGCGGCAGGCGTGTCGAGGGCCGTTTCTTGCGCCCGTGCGCCGAGGGGCCAATGAGGCCGTGTGACATCGCGAAAGAGCCCGGCTAACGCCGGGCGGTGTTGCCCGTCCTGGGTTTGCGCTACGGCATCGGAACGATGATTACAAGGGAGAGCCGGCGAACGCCTCCAGCGCGGCGTCGGCCGCGTCGGCGTCGGGGGCGGTGTAGATGGTCGGCAGTCCGGCCGCGTACGCCTTGCGGTCGTGGCGGGACCCCATGAACTGGTCCACCCGCTATGAGAGTGCTGGTTGGGTGTTGCCGGTCCAGGTGGCTGCGTACTCGGCGGGGGTGAGGTCTCCCAGCGAGGAGTGCGGCCGGTAGGTGTTGTACTCGATGCGCCAGGCCTCGGTGATGACCTGGGCTTCGTGCAGGGTAGCGAATTCCTCGGCGTTGAAGAGCTCGTCGCGGTCGCGGCTGTTGAAGGACTCGGCGAAGGGGTTCTCCCATGGTGAGCCGGGCTCGATATAGGTGGTGCGGGTGCCGGCGAGTCGGCAGTAGTCGCGCAGCGCCCAGGCGATCATCTCGGGGCCGTTGTCCATCCGTAGGTGCACCGGTGCGCCACGGATGGCGACCAGGGCGCTGATGACCTCGACGACCTGATCGGCGGTGCAGGAGCGGCCCACGCGCATCGCGAGGGCTTCGCGGGTGTGTTCGTCGACGACGTGGAGCGACTTGAGCTGGCGGCCGTCGTGAGTGGAGTCGAACTGAAAGTCGATGGCCCACACGTGGTTGGGGTGGACCGCGCGCAGCCGTTGGGAGTCCTCGGTGCGAGTCCGGCGACGCTTGCGGGTGCGGACCGGGCGGCGTAGCCCTTCCTCGCGCCAGAGCCGTTGGACCCGCTTGTGGTTCACCCTTGTCCAGGGGTTGGTGGCGTCGCGGCGCAGCAGCCGGTAGGCCATCCGCCAGCCCCACGGCGGATGCTTCCTTGCGATCCCACGGAGCTCGGCACACAGCCGGGCCTCCTCGTCAGGCCGTCGTCGAACCGGCAGCCGGCAGGTCGAGCGATGAGTGCCGGCCACGCGGCACGCGCGGCGTTGGGAGACCCCGAACCGTTGTTGCAGATGCCCAGCGGCCCTGCGGCGACGGTCCGGGGTCAGAAGTTTCCAGTGATGATGGTGGCGGTATCGGCCGGCGTGGTCTGACCCGTAAGTTTCCTGGCC
>NZ_JAPYZV010000019.1 GCF_027812955.1 Pedococcus sp. 5OH_020
GCCACACCCCACCCGGGGGCTCTCACCTCGTCAACACGACTCGCCTGCCACCAACCTCATGGCCGGGTACACCTAGGCTGCCAGCCACGCCCTACATCTTCTCCGACATGGCCAGCGGCGAGCAGTGGCGCAGCGACCTTGAGCCCGCGCCTTGCGGACCTGCGGCGTGGAGCCAGTGCTACAGGTTTCCGAGGACCCGGTCCACCGAGATCTCGATGACCACGCGCTGCGGGTTGGGGCGCGGCAACCTGTAGCGGTCTGCATACCGGGCCACGGCATCGGCCACGGCTGCAGCTTCGGTGCGAAGCCTGGCGACGCCCTCCAGCGAGAGCCAGTGCCTGCCCTCGAGCTGGCACAGCACCGCGCGCCTCCCGGCGGCCGCATGCCGGGCCTTGCGGCTCGTACCGCTGGTGATGACCCGCGCGACAAGCTCGTCCGCGTCCCAGGTGAAACCCACCGGCACGGCATGAGGCGAGCCGTCGTCCCGCAACGTGGTGAGCGTCGCGAGGTGACGCACGGTGAGGAAGTCGCGCGCGGCGGAAGAAAGGTCTTGAGGAGCAGTAGCCACCCACAGAGTCTGACCCTTGGCAGCTGTTGCTCAAACCGACGGTAACGAGCCCGATGCCGGCGTTCCGGAGCGCCGGCGACTGTCAGGGATCCCACCGTGACGGCTGGGGATCTGGACGACTGGTGATCGGCTCGTCCCACACGTCGAAGGTCCGAACCCGCGGACGTTCCTCTGCCCGGTCGGCGAAGCCCAGGAGCGGCGCCTTGCCGCCCCCGGCGCGACCGTGGAGGGCGGCAATCCAGTGGTCGTACGAGCCAGGCGCCAGGTCCCACGCGACGCGATGGTCGACAAGTCGGCCGTGAAGGCCCAGCCTGTGCACCTGCGTGTGATGGCGTCCACACAGCAGCGCCGCGTTGTCGGTTGTGAGTTAATCTGACCCCTTGTGAAGACTCCTCAGGCGGCTGCGATCTACGCACGCATCAGCAGTGACACCGAGGGCACCGGCCTCGGTGTCACTCGACAGGTACAGGACTGCCAACGTCTTGCCGAGCAGCTGGGCTGGACTGTGGCGGAGGTGTACACCGACAACGACTTCTCGGCCTACTCCGGCAAGAAGCGACCGGCGTACGGGCAGATGCTGGACGACATCCGCGACGGCATGCGCGACGCCGTGCTCGTCTACCACGTCGACCGGCTGACACGTCGACCCGTGGAACTTGAGGAGTTCCGGGAAGCCTTGGACACGGCTGGGGTCAAGCATGTTCGGTTCGTCGTCGGCGACAGCGACATCATGACCGGCGACGGCCTGATGGTGGTCCGGTTCCTGGCCGCGGTCGCTGCGAACGAGTCGGCGTCGAAGTCACGGCGGGTCAAGCGGAAGTTCCAGCAGAAGGCCGAGAAGGGTGAACCTCACGCCGGAGGACCGCACCGACCCTTTGGATACGCCCACGACAAGGTCACCGTGCGTGAGGACGAGGCCGCCGTGATGCGAACCTTGGTGGCGCGGTTCCTGGCCGGTGAGTCGCTGCGGTCGCTGACGGGGTGGCTGGACGAGCAGGAGGTGCGAACGGTGGCTGGTGGGCCGTGGAAGACGCCAACGTTGCGGACTCTGATTGCTTCGGGGCGGATTGCCGGTCTGCGTGAGCATCAGGGACAGGTCATTGGGCCTGCGGTGTGGGAGCCGATCATCAGAGCCTCCTCCGGCAGCGCCCCTTCCACCTTCATAAGAGCGGCAACGGAGGCAGGATCCACCTGCGACGACTCGAAGACTGTCTTGATATCGACGTAGGTTGAAACGACATCCTTGTCGTTGAGCAGACTCTTCTGGGCGCGCAGGAACACTGTCGACTTGCCCGTGCCCTTGCGACCGATGAGGAACGTTGTGTTCGTGCGGCGAAGCAACTTGTGAACGTGATCGTGCGGAAGCGGGTCAACGTACAACTTCTCGATTAGGTCTTCACCCTGTGCGCTCTCGAGTTCGGCGCGTCGGTACAGCTTCAGGGACTGAATGGCTTCCGCAAATCGATCCAGCTCTTCGGTTGTGAACTCCGCCATTGGATCCTCCGTCTCGGCGCGGCTACTGGGGGAGTCTTGCACCTGGTAGAAGGACAGGCACGCAGCGGCCCCGGCCGGGGGATGTACTAGCGACTAGCCGCGTTGTCGAGGTCGGTGGCACCGCCGTCCGCCCAGTGCCTCAGATGATGGCATTTAGTGTCGCACCCTGGGTAGGTTCTCTGGAGGTCCGTGTAGTTCACAGTGCTCGATTCGTACTCGCCGACGCTTAGCCACCACGCTGCGGGAAGACCGTGTGTCGAGGTCGTCCAGGCCCCCAGCCGTCGGGCCCGGCCCGGGCTTGGGTCTCAAGGGCAGCGCAGGCTTGCTCGCGGGCGTAGCGCAGTACCCCTCCTCGAAGAAAAGCCATCGCTCAGGCAGGTCGCCGAACACGTTCGAACCACATGTCGCCCCGCTCATGCGCGAAGCAGTAATCGGCGGGACTGGAGCGGGTCGCCGAAGCGGTCCCCTGCGGGCCGCGGACCCCAGCCGGCCACAAGGAATCCTGCGGACTAAACGAGGGGCATGGTGCCGTTCGAGAACTCCGTAAAACGACAAGGGCCCCGTCCTCCACGTTGACGGCTAGAGCAGGGGAAGGGTGTGGCTCCTGGTCTTCGCGCCCTTCTCCAGGATCCGGTCTTGACCTTCAACGTCCTCATCTCCCGAGACGGCCAGATGGCGGCGTTCGTAGCCCTCGCGGACGGGCAGGTGCGCGCTGTCGCGTGTGGTGTGTCCCGTGGCTCGGCCCACGAGCGACGCCCGCATTAGGAGCGAGACAAGGAGTGCGCCAAATAACGAATCCCATTGCAGGACAACGGCTCTGGGTTTGCGATCTGCCGGGAGCTTCTGGGTAGTTTGGACCTTCTGGGTACCTGTGAGGTACCTCGCGGCAGCCGGGCGACGTGGTGGAGTCGGCCGGCTGGAGCGTGCCCTGGACTCAAACAGAGGTCGTCGTCGGTTGCTCGCTTGGGTCTTGGTCACCTCGTGGAGGTACGAGTCGACGGAGTTGCCTGAAGACGAACAAGCCGGCGCAGACTCCGACGCCTTGCGCGAACGTGTCGGAGAGCCAATGGCTGGGCAGGACCTGCCGGAGGAGGCCGTGGAGCACGACAATCACGGCGAAGGAGGTCAGGCCCACGAGCAACCCCGCAAGCCGGCGTTGCCAAGGGTAGGGCGAGCCGTCTTGGGGCCAGGCGATCTGGGACTCCCAAAGCATGAGGAAGCCAGCGGGGATCAGAAGCGCGAAGGGCACCAGTACCCAAGCGCTCCCGAACGGCTCAAAGCCCATCATCAGGATCGCGCCGAGGAATCCCAGCACGACAATGGCGGCCCCGGCCACCCCTATCCGCCTGCGCACGAAGTCGATGGTGCCACGCACCGTCTTCGCGCGAGCCGTCTTTGCGCGGATTCGCCGGGGTTGGATGGGTGGACCGAAGTGATCAGGGAAAGCCACCGACCCGATAGCGGAGCAGGGGAGCCTGCCGGAGTGGTCGGGTCAAGGGTGGCCGCAGGCCATCACGGAGTGACGCGTAGCGCCCTTGATGCGGCCCGGAGGTGGGCGGAGAGTGGAGCGCAGGGTCGGCGGCTCAAGGTCAGGGTCCCCTCAAAAAGGGTCAATCCGGCTCCGTGGGAGCGCGTGCTGAGCCATGCTCGCTTCGTGCTCCGGAGTGGAAATCGGGCTGGTCGGTCGAGCCAGCAGAAGTACGACGAGCTTATGAAGGCGTGGAGGCAGCGGAATCGAGTCCTCTTCCGGTGGCTGGCTGCATCCGCCTGGTTGATGCTCATCGGCTCGCTGGTGCTCTCTCGCGTGGTCAGCTCGCAAGCTTGGCTGTTCGGCGTTCTGGGCGGCATGGCGTTCGCTGTCTACCTGACCTTCCGCTTGTCTGGCCCGGGTTGGATCGAGAACTGGCAGCAGGGGGTCTGGGGCGAGCAGTCAACGGCAAAGGCACTGCGACCACTCGAGCGGTTGGGGTGGGTGGTTCTGCACGACTTGCCCGCCGGTCGCGGCAATGTCGACCACATCGCGATCGGTGCCGGCGGCGTCTTCTTGCTGGACTCGAAGCGGCTCGGCGGATCCGCGACAGTGACGGACGGCATACTGACCGTCGAGCGCTTCGGGGACTCGGACCTGCAGTACACCCACCCAGGACCGGGACACTTGCTGGGGCTTGCGCGCGAGACTCATGATCGCGTTCGAGCCGCGACCCGTCTCAGTCAGTGGGTGACCCCGGTGATGGTGATGTGGGGTGACTTTCCGCAACGCTTGGTGGAGGACCGATGCGTCTACCTTCACGGGGACGAACTTGCCGCCTGGCTTGCCTCTCAGCCGCAGCGAATCGCGCCGAACCGCGTCGGCCAGGTCGCTGAGGCAGTTAAAGCGGCATGGAAGCCGGTGCTCGCCGACGCCGGGTAGCGGGTCAAGCGAGACGCAGCACTAGTTGGAGGCCTCGGCTGGTGCTGCGTTCTGATGCGTGGGGTGCGGTGGGGTGCGCGCAGGGCGCGAAGCGCCCGGAGCGCGGGGCCCCATCGCGGGGCCCCGCGCCTCGCGGCGGAGCCGCGCTTGAACCAGTAAAGAAACTCCTCACGAACCTTCCCATCACGAAGGCACAAGCAATCGCCTGACGGGCCGGGACACCCGCCTCCAGGGCAAGACGCAGACCTCAGCACAATTTGAGCGCAGGGCCGAAGAGTTGGACCTTCCAGTCGCTTGCCTTTCCAGCTCTCGCTCGCACTTGCCCGGCCATACCCCAGGGATCATGAACGTTCGTGGCAATCTGATTGAGAGTGGCGGCCGTGCCCCGAACTGAGTTGGATGGCTTGGGTATGGACGGCGTCGCTGTGGCATAGACGCTGGGGGTCCTCCGGCAAAGCTCTGCCTGCTGCGCGGTGGTGGGTAGGCCAGACGATCGATAGGGCGCGATGACCGCGACAGGCTGATCGGTCAGGAGCCTTGCCCAGACTTCGGGGTGGTCCGCATTCGTGCTGCCGTGATGAGCGACCTTGTAGAAGCTTGCACGGGACTCGGGCGAAAAGGTGCTCAAGACCGCACCCCAGCCGCAGCCAGCCGGACCCGTCAGGAGGTCAGCGCCAAGAAGAGCTGACTTGTCGCCAACCTCAACCCATAGGGCGACCGCAAGCTCATTCGGATCCACGAAGGGTGGTCGGATCGTGCTGCCAGGGCTAGGGAAGTATTTGTGTAGTTTCTGCAACGTCAACGATACAGCTTGATCTGAGGGAGACAGGCTTCGAACAGAGACGGCGGGAGAGGCGGTGCCTGTGATCCGAGGGTGCAATAGACGGCCTTCAAGCGCGTAGCGCCTGCGGCTCATCCCCGTTGTCATGCCCCGACTCAGTATCAGGTCGTTCACTTGACGGAACTCTCCGAAGTTCCGTTTTTTGAGGCCCGTAGTCGCCAAGGCGTCGAGCTCGATGAGTGCGGCGAATTCCTCACGGCTGAGAGCGGTCGGGCAGACAAAATCTGCGTCGGTGCATGCGTCGAAGATTTCCGAGATTCCCGCGATGTGGTCATCGTGAGCATGGGTCGCCACCACCATCTCCACCTGCGATGCGGGGTCGACACCAATAGACTCGAAGTACCTCAGGACCGCATTCTGACCCGAACGTTGATCGCGGCACGAATCGACAACTATCCACCGCCCATCCCCCAAGTGGAGGGCACTTGACTCGCCCTTGCCGGGACCGAAGACGCTAACTTCGAACTCGTCCGCGTCCGGTGCATCAGTCGGAGAAGCGCTCAAGCGCCTGGGCCCTCTCCCTTGCGGCACGCAGCGCCTCATCAAGTACCTGTTGGCTCCAGATGCCCAAGCGTCGCATGGCCAACGTGGACGTCCTTATAGGCTGCCCCCCGTCCCCGATGACAGTCCTAACGTTGCAATAGAAGGGGGCGCCGGGGGCTAGGAGTTCTCGGTCGCTTTCTGCGACAAGCGATCTATCGAAGTCAGCGTGGACCGTGGGGCCCTCATGATCAAGCGGTACTAGCTCTGCCGTGAAGTAGTCGACCTCTACGCCGAGTACTTGGCCCTCCCACCTCTGCATGCCTGTGACGCGTTCAGGCATGCTCCGCGCGGGAGACGGGACCACAAAATTGGATTGGAGGTTCCTGGCGCGCGCCGCGATGTCACTAGTTTGTGTCGTCGTGGTTTCCGCGACAGTAATGCGAATAGGGCGTTCGGTACGCGCGGGGATCTTCGTGACTCCGGCGCTTGACATGCCTACCAAGTCTTGAGCAGGGGTCGGCGTGGTCCGGGCCTGAGTCACTCCGAGGCGCCGCACCGACGCTCCGGTGTTCGCACTTGAAACGGTTTCAGTCGACCAGCCGAACTTAGTTTCCAAAGTACATTACCCTCCTCATAACAGCCCGAGCATTGCGAAGCGAGAGGGACCAATGGCTCTCGAGCACCGTTATGGCCCTGAGGTTTTTCTCTGAAGATGGTTCATCTTCTTCGCCCGATTCGCGCACGTCTTCGAAAAGTTCGTCCCGACTGCTTGGCTGATGACCATCGGGAATCAGGGCGAAATGGTCGTTGTATCCAACGTACACGCCATATGGGCGAATCCGATTGGAGGGCTGGACGGTCACCTGGACGCGGCCAGACTGGTCATCCTGGCGCGCGGCAAGAATGGACAGACTTAGGGTGCCGGGCAATTTTAGAGTGTCAGACCAAGGCTCTTTCGGCGCGAGAGTGTCGCCAATCTTGTGCCATTGAGCATCGGTCGCAGTCTTGAAGTGGTAGTCGTGATTGATTCCTAGTGCTGCCACCGGTGTGTGGGGCAGGGCTCGGAGGATTCCGATCGCGATATCCCGCATCCTGTCCGTCTCCGCTAGCTTGTCCGAAGAGAGTTGCAGCGCATCCTTAGTGGCATTGCACTCGAACCATGGTGCTTCGAAGTTCGAGATATCGGGCGTGGCTAGGCGTGGCTTGGTTTCAAGAAAGTCCTCAGAACTAATCAACTTCTGCGCCAATAACCATCCATGAGTGATAATGGCCGGGTTGAAGTGACCGCGTATGACGATGCTTGCGCTTTCGAGTTCGGGCCTCGCCTCCACCATCTAAGCGTCCTCCTCGCGTTCACTCGCACTGGGCATGTCAAGCAGATCATGCCAGTGGTGGCATGGGGCTCGCTGAGGATCAGATCTCTTCGGACAGGTGGGCGGGTGTCGCGTCGTGAATCAGGCGCTGCCGGAACCCACCACCGACGAGCCGTGTGAACGCCTGCCTAACGTCCTCTGTCACTGTTTGGGGTGCGGCGAAGCCTTGCTCGGCATAGACCCAGATACGTTGCGTGTCGCCGACCAGCATGTTGAGGACCTTGTCTGCGTCTCCGATGGTGGCGATGTAGTCAGGAAGCGATATGGGCCGCGACGAACAGATCACCTCGAGCTCAGGCCAGAGCTTCTTGCAGGTCGCGTAGGCGCGACGTTGTTGGTAGGGCCGGCTGATGATGGTTGCGGACTTCGGGTGGATGCCCTCGCGGTCGAGCAGCGCCCGAGTCGGGTGAAGTTCTCGCCGGTGTTGCGTGCGTGTTCTTCGAGGACGATCGCTGTATCCGGGACTCCCAGCTGTTCGGCTCGTTCGGCGTAGTGGACCGCTTCACCGCGCGGGAAGACTTCGACAGTTGTCGGTGCGTTGGCTCCGGTAAAGACGATGAGCGGGAAACGGCCCTGCCGGTAGAGGTCTGCGGTGTGCTCGGCAACGCCGATGTCGTGGCTGCCGAGCCCGATAGCGATGTCGGTGTTGCGCGGCTCATGATGCATCTGGTGGTAGTCCCAGAGGACCTGCGCGTCGTCCATCACGCTCACGGTGGCACTCCTCGGTCCGGCATGTCGTATGTGTAGGTCCCCGAGAAGCGCGAGGCCGCGTGCGCGCCGGGGGCGTACTCGCCGTCCGCGGTCCTTATAGCCGCGCGTGGTTGGCCGCCATCGTTTGGGCACACGTCCTTCGGGGGTTGGGGCGAGGTCTCCGTGTCAAGGGGTCAAGCGGTCTGTATACCCGGCCGCGACCAGTCCTTCGTGGGCCTCCCCATCGCTGCACGTGTCACCGGCTCATGGGCGGCGAAGCCCCGGCCGGCGTAGACGCCAGAGGCGTCGGGTGTCGTCGACGAGCATGTTTAGAACCTCACCGCCGCGCGGGCTGAGTGCGAGGCCGTGGAATCGGCGTTGGAGGCGCGGCTCGACAGTGCAGGCGAAGGCTAGTAGCCCAGGGCGAGAGGCACAGTGAATCCTTGGCACGTCGGCGGGCGGGGCCCGCCGACGTCGCCGTTCCACCTTTGCCGGGCTTGGACACCATCGTGGCGTCCGCCCGCAGGATGGAGTCAGGCCATCACGGCAGTTCAAAGCCGTCGCGGACGTGCAGCGAGAGTGTCAGTGGTCGCTGAGAGGCTGTTCACATGCGGGTTGAGCGACTGCGGTGCCCGATCTGTCGCGCTCCATTGACGGACGATGATGGCGCGAGGACCAAGAAGGGTCATCCGGTTCACGCTGCCTGCCTGGAGCAGGCACGTGCCACCGGCGCCGGGTCTCAGGCGGCCCACGGGGAAGGCCGTCCGGCGACGAACACCCAGGGCGCTGGCCTCAGAGCGAGTCGGCCCGGCTGCTGTCCCATCTGCCTGCTCGCCTTTGCTGCGGGCACGCGCATTGGTCCCTGCCTCGACGGGCAGTGGTGCCATGCCTCGTGTGCAGGGGCGCAGCAGGCGGCGGCTCGGAACAAGGCCGAGATCCTCGCCGGTGAGACCTATCGCTCGCGTCGGGAGAGCACGTGGCGTCGCGGCGTCTCGCCGGGGAGTTCACGTCGCAAGACGTGACCTGGTTACGCGAGGATCGGTGCCTGAAGAGCAGCCCGAGAGAGCTGCCCCCATCCCGCCCTGGGCGGTACCACCACGGTCGGGGCTTTTGCGCTCGGTCGCGATCCGCTCGTAGGTCCAGCCCTCGCTGTGCAGCTCGATCGCGCGGTCGCGATCGCGAGTGCGCTGTTGCGGTGCCGGCCGTCCACTCGGGGGCGGCGACGCGCATGGGACCTCCGACCCTGCCCGGCGTCGCTGCCGCGCAGGCCCGAGATCCGCCGCGGACCCGCAGGCATTAGGCATGCTGCGCGAAAAGCGCAACGCGGGGTGAACCGAGGCTGGCCGTGCCTCAAGTGAAGCAGGGACCGCCGCCAAGGCGGCGCAGGCCTTCCAGGTCGCCGTCGGCGAAGGTCAGCTGCCGGCTGTTCCGGGGTGCCATGAGCTGGGTGGTGTCGTCGATGTGGGTGAGTCCGGCGAGGTGGGCCAACTCGTGCAGGACGATGGCCTGGCCCTGCCACCAGCCGTCGCCCGGGCGGTTCAGGATCTGGGTGAACGACGGCCCGTCCAGGTACACGGTGCCGCTGACCCAGTGCTTGTCTCGCTCCGATGAGTACGGTGCGCCCGCCGGTCCGGCAAGCCCCGCGACGGCGCCGGCAAGCTGAGGGACTCGGGTGGGGTCGCTCCAGGCGACGAGCACCGGAGACCAGCGGTCCCCGTACCGTTCCGGATCCGTCGGCGGACGCTGCGACGCGGGAGGCTCGTCCGTGGGCCCGTCGAGGACGAACCGCAGCCCTGTGACGCGGCTGACCTCACCAAGCCCGGTCGACAGGAGCTTGGCTGCTCCCGGTGGTGCCGACGCCGAGTTGACGACGACGTGGACCGGGCGGCAGGGGTCCCACCGGACCGGCTCGCTGCCCGGGCCGCTGAGGGTGTCCATGAACGCGTACGCAAATGACCGGCTCTGCGGGGCACTGGGGGCGCCGAGCGGGTGGTTGGAGGCGTCGGCGGGGACCGGCGGCCACGACGCTCGCGCACCGGCTCCGGTCACCGGGCTGCCGAGGGGCCTGGCCGCGAGGTCGCCGAGCGGAGCGACCGGAATGCCGGCGATGCTCCTGTCGGTGGACTCGCCGACCACCTGGTCGCGCAGCCACAAGGCACCGACCACCAGTGAGAGCGCGACGACCAGGGAGACCAGGGCGGACGGCGACCGCGGTGAACGCCGAGGCCTTCTCATTACGGCCTGCGGGATCGGGGGTACCGAGACCGCCGGCATGGGATGCCCGCTGGACCGGCGACGGCGAGGCCGGGCCCGGCCGGCCTGCACGTCGGCCAGGCACCACAGGCATAACGCGCGCCCAGTGCCCGAGTCCACGCCGACCCGTTCACCTGCCACGAGCAGCTCCCCGCACGCGCACCGCACATTGTCGGGCAGCGTGGTTACCGCTATGCCGTTGCCGATGTCCAAAGCCCTGCCCTCTGCCGCTCACCTGTGCGGAACACCGTGGCCGACCCACACGCGAGATGTGGCGTGACCTCCGTAGACGGCCGCGAAAATCACCCGTTCGGCTGAGGCTGAACGCGGTCGCGGGAACCCCCGTGTCAGGCAGTGCCTCTACGCTTTTTCTCAGCCCGAATGAGGCGCTGCGCCGCTCTCGCGCAGTGCGATCGAGCGGTGGACGCGCGCCACGAAGACGCCATGTCGTGATGCCTCCTTCGCCATGCAGGACAACGAAGGAGGCAGAACCATGAGTCGGTCACCAGCAGCGTGGTACCCGCGAAGGATGACGCCCGTCAGTTGTACCGGCACGGGCAATGCTGGACGGAGCACTTGACTCCGGCAGGGCGACGTCACGGCCATTGTCCCCGGACCCTTAGGCGCAAGGCTCACCAGCGTCGCAGAGGGCCCTAGGCAGTCGCGGGCACTGTCGGCGCGAGGCTGAAGGTTGTCGTCTGTGATTGGATGCGCATTGTCGCGGTTCGAATACTTGGATAGGTGAAACGTTGAAGGTCACGATCGACTCGACCGAGCCGTTGGATGATGCCCTTCGCGTCATCGGCGCGCTGTACAACGTAAGGCTGACTGTCGTGGACGACACTGCTGCCGCCCAAGGGCCTGCCGCGGTAGCCGACCCGCAGGTCACGGCGCCCGAGGAGGACAAGCCGTCTCAGCGGTCCACGCCGACACCGTCACCGCGCCGTCGGCAGAACACCGCTTCGAAGCGGGAAGGCCGAAACGTCGTGTCTGTCAGCGTTTCCGAGATGCGCAGCTGGGCACTGGCCAACGGTCACCCGGTCAGGGCGCGCGGCACGCTGCCGGCCTCGGTGACGGCCGCCTACGCGGACGCTCACAGCGGCTGACGGCGGACCCCTACGGAGTCGCCTGCCGCCCTTTCGTGCTTGCCTCGGCGGCGGAGGCGTCGGCCACGTCAGTGGTTATCGGGCGCCGCATCAGTGGTCATCGGGCGTCGTCGGCGGTGGGCGGCACCACTACGGTCCGGGGCTTTGCTGACTGCGCCACCCCACGAGTTTCCTCCAGGCCGAGCAGTCGGCACCGCGCCTCGACGATGCGCAGGATGGCCAGCGCGGCGGCCACGTCACCGGCCAGGGCGTCCGGCCACAGGGCGGCCTGGACGGCGTCCAGCCGCCGCGTCTCCTGGAGTCGCAGCTGGCCTACCGCTTCGGCCTGTTGGGTGGCGAGAGCGTCGCTGACGATGTGACAGACGGTGCCGCGGTTGGCGTAGCCGAGCTCGGTGGCGATGCTCTCGTAGGTCCAGCCCTGGGTGCGCAGCTCGATCGCCCGGGCGCGGCGGGCAGCCGCCAGGGCGCGGTTGCGGTGCCGGCCGGCCACCCGCGGGAGCGCGGCGACACTCATGGCGACGTCCGACCATGCCGTTGCGGAGGACGCCGCTCGGGACTGACCTCAGCTGCGGTCCGCAACAGCGCGTCCTGCCCTTCCGCGTTGCCCGCGACCGCCGGGAACGCTGCGCCGCCTGCGTGGGCCTGTCGCGTCTCCACGGCGGCAGCGCTGAGGCGGTGGACGCGGTCGGTGGTTGGCCCCATGCTCCCAGGGTACGCAGCAGGGGCGACAACACGGGGCGCCACCCCGCGAGGGAACGAGTGACGAATTCCCTGTAACCGCAAGGCGATTCAGGGTACAATGGGTACCACGAGGTTGGGATAACCACGTCCAGATCAAGGGCTGGAGAAACCCCCTCGCACTGCAAGCCCGCCACCGTCGTGGCGGGCTTTCTTCATGTCCGCGCACCGTCCCGCGCGCCCGCTCACCCACCCGAAGGAGTTCTTGTGATGACCCATGCCCTGAGACTGACCAGTCCCGGCGACCTGATCGCCGTCGTGCCCTACATCCTGGGCTTCCACCCCAGTGACAGTGTCGTCGTGCTGTGCGTGCACGACGCCCACCTGGGCCTGCTGCAACGCCTCGACCTGCCCGCCGTCGGTCACGAGGACCACGTCGCCGACGCGCTCCTGCCGGCGATCCTGCGGGAACGCCCCGACGCGGTCCTGGTCATCGGCTACGAGGACTCACCCGGCCAGAGCGTGGCGGTCCTGGCCGCGGTGGACCGGGCCCTGCGCGCCGCGGGCATCCCGGTCAAGGACCGCCTTGTGGTCCACGACGGCCGGTGGCGGTCCCTGGACTGCGACAACCCGTCCTGCTGCCCGCCGGGTGGCACGCCGGTCCCGGAACCGCCGGACCTGGCGGCGATCGCCGCGGAGTTCGTCGGCCAGGAGGTCGCCCCCCACCCGGACCGGGCGAGTCTGGCCCGGCAGCTTGAACCCCACGACGACGCGCTGACCGTGGCGGCACTGATCGAGGGCCGCGACAGCACCGACCGGTCCCAGGGAGAGTCGGACCCGTTGCCGGTGTGGGCGGTCGTCCTCGACGCCAGCGACGCTCCCCGGCCGCTGACGGCAGCCGACGCGGCCCGCGCTGCGCTGTCGCTGGGTGACGTGCAGGTCCGTGACGCCCTGGTCGGCTGGCTCACCCCCGGCAGCGTCGACCCCGCGGTCTTCGCACCAGACGTGTGGCGCCTGTTCTCCGGCGTGGACCGGGCGTGGGATGAGCACGACAGTGACGCCACCGCGGTGATCGCCCAGAACCGGGTCCAGGCCCGGCTGGTGCGGCTGTGCGCGATGCTGCCCGACCCGCACGCCGCCCCCGCGCTGAGCGTGTTGGGATGCTTCACCTGGTGGCGCGGCAACGGCGCCCTGACCCGCGCCGCCCTGGACCGGGCCCTGCGCTGCCAGCCGGACTACCGGCTGGCGCAGCTGTTGGAGGCGATGGTCGACCTGGCCATCCGCCCCCGACCGCATTCATAACGCAAGCCACCACATCGGATCACACCCTGGCCTGCCGCGCTGCGCGGCGGGCCTTTGCCATGCCCGTGCCCAGAACCTCCTGCCGCCACCCGGTGCCAGGACAAACCCGTCCGCACAGGGCGGTCCAACCATGAAAGCGAGAACACCCGTCATGAGCACAGCCACCTACGCCGCGCCGCTGCGCGCGGTCCCCACTCCGCCCACCAAGGAGCGGTTCGCCTTCCTGCTCGCCGTCCGTCGCCGGGCGCAGCGGGCCCTCGACGCCGCACTGGCCCTGCCCCGCGGCGCCGCCGGGTGGGCGCTGCGGCACCTGCGCGCGCTGCTCGACGGGGCAACCGACCGCCGGGTCCTGGCCTGGGCCGGCGCCCGCCTGACCGACACCCTCCGCCTGGTCCGCGGGATCGGCCTGGTCCCGCTCGCCGCGTCAGTACTCAGCACACCGCCGGTCTGGCGCGCCGCCGTGCGGTTGGCCGGGGCGGCCGGGTCGGCCCTGGCGGCCCTGGGCCGCGGCGCCTGGACCCGGATCAGCAGCCTCCTGCACCGCGGTGGCAGCACCGGGGCACGGATCGCCCACGCCCTGTCCAGCGCGGGCACCGCCCTCGCCGGGGCCGCGGGCGCGGCGGCGGCGCGCACCGCCGCCCAGCCCGTCATCGACACGGTCGAGTGCCTGGGCGGGCTGGTCCGCCCGGTCAGCCACAGCGTCGTCACGCACCGCCTCCTGAGCCTGCTCGTCCCCACGATGTGGCTGCGTATCGCGGTCGAGCTCATCGCCCTGCCACTGCTGCTCGTCCCGGCACTGCCGGGACGGGTTCGCCCCGACGCGGCCGGCACGCCACCCCTGGCACCCGTGGCACCCGTGCACCCGACCCCGGCCGAGAACCCGAGCGCTCCAGCGCACCAGCCCGCGGCCGACGGGCACGGCACGCCCCTAGCTGACCCGGCTCCGGACGACGAGCCCCTCAACCGGGCCGAGCGCCGCGCCCACCAGCAGGACCAGGCCCGGACCCGGCGGGCCCAGACCCGCCACTGACCACCCACACGGCAGCGGCCCCACCCAGGGGCCGCTGCCGCGCCGGGTCGAAAGGAGCAACACCGTGTTGATCGTCATCAGCATCGCCGCGGCCGCCGCCCTCACGGTGGTGGCCTACACCCACGTCCGCAGGCACTCACCCGAGGCCGGCACCGAAGGCCTGCGCGCCGTCCGCGAGCTGGCCGCCATCGTCGTGGTCTGCACCAAGGCCGTCGAGGGCATCGTCGACGTCCTCGCCGGCGCGCAACGCCTCCACCCCGCCCCGGCCACCGGCTGGGGCCAGTCCGATTCGTACGACCGCGACTACGACCCCGACTACGAACAGGACGAGCCATGACCGCCGCCCCGCACCAGCTCCACGTGGTCGGGGGCCACTCCCAGAACCGGGGAGGCTGCACGGTGGCCTGCCAGGCCACCCTGCACGGCCCCCAGGACACCAGCGTCCGCACCCTGATCCCGGTCACCGGCACCAGCGGACCCCACGTCGCCGTACGGATCGGGCCCATCCTCCTGCTCATCGCAGACCGGCCAGCCATGAAGTCCGTACTCGACGCGTGGCTCCACGCCGACCAGTTGGCCGCCGCGGCATTCGAGCAGAAGCCGTAATACTCAGGTCGCAGGGGCGGCACCCGGCAAGGTGCCGCTCCTGCACTTCTCAAAGGCAGCTTCTCGAGGCAGCCTCCATATCGGGCGCTCTGGGGCCACCTGTGCGACCGAACTTCGGTGGCAAACCTCTGGGACGGCGGCGGATGGCTAGGTACTCGATTCGGCTCGCGCTGACTGCGTTCTGGTCCACGCGCGGCGTAGGCGTCGATACCGCGTCAACGCCGGCGATAGATCGCCGTCCAGGGGGCGAGCGCGCCACCTCCCGCTCGTTTGGGATCGCCCAGCCAGCTCGCGCCCCTTGACTGAGTCGTCGTGCAATGCTGCCGCATGGACGAATCAACCAGAGCCAACACGCGAGCGGCGCTGGCGCTTGTCACGGCTTGGCTGGAAGACCCCATGGGCGAAGCCGAGTTCCCGACCCGGACTATGATCGAGCTCATCGGTGAGCTTGGCCGGGGTGATGACATCGAGGGTCTGGTCAGCCTCATCATCGGTGCCGTCACCTTGTCCGGGCACCTGCTCGAGCGGATCAGGGACGCCACCGGCGTCCCCGTGCAGCAGACCTTGCGCGACGTCGCGCTCGCATACGCCTGAGTCCGCCGACCGCCGCCGATGCTCCCGCTGTGCCGTCGGGAGCCGCCGTGTCCCGCGTGGTTCGGGAGTTTGCCACGAGTGATTGCTGACGCCTTGCCGTTCTCTCCATCCGAAAATCTCGACTCAAGTGGTCGTGACCTCGCGACCCGGCGGGGAAACCCATGAAGTCGCCACGATGAATCCCTCCGTCCGTGCCGCGGACCGCGACTCGGTCACCGTCCACCACTCTCGCGCCCATCGCCCCTTTTCGGCGAGCTCGGCGCAGGGATCGTTGGGACGTTTCCGCCGCGCTGCCCGTTCCCTGCGGCGCCTGGTCGTATCGGGGCAGTTCGGGCAGCGGGGCGCCATGACTGACCTGCGGCCGATCAGCCTCGTGTGCGAGCGTGGCGACATGACGCTCACCGAGTTCCTGGAGGCTCGGATCACCGAGCAGGAGATCCGCTGCCGGACCATCCTGGACACCGAGGACGTCAGCCCCTGGGTCCGGCGGTCGCTGCAGGTGGCCCTGGCTGACTGCCGGGCGAAGCGGCGGATCATCGAGGTCCAGACCGGCCTGGGCGACGACGACGAGCCCAGCTGGGAGCTGATGGCGTTGGCCGAGGTCTGGGCCGACCACCCGCACTACCGCCAAGACTGGCGGCCGTAGGTAGTTGCGCGCGCCCCCTCAACCCTGGGGGATTGGGGAGGGGGCGCGCCGCAGCATGCTGCCACAGGGGGCCGGCGGGTCTCAAGATGGCTCCGAAGGGCCATGGCGGGGCCTGGTCGGCGGCGGGAGCATCAGGTGTTGGGTGCCTGACGGGGCTATCTCCCGGGGTGAATTGCCGGGCGGGTCGCTGGGTAGGGGTGTTACCGGCACCACCCGACGTGGTCCAGCAGGGAGGCCACGAACCACGTCAGCCGATGCACTGGGCGAAGCGAGGTGCAGCACCATGGACCCCAAGGAACATCGCACCGAAGAACTCACCGACGAGGTCCTCGCCGACGAGATCACCCTGCTGGGCGAGCTCATGGCGTCCGCAGCAGCCGCCGGCCGGCCACTGACCCAGGCGGAGGTCGACCAGGCCCTGGGTTTGGCTGACCGAGCCGACGACGTTCGCGAGCGACTCGACGAACACGCCGTGGTCGAGCGGGCCACCGGGTACATCGCTGAAACCCGAGGTCTGGACATGAGCCAGGCGCGCAGCGTCCTGCGAGCGGCTGCAGCCGAGGCGGGCGTCGCGGAGGTCGACGCCGCCCGAGAGGTTCTCAAGGGGCCTTCCTTGGCGTCGCGGGAGCCGCGGGAGTGACCGGACGCGACGGGCCGCCCCAGGTAGAGGGGGCGTGGCTGAGGACGGGCAAATGTCCAGCCGTGGCGGCCCTCGTGTCGCTCGCCATAGCCCTTTCCAGCCATCTATTGAGCCCAGTGTGGCCCATGGCGTCCTGCTGGCGCGCGTTCGAATCTGCCCGAAGCCGTACACCTGCTCACCTCCCAGACCAGAGCGGTGTGGCTCAGACGACCTCGGGTGGCTTCGGGCGGCCCGTCCACGAACTCTTGTGTCCGCGGGGGAACACCCAACGGAACAGACTCAGCCCCGGTCGCTTGCACCAGCAGTCCTCTGCGCAGCCACAGGCGACCAGCCCCATCCGCTCCCGCACCACGCCGACGACCGCCGCGGTCACGTAGAGCACCGCCAACCAGCCGAGGAGCCGTTTCATGACAAGACCTCCACAAGTTGTTCCACGGTTGGCGAGCCGGCCAGCCCATCAGGAGTCTTGAACACTCGGCAGGCCCAGGCCGGCTGCTCGGCACCTGTTGCGAACGGATCCTTCCCGTTGACCAGGATCGTCGGCGAGCCTATGAACCCCAAGCGCTCGGCCTCCTCAGACGTCTCCACCAGGACGTGACGCACCGACACACCGCCACGCCCGACCTCCGCCAGGGCAGCCCCCAGCCGCTGCTCAGCCACGCTCCAGTGCGGACAGCCGTCGAAGTACAGGAGGGACACGTCCATACGCCCATGATGCGCCCGGCTCCCGGCAGTGGCGACGCCGGCGCCGGGAGGCGAGCGAGTGACCCGAGCTGGTTACCTGTAGGAGGGCAGGACAGGTACCTCAGAGGTACCCGCCGAGGTCAACACACGGAACCGGCCCCCGGGTGGTACGTGAAACTGAAACTGGTGCTGGCCGGACCCGGACCTGCGGCGCCGCATCGGCTCCCCGCCGAGGGGTACCTGTTGTGATGGCGTCGCCGTTGGCGTCCAACAGCGTGGCGCCGGCGGTGTCGTCTCAGGAGTCGGCGGGACGCGCTTTCGACGGACCGGTCACCCTGAGCCAACCGAGCGGCTTCCACAGGCGAGCAAGAGCCCAGCCCCCGTCCTGACGGAGAAGTCTGCGGAGCAGGCGGTTGCGGCCGCCACCGGCATAAGGAGTAGGCCAGCACAGGCTCGGTGCACAGTGATGTCGTTCGCCTCGGCGATCTAGTCGGTCGAGGGGGCCTTGCAGGGCGTGGGCGACGCGCTGGTGTCGCCGCGCCTCGCTGCACCAGCCACGATCCTCGGGCGTCGGCCTGCAGCGTGAGTCTCCGGACTCGCCGGGGCGGTTCATTGGTTGGCTCGGGCGGCCTGGGGGTACCGGTAAGGCATGCAGATCGGGCGACTTGCTGCGCGTGTGGTCATCGGAGGGCTCTTCGTCGGTCACGGGACACAGAAGCTTTTCGGGTGGTTCGGCGGCCCCGGTCTTGAAGGCACCGAGCAGATGATGGGCGCCATCCAGATGCGCCCCACCCGCGCTAACGCCCTTGCAGCCGGCGTGAGCGAGACCGCCGGTGGGGCCCTGCTAATAGCCGGCGCTGCGACGCCGTTGGCCGCCTCCGCGCTCATCGGCACGATGGTCACGGCCATCCGCAAGGTGCACCAACCCAAAGGTGTGTGGGCCGCGCAGGGCGGGTGGGAGTACAACGCCGTCCTCATCGCCGCCCTGTTGGCCCTTGTCGACGCAGGCCCGGGGGATGTGTCGGTGGATTCGGCACTGGGTCGCCAGGAGTGGGGACCGGGATGGGCCGTCGGTGGCCTGGCCGCCGGCGCTGCCGCATCGGCCGCCGCCATCGCCCTCGGTCGACACGCGTCCTCCGACCAGGCCACCTCTTCCGGCTCAGACGGCTCCATCGCCAAGGCCACCACCGACGACACCGCAGGCGATCCAGTCACCAAAGACAGCGCGGGCTGACGCACCTACACCCGGCGTGACATCGCGAAGACCGACAAGGCCGTGCACGGGGCGTTCAACTCAGACGCCTCACCGGTACCGAACCTCGCCCGCATGGCAGAGCACCGAGCGTGCCCGCGTGCGGATGCGACCTGCGGGGCGGGCACTGGGCCCTTCAGCCAAGGAGAGACCCGAGGCCTGATTATGGCCTCCAGCGTTGCCGTGGTAGTTCACTTAGCCTCGATCCACCGATGGGCCTGAGGTGTTGAGCGCGCCGTAACAACGAGATGCCCCGCCGTGCTGGGAGATT
>NZ_JAPYZV010000001.1:0-299672 GCF_027812955.1 Pedococcus sp. 5OH_020
AGTGCTTACGACCCAGCCCTGCATCAAGCACATCAGCAGGCACTGCACCCGCGGACTTGACTTAGGTAACTCAAACGCCGCATCTCCGACGCCATCTTCCGACAGCTCGTCACCGATACCGCAGCAGCCCGGCCCGAGAGCGTGGACGCGGGTCCGGGAGGGCACCGCGGGGCGTCACTTCAATCCAGCGCGGCCGGCTCACATCCGCACACCGGCACTTCACTATGTGTTGGTGAGCCGGTGCTGGTCTGGCTGCCCCTTAAGGGACATGACGGCTGGTCGCGCGTCAGGATGCTGGCGTGGGTGGGTCTGACTCCTCGGCACTTCCGACGTCGCCTACGGGTGGCTGTCCTTCATCCGACCTGTCGACCGGCCCAGCTCACATCCCTATGTGGCCGGGCGGGCCGTCATGTCCTGATAGGGGTTTGACGAGGTCCCGATAGTGAACTGACTGACGCCCGCCCGGCTGCACCCACCGGCACAAGATCAATGATGCGACACGAGCATGGACGGCAACAGCGTCAGCAGCCGGGACGCACTGATGGGGCCGGGTGGGTGTACGCCGGGATCGACACCCACGCCGACACCCACCACGTCGCGGTCATCGACACCCACGGGCGCCCGGTCGACGACCTGCGGGTCGAAGCCACCGCCCGCGGCTACCGCGAGGTCGTCAGGTTCCTGGCCCAGTGGGTGGGCGTGGCGCTGGTGGGGTGGAGTGCACCGGCAGCTACGGCGCCGGTGTCACCCGAGCCTTGACCGAGGCCGGCTACGACGTCCGGGAGGTCAACCGCCCCAACCGGTTCGACCGGCGAGCCCGCGGCAAGACTGACGTCTTCGACGCCTACTCCGCCGCCGAAGCCGTCCTGTCCGGGCGGGCCACCGCGGTACCGAAGGGAGGCGACGGGCTCGTCGAGGCGCTCCGCGCACTGCGGACCACCAGGTCCTCGGCCCTGCGGGAACGCACCGCGACGATCAACCAGATCAAGGCCATGCTGGTCGCCGGCCCGGAGAGCCTACGGGCCCGGTACCGGGGACTGTCGAACAGCAAGCTGACCACCGCGCTGGCAGCTTCACGCCCACCGGCCCAACCGGTGACCGCCGAAGAGGCCACCGCCTACTCGCTGCGGGTCCTGGCCCGCCGGTACCGGATGCTAAGCGAGCAGGTCACCGATCTGAAGGGCCAGCTGACCCGGCTCCTGGACGGCCACGCCCCCGGCCCTGATGTCCGTGTTTGGGGCCGGGCCGGACACTGTCTCCCAGTTGCTGATCACGGCCGGAGACAACCCCGCCCGGCTACGCACCGAGGCCCACTTCGCCGCCCTCGCTGGGGCCTGCCCGATCCCGGCCTCCTCCGGCAAGACCAACCGTCACGGGCTCAACCGGGCCGGCGACAGGCAGGCCAACTCCGCGCTCTACCACATCGTGATCGTGCGGATGGCCCACCACCAGCCCACCCGCGACTACGTCACCCGCCGAACGGCTCAAGGCCGCACCAAGATGGAAATCATCAGGTGCCTGAAGCGCTACCTCGCCCGCCACCTGTACCGACTCATCTACGACACCCTCGCCGGCCAGTCCCCGGGCCTGAATGCTTGACGGGCACCTATAGGAGTGTCGGATCAGCCACTTCCCGGACCCGCACCAACGACGCTACGCCCGGCCGCCGCGACGCGAAAGACCCACCTCAAAGCGACCGGTTGACAACAGAAGGGTGCCGAAGTGCTGCACCGTGATCCGCAAGCGGGCCGAGCAGCGCCGCGGTCAGACGGCTTCATGGTGCCCCCATTAAGGCGTTGCCTGGGCGACCAGTACTCGATCCCTACCCGCCGGTGCCCGGGGAAGGGGTACCAGCATCACCGATCCGGAGCATGGGAGGGGACAGCGCCCCGCGGAGTGGTGGGCTTTTGAGGTGTTCCTCGGTGCCAACTCGCCGCTTTGGAGGGCGGCGATGGCTCCAGTATTGCCGTTGGGCTTGAGAAGGGCCATGGAGCCCTCGGAGAGGTAGCGGCGGTCCCCGGATTGCCATTCGTCGTGCATGTCGGCCAGCACCGCGCCGACCAGCCGGATGACGGCGGCCGGGTTGGGGAAGATGCCCACGATGCGGGCTCGGCGCTTGATCTCCTTGTTCGCCCGCTCCAGCGGGTTCGTGCTCCAGATCTTGGACCAGTGCGCCCGAGGGAAGGCGGTGAAGGCGAGCACTTCAGCCTTGGCGTGGTCCATCAGCGGACCGATCTTGGGGAACCGGGCGGCAAGCTGGTCGCGGACCTCGTCCCAGGTGGCCGAGACGGTGTCGGCGTCGGGTTGGGCGAAGATGGTGCGGAACACCGCGGCGACCATGTCCTTGTGGCTCTTGGGCACCAGGGCCAGCAGGTTCCGGGCGAAGTGCACCCGGCAGCGTTGGTGGGCCACCCTCTGGAAGCATCGGCGCAGCGCGGCGACCAGGCCGGCGTGCTGGTCGGAGATGACCAGTTGCAGGCCGCTTAGGCCGCGCTTCTTCAGCTCGGTCAGGAAGCCGCGCCAGAACACCTCGTCCTCGCTGTCGCCCACATCCAGGCCCAGGACCTCACGGCCGCCGTCGGCGGTGATCCCGGTCGCTACCACCACGGCCATGGAGGTGACCTGGGAGGTGTCGTTGCGCACGTGCAGGTACGTCGCGTCAAGGTACACGTACGGGAACTCGGTATGGTCCAGGCGCCGAGTGCGGAAGGCGGTGACCACCTCGTCCAGCCCGGCGCAGATGCGGGAGACCTCGGACTTTGGAGATACCGGCGTCGATGCCCAGCGCCGCGACCAGGTCGTCCACCGAGCGCGTGGAGACCCCGGACACGTAGGCCTCCATCACCACCGCGTACAACGCCTGGTCGATGCGGCGCCGCGGCTCGAGGATGACCGGGAAGAACGACCCCTTACGCAACTTGGGAATCCGCAGGTCGACGTCGCCGGCCTGGGTCGACAACAGCCGCGACCGTGACCCGTTGCGCTCGGTCACCCGCGCCTGGGTGCGCTCGTAAGGGGCGGCGCCGATCTTCTCGCTCGCCTCGGCCTCGATCAGCTCCTGCATCACCAGCCGAACCGACTCGCGGATCAGATCGACACCCTCACCGGCGCGGAACGCCTCGAGCAGCTCGGACACGGCAGACTGGGACAACGCCATCGGTGGGACTCCTTCGGATGAGTACTTGGCCGTACACACCGAAGATCCCGCCGATGGCCCCAACACCTCCGAAGCCGCGCCGCTCACCCAAAACCCCACCACTCCACGGGACGCCCACTGGGAGGGGACCGCCGGCGCTCGGGGCGTGTGCCCCAGTTGTGCTCCCGCGCTGGTACGGCCTGCAGTAGATGCAGTCAGATCCAGCCGCCTGAAGCAGGGCGCAGCCAGGGCGACGGCGCTATGGGGCCTTCGCAATGAGAAGGTCAGGGGTTCGAATCCCCTCAGCTCCACTCTCGGGCACCCTGTCTGACCTACGCAAAAGCGCCAGGATGGACAGGGTGTCTTGCTATGTGACCCTCCGGGCTTGTGCCCCCATGTGACTCCCGCGCACGCATGCAGTCCATGCACTAGGTTTGCCCTTCTCACTCCGGATCGGCACTGCTTACGCCTGGTAGCCACGCTCGGACCGGTTGGGCTTTGCCATGCGGGGGGTGCAGTCCCGGGTGAGGACCGTCGTGCCCGCCTGCATAACGGGCGGCGGACGTGCTGGCTGGGGACATGGTCCCGATGCCCAACAGCGCCCAGAAGATCGCCCACTTCCTGAGCGGCAGCGTGGCCGCTGGATGGGCATCTTCGGGATCCGACCCAGCGGCCGGGGTGCCGGCTGCTTCTGCCGCGTACGCCCGCCCGCCCGATGCCCGCTCTCAAAGCGCGGCTTTGGCGGCGAAAGGACGGCACCCGCTGTGGCGGTCATGCAGGGTGCCGGACATCGCGGTCGTGGGGCTGCGCGGAGTCCGCCTATCGCAGCATGCGTTCTCTATCAGTCCGTCGAGGTCTGGATCGACCTGCTCGGTCCCGTCGTATGCGAATCCGTTCTTCTCATAGAAGCGTCGAGCCCGCCTGTTCTCCTTAGCGACCCACAGCTGTGCAGGCCGCCCGCTAAGGGCCTCGTCAAGGAGAGCTTGACCAACACCGTCGCCATAGCAGGTGGACAGCACGTAGAGGGCGTACAGCTGCTCACCGCGCCGCGGCGGGTGCCCCTGGTGCTCGGTGGCCGGACCGCGCGCGACAAGCCCCACGATCCGGCCTTCGTGCCGGGCGACGCGGACCCGCTCTCCCGCATCTCCTCCTGCGAGCAGACCCGACCACATCACCCGCTTACGGTCGCGCGCGGCGTCATCATAGAACCGCTCCGGGAGCAGCCCACCGTAGGCTTCGCGCCACGCCTGAATGTGGACCGAGGCCAGCTCCTCGGCGTCATCGGGGCACGGCACAACAACCTCGAAGGCCGTGGTTGCCACAGTGCATACTCCCACGCCGCGCTGCCTCGTTCATCGCGAGGGCCGCAATCCGGTTGAGCAATGCGTGACCAGAGTCAAGGACCGAGGTAGAAACAAGCTGCTGCTACCGCCCACAGCTTGGTCGGCAGCCGGCGGTGGGACGCACCGCTTTGCGGCGGTATGACGCATGGCGGGACACATCACCGCCTGCTGAACCACCGCCGTTACGCCCGGGCCGGCGCCCAGGGAAGAAGCATGGCTACAGCTGCGCTCCTACACGGTGACCAATTCGGCGATCTTCTTGGCGATGTCCTCCCAGGAGTCCTCGTCCGTGCTCAGCCCGTTGCGGGAGCCCAGGAGCGGGCTCACTGACCGAATCTCGTCATAAGTCACGCCGTGCGCGACCGGGATGAGCAGGTCCCGTGCAAGCAGTTCCGAGAGTTCCTTCTCGGACACCCCGCCGCTCTCGATGCGCTTGAGGAATGCGGGCGTGATGAGCACGAGGCCGATCCGCGTCTTGGCAAGGCCCTTGTCGATCTCCCGCATAAACGGCTGGCCAAGGACGATATCTCTCTCACTAAACCAGACCGACACGTCCTCCGCCTCGAGGAGGTTGTGCAGTTCGGTCGCAGACTCGCGGCGGTCGTCCCAGGCGTGGCAGAGGAAAAGGTCGTAGGACTCAGCCCGCGGTCCCACCGCCTCGACCTTGCTGCGGTACCGGTCCAGTGCCGCGACCTCGTCGGGGGTATACGTAACGGGCGAGTTGGCCGGCGACCACCGAGGCCGCGCCGATCGGCCACGACCGCTGCTGGAGGAGTTCCCTCCGCCGCTGCTGCGGGACAGTGCGGGCGAGGAGTAGTACGAAGGCGACGTGTTCGGCGAGTAGGACCGGTACGAGGACCGGCCGCCGCACGCCGGACAGTTCGCGGCGGCGTTCGACGTGCGGTGACCTTGGACAGGTGCGGTGCATTGAGCCATGGTCCGAGGGTACGAGAGGCCGCCGACAAAGACGCGGAGCAGGGCGACTGGTCGCGGCGCTCGTCGTGCAGGCAAAGGGGGGCTCTAGCAGTCCCCAAGGTCGGTCGCTTCATCCTTCGAGGCGACCAGGAGCGACGCATCGTCTACATGGTTCTTCCGCAGCTGGTCCCCGTACTGGGAGCCTGTGAAGAAGGCGACGATAGGACGGTAGCCCTTCATCACGGCCTCCACTTGCTTGCTCCGCACCTCGACGATCAAGCATCCTGGTTCATCCGCGTCCTCAAGGCCAAATCTCGCACCTGCAGGGAACTCCATGAGAATTTCCCTCTTGGCTTCCGCGAGATTGGTTCCTTCCTCGAAGCTGACGGTGTAGATGACGATGCGTTCCTTGGGGCCGCCACTGACCGCTCCGTACTTGGGTTGGTCACCATTCACCATGGGCAGAAAGGCCGCGCCCGCTGTGTATCCGGGCGCTTGTTGATGGTGCGCGTCCCAGTCCTCTCTCAGGGCGCCGTAGCCCGTGAGCCGAGCAGGAGGTGCTGGGGCGGGGCGCGGGGACGAGGCGGATGTGGTCGGAGTGGTGGCGGCCAACGGCGCGGATGTGGTCGGAGTGGTGGCGGCGACGGTCGGCGAGCTGAATGTTGGAGGCGACGTAGAGGTGCTGGGTGCTTGCGAACTTGTCGTTGTTGAAGTTGGGGTCGAAGGTATCGGCGCGTTGGTGGTAGAACGCGTCGTGGAACTAGAGAGTGGTGCGCTGGACCGGGCACTCGCTTTCGGCGCAGCAACGAAATTGCTCGTCGTTGTGGTGGGAGCGGGGGGAGTGAGTGCGCCCCCCACGATAAGGGCCAGAAGGGACACTCCGGCCGTCGCGGCCGCGGCCTTACGTGTGCGCAGTCGTGCCCACCGGGCGTGTCCGATAGCGGTTGCGATCCCGAAGCCGACGAAGCCGACGAGCCCCACGAATGCAAAGCCGGCAGCAAGCGCGCCCCCCAGCCCGCAGATCAATAGCAGGAGGGCAGCAACGACACACAGGATCACAAGGAGGATCGGGAACCGTTCCCTGCGGGGAGTGGTGGTTCTAGGCACTGCTTAGTCCTCGCTCTAACTGTGGCTGGCGGATTCAGTCTGAGGCATTAGGGAGCGGTTCGCCCCTCATGTTGGCAAATTGTGCAGATGGTCGCGCTCTCCGTGCCTTCGGCGGACCTTCCTTCGGCGCGTCTGACAACGAACCGTCGAGGGGGCGCACCGAAGATCGCGATTCGCGATGCGGACGCCATGGACAGCTGCAGCGGTCACCGAGGATCACCAGTGGCGGATGCTCGGCATGGACGGCAGGTGCACGACCGTCAAGAGGTGGTGGTGTCGCTGCCAGTTGTTTGCTGACCAACACCGCCCCGAGCCAATCACGGGCGAGGCTCCGCTGCCAATTACATGAACGAACTGGGCGAGCGCCTAGCCGCGCCTGTTAGGTCGTTCCATCAGGAAGTCCCGGATTCTTGAAGCCATGCTCGCAGAATTGTCGGCGTTGTCATCCAATCGGCAACGGCTCAAGCTGCCCTGCACAATGAACGCAAATCCCGAAGAATCATGGCGACTCCAACAAGCATTTTGCCCAGGCGCATGAGGTCGGCCCCGCCGATCGCGAACCCAAGGCCCGAGGTGATGTTCCCGACCCACACTAGGCTTTGACGCTCCTGCACAATGGCGCTCGCCACTAGCGCCATGCCGAGACCGCAAACCAGGAAGGACAACCCGAACCACAAGTCGGAACGCAGGTGAATGATTCCGTCCAAGAGGATGGCCCGACGCTTGGCCGGCCCCTAGTCGACCGGATCAAGGGTTCGAGGCGACACAACCTGAAGGAACTGCGGCCGGGCAGTTCCGGGTCCAGTGAGGTGCGCGTCTTGTTCATCTTCGACCCGCAACGACAGGCCGTCCTGCTTCTGGGTGGAGACAAGTCCGGGGCTTGGTCGCAGTGGTACCGGCAGAACATCCCTGAGGCGGAGCGCCGGTATGAACGCTGGCTTGCCGGTGACTATGACGACGAAAGGACGTGAGGACGATGGCTAAGAACTGGTCGCAGGTACGTGGGCAGGCTGCGCGCTGCTTGACTCCGAGCAGGTCGATGAGGCCAAGGAGCACCTAGACGAACAGGTCCGCGCGTACCGCCTTGCAGAGGTGCGTCGGCGTCAGGGAGAGAACCAGGTCGAGGTTGCGAAGCGGATGAAGGTGTCCCAATCGCGACTATCCCGAATCGAGTGAGGCGACCTGAGCCACACAGAGCTGGGCACCCTGAAGTCCTACGTCGAAGCCCTGGGCGGCCGATTCGAGGTCAGCGCGACGTTTGGAGACGAGTCGATTCGCCTCAACTGAGTCGACGGCAGGCTTGTGCCCCGGTTGGTGGCCACAAATGTTTCGTTCGCGGGCTTGGTCGTTCGGCAAAGGCTTGAGGTGCGGCGGACCGGTCGATAGGTCACCGGCCCCATGGAGCTCCGGCTGAACCCAGCCCTGCGGGGACTATTCTTGTCGCCAGTTCGGGTGCCGTAACGGATGACCCGGTCCAGCCGGCCGTGAAGAGGTTCGTGAAGGACAGGGTCTGGCAGTACATCTGCGCCGGTACGTGTCCCGGGCCGCAGGGATCCTGCAGGCGTTGATGGAGGAGCCACCCTGGCGTGGAATCCACGTCGGGCGGCTCCCGCGTCAAGCCGCCACGCGGACCGGTGGTCGACCGACCTTTCAGTCCGCGCCGCGCGCCTCGTCCCGGCGCATGGCTCAACCACAGCGCCGGCGTCCCTAGGCGGCATGCCGGACAAACGCCAAGCTGCGGTCCGCGCCTTGTGCCGCCGACGACAACTGTGCGGATGCCCGAACCATTCGGCCTCCTCCCGTCTCGGGCGAGTGAGCAGCCAGTCTTCGTGCTCACCGCCGTCCGAGTGCCCCCACTCGCCTGCAGCGCCCTGCGGCCCTGACCGTGTCGCCCACGGTTGGGGAGCCACTCATCTTGCTGCGGGGAGTCTCGGTCAAATGGGCGATATTTGCCAGAAACGCCCCACCGGGGGCCTCTTAGGATGGAACACTCTCGCACGGACCTCACCGCACGAGTGGTGCCTGGTCTGCCGTGCCTGCGCAGCATCCGCCACTCGGCACGTTTATACGAGGCGGGCCGGCGCAAGCGCTCGAGGGGGTAAGGCAATGACTCATCCGTCTGTGGCGCTGCTGCGAGACGTTGCGCTGGACGATCGGATGCAGCACCACGCTCCTGAACTGAGACGGCTAGCAAACGCGATCGAGGAGGGCGGTCTGGCCTTTTCTGAGTTCGCCTACGTTGACCTGCCCAGGCAGTTCGACGGGCACGAGCTGATCCAAAAGGCTCGACCGTCCTGGCTCGCGTCGGTTCAAGCCGCCCCAGCGGTTCTGGTGTACCTGCCCTTGATGTTCACGTGGGCGGGCCTGGCAATGGCCTCGGCCGCCCAAGGACGCCTGGTCGCACGCGGGGTGTCGCCGGAGGGAACATCGTTCCTCGGTCTGTGGCAGACCGGTTTTCAGGGCGAGCTTGCTACGCCCTTCCGCTTCGGAAACGTAGCGGGGCTCACTGCGCTGGCGCTCGTGCTGACACTGGCCACAGTGCTTCTGGCGGGAACGCTCGGGCGGCGGTGGGAGCGCGACGAAGCGCAGGCCTCTTCCGCCAGCGCCAAAAAGCTGGCGGCCGCCCTCCGTCAGGCCGACAGGTACCGCTCCTCCTGGCGAAGTCAGTTTGAGCATCAGTCGCGCGCGGATCTGTCGGCCGCGGCGTCAGAGGTGAAGGGCCTTCAGACGAAGGCCCAGACGCTGATGACCAAGGCCGTTCGCGCGGCAGAGTCGCTTGATGAGCAGAGCCAGTCTCTTGCGTCGGCGGTCATTGCCGTTTCAGAGACTTCGACCCAGGTCCTCGCCGCTGGGGGGCGAGTTCAGCAGGCGTCAGAAGCCGCCCTCGCCACCAGTGGACGCATGGATGTGTCCCTTGCTGCCCTCGTCGATCTGATTGCAGAGACCGAGGCGCAGGTTACGGCCAACGCGACGGCCGCCCAGCAGCGTGTGGAGCGGCTAGCCGATGAGCTGACCAGGCTTCTCGAGGACTACAGCCAGGGTGTCAGCGCCGCAGCGCTGCAGGCCATCGGCGAGATGGCCCGGGAGGGGTCGGGACGGCTGCTGGAGGCGCTTGGTGCAGTGGAGCAGCAGCTCCTGGCGGTATCGGAGGTCGTGCGGGCCGGCATGGCCACGTCCCTAAGCGTCGTTGATGCCAGTGGTCAACTTCTGACGCGAATGGACCGTTGGGAGCAATCAGCCCGGATGTCGACCGATTCGCTGCTAAGCCGCGTTGATGAGCTTGCCACCCAGACCGCGGCCGTGGCCTCGGAACTGCGGGCAGCTTCGGCCTCGATGCGCGAACCGGCGGCCATGGGTGGGACTGGATGAGGGCATCCAGCAGGGCGGTTCCGCTGCCCCTCGTCGGCTGGCTTTTCGCCGATCTCATGCTTCTGCTGGCCATCGTGGGCTTCGGACAAGCACCCACAATGCCGCACAAGCCCTCTCCGTCGGCCACTGCGGTCGCGGCCACCGGCACCCCCAAGGCCACCGCACCGACCAAGACGACCCCCAAGGTCACCCAGCGACCGATCGGGGTGAGCCAGAACGCCATTGTGGTTGCCTTTCCGGTCCCGACCGCCAAACTGCTCGCGCACGACACGAAGGCCGTACACGACCTCGACGCTCGGCTGCGCAAGGAGATGGCGCGGATCAAGGGGCAGCGCGCAGGGATCGTGCTCACGTTCGGCGTGGACCCCGATGATGCTCGGGCGTTGGCACTCTCACACGTGGTGAACGAGCGCCTGAGGCGTCAAGCCCCCGCCCTAACGCAGGGTGCCCTAGTTCGCGACTTTGTGAGCCTGAGCGGCTCAAACGCCATCAAAATTGAAGTGTATCTATTCACTAAGTAAGGATCCATCGAACCCATGAGCGAACAAGTTCTTCCCTTTTACCTGGTCTGCGACGAGTCCGGTTCCATGACGGCTGGCATTGACGACATGAACGACGGCCTCGGCAAGCTCCATGCCGAGATCGCCAACAACCCAGTGGTCGCGGACAAGACGCGGTTCGCGGTGATCGGATTCTCCGACGACGCTGAGGTCCTCCTGCCGCTGTCTGACCTGGCCGATGTGGAGGAGATACCCGGACTCACAGCCAAGGGCGGGACCTGCTTCGGTGCCGCCTTCAAGAGGCTGAAGCAGGAGATCCAGAAGGATGTGGGCCAGCTCAAGGCCGACGGCCACTCCGTACTCCGCCCGGTGGTCTTCTTCCTGTCAGACGGACAGGCAACCGACCGTGGTTGGGAGAGCGCCCACGCAGACCTGGTGAGCCCCTCGTTCCCCGCGTACCCGAAGATCGTTGCCTTCGGCCTGGAGCAGGTCGACGAGAACACCATCAAGCGGGTGGCTACCTTCAAGGCCTTCATGGCCGACGGCGGCGTCAGCCCTGCGGTTGCACTGCGCGAGTTCGCCAGTTCGTTGACCAAGTCGATCGTGCGGTCGGGCAGCACGCTGGCCGGGACCGGAGCCCCGACCCTGCAGGTGGAGGACTCAGTCCCGGGCTTCACATCACTTCCCCTAGACCAGATCTGATGAGCACGGCCGACCTGGGGCATGTCTCCGTGGTTGACACGGCGACCGCGGACGGGTTCGAGGAGACGCCTACCGAGAATGTCGGTGAACCTCAGACGATGCTTCCCAGCGTGCCAGCGTTCCCGGGCCCATTCACGCCAGGACGCCCGGCGCGGGCCCCCAGCATGCCGAATGGCCTTCTCTCGGGGGAGTTTGAGGCGGACACGGTCCTTGATGGCGGTCAGGTGCTCGGTGGCGTGGTTCGAGCCGCGTCAGTTCGTGGTACGAGCCACCGCTGGGACAATGAGCCGCGCCAGGACGCGATGCTCGTTGGTCGCGTCGAAGTCGAATGGGGCGAGGCAGCCGTTCTGGTCGTGGCCGACGGGGTCGGGAATGCGGCGCATTCGGACCGGGGCTCCGCGATCGGAGTGAAGGCGGCAATGGACTCGGCACGGCACTTAATCCAGGAGTGGGCCGATCCGGGGACCGTCGACGTGGACCAGTTCGCTCGCCGCGTGATGGATGTGGCGTCGGAGGCAATCGCCTCCGAGGCCCATGAGCGCCAAGTTTCACCGGCGGAATTCGCCACGACGCTCTGCCTGGCAGTGCTCGTGAGGGGCGAGACGGGGACCGTCCGGGCGTGGGTGTGCGGTGTCGGTGACAGCGGCCACCGTACTCTTCGACGTGGTGCCTTCGACGTTTTGGACGGGACAGAGGAGATCCAAGACACGCTCACCGCGGCGCTCCCGTCGACTAGCGTTCCGACCGTCACGTCCGTCGACCTGCTACCAGGAGATTGCCTCGTTCTCGCCACGGACGGGGTCCTGAACCTGCTTCTAGACCAAGAGCGCAGCGCGCGGTTCGCGAGTCAGCTGTCTGTGTCCCCCGACATGGGCTTGGCGCACTACCTGTGGGTGATTGACGCGTCGGTGCGCAGCTTCGACGACGACCGAACGGCCGTCTGCTTCTGGGCCGGTTCGGCGCGGTGACACCGAACAACGGCGCGCCGGCGCCCCGGGTGCCGGTCCGCCAACGCAGCTCGCTTGCCGTCGTCGAGGGCGGCGACAGCGGAGGCCAGGGGCGCGTGCGGCTCTTAAGAGACCGGTCTGACCTGGTCTACAAGGAGTTCCACGACGCAGGCAAGCTGGACCGTGGCGCGATGGACCGAATCTTGCGGCTGCCCGCCACGATGAGCGAGGCCGACCGAAGCACCCTCCTGTGCAACACGGCGTGGCCGGTGGAGCGTGTCGACGATGGGTCGCGGTTCGTGGGCTTCCTCATGGGCAAGATCCCGAGCGAGTTCTGGTACGAGGATCCGGTGGTGGGACATCGACTGCTGGAATTTCAGCATCTGATGTTCCCGCCGAGGGCCACGCGCAAGGCGGTGCCCGAGCCGTCCACCGCCCAGAGACTGGCAATTCTGCGGTCCGCGGCGGAGATCTTCGCCTTCCTTCACGGGCACTCGTTCATCGTGGGCGACGTGTCAATGAAGAACATCGTGTGGTCCCTCAGCCCACGCCCCCGGGCCTTCCTGATCGATTGTGATGGGTGCCGGAAGGTGTCATATCTGCCTGTCCTGCATCAGGCGGACACTCCCGAGTGGGACGACCCGCTGCGCCAAGGCAACACATCAACCGAGGCGAGCGACCGGTACAAGCTGGCACTTCTGATCGGCAGGGGGCTTAACGTCAGGTACTCCTGGCGGCCAACAGACCCAGACCCGTTCGGGGCACGCCCCGACCTGCCGGAAAAGCAGCGGCAAGCCCTGACCCGGCTGAGCCAGGCGGCCGCAGGCCCGCTGCACACTCGTCCGTCTGCCGCCGAATGGGCCTCGGCGCTCGGCGATCGGCCGATGATTCGGCTCTCCGCGCCGGGTCCCTCGACCAACGGAGCCGTGCATCAGCCCACACAGCCCAACCCACGGAACCCGGCACGACCCAAGATCCGGCTCCGAGAGACGCCGTGAGTACCACACCCCTGTCGGCATCAGCCGCGCAGCTCATGACCGACGCATGGCGTCGGCCACCCGGCGGAATCGTGGAAGGCCTTGCGCTAGATTCCCAAGAGCGTCTCATCGGCGCCTGGGACACCGTGTTGCTCGAGGCTCGCCGGGGTCGCTCCCGTCATGTGTCCAATCGCGGGACGGTGCGATTCCCCATCATTGGCGGCGTTCGAGGCAGCCTCAGCCAAAGTCGCGGCACAACGGACAGTGAACCGGATCGACTCCAGCAGATCGACCAGGGCCGCTTCATGGTCACCAGCGAGCGCGGCGTGTTCGTCGGTCCCCTGGCCAACAGGGCCTGGCCGTGGAAACGCATGCTCTCCCTTGACGCCGAGCCGAGCGTGGGCCTGCTAGTGGTGGCCATCACCGGCCGGGAACGCAGCATCTGCCTGAGGACCTCGCCAGCGCAGATGAGCGACATCCGGGACATCATCGCCGCTGTTCAGTCGGGGTGGCCGGCTACAGGGCTACCGGCCTCTTGGCCGCCTGCGGCCCGGGCGTTGCCCGCGCCGGGGTCGAATCCCGGCCCCTCGGCACGCCAGCGCCCCACAATCCGACTCACACCGCCGCCCGGTCCGTAGGCATCCTCATTCCCTGTCCTCGACCTTGCCCGCGGCGGGACCGAGGCCGAGCAGGCCGAGCATCTACCGGGTCAGAGGTTCCCCGGTGCCCATCGGGGCGTTGCCTGCGTGACCAGTGCAAGAACTGCACGCGCCGATGCCCCGCCAAGGGTGCCCGCGTCTGTCACCGATTCGGAGCATCAGGAGAACCGCCGGCGCTCGGGGCGTGTGCCCCAGTTGTGCTCCGATGCTGGTGCGGCCTGCAGTGGATGCAGTCAGATCGCGCCGCCTGACGCACGGCGCAGCCAGTGCGACGGCGCCATGGCACCTTCGCAATGAGAAGGTCAGGGGTTCGAATCCCCTCAGCTCCACTCTCGGGCACCCTGTCTGACCTACGCAAAAGCGCCAGGATGGACAGGGTGTCTTGCTATGTGACCCTCCGGCTTGTGCCCCCGGGTGTGACAGATGAGCAGCCATGGTGTCTGTGCACGCGATTGCCGTTCTCACTGTCGATCGACGCTGGTCACGGGTAGGTAGTCGCCTTCGGACGAGTTGCGGCTTCGCCGTTCGGGATGTGTTCGCCAGATCCATACGTATGGAGCCCCGCACCGATCGCGGCAGATCCGGGCTTGGCGTCGGCGGTGCGACCTAGCCTGTCTCCATGCGGCGCTTCCACGACGAGGACCTCACCGACGCAGAATTCCGCGAATGCGACCTGAGTAGAGCACGGATGGTCGGCGTGGTCATGCAGGGTGCCGAGATCGACGGCCTGGTCACCAATCTCGTGGTCAACGGAGTCGAGGTGATGTCGTACGTCGAGGCGGAGCTCGACCGCCGTCACCCGGTACGGCTGCTGCTCCGTTCAGAGCAGCCGGACGACCTGCGAGTGGCCTGGCGGCAGCTGCGGGACGATTGGACGACGACCACCGACCGAGTTCGGTCCATGCCCGAGAACAGCGAACATCGCGGCGTTGACGGCGAGTGGTCGATGGTCGAAACGCTGCGCCATCTGGTCTTCGTGCACGACTCTTGGTTCCGACGGTGCGTGCTCGGGCTCACCGAGCCGTTCACGGCCATGGGGCTGGGTCCGCCATCCGTCATGGGCGAGGAGGACGAACTCGACCCGTCCGCCCAAACGAGCCTCGACGAGGTGCTCGCCGTACGGGTCCGCCAGGCTTCAGAGATCGAGACATGGCTGGCCGGCGTCACGCCTGATGAGCTCGCGCGGATCGCGCCAGTCCCTGACGACGAGAGATGGCCCCCGTACGCCAAGGGTCGGACGGTGCGCCAATGCCTGGGCACCGTGCTCAACGAGGAGTGGGCTCACCACCGGTTCTGCGAGCGTGACCTGGACAGGCTGGCGCGTCAGGTCTCTCAGTGTTCTGTCCTGACGGAGCGTCGCCTCACGTCGCCGGACCACTCGCCCGCGCCGGAGTGACCCGGAGCGGGCCGCCGCGTGGGCCTTGCGGGTCGGACCACCATCGGGTTCACTTCACTGGGTTGTGAAGGCGATGTCGTCGTAGATGGGCAGCGGTGACGAGTCGCCCGTCGTGAGGAGCAGTCCGATCGATGCCTGCAGGATGTAGCTGCACTTGGGCAGGGATGAGACCGCGACCGGGTTGTTCGCCGCGTCGAGCAGCTGGTTGACGGAGCCGTGGTAGTCCGCTGCGATGGCGGGCAACGCGTAGTGATACGGGCCGCCCGGGCCGGACACCGTCAGCGACATGCTGCTCAGGTTCGGGTGTGCAGCCGTGTAGTCCACCGTCAGGGTGTTCTGGATCCGTGCGCATCCATGGCCGATGAGCTCTTCGACGTCGATGCTGACGGGCGCGAGCTGACCGTTCACCCTCGTGGGTACCCAGGAACCGTGCTTCTGCACATGGTTGTACGTCGTGTTCGCGAGCGCGACTCGCTCGGCGATACCTGCCTGGACCTGCGTTACGGGCTGTCCGACCTCACGCATCACCATGCGCACCGCGACGTACTCGTCGATGGCGAGGCCGGCGGGTGCGGTGCTCTGGCCGGCGACGACTCCTGCGAGGTCATGGGTCTGCGCCGACAGTGTTTCGCTGTTGAGCCCGAGCAGGTTGTTGTCGGGCACGAACAGTCCCGTGGTGAGGCTGTTGTCCTGTGGGACCGCGATCCAGCCCTGGGCGTCGGGGGTCACCGCGATCTCGTCAGGTCCGTTGGCGCCGAGTACGACGACGGCCTTGGTCTCGACGGGTGGCAGGGTCCCCGTGAGCCGTTCCCAGGTGCCGATCTGCATCGCGACCATCTGCGCGGGCAGCACGGGCTTCCAGCCGCTTCCGTCGTCATACTCGAACCTGTACTCGGCGGGCTGGCCGTTGAGGAGCCGCCCCAGGACACCGTTGAGGCGCAAGGACGCGTAGAAGGCCCGGTTGTCGGCGATGGTCCGCCCGGTCCCGCCCGACGCGCTGTCGAACCCGGTGACGGTCTTGTAGACGCCGATGTGGTCGAACCAGGGGTACGGCTGGTCGGTCCCGCCCGGGGCGTCGGCGACACAGAGGTCGACGCAGAAGCAGGGGCCGACGTTCTGGCGGTCGGGGCTGCGGCCTCGCGAGCGCGACTCCTGAAGCAGGACGCCGGTAGGCCCGTCGACCCGGAAGTAGACGTCGGGTCCGGGGACCAGCTCGATGTTGATCCACGGTGACCATGGCGTCTTGCTGAAGTCCGCAACCGTGTAGTCGATCCGGAAGTGGCCGGTCGCATCGGTCACCGCCGAGCCCAGCGCGTCGTCCTGCAGCCAGTCGACATCGAAGGCGCTGACCTTGACCCCCGGAACCCCGACCGTGGTGTCACACACTCGGACGTCACCGCAGATCGACCACCACCCAAGGCGGCCGCGGATGCCGCACCAGATCCGGTGGGGGATGTCGTAGGACCAGGCTGCGGCATACCCGCCCTCGGTCTCCCGCCATTGTGGTGCCAGCGTCGTGAGGGTGAAGGACAGCGGCTTGGGTGGAACCCGGTGCCCAGTCATCGTCCCGCAGAAGATGTCGACGTCGAACGCCCCGCCGTCGTACCCCTTCTCGAGCTCCACCGTGAAGCCGCCGTTCGCGTCGACGACTCCCTCACCAAGGACTGAAGAGGCGCGCTCCGCGGCGACCGACTCCTCGAGGACCGCGGTGGTCTGCTTCGGCTCAGCAGCCGCTGCGTGGCTGATGCGGTCGCCCGAGCTGGTGACGAGCCTGACGGTTGCCCCCACCAGAGGTTCTGAACAGTCGTCGCAGAGAAGGCCGACCAACCGGCCCGAGATGACATATGGCATGGCAGATGCTCCTAGTACGGCAGACCCCCCATGAGCCTGGACCTACCTGGAAGGAGCAACTGCCGAGTGCGCTGATACTGGCCACGGGACGCCTGCGCTACACCACGCGGAGGGACGTCACCCGCTATGTGACGCGTTGGACCTGTGCCCGCATATGACTCTCTGTCCGATGACGGTCAGATAGTGGAGGCGGCGGGGGTGATTCGCTGGCGGAGGTCCCCGATGAGGGTTGGACGAGTCCCATCGTGACGGCGTAAGCACTATGACCACCGCGCAGCGCGTAGCTCCGAGGAAGCCCGCACATCCCGAGACCGTTAAGGCGCACTGCCGTGACGGCCGAGGCTCCCGGCGTACGGGGCGTCAATGGGTGGCAGCCGCCCACCGAATGTGGTGCCGAGCAGGCGCCCGACCCGCTGCAGGCAGCGTCGCTGACAAGGCGACCATGGCTTATGTGGCCTTGGCCGCGTATGAGCTGATGTGCTGTAGGGCCATGTTGAGGGACGCTCTCATGGGCGAGGCGTCGTGGGCCGCCTGGGAGAGCAGCTATCCATCTTGAAGTGCGGCCATCAAGCCGGTGGCGAGGGGCTGGGTGTGGACATCGCGACGAAGCTGCCCCTTTCCAGGCCTCGCATGGAGTCCACTCGCGCCAGCAGAGCCGTTTCGCGCTCGAGAATCACCTCAGCGCGACGCGCAATGACAGCCGCAACCAGGGCCTCGTTGTCGGGGAAGTGATGGGAGAGCTGTGACTTGCTTGAGCCGGTGGCGGCCATGACGTCGTCCAGCCGGGTGCGGTTCACGCCCTGGACCCTGCCGTCCAGCATCGTAGCGCCGCTCAGCTTGCCAGGGTACTGGGGTGTTCGCGTGTAGGGGATGGGCAGCCCCATCGGTAACGTCGGGCGCCGCCTGATCGCAAATTCGCGTCCGCATCGGTAAGGGACGGCTGTGTCGCGCCACTACCTCCACAGCTTGGTGCACTGAAGACCGCCGGACCGAGACGGGTACGGCGAGAGACCGAACCGGAGGTTCCCGCAATGTCAGATCGTTTCCTAGGGCACAAACTCGTCGTCACTGGCGGCAGTAGCGGCATGGGCCGCGCCACCGCGGCAACTGTTGTCCGAGAAGGCGGCTCGGTCGTGCTGATCGGCCGCGACCAGGCCAAACTGGACGCCACAGTCCAACACCTTGGCGGCAGTGGATATGTCACCGCCCTCGCTGGGGACCTGAACGACCCTGCACAGGTCACACGCATGGTCGACGCGATAGCTCAAGACCACTCTGACACCAGCCTTCTGGTGAACGCTGCGGGCTTCTTCATTCCGAAGAGCTTCCTCGACTACGACCTGGCCGCCTACGACTCCTACATGGACATCAACCGAGGAACCTTCTTCCTGACCCAGGGTGTGGCGCGTGTCATGGTCGCCCGCGGCACGGGTTCCATCGTGAACATCGGTTCCATGTGGGCGCACCAGGCGCTGGGCGCCACGCCGTCGTCGGGATACTCCATGGCGAAGGCGGGGCTGCACTCGCTGACGCACAACCTGGCGATCGAGCTCGCAGGTAAGCACATCAGGGTGAACGCGGTGGCGCCGGCAGTGGTGGCCACGCCGCTGTACGAGGGCTTCCTGAAGAAGGACGAGATCGACGAGACGCTGCACGGCCTCGATGGCCTGCACCCTTTGGGACGCGTGGGCAACGTTGACGACATCGCCGCAGCCGTGACCTTCCTACTCTCCGATGACGCAAGCTGGGTGACCGGCAGCATCGTCAACGTCGATGGAGGCGTCATGGCAGGACGTAACTGAGCGAACATCGATCACGGGGGACGGTGCACCGTCAAAGGCGTAGTCACCACGGCCTCCGCGGGAGTGCGGTGTGCCTCTGGCGCCCTACGGGAGTGACGTGTGCCTCTCGCAGGGCGCCATCACGAGCAGTCAAGGACTCGGAGATGAGGACGCGCTCAGCGCAGGCCCTCAGAGCAGCGACGTGCGCGTGGTGTGGCGGCACGACGTACTGCTCACGAATCAGGACCAGCTGAGGATCGAGGACCTCAGCCGGTACGCGCAGCAGCTGGGCCTGAACGAGGATAGGTTCCTCGACGACGTGCGACACGGGAAGTTCGGGCACCGGGTGGCCCAGGACGTGGCGTCGGCCGACGCGAGCGACGTCTCCGGCACTCCCACCTTCTTCGTCAACGGACGCCGTCACTACGGCCCCCTTGATGCCAGGACGCTCACCAAGGTCGTCCGAGCAGCAGCGATCCTTGCGCGCCTGACCAACTCACCTACCTGACACGTCGAGGGACACCCCGGTTCCAGGTTCTCCTAGCGCTGATATCGGTCGCAACCGCAGGTCTGTCGTGTCGAGACCGAACGGCGTAGGACTTCAGTGGCAGACACTTGGATGTCGACCGACGTCGTCACTGACCAACAAGCCAGACGCTGAGAGAAGGAGGCACAGGGTGAGCGAGACGTTGGAGAAGGTGAAGTCGGCCATCATCACGGACCCTGACAATGCGTGGGCCACCGACCAGGGCTGGCAGCCGCTCTACTCGGCGCACGTTGACGCAAGGGTTGTGATCGTCGGCCAGGCGCCGGGCCGCCGCGCCCAGCTCTCGGGCATCCCCTGGGACGACCCGAGCGGTGTGACGCTCAGGGGCTGGCTCGGCCTGACTGCCGAGGAGTTCTACGACCCACGCAACGTTGCCTTGCTGCCCATGGACTTCTTCTATCCGGGCAAGGGTCAACATGGCGACCTCCCACCCCGCCCCTACTTCGCCACCAAATGGCACCCGCAGCTGCTTGAGCAGATGCCGCACGTTGCCCTCACCTTGCTGATAGGCCAGTACGCGCAACGGCACTACCTGCGGAGCCGCGTCAAGGCAACGCTCACAGAGACGGTTCATGCGTACCAGGAGTACCTGCCACGGTGGTTTCCCCTCGTCCACCCCTCACCATTGAACTTTCGCTGGCAGGCCCGCAATCCATGGTTCGCGGACCTCGTCCTGCCCGAGCTTCGTCAGCGGGTGGCAGTTGCACTGGACTGCGGACAGAGCGCGCGCGACGTCAAGCGGAGCAACTGAGCGCAGGGCGATAAGAGACGTTGTCAATGCGGCACAGACATGCAGCGGTTGACGGCGCACCGTGCGCGATGCGTCCGCATCGGCTGCCGTCTCCTCGCGGGCCCGTGGAGGCAAGGGGAGTGGCAGAGAGGTGCGACTGTTGGACGGCACACACCAAGCACGGTGCACCGAGCCGCCCAGCGCATCACAAGCCGGGAACAGAGGGGAGGGCCGATGAAGAGCCCAGAGTCGTTCCGTGTCCGGGTTTCTGACCGCATCGGGCGCTACGTCGACGTCCCGGTGTCGGGCCACGCGGTCCAGGTCATGGCTTGGGGGACACCCGGGTTGACTCCGACGGGGGCCATCCCCGACACCTTGAAGACACAGGCCCGGCAAGCATGGTTGAACGTGCAGAAGATCCTTGCGGCTGCTGGGCCCTGCTGGGACGACATCGTGAGCGTGCGAAGCTGGCCCACGAACCCTGCAGACATCCTCACGTACTCAGTGGTGTGCAGCCAGCTCCTTCATCATGAGCCGGTCTTCGCTCTTCGGGTCGTCCAACAGCTCATGTCGCCCGGGGATCCGCGTCGAGATCCAGGTCATCGCGGGCGTGCCCGCCGGTGCGGAAGGTGCGCCACGCCGGCGGCACCGCCAGGGCAGCCGCGACGGGCAGTGCGAGCATCGTCGTTGCCCTCTGGCACTACCGGCTGCATACCTCATCCCGGCGGGCGTGCGGGTATGGCGTTGCCGAACGGTCGACCAGTCCACGACTGTGGGGACTTCGGGGGAGCTGATGATTGACTATTGCGAGATCCACGGAGACGTCATACGGACGGCCCGAGTGGTGTTGCGTCCCTGGAGCTACTGGGACATCACCGCCGCCCTGAGCATTTACGGAAGCCCCGCCGTGGCTCACTGGCTGGAGCCCGAGATGTCTCTCGTGACCGACAGAGGCAGCATGGCAGACATACTTGCCGACTGGGTCGAGGAAAGCGCTGCGGCTGTGCCACCCATTGGCCGTTGGGCGGTCACGGTGCCCTCCTCGGCTGGGGCGGGTGACGTCGTCGGCGGCGCTGCGCTGCTGCCATTCGGTCCCGACGGGCAGGACCTCCAGATTGCTTCGCAGCTGCAGCCCGCGTCGTGGGGCAAGGGCCTGGCAACTGAAGCAGGTCACGCCTTGGCGCACTACGCGTTCAGCCAGGGCGCCGTGGAGCTCTTCGCTGTGGCGCGTCCGCACAACCGCCGCGCCGCGAAGCTGGCGGAGCGTGTAGGGATGGAAGGGGTCGGGGAGAGCGACAAGTACGCCGCGCGTGAGCTACAGGTCTACCGGCTGGTGCAAGCCGATCTGGACCTGCCTGCCGGTGGTGTTCTCATCAAGCCACCGGAAACCGGCCTGTAGTGCGCCGAACTGAAGTAACCACGCGCGAGATAGTGCACTTCGTTGCCCCGGTCGCAGGTATCGCTGCGCTACCCGTTCCCCTGGGCGTCGCCGAGTCGTGTCGCCTCAAGTTCAGCGGATGGGCGGCGTAAGACCGCGTACACGGCTGGCACTAACGCCGCGTAAGCCCACGAACCAACCGCTGACTCACCGCATGCTGTCGTATTGCTTGAGTGCGCGTGACCAGTCCTGGGGCACGGGCGCGCCCCGGGCCAGGCACGCCTCGCGGGATGTTGCGCAGCACCCTGGCGCCCATGGGAGCCCAATAGCGCCAGCGCCCCGGACGCACCGTCATCGTCCGCGGTTGAGCTTGCCTGTCCGGAAGTGGCAACACCCTCGGGCGACCTCGACGAACACGTATGGCAAGGCGGAGAAGACCGATCAGCTGGAGGTCAAGAATGTTGTCAAGCGGTTCACCTTTCCCGAGACTTTCGCTGTCCACCACGACGGGTGAGGAACCGGTGCTGCCTTCAGCCGCGCCCGGCAGCTACGCCGTGATCTTGGTGCACCGCGGCTCCTGGTGCCGGCAGTGCGTGGGGCCGCTGCGCTCATTTGCCAGCCGAAGCGACACGCTCGTGGCGGAGAACATCACGACGGTGGCCTCCCCGGCGGACTCGCGCAGCACGGCCCGCAAGACGGTCGAGGAGCTGGACATTCCCTTGGCCGCCGGTTGCGAGGCTTGTGTCCCGCAGGTCGCCGAGGCGCTCGAGTGCTACACCGATCCCGAGATGAGGTTCTTCCACTCCACGGACTTGGTGCTGGACCCCAAGGGCCACATCCTGCGCGCCGTCTACTCCCCTGGTGCCGTCGGCAGGCTTGGACCCCACAGACGGGATGGGTTCGTGAACAGCCGTCGCAGCTCAACCGCACGTCCCACGTCGTGACTGTCACCTCGGCGAAGGGACCCGATCCGTTGCGAGCGCCGGCTCCTGCGACCAAGGTGTCCACCCGGGTCAGAACGCATCGGCTGGCGTTCGTGTCCGCGGTGGTCTCGTTGGTCGCCTCGTTTGCCGCGAACGCTGCCCCTGTCCCGCTCTACAACGTCTACCGTACCGAGGACGGGCTCGACAACGCGGGCATCTCCCTGGCCGTCGTCGCGTACTCGCTGGGCACCATCGCCGCACTCCTTCTCCTGGGACGCGTGTCGAACCATTGGGGCCGACGGCGCACGGCCATCCTCAGCCTCGGCCGCGTTCTGCTGGGTTGCCTCGTACTGCTGAACGTTCACGAGGTCGGCACGTTGGTCGTTGGTCGCCTGTTCATGGGCTTCGGCTCCGGCATCGCGAGCAGCAGCCTCACGGCCTACATCGTCGACACAGCCCCTACCAGGCCGGCCTGGCTATCCCCGGTCGCCTCCAGCCAGGGACCCATGCTCGGTTTGGCCGTCGGTGCGATCGGCTCCGGCGCACTGGTCGGGTTCGGTCCGTTGCCCCGCCACCTCGTCTACCTCGTGACGATCGTCCTGCTCGTCCTGTCGGCCGTACTTATCGCCATGAGCCCCGAGACTGTGACTCCGAGGCCTGGCGCTTGGCGCTCGATGCGACCGCAGGTACGTGTGCCCGCCAGGATCAGGCACCTGCTTCCTGTCGCGACGGCGGTCTTCCTCGCCACCTGGGCCACAGGGTCCTTCTACCAGGCTCTCGTGCCCGCAGTGATCGAAGATCAGCTTCACACACGAAGCCCTCTGACTCTCGGGCTCGTGTTCGCGGCGTACATGGCCTCCAGCGCGTTCGCCGCGCCCCTGGGCGGCCGGTTCACACCAGCAACTGCACAACGCGCCGGCATGGTCGCGTTCCTGGCCGCGATGACCGGCATCCTCACCGCGATTGCCGCCGGCAGGCTGCTGGTGTTCATCGCAGCGACCTTCGTCGCGGGCGCCAGCCAAGGTGTCGCCATCAGTGCCACCGTCCGCGCCCTGCTGTACCGCAGCAAGCTCGGAGACCGAGCCCCGATCTTCAGCGTCATCTACCTTCTCTCGTACAGCGGCGCAGCCTTCCCCAGCCTCATCGCCGGCGCCCTCTCCAACGCACTGTCGCTGCCCAAGATTGCCCTCGGCTACGGAGGGCTCGCCCTGGTTGCCACCCTCTTCACCGTGGTTGCTGCGCAGGATCCCGCCGACGGAGGGCCCTATCGGATGCGAGCCGGTCGCAATAGTGTGGATCGCACAGCGCGGCCGTAGGCGGAGCACGCCGGGCTCCCCCGCACTCGACCATGACGCGTCCCGTGGAGGCTTCCCACGTTCAGCGTTGCTAAGGCGCATCCCGCTGCCGCCACGAACACCAGTGAGCCCGCACGGTAGGAGCCGAACTGCCAATGCGGGGTCTGGCGGCGGGGCAGGGCCTGTTCGAGCAGGGCAATCTCCCAGCGGGAGAGACCATGCTGGTGCGCATCAGCCGGGTTGGCCCGTAAGCGCCGCGCGTTTCGACGCACCACCTCTTGACCAGGAAGACACCTACCGAAGGAGACAAGTCCTATGAAGGCGATCGTGGTGACCGACCAAGCTGCAGGGTCGGACGGGATGACACTGGCGGAGCGACCCGAGCCGTCGGCAGCGATCAACGACGTCATCGTCGAGGTGCACGCATCGGGGTTCGTCCCGACCGAGATGGAGTGGCCTTCCACATGGACCGACCGCGCCGGCCGCCACCGAGCGCCATCCATCCCCGGGCACGAGATGGCCGGGGTGGTTACCGCGCTCGGCTACGGGACGACGGGGCTTTCGGTGGGGCGGCGGGTATTCGGCATCACCGACTGGCATCGCGACGGCACGCTTGCGGAGTATGTCGCCGTCGAGGCACGCAACCTGGCGCCCCTGCCGGGAGATGTTGACTTCACCGTCGGGGCAAGCCTGCCGATCTCCGGCCTGACTGCGTGGCAGGGGCTGCTCGAGCATGGTCACGTGCAGGCTGGGCAGAGCGTGCTCGTGCACGGCGCAGCCGGCGCAGTCGGGACGATGGTCACGCAGCTCGCACGTGAGTTCGGCGCCCACGTCATCGGCACTGGCCGCGCCGGTGACCGCCAGAAGGCCCTCGACTACGGGGCTCAGGACTTCGTCGATCTTGAGAATGATGCGCTCGAGGAGGTCGGCGAGGTGGACCTTGTCTTCGACCTCATCGGGGGCGAAGTGCAGAAGCGGTCGGCAAGGCTGATCCGACCCGGAGGAGTGCTGGTCTCGATCGTCGGGCCGGTCGAAGCGCGGCCGGCTGACGGGCGGGCGGTCGACTTCGTCGTCGAGTCGGACCGTGGCCAACTGCGCGAAATCGTCCAGCGAGTCAGGGACGGACGGCTGCGCACGAACATTGGCCATGTCGTGCCCCTCGAGGAGGCAGTGACTGCCCTGAACTCGACCGACCGACGCAAGGGAAAGTCCATTGTCAGCATCCGCCACTGAGCGCGGGACCTTGCCGAACCGGGTTGCTGCGGGCGGCGCCTGTCGGCACAGGGGCAGCCCGAACCAAGGCACGGTTCGGCTGCGCCCACGGTGACGGAAGGCATTCGTCTGCTCAGCAGACGCTTGACGGGTCCTGGAGCAGACCTCGGTCGGCAAGGTGACGTCGCACGTTGCGACGTGCGTGGAACATCAGCTGGTAGATCGCGTTGCGATTGGATCCAAGCTGGCTTGCCAACTGGTCGATGGATGTCCCATGTACGACGATGCCGAGGAAGACGAGCCGCTGCCGGGCCGTCAGTGCAGTGGAAATGGCGGCCATCACTGCGTATCTGAGCTCACCCGCTTCCGCTTCGCCTTCCGGGGAAGGGGAGCGGGCGGAGGGTAGCCGATCCCAGTCCTCGCCGCTCAAGGCGTGCGTGACGGTTCGCCGCCGGTCGTGCTGACGGATCTTGACCCGTGCCTCAAAGGCGACGAAGCTGCGCGCCCAGGTCGTGAACATGCTGTCTCCGCGAAAGTCCGAAAGGCGCCGGATGATCGACACCAGCGCATCCGCAGCTGCTTGATGCGCGAGGTCGTCCCTCTCGGCGCCGGCCAGACGCGCACTGTCGCTGCGGCGAGCGAGCTCGCTGCGAGCAGCGCTGAGCAGGTAGGCGTACAGCTGGTTGGCGGCGCGCTCCCGCTGAGCGCCGCCGGCGCTCAGCGCAGTGGTCCACCAGCAGTTCTCCTCGTCCCTGCGGCTGGTCGTTTCGTCCTCGCACTGGACGGCTACCTCGCTTGCGCTGCCGTGACATCCGCCAGTCATCAAGGCGTTGCTCGCTCTCATCTAAGGTCGATCAAGTCCGCTTTTCCAAGGATGTTCCCTGGAGCGACGTAGGAAGGTCACGCCCAGACTTGGGCGGAGTGACCTAGTTGCCGGTGCTAGTTCCTGTAAGCCGATCCGCATTGTGAGTTCATGTGGAGTGGACACTCCGTGCGATTGGTGGACCGCGTCCTGTCGGCACCGTGCATCACATCGGGAACGGACTGGAAGGACCACGCCAGCGCATCGTTGGAAGTCTCCGACGGCCGCCGGCCGGCCCGAGAGCCGGTCAGATGGAGGCTGCGGGTGCGTGGGTCTGCAGTTGGCGTATGAAAGGCATGCAGCAGCCGGGCGACGGCGCCCGGGCCGAGTCGGCGTGCACCGGTGTAAATTGGCGGTCCGGCCCGGCGCACCGTGCGAAAAGTACCCGGGCACGCGCGCATCGTTATCCTGCGCGCGGGCCCATCAACGTCGTCGGGCTCTGGAGCTGTCCCGTTGGCGGCGCTGCTTCCTCGAGGTTCAGTCGAGCAGGCCCACCTGCGATCGACGTGGTCCCGCGGCAGCCGGGGCCCTCGACGTATCGCTGGTCGACATCCGCGGCTGCGAGATCAGGGCGACGGAGACCAGTGAGAGAACGGCGATCCCGGCCACATAGGCGGCGACAACATTGCTCGATCCGAACTCGGCGTACAAGGCGGTTGCGATGAGTGGAGCAAACGCACCGCCCGTCACCGCACCGAGCTGATAGCCCAGCGAGACGCCGGAGTACCGCACCTGGTGACCGAACATCTCTGAGAAGAGAGCCGGCGCGGGCCCGTAAGTGCAGCTGAAGAAGACCTGTGCGACCACCAACGCGATGGTTGCAAGCACGATGCTGCCAGTCGTGATGAGCCAGAACATCGGGAATACCCAGATGGCGAGCGCCACAGCACCGATCGCGTACGTCTTGCGTCGACCAATCCGGTCGGACAGGTGTGCAGCTGCGGGGATGGTGACGATGGAGACGACCGCTGCGATGATGACCGCCGTGAGGATCGCGCTCTTGGGGAACCCCAGGCCGGTCGTGAAGTACGCGAGGACGTACACCGCCAAGACGTAGTATGCCGCGGCGTTCAGGAGGGTTGCCCCGGCAGCCTGCAGCGTTTCTCTCCAGTGGTCGCGCAGCAGGTCGACCAGGGGAAGGCGGTTGGGTCGGTCATGCTGGGCCGAGTCGACACCTTCGAGACGCGACTGGGCGTAGATGCCCACGCCGACCAGAACGATGCTCAGTATGAAGGGCACGCGCCAGCCCCACTGAAGGAACGCGCCCTCAGTGGTGGTCGCGGACAACGCCAGGAAGATGACATTGGAGCAGATGAGGGCCAGCGGAACGCCGATCTGCGCAAAGCTGCCGTAGAAGCCACGGCGATGCGCGGGAGCGGCCTCGCAGACGATCAACACGGCACCTCCCCACTGACCGCCCAGGGCGAGCCCCTGGATGAGGCGCATCAGGACGAGCAGCAGCGGGGCAAGTGTGCCGACTGACGCGTAGGTGGGTAGGAGTCCGATGGCTGTCGTCGCCGCGCCCATGAGCATCATGGCCGTTACCAGTGTGGGCTTTCGGCCGAACCGGTCGCCGAAGTGGCCGAACAGGGCTGCCCCGAACGGGCGCACCAGGAAGCCCACCGCGAAGGTCGAGAGAGACAGCAGGATCCCAGCCGAGTTGCTGAACGCGGGAAAGAACAGCTTGTTGAGCACCAGCGCCGAGGCGGTGGCGTAGATGAAGAAGTCGTACCACTCGATAGCCGAGCCGGCGACGGCAACGACGACCTTCTTTCGCATGCCGATGCTCGAGCTGTTCGGTGTGTCGGTTGTTGTTGCCATGAATCCTCGCTCGGGTAGGTCTGGAAGTGAGCTGGTCGGTCAGTGCACTGGTCGTGCTCCGGAGCCGTCCCTTGTGTTCAGGTGACCGACACGTGCGATGCGCGGTCGATCAGGGTCCGCAGCTGCTCCAGGACCAGGCGCAGGACCTCAGCTGTGGCGAAGTCCAGCCCGCTGCTTCGCTCTTCAAGCTGTGCGTGCGCGCTGCCGAGAATGAACTCAGGCTGTCGCACGACTGCCGCATCGAGCTTATGGAGAATCTGACGGAGGCTGAGCTGCGCTCGGACGGTCCCGAGTGGGCTCATGGATGCTCCGATAATGGCGACCGGCTTGCCCTTCAGTGGCAGCGTCTCGCCTTCGGAAGGTCGTGAGAGCCAGTCGATCGCGTTCTTCAGAGCACCCGGTACCGATGCGTTGTACTCCGGTGTCGCGATCAGCAGACCGTCCGCCGCGCGTAGGCGGCGTCGGAGGTCGTCTACTGCAGGTGGCGCAGGCATCTCGTGATCTTCATTGAAGTGCGGGAGGTTGCCGAGCGACTCGTAGAGGTCGAACTGGAAGACTTCCGGGGCGAGCTTCGCTGCTTCGTCGAGGAGCCTGGTGTTGAACGAGGCGCGTCGCAGACTGCCGGAGATCGCCAAGATCGTTGCCGTGGTGTCCTGGGGTCGCACTGTCTACTCGCCCCCCGTACGTGTTGCCCACAACTCAGGAAACGGCATGACCGTCAGGGTGGGAGTCAGCCAGGCGGTGCCGCTGACGCCGAAGTGGGCCGGCCTTGCACCCAGGGTGCGGGAGGTCGTCACGTAGTGCAGGTACTTGTACTCGGCCAGGCCCTCGGCAACGGCGATGAGAGCGCGAGCCAAAGCCAGCAGCTCCGAGCACTCCGGTTCCTTGGAGGTGAACACGGAAGTCCAGAACGAGACGACCGCCGGGTCGAGGGGATGCTCGCCATCGGTTACCCCGTCGTCGTTCGACTCCTGCAGGTCATGGCCCCGGCGGCGAGCGAGGGCCAGGGCTTCCTCGTACACGCTGGGGGCGTCCAGGACTCGGCGTAGCTGCGCGTACTCCTTCGGCATGGTGGCGACCTCGTCGCCCAGGCTGGCGTCCTTGAGGCCGAGGCGGTACAGCATCTCGCGGTATTTCCACGACTGGAGCGAGGTCGACTTGCCGTGCACCTTGGTCATTCCCACCTTGATGGCCGCGAAGTCGGCCGGCAGCATCCACCCCAACGACCGCCACGACGCGTTCAGGCCCGCGAAGTGGGAGGCGGCACGTTGCAAGGAGGCCGTCGCATCGGGAAGCGCGTCCTTGCGGAGGTGGTCCGAGGCGGCGCCGATGTCGTGCGAGATGAGCGCAAAGTAGAGCTCCTGGACCTGACACACGACCAGGAAGGAGCGCTCACCCTCATTCTGGGTCACTGGAACCTGCAGCGAATGCAAGGTCTCAGCCTGGAGGTACGCGTTGTAGGCGGTACCAGTCATGGGTTCCTCCACTTGACGACGCGCTCTGCGATCTGTGGACCTATCGTGAGCGCCAGCGTTATGCTCCGCAAATATCGAATCTGAGGATCGATATTCCTGAATGGATATGAGGGTGCGCCATGAAAAAACCGGACCTTCTTGATGGGCGGCTCAAGTTCCGACACCTCTTACTCGCCGATGCGATCACCCGCTTGGGCACGCTGAGCGCGGCCGCCGAGGAGCTCAGCATCACCCAGCCGGCGGCGACCCGAACGCTGCGGGAGCTGGAGGTCCTCCTGGGGGTGTCCTTGTTTGACCGGACCTCACGCGGGCTCACGCCCACACCGGTCAGTGCGGCCTTCACGACGCACGCGCGAGCTGTGGTCTCGCAGGTTCGTCAGGCCGAGCGACACGTCGCTGAGCTGTTGGACGCAGACCGGGGCACAGTCGTTGTCGGAGTGCACCTGACTGGCTCCAACGCGTTGGTGCCCCGTGCCGTTGCGACGCTCAAGGCCAGGCATCCGCTTCTTACCGTGGAGCTGTACGAGGCGCTGCCGCAGCGCCTGCTCATCGAGCTCGAGTCGGGGCGCCTGGATCTTGTTGTCGGCCGGCTGACCAGACCAACCGACGAACACTTCATTCGCAGGCGGTTGCACGACGAAGCCGTCTCCCTCGTCGTCCGCGCCGGGCACCCCCTTGCGGGACGCAAGGACTTCCCCGTGTCGGAGCTGTCGAACTACCCCTGGATCATGCCGAGCTCCGAGGCGCGACTGCGCGGAGAGCTGGAGCTGTTCTTCGGCAAGCAAGGCATCGACCTGCCGGTCAACCGGGTCGAGACAACGTCGTTCCTTGCTGTCAGACATCTCGTGCTGACTACGGACTCCGTTGCCGCCCTGTCGACTTCGATTCTGCGCGAGCTCGACGGCGCCGTGTCACTCGGTCCGTCGCTGGACCTGGTGAGTCACAGTGTGGGCATCACGCTGTCGGCGTCACGCTCCCTCACCCCTGCTGCCGCGAAGATGATCGAGGTCCTGCAGGAACTCGTCGACCAACGAAAGGCCATTGCGAACTCGGTATGAGTGCGGCGTGAAGACACATTGGCGAGGTATGAGCCGGATCGCGCAGCATGGTCACACGAGGAATCCCGGTGGCCGTCGGTAGGCCCCGTGGCGACGAGGAGTGATTCATGTGACCAGTCCCGCCAGCACGTTCGTTCCCAGCGGGCCAGACGCCTTGGCGTTCAGGCATGCGCTCCGGCATTTCCCCACAGGGGTCAGCGTCGTCACCATCACGGACGGCGATGGCGTTCATGGAATGACGGCCAGCTCCTTCTCACCGATCTCTCTGGACCCGCGTCTGTGTGGGGTGAGCGTGAACAAGCCGGGTCGGATGCACGAGCTGCTCCTAGCCACGGACGGCTACTACGGGCTGAGCATCTTGAGCAACAGACAAGGTGCCATCGCGGACTGGTACGCCCGCAGTCCGTGGGCCGTGTCGCCGGACGTCCAGATGGACGCCCGGCACGGCTGCCCGATCATCCAGGACTGCCTTGCCTGGTTCCTGTGCCGTAAGTGGGGAACGTACGACGGCGGCGACCACTCGATCTTCGTCGGTGAAGTGGTGGAGCACGGTTCCAAGGAGCAGGGCGACGTTGCGCCCCTGATCTTCCACCACTCGAAGTACTACAACATCGGCGACAACATCGCCCGAGGCGCCACGAGCGGTTCGTAGAGCCACCAAGAGGGCGCGCAACCGCGGAACCAGTCCCAGCCTGGCCGAGAGGATTCCCAGCGGAAGCTGTCTGGTGCCCATGCGCCCTCGCCCTCGACCCGCCGGCGCCCCACGTCCAGAACGAACGGTCGGGTAGCGCACCTCGCCGTCCGGCGACGATGCCCCGTCGGGATCTGCGTTGTCGGCGGGGGGCGAGAGGGCCTGAGCCGGTCGTCGACCGACGATGGCGAGCCGCGATCGGCATACCGAAACGCACATGGAATAGCGACCAAAGGGCATTGGTCAGGTATCGCGTGTCGTTCCTAACCTACATACATGGCTTCCACTCGTACTCCACACCAGATCCGCAACTTCGTTGCCGGGCAGTTCATCGACGGAGTCGCCACCTTCGAGAAAAGGAGCCCAGTCGACGGCTCGCTAGTGAGCGAGGTTCACGAGGCCGGGCGCGTGCATGTGAACGCGGCCGTTGACGCGGCTCGTACCGCCCTCGAAACGGGCTGGGCCGCGGCCAGCGTCCAGAAGCGCGTCACTCTCATGCGTCGCGTTGCCGACATCATCGAGCGGAGGTTCGAGGACTTCGTGGCCGCTGAGTCGGCGGACACCGGCAAGCCCCTTGGCCTCGTCCGTGAAGCGGATGTCCCCCGAGCGGCGGCCAACTTCCGCTCCTTCGCCGACACCGTGGCCTCCGCCGGGCTCCACTCATACCTCACCGAGCTGAACGACGGGCGCAGCGCACTGAACTACGCGGTGCGCAAGCCGCTCGGGGTGGTGGCGGTGGTCGTTCCCTGGAACCTGCCGCTTCTTCTGCTCACGTGGAAGGTCGCCCCTGCTCTGGCGTGCGGGAACACCGTAGTCGTCAAGCCCTCGGAGGAGACGCCGGCCACGGCCACCTTGCTGGCTGAGGTCATGGCCGAGGCCGGCGTCCCGGCGGGCGTGTACAACGTGGTCCACGGTTTCGGTCCCGACTCCGCGGGGGAGTTCCTCACCACCCACCCCGGCATCGACGGTGTCACCTTCACCGGCGAGTCGGGCACCGGATCGACGATCATGCGAGCCGTGGCGGCCAGCGTGAAGCCCGTCTCGTTCGAGCTCGGCGGCAAGAATGCCGCCGTCGTCTTCGCCGACGCCAACCTCGACAAGGCTGTTGACGGACTAGCCAGGTCAGTGTTCCTGAACACCGGCCAGGTGTGCCTGTGCACCGAGCGGGTCTATGTCGAGCGGCCGATCTTCGACGAGGTCGCCGCGGGGCTGGCCGAACGGGCCAGGGCGTTGCGGTTGGGACGCCCTGATGACCCGAACACCACCACGGGCCCGCTCATCTCCCTCGGCCACCGCGAGAAGGTGCTGTCCTATCTCAAGCTGGCTCAGGACGAGGGGGCCGGCGTGATCGCCGGCGGCGGCGTCCCGGCGCTTGGTGGCGACCTCGACGCCGGCGCCTGGATTGAACCGACTTTGTGGACCGGCCTCGACAACAGCCACCGCACCGTGCGCGAGGAGGTTTTCGGCCCCGTCGCTGCCCTCATCCCCTTCGACACCGAAGCGGAGGCCGTCCGCCTCGCCAACGACACGGCATACGGATTGGCCGCGGTGACCTGGACCTCGAACCTCGAGCGAGGCCACCGCGTCGCGCAACAGATGCGCGTGGGGATGTCGTGGGTGAACACGTGGTACCTGCGGGACCTGCGCAGCCCCTTCGGCGGTGTGGCACTGTCCGGCATCGGCCGCGAGGGCGGGGAGCACTCGATGCACTTCTACACCGAACCCACGAACGTGTGCGTGCAGCTGTGAACGCCGCGAAGGCCGTCACCGGCGACACCAGCAGTCTGACGACGCTGGCCTCGAGGCTCGACGACGCGCAGTCCACGGCGACCGCCATCCCGCAGCTCACGTCCATAACGAGCCTGACGCTGGAAGAGGCCTATACCGTGCAGCACCTGCTAGTAGGGCACAGGGTCGCTCGTGGTGACCGGGTTTCCGGGGTGAAGCTCGGCTTCACGAGCCGCGCGAAGGCACGGCAGATGGGAGTGGACGACGTCATCATCGGCTCCATCACTCGGGGCATGGAGGTTCCCGATGGAGGCCAGACGGACTCTGCGGCGTACATCCACCCGCGGATCGAGCCTGAGGTGGCCTGGCTCCTGGGTCAGGACGTCGACGCGGATGAGGAGTCGCCCGACATCGGCTGGGCCGTCGAGGCAGTCGCGCCCGCACTGGAGATCATCGACTCGCGCTACCGCGACTTCCGGTTCACCCTCGAGGACGTCGTTGCCGACAACACCTCGGCCGCGGGCTACGTCATAGGGCCGTGGCAGCCCGTGGCGGTCGCCGGCGACGTCGGCAACCGCGGGGTCGGGCTCGAGATCGACGGTCGGATCGTGCAGACAGGCTCCACGGCTGCGATCCTCGGGCATCCGTACCGGGCGGTGGCGGCGGCTCGCCGGATGGCGAAGACGCACGGCTTCACTCTTCGGGCCGGCATGGTGCTACTGGCCGGGGCCGCCACAGCGGCCGTGCCACTGGCCGCAGGAGTGCGAGTCCAATCGACCGTCAGCGGCCTTGGCTGCGTTGGCCTGCAGGTGGCACCAGGAGGTGGGGACCATGGCTGATGCGAAGGCGATCACGGTCGATGGCAAGGCGGCTCCGCGCGGAAGGTTCCCGCACGTGAAGGTGGTCGGCGACCTGGTCTTCGTCTCGGGCACCAGCAGCCGCCGCCCCGACGACACCATCGAGGGCGCTGCGGCAGACGAGCTCGGAGCCACCGCCTTGGACATTCGAGTCCAGACGCGCGCCGTGATCGAGAACATGCGCGCGGTTCTGGAGGCCGCCGGCGCCGGCCTGTCCGACCTGGTCCAGGCCACTGCGTACCTCGTCAGCATGAACGACTTCGCCGGGTACAACGACGTCTGGGCCGAGTACTTCGACCAGAACGGGCCGACCCGCACCACGGTCGCTGTCCACCAACTGCCTCACCCGCACCTGCTCATCGAGATTCAGGCGATCGCCCGGGTCGAGGGTGCAACCAATCCGAAGGAGGACTCATGAGCACCATCCCACCTGTCACCAACTTCCCCCAGTGGGTCAAGGACAACGAGCACCTGCTCAAGCCACCGGTGAACAACAAGCAGGCACTGGAGCCGATGGATGACTTCATCGTCCAGGTCGTCGGTGGGCCCAACCAGCGCACCGACTTCCACTACGACCCGTTCGAGGAGTGGTTCTACCAGGTCAAGGGAAGCATGCACGTCAACCTCATGACGGAGGACGGGCCGCGGCGCGTCGACATCCACGAGGGCGACATGTGGATGTTGCCGCGCAACACGTTCCACTCACCCCAGCGGCCCGAGGCCGGGTCCATCGGCATCGTCATCGAGCGGATCCGAGAGGAGGGGGAGCTGGAGAAGTTCGCCTGGTTCTGCCCGCAGTGCAACACCAAGGTCCATGAGGTCGAGCTGCAGGTCCGAGACATCGTCCAGGACCTGCCGCCGGTGTTCCAGCAGTTCTACACCAGTGAGGAAGGGCGCACCTGTCCCAGCTGCGGCACCGTTCATCCCGGTAAGGGCTAGGGCCACGTGGGCACGATCGACGTCCACAGTCACTACGTTCCGCGTGGCTGGCCCGACCTGTCCGAGGTCGTGTCGCCACGACGGGACTGGCCGTGGTTGCGGGTCGACTCGGAGCGCGAGGCCTGCCTCATGGTCGGGAGCAGGGAGTTTCGGCGCATAGGGGACGCCTGTTGGAACGCCGAAGTCCGGCTGGCTGACATGGATGCTGACGGTGTCGACGCGCAAGTAGTGTCGCCCACACCGGTGTTCTTCTCCTATGACGCCACCGCTTCCGAGGCCACGAAGGTCGCCCGCATCTTCAACGATCTCGCGCTGGAGGTGTGTGCCCCTGCTTCGGACCGGCTGCTGCCGTTCGCGCAGGTGCCGTTGCAGGACCCGGACGCCGCATGCGCCGAAGTGGACAGGTGCCTGGCGAACGGGCATCTCGGAGTCGAGATCGGCAACCACATCGGCGACCGTGACCTTGATGACGAAGGAGTCGTCACCTTTCTTCAGCACTGCGCCGATCGAGGCGTTCCAGTGTTCGTGCATCCATGGGACATGCCAAGCTCACCTCGGCTTGACCGATGGATGGCCCGTTGGATCACGGGCATGCCGGCCGAGACGCACCTGACGATCCTTGCCATGATCCTCGGGGGCGTGTTCGATCGAGTGCCCCAGTCGCTGCGGATCTGCTTCGCTCACGGCGGGGGTTCCTTCGCGTTCTGGCTCGGCCGCCTCGAAAACGCCTGGCACGGGCGGCGCGACATCATCGCAACGTCAAAGTTGCCCCCCTCGCAGTACGTGGGACGGTTCAGCGTCGACTCCGTGGTCTTCGAGCCCACTGCGCTACGGACCTTGGTCGACACTCTCGGTGCGGACTGCGTCATGGTCGGAAGCGATTACCCGTATCCGCTGGGGGAGCGCCCGGTCGGGAATGTCGTGCACCAGGCTGACTTCCTCGACGACGACGCCCGCGCTGCACTGCTCGGTGGCAACGCCGCACGGTTCCTGGGGTCTGGCGCAGCAAAGCTCCGCGGTAGGTGAGGGCAGCGAACGCCGCACCGCGGTGTATGGCGAGGGCTCGCTCGCTGCCGCGGCGCCGTCACTCACTCGCCGCTTCAGCCGCTCTCGCGGCTGGTCCGCCGCCCCAGAGGCCGCCGGCCATCTCGACACAGATGCCAGCCCCTGGGCCTATCCTGCGAACAAGGGCGCGGCGACCAAGCCGGCGCCACGTCCGTCTGAAGACGAGGGGGATGGACCCATCGCCAAGATCAAGGACGTCGCGGAGCTGGCCGGTGTATCAGCAGCGACCGTCTCCCGGGCTCTCAACAACGTGCCCACGGTCGACCCGGCGCTCGCGGCCCGCGTGCGCGTCGCGGCGAGGAAGCTCGACTACCGCGCCAACGGCGTGGCGAGGAACCTGAGGCTGCAGCGCACCGACGTCTGGGCCCTCATCATCTCCGACATCGGCAACCCCTTCTTCACTGCCGTGGCCCGGGGCGTCGAGGACGTGGCCCAACAGGCGGGCTTCTCAGTGATCCTCTGCAACACGGACGAGGACTCCGCGAAGGAGGCGCGCTACCTGGAGGTCGCGGAAACCGAGAAGGTGGCCGGGGTCATCATGTCGCCCAACGTGTTCGGGAGCGACATCACGAGGCTGCGGGCGGCCCGGATACCGGTGGTGGCGATCGACCGTGCGCTGCGAGACCCGGTCGACTCCGTGCTGGTACGGTCCGCGGCCGGCGCGCGCGGCGCCACGCTTCACCTGTTCGAGCAGGGCTGGACCAGACCTGCCTGCGTGACCGGTCCCGAGAACGCGGACACGGCCCAGCAGCGACTCGCCGGCTACCGCGAAGCCTTCAGGGTATTGAGGAAGCGGCCGGCGCACGCCCTGGTGCGGCACGCAGACTTCCGGGCCGACTCAGCGCGCGATGCTGTCCGGTCCCTGCTCGACTCGAAGAACCCTCCTGACGCCTTTTTCATCGCGAACTCGTCTATGGCTCTCGGCGCCCTGGAGGAGCTCGCCGATCGTCAGCTGGTGCCGGGACGGGACGTGGGCCTCATCGCGTTCGACGACGCGCCGTGGGCGCCCTTCGTGGACCCTCCGATGTCGGTGGTGGCACAGCCCGTCTACGAGATCGGAGCCCGTGCTGGCCGGCTTCTGCTGGACCGGCTCCGGGAGGGCGGCGTTCCGGCGAGGGCCAGGACGATCCGTCTGGACACGTCGCTCATTGTGCGTGCCAGCTCCCAGCGGGGGATGTTGCGAGCTGCCGTCAGGGCGACAGCCAGTCAGGGTGCGACGGACTGGACCGCCTAGCGGCGGCGGGTGCGGTCCGGCACGCGCGTTGGATGGACGACGTGCCTCTAGGACCGTTGACCGAGAAATCGATTACTGTAAGCATGGCACCATGCACAGCTTTGCGACGATCGGCGTGGACATCGGCACCTCGAGCAGCAAAGGTGTGCTGGTCGACGAGTCCGGCCGCGTGATGGGCACCGCCAACCGTGACCACCAGCCGTCCCGGCCGCGCCCCGGGTGGGTCGAGATGGACGCGGCCACCTGGTGGGACGAGTTCGTCGGCATCTGCCGCGAGCTGCTGGACGGCCAACGCGTCGAGGTGAGGGCGGTTGGCGTCAGTGGCATGGGTCCCTGCGTCCTGCTCGCTGACGATGCCGACCGGCCGGTCCGCCCGGCGATCTTGTACGGCGTGGACACTCGAGCCTCTGCCCAGATCGACGAGCTCAACGCCCGGTTCGGGGCTGAGGAGATCCTTCACCGGGGTGGTTCCGCACTGTCCAGTCAGGCCGCAGGTGCCAAGATCGCGTGGGTCGCGCAGGAGGAGGCCGGAGCGTTCGCCCGCGCCACTCGGCTCTACATGCCAAGCTCGTGGCTCGTCCGTCACCTCACGGGCGAGTACGTCCTGGACCACCACTCGGCGAGCCAGTGCACGCCGCTGTACGACGTGCACGGCCTCGGCTGGTACCAGCCATGGGTCCGGCAGGTGTGCCCGAGCCTGGAGCTGCCGCGCCTGGCTTGGGCCGACGACGTTGCAGGGGTCGTCACCACCCGGGCCTCCGAGGAGACCGGGCTCCCGGCCGGGATCCCCGTGGTGACCGGGACGATCGATGCCTGGTCGGAGGCCGTCAGTGCGGGGGCCCACCGGGTCGGCGACCTCATGCTGATGTACGGAACGACGATGTTCCTCGTCAACACCGTGGCGGAGCCCGTGGTGGAGCCATCCCTGTGGGGACCCGTGGGCGCCCTGCGCGGCACCCGCAGCCTCGCCGGCGGCATGGCGACGACGGGGGCAGTCACCGGCTGGCTGCGCGAGCTCTTCGGATCCCCGTCGTATGCCGCGTTGCTGGAGGCCGCGAGCGCCTCACCTGCCGGGGCGAACGGGCTGCTCATGCTCCCGTATTTCGCGGGGGAGCGGACGCCGCTCATGGACCCCGACGCGCGCGGCGTGCTCGCCGGGCTGACCCTGTCCCACACCCAGGGTGACCTGTACCGCGCTGCGCTCGAGGCCACCGGTCTCGGCGTGCGCCACAACATCGAGACCATGACCGGGGCCGGCGCCCCCATCGAGCGGGTCGTCGCGGTCGGAGGTGGCGCCCAGAGCCCCCTCTGGCCCCAGATCGTCTCGGACATCACCGGGCGCGAGCAGGTCATCCCCTCCGAGACCATCGGGGCGAGCCTTGGCGCCGCGTTCCTTGCCGCACAGGCCGTCTCGGACGTCGCCATAGAGGACTGGAACCCACCCCGCACGGTGTGCCGGCCCAACGTGCGGCATGCCGCGCTCTACGACGAGCTGTACGACCTCTACCGGCAGCTCTACCAGAACACGGCACCCGTGGTGCACGCGCTCGCGGCCCACCAGCAGAGTCGGGCCTCCGCGCGAGGCCGGGCCGAGCCGCAGACAGCCCGACGAACACCCACCAACAGCCTGGACAACCAAGGAGCGCATCAATGACCGCATACCGCCTGCCCGAGGTGCACGAGCGCCCCACCGCCCTCCCCGGCGTCGTCTACACCGTCGCCAGTGGTGACCTGCGGCCCAGCGCGAACGTGACCTGCTGGCCGGTGCAGGCACGGCTCGAGGCCGACCTGGAGGCCGCCGTGAGGAGCTGCGGCTGGCGGGTGCAGCGCGCACACCCCTTCGACGAGGCCGAGGGCCACGGCTTCATCGACAGCCAGCGAGCCGGAATCGAGGTCTTCAAGACGCTCCCTGCCGACGCACCGCTCATCGTCGTGGAGGCGGTGTGGCAGTACAGCCATCACGTCCTGGCCGGTCTGCGCAGTCACCGCGGGCCAATCCTCGTCGTCGCCAACTGGGCGGGCGAGTTCCCAGGCCTGGTCGGCCTCCTCGGCCTGTCGGGCAGCATGACGAAGGCGGGTGTCGACTACTCGCTGCTGTGGAGTCAGGACTTCACCGACGAGTGGGCCCGCGAAGGTCTCAAGACCTGGCTCTCCGACGGTCGCGTGACCCACGACACCAGCCACGTCCGCGACATGCCACCGCTGCCGGACAGCGCTGAGAGGGACCTGGGCACAGCGCTCGCGCGTCAGCTGGCTCAGGACAAGGCGGTGGTCGGCGTCTTCGACGAGGGCTGCATGGGCATGTACAACGCCATCTTCGACGACGAGCTCATCAACCCACTGGGCATCTACAAGGAGCGCCTGTCCCAGAGCGCCCTCGTAGCCGAGATGGCGCGCGTGTCCGAGGACGAGGCGCAAGCGGTGTACACGTGGCTCAAGGACCGCCGTATGACGTTCCACTTGGGCACCGACGAGGCCACCGAGCTGACCGAGGAGCAGCTCCTGAGCCAGTTCAAGATGTACATCGCCGCCCTGCGGATCTCGGACGACTTCGGCCTCGACGCCGTGGGTATCCAGTACCAGCAGGGTCTGAAGGACACGGTCCCCGCAAGCGACCTCGCGGAAGGGCTGCTCAACAATGTCGAGCGCCCCCCGGTGCGGAGCCGCGACGGCGCGCGCGAGCTGTACGCCGGTGTGCCGCTACCGCACTTCAACGAAGTGGACTGGGGCGTTGCCGTCGACTCGCTCATCACCAACCGGATCTGGACGGCGATGGGTCTCGACCCCGCGACGACACTCCACGACATCCGCTGGGGCGAGGAGTACGACGGGCAGTTCGTGTGGGTGTTCGAGATCTCCGGCTCCGTGCCGGCGTCGCATCACGGCGGGTACGACAAGTCGTACAGCATGCGTCAGCCCCCGATGTACTTCCCGCTCGGCGGGGGCACCCTGAGCGGTGTCTCCAAGCCGGGGCAGATCGTCTGGTCCCGGGTGTTCGTCATGGACGGCGAGCTGCACGCGGACCTCGGCCGCGCCACCGTCGTGGAGCTGCCCGAGCAGGAGACCCAGCGCCGCCTCGACGCCACGACGCCGCAGTGGCCCATCATGCACGCCGTGTTGCACGGGATCGACCGCGACCAGTTCATGGCCCGGCACAAGGCCAACCACCTCAACGTCGTCTATGCGCCTGACGCCGAGACGGCCGACAAGGGCTTGGTGGCGAAGGCCGCGATGCTTCACGAGCTCGGCGTGCACGTGCACCTGTGCGGCGACGTGGCGATCTAGCGATGAGAAGGCCGCCCGCCGAGAGGCCCGGGGGCGGAGAGAACCGTCCGGGGACGAACTTCGCCGCGGCGGGGTCTAGCCACGTCGTGCATTTCTGTGGTATCTCTTGGATGCCAACACAAACACACGAACCGGCGCCGTGCGTATGTATCGCCTGATGTCAGGGGGCGGCCATGTGGACGGGCTCCACAGCACGTCGGCCAGAGGGTCAACCGTTCGAACCGCGTGCCCCTATTCGTTTTGCCAATCACACTCAAAGGAGAGGCCATGAAGTTCCGCAAGGGCGCACTGGCGGTCGCCCCGGTCCTCATCGCAACACTGGCAGCATGCTCAGGCGCATCAGACGCCGGCTCCGGCTCGTCAGGGGGTGACGTCAAAGGTACGACCATCAACTACTGGTACTGGAAGGACGATACGACCGACCAGACTATGAACCAGCTGGCTGCAAAGTTCGAAGCCCAGACCGGCATCAAGGTGAAGATCGACGACAGCGTTGCCCAGCCGAAGTTCTACGACAAGCTTGTCAATGCGGTGGCCGCAGGGAACGCCCCGGATGCGACCCAGCTGGACACGAACATGATGGGCAAGCTCATCAACTCGCACGTCCTCGCAGACCTGACGTCGGAGACGAAGTCGTGGAAGGGCTACGACAGCGTCCTGCCCACCATGTGGCCGTACGTGACTGACTCGAAGACGAAGAAGATCTACGCGGTTCCCAACAAGTTCCTGATGTTCTATGCCTACTACCGCAAGGACATCTTCGCCGCCGACGGGGTCACCTCCTTCCCGAAGACGCAGGCGGAGTTCCTTGACACGCTGAAGAAGCTTTACAAGCCCAAGAAGAACCAGTACGCCTTCGACTTCCGCGGCGGTCCCAACGGTCAGGACCAGTGGGCTGCGTTCCTCGTGGCAGGCGGCGCGAAGTTCCTTGACGACCAGGGCAACGTCGTCTTCGACAGCCCGGAGGCCCGGAAGTCCAACGACATCTACCTGAAGACCGCACAGTATGCGCCTCCGGGAGCCGTCAACGATGGCTTCGCGCAGATCATTGCGAACCTGCAGTCGGGGGCCGCTTCGGTCATCATCAACCACCTGGGCGCGGCCAAGACCCTTGACAAGGCCCTGGGCAACAAGGTGGGCGTCGCGCTGATCCCGTCGGCAACCGGTGACCCGGCCCAGACCACCTACATGGGCACGATGAACGCCGAGGCGGTCCTGGGCGCGAGTAAGCACAAGGAAGCTGCCAGGCAGTGGGTCCAGTTCCTCGCCTCCAATGACGCGCAGGTCGCCATCGCGAAGTCGACCAACGGTTACGTGCCGGTGACCAAGGAGGCGGCCGCGCTGCCGGAGTTCACTCAGAACCCCAACATCGCCATCTCGCTCGAGGCCGCCAAGCACTCGGTGACTTCCTGGCCGCTGCTGCCCGGCACGACGGCAGCCACCACCAAGACCTGGCAGCCGCTCTTCCAGGGCGCCGTCCAGGGAAAGAACACCGGAGACCAAGTGATCACAGCGGTCGCCGAGTCCCTGAAGACGGGCCGCTAGGCCGCGCAGGCGATCCTCGAGGCAGGCCGTTCCGGCCGGTTCCCGGCACGGAACGGCCTGCCTCAGGCCTCGGTAAGGACATGTGTCAAGCCGCCATGTGTCAGGCCATCTGTCAAGCCCTGTGGGGAAGGAAGGTAATGCAGCCATGACCCAGCTCGCGTCACGAACAACCGCTTCACAGTCCCCTCGGATGACGGCATTTCGGCGAGCAAGTCTGCCGTGGCTGATGCTATCGCCGGCCCTGGTGATCCTGGCCGGATTCATCCTCTACCCGGCCGTCAACGCGATCTACGTATCACTTACCGACACGAACCTCCTCAACCTCTCGGCGCAGCAGTTCGTCGGCTTGGACAACTTCATCTACATGTTCGGGCGCCAGGACTTCCGTGACTCCCTGCGCAACTCCGCGGTGTGGACCTTCGGCAACGTCACCTTTCAGCTCGTGATCGGGATGATCGGCGCCCTGATCCTCAACGCCCGGTTCAGGGGACGCGGCCTCATCCGAGGCGTTGTGCTGCTTCCGTGGGCCACCCCTAGCGTGCTGGTAGCGCTGATGTGGCTGTGGATCCTGGACCCGAACCTCGGCCTCCTGAACCACCTGTTGCGAGCTGTCGGGCTTGAACAGGGCAAGCCGATCGCTTGGCTTGCCGACCAGCACCTGGCACTACCCACGCTCATGGCCATCGACATCTGGCAAGGCATCCCGTTCTTCGCGGTGATGATCTTGGCCGCTCTACAGGGCGTGCCGACCGAGCTGCTCGAGTCCGCCAAGGTCGACGGCGCCAACGCCTGGCAGACGTACTGGCGGGTGGTCCTTCCCCTCATCATGCCGACAGTCCTGATCACTGTCATCCTGCGCCTCATCTGGACGGCGAACTATTTCGACCTGATCCTGGTGCTCACCAACGGCGGCCCGGCGAATGCCACCCTCACCCTCCCGTTGAACTCGTACATCACGTCCTACAAGGGCGGCGACTTTGGTGGCGGCGCGGCGCTCGGTGTCGTACAAGCGGTGCTGCTCGCCGTGCTCGTCGCCTTCTATATGCGGCAAGTGAGGAGGAGCGAGATCGCATGACCACATCCACCGCCCCCATGAGGGTCGAAGCGCAGGCGCCGGCCGTGCCTCGCAGGTCAGGTATGCGCTGGCGACCGATCTACCTGCTGATCCTCGCGTGGATCGTAGGAGTGCTCGGCCCTTACATCTGGATGGCGATCACCTCAGTGACGCCCTTGAGTGAGCTCCATGCCACCCAGACGACGATCATCCCCAGTAACCCCTCGTTTCGAGCCTACGGCCGGCTCATCACGCAGACCGGCTTCCTCCGAAACATCGCCAACAGCGCGATCGTGGCCGTGACGGTCGTCGTGATCGTCGTGTTCTGCTCACTGCTCGCCGGAACGGCCCTGTCCCGCTACCGCTTTCGGGGGCGTCGCGCAGTGCTCTACGCCATCCTCCTGCTGCAGCTGTTCCCGTCGATCCTTCTGCTGGTGCCGCTGTACATCGAGCTGAAGAACCTTCACCTGCTGGACAACCTCGTCGGGCTGATCCTGGTCTACTCCGCATTCTCCATGTCGTTCAGCACCTGGCTCATGAAGGGCTTCGTGGACCAGATTCCGGGTGAGATCGAGGAGGCGGCGTTGATCGACGGGTGTTCGAAGTTCCAGTCCTTCGTCTACATCATGCTTCCGTTGTCCAAGCCGGGCATTGCGGCCGCCGGAACCTACGCCTTCATCTACTCCTGGAACGAGTTCATCTTCGCCCTCACCTTCACCTCCTCGAACACGGCCAAGACCGTGCCCGTGGGTCTGAGCCAGTTCATCGGCGAGAACATCATCCGCTGGGACTTCCTGACCTCCGGAGGGGTGATCGCGGCGATCCCCATTCTGATCGGTTTCATGTTCGCTCAGCGTGGGCTCATCGCCGGCCTTGCCTCCGGCGCCGTCAAAGGCTGAGCCCACAGACCATGCACGCAGAACGAAAGGCATCGGACCGCCGATGAAGATCGAGTCCATCGAGACAATGACGACGCGCCTTCCCATCCTCACTGGTGAATGGCGCGACACGATCCATCACGTCACCCACATCGAGCTGGTTGTCGTCGATGTCACCAGCGACACGGGAGTCACCGGAACGGGAGTGAGTCACACATCCGGGAGCGGTGCCAAGACGATCGAGGCGATGATCCTCGAGCTGGCCGACTTCCTGGTCGGCAAAGAGGTGCATCCCAAGGGACTCTGGCACGAGGCGTGGCACTTCCTTCACGACCTCGGCGGTGCAGGCTTGACGACCACCGCCCTTGGCGCGGTGGACACCGCCCACTGGGACCTGGCCGCCAAGGCCGCCGGCAAGCCTCTCGTCGACGTACTCGGCCGGACGAGGGATCGGATCCCCGTCTACGCCAGCGGCATCAATCTCGGCCTCAGCACCGAAGAGCTCGTCGAACAGGCGCAGAGGTGGCGCGCCAACGGTTATCGAGGCTTCAAAGTGAAGGTCGGCAAGCCGGACATCGCGGAGGATGTGGAGCGGCTCACGAAGGTGCGCGAGGTCATCGGCCCCATGCCGCTGATGGTCGACGCGAACCAAGGGTGGGGGCCCGAGCTCGCCCCACGCCGCATCAATGGTCTGCGCGGGCTGGATCTGACGTGGGTCGAGGAGCCGCTGGTCAGTGACGACGTATCGGCCCATGCGCGCCTGCGGACCCAGGTCGAGACACCCATCGGCGTCGGGGAGAACATCTACAACATCTTCCAGTTCCGCGACTACCTGGTCTCCGGGGCGGTCGACTTCGTGCAGGCTGACGTGGTGCGGGTCGGCGGCATCACACCCTGGGTCGAGATCGCGGCCTTGGCACAAGCATTCAACCGGCCCATGGCGCCGCACTTCATGATGGAGCTGTCCTCGCAGGTCCTGTGCGCCGTACCCAACGGCTGGATCGCCGAGGACGTCGAGGGTGGGTCGCTGAGCGCGTTGAAGGCCCTGCGATCGCCGCACCGCGTCGTCGACGGGTACTACACGCCAGGAGAGGCCCCTGGGCACGGCTTCGACTTCGACCGCGAGTACATGGAGCAGCACCGAACGTGAGCAGCTTCGCAGGGGTCATCCCACCCATCATCAGTCCCCTGACGGCAGACGGCACCGTTGACAGAACGTCAATGGAGGCCCTCGTGGAGCGGCAGCTTTCAGCAGGGGTGGACGGGATCTTTGCCCTCGGCTCGAGCGGCGAGGCGGTCTACCTACGCGACGAGGAACGCCGGACCGTCATCGATATCGTCGTGGGTGCGGTGGCGGGCGCAGTGCCCGTCTTCGCGGGAGCCGTCGAAGCCACGACGAACCGTGTCATCGAACAGGTCCGCTGGCTGGAGGACGCGGGCGTTGACGTCCTCGTAGTCACCCCTCCTTTCTATGCGGACGTGACAGCCGCAGAGACCAAGCGACACTTCACGCTCGTTGCCGCGGCCAGCTCCTTGCCCGTGTTCGCTTATGACATCCCAAGCAACGTGGGGCGGAAGCTGCAGGCGCAGACCACTGTCGAGCTGCTCGGCGACCACACGCTGGCGGGGCTCAAGGACAGCTCTGGGGACGTCGCTCAGTTCGCCGAGGTCATAGCCGGGCTGGGACCGACCCGCAGAGCGTCGATCCTGACCGGGGCGGACACCGGCGCCCTTGCGGCCCTGGACGCGGGGGCGGACGGCATCGTGCCTGGAATCGGCAATGTGCAACCGACCCTGTTCGTCGAGCTCGTCGCAGCGTTTCGCGCCGACGACCGGGCCCGGTGCGAGTCGCTGCAAGCCTCGATCACTGAGCTCACCGAAGTGTTCAGGGTGGGGCAGCGACATGGCATCGGGCGCCATGCCTCGGAGCTTGGCGGGCTGAAGACCGCGCTCCAACACGCCGGACTGATCGGAAGCGCGACCGTGAGCCCGCCGATGTCACCGTATCCGCCGGCCGCGCGCACTGAGCTCCTCCGCGTCCTGGAGGAGACGACGTGACCGTCAGGGTCGGCCTGGTCGGAACGGGCACGTGGGCGCGGGAGGTCCATGCCCCCGGGCTGGCCACAGCCCCCGGGGTCGAGCTTGCCGGCGTCTGGGGTCGTGCCGCCGAGGCGAGACACGCGCTCGCGAGCGAGTTCGGTGTGGTCGCCTTCTCCGAGCTGCAGGAGATGTTCGAGTCGGTCGATGCGGTGTCATTCGCGGTCCCACCAGTCGTCCAGGTGGAGTGTGCGCCGCGGGCCGCCGCGTCGGGGTGTGCGCTCCTGCTGGAGAAGCCACTTTCAACCGAGCTCCCTGGTGCGGCGAGAATTGCCTCCGCGGTGCACGACGGCGGGGTGGAAGCCGTGGTCTTCACCACACGGCTGTTCGACCCGGTCCGACTCACGTGGTTGCGTGAACGGGCTGCTGAAGCGTGGGGCAGCGCGCACGTCGAGTTCGTGTCGTCGGCACTGTCCACCGGCCGGTTCCGCCACTCGGAGTGGCGGCAACGTTGGGGTGCTCTGTGGGACGTCGGCCCTCATGTGATCTCTCAGCTCGAAGTCCTCTTCGGGGCGATCCAGGCTGTGAGCGTTGAAGAGTGTGTGGTGAAGGGACCGGTGCGCTTACGTTTCGTGCTTGAACGCGGGACTGCCACAGCGCACCTCAACGTGCACGCCGACGTGCCGCAGCTTCAGGAAGGGGTCCGCCTCGGTGACCTGTCGCAAGGAGTCAGCTCGCCGCCGGCAGGAGTCAGTCCCGTTGAGGCCTACCGGCTCGCGGTGAGTGAGCTCGTGATGCCGAGCGGCGACCCCGCCTTGAGGCCAGCATCGGTCGACGCCGGCGTCGCAACGGTGCAGACGCTGACTATGCTGCAGCAGCTCATGGAGTCTGGGCGCCTTGGAGTGCTCACCAAGCTGCCGCCTCTTGAGGTTCGTCGATGAAGTGCTTGTGCTCACAGGCCGCAGCGGACGGGCTCGAACGAGCCGGTCGGCGCGTGAACGAGCCGGTCGGCGCACTGGCGTAATGGCCTGTCCAATGTCTGGTCGGCGAGTCCGACTGCCGTCGCTCGCGGTCCTGCCAGCGCTACCAGGCCGTCCAGCCGCCGTCGACCACGACATTGGAGCCGGTCATATAGCGCGAACCGTCCGCGATCATGAAGATCACTGCGGCGTTGAACTCGTCGGCCGCAGCCATCCGCCCGATGGGAATTCTCGCAGTGTAGTTCTCACGGAAGGTGTCGTCCTGGGAGTCGCGAGCAACGCCCGAGGGCGTAAGCGTGTTGACCCGGATGCCGTGACGTGCCCAGTACGTCGCACAGTAGCGCGTCAGGTTGTACACGCCAGACTTGGCCGCGCTGTAGGCGACCGGCTTCGTGAATGGAGATCCCTGCTCGGCACGATAGGCGTAGATGTCTTGGACTGGTGACAGCATCCCGTAGATCGAGCCGACGTTGACGATGGAGCCCCCCTGCCCTACTGATCGCATCCGCTTGCCAACCGCTTGGACCATGAGGAACGTCCCAACGAGATTGACGTCAACCACTTCACGAAAGGTCTCCACCGGGAAGTCCTCGAAAGGCCCTGACACCTCGGGTGGCGCGCTCGGCTGAGTGTCGAGGCCGGCGTTGTTCACGAGGGCGTCCGGGACTCCCCATAGCGACTCGACTGCGTCCAGTCCCTGGTTGATCGACTCCCGGTCGGTGATGTCGACGCGGTGGATGGTCAGCCGCTCATCGTGGGCCATCTCGCCGAGCGCCTCCCCTGCCGCCTCGATGCTTGCGCTCCGTCCGAACACGGCGACACGTGCTCCGCGGGCGTGCAACGCGCGAACGAGCTCACTTCCGATCTGACCCAGGCCGCCGGTGACCACGACGACCTTGCCTTCAACGCTGAACAGCGGGTCGCTCGTCACTCTCGTCTCCTCATCGGTCTGTGCTTACGTGGCAGCGGTGGACGGGAGCCTCCTCAGAGAACCCCTGAGTCTCGCAGCTGCGCGATCTCGGCGCCGTCGAGCCCGAGGATCTCCTCGAGGACCTCCTCCGTGTGCTCACCGACCCGTGGCGGTGCAAACCGCATCGTGATCGGGCTGCCGGAGAACTTCGCGGGATATCCCACGAGGAACAGCTCGTCGCCGTCAGAGTCGTGGGTGCGGAACAGCATGTCACGGGACCACAGCTGCTCGTTCCGCGCTGCTGTTGCAACGTCCGCGACCCGCGAACAGGGAATTCCGACCCTTTCGAAGATCTGCTCCACCTCCAGCCCAGTGTGATCCATGGTCCAGTCGGTGACCAGCTTCTCGAGCTCGGTCACGTTGCTCATGCGTGCTGGGGTCGAGCTGAACCGCTCGTCGGTGACCAGATCCGGCCGGTCGAGAATCTCGATACAGAACCGGCTCCAGAACGCTGCCGTCCCAGCGTGGAGGTAGACGAACCCGTCTCTGACGGGAAAGGCGTTCGCGGGGGCGTTGAAGTCGTCCCTGTTGCCGTTGTGCTCAGGGGTCGCGTCAAAGAGAAGGTTCGCCGGGAGGGCGGTGCCCAGTGCCGCAACCAGCGAGTCGAGGACGGCGATGTCGATGACTTGGCCCTCGCCGGTGCGCTCGCGGTGGAACAGGGCCGCCAACGTGGCCGAGGTGGCTTGGGTTGCCCCAAGTGTGTCGGCTGGGAACATCTTCATCAGCCTCGGCATTCCGTCCGGGCCCGCGTTCATGTCCATCACTCCCGACATCGCCTGAGCGATGCAGTCGAACAGCACGCGGTCACGGTAGGGGCCGCCCTGTCCATAGCCAGAGATGGACACCACGATCAACCGTGGGTTGATCTCGCGGAGGGTCTCGTAGCCGATCCCCATCTTGTCGAGGGTCCCTGGCCGGAAGTTCTCCACAATGACATCCGCCCAGCCGGCGAGCCGGCGAAGCAGCTCGCGGCCCTCGGGACTGCGCGAGTTCAAGGTGACAGCGCGCTTGTTCCGGTTGTACATCATCGTGTAGAGAGCCTTGCCGTTGATCGCCGGCGAGTTCGCTCGTGCGTCTTCACCGCCCGGGCTCTCGACCTTGATCACATCGGCGCCCAGGTCGCCAAGGTTCTGCGCGCACAGCGGCCCGGCGATGAACCGCGAGAGGTCGAGGACGCGGACGCCGCTCAGGGCGCCGCGAGCATCCCGATCCCACGTCACATGCGGTCTCAACGCCACCGTACTGTCAATGTTCACCGGGTGCCTTCCTGTCCCTCTGGAGTGGTGCTCACCCTGTGAGAGGGTGCGCGGAGCAGTTGTGTTTGAGTGGAGGTTCCTGCGAAGCGCAGAAGCGACTCTGGAACTGTAGCGCCCCAACAGCAGTGCGTGAAGAGGAGTCCCAGGCGTCGAGCTGAGGGGTTGTCCTCCGGCTTGCGTGTGTGGTTCTATGGGACTGTGTGGATTTGTCCAACAGCTTCAACCGAGAGGGCATGACGAGTGAAGTCCAAACTGGTGCATCTGGCGGATGCGGCGGCGCTCATCCCGAACGGGGCGTCGCTGACGATCGGCGGGAGCATCATCCGCAGGTCGCCCGTCGCTCTGATCAGGGAGCTGATCCGACAGGAGAAGTCCGGGTTCACGGTGCTGGCCTACCCGGCGGGCTTCACCACGGACCTGCTTGCCGGCGCGGGGGCGGTGGACAGGGTCGAGGCTGTCTACGAGGGACTGTTCCAGTTCGGCTTTGCCTATAACTTCCGTCGTCGGGTGGAGGCAGGGGAGCTCGACATTCGCGACTTCTCTGAAGTTGCGATGGCCGCCAGGTTCCGGGCTGCCGCCAGCGGGGTCCCGTTCATGCCGACGGATGCGCTGCTGGGCACTGGCATGGCGGAGCACAACCCGGAGCAGATCAGGGAGATCAGCTGTCCCTTCACTGGCAGGAAGCTGCATGCCGTGGATGCCGCGACGTCCGACTTCACCCTGCTTCATGGATACGTCGCCGACGAGTACGGGAACGTTCAGTTCCCCGTTGCGCGCGACGCCGATGACCTGGACCCGGTGATGGCGAAGGCAGCCCAGCGCCTGATCGTCACGGTGGAGAAGATCGTTCCCCACAGTGAGATCCTCAAGACGCCGAACCTGACCTATATCCCGCACACCTGGGTTGAGGCAGTCGTCGAGGTGCCCTTCGGTGCGCACCCGCTGAGCTGCGACGGGTTCTATGACGAGGACGAAGCCCACATGCAGGACTACCAGCTCCTCATGAAGGATGGACGGTTCGCGGAGTATGCGGACCGGTACATCAGGGGTGCGGTGGACCATGCGGAGTACCTGTCAGCTGCGCTCACGCCCGCACGCATCTTCGAGCTCTCGGTACGGTGAGGAACTGATCATGACGAACTCCAGCGAATACACCATCAACGAGCTCATGGTGACCGCGGCAGCGCGCGAGCTGCAGGACGGGGACCTGATCTTCATCGGCGTCGGCACCGCCGGACGGGCGTTCACCCTTGCCTGTGGCATCCCGATCGCCGCGGCGAGGTTGGCTCAAGAGACCCACGCCCCGAACCTGTCCATCTACTGGAACAACCTCCTGAGCCCGGACCTGGAGCAGATCCCGCCGCGGCTGACGCAGCACTATCTGACGACCTGGCCGACCTCCGCACAGCTGCACAACTGCAGCGACAAGAACGACATGCTCTCGCGCGGGATGTTCGATGTCTCGTTCGACTCTGCGCCCCAGATCGACCGGTTCGGAAACCTGAACATCACTGCCATCGGCGACTACAAGAAGCCGACACGTCGCCTCATCGGGTGTCTCGCCCAGACTGACCACTTCGCCTACGTACGCCGTCCGCTGATCCTGACGGATCTCAAGAAGCGTACGTTCGTGGACAAGGTCGACTTCATCACCAGCGTCGGTCACCTGGACGGCGGTACGTCGCGGACCGACGCAGGCCTCCGTCCGGGCGGACCGAGCCGCGTCATCACGGACAAGGCCGTCTTCGGGTTTCACGAAGAGACCAAAGAGATGCAGCTGCTGAGTGTTCACGCCACCTCCTCGACCGAGGAGGTCCTGGCCGAGATGAGCTTCGAGCCGCTGGTGAACGACGACGTCTCTGCAACGCAAGCCCCAAGCTCAGACGAGCTTCGCCTCATCCGTGAGGTCATTGACCCGCGGCGCATACTGCTGACGACGTAACCGCCCTTCTCGACGGTGAGCCGGGAGCGTCACAACTCGCCTCGCCCCTGGGCGCCGTGCGGCCCCGTCACGTTATCCGGTGGACTAGCATGCAATCGCACGATAACGCACGATGGATCCCTCTCGGAGGTCGTCAGTGGCTCGTAAGGTCCGCAAGGATGCGTCCAGCGCTTTCGCGGTTGAGCGCCACACCCTCATCCTCGAGCGCCTCAAGTCGGAAGGACGACTGGCGGCCGCGGCGCTCGCCGAGGAGATCGGCACCTCCACAGAGACGATCCGACGCGACCTGATCGCGCTCGAGCAAGCTGGATCGCTTCGCCGGGTGCACGGTGGCGCAGTTCTCGAGTCCCGTCGTGGCGATGTTCCCGACGTGCACCAGCGCGGTTCCCTGATGACCAACGAGAAGGCGGCCATCGCGAGACTTGCCGCGTCGCAGGTTCCTGTTGCAGCGCTGGTGTTGATCGACAGTGGCACAACGACTCACGCACTTGCCGAGGCGTATCCGGTCGATCGCGGCACCACGGTCGTCACTCCGTCGCTGCCCGTTGCCACGACGCTGCTCAAGCGGCCTGGCTCCAGAGTCCACACGCTAGGCGGCGAGGTGAGCCCGCGTACCTGGTCGGAGGGCGGGTCATGGACTCTGCGAGCTCTGCAGGGTCTTCGGGCAGAGGTCGTGTTCCTGGGTTGTTCGGGTTTCTCGGCCGGCCTGGGAGCCACGACGTCCGATGAGGTGGACGGCGATGTCAAGCGTGGGATGGTTGCCGCGGCTCGCCGTGTGGTGGTGCTCGCGGATTCTTCGAAGATCGGCTCACAGCACCTCATGACGTTCGCCGAGCTGGACCAGATTGACCTCCTGATCACCGGCCGCCGTGCGGACCCGCGCGAGCTGCAGCTCATCTCGGACGCGGGAGTCGAGATCCAGACCGCATGACGGGTGTCTGACTGCCTCCCTGCAGGTGCCCTCGATGAATCCACCTTCCCGATAGGCCGCTTCTCCAGGACGCCGGCCCGAATGCGGTCCAGAGCGTCATCGAGAGGGACGTCGTCGACCGCGTGGCCGACGGTTCACGGCACGCGAGGACCCGTCGGTCGTCCCAGGCCTGGCACGGGTCCGAGGGCTTCCATCGCAGCGGATTCCATTGCGGTGTAAGTCCGGGGCTAGTCGAGCGATGCGTTTGTGTGGTAGTTTGAGGATACCAACACAAACACACTTACCCATGTCGCGCGCATCGCGTCGAGGTCGCCGCGCCGCCATGTGAAGGAGCCAACAGCATGTCGGTCCGCAAGGCGCCCCCCGTCGCGCAAACCCCGAACCCGCTCTACATGCTCGCCTTCGACCACCGACAGGTGTTGCGAGACCTCTACCCGGCTGCGACCGCTCAGGAGCTGGAGGCCGCGAAGGTGGCGGTCCTGGAGTCCCTGGAGTCGCTTCGCGGCTCCGTCGCTGTCCAGGAGTCGCTCGCATTCCTCGTCGACGAGGAGTACGGCGCCGCCGCAGCCCGGCTGGCTCGCGCGCGCGGCCTGTATGTGGCGATGCCGATCGAGGCCAGTCGCACCACCATCCTCCAGCTGCAGTACCCGGACGACTACGAGGAGCGGTTCGAGCGGTTCGACCCGCAGGCCGTGAAGGCGCTCGTCTTCCATAACCCCGCGGACGATGCTGAGCGGAAGAAGGCGCAGCTGCAGCTGCTGCAGAAGATCGGGCAGTTCGCGCGCGAACAGGGGCGCGACTACCTTCTCGAAGTCCTGATCTCACCGACCCCCGAGCAGCTCGAGCAGGGTGGCGGTGACAAGAACGGCTTCCGCACCACGCTCTTTCCCCGACTGCTCGTAGAGTCCATCGCCGAGATGCAGGACCATGGGATCGAGCCGGACATCTGGAAGATCGAGGGGTTGGACACTGTCGAGGACACCGCAGCCGTCGCCGCACAGGCAACCGCAGATGGCCGGGACGGCGTGCGGTGCATCGTTCTTGGTAGTGGTGAGTCGCCGGAGAAGGTGCACACGTGGCTGGCCAACGCGTCTGCGGTCCCGACGTTCTCCGGCTTCGCCATCGGTCGGACGATCTGGCACCGCCCGCTCGCCGACCTGCTCGCCGGCCGCGCCTCGCACGACGCGGCGGTAGAGGCAATGGCACGCTCCTTCGTCGAGCTCATTTCGGCCTTCGGACGGGAGCCGGCATCGGTCAGCATGGAAGCATGATGACGGCGACGCTGCTGGGGCTCGATCTGGGGACTTCGACCTTCAAGGCCTCGGCCTACCGGGTGACGGGAGAGCAGCTCGGCACCATCGCTGTACCCACCCCATGGCGATCGGCATCCTCTGGCGCCGAGATGGAGGCCGGCGACTTTGCGGACGCGGTGCGCGCCCTGGTCGACGAGTGTGCGTCGGCACACGGCCAAGGGCGCGTTGCCGCCATCGGCGTGACAGGAATGGCGGAGACCGTGTTCACCGAGCTCTCGGATGGGCGCCTCCTACCGGCACGCGCCTGGAACCAACAGCACGGGCGGCAGCCCCAGCTGCCCGACGGAGACGTGTTCGCTGCGACGGGGCTACTCGACCCTGCGCGTACCCCAGCAGTCGAGCTCCGCCGAGTGAGCGAAGCTGGAGAGACGGTCCGCTCGTGGAACGGGGTGCCGGAGCTCGCGGTTCAGGTCCTGGGGGGCGCGGCGATAGCCGAGCGGTCCTTGGCGGCGCGCACCGGCCTCATCGACGTGCGCACCGGCGACTGGAGCCCAGCGCTGCTGGGCTGGGCCGGCTTGGATGCGTCCACCACGCCCGACCTGCTTCCCGCGGGCGAGGTATGCGGCATCGCCAGCATTCCGGCCCCATGCGCGGGCGCCGCCTTGACGGTCGCGGGTCATGACCACGTGGTCGCCGCACTGGGTGCAGGGGCGTATGGCGACGCGAACGTATTCGACTCGCTAGGTACCGGCGAAGCGCTGATAGCGCAGCTGGACCGGAACCCGGACGGCGTCGACCTGCCGATGGTGGATCGGTTCAAGGCAGCAGGCTTCAATGTCGGGCTCGGGTTGGAGGAGCAGGACCTCATCGCCCTCGCCGGCCTGGGCACCGGCAACCGCTTCAACCTCCTGCTCACCTCTCTGTCCGAGTGCGGTTTCAGCAGGGAGGAGGTCATGAGCGCAGAGGGCGGTCGATGTTCGGACACCCAGCGTGCGACACAGCAGCTGCCGAGTCACGTGGCCGACCTACTGGAGACCCTCTTCGGAGCACGCTGGCAGGACCTCAGGACGGCCGGCGCGGCGACGAGCGTCATCCGTGACGCGATCCTCGACCTGCCCAGCGCTCGCGCGCTGTGGTGGGCCGCCGTCAGTCGGGCCAGCCGCAACGCACGCTCGTCGCTCGACGCGCTCGCCGAGCTGCTTCCGGGCGCCACGCTGCGTGTGGCCGCTGGTGGTTGGCTCAACAACGCCGGGATCCGCGCTGTCCGGCAACGGGTCCTGGGGCCGTTCGACGTGCCGGCCGTCAGCCAGTGCGGGACACGCGGCGCCGCTCTGCTGGCGGGGCTCGCCGCCGGCCTGTACCCCTCCCGCGCGGACTTTCCCATCTTAGCGAGCACACCAGGAGCGACCCAATGACGATCACCGGCACCACCCGTACCTACGCCCACATCGGCTACCCCATCCATCATGTGCGGACGCCGGCGCTCTACAACCGGTTGCTGGGGGAGCGCGACATCGATGTCGTCGTGGTGCCCGTGGAGGTGGCTCCCGAAGACCTGGCCTCCATGGCTCCGGCGTTCCGGGCCTGGCGCACCCTGGCGGGTATCGGAGTCACCATTCCGCACAAGGAGGCGATGGTCCACCTCGTCGACCAGCTCACGCCGATGGCCGAGCTCTGTGGCGCCACCAACGTCATCCGCCGTGATTCCGACGGCACGCTGGTGGGAGGTCAGTTCGATGGCATCGGCCTGGTGCAGAGTCTGCTCCAGGCCAACCACCGGCTGAAGGGCGCCAAGGTCCTGATGTCCGGTGCGGGCGGTACCGCGCGCGCAGTCGCCTTCGCCCTTGCCCAAGCAGGGGTAGGCACGCTGGTCATCACGAACCGCACCCGCGACAAGGCGGCGGTGATCGCCGCTCAGGTGCGCCAGGCGTTCCCTGCCTGCGACGCCGTACTGCACGGCGGCGAGGAGGAGTTCGACGTCGTGGTCAACACGACGAGTCTCGGCATGAAACCCGGCGACTCGCTCCCGGTCGACCCTGCGGTCCTTCGCCCGGGCGTGGTGGTCGCCGACGCAGTGATGGCGCCGCCGGAGACCGCGCTCCTGAAGTTGGCGGCCGAGCGGGGGTGCACCCCGCATCCAGGGCTGCTCATGCTCCAGGCGCAGTTCGAAAGCACCCTCGAGTTTCTGGGGCTGGTCGAAAGATGAGCTTCGACGCCGCTGCAGCTCCCCGCTATGACGAGCTCGCCCGAACAACCACCGGACCAGCGGGGGCGGCCTGGGGGGTGTTCGGGAATGATGTCGGCACCCTGAACTTCATGACTCCGCAGGCGCTCGTCCGCGCCGCGGGCGAGGTACGTCGCGGGGTCACCTTCTCGCTCAACCTCGCCACCACGGAACCTGATCCGCCGATCCTCGGCCGTGGCGCTCTGGACCACCATCGCGTGGCCCTCGACGGGGGCGGCTTCGACGACTACTACGACGCCTTCTTCCCCCAGGCCTCCAGCCAGTGGGATGCGCTCAGCCATGTCGAGCACCCACTCCACGGCTTCTACCAGGGGTACGACGTAGCCGCGGTCACCCATCGCACGCACCCGGCGCTCGGGATCGACCAGTGGGCAACCCGCGGCATCGCCGGGCGGTTCGTCCTGGCTGACGTATGGGGGCACCTCGAGCGGCAGGGCACCCCGCTCGACCCCGCATCGCCGTACGGCATCACGGCAGACGCGCTGGACGAGGTCATTGCGTCACAAGGCAGCTCTGTCGAGCCCGGTGACGTCCTCCTGGTCAACACGGGCTGGCTGGCGTGGTACCGCCGGCTCCCGACGGCGAAGCGCGAGGAGCTGTCCGCGGCAGGGCTCTTCGCCGCGCCGGGCCTGGATCCCGACGAGAGCACGGCCCGCTGGTTGTGGGACCACCGGGTCGCCGCGGTGGCCGCCGACTGCCCCGCCCTGGAGCGGATGCCTTTCGACAAGTCCCACGATGACGGCTTTCTGCATCTCCGACTGATCCCCAAGCTCGGCTACGCAGTCGGAGAGCTGTTCGACCTGGAAGCGCTCGCGGCGGACTGCGCCGTCGACGGCCGCTACCAGGGACTGTTCTGCTCCGCGCCGATCAACACCCCAGGCGGGGCGGGGTCGCCGGCCAATGCCCTCGCTATCAAGTGACATCTGAGGAGAGTCCGATCATGCGTGCGCTGCAACTCAACGCCCCCGACCAGTGGACGATCGGGGAGGTCCCAGAGCCCAGGCCGGCTCCCGGCGAAGTGCTCATCGACGTGGTCGGCTGCGGCGTGTGCGGTACCGACCTGCACACCCTCGCCGGTGGCAACCCGCTCGTGCGCCTCCCAGCCATTCCGGGACACGAGTTCGGCGGCACCGTCGCGGCCGTCGGCGCGCGGGTCGACTGGCTCAACGTCGGCGAGCGAGTAGTGGTCGACCCGTCGATATCGTGCGACCACTGCGCGCGGTGCTTCGAGGGCAGACCCAACCTCTGCCCCGACAAGGGCGGCTACGGGTCACGCTATCCAGGCGGCTTCGCCCAGAAGACGGCGGTCCGGGCCACCTCATGCGTCAAGATCCCCGACGAGATGCCATGGGAGGTGGCGCTGCTCGCGGAGCCCCTCTCCTGCGTACTCCACGGTATAGACCGTCTCGGCACGGCCACCGGCGAGGACGCCGTCGTCCTCGGTGCTGGCCCGATCGGCCTGCTTACCGCCCTCGTGTTGCGCCATGTCGGCACCGAGGTGGCGGTCGTAGAGCGTTCTGACGTCCGCCGGGCGGTTGCCGACAAGCTGGGCTTCGACACGGTCGTCAGCTCGGTGGGTGAGCTCGCACGCCCGGACACCGCCGTTGTCGTGGATGCAACCGGTGTACCGGCGGCGATCGAGGACGGCTTCAACACCCTGCGTAGGGGCGGCTCGATGCTTCTGATGGGCGTCGCGAAGCAGGGGTCGCGCGTGAGCCTTGACCCGCATCGCATCAACTGGCACGAGCTGACCATCGTGGGTTCGACCGCCGTCAACTCCACGTTCGGCCGCGCTGTCGACCTTCTGGCGCGGATGGGCGACCAGACCGAGCCGCTCGTCACTCACAGCGTGCCGCTCGAGGAGTTCGGTCAGGCCCTGGACCTTGTCCGTTCGCAAGGTGCGCTCAAAGTGCTGGTCCGCCCGTAGCCGCACCGACCTGAACCATTCCTGCTCCGCTCACAGCGGGCGACGATAAGGAGACTGTCATGGACACCGTGTACCGCGTCACCCACCTCATCGATGGCGCTTGGACCGATGACGATGCCGCAGACAAGCGCGTCAACCCCGCTGACCCGGCCGACGTGGTCGTCGAGGTGTCGGCAGGCACGCCGGAACTGGTCGACGCGGCGGTCAACGCGGCGGCGGTCGCTCAGGAGGTGTGGGCCGGTATGACCGGTCCCGCCCGGGGGGCGGTGCTCTCGCGTTCCGCGCAGCTGATCCGGGATCGGGTCGACCAGATTGCCAGGGACCTCACCCGAGAGGAGGGTAAGACCCTCCCGGAGGCCATCGGTGAAGTGCGGCGGGCCGCTGACATCCTCGACTTCTTCGGCGCCGAGTGCTGGCGGTCCCATGGCTCCACTTTTCCCTCGGGCGTCCCCGACACTCACGTATTCACCCGTCGGGAGCCGCTCGGCGTCGTCGGGCTCATCACGCCGTGGAACTTCCCCATCGCGATTCCCACGTGGAAAGCGGCCCCGGCGCTTGCCGCGGGCAACGCTGTGGTCATGAAGCCCGCCCAGCTGACAACGGTCTCGACCATGCACCTGGCGAACGCCCTGATCGACGCCGGACTCCCGCCCGGTGTCTTCACGCTCGTCCATGGCAGGGGCAGCGTGGTCGGCAATGCGATCGTCAAGCATCACTTGGTCAAGGCCGTCTCGTTCACCGGATCCAACCCTGTCGGCCGAGAGATCGGTGAGCTGGCCGCCTCCCGGGGCATCCGAAGCCAGCTCGAGATGGGCGGAAAGAACCCGGTCGTCGTGCTCGACGACGCCGACCCCGAGAGGGCCGCCGACATCATCGCCGCGGGAGCGTTCGGGCTCACCGGTCAGGCCTGTACTGCGACCAGCAGGGTGATCTGCACCCCCGGCATCCACGATGCCGTTGCAGATGCCCTGGCGAAACGTGCCGCTGCCTACGCTCCCGGGAACGGTCTGCGCGAGGGCGTGAAGATGGGCCCAGTCGTCAGCGAAAGCCAGCTTGCGACGGACCAGGGGTATGTCGCGGCGGCCGTGAGCGAGGGAGCCACCCTGGTGACCGGCGGAACGACGGATGGGCTCCACTTCGCTCCCACGGTGCTGACCGACGTCGCGCCCTCCCATCGAGTTGCCCGCGAGGAGGTTTTCGGCCCAGTGGTCGGCCTACTGCGGGCCAACGACGAGGACCATGCCATCGAGCTGGCGAATGACACCGAGTTCGGCCTCTCGGCCGGTCTCATCACGCAGCGTCTGCAGTCCGTTGCCAAGTTCGTCGAGAGGATCCAAGCGGGCGTGGTGAAGGTCAACCGGCCCACTGGTGGCGTCGATCTCAATGTTCCCTTCGGCGGCGTCAAGGAGTCGTCCAACAACGCCTACCGGGAGCAGGGCAGCCAGGCCCTGGACTTCTACAGCTGGACCAAGTCGGTCTACGTCGGCCTCGACTGACCACTTCGGCTGCGCCACCGGGAGGCCGGCAAAGGGATCCGGCGGGCGGGTGAAGCCACCCCGCCCGCCGGTGTTCGACCAGCTCGAGGCGACCGCGCCCAGCCAGGCCTGGCCGCCCGGCACGTCGGCGCCGGTGACGTCCTCATAGCCGGCACGGACATGGATGGTCAGGGCCCCTCGCTGTCGAACGTAGGGGCGCTGTAGCGGTAGCCGTTGGTTGCCTCGATGCCGTGGACGTCGTCGGACCGCACGTCACCGGGCCTCGGCCCTGCGCAGGACGGACTGGAACTGCCTGCCCAGCGCGCGTGGCCCTGCGACCGGGACCAAGGCCGCGACCAGCCTTCCCTTGAACGACTTCGGTATCCGCGTCAGGGACACGTGGAGGTCGCTGCCGGGCGCTGCCGGCACGATCTCGTACCGCCAGCCACTGCCAGGCGCCCACAGGTTGGAGTCCAGGGTGTCGATCGTGACCAACCCGGCGGCGCCGTCCCACGAGTAGCGTTCCCGCTCCCACCCCATCGCAGTGCCTTCGGTGACCTCCGCCCAGTCCGGCCCCTGGCCATGCACTGCGAAGTGAGCATCGTCGACGTTCGGCCACCAACGAGACCGTGCCGGGCCGAAGTCGGTGAGCACGGCCAGGACGTCGCTCGGCGAAAGGCTGGTGTGGACCGTGAACCGCGTGGTCGTCATTCGGGTCCTCACCTCGTGTCTGGTCGGCGCCAACGCTACGGCACCCTGCGGCGCATGACGCAGTTGCCGGCTCCCTTGCTGCGGACATAGGCGAAGCCCGCTTTCTCGAACAGTGTCCGGGTTCCGTTGTAGAGGACTGACTTCCTCTTGCCACCGGTGTCGTGCGGGTACCCCTCGACAATGCCGCCGCCCCCGGCCTCGATCAGCTCGACGGCCCCCTGGAGCGCGACGGACGACAGACCTCTTCGGCGGTAGCGCCTGTCGACGAAGATGCAGGTGATCCGGTAGTCGGGAAGGAGGTCCAGCGCCTCCTCGTACTGCTTGCGGTGATAGATGTTCGGCAGCTCCTGCGGGCTTCCGTACTCGCACCAGGCAACCACCTCGTCCCCGTCGTACACCAGCGCCGCATGCGCCCGGCCCTCGTCGACGAGGCGCCTTTTCAGGGATCTGTTGCCCTCGTACGTGCGTTCCTTCTCGGCACTCATCGTGTGGAACCACGTGCACCAGCAGCCACCGAACACGCCGTTGTGCCGCTCGGCCAGCGCCGCGAACCCATCCCAGGTCCCTGACGTCAGCGGCCTGACCACGTACTGGCTCATCGTCCCTCCATCGCGCCGTCGGGTTGGGCGGACGCCCCACCTCCCAGACTCGCACGGCAAGCACACCGTCCGCCCGGACTCCCTGTCGGCGCGGCGCTGGGATGACGCCCGCTCACCCCTGAGGAGGCAGGCGGGGCCGCGTTCCTGGCCAGTCGATCTCTGACCCGTCACTCCTTGGGCATCCGGCATGGCGTGCGGTGTTCGTGCGGCCTGTCCTCGCGCGGGCGTCGCTGGCTTCGGGCCGGGCCTTCTGACCAGCCGAGCCGGCGTAGGCAGCAACCGAGAGCTTCAGCGTCCGGAGAGCAGGGCAACCACCGGAGCGAGGCGCTGGGCGTTGTCGGCGCCCGCACAGAAGTAGGAGACGCCGGTCGACTCTCGGCGCCGGACCAGGGTGTCGGCCATCTCCTGCGGCGTCCCGCGCACCAGGCCGGCCGCGTTCGCGGCTTGCAGGCCCTCGATCGTCACGCCCATCCGCCGGCTCAACCACACAGGGACGTCGTCACCGACCGCGGTCAGGTTGAGGTTCAGGGTGACCGCCTCCGCACGCTCTCCGGCGGCCTTCCTCACGGTCGCCGCCATCGCCGCGAGGTCGTCCTCGTCCGCGAACGGTGAGGCGCCGAGCGCCACGACGTTCGCCGTGCGTCCGGCGAGCCGGAGCATCCGGGGACCATGCGCGGCGACGGTCACCGGGGCGTCGGGCACCCGCTCTCGGACCGCATGAATCGTCGCCTCGAGCCGGGCGACCCGTTCCCCTGGCGTCCCGAACGGCACACCGAGCCGGGCCGCCTCGTCGTTCGAGTCGGGACGGCCGGCACCAAGCCCCACCTCGACCCGCCCGTCGGCCAGCACCGCCAGGCTCGCCGCCTCGGCTGCCACCAGCCCAGGTGTGCGAAGGGGTGTGGCCAACACGTACGGTCCGACGGAAACTCGGGTGGTGGCCGCCGCTGCAGCCGTGCAGGCAAGCATCGGGGCCACACCGTCGAGGTTGTCGGGCACGAGCAGCGAGTCGAACCCGAGCTCCTCGACCCGGCGGGCCAGGCGGACCCATTCGTCACGCGTTCGGGCCGTCGCCACGATCCCGAACCGGAATGGCTGCGTCATCACGTCCTCCTCAGGGGTCCCGCCGGAGCTGCCGGCATGCGTCCACCCTCGCCCGGCCACGCCGCTGGCGTCGACCCCCGTGAGGAGTCACCGCACGTACTCCGACCGTCGTAGGCCACGACATCGCCGCTGCCTGCGGGCGCATCCGCATCCCGCGCCGGCGTCCCCGTCCGCGGGCAGACGCGAGAGTCCACCCGCCCTTGCGCCGGAGGTCCGGCGGTCGAGCGGGCGGACTCTCATCCGGCCAGGCCGGTCACTTCACCTCGGCGCGACGGACGATCCTCAGCCCGACGGCCATGGGCAGGAGGAACCACAGTGCACCTGCAACGGCGAGGTGCTGCCACTGCTGGCTCGAGACGTTCCCGTCGAACAACGGCCTCTGCGCGAAGTTGTAGTCGACCGAGGGCTGAAGGTCGGCGAACCACCTCTGGTTGGCCGCGAGGAGCCCGAGCAGGGGCGGCAGGACGAGGGTGTACACGAAGTACGTGACGATGGCACCCGCCGAGTTCCGGATCACCAGGCCCAGCATGAAGCCGAACAGCATTCCGAGGACGCTGCCCAGGACGATGAGCGTGAAGTGCATGGCGCTGACGTTCCAGACCGGATCCACGCCGGCGATGGCGCTTCCGACGAGGGTCCCCAGCGTGCCCACGCCGAGGGCGATGAACATCGCCACGACGCCCACAGTGATCGCTGCGAGGAGCTTGGCCCCCAGCACGCGACCGCGATGCGGCACGAGGGTGAACGTGGTCAGACCGCTGCGCTGGCTCCACTCGCTGGTCACCGCCAGGATTCCGATCATCGGCAGGATCACCGTCATGGGAGCCCCGATCGCGGCCGCGAAGTTGTCGAAGGTGAGCTGGTCGTCGGGTGCGAAGACGATGATGGCGGCCGTCGCGAGCACACTCGTGATGACGATGCTGGCCATGAGCCAGAAGCCCGAGCGCGTGTCGAACATCTTCCGCAGCTCGACCCCGACGATACGGCTCAACGGGATCCGGCCCACAGCCCTGCGGCTGCGCTCCTCGCTGGTCGCCGGCTCGGGCCTGGCAGTGGTCAGGACGGTGGTGCTCATGCTGCTACTCCTTCACGCTGGGTGTCTGCGGTGAGCTCGAGGAACATCTCCTCGAGCCCGGCCCCGTCGGCTGCGCGGAGCTCCGTGAGGACCAGGCCCCTGGCGAGAGCGATCTCGCCCACCCGGTCGGATGACGCATCGGTATGCACGCTGCCGTCGGCGTGCGCGGTGATCTTCAGGCCGGCCCCCTCCATGGCCGCGGCCAGGGCGACACTGTCGCGAGCGCGCACGACCGTTCCTGCGGCTGCGAGCAGGTCCGCCTTGGTGCCCCGCGCGACGATCCGTCCCTTCCCGATGACGACGAGGTCGTCGGCGATCACCTCGATCTCGTGCAGGAGGTGCGAGGAGAGCAGCACCGTGCCGCCGCGGTCGGCGTACCCGCGCAGCAGGTCGCGCATCCAGCGGATCCCGGCGGGGTCCAGCCCGTTCGCCGGCTCGTCGAGGATGAGTACATGGGGGTCTCCCAGGAGAGCGGCACCGATGCCCAGGCGCTGGCGCATCCCGAGCGAGTAGTTGCGGACTCGCCGGTCCGCCTCGTCCTCGGTGAGGCTCACCAGGTCGAGCATCTCCTGAACCCTCGTCCGGGGCAGGCCCATGGTGCGCTGGGCGAGGGTGAGGATCTCCCGACCGGTGCGACCGGCGTGCTGTGCTGAGGCGTCCAGGAGGACCCCCACGTCCCGCCCGGGGTTGGGCAGGTCGGTGAACCGGCGGCCGTCGACGGTGGCGGTCCCCGAGGTGGCCGGCGTGAGCCCGACCATGATGCGCATGGTGGTGGACTTCCCGGCGCCGTTGGGTCCGAGGAAGCCCGTTACGCGGCCTGTCGCGGCGGTGAAGGAGACGTCGTCGACGGCGGTCATCCCGCGGCCGTAGGTCTTCGTGAGTGACTCGACTGTGATCATGCTGAGCATCGTGGCCGCGATCGACCGGCCGACACATCGGGGAGCCACCCGGGCCTGACCCTGAGGCGACCCTGAACCCATGTCGGGGTCCGGAACCGACCGCGCCAGGGAGAGACCGGAGCATCAGCGACCTCGTGGGGGGGCTGGGTGAGCTGAAGGACGCGAAATCGCACGCTCCGTGCGCGGATCCGAGTGCTGACATAGGTTGACGAGGTGACTCGGTCGACGCGCTGGGCCGTCGTGGTCGCCCTCGCGGCAGCACTGGCCCTGACCCCGGTGCTCGTTCGGGTCCTCCCTGTGCCGGGGGCTCGGGCCGAGGGCTCCGCGGCGGCGCTTCTCCAGCGGATGCGCGCCTCATGGGGCCGCCCCTATGCCGGCTACGTCGAGTCCACGGGCTCCATCGCTCTCCCGGTCTCCGACCAGTTCGAGTCGGTCGCCTCGCTGCTCGGGGGGCGAACCCAGCTGCGGGTCTGGTGGCGCGCTCCGGACGACTGGCGGGCCGACACCCTCAGCCCCACGGGCGAGCACAGCATCCGCACGTCACGGGACGGGGTCTGGGTCTGGGACTTCGAGGGCAACCGGGTGACCCGTCTTGGACCGGTCCCCCAGGGGGAGGTCCGACTCCCGCAGGACGCCGACTCGCTGCCACCCGCCCTGGCAGCCCGCATGCTCGTCGACGCAAGGCCCGAGGAGGTGTCCACGCTGCCGTCGCGGCGCGTTGCGGGCCGAGCGACCGATGGTCTCCGCCTCCGCCCCTCGGAGCCCCTGTCGAGCATCGGGCGGGTGGACGTATGGGCCGACCGCTCCTCCGGCATACCCGTGCTCGTGGAGGTCTACGGCACCTCGCCGGGGGTCGCCGCGCTCTCCACCACGTTCCTGGACTTCACGCCCACCAAGCCGGCCGCGGCGGACACGGCCTTCGCCCCACCGCCGGGGTCGCGCCTCAGGACCGGCAGCCGCTTCGACGTGCTCGCAGCGGTGCGGCAGTTCTCCGTGGCCACGCCGCCCGACGCGCTTCTGGGTATGCGGCGCGGCGGCTCGGCGACCGGCGTCGACGCCATCGGCCAGTACGGGCGCGGCGTCACCCAGGCGCTGGTGGCTGCCCTGCCGCCGCGGCTGGCCCGCTCGCTCCGCAGCCAGCTCCAGGGGGCTGCCGGTGTCAGCCGACTCCCCGAGGGGCTCATGGTCGTCGTCGGGCCGGTCGGGCTGCTGCTCACCGACCCCGGCCGCACCGGCGAGGACTGGCTCGTCACCGGCACCCTGACGCCACAGGGCCTCGCGCGCGCTGCCACCGAGCTGGCCGCCTCACCAGGGGCCGGCGGATGATCCGCACCGAGGGCCTCACCAAGAGGTATGCCGCCGTGACAGCGGTCGACGGCGTGTCACTGTGTGTGGCGGAGGGTGACATCTACGGGTTCCTCGGCGCGAACGGGTCGGGCAAGAGCACCACGATCCGCTGCGTGCTGGGACTGGTGCTCCCCACGTCCGGAACCATCGAGCTGCTCGGCGAGCGGATGCCCCGGGCCGGCTCCCGGGTCCTACCCAGAGTCGGAGCTCTCGTCGAAGGCCCCGCGGCCTACGGTCACCTGTCAGGCGCCGCGAACCTCCGCCTCCACGACGCGAGCGGTCGGCTGCCAGCGGGCGCCGTCGCTGGCGGTCGACGCGACCGCAGCCGTCGGGTGCGTGAGGTCCTGGAGGTCGTGGGCCTGGGCGCGGTCGGCGGGCGACCGGTCTCGGCGTACTCCATGGGAATGCGCCAGCGCCTCGGCCTCGCTGCGGCCCTGCTGCGCCAGCCCGAGCTCCTCGTCCTCGACGAACCCACGAACGGGCTTGACCCGCAAGGCATCCGAGAGGTCCGCGAGCTGTTGCGGCGGCTGCACCGGGACGGTACGACGATCCTGCTGTCCAGCCATCTGCTCGCCGAGGTCGACCAGCTCTGCACCAAGGTAGGAGTCCTCGACCGCGGCCACCTCGTCCTCCAGGAGGAGCTGGCCGGGCTGCGTGCCCCCACCGGCCGGACCGTCGTTGAGACGTCGGACGTGCACCGGGCCCTGGCCGTGCTCGACGGCACCGTCGAGCGGCGGGAGGGTGACCGGCTCCTCGTCCGGGCAGCCGACGCGGCCGAGCTCAACGAGCGTCTGGTCAGGGCAGGGGTCAGGGTCCGCACGCTCGGCGCCGAGCGCCTCACCCTCGAGGAGGTGATCACCGAGCGCACCAGCGCCCGGAGACCGGGGGAGGTGGCGCGCTGATGGGGGTGGAACTGCGCAAGCTGTTCGGACGCAGGCGGACGTGGTTGGCCTTCGCCCTGCTCAACGTACTGCCGACCCTGGTCGCGGGACTCCTCGCCTGGACGCGGATCGCTCCGCGGCCCGGGGAGGGGCCGGCGTTCCTGGCGGCGGTGACCGCCAACGGGTCGCTGTTCGCCATAGCCGCCCTGGCGATCGTCCTGCCCTTGTTCCTGCCCGTCGCAGTGGCGGTGGCCGCGGGAGAGAGCGTGGCGGGCGAGGCACAGTCAGGAACGCTCCGTTACCTGCTGCTGCGGCCGGTGGGGCGCACCAGGCTGCTGCTGCGCAAGCTCGTCGCGGTCTCGACGTTCGTCGTGGTCGCCGTCCTGGGTGTCGCCCTGGTCGGATTCGTCGTGGGACGGCTGCTGCTCGGCAACGCACCCGTGTCCCAGGCGATGATCAGCGTCTCGGGGTCCGTGCTGTCGCCCTGGCAGATCGCCTGGCGCACTGGCGCGGCCATCGCTTTCGTCACCGTGTCGATGCTCTGCGTGGCCGCCATGGGCCTGTTCCTGTCGACGGTGACCGATGCGCCGCAGTCCGCAACCCTTGGTGCTCTCGCGTTCCTCATCGGGTCCTCCGTGCTGCTGACGCTGGACGCGGCTCGCCCCCTGCAGCCGTACCTGCCGACGCGGTACTGGCTCTCCTTCGTCGACCTCTACCGCGACCCGATCCTGTGGAGCAACATCGAGCGCGGGGTGGGGCTGCAGGTGGTGTACCTCGTCGTCCTGCTCGGTGCGGCGTGGGCCAACTTCACCACGAAGGACATCACCAGCTGAGCGCTTCCCTCCCCACTCTCCGGCCGGGGCTGAGCAAGCTCACGACGTGAGCCGGGCGCAGTCTGCCGGACCCCAGCTCGGCACCCGGCCGGTCCCCAGCGCCTCGCCGACCAGCCGCTGCACCAGCGGGTCCGCGGGCAGCTCACTGTGCCGCACCTGCAAGGTGGGGCAGATGCTCTGCAGCGACGGACTCGGGACGCCGTCGAGCACGGCCGAGCTCGGCGGTGCCACCACGTCGTCCCGGGTGCTCCACAGTGAGACGTACTCGGGGCCGGCGGGGAGTGGCTCCCCGTCCAGCCTGGCCAGCACCGGGCTGGAGGGGGACAGCTGCTGGCACGCCAAGGGGCACCGTCCCTCGACCAGGGCGCCGAGGTCGGCAAGGTTGGTGCCGTGGTGCGGCGACCCCAGGGTGACCAGGCGCCGTACGGTGTCGCTCCCACCGTGCTCCGTCACCCACAGGCGCGCGACGACGCCCCCAGCGGAGTAGCCGACGACGTCCACCGAGGCTGCTCCGGTCCGGTCTCGCGCCTCCTGTGCCGCGCTCGCCACGGCGTCCGCCTGGACGGCGAGGTCGCCGAGGGCCTGGTCCGGCAGCTGCACGATCGTGACGTCACGCCCGGCGCCGCGCAAGGACGCCGCCATGGACTGCAGCCCCGCGACGGACCCGCCGTACCCGGGCACGAGGAGCACCGGTCCGGGCCTGCTCTGGTCGACGCGGCCGGCTCCCTGGCCATAGCGGGCGGACGCCAGCACGCCCACGACGGCAGCTGCCCCGATGGCGAGGATGGTGAGGGTGACGACCAGCATCCTGCGTCGAGCGGGCGCCAGGTGGTCGATCACCAGCCCATCATGCGCTTGCGACGGGAACCGCAGCCCTCACGACCCGGGGCTCGGGGCTGCCGACGGCAGGCCCGCCGGTGACAGCCCGACGTCAGGCTCGGGAAGCCTTCGCGGCCAGGCGCTGAAACGGCCGAGCAGGGTGAGGACCGACGGTACGAGGATCGTGCGCACGACGAAGGCGTCGAGCAGCACCCCGAGGCCCATGAGGAAAGCCAGCTCGCGGAACTGCCGCAGCGGGACGAGGGCGAGCATCCCGAAGCTTGCGGCGAGCGTCAGGCCGGCCGCGGTGATGGCGCCGGAGGTCTCCGGGATCCGCTCCGCCAGAGCCCGGCGCAGGGTCGTGTGGTTGGCCCGGCTCCAGACGTGGCCGACCCCGTAGATGTTGTAGTCGGACCCCAGTGAGAGGAGCAGCACCGAGGCCGCGAACGGCACGTAGAACGTCACGCCGTCGTGCCCGAGCCGGTCGTGGAACACGAGCGTGAGACAGCCCAGTGAGGCGGCGAGGGCGAGCACGCTGCAGGCCAGCAGGAGCACCGGCGCGAGGACCGCCCTGAGGAACACCATGAGCAGGATGAGGTTGGTCAACAGCACCGCGATGGCGATGCGCAGCAGGTCCGCGTTGGTCGCGTCCACCAGCTCGCCGGCCACGGCCGTGTCGCCAGCCAGGCCGAAGTCCAGGCCGCCCAGCCCCGCCTGCCGCAGGAGCTTGGGCATGGTCGTGGACAGCCGGTTGACGTCGCTGATCGCCGTAGGCCCGAGCGGGTCGTGGTCGAGGATGACCAGGAACCGGGCAGCGTCGCCCGCGCGCGTTACCAAGGCGCCCTGCGCAAGGTCCTCGGGCAGGGCGCTGGGACTGAGCACGCCCGCGACCCCGGGCTGTCGCTCCAGCTCCTGGCCGAGCCGGGTGAGCTTCTGCTGGTCGCTGCCCACCTTGCTGCCCTGCAGGAGCAGCTCGGTGGGCGCGATGATGCCAGCTGCGAACCCGGCGGCTGCGGCGTCCGCGGCGACGTGTGACTGGCTGTCGGCAGGCAGCGCGGCGACGAAGGTCACTCCCAGGCGCATCCGGCTCGCGGCAGTGCTCAGCATGGCGAGGCCGACGATGCAGGCCCCGGCCAGCACGAAGGCGACCACGCGCACGGTGAGGACCCGGGCCGCGAGACGCACCAGGCGGGGCGCGCCCTCTCTCTTCAGCCCAGTCGGCCAGAACAGCGCCCGGCCGAAGATCGCCAGCAGGGCCGGCAGCAACGTCACCGAGACGACGACCGCGGTGAGGACGGAGAGCGCCAGCACGGGTCCGAACGCGCGGAAGAACCCGGACCGGGCGACCAGCATCGCGGCACTGCCGGCCGCCACCGCGATCCCGGCAACGACGACGATCCGGCCGGTCTGCGCGGTCGCCGTCTTGGCCGCCGTCAGCCGGTCCTGGCCCTGCACCAACCCGGTGCGCATGCTGGACAGGAAGAAGATGGCGTAGTCCGTGACGATGCCGAGGACGAGCGCCAGGACCAAGGGCTTGAGCTCCTCGGGGACGCCGCCGTTGAGGTACCCGCCGACGTAGTTCGTGGTCCGAACCGCCAGGAAGTACGACGCCGCGGCGGTCAGCAGTGCCACCAGGGGGGCCACGACCGACCGGAACTTCAGGGCGACGATGCCGATGACCACGGCGAGGGTCGCGGCCTCGAGCAGCCACAGGTGGCTGTAGAGGATCCGGGTCTGCGCCACCTGGGCAGGGACGGTCCCCGTCACCCCGACGAGGTGGTCGTCCGGCCGGTTCATCTGCTGCCGGCCGAACGTCTGCGCCGCGGTGACCTCCTCGGAGAAGCTGGTACCGGGCTTCGTGACGATGTACGTCAGGGCAGTGGTGCCCTGCTTGGAGGAGGACGGGAAGACGCCCCTGGCGTTCACGATGGGTACCGCCGCCGCTATCGGGCCGACGTCCCCGGCCCTGCCTTTGGCGACTGCCACCGCGCGTTCCGCAACCCGCTTCTGCGCCGCCTCCGACAGGCCGTGGTCGTCATGCTGCACCAGCAGGGTGCGCGACAGGATGGGGAAGCCGAAGGCCTTCGCGGAGGTGACCTCCGTGCTGATGGCATGGCTGTGGGGCGGCGCGAACCCTCTCAGCCCCGCGTTGGGCAGCGTGGCGGGCAGCCATACGGCCGCGGCGACACCGGCTACCGCCCACGCCAGCACGACGAACCAGCGGAGCTTGACCACGAGCCAGGCATACGCCCTGCTCACCGCGCCGACCTCGGACTTGCGCCACGACCTCATCGCTCAGCCTCCCTTTCCCGAGAAGACCTACCCGGTTTCTCGGTGCGGTGCACGTGGACGTCTGGTCAGGTGCGCTGGAGGTCCGCGTCAGAGGCCTGCGGACGCACCGCGGCGCTCAGGACGGGCGCCACCCACGACGTACCGTGCGCAAGGTCACCGACAAGCGCTCCTGCTCGACCGCCGGGATGCTGTGCTGCCAGACCGTGCGGCTGCGTCCCGACAGCACGTACGCCGAGCCCGGCTGGAGCATCACCTCGTAGACTCGGCGCTGCGTGCCGGTGCCTCGCTGGAAGCGCAACAGGCACGGGGATCCCAGAGAGACGCCCACGACGTCCCCGAACGCAGGGGCATCACGGTGCCACCCGATGGTCGCTCCGGGTGGATAGCGCGTCACGAGCACCTCGGCGAGGTCCTCGGGGTGGCGCGCCAGCAGCTCGGCGCTTCGACGACGAACCTCGGTCAGCCACGGCGGCACCGGCTCGCCGGGGGAGAGCTCTCCGCTGTCGAAGGAGTAGCCGAGGCCGTAGTGGCGCACCGTACGTCGGGCCACCTGCCCGTGCATCCGTACCTCGCCGTACTCGAGGTCGCGCACCCGCCCGAGCAGGAGCTGCTCCTCCTCGGTGGACAGGAGCTCCGGCAGGTAACGCAGACCCTCAGGTTCCTCGACGACGCCGCGCATCCGGCCCACGTGCTTCTCCTCTGTCCGGGTCCGACACCGGCGGACGACCGACCCCTGAGCTCAGTGTGGCGACGCGTCGAAGAATTCGATGAGCGACTCGGCCTCCTCCCGGCAGGCAGCGCACCCGGCAAGGTGTCGGGCCATGGCGACGTCACGCTGGTCCTCCTGGGCGACGGCTGCTTCGACGTAGCGGTCCATGCGCTCGAAGCACTCCTCGCAGGACAGCCACGGGGTCGTGTCGAGCAGGAGGGAATCCACGGCTGCCTCTGTCAGGGCGCCGGGAGCCAGCGCGGCCGCGGGTCGGTCCGGTGAGGATGGCATGGGGCTGGTGCTGGTCATGCTGGACCTGCCGAGGTGGTGGGGGCGGTGGCGGTCAGGTATCCGCGCGCGCTCAGCTCTGTGCGCAGGCGCGTGCGGGTGTCGTGGACGGTCTTGTAGAGGGCGCCGCGGGTGGTGCCCAACCGGTCGGCCAGGACGTCGATGGGGACTCCGTCGACGAGCAGGGCGATGGCAACCCGTCGTTGGTGGGGAGTGAGCACGCTCCGCATGGCGGCCACCAGTGCCTGGGCGAGGTCGCTCCCTTCGGCGTGACGTTCGGGGCTGTCGTGGTTCCCGGCTGCGACGTCGAAGTCACGAAGCTCGACCTCGCGATGCTGCCACTGCAGGCGACGCACCTCGCACGCGGCCTCGAGGATCGCGAACTTGAAGGCCCAGGTGGTGAACCGGCTGCGGCCCTCGAAGGTGTGCAGCTTGCCGAGCAGGGCCGTCATGGCGTCGTCCGCTGCCTGGTTCGCGATGTCCTCCACCGTGCCCGGGGAGGCGTCCGGAAGGGCTGCCCGCATGCGCCACACCTGGTGTGCGGCGGCCTTCAGCATGAGCCGGTGCAGCTCGCGCAGGGCCACGGTCTGCTCGTGGCCCGGGGTGGTGAGCGCCACGACCCAGTCTCGCGACCGACCTGGCGCCCCGGTGGGTGCCGTGGGAGGCACAGCGGCCGATGACTCGAGTGGTGTCTCGGCCACCTGCGTGACGGCCCGCGTGGAGCGGGCCTCGTCGCGGTCGACGGTGCTCACCGGCCGGCCGGGTCCGGGTGCAGTGGGGAGTCGATCGGGGACAGGATCCGCGCCGCCAGGTCTGGGCGGCAGCCGGCATCGACCAGCTGGAGGAGGGCGTGCAGGTCGACCGTGGCCCGGGCCAGAGAGTCCGCGAGCGCGGCAGCGAAGCCCACCTCCCGCAGTCTGCAGGCGCGCCACGCCACCACGTCGACGGGCGGGCCGGGGAACCGGCACGGTCTCGCCGCGCCGGGTATCTGCCTCTGCTGGGTGCTCATGCACTGTTTGCTGCGCGGAGCGGCCGGAGTCTTACCACGCTCCCGCGACTCGGTAAGGACTGCGAGGCACGACCGCGCTAACACCCTGTCAGCGTCTCACCGCCCCTGGCTCGATGTCAGCCAGAACCGGTGGGCTCACGTCAAACCTCCGAGGAGGACCTCATGGCCACGACCCACCTGCCCGTGGACGCCCGTCACCCTGGTGACCCGTCCGCACCAGCATCCCGAGTCCGCAGGGACGCGGCGTACCAGGCCTACGTGGTCCTGCGCAGCGCCTTCGTCGTCGCACCGGTGGTGTTCGGACTCGACAAGTTCCCCAACCTCCTCGTCCGCTGGGACCAGTACCTGGCGCCGGTGCTGGCCCGACCCCTTCCCGTGACCCCCCGCCACGCCATGTACGCCGTCGGAGTGGTCGAGGTCCTCGCCGGGGTGGTCGTCGCGCTGCACCCCCGGCTGGGTGCGGTGGTCGTGGCCGGCTGGCTGGGCGGCATCATCGTCAACCTGCTGCTCATCCCGGGCTTCTACGACGTGGCCCTGCGGGACTTCGGGCTGCTCCTGGCCGCGGTGGCCCTGCAACGCCTCGCCACCCGGTACGACGCCAGGCCGACGTGGTGGCCCCTGGCGAAGGCCTAGGCCATGACGACGGCATTCGTCCTCACCGGGGGTGGCAGCCTGGGCGCAGTCCAGGTGGGCATGATGGCCGCTCTGCAGGAGCAGGGAGTCACGCCCGACGTGCTGGTCGGCACCTCTGTGGGCGCGGTGAACGCGGCCTACCTCGCGGGACCCGGGACCAGCGACGGACGGCTCGAGTCGCTGTCGCGGCTCTGGAACCGGATGCGGCGCCGGGACGTGTTCGCGCCGCATCCCCAGCGCTGGGTGGGTGCCGTGCTGGGCGCCGCGCCGTCACTGTTCACCGAAGACCCGTTGCGCCGGCTCCTGCAGGACAACCTCGGCTACGCCGAGCTCGAGCACGCCCGGCTCGAGGTACACGTGACGGCGGCCGACCTCGTGACCGGGGAGGCGGCCATCCTGAGTGCCGGCCCGGTCGTCACCGCGGTCCTCGCCAGCGCGGCCGTACCGGGGCTGTTGCCGGCCGTCACCCGAGACGGCAGGACCCTGGTCGATGGCGCCGTGGGTGACGTGGACGCGCTCCGCCACGCGGACGCCTGCGGCGTCGACGAGATGTACCTCCTGCCGGCCGGGTACCCGTGCGCCGGACCCGCTCCCGTGAGCGCGGCAGGCACCGCCCTGACGTCCCTCAGCCTCGTGCTGCACCACCAGCTGCTGCACCAGGTCCGGGAGTACCGGGGTCGGGCAGCGCTGCACGTGGTGCCGCCGTTGTGTCCGCTGGTGGTGTCTCCGGCGGACTTCAGCCACGCAGCCTCGCTCCAGAACCGCGCGCGGCACGCCACCCGCGGCTGGCTCACGCAGTCCGCAAGCCACGCTGCCGAGCCCGACGCCACAGCCCTCGCCCTCCACCATCACGCCGGATGGGACCGGCCTCCGCAGACGGCATGGGCCCAGTCGCCGCAGACCGAAGGGCCCCAGTCCCCGCACACCGGCGACCCCGGTGCCCACCTGTCGACCCTGAAAGGCCTGACCGCATGAGCGCCAACCCCGCGACGTCCCCTGACCCGTCCGACCGACCCGCGCCTGCCTCCGTACCTTCGGGTGACTCTGTAGCCCGGCATTCGTCCGTCGCCCAGCGTCCGTCCGTCGCCCAGCGTCCGTCCGTCGCCCAGCGTCCGTCCGTCGCCCAGCGTCCGTCCTGGGCTGGCCCCAGCGCCGTCGCGGACCCCGACCTGGACGCGGCAACCCGGGGCGCTCACGCCCTGCTGGAGGGCCTGGGGGTCGACCTGGCCGGTGAGTCGCTGCAGCGCACCCCGGAGCGGATGGCCGCCGCACTGGCCGAGCTGATGACACCGCGGCCGTTCCAGCTGACCACCTTCCCCAACGATGGCGGCTACGACGAGCTGATCGTCGCCCGCAGCCTCCCGGTCCGCTCGCTGTGCGAGCACCACATGCTGCCGTTCATCGGGAGCGCCCACGTCGGCTACCTGCCTGGCGAACGGATCCTGGGCCTGTCCAAGCTGGCCCGGGTCGTCGAGCACTTCTCTCGCCGTCCGCAGGTGCAGGAACGCCTCACCGTGCAGGTCGCGCACTGGCTCACCGGGCAGCTGGCTCCTGCTGGCGTGGGGGTGGTCATCGAGGCGGAGCACCTGTGCATGACCCTGCGGGGCGTCCAGGCCCCGGGGACGACGACAGTGACCTCGAGCCTGACCGGCGTACTGCGCGACGACCCGCGCTCCCGGGCGGAGTTCCTCGCCCTGACCCAGCCCCGCAGCAGCTGAGCTGCCACCGTTTCGGAGGAGAGACCCCATGGGCACACCGACTGCCGTCATCGTCGGTGCCGGACTGGCCGGCGCCAAGACCGCGGAGGCGCTGCGGGACCACGGCTTCGACGGCCGGATCCGGTTACTGGGACAGGAGCCGCACCGGCCGTACGAGCGACCGCCGCTGTCCAAGCAGAACCTCACCGCCGGGCACGTCGAGGACGGGCTCTACGTCCACCCGACCGGGTGGTACGCGGAGCACGACGTGGACCTGCGCACCGGCTGCCGGGTCGAGCGCATCGACCTGCGCGCCAGGGAGCTGGGCACGTCCGCCGGGCAGCTGGGCTGGGACGTGCTGGTCCTCGCCACAGGCTCCAGCCCCAGGCGTATCGCCATCCCGGGCTCTGACCTCAGCGGTGTGCACTACCTGCGCACGCTGGAGGACAGCAACGCCCTCCATGCGCGCCTGCAACGGCGTCCGGACGTCGTGATCGTCGGCGGGGGCTGGGTCGGCCTGGAGGTTGCCGCGGCGGCAGCCACGACTGGCGCCTCGGTCACCGTCCTCGAGCAGGCGCGGCTACCGATGGAGGCCATCCTGGGCGAGCGCCTGGCGAGGTTCCTCGTCGCAGCCCACCGCGGCCACGGAGTGCAGGTCCGCAGCGCCGCGAAGGTCGCTGCCTTCACCAGCAACGGCCGGCGGCAGGTGAGCGGGGTACGGCTGGCCGACGGCACGGTGCTGCAGGCGGACCTCGTCGTCGTGGGGATCGGCGCCGTCCCGCAGACGGAGCTGGCCGCCGCGGCGGGCCTCGCGGTGGACAACGGGGTCGTCGTGGACGACCACCTGCGCACCGGCCATCCCGACGTCTACGCGGTGGGGGACCTTGCGAACGCCTACCACCCGACGCTGAAGCGCCGCCTCCGCGTCGAGCACTGGGCCAACGCGCTGAACCAGCCCCAGACGGTGGGGGCCGCCGTGACGGGCCAGGACGAGCCGTACGACCGCCTGCCCTACTTCTTCAGCGACCAGTACGACCTCGGCCTGGAGTACATGGGTCACCTCGACCCGTCCCTGCCGCATGACGTCGTCGTGCGCGGGGACGAGCAGACGGGCACCTTCCTCGGCTTCTGGGTCCAGCGCGGGCGCCTCGCGGCCGGGCTCGCCGTGAACAGCTGGGGCGCCCTGGACGAGGTGGAGCCCCTGATCCGTTCGGGACGGCAGGTGAGCCTCGCGGAGCTGGCCGACCCTGACGTGCCCCTCGGCCAGCTCGGCCGACGGCCGGTTCGCCGGGCCGGCTGAGAGCAGGCGTCCAGGATCCCAAACGTGGGCAGACTCGCCGCGCCGTGCCGCGGGTGTGCCAGAGTGCGCGTGTGGAGGCCACCTCGATGCCGGCGCCGACGCCGGTGTTCTTCCTCGCCGGCGGGACCGGCATCTCGGCGGAGACCCTCGGCAACATGATGTTGCAGCAGTTCCCCACCGTGACGTTCGTGCGCCGCAAGATCCCGTTCATCACCAGCATCGACCGGGCCCGTCAGGTGGTGCTGGAGCTCGACGCAGCGATGACCGACTCGGTGACCCCTCTCGTCTTCTCCACGGTCTCCGACCAGGAGATCCGGGCCGAGCTGCAGAAGACGGCGTGCGCCTTCATCGACCTGTTCGGCTCCCATCTGGACACGGTGGAGCGGGTGCTGCACGTCAACGCGGCGCACGACGTCGGTGCCCTGCACGGCGTCGGTGACCTGCGTCGTTACGAGGCACGCATGAAGGCCGTCGAGTTCGCCATGGAGCACGACGACGGGCAGAGCCTGCGCAACCTGGAGAACGCCGACCTGATCCTCGTCGCGCCATCCCGCTGTGGGAAGACGCCGACCTCCATGTACCTCGCGCTCCAGCACGGGATCAAGGTGGCGAACTACCCGCTGGTCGAGGAGGACTTCCAGACCAGCGACCTGCCGCGCCCGGTCCGGCCGTATGGCGCCAAGTGCTTCGGGCTGCTCTCCACGGCCGCCCGCCTGAGCCAGGTGCGCGGCGAACGCCGCCCCGGGTCGCGCTACGCGGCCCTCTCGCAGTGCAGCTACGAGCTGCGCCGAGCCGAGGCGCTGTACCGCGCCCACCGGATCCCCTCGATCAACTCGGCCGCGATGTCGGTGGAGGAGATCGCGGCCGTCATCATGCAGACCCTGCGACTCAACGGTGTCGGGTGAGGACGCCCGCCGTGACGAAAGGACACTCCGTGAGCACGAACATCAGGTGGTTCTCAGAGCTCGGGCTGGGCGACGTCGAGTCGGTGGGAGGCAAGAACTCCTCGCTCGGCGAGATGGTGCAGTCCCTGGCGGAGGCGGGGGTCCGGGTCCCAGACGGGTTCGCCACCACGGCGGACGCCTACCGACGGTTCCTGCTGCACGACGGTCTGGTCGACCGGGTCAACGGGTTGCTCGAAGGGCTCGACGTCGACGACGTCCGGCGGCTCTCGGAGGTCGGCACGCAGATCCGTGACGCCGTCGAGGCGCAGGCCTTCCCGCCGGACCTCGAGGCGGACATCCGGTCGGCCTACGGGAAGCTCGTCGGGGACCAGGGCGAGGAGGCGAGCTTCGCCGTCCGCTCCAGCGCCACCGCAGAGGACCTGCCGGAAGCCTCCTTCGCCGGACAGCAGGAGACGTTCCTCAACATCCGGGGCATCGACAGCGTGCTCCAGGCCATCAAGCTCGTGTTCGCCTCCCTGTACAACGACCGCGCCATCGCCTACCGGGTCCACCACAGCTTCGACCACGCAGCCGTGGCCCTGTCCGCCGGGGTGCAGCGCATGGTCCGCTCGGACATCGGCGCCTCGGGCGTGATGTTCACCATCGACACCGAGTCCGGCTTCCCCGAGGCGGTGTTCATCACGAGCAGCTACGGCCTCGGCGAAGCGGTCGTCCAGGGAGCCGTGAACCCCGACGAGTTCTACGTCTACAAGCCGGCCCTGCGCGAGGGCCGGCCCGCCATCCTCAAGCGTGGGGTGGGCGGCAAGGCGACGAAGATGGTCTACACGCAGGACGCGTCGGTGGGCCGCACGGTCGAGTTCGTGCCGGTCCAGGAGTCGGAGCGGGGCCGGCTCAGCCTGACCGACGCCGAGGTGACCGAGCTCGCACGCCACGCCGTCAAGATCGAGGAGCACTACGGCCGCCCCATGGACATCGAGTGGGGCAAGGACGGCGTCGACGGTGGGCTCTACATCCTGCAGGCCCGTCCGGAGACCGTGAAGTCGCGGCAGAGCGGCTCGACGATGCAGCGGTTCCGCATGGAGGAGCGGGGGCCGGTGGTCGTCGAGGGCCGGGCGATCGGGCAGAAGGTCGGCGCGGGAGCCGTCCGCCTGATGAGGTCGATCGAGTCGATGCACGAGTTCCAGCCCGGAGAGGTGCTCGTCGCCGACATGACGGACCCCGACTGGGAGCCGATCATGAAGCGCGCCAGCGCCATCGTCACCAACCGCGGCGGCCGCACCTGCCATGCGGCCATCATCGCCCGCGAGCTCGGCATCCCGGCCGTCGTGGGCACCGGAGCGGCTACCACGCAGCTCGCTGACGGGCAGGACGTGACGGTCTCCTGCGCCGAGGGCGACACGGGCTTCGTCTACGACGGCAAGCGGGCCTTCTCCGTGACCGAGACCGCGCTGGAGGACATGCCCGACGTGCCGGTGAAGATCATGATGAACGTCGGCACGCCGGAGCAGGCCTTCGAGTTCTCCCGGCTCCCGCACCGTGGCGTCGGGCTCGCCCGCCTTGAGTTCATCATCAACCGGCAGATCGGCATCCATCCCCGGGCACTGCTCGAGCTCGACGACCAGGAGCCCGCGATCCGCTCGGAGATCGAGGGCCTCATCGCCGCGTACGACGGTCCGCGCGCCTTCTTCGTGCAGCGGGTGGCCGAGGGGATCGCCATGCTGGCGGCCGCCTTCGCGCCCGAGCCGGTGATCGTGCGGATGTCCGACTTCAAGTCCAACGAGTATGCCGGGCTGCTCGGTGGCGAGCGCTACGAGCCGCACGAGGAGAACCCCATGATCGGCTACCGCGGCGCCTCGCGGTACCTCTCGGACGACTTCGCCGAGTGCTTCGCCATGGAGTGCGAAGCGCTGCGGCTCGTGCGCGACGACATGGGCCTGACCAACGTCAAGGTGATGATCCCGTTCGTCCGGACCGTGACAGAGGCCAAAGGGGTCATCGACCTCCTGGCCCAGAACGGCCTGCGCCGTGGGGAGAACGACCTCCAGGTCGTCATGATGTGCGAGGTCCCCTCGAACGCCATCAACGCCGAGGAGTTCCTGGAGCACTTCGACGGGTTCTCCATCGGTTCCAACGACCTCACGCAGCTGACCTTGGGCCTTGACCGGGACTCCGCGCTCGTCGCAGGGTCCTTCGACGAGCGGGACCCCGCCGTGAAGAAGCTGCTGTCCATGGCGATCACGGCGTGCCGTGAGCGAGGGAAGTACGTCGGGATCTGCGGGCAGGGGCCCTCGGACCACCCGGACCTCGCCGACTGGCTCATGGACCAGGGAATCGAGTCGATGTCCCTCAACCCCGACACCGTCGTCGAGACCTGGCTGCGGCTGGCCCGCCGCACCCGGTAGCGCCGCCAGCGGCCTCCTTCGGGTCGGCGGTTGTCCTCCCGGCGATCGGGGTACTGACCCTGCGCCGCTGCGACTGCTGACCGGAGGAGGGCGACGTGACGTCGGTGCACGCTCTCCTGTCCCGCCTCGCGGACCTGCGGGTGCTCGTCCTCGGTGACGCGGTGCTCGACCTCTGGACGTACGGCTCCTCGCAGCGGCTCGCGCGCGAAGCCCCGGTCCCGGTGCTCGACGTGTGCCAGGCGGACCAGGCCCCGGGCGCCGCGGCGAACTGCGCAGCCAACGCGGCGGCTCTGGGCTGCGAGGTCGACTACGTCGGCATCGTCGGTTCCGACGACACCGGACAGCGGCTGCGAACAGCGCTCCAGGCGCGCGGCGTGGACCCTGGGCTGCTGGTGCAGGACCCTCTGGGCGCAACACCGGCCAAGCATCGGCTGGTCTGCGACGGGCAGGTCGTGGCGCGTTTCGACACCGGTCTGCCCGGCCGGTGGTCGAGCGAGGCCCTGGAGGCGCTGCGAGACCGGGTACTGCGGCACCTCGACCTGGCGGACGTGGTCGTCGCCGCGGACTACGGCAACGGCACGCTCACCTCCCCACTGATCGAGGACCTGGGCCGGGCGCGAGCCCGGCTCCGGGGGCCACTGGTGGTGGACGGGCACCGGTTCGCCCGCTGGCGTGGTTGCCGGCCCACGGCTATGACGCCCAGTGCGAGCGAGGTGCTCGCCGAGTGGGGGGAGCTGTTCGCTGCCGATGCCGATGCCGATGCCGATGCCGATGCAGGTGCACGTCCAGGTGCACGCGGACGTGACGGTGACGGTGCCGCTCCTGACCCGCTGGGCGCCATCGCACAGCGCTCCCAGCAGCTGCTCCAGCACAGTGGCAGCGAGCTGCTGCTGACGACCTTCGACTCGCGAGGCACGCTGCTGGTGCAGCGAGGACGCGCTCCGCATCGGACCACCGGGCTGGCCGTGGCCAACGCACAGGCCTGCGGTGCCGGCGACACGCTGACCACGGCCTTCGCCGTCGCCCTGGCGGCTGGAGCAAGCCCGGCGCAGGCGGCTGACCTCGCCCAGGAGGCCGCCAGTATCGTAGTCGTCGAGCCCGGCACCTCCTGCTGCTCGGTCCGGGAGCTGAAGGCTCGCCTCGAGCGTCGGGCGCACGTGGCCGACGGGAGCATCTCGGCAGGTGAGCTGGAGGACGCCGTCCGGGCGCATCGCGCCGCCGGGCGGCGCATCGCCTTCACCAACGGCTGTTTCGACGTGCTCCACGCCGGGCACGTCGCCTACCTCAGGCAGGCCCGCGCCCTCGGGGACGTCCTCGTGGTCGCGGTCAACAGCGACGCCAGCGTGGCGCGGCTGAAAGGTCCGGGCCGGCCCATCGTCCCGGAGTCGGAGCGTGCCGCTCTGCTTGCAGCGCTGCGTCCGGTCGACCACGTCGTGCTCTTCGACGAGGAGACGCCCGAACGGCTGCTCGAGCTCGTCCGTCCCGACGTGTACGTCAAAGGTGGCGACTACACGCCCGAGATGCTGCCCGAGACCGCCGTCGTCGAACGCCTCGGCGGCGAGGTCGTGATGGTCGACTACGTCGACGGTCACTCCACGACGGAGCTCGTCGAGCGCATCCGGGCTCGTGACGACCGCCCGCAGCACGTGCCGTCGAGCCGCAACAGACCGGCCGAGGGGTCGGTACCCGGCGACCGGTGGGCGTGACGCGCGTGGAGGTCGACGTGCTCGTGCCCACGTTCCAGCGTCCGGATGCCTTGGCCGTCACGCTGGCCGGTCTGGCAGCGCAGACGTGCCGCTCGTTCCGGGTGGTGGTCAGCGACCAGACTGCTGACCCGGTGGCCACGGTCCCACTCGTCGCGGCGACGACGCGGATCCTCGAACAGCACGGCATACCGGTGGAGCACCACCACCACGCGCCGCCCCGCGGCCTTGCCGAGAACCGCCAGCACCTGCTGTCGCTGGCTCGGGCACCGCACGTCCTGTTCCTGGACGACGACGTCTGGCTGGAGCCCTGGGCAGTGGAACGGCTCCTCGAGGCCATCGCCGCGCTGAGATGCGGCTTCGTCGGCTTCGCGGTCCAGGGGCTGTCCTACCGCGACGACCACCGTCCCGCCGAGCTGGAGCCGTTCGAGGAGTGGGTGGGCGGCGTGCGTCCTGAGCGCGTGCGCCGCGGCGGCCCGAAGTGGCAGCGGTTCACCTTGCACAACGCCGCCAACCCGACGCACCTCGGCGAGCGCCTCGGGCTGCGGCCGGGGGAGTGGCGCGCCTACAAGGTCGCCTGGGTCGGCGCCTGCGTCCTCTACCGCCGAGACGCCCTGGCCGACGCGGGGGGCTTCTCGTTCTGGAAGGACCTGCCCCGCGAGCACGTGGGCGAAGACGTCGTGGCGCAGCTCCGGGTGATGGAGCGGCACGGCGGGGCCGGCCTCCTGCCCAGTGGCGCGGTCCATCTCGAGCTGCCCACGACGGTCCCGCAGCGCGACGTCAACTGCTACGACGCCGTCGGCCTATGAGGACCGGCCTGTGACGAGCAGGGGCGTCATCGAGGACGTGAACCGCGTCGTCGCCCTGCGCGCCAACGCCATCGGTGACTTCCTCATGGTGTTACCCGCGCTGGAGGCGGTACGGCGTACCTATCCCCGCGCGCACGTGACCGTCGTGGGCGACGCGTGGCTGCCCGGGCTCTTGGACGGGCGACCCGGTCCCTGGGACCGCTGCGTCGTGGCGCCCCCGTACCCCGGCCTCCGCGGTCTGCCGGCGGATGCCGCGCCAGGCCCGGAGGTGGGCTCCTTCCTGCTGGAGCACCGGGCCTGCCGGTACGACGTGGCGCTACAGCTGCATGGCGGCGGGGGCACGAGCAACCACCTCGTCGGCCAGCTGGGCGCCCGGGTGTCCGTGGGAGCGCGCGCCCCTGGCGCGCCCCCGCTGGACCGCTGGACCCCCTACCTGCCGCACCGGCACGAGGTGCTGCGCTGGCTGGACGTCGTCGACCTCGTCGGCGCTGGTCAGTCCTTGGAGGTGCGGGACCTCGTCCCGCGGCTCACCGTGACGGCGCAGGACCTTGTGGAGAGCCGGTCCGCCCACCCGGGCGACGACCAACCTTTCGTCGCCCTGCACGTGGGCGCGCGCGACCCGCGCCGCCGCTGGCGTCCGGAGCGGTTCGCCGACGTGGCGCGCCGGCTCCTGGCGTCGGGGCTCGACGTGGTGCTGGTCGGCGGGAACGAGGACCGTGAGCTGTCCCACGACGTTGCTGCGCGGCTGGCCGGCGTACGGACACCAGGAGGAGGTCGCTGTCACGACCTCAGCGCTCGGCTGACCCTCGGTGGCACGCTCGGGACGCTGGCCAGGGCAGCGGTCTTCGTCGGCAACGACTCCGGCCCCAGACACCTCGCGACCGCGGCGGGGACGCCGACGGTCGCGGTGTACTGGGTCGGCAACGTGATGACGTTCGGGCCGCTGGTCGGCGCCGCCGACCGCGCGCTCGTGTCGTTCCAGACCAGCTGCCCGGTGTGTGGTCAGGAGCAGGTGGGACGGCGGTGCGAGCATGACGTGTCGTTCCTGGACCCCGTGACCGCGGACGAGGTGTACGCCGGCCTGCAGGACGCGCTGTGGTGGAGCCAGGTAGCCGCCTCGACTACCGGTTGCGGCTGACCTGGCCCAGCGAGTCGACTGCGCCTTCAGCCCCGGCCGTCCTGGCGCAGTGGGCGCAGCAGAACAGCCCCAGCTCCGACTCGATGCCGTGCCCGAGGATCCGGCACCCGCAGTGCGCGCAGCCGGGCGCCCAGGCGTGGATGGCGCACTCCATGCTGTCGTACGTGCCCGACGCGTCACCCCTGGTGATCGTGAAGGCCTTCTCGTAGTCGTTGCCACAGACGTCACAGACCGCCATGTCGACCCCTCTCTCGCTGCATCCGCCCGTCCTGCGGTACCCAGCGGGCCGGTACCCAGCAGTCCCGATGCGAAACCGACCCCACCACCACGCAACGCTGGTGACTAGTCCCGATGGGCGATGTCCAGTGCAGGCGCACAGGGGCACGCTGGTGCTGACCCACGTGACGGGCCGTGGGCTACCTCGTGTGAAGGGAAGCGACACCATGACGACGTCTGCTGCCGTCCTGAAGGCGCACGGCATCGTGCGGACCACCGAGGTGGTCGAGCTCGCGGCGCTGGCCGGCCTCGAGCTGGCCGCGGCGGCGACCCTCCTGCAGAAGGAGTCGGGCGGCGGCGCCAACGTCTACGGCCATGACGCCGTCGAGACCGGCGGCTTCTACACCAAAGGAGGACCGGTCACCGCCGCCAACTACCGGAAGTACAAGGCGCACCGGAGCCAGCTCGGCGCCCAGGGGGTGGGTCCGGTCCAGCTGACGCTGCCGGCCTTCCAGGACCGCGCGGACGACAAGGGCGGCTGTTTCGACTGGGCGGTCAACGCACTGGTCGGCTTCCAGATCCTTGCCGGCAACATCACGGCGCTCGGGGTCCGTAGCGGCTTCCGGGCCTACAACGGCTCCGGACCCGCGGCCGAGCGCTACGCCGACGACGCCCTGGCTAAGCTGCGGGTATGGCGCGACCGGCTCGCGGGAACTCCGACAGCCGCTCCGCACGTGGGACGCCCGGTGCTCCACGAGGGTGACACCGGGGCCCTGGTGTCGACGCTCCAGAAGTTCCTGAACCGGACCTTCCCCCTGTACTCGCACGTCGACCTGGCCCCGCAGCGCTATGGCCCGCAGACCTCGAAGGTGATCGCGGAGTTCCAGCGGCGTGCCGGCGTCGCCGGCCCGGGGGTCGTCAAGAGCGGGACGCAGGTCGGCCCGCCCACCTGGGCCGCCCTGGAGTTCTTCGGCTTCCGGTAGCCCACAGGGTGCGCTCGCTGCGGGACTGGGTACAGGGAGGCCATGAGCAGCGCGGTGAGCCGTGAGCGGCCCGCCACCGCGGGGCACGTCTTCGTGGTCCACGGGCGGATGGAGACCTTGGTCAAGGACGCCATGGTGGTCAGCACCGACCGGGCGTTCGCCGTGGAGGACCACTGGGTGCCGGCCCTCGGTGGAGGCGACACCTCGGAGCTCAAGCCCGAGGGCTGGGGCAGGGAAGGAAGGGTCTACGGGCGCGCCCCCGGCGGCCGCCAGATCTGGTTCCTGGACGTGTCGGACAGCGTACGGTCCCCCCGGACCTTGGTGGACGGTCTGCGCGGCGTCATCGAGGCCATCGCCTCGTCGGGCCTGCACGTCTCTGCCGGTCGGGCCCTTCCGCTGGTGGCGGTCCCGGTCCCGGGTATCGGCGGCGGTGCCTTCAGGGAGCACGCGGGGGAGGTGATCGCCGACCTGCTGGCAGCGCTGAGCGACCTGGTGGCAGAGCTGGCCGTCGACGTGGTGATCGTCGCCACCACTCGAGCGCAGTTCGCTGCCATCCAGCGCGAGCGCCGCGTGACACAGTCCTTCCCCCTGTCGTGCGAGCTGACCGAGAAGGCGGAGGCGATCGGCACGGCGGCCGCCTCCGGACGGCTCAGCCTCTTCCTCGGTGCTGGGGTCAGCATCCCGGCCGGTCTTCCGTCCTGGGCCGACCTGGTGGAGGAGATGCGGCAGGTCGCCGTGGCCGATGGCGCCCAGCTCCCGGCCGAGGGTTTCGACGCGCTCGGCGTGCTGGACCAGACGGAGCTGTTGCGAGGACTTCTCGGTGACCGGCTCGAGACGCTGGTGGCGCAGCGGTTCGCCGACGCCACCCCTGCGCTCTCGCACGCGCTCCTGGCGAGCCTGCGATGCCGCGAGGCGGTGACCACCAACTACGACGGGTGCTACGAGACCGCCGTGACCGCGCAGGACCCTCAGGCCACCATCGCGGTGATGCCCTGGCAGAAACCGTTGCCGGGCCGGCCCTGGCTGCTCAAGCTGCACGGCGACGCCCGACGGCCGGAGTCTGTCGTGCTCACCCGTGGGCAGTTCTTGGGGTACGACAGCCACTGGCGGCCTGTCGGCTCCCTCTTCCAGTCACTGCTGATGACGCGCGAGCTCCTCGTGGTGGGCGCCTCGCTGACGGACGACAACGTCCTGCGGCTCGCGCACGAGGTGCGCGCCCTGCGGCAGCGGCACGACCTGCACGACCCGCTGGGTCACGTGCTCGCCCTCGGCCCGCAGCCGCTGCGCGCCCGCCTGTGGGCGGGGGAGCTGGAGTGGGTGTCGATGGAGGGTGACACCGGGGAGGAGCAGGCGCGCCAGCTCGAGATCTTCCTCGACGCCGTGGTGGCGCATGCCTCCCACAGCGCTCCCTACCTTCTGCATCCCTACTACGGCGACCTGCTCAACGACGACGAGGAGAGCGACCTGGCGGAGCGCGCGCGAGAGCTCGCCGCCCGCATCGAGACCGCGGTCACGACGGGAGCGGTGCGGCAGCACGCCGGCTGGGCGGAGCTGCTCGCCGCCCTAAGAGCCCACGGTGCCCACCTCGAGGCTGGTCCTGAAGCGCGTTTGTGAGCGGATGCGCCTGGGTAACTGCTGCGCACTTCGGTTGAAAGCCCAGCCGAGCCAGCCGTCACGTCTCTCGGTGGCTGGGTCCGGGCCAGCCGAAAGGAGCGCCGCGTGGAGCAGCCTCAGCACGACCTGGGCACCGAGGGTCGACAGGGACACCTTGCACCGCAGGGACGACAGGTCCCCTTCATCGGGGCCTTCGAGAGCACCTACCTGCCGGTGCACGGGGTCGACGTCACGGAGACGACCCAGCATGACCATCGATGGGCCGACGACGTCGACGCGGTCCTCGACGCAGGCGTGCGGTCTCTGCGGTACCCGTTGCGCTGGCACCGCATCGAGGCCGAGCCGGGCCGGTATGACTGGCGCGAGGCGGACGCGGTCCTCGACCACCTGCGCGAGCGTGGCGCCGAGCCCATCCTCGACCTCGTCCACCACACCAGCTACCCCGGCTGGCTCACCGACGGGTTCCGTGACGCCCGGTTCCCCGGAGCCTTCGTCGACTTCGCGGAGCGGGTAGCGCAGCGGTACCCCTGGCTCTCCTCGTACACGCTCTTCAACGAGCCGTTCGCCACGCTGTTCCTGGCCGGGCACGAAGCCCTCTGGCCGCCCTACGACCACGGCCTCGAGGGTCTTGCCCGGCTGGCTCTGAACGTGCTGCCCGCCATCAGCGCGGCGTCCCAGTGCTGGTCCGAGCTGCTCCCGGACGCCGCCCACCTGTGGGTCGACACGTGCGAGCACCACGGCGGCGCGCCGGGCGTCCCCATGGAGTACGCCGCCCTGGCCAACGAGCGGCGGCACGTCATGCTCGACCTGGCCCTCGGCCAGAACCTGGACCCCTCGGCACCGTTCCTCGCCGCGTTCCTCGAGGCGGGAGCCGAGCCGTTGCTGTCGATGCCGCCCGTGCGCGTGGACGTCCTGGGCCTGGACTACTACTCGCACTCGGAGTGGTGGTACGACGAGCGCGGTGCCCAGTGCCCGTCGCCGCACCCGGTCGGGCTCGCCGCCGTCGCCGCCCAGTACGCACGACGCTACGACCTTCCCCTGGTGCTCAGCGAGACGAACCTCAGGGGTCTGCCCTCCGACCGGGCATCCTGGCTGCGGTACACCCTGGAGCAGTACGAGGCCGCGGTGCAGCACGGGGTCCCGCTGCAGGGCTTCTGCTGGTTCCCCTCCCTGGACTCCTGTGACTGGGACTCCCTGCTGGCCCGTCCAGCCGGACGGCGGGACCCGGTCGGCGTGCGCTCGCTGGGTCGGCACGGCAGCCGGCTCCGGACCGTCTTCACCGAGGTCTGGGAAGCGGCCGCGGCGGGCGCGCCCGCCGCCGACCTGCCGGCCTACCGCTTCCAGTCGCCGTGCGACAGGCAGCTCGCCGGCTTCGTCGAGCAGCTCTCCCACTGGCCGTGGACCGACCCACCGGAGCAGGAGACGCCCGCTCCGATCCCCATCCCGATCGAGACCAGGAGCGCCATGCCACCCGACTCCTCACCCCGGCCCGCCGGCCGCGACCTGGTCGTCCTGTCCCACCTGCGCTGGGCCTGGGTCTGGCAACGACCACAGCACCTGGTCTCCAGGTTCGCCGAGCAGTGGGCCTCGCAGGGCGCGCGGACCTGGTTCGTCGAGGAGCCGAGACTCGCCGACGTGGAGCGGCCGCAGCTGGGCATGCAGGCCGTCGACGGTGTGACACGGGTGTGGCTGGCGCTGCCGAGGGGCGAACGCAGCGAGGAGACGCACGTGGGGTTCGATGCCGGGGAGGCGCACGCGTACGGCGACCTGCTGGCCGACTTCCTCTCCGCGCAGGGGACTGTCCGGCCGGACGTACTGCTCTACACGCCCATGGCCCTCGACCTCGCGGAGCAGCTGGCGCCGAGCCGCCTGTTCTACGACGTCATGGACGACCTGGCCTCGTTCGCCAAGGCCCCCTCTGGGCTGGTCCTGCGCCAGCGACGTGCGCTCACCGAGGCGGACGTGGTGTTCACCGGCGGGCGCTCGCTGCACCGTGGCGTCATGCAGCACCGCACGGGGCCGTGTCACCTGTTCCCCAGCGGCGTCGAGACGGCGCACTACGCACGGTCACGCCGGCTCACGACCCCCCAGCAGCGACCGGTGGCGGGCTACGTCGGGGTCGTCGACGAGCGCGTGGACCTCGATCTCCTCTCGACGCTGGCCGGAGCCTTGCCCGACTGGACGATCCGGGTGGTCGGACCGCTCGCGAAGATCGAGACGTCCGCGTTGCCCGTGGCGCCGAACCTCGAGTACCCAGGGATGGCGCCGTACGAGGAGCTGCCCGAGATCATGGCCGGCTTCACCGTGGCGCTGATGCCCTTCGCCCTGAACGAGGCGACCAGGTCGATCAGCCCGACGAAGACGCTCGAGTACCTCGCGGCGGGTCTGCCGGTGGTCTCCACCCGGGTGCCCGACGTGGTCGCCGACTACGCCGACGTCGTGCACTTCGCCGACGACGGCGTCGAGTTCGCCGAGGCGTGCCGCCACGTCGCCCAGCAGTCCCGCTCGGAACGGGACCGCCGGGTGCAGCGGATCGCCCGTCAGCAGGAGTGGGACGTCATCGCCCGGCGGATGTACGAGCTGATGACGGGCGTGCAGTCGCTGGGCCGCGTCGGCCAGGAACCGGCATGAGCACCGAGCAGGTCGAAGCGGCTCACCCTCAGGCGACTCACGCTCCGGTGAGGCACGACCCACCCGCGCCGGTCCGTCCCCCGGCGGCGCCGACGACCCTCCTGCCGAGCCTGGCCAACGCTCTCGAGGCCGCCCAGAGCCGAGGGGTGAGCGCCGCGGTCGCCGGCCTTCAGGACGCTGCCCTCGGGGCGCTGCGGCTGACCGGCCCGGGCGTGCCCGTGCTGGCCGAGGCGGCGGTCAGCTCCGCTACACCCTTCCTGCGGGCCCCGTTGCTGGCGCGGCTGTCCGCCGTCCTGCTCATGCACCCGCCGACTGTCGCCGACGGTGGTGCCTGCCCGAGCTGCGGGAAACCGGCCCCCTGCCCGACGTCACGGCTGGTGCAGTGGTGACGCGGTGGCGCCAGCGCTGAGGTGGTGTCCTGCCGTCGCGGCTAGCCCTCGCGATGGAGCAGGGCCTGCATCTCGGTGAGCTCGAAGAACTCGGCGACCTGACGCGCCGACCGGCCCCCGTGGTCGGGGTCGGCGCCGGCGTCGAGGAGGGCCCGCACGGTCGCTGCCGAGCGGCGGAAGACCGCCGAGCCCAACGCCGTCTGGCCGCGGTCGTTCACCCTGGAATGGTCCGCCCCGTGGTCGAGCAGCAGTCGGACGGTGTCCGGGTGGTCGTGGTAGGCCGCCAGGATGAGCAGCGTGTCACCCACGCTGTTGGTGAGGTCGACCGGAAGGCCGGCCTCGAGCTGCGCGCGAAGCGCGTCGGTCTGCCCTTCCCGGGCGAGGTCCAAGGCCGCCTGGAGCAGCCCGAGCTCCTGCGGGGTCAGGTCTGAGATTCCGCTCACCCGTGGACTCTAGCGCCGGACTGCGGCGTGAGATCTCCACGTGCGGTTCGCCTCTCGACCTGTCCGAGGCGTGGACGACGCGCCGTACGGCGTGCCCGAGGAGTGACCAACACTTGCATCATTCCAGATCTGGTGGTGGGGTCAGGGCTTGTGAGAGCACCCCTGCAGGACCGGCTGAGGTCCGCCGGCCTGCGTGTCACGCGACCGCGCCTGACCACCCTGGAGGTCCTGGACGAGGCCCAGGCCCGGCAGGAGCACCTCCCGGTGGCCGATGTCGCCGGACGGGTCCGCGGCCTGCTGGGGTCGGTCTCCACGCAGGCGGTGTACGACTGCCTCGAGGCGCTCGCAGGCGCAGGCCTGGTGCGTCGGATCGAGCCGGCCGGTCATCCCGCCCGCTACGAGAGCCGGGTCGGCGACAACCACCATCACCTCGTCTGCCGGGACTGCGGCGCGACCGTCGACGTGGACTGCGCCGTCGGTCACGCGCCCTGCCTCTCCCCGACGTCCGCCGAGGGCTTCCTCGTCGACGAGGCCGAGGTCGTGTACTGGGGCCGCTGCCCCGGCTGCGCCACCTCAGCCACCCTGACGCTCTGACCCATGACCTGTGACCTATGACCACCGCACCGAAAGGGACAACCATGACAGACGTAGCCAGCCAGGCCTCCGCGGCCACCGAGGAGGACCGTCCGGTCCTGACCAACCGCCAGGGCCACCCCATCTACGACAACCAGAACCAGCGCACCGTCGGGGCGCGGGGGCCGGCGACGCTGGAGAACTACCAGTTCCTGGAGAAGATCAGCCACTTCGACCGTGAGCGCATCCCCGAGCGGGTGGTGCACGCCCGCGGGGCCACGGCCTTCGGCTACTTCGAGGCGTACGGCGCCTGCGGCGACCAGCCGATCGCGGACCTGACCCGCGCCAAGCTGTTCCAGGAGAAGGGGAAGCGGACCGACCTGGCCATCCGGTTCTCGACGGTGGCCGGTGGCCGCGACTCCTCCGAGGTGGCTCGCGACCCGCGCGGCTTCGCCGTGAAGTTCTACACCGAGGACGGCAACTGGGACCTGGTCGGCAACAACCTGGGCGTCTTCTTCATCCGCGACGCCATCAAGTTCCCGGACTTCATCCACTCCCAGAAGCCCGACCCGGTCAGCTTCTTCCGCCAGGACCCCAACCGGGCGTTCGACTTCATCAGCCAGACGCCCGAGGCGATGCACATGGTGACGCTGGTGTTCAGCCCGCGCGGCATCCCGGCCAGCTACCGCACCCAGCAGGGCTTCGGGGTGAACACCTACAAGTGGGTGAACGCCCAGGGCGACACCAAGCTCGTGAAGTACCACTGGCTGCCCAAGCAGGGCGTGAAGTCCCTGACGGCAGAGGACGCGGCCAACATCCAGGCCGGCGAGCTGGGCTCGGCGACCAAGGACCTGTACGACGCCATCGGGGCCGGCGACTACCCGGAGTGGGAGCTCAACGTCCAGCTCATGGACGACCACGACCACCCGGAGCTCGACTTCGACCCGCTGGACGACACGAAGGTCTGGCCCGAGGAGCTGTTCCCGCTCCACCCGGTGGGCCGCATGGTGCTGGACCGCGCACCGGAGAACTTCTTCGCCGAGAACGAGCAGATCGCCTTCGGCACCGGCGTGCTCGTCGACGGCCTGGACTTCTCGGACGACAAGATGCTGGTGGGTCGGACCTTCTCCTACAGCGACACCCAGCGCTACCGGGTGGGACCGAACTACCTCCAGCTGCCGGTGAACCAGGCGAAGAACGCCCGGGTGGCCACCAACCAGCGCGACGGCCAGATGGCGTATGGCGTCGACCTGGGCGAGGGGCAGAACCCGCACGTCAACTACGAGCCGTCGATCCTCGGTGGCCTGCGTGAGGCGCAGTACCCGACGCACGACGAGCAGGGCCCGGTGATCGAGGGCCGGCTGACCCGCAAGCGGATCCCGCGCACCAACGACTATGCCCAGGCGGGCGAGCGGTACCTGCTGTCCGAGCAGTGGGAGAAGGACGACCTGGTGGCCAACCTCGTCGGCGCCCTCGGCCAGTGCGACCGCCCCATCCAGGAGCGCATGGTGTGGCACCTCTTCCTGTGCGAGGACGAGCTGGGCCAGCGCGTGGGCGACGGTCTGGGCATCTCGGCCGACGACGTCCGCCACCTGGCACCGCTGCAGACGCAGACGTTGAACGAGGAGGAGCAGCAGCGGCTGTCGAACCTGGGCAAGAACGGGCCGCGCGACGTCTCCGGCCACGTGATGACGCACTGCGTGCCCAACGAGCGGGTCGTCGTCGAGCGCTGATCCCAGCAGCACCCCCGACGGCCAGGAGGGCCGGTCCGCCACGGTGGGCCGGCCCTCGCCCGCTAGCGTGCCAGCCGTTGACCCGCACTACCTGAAGGAGCCGGTATGCCTGTTCTCGACAGCTTCACCCTCGACGGCAAGGTCGCCGTGGTGACCGGGGGAAACCGGGGCCTGGGCAGGGCCTTCGCGCACGCCCTCGGGGAGGCCGGGGCCACGGTGGTGCTCCTGGCCCGCGACGCCACGAAGAACGGCGAGGTCGTCGCCGAGCTCCGAGACAAGGGGATCGACGCGACGGCGTTCGAGGCAGACGTGGCGGACCGCGAGAGCCTCGCCCGCGCCGCGGACCGCGCGTACGCCGAGCTGCGCACGGTGGACGTCCTGGTGAACAACGCCGGCACCTGTATCCACCGACCTTCCCTCGAGGTGACCGAGCAGGAGTGGGCCGACGTGCTCGACGTCAACCTCAACGGCGTCTGGCACGGCTGCCAGCTCTTCGGCCGTCGCATGGTCGAGGCGGGTGAGGGCGTCATCGTCAACATCGGCTCCATGTCGGGCGACATCGTCAACCGCCCCCAGTGGCAGCCCGCCTACAACGCCTCGAAGGCCGCCGTCCACCATCTGACGCGGTCGCTGGCCGCCGAGTGGGCGCCGTACGGCGTCCGCGTCAATGCCTTGGCGCCGGGCTACGTCCGGACCGAGATGACGCCCGTCGACCGACCCGAGTTCAGGAGCCGCTGGATCGACGACACCCCGCAGCAGCGCGCTGCGACGCCGGAGGAGATCGCGCCCTCGGTGGTGTTCCTCGCCAGCGCTGCCTCCTCGTACATGACCGGAGCGGTGCTGACGGTCGACGGCGGTTACACCGTCTTCTGACGTCACCAGCGGAAGGCGCGCAGGTGAGGGGTGCGCGGCGCGCGGGTCCGTGCCATCCTCCGAGGAGCCGTGGTTGTCGCTGCCGCTGAGGGCACCTCCGGGTCGGGTAGATCATGTGACGAGGGGTATGGGGGTGCCTGTGAGCGCTTCGCCGCCGGCGGACGCCGGGAGGCAGTCCGAGCCGCCGGCGGACGTGGCGGCGCTGATCCCCTTGGTGCGACGGATCGTCGAGGCCCGGGTCGGGAACCACCCGGCGGCCGACGACCTGGTCCAGGAGACCCTGGTCCGCGTACTCGCCGCGGCCTCCCGCGTCGAGCCGGGCCTGCTGGAGCCGTACGCCATCGTGACCGCGCGCAACGTGATCGCCTCCCTGTGGCGCCAGGCGGACCGGCAGAGGCGCAACCAGCACCGGGTCGTGGACCTGCGCCCCGCCGAGGAGCCGGACGAGCAGGTGCTCGCGGTCGAGGAGCAGTCGGCCGTGGCGCAGGCCCTGGCCCGGCTCTCGGACCGCGAGCGGGAGGCCCTGGTGGCCCACGAGGTGGCGGGGGAGGACACCCATGCCCTGGCGTCCCAGACCGGTTCCACGCCTGGGGCGGTGGCGGCCCAGCTCAACAGGTCTCGGGCGCGGATGCGCGTCGAGTATCTGCTGGCGCTGGAGAACGCGGACCCACCCACCGAGCGGTGCCGGCCGGTGCTGCTCGCGCTCTCCAGCGGCGACAGGCGGCGGCAGCGGGAGGTCGACGCGGCCAGGCACGTGCTGGAGTGCGACCTCTGCGCCCGGCTCAGCCAGCCGCTCATGGAGCGGGGGCAGCAGCGTGACGACGAGGTCCACATCTCCGTCACCAGCGACGCGGACGTCGTCGCCGCGCGGCAGGGGGCTCGGGAGCTGGCGTCACGACTGGGCTTCCGGGCGACCGACCTGACCATCCTCGCGACGGCGGTGTCCGAGGTCACCCGCAACATCGTCCGGTTCGCGGGTAGCGGAGAGGTGGTCGTGGAGCTCGTCGAGCGGCCGCGCCGAGGCGTCCGCGTGACCGCTCGGGACACCGGTCCGGGGATCCACGACGTCGAGCAGGCGCTCGCCGACGGCTACAGCACGAACGCAGGCCTGGGACTGGGCCTGCCGGGAGCACGGCGGCTGATGGACGAGTTCGCCGTCGTCTCGGAGCCCGGTCATGGCACCACGGTGACCATGACGAAATGGCTCCAGGAAGGATGACCATGCAGCAGCAGGACGGTACCGACACCAGGGACGACGCGCCGGAGCGGCAGGACCCGGGCGAACAGGAGGAGCAGCTGCTTCCCCAGCTGGTCGCCCACCTGCGCGAGCACCGCACCAGGCTGCGCCAGGAGTGGTCGAACCGCATCCAGGCGGCACATCTGCTCGAGGCCATGACGCCGCAGGAGATGGCCGCTGAGACGACCTCCGTCTACGACAACTATGTCGAGGTCCTCGAGACCGGCAGCGTCGAGGCACTGCAGCACTACGCGCGCGACCTCTCGGAGCGCATCATCCCGCGAGGCGTCGAGACGCACGAGGTCGTGGGCATCGTCCTGCTGCTGCGCGACGTGCTGGCCCGGTCCCTGTTCGAGAAGTACCAGCAGGAGCTCGGCCTGCTCAACCGGGTCCTCGACGCCTACGAGCCGGCCGCCAACCGCATCGCGAACACGGTGGCGGTGAGCTTCGTCGAGGAACGGGAGAGAGTCATCCGCCAGCAGCAGGACGCCATCCGCGAGCTGTCCACCCCGGTGCTGCCGGTGCGCGAGCGGCTCCTCATCCTGCCCATCATCGGCGTGCTGGACAGCGAGCGGGCCCGCCAGCTCACCGAGCAGCTGCTCACGGGCATCCGCACGCACCGGGCCAAGGTCGTCGTCATCGACATCACCGGTGCTCCGGACGTCGACCAGACCGTCGCGAACCACCTCGTCCAGACCGTCGACGCGTCACGGCTGATGGGTGCGAGCGTCATCATTACCGGACTGTCCCCGAAGATCGCCCAGACGCTCGTCACCATCGGCGTCGACCTCAGCAAGATGAACACGATCGGCGACCTTCAGGGCGGCCTCGAGGAGGCGGAGCGCCTGCTCGGGTACGCCGTGACGAGAGAGGAAGGTGCCAACGGCCCGTGACGCCCGGACCGGCACTGGTCTCCATCCTGCGCCAGGGTGCCTACCTGATCGCCTCCGTCCACACTGCGCTCGACGACTCGCAGATGGTCCGGTTCCAGGACGACCTCATCGGGGAGATCGGCCGGGCTCGCTCCCGCGGCGTCATCATCGACGTCGCCGCCCTGGACGTCCTGGACTCGTTCGGCTCCAACACGTTGCGCAGCATCGCCGAGATGGCGCGCCTGCGCGGCGCAGTCACCGTCATCGTCGGGATCCAGCCCGACGTCGCTCTCGCCATGGTGAAGCTTGGCATGGGCACCGGCTCGGTACCCACGGCGCTGGACCTCGAAGAGGGGCTGGAGTACCTCGACCGGCACGTGCAGCACTCGCCCGCGGCCAGTGCCCGGGGCGGAGAGCGCTCCCGGTGAACCTGGGCGACCTCGAGCTGGACTACCGCGCCGCCTTCCTGCGCTACCTACCCCGCCGCGAGGAGGTGGCCAGGGCGCGGGGGTACGACATCGGCCGCCAGGCTGTCGCGACAGGCGTGAGCATCCTCGACGTCGCCGCCATCCACCACGAGATCCTGCTCGAGGTCCTGCACGACACGCCAGCGGCGGAGGTCGACGAGATCACCGGAGCGGCGGCGGAGTTCCTCCAAGAGGTGCTCGCGCCATACGACATGACCCAGCGTGGCCTCCTCGAGGGAAGCTGAGCGGGCCCGCAGCACCGCTCCCACCAGCACAGATGAGCCGCGATACTGGTTGGTAGGCGCGGACGCGTGCCGCTGGCTGACATGACGCGGAAGCTCAGGCCGGTCCGGCCCGGCTCACCCAGGACCCCGTGCGGTCGGGCCGTCACGTGGAGCAGACAGCCGCGTCATGTGGCTCGGGGGAAGGGATCTTCATCGGTGCAGGGCCGGGGAAGCCCGCCGCCGGGCCACACGTCCGTGAGGCGGTGCCGCGCTCCGCGTAGCCACCACGACAGAGGAGCAACGCAATGATGTTACGAACCAAGATCGTCGGGACCGGAACCGCTGTGGTCGTCGCCGCAGCCCTGGGAGTCCTTCCCGGAGCCGCGGCCGCCAGCGCAGCCCCGCAGGCCGCCGCCCCTCGGGCAGTCGCCGCAGCCGTCCCCGCTGCCACCACCATCCCGGTCACCGGCACCCTGCCCAACGGGACGGCCTTCACCGGTGCGCTGAGCAACCTCACCACCTCCGTGGTGAACGGCGTCCTGACGCTGTCGGGAACGATCACCGGCACCGGTCTGCCCGCCGCTGGCACGACCTTCACCGCGCCGATCCAGAACCTCGCTGTCGGCGCCAGCTGCACGATCCTGACGCTCGACCTCGGGCCGCTGCACCTGAACCTCCTCGGCCTGGTCATCGACCTTGCACCCGTCCACCTCAACATCACGGCGGTGCCGGGGGCCGGCAACCTGCTCGGCAACCTGCTGTGCGCCGTGGCGCACCTGCTCGACGGCTCGTCGCCGCTCGGAGGCCTGTCAGCCCTGCTCAACCGGCTGCTCCTGGGGCTCGGTCTCTGACCTGTTCCGCTGCACAGCTCGGCAACAGGCGGTGCCCTCGCTCTTGGCGGGGGCACCGTCTTCTCGTTGCGGTGCAACGGCTCCCGGCTGCGGAGCCACACCGCGGCCCAGTCCTGAAGACCTCGAGTTGCGGGCCTGACAGCCACTACGCACACTCGAGGTGGTCTTCGCTTTCCCGTGGTTGTGGCTCCGGCTGGTCTCACGTTCGGACGGCGTCCTAGGCCTGACCCAGCCCATCGATGCCGGCTGCCCTCAGGAGGCGACAATGCGAGCCATGGTGTACCGCGGGCCCTACAAGGTCCGCGTCGAGGACAAGGCTCCACCACCCATCGAGCACCCCAACGACGCCATCGTCCGCGTGACGCTGGGGGCGATCTGCGGCTCGGACCTGCACCTCTACCACGGGATGATGCCCGACACGCGGGTGGGGATGACGTTCGGCCACGAGTTCATCGGCGTGGTGGAACAGGTCGGCTCCTCCGTCCAGAGTCTCAAGCCCGGAGACCGGGTCATGGTGCCGTTCAACATCTTCTGCGGGACGTGCTACTTCTGCGCCCGAGGGCTCTACTCCAACTGCCACAACGTCAACCCCAACGCCACCGCCGTGGGCGGCATCTACGGCTACTCGCACACCTGTGGCGGGTACGACGGTGGGCAGGCCGAGCTGGTGCGCGTCCCGTTCGCCGATGTCGGCCCCACCGTCATCCCCGACTGGATGGACGACGAGGACGCGGTGATGCTCACCGACGCCTGTCCGACCGGCTACTTCGGGGCGCAGCTCGGCGACATCGTCGAGGGCGATGTCGTGGTCGTCTTCGGAGCCGGCCCGGTTGGCCTGTTCGCCGCCAAGTCGGCCTGGCTCATGGGGGCTGGTCGGGTGGTCGTCATCGACCACCTCGAGTACCGCCTCGAGAAGGCGCGCACGTTCGCCCACGCGGAGACCTTCAACTTCACCGAGTACGACGACATCGTCGTCCACCTCAAGAAGGTCACGGACCATCTGGGGGCGGATGTCGTCATCGACGCCGTCGGTGCGGAGGCCGACGGCAGCTTCCTGCAGCACGTGACGACCGCGAAGCTGAAGCTTCAGGGCGGCTCCCCGGTGGCCCTCAACTGGGCGATCGACTCGGTGCGCAAAGGGGGGACCGTGTCAGTGGTCGGCGCCTACGGGCCCCTCTTCAGTGCCGTGAAGTTCGGCGACGCGCTCAACAAGGGGCTGACCCTGCGGATGAACCAGTGCCCCGTGAAGCGGCAGTGGCCCCGGCTCTTCGAGCATGTCCGCAACGGCTACCTCAAGCCGAGAGACCTCGTGACGCACCGCATCCCGCTCGAGCACATCGCCGAGGGCTACCACATCTTCTCCTCCAAGCTCGACGGCTGCATCAAGCCGCTCGTCGTGCCCGACGGCTACTGACCCGACAGGAGCAAGCCATGCCCTACACAGCAGAGAAGCCGCCGCCGGCCAGGACGAGCGAGGAGCTGAGGGCCACGATCCCGGGTTGGGGCGTCGACCTCGACCCGCGGGACCGGCCCTCCGTGCCGCGGGAACAGCCCAGCACCCACCTGACCGGAGCGCACTGGGACTTCCCGGAGCGGCAACCTGAGAAGTGGCCCCGCGAGCGGTCCGTCGAGCACAAGTTCCTCACCCCGGTCTTCGGGACCGCCACCCCGCCCAGGGGGCTCTCCGGCGGCATCCGCAAGGCGGCATACCGCTACAGCGAGGGTCGCACGGCCCACTGGCTGCTCCTCGTGCTCGCCGACCGGGTCGACGCCCAGGAGAGCCACCTGCGTTCCTTCCTCACCCTGCGGCCGGACAACCCCATCACGCAGACCGGGGTCCTGAGCGAGCTGCGGCACCACCCGATCAGGTCGCGCTTCGGGGTCAAGCGGACGGACCTGGTCCACCAGAGCCTGGACCCCGTCGTCGTCGCGGGTCCGTGGGTGCTCGCCGGCGCCGCCGTCTACGTCGTGGGCCGACGGGTGCTGCGCAGCCTCCGGGGGCTCATGCGCTGAGACCGGGTGAGTCGGCGCCGGCGGAGCCGACGTCGAACGAGCCGACGTCGAACGAGCCGACGTCGAACAGGGCCCAGACCACCTTGCCGTCCGCGAAGGTGTCGCAGTCCCACCGGTCGGCGACGGCCTCGACGATCGCCAGCCCTCGTCCACCCACCGCAGCGGGATCGGCGAGCTGACGACGTGCTGTGCCGGCGCCGGCGTCCGTGACGGCCACCAGCACAGAGGTGCCGGACCGCTCGAGGCGTACCTGGAAGGGGGAGCCGGCGTGGGTCACCGCGTTGGTGGCCAGCTCGGAGCAGACCAGGTTCGCGTCAGCGACGAGGTGCTGGACGCCCCAGGAGCGGAGCACCCTGGCGACGAAGCGGCGTACGGCCGGGACGGCCTCCGGCACGGGTAGGAACGTCTCCGTCCGCTGCGTCGCACCGAGCCCCCGGTGGCCCGGTCCGGCCGCGCGGTAGCTGCCCGGCGCGATGACCCGGGAGTGGCGCTCGCACACCTGTCGCAGTCTCGCCAGGCCTGCGGCCTCGAGGTGCTCGGTAGGGTAGCCGCAGAGCAGGGAGAAGCTGCGAGCGCGGGCGAGCTCGTTCCACAGCGACTCCAGCTGGACTGCGGCGGCGACGTTGCCGTCGCGCCAGAGCAGGCCGACCATCTCGCCGAAGACCCTGAGGCGTCGCCCGCCGGTCGCGGCGCGGTCCAGCACGGCGCAGACGTGTTCGGCGAACAGCGTGGCATCGGCGGAACCGTTGACGAGGAACCGGGAGAGCAGCTCCATGGCGTCCACCGCGACATACCGGCCAGAACGTCGCAGGATGACAAGATCCGCGCCCAGACGCCCCAGCGTGGCCTCGAGAGCGCCGCGATGCTCCGGTGTCGCCACGACCACGACTGCCTCCTGCTGCCGCAGACCGTCCACGACGTGCGCGACGATGGCGTCCTGCATCTCCACGTCGTCCTCGTAGAAGCACACGGCGTGGGCAGACAGTGACGTGAGGCGGACACTGGTCGTCACAGTTTCAACCATAGGGACCGGTCCGGCGGTGCGGGGCCCGTTTCCTCAGGTCGTCTCAGATTCGCGCCATAGTCCCGACGGCGTAGCCCCCTGTGCCCGGTCGCGGACCTCCACCGGCGCCTGCCCGGCTACGGAATACGTCAGCGCTCGGGGCCGTCGAGCCGCAGGCAGAGCGCCGCGACGTCGTCGTCACGCGTGGCGTCCCGCACCCGCGCGACGAGCTGGGCGAGAGCCACGTCGAGGTCCCCTTGGCGCAGCAGCGCCAGGGCCTCGAGCAGCCGCTGCTGCCCTACGTCGATGTCCTCGCCCCGCCGCTCGATGAGACCGTCGGTGAACACCAGCAGGGTGTCTCCCGGCCGGAACGGCACCACGTGCTCGCCACGCCGCTGAGGCACCACCCCGAGCGGGCTGCCGTCGGTGTTCTCGAGCTGCTCACCCGTCCCGTCCCGCCGCAGCAGTACCGGCGGCGGATGGCCGGCGTTGGTGACGGTGAGCAGGCCCTCGGAGGTGTCGGCCAGCAGGTATGCCAACGTCACGAGCTGCTCGCCGCCGTACTGCAGGAGCATCCGGTCGAGGCGGCCCACGACCACGCCCGGCGAGGGGTCCAGCGCCACGTACGCTCTGACCGCCGAACGCATCTGCGCCATGGCGGCTGCGGCAGCCACCCCGCGACCCATGACGTCCCCTACGAAGAGGGCCAGCCGACCGTCGTCCAGCGGGATGACGTCGTAGAAGTCGCCACCGATGTCGGTGCGGCCGGAGGGGCTGTAGAGCGCGGCGATGTCGCACCCCGGCACGCGAGGCATGTGGTCGGGCAGGACGGCGTGCTGGAGCCGGCGCGCGGCGGCAAGCGTCTCGCTGTGCAGCTCGGAGTTGTCGATGGCCATCGCACCCCGCTTGGCCAGCTCCTCCGCGAACGCGACGTCGTCGGCGGTGTAGGTGCGTCCCGACTCCGCAGCCACCCAGGTCATGACGCCGAGCAGCCGGTCCCGGGCGATGAGGGGAACGGTCAGCGAGCTGCGCAGGTTCAGGTCCCGGGCGATCCGCAGGAGCTCTTCGTCCCGGGCGCCCGCGACCAGCATGTCGTCGGTGATCTCGGCGAGCAGCTCGCTCTTCCGCGTCCTCATGACGTTCCAGGGGCCGGCCGGCGCGTCCGGGTCACTGGGGTACCGCTCCGCCAGCTCCTGCGCGAGCTGGACCTTGGCGGGGTCGAAGTGGGCCACGGCCAACCGGTGCAGGCGTCCGTCACGCACGAGGTCGATGGCCGACCAGTCCGCGAAGGTGGGAACCGCCAGCCGGGCCACCTGGGCCAGGGTCGCCTCGTAGTCGAGGCTGCTGGCGAGCTCGGCGGAGGCGTCGGCCAGGAAGGTGAGCTTGGCCTGCCGCTCGGCCGCCTCCGCCTCGGCGCGGATGCGCACGAGGGCCTGGGCGCAGGTGTCGGCGAGGATCTCGAAGAAGTCCAGCTCGGCGTCGTCCAGGACCCGGTGCCCCGGGAAGGACAGGCCTATCGCGCCGATCGTGCCGCTCGACACGCTCAGCGGGAGACAGACGATGGACCGCTCGCCGCGGTCCGCCCACGGCATGTCGGGGTAGTGCTCGAGGATCTCCCGACGGCCGCTGAGCAACAGGCGCTCCCCGGAGCGGAGGACCTGGGTGGCCGGCGTCGCGACGGTCAAGGGGTAGCTCGAGTACTGCTGCTCGTCACCCTCCAGGCCGCCCCGCAGCCCCATCAGCCTCACCTGGTCACCGTCGCGCACGCTGAGGGACGCGATGGTGGCGCCCACGGCGTCTGCGCTCTCCTGCACCACGATCTTCGTCACGGCGTCGAGATCCGCTGCGCGCACCAGCGACGCGGTGACCCGCGCGAGACGGGTCAGACGGTCGCCCAGCCCCTCGAAGGCCGCTGACTGCTGTGTCACCACGTCAGGATGCCAGGAGCAGGACTCCAGGCAACCTCCAATCACGAAATGTCGCGACTTGCCTTGCGACGCTGCTAGACCCAGCTGGGGAACCACATCCGCATCGACCACTGCCCCTGGGGGATCACCTGGGCGGTGTAGACCGGCCAGAAGAACGCGAAGAGGGCCAGCGTGAGCAGGCAGTATGCCCCCACGGCGAGCAGTCCGAGCTCTCGCCGTGTCGGCGAGTCGGTCTCCCTGCCGAGCCACAGGCCGAGGACGAACACCACGCCGAGCACCACCCAGGGCTCGAACGCCACCGTGTAGAAGGAGTAGATGGTGCGCTCCTCCAGGCTGAACCAGGGCAGGTACCCCCCGGCGAGCCCGGCCAGGATGCCGCCGGCCCGCCAGTCGCGGTGGAAGAGCCAGTAGTACAGCAGCACGAACACGGCCACGGCACCCAGCCACCAGACCGACACCGTACCGATGGACGTGATGGCCTTCGAGCACTGCTCGACGACGCAGCCGTCCTGCCCTCGCTTCGGCCCCTCGTAGAAGAAGGACGTGGGGCGGCCCTGGACCACCCACGACCAGGGGTTCGTCCGGTACGGGTGGTTGTCGTGCAGGTTGACGTGGAAGGTGTAGATCTCCTGGTGGTAGTGCCACAGCGACCGCAAGGCGTCGGGCACCCACGCTGCCTGTTTGGAGGGGTGCGCCGCCCCCCAGCCGCGGTCGTACCCCGCGGTGGAGCGGAACCACCCTGTCCAGGAGGCGACATACGTGACGAGGGCGGCGCCGACCATGACGGCGGCGGCCGGGAGCCCGTCTCGCACCACCATCGCGGTGACCCGGTGCCGGATCCCGACGGCGCGCCGCGCGCCAAGGTCCCACCAGACCGTCATGAGCCCGAAGGCGACGAGGAAGAACAGCCCCGACCACTTGGTGCCCGTGCACAGCCCCAGACAGACCCCCGCCACCCAGCGCCACGGTCGCACCCCCAGCGACGGGCCGAGCCCTGCCGCGCGCTGCCGCGCGGACAGCAGGGCGGCGCGCTCGGCGAGCAGCGCCCTCGAGCGGTCGCGGTCGATGAGGAGCGCGCAGAACGCCGCCAGCGCCCAGAACATGACGATGAGGTCCAGCAGCCCGGTGCGCGACTGGACGAAGTGGTGCCCCTCGAACGCGACGAGGAACGACGCGATGGCACCCAGCAACGAGGAGCCGAACATCCGGCGGGCGGCCCTGCCGATCATCAGGATCGACAGGGTGCCCAGCACGCACACCGAGAACCGCCAGCCGAAGGAGGACGTCTGGCCGAAGAGCTGCTCACCGATGGCGATGAGCCACTTGCCCACCGGGGGGTGGACGACGAGGTCCCCCTCCGTCCCGAACACGTTGGGGGTGCCGGCGGTGAACAGCTCGTCCGGCTTCTTGAGCGTGTCGGGGACCCGCATCTCCACGCGGTAGTCGAGCATCGAGACGCCCTGCTTGACGTAGTACGTCTCGTCGAACACGAGCTGGTGCGGTCGACCCAGGGACCAGAACCGCATCCCGCCCCCCACGGCTGCGAAGAACAGCGGTCCGACCCAGCCCCACACCGTGTCGGTCGGCCTGAACCCGAGCAGCCGTGATCGCAGCAGCTCCACCGGGGTCATGCCGGTCATCGTATGCAAGGACCTCGCAAGCCCCTGACAGGATGGCGGGGTGACCAGCTCCAGCGGTGTCCTCGTCCTCGCCGCGACCCCGATCGGTGACCCGCGCGACGCCGCCCCCCGCCTCGCGCAGGAGCTGGCCAGCGCGGACGTCGTGGCGGCGGAGGACACCCGACGGCTGCGGCGGCTCTGTTCGGACCTGGCCGTCGCCCCGTCGGGGACGGTCCTGAGCTACCACGAGCACAACGAGGCCTCCCGGACCGCCGAGCTGGTGGAACGGCTCACGGCGGGTGCGCGGGTCGTCGTCGTGACCGACGCCGGCATGCCGTCGGTGTCCGACCCGGGGTACCGGCTGGTCGACGCGGCGGTGGCGGCCGGGGTACGCGTCACGTGTGTCCCCGGGCCCAGCGCCGTCCTCATGGCCTTGGCCGTGTCCGGCCTCCCCGTCGACCGGTTCTGCTTCGAGGGGTTCCTGCCGCGCAAGGGTGGGGAACGCGCGCGGGTCCTCGAGTCGCTGGCCGACGAGCGGCGCACCCTGGTGTTCTTCGAGGCGCCGCACCGCATCGAGGCGAGCCTGCGCGCCATGGCGGCGGCGTGGGGCGCGCAGCGCCGTGCCGCCGTGTGCCGCGAGCTGACGAAGACGTACGAGGAGGTACGCCGAGGGAGCCTCGGCGAGCTTGCCGACTGGGCCGCCGAGGGCGTACGCGGTGAGATCACCGTCGTGGTGGCCGGGGCGGAGCTCCGGGTGCGGTCGCTCGAGGACGCGGTGGCCGACGTGCTGCACCGGGTGGGCGCCGGCGAGCGGCTGAAGCACGTCTGCGCCGATGTCGCCGCCGAGTCCGGGCTGTCGAAGAAGGCGCTCTACGACGCAGTGGTGGCGGCGAGAACGGTCAGCCGGGCCACGACAGCAGGCCCTTGACGAAGGCGCGACAGGAGGCCCGTGAGGACGGTCAGCCGAGCCAGGACAGGTGGCCCTTGAGGAGCGCGTACCCGACGAAGGCCACCACGTCCAGCACCGTGTGCGCGACGACGAGCGGACCGACCCGGCGCGTGCGGGTGTAGGCCCACCCGAAGACCAGGCCCATCGCCAGGTTGCCGACGAAGCCCCCGAAGCCCTGGTAGAGGTGGTACGTGCCGCGGATCACGGCGGAGACGAGCATGACCGCCGGCAGCGACCACCCGGCCCTGAGCCACCGGGTGTACAGGTAGCCGACCATGATGACCTCTTCCAGCACCGCGTTCTGGGCGGCGGCGAGCACCAGGACCGGGATGGTCCACCAGTGGTCCGCGAGGTTGGCGGCGGCGATCGTCGTGTTGAGCCCGAGCCCCCGCGCCGCGGCATACAGCCCGAGCCCCGGCAGCCCCACGGCCGCCGCCAGCGCCAGTCCCTGGAGCAGGTCGCGTCCCGGTCGGCGCAGGTCGAAGCCCATGGCGCCGGTGGCGTCGGCCCGGTCTCTGCGAAGCAGGTGCAGGGCCAGGGCGACGGGCACGAGCGACAGGCCGATCCCCACGAGCTGGTAAGCCAGGTCGAGCCAGGGCCGGTCCGGGGTGACAGTCGAGTTCATGGCTGTCGTCTGCTGGTTCAACGCCACCCGCTGCGTGAGCTTGTCGACCAGCGAGAGGAGAGAGCGCACGGCCGAGGCGCCCAGGCTGACGCCCAGGACGAGCACGGTCTCGGTGACGAGCTGGCGCCTCGTGAGGGCGCCGGCCGCCGGGGTGGGAGTCCGCACGGTCACGCGAGCGCGGCCCTTCGGTCGCGTCGGCGTCGCCACCGGCGGACGGTGAGCCAGAGCCAGACGAGCAGCCCGGCGAGCAGGGCCAGGGCGAGCACCACGAGGACCGGCAGGAAGACGGCTACGAGGCTCAGCCCGACCGACGCGCCGTCCTCGACAGTGGACGCGACGGGCGCCCCGAAGCCCAGCGTGCCGGCGTTGATCGCCGGTCTGGCCACGGTCTTCCCACCGTGCACCAGGCCTGACAGGACGACCCCGAGCACGACGCCCACCCACGGGTGGCTCGTCATCCACGAGGAGTGGTCGAGTCCTTCCGCGGCGGAGGTCGCGGCGAAGACCAGCCCTCCCATGCTGGGGCGGATGAACGTCTGGACGGCATCGTTGACGCTGTCCACGGCAGGGATCTTGTCCAGGACCACCTCCGTCAGGAGCAGCAGCGCGCCGATGCCGATGGCCCACCAGGACTCGACCCAGGCGTAGCTCTGCGGGAGCGTGATGACGTCGCTGAAGCGTGCGATGAGCGCCACCACGAGGAACGGGATGTAGGCGTTGAGGCCCGCCGCGGCGGACAGCCCCATGCCGGTCAGGGCTGCGAGCATCGATCATCTCCTGGGGCTCGGCGGGGCTGTCGGGACATGTCTACTCGACGCCGGGCCGCGTCGCCGGGTTCCCGGCTCGCCGGAAGGCGCCGTGCAGCGCACCCCTAGGATTCAGGCGTGAGCAAAGTGCTGTCCGCCGTCGCCTGGCCGTACGCCAACGGCCCCCGCCACCTGGGCCACGTCGCCGGGTTCGCCGTGCCCTCGGACGTCTTCAGCCGCTACATGCGGATGGCCGGGCACGACGTGCTCATGGTGAGCGGCTCGGACGAGCACGGCACCCCCATCCTGGTCCTCGCGGACAAGGAGGGGGTGACGGCCCGAGAGCTCGTGGACCGCAACCACGCCGTCATCGCCGCCGAGCTCGCCGACCTGGGATGCTCGTACGACCTCTACACGCGCACCACGACGGCCAACCACTACGCGGTCGCCCAGGAGCTCTTCAGCCAGGTCTGGAAGAACGGCTACATGGTGGAGCAGACGACCCGGGGCGCCATCTCGCCGTCCACGGGGCGCACGCTGCCGGACCGCTACATCGAGGGCACCTGCCCGATCTGCTCCTACCCGGAGGCCCGCGGCGACCAGTGCGACAACTGCGGCAACCAGCTCGACCCCACCGACCTCATCGACCCTCGATCCAGGATCGACGGTGAGGTCCCGGAGTTCGTCGAGACGCAGCACTTCTTCCTCGACCTGCCGGCGCTCGCCGACGCGCTCCGAGAGTGGCTGGAGGGTCGGGAGGCGTCGGGGACCTGGCGCCCCAACGTCATCAAGTTCAGCCTCAACATCCTCCAGGAGATCCGCCCGCGCGCCATGACGCGCGACATCGACTGGGGCATCCCCGTGCCGCTGGACGGCTGGCGTGACCAGCCGACGAAGCGGCTGTACGTCTGGTTCGACGCCGTCATCGGGTATCTGTCGGCCTCCATCGAGTGGGCCCGACGGCAGGGGCAGCCCGAACGATGGCGCGAGTGGTGGAACGACCCCGGGGCACTGTCGTACTACTTCATGGGCAAGGACAACATCACCTTCCACTCCCAGATCTGGCCGGCCGAGCTCCTGGCGTACGCGGGCGCCGGCTCCCGCGGCGGCGAGCCGGGCCAGTATGGCGTGCTGAACCTGCCCACCGAGGTGGTGTCCAGCGAGTACCTGACCATGGAGGGCAAGCAGTTCTCGACCTCTCGGGGCTACGTCATCTACATCCGCGAGGTCCTCGACAGGTACGGGCCCGACGCGATCCGCTACTTCATCTGCGCCGCCGGGCCGGAGAACCAGGACGCCAACTTCACCTGGGCGGAGTTCGTGCAGCGCAACAACTCCGAGCTCGTCGCGGGCTGGGGCAACCTCGTCAACCGCACCGCCGCCATGGTCGCGAAGAGCTTCGGTGCCATCCCTGAGCCGGGCGCGCTGGAGCCGGTGGACGAGGCAGTCCGAGCCAGGGTCGTCGCCGCCTTCGACACCGTGGGAGACCTCCTCGCCCGACAACGCGTCAAGGCTGCCGTCGCCGAGACGATGCGGACCGTGGGCGAGGTCAACAAGTACGTCACGGACACGGAGCCCTTCAAGCTCAAGGGCGACGACCAGCGGGACCGGCTCGCCACCGTCCTCCATACGCTCGCGCAGTGCGTGAGCGACCTCAACACCATGCTGAGCCCGTTCTTGCCGCACTCCTCCAACGCGGTCCACCGGGTCCTCGGCGGCGAGGGCGTGTTCATGCCGATGCCCGAGCTGCGTCAGGTCGAGGACCTCGACAAGGAGGCTGGCAGCGGCTATCCCGTCATCACGGGTGAGTACACCGGCACTCCGGCCTGGGCCTCCCGCCCGGTGGTCGTCGGCGCCCGCGTGAGCAAGCCCACACCGCTCTTCGCCAAGCTCGACGAGTCGGTCGTCGAGGACGAGCTCGGCCGGCTCGCCGAAAGCTGAGCCGGCGCGTGCCCATGACGACTCGCGAGACGCCCGCGCCGGGTGGCCGCCGAGGGGTGCCCGTCGCGCCGGACCCCTTGCCGATCGCGGTGGTCGACAACCACACCCACCTCGATATCGCCCGCGACGGAGAAGCCGCCCCCGACGTGGCGCACGCCATCGCGGCGGCGACCGCGGTGGGCGTGGACCGGCTCGTCCAGATCGGCTGTGACCTGCCCGGCGCCCGGTTCACCGTGGAGATGGTGGAACGGCACCCTGCGATGCTGGGCGGAGTCGCCCTGCACCCCAACGAGGTCCCGCGGCTCGCCGAGACCGGCGGGCTGCAGGACGCCTACGACGAGATCGAGCGGCTGGCCGCCCACCCCCGGGTACGCGTCATCGGCGAGACCGGGCTGGACTACTACCGCACCGGCCCGGACGGCGTTGGGGCGCAACAGGAGTCGTTCCGCTGGCACATCGACCTTGCGAAGCGGACCGGCAAGGCTCTGCAGATCCACGACCGGGACGCCCATGACGACGTGCTGGGGATCCTCGCGCAGGAGGGTGCCCCGGAGAAGACCGTCCTGCACTGCTTCTCCGGCGACCTCGCCATGGCCAGGGAGTGCGCTGAGCGTGGCTTCTACCTGAGCTTCGCGGGGACGGTGACGTTCAAGAACGCCAGGGGTCTGCGTGACGCGCTGTCGGTGACCCCGCTCGAGCGGGTCCTGGTCGAGACCGACGCCCCCTACCTCACCCCCGCTCCCTGGCGCGGCGCCACCAACGCGCCATACCTCGTGCCTCTCACGGTGCGGGCGATGGCCGGGGTTCTGGGCGTCGCCGTACCCACGCTGTGCCAGGCCGTCAGCGACACGTCCGAGGCGGTGTACGGCCCCTGGTGAACGGCCAGGCGGTCGATACCAGGAGGCAAGCCGCCTGGCCGAACCTTGGACGTTCCGTTATCAAAATTTGACCTTGGCGCGAAACCACGTCATGGTTGACGACTGTTGGCCGGGGTCGGACCCTCCGGGCGACGCGAGCAGGGGTGCTCACGCCGTCACGAGGACGGTCCCCGACGCCCTGCTGTTCCAGGTCGTGGACCCCACGACGGACGCGCCGCCTTCCACCGATGCCCGGAGAGTACAAACCCTGGAGCATCGTGATCTCTCGTCCCGTTCGGCGTATCGCCCAAGCCGCGGTCGTGACGACCCTCGTCGCTGGCGCGATCGGCGTCGCCCACCTCGACAAGTCCGTCACCCTGTCGGTCGACGGCAAGACCTCTACGGTCCACGCCTTCGGCAGCACCGTCGGCGACGTCCTGAAGAAGCAGGACATCACCGTCCACGAGCACGACCTGGTCGTGCCCTCGGCCGCGACCCCGGTGTCCGACGGCCAGAAGATCGTCGTCCGCTACGGCCGCAAGCTCACCGTCACCATCGACGGCGCCACGCGGGAGTACTGGACCACCGCGACCACGGTCGAGGCGGCGCTGCAGGAGCTCGGCATCCGTGCCGACTCCGCGAAGCTCTCCGCCTCGCGGTCGATGAGCTTGGGCCGTCAGGGCCTGGCGCTGTCCGTGACCACCCCGAAGGCTGTGGTCGTCCATGTGGACGGCAAGAACCTGGCGACCTCCACCACCGGCGCGACCGTCGCGGACGTGCTGGCCGAGCTCAAGGTCGCCAAGGACGGTGACGACCGGGTCAGGCCCGGGCTGTCCACCGCCGTGACGAAGGGCCTGCAGATCGCCGTGCTCCGCGTCACGACGGCCACCGTCAAGGAGACCCGCGCCGTGCCGGCGACGGTCACCCGCACCAAGGACTCCAGCTTGTATGTCGGCCAGACGAAGACCGTCAGTGCCGGCTCGGACGGCGCCACGGTGCTGACCTACAAGGTCACCAAGGTCGACGGCAGAGTCGAGAGCAAGAAGCTCGCCTCCACGAAGGTCACCCAGCGTCCTGTCGCCCGCCTCGTCGCCGTGGGCACCAAGGCGCGGCCGGCGGCCCCGAAGCCCGTCCGCCGAGCCACTACGACGAGCAGCGCCACGACGTCGCGCAGCGCCGGCAACACCTCGGGCGCGGGGCTGAACCTGGCCAACGCCGCCATGTGGGACCGCATCGCCCAGTGCGAGTCCGGCGGCAACTGGCACATCAACACCGGCAACGGCTACTACGGCGGACTGCAGTTCGACTACGGCTCCTGGCTTGCGAACGGTGGCGCGGACTTCGCGTCGAGGGCCGACCTCGCCTCGCGCGAGGAGCAGATCACCGTGGCCAACCGGTACTACGCCAAGGCGGGCCTCGGCCCGTGGGGCTGCGCCCACGCGGCCTGACGAGGACCTTCGCAGCAGCGCCCCGGACCCGTGTGGTCCGGGGCGCTGTCGCGTTCCCCTAAAGTCGGCGCCATGGTGGAGCAGGACGGCACCGGGTACCTCGGGGCGGCGCAGGTCCGGGAGATCGCGGCCGGGCTGGGTCTTCGCCCCACCAAGCAGTGGGGCCAGAACTTCGTCGTCGACGCCAACACCGTCAAGCGCATCGCCCGGGTCGCCGGGGTCAGCGAGCGGGACTCCGTCGTCGAGGTCGGCCCCGGGCTGGGGTCCCTGACGCTCGCACTGTTGCCGCGCGCCGGACATGTCACCGCCGTCGAGGTCGACCCCGCGCTGGCAGAGGCCCTCCCCGGCACGGTGCGACGCCTGGCTCCCGCCTACGCCGAGCGGCTGACCCTGGTGCACGCCGACGCCATGCAGGTGCGCGAGCTGCCCGACCCGCAACCGACCGCGCTGGTGGCCAACCTGCCGTACAACGTGTCGGTGCCCGTCGTCCTCACCTTCCTCGAGGCCTTCCCGACACTCGAGCGCGTCCTGGTCATGGTCCAGCTCGAGGTGGCGGAGCGGTTGGCCGCCGGTCCGGGGAGCAAGGCGTACGGCGTACCCAGCGTGAAGGCGGCCTGGTATGCCGCCGTGCGGCTGGCCGGCACCGTCCCGCGGAGCGTCTTCTGGCCCGTTCCGAACGTCGACTCCGGGCTGGTGGCCCTCGAGCGTCGCCCGCCCCCGGAGACGGCAGCGTCCCGGGTCGACACCTTCGCGTGCGTCGACGCCGCCTTCGCCCAGCGACGCAAGACGCTGCGCGCGGCCCTCGCCGGCTGGGCCGGCTCCGCGGCCCGGGCCGAGGAGTGCCTGCGCGCCGCGGGCGTCGACCCGCGGACGCGCGGTGAGCAGCTGGGGGTCGAGGCCTTCGCGGCCATCGCCGCTGCCAGGGGCCGGCTGCCGTCCTGACCCCACGGTCTCCGCACGCCCTCCGGTCAGGAAACGGGAAACTGTGCACCCATTAGGGTTGCGGCCATGACCTCCGCTGCCGTGACGCCGTCCTCGGTGACGGTTCGGGTGCCGGCGAAGGTCAACCTCGAGCTGCTCGTCGGGCCCCCTCGGGAGGACGGCTACCACCCTCTGGCGACCGTCTACCAGGCGGTCACCCTGTTCGACGAGGTGACCGTCAGGACCGCCGCCGAGTGGAGCATCTCGGTCGTCGGGCCGCAGTCGGTGGGAGTCCCGGCGGACGACACCAACCTCGCCGCACGTGCCGCTCGGCGGCTGGCCGCGGCGAACGGGGTGGTCCAGCCCGTCCACCTGCGGGTGCGCAAGGAGATCCCGGTGGCCGGGGGGATGGCGGGCGGCTCCGCTGACGCCGCGGCGGCACTCGTGGCCTGCGACCAGCTCTGGGGTCTGTCCCTGTCCCGGCCCGCGCTCGAGAAGATCGCCGCAGACGTGGGCAGCGACGTGCCGTTCCTCCTCTCGGGGGGGACGGCCATGGGCTCCGGTCGTGGTGAGGTCCTGGCTCCGGTGCTCGCCAAGGGCACGTACCACTGGGTGTTCGCCCTGAGCGAGAAGGGACTCTCGACGCCGGCGGTGTACGCGGAGTGCGACCGGCTGCGCTCCGGCCGCCCGGTGCACCAGCCGTCGCCGAGCCCCGAGATGATGACCGCCCTGCGCTCCGGCAACGCACGCGCCCTCGGTGAGGCGCTGAGCAACGACCTGCAGGCGGCTGCCATCTCGTTGATGCCCGAGATCGGCGACGTCCTCGATGCGGGGCTCGAGTTCGGCGCGGTCGGGGGCGTGGTGTCGGGCTCGGGCCCCACCGTGGCGTTCCTCGCCGAGGACCACGAGTCCGCCCTCGACCTGGCGGTCTCGCTGACGGCGTCGGGCGCGGTGCAGGACGTCCGTCGCGCGACCGGTCCCGCGCATGGCGCGCATGTGGTCCCCACGTCCAGGCCGGTGTCATGGCCAACCTGATCTCGGTGGAACGTGCCTCGCTCGCGCTCGGCACGGCGCAGGTGCTCGACGAGATCTCGCTCGGCGTCCTCGGCGGTGACCGGATCGGGGTCGTAGGACGCAACGGCGGCGGCAAGACGACGCTGCTGCGCGTCCTGGCCGGGCTGCGCCCGGTGGACTCCGGCAGGGTGACCCGGGTCGGCGGCGCGACGATCGGCGTCCTCGCGCAGGAGGACGTGCTGGACCCGTCCCACTCGGTCCGCCAGGCCGTGCTGGGCGACCTTGCCGAGCATGTGTGGGCCGGCGACGCGCGGATCCGCGACGTGCTCACCGGCCTGCTCGGCGGCCTCGACGCGTCGGCGGTCGGAGGCCTGGAGGCCACGGTGGGCCCGCTCTCAGGTGGCGAACGACGCAGGCTCGCCCTGGCTCGCCTGCTGGTCGCCGACCCGACGGTGCTCTTCCTCGACGAGCCGACGAACCACCTCGACGTGGAGGGCGTCGCCTGGCTGGCGGAGCACCTGGTGCGGCACCGTGGTCGGCAGGACAACGCCCTGTTCGCGATCACGCACGACCGCTGGTTCCTCGACGCGGTGGCCACGCAGACGTGGGAGGTCGTGGACGGCAAGGTCAACGCCTTCGAAGGCGGCTACGCCGCCTACGTGCTGGCCAGGGCGGAGCGGGAGCGGATGGCGGCGGCAACGGCCGAGCGGCGGGACAACCTGCTGCGCAAGGAGCTGGCCTGGCTTCGCCGGGGCGCGCCGGCGCGGACGTCCAAGCCCAAGTTCCGTATCGAGGCGGCCAACACCCTCATCGCGGACGAGCCGCCGCCCCGCGACGACGTCGAGCTGCTGCGCTTCGCGACCACCCGGCTGGGCAAGGACGTCGTCGACCTGCACGACGCCTCGGTGGTCCTCGGCGACCGCCTGCTGCTCGACCGGGTCACCTGGCACCTCGCCCCGGGCGAGAGGGTCGGCATCGTGGGGGTGAACGGGGCCGGCAAGTCCACTCTGCTGCGCGCCATCGCGGGACAGGTGCCGCTCACCTCCGGCAAGCGTAAGCAGGGCGTCACCGTCCGGCTGGCCTACCTGACCCAGGAGGTGCGCGAGCTCGAGAGGTATGCCGAGTGGCGGGTCATCGAGGCCATCGAGGACGTACGCAAGTACGTGCAGCTCGGCCGCAAGGAGGTGAGCGCGTCCCAGCTGGCGCAGCGGCTGGGGTTCACCGGCGGCCGCCAGCAGACCCGGGTGTCCGACCTGTCCGGCGGTGAGCGTCGGCGGCTGCAGCTCACCCGGCTGCTGATGGACGAGCCCAACCTCCTGCTGCTCGACGAGCCGACGAACGACCTCGACATCGAGACCCTGACCTCGCTGGAGGACGTCCTGGACGGCTGGGCGGGCACGCTGCTCGTCGTATCACACGACCGGTACCTGCTGGAGCGCGTCTGCGACCGCCAGGTGGCCCTGCTGGGGGACGGCAAGGTGCGCGACCTGCCCGGAGGCGTCGAGCAGTACCTCGAGCTGCGGCATGCCGCACCGGCCGGCGGGTGGCCTGCGACCGGTGTCGCGGCCGAGAGTCGAGCGCTGACCACCGCGCCCGCGGGACCGTCGGCCTCGGGGGACGAAGCCGCCACCGCCAGCCCGGCGCAGCTGCGCGAGGCTCGCAAGGAGATGGCTCGCATCGAGAAGCAGCTCACCCGGCTGTCGGAGCGCGAGGACCGCCTGCACACGGCCATGGTGGAGGCCGCCGCCGACCACACCAAGGTCCTGGAGCTCAACGCCCAGCTGCGCGAGATCGTCGACGAGCGCGAGGCCCTGGAGCTCGACTGGCTGGCTGCCGCCGAGGTCGCCGGCTAGGTCTGATGTCGGGCTAGGCCTCGAACGGGGAGAGCAGGCGTCGGAGCATCGCTGCCAGCTCCTCGCAGTCACTGCTGGACAGCTCGACGAGGAGGTCCCGCTCCCGGTCCAGCAGGTCGGCCATGGCGGCGTCGACCGTCTGTTGACCCGAGGCGGTGAGCCGCACGATCACGCCACGCCGGTCCGTGAGGCTGGGGCTGCGCTCGACCAGCCCGCGGTGCTGGAGCCGGTCGACGCGGTTGGTCATCGTTCCGCTCGTCACCAGGGTCTGCCGGATCAGCTGACCGGGGGAGAGCGCGTAGGGCGCCCCGGCGCGGCGCAGGGCGGACAGCACGTCGAACTCCCAGCCCTCCAGCTGGTGCCTGGCGAACGCCTGGGCTCGGTCGAGGTCCAGGCGCCGCGCCAGGCGGGAGACGCGGGACAGCACCTGCAGGGGAGCCACGTCGAGGTCGGGGCGCTCGCGACGCCAGGCGTCGACGATCTGGTCGACGTCGTCCGGTTGGGGCGGCGTCGGGCCGTCATCGTCCGGCTGGGGCGTCCGGCCGACCCCGTAGGCGCTCATGATGACAACTGTAACGACCATCAAGTATCTTGATATCAAGATAAGTGCACGAGCCGAGCGCGGAGGCAGAAGCGATGAGTGTGCGTTGGGACCCGCAGCAGTACGCGAAGTTCGCGGACCACCGTGGCCGCCCGTTCACGGACCTCCTGGCACGGGTCGGCGCGGAACATCCTTCCGTCGTCGTGGACCTCGGCTGCGGCAACGGGCCCCTCACGCTGTCCCTCGCGCAGCGCTGGCCGGGCGCCACGGTCGTCGGGGTGGACCAGTCGCCCCAGATGCTCGAGGCCGCCCGCGGCCTCGACGTCGACAGCCGTGTCGAGTGGGTGCAGGCCGACGTCCGTGCATGGGACCCCAGGTCCTTGGCTGCGCCGCCCGACGTCCTGGTCACGAACGCGACCTTGCAGTGGGTGCCCGGGCACGTCGAGCTCCTCGTGCAGTGGGCGCAGAGCCTGGCCCCCGGCGGGTGGCTGGCGATGCAGGTGCCCGGGAACCTCGAGGCTCCGTCCCACGCCTTGATGCGTGAGGTCGCGGCGTCGCACCCCGCGGCGGAGCGTCTGGAGCCCGCGCTGCGCCGCCTGGCCGTGGAGGCTCCGGCCCGGTATGTCGAGCTGCTGGCGGGCGCCGGGCTGGCGGTCGACGGCTGGGAGACGACCTACCAGCACGTGCTGGACCCGCTTGGCCAGCAGGAGAACCCGGTCCTGGAGTGGGTCCGCGGGACGGGCCTGCGGCCGGTGCTGGACACGTTGACCGACGAAGCGGAGCGAACGGCGTTCCTGGCGGAGTACGACGCTCGGCTGCGCACCGCATACCCCCGCACCTCGGTGGGCGTCATCTTCCCGTTCCGTCGCGTCTTCTGCGTCGCCCACCGCCCAGCCTGATCGGCCAAGCTCACGATTTTGTGCGTGTCGCCGCCCTCTGGGCCATGACACGCACTAAATCCTGAGTTCGGTCGGGGTCAGCGGATGGTGGACAGGCTCGGTTTCTTCTCCAGACCGGCCAGACCGTTCCAGGCCAGGTTGACGAGGTGGGCCGCGACGTCGGTCTTCTTCATCTTTCGAGAGTCCAGCCACCACTGTCCGGTCAGCGCCACCATGCCGACCAGCATCTGGGCGTAGAGGGGGGCCGTCCTGGGGTCCAGCCGCCGGCTCTTGAACTCGGCGGCGAGGATGTGCTCGACCTGGCTCGCCACGTCGGAGATGAGGCTGGCGAAGGACCCTGTCGACTGACCGGCGGGGCTGTCGCGGACCAGGATGCGGAAACCGTCGGTGTTGCTCTCGATGTAGTCGAGCAGGGCTCCGGCCGCGCGCTCCAGCGTCTGGCGGCTGCCCAGCTCCGCGCTGAGCGCGCCTGTGATCCCCCCCAGCAGCGCCGCGATCTCGCGGTCGACGACGACGGCGTACAGCCCCTCCTTGCCGCCGAAGTGCTCGTACACCACTGGCTTGGACACGCTGGCCCTCGACGCGATCTCCTCGACGGAGGTCCCTTCGAACCCCTTGTCGGCGAAGAGCCTCCGGCCGACCTCGATGAGCTGCTCACGGCGCTGCTTGCCGGTCATCCGGGAGCGCGCGCTGGTGGGGGCTGGCTTCTCCCGGGCGTCGGTCACGGGTCCCATCATGCCCGCCAGCAGGGGGACCTCAGGTCGGCAGCCGGCGCGCGTCCAGGCGCTTCGCAACCGGCCACCGCACGTCGCTGGCCCAGCCGAGCCTCTCGAAGGCCCAGATGACCCGCGCGCTGCTGTCGACCTGGCCCTTCTCCACCCCGTGGCGGGCGCACGTGGGGTCGGCATGGTGGAGGTTGTGCCACGACTCACCCATGGACAGCACGGCCAGCCACCAGACGTTGCCGGACTTGTCCCGGCTGCGGAAAGGACGCTCGCCGATCGTGTGACAGATGGAGTTGATCGACCACGTGACGTGGTGCAGCAGCGCGACCCGCACCAGCGAGCCCCAGAAGAAGGCCGTCACGGCACCCTGCCAGCTCATCGACCAGAGGCCCCCCACGACAGCGGGCAGCAGCATGGAGACGGCGACCAGGGCGGGAAAGGCGCGGTCCACCTTCTGAAGGTCGGCGTCAGCCATGAGGTCGGGGGCGTACTTGCTCCGCGGGGTCTGCTCCACGTCGAACAGCCAACCGGTATGGGCCCACCACAGGCCCTTCGCGAGCGCCGGGACCGTCTCCCCGTAGCGCCACGGCGAGTGCGGGTCGCCTTCGCGGTCCGAGAAGGCGTGGTGTCGCCGGTGGTCGGCCACCCATCGCACCACGGGGCCCTCGATCGCCAGCGACCCGGCCACGGCCAGCGCGATCTTCAGCGCGCGAGCGGCCTTGAAGGACCCGTGGGTGAAATGGCGGTGGAAGCCGACGGTGATCCCGTGCCCGGCGACCGCATACATGACGACGGCGATCAGCAGGTCGTGCCACCCCAACCCCCAGCCCCACGCGACCGGGATGGCGGCGACCAGAGCCAGGAACGGCACCCCGATGAAGAGGGCGAGGGCCACCTGTTCGCCGGTGCGCTTCTTCTCGGCGGGGACCTCGACGGGCCCGCCGTGCGCGGGAGTGCTCGCCTCGGTCGGGGTCTGCCCGGTCGGGGTCTGCCCGGTCGGGGTCTGCCCGGTCGGGGTCTGCCCGGGCGCGGTCCTCCCGGCGGCGGGCTCCCCGGCCGCGGGCTTGCCGCGAACGGTCTTTCCGGTGGTGGGAGTCACGGTTGTCATGTCAGACCCTCCGACGGTCGCCGACATCGCTCCGAGCGAACTTACGCCACCGTAACCTACGGTCTCGTAGGTGTCATCCAGAGACGGAACGCCGGGGAGCGACCGCGCAGCGCCGATGTGAGGGAGCAGGGAGCGCGGACCGGTGCCGCGGCACCGAGCGTCTTGGCTACCCTTGGTCGGTCCCTCGCCGAGGGCGTTCCCCGGTTGGTCTGCTGGCAGGGCCCGCCTGACTTTGAATCAGGATTAGCGACGATGGTTCGATTCCATCCCGGGGAGCGACACGACAAGGGAGGGCAGCGCCATGGGGACGATCGCCGTGCACGAGTTCGTCAGCCTCGACGGGGTCTTCGAAGACCCCAGCTGGACGTTCGACTACGGGTTCGACCCCGAGATGGGGGAGACGCTCGCGGCGGTCACGCAGGCGTCGACGGCGATCCTGCTGGGTCGGACGACGTTCGAGATGTTCGCCCCGGCCTGGTCCACCCGCACGGTGGCGGACGACCCCGGTGCCCCGTTCTTCAACGACACCCCGAAGTACGTCGTGGGCGCCCAGGAGCCGAGCGTCCAGTGGGCCGGCTCCACGCGTCTGGGACCGTACGACGCAGCGACCATCCAGCGCCTCAAGGACGACACCGACGGCACCATCTACGTCTCGGGCAGCGGCACGCTCGTCCGGGCACTGCTGCGTGACGGGTTGGTGGACGTCCTCCATCTCTTCGTCTACCCGGTGGCCCTCGGGCAGGGGCGGCGCCTGTGGGCCGAGGGCGGTGAACCGACGCGGCTCGCTCTGAGCCAGCACCAGGCGTACGAGAACGGCGTCGTGCATCTCGGTCTCACGCCGGCCTAGCCGTCAGTACAGCCGCCTGCCCACCCCTCACGCAGCCGCGAGGCCACCACTGCCGCCTAGCCACCGCACGCGCCCCAGGGACTGCTCCGGGAGGGAACGGCGGGAGGCTGGCGCACCGGGGCGACCATGACCGCCCGGTAGCATGACGGCGTCCCGTCGCACCCCACCACCTCGCTGGAGTCCTCGCGCGTGAACGCCCCCCACGGCCGCCCCAGGCTCGCCGCCGTCATCGTCCTCGCCGCGGGCGAGGGCACCCGGATGAAGTCCGCCACCCCGAAGGTGCTGCACAGGATCGGCGGTCGCACGCTCCTCGGACACGCCATCGCGGCGGCTCGGGCCGCTGGTCCGGAGCATCTGGCAGTGGTCGTGCGGCACGAACGGGACCTGGTCGCGGCGCACATCGCCGAGATCGACCCCGAGGCTGTCATCGCCGACCAGGACGAGATCAAGGGGACCGGCCGCGCCACGGAGTGCGCGCTCGCAGCGCTGCCCAAGGGCCTCGAGGGCACCGTCCTGGTCACGTACGGTGACGTGCCACTGCTGGCAGGGGAGACGCTCGAGGCGCTGCTCCACGAGCACGCCGGCACGGGCAGCGCGGTCAGCGTCATCACCGCGCGCCTGGACGACCCGACGGGATACGGGCGCATCCTGCGCGGCCCCGACGGCGAGGTCGTCGGCATCGTGGAGCAGAAGGACGCCAGCGAGGAGCAGCGTGCCATCACCGAGATCAACTCGGGGATCTACGCCTTCGACGCCTCCATGCTGCAGCACGCGCTCTCCCAGGTCGGCACCGACAACGCGCAGGGCGAGAAGTACCTCACCGACGTGCTGGCGATCGCCCGCAGCTCCGGTGGGCGCGTGAGTGCGCATCTGGTCGACGACCTCTGGCAGACCGAGGGCGTCAACGACCGTGTGCAGCTGGCCCGGCTGGGCCGGGAGCTCAACCGTCGCACCACGGAGCGGTGGATGCGCGACGGCGTGACCATCGTCGACCCCGCCACCACGTGGATCGACGCCGACGTGACGATCGGCCGGGACACCACCATCCTGCCGAACACCCAGCTGCTGGGAGCCACGGCCGTCGGCGCGGACGCCACCATCGGGCCCGACTGCACGCTCACCGACACGGAGGTGGGCGATGGTGCGCAGGTCAAGCGCACGGAGGCCCAGCTGGCGGTCATTGGACCGCGGGCCACCGTTGGACCTTTCAGCTATCTCAGACCGGGGACCGAGCTGGGCGCCAAGGGCAAGATCGGCGGCTTCGTGGAGACGAAGAACGCCAAGATCGCCGACGGGGCGAAGGTGCCCCACCTGACGTATGCCGGCGACGCGACGATCGGTGAGGGCGCCAACATCGGTGCGGGCACGATCTTCGCCAACTACGACGGCGTGGCCAAGCACCACACCTCCGTGGGCCGGTACAGCTTCGTCGGCTCGGACTCGGTGCTCATCGCGCCGGTCACGATCGCGGATGGCGCCTACGTCGCTGCCGGCTCGGCCGTCACCGGTGAGGTGGGTCCGGGCCAGATGGCAGTCGCCCGCGGCAGGCAGCGCAACGTCGACGGCTGGGTGGCGGCCAAGCGGGCCGGGACGAAGACGCACCTCGCGGCCGAGGCGGCGGGCGGCGGGGGCGAGTCCGGGCCGCCGGAGGCCGGAGGGCAAGACGCCAGCCCCAGGCATACCCAGGCATCGACCGAAGGGCAGGCCCAGGCGTGACCGGCATCCTCAAGGCGACCGAGAAGAACCTCATGGTCTTCGCGGGGCGGGCCCACATCGAGCTCGCACAGGAGGTGGCGAAGCTGCTCGGCACCGACCTGGTGCCGACGAGCGCGTACGACTTCGCCAACGGGGAGATCTACGTCCGCTACGAGGAGTCCGTGCGAGGGTCGGACGCCTTCGTGATCCAGAGCCACACCAAGCCCATCAACGAGGCGATCATGGAGCAGCTGCTCATGGTCGACGCGCTCAAGCGGGCCAGCGCGAAGCGGATCACCGTCGTCCTGCCCTTCTACGGCTACGCCCGTCAGGACAAGAAGCACCGGGGCCGCGAGCCCATCTCGGCGCGGCTCATGGCAGACCTCTTCAAGACCGCGGGAGCCGACCGGCTGATGGCTGTCGACCTGCACACGGCGCAGATCCAGGGTTTCTTCGACGGTCCCGTCGACCACCTCATGGCGCTGCCGATCCTGTCCGACTACGTCGCTCGCCGGTACGGCCACGAGCAGCTCGCGGTCGTATCGCCCGACGCGGGGCGGATCAAGGTGGCCGAGCAGTGGTCGCAGCGTCTCGGGGGCGCGCCGCTGGCCTTCATCCACAAGACGCGTGACATCAACCGCCCCAACGAGACGGTCGCCAACCGGGTCGTCGGCGAGGTCAAGGGCCGCGTCTGCGTCCTCGTCGACGACATGATCGACACCGGGGGGACCATCACCAAGGCGGCCGACGCCCTCATGGCCGAAGGAGCGTCCGGGGTGGTGATTGCGGCCACCCACGCGATCTTGTCCGGACCGGCCGTGGAGCGGCTCAAGGACTGCGGCGCAGCCGAGGTCATCGTGACGAACACCCTGCCCATCGACCTCGCCAGCGACTTCGACAAGCTCACCACCCTCTCGATCGCGCCGCTGATCAGCCGCGCGATCCAGGAGGTGTTCGAGGACGGCTCCGTCACGAGCCTCTTCGACGGCCAGGCCTGAGGCCGCTGCTTCCGAAGTCCGGGACTTCGGCGCGACACGCCGCGGGGAGACCCGAAGTCCCGGACTTCGGAAGCGCCAGCCGGGGGGAGGGGCAGGCAGGGGAGTGGCAGGCAGGGAAAGTGGCGGGCTCAGCTGCGCGCCCCGGAGCGGCGCGCCCGGTATGCCGCGACGTTGGCCCGGTTGCCGCACCCACCGTCGCAGTAGCGCTTGGACCGGTTCTTGGACAGGTCCACCACGACGTCGGCGCAGTCGGGCGCCGAGCAGACCCGCAGGCGGTCGAGCTCGTCGGCGCGGATGACGTCGACCAGAGCCATCGCCGCCTCCACCGCCATGCGGGTGGCCAGCGGCGCGTCCGGTGACGTGGCGTGCAGATGCCAGGACCACTCGCCGTGCCTGACGAGCTGCGGAAGCGCCTGCGCCTCTGACAGCAGGGTGTTGACCGCCTCCACCGCCTCGTCGCAGGACGCCGTCCACAGCGCTCGCAGCCTCGGACGCAGGGCCCGTACCGCCGCAAGCTCGTTCTCGTCGTGCCTTCGGGAGCCGGTCCACTCCCACTCCCGGACGAACCGGTCCAGGTCGTCCACGGTGGTCAGGTCGTCCGTGTCCGAGGGCAGTGCCGCTGCGGTGTTGACCAGGGCCGCCGCGCCGCGCAGGGCCACGGTCGTGTCATGGGCAAAGATCATCTTGACTCCTGACGGTCGTCCCCTCTACCGTCATGAGTGTAATCGCATTGGGTGCTTACATCGCAGCGGCCCCCGGCCGCGAAGCCTGCTCCAGCGAGACAAGCGGGGAGAGGCGCGAGACGGCAAGAGACCAGTGAGAGACAAGTGAGAGACAAGGTGGACCTGCGATGAGGGCGACTCGACCCGCTGGACTCGGGCTCTGGTTCGCGGTCGCCTCGGCGGCCACCTTCGGGACCAGCGGACCGTTCGCCAAGTCGCTCCTGCAGGAAGGGTGGAGCTCCGGCGCAGTCGTCCTGCTGCGCGTCACGGGCGCTGCGCTGGTGCTGGCAATCCCCACCGTGATGGCCATCCGGGGGCGGTGGGCGCTGGTCCGCCGCAACCTCGGCGCGGTCGCGGCGTACGGCGTCGTCGCAGTGGCCGGCTGCCAGGTCAGCTACTTCTACGCCGTACAACGGCTCTCCGTCGGCGTCGCGCTCCTGCTGGAGTACCTCGGCGTCGTGCTCGTCGTGCTGTGGGCCTGGTTGCGGACCCGCCGGGCTCCTGCGCGGCTGACGGCGACCGGGATGGTGGTCGCCCTGGCTGGGCTCGCGCTGGTGCTCGACCTGGCTGGCCAGGCTCGCCCGGACCTGGTGGGGGTTCTGTGGGGCCTGCTCGCAGCGGTCGGCCTGGCGACCTACTTCGTCATCGCCGCACACGACTCCGGCCTGCCGCCGGTCGCCCTCGCCGGTCTGGGGATGGGCCTGGGAGCCGCGGTCCTCGCGGTCCTGGGCGCGGTGGGACTGGTGCCGATGCACTTCTCGAGCGCCGGCGTGCGGCTGCTCGGCCGGACGCTGCCGTGGTGGCTCCCGGTGGTCGAGCTCGCCCTCGTGGCAGCGGCGGCGGCCTACCTGCTCGGCGTCGTGGCCGCGCGCCTGCTCGGATCCACCGTGGCCGGCTTCGTCGGGCTCACCGAAGTGCTGTTCGCGGTGCTCTTCGCCTGGCTCCTGCTCGGGGAGCTGCCCGCACCCGTGCAGCTTGCGGGCGGGGTGCTGATCGTCGCCGGCGTCGTCTGCGTCCGGCTCGGGGAGCTGCGGCAGGCCTCGAGGGACTCGGCCGAATCCATCCGGAGCGCCGAGGACGACTCGGACGACTCGGACGACTCCGACGACTCCGACGGTTCCACCTCGCCGGATTTCCCTCTCCCTGCGGGCGTCGCCTAGACTCTCGGGGTTGCCTCGGCGAGGGACACTGCACGGCTCAGGCCGACACGTCCGTGATTCGACGCGGTGTGGTCTCCGTGCTGCGCCCCGCGTCGAGGCCCACCGCATCCTTCAGCTCTCCCACCTGCCCCAGGAGTTTTCGTGTCTGACAACAAGCTCGTCGCTGAGAAGCGCACGCAGTTCGGCAAGGGCGCTGCCCGCAAGATCCGCCGGGACCACAAGATCCCCGCCGTCATGTACGGCCACGGGGCCGAGCCGGTGCACATCACGCTCCCGGGCCACGACACCATGATGGCTCTCAAGGTCGCCAACGCCCTGCTCACCATCGTCGTCGACGGCCAGGAGCAGCTAGCCCTTGCCAAGGACGTCCAGCGTGACCCCATCAAGCCGGTCATCGAGCACGTCGACCTCGTCGTCGTGCGCCGCGGCGAGAAGGTCACCGTCGACATCCCGATCCACGTGGAGGGTGAGGCCGCTCCCGAGACGGTGGTGACCATCGACGCCCAGACGATCCAGCTGGAGGCCGAGGCCACCCACATCCCGGAGAGCGTCGTCGTCTCCGTCGAGGGCCTCGAGGCCGGCACGCAGATCAAGGCCTCGGACCTCGAGCTGCCGTCCGGCTCCACCCTGGTGGTCGACGGCGAGACCCTCGTCGTCAACATCACCGCGCAGATCTCCCCGGAGGCGCTGGACGCCGAGCTCGCCGAGGCGGACAGCGAGGCGGGTATCGAGCACGGTGCCCCTGCCCAGGCTGAGTCCGCCGAGGGCGGGGCGGCCGTGCCCGCGGAGGCCTGAGCCACGCGCTGTCGTATGCCGGAGGGCCAGGTCCGTCTGTGGACCTGGCCCTCCGGCATACTGTCCGCCCGTGAGTGATGAAGGCGGGACCGGCCCCTGGCTCGTGGTCGGGCTCGGCAACCCGGGCCCGCGCTATGCGGGGAACCGGCACAACGTCGGCGCCATGGTCGCCGACGAGCTGGCTGCTCGAGGCTCGGTGAAGCTGAGCTCGCACAAGGCCCGGGCGGCGGTGGCGACGGTGCGGGTCGGCGTGCAGCCCGGAGGCGCGCCGGGGCCCGCAGCGGTGGTCGCGGTCCCGGCGGCGTACATGAACGAGTCGGGCGGCCCCGTGAAGGCGCTCATGAAGTTCTTCTCCGTCGACGTGGACCGGCTCGTCGTCGTGCACGACGAGCTCGACATCCCTGCCGGCGACGTCCGGCTCAAGAAGGGTGGGGGAGAAGGTGGGCACAACGGGCTGCGTTCGGTGAGCTCGGCGCTGGGCACGAAGGACTACCTGCGGGTGCGGGTCGGCATTGGGCGACCGCCGGGACGGATGGACCCGGCCGACTTCGTGCTCCGCGACTTCTCCCCGACCGAGCGCAAGGAGCTGCCCTTCCTCGTCGCTGACGCCGCGGACGCGGTCGAGCTCATGGTGACCCAGGGCCTGCTTCCGGCCCAGCAGCGGTTCCACAGCCCGACCTGACCGAAGGGCCCGAGGGCGTCCACCGTACGGCCCAGGATGGTCGATCACGCCACGCCTGCCGCCCGGGGGTCCTAGTTTGGCGCTGTGGGCACTCCGATCATCCTGGTGGCAGCCGGTGGGCTGGCCCTGGAGACCGCGGAGGCGGCGTCCGCGGCGGGCTGGACCGTCCGCGGAGCAGTGGACGACGACCCGCAGCGGTGGGGTGCTCTGGCGGGGGGCTGGCTCCCGGTGCTCGGTGGGACAGACGCCTTGCGACAGCATGAGGACGCGTCGGTCGTCATCTGTGCCGGCCGCGGGCCGGCCAGAGCACAGATCGCCGAGCGCGTGGAGGCTCTCGCCGGACCGTCCCGCTACGGGACCGTAGTACACCCGTCGGTGCTGGTCCCCGGCTCGTGCACGGTCGGTGAGGGGTCCATCCTGCTCGCCGGCACCGTCCTGACCGCCAACGTGACGATCGGCAGACACGTGGTCTGCATGCCGCACGTCACCCTCACCCACGACGACGAGGTGCACGACTTCGTCACCTTATGTGCGGGCGTGACACTCGGCGGCTCCGTACGGGTGGGGACCGGGGCCTACCTCGGGATGTCCTCCGCGGTCCGCGAGGGAGTCCGTGTGGGAGAGGGCTCGACGCTGGGGATGGGCGCCGTACTGATCCGAGACCTCCCGGACGGAGACACGTGGGCCGGGGTGCCCGCTCGCCGGCTGGACGCCGGCTCAGTGGTCGCACAGTAGCCTCCTCGCAGCAGTCGCACGTAGTCATTGACTAGTCACTGACTATTTCTTGGTCCGGGCCCTGCGGGGCCGCCACCGAGCCGCCGCCCCGTCGCCGCGGCTGGCGGTGCCCGCGAGGGACGCCAGCCCACGCATCCCGGCCCATCTTCCAACCACCGCAGAGATCTGCTCCGCCGACCGGACGAGTGCCCTACGACATGGACAGTAGGCGCGATGTCCAGAGCGTCTAGCGTCTGCGGCGTAGTCACCGAAATGTGTTGTGTTTCAACCCGATTCGTACGGAGTGGTGCACCACCGAAAGCTCTGTCCGAGCGCGGGGCGCGGGGCTACCGTGCTGACGAACACCTCGCTCGGGGAGAGGGACGCATGACGGATTTTGCAGGGGCTGACTGGCGAGAGGCGCTCATGGGGCGGCAGGCGGTACTAAGAGCCGATGCCCGGGCGAGCCGGACGGACGAGGAGGGGCGTGGCGCGGGGGACGCGGACGCCGGCATGGGGCCGGTCTCGCGGCAGCGGACGTGGAACCGGGCGTACCGGCGGCGGGCGGTGCTGGCGGACCTGGCCGTGGGAACGTTGACGGGCCTCGTGACGGCCGTCGGCGCGCTGCCCGGCGGCTCGCTCGCGCAGCGGGCGCTGGTGCTGGCCGCGGTCCCGGTGTGCTGGGTCGTGACCCTGGCGTTGTCGCACGGCTACGAACGACGGTTCGCGGGCGCTGGTCCCGAGGAGTACCGGGCCGTGATGCGTTCCGCGCTCTTCCTCGTAGGTGCCACCGCCCTCGTGTCGTACGGCCTCGAGCTCGACCTGCCTCGAGGGCTGCCGCTGGTCGTGGCTCCGATGCTCTTCCTGCTGGGCCTGTACGCCCGTCACCTGTTGCGCCGCGACCTTTACCGCCGCCGGGCGCTGGGTCGGGAGACGCAGAGCACGGTCATCATCGGGAACGCCCGCTCGGTGGTCGCGATGATCCGAGAGATCAATCGCGCCCCCGACCAGGGCCTCAAGGTCGTCGCCGCCTGTGTCTCGGGGCTGAACCTGTCCGGCGACGTGCCTTCGCAGGTGGAAGGGGTCCCGGTCTTCGGCTATCCCGAGGAGGCCATGTCCGCCGTCGACCTCTTCGACGCGCAGGTCGTGGCGGTGTCCAGCGACCCGGACCTGCACGGACCCGAGCTCCGCCGGCTCGCGTGGTCCCTGGAGGAGCGGGAGGTGGACCTCGTGGTGTCGCCGGGGCTCCTGGGGGTGGCCGGACCGCGGCTGTCCATCCGCCCGACCGCCGGGATGCCGCTGCTGCATGTCGAGCGTCCCGTCATGTCCGGCGGCAGACGCGTCGTCAAGGCCACCGTGGAACGCCTGCTGACCCTGGTGCTCGCCCTGGTGGCGTTGCCGGTCCTCGTCCTCATCGCCATCGCGATCCGGGTCGACTCTCGGGGACCGGTGCTGTTCCGGCAGCAGCGGGTGGGTGCCCAGGGCCGGGTGTTCAACATGGTGAAGTTCCGCACGATGTGCGTCGACGCGGAGGCCCGCCTGGCCCAGCTGCGGGGGGATGCCGGCAACGACGTGCTCTTCAAGATGAAGGACGACCCCCGGGTCACCAGGGTCGGTCGCATTCTGCGTCGCTTCTCCCTCGACGAGCTGCCGCAGCTCATCAACGTCGTGCGCGGCGAGATGGCACTGGTGGGCCCACGGCCTCCGCTGGAGCGCGAGGTTGCCGCGTACGAGCCCGACGCCGTCCGGCGGCTGCGCGTCAAGCCAGGGCTGACCGGTCTCTGGCAGGTCAGTGGTCGCAGCGACCTGTCGTGGGACGAGTCGCTGCGTCTGGACCTGTGGTACGTCGACAACTGGTGCCTCGTCCTGGACCTCCAGATCCTCGTCCGGACGGCCAGGGCGGTCCTGCGCGGCGCAGGAGCCTACTGATGAGCATCGTGCGCGTGGGTGGCTTCGGCCTACCGCAAAGGGACGATGCCGGTACGGCGCTTGCCGTCGATCGTGGGGTTCCGGACTCGGGGGCGGCCCTCGAGGGGAGGGGCGTGTGATGCCGTTGCGGGCAGCAGTCATCGGAGCGGGCTACTGGGGACCGAACCTGGTGCGGAACTTCAGGTCCAGTCCCGACTGGGACCTCGTCGCGGTGTGCGACCTCGACCCGGCCCGCGCCGCGCGTGTGGTGGGCGACAGGAGCACCGTGGAGGTCGAGACCTCCCTGGAGGCCCTGCTGGCTCGACCGGACATCGACGCCGTGGCCGTGGCAACGCCCGCCCAGACCCACTGCGGCATCGCCCTCGCGGCCCTGGAGGCCGGCAAGCACGTACTCGTGGAGAAGCCGTTGGCCTCGACGCTCAGCGACGCGACGAGGATGGTGGACCGCGCCGAGGAGCTGGGTCTGGTCCTCATGTGCGACCACACCTACTGCTACACCCCGCCCGTCCAGCACCTGCGGGCGCTGGTCCACAGTGGTGAGCTGGGCGACATCCTGTTCGTGGACTCCGTACGCATCAACCTCGGCCTCGTGCAGCCGGACGTGGATGTCTTCTGGGACCTGGCGCCGCACGACCTCTCCATACTGGACTTCGTCCTGCCGCACGGTCTTTCGCCTCTGGAGGTCTCGGCGCGCGGCTCCGACCCGATCGGCGCAGGAAACTCCTGTCTGGGGTACCTGACGATGCCCATCGGCCACGGAGCGATCGCGAACATCCACGTGAACTGGCTGAGCCCGACCAAGATCCGGCACACCGTCGTGGGTGGCAGCCGCAAGACGGTGGTGTGGGACGACCTCAACCCCCAGCAGCGGCTGTCGGTGTACGACCGGGGCGTCGACCTCGAGCTCACCGCCGGCACGGCCGACGCCGCAGAGAAGCGTGCGGTGAACGTCAACTACCGGCTGGGCGACATGTACGCACCGGCCCTGCCGGAGCGCGAGGCGCTCGGCCAGATGGTGACCGAGTTCGCCGACTCGATCCACGAGGGCCGGGCGCCCTTGACCGACGGGCGTGCCGGGTTGCGAGTGCTGGCGGTCCTGGAGGCGGCGTCGGAGAGCCAGCGCCGCGCCGGCGCCATGGCTCCGGTCGCTCTGACAGACCTGTACGCGCAGAGGCACGGCTTGGGCCAGCCGGTCGGGGTCGGCGTGGGGCTACTGCGATGACCGGCCTGCGCGGCGCTGCGGTGCTGGTCACCGGAGGAGCCGGGACCATCGGCTCCACGCTCGTCGACCAGCTGCTGATGGCGGGCGTGGCGCACGTCGACGTGCTGGACAACCTGGTCCGCGGACGGGTCGAGAACCTCGGCTGCGCCCTGGCCTCAGGTCGGGTGACGCTCGTCGAGGGCGACCTGCGTGACCGCGACCTGGTCCACGATGTCACGCGGGGCAAGGACCTCGTCTTCCACCAGGCTGCCATCCGCATCACCCAGTGTGCGGAGGAGCCGAGGCTGGCCCTCGAGGTCCTCGTCGACGGCACCTTCACGGTGCTGGAGGCCGCGGCTCAGCACGCCGTCGACAAGCTGGTCTTCGCGTCCTCGGCGTCGGTCTACGGGCTGGCGGAGTCGTTCCCGACCGACGAGCGGCACCACCACCACAACAACGACACGTTCTACGGCGCCGCCAAGTCGTTCAACGAGGGCATGGCGCGCAGCTTCCGCGCCATGTCGGGGCTCGACTACGTCGGTCTGAGGTACTTCAACGTGTACGGGCCCAGGATGGATGTCCACGGGCTGTACACCGAGGTGCTCGTCAGATGGATGGAGCGCATCGCCGACGGCCAGCCACCGCTCATCTATGGGGACGGCCACCAGACCATGGACTTCGTCTTCACCCGCGACGTGGCGCGGGCGAACGTCCTGGCCGCCGGCAGCGACCTGTGCGAGGGCGTCTACAACGTCGCCAGTGGCACCGAGACGAGCCTGCTCGGCCTCGCCCAGGCGTTGCTCCGAGCCATGGACTCCGACCTCGCGGTCGAGCATGGCCCGGATCGCGCCGTCAACGGCGTGACCCGCCGACTGGCGGACACGAACGCGGCGGCGCGGGACCTGGGGTTCACCACGGAGGTGGAGCTCGAGGACGGTCTGCGCGAGCTCGTCGAGTGGTGGCGCCCGCAACGGGCCGCAGTGGCAGCGGGCCGCACGTTGTACCGCCCATGACCGAACCCCGCATCATCACCACGGCCTGGAGGGACTGACGATGGGTCTCCGACGCAGCACGAGGGCGGTTGCTTCGGAGCGCTCCCCTCGCTCCACCACTGTGGGACGCCGTGTCCTCGCCGCCATCGCCGCGTTCGCAGCAGGAGCGGTCGGTCCGCTGGCGCTGGTCCAGACGCCGGCGGGGGCGGCAGGGCCGTGCGGGCCGCCGGTCGTGAGCGTGGTCGCCTGCGAGAACACCCAGACCGGTGACCCGGCCAGCGACTGGGAGATCACCGGAGCGGGCTCGACGTCCATCCAGGGGTTCGCGACGTCGATGTCCGTGAACGCGGGCCAGACCGTGCAGTTCAAGGTCAACACGCCCTCGACGAGCTACCACTTCGACATCCTGCGGCTCGGCTACTACCAGGGCAACGGCGCGAGAAAGGTCGCCGCGAACCTGAGGCCGTCCGCCACCCTGCCGCAGAGCCAGCCCCCCTGCCTGGCGGCTCAGGACTCCACTGGCCTCATCGACTGCGGCAACTGGGGGGTGTCGGCGTCCTGGACCGTGCCGTCGACCGCGGTGTCCGGGGTCTACATCGCGCACCTGGTCCGCGACGACGCGACCGGGGGCAGCCACATCACCTTCGTCGTCCGCAACGACGCGGGCCACTCCGACGTCCTGTTCCAGACCTCGGACCAGACGTGGCAGGCCTACAACACCTATGGAGGCAACAGCCTCTACTCGTGCGCGACGAACTGCCCCCCGGGCAGCCCGGCCGCGTACAAGGGCGCCTCCAAGGTGTCGTACAACCGGCCGTTCCACACGGCCGAGGACGACCAGGGCGGTCGTAGCTGGCTGATGTACGCCGAGTACCCGATGATCCGGTTCCTGGAGCAGAACGGCTATGACGTCGCCTACACGAGCGGGCTGGACACGTCGACGGCGGCAGGCGGCGCCCTGCTGACGAACCACAAGGTCTTCATGTCAACCGGTCACGACGAGTACTGGTCCGGGGTGGAGCGCACGAACGTCGAGGCGGCCCGCGACGCGGGTGTCAGCCTGGCGTTCTTCTCCGGCAACGAGGTCTTCTGGAAGACCCGCTTCGAGCCGAGCATCGACGGCACGAGCACCCCCAACCGGACGCTGGTCTGCTACAAGGAGACCCACTACGACGGGGTCGTCGACCCGAAGGACCCACCGACCTGGACCGGCACGTGGCAGGACCCGCGGTTCAGCCCGCCGGGCGACGGCGGCAAGCCGCAGAACGCCCTCACCGGCCAGCTGTTCATGGTGAACTCCGGGACGACGGACATCCGGGTGCCGGCCCAGTACTCCGCGCTGCGGTTCTGGCGCAACACGGCGGTGGCCAGCCTCGGCACCGGGCAGACGCTGACGCTGGGCAGCGGTCTCGGCACCCTCGGGTACGAATGGGACGTCGACCCGGACAACGGGTTCCGGCCGGCCGGGACGTTCCGTATGTCGTCGACCACCACCACCAGTGCCGAGGTGTTCACCGACTACGGCAGTACGACCATCACCCCGGGGACCGCCACGCACAACCTCACGCTGTACCGGGCGCCGAGCGGCGCGCTCGTCTTCGGGGCGGGGACCGTCCAGTGGTCGTGGGGGCTGGGCGACCCGCAGAAGACCCCTGACCGGAACATGCAGCAGGCGACGGTGAACCTGTTCGCCGACATGGGCGCCCAGCCGTATGCCCTCGCCACCGGTCTGACCCTCGCCACCGTCTCGGCCGACAAGACCGCACCAACGTCCGCGGTGACGTCTCCGGCGGCCAACGCCAGCATCGGTGACGGCGCGAAGCTGACGGTCAGCGGGACGGCGGCGGACACGGGAGGCGGGGTCGTCGCGGGCGTCGAGGTCTCCACCGACGGCGGCACGACGTGGCATCCGGCCACCGGGACGACGAGCTGGACCTACAGCTGGGTGGCCCACGGCCGGCCCACTGCCACGATCAAGACGCGCGCCGTCGACGACAGCGGGAACGTCGAGGTGCCGTCTGCCGGAACGACCGTCAACGTCGGCTGCACCTGCTCCATCTTCGGTGTCGGCTCGGCCCCCACCACCGCGGCCACGGGGCCCGCCGGTGGCGTCGAGGTCGGGGTCAAGTTCAAGTCGGACGCCTCCGGGGTCGTCACGGGCCTCCGGTTCTACAAGGCCAGCACCAACACCGGCACCCACATCGGGAACCTGTGGAGCTCCTCCGGGACCAAGCTGGCCTCCGTCACCTTCAGCAACGAGAGCACGTCGGGGTGGCAGCAGGCGACGTTCTCCAGCCCGGTCGCCATCAACGCCAACAGTACGTACGTCGCGTCCTACTTCGCTCCCACCGGGCACACCGCCCTGGACGACATGTACTTCTACGCCAACCCGTCCCCCGGGCCGTATGCCAGCGGCAGCGTCGACAGCCCGCCACTGCACGCCCTGCGCAACGCCAACGGCACCCTCAACGGGATGTTCCAGGACAGCAGCACGAGCACCTTCCCGACCGACAGCGACGGCGCCACCAACTACTGGGTCGACGTGATGTTCAACCCGAACACCGGCCCGGCGACCGCCCCAGGGGCGCCGACGACCGTCACCGCCACCCCGGGCAACGCCTCCGCGCAGGTCTCGTGGACGACACCCTCGGACGGCGGTAGCCCGATCACGAGCTTCAAGGTGACGCCGTACATCGGGACGACGGCCCAGACCCCGACGACGGTTCCAGGCAACCCCCCGGACACGACGGTCACCATCAACGGCTTGAGCAACGGCACGGCCTACACGTTCACGGTCTCGGCGACGAACGCCGTGGGCACCAGCCCCGTGTCCGCCTCCTCGAACCCCGTCACTCCGACGGAGACGAGCTGCACCGCCTGCACGATCTGGTCCTCCACGACGGTTCCCAACACCACCGACCAGGGCGACCCCGGCTCGATCGAGCTCGGGACCAAGTTCAAGGCGGACGCCAACGGGCAGATCAAGGGGATCCGCTTCTACAAGAGCACCGCCAACACCGGTACCCACATCGGGAGCCTGTGGACCTCGGCCGGTACCAAGCTCGCGTCGGCCACCTTCAGCAACGAGACCCCTTCAGGCTGGCAGCAGGTCAACTTCGCGAGCCCCGTGACGATCACCGCCGGCACCGTGTACGTCGCCTCCTACTTCGCCCCGGCGGGCCACTATGCCTCGGACACGGGCTACTTCGCCGCCTCCGGCGTGGACAACGGTGCCCTGCACGCCCTGCGGGACGGCGTGAGCGGCGGTAACGGCGTCTACCGCTACGGCACGAGCAGCGTGTTCCCCAACAGCACCTTCAACTCGGAGGGCTACTACGTCGACGTCGTCTACTCGACGGTCCCCGCCAGCGCGCCCGCCGCACCGTCGAACGTGACGGCTACGGCAGGGAACGCGACGGCGACGGTGAGCTGGACCGCACCATCGGACGGTGGCAGCACCATCACGAGCTACACGGTCACGCCCTACATCGGAGGGTCCGCGCAGACGTCGACCACCGTGAGCGGCAGCCCACCGGCGACCACCGCGACGTTCACCGGACTGACCAACGACACCGCCTACACGTTCCGCGTGTCCGCGACCAACGACGTGGGCACCGGCCCCGTGTCAGCCGCATCGCCCGCAGTGACGCCGTCGGCCCCCCACCCGCCCGGCGCCCCGACGAACGTCACCGCCACCGCCGGGAACGGTTCGGCCACCGTGAGCTGGACCGCGCCCTCGAACGGAGGTAGCGCGATCACGAGCTACACCGTCACCCCCTACCTCGGCTCGACGGCGCAGACGCCCACGACCGTGACGGGCAGCCCGCCCGCTGCCAGCACCACCGTCCTCGGGCTGACCAACGGCACGGCGTACACGTTCACGGTCTCGGCGACGAACGCCCTCGGGACGGGCGCCGAGTCGGCGCCGTCCGACCCGGTCACCCCGACCGGGACCACGACGCCCGCTGCGCCGACCGGCGTTGCTGCAACTGCCGGGGACGCGTCCGCGGTGGTGACCTGGACAGCCCCGCCGAGCGGGGACAGCGCGGTCACGAGCTACACCGTCACCCCGTACATCGGGTCGACGGCTCAAAGTGCGACGACGGTCAGCGGGAGCCCACCGGCCACGACCGCGACGGTCAACGGGCTCACCAACGGCACTGCGTACACCTTCACGGTCTCCGCCACGAACGCCGTGGGCTCGGGGCCCGACTCGGCGCACTCCGCGCCCGTGACGCCGGCAGCCGTCTGTACGGCCTGCACCATCTGGCCGTCCTCGGCGACGCCGGCCAGCCCGAGCATCGCCGACACCTCGCCGGTGGAGCTCGGCGTGAAGTTCAAGACGGACGTCAACGGCTCGATCACCGGGATCCGGTTCTACAAGGGCACGGGCAACACCGGCACCCACGTCGGGGCGCTGTGGAGTGCTTCGGGGACGAAGCTGGCGTCCGTGACGTTCACCGGCGAGAGTGCGTCGGGCTGGCAGCAGGCGACCTTCGCCACAGCGGTCCCCGTCACGGCCGGCACGGTGTATGTCGCGTCCTACTTCGCTCCCGCGGGCCACTACGCCGGTGACGGCGGCTACTTCGCCACCGGCATCGACGGCGACCCCCTCAACGCTCTCCAGGACGGTGTCAGCGGGGGCAACGGCGTCTACGGCTACTCCGCGACCGCGAGCACCTTCCCGTCCAACAGCTTCAACTCGACGAACTACTGGGTCGACGTCGTGTTCTCGAACGCGCCGGCCGCCGCGCCGGTGGTTCCGGCCGCCCCGACAGGAGTGACGGCGACGGGCGGGGACGCCTCGGCAGCGGTGTCCTGGACCGCTCCCGCCGACGGTGGCAGCGCGATCACGCGCTACACGGTGACCCCGTACGTCGGGTCGACGGCGCAGGCGGCGACGACGGTCAGCGGCAGCCCACCGGCCACGACCGCCACAGTCACCGGACTGACCAACGGCACGGCGTACACGTTCAAGGTGTCCGCCACCAATGCCGTTGGCACGGGCGCCGCCTCGGCCTCGTCCAGCCCAGTCACCCCGGCGGCGACGACGTGCACTGCGTGCACCATCTGGCCGTCCACCGCCTCGCCGACCAACGCCAGCACCGCGGACGGGTCGCCGGTGGAGGTCGGGGTGAAGTTCACGTCCGACGTGAGTGGCTCGGTCACCGGGATCCGGTTCTACAAGGGCACCGGCAACACAGGCACCCACGTCGGGTCGCTCTGGTCGGCTACTGGGACCAGGCTGGCGTCGGTCACCTTCACGGGCGAGGCAGCCTCGGGGTGGCAGCAGGCCACCTTCGCGACTCCTGTGGCCATCACGGCCGGGACGGTGTACGTCGCGTCATACTTCGCCCCGGTCGGTCACTACGCCGGCGACGGCGGGTACTTCACCACGGCGGTCGACAACGCGCCCCTGCACGCGCTGAAGGACGGCACCAGCGGTGGCAACGGCGTCTACGCCTACGCGGGCACGAGCACCTTCCCCTCCAACACGTTCAACGCCGGGAACTACTGGGTCGACGTGCTGTTCTCCACATCGTCGCCGCCGGCGGCTACCGCCCCCGCTGCTCCGAGCGGTGTCACGGCGACCGCCGGGGACGCCTCGGCAGCGGTGTCCTGGACCGCTCCCGCCGACGGTGGCAGCGCGATCACGCGCTACACGGTGACCCCCTACGTCGGGTCGACGGCGCAGGCGGCGACGACGGTCAGCGGCAGCCCGCCGGCCACGACCACCACAGTCACCGGACTGACCAACGGCACGGCGTACACGTTCAAGGTGTCCGCCACCAATGCCGTTGGTACGGGCGCCGCCTCGGCCTCGTCCAGCCCAGTCACCCCGGCGGCGACGACGTGCACCGCGTGCACCATCTGGCCGTCCACGGCGGCGCCGGCCAACCCGACCAACACCGACAGCTCGTCCGTGGAGCTGGGCGTCAAGTTCACGTCCGACGTCAGCGGCTCGGTCACCGGGATCCGGTTCTACAAGGGCACCGGCAACACGGGCACGCACCTGGGGTCGCTGTGGTCGGCGACCGGCACCAGGCTGGCGTCCGTGACCTTCACCGGCGAGACCGCTTCCGGCTGGCAGCAGGCCACCTTCGCGACTCCTGTGGCCATCACGGCCGGAACGGTGTACGTCGCGTCGTACTTCGCCCCGGTCGGTCACTACGCGGGCGACGGCGGGTACTTCACCTCGGCGGTCGACAGGGCGCCCCTGCACGCGCTGAAGGACGGCACCAGCGGTGGCAACGGCGTCTACGGCTACGCGGGGTCCAGTGGCTTCCCGACCAGCACCTTCAACGGGGCGAACTACTGGGTCGACGTGCTGTTCTCCACGTCGTCCCCGCCGGCGGCTACCGCCCCTGCTGCTCCGACCGGTGTCACGGCGACCGCCGGCAACGCCTCGGCAGCGGTGTCCTGGACCGCTCCTGCCGACGGTGGCAGCGCGATCACGAGCTACACCGTCACCCCGTACGTCGGGTCGACGGCGCAGGCGGCGACGACGGTCAGCGGCAGCCCGCCGGCCACCACGGCCACGGTTACCGGCCTGACCAACGGCACGGCGTACACGTTCAAGGTGTCAGCGACCAATGCCGTCGGGACAGGGGCCCTCTCGGCAGCGTCCGGCGCCGTCACGCCGGCAGCGCCCACCTGCACCGACTGCACCATCTGGGCCGCCACCGCGACGCCGGCGACGGCTGACGTGGCGGACCCGTCCTCAGTGGAGCTGGGCGTGAAGTTCACGTCCGACGTGAGCGGTTCGCTCACCGGGATCCGGTTCTACAAGGGTCCGGGGAACACCGGCACGCACGTCGGGTCGCTCTGGTCGGCCACCGGCACCAGGCTGGCGTCGGTCACCTTCACGGGCGAGACAGCCTCGGGGTGGCAGCAGGCAACCTTCGCGACCCCGGTGGCCATCACGGCTGGGACGGTGTACGTCGCGTCGTACTTCGCCCCGGTGGGGCACTACTCCGCGAACGGCGCCTACTTCACCACGGCCGTTGACAACGGGCCCCTGCACGCCCTGAAGGACGGGGTCGCGGGTGGTAACGGGGTGTACGGCTACGGTGCGTCCAGCGTCTTCCCCACCGAGACGTTCAACGCCGCCAACTACTGGGTCGACGTGCTCTTCTCCACCGGGTAGCGGCGACGGCGGAACAGGCACACAGGGCAGCGGCAGACATGAAGGAGATCGGGATGGGCCACCGGACCGCGGAGCCTCGGGAATGAGCACAGCATCGGGGACGAGTGCAGGCTCCGGCCTGGGCACGGTCAGCGTCGTCATCCCGTGCTACCGCTACGGGCACTTCCTGGAGGAAGCGGTACGCAGCGTGCTGGACGACCAGGAGGGTGTGGACGTCCGAGTGCTCATCATCGACGACGCCTCGCCGGACGACAGTCCCGAGGTGGCGTCGAGGATCGCTGCTCGCGACGCGCGGGTCGACGTCATCCTCCACCAGACGAACAAAGGGAACATCGCCACCTTCAACGAGGGTCTGCTGGACTGGGCCGACGGCGACTACACCCTGCTCATGTCCGCCGACGACCGCGCCACTCCTGGCGCCCTCGGTCGTGCCAGGGACCTTCTCGACGCCCACCCGGAGGCTGGGTTCGTGTACGGACACTCGCTGTGGTTCACCGACGGTGAACCCGTCCCGCCGGCGCGCACCACCGTCCGCGGCTGGTCGGTCTGGTCGGGGCAGTGGTGGCTCGAGCAGCGGTTCCGTCAGGCGGAGAACCCCATCACCTCTCCGGAGATCATCGTGCGTACGGCGCTGCAGAAGCGGGTGGGCGGCTACGACCCCCTGCTGCCCAAGGCCGCCGACATGGAGATGTACATGCGGCTTGCGGCCTACGGCGACGTGGGCTTCATCCGTGGAGTGGACCAGGCCTACTACCGCGTCCACGGACAGAACATGAGCAAGGCGGTCAGCGCCCTGATGGACCTCCGCCAGCGGCGGTCCGTCCTCGAGGTCGTGCTGGAGCGGTACCGGGACGTCCTGGCGGACCCACAGCATCTCTGCGAGGTCGTCCACCGTCAGCTGAGCGAGGAGGCGCTGTGGGCGGGTGGCCGCGTCTACGACCGCGGACGGCTGCGCCGCAGCGAGGTGGGCCGGGTGCTGCTGGGTGCAGGGGCGCACGAGCTGGAGCAGGACATCGAGGAGCTGCTCGCCTTCGCGCAGGACTGCTGGCCCGACGTGAAGCGGCTCCCGCTCTACCGCACTCTGCAGGATCGAGACCGGCTCGGGGCTCGCGAGCTGCTCTACCTCCTGGAGCACAAGGGCGAGTGGTGGCTGCGTCGTAGGTCCTGGAAGTACCGCGGCTACTGACGCCCGGGCCGAGTCACGCCCGACGTCAGGCTCAGGCCACGAGGTCAGGCAGGTACCCCCAGCTGCCGGGTGAGGAAGTCGGTCAGTGCGGTCGCGCTGGCCCGGGGCGACAGCTCCGCGACCCGCTGTAGCCCCAGTGCCGAGTACTCGTCGCGGACCTCGGGCCGCAGCATCCGTTCCATGGCGAGCGCGAGGCTGTGGTGGTCGCCCCGGGGAACGAGCAGACCGTACCTGCCGTGCTGCGTCACGAAGCGCGGGCCACCACCCTGGGCGTCGGTGGAGATGACCGGGCAGCCCACGCTCATCGCCTCGGTGAGCACCTGGGCGAAGCCCTCCTCGTCCGAGGGCAGGACGAACGCCCAGGCGCGCGCGGCGAACTGCAGCGGGTCGTCCACCCACCCGACGGTCTCGACGTCGGCCTCGAGGCCCAGCCGGCGGATGTGGTCGTCGGCGTCGGCCCGGCCGGGGCCCTCGCCGACGACGAGCAGCCGGGCGTCATGGCGCCGACGCACCTCGGCGAAGGCCTCCACCAGGAGGTCGAGCCGCTTCCAGTACGTCATGTTCGAGGTGTGCACGAAGACCGGTCGCTGCGCGTCGCCGAGCCAGGGATGGGGAGCAGGTCCGAGCACCCCGGTGAACGCGGGCATGGGGTTCGGCACCAGTCCCACCGAGTCCGGGTCCAGCCCGCACCAGGCGATGATGTCGTCGCGCACCGTCGGGGACGGGCTGGTGACGCCGTGCGCAAACCGGTACGTGGCCTTCGCCGCCCACTTGTTGTCCTTCCAGTTGCTGGCGTGCGAGAACTGGATGGGGTGGTCCTGCACCAGGACCAGCTTGCCTCGCCAGCCCCGAGGGGTCCGGGCAACGAGCGAGGCTGCCAGGCCGACGAAGTTGGCGTGCACCTGGCGCGTGATCAGGACGTCCGGTCTGCGCTCTCGCAGGTATCCGACCAGCGCCGGCACGGACCGGGAGATCCGGTCGACTCCCAGGCGGTGGACCTGGACAGCCGCCGGCAGCCAGGCAGGAGCGGGGTCGTCGCTGTACGCCACGAGGTCCACCTCGACCCCTCCGGCCTCCACGAGACCGAGGGCGAGGCGGCTCGCGACGTTCCCGTGCGCGCGTCTGCTGGGACTGTCGACGAGAAGGGCGACACGGATCGTCATCTGTACCTGCTCTGGTAGTCGTAGCGGGTAGTTCCGATCGCCCTGCCGCGGGAACGCACCGCCCAAACTATCCAGCGCCGCCGGACCCGCGCTCGGTCCTCTGTCGGGTGACGGGCTCCCTCATTTGGGTGAGTCCACGCCAAGGACCCGCATGGCATCTTTCCATGTGTCAAGTGGTGTTCCCGTGTGCAGCGGGGCCGACCACGAGGGATGTCGCGCAGGGGGACCGCGCCGAGGCTGACGCCTCGGAGCCTCGACGCTGCGGGAGGTCGTCGTGGCCTGTGGTCGTGGGCGACCGGGAGGAGGAGCGGATGAAGGCGTTCCTGCTGGCGGCCGGGCTCGGGACGCGCCTTCGGCCCTTGACGGACACGGTGCCCAAGTGCCTGCTGGACGTCGGCGGCCGGACGATGCTCGACCACTGGCTGGACGCCCTCCTGGAGGTGGGCGTCGAGGACGTCCTCGTGAACACCCACCATCTGGCGGCCCAGGTGCAGGAGCACGTAGCCCGGCGTCCCGGACCGCCTGCGGTACGGCTGAGCCACGAGGAGGTCCTCCTGGGCAGCGCCGGCACGCTGCTGGCGAACCGTGAGCTGGTCGCCGACGACGAGATGTTCCTGGCGGTCAACGCCGACAACCTCACCGACTTCGACCTGCGGCTGCTCGTCGAAGCCCACCTCGCGAGCGGGACGGTCGCCACGCTGACCGTGTTCCACGCTCCGAGGCCGCAGGCCTGCGGCATCGTCGAGCTCGACGACGGCCTGGTCGTGGGTTTCGAGGAGAAGCCGGCCCGGCCCCGCAGCGACCTCGCCAACGCCGGGATCTACGCGTTCAGCCCGGCCGTCCTCGACGAGCTCGACGGGCCGCTGCCGCTGGACATCGGGTTCGACCTGCTGCCACGGCTGGTGGGACGGGCGCGCGCCGTCGACCTCGGTGAGAGCAGCTTCCTCGACATCGGCACCGCGGCGGCCCTCCACGAGGCCCGTCGACGGTGGGAAAGCAGGGCCACGGCATGATCATCACCCAGACGCCACTGCGGGTGGGACTCGTCGGCGGAGGGACCGACCTCCCCGACTTCTACCGCGAGCACGGAGGCCGCGTGCTCAACGCCGCCATCGACAAGTACGTGTACGTGGTCGTCAAGCAGCGCTTCGACGACGAGATCTACGTGAACTACTCCGCCAAGGAGATCGTCTCGCGGGTGGAGGACCTGCAGCACGAGCTCGTCCGGGAAGCCCTGCACATGACCGGCATCCGCGGAGGCCTGGAGATCACCACGCTCGCCGACATCCCTTCCGCCGGCTCGGGACTCGGGTCCTCGTCCGCCGTGACGGTTGGACTGCTGCACGCGCTGTTCGCCTACCAGGGCCGCCAGGTGACGGCAGAGGAGCTGGCCGACCGCGCCTGCGCCATCGAGATCGACCGCTGTCGCAAGCCCATCGGGAAGCAGGACCAGTACGCGGCCGCCTACGGTGGCATCTGCGACCTGCACTTCGGCCCTGGCGACCGCGTGCTCGTCGAGCAGCTGGCGCTCACCCCGTCGCTGCGGCGGCAGGTGCAGGGCGAGCTGCTGCTGTTCTACACCGGCATCACGCGCAAGGCCGACAGCATCCTGGGGGAGCAGCGCGCCAACATCTCCGACAAGATCACGCAGCTGATACAGCTGCGGGACCTGGCGGGCGAGGCGGTGGCAGGCCTTCACGAAGGGGACATCGACGCGATCGGCGTGGCGGTCAACAAGAGCTGGACGGCCAAGCGCGAGCTTGCCTCCGGTGTCTCCAACAGCCAGATCGACGAGGCTGTGGAGGCCGCCCTGGCCGCCGGTGCGACGGGGGCCAAGGTGACCGGCGCCGGTGGTGGGGGCTTCCTGCTCGTGGTGTGCCCGCTGGAGAACCAGCGTTCGGTGCGAGAGCGGCTGTCCCACATGCGCGAGCTGCCCATCAAGATCGAACCCTACGGGTCGCGGGTGGTCCTGAACGTCCACCGCGACATCTGGAGCTGACGTGGACCTGCGCCGAGACGGGAGACCCGCATGATCCCTGTGATGAAGCCCTGGCTGGACGAGGAGGAGGCCCGTGCCGCGGCCGAGGTCGTGACCTCGGGCTGGCTCGCCCAGGGCCCCAGGGTGGCCGAGTTCGAGTCTGCCTTCGCAGCCCGGGTCGGCGCGGCGCACGGCGTTGCGGTCTCCTCCTGCACGACAGCGCTGCACCTGGCGCTGCACCTGTTGGGGGTGGGGCCCGGCGACGAGGTCGTCGTCCCGTCGTTCTCGTTCGTCGCCACCTCGAACTGCGCCGTGTACGTCGGCGCCACACCGGTCTTCGCCGATGTCGAGCCGTATGACGGCAACCTCAGCGTCCGGACCGTGGAGCCCGTCCTGACCGAACGGACCCGGGCCGTCGTCGTGGTCGACCAGGGCGGCATGCCCGCCGATGTCGAGCCCCTGCGCCGACTGTGTGACAGCCGCGGCATCGCCCTCGTCGAGGATGCGGCGTGCGCGGCCGGGTCGCAGTACCACGGGGACCCGGTCGGCGCCGGGGCGCTGCTGGCCACCTGGTCCTTCCACCCCAGGAAGCTGCTGACCACCGGTGAGGGCGGGATGCTGACCACCTCGGACGGGGAGCTGGCCGAGCGCGCACGGCGCCTGCGCGAGCATGGGATGAACATCAGCGCGGCGGCCCGCCACCAGAGCAGACAACCGGTGCTGGAGAGCTACCTCGAGGTCGGGTTCAACTTCCGGATGACGGACATCCAGGCCGCGGTGGGGCTGGTCCAGCTCCGCAAGCTCGACGCCATGGTCGAGCGGCGGCGGCAGCTCGCCGGGAGCTACCAGGCGATGCTGGGCGACGTACCGGGCCTGCGCACCGTCGAGGACTCGCCGTGGGGTCGGTCCAACTTCCAGTCCTTCTGGGTCGAGCTCGACCCCGGGTTCCCGCTGAGCCGCAACCAGCTGCTCACGGTACTGGCCGAGGCGGGTGTCTCGGGCCGCGCGGGCATCATGGCAGCGCATCGGCAGCCCGCCTACGCCGGCGTCGCGCACCGCGAGCTCCCGGTCACCGAGCGGCTCACCGACAACACCCTGATCCTCCCGCTCTTCCACACCATGTCGGACGCCGAACAGCGCACCGTCGTCGGCGTCGTACGCCGGTGCGCGGGGCTCAGGGCCGCCTGATGAACACTCGCCGAAACGGAGCAGCACCGTGAGCTCGATCCCCTTCGTAGACCTGTCCCTGCAGCACGCGCAGATCGCGGAGGAGGTCGAGGACGGCTTCGCCGAGGTGCTCGCCACGGGCGACTTCATCGGTGGCAAGGCCGTGGCGGCCTTCGAGCAGGAGTATGCCGAGCTCGTCGGCGCCCGTGCGTGCGTCGGGGTCGCCAACGGCACCGATGCGCTGGAGCTCGCCCTTCGCGCAGTGGGGGTGGGACCCGGCGACGAGGTGGTGCTGCCCGCCAACACGTTCATCGCCACCGCTGAGGCCGTCCTGCGGGCCGGCGCCACGCCGGTCCTCGTGGATGTGGACGACGACGCCCTCCTGCTCGACCCCTCCGCCATGCAGGAGGCTCTCACCTCGCGCACCCGCGCCGTGATCCCCGTGGACCTCTACGGGCAGGTGGCCCCGTTCGAGCAGCTACCGGCGACCCTCGCCGAGCGAGGCATCGCCGTGGTCGAGGACGGGGCCCAGTCCCAGGGGGCGGCCCGGCACGGGAAGGCGGCGGGGACCTTCGGGATCGCTGCGGCGACGAGCTTCTACCCCGGCAAGAACCTCGGAGCCTACGGCGACGCGGGTGCCGTCGTCACCGACGACGAGACGCTGGCCCAGCGCGTCCGGCTGCTGGGCGCGCACGGCAGCGCGGTGAAGTACCAGCACTCCGTCGTCGGGTTCAACTCCAGGCTCGACACCCTCCAGGCAGTGGTGCTTCGGGCGAAGCTGCGGCGGCTGCGGCGGTGGAACGCCGAGCGCCGGGCCGCTGCCGCGACGTATGGCGAGCTGCTCGCCGACGCGGAGGGGCTGAGGACCCCGACGACGCTGCCCGGCAACGAGCACGTCTGGCACCTCTACGTTGTCCGGGTGCCCCGCCGTGACGCCGTCCTGCAGCTGCTGCAGTCGGAGGGCGTCGGCGCGGGCGTTCACTATCCCGTCCCGGTCCACCTGACAGCCGCGATGGCCGACCTGGGCTACGGAGCCGGTCGCTTCCCGGTGACGGAGAAGGCCGCCGGCGAGATCCTGTCCCTGCCGATCTTCCCGGGCATCACCCGGCCGCAGCAGGAGCGCGTCGTCGACGTGCTGCTCGGTGCTTTGCGTCGCGACGTCGCCTGACCCGGGCCCCGAGAGCGAGCGCCCCCGGTGCGGTGGTCATGAGCGTGGACAAGCTGGCGCCTGAACGGCAGCTCGGCCGGGAGGCGGCGTCCGGCGTCCTGTGGCTGGCCGCGCAGAAGTGGGCGGTCAGGGTCAGCGGGTTCGCCACGCTGATCGTCCTCACGCGCCACGTCTCGCCGCGCGAGTTCGGGGTCGTTGCCGCCGCCATGACGGTGATCCCCATGGTGTACCTGCTCTCGGACCTCGGTTTCTCCACCTACCTCCTGCAGGCCACCGAGCTCGACCGACGGAACCTGAGCACCGCCTTCTGGACGTCGGTGGCGGCCGGCGCCGTGCTCTCCTCCGGGCTCTGGGTCCTGGCGCCCCTGCTGTCCGACGCCTTCCGAAGCCCGGACCTCGTCCCGGTACTGCGGGCGTTGGTGCTCGCGATCGTCCCGACGGTGCTCGCCGGCGTACCGCTGGCCCTGCTCAGACGCGCGATGGCCTTCCGCGCCGTGGCGTTGCAGAGCCTCGTCGCTGCCCTACTGGCGCAGGGCGTCGCCGTGGTGGTGGCGCTGCAGGGCGGTGGCGTGTGGGCACTGGTGAGCCAGCTGGTGGTCTCTCAGTGGGTGATCGCGCTCCTGGCCTGGCGCAGCGCCAGATGGGTGCCGGGTCTGTCGCTGTCCCTGCGGCTGTTCCGGACGATGGCCGTGTTCGGCGTAAGGGTCTCGAGCGTCGACCTGGTGGCGACGACACGGAACTGGGGCGAGAGCTGGATCATCACGGTCGTCCTCGGACCCACCGGACTCGGCCTCTTCAACATCGGGCAACGTCTGGTGCTCGTGGCGCAGGAGCTGACCGCCGCCTCCCTGGTGCCCGTCTCGACGGTCGTCTTCGCCAAGGTGCGGGAGTCGGACGACCGGCTCCGGTCCACGTACCTCAAGGCGCTGGGGGTCGCGTACGCCGTCGTCTCACCCCTGATGATCCTCATCATCGTCACCGCGCCGGTGCTGATGCCGATCCTCTTCGGCGAGCAGTGGCGTGGAAGCGCCACTCCGGCGCAGGCCCTCGCCTTCGCGGGCATCATCACCCTGGGGGCCATGCTCGACCACGGTCTCTTCTACGGCATGGGGCGTCCCGGCGCCTGGCTGCGGTACTCCGTGGTGGTCGACGCCGCAACGGTCGCCACCACGGGCGTTTCGGTGCGCTGGGGCCTGCGTGGCGTGGCCGTGGGGTTCGTAGCCGTGGCCGTCCTCGCGACGGTGGCCCGCTGGCTGCTCGTCGGCAGGCTGCTGGGCCTGCCCACCCGGGCGGTGGCGAAGCCCTTCGTCTCCATCCTCACCCCGACGGTGCTCACGATCGTGGCAGGCACCGTGGCGCTCGACGCCGCGTCAGGCGTCGGCTCGACGCTGACCCGGCTCCTGGTCGCCGGCGCGACGACCCTCCTGGTCAACGTCCTTCTCCTGCGACTCATGGCGGGGCACATCCTGCGCGACGCGCTCAGCATCCTGCCCGTCCCGGAGCGGTATGCCCGCCGAGTCGGCAGGGTGCTCGGCCTGACCCCTCGCAGCAGCACCTGAGCGCACCTGCGCGACGTCGCGGCCTCCGGTTCCCGGGCGCGCGTGGGCAGCGCTCACCGCGTCGCCCGTCTCACTCATTTGGCCTAGTGCGGGATGGGATCAGCGGACGACCCGGCTCATCAGGGTGAGGTGTTCCATGAGACGCAGCGCAGAGAACGTCTGCAATGCGACAAGGAGGGTGCCTTCATGAAGGTTGCCGTGTTCGGGCTGGGGTACGTCGGCACGGTCACCGCTGCCGGTCTGGCGTCGCGGGGACATGAGGTGGTCGGGGTCGACGTCGACACGCTCAAGGTCGACATGGTGCGCCGTGGCCAGAGTCCGGTCGTGGAGCCGGGGATCGACCTACTGGTGCGGGACGCCGTGGCCGGGGGGCGCCTGGACGCGACGACGGACGCGCGACTCGCCCTCGAGCGGGCAGACGTGTCGCTGGTGTGCGTGGGCACCCCCTCGTCGCCGCGAGGCGACACCGACCTGACGTACATCAAGCGGGCGCTGTCCGACCTGCGCGACGCGATGGAGGTGGCGGAACCGCCGAGCGGGGTCCACTCGGTGGTGATCCGCTCGACCGTGCCACCGGGCACGTGCGCGACAGTCGTGGCCCCTGTCTTCGCCGCGCAGGACCTGCCTCAGGGATGGTCCGTCGGCACAGCGATGACGCCGGAGTTCCTGCGTGAGGGCTGTGGCGTGGAGGACTTCTTCGCACCGCCGTTCGTCGTGGTGGGGACCCAGGACGCTCGGACGCGGGAGGCGCTCACGGAGCTCTTCGCCTTCCTGGGCCAGGAGATCCACCATGTGGACCTGGCTACGGCGGAAGCGCTGAAGTACGCGTGCAACGCCTTCCACGCCGTGAAGGTGACGTTCGCCAACGAGATGGGGCGCGTGTTCGCGCCGTTCGGCGTCGACGCGCGCCGGGTGATGGAGATCTTCACCGAGGACCGCAAGCTCAACATCGCCCCGACGTACCTGCGGCCGGGTTTCGCCTTCGGCGGCTCCTGCCTGCCCAAGGACCTCCGGGCGCTGCAGACGATGGCCCGCTACGCCGGCGTGGAGATCCCCATGGTGGGGTCGGCGATGGTGAGCAACGAGATCCTCGTGCGCTCCGTCGTCGACAGGGTCCTTCAGTCCGGGTACCAGCGGGTCTGCCTGCTCGGCCTGAGCTTCAAGATGGACACCGACGACCTGCGCGAGAGCCCGAACCTCGAGGTGGCCGAGCGCTTCGTCGGCAAGGGGCTCGACGTCCGCATCTACGACCCGATCGTCAACCCCGACCGGCTGGTCGGCGCGAACCTGCGCCACCTGCAGAGCAAGCTTGCGCACGTCAACCGGCTGTTGGCCACCACGCCACAGGAAGCTCTGGACGGCGCCGAGGTCGTCGTCGTCGCGTCGTCCGACCCAGCCGGCCTGGAAGCGCTCAAAGCCGCGGACCCGCGTCTGGTCATCGACCTCAACGGTCGCCTCGGCATCGACGTCGAGCGGCTGGAGCCCTACCAGGGAGTGAGCTGGTGACGCAGCGCCGCCGGCTGCCCGCGGACCCGCCGCGGGTACTCATCATCGTGCAGAACCTCCCCGTGCCCTTCGACCGCCGGGTCTGGCTGGAGTGCCGGACGCTGACCGACGCGGGGTACGACGTCACTGTTGTCTGCCCGCAGGGCGAGGGGACGGGACCCGTGCAGGTGGTCGACGGGGTGCGGATCCTGGCCTACCCGCCCTACGCCCCCGGAGGGGGCGCGCTCGGCTTCTTCCTGGAGTACGCCTACTCCTTCCTCGCCACGGCGAGGCTGGCTCTGAAGGCGCGACGGCGTGGCGCCTTCCGCGTGGTCCAGGCCTGCAACCCGCCCGACATCTTCTGGCCGCTCGCCTGGGCGCTGCGGGTCCGCGACGGCTCGCGCTTCGTGTTCGACCACCACGACCTGTGCCCGGAGCTCTTCCGGTCCCGGTTCCCGGACGGACCTGCCGCCTTCCATCGTGGGCTGCTGTTCCTGGAGCGGGCGACGTTCCGCACCGCGGACCGGGTCACCTCCACCAACGCCTCGTACGCCGCCGTCGCCCGCGAGCGGGGAGGCAAGGCAGCGGAGCACGTCACCGTGGTCCGCACCGGGCCCGACCCGCAGCGGCTGCGCCGCCGGGCCACCCGTCCGGAGCTCCGACGCGGTAGGGACCACCTCGTCGCCTATCTCGGGGTCATGGGCCCCCAGGACGGGGTGGACATCGTCATCCGTGCTGCAGACCTCGTGGTCAACACGTGGGGACGTCACGACATCACGTTCGCCGTCATGGGCAAGGGCGACTGCTACGCCGAGCTGGTCGCCGAGCGCGACCGGCTCGGGCTCCGGGACTACGTCGACCTGCCGGGCCGCGTGCCGGACCAGACGGTGGTGGACGTGTTCTCCACGGCGGATGTCGGGCTGTCACCCGACCCGTTCAACGCGCTGAACGACGTCTCCACGATGAACAAGACCATGGAGTACATGGCGTTCGAGCTGCCTGTGGTCGCCTTCGACCTGCGGGAGACGAGGGTCTCGGCGCAGGATGCGGCCCGGTATGTCGAGCCGGGGGACGTCGAGGGCTACGCGCGGGCGATCCTCGAGCTCGTGGACGACCCGGCCACCCGGGAGGCCATGGGAGGGCGCGGTCGCCGGCGGGTGGAGCAGGAGCTGGCCTGGGAGCACCAGCGGGTGGGCTACCTGGCCGTGTTCGACGAGCTGAGCGGACGCGACGGCGCGGCGGCGCCCTCGGACCTCGCCCGGTCGGAGGCCTAGCCATGTGCGGCATCGCCGGCGCCTACCAGCAGGCGGACGGCAAGGTCCTCGTCTCGGCGATGGTCGACCGCATCGACCACCGCGGCCCCGATGCGTGTGGCGTGGTCGAGCTGGTCGACCCGGACAGCTCCGTCGTGCTCGGGCACCGCAGGCTGTCGATCATCGACCTGTCCACGGCGGCGGACCAGCCGCTGGCCAAGGACCGGCTGACGCTGAGCTACAACGGCGAGCTCTACAACTACAAGGAGATTCGCAGCGAGCTCGAGAGCCGAGGCGTCCGCTTCGCGACGCGGTCGGACACCGAGGTCGTGCTCGAGGCATGGCGACTCTGGGGTCCGGCGGTGCTGCGCCGTTTCCGCGGCATGTTCGCCTTCGCGATCCACGACGAGCGCACCGGTGACCTCAGCCTCGTGCGGGACCCGCTGGGCATCAAGCCGCTGTACGTGATGCCGCGCGGCGAGGGCATCCTGTTCGCCTCCGAGCTCAAGGCGATCGTCCGGGCGGTCGGCCCCGAGCTGCGCGTCAACAGCGCGGCGATGGTGGCGTCTGCGCTCTACTACTGGCTGCCGCAGGAGTACGACGCCCTGCACGGGGTGCACAAGCTGCCCCCGGGAACCTGGAGCACCTACCACCGGGACGGTTCTGTGTCCTCGGGTGAGTACTGGAACAGCGCCGAGGAGGCCGCCCGGGCCTCAGGCGGCCCCCGGCCCGACCTGCGCGAGGTGCTCACCGAGTCGGTGGAGGCCCACCTCGTCTCCGACGCTCCGGTCGCCTCGTTCCTCAGCGGCGGCCTGGACTCGAGCATCGTCACCGCGTTGGCGCACCGCGCCGACGCGGCCATCGAGGCGTACACGATCGCCTTCCGGCCGCAGGACCAGCGGCTCGAGGCGATGCCGGACGACGCCCGGTACGCGCGGCTCATGGCGGCGCACCTCGGCATCCGGCTGCACGAGATCGAGATCGCCCCGGACATCGTCGACCTGCTGCCCCGGATGGTGGACATCCTGGACGAGCCCATCGGTGACCCGGCAGCGATCAACACGCTCCTCATGTGCGACGCCGCGCGGGCGGCCGGCGTCAAGGTGCTGCTGTCCGGCATGGGCGCCGACGAGCTGTTCGGCGGCTACCGCAAGCACCTGGCGACCCTCATGACGTCCCGCTACCGGCGCGTGCCCCGCGCTGTGCGCCAGGGCGTCATCGCCCCAGCGGTGCGCGCCATGCCGGTCGCCGTGGGGCAGCGCGGCATACGAACCGTCCGCTGGGCGCAGCGCTTCCTGACCTTCGCCGAGCTGGGCGAGGAGGAGGCCTTCCGGCGCAGCTACACGCTGTACGACCGGGACGAGCTCGTGGACCTGCTGGACCCCGCGCTGATGGGCGACGTGGACGACGTCGTGGACCAGCACCGCGAGGTCTACGAGGACACCACGCTGACCGACCAGGTGGACCGTATGTGTCTGGCGGACAGCAGGATGTTCATGGTCGGGCTGAACCTCACGTACACCGACCGCGCGAGCATGGCCGCCTCCACGGAGGTACGCGTTCCCTTCGTCGACCCGGTCGTCTTCTCGGCGGCGTTCGCCCTGCCCGGCTCGGAGAAGATCCGGGGGCGCGTCCAGAAGGCCGCGCTGAAGGACGCGGCGCGGGCCTGGCTGCCCGACGAGGTCATCGACCGCCCCAAGGCCAGCTTCGGGGTTCCCCTGCGCGCCTGGGTCACCAACGACCTGCGGGAGCTGGTGGACGACGTCCTGCTGCGCGGAGAGCTGGTGGACAGCGGGTTCCTGCGGCGAGAACCACTGCAGCGGCTCGTCGACGACCAGCGCAGCGGTCGACGGGACGAGTCGAAACAGCTCTGGCAGCTGCTGTGTCTGGAGCAGTGGTACCGCAACGCCCGCTCGGCCGGGGTGGGCGTCTCGTGAGGAGCACCCGGCCCGGAACCGACCTTGGCACACACGATGCCTGACGCAGGGATGTGGAAGACACCATGAAACAGGTAGCTCAGAACTACAAGTCCGGCGAGCTGGTCGTTCTCGACGTCCCGGCCCCCGCGTGCAAGCCGGGCGGCGTGCTGGTGCGCACCCTGTTCTCGCTCATCTCGACGGGCACCGAGCTGATGAAGGTCAGCGAGGCGCGACTTTCCCTGCTGGGCAAGGCGCGCGCCAGGCCGGACCAGGTGAAGAAGGTGCTCGACTCCGTTGCGCAGCAGGGCCCGGTGGCCACCTACAAGAAGGCGATCAACACCCTGGACAGCTACACGCCGCTCGGCTACTCGCTGTGCGGCGTGGTGGTCGAGGTGGGCCGGGGCGCGGAGGAGTTCGCCGTGGGAGACCTTGTCGCAGCCGCCGGCAACGAGTTCGCTCTCCATGCCGAGGTGAACTGGGTGCCCACCAACCTGTGCGTGCCGGTGCCCGAGGGGGTGGTGGCGGAGCATGCCGCCTTCGCGACCGTGGGAGCCGTGGCGATGCAGGGCGTACGCCGGGCGGAGGCGCAGCTGGGCGAGATGGCCTGTGTCATCGGGCTGGGGTTGATCGGGCAGCTGGTCGTGCGGCTGCTGGTCGCCTCCGGGGTGCGCGTGGTCGGGATCGACACGGTGCCGCAGCGATGCCGGATGGCGGAGGCGGCGGGGGCGATGGCCTGCGCCGGCCCCGACGCCGAGGGCACGGCCTATGTGGAGCAGGTGATCCAGGCGGCGACCGGCGGGCTCGGCGCGGACCAGGTGTTCCTGTCTGCGGGCGGCGACGACAACGGCCCGGTCGAGCTCGCGGCTCGGCTGGCCAGGGACCGCGCCCGCGTGGTCGACATCGGCAAGACGAAGCTCGACCTCCCGTGGAACGCCTACTACGAGAAGGAGCTTGACGTCCGGTTCTCGAGGTCCTACGGGCCCGGGCGGTACGACGACCGGTACGAGCTCGACGGCGTGGACTACCCCGCGGGCTACGTACGCTGGACGGAGCGGCGAAACCTCCAGTGCTTCCTCGACCTGCTCTCCGAGGGCTCCCTCGACGTCGCGTCCCTCGTCTCCGGGGTGCGGCCGATCGACGAGGCGGCAACCGTCTACGGCGAGCTGCGGGACGGGACGCTCAAGGGTGTCGGGTTCCTCTTCGAGTACCCGCAGGCCGAGCTGGACCCGGACGCCGATGCGCCGCCGGAGCTCCTGAGCCAGACGATGCGGCCCACGCCGCGGACCGGCACCCCGGGCGGGGCACCGAGCGCCACCATCCGCAGCAATGCCCTCGCCGACCGGAGCCGACACACCGCCTCCACCCGGCCGTCGGCCGGCACGGTGCGCCTGGGCTTCATCGGTGCCGGCAGCTACGCCACGTCCATGCTCCTGCCGCACCTGGCCAAGCATCCCTCGGCAACCCTCACGACAGTGGCGACCACCCGCTCGCTGTCGGCTGTCAACGCCCAGCGGAAGTTCGGGTTCGAGACGATGAGCACGGACGCCTCGAGCGTCCTGGCCGACCCCTCGATCGACGCGGTGTTCGTCGTGACGCGCCACCACTCGCACGCCGACTTCGTGTGTCGCGCCCTCGAGCACGGGAAGGCCGTGTTCGTCGAGAAGCCGCTGGCCCTGAGCCACGAGGAGGTCGACCGAGTGCTCGAGGTCGTGGCGAGGACGGGCAACGACCGCGTCATGGTGGGCTTCAACCGGCGTTTCGCGCCGCTGTTCACCGACCTTCGCCGCCGCTTCGGTGCTTCCGGCCAACCGGTCAGCGCCCGCTACCTCGTCAACGCCGGTCGCCTGGACGCGAGCAGCTGGTACCTCAAGGAGGACCTGGAAGGGTCGCGGTTCCTCGGCGAGGGGGGCCACTTCATCGACACCCTGAGTGCGTGGGTGGGGCATCCTCCCGTCGAGGTCCTCGCGCGTCAGACGGGGAACGGCCTGGACCTCCACGTCATGCTGCGTTTCGCCGACGGCTCCCTCGCCACGCTCACCTATGCGACCGACGGTGACGCCCGGTTCCCGAAGGAGACCCTCGACGTGTCGGGGGCGGGCACCAACGCCCGGCTGGACAACTTCACCCGCGGGACGGTGTGGAGCCGTGCGGGCAAGGACGCCAAGCGGTCCTACGCCGGCCAGGACAAGGGGCAGCGGGCAGAGGTCGGCGCATTCGTCGACGCAGTGCTGCACGGCGGCCCGATGCCGATCTCGCTCGACTCGCTGGTCTCCACCACACGCGCGACCATCGCCGTGGGGGAGAGCCTGGTGTCGGGCGGTCCGGTGGTCCTGTGAGCAGATCTGCAGGCTGGTACGTTCGCCGGCTCCGCGGCATGTCCGCCGCGGAGGTGACGCACCGCGTCGCGGACCGGGGCAGGCAGGAGGTCTGGGCGAGACGGCGGGTCGCGCCAGGGTCCGCCGTGCGGGGTGCGGTCCCCGGACTGCTGTCCGGGCGAACCTTCGACGCGACCCTGCCCGCAGCTGTGCGTGAGGCCGTGTCACCGCGGGCACGGCAGGCACTCCTGTCGGCTGCGGACCGGCTGCTCGACGGGCAGTACGACGTGCTGGGCTGCCCCCGGCCGGACATCGCCGACCCGGACTGGTTCCACGACCCGGTCACCGCGCGTCGTGCCCCGCAGGACGTGCTCGCCTTCCGGGTGGACCACCGCGACGAGTCGGTCACGGGGAACGTCAAGTCCGTGTGGGAGCTGTCCCGCCACCACCACCTCACCGTTCTCGCCGCCGCCTGGTGGCTCACCGGGGACGACCGCTACTCGGACGTCGTCGCGAGGCAGCTGCGGTCGTGGTGGTCGGCGAACCCCTTCCTGTCTGGGGTGCACTGGACCAGCGGTATCGAGCTCGGCGTCCGGCTCACCAGCTGGGTGTGGGTTCGTCGGCTGCTCGACGAATGGCCAGGCGTGACGGACCTCTTCGACGAGAACGAGGATGCGCTCCGGCAGCTCAGGTGGCACCAGGAGTACCTTGCCGCCTTCCGGAGCCGTGGTTCCTCGGCGAACAACCACGTCATCGCCGAGGCCGTGGGCCGGCTCGTCGCCGCGTGTGCGTTCCCGTGGTTCCGGGAGAGCGAGCGGTGGCGCGTGCAGGCCGCCGCCGAGCTCGAGACACACCTTGTCGCGAACACGTTCCCCAGCGGAGCCAACCGCGAGCAGGCGACCGACTACCACCGGTTCGTGACCGAGCTGGGCCTGTTGGCCCTGGTGGAGGCGGACCGGGCCGGCCATCCTCTCCGGCCGGGCATCAGGCGCCTGCTGGCGTCGTCCCTGGACGTCGCCGCCTCCATCGTGGACTGCACGGGACGGCCCCCTCGGCAGGGGGACGGTGACGAAGGGCGCGGCCTGGTGGTCGACGACCCGCAGGCGGAGCCGTGGGCGCAGCTGCTCGGCCTGGGCGCCGCGGTCGTCGGTCCGCTCTCCTGGTGGCCGGCGACGCATCCGTCCGTCGCGAGCATGGTGGTCCCAGCTCTGGCACCCGCTCCCGGCGTCACGGCGCGTCTCGCTGTGGCGCCCCGCGCGCTCGCCGACGCCGGAATGTACCTGCTGCGTACGCCGCCGGGGGACGGTCCGGAGATCTGGTGCCGGTGCGACGGGGGCCCGCACGGGTTCCTCTCGATCGCTGCGCACGCGCACGCCGACGCCCTCTCGGTCGAGGTGCGGTGCGACGGTGTCGACGTCCTGGCGGACCCCGGAACGTTCTGCTACCACGGTGACCTGCGGTGGCGGAGCTACTTCCGCTCGACGTTGGGGCACAACACGATCGAGGTGGACGGTGTGAGCCAGTCGGTCGAGGGCGGCCCCTTCCTCTGGAGCACCCGGACGGACTCCGCCGTCGACCGCGCCGACCTGTCCGAGGTTGCCGGCCGCCTGCAGAGGTGGTCCGGGCATCACGGGGGATACGCCCGCCTCGACCCTGCGCTGCGCCATGACCGCACCGTCACTCTTGACCGGACCCCGCGCACCGTGTGCGTCGAGGACACCCTGACCGGCTCCACCCGGCACACAGCCAGGCTGGCCTGGCATCTCGGCCCGCAGGTGGAGGTCGTGCTCCGTGACGCAACGGCGGAGCTCTCGTGGGTGGGGAGGTCCGGCGCCGCAACCGCGCGCCTGGTGCTGCCAGCTGAGCTCGAGTGGACCGTCCACCGCGGCGAGACCGACCCCGTGCTGGGCTGGTACTCCCCGCGGTTCGGCGAGCGGGTGCCGAGTACCACGCTCGTCGGGAGCGGCGCCTGGACGGGCGTCCTGCACCTCCGCACGCTGCTCGACCTTGACGTCGCTGCCGTCCCGGAGCTTGCCGGCGTCGCCCTGCGGGCCGGCCGTCACGACCACGGCGCCGAGGAGCGGTGATGGGGCTGCGGTGTCTGGTCCACGGTGTGCTGGTGGGCGCAAGCGCGGGGCGCCCGTGCCTCGTCCGTTCGGCTGGCGTCGGACGCGAGTCTGGCTGTTCCACAAGGACTCTCGCACCATCGGGACTAGCGTGGGCCACCAGCCGAGACGGCGTGCAGGGGAGTCCATGAGCGAGCAGATCATCGATCTCAGGTCGACGTGGGCGATCCTGCGTCGACGGGTGGGCACTCTCATCGTGGCTGCCTCGGTCGGCGCGCTGGCCGGGGGTGCCGCGGTGTACCTGCGGCCGCCGGTCTACAGCAGCACCAGCATCGTGCTGCTGCCTCCACCGCAGGGCTCCGGCAGCTCGGCCCCCAGCCACAGCGTGGACACCCAGGTCCAGATCGCTGAGAGCGAGTCCGTGTTCGGTCCGGCCGGCAAGGCGGTCACGCCGCGGCTGGACCCGGCGCAGGTCGCAGACCACGTCACGGTCGAGGCGCCGACGGCTGACGTGCTGACCATCACGGCGACCGGAACCACACCCGGCAAGGCGGAGGCGCTCTCCGAGGCCGTCGCGAAGTCCGAGGTGGACTACCTGAAGGCGGCGGCCAGCTCACTGGGCCAGGACGCGCGGAACGCGTTGGCCGCCCGCGCCAGCACCCTGCAGCAGAGCCTGGACTCGGTGAGCGCCGAGCTGAAGAAGACGGAGAGCCGGCTGGCCGCCGAGCCGGGCGCGTCGCCGGCAGGCAAGGTCGACGCGGCCGCGCTCTCCGAGCTCACGGCCCAGCAGGCCAAGCTCGTGCTGCAGCTCGACCAGATCCAGAAGCAGACCACGTCGACAGGGCAGGGCGGGGCCCAGGCCGGCAGTGAGGCCACCGTCATCCAGCATGCGACTCCAGCGGTGCGCATGTCCTTGGCCCTGCGGCTGGCCCTGTTCGAGGGGATCGGCGCGGCAGCGACCCTGTTCCTCACCGGGCTCGTCATCGTGATCCGCGGTCGGCGCGAGCGGACGATGCGCTCGCGGGACGAGATCGCCGACGCCATCGGGATCCCCGTGGTGGCGTCGATCCACAGCCGTGCCCCGCATTCCGTTGCCGGATGGACGAGCCTGCTGGCGAAGTACTCCCCGGGGACCGTGGAGACCTGGACGCTGCGTCAGCTGGTCCGCCTGGTGACGCCTGGCCACCCTGGGAGCCTCGCGGAGCGGCAGACAGACCGCCACGAGTCCCCGGCCGTCGTGGTGCTCACCCTGTCCGACGACCTTCGCGCCCTGGCGGTGGGTCCGCAGCTCGCCTCCTTCGCAGCCTCCACCGGGCTCGCGACCCGTCTGGTGACAGCGCAGCCGCACGCCTCCGCGAACGGGCTCTGGGCCGCATGCTCGGGCCTCCCGGCAGAAGCGCAACCCCGGCCGGGCCTCTCCGTCGAGAGCCGGAGCCACCTGCGTCACTCCGGCGACCTGGTCGTCCATGTCGCCGTCCTGGACCGCCTGCATCCCGAGCTCCACCTTCGAGGTACCGAGGATGCGGTCACCTTGCTGGCCGTCACGGCAGGCACGCCGAGCGCAGACGACCTCGCCCGGGTCGCCCTCGCCGCCGACGACTCCGGGCACCCCATCGCACGGATCGTCGTCGTGGACCCCGACCCGCTCGACCGCACGACAGGACGCGTCCTGCCCTCCGAGCGTGCGCAGCATGCGCCCCTGCCGTCCCTGATGACGGGCTCTGCCATCGTCAGTGAGGCGACCCCGCTCGAGCAGCGCCGGAGGCTGCGGTGATCGACGTCTCCTGGAACATCGACGACGAGGAGCGCGAGGCCGAGCTGGTCGGGCCGCCGCGGGCTCTGGTCGGCACGTGGCACTACCTGCGCAACGCGCTGAGGCGCGAGTGGCGCATCTGGGCGGGCCTTGCGGGCCTCGGCGCGGTCCTCGGGCTGGCGACCCTCGTGCTCCTGCCGCCGAGCAGCAGCGGCACCGTCACCCTGCTGATGGCCCACCCCGCCAACCTCGACGGCCCCTCGGCCATGGGGACGGACGTGAGCCTGCTCAACACGCGGGAAGTGGCGTCGCGCACCGTACGGCAGCTGGGCCTGCACCTCACGCCGGAGGCCTTCCAGTCGACCGTCAGCGCCAACGCCGTGACCACCGAGATCCTCGTCGTCTCGGTCGCGGCTCCCGACGACGCGTCGGCCGTCGCGCGGGCCGACGCCCTCTCCAGCCAGTATCTCGACTTCCGGGCGACGCAGCTGCGCTCGCTCAGCAGCGGTCTGATCGCGGGGTACAAGTCGCGGATCACCGACATGCAGGACCAGGTCACCGCGCTGAACCGCGAGTACAGCCAGGTCAGCGAGCAGGGTGCGGCGGGACAGACCCGGGCGACGGAGATCCTGAGCCGTCGCACCGAGCTGAACTCGCAGATCGTCGACATGCAGCAGGCCATCGAGGACGCCGCGCTCGCCACGGACGCGGCCGTGTCGTCCACGCACGTCATCGACGCGGCGCGCGCGGTGCGAGGGTCGGCGAAGAAGGCGATGGTCCTGGACATCGGCTCGGGTCTGATCGGGGGGACCGCGCTCGGGGTCGGCTACGTCCTGTTCCGCGCCTTGACCACAGACCGCCTCCGCCGTCGCCAGGACATCGCGCTGGCTCTCGGTGTGCCGGTGCGCTTCAGCGTGAGGTCCCGTGGTCCTGTGGGCCGCCGGCTCGCGCGGCTCAGGGCTCGTCGAGGACCGCGGACGGGGTGGCGCGGCCGCGACCTGGAGACGCTGGTCCGGGGCCTGGAGGCCGCGGTGATGCCGCGTGGGGGACCGGGCCTGGAGCTACCACGAGCCGCGGCGCCGGCGGGCGGCGGTCCGAGACATGCCGTGGCCCTGGCGGCGGTGGGCAACGCGGCCGTCGCGGCAGCGGTGGTGGCGGCCCTCGCGACCCGGCTTCGCGACCTCGGCCGGAACGTGTTCCTCGTCGACCTCAGCCACTCCGGCGCGCTCGTCGCCGAGATGGCCCTGCCGCGCACGCGCGGCCATGGCGTGCCGTCCGGTCGGCATGCGAAGGGCCCACACCCGCACGCGGACAACGACGTCGGCGCCGAACCGGCCGAGCCTGCCGTCCTCCGGCCGACCGGTGGACCGGGGTTCGCGCGAGGGCCCCGCGGAGCCGTCGCGGGCGCTGTCGTCGACCTGCCCGGGACAGGCGGCTGGAGACAGAGCTGGGAGGCGGCCGACGTCGTCCTGGCTCTGGCGGAGGTGAACCCGGGGATCGACGCCGAGAACCTGCGGTCCTGGGTCGGGCACGTCGTGCCCCTGGTGACGGCGGGCCGGTCCTCACCCGAGCTGCTCGAGACCACAGCAGAGCTGGTGCGTGCCGCCGGGCTGGAGCTGCCGTTCGCGATGATGGTCGGCTCCGACGAGACGGACGAGAGCCTCGGCCTGGTGGAGACCTCCGAACCCTCCCGCGGCGTGGCGCCGACGCTGCCATGACGACCCTTGTCGCGCCGAGGACGGCACCCGGGCGGGACGCCGCCCAGCGGCACGCACCGCTGCGGACCAGCGCCACCAAGGTCCCGAGGATGCTGCTCCTTGCGTGGGGGGCGTTGTTCGTCAACGTCCTCACGCCCTCGAACAACCCGACGGTGCTGCCGATCCCGCACTCGATCAACCAGATCCTCGCCCAGGGGTCGCTCCTGATGGCCGTGGTCCTGGCGCTGCTCGTCAACCCACGGATCGTGATCCGCCCCAACCTGTTCCTGGTGCTCCTCTCCGTGATGGCGATCGTCGCGCTCATCGTGAGCATCCACAGCCCCTTCTTCGTCGGGTCGACGTACCGCGCTCTGCGCCTCATCGGCTTCGTGCTGTGTCTATGGCTGCTGACACCCTGGTGGGGCCGACATGACGTCGTGCTGCTGCGCGTCCACCGACTGTGCCTCTGGGGCGCACTGGTGTCCGTCGTGGTGGGTGCGGCACTGGCTCCCGGCAAGGCGTTCTCCTCCGAGGGCAGGCTCTCGGGCGCCATCTGGCCGATCCCGCCGCCTCAGGTGGCGCACTACGCCGCGGTCCTGCTGGCCACCTCGGCGATCCTGTGGATGTGCCGCGTGATCGGTGGCCAGCACGCGCTGCTCGGCATCGTGGTCTCCGTGGCGGTCCTCATCGGGACGCACACCCGGACCGCCCTGCTCGGCGCGATCATCGGTGTCGCGGTGGCGGGGGCCAGCCTCTTCCTCGGTCACGCGAGGGTTCGCAGGACCTCCGCCTCCACTGTGCTGTTCGGGGTCGTGGCCGGCACGCTGTTCGCCCCGCAGATCGTGAAGTGGGCCGCGCGCGGCCAGTCGGCCGAGGACGCCTCTCAACTCACCGGTCGCACCAAGGTTTGGTCCGCCTCGCTGGACCAGGCGCGACCTCGGCTCCAGGACCTCTTCGGGAACGGCCTGTCGAACAAGTCGTTCAACGGCCTTCCGGTCGACAGCAACTGGGTGGCGACGTACCTCGACCTCGGCTGGTTCGGCATCGTCGTCCAGGTCACGTTCATCCTGCTGCTGCTCGTCATGGCCATCACCCACGTGCGCGGTCCGCGACGCGCGGTGGCACTGTTCTTCATCGTCTACTGCATCGTCGCCTCCGTCACCGAGACGGGGACCGGTGACGCCTCGACCTATCTGTTGGACCTGACGGTCGCTGCCGCGCTCCTCGTTCCCGAGCCGGGGCGTCGAGCGCGATGAGAGCGTCGTACCTGCTTGCGGAGCAAGGGATTTCGGCAAAGCGGTCACCCGCCGCGACGCCACTACCTACCATGGCTGTGTCAGTCCCAGGGGGTGGGGTCGTCGCACGCGACCGTCCCCGGGGATCGGGTGGGGCACGCCGGAGCGCGGAGGCCGACATGAGGTGTCAAGAGTGGTGTGCGGGGGCTGCACTGCGTCGTCGAGATGGCCGGGTCATCGTCGAAGGCGACCGTGCCTCGCGGCCCGGTCGGGACGGCCGGCCATGACGCGGCCCGGGGTGCTCCTCGACCGCGACGGCACCATCATCGTCGACAGCGGCTATGTCGGCGCCATCTCGGACGTCGTGTTCCTCGAGGGGGCCGTCGAGGCCATCGCGCGGCTGAACGCGGCGGGGATCCCCGTGGCGGTCGTGACCAACCAGTCGGCCGTGGCCCGCGGGTTCTTCGAGCTCGAGGACGTCGAGCAGGTGCACAAGCACATGGCGGCGGAGCTCGCCCGTGGCGGTGCGTATGTCGACGCGTGGTTCTTCTGCCCCTACCACCCGGACGGGATCGTCGCGCCCTTCGCCCGGGTGAGCTCAGACCGCAAGCCCGGCCCCGGAATGGCGCTCGCGGCCGCCGAGACCTTGGGCCTGGACCTCTCCGCGTCCTGGGTGGTGGGTGACAGCGACTCCGACGTCGGCATGGCGAGGGCGGTCGGAGCGCAGCCCTTCCTGGTCCTGCAGACGGGACAGAGCACTGCGCCGGACGTCGTCACCGTGACCGGCCTGGCGGCTGCGGTCGACATCATCCTGAGCGACCACGCCGAGAGGTCGATTCAGCCGGCGGTGCCCCGAACCGCCTTCCCGGGCCGCCGGTACGCAGAGGCGTCGAGCTTCGCCGCCGACTATGCCGGCGAGCTGAGCCGCGCGATGGCGACGCTCGACAGCCCGCAGCTGGACGCCGCAGCGCGACTGCTGAACGCCGCCTACGACCGGGGGGCCACGGTCTTCTCCTGTGGCAACGGCGGGTCGGCGTCCATCGCGAACCACTTCCAGTGCGACCACGTGAAGGGGGTGAGGGGAGGCACGGGGCTGCTCACCCACGTGCAGAGCCTCAGCGCGAACGTGGAGATCCTGAGCGCGATCGCCAACGACAACGGGTACGACGGTGTCTTCGACTTCCAGCTGGAGTCGCTGGCACGGCCCGGAGACGTGCTCGTCGCCGTGTCCTCGTCCGGCCGCTCACCCAACATCGTGCGGGCCCTGGAGTGGTGTGCGAAGAACGGTCTGGAGTCCGTGGCCCTCACCGGCTTCACCGGAGGACGGGCCCGCGAGCTGGCCACCGTGTCGGTCCACGTCGACTCGTTCAACTACGGGGTCATCGAGGATGCGCACCAGGCCTGCATGCACCTCCTCGCCCAGTACGTGCGCCAGTCGAGGATGTCGGCCGCCGACGTCGTGAGCGCGGTCTTCTGACCCATGCGCGTCGCCATCAACCTGCTGACCGACGACCCGGCCAACCCCTCGGGCGCACACTGGTTCTGGACCAGGGTGATACCGGAGATGGCCACCCATCTCAAGGACGACGAGGAGCTGCGGCTCGTCGTCAGCCCGCGCTCCAAGACGATGCACCGCGGCTACGGAGCCGGAGTCGGGTACGTCACCTTCCCGTGGTCCAACGAGCGCCGGAACCTGCGCACTCTCAGCGAGCACCTCTACGCGCCGGTGCGGCTGCCACTGGGCGGGGTCGACGTCTTCAGCACCCTGATCGCCCCTGTCGTCAAACCCGCACCGTCGCTGGTCGCCCACTTCAAGACGATGCACGCCTTCACGGCGCCCGAGGCCATCGGCCGCGCTGCACGGCTGTACCGCCGCATCGGGTATCCGCGCACGGCCAAGGTCGCCGACGCCATCATCATCAACTCCGAAAGCCTGCGTTCGGAGGTCCACAGGCATCTCGACGTGGACCCGGCGAAGCTGCGGCTCATCCCGGAGGCGGTGGACCACGACCTGTTCCGACCAGGAGACCCGCAGGAGGCGCGACGGCACCTGGCAGAGCGGTACGGGGTCCGGGGGCCGTTCGTGCTGTTCGTCTCCTCCCTCTGGCCGTACAAGAACTGCGACGGCCTGCTGCGGGCGTTCGCCGTCGCGAAGCCGGACCTGGACGGCCATCGGCTCGTCGTCGTCGGCCCGGGCCGCGACACGGCCTACCTGAGCGAGCTGCGGTCGCTCGCCGCACAGCTCGGCATCGCCGACGACGTGACGTGGGTCGGCGGGGTCCCGCTGGAGGAGACAGTCCCCTTCTACCGGGCGGCCGACGTCTTCGTGTACCCGTCGCACAACGAGACGTTCGGCCTGACGATCCTGGAGGCGATGGCCTGCGGATGCCCCGTGGTCACCTCCGACCGGAGCGCGATGCCGGAGACGGCCGGCGGGGCGGGGTTCCTCGCCGATCCTGACGACCCGGAGGCGATCGGCGCGGCCATCCTCCGGGCTCGCGCGAGCGGCGAGGACCTGCGGTCGCGGGGGCTCGCCAGAGCAGCACAGTTCACCTGGGCCCAGACGGCCCGGGAGACGCTCGAGGTGTACCGCGAGGTGTACGCGAACCGGAAGGCCCGTCGATGAGAGTGCTGGTGACCGGAGGAGCCGGTTTCATCGGCTCGCACACGAGCGACCGGCTCGTAGAGCTTGGGCACGAGGTGGTCATCCTGGACGCCCTCACCGCGCCGGTGCACCGAGACGGCCAGCCGAGCTATCTCACCCCCGGCGCAGAGCTCTGGGTCGGGGACGTGCGGAACAGGGACCTGCTCGCGAACCTCCTGCGCAGGGTCGACGCGGTCTACCACTTCGCGGCATACCAGGACTACCTCACCGACTTCTCCCGCTTCACCTCGACCAACGTCGTGTCCACCGCACTGCTCTACGAGATCGCGGTGGCGGAGAAGCTGGACCTCCAACGGGTCGTGGTCGCCTCATCCCAGTCCGCCATGGGGGAGGGGATGTACGCCTGCCCCACCGATGGCGTGCAGACGCCGGACATGCGTCCCGAGTCGGCGCTGGCGCGCGGGGAGTGGGAACACCGATGCCCTCAGTGCGGTGGCGCACTGCGAGTGCTGAAGACCCCGGAGACCTTCGCGAACCCCCAGAACGCGTACGGGATGTCCAAGTACGGCGAGGAGATGGTCGCCATCGCCCTGGGCCGCCGCTACGGCATCCCTACCGTGGCGCTGCGCTACAGCATCGTGCAGGGCCCACGCCAGTCCATCTACAACGCCTACTCCGGGGCGTGCCGGATCTTCTGCCTCCACTACCTGCTGGGCTCTGCCCCGATCCTGTACGAGGACGGTGCGATGCTGCGCGACTACGTCAACATCCACGACGTGGTCGCGGCCAACGAGCTGGCACTCGCGGACTCCCGCGCAGTCGGTGGGGTGTTCAACGTCGGCGGCGGCACCGCCTACACAACGGCCCAGTTCGCCGAAGTGGTCCGCGAGCACTACGCCTCGGAGCAGCAGCCGCGCGTGTCGGGTGAGTACCGGTTCGGCGACACCCGGCACATCCACTCGGACATCCAGGCGCTGCAGGATCTGGGCTGGGATCCCAAGCGGAGTCCGGCGGACTCGGTCGCCCAGTACGCCGAATGGCTCCAGGGGATGCCGGGGCTGGACGACGTCCTGGCGGAGGCGGACGCGAAGATGCGCCGGCTGGGCGTCGTGCGGAGGGCCGCCGGATGACGACCGCTCCAGCAGCCACCCCCGGGAGCGCCGGCATCGCTCGCGGCGTACCGGTCGACGACTTCCGTACGGGGCATACCGCGTGCGGAGCAGCAGTCCGGCCCCTGCAGTGGGGGCCGGCGCGCATGCAGGGAATGCAGGGAATGCAGGGGGAGCATGACAAGGAACAAGGGCACCAGCGCCCGGTGGGAACAGGCTGACCGACCTCTCATCATCGCCAGCGTGGCGCGCGAACGGGGCATCACCGGCGTGCACACGCACGTGCGACAGCTACGGGGCTACCTCGCGCGGGCCGGAGTCGCCGCGGACCTGGTGACCCCACACAGCTGGGCTGTCCGGGGACGACCGTGGCGAGGCTTGGTCCTCACGCCGCTGTTCGGCCTCCGGGTGGCTCTCGAGCGGCTGTGTGGCCCGGCGAACGTGTGGTGGTACCGGTCCTCGCACGAGTACTTCCTACGCCTGGCGCTCCGTCGCAGGCTCCTCCAGGAGGGGCCCTGCACCGTCTACGCGCAGTGCCCGGTGTCGGCCAAGGCAGCTCTGGCCGCCCGCCGCGGCCCGTACCAGCGTGTCGTGCTGGCCGTCCACTTCCGCATCTCCCAGGCCGACGAGTGGGCCGACAAGGGCCAGATCGCTCGCCAGAGTGCCGTCTACCGCTGGATCCGGGAGACCGAGCGTCGGGTCGTCCCCCGGGTGGACGGGCTCGTGTTCGTGTCCTCGTGGGCCCGGTCCGCCGTGCGCCAGTGGCTGCCCGAGGTGGACCGGGTCCCCGGAACGGTCATCGAGAACTTCGTGGAGCGAACCGCGGTGCCGCAGGTGGTGGGCAGGGCCGGCGACCTGGTCACGGTGGGGAACCTCGAGGCCGTGAAGAACCACCGCTACCTGCTGCGGGTCCTGGCGCGGGCGAAGGGGAAGGGCTACGTCTACCGTCTGGACGTCTTCGGTGAAGGGACCGAGCGGGCTCGGCTCCTTGCGCTCGCCTCCGAGCTGGGGGTCTCCGACCAGGTACGCCTGCAGGGGTTCTGCGCCGATGTCCAGGAGCGGCTCGCGGGATACACGGCGTACGTGCACGCGTCCTACTCCGAGTCGTCCTCGCTGGCGATCATGGAGGCGATGTCGGCCGGGCTCCCGGTGGTGTCGAGTACCGCGGGCGCGCTCGGCGAGCTCTTCGAGGACCCCGACCAGGGACGCTTCTGGCCCATCGACGACGAGGAGGAGGCGGCGCGGATCCTCATCGACCTGATGGAGTCGCCTGCCGAGCTGCGCCGGGCCGGCCAGGCGGCAAGGCGGAGGTTCCTGCAGTGCTACGACGCCGAGGTCGTCGCCCCGCGCCTGCTGTCCTTTCTGCGCTGAGGTGGCGGGACGCCGCCGGCGGGCCGGCGCCGACAGGCCCACCGGCGCACCGGCACCCGGCTCGCAGCACTCACCACGGCCACCGCGAGCAGCGTTCCGCCCAGCACGTCGCTCGGCCAGTGGGCGGCCGAGACGAGCAGGGCGGCCGTCATGAGGCCGGCTGCCGCCACCACGGGCGTCCACAGCCACCACGGCACCCGAGGTGCCGTCAGCAGCAGGGACCCCGCGAGAGCGACGAGGAGCGCGACCACGTGCCCCGACGGGTAGCTGCCCCCGGTCGGCGTCACGTACCCGTGCGGGTCCGGTCTCTGGAACGCGAACTTCGCGAGCAGCGTCAGCGCCATCGAGGCTCCGCCCAGGCCGGCCGCGAAGATCGCGGGCCACCAGGACCGGCGCCAGGCCGAGGTGGCCAGCGACGTCATCGCCAGCACGGCGTACATCCGGTCGGGAGCGAGCCGCGACATCCACGGGCTGAGGCGGACCTGCCAGGGGCCCCAGGCGTCGCCCGGGCGCAGCGCGCCCAGTGTCTGGCCGTCCCACGACCGCATGGCGCCCGTCACGACGAGGGCGCCGAGGACCAGGAAGGCCGCGGCGCACCAGAGGGCGAGCGAGGTCGTCCATCCCGCCATGAGGTCCTCCGCCGGGGCACCTTCCGGGGACCGGGCACCCGTCCGCCGGGTCACGGACGCATCCCTTGACGCCGTCGTTCCCCGTCTGGTCGGCATCGCGTTGCGCTCCCTCTGGAGCCTTGGTTTCGCGCTCCGACTCCTGCTCCGGCTCGTGCTCCGGCTCCTGCTCCGGCTCCTGCTCGAGGCTGGTTCGACGCTACGGGCGGTGCTTCCCCGCGTTGTCCTCCCGATGGCGTATTTCCGTGTCGCACAAACGGATCTGCCGCGTTCGGCACTGCGCGCCTACGTTCGTCCACAGAGCCGCCACCCTCGACGCCTGACGCCCTGGACCGCAGGAGCCGTCACGTCGAGGGGCGGCCGCAAGCAGCGGGGTCGCACCGCCCGGTTGGACAGGGGGAGTGCCGGGCCCCGCACCACGACGGGGTACGCCGGGTGGCCGGCACCGCGCGTGGGGCCTGACGGTCCCGGGCGCCGCGGCGTACCCCCGGCGGTTAGGGTGGACGTACCCCATTGGCGCTTGCCGTGGGGCGTTCGTGCTGTCCTCAGGAGCCGTGTCATGACCCTCAGCCCGCTGCTCGACCTGCTCGCCGGTGACCCGGGGGTGGCCCGTGCCCTCGCGGTCGCCAGGACCGGCGAACCGGTGGCGGACATCTCCGTCGCGGCCGGTGCCCGACCTGCGCTCATCGCCGCAGCCGCCCGGGACGCCGGGCGCCCTCTGCTCGCCGTGACGGCGACGACCCGTGAGGCCGAGGACCTGGTCTCGGCCCTGCGGTGCTTCCTGGACCCCGACCGGGTGGCCGACTTCCCGGCCTGGGAGACCCTGCCGCACGAGCGGCTCAGCCCGCGCAGCGACACGGTCGGCAAGCGGCTCGCCGTCCTGCGCCGGCTGCGCCACCCCGACCCGACCGACGCGGCCTACGGTCCGCTCGACATCGTGGTGGCGCCGGTACGCGCGGTCCTCCAGCCGGTGGCACAGGGGCTCGGCGAGCTCAGGCCGGTGTCCCTGCGCGCGGGCGACGAGATGCCCCTCGAGCAGGTCGTGGAGGACCTCGCAGCCGCTGCCTATGCCCGTACCGACCTCGTCGAGCGGCGGGGAGAGTTCGCGGTGCGCGGCGGCATCCTGGACGTCTTCCCGCCCACCGAGGACCACCCCGTACGCGTCGAGTTCTGGGGCGACACCGTCGAGGAGATCCGCTGGTTCAAGGTCGCGGACCAACGCAGCCTCGAGGTGGCCGACCACGGACTGTGGGCGCCGCCGTGCCGTGAGGTGCTCCTCACCGAGTCGGTCCGGGAGCGGGCGCGAGCCCTGATGGGCCAGCTGCCCGGCGCGGTGGACCTGCTCGCCAAGCTCGCCGAGGGCATCGCCGTGGAGGGCATGGAGTCGCTGGCGCCGGCCCTCGTCGACGGTATGGAGAGCGTGCTGGACACCCTGCGCGATGGGACGGCCGTGGTGGTGTGTGACCCGGAGCGCGTCCGGACCCGGGCCCACGACCTCGTGGCCACCAGCCAGGAGTTCCTGGAGGCCGGCTGGGCGAACGCTGCGGCGGGCAACACCGTGCCCATCGACCTGCAGGGGATTCTCGGCACCGCTTCGTTCTGGGCTCTGGCCGAGCTCAGGGCGCACGCGCGCGAGCTGGGGATGCCCTGGTGGGACCTCGGCCCGTTCGTGGCCGACGAGGAGCTGGCCGAGGACGGGGCCGCTGTGGTCAACACAGGCCTGGAGGAGTCCCCGCGCTACCGCGGGTCGACCCCCGACGCCGTGCAGGACCTACGGCAGTGGGTCGCGGACGGATGGCGCGTCGTCGTCGTGACGGAGGGGCACGGCCTGGCGCGACGCGTGGCGGAGGTGCTGGCCGGCGAGGACGTGCCGGCACGCCTGGATGCCGACCTGGAAGACCTCGCGCCAGGCATGGTGCACCTGACCAGCGGCGCGTTGGGGTCCGGGTTCCTCTCCGCGGCAACGAGATTCGCGCTGGTGACCGAGACGGACCTCACCGGCACCCCGGGCCAGGGCGGCTCCACCAAGGACATGCGGAAGATGCCGTCGCGGCGACGCAACCAGGTCGACCCGCTGCAGCTCAAGCCGGGTGACTTCGTCGTGCACGAGCAGCACGGTGTCGGCAGGTTCGTCGAGATGGTCCAGCGGACGGTCGGGGGTGCGACCCGGGAGTACCTCGTCATCGAGTACGCGCCCTCCAAGAGGGGCCAGCCGGGCGACCGGCTCTTCGTCCCCACCGACCAGCTCGACCAGGTGACGCGCTACGTGGGAGGCGAGCAGCCGACCCTCAACCGGATGGGCGGCAGCGACTGGCAGAAGACCAAGGGGCGGGCCCGCAAGTACGTCAAGCAGATCGCCGCCGAGCTGATCCAGCTCTACAGCGCCCGGATGGCCACCAGCGGCCACGCCTTCGCGCCGGACACGCCGTGGCAGCGCGAGCTCGAGGACGCCTTCGTCTACGTCGAGACCCCCGACCAGCTGAGCTCCATCGACGAGGTCAAGGCCGACATGGAGCGCAGCGTCCCGATGGACAGGCTGATCTGCGGTGACGTCGGCTACGGCAAGACCGAGATCGCGGTCCGGGCGGCGTTCAAGGCGATCCAGGACGGCAAGCAGGTCGCGGTGCTCGTGCCGACGACCCTGCTCGTCCAGCAGCACTTCCAGACGTTCTCCGAACGGTATGCGCAGTTCCCGGTCACCGTGCGGGCCCTGTCCCGGTTCCAGAGCGACAAGGAGGCCCGGGAGACGGTCGAGGGGCTGGCGAACGGCTCCGTCGACCTCGTCATCGGCACGCACCGGCTGCTCTCCGGCGACATCCGGTACAAGGATCTCGGCCTCGTGGTGATCGACGAGGAGCAGCGGTTCGGAGTGGAGCACAAGGAGCAGCTGAAGACGCTGCGGACCGCGGTCGACGTGCTGGCGATGTCCGCGACGCCCATCCCGCGAACCCTCGAGATGGCCGTCACCGGCATCCGCGAGATGTCCACCCTGGCCACGCCGCCCGAGGAGCGGCACCCGGTGCTGACGTACGTCGGTGCCTACGAGGAGAAGCAGATCGTCGCGGCCATCCGCCGTGAGCTGCTCCGCGAAGGACAGGTGTTCCTCGTCCACAACAAGGTCTCCACCATCGAGCGTGCGGCCAGCCGCATCCGCGAGCTGGTACCGGAGGCCCGGGTGGCCACGGCTCACGGCAAGATGGGCGAGCACAAGCTGGAGCAGGTCGTGGTCGACTTCTGGGACAAGAAGTTCGACGTCCTCGTCTGCACGACCATCGTGGAGACCGGTCTGGACATCTCCAACGCCAACACCCTCATCGTGGAGCGTTCCGACGTCCTCGGCCTGAGCCAGCTCCACCAGCTGCGCGGTCGCGTCGGCCGTGGGCGTGAGCGCGCGTACTGCTACTTCCTCTACCCGCCCGAGAAGCCCATGACCGAGACGGCCCACGACCGGCTCCAGACCATGGCCAGCCATACCGACCTGGGGGCCGGCATCCAGATCGCCATGAAGGACCTGGAGATCCGCGGCGCCGGGAACCTGCTCGGCGGCGAGCAGTCCGGCCACATTGCCGGGGTCGGGTTCGACCTGTACGTGCGGCTGGTCGGCGAGGCGGTGGCCGACTTCCGCGGCGACGCCGCCGAGGCGGTCACCGAGATCAAGATCGAGCTTCCGGTCGACGCGCACCTCCCGCACGACTACGTCCCCGGGGAGCGGCTGCGGCTGGAGGCCTACAAGAAGCTCGCGAGTGTGGCCGACGAGGCCGCCCTCGCGGAGATCGAGGCGGAGCTGGTCGACCGGTACGGTGCGCTGCCGGAGCCCGTCCGCAACCTCATGGAGGTGGCCCGGCTGCGCACGGTGGCACGTCAGGCCGGGGTCGCGGACATCAGCGTGCAGGGGAGCTACGTCCGGTTCGGACCCGTCGACCTGCCGGAGTCGGCGCAGCTTCGGCTGCAGCGGCTCTACCCGAGGTCCCTGGTCAAGGACGCGGTGCATACCATTCTCGTGCCGAAGCCGACGACGGCTCGGGTAGGTGGCAGGCCACTTCGCGACACGGCAGTGTTGCAGTGGGCCAGCGACCTCATCCGCGCCGTCATGCTGGGCAGCGTCTCCGACGCGGCCAGGGTCGGCGGCGGTCAGGCGGTTGCGGCCCGATGAGGGTCGCCGGAGTGCCGAGCCGACGGTTCGGGATGCGTGTCAGGAAGTTCGGTCGTGGTGAGAGAGGCAAGCCTGTGAAGGCATTCAAGTCCCTGCGCGGTTCGGTCGTCGCCATCCTGGTGGGCAGCGTGCTGACGGTGTCAGGCTGCGCGACCGCCGACACGGCCGCCGTCGTCGACGGTCAGCGGATCACCGAGCAGGAGGCGCAGGAGGCGGCGCGCCAGGTGACCAAGGTGCAGCCCGACTCGGGGCTCGACACCCCCCAGGCCGTGGCCAGCCTGGTGATGGCGCGCTTCATCAACCAGGTGGCGGTCCAGGACGGCAAAGGCCTGTCGGACTCGGCAGCCCGGGCGGCCGTCGCCTCCATCCCCGACCCGGCGCCCTCGACGCTGCAGCTCGTGAAGGCGAGCCTCGCCTGGAACCAGATGACCAGCGAAGAGCAGAACAAGGCCGTCACCGCGGCGTCGAAGGCGAACATCACCGTGAACCCTCGGTACGGCAGCTTCGACGCCAAGAACGTCCGCTTCAGCGCCAGCACCCCGAACTGGATCAAGCCCCAGCCGGCGCAGACCCCGGCAGGCTGACGCGCTGTGGCCGGTCGCCTGGCGCTGCTGGTCGGCACGCCGCGGATCGCGCCGGGGCTGTTCACCCGAGCCGCCTGGCACGCGCTGGACTCGGCCGCCCAGGTCCTGGCGCGGGACACCTCAGAGCCGCTGGCCCAAGCCGTGGCGGAGGCGGGGGTTCCCGTTGAGCACCTCGTCGGGCTCGAGCCTGCGGCATTGGCCCGCACCTTGCTCGAGCGGGCGCAGGACGACCAGGTCGTATGGGTCGCGTCGGCGGACGCGGACCCCGGGCTCACCGACGCCGTGGCGTCGGAGGTGTCCCGGCTCGGCGAGCCGCCCGAGGTGGAGGTGCTGGTGGCCTCGTGGGACGTGCCGGGCTCGCGGCTGCTCGACCTCGTCGCGGTGATGGACCGGCTGCGCTCGCCGGGGGGATGCCCCTGGGACGCGGAGCAGACCCACGAGTCCTTGGTGAAGTACCTCCTTGAGGAGAGCTACGAGGCGGTCGAGGCGATCGAGTCCGGCGACCGCGGCCACCTGCGCGAGGAGCTCGGGGACGTGCTGCTCCAGGTCGCCTTCCAGTCCAGGGTCGCCCAGGACCATCCGCAGGAGCCGTTCGACATCGACGACGTCGCCGCCGAGATCGTCGCGAAGCTGGTCCGGCGACATCCCCACGTGTTCGCCGACGGCGAGGCCTCCACGGCTGCCGAGGTGGAGCAGGCCTGGGAGCGGATCAAGGCCGAGGAACGCGCCACGAAGCAGTCACACCATGGGGGCGAGGCGGGCCACGAGGACCTGATGCACGGCATCCCGACCGCCCTGCCCAGCCTTCTCGCGGCAGAGAAGGTCGTGGCGCGGTGGGAACGCGCGGGACGGGACCCCCGCGAGCTGACCGGGGACGGACCAGGCGAGGAGCACGAGCTCGGCACAGCCATGCTCGACCTGGTCGTGCGGGCCCGGGCTGGCGGCCGGTCGGCCGAGCAGGTGCTCCGTTCCACGCTGCGCCGGCTCACCGAGGCCCAGGCGCAGCAGACCCGCCGGTCCTGACGTCCGTCAGAGCAGCCGCGGCAGCGGCCACCGCTGACCGGTGGAGCTGTCGATGAGAGCGCACGCGGGGGCGCGCGCCTCGAGCGGGAGGATGTCGAAGGCGGCCGCGGCGGTCGCTGCCAGCTCCTCTCGACGCACCCGGGTCGCGAGGCTGCTGTGCGGGATCCACGCGCCGGGCCGGTAGTGCTGGTGGAGCTCCGCGCCGCTGTCCTCGCAGGCGCGCACGACGGCCGCCTGGCGCGCCTGCAGTCCCTCGGTCGCGGCCGGCACCAGGGCAGCGCGTCCCCGCCGGAAGAGCGCGACGGCGTCGAACCGCAGTGACAGCGGCTCCCCGCAGGGGAGCCGGTCGAGGCTGTCCGCGACAGCCGCCACGTCGTACTCGCGCAGGACCGCATACGACAGGTGCGGCACATGCCGGCCGTGAGTATGCGTGGCGAGCGTCCTGGTCCCCAGCGCCTCGAGGCGCTCCCACAACGCGCGGATGGCCTCGTCCGTCCGGCGGTCGAAGAGCAGGCAGACGGCAAGCGCCATGGACGTCATTGTGTCCCCTGCCCGCCACGGACGCCCGGCCATGCCCGCGAGAGCCGCGGCGCCTGCTCACCGCTCGCCGCGCACCGCCTGGGTGCCAGGGTTGCGCGGTACTTAGAGCACCAAAGATGCCTTATAGTGGCAAGTATGAGGCTGACCGAGCGCGAGCGCGAGATCGTCCACCTGCTCCGTTCGCAGCCGACGCTGGACGCGGCCGCCATCGCGGACCGGATCGGCGCGACCCGGGCCGCCGTCGCGGTGCACCTGTCCAACCTGACCAAGAAGGGCGCCATCCTGGGCCGCGGCTACGTCCTGCGGCCCGAAGGACGCTTCGTCGTGGTGGTCGGTGGTGCGAACCTCGACATCAAGGCACGGTCGGTGCTTCCGGCACAGCTCGGCACGTCGAACCCCGGCACCACGGTCACCACCCCGGGAGGGGTCGGCCGCAACATCGCCGAGAACCTGGCCCGGCTCGGCAACCCGACCCACCTCGTGGCTGCTGTGGGCCGGGACGCCTTCGGCGACCAGGTCCTCGAGGCCACCCGAGCCGCCGGTGTGTCCGTCGAGCACGTCATCACGACGCACGAGGGCACCGGGACCTATCTCGGCGTGCTGGACTCCACGGGTGAGCTGCTGGTGGCCGTCGCCAACATGGCCGCGACGGACCGGCTCACCGTGGCCGACCTGGGGCGCGCGGGGGACCTCGTGGCGCACGCCGACCTGGTCGTCCTCGACGGCAACCTCCCACCCGCCGTGTCCGCCTGGATCCTCGACCTCGCGGCCGCGGTGGGCGTGCCCGTGGTCCTGGACCCCGTGAGCGTCGCCAAGGCACGACCCCTCACGCACATCCTTTCGGGTGAGCGCCCCCTGCTGGCGATCACGCCCAACCAGGACGAGCTCGCAGCCATCGTCGGAGAGCCGGTCGAGCGGACGAGGGCCGGTATCGCCCGAGCGGCCCGCGCGGTGCACGACCTCGGCGTCCGGCATGTGTGGGTCCGCCGAGGCGCCCGCGGGAGCCTGCTGAGCAGCGTCGCCGACGACGGACGGGTCACCGTGGCGACCCTGGTGGCGCCGCCGGTGACCGTCGTCGATGTGACGGGAGCCGGAGACTCGATGACCGCGGCATTCGTCCACGCCCTCCTGCGCGGGGACAGCCCCGTGGACGCCGCGCGCTTCGGCCAGGTGGCCGCCGGTCTGACGGTGGCGACGGCGGAGACGGTGCGCTCGGACCTCAGCCCCCGGCTCGTCGACGCCGAGCTACGAAAAGCCCCTCGCCGCACCAGTGGCACCACCAAGGAGACCGCATGACCATCCCCCCGACCGGCACCGCCCATCCCTACCTGAGCCTGTCCGCCGAGGTGGCGGACGCGCTCGCGGACCGGCGTCCCGTGGTGGCCCTGGAGAGCACGATCATCAGCCACGGGATGCCCTACCCGCGCAACGTCGAGATGGCGGTGGAGGTGGAGCAGATCATCCGCGACGGAGGTGCTACTCCGGCGACCATCGCCATCCTCGACGGCGTTCCTCGGATCGGGCTGGACGCCGCGGAGCTGGAGGTCCTCGCGTCCCACCCCGACGTGGCGAAGGTCAGCCTGCGCGACCTGCCGTACGTCATGGCCCGCAAGGCCCACGGTGCTACCACGGTGGCCAGCACGATGAGGTTGGCAGCGCTCGCGGGCATCTCGGTCTTCGTCACCGGAGGCCTCGGCGGAGTGCACCGTGGCGCCGAGCGCACCTTCGACATCTCCGCCGACCTCACCGAGCTGGGTCGCACCGACGTCGCCGTGGTCTGTGCCGGGGTGAAGTCCATCCTCGACATCGGCCTGACGCTCGAGACGTTGGAGACGCTCGGGGTCCCGGTCGTCGTGCACGGCAGCGACACGTTCCCGTCGTTCTACTCGCGCTCCAGCGACCATCCGGCACCGCTGCGCGCCGACTCGGCCGGCGAGCTGGCGGCCATGATGAGCGCCAAGTGGGACGGGCTCGGCCTGGAGGGGGCGATAGTCGTCGCGAACCCGGTCCCGGCCGCGGACGAGATCCCTGCCGGTGAGATCGGCGCCCTCATCGACCAGGCCCTGTCCGAGTCCGTCGAGCGTGGCGTCCACGGCAAGGACATCACGCCCTTCCTGCTCGGGCGCATCGTGGAGCTCACAGGCGGACGATCGCTGGAGACCAACATCTCCCTGGTGCGTGACAACGCGCGGCTCGGGGCCAGCCTGGCGGTCTCGTACAGCCGTTCCTAGGCGCACATCGCCGACTGCGGGTCGGTCGCCTGGAGTCTCCGGGCTAGCGGGTAGCCTCTGGGCGTACCCGTTCGGCACCACGATGGAGACGGCTGTGGCCAGCATTGACGCAGTAGGCGCTCGCGAGATCCTCGACTCCCGGGGCAACCCCACCGTTGAGGTGGAGGTGGCGCTCGACGACGGCACCATCGCCCGGGCGGCAGTACCGTCCGGGGCCTCCACCGGAGCCTTCGAGGCGGTGGAGCGCCGTGACGGTGACAAGGCGCGCTACCTGGGCAAGGGGGTCCAGCAGGCGGTCGACGCGGTGCTCGACGAGATCAACCCCAAGCTGGTGGGCTACGAGGCGAGCGAGCAGCGCCTCGTGGACGGGGTGATGCTCGAGCTCGACGGGACCCCCAGCAAGTCCAAGCTCGGGGCCAACGCCATCCTCGGGGTTTCCCTGGCCGTCGCCAAGGCCGCCGCCGAGAGCTCGGGGTTGCCGCTCTTCCGGTACGTCGGCGGGCCGAACGCCCACATCCTGCCCGTGCCGATGATGAACATCCTCAACGGCGGTAGCCACGCCGACTCCAACGTCGACGTCCAGGAGTTCATGATCGCGCCGATCGGCGCCGACTCGTTCCGCGAGGCACTGCGGTGGGGCGCCGAGGTGTACCACGCTCTCAAGGCGGTCCTGAAGGAGAAGGGGCTGGCGACCGGGCTCGGTGACGAGGGTGGGTTCGCTCCCGACCTGGAGTCCAACCGCGCGGCGCTGGACCTGATCGTGGAGGCGATCCAGAACGCCGGCTACCAGCCGGGTACGCAGATCGCGCTCGCCCTCGACGTGGCTGCCAGCGAGTTCCACCAGGAGGACGGCACCTACGCCTTCGAGGGCGGCTCGAAGACGGCCGCCGAGATGGTCGACTACTACGCCGACCTCGTCGACTCCTACCCGCTGGTCTCCATCGAGGACCCGCTGAACGAGGAGGACTGGACCGGCTGGAAGACGATGACGGACCGCCTCGGCGATCGGGTCCAGATCGTCGGTGACGACCTGTTCGTGACGAACCCGGAACGACTGCAGCGTGGCATCGACGCGAGGACGGCCAACGCGCTGCTGGTGAAGGTCAACCAGATCGGCTCACTGACCGAGACGCTGGACGCCGTCGACCTCGCGCACCGTAACGGCTACCGCTGCATGATGAGCCACCGTTCCGGTGAGACCGAGGACGTGACGATCGCCGACCTGGCCGTGGCCACCAACTGCGGCCAGATCAAGACCGGCGCGCCCGCGCGTTCCGAGCGCGTCGCCAAGTACAACCAGCTCCTGCGGATCGAGGAGGAGCTCGACGACGCGGCGGTCTACGCCGGTGCCGGCGCCTTCCCACGGTTCGCGGCACGGGCCTGACGAGGCGTACGGATCGGCTGAGGAAGGCATGGCAGGGACCATCCACGGCAAGGACGGCGGGAGCGCCAAGGGCGCCCGCCGTCCCGCCGTAGCGCGCGCCGGCGCCGGTGGGCGCGGCGGGGGGCCACGCTCCGGTGCCGAGCGGCGGGTGTCCGCTCGTCCCGGCGCCGGTCCGGGACGCTCGCGCGCCACTGCGTCGGGGGCGGTGCGCAAGGCGGCTGCGGTGCACGGTGCGACGGAGCGTCGCGCGTCGCGCGCGGTGATGCGCGCGGTCGTGCTGGCCTCGATCCTTGTCCTGCTCGCAGTGACGCTCGTCCCGACTTTGCGCTCCTACCTGCACCAGCAGGGCGAGATCGACGCGCTGCGCGGCCAGGTCAGCGCCCAGCGCGCCGATGTGGCGGCGCTGCAGAAGGAGCAGGCCCGGTGGAACGACGACGCCTACGTCGTCCAGCAGGCTCGCGAACGGCTCAAGTTCGTCAAGGTGGGGGAGAAGTCGTACACCGTCATCGACGGCAAGCCGTCGACCAGGTCGCTGCCCGGTGCGACCAGCTCTACGCAGGACTCGAGCAAGGCGCCGTGGTACGGGCAGCTGTGGGACTCCGTGGTCGCCGCTGACGCCGCCCCCACCAGCCGGGGCAAGTGAGCGTCCAGCCGTCCCCGGCGGACCTCGAGGCGGTGCACGCCCAGCTCGGGCGCGTGCCCCGCGGCGTCGCAGCCGTCGCGCATCGATGCCCGTGCGGACACCCCGATGTCCTCATGACCGAGCCGCGGCTGCCCGACGGTACGCCGTTCCCGACGACCTTCTACGCGACGTGTCCCCGGCTGACCGGCGCGGTCTCGACGCTCGAGGCGTCGGGGATGATGAAGGAGATGACCGCCCGTCTGGCGCTGGACGACGAGCTGGCGGCGCAGTACGCCGCCGCGCACGAGCACTACCTCTCGACCCGGTCCCGGCTCGGGGAGGTCCCCGAGATCGCCGGGGTATCGGCCGGCGGGATGCCGGCGAGGGTGAAGTGTCTGCACGTGCTGGTGGCACACTCGCTCGCCGCGGGGCCGGGGGTGAACCCGCTCGGCGACGAGGCTCTCGCCGCCCTCGACGACTGGTGGGCGGCGGGCTCCTGCGTTCCGAAGGTCTCCGAGGGACCGGGGACCGGACGATGACCGCCGCGTCACCCGCGGACCGGGCCACCGCCACCCGGGTGGCGGCAGTGGACTGTGGCACGAACTCCATCCGGCTCCTCGTCGCGGACGTCGACCCTCGCTCCGGCGCGCTCACCGACGTCGTCCGACGCATGGAGGTCGTACGGCTCGGGTACGGCGTCGACCGGACCGGCCGAATCGACCCGACGGCCATGGAGCGGACGCTCAGGACCGCGCGGGAGTATGCCGTGCAGTGTCGCCGGCTCCACGTGGAGCGGGTCCGTTTCGTCGCGACGTCCGCCTCGCGTGACGCCTCCAACGCCGAGGAGTTCGTCCACGGCGTGCGGGACGCGTTCTCCGAGTACGCCATCACTCCCCAGGTGATCAGCGGGGCCGAGGAGGCCGCCCTCTCCTTCCGCGGTGCGACAGGCGACCTGCGGGCGCACGGCATCCCTGGGCCCTATCTTGTCGTGGACCTCGGTGGCGGCTCGACCGAGCTCGTGCGCGGCGAGCACGCCGTGGAGGCGGCGCTGTCCGTCGACGTGGGCTGCGTCCGGATGACCGAGCGTCACCTGCACAGTGACCCGCCGACCAGCGCGGAGGTGAGCGCCGCGACCGCGGACATCGACGCGGCGATCGACCAGGCCGCGGCGGGAGTGCGCTTCGACGGCATCGCCTCGCTGGTCGGGCTGGCCGGCAGCGTCACCACCATCACGGCCCACGCCCTCGGCCTGACGACCTACGACGCCAGCCGGATCCACCTCACCACCCTCGAGCCTGCGGTGGTCATGCGGGCGTGCCAGGAGCTCCTCCACCTACCTCGCGAGCAGCGCGCCCGCCTGGGGTTCATGCACCCCGGGCGGGTCGACGTCATCGGCGCCGGAGCGCTGGTCTGGCACCAGGTGGTGGCACGTCTGGCCCAGCACGGGGTGCAGCGAGTTGTCACCTCGGAGCACGACATCCTGGACGGTCTGGCCCTGTCCGTCGCCTCGGTGTACTGACCGGGCACGTGCGTTGCGGTCGTCGTGTGACGACACGGATCCAAGGTGCCTGACAGGCGAAGACCTCCGGGCCTGCAGTGGAACTGTCCAGGAACCGCTCCGCCACCCGGCATACTGGCAGGGCCCCCGTGGCCCAACTGGCAGAGGCAGGCGACTTAAAATCGCCACCGGTGCGGGTTCGACCCCCGTCGGGGGCACCCAAAGGCATGCCTCGACCCCAACCGGCCCGCCGGGACCCGCCCCATCCGCCGACTTTGTCTGCGGAACGCGGCGCCGCCCAGGATCGGAAAACGGTTGCCCTGGGCCGGTCGCATACAAAGTCGGGGCTTGGCTCAGGTCAGCGGGCAGCGGAGCTTCTGCGTGAGCTGGACGGCAGCCGAGTAGGAGTCCAGCTGCTGCTGGCCCGACTTCCAGGTCTTCTGCCACTTGTCCGCCATCGTCGCGGCCGACATGTGCCCCGCCCGGAACATCTCCATGTCGTGCACGTGGTGCTCCCAGGTGCTGATCGAGTCTCTGGCCCGGACGAGGACTGTCTGACGTGCCGCCGTGGCCTTGGCACAGGCCGTGATCGCGTTCACCTCCTGCAGCGGCGCCGAGCACGCCGCCGTCGGACCCAGCTCCGGACACCCTGCCTTGCTCGAGGTCAGCGCCTGGTCGGCTGCGCGGAACGACTGGGCCTTCTCCGTGGCGGCGATGCGGGTCTGGTTCCAGAAGGTCCTGGCGACGGGAAGGGAGATCTTGCCCGCGACGAGCAGGTTCATGGCGTCGATGTGCTTCTGGAACTGTTCGAGGGACGCCGCCGCCGCGCTGAGGGCCGCCTGTTGCCGGAGGTTGGTCAGTCGACACTGCTCGCTGGCCCCGGCGAGCGGGCTGGTGCTGGAGCCGGCCGAGGTCGCGGTGGTCGACGACGACACCGCCGTGCTGGCCAGCGTGGTCGTGGTCGACGACGTGGCCAGGATCGGCTGCCGCGCCGGCTCCTGGCTGGTCGGGCTGCCCGTGGAGGCGCTCGAGCCGGTGCCGGCGTCGAACACCCGTGTGACGAGGACGAACGGGACGACGAGGGCCAACAGTGCCGCGACGACCAGAAGCGCCATGCGGGTCCATGATCCTGGTGCTTGCTCGTCGTTCATGGTCATGGCTGACGCCTGCCTTCGGGTGCCGCGGGGGACTTCGAGTATCAGTCGGCCGTCCGGACGGTGACTTCACCCAGCGGCTGCAGGGGGTCCTCATACCGATGGTGGAAGAGACGCTCTCCTCGCCCCGGGGCACGTCGGGAACTTGGAGCGGGCCCCCACACGTACTCTTGAGGGAGCGGCCGACCGCAGGGCCGCACGACGCCTCCAAGGAGACCGCATGGCCAGCAACCCGGTGTTCGACCGGATCGACAAGGAGTCCCGCCAGGGGTACGCCGGCTTCGGCCGTCCCGGCGCGGGCCGGGCCGCGACGCCCGGCAGGGCACCCACCGACAGCCTGAGCGCGCAGCAGCTGCAGGACCTGTACAACCAACCGGCAGCCGGACCGGTGCAGACCCGGCGGCTGACCATGGACGACGTCGTCATGAAGACGGCGGGCCTGTTCGTCATCGTGCTCGCCGGGGCGGCGGTGGGATGGACGCTGTTCCCCAGCCTCGGTCTGGTCCTCATCCTCGGCGGTATCGCGCTGACCCTCGTCCTCGGGCTCGTGATCGCCCTCAAGAAGACGGTCAGCGTGCCCATGATCGTGCTGTACGCCGTGGTGGAGGGCCTCTTCGTGGGCGCCATCAGCAACGGCTACAGCCTTGCCTTCGACCCGCCGGAGCAGACTGACGTCTTCCACGGCATCGTGGCCCAGGCCGTGCTCGGCACGCTGTCCGTGTTCGCCGGGATGCTGCTTGCCTACCGGACCGGCCTGATCAAGGTCACCGAGAAGTTCCGGCGGATCGTCACGATGGCGGTGATCGGCTACGCGATCTTCGCGCTGGTGAACTTCCTGTATGCGGTCGTCGGCAACCACGCCTTCGGTATCGGAGGCACCGGCGCGCTCGGGATCGGGATCTCACTGTTCGCCATCGGGCTGGCCTCGGCCTCCCTCGCCGTGGACTTCGACTCGATCGACCGCGCCATCCGGGCGGGTGCTCCCGAGAGGTACTCGTGGTTGCTGGCCCACGGCCTCATCGTCACGCTGGTCTGGCTGTACCTCGAGGTCCTGCGGCTGCTGGGCCGCCTGCGCAGCAACTAGCGTGCCGCCGGGCTCGCCGGTCCCACAGGAGGTCTTGCAGGAGCTTCAGCGCGTGGTCCAGCGGTGGCAGCAGCTGCCGCTGGACCACGCGCTCCAACGGGTCCCGCAGATGCGCGCACTGCTGCACGACCTCGCAGGTCGGGACGTGCCCTACCTGGGCCCGGCAGTCGTCATGGACCAGCTGACCGTCCTCGTCTACGACACCTGCGAGGCCGGGATGGACCATGGTCTGCCGGACCGCCTCCGCGAGCTGCTCAGAGCGCTCAGCTGAGGCGCTCGTAGATGATCGCCATACCCTGGCCGCCGCCGACGCACATCGTCTCGAGCCCGAGCTGACCGTCCCGCGTCTCCAGGCCGTTGAGCAGTGTCGTGGTGATGCGGGCGCCGGTGGAGCCGAAGGGATGGCCCAGGGCGATCGCGCCGCCGTGCACGTTCAGCTTGTCGAAGTCCATGCCGAGGTCGTCCGCACTGGGGAGGACCTGCGCGGCGAAGGCCTCGTTGATCTCGTAGAGGTCGAGGTCGCCGATCGTCATGCCGGCACGGGCGAGGGCTTGACGCGAAGCCTCGACCGGGCCCAGGCCCATGATCTCCGGCGACAGCGCCGAGACGCCGGTCGCGACGACCCGCGCGAGGGGGGTGAGGCCGAGCTCCTTGGCCCTGGTGTCGCTCATGACGACGACCGCGGCGGCGCCGTCGTTCAGCGGGCAGCAGTTCCCAGCGGTGATGGTGCCCTCCTCGCGGAACACGGGGTTGAGCCCCTTGAGCGCCTCGAGGGTCACCCCGGCTCGGGGTCCGTCGTCCTTGCTCACCACGCTTCCGTCCGGCAGGGTCACCGGGGCGATCTCCCGCTCGAAGAACCCGTCCGCGATGGCCTTCTCGGCCCGGTTCTGGCTGGTGACGCCCCACTCGTCCTGGCGCTCTCGCGAGACGCCACGGAGCGTGGCGACGTTCTCGGCGGTCTGCCCCATCGAGAGGTAGACGTCCGGTACGAGGCCGTCCTCGCGGGGGTCGGTCCATCTCTGGTTCGTCTTCGCGATCTCCTCGCTGCGGGCCTTGGCCGACGCGAACCTCGGGTTCTGGTCGTCCCCGGCGGAGCCCCCGGCTCCGGCCCAGCTCGTGTACTGGGACACGCACTCCACGCCACCGGAGATGAAGATGTCGCCTTCGCCGGCCTTGATCGCGTGGTACGCCATCCGGGTGGTCTGGACCGAGGAGGCGCAGAACCGGTTGATGGTGGAGCCGGGCAGCCCGTCGAAGCCGGCCAGCACCGACACCACCCGCGCCATGTTGGAGCCGTGCCGGCCGGAGGGCTCGGCGCACCCCCAGTAGAGGTCCTCCACCAGAGTGGGGTCCAGAGCAGGGACCTTGCCGAGCGCGGCGCTGATCACCTGGACGGACAGGTCGTCGGGGCGCACGTCCTTCAGTGAGCCCTTGAACGCGCGCCCGATGGGCGTGCGGGCAGTGGAGACGATCACGGCTTCGGTCACGGGGTTTTCCTCCTCGTCGAGGGCGACCAGCCGATGAGCGGTCGCTTAGTCCGACTCGATCGTATGCCGTGCCGGCGCGTCGCCGGATGTGGCCCTGCTCTCGTCGGCCTCCAGCTCCGGCGCTCCGAGGGAGGGGTCGACAGCCGCGCCACTGCTGGCGTCGACCGAGCCGCCCGCGACAGCGGTCAGAGCCCCGACAGGCCCGGGGGCAGGGACCGCCTTGTGCGGGCGACGCAGCAGTATGGCCCAGCGTCCACGCGGCCCGCGGCTCTGCCCGGCGATCTGCGTCGCGTGCACCTCGGTGCCGGGGTCCCGGACGGCGTACTCGGCCGCCACCGCGACGGGTCCGACGCCCTCGCCCCGTCGCGCATCGGGGGAGCGCTCGTCCTCTGAGCCGCTCGCCCAGACGCCCAGCGCCGCGTACACACTCGGCAGGAGGGCGGCGGCGGCACGGGCGTAGCCGGCCGGCGACGGGTGGAAGCGGTCCGCACTGAACATCTCGTGCGGCCGCTCCGCGAACTCCGGCCCCAGCAGGTCGCCCAGGGACACGGTCCGACCTCCAGCCTCCACCACCGCGACCGTCTGGGCCGCGGCCAGGTCGCGTGACCACCGGCGACCGATCAGTCGCAGGGGCTGGGGGATGGGCTGGATGGTGCCGAGGTCGGGACAGGTGCCCACGACCACCTCGGTCCCGAGGTCGCGGAGCCGGCGAACCGTCGTCTCCAGGTGGCGCACGGCCACCGCCTTGTCGATGCGGTGCGTGACGTCGTTCGCCCCGATCATGATGATGGCCACGTGTGGGCGCGGGACCTGGTCGACCGCGTTGGCGAGCTGCAGCTCCAGCCCCGAGGACTCCGCGCCGACGACCGCGGTGTTGGTGAGCCGCACGGGCCGCCCGGTCAGCGCCGAGACGCCTGTCGCGACGATGGCACCGACGGTCTGGTAGCGGTGGTCGGCGCCCATCCCCGCGGCCGAGGAGTCGCCGAGGACGAGCAGCTCCACCGGCTCACCCACGCCGGCGCCATACGTGCCGTTGTCGTCCGGGGAGCCGTCGAAGGGCTGGCCGACGACGCGTCGGGCCACCATCGCCTCGACCTTGAGCAGGCCGTAGCCCAGAGCCCCCAGCGTGCCGATACCCGCGGCCAGGCCACCGCCGCCGTACGCCGCCGTGGCAGCGATCCTGCGTGCCCTTCGGGCCCGGCCCATGACTGCTCCTTCCTGGTCTCGCACCCCTGCACCGGCAACGGTCAGCTGAGTCATGTCGTGCCCCCATTCCACCCCATCCGATGGTCTTCCTCCACGGGGCCCCCCGGCATCGTCCGTTTGCCCGACCGCTGTCCGCGATCTGCGAGGATGGGTCGGTGAAGTACGCAGAGCACATCGCCGATCTCGTCGGCAACACGCCCCTGGTCAAGCTGACCTCCGTGACGGAGGGCATCGCGGCCACCGTTCTCGCGAAGGTCGAGTACCTCAACCCCGGCGGGTCGGTGAAGGACCGGATCGCGCTGAAGATGGTGGAGGCGGCGGAGGCGTCCGGCGAGCTCAAGCCGGGTGGGACCATCGTGGAGCCCACCTCGGGCAACACCGGCGTCGGCCTGGCTCTGGTGGCTCAGCGCAGGGGCTACTCCTGTGTGTTCGTCTGTCCCGACAAGGTGAGCCAGGACAAGCGCGACGTGCTCAAGGCGTATGGCGCGCAGGTGGTGGTCTGCCCGACCGCCGTAGCGCCGGACCATCCGGACTCCTACTACCAGACCTCCGACCGCCTGGTCCGCGAGATCGAGGGTGCCTGGAAGCCCAACCAGTACGCCAACCCGATGGGTCCCGCATCGCACTACGAGACCACCGGTCCCGAGATCTGGACCGACACCGATGGCCGGGTCACCCACTTCGTCGCCGGCGTCGGTACGGGCGGCACGATCACCGGCACGGGCCGGTACCTGCGCGAGGTGTCTGACACCCGCGAGGGGGGCCGCGTCCAGATCATCGGTGCCGACCCTGAGGGCTCGGTGTACTCGGGTGGCACCGGGCGGCCCTACCTCGTCGAAGGGGTGGGCGAGGACTTCTGGCCGAGCGCCTACGACCCCAAGGTGGTCGACGAGGTCATCGCGGTCAGCGACGCGGACTCGTTCGCGATGACCCGCAGGCTGGCCAAGGAGGAGGGGCTGCTCGTCGGGGGCTCCTGCGGTATGGCCGTGGTCGCGGCGCTGCGGGCTGCCGAGGACCTGCCGTCGGACGCCGTCGTCGTCGTCCTGCTGCCGGACAGCGGTCGGGGCTACATGTCGAAGATCTTCAACGACGACTGGATGAGCTCCTACGGGTTCATGCGAGCGGCGAACCAGACCACGGTGGGGCAGCTCCTGCACAAGAAGGCGGGTGACCTGCCGGCGCTGGTGCACACGCACCCCACAGAGACCGTCCGCGACGCCATCGAGATCCTCCACCAGTACTCCGTGTCGCAGATGCCCGTCGTCAAGGCGGAACCTCCGGTGATGGCTGGGGAGGTAGCGGGCTCCGTGAGCGAACGGATGCTGCTCGAGCTGCTGTTCAACGGCACCGCGCACCTCACCGACCCGGTGGACAGGCACATGGAGCCGTCGCTGCCGTTCGTGGGCGCCGGCGAGCCCGCGTCCGTCGCGCGTCACGAGCTCGAGAATGCCGACGCCATCATGGTGGTCGAGGACGGGAAGCCGGTCGGCGTCCTCACCCGGGCGGACCTGCTCATCGCACTGGTCGACTGACCTGAGTGGCAGTGGTCGGCTTACCTGATGGCGCTGGTCGACTGGCCGGCCGAACGCGGAACCAACACGACCCGCAGCCGAATCGGTGGCAATAGCACGCCGGTCAGAAGTGCGCCAGGTGGTATTCGCAAGCTGAATAGAGCCCTTCCCGACCTCCCGCGCCGTCGACAGTCTTAGGGACGGCGGCGCACAGAGACGCAGCCCATCAGCGATGCGGCCTTCAACGCCATCGTCAAGCAGGCATGGCAGACGCGGTCTGTCACCGCAGCGCAGCGCTCGGCAGTGCTGACGCGGCCAGACCGTGCGGCCAGCACCATCGACCCGACGTCCGCAAGGCCCGACGACGAACTGCCCGGCTACGTGCCGGACCCCACCGAGGTGAAGGTGCCTCCGGTGCCACCGATGAACGGAACCGCCGAGGCTCTTGTGGCGGCGGGCGTGTCTAGCACCAGTAGGGACCGGTACATCGCCTACGACAACTGGCTCAACGTCGTCATCGCGCGCTACCACTTCGTGGTCGGATGGTCGTACAACGGGACCTCGGTCATCGGCCAGCCCAGCAGCTAGACCTACCTCGCGGACTGCAGTGGGAGCTGTACGAGCTACGGCATCACACAGAACAGCCAGTACCCGAACTACAGGATCGGAGGGAGTAAGGCATGATCCAGAACCTCACCCTGCGACTCATCATCGGTGTCGCGGTAGGCGTCGACGTGTGGTTCATCCTCCTGCAGCCGATGCACTTGGGTGGCGGCATCACGAACGTCGAAGTAGCCATCGTCCTGGTGCTGGCTGCGGCTGCGACGGTCGCTGCCACCGTCGGCCTCGGCCGGAAGTCCCGGGCAACCGTCAAGGACTGACTCACGACCCTCAGCGCGATCTCCGCGACGGGGCTAGACCAACCTGCGGGCCATATCCCGCCGCGGCGCAGGAGCCGACTCGGGGTGCAGGATGCCGGCGAGCGCCTCGATGCCATCCACCAGTCGCGGCCCGGGCCGGGCGAAGCTGGCGTTGGCGTCCACGGCCCACACCGGTACTCCGACGGGCAGCTGACCGGACTCCATCGCCTGGCGCGCCAGCTCCGCCGACCCGCTGAGGTCGTAGCCGCACGGGGCACACACCACGACTTCCGGGTCGCTGTCGCGCACCTCCGCCCACGTGACCCGTACCGACTTCTCGCCCGCTGTGCCCAGCGCACTGGTGCCGCCCGCGGCCGTCACCATCTCCGGGACCCAGTGACCGGGCGCGAAGGGAGGGTCGGTCCACTCGAGAACGAGTGCGCGCGGCGTCGAGAGCCCCTGCACGACCGTGGAGACCGCTGCCAACCGGTCTCTGAGCGTGCCGACCAGTCGAGCCCCCGCTTGCTGGCGACCGCTGGCCTTGGCGAGGGTCTCGATCGAGCCAAGGACCTCCTCCACAGTGTGAGGGTCGATGGTCAGGACCTCGGCGCGGCACCCCAGGTACGCCAGGGCGTCGTCCACGACGGAGACGTCCACAGCACACACGGCGCAGAGATCCTGCGTCACCACGAGGTCGGCGTCGAGGGAAGCCAGAGCGCCGGCGTCGAGGTGGTAAAGGTCCTCCCCCGCCGCCATGGCCCGCGTGACGAAGGCGTCGATCTCGGTCGCGGACAACCCCTGCGGGATCGCCGTGGTGGAGACGATTGCCCGCTCGCGTGCATTCGCAGGGGTGTCGCACTCGAACGTCACGCCCACCACCTGTGGACCGGCGCCGACGGCGAAAAGGATCTCCGTCGTCGACGGTAGCAACGACACGATGCGCATGCCGGGACCTTACGCCCAGGGCCCCATGGCCCCGCTCCGGGCGTGGCAGCCGGGACGCTCCCGACCGAGCACCAACGGCCTCATCTGTCTCGACGCGCCATTCCCGGAGGCCAGCGGTACCGTCCCGTTTTGAGGTGCTTTTGCGAGCCCAGAGTCGTACGAGCAAGGAGTGGTCAATGACGACAACTGCAGAATCCGGAGCAGTGCGCAGCCTCATCCCGTTCCGCATGGACCGGCTCCCGTGGGCGAGGTTCCACTGGATGGTCGTGGTCGGCCTCGGCGTGTCCTGGATCCTGGACGGTCTGGAGATCCAGCTCGTCTCGAACGCCGGCTTCCAAGAGACCCTGAAGATGTCGAGCACCGAGGTCGGCTTCGCCGGCACCATCTATCTCATCGGCCAGGTGGTCGGGGCCCTGACGTTCGGCAGGCTGACCGACACCTGGGGCCGCAAGAAGCTCTTCATCATCACCCTGGCCATCTACCTGATCGGCTCGGGGGTGGCCGGCCTGGCCTGGGCCCCGTGGTTCCTCTACGTATGGCGCTTCGTCGCGGGCATGGGCATCGGAGGCGAGTACACCGCGATCAACTCGGCGATCGACGAGCTGATCCCCGCGAAGTACCGCGGGCGCGTCGACATCGCGGTCAACGGGACCTACTGGGCCGGAGCGCTGCTCGGAGCCTTCGCCAGCTTCTGGCTCCTCAACCCCGAGCACGTCGACAAGAACATCGGCTGGCGCATCGCCTTCTTCATCGGCCCTGTGATGGGTCTGATCATCATCTGGCTGCGCCGCCACATCCCTGAGAGCCCGCGCTGGATGGTCACCCACGGGCAGGGCGAGGAGGCTGAGAAGATCGTCGACGAGATCGAGGCGTCGATGGAGGCCCGGGGGGTGACCCTGAAGCCGGTGGACGAGAGCAGAGCCATGCTCATCAAGCCGCGCGAGCACATCCCGTTCGGCGACCTCATGAACGTGTTCTTCAAGAAATATCCGTCGCGTACCGCCCTGGGGCTGACCATGATGATCACGCAGAGCTTCCTCTACAACGCGATCTTCTTCACGTACGCCTTGGTGCTCCAGAACTTCTACCACCTCGACAAGTCGGCCGCGGCCATCTACTTCATCCCGTTCGCGATCGGAAACCTGGCCGGCCCTCTGCTGCTCGGCCACCTGTTCGACACGATCGGCCGACGCAAGATGATCTTCGGGACGTACCTCATCGCCGGGCTCGTGCTGCTCGTGTCCGCCTTCCTCTTCAAGGCAGGCACGCTCAACGCCACGACGCACACGATCTTCTGGTGCGTCTCGTTCTTCTTCGCCTCCGCAGGCGCCTCGTCCGCGTACCTCACCGTCAGCGAGATCTTCCCCCTGGAGGTCCGCGGGCAGGCCATCTCGTACTTCTTCGCGATCGCCCAGGTCGTGGGTGCGCTCGGACCGGTCCTCTTCGGCGCGCTCGTTGGAGAGGGGAAGGAGCGCAACCCGCTGTTCTGGGGCTACATCCTTGCCTCGGTGATCATGATGGTCGGCGGCGTGGTGGCCATGAAGATCGGCGTGGACGCGGAAGGCAAGGGACTGGAGGACATCGCAGACCCGCTCAGCCGGGTCAGCGATGAGCCACCGCTCCAACCGGCTCGGGTCTAGGAGGAGGATGTGATGGCAGATCAGTCACAGCCCTACACCATCGTGGTGGGCGTCAGCGGCACGTCGAAGTCACCCACTGCACTTCACTGGGCAGCCGAGCTGGCGGCGCTGCGCGGGGGTCGGGTGGTCGCGGTGCGGGCGTGGCGCCCCACCGTGCCCCAGACCGCCTCGCGGGTGAACCCCGCTCCGCTCATCGAGGACCTGGCGACGGTGGAGGCGCAGCATCTGGCTGACCTGCAGGCCGACGTGGCAGAGGTGCTCGGCGCCGACCACGGCGTCGAGGTGCGACTCGTGCACGGTGGCCGTCGGACCGCCCTGCTCGCGGCGGCGCAGCACGCCGACCTCCTCGTGATCGACGCCCCCCGCAAGCTCGACCTGACGAACCTGCCGGGCTTCGCGCAGCGGCTCGTCTACAGCGCTCCCTGTCCCGTCGTGGTCATGCCGCCGAGGGTGTCCGGCGCGCCGAGGACTCCGCTGGAGCGGGTCGCGAGCACGGTGGTGCGAAACGTCGGCGAGGCTGCGGGACGTGCTGGCCGGGCAGGGCTCAGCCACCCGCAGCCGCCGGCATGAGCCGCGACTGCCGCGCGCTTCCCCTTATCTGGTGAGGCGAACGGCACCTGGTTATCGTGCGGGCCATGGAGCGGTTCGAGTCGCCGGTCGAGCGGGCGATCCGGGAGGCACAGGAGCGCGGGGAGTTCGACAACCTCCCGGGAGCCGGCAAGCCGCTCCGCAACCTGGGCAGTGCCGATGTGGACGACCCCGACTGGTGGGTCAAGGGGCTGCTGCAGCGAGAGCAGCTGGACCTCACCGGAGCCATGCCACCTGCTCTCGCTCTCCGGAAGGAGGCGGCCGGCTTTCCTGAGTCGCTGCTCGACCTACGCACCGAGGAGGGCGTGCGGGCCGTACTGGACGACTACAACCACCGGGTGAGAGCCGACCGGCTGCGGCCCGCAGTGGGACCGCTGCCCCCGCTGCTCGCGAAGACGGTCGACGTCGACGACCTGGCCGCGCAGTGGAGGAGCCTGCGTGAGGCCCGGCGGCTGGAGCTCCAGAGGCAGGCGCTCCAGCGTCGGGCCGCCGATCAACAGGAGCTGGTCAGGCAGGAGCCAGCGGGAGGAACATCACGTGCAGCCCGACGCGCCCGTGCCGGCTGGATTCGAAGGCTCCTGGGACGGTCCCGAGGATCTCGAAACCCAGTGCCTGCCACAGAAGGACAGCCGCCCGGTTCGTCTGCACGACCGCGTTGAACTGGATGCCGGCGTACCCCTGCGTCGCGGCCCACCTCACCATGTCCTCCGCTAGCGCCCGTCCGACGCCCTGGCCCCGCGCCCGCTCGGCCACCATGAAGCTCGCCGTCGCGATGTGGGCTCCCCGTCCGGGTCTGTTCGGCCCCATCTTGGCGCTGCCGAGCAGCGCCCCGGTGTCGTCCAGTGCCACGACGGTGCGGCCAGGGGGGCGCTCGAACCAGAGGGCGCCGATCTCGCTGTCCGACAGAGTCTCTGGGTAGGCGTAGGTCTCGCCGTCCGCGACGACGGCCCGAAACACAGGAAGGAATGCCGGAAGAAGGCCAGGAAGGTCCTCCTGCGACGCGTCACGGAGCTGCACGTGTCCGACGCTATCCCGCGGCCAGGTGCCTCGTCCGTTCGGCCGGTCCTTCGCGGGAGTGGCTGCGTGCGGCTGCACTCGCGGCTACCTTCGCCGGCATGGCCGCACGTCCTGTCCTCGCCTCCTGCCTCGCCGCACTCGCCGTGGCCGGAGGGGTTCTCGCCCTGCCGTCCACCGCGGAGGGCGCCACGCCGGCGATCAGGATCACGAAGATCTACTACAACTCGCCGGGAAGCGACACGGGCAGCAACACCAGTCTCAACGCCGAGTACGTCCGGATCACGAACAGAGGCACGACCAACCGCTCGCTCACCGGCTGGACCCTCAAGGACAAGCAGGGCTACACGTTCAGGTTCCCCACGTTCACCCTCAAGGCGGGGTACTCGGTCGTCATCCACACCGGCAAGGGCACCGCAAGCGCCACCAACCGGTACTACAACCGCGCCTGGTACGTCTGGAACAACACGGGCGACACGGCTTATCTGCGCGACGCAGGCGGGGTCCTCAAGGACAGCTGGGCCTTCACCGGCACGAGTGCCGGCTACGTCTCGCGCTGACCGTCAGCTCGACGCCGGGGCGATGTCCTGCTGCGCCGGCAGCTCGTCCTGACGGACGATCCCCACCGGGCAGGTCATGCCGTTGGGGCCGTGGTTGCAGTAGCCGCCCGGGTTCTTGTGCAGGTACTGCTGGTGGTAGTCCTCGGCGTAGTAGAAGGGCCCGGCGTCCTCCGCAGACCGCAGCTCCGTCGTGATGGTGCCGAACCCGTGGTCGGTCAGCACCTTCTGGAACGCCTCGCGGGTCGCCTCCGCGGCCCGCTGCTGGTCCGGCGTCGTCCAGTAGATCGCCGACCGGTATGCGGTGCCTATGTCGTTGCCCTGACGGTTGCCCTGCGTCGGGTCGTGGTTCTCCCAGAACTCCTTGAGGAGCAGCTCCGGGGTCGTCTTCTGCGGGTCGTAGGCCACGAGCACCGTCTCGGCATGACCGGTGCGACCCGTGCACGTCTCCTCGTACGTCGGGTTCGGGGTCAGACCGCCCATGTAGCCGGCCGCGGTGGCCACCACACCCGGCTGACGCCAGAAGATCCGCTCGGCCCCCCAGAAGCAGCCCATGGCCACGTAGAGGACGTCGGTACCCTCAGGCCACGGCCCCTCGACGGGGCTGTGCAGCACAACGTGCTCCGGTGAGATGCGGAAGGGGCGAGACTCCCGACCACGCAGCGCGTCCTCGGCGGTGGGCAGGGTCGTCTTCGCACGCGCTCCGAATATCACGCCCGTTCAACGCCGGCGCGCGCGGTGATGTTCCGAGCCGGGGGCGCACTGGCGGCCCGGGACGGCGCATGGTCGGCGTCTGGCGGCCCCCTGGACGCGGAGCTGGGCTTCCTGCGGGACACCTACCTGCGCGAGTCGCAGAAGGTGCTGTGCGCTGTGGCCGGTTCTGGACGCCGAGCGCCCCCGGAGGCGCACCGCCAGCCGACGTCCGCCGGGTTAGCCTTGCCGGCATGAGCGAGCAGAGCGGCAGCGTCGAGCCCACGGGTTTCTCCACCCGAGCGATCCACGCGGGGCAGGAGCCGGACGCGGCCACCGGCGCCGTGATCACCCCGATCTACCAGGTGTCGACGTACAAGCAGGACGGCATCGGAGGCTTCCGCGGCGGCTATGAGTACAGCCGTTCCGCCAACCCCACGCGCACGGCGCTCGAGGGCTGCATCGCGGCTCTCGAGGGAGGGGACCGGGGGTTCGCCTTCTCCTCCGGGCTCGCCGGGCAGGACACCGTGCTTCGGGCGCTGCTGAGGCCGGGGGACCACGTCGTCGTGCCGAGCGACGCCTACGGAGGCACGTACCGCCTCTTCAACACGGTGCTGACCAGCTGGGGGGTCGAGCACACCATCGCCCCGATGGGCGATCTGGACGCGGTGCGTACTGCCGTTCGGCCCGGGCGTACCCGCATGCTGTGGGTCGAGACACCCACCAACCCGCTGCTCGGCATCGCCGACATCGCGGCTCTCGCCGTGCTCGCCCATGACGCGGGCGCTCTGCTGGTCGTGGACAACACCTTCGCATCGCCCTACCTCCAGCAGCCGCTGAGCGTGGGGGCGGACATCGTCACGCATTCGACGACCAAGTACTGCGGCGGCCACTCGGACGTCGTGGGTGGAGCCGTGGTCGTCGGCCGGGACATCGTCGTGCCCGGCTTCGAGGACGCCGCCGACCGGGTGGCCTTCCACCAGAACTCGATGGGCGCAGTTGCGGGCCCGTTCGACTCGTGGCTTGTGCTGCGAGGCCTCAAGACGCTGGCGCTGCGGATGGAGAAGCACAGCGACAACGCCGAGCGCGTGGTCGAGCTGCTCGCGTCCCACCCGGCGGTGAGCGCGGTGCACTACCCCGGGCTCGAGACCCACCCCGGGCACGAGGTCGCCCGGCGCCAGATGAAGCGCTTCGGTGGGATGGTCTCGTTCCAGCTCAAGGCGGGGGAGGACGTCGCGGTCAAGGTGTGCGGCGAGACCGAGCTTTTCACCCTCGGAGAGTCCCTGGGTGGCGTGGAGTCGCTCATCGAGCACCCCGCGAGGATGACACACGCGTCCGTCGCAGGCACGGAGCTCGAGGTCCCGGGCGACCTGATCCGGCTGTCGGTCGGCATCGAGGACGCCGACGACCTCGTGGCAGACCTCAAGCAGGCGCTCGACCGGCTCGGCTGAGGAGCCCCGGCCATGGGGGGCGTTCTGTGCCTGGACTTCGGGTCGACGTTCACCAAGGCCGTGCTCGTGGACCACACCGGTGAGCTCCTCGCGACGCACGCGACCCCGACCACGAGCGGGAGCGACGTCCTGGTCGGCTACCGGGCTCTTCGCGGCGAGCTGTCGGCGCATGGCGCCGTCGACCGTGTGCTGGCCTGTTCCAGTGCGGGCGGCGGCCTGCGCCTCGCCGTGGTCGGCTACGAGCGTGAGGTCACCGCCGAGGCGGGACATCGTGTGGGGCTCAGCGCCGGTGCCCGCGTCTGCCACGTGGCTTCCGGGCCACTGGACGCGGAAGGCGTGACGGCCCTCGGTGCCGCCCGTCCCGACCTGGTCCTGCTGGTCGGCGGTACGGACGGAGGCAACGCGGACGTATTGCGGCACAACGCCGCCCGCCTGGCCGGGGCACGCATCGCCGCACCCATCGTGGTGGCGGGGAACCGGGAGGCGCGTGCCGAGGTGGCGGGGCTGCTGGAGGATGCGGGGCGGCGGTTCGTCCTGGCCGACAACGTGCTTCCCTCGATCGGCGTGGTCACCCCGGGGTCGGCTCGTGCCGCCATCCGGCAGGTGTTCCTGGAGCATGTCATCGGCGGCAAGGGGCTCTCGCGCGACCCGGAGTTCGCCGCGATGGTCCGGGCGCCGACGCCGGACGCCGTCCTGGACGGTGTCGAGCTGCTCGCCGAGCAGCTCGACACGGACGTCCTCGTGGTCGACATCGGCGGCGCGACCACCGACGTCTACTCGGCGCTGCGCCCCCAGGGGGAGGACGCCGGCCGGGCCAGGGACGTCGTCGCCCCGCTGTGGCAGGCCCGGACAGTCGAGGCCGACCTCGGGATGCGGTGGAACGCCGAAGGCATCGTCGAGGCCTGCCACCGGGAGGGGCTCGCGCTACCCCAGGGAGCCGAGGCGTACGCCGCGAAGCTCGGAGGCGAGCCCGGCCACCTGCCCGCGATGACCGCCGAGCACGAGTGGGACGTCGAGCTCGCGCGCGCTGCGGCGCTCGTGGCCGTCCGGCGGCACGCCCGTCCGAGCGCGCCCGGAGCGAGCCCCCGACCGCTGGCGGACGTCGGGGTCCTCGTGGGATCCGGTGGGGTGCTCCGGCACTTCTGTCCCGAGGCGCGCGACGGCATCCTGGTCTCGGTACTCCGCGACCACGCGGGAGGTTGGCGGGTGCCTCGTGACGCGAGCGTCGTGACGGACCTCTGCGGCGTGCTGTTCGCCGTCGGGCTGCTCGGGCGGGAGCATCCAGCCGCGGCCAGGCGGCTCGTGCAGGCGGTTGTCGGTGCGCCGTCGTAGCGTCGGGCCATGACTCAGACACCCCAGATGAAGCCTCTGCTCGACCTGGTCGTCCTGGACTGTCCCCAGCCTCGGGAGCTCGCGGCGTTCTACTCGCAGATCCTCGGCTGGCCCATCGAGGAAGGCTCGTCCGACGACTTCGTCACCCTGACGCCCTCCCGTGACCCGGGTGACACGGACAGGCCGGCTGGCCGCATCAGCCTGGCGTTCCAGCAGGTGGAGGACTACCAGCCGCCGACCTGGCCGGAGGGGCCCAGACCACAGCACTTCCACCTCGACCTGGCCGTGTCGGACCTCGACGCTGCCGAGCCTGCTGTGCTCGGGGCCGGCGCCACCCGGCACGAGCACCAGCCCTCGGAGAACGGGTCCTTCCGGGTGTATCTGGACCCGGCGGGACACCCCTTCTGCCTCGTCTCCTGAGACCACCCCTGCTGCGTCGTCTCGGCTGGGACCTGTCCTTCGGCGCCAGCTCGGCTGACACGACCCCTCAGCGGCAGCGGCTCCTGCCAGGGTCAGTGGCCGCGGTCGACCCACTCCTGCAGCTGCGGGGCCTCCGCGCCGATCGTGGTGTCCGCGCCATGGCCGGTGTGGACGACGGTCTCCTCCGGCAGTGTCAGCAGCCGGCTCGAGATCGACTCGATGATGGTCGGGAAGTCGCTGAAGGAGCGGCCAGTAGCACCGGGTCCTCCCTGAAACAGCGTGTCGCCGGTGAAGACCACACCGAGCGCAGGCACGTGGAAGCTGCACGCGCCGGGTGTGTGTCCAGGTGTGTGCAGGACACGCACCGATGTGCCGGCCACCTCCAGGTCCTGTGCGTCGGCCAGCTCACGGTCTGGCGGGAACGAGTGGACGCGGTCCCACAGCATCCGATCGGCCGGATGCAGCCAGGACGCTGCCGAAGTGTGCGTGCGTACGTCGCCCACGACGCCGATGTGGTCGTCATGGGCGTGGGTGAGCAGGATCGCCTGGACCCGGCGCTGGTCCACCGACTCGATGATGGGGACCGCGTCGTGAGCCGCGTCGATGATCACGCACTCGTCGTCGTCACCCACGACCCAGACGTTGTTCTCGACCTCCCAGCTGCCGCCGTCAAGGTTGAACGTGCCGGAGGTGACGACCCGCTCGACGCGCAGGGAACCGCTCACAGCGTGACCACCGAACGCAGAACCTCGCCGCGGTGCATCTTCTCGAACGCTGTCTCCACCTCGTCCAGGCTGATGGTCTCCGAGACGAAGGCGCCCAGATCGAACCGGCCCTGGCGGAAGAGGTCCACGAGCATCGGGAAGTCCCGGCTCGGGAGGCAGTCGCCGTACCAGGACGACTTCAGCGAGCCACCCCGGCCGAAGACGTCGATCAGCGGCAGCGTCACCTGCATCTGCGGGTTCGGTACCCCGACCAGCACGACCGTGCCGGCGAGGTCCCTGGCGTAGAAGGCCTGGAGGTAGGTCTCCGGCCGTCCCACCGCGTCCACCACGACGTCTGCCCCGAAGCCGCCGGTGATCTTCCGGATGGCCTCCACAGGGTCCTGAGCGCTGCTGTCGACCGTATGGGTCGCCCCGAAGCCCGATGCCCAGCCGAGCTTCCGGTCGTCGATGTCGACCGCGATGATCGTCGTCGCGCCAGCCACCCTGGCGCCCGCGATGGCTGCATTTCCGACGCCTCCGCAGCCGATCACGGCGACGGAGTCGCCGCGGCTGACGGCGCCGGTGTTGACTGCGGCGCCGAACCCCGCCATGACCCCGCAGCCGAGAAGCCCGACCGCCGTCGCGTCCGCCTCCGGGTCGACCTTGGTGCACTGCCCCGCAGCAACGAGGGTCTTCTCGATGAAGGCTCCGATGCCCAGTGCGGGTGACAGCTCCGTGCCGTCGACCAGGGTCATCTTCTGGGTCGCGTTGTGCGTGTTGAAGCAGTACTGCGGCTTGCCCTTCGCGCAGGCCCTGCACTGCCCGCATACGGCGCGCCAGTTCAGCACCACGAAGTCGCCCGGGGCTACCTCGGTGACGCCTTCGCCCACCGACTCCACCACTCCGGCAGCCTCGTGTCCGAGAAGGAAGGGGAACTCGTCGTTGATGCCTCCCTCTCGGTAGTGCAGGTCGGTGTGGCAGACGCCGCAGCTGTGGATCTTCACCACGGCCTCGCCGGGCCCAGGGTCCGGCACGACGATGTCGACGACCTCGACGGGCGCCCCCTTGGCGCGGGCGATGACTCCCTTGACGGTGGCTGACATGAGCTGGCTCCTTCGGGACGTGGACAGGTTGGGAAAGGGCTCGGGCGCGAGGTGCGCCCTCAGCGGAACACGACGGTACGGCTCTGCCCGAGCAGGACGCGGTGCTCACTGTGCCAGGTGAGTGCCCTCGCGAGGACCTGGACCTCGACGTCGCGGCCGGCGGCAACGAGCTCGTCGGGCTCGAGGGAGTGCTCCACCCGCGCGACGTCCTGCTCGATGATCGGCCCCTCGTCGAGATCGGGGGTGACGTAGTGAGCCGTCGCGCCGATGAGCTTGACGCCCCGAGCGTGTGCCTGGTGGTACGGCTTGGCACCCTTGAAGCTCGGCAGGAAGGAGTGATGGATGTTGATCACCCGACCTTCGAGCTTCGTGCAGAGGTCGTTGGACAGCACCTGCATGTACCGCGCCAGGACGACCAGGTCGATCTCCAGCTCGTCCACCAGCTGCAGGAGGCGCGTCTCGGCCTCCTCCTTGTTCTGCGGCGTGACGGGGATGTAGTGGAACGGCACCCCGTGTGCCGCTGCGAGGTCCTCGAAGTCTCGGTGGTTGGAGACGACCGCCGGAATCTCGACGTTGAGAGCACCGATGCGCGCCCGGAACAGCAGGTCGTTGAGGCAGTGCCCGAACCGCGAGACGAGAAGGAGGGTCCGGATGGGGGTCGCCGCGTCGTTGATCTGCCAGGACATCTGGAACGCCTGGGCCACTCTGGCGAACCCGTCCCGGAGATCCGTGAGGGAGCCGTTCTCGACGCCGAACTGCACGCGCATGAAGAACTGGTCCGTCAGCCGGTCGTCGAACTGTTGGCTCTGGCTGATGTTGCCGCCGTGCTGGACCAGGAAGCTGCTCACGGCGTAGACGATTCCCGGAGTGTCCGGGCACCGCAGCGTGAGGACGTACTCGCGGCCAGCTGCAGGACGAGGTGCCATCCGATTCTCCAAACGGTGCGTAATACACAACACGATGAGCGATACGCAACAGTGTGCCGGGTTGGCGCAGCAGGGGTCAAGGGGCGGCGTCGGCGGCCACACAGGCTTCCGCGTACCCTCCTCGGCGGGCGCGCCACGGACCGGACGATGTCGGTCCGAGTCTTGACAGGTCGCATTCTGCGGGACCACTCTGTTGCACAACAAGCATTCAGGTGCGCGATGTGCAACAACATCACTGCCGCGCCTCCCCCCTGCGGAAGGGTCCCCGAGTGCCAGAGCTCTACGTGGACGGCGAGTGGGTAGAACCTGTCGCCGCAGACCATCGAGACATTCGATGTCCGGCCGACGGACGGCACGTCGCGACCGTCTCGGAAGCGAGCGCAGCCGACACCGTCAAAGCCATCGCCGCCGCCCGCCGGGCCTTCGACGAGGGCCCGTGGCCCCGCACCGCAGAGCTCGAACGAGGTGCGTTGCTGCTGCGCACCGCGGACCTCCTGCTGCGGGACAAGGCGGAGTTCGCGCGGGCCGAGAGCCTCGACACCGGCAAGCGGCTGGTGGAGGCCGAGTACGACATCGACGACGTCGTCAGCTGCCTGCGCTACTACGGCGGCATCGCGGGCACCGACGCGGGGCGGGTCATCGATACCGGCCGCGACGACGCCATCAGCCGGGTGGTGCACGAGCCGGTCGGCGTCTGCGGCCTCATCACCCCCTGGAACTACCCGCTGCTCCAGACCTCCTGGAAGGTCGCTCCGGCACTCCTGGCCGGCAACACCTTCGTCCTCAAACCCAGTGAGCTGACGCCGTCAACCGCCATCCTGTTGATGCGCAGCCTCGAGGAGGCGGGGCTTCCCCGCGGCGTCGGCAACCTCGTGCTGGGTGCCGGCGACCGCGTCGGGGCGCCGCTTGCGGAGCACGCTGACGTGGACCTCGTCTCCTTCACCGGCGGCGTCGACACCGGCCGGTGGATCATGGCCGCGGCGGCACAGACGGTGAAGAAGGTCGCCCTGGAGCTCGGCGGCAAGAACCCCAACATCATCTTCGCGGACGCCGACCTGGAGACCGCCGTGGACTTCGCGCTCACGGCGGTGTTCCTGCACTCCGGCCAGGTGTGCTCCGCCGGGTCACGCCTCATCGTGCAGGACGAGGTGCACGACGCCGTCGTGGACGAGGTGGTCAGGCGCGCTGACTCCATCCGGCTCGGTGGACCGTTCGACAGCCGAGCCGAGACCGGCGCGCTGATCTCCGCAGCACACCTCGAGAAGGTGGCCAGCTACGTCAAGGCCGGCATCGCCGAAGGCGCCGTACTGCGGTGTGGCGGCTTCCGTCCTGAGACCGGGGCGTTGAAGGACGGCTACTTCTACCGGCCGACAGTGCTCGACGAGTGCAGTACGGGTATGCGGGTCGTCCAGGAGGAGTCCTTCGGTCCGGTGCTCACTGTGGAGCGCTTCACGGACGAGGCCGACGCCGTACGGATCGCGAACGACACGATGTACGGCTTGGCCGGCGCGGTGTGGACCCAGGACGGCGGCAAGGCGCAGCGGGTCGCACAGGGGCTGCGGCACGGGACGGTGTGGATCAACGACTACCACCCCTACGTCCCCCAGGCGGAGTGGGGTGGCTTCAAGCACTCCGGCATCGGGCGGGAGCTGGGCCACGCCGGCCTGGCCGAGTATCGCGAGACCAAGCACATCTGGCAGAACATCCGCCCCTCGGTCCAGAGGTGGTTCAGCGGATGACGATCCCGTCGCAGTTCACCGAGCCGGCCCAGTCCAGTGAGCCCAGTGCAGGAGAGACCATGACCACGGCGATCCCGGAAGAGCTCGTCCAGTCCCCATCCCTCGAGGCCAAGGCCACGGCCGGCGCTCCGGCACCCGTGATCTCGGTGCAGAACCTGTGGAAGGTCTTCGGCGCCAACGCCGACGGGGTGCCACGGTCCGAGGAGCTGCGGGCCTTGCCGCGCAAGGAGCTGAAGCAGCGCACTGGGTGTGTCGCCGCAGTCTGCGACCTCAGCTTCGACGTGGCGCCGGGGGAGGTGTTCGTCGTCATGGGCCTGTCCGGGTCGGGCAAGTCCACCCTCGTCCGCTGCCTGACCCGGCTCATCGAGCCCACTGCCGGACGGGTGCTCTTCAAGGGCGACGACATCCTGCAGGCCAACGAGCGGTCGCTGCGTGAGCTACGCCGGCACAACATCGCCATGGTCTTCCAGCACTTCGGGCTGCTGCCGCACCGCCGGGTCGCCGACAACGTGTCCTACGGGCTGGAGATCCGGGGGGCGGGCAAGAAGGAGCGCTCCCAGCGGGCGGCGGAGGTCATCGACCTCGTGGGACTGTCCGGGTACGAGAGCTCCTTCCCCGACCAGCTCTCCGGGGGTATGCAGCAACGCGTCGGTCTCGCACGGGCGCTGGCTGGCGACCCCGAGGTGCTCCTCTTCGACGAGCCGTTCTCGGCGCTCGACCCCCTGATCCGGCGTGACATGCAGAACGAGGTCATCCGGCTGCACCACGAGGTCGGCAAGACGATGGTGTTCATCACGCACGACCTGTCCGAGGCGCTCAAGCTGGGCGACCGGATCCTCATCATGCGGGATGGAAGGCTGGTGCAGGTGGGGACCGGCGCCGAGCTGGTCGGCGCGCCGGCCGACGACTACGTCCGCGACTTCGTCCGCGAGGTGCCGCGATCCCACGTCCTGACTCTGCGCTGGATCATGCGGCCGGTACAACCGGACGACCAGCTGGACGGCCCCGAGTTCGGTCCGGAGGTCGTGGTGCGTGAGGCGGTCCGAGCTGTGCTGGAGTCGGAGCGACCCATCAAGGTCGTCGAGGACGGCCGGCTGCTCGGCGTCGTGGGGAACGCCGAGATCCTGGCCGTGGTGGCCGAGTCATGACCAGTCGCTCGTGTCCTCAGGCGGTCGTCGCATGACCATGCTGAACCGGCCCTGCTCCTCGGCCTTGCGGGCCTCGCTCCTTCGTCGCTCGTGTCCTCAGGCGGTCGTCGCATGACCATGCTGAATTGGCCCTGCTCCTCGGCCTTGCGGGCCTCGCTCCTTCGTCGCTCGTGTCCTCAGGCGGTCGTCGCATGACCAGCATCGCGCTGGTCCGGACGGGGATCCGCCCCTTCCGTGGAGCCATCGTCACCGCGCTGCTGCTGGTGTGGCTCGTCGGCTTCACCGTCCTGCACGGCCAGGACACCCTTGCCCTCGGCGCGGCCGACACCACCCCACTGCATGGCCGGCTCAACGACCTCAACGACGCGGTCGGCGCGAACCGCAACAGCAACCCGCTGTTCCTGTACTTCTTCAACGAGATCCGGCTCGTGGTCGACCAGCTCACCACGTTCATCTCCTCCCTGGTCTCCCAGCCGGCATTCGGACGACCCGTCCCCCTCATCGGGTGGCTCGGCGTGGTGGCCCTGGTCGGCTTCGGGTCCTGGGCGCTGGGCAACCTCAAGGTTGGGCTGCTCGCCGCCGCTGGGTTCACCTTCATGGGGCTGCAGGGGCTCTGGCAGCAGAGCATGGACACCTTCGCGCTCACGCTGTCGGCGGTGCTCGTGGCGCTGCTCGTCGGCATACCGCTAGGGATCTGGGCGGGAGTCTCGGACAGGGTGAACCGGATCGTCACCCCCGTACTCGACTTCATGCAGACGATGCCGACCTTCGTCTACCTGGCGCCACTCACGCTCGTCTTTCTGATCGGCCCGGCGTCCGCTGTCATCGCGACGCTGATCTACGCCGCCCCGCCGGTCATCCGCATCGCGGCACACGGCATCCGGCAGTCGCCCAAGGAGACGCTCGAGGCTGCGCAGTCGCTCGGCGCCACCCGGTCGCAGACGCTGCGCCAGGTGATGCTGCCACTGGCCAAGCGCACCATCGTCATCGGTGTGAACCAGACCATCATGGCCGCCCTCTCGATGGTCACCATCGCCGCGCTCATCGACGCGCCGGGCCTCGGCAGGGTCGTCCTGCGCTCCCTGCAGTCGCTGGACGTCGGGACCGCGTTCAACGCAGGCCTGTCCATCGTCATCATGGCCATCGTCTTCGACAGGGTCACGACGGCGGCCAGTGTCCGTGTCGAGCGAGCCCGGCGGACGACGAGCAGGATCCCAGCCAGGGTGCGCAAGGTGGCGCTGCTCGTGGGTGGAGCGGTCACGGCCGTCTGCCTCTACCTGTCCTACACCTTCGTCTGGGCCGCCGAGTTCCCCACCGATTTCGACGTCGGCAGCCCGATCAGTCGTGCCGCCTCGGCCGTCACGGACTGGGCCCAGCTGCACCTGAGCGCGCTGACGAGCGACTTCAAGGAGCTGGTCACCAACAGCCTCCTCAACCCGTTCCAGAGCCTCCTGACCGACTCGCCATGGTGGCTGTTGTTCGCCGTGCTGGTCGGCATCGCCGCCGTCGCAGGCAGCGTCCGGACCGCCGTGACGACGGCCCTATGTCTGGCACTCATCGTCGGCACCGGCTTGTGGTTCGACGCCATGACCACCCTTGCCGCGACGCTCGTCGCGACGGTCGCCGTCATGGCACTGGGCCTCGTCCTCGGCGTGTGGATGGGCCGGAGCGTCAGGGTCGACCGGGTCATCAGGCCCGTACTGGATGCGGCGCAGACCATGCCGTCCTTCGTCTACCTCGTCCCCTTCGTCGCGCTGTTCGCGGCCAGCCGGTTCACCGGTATCGCGGCCGCGGTGGTGTATGCGGCGCCCGTGGCGATCAAGATCATCGCCGACGGGATTGCCGCCGTGTCGCCCACGACGATGGAGGCGGCCACCGCGGCCGGTTCGAGCAGCTGGCAGGTCATCACCAAGGTCCAGCTGCCGATGTCGCTCGGCACCCTCGCGCTCGCCATGAACCAGGGCCTCATCTACGTGCTGTCCATGGTCGTCGTCGGCGGCCTCGTCGGCGGTGGCGCCCTCGGGTACGACGTCGTGGCCGGCTTCCGTCAGAACGCGCTCTTCGGCAAGGGCCTGGCTGCCGGTCTGGCGATCGTGCTGCTCGGCATCATGCTCGACCGGATCACGCAGTCGGTCGCCAGCCGCGCCCAGGCGACCACCGACCACGTTCGTCACTAGCCGGCGCTGCAGGCACGCCACCTCAAGCAAGGCATCCCTCCAGGCAGGCCACAGACCACGCAAGCCGACAGATCAACCCCACCGCTCCACCCCACCGCTCCACCCCACCGCTCCACCTGGCCAGGTGCCCAGCTGGGCCTGACCGGCAGCCCGGCACCCGCCGTCCGCCGCGTCGTCCGTCCGGCACCAGCCAGCCATAGCACCAGCCCACGCGTCGACCGAAAGGCACCATCATGTTCCGAACCACCGGCATCACCCCCCGGCCTCGAGCGGTCGCGGGTCTCGCCGCCGCTGGGCTCGCCCTCTCGCTGAGCGCCTGCGGTGGCGCCAAGGTGGGCGACACAGCGGCCGGCGCGCAGAGTGGGGGAGGAGCCAGCGGCAAGTGCGGCACCTTCAACCTGGCAGTGAACGCCTGGGTCGGCTACGAGGCCGACGCGGCGGTCGTGGCGTATGTGGCGAAGCACAAGCTCGGCTGCAAGGTCGTGCCCAAGAACCTCGACGAACAGGTGTCCTGGCAGGGTTTCGGGACCGGCGAGGTGGACGCGATCCTGGAGAACTGGGGCCACGACGACCTTGCGAAGAAGTACATCACCGAGCAGAAGGTCGCCCAGGACGCCGGTCCCACGGGGAACATCGGCGTGATCGGCTGGTATGTGCCCCCCTTCCTGGCGAAGCAGCATCCCGACATCCTCGACTGGCACAACCTCAACAAGTACGCCAACCTCTTCGCGACGTCGGAGTCTGGTGGCAAGGGCCAGGTCCTCGACGGCGACCCCGGGTTCGTGACCAACGACGCGGCGCTGGTCAAGAACCTCGGTCTCGACTACAAGGTCGTCTATGCGGGCTCCGAGGCAGCCCTCATCACGAGCTTCCGGCAGGCGGAGCAGAGCAAGAAGCCCATGATCGGCTACTTCTACTCACCCCAGTGGTTCCTGGCCGAGGTTCCGCTGGTGAAGGTGAACCTGCCGAAGTACACGAAGAACTGCGACGCGGTGCCGGCCAAGGTCGCCTGCGACTACCCGGAGTACAACCTCAACAAGGTGGTGAGCACGAAGTTCGCCCAGTCGGGCAGCCCGGCCTACCAGCTGGTGAAGAACTTCAAGTGGACCAACGAGGACCAGAACGTCGTCGCCCGGTCCATCGCCCAGGACAAGCTGTCCGACGAGGCTGCCGCAAAGAAGTGGGTGGACGCCAACCCGGACAAGGTGAACGCCTGGCTGGCCGACTGACGCCTGCCTGACCGACGCCTGTCAGGACCCGCCTGTCAGCACCGTGCCCGGCCCCGGACGACCGTCCTGGGCCGGGCATGGTCATGACCGCTGGGACTCTTGACAGCGGTCCGGCGGTCCGCGACGATTGTTGCGGAGCGCGCATTCTGTTGCGGAAGACGCATCAACGGAGGTTGGTATGACGGGTCCTCAGGTGGTCATCATCGGTGCCGGTGTCGTCGGCGCTGCACTGGTCGACGAGCTCACAGCTCGCGGGTGGGACGACGTCACCATCGTCGACCAGGGTGACCTGCCGGCCCCCGGCGGCTCCACGTCGCACGCCCCCGGACTCGTCTTCCAGGCCAGCGGCTCGAAGACCATGACCGAGCTCGCGCGGTACACCGTCGAGAAGCTCTGCTCGCTCGAGGCGGAGGCCGGTCCCTGCTTCCTGCAGGTGGGTGGGCTCGAGGTGGCCACCACGCCGGAGCGCGTGGCCGAGCTGCACCGCCGGCATGGCTGGCTGACGGCGTGGGGCGTGGAGTCCCGCCTGCTGGACGCTCGCGAGACCGCTGCGCTCTACCCCCTCCTGGACCCCGAGGTGGTGCTCGCGGGGCTGCACACGCCGACCGACGGGCTCGCCAAGGCGGTCAACGCGGTGGACGCGCAGACCCGACGGGCCGCCTCCCGTGGTGCGCGGCTGCTGCCCCGCCACGAGGTCCTCGACATCACGGTGGCGGACGGCAGGGTGACCGGCGTCGTCACCGACCATGGCGAGCTGCCCGCTGACATCGTGGTGTGCTGCGCCGGGATCTGGGGACCCGTCATCGCCGCGAAGGTCGGGCTGCGGCTCCCCTTGACGCCTCTGGCGCACCAGCTGGCGTGGACCTCGCAGGTACCCGACCTGGCCGGTGCGGCGCAGGAGGCGACCCTGCCCATCCTGCGTCACCAGGACCAGGACCTCTACTACCGCGAGCGGTTCGACACCATCGGCATCGGCTACTACGGTCACCGCCCCATGCCCATCCGGGCGGAGGACATCGCGCGCCTGGACGAGTCGCAGGAGATGCCCTCTGTGCTCGAGTTCACCGCCGAGGACTTCGAGGAGGCCTGGAAGCAGACGCAGGTCCTGCTGCCCTCGACGCGCGACGCCAAGATCGAGGAGGGAATCAACGGCCTCTTCTCCTTCACGACCGACAACATGCCCCTCATCGGCGAGTCGCCGGACGTCAGCGGCTTCTGGGTCGCGGAGGCGGTCTGGGTGACCCACTCGGCCGGTGTCGGCCGCGCAGTGGCCGAGCTGCTCGTCGACGGCTACTGCTCCAGCTTCGACCTGCACGAGTGCGACCTCGGCCGGTTCGAGGAGCACCAGCTGTCGCCGGAGTACGTCCTCACCAGGGACTGCCAGAACTTCGTCGAGGTGTACGACATCCTCCACCCGCTGCAGCCGACGGGCAGCCCACGGCCCATCCGGACCAGCCCGTTCTACGGGCGCCAACAGGCGCTCGGCGCCGAGTTCCTCGAGGCGTCGGGGTGGGAGCGGCCGCAGTGGTACGCCGCCAACGCGGCGCTCGTCCAGGGCCGCGACATCCCGACCCCGAACGACTGGGCCGCCAAGTACTGGTCGCCCATCGTGGCGGCCGAGGCCCAGGCGACCAGGGAGCGCGTCGCGATGTACGACATGACCGCGCTCAAGCGCCTGGAGGTCACGGGGCCGGGGGCCGCGACGTTCCTCAACGGGCTCGTCACCGGCAACGTCGACAAGTCGGTCGGCTCGGTGACGTACTGCCTGTTGCTCGACGTAGACGGCGGCATCCGCAGCGACATCACGGTGGCTCGCCTGGCAGCGGACCGCTTCCAGGTCGGCGCCAACGGCAATGCCGACCTCGACTGGCTGACCCGCCACCTTCCGGCCGACGGCAGTGCCCAGGTCCGCGACATCACCGCGGGGACGTGCTGCATCGGACTGTGGGGGCCACGGGCCCGCGACCTCATCCAGCCCCTCACCGACACGGACTTCAGCCACGGGGCGCTCAAGTACTTCCGCGCCACGTCCGCTTTCCTCGGCACGGTGCCCGTGACGGCGATGCGCCTGTCCTACGTCGGTGAGCTGGGATGGGAGCTCTACACGACTGCCGACCACGGCCAGCGACTGTGGGACCTGCTGTGGGAGGCGGGGCAGCAGTACGGAGTCATCGCGGCCGGGCGGGGCGCCTTCGCCAGTCTGCGGCTGGAGAAGGGCTACCGCTCTTATGGCGCCGACATGACCGCCGAGCACGACCCCTACGAGGCGGGCCTGGGCTTCGCCGTCAAGCTCGACAAGGGCGACTTCGTCGGTCGCGAGGCCCTGGTGGCGCGCCAGGACTCCAGCACCCGCCGGCTCAGCTGCCTGACCCTCCCCGAACGCGGCAGCGTCGTGGTCGGCAAGGAGCCGGTGTATTCGGGTGACCGTTGCGTCGGCTACGTGACCAGCGCCGCGTACGGCTACACCATCGGCAAGGGAGTGGCCTATGCGTGGCTCCCCACGGAGCTCGCAGAGGTCGGGACCAAGGTCGAGATCGGGTACTTCGACCGACGGGTGGATGCCGTCGTCACGGCCGAGCCACTCTTCGACCCCGCGATGGAGCGGCTGCGCAGCTAGCGCCAGGGAACCCGTGGCAGACAGCCACCAGCCCCGCGGCGGCGCCTGGCTGAGTGCGTCCGCCGCCCAGATGACCTCCAGAACCAGTCCCAGACACACAAGACGAAGGTGGCGCACCGTGACGACCAGCACTCCGCTCCTCGACCAGAGCCGGCTCCTGTCCGCGGGTCTGGCAGAGGTGGACCCCGAAGTGGCCTCAGCCATCGGCGACGAGCTGCGGCGTCAGCAGCTCACCCTGGAGATGATCGCGTCGGAGAACTTCGCCCCGACTGCCGTGATGCAGGCCCAGGGCTCGGTTCTCACCAACAAGTACGCCGAGGGGTACCCGGGCCGTCGCTACTACGGCGGCTGCGAGCACGTGGACGTCATCGAGCAGCTGGCGATCGACCGTGTGACCGCCCTCTTCGGGTCGACGTTCGCGAACGTCCAGCCGCACTCTGGCGCCCAGGCCAACACCGCAGTGTTCTTCGCGCTGCTACAACCCGGAGACACCATCCTGGGTCTGAGCCTCGCCCACGGGGGCCATCTCACCCACGGGATGAAGCTCAACTACTCCGGCAAGATGTTCGACGTCGTGCCGTACCACGTCCGCGAGTCCGACGGCTTGGTCGACATGGACGAGGTCGAGCGGCTGGCAGTCGAGCACCGGCCCAAGCTCATCGTTGCCGGCTGGTCCGCGTACCCCCGGCAGCTGGACTTCGTACGGTTCCGCGCCATCGCGGACTCCGTCGGCGCGTACCTCATGGTCGACATGGCGCACTTCGCCGGGCTGGTGGCAGCGGGGCTGCACCCTTCTCCGGTCCCGTACGCCGACGTCACGACGACGACGACGCACAAGACCCTGGGTGGCCCACGCGGCGGGGTCATCCTGACCAACGACGCGGCGATCGCCAAGAGGGTGAGCTCCGCGGTCTTTCCCGGCATGCAGGGTGGTCCGCTTGAGCACGTCATCGCGGCAAAGGCCGTGGCGTTCAAGCTCGCCGCCGAGCCGGAGTTCAAGGAGCGGCAGCGGCGGACCCTCGAGGGGGCGCGGATCCTCGCCGAGCGGCTGAGTGGACCCGATACCGCCGCCGCCGGCGTCAAAGTCCTCACGGGCGGCACGGACGTGCACCTCGTGCTGGTCGACCTACGCGAGTCCGAGCTGGACGGGAAGCAGGCCGAGGACCGCCTGCACGAGATCGGGATCACGGTGAACCGCAACGCCGTCCCATCGGACCCGCGACCGCCGATGGTCACCTCAGGACTGCGGATCGGGACGCCGGCGCTGGCGACTCGGGGTTTCGACGCGGAGGACTTCGCCGAGGTGGCGGACGTCATCGCACTGGCCCTGGCTCCGGTCATCGACGAGGAGACGAAGGCGCGGCTGCGTGGCCGGGTCGAGGCGCTCGCGACGCGGCGACCGCTCTACGCCAACCTCGAGGAGGAGGGCTGATGAGGATCAGCTCGGTCGGCAGCTCGACGACCCCCGGAGCCGACCTGCCCGACCACCCGTCCTTCCTCTGGCGCAACCCGGAGCCGAAGAAGCACTACGACGTCGTCGTCATCGGTGGCGGCGGGCACGGCTTGGCCACGGCGTACTACCTGGCCAAGAACCACGGCATCACCAACGTCGCTGTGCTGGAGAAGGGTTGGCTGGCGGGCGGCAACATGGCCCGCAACACCACCATCATCAGGTCCAACTACCTGTGGGACGAGAGCGCCGGGATCTACGAGCACTCCCTGAAACTGTGGGAGACGCTCGAGCAGGAGCTGGACTACCCGATCCTCTTCAGCCAGCGAGGCGTCCTGAACCTCGCGCACACCTTGCAGGACGTCCGCGACAGTGTCAGGCGGGTCAACGCCAACAAGCTGAACGGCATCGACGCCGAGTGGGTGGACGCCCAGCAGGTCAAGGAGCTCTGCCCGATCGTCAACATCTCGCCGGACGTGCGTTACCCCGTGCTGGGCGCCACGTACCAGCCGAGAGCGGGCATCGCGAAGCACGACTACGTCGCCTGGGGATTCGCACGCGCCGCGAACGCGATGGGGGTCGACCTCATCCAGGACTGTGAGGTCACCGGTCTGGACGTCGTCGACGGTCGGGTAACCGCCGTGGGGACGACCCGCGGAACCATAGGAGCAGGAAGGGTCGCCCTGTGCGCGGCGGGGCACTCCTCGGTCCTGGCGAAGATGGTGGACCTGGAGCTGCCGCTGCAGTCCCATCCCCTGCAGGCCCTGGTCTCCGAGCTCCTGGAGCCGGTGCACCCGACCGTCGTCATGTCGAACGCGGTGCACGTCTACGTGTCCCAGGCGCACAAGGGTGAGCTGGTGATGGGTGCCGGGGTGGACAGCTACAACGGGTATGGCCAGCGGGGCGCCTTCCACATCATCGAGCGCCAGATGGCGGCAGCCCTGGAGCTGTTCCCGGTGTTCGCCCGCGCGCACCTGCTGCGCACGTGGGCGGGCATCGTCGACACCACTCCGGACGCCTCGCCGATCGTCGGGCTGACGCCCGTCGAGGACCTGTACCTCAACTGCGGATGGGGCACCGGCGGGTTCAAGGCGACGCCGGGAGTCGGGTGGTGCTTCGCCGACACGGTGGCCGAGGGCCGGCCGCATCCGCTCATCTCCGCCTTCACGCTCGACCGCTTCACGACCGGCGCACTCGTCGACGAGCACGGCGCCGCCGCCGTCGCCCACTGAGTGCGTCGGACCCCACGCAACGAGCGTCACAGCTCATCCAACGCCCGACCCAGGAGCAGGAACGATGCAGCTCATCCCATGCCCGTGGTGTGGGCCTCGCGACGAGGTGGAGTTCCACTACGGCGGCGCGGCTCATGTCGCCTACCCCGAGGACCCGCAGTCGCTCACGGACGAGGACTGGGCGCGGTACGTCTTCTTCAGGGACAACCCGAAGGGGCCGTTCGCCGAGCGCTGGTGCCATACGGCCTCCTGCCGGCGGTGGTTCAACGCCATCCGTGACACCGCGACGCACCAGGTGCTCGCCGTCTACCGGATGGACGAGGCGAAGCCGGTGACCTCATGAGCCTTTACCGCCTGCCCGACCGCGGCCGGGTCGACCGCAGCACGCCGGTCACCTTCACGTACAACGGCTCGCCCTACACCGGGTATGCCGGGGACACCCTCGCATCGGCGCTGCTCGCCAACGGCGTCCACCAGGTCACGACGAGCATCAAGTACGGCCGGCCTCGGGGGATCATGGCGGCAGGCCCCGAGGACCCCAACGCACTCGTCCAGGTCGAGACTCCTTTCCCCGAGCCGATGCTCACCGCCACGACGGTCGAGCTGTACGACGGGCTGGTCGCCTCGGGGCTGTCCGGACAGGGCCGGCTGGCCACCGAGCCGGACCCGGCGCGGTACGACGCGATGCACCAGCACTGCGACGTACTCGTCGTGGGTGCGGGACCGGCGGGGCTGACCGCGGCCTTGACCGCCGCGCGGTCCGGCGCGCGGGTCGTCCTCCTCGACGACCAGCCCGAGGCCGGCGGATCCCTTCTCGGGACGACCGAGCTGATCGACGACCGCCCGGCGCTGGAATGGGTCGAGGCAGCGGTCGCCGAGCTGGACAGCCTGCCGGAGGTGCGGGTCCTGTCACGGACCACCGCATTCGGCTTCTACGACGACGGTTTCGTACTCGCGCTGGAGCGACGCACCGACCATCTCGGCTTCGCCGCGCCCGAGCACCTGTCCAGGCAGCGGGTCTGGCGTCTGCGGGCCAAGCACGTCGTCCTCGCCACGGGGGCCCACGAGCGGCCGGTCGTGTTCGCCGACAACGACCGGCCCGGAACCATGCTCGCCGCGAGCGCGCGCACCTACCTGCACCGCTACGGCGTCCGCTGCGGGCAGAGGGCGGTCGTGTTCACCACCAACGACTCCGCCTACCAGGCCGCGGTGGACCTGGCCGATGCCGGACTCGAGGTGGCCGCGGTCATCGATGCTCGACCCCAGTCGCCGGCTGGCTGGGCCGCCGAGTGCGCCGAGCGCGGCATCGAGGTGAGAAGCGGCCACGTGGTCACGGGGACCACAGGGCACGAGCGCGTCATCCGGGCGCATGTAGCCCAGCTCACCGACGGGCGGCCGCAGCTGAGGTCAGGCATCGGCTGTGACCTGCTGCTGGTGTCCGGTGGGTGGAACCCAGCCGTACACCTGTTCAGCCAGGCCGGCGGCCGGCTGTCCTACGACGATGCGCTGGGGGCCTTCGTGCCCAGCAGCAGCCTCGAGGCAGTCACCGTCGCCGGCGCAGCTCGAGGGACGTTCCAGCTCGACGGCTGCCTCGCCGACGGTGGCGAAGCGGCGCAGCGGGCTCTTGCGGGCCTCGGTCGCCCGACCGCGGGTGGGACGCCACCCCGCCCTTCCGCCGCGCACGAGTCCGCGGAGCGCCCGTTGACCCTCTGGACCGTGCCCGACCCTGACGAGCAGCACGCGGGAGCCACGCAGTTCGTGGACCTCCAGCGTGACGCGACGGTCGCCGATGTGCTGCGCGCCACCGGTGCCGGCCTGCGCTCGGTGGAGCATGTCAAGCGGTACACGACCATCGGAACGGCCCATGACCAGGGCAAGACGTCGGGGATCATCTCCTCCGGGCTGGTGGCGCAGTCCGTGCGTGCTGGCATCGCCGACCTCGGTACGACGACGTTCCGTCCGCCCTACACGCCGGTGTCCTTCGCCGCGCTGGCGGGACGGGACCGGGGGCACCTGCACGACCCGGAGCGCGTCACCCCCCTGCACCTGCTCCATGTCGCGGCGGGGGCGGACTTCGAGGATGTGGGGCAGTGGAAGCGACCGCGGTACTTCCCGCGGGCTGGCGAGGACATGGACACGGCGGTGCTCCGCGAGTGTCGTGCGGCGCGCGAGTCGGTGGCGATGATGGACGCCTCGACCCTGGGCAAGATCGAGGTGGAAGGGCCGGACGCCGCCGAGCTGCTGGACCGGCTCTACACCAACCTCATGAGCTCGCTGAAGGTCGGCTTCATCCGCTATGGGGTCATGTGCGGCGTGGATGGCATGGCGATCGACGACGGCACGGTGATGCGGCTCGCGGACGACCGCTTCCTGCTGACCACCACCACCGGGAACGCCGCCAAGATCCTCGACTGGATGGAGGAGTGGCTCCAGACCGAGTGGCCGGACCTCGCGGTTCGGCTGACGTCCGTGACGGAACAGTGGGCCACAGTCGCTCTGGTGGGGCCACGGTCGCGGGACGTGCTCGCCCTCGTGGCGCCGGAGCTGGCGGTCGACAACGACTCCTTCCCCTTCATGACCTGGCGGGAGGCAATGGTCGCCGGCGTGCCGGCAAGGGTCTGTCGGATCAGCTTCTCCGGCGAGCTGGCCTTCGAGGTCAACGTCAGTGGCTGGGACGCCGTGACTCTGTGGGAGGCGCTGCTCGCGGCGGGCGAGTCCTACGGCATCACGGCGTACGGCACGGAGACGATGCACGTCCTGCGCGCCGAGAAGGGCTACCCCATCATCGGGCAGGACACCGACGGGACTGTCACGCCGCAGGACCTCGGGATGTCCTGGGTCGTCTCCAAGAAGAAGCCCGACTTCATCGGCAAGCGCTCGTTCGCGCGTGCGGAGAACCAGCGGGCGGACCGCAAGCACCTCGTGGGACTCCTGCCGGTGCAGCGCGACATCCTGCTTCCCGAGGGCGCGCAGCTCGTCGCCGACCCGCAGATCGGGCCGCCACCGGTACGGATGCTGGGGCACGTCACGTCCAGCTACCGCAGCGCCGCGCTGGAGGCGACGTTCGCCCTGGCGCTGGTGAAGGGCGGCCGGGACCGTATCGGCCAGACGCTGTACTCCACGGTGGGTGACGAGCTGGTGCCCGTGACCGTGGCCGAACCCGTGCTCTACGACCCCGAAGGAGCCCGTCGTGACGGTTGATCACCCTCAGAGGCGCAGCCCCCTGGCACACCTGACGGCCGAGCTGGCCGCCACACCTGTCGGAGTGAGCCTGTCCGAGGTTCCCTTCCTCACCCAGCTCAACCTTCGCGTGGACCCGCTGGGCCGGGCCGCCCGCGCGGTCGAGGAGGCGCTCGGCGCCACGCTGCCGACCGCCGCCAACACGGCGGTCGCGGCCGGCGACCTCGACGTGCTGTGGCTCGGGCCCGATGAGTGGCTGCTCGTCGCGCCGGAAGGCCGTCAGGAGAGCCTCGAGAAGTCCCTGCGTCAGGCGATCGGTACGGAGCACGGGGCGGTCGTCGACCTGTCCGCTCATCGCACGACCGTCGAGCTGTCTGGCGCTCTGGCCCGCGACCTGCTGGCCAAGGGTTGTTCGCTCGACCTCCATCCTGCCGTTTTCACCACCGGCAGCTGCGCGCAGCTGCCGCTTGCCCAGGCGCCCGTGCTGCTCCTCGCCCGTGACAGTGAGATGCCCAGGTACTGGCTCCTGGTCCGCACCTCCTTCGCTCCCTATGTCGCAGCCTGGCTCCTGGACGCCTGCGTCGAGTACGCGGCCAGCGGCCCATGACCATCAGCGTCTTCGACCTGTTCTCCATCGGAATAGGGCCGTCCAGCTCGCACACGGTGGGACCGATGCGAGCTGCGTGCACCTTCGCCGAGGCATTGGCCGCCGAGGGCGTGCTGCCACAGGTCGCGAGGGTGCGCGTCGAGCTCTTCGGCTCCCTGGGGGCGACCGGGCACGGCCATGGCAGCGTCAAAGCGGTGATTCTCGGCCTGGAGGGGGAGCGGCCGGAGCTCGTGGATCCCACGGCGGCGCAGCCCCGGGCCGACAGGGTCGCCTCCGAGAACCGGCTGCTCCTCGCGGGCCGGCAGCAGATCCGCTTCAGCGTCGAGGATGTCGTCCTCCACCGACGGCGTACGCTCCCGTTCCATCCCAACGGCATGACGTTCCTGGCGGCTGACTCGCGAGGCACCGTTCTGGCCGAACGGACGTACTACTCGGTTGGCGGTGGCTTCGTCGTCACGGAGTCGGAGACCGGTGACCGACGGCTCGAGCCGGATCAGACCCCGGTGCGATACCCGTTCCGAACGGGGGGACAGCTCCTCGAGCACTGCGCACGCGAGCGGCTGCCGATCAGCGGGGTCATGCTGGCGAACGAGCTGGCCTGGCGGTCCGAGGAGGACGTGCGTGCGGGCCTCCTGCACATCTGGTCCGTGATGCAGGAGTGCGTGACCCGCGGTTCCAGTACCGACGGCGTGCTGCCCGGCGGGCTGAAGGTACGCCGTCGTGCCACGGCCCTGCGGGCCACGCTCGAGGCGGTCGTTGACGGGACCGACCCGCTGCGCGGCCTGGAGTGGGTCAGCCTTTTCGCGCTGGCAGTCAACGAGGAGAACGCGGCCGGTGGCCGGGTGGTGACGGCGCCTACCAACGGAGCAGCCGGCATCATCCCTGCCGTGCTGCACTACTACGACCGGTTCGTTCCCGGGGCGGATGACGACGGCGTCGTCCGGTTCCTGCTGACCGCCGCGGCGATCGGGGTGCTGTTCAAGGAGAACGCCTCGATCTCCGGTGCCGAGGTGGGGTGCCAGGGCGAGGTCGGCTCCGCATGCGCCATGGCGGCAGCCGCACTCGCGGAGGTCATCGGAGGCACCCCCGAGCAGGTCGAGAACGCCGCCGAGATCGGCATCGAGCACAACCTCGGCCTCACCTGCGACCCGGTCGGCGGGCTGGTGCAGATCCCGTGCATCGAGCGGAACGCGGTGGCCTCGGTCAAGGCGATCACCGCGGCCCGGATGGCGCTGTACGGCGACGGGCACCACCACGTCTCGCTTGACAAGGCCATCAAGACCATGCGCGAGACCGGCGCCGACATGTCCGTGAAGTACAAGGAGACCTCGCGAGGAGGCTTGGCAGTCAACGTCGTGGAGTGCTGACCGCCACCAGGCGTTCGGGGCGCGCTTCAGCAACCCGCGCGGCAACCGGTGGGGTCTGGAGCGCGTCACGCTGGCTCCTGGGCTGCTCGCTGAGCGAGCAGAGCGTCGTATGACCCAAGCACGAGATCCCATTCGACGTGCTCTACGTCGGGGGCGCTGACCAGGTGCCCGGCCAGGCGCCGCTCATGCGTAAGGGATGTTCAAGGACTTCTTCTACGCCGCGGTGCTCGGCCAGTGCTCCCAGACGGTTGCCTAACGGCTGCGAGAGAGCGTGCGCCAGCTGGCTGCGACGCCGCGGGAGTCAGGGATTGGCAGCGTGCACCACTGCGTGCGCCAAGCGTTCCAGGTCGTCCTGGCCCAACACGGGTTCACCGGTGCGCAGGTCGACGTAGCTGGAGACGACCATGACGAGGTTGCGGTCGGGCACCACCTGGACGAGCTGGCCGCCCAATCCCCACGCGAAGTAGGACGGCGTGCCATCAACGGTCGTTACCCACCAGAGGTAGCCGTAGTTCGTCGGCGCGAAGCGCCCGTCCGTCGACGGCTGGAACGCCGCGCCGGCCTGGGCAGAGGTTGCCTGTCGTACCCATGCCGCCGGCACAACCTGCCTGCCCTGCCATTGGCCGCCCTGCAGGAACAGCTGCCCTAGGCGGGTCATGTCCTGAGGGCGGATCTTCAGGTGCGCCGCGCCCAAAGCGTGCCCCTGCGGGTCCACCGGCCACGCGAACCCCGCACGCTCGTACTGGCCTAGGTGGGCGTCATCGATAAGGGGCTGGGCTGCTGGCCTCGTCGGGATGCCCAGCGGGTCGAAAAGGTGCGAGCGGGCGTAGGACAGGACGGGCTGACCTGTTGCCTGCTCCAGGATCGGTGACAACAGGTGCGCCCCGTAGTCGGAGTACGCAAAGAGCTTCCCGGGGGCGTCGTCCTGGTGGCGGATGATGAAGCGGACCCAGTCCGGTGAATTGAGCAGCTCGGAACTGCCAAAGCCCGAGGACGTGTCGGTGAACCCGGCCGTCATCGTCAGCAGTTGGCGCAGCGTCACCGCAGCCACGCGCGGGCTCATCTCCGCGGCGTACCGCGGCAGCATCTTGGACAGCCGGTCATCCAGGCGGAGCTCTCCTTCGCTGATGGCCAGCCCGACCAGGGTCGACACGACACTCTTGGTCACCGAGAACGCACTTCTGTACTCCTCCGCGGACGAGCCGTAGTAGCGCTCGAACCGGGTGCGGCCGCTCGTCGTGACGATGATCGCCCGGATCTGGTCGTCGGTGGTGTGCGCGTTGAAGTCCGCCGCTACGGCCGCCGCAACCGGGTCCGGCGCCGACGTCGAAGAGCGCGTGCCGGGCACCGGCGCAGCGGGTGGCCGTTGGTCGCATGCCGCGCTGGGCAACGCAACCGCGGCCAACACCACCATCACGAGGAAGTGGCGACGCGGGTTCGCCGCGCGCCGTCGGCCGAAGGGGTCCCGCTGCGCTGCAGCATCCACGGACCCACTGTCCTCCTTGGCCCGTTCAAGGCACCAGCAGCCGACGGGAGTCACGGAAACTGCCGCGAAACGCAATCCGTGCCTCACACGAGGATCGCCGTGAAACGGTGAGCGTGGTGCGGCGGCAGGAGCGGGCTGTCGATGACGTCTCCTGCCGAGCTGAGGACTGAGTACGCGGCCTCGCGCCGACGAGTGCGCATCGTCGTCCACGTGGGTCGGTGGGAAACGGGCATTGCAGAGGTTGCGCCGCGGACCGTCGGGGTAACAGAGGGCATCGCCGTTCCTGGCGTGGAAGGTGGTCGTGCGTTGGGCGGTGTGTCTTCCGTTGCCCCGCACGGTCCTGACCGGACGGAGATGACGTGAACAAGCATGAGCTGGTCCAAGCCACGGCGGCCGACCTCGACATAGACCGAGCAGCAGCCGAGCGGGCTGTCAACACAGTTCTGGGCACCATCATCAAGACCGTCGCCCGTGGGGACAAGGTATCCCTCACAGGGTTCGGCACGTTCGAGCGCAAAGAGCGGGCGGCCCGCACGGCGCGCAACCCTCGCACCGGCGAGAGCGTGCGGGTCAAGAAGACCCGGGTGCCGGCCTTCCGGCCAGGCACGTCGTTCAAGGAGGTGACCGCGGCCGGTCGCGTACCGCGGGGCGTGCCCACTGAGGACCTGTCGAAGAGGGTCCATCCGCTGGGCGCGGCTGAGACCGCGTCCCCAGCGAAAAGGACGACCCCGAAGGCGACGAGCGGAAAGAAGGCATCGGCGAAGCGCAACGAAGGAAGCCCTAAGAGCACCGACAGCTCAGGCTCCGCGAAGAAGTCCGCACCGGCGAAGAAGTCGGCACCGGCGAAGAAGTCGGCACCGGCGAAGAGGTCCGCGCCGGCGAAGAAGTCGGCACCGGCGAAGAGGTCCGCGCCGACGGCGAAGAAGACGGCACCGGCGAAGAAGTCCGCGCCGACGGCGAAGAAGTCCACGCGGGCGAAGAGCTCGGCACCGACGGCCACGACTGCTCAGGGCCCGAGCACCACGAGGACGGGGACAGCCAAGCGGTCGACGCCTCGCAAGACCGCCCCGGCCCCCGCGGAGATGACGAACGCGGCCACCCAGGCCGCCATCGACACCGCCGCCGCAAAGACGGCTGCGGCAGCTGAGGCGACAAGGCCGAGACGGGGCCGGAAGGCGGCGACACCTGCACCCGCCACCACGAGTGCCGGACGCGAACTGGCGGTGAAGACAGCAGCCGCGAGCACTGCCACTGCGGCCAAGCGGGCGACCCGGTCACGGACCCAGACAGCGCCGGCCGCCGCTGAAACGGCGGGGGGTGCGCGGGACGCTGGAGCCGTTGGGAAGCGGGCGGAGCCTCGTGCGGCGGTGGGCGCGGCCACACTGGCAGAGGCAGCGACCAGTGGCGTCGCGAACCGGGCGGCGCGGTCGGCCCGCCAACGGGGAACCAGCACGCAGACCCCCGCCGTACCGGCCGTCCCGGCGAAGCGGGCGACGGCCCGGCAGCGTGCGGCTTCTGCGCAGCAGCCCACCCCGGCCACGTCCGCCGTCGAGACCGTCGTCGCGAAGACGATGGCCGCCGCACGCCGCGCAGTGAAGGGCACCTGACCCGAGGAGGAGGCAGCTGTCAGGAACCGCAGCATCGCTGGAGGTCTGCGTACGCGATGGTGCCCTCGAGGAAGCCGAGCGTTCTGGAGTCGAGCAGCTGCCCGGTGACCCGCCCAGCGACCTGCGCGCCACCTCGTTAACCCGTCAAGGCTGCCCGTGACCCTTCACCCATCCCTCGAGCCGCGGATCAGCGAACAGACCGCTGCGGCCGCCCTGGCCATGGGTCATTCGCCAACGGGACCAGTGGCGTCGGACCCCTGTTCGGCGCGGACGCGGCTCAGGGCGGTGGCGGCCACGGCCAAGACCACCAGGGCCACCACCTGCCCAGTCACGGCCCAGGTGCCGGTACGCAGATGCTCGTCGTACACGGCGACGCCCAGCGCGACGCTGGCGAGCGGGTCCACGGTCGCGATGGCGGGAAGGCTTGCGTTGAGCGGTCCCGCGCGAAACGCGAGCTGCGCCAAGGCCATCCCAGCAGCACCAGACAGAATGAGCGCCGGCAGCTGCCAGCTGCTCAGGGCGCCGCCGACCCCGTGGTCGGCCGCGACGTTCGTCACGGCCTTGAGCAGCACCGCAGTGCAGGCATAGCTCGTCCCCACTGCCACGCCTATGGTCGCCGCGCGGCCACCGCGACGGAGATGACGCGCGAGCACGATGCTGCCAGCGGCGATACCCACCGCCAAGAGGCCGGCCATGGCGGCCACCCCGTGGTCCGCCTCCTGGGACACCGCCTTGGGGGCGCCCGAGGCGACGAGGAAGGCGGCAATGGCAACAACGAGCAGCACGCCCCAACCGAGCTCACGCCGGCTGATGCGGGTCCTCGCGGTCAGGTGGCCGAGCACCAGGGACGTCACAATCGCGCTCACCAGCACAGGTTGGACCACCGACACTGCGCCAAGGTGCAGGGCCGCCGCCTGCAACCCCAGCCCAGCGGCGTCGGCGAGCAGGCCAGCCAACCACCAAGGGTGGCGCACGGTGTGGCGCAGGAAGTGCACGACGCGGACCGTCCCACGACGACCCCGGGCAGGAGTGATCAGCGTTGCACTGCGGTGCTTCAGGGCGGTCGAGAGTGCGAAGAACACCGTGGCGCCCACGCTCAGCTCGATGACCGCGGCATAGCTCACGATGGGACTCGTGGTCTCACGCCGGCGATGCGCATCGGTGCCTCTCATCTGGGTCCAACGGGCCACCACGGCGATGGGCCCTCCCTTCGGGCAACGCTATAGGCCGGACCGCGCAGCCGGGGCACGCTGGCTGGCTACCTGCCCGTCGCTGCTGATGCAGAGGTGCGGTGCGCCGTGGTCTCTCACCTGCCACCCTCGGACCTTCACAGGTGCCGGGTAGTTCATTCGGTTGACTTCAGCGCCGCCCTGGTCAAGAGCGGGTAAAGCGGGCGAATCGGCAGGCGACATCGGTCATACGGTCGTGCCATGGGAACTTCATCGCATCGCGAGGTCAGCGACGAGGAGCTGCGCGTTGAGATCGAGCTGCTCGCCGACCTCATCGACGCCGCAACCTGGTCGCAGTGTCCGCTCAGCGAGGCACGGATCGACCAGGTGCTGGGCCTCTACGAGAGCGCAGCATGACCATGGTGCGCTGCACCATCACCACCAACCGCCGCCGTGACGTACCCCGGGCAGTCAGTGACTGAGCCTGAGAAGGCGCGCGTGAAACCTCTGGCAGGCAGCCAGGTGCGACGGACAGTCCGAGCCGCCGCAGGGCCCGCCGGGACGGGCGCCTCAGCTGCCGATGTACCCCATGCGCTGGCTGATCTGGCTGCCCGCTGACCGGAGCGCGCCGGCGAGGCCCTCGATGCGGTCAGGGACCAGGCGGAAGGCTGGGCCGGAGGCACTCACGGCCGCGACGACCGCACCGGTGTGGTCCCGCACCGGGACCGCCACCGCGTTGAGCCCGACCTCGTACTCCTCGAAGGTCGTCGCATACCCGTCGGTCCGAGCCTGCACCAGCTGCTTCTGGAGGGCGGCCCGAGAGGTGATCGTGCGCTCGGTCAGCTGCGGCAGCCCAGAGGTCTCGAGGATCTCGTCACGCTGGGCGTCGTCCAGGTGGGCGAGAAGGATCTTCCCGCTCGACGTCGCGTGCAAGGGCGTGAGCTGCCCCATCCAGGTCTGCGCCGAGATGGCCGCGGGGCCCATGGCCTCGGCGACGTTGACTGCGTAGTGCTGGCGGACCACGGCAAGGTTCACCGTCTCGCGGACCTGGGCAGCCAGCTCGTCGAGCACCGGCCTTGCCTGGTGGACGAGGTCGAGACGCACGGGGATCGCGCTGGCCAGCCGCAGGATCCCGAACCCCAGCTGGTACTTGCCGCGGTCCGAGTTCTGCTCGACGAGCCCTCGTTCCTCCAGGGCGGCCAGCAGTCGGAACGCCGTCGACTTGTGCACCTGGAGGTCGGCGGCTACCTCGCTCACCCCGGCGCCGCCCGTGCGAGCCAGAATCTCCAGCACCCGCACGGCGCGGTCGACAGACTGGACTCCGGCGGTGCCTTCACCGTTCGTGCGGCTGTTCTCGCGCCTAGTGGTGCCTTCACCGCTCACGGGGTGTCCTCGTGCCTACTGTCCAGCGCGGCGGCGCTGTCGGTCCGCTGCTTGCTGTTGCTCATGACGCAACTCTATCGCACGTGGGATGTTGCGCATGGTGAACCCTGGTGCGTCATACGCGACTAGCGGTAGAGTCGTGCCTGCCGATCGGCGAACCGTGCCATGTCCTGGCCGGCGACTGTCGCCCACCCTTTGCGCACCGCAGTCTTGCAGCGGTCCACAGTTCGGAGGAAACCATGGCGTCCGCGCAGTACGACTTCGTCATCGTGGGAGGCGGCTCTGCCGGTTCCGCGCTGGCCAACCGACTCTCGGCCGACCCGGCCAACAAGGTCCTCGTCCTCGAGGCGGGTCGCAACGACTCCCTCTGGGACGTTTTCATCCACATGCCCGCCGCCCTGCCGTTCCCTATCGGCAGCCGCTTCTACGACTGGAAGTACGAGTCCGAACCCGAGCCGCACATGAACGGGCGCAAGATCTACCACGCGCGCGGCAAGGTACTCGGCGGCTCCAGCAGCATCAACGGCATGATCTTCCAGCGCGGGAACCCCATGGACTACGAGCGTTGGGGAGGGGAGCCGGGCATGGGGACGTGGGACTACGCCCACTGCCTGCCCTACTTCAACCGGATGGAGAACTGCCTGGCGGCCGACCCCGACGACCCGTTCCGTGGCCATGACGGGCCGCTCGCCCTCGAGCGCGGGCCTGCCGAGAGCCCCCTGTTCGAAGCGTTCTTCAGGGCAGCGGAGCAGGCCGGGTATGCCCGTACGAGCGACGTCAACGGCTACCGCCAGGAGGGGTTCGCCCGGTTCGACCGCAACATCCGCGCGGGGAGGCGGCTCTCGGCGGCGCGGGCGTACCTGCACCCGGTCATGAACCGCCCCAACCTGGACGTCATCACCAGGGCGTTCGTGACGCGGGTGCTCTTCGAGGGCAAGACCGCGGTGGGGGTCGAGTACCAGCATGGCCGCAGCGCCCCGACCACGGCCCGCGGCAAGACGGTGGTCCTGTGCGGGGGCGCCATCAACTCTCCACAGCTGCTCCAGCTGTCGGGCGTCGGTAACGCCGAGGAGCTGTCCGCGCTGGGCATCGACGTGGTGCACCACCTGCCCGGCGTCGGGGAGAACCTGCAGGACCATCTCGAGGTGTACATCCAGTACGCCTGTACCCAGAAGGTCACCATGCAGCGGTACCTCAAGCACCGCTACAAGCCCTGGATCGGCGCGAACTGGCTGTTCCGGCGCAAGGGGCCGGGGGCGACCAACCACTTCGAGGGCGGCGGGTTCGTGCGGGGCAACGACGAGGTGGCCTACCCGAACCTGATGTTCCACTTCCTGCCCATCGCGGTGCGGTACGACGGGTCGTCGCCGGAGGGCGGTGAGGGGTACCAGGTCCATGTCGGGCCGATGTACTCGGACGCGCTCGGGTCGGTGAAGATCAAGAGCAAGGACCCGCGGGAGCACCCCGCGCTGCGGTTCAACTACCTGTCCACGGAGCAGGACCGCCGAGAGTGGGTCGAAGCCGTCCGGGTCGCCAGGTCCATCCTGACCCAACCGGCTCTGGACGAGTTCAACGGCGGGGAGATCTCGCCCGGACCGTCCGTGTCCACCGACGAGGAGATCCTGGAGTGGGTGGCCAAGGATGCCGAGACCGCGCTGCACCCGTCGTGTTCGCTACGGATGGGTGTCGACGAGATGTCGGTGGTCGACCCGCTCACGATGGGGGTGCACGGTCTGGAGGGCCTCAAGGTCGTGGACGCGTCGGTGATGCCGTTCGTCACGAACGGGAACATCTACGCCCCCGTGATGATGGTCGCGGAGAAGGCGGCCGACCTGATCCTGGGGAACACGCCGCTCCCGCCGTCGCCGGTCGAGTTCTACCGCTACCAGCCGGTGCACTGACACCTGCCGGTCACCACCTCGCCCGCGAAGCCTCCGCCTCGCGGGCGAGGTCTTGACAGCGGTTGGACGGCCCCGCAGACTGTTGCGTATCGTGCTCTAAGTTGTGCTATCCGCATTGAGGTGTCCTATGTTGCCCGTCTGTCCTCTGTCATCGCTGGCACCCGGCGAAGCCCTGCGCGTGGAGGCGGACCCGCCCATAGCGGTGTTCCACACGGAGGACGGCGAGGTCTTCGCAGTGGACGACACCTGCACACACCAGGACGCCTCCCTTGCGGACGGCTGGCTGGAGGGGTGCGAGATCGAGTGTCCGTTGCACGCCTCGCGCTTCGACCTCCGCACGGGACAGGTCGACGCGCCACCCGCCAAGAAGCCCGTGCGCACCCACCGGGTCCTGGTCGAGGACGGCCACATCTTCGTCGAGCTGTCGGCCGACGAGCCGAACCTGCCGCCCGGTGTCTCGGTGGCAGGCCAGGCGGCCACCGGTGGCCCGCTATGAGGACGGTCGCGGTCGTCGGCGCGTCGCTGGCGGGCCTCTCCTCTGCCAGGGCTCTGCGGAGCCAGGGGTTCGACGGCCGGCTCGTAGTGATCGGGGACGAGGCCCATCGGCCGTACGACCGGCCCCCTCTGTCCAAGGAGTTCCTGGCCGGAAAGGTGAGCCTGCCGGACATCGCCCTCGAGGCCGACGACGAGGAGCTGGAGGCCGAGTGGCTGCTCGGTGTCCGCGCCGAGAGGCTGGACCAGCAGGGGCAGCAAGTCGTCCTGGGCGACGGAAGGCGCATCCGTGCAGACGGCGTCGTCCTTGCCACGGGAGCCAGCGCAAGGAGCCTTCCAGGCCTGAGCGCCCTGTCAGGTGTCCATGTGCTGCGCACCCTCGATGACGCGCTCGCACTCAGGGCGGAGCTGGAGTCCGGGCGACGTCTCGTGGTCATCGGCGCTGGGTTCATCGGGGCCGAGGTGGCATCGACGGCTCATCAGCTGGGCCTCGACGTGACGGTCGTGGAAGCCATGCCGACTCCTCTCGCCGGACCACTGGGAACTGAGATGGGAGCCGTGGTGGGCGGCCTGCACGCCGACCACGGCGTACGGCTGTTGTGCGGCACCGGGGTCCGTCGCGTCGTGGGCGCCGAGCGCGCCCAAGGCGTCGAGCTCCTCGACGGCACGCTGCTGCAGGCGGACGTCGTACTCGTCGGGGTGGGTGCCCAGCCGAACGTCGACTGGCTCCGCGGATCGGCGCTGGAGCTGGCCGACGGCGTGCAGTGCGACTCGGGTGGCCGCACCGCCGTTCCACACGTCGTGGCGGTCGGTGACTGCGCCGCCTGGTACGACGGGCGGCTGGGCGGCCATCACCGGGTCGAGCACTGGACCGGAGCACTGGACCGCCCCAAGCGCGCCGTGGCGACCCTGCTGTCCGGTGACAGCTCCGGACCCGAACCGGCACCCGCTTACTTCTGGTCCGACCAGTACGACGTGCGGATCCAGTTCGCCGGCAACGCCCAGCTCGCGGACTCTGTCAGGATTGAGGACGGCGACCCCGACGAGCGCTCGTTCCTGGCGGTCTACCGGCGTGACGACGACGCGGTCGCGGTACTGGCAATGAACCAGCCGCGGCTGTTCACCCGCTGGCGTCGGAGCCTCGCCGCCGCACCGGTCACGGCACCGGTCACGACATCGGCCACAGCATCACTCACGGCACCGGTCACAGCAACGCGCTGATCCGGGTTTCCGCCCTTGACAGCGCGGGCTCAGGCCAGCATGCTGTTGCGTATAACACATTGTGTTGCGTCATCTAGAACGCCGTCGGTTCTGCAGTCGTCGTCCAGGAGCCCCCATGACCGTCACCGAGACGTCCCCCAGCCTGATCGCCACCCTGCCTGGCACCGCGTATACGGACGAAGCCGTCTTCGCCGCGGAGCAGGAGCGGATCTTCGAGGCCCAGTGGTTCTGTGCCGCTCGCTCAAGTGACCTCACCGGGCCCGGCTCCTTCCGCACCGTCCAGGTCGGGCGCGAGAGCGTGCTGTTGACCCGAAACCGCAAGGGCGAGGCGCGCGCCTTCTTCAACGTCTGCCGGCACCGGGGTGCCCGGCTGTGCACCGAGGAGTCGGGCGAGGCCAAGCGCTCCTTCCAGTGTCCGTACCACGCATGGACGTACGACTTCGACGGCAAGCTGGTCGCTGCCCCGAACCTGACGAAGATGCCCGACATCGACCGTGTCGAGTACGGGCTTGCCACGATCTCGGTCCAGGAGTGGCTGGGCTACATCTGGGTGTGTCTGGCACCGGAGCCGCCCTCGTTCGACGAGACCGTACGCAGCGCAGTCGTCGAGCGTCTGGGGGACCTCGAGTCCATCGAGGCGTACGACGTCGAGCACCTCGCCGTCGGACGCCGCATCGTCTACGACGTCAAGGCGAACTGGAAGCTCATCGTGGAGAACTTCATGGAGTGCTACCACTGCGCGACCATCCACCCGGAGCTGACGGAGGTCCTGCCGGAGTTCGCGGACGGGTATGCAGCGCAGTACTTCGTCGGTCACGGCGCCGAGTTCGGCGACGGCGTCAAGGGCTTCACGGTCGACGGGTCGGAGGGCCTGGAGCGCATCCCGGGAGTCTCCGAGGACCAGGACCGGCGGTACTACGCCATCACGGTCAAGCCGCAGGTGTTCATCAACCTCGTGCCCGACCACGTGATCTTCCACCGGATGTACCCGATGGCGGCCGACCGCACCGTCGTCGAGTGTGACTGGCTCTACCTGCCCGGCGTGGTGGAGAGCGGCAAGGACGTGGCCGCGTCCGTGGAGCTGTTCCACCGGGTGAACCAGCAGGACTTCGACGCCTGCGAGCGCTGCCAACCGGCAATGAGCTCCCGCGTGTACGCCCGGGGCGGCGTACTCGTGCCGAGCGAGCACCACATCGGCGAGTTCCACGAGTGGGTCCAGGACAAGATCGCCGGCGCCGTCCCCAGCGCCCCCACGGCCTGAAGTCCCGTGTCCGAGGCGGCGGTCCCCCCACAGCCTGAGCCGGTGTCCGAGGGGCCGCTGCTGGCCGCTCCGGTGCTTGCCGCTCCGGTACTTGCGGGTCTGCTGGCTCTACGTCGAGGAAGCGAGCTCACATGGCCACCGCCACACTGATCGACGGCAAGCGCGTCGCCGAGCAGGTCAAGCTTGACCTGGCCGACCGGATCGCCATGCTTCAGGTGCAGGGGATCAGGCCGGGTCTGGGAACCATCCTCGTGGGCGACGACCCCGGTAGCCGGTCGTACGTCGCCGGAAAGCACCGCGACTGCCGTCAGGTCGGCATGCACTCGATCCGGGTGGACCTGCCCGCCACCGCGTCGCAGGAGCAGATTGAGGAGGCGGTGCTACGGCTCAACGCCGACCCGGCCTGCACCGGGTTCATCGTCCAGCTGCCGCTGCCGGCACACGTGGACACCCACCGGGTGCTGGACCTCGTGGACCCGGCCAAGGATGCGGACGGTCTCCATCCGGTGAACCTCGGGCGCCTGGTGCTCGGCATGCCGGGGCCGCTGCCCTGCACGCCCCGCGGCATCATCGAGCTGCTGCGCCACCATGACATCCCGATCACCGGAGCGCAGTTCTGTGTCATCGGGTGTGGGTTGACCGTCGGCCGCCCGCTCGGTCTGATGCTGACGCGCCGCAGCGAGCACGCTACGGTCACGCTCTGCCATGAGGCCACGGTGGACGTCGCGGCTCACACCCGCATCGCCGATGTGGTGATCGCAGCCGCGGGGGTGGCTCACCTCGTCCAGTCGGACTGGGTCAGCCCGGGCGCGACAGTGCTGTCGGTAGGCATCACCCGCACCATCGAAGGCATCCTGGGCGACGTGCACCCGTCGGTCCACACCGTCGCCGGCAAGGTCACAGGCGCGACGGGGGGAGTGGGCCCCATGACGCGGGCCATGCTGCTCACCAACGTCGTGGAGATGGCCGAGCAGGCTGCGGCGTAGCGTCCGGACGCCGGTGAGGCGCCCTGGTGCGCCGCCCTGTACGGATGCGACGACCGGACATCGAGCAGCACCGAGGTTCGTCTCGGCGCCCTTCGACGGGCGATAGCCTGCGCCCATGGCATCACCGACGCTGTCTGTCTCCCGCGACGACATCCTTGCTGCACAGGACCTGCTCAGCGGGGTCGTCCGGCCCACCCCCCTGGAGTACAGCCGCGCCCTCGCCGACCGAGTGGGCACGGAGGTGTACCTCAAGTGCGAGAACCTCCAGCGCGCCGGGTCCTTCAAGATCCGGGGCGCCTACACCCGCATGGCGAGGCTGTCGGACGCCGAGAAGGCACGTGGCGTGGTCGCGGCCAGCGCGGGCAACCACGCGCAGGGCGTGGCCCTGGCGGGCCAGCTCCTCGGCATCGACGTCAAGGTCTTCATGCCGCACGGGGCTCCGATGCCCAAGCTGGTGGCGACGAAGGCGTATGGGGCCACCGTCGAGCTGGTGGGAACGACGATCGACGAGTGCCTCGTCAAGGCACGGGAGTGGGAGGCCGAGACGGGGGCGGTCCTGATCCACCCGTTCGACCACCGCGACATCGTGGCGGGGCAGGGCACCGCGGGGCTGGAGATCCTCGACCAGTGCCCGGACGTGCGGACGATCGTCGTCAGCACCGGCGGCGGCGGCCTGCTGGCCGGCATCTCCGTCGCCGTGAAGTCCGTTCGCCCCGACGTGCGGATCGTGGGCGTCCAGGCAGAGCAGGCCGCGGCATACCCGTTGTCGCTGGCCGCCGGCAAGCCGGTGTCCTTCGAGAACATGCAGACCATGGCTGACGGCATCGCCGTAGGGCTACCGGGCGACGTCCCCTATGCGCTGGTCCGCCACCTATGCGACGGCGTCGAGACGGTGAGCGAGGAGGAGCTGTCCCGCGCGCTCCTCTTCCTGCTCGAGCGGGCCAAGCTGGTCGTCGAGCCCGCCGGCGCCGCGGCTGTGGCCCACCTTCTCCAGCACGCTGGGGAGCCCGTCGACGGGCCTGTGGTGGCGGTGCTCTCCGGGGGCAACATCGACCCGTTGTTGTTGCTGCGGATCATCCGTCACGGCATGGCCGCCGCCGGGCGCTACCTCCAGTTCCGGGTCCGCGTATCGGACCGGCCGGGGCATCTGGCGAAGCTGCTCGCGGACTGCGCGGCCGTCGACGCGAACGTCCTGGAGGTCGAGCACATCCGCACCGGGACCACGATCACCGTCGACGAGGTGGAGATCGGTCTCCAGCTCGAGACCCAGGGCCGCCAGCACTGCGAGGAGGTCCTGCGCTCCCTTCGCAGCAAGGGGTACCAGCTCAAGTTCGGCTGACAGACAGGTTCGGCTGACAGGCGGACCCGGCCGCACCCTGGTGGGTGCGACCCGGCTGGTGGGCTTGAGTCAGCCCCTGGCTCGCGTAAGCCTGTCGCTCACCTCAGCCCGCGTAGGGCGTCGCCGCCTTGACGGTGACCTCGATCTTCTTGCCGTTCGGCGCCTCGTACGAGGCGGTGTCGCCGATCTTCTTGCCGTTGATCGCGGCGCCGAGAGGCGACTTCTCGCTGTAGACCTCGACGTCGGAGCCCTCGGCGATCTCGCGTGATCCGAGCAGGAAGGTGAGGTCGTCGCCGAACATGTCGACGGTCACGACCATGCCGGGCTCGACGATGCCGTCGTCGGCGGGCCGGGCTCCGACCTTCGCGTTCTCCAGGAGCTGGGTCAGCTGCCGGATGCGAGCCTCCATCTTGCCCTGCTCCTCCTTGGCCGCGTGGTAACCGCCGTTCTCCTTGAGGTCGCCCTCCTCGCGGGCTGCCTCGATCTTCTTGGCGATCTCCGTGCGGCCTTGGCCGGAGAGCTGGTCCAGCTCGGTCTTCAGACGGTCGAAGGCCTCCTGGGTCAGGTAGCTCGCGGTCGGGGTCACGGTCTCGCTCACGGTGTACTCCTTGCTCGGGTCCCCTACGGACGCGGACGCGCCCTGGGGAGGTGTTACGCGTAGCGGCCCGGACCCGGCCACGTTCGCAGTGGCAGGTCCAGACCGCTCGGTGAAAGGACAAGAATAGCGGTCCGCCGCCTGAACGGTCCATTTCCTCGCGGTCGTGACGGCTGCGGCCACCCACGTCGACGGCGTTCCCGGGGCACAGGTGCCAGAACGGTAGACCGCCACAGAACCGCAGGTCAGGCGGGGGAGCAACCCCTCACGCTGCCGCCCACGGATCGCGCCGCGGTTCGCACGACGACCTCCTGATGGACCGACCGCTGGGCGGACGCCGGGACCCGGACCTGCACCTGCCCGACTACGCCATGAGCCGTGTCCTGCGCCTGCACGGTGCAGGTCACCTCCTGCCCCGGGGAGCGGTGCACGTCGAACTCCACCCGGACGCTCCGGTCGTCGAGCACCTTGTACCCCGTGTCCTCCCACGTGACGGCGCCGAGGCGGTTGGCCAGACCGAGCCAGACCGCCAGTGCCACCCCGATGGCACAGCCGACGGAGCCGATCAGCCACCAGCGGCCGGTGCCCGGGGCTGGGCGGGGGAACTGCATGATCGGCCTTCCGGTGGTGAGAGGATGTCGCGAGGTCCTCGTCTCGGCGATGGACCTGACCATTGTCGGCGATGGACGAGCGAGGACTTACAGGTGGCTGACCGGTTGCGGCTCATGGCGGTGCACGCGCACCCGGACGACGAGTCGAGCAAGGGTGCGGCGACCATGGCGAAGTACGCCGCGAACGGCGTGGACGTGCTGGTGGTCTCGTGCACGGGGGGAGAGCGTGGTGACGTGCTCAACCCCAACCTCAAGGACGACGTGCACATCGCCCGGGACCTGCCGAGGGTGCGTCGCGTGGAGATGAAGCGAGCGCAGGAGATCCTCGGCGTCCAGCACACCTGGCTCGGGTTCGTGGACTCGGGGCTGCCGGAGGGTGACCCCCTGCCGCCACTGCCCGACGGCTGCTTCGCCCTCGAGCCGCTGGACGTCACCACCGAGGCGCTCGTGCGTGAGATCCGGCGCTTCCGGCCGCACGTCATGACGACGTACGACGAGAACGGTGGGTACCCCCACCCCGACCACATCATGACGCACACCGTCTCGATGTCCGCCTTCGCGGCGGCCGGGGACCTGACGGCGTTTCCGCACGCGGGGTCCCCCTGGCAGCCCCTGAAGATCTACTACAACTCGCACAACCGCGCGAAGTACGCCGCCTTCCACGAGGCGCTGCTGGCGATGGGCGAGGAGAGCCCGTACGAGGAGTGGCTCAAGGACTGGGACCCGGCCAAGGCGAGGACGGTCACGACCCGCGTCCACTGCGCCGACTACTTCGACCGGCGCGACCAGGCTCTCCTGGCTCATGCGACCCAGATCGACCCCGACGGGTCGTGGTTCCGCATTCCCAAGGACGTCCAGGCTCAGGTGTGGCCGACCGAGGACTTCGAGGCTGCCATCTCTTACGTGCCGGTGGAGCCGATCGAGGACGACCTCTTCGCCGGGATCGGTGACGCCGCGACTGGCGACGAGCTGGCGACCCGGCCCGGGCTCGAGGTGGTCTACGACGGCCGCGTGGGGGCGAACGCATGAACGGCGCGCCCTCCGCGATGGTCTCTCCGGGACTCTGGGGGTTCGTCGCGTTCTTCGCGCTGGCGGTGGCGCTCTACCTGTTGATGCGCAACATGAACGCCCGGATGCGCCGGATGTCCTACCGCGCGGAGCTGGAGCGCGACGCTGAGCGGGAGAAGGATGGTGAGCGGGAGAAGGATGCCGGGCGCGACAAGGACGCCGGCCGGCAGAAGGACGGTGGTCGAGCCGCTTCCGACGACGTCGACGGGTCTGCGGGATCACCTGACGAGAACGGTTCCGGCGGGCAGACTGGGAAGCCCGGCACAGGAGCCGGAGGCTAGCTTCAGGAGGTCGTCCATGAGCGGTCGGATCGTGCACTTCGAGCTTCCGTACGACGACGGCGAGCGTGCCCGTTCGTTCTACGGCAAGCTGTTCGGCTGGGACATCCAGTCCTATCCCGGCATGGAGTACTCGATGGTGTCGACCGGTCCGTCGGGGGACCAGGGGCCCACGGAGCCCGGCTACATCAACGGCGGGATGGGGCCCCGGGGTGAGAGCCTCACCGGTCCTACGGTGGTCGTGGACGTCGGGGACATCGAGGCGACCCTGCGACAGGTGGAGGAGGAGGGCGGGACCGTCCTGGCAGCCAAGCGGCCGGTCGGTCAGATGGGGTGGACCGCGTACTTCAGGGACACGGAGGGCAACGTCGTGGGCCTGTGGGAGACCAGCCACGAGGGCTCGTGAGACGGTTCCTCAGCTGACGGGCCGTGCGCCGTAGACCGTCATCGACGCCGCGATGTAGTGCACGGTGAACGCCGCCACGGTCAGGGTGTGGAAGATCTCGTGGAACCCGAACCACCGCGGAGACGGGTTCGGTCGCTTGATCCCGTACACGAGGGCGCCGAGGGTGTAGAGCAGGCCGCCCACGGCGATCAGCGTCACGACCGTGGGGCCGCCGAAATGGAGCAGCGGTCGCAGGTAGAACACCGCGACCCAGCCGAGCGCGACATACACCGGGGTGTACAGCCAGCGGGGGGCTCCGACCCACAGCACCCTGAAGAGGACGCCCGCGACAGCCCCTGTCCAGACGATCAGCAGCATCGTGCGCGCCTCGGCCCGGGGCAGGAGCAGGGAGAACGGCGTGTAGGTCCCCGCGATGATCAGGAAGATGTTGGAGTGGTCCATCCGCTTCAGCACCCCGGCCACCTTGGGCGACCAGTTGCCCCGGTGGTAGACCGCAGACGTGCCGAAGAGCAGCCAGGCCGTAACGGAGAAGACGGCGGCGGCCACGCGGCCGGCAGTGGTGGGCGCGAAGGCGATCAGGACCAGGCCCGCGACCACCGCGAGCGGGACCATGCCCGCGTGCAGCCACCCCCGCAGCCGGGGCTTGACGGCCGCGACGACGGACTCCATGGGACCCTGCTCCATACGGGCGTCGGGTGTCATCGTCATGAGCCCATCCTAACCTACGGTTCCGTAAGTTACCATTGCGTAACCTTTACCAACGTCCCCCGCAGGCGTGAGCTTGCGCCGGCGCCGGCGCGGCCGCCCGTCACGGACGGCGCCAGTCGTCCTGCTGGAGGTGGGATCCCGCCATGGGGCCCATCTGCAGCATGCCGCCGTCCACCGGCCAGGATGCGCCCGTCACGTACCCCGCCTCGGGCGAGCACAGGAACGCCACCACGGCGGCCACCTCGCGCGCGTCGCCCGGGCGCCGCAGCGGTACGCCCGGGCGGTGGTGCTCCTCGTCCTGGTGCCGAGGCTCCTCGTCCGTCTGGCCCGTCATGGGGGTGGAGATCTCGCCCGGAGCCACGGAGTTGACGGTGATGCCGTGCTCGGCGAGCTCGATGGCGGCGGTCCGCGTCAGGAGCCCGAGGCCGCCCTTGGCCGCGCAGTACGCACCGGCACCCACGCGGGGTTGGTGCTCGTGGACGCTGGTGATGTTCACGATCCGGCCACCTCGACCGGCCTGGACCATGTGTCGGGCGGCCCGCTGAAGGCAGACGAAGGCGCCGTCGAGGTCGGTGGCTACCGTCTGTCGCCAGTCCTCATAGCTCAGGTCGAGCAACAGCGTGCCGGTGCCAGTGCCCGAGCACTGGACGAGGGCGTCGATCCCCCCGAGACGGCCGACAAGGTCGTCGAAGTCGTCGCCGGCGTCCGGCAGCCGGGTCAGGTCAAGGTGAGCCACCTCGGCGGTGCCCCCGACTCGCTCGACCTCGGCTGCGGTCTCCTTGGCGCCTGCCTCGTCCTCGTGCCAGGTGACCCCCACGCGGCAGCCGGTCCTCGCGAGCGCCACGGCGACCGCGCGGCCGATCCCCGAGTCGGAGCCGGTCACGACGGCTCGCTCCACGGAGGTGAGCTGCGGCACGGTCCCGATCTGCGTCATGGTGTCCTCCTCGGTGGTCGGTCGAGGGCTGAGTGGCCCCTGGGACCGAGGCATGCCCGGCCGCGGCCTGCCCCAAACCCCGCTGCAGACCGCGCGGCGCGTTCCGCTGGTCAAGACCTCCTCGGACGGTCCCCCCGCTCTTCCGAAGTCTGGGACTTCGGGTGCTGGCGCGGCGTGTCCCTCCGAAGTCTGGGACTTCGGGTCCTAGCGCCCGTTGTCCCGCCGAGGTCTGGGACTTCGGGTCCTGGCGCGGCGTGTCCCGCGGAAGTCTGGGACTTCGGGTTGTCTCGGTGGGCGATGGGTATACGCCGATGCATGGAGCTCACCGTGGACCTGACCCCGCAGTCAGCGGATCCCGCCGGTGCCACGCAGACCGCCGTGGACGACTCCGTCTTCTTCATCGGCAACGCCACGATGCTCGTACGCTTCGGCGGTTTCACCATCCTCACCGACCCCACGTTCGTCCACCGACACGAGAAGGTGCCGCTCGGCTACGGCATGCACACGACGAGACTCACCGACCCCGCGGTCGACATCGCCGACCTACCCCCGGTGGACCTCGTACTCCTCTCGCACTTCCACGGCGACCACTTCGACCAGGTGGCCCAGCGCGACCTCGACCGGTCGCTGCCGATCGTCACCACCCACCAGGCCTGCAAGGAGCTCGACGAGCTCGGGTTCCACGAGGCCATCGGCCTGGACACGTGGGACAGGGTGACCCTCACCAAGGGGGGTCGCGAGCTGAGCGTCACAGCGTGTCCGGGCCGGCACGGACCCGGGGTCACCGACCTGGTGCTACCCGACGTGATGGGTAGCGTGCTCGAGTCGGACGGGCGCTCCGGTACGAGCCGCAGGGTCTACATCAGTGGCGACACCCTCCTGTACGACGACCTCGAGGAGGTTCCGCGCAGGTATCCGGGCCTCGACCTCGCGGTGCTGCACCTGGGCGGCACCAAGGTCCTGGGGCTGCTCGTCACCATGGACGCCGAGCAGGGGGTCGGTGCGATGCGCCTCATCGACGCCGACCGGACGCTACCCGTCCATTACGACGACTATGACGTGTTCACCTCCTCGATCCAGGAGTTCCTCGACGCGGCTCAGGCTGCTGGTCTGCGGGAGCGCGTCGTAGCCCTCGCCCGCGGCGAGACGTCCTCGCTGGACACCCCCCCGGGGCTGAGCGGCCAGCGGCGCCACGGGGGTAGCGTGGTGGGGCGGCCGGGCACCCGTCCCGGCGTTGGGCAAGCGTTCTGCAAGGAGGCTTTCGGTGGCGCTGTCGGACCTCCTGTACGCCGCATACGAGCGTCGCCTGAGCCGGCGCCTGTCCCGGGCCACCCTGCCCCGCCACGTGGGCGTCATGCTGGACGGCAACCGTCGGTGGGCGAAGGCGCGCGGTCATGGCACGAAGGAAGGCCACCAGGCCGGAGCGGACAACATCGCCAACTTCCTCGACTGGTGCGAGGAGGCCCGGGTCGAGGTCGTGACGCTCTGGCTCCTCTCGACGGACAACCTCAGCAGGCCGGCGGCTGAGGTGGTCCCCCTGCTGTCCATCATCGAGAACACCGTGGCGGATCTCGCCGAGACCAAGCGGTGGCGGATCAACCCCGTCGGCTCCCTGGACCTCCTGCCGGACGAGACGGCGCGCCGCCTCAAGGAGAGCGCGGACCACACCGAGGGCGTGCAGGGTATGACGGTGAACGTCGCGGTGGGCTACGGAGGGCGGCAGGAGATCACCGACGCGGTCCGCTCGATGCTCATCTCTCACGCGGCCAACGGCACGACGATCGAGGAGCTGGCGGAGAGTCTGCAGGTCGAGCACATCGCCGAGCACCTGTACACCAAGGGCCAGCCGGACCCCGACCTGGTCATCCGCACCTCGGGGGAGCAGCGGCTCAGCGGCTTCCTGCTCTGGCAGAGCGCGCACAGCGAGTTCTACTTCTGCGAGGCCTACTGGCCCGACTTCCGGCACGTCGACTTCCTGCGGGCGCTGCGCGCGTACTCCGAACGGAACCGGCGCTTCGGCGGCTAGGGGAGTCGGGCAGGGGCTCCGTGGCGCCGAACGTCCGAGCCGGGGGTCGGACGCTCGGGTGAACTCTGAGCGACACACCGGGCCGCTGCGACCGGCTGACAGGGTCCAGTCGTACCGTCGTCAGTGATGCGGAGCACCCGCCCCGCATTCGGGAGGCCCGACACATGGAGCACACCTCGCTCCGCGCGGAGGGCCGGCACCGGCTCCACCGCGGTGGGCAGGCCAGGTCCCGGCACCTCGCTCGCGAGTAGGCGCATCGCGCCGAAGCGCGCGCTGTGCCGAGGAGAGACATTGGCCTCGAACCACGACACCACTCCTGCCGCCTCCACCACTGCGGCGGCCGCGCCCCGGGGCTCCAGGGCGCCGGTCTCGACCGCGGCCCGAGGCGCGGGCACACGGCCCGCCCTGCGGACCTTCGTGCTGGACACCTCGGTGCTGCTCTCCGACCCGCGCGCCATGCTGCGCTTCAAGGAGCACGAGGTCGTGCTCCCCGTGGTGGTGGTCACCGAGCTGGAGGCGAAGCGCCATCATCCCGAGCTCGGCTACTTCGCCCGCCAGGCGCTGCGCCTGCTCGACGAGCTGAGGCTGCGCGAAGGCAGGCTCGACGCGCCGGTTCCGGTAGGTGACGACGGCGGGACGCTGCGGGTGGAGCTCAACCACACCGACCCCGGGGCCCTGCCCGCGGGCTTCAGGCTCGGGGACAACGACACGCGGATCCTCTCCGTGGCCAAGAACCTGTCCGACGAGGGCTTCGACGTCACGGTCGTCAGCAAGGACCTCCCCATGCGGGTCAAGGCCGCGGCAGTCGGTATGGCGGCCGAGGAGTACCGCGCGGAGCTTGCCGTCGACTCCGGCTGGACCGGGATGGCGGAGCTGGACGTCACTGTCGAGGAGATGGACGCCCTCTACGAGCACGGTCGGGTGGAGAACGCGGCCGCCGCCGAGCTGCCCTGCCACACCGGGCTCGTCCTGCTGTCGCCGCGGGGAAGCGGTCTGGGGCGGGTCGGCGCCGACAAGCAGATCCGGCTCGTGCGCGGTGACCGGGACGCCTTCGGGCTGCACGGCCGCAGCGCCGAGCAGCGCATCGCCCTCGACCTGCTGCTCGACCCCGACGTGGGCATCCTCAGCCTGGGCGGACGCGCGGGAACCGGGAAGTCGGCACTCGCGCTCTGCGCCGGGCTGGAGGCGGTGATGGAGCGGCGGCAGCAGCGCAAGGTGGTGGTCTTCCGGCCGCTGTACGCCGTGGGCGGTCAGGAGCTCGGCTATCTGCCCGGTAGCGAGTCGGAGAAGATGGGGCCGTGGGCGCAGGCCGTGTTCGACACGCTCGGCGCCCTGGTCTCCCATGAGGTGGTGGAGGAGGTGATGGATCGGGGGATGCTCGAGGTCCTGCCGTTGACGCACATCCGGGGCCGCTCCCTGCACGACGCGTTCGTCATCGTCGACGAGGCGCAGTCGCTGGAGCGCAACGTCCTGCTCACGGTCCTGTCCAGGGTCGGCCAGAACTCACGCGTGGTGTTGACCCATGACGTAGCCCAGCGCGACAACCTGCGGGTGGGCCGGCACGACGGTGTGGCCGCAGTCATCGAGGCGCTCAAGGGACACCCGCTCTTCGCACACGTCACCCTCACCCGTAGCGAGCGGAGCCCCATCGCCGCGCTGGTGACAGACCTCTTGGAGGGCCTCGAGATCTGAGCAGGCGCTGCTCCGCCGACAGCTAGCTGGAAGCTCACCTAGCGAACGGTTCGCGACGTTGCCCACGGACTGCCGTGGGCAACGTGGCGGCGCGTGGGCAACGTCGCGGCGCGTGGGCAACGCCACGACGGGTGGCCCCGAGCACCCGAAGCCGTTGTCGCCCCTGCTCGCGAGTTGGGACCAGCGGTCATCCTCGGGTAAGGTCTCGGTTTCATAACGCGCCGGGCCGGGAGTTCAGGGTGGCTTGGGTGCGTCTCCCCAGCCCCGTCGAGGCCACCACGTCCGGTGGTTTTTTTCTTGGAGGAAGCCCCGCATGCGCCAGCCCTACCAGGGCCGCCACCGCCACCTGGCGGCCCAAGGCAGGACACCCTCCCGATCCTCCGGCCTCACCCGGGCCATCCGGCGTCCCGCGGTGACGTCCTGCCTCCTACTCGCAGTGCTGGCCACGACGGCTGCCGGCTACCAGGCCGCGGACCGGCGTCAGACCGGGGCCGCGGCCTATACCGTCAGCACCGAGGCGATCGCCCAGGCGAACGAGCTGGCGGATGCCCAGATCGAGGACACGGCGAGGCTCGCTGCCGCGCGGAGCGAGACGAACGCGACCTCCGCTGCCGTCCAGGAGAGGGACCGCGTGGCAGCCCAGGCCGCCGCGAAGGCCGCTGCTTCGGCTCGCCGGGAAGCTGCTGCCAAGGTGGCCCGCGACAAGGCGCGCAAGGCGCTCGAGGCCAAGAAGCTGGCTCTGCTCGCGAACGCCCAGAAGGACCCCCGCGCCGCAGCCCGCGCGCTGCTCGGTGACTTCGGCTACGGCGCTGGGCAGTGGGGCTGCCTGGACAACCTGTGGAACGGCGAGAGCGGCTGGCGCTGGAAGGCCGAGAACTCCTCCTCCGGCGCCTACGGCATCCCGCAGGCGCTGCCCGGCTCCAAGATGGGCACGGTGGGTCCGGACTGGCGCACCAACCCCGCGACGCAGATCACGTGGGGACTGCAGTACATCAAGTCGTCGTACGGCACCCCCTGTGGCGCCTGGGCAGCCTGGCAGAGCCGCTCCCCCCACTGGTACTGAGCCCCACTGGTACTGAGCCCCACTGGTACTGAGCCCTCACTGGTATTGGGCACGCCAGGGCACTGGGCATGCCAGTCGCTCCTCGTGAGCACGCCAGTCGCGGCAGTGGGGCCGGGCTGACCGAGCCTGCCGTCTACGCCGGCGGGCGGGTCATCGCCAGCACGTCGAGGGCCTCGTCGAGCTGGGCCTCGGTGAGCTGCCCGTTCTCGACGTGGCCCCGCTCCAGGACGATCTCGCGGATCGGTCGCCGCTCCTTGATGGACTGCTTCACGACGGCCGCCGCCGCCTCGTAGCCGATGTACCGGTTGAGCGGGGTGACGATCGACGGTGACCCTTCCGCGAGCTCCCTGGCCCGCTCGTGGTCCGCCTCGATCCCGTCGACGCAACGGTCGGCCAGCAGGCTCGCCGTCCTCGCGAGCAGCCCGGTCGACTCGAGGATGTTCCGTGCCATCACGGGCAGCATGACGTTGAGCTCGAACGCCCCTGACGCCCCCGCCATGGCGATGGCGGCGTCGTTGCCCACCACCTGGACGCACGCCATGAGCGTCGCCTCGGGGATGACCGGGTTGACCTTGCCGGGCATGATGCTCGACCCGGGTTGCAGGTCCGGCAGCCGGATCTCGCCCAGACCGCTGCGCGGCCCGGAGGACATCCAGCGCAGGTCGTTGCAGATCTTCGTCAGGCTAACTGCGACCACGCGCAGGGCCCCGCTCAGCTCGACGACCGCGTCCTGCGCCGACTGGGCCTCGAAGTGGTCCTGTGCCTCGCGGAACTCCACGCCGGTCCGCTCGCTCACGCGGTCGATGACCGCGGCGGCGAAGCCGGGCGCGGCGTTGAGGCCGGTGCCTGCTGCGGTTCCGCCCAGGGGCAGCTCGGCAGTCGCCCGGGCGGCCGCGAGGACCCGCTCGCGGCCCAGCTCGACCTGGCGGGCATAGCCCCCGAACTCCTGTCCCAGCGTGACGGGGACGGCGTCCATGAGGTGGGTGCGACCGGCCTTCACGACGTCCGCGAACTCGCGCTCCTTGGCGCGAAGAGCGGTGGCGAGGTGGAGGAGGCTGGGAGCGAGGTCGCGGTGCGCGGCCAGTGTCGCTGCGATACGCAGGGCGCTCGGGAAGGTGTCGTTGCTGGACTGGCCTGCGTTGACGTGGTCGTTCGGGTGGACGGCCTGCTGTGTAGACAGGTGCGCCAGGCGGGCCAGTACCTCGTTGACGTTCATGTTGGTCGACGTCCCTGAGCCGGTCTGGAAGACGTCGATGGGGAACTGGTCGTCGTGCCGGCCGTCCGCGACCTCGCGCGCGGCAGCGGCGATAGCCTCGGCGAGGCCCGCATCCAGTACCTGCAGCTCCGCGTTGACCTCGGCGGCGGCTCCCTTGACGAGCGCCAGGGCGTGGATGACCCCGGGCGGCACCGGAACGCCCGAGATGGGGAAGTTGTCGACCGCCCGGGCGGTCTGGGCACCCCACAGCGCATCGGCAGGCACCTCCACCTCGCCCATCGAGTCGTGCTCCGTGCGGGTGCTGGGTCGCGTGGTGGTCTCTTCTGCGTCGGTCTGAGGCGGCATAGGTCCATGATGCCCAACGACGTCGCCGCTTGCGTTCAGAGCTTGCGCAAGCGGATCCGCCGGACGCCGTGGTCCTTGCCCTTGGACAGCACGAGCGTGGCCCGGCTGCGGGTCGGCAGCACGTTCTCGCGGAGGTTCACCTCGTTGATCCGGGCCCAGATGTCGGCGGCCGTGGCGCGCGCCTCCTCGTCCGTCAGCGCGGCATACCGGTGGAAGTACGAGTCCGGGTCGGCGAACGCGGTCTCACGAAGGCGCAGGAACCGCTCGACATACCAGTGGCGGATGTCGTCGAGGTGGGCGTCCACGTAGACGGAGAAGTCGAAGAAGTCGCTGACCGCCATCCCCACCCGCCCTCCCTCCTGGACCCGCGGGGCCTGCAGGACGTTGAGCCCTTCGACGATGAGCACGTCCGGCTGACGCACCACGGCCTGCTCCCCGGGAACGATGTCGTAGGTGAGGTGCGAGTAGACGGGCGCACACACCTCGGCCCTGCCGGCCTTCACCTCTGCGACGAAACGCAGCAGCGCACGCCGGTTGTACGACTCCGGAAAGCCCTTGCGCTGCAACAGGTCCCGTCGCTCCAGCTCCGAGTTGGGCCACAGGAAGCCATCCGTCGTGACGAGCTCCACCCGAGGTGTGCCCGGCCATCGTGAGAGCAGCTCCTTCAGGACGCGCGCCGTCGTCGACTTGCCGACCGCCACGGACCCCGCCACCCCGATGACGAACGGTGTCTTCGCGGGCCGCTCGCCGAGGAAGTCCCCGGTGATCCGGTGCAGCCCGGCCGTGGCGCCGACGTAGAAGTTGAGCAGCCGCGACAGGGGGAGGTACACCTGTTCCACCTCGGCGAGGTCGATCCGCTCGCCGAGCCCGCGCAACCGCGCCAGGTCGGAGGCGTTCAGGCTGAGCGGCTGGTTCTCGCGCAGCCGTGCCCATGCCTCGCGGTCGAGCTCGACGTACGGGGACGGGAGCGGGGCCTGGCTGCCTGCGGGATGGCTCACGGTCGCCATTGTCGCCCACGGCCCGGGCGACCCCGTGCGGGCGGACCTGGCCGTTAGGCTGCTCCGCATGTGCGGAATCGTGGGGTATGTGGGTCCGAAGGCGGACGGCAAGGCGCTGGACGTCGTGATGGAGGGCCTGGCGAGGCTGGAGTACCGGGGGTACGACTCGGCCGGTGTCGCGCTCGTCACCTCCGAGGGCGTCGCCAGCGAGAAGCGGGCGGGCAAGCTCGTCAACCTCCAGGGCGCCCTCGACGCCGACAGCCTGCCCGGAGCGACGACGGGCATCGGGCACACCCGCTGGGCGACGCACGGCGGCCCCACGGACGAGAACGCCCACCCGCACCGCGGCGGGGACGACGGCAAGCTGGCCCTCATCCACAACGGCATCATCGAGAACTTCCACGCGCTCAAGAAGGCTCTGCTGGCCGACGGGGTCGCCTTCGAGAGCGAGACCGACACCGAGGTCGCGGCCCACCTGGTGGCCCGGGCGTACGAAGAGACGGGCGACCTGACCCGCGCCATGCAGAACGTCGTCAACCGGCTGGAGGGCGCCTTCACCCTCCTCGCCGTTCACGCTGACAGCCCCGGGGTCGTGGTCGGCGCGCGGCGTAACTCGCCGCTCGTGGTGGGCCTGGGCGACGGGGAGAACTTCCTCGGTTCCGACGTCGCGGCCTTCATCGGCCATACCCGTCAGGCCCTCGAGCTCGGTCAGGACCAGATCGTCACCATCACCGCCGACTCCCACGAGGTCATCAACTTCGACGGCACCGTGGCCCAGGGCAAGCGCTACGAGGTGACCTGGGACGCTGCGGCGGCCGAGAAGGGCGGCTACGCCACCTTCATGGAGAAGGAGATCCACGAGCAGCCGCACGCCGTCGGCGACACGCTGCTCGGCCGGACCGACATCGAGGGGCGGCTCGTGCTCGACGACATGTCGATCAACGAGGACCAGCTGCGCGGGGTGGAGCGGATCATCATCGTGGCGTGCGGCACGGCGGCGTACGCGGGGATGGTCGCGAAGTATGCGATCGAGCACTGGACCCGCATCCCGGTCGAGGTGGCCCTCGCGCACGAGTTCCGGTACTCCGACCCGATCGCGACGGACGGCACGCTGGTGGTCAGCATCAGCCAGTCGGGCGAGACGATGGACACCCTCATGGCCGTCAAGCACGCCCACGAGCTGGGGGCCCTGACGCTGTCCATCTGCAACACGCACGGCTCGACCATCCCGCGCGAGTCCGACGCGGTCCTGTACACCCACGCAGGCCCGGAGATCGCCGTCGCGTCCACCAAGGCGTTCCTGGCCCAGATCACCGCCTGCTACGTCCTCGGGCTCTACCTGGCCCAGCTGCGCGGCGGGACGTTCGCCGACGACGCACAGGCCGTCATGAAGGAGCTGCACGAGATCCCCGCCAAGCTCGAGGAGCTCCTCGGACGGATGGACCGGGTCAAGGAGGTCGCCCGCTTCATGGCGGACACCCGGTCCGTGCTCTTCCTCGGTCGCAACGTCGGCTACCCGGTGGCGATGGAGGGGGCGCTCAAGCTCAAGGAGCTGGCCTACATCCACGCCGAGGGTTTCGCGGCGGGTGAGCTGAAACACGGCCCGATCGCCCTGATCGAGGCCGGACAGCCGGTGTTCATCGTCGTCCCGGGTCCCGGCACCCCGCACGACCTGCACAAGAAGGTCGTCTCGAACATCCAGGAGATCCGCGCCCGTGGGGCGCGGACCCTGGTCGTCGCCGAGGAGGGCGACGAGGACGTCCTCCCGTTCGCCGACGAGGTCATCCGGGTGCCTTCGACCTCGCCGCTGCTCGCGCCGCTGCTGACGGTGGTCCCCCTCCAGATCTTCGCCCTGCACCTGTCCACCGCGAAGGGGCTGGACGTCGACCAGCCGAGGAACCTCGCCAAGTCGGTCACGGTCGAGTAGGCCGGTGTGATCGTCGGAGTGGGCATCGACGTCGTCGATGTCGAGCGGTTCGGGGAGACGCTTCAGCGCACCCCGGCGCTCCTCGACCGGCTGTTCACCGACGAGGAGCGCATCCTGCCGCTCAACTCCCTCGCCGCCCGCTTCGCCGCCAAGGAGGCGCTGGCCAAGGCGCTCGGCGCGCCGGTCGGGCTGCAGTGGCAGGACGCCACGGTCCGGCGCGGCGACGACGGTCGCCCACACCTGCACGTCATGGGCACGGTGCAGGCTCGTGCCGAAGCGCTGGGCGTCCGGGCCATGCACATCTCCCTCTCCCATGACGCCGGAATCGCGTCCGCCGTCGTCATCGCAGAGGGGTGAGGGGTGCTCCGCGCCTACTCGGCCGAAAGGGTGCGGGCGGCCGAGGCGTCGCTCATGGCGACCCTGCCCGACGGTGAGCTGATGGCTCGGGCGGCGACCGGGCTGGCCGAGGTGTGCCGCGCCCGCCTCGCCGAGCGTGGCGGCGCACGAGTGGTCGCGCTGGTCGGCCCGGGCAACAACGGAGCCGACGCCTTGTATGCCGTGGCCGCGCTGGCCGGGTCGGGCTTCCACTGTGTCGCCGTGACGGGTGACTGGCCGGTCCACGACGGTGCGGTGCAGGCCGCCAGGACGGCCGGCGTGGTCCTCAGCGTGCCGGCGCACGACCAGGCTGCGGCGATCGTGGACGCCGACCTCGTGGTCGACGGGGTGCTGGGGATCGGCGGCCGGCCGGGCCTGCCCGCCGAGGCGGTGGCATGGGTCGACGCCATCCCGGCCTCCGCGTACGTCGTCGCCGTGGACCTGCCCTCCGGCCACGACCCCGGCGGCGAACAGGCCTCCGGCTCGGGCGTCTTCGCCGACGAGACGGTGACGTTCGGGGTCGCCAAGCCGGTCCACGTGCTTCCGGCCACCGAGGTCGCCGTGGGACGCCTGACGGTCGTGGACATCGGGCTCCGGCTCGAGGGACCTGCCGACGTGGAGCGGCTCAAGCACGACGACGTGGCGAGGTGGTGGCCCGTTCCCCGCTCGACGGACGACAAGTACTCCCGGGGGGTGCTCGGCATGGTGGCCGGGGGAGAGGCCTACACCGGGGCGCCGCTGCTGGCGTGCACCGCAGCGGTGGAGGCGGGCGTGGGGATGCTCCGGTATGTCGGCCCGCCGAGCCCCACCGCGCTCGTGCGCTCCAGCGTCCCCGAGGCCGTCATAGGGCCCGGCCGGGTCCAGGCCTGGGTCCTGGGACCGGGACTGGACACCGAGGCCGGCGCAGCGGGCGGCTCCGAGCAGCTCCAGGTGGCTCGCCAGGCGCTCGAGTCCGACCTTCCGGTGCTCGTGGACGCCGGTGGGCTCGACCTCGTCGACGGCTCCCGCCCCGGCGCGACCCTGCTCACGCCGCACGCAGGCGAGCTGGCCCGGCTGCTCACCCGTCTGACCGGTCGGCGGGTGGGCCGGGACGAGGTCGAGGGCTCGCCCCTGCGCCACGCCCGCCAGGCGGCGGAGCTGACCGGCGCCACGGTCCTCCTCAAGGGCGCGACGACCCTCGTCGTCCCTCCGTCCGCGTCGGAGCTGCCGGTGCGCTCGCAGAACGACGCGCCCCCCTGGCTGGCGACCGCCGGAGCCGGTGACGTCCTCGCCGGACTGTGCGGGGCCCTGCTGGCTGCGGGCCTGGCCCCCCTGGACGCCGGGAGCCTCGGCGCCCTGGTGCACGGGGTGGCGGCGGACCGCGCCAACCCCGGGGGTCCGGTGCGCGCGCTCGCCGTGGCACACGCCATACCGAGCACTGTCGCCCAGCTGCTGACCAGGTGACCGCGCCCAGCATCGGCATGCCGGCACGGTCGTCGGCACGGTCGTCGAGCCGGCGAGGACGGGCCGACGTCCGCCTCGGGGCCCGTTCTGACAGACTGGACAGCGATGAGCACACACCCTCTGACCACGGTATTCGCCCCGGCTCCGCCGGGGCTTCCCGCGTGTGCCCAGGTGGACCTGCAGGCAGTCAGCGACAACGTGCGAGCCTTGAAGGAGCGAGCCGGGGCCGCTGAGGTCATGGCCGTCGTGAAGGCGGACGCGTACGGGCACGGCCTGCTGCCCAGTGCCCGCGCGGCGCTGCGGGGCGGCGCCACCTGGCTCGGCGTGGCCCAGCTCGCGGAGGCCCTCCAGCTGCGTGCGGCGGGCGTGACCGCGCCCGTGCTGAGCTGGCTCCACGTCCCCGGGCAGGACTTCACCGCCGCAGTGGAGGCGGACGTCGACGTCGGCGTGTCGACCCTCTGGTCGCTGGCCCAGGTGCGCGAGGCTGCATCGGCGACCGGACGGACCGCTCGCGTGCACCTCAAGGTCGACACCGGGCTCGGGCGGAACGGCGCCTGGGACCCGGAGCTGGACGAGATCCTCACGGAGTCCGCACGGTTGCAGGCCGAGCACGCCCTCGAGGTCGTGGGGATCTTCTCGCACTTCGCGTACGCCGACGCGCCGGGGCATCCCACCGTCGAGGCGCAGCAGCAGCGGTTCGAGGGGGTCGTGGCCCAGGCCCGCAAGGCGGGGCTGGACCCTGCCGTCCGTCACCTGGCCAACTCCGCGGCCACCCTCACGAACCCCTCCGCGCACTACGACCTCGTGCGCCCCGGGGTTTCGGTCTACGGGCTGTCGCCCGTCCCGGACCTCGGCGCCCCGGAGGACTTCGGACTCCGGGAGGCGATGCGGCTCGTGGCCCGGCTGTCCAGCGTCAAGGACTGTCCCGCAGGCCAGGGAGTGTCGTACGGGCACGCCTACACGACGACCGCCCAGACCCGGCTCGGGCTGGTGCCGATGGGGTACTCCGACGGCGTGCCGCGGCATGCGTCCGGCGTCGGGCCGGTCCAGGTGGCCGGCCGCCGGTACGCCGTCGCGGGACGGGTCTGCATGGACCAGTTCGTCCTCGACCTCGGCGCGGACAGCAGCGCCACCGCGGGCGACGAGGCAGTGCTGTTCGGCGTCGGTGCGGCCGGGGAGCCGACCGCCCAGGACTGGGCCGAGGCCGTCGGCACCATCAACTACGAGATCGTGACCCGGGTGGGCGCCCGCGTGCCGCGGCAGTATCTCGGAGAGGACCTCGGGTGAGGCCCACGGGACGCGGCCTGGCCGGGCTCGGGATCGGCCTCGCGGCCGCGGGGGCCGCCACCGCGGTCGGGGTGGCGGCCGACCGGGTCAACCGCGACCGCATCGCCCGGTACGCGGTCCTGGCGCCCGAGGGCGCGTACGCGCACAGCGCCGACAAGGAGCTCGCCGTCCTGGCGGACGACGGGATCCCGCTGCACGTCGAGATCGACGAGCCCGACCCGCAGCAGGCCGCGACAGGCAGGCCCACGGTGGTGTTCTCGCACGGCTACACGTTGAGTCTCAAGAGCTGGGTCCTGCAGCGCAAGGCGCTAACCGCCGCGGGATACCGGGTCGTCCTCTGGGACCAGCGCAGCCACGGCCGGTCGGAGAAGGCGCCTGCGGAGTCCTGCACGCTCGACCAGCTGGGCCGAGACCTGCACCAGGTGCTTCAGGAGGCGGTCCCGGACGGACCGCTCGTGCTCGTCGGCCATTCCATGGGTGGTATGACGGTCATGGCCATGGCGCAGCAGTTCCCCGAGGTGGTGCGGGACCGCGTCGTCGCAGTGGCCTTCGTGGCGACCAGTGCCGGTGGCGAGAACATGGTCACGCTGGGCTTCGGCCAGTTCATCGGCCGGCTCCTGGGACGGATCGGCCCGCGGTTCCTCGCCAGACTCGGGGCCCGCCAGCAGCTGCTCGGCACCGTCCGGCGGTTCGGTCGGGACGTCGAGGACCTCATCGTCGACCACTACAGCTTCGCCTCGCCGGTCTCTCAGACGACGGTCCGGTACACCGGCGACATGATCTTCGGGACGCCGCTGCAGGTCATGGCTGACTTCCTCCCGTCGATCAACATGCATGACAAGAGGGCCGCGCTGGAGGCGTTCCACGGCGTGGAGACGTTGGTGCTCAACGGGATGCAGGACCTGTTGACGCCGCCCAGCCACTCCGAGGCGATCGTCCGGCTGGTCCCCGGTGCGGAGCACGTCGTCGTGGAGGACGCCGGACACATCATCATGCTGGAGCACCCTGACGTCGTGACCGAGCAGCTCGTCCAGCTCGTGGAGCGGGGGATGCGCGCCGCGGGCGAAGGGATCGAGGTCGAGGCCAAGCCCCGGGTGCGCCGGACGGTCACCGACCTTGCCAAGCGCCGCCGCGTCGCCAGCGCTCGCCGGCAGGGCAGGCGTGGTGCCTGAGCTGCTCGGCCCGCCGCTGGCCACCCCTGAGGAGACGAGGGCCTGGGGCGCCAGGCTCGGCCGGCTGCTCCACGCCGGCGACCTGGTCCTGCTGACCGGGGGACTCGGCGCGGGCAAGACCACCTTGACGCAGGGCATCGCCGAGGGACTGCGGGTGCGCGGTCCGGTGACCTCCCCGACCTTCGTCATCGCCAGGATCCATCCGTCCCTGGTCGACGGGCCGCCGCTGGTCCACGTCGACGCGTACCGGCTCGGCGGGCTGGCCGAGCTCGACGACCTCGACCTCGACACCTCCCTGACGGACTCGGTGACGGTGGTGGAGTGGGGGCACGGCCTGGTGGAGGACCTCACCGAGGACCGGGTGGAGGTCACGCTCACCGGCGAGGAGGTCCGGCAGGCCACCGTGGCGGCGTGGGGGGAGCGCTGGGACGGCGCCCCGCTCGACGGGCTGGGGGTGCCGTGATGCTGGTGCTCGCCATCGACACCTCCACCAGTGCCATCTCGGTGGCGCTGCGCGGGGACGACGTCCAGGAGAGCGCCACGGTCCTGGACGCCCGTGGCCATACCGAGCACCTCGCCCCACTGGTCCGCCGCTGCCTGGACTCCGCGGCCCGTGAGCCCGGCGACGTGACCGACGTCGTGGTGGGGACCGGGCCCGGGCCGTTCACCGGGCTGCGCGTCGGCATCGTCACCGGGCTCGTCTTCGCTCACGCCCGCGGTATCCCGGTCCACGGTGTATGCAGCCTGGACGCGCTGGCCGTCGACGCGGCGGCGGAGGTGGGGGACGAGGAGCTGGTCGTGGCCACTGACGCGCGGCGCAGGGAGGTCTACTGGGCGCGGTACGCGGCTCACGGCGGCCGAGTGCGGCGGCTCAGCGACCCCGCGGTCGACCGTCCGCGGGAGCTGCCTGAGCCCCTTCTGGGACTGCCCACCGCCGGACGCGGACCGTTGCTCTTCCCCGAGCTGTTCGCCCGACCTCTGCCGGTCCACGACGTCCGCGCGTCCACGCTCGCCGAGCTTGCAGTCGAGCGCCTGCGGGCGGGGGTCGCGATGCCGGTCGAGCCGCTGTACCTGCGACGGCCGGACGCGCTCACGACCGCAGAACGGGCTACGCCATGAGGGACCTGCGCTGGACCGACATCGAGGCGCTGAGCGCGCTGGAGACCGAGCTCTTCCCCGCAGACGCCTGGCTAGCGAAGACCTGGTGGTCCGAGCTGGCCGGCCGCCCGCGGCGCTGCTATCTGGTGGAGGAGGACGAGAGCGGGGCCCTTGCCGGGTACGCCGGCGTCGACCTGGCCGGCGAGGTGGCCGACATCATGACCCTGGCGGTGGCTCCGTCCGCCCAGGGGCGCGGCGTGGGACGACGGCTCCTCGAGGGGCTGGTCGAGCGGGCGGCGGCCGACCACGCGGCATACGTCATGCTCGAGGTGCGCGCCGACAACGAACCCGCGCGCAGGCTCTACGGCGCAAGGGGTTTCGGCGTGCTGAACGTACGCCGCCGCTACTACCAGCCGGGCGACGTGGACGCCCTCGTCATGCGGCTCGCGCTGGGCGGGGTGGCGTGATGACGGGCGACCAGCCCCTGGTGCTCGGCCTGGAGACGTCCTGCGACGAGACCGGCGTCGGCATCGTGCGCGGCGAGAAGCTGCTCGTGGACGCGATCGCCAGCAGCGTCGACGAGCACGCGCGGTTCGGCGGGGTCGTCCCCGAGGTGGCCAGCCGAGCGCACCTCGAGGCCATGGTGCCCACGCTCGAGCGGGCCACGCGTGAGGCGGGCGTCCGGCTGGCGGACATCGACGCCGTGGCGGTGACGTCGGGGCCCGGGCTGGCGGGAGCGCTCATGGTCGGGGTCGCTGCGGCGAAGTCGCTGGCCGTTGCGCTGGGCGTCCCGCTGTACGGCGTCAACCACCTCGCCTCGCACGTGGCTGTCGACATCGTGGAGCATGGACCGCTGCCCGAGCCGACGGTCGCCATGCTGGTCTCAGGAGGGCACTCCTCGCTGCTCCTGGTGCCGGACGTCACGCACGACGTGCGCTCGCTGGGGTCGACCATCGACGACGCGGCCGGTGAGGCCTTCGACAAGGTGGCCCGCGTGCTCGGACTCCCGTTCCCCGGAGGGCCCTACATCGACCGGGCCGCGCGTGAGGGGAGCCGGGTGGCGATCGACTTCCCTCGTGGCCTGACCCAGGGCCGTGACCTGGAGCGGCACCGGTTCGACTTCTCCTTCTCGGGGCTGAAGACGGCCGTGGCCCGGTGGGTGCACGCCAGGGAGGCGGCCGGCGAACCGGTGCCCGTGTCCGATGTGGCCGCGTCGTTCCAGGAGGCCGTGACCGACGTGCTGACGCGCAAGGCGGTCCTGGCCTGCCGGGAGAACGGGGTCGAGAACCTTCAGATCGGTGGCGGCGTGGCCGCGAACTCGCGACTGCGCGCGCTGGCCCAGGAACGGTGCGACGCCGCTGGGATCGCGCTGCGCGTGCCGAGGCCCGGGCTGTGCACGGACAACGGGGCCATGGTGGCCGCGCTCGGGGCGCAGATGCTGCTCAAGGGACGGCCGGCGTCGGATCTGGCGCTCCCGGCGGACTCCTCCATGCCAGTGACCCAGGTGCAGGCCTAGTCCGCAGGCTCGCAGGCGCTCCGCCTCACTCGCCCGCGCTCCGCCCCACTCGCCCGCGCTCCGCCCCGCAGACTCCTCCGAAGTCTGGGACTTCGGCTCTGGCACCGGCGTGTCGCCCCGAAGTCCCAGACTTCGGAGGAGGAGGTATCGGGGGCTGGGGCGCTGACTCCTTCCGGGCACAGACAGGAAGAGAGGGCGTCATGACCACCATGGCTCGTGGAAGACAGGCTGTCCTCGACGGTCTGTGGGACGGCTTCACGTACCTCGTGATGAACGGCGGGCGCGAGAGCACCGTGACGGGGGCCCTGGCTCAGCACCTCACCAGGCCGAGTGAGGCCTTGAGGTCCAGCACCCTGGCGGCTGCCCGGTCGACCTGGTCAGCGAACACCGGACTCGCGGCCCGCTTCGCCGCGATCGCCCGGAGCATCACGGGCGCCTGATCCGGTCGGGCGGTCAGCACGATGTCGCCTCCGGCGGCGACGAACCTCGTGGCCCGTGCCCCCACAGGCACGTCCGAGACGGCCCTGGCAGCGCCGACGTCGTCGGTGATGGCCACTCCGGTGAACCCCAGCTCGCCGCGAAGCAGGTCGGTGACGACCTTCGAGGAGAACATCGCCTGGTTGTCGCGGTCGAGCAGGGGATAACGGGCGGAGGACACCATGACGAGCGGCGCTCCTGCCTCGATGCCGGCCCTGAACGGGGCGAGGTACGGGTCCCCGCTGGCGGTGCGCCTGTCCGTGATGCCGGTACTGGTCACGTCGGTGTTTCCTGTCACGCGCCCCAGCCCGGGAAAGTGCTTGACGGTGGGCGCCACGCCGCCGGCCAGCGTGCCCCGGACGAAGGCCGCGACATACCTCGCGTTCGTCTGGGGGCTGCCCGGGGAGAAGTCGCGGCGATAGCGGCCGATGGGCTGGTTCCCGGCCCCCAGCGACGTCGGAACGGTGTCCGCCACCGGTGCGAGGTTGACGTTGACCCCCGCGCGGGTCAGCTGTCGCGACCACGTCCGCACGGCGCGCTCCTCGCCTGCCGCCCCGAGGGTCGCCTGGGTGCGAGCGGACGGTATGGCGTCGAACCCGGGTCCGCGCAGCTGCTGGACCTGGCCGCCCTCCTGGTCGACAGCGACGAGTAGCGAGCCTTCAGTGGCGGACTGAAGCCGGCGCGCGACCGTAGCTGTGGACGCGGCGCCGCCGGACCAGCCACCGAGGAAGATGACGCCGCCCAGCCGTTGCGAGCGCACCTGCGCAGCGAGGGCCCGCGAGCTCCCGGTGGCTTGCAGGCCCACCATGATGAGCTGTCCCGCCCTCTGCGGCGCCGACATCTCGCGCGCCAGCCGCTGGCCACACGTCGCCAGGGTGGTCGACGAGACTGTCGACGTCGTCGCCGCGACGCCGGGGGTGGCGGACGTGGAGGGGTGGGCTGACGTGGAGCCGGACGTCGCTGACCTGGCGGCACCGGAGCCCGCGGACGACGGGCTTCCGGACGTGGTGCCGCCCGACGTCGTTGCGGCGGCCGTCGGCGCGGAGGACGCGCGACTCCCCGAGACCGACCCCTCGCAGCCCGCCGAGAGCAGGAGGCCCATCGCGGTCAGACCGACTGCCACGGCGCGCAGGCGGCGCACGGAAGCGGCGGTCACCGAGGCAACGTATCCCATCCGCTCTGGCAGGATCGCTGCATGGTGCACCCGGTGGTTCTCGACGTCGACACGGGCGTCGACGACGCTTGTGCCCTCCTGCTGGCGGCCCGGCATCCGGACCTTGAGCTGCGCGCCGTCACGTGCGTGGGGGGCAACGCGGCCGTCGACCAGGTCGTGGCGAATACCCTGACCGTGCTCGATGCGGCCGGGCGTCCTGACGTCGTCGTGGCCCGGGGCGCCGAGCGCCCGCTGCTCGAGGAGGCCGCGGACGCCAGACACGTGCACGGCCTCGACGGGATGGGAGACCTCGACTGGCCGAGGTCCACCAGGCGAGCCGACCCACGCCACGCCGTGGAGGTCCTGCGCGACGTTCTCCTGGAGGCAGCGCTGGGCAGGGCGGACGATCGCGTCACACTGGTTCCGCTGGCACCGCTGACGAACATCGCGCTGCTGCTGCGGACCTACCCCGAGGTGGCACGTGGCCTGCGACAGGTCGTCTTCATGGGTGGAGCGGTCGATGCCGGCAACGCCACCGCCTCGGCCGAGTTCAACGTGTTCCACGACCCCGAGGCCGCGGCGATCGTGCTCGACGCCTGCGCCGACCTGGACCTCCCCGTGACGATGTACGGTCTCGACGTCTTCTACCAGCCGCGCGTGACCCGCGAGCAGGCGCAGACGCTCATAGACACCGGGAACCGCGGCCCCGCCGAGCTTGCCGGACGCCTCATCGCGTTCCAGTGCGAGCGCGTGGGCGCTGACTCCGCGACCATCGGCGACGCCGGCGCGGTCTGCGCGGTGCTGGAGCCCAGCGGGGTCGCGCGCCGACGGCTCCCCCTGCGGGTCGAGCTTGCCGGGACCTGGTCCCGCGGACGGACCATCGTGGACCGGCGTGATCAGGCGACGGACCTCTCGCACGACCCGCACGGCCAGAGCAGGGTGAGCGCCGACGTCTGTCTCGAGGTCGACGGTGACGCCTATGCGCGCCTGTGGCTGGACACCGTGCGGCCGGACAGCGTGATGCCGGACACCGTCGAACCCGGCACGCGCGCGCGGGACGCCGTCGATCAGGCGCAGCGATGACCGGCCGGGTGGTTGTCGTGGGGTCACTCAACGTCGACCTCGTCGCGCGGGTGGAGCGGCATCCGCACCCGGGGGAGACGGTGCTGGCCTCCGGCTCGGCGGAGCGGTTCGCCGGAGGCAAGGGGGGCAACCAGGCGATGGCAGCAGCCCTGGCGGGAGCGTCGGTGCAGCTCGTCGGTGCCGTGGGGGCGGACGAGCCCGGCGCGGCCTACCAGGCCAGGTTGGCCGCCCAGGGCGTCGACGTCGCGCTCGTGCAGACCGTGCCTGGGGAGGCGACGGGCCAGGCGTGGATCACGGTGGACGGCGCCGGCGAGAACGCGATCGTCGTCGTGCCGGGAGCGAACGGTGCGGTGACCACACCGGAGCTCCAAGGCCTCGGCTCCGGCGATGTCGTGCTCCTGCAGCTGGAGATCCCGCTCGGCGTCGTGGCGGCGGTGGCGCGGCAGGCCGCGGACCGCGGTTGCCGCGTCGTGCTCAACGCGGCACCGTTTGCCGCCCTGCCTCCCGACGTGGCGGCCCTCGCCGACCCCCTGGTCGTGAACGAGCACGAGGCCCTCCTGCTGGCCGACTCCGGCGTGGTGCCGGGGTCCCTGCTCGTCACCTTCGGGGCGGCCGGGTGCACGTGGGACGGCGTCCGATATGACGGCACGCCCGTCGCTCCCGCCGACGTGGTGGACACGACGGGAGCCGGTGACGCGTTCTGCGGGGCGCTGGCGGCCGCCCTCGCGGCGGGCGCCGGTCGAGCGGCGGCGGTGGCGCGCGCGGCCACAGCGGGGGCGGAGGCGGTCCGGCGCCGCGGCGCCCAGCCGGACCCCGTGCTTGCGCCGCTCTGACCGGAGGCTGCCCAGCCGACCTGCGGATGGGCTGTTCTCGGTGGACCTGTGGGGCGGCCCGACCGGTCCACGGGCCAGCGCCGGCGCCGGACGGCGTGGGCCAGTTCACCGCGCCATACGGCGTGGGCTGGTGCCGGCGCCTACGGCGTGCCCTCAGGTGGGGCGGACGATGAGCACCACCTGGTTGCTGCGCACCCGGGTGACGACCACGACCGCCTCGGTACTGCCCTTCGCCGGCAGACGAAGCTGCCGGCGTAAGAGGTCGGCGTCGACGCTGACCCCGCGCTTCTTGATGGTGAGCCGGTCCACGCCGTGGTCGCGGAGCCAGCCGCGCAGCGCCTTGACGTTGAAGGGCATCGCCTCGACGACGGCGTACCGGCGGGCATACGGCACGTCGACCGAGCGGCTCGACCCCACGTACCCCACCCCGGCATCGAGCTCGGCACCACCCGTGACGGCGGTGAGGGCGGACGTCAGACCTGCGCGGAGCACGGCCCGGTCGGGCTCGTAGAGCCACGCACCGAGCAGCGACAGGCTCGTGAGGGCGGGCGTGGAGCCGTCGGCGTCCTCCTCGGTCACCTGGACGGGTGGTGCGCCCGGGCGCAGCACGGCGGCCGAGCGGCCGCGGTGACGTGCCAGCGGACCGAACCAGACGGTGCACTCGACCACGTCTCCGTCGAACGAGGTCCACTGCGCCTCAGCGCCCGGCGGCAGGGCGCCGTGCGGGAAGGCCGGGCTCAGCTTGGCGCCGGTGGCGGGCAGCTCCTGGGCCAGGGAGAGCACCGTCTGCCAGGAGGGGGAGATGGAGGCGAGGTCGAAGATCCGGCGTGTGCGGCCGGTGACGTCCGCGACTCCGGGCGTACGTCGGGCGGGGTCGAGCCACGCCCCGACTCCGCGTCCCCCCTGGCCGGCCGGTGGCCGGAACTCCTCCACCCTTCCGTGGTCGGCGGTGGACTCGGGCCAGTGACGCAGGTTCACCGCGGCCACGCCTGCGGTGACCTCGTCCGCGTCGACGGCGCGGACCCGCAGGTCCAGGCCCGCCATCGCCATCGCATCGGCACCGATGCCACAGCCGAGGTCGTGGACCGTGTGGACGTCGGCCGCCCGGAACCGGTCGGCGTGCCGGGCGGCCACCGGGAGCCGGGTCGCCTGTTCCAGGCCGTCGGAGGTGAAGACCATGCCGCGGGCGAACTCCCCGAACTTCTCGACCGCTCTGGCGCGCAGCCGGGCCTGGTTGAGCGCAGCCGCCACCAGGTCGGGGTCGAAGCCGGCGCCGCGCAGACGCTGCTGCAGCGCCAGCGCGCTCTCCTCGTCGTACGGCGGCAGCGACTGGAGCAGCCCCCATCCCTCACCGGTCGTCAGGCGTCGCAGGAGGGCCAGGTCCATGCCGGCATTCTGTCAGCGCCCTGCTCTGCCCCGGCCAGGCCGCCCGCGGCTCAGTATGGAACTCTGTGCCGTGGGCGAACGCCACGCCGAGTTCTGGCACTCGAGTTGACCGAGTGCTAACCGCCCGCCTAGATTTGCCGTTGGCACTCCGGTTCGCCGAGTGCTAAGCAGCCAGCCGGTCGACCCCCGCGACGGCGACCGTCAGGCCGTGAACTTGGCAGTACCGAAGTATCCGTTCCATCCACCTGTCCACTCCGACATTCCCGAAGGGGAGGTCATACCGTGTCGGTTTCCATCAAGCCGCTCGAAGACCGCATCGTCGTCAAGTCCGTCGAGGCCGAGCAGACCACGGCGTCCGGGCTCGTCATCCCGGACACCGCGAAGGAGAAGCCCCAGGAGGGCGAGGTCCTCGCGATCGGTCCCGGCCGCATCGACGACAACGGCAACCGCGTCCCGCTCGACGTCAAGGTCGGCGACCGCGTGATCTACAGCAAGTACGGCGGCACCGAGGTGAAGCACAGCGGCGAGGAGTACCTCATCCTCTCCGCTCGCGACGTCCTCGCCGTCGTCGGCTGAGCAGCCACATCATGTGAGTGACGTGCCCCGTACGCCGGCAACCCGGCATACGGGGCGCGTCTGCTCCACCCGCACCATCCCTCCGACCGGACCACAGTTCTTGTGCGTGTCTGCGCCGTAATGGCGGCGACACGCAGGGAAAGAAGAGTCCGGTCGCCAGTAAGCGAAGCGAAGGACATTCATGGCTAAGACGCTTGAGTTCAACGACTCGGCTCGCAAGTCGCTCGAGCGCGGTGTCGACGCGCTCGCGAACGCGGTCAAGGTGACGCTCGGCCCCAAGGGCCGCAACGTCGTCATCGACAAGAAGTGGGGTGCGCCGACCATCACCAACGACGGCGTCACCATCGCCCGCGAGGTCGAACTCGAAGACCCCTACGAGAACCTCGGTGCCCAGCTCGCCAAGGAGGTGGCCACCAAGACCAACGACGTCGCCGGCGACGGCACCACCACCGCCACGGTGCTGGCCCAGGCCATGGTCAAGGAAGGCCTGCGAAACGTCGCGGCCGGCGCGGCCCCGGCGAGCCTCAAGCGAGGCATCGACAAGGCCGTCGAGGCCGTCTCCGACCGGTTGCTCGAGACCGCCCGTGAGATCGAGGGCAAGGACGAGATCGCCCAGGTCGCGGCGCTCTCCGCTCAGGACGAGGTCATCGGCTCCACGATCGCCGACGCCTTCGACAAGGTCGGCAAGGACGGCGTCATCACCGTCGAGGAGTCCTCCACCGCCACGACCGAGCTCGAGTTCACCGAGGGCATGCAGTTCGACAAGGGCTACATCTCGCCCTACTTCATCTCCGACGCCGAGCGCATGGAGGCCGTCGTCGAGGACGCCTACATCCTCATCAACCAGGGCAAGATCTCGGCCATCGCCGACGTCCTGCCGGTGCTGGAGAAGGTCGTCAAGTCCGGCAAGCCGCTGGTCATCATCGCCGAGGACGTCGACGGCGAGGCACTGTCGACGTTGGTGGTCAACAAGATCCGCGGCACGTTCAACGTGGTCGCGGTGAAGGCTCCCGGCTTCGGCGACCGTCGCAAGGCGATGCTGCAGGACATGGCCGTGCTCACGGGTGGGCAGGTCATCTCCGAGGAGGTCGGGCTCAAGCTCGACCAGGCCGACCTCGACGTGCTGGGCCAGGCCCGCCGCGTCGTCGTCACCAAGGACACCACCACGATCATCGACGGCGCCGGCTCGACCGACGACGTGACCGGGCGGGTCAACCAGATCAAGGCCGAGATCGAGCGCACCGACTCGGACTGGGACCGCGAGAAGCTGCAGGAGCGCCTCGCCAAGCTCGCCGGTGGAGTCTGCGTCATCAAGGTCGGCGCCCACACCGAGGTGGAGCTCAAGGAGAAGAAGCACCGCATCGAGGACGCCATCTCGGCGACCCGCGCGGCGATCGAGGAGGGCATCGTCGCGGGTGGCGGCTCCGCCCTCATCCACGCTGCGTCCGCCATCGACGACCTCAACCTCGAGGGCGACGAGGCGACGGGCTCGCTCATCGTCAAGAAGGCCGCCGCCGAGCCGCTGCGCTGGATCGCCGAGAATGCAGGGCTCGAGGGCTACGTCGCCGTCTCCAAGGTGCGCGAGCTGGACCCGGGCAACGGCCTCAACGCGGCCACGGGGGAGTACGGCGACCTCGTGAAGGCCGGCGTCATCGACCCCGTCAAGGTCACCCGGTCCGCCCTGCGCAACGCGGCCTCGATCGCGTCGATGGTCCTGACCACCGACACGCTCGTGGTGGAGAAGAAGGAAGAGGAAGAGCAGGGCGCCGCCGGTGGCCACGGCCACGGCCACGGCCACTGAGGCCTGTCCGCACCTGAGCGCTTCCTGACGAAGGCCCGCCCACTGGGCGGGCCTTCGTCATGCCAGCTCCGCTCACGTGGCGCGCGCCGCGCTGCCTCGACGCGTGTCGGGCCTTCGTCCTGACGGACCGGACCCTCGGCGCCTCAGTCAGTTCGGGCGTGCCCCGACACCGGAGGAGGCGCGCCGACCTCTTTGGTGACACGCTGGTGTGATCCCGCGCGCGCAGGCGCCGGGAGGTCGCAGGGTCGGCGTTCCGGGGCAGGTGGTCGTGATGACGCGCTCAGACGTGGTCCCGCGGTTCGAGGACTACGTGACCGCGCGAGGACCGGACCTCCTGCGCCTGGCGTGGTACCTGTGCGGCGACCCGAGCGCCGCGCGCACTCTCGTGGCGCGAGCTCTAGGCCGGAGCCTCGCGCGCTGGGAGCATCTGACCGACGAGGGGCTGGGCGCCTACGACGCTGCCCTGCGCGCCGCGCTCGTCCACACCTTCCTGTCCGTGCGGGGGGACCTCTCTGCGCGCGTGGGTGGCCCTGCGAGAGTGGGTGGCCTAGCGCGCGTGGGTGGCCCTGTGCGGGTGGGTGAGCCTGTCCGGGTCGGTCGCGGACCGACCGCAGCGGCGGCCTCTCCCGGACTGTGGTCCTCGCTCATGGCCCTGCCCAAACGGGACAGGGCACTGGTGATGCTGCAGTTTGCGGAGGACCTGCCGCCGGCCCGCACCGCCGACCTGCTCGACACGACCGTCGCCGCAGTCGCCGCTCGAACGCGGCATGCGGTCAGGATCCTCGGGACCACGCAGGACAGTCTTCGCGCGACCTTGCCGACGCTGGTTCCGGTGGACCCGTCCACGGACGGGCTGGCTCAGCAGGCGCGCGCGTATGCCGGACGGGGCCGGCGGGTGCGCCGTGTGCTGTCCTCGGTCGGTGGCGTGGCTGTCGTGGCCCTTGCCGCCGTCGTGGCGGGCTCAGCCCAGCACAGTACGGTGCCCGTGCCGCCCAAGCCGCCGACGACCGTCGCTGCGCCCAAGCTCACCTGCGGTATGCGGACCGACCCGGCCGTCCTCACCGCGAGGCTCGATCATCTTTCCGCCACCGCAGTCCAAGCCCTCGTGTGCGCTCGCATCGACTCCGACTCGGTCTGGCAGGGCTCCCTTCCGCCTGATGCCCCCGTCAAGGAGCCCATGGCTCTGGATGCCCTCACCCTCGACCCCCGCACCGACGGGAGGGGGTGCGCCGCCCTTCCCGACGGCCCGGCCTTCCGGCTGCTGCTCCTCGGCCCGGACCTGGTCGTGAGGAGCTTCGCGAACGAGGGCCTCGCCTGCAACGGCTGGCCAGCCCTGAGCCGGTACTACGTCGCCCTCGCCGAACAGCAGGCGAGCCAGGTGGGGGCCGCCCCCGCCGGGTTCCTCGGCTGTGAGCCCGTACTCCAGCACGCCGGAGCCGACGGCACGCTTCCGGCGTCGCGGCCGTTGCTCCACCCCGCGCTGGCCAAGGGGACCGTGTTCGTCCAGGCCACCGCCTGCCTGCACCCCACGGCAAGCGTGGGTCGAGTGCCGCACTACAGGGACGTGCGTTCCAACGTCCTGGGCGCTCCGCAACTGGCCCAGCTGAACGCTGACGCGCACGCGAGGGGATCCGCTCCCGGACGGCTTCCTCCGTGTGACGACGCGACGTCCCTGGTGGTGGTCCGAGCCGTCACCCGCTCGGGACACCTCTTCGAGCTCAGCGAGCGGTGCGGTCGGGCGGCGTCGGTGAACTGGTCGTCACGCGATGTGTGGACCATGAGCGCGGGCACGGCCGGGATGCTCCGCTCCCTGCTTGTCGTGGAGTAGGCCGCGTCAGCCGACCCGCCCCTCACGGGGTGAGCACTCTCAGGGTGACCCTGTGACCCGCACGGCCCGTCCGGCATACGCCACGACCTGGCCCGGACGCACCTGGCTGCCGCGTCGCACCACGACGTCACCGTCGACCGACACCTGGCCGCTCTCGATCGCCACCCGGGCGGCCGCACCGTCATCGACCAGCCCCGCCAGCTTCAGCAGCTGGCCGAGCCGGATGGCGTCGTCACGGATCGGGACGTCCTCAACCTCAGTCACGCCGCGGATCCTAGAAGCGTCGGCTCGCAGGGTCGCCTCTCAGGGTCGGCTGCGAGGCCCGGCTCGGGGCGAACGGTCAGCTCGCGGCCTGGACGGCGTGAGACGCGTGGCCGGCGTAGTAGGCCTCGCGCTCGTCCTCCGTCATGGCGCCCCAGACCCCGTACGGCTCTCGCACCCGCAAGGCGTGCTCGCGGCACTGCTTCAGCACCGGGCAGGACAGGCACACCTGCTTGGCCTGGGAGTCGCGTGAGCGCCGTGCCGGGCCCCGCTCACCTTCCGGATGGAAGAACACCTCCGGGTTGACCTGCCGACAGGACCCTTCGAGTTGCCAGTCCCACAGGTCCGCGACCGGTCCTGGAAGTCGCGACAGTTCAGCCATGTCGTCCCTCAGCTCCCTTGCGGCACCCTGCCGCACGTGGGGGACGGTACCCCGCACTGACCTGCGGAAACAGAACGGGACCGTAAGGTTTTGTCGAATCGGGAAGAGCGTCGCTGAGCTGGCGCGCACGGTGGCCGGTCGCCGGCTGCGGGGCCGTTACGATTGGGCAATGAGCGTTGGTGTGGACGACCGGCTCCGCGACCTGGCGGAGCAGCAGCCCGAGCTCGAGGAGCGCGACCCGTTCGCCAAGCTCGGGCTGACCTATGACGACGTCCTGCTGCTGCCCGGCGAGACCGACGTCATCCCGTCCGAGGTGGACACCACGGCCAGGCTCACTCGCGAGATCTCGCTCCGGGTGCCGCTCGTGTCCAGCGCGATGGACACCGTCACCGAGTCCCGGATGGCGATCGCCATGGCCAGGCAGGGCGGCCTCGGAGTGCTGCACCGGAACCTCTCGATCGAGGACCAGGCCTACCAGGTGGACCTCGTCAAGCGCACGCAGACGGGGATGATCTCGAACCCCGTGACCATCGGGCCGGATGCCACGCTGGAGGAGCTCGACCGACGCTGCGGCGAGTACCGCGTGTCCGGGATGCCCGTCGTGGACGTTGACAGCACCCTCCTGGGCATGATCACCAACCGCGACCTTCGGTTCACGCCGGTGGCCCAGTGGGCGACCCTGCGGGTCCGGGACGTCATGACGCCCATGCCGCTGGTGACCGGTCCCGTCGGGATCTCTCGCGACGACGCGACAGCCCTGCTTCGGCAGCACAAGCGCGAGCGACTGCCCCTGGTCGACGAGCGCGGACGGCTCGCTGGGCTCATCACCGTCAAGGACTTCGTGAAGTCCGAGCAGTTCCCCGACGCGAGCAAGGACGACCACGGACGACTCATGGTCGGTGCGGCGGTGGGCTACTTCGGCGACGCGTGGCAACGCGCCACGACGCTCATCGAGGCCGGGGTGGACGTCCTCGTGGTGGACACCGCCCATGGGCATGCCCGCCTGTTGCTGGACATGGTGCGCCGGCTCAAGTCGGACGCGGCCACCCGGCACGTGCAGGTCGTCGGCGGGAACGTCGCCACCCGTGCCGGAGCCCAGGCGCTCGTCGACGCGGGGGTCGACGCGGTCAAGGTCGGAGTCGGTCCCGGCTCCATCTGCACCACCCGGGTCGTCGCCGGCGTCGGCGTGCCGCAGGTCACCGCCATCTACGACGCCTCCCTCGCCTGCCGTCGCGCCGGGGTGCCCGTGATCGGGGACGGCGGACTGCAGCACTCCGGGGACATCGCCAAGGCCCTCGTCGCCGGGGCCGACACCGTGATGCTCGGCTCGCTGCTCGCCGGCTGCGAGGAGAGCCCGGGAGACCTGATCTTCGTCAACGGCAAGCAGTTCAAGTCCTACCGGGGCATGGGGTCCCTCGGCGCGATGAGCAGCCGCAGCAAGAAGTCCTACTCCAAGGACCGCTACTTCCAGGCGGACGTGGCCAGCGACGACCTGATCGTCCCTGAAGGCATCGAGGGGCAGGTCGCCTACCGTGGGCCGGTGGCCGGGGTGGTCCACCAGCTCACCGGTGGCCTGCACCAGTCCATGTTCTATGTCGGGGCACGTACGGTCCCCGAGCTCAAGGCACGGGGCAGCTTCGTCCGGATCACGTCGGCCGGCCTCAAGGAGAGCCACCCGCACGACATCCAGATGACCGTTGAGGCACCGAACTACAGCGGTCGCTGAGGCGGTAGCTCGGTCGCCCTGGGACGGCTTCGAGCATCCACGGCGTAGGGAACCCGACGGGCCCAAAGGTCCCGTTGTCTAGGCAGCCCGGCCTACGTTTCACGGACACCCGGCGTACGCCATCTGTGGGTGCTGGACGATCCAGCGCCTGCCTACGCTGAGAACGCGGCCCGCCAAGATGCTGGCAGGGACATCGGGCTTCGACCCTCGTCGCACCACGCCACGGTGAGGTACGGCGTACCTAAGGCGTCCCGTCGTCGGCCGCCCCCCTCACCCGACGACGGGACGTCGCCTGCCCCACCCCCGGGTGGCGGCCGAGCCGCGCCCCACCTCCGCGACACCCGACGACGGGACGTCTCACCCGACGACGGGACGTCGCCCCCCACCCCCGGGTGGCGGCCGAGCCGCGCCCCACCTCCGCGACACCCGACGACGGGACGTCGCCCCCCGCCCCCGGGTGGCGGCCGAGCCGCGCCCCACCTCCGCGACACCCGACGACGGGACGTCGCCTGCCGCGCCGGGAGGGGCCGATAGCCTTGAGCGGTGACTGAGATCGAGATCGGCCGAGGCAAGCGAGGCCGCCGCGCCTACTCCTTCGACGACATCGCGGTGGTGCCCTCGCGGCGTACCCGTGACCCGGAGGAGGTCTCGGTGAGCTGGCAGATCGACGCCTACCACTTCGACATCCCCGTGATCGCCGCGCCGATGGACTCGGTGATGTCCCCGGAGTCCGCCATCGCCCTCGGCAGGTTCGGCGGCCTCCCGGTGCTCGACCTCGAGGGGCTGTGGACCAGGTACGAGGACCCGGGTCCCCTGCTGGCCGAGATCGCCACGCTCGACCCGGCTACCGCGACCGCTCGGATGCAGGAGATCTACGCCCACGACATCCAGCCCGGGCTCATCACCGAGCGGCTGCGTGCGGTGCGCGCCGCCGGCGTGACGGTCGCCGGCGCGCTGAGCCCGCAGCGCACACAGCAGTTCTGGAAGATGGTCGTCGACGCGGGCGTCGACCTGTTCGTGATCCGCGGCACGACGGTGAGCGCCGAGCATGTCTCGGGCCGCGCCGAGCCGCTCAACCTCAAGCGGTTCATCTACGAGCTCGACGTCCCCGTCATCGTGGGCGGCGCCGCGTCGTACACGGCGGCCCTGCACCTCATGCGGACCGGGGCCGCAGGCGTCCTGGTCGGCTTCGGCGGGGGTGCGGCACACACGACCCGCCGCACGCTCGGCATCCACGCACCGATGGCCAGCGCCATCGCGGACGTCGCGGCCGCCCGCCGCGACTACCTCGACGAGTCCGGCGGCCGCTACGTCCACGTCATCGCCGACGGTGGCATGGGCACCAGCGGGGACATCGTCAAGGCGGTCGCGTGCGGGGCCGACGCCGTGATGCTGGGCGCAGCCCTGGCGCGCGCCACCGACGCACCGGGGCGGGGCCTGCACTGGGGGCCGGAGGCGCACCACCCCGAGCTGCCTCGTGGGTCCCGCGTCGAGGTCGGCGCCGTCGCGCCGCTCGAGCGCATCCTCTTCGGCCCCGGCCGGACGGCGGACGGGTCCACCAACCTCATCGGTGCGCTGCGCCGCGCCATGGCCACGACGGGCTACTCCGACCTCAAGGAGTTCCAACGTGTGGAGGTGGTCGTGGCGCCCTACCCGGGGAGCTGACGCGAGCCGGCGCGGACGTGCGGCGTCGGATGACGTGGGCCGGCGCGGCTGACCCAGCGGCGTGCGCTGGCGGGACGCAGGCGGACGAGCGGGGCCCCGTCGGGGAAACCTACTCCCTGGTAATGCGGGTGAGCCGGACCTACGCTGGCCTCTATGCCTCCGGACCTCGTCGCTGACCCCGAGACCGACCCGAGCGCGACGTATGCCGTGGATCCGGCCCTCGTCCGCCGGCTGGCCAGGCGCGTCGTGTGCGGGCCGCGGGCCACCCAGCAGGTGAGCCACACGCCGCTGACCGGAGCGCCCCTGGCGATGCTGCCCGTCTCCACTCGCGAGGACGTCGCGGTCGCAGTGGACAGCGCCCGGGCCGCGCAGCGGTCCTGGGCGCGCACCCCCATGGAGCTGCGCGAGCGCATCTTCCTTCGCTACCACGACCTGGTCCTGGAGCGGCAGGTCCAGCTCCTCGACCTCGTGCAGCTCGAGTCGGGCAAGACCCGGCGTCAGGCCTTCGAGGAGGTCGCCGACGTCGCCCTCGTGTCCCGGCACTACGCCCGGTCGGCCGCGGGCTACCTGCGTCCGCGGCGCCGAGCCGGGGTGTTCCCGCTGCTGACCCGGACGGTGGAGCACCACCACCCCCGCGGCGTGGTGGGGGTCGTCAGCCCCTGGAACTACCCTCTGAGCCTCGCGGTGACGGACGCCGTACCCGCCCTGCTCGCCGGCAACGCAGTGGTGCTGCGACCGGACCCTCAGGGCGCCCTCACCGCGTTGCTGGCGGCCCAGCTGCTCACCGAGGCCGGCCTGCCGGAGTCCGTTCTCCAGGTGGTGCTGGGCGACGGTCCGACGGTCGGACAGGCTGTCGTGGACCTCGTCGACTACGTCTGTTTCACGGGGTCCACCGCTACCGGGAGAAACGTCGCCGAGTCGGTGTCCCGGCGGCTGGTGGGCTACTCCCTGGAGCTCGGCGGCAAGAACTCGATGTACGTGGCCGACGACGCGGACCTCGGCAAGGCGGTCGACGGCGCGGTCCGCGCCTGCTTCTCCTCCGCCGGACAGCTGTGCATCTCCGTCGAGCGGCTCCTGGTCCACGAGGCCGTCGCCGACGAGTTCACCCGGCGGTTCGTGTCGGCGGTGCGGCGGATGAGGCTGGGCGCCGAGCTTGCATACGGCGCCGACATGGGCTCGCTGGCCTCCTCCGGGCAGCTGGAACGGGTCACCGCACACGTCGAGGACGCCCGGGCCAAGGGCGCCCGGGTGTTGACCGGAGGTCGCGCCCGTCCCGACGTGGGGCCGTACTTCTACGAGCCCACGGTGCTCGACGGGGTGACCGCCGCGATGGACCTGCGGGACGACGAGACGTTCGGACCGGTCGTCGCCATCTACCGGGTACAGACGGACGAGGAGGCCATCCGCGCGGCCAACGACACGGACTACGGCCTCAACGCGTCGGTCTACACCCGGGACGTGGCCCGTGGCCGTCGGATCGCGGTGGCCCTCCAGTCGGGGACCGTCAACGTCAACGAGGGGTATGCCGCCGCCTGGGGAAGCGTCGCCGCGCCGATGGGCGGCATGAAGCAGTCAGGGGTGGGTCGCAGGCACGGCAGCGAGGGGATCCTCAAGTACACGGAGTCGCAGAACGTGACGGCGCAGTACCTCCTGCCGATCGCGCCCACCCCGGGGATGTCGGAGGAGCTGTACGCCAGGCTCCTGACCGGAGCGCTCAAGGCGCTCAAGGCCGCGGGCCGCGGGTGACCGCCCTGCCCTCGCCGGCGCCGGGTGCGGCGCCGGAGCACTACGACGTCCTCGTGGTCGGCTCCGGGTTCGGCGGCTCCGTGACCGCGCTGCGGCTCGCTGAGAAGGGCTACCGGGTCCACGTGGTGGAGTCCGGTCGCCGGTTCCGGGACGAGGACTTCGCCACGACGTCGTGGGACCTGCGTCGCTACCTCTGGGCGCCCAGGCTCAGGTGCTTCGGCGTCCAACGGATCCACCGGCTTCCGGACGTGATGATCCTGGCCGGCGCCGGGGTGGGCGGCGGGTCCCTGAACTACGCCAACACCCTGTACGTGCCTCCACGGTCCTTCTTCGAGGACCGGCAGTGGAGCGACCTCACCGACTGGGAGGCGGAGCTCGCCTCGCACTACGCGACGGCCAGCGCGATGCTGGGCGTCGTGACGAACCCGTGCGGAGGCGTCGTGGAGGACGTCATGCGGCAGGCGGCACGGGACCTCGGGGTCGAGCACACATTCGGCAAGACGCCGACCGGCGTGTTCTACGGCATGCCGGGCACCCGTGTGCCGGACCCCTACTTCGGCGGCGCGGGACCCGAACGGACCGGCTGCACCCTGTGCGGCAACTGCATGGTGGGCTGCCGTGTCGGAGCCAAGAACACCTTGGTCAAGAACTACCTCGCGTTGGCGGAGGGCCTCGGGGTGACGATCGAGCCGCTGCGGACGGTGACGCGCGTGGAGCCCCGCCGCAACGGAGGGTACGCGGTGACCCACGAGGCCACCGGTGCCTGGCTACGCCATGACCCGCGCACCGTCACGGCCGACCAGGTGGTCCTCGCCGCCGGGACGTGGGGCACCCAGAAGCTGCTGCACACCCTGCGCCAGACCGGCGTCCTGCCACGGCTGTCGGCTCGGCTCGGTCACCTGACACGGACGAACTCGGAGGCGCTCAACGGCGTGATGCTGGAGCGCGTCCCCCCCCGGCACGACCTTTCGAAGGGCGTGGCGATCACCGCCTCGTTCCACCCCGACGCCGACACGCACGTCGAGAACGTGCGCTACGGCAAGGGGTCCAACGCGATGGGCGTCCTCGCGACGATCCTGGTGCCCGGCGACCGGCTGCCCCGTCCCGTGCAGTTTCTCGTCGAGGTGGCCAGGCACCCGAGGCTGTTCGCGCGCTCCCTGTCCCAGTACCGGTGGAGTGAGCGGACCGTCATCGGGCTCGTCATGCAGAGCCGCGACAACTCCCTGCAGGTGACCGGGCGCCGCGGTCTGCTCGGTGGCCGCACTCTCACCTCCCGCCAGGGGCATGGTGAGCCCAACCCGACGTACATCCCGGCCGGACAGGCCGCCATGAAGGCGGTGGCCGAGCGGCTGAGCGCGGCGACGGGCCTGCGCGCGTTCGCCGGAAGCAGCGCCGGGGAGATCGTGAACATCCCCCTCACTGCGCACTTCCTCGGCGGGGCGGTGATCGGCGCCAGTCCGGAGCGTGGCGTCGTGGACGGCTACCAGCGGGTCTGGGGCTACCCGGACCTTCACGTGGTCGACGGGTCGGCGGTCTCGGCGAACCTGGGGGTGAACCCCTCGCTCACGATCACGGCTCAGGCCGAGCGGGCGATGTCGCTGTGGCCGAACAAGGGCGAGGCCGACCCCCGTCCGGCGCAGCACGAGGGCTACCGGAGCGTCCAGGCCGTGAAGGCGGCACGGCGGGCGGTCACGTCGTTCACCGCGGCCTGACGCGCGCGGTGCGGCTGGAGACGAGCCGGGGGATGGGTCTCCAGCCGCACCACCCGGACAACGAGATGGCGCGAGCGGGGGTTACGCCGTGCCCTGAGAAACTTCGGCGGAGCCCACCGACTCGGACGGGCCCGGCTGGTCGCGCCAGGACGCCCACAGCGCGGCATACGCTCCACCCGCCTCGACAAGCTCCTGGTGGGTGCCGATCTCGCTGACCGCTCCGTCCTCGATGACGGCCACCCGGTCGGCGTCGTGGGCGGTGTGCAGACGGTGTGCGATGGCGACCACCGTGCGACCCGCCACCACTGCCGCCAGAGACCGCTCCAGGTGCCGTGCCGCCCGGGGGTCGAGCAGTGACGTCGCCTCGTCGAGGACCAGCGTGTGCGGGTCGGCGAGGACCAGCCGCGCGAGGGCCAGCTGCTGGGACTGGGCCTCGGTGAGCGCATGCCCGCCACTGCCGACCCTGGTGTCCAGACGTTCAGGCAGCTCCGAGACCCAGGGCGAGGCGTCCACGGCGCGGAGCGCGGCCTCGAGCTCCTCCCCGCTCGCCCGGGGCCTCGCCAGCAGCAGGTTCTCGGCCACGGTGCCCACGAAGACGTGGTGCTCCTGGGTGACCAGGGCCACCTCTCCCCGAAGCTGGTGCAGGTCCAGGTCCACCAGCGGCACCCCGCCCACCTCGACCCGCCCCTCCCGGGGTCCGTCGATCCCGGCCATCAGCCGGCCCAGCGTCGACTTGCCGGCCCCGGACGGGCCCACGACGGCGAGGCGCTCGCCGGGCCGCAGGTCGAGGCTGACACCGCGCAGCACGTCGTGACCTGGCCGGTAGGCGTAGCGGACGTCGCGGACCGCGAGGTCGGAGCCCTGCGGCTGGCGACCGGTGGGGCGGCGGTCGGGGGGCACGACGCCCACCCCGATCACGCGGGCCAGGGAGGTGGCCCCGACCTGGATCTCGTCCAGCCACATCAGCACGTCGTCCAGCGGCTGGACCAGCTGGTGGAGGAACAGCGCGACAGAGGTCGCGGCGCCGATGCTGACGTGCCCCTGCAGCACCAGCCACCCGCCCCACAGGACGGCGCCCGCGACAGGCAGGAAGTAGCCGAACTCCACGATGGGGAACCAGCGCAGGCGAAGTCCCAAGGTGTACCGCTCGGCCGCGTAGCACTCGTGCAGCGCCTTGTTGAACCGCGACCGCCGCACTCCGGCGAGTGACAGGGCGTCGATGGTGCGCGCTCCCTCGACCGTCTCGGACACGACACCGTTGAGCGCGGCGTACGTCGCGCGCTCCCACAGGTAGCCGTCCCCGGCCCGGCGGAGGTAGCGGCGGGTCGAGACCCAGTACAGGGGTAGGCCGATGAGCACCGGCAGGGTTGCGGGGACGGAGGTCGCCAGCGCAGCGACCAGGGTCATCACGACGGTCACCGAGGCGACGAAGATCGAGGGGACCCCGAACCGCACCACGTGCGAGAGCGCCTCGACGTCGTTGGTGGTGCGCGCCACGAGGTCGCCGGTGCCTGCTCGCTCGACGGTCGACAGTGGGAGGTTCACGGCACGACCGACGAACTGCTCACGCAGCTGCGCGAAGACGTTCTCGCCCAAGATGAACGACCCGCGCCGAGCCGCCCAGGTGAGCACGGTCTGAGCGACGACGGCCCCCGCGAGGGCAAGGGAGATCCGGTCGACCTGCGCTACGTCACCGCCGCCGCTCACCTCGTCCACCAGCCGCCCCACGAGCCAGGGGCCTGCCAGCCCTGCAACGGCTGCCACGGCGTGCAGGCCGAGGACCCGGGCCAGCAACCTGCGGTGCGCGCTCACCAGCCCGCGGGTATGCCGCCAGACCGCGGCGGAGTCGGCGACCGGGAGGGTGCGCCGGGCGTGGTCCGTCATCATCGGTCGTCCTCCTCGCCTCTCAGGACGGTCTGGCGGTACGCGGCGTGCTCGAGCAGCTCGCGGTGGGTTCCTCGCGCGGTGGCGAGCCCACCCTCGAGCAGCACCACGTCGTCCGCCTGGGCGAGCAGCAGTGGGCTGGCCGTGGTGACGACGGTGGTGAGGCCGCGGCGATGCCGGGCCAGGCGTTGCGCGATCCTCGCCTCGGTGTGGGCGTCGACGGCGCTCGTCGGCTCCACCAGGACCAGTACCGGCGCGTCGGTGAGCAGCGCCCGCGCCAGCGCGAGACGCTGGCGCTGGCCTCCGGAGTACGAGCGGCCGCGTTCCTCAACGAGGCCGTCGAGCCCCTCCGGCACCGCGTCGAGCACGTCCAGGGCGCTCGCCGTGTCGAGAGCGCGTCGAAGGCGCGAGTCGTCGTGCACTCGTGGGCCGGTGCCGACCCGCGACCCCAGGAGCTGGTCGCGCAGGACCCCGGTGAACAGACGGGGGTCGGGCTCGCTGACCACGATGTGCCGCCGGACCTCTGCGACGGACAGGTCCTGCAGCCGGATGCCGCCCCAGGTCGTCTGGTGGGGACCGGGGCCGTGTCTTGCGAGCCGGTCCGCCAGTGCCGCCGAGTCCTGCGGCCGGGCCGACACCAGGGCGGTGAGCCGGCCGCCGCGCACCAGCGTGCCGGACACGGGGTCGTACAGGTCCGCCTCGGATCGGGGGACGGGGACCCTGCTCGGCGCGGTGGCGTCGTGGTCGGGCGGGACCGTCATGACCCGCAGCATCTTCCGAGCCGCGATGTGGGCGCGCACGCCCCGGTCGACGACCTCCACGGCGGTCTGCATCGGCATGGTGAGGAACGCGGTGTAGCCGTAGAACGCCACGAGCTGTCCCGCCGTGAGCCGGCCCTCCAGGGCCAGCCGCGCCCCGAGCCAGGTGACGAGCACGACGAACACTCCCGGCAGCAGCACCTGCGCCGAGTCGAGCGCCGCCTGGACGCCGGCAACCCGCACGCCGACGGTCCGGACCCGCTGGGACTGCTCTTCGTACCGCCGTAGGAAGGCCTGCTCACCACCGATGCCCCGCAGCACCCGCAACCCGGCCACAGTGTCCGCGCCCAGTGTCGTGAGCCTGCCGGCCTCCTCGCGCTGCTGCGCCTGGCGGCGCTGCAGGGGCCTGACCAGCAGAGCCAGCGACGCGAGCATCACCGGGCCGCCACCGAGGACGAGCCAGCCGAGGTCCGGTGACGCCGTGAGCAGGACGGTCGCCACCACCGCGTAGCTGCACAGGGCACCGGCCAGGCGGCCGAACGCGTCGTACAGGCCGCCCAGGCGCATGATGTCGTTCGCGAAGACCGCGACCACCTCACCCGCGGGGATGGACCTGGTCAGCGCAGGTCCGGCCCGCTCGGCCCCTCGGGCTGTCAGCTGTGCTCCGCGATAGGACGCGGAGAGCCAGTTCTGGACGGCGAAGTAGTGCCGGCCCGCGCCCGCGGCCGCGGCGACGGCACCGAGCGCGGCAAGGACCAGGGACCAGCGCAGGAGCCCTGGCTGGTCCCGCGCGACGATGCCTTCGTCGATGCCCTTGCCCAGTGCGGCAGGGACCAGCGCGATGGAGACCATCCACACCACCCCGGTCAGCATCCCCAGGACCTGGGTCCCCCACTGCTTCCGCCCGACCCAGATCATGAACCGCGCGGTGCTGCGGGTGTCGGGCCGGCCAGGGTCGGGGAAGGGGAGATCGCGCATCAGGCGTCCCACGGTAGGCGGCGTCCGGACCTGGACGACACCGAATTACCGTGGCCACGAGCGCCCTGCGGGCGGCTGCGACCGGTCCCGTAGCCTGATCCGGTGCTGCGGACCGCCCTCAAGCCCAGGTGGCTGAGCCTGTTCGTCCTCCTGGTCGCCATCATCGTGACCTTCACCCAGCTCGGGCTCTGGCAGCTCCACGTGGCGCAGGACAAGGGGCTCGTCGACGCGCTGCGCAAGGCTCACGAGGCACGACCCGTGCTCATCGACGCGGTCATCCGGCCGCACGTACCCTTTCCGAACCCCCAGTCCGGCCGCGCCGTGACCGCCGCCGGGACGTATGCGGGCGGCCAGCAGCTCCTCGTCGGCCCGCGCCGGCTCCAGGGTCGCACCGGGTACTGGGTGCTCACCCCGCTCGACGTGCGCGAGACGGGCGCTCGGCTCGCCGTCGTGCGCGGGTTCGTGACCGACCCGACGCACCCGCTCGCAGCACCCACCGGGCCGGTCTCGGTGGACGGGTCGCTGGCGCCGGGGGAGTCACCTGGGCCTCAGGCCCCCCGCGTGCCTGGCTGGCCGCAGGAGCCGCTCGGTTCGGTGGACCTCTCGGTGCTCGTGAACCGGTGGTCCGGGGACCTGTACAACGCCTTCGTGTTCGCCCAGACCGAGAGGTCGGCCGACGGCACGGCCATTGCGTCCCCGCCCGGCCTGCAGCGGGTCCCGCCACCGGAGGTGACGGCCGGCCTGAAGTGGCGCAACGCCGCGTACGCCCTGCAGTGGTGGCTCTTCGCGGGCTTCGCCGCGTTCATGTGGTTCAGGATGGTGCGCGATGATGCGGCCCGAGACAGTTCCGAGCCCCGCGAGCCTGCCGCGGCCGTACCCGAGGAGAGCACTGCGTGAGCGAGATCAAGGACGTCGATGCCGGTCGCAAGGCCCTGAGGTTCTTCGAGGTCATGGCAGTGACCGTCGGCATCGGCCTGCTGCTGCTGGTCGCGGAGCTGGTGCTCAAGTACGGCTTCGGCAAGGACTGGCTCGACTGGTGGCCGCAGCCTCATGGCTTCATCTACCTGGTCTACATCGCCGCGACCGCCAACCTGGGCTTCAAGGTGGGCTGGGGCCTGGGCCGGATGGTGCTGGTGATGCTGGCCGGTGTGGTGCCGTTCCTGTCCTTCTGGGCAGAGCGCAAGGTGGCGGCGGAGGTCGAGGGGCGGCTCGCTCCGGCACGCCGGTAGCCTTGCGACCGTGAGCGACCCCGCAGCCGCCGACGTGACGCAGGCCCAGGACGACGACCGTGTGGAGGCGCCGCAGGGGGAGCGCGCCGAGGTGCCGGCCACGCCGCTTCAGGCCCAGCCAGTGCTGGTGGTGGACTTCGGTGCCCAGTACGCGCAGCTCATCGCGCGCCGGGTGCGCGAGGCCAAGGTCTACAGCGAGGTCGTCCCGCACACCATGCCGGTGCCGCAGATCCTCGCGAGGAACCCCGCCGCCATCGTGCTCTCCGGAGGACCTTCGTCGGTGTACGAGGAGGGCGCCCCGTCCCTGGACCCCGAGCTGCTGGCGGCCGGCGTGCCGGTCTTCGGCATGTGCTACGGCTTCCAGGCGATGGCGCAGGCGCTCGGCGGCACGGTGGCCCACACGGGGCTGGGCGAGTACGGCGCCACCCCCGCCTCGATCGCCGACGCCACGTCGACGCTGTTCAACGGTCAGCCGCAGGACCAGTCGGTCTGGATGAGCCACGGCGACTCGGTCACCGAGGCCCCGCAGGGGATGAGGGTGACGGCCTCCTCCGCCGGGGCCACGGTCGCGGCCATCGAGGACGACGAGCGACGGCTGTACGGCGTGCAGTGGCACCCCGAGGTCATGCACTCGACCTTCGGCCAGCGGGTCCTGGAGAACTTCCTGCATCGCGGGGCCGGGCTGCCCGGGGACTGGACGCCCGCCCACGTCGTCGACGAGCTCGTCGGCGCGATCAGGGACAAGGTCGGCACGTCGCGGGTCCTGTGCGCGCTCTCCGGTGGGGTCGACTCCTCCGTGGCCGCCGCGCTGGTCCAGAAGGCCGTGGGTGACCAGCTCACGTGCGTCTTCGTGGACCACGGGCTGCTGCGCTCCGGCGAGGCGGAGCAGGTCGAGAAGGAGTTCGTGGCGGCCACCGGCGTGGATCTCGTCGTCGTCGACGCCCGGGAGCGGTTCCTCTCGGCACTGGCGGGGGTGTCGGACCCGGAGGAGAAGCGCAAGATCATCGGCCGGGAGTTCATCCGGGTCTTCGAGCAGGCGGCCCGCGATGTGGTCGGGTCGCGGGGCGATGAGGAGCACCCCGTCGAGTTCCTCGTACAGGGCACGCTCTACCCGGACGTCGTGGAGTCCGGTGGCGGCACCGGGGCCGCGAACATCAAGTCGCACCACAACGTCGGCGGGCTCCCGGACGACCTGCAGTTCAAGCTCGTCGAGCCGCTTCGGTCGCTGTTCAAGGACGAGGTGCGCCAGGTGGGGCTCGAGCTCGGCGTGCCGGAGGCCATCGTCTGGCGGCAGCCCTTTCCCGGCCCCGGGCTGGGCATCAGGATCGTCGGAGAGGTGACGGCCGACCGGCTGGAGGTGCTGCGCGCGGCGGACCGGGTCGCCCGCGAGGAGCTCACCGCAGCGGGGCTCGACCGAGACATCTGGCAGTGTCCGGTGGTGCTGCTCGCGGATGTCAGGAGTGTGGGGGTCCAGGGAGACGGGCGGACCTACGGTCATCCGGTGGTGCTCCGCCCGGTCTCGTCCGAGGACGCGATGACGGCGGACTGGACCCGGGTGCCGTACGACGTACTCGCGAAGATCTCCACCCGGATCACGAACGAGGTGCGGGAGGTCAACCGCGTGGTGCTCGACGTGACGAGCAAGCCGCCGGGCACCATCGAGTGGGAGTGAGCCACCAACTCTGACCTGCGGTTTTGCGACCCGCCATCGACGACTTGAACTTGGCTCTCCTGACTCTAGTGCGCAGAGCATCCGCGTGGTGACCTGCTGGTTTGCGCACCTGCCATCGACCCCGAAAGCCTGCAACTAGCGACGACGCTTCCAGGCCTTCCAGGCCTTCCAGGCCTTCCAGGCCTTATAGGCCGCATCGAGGGCGTACGGGGCAGGTGCGATCCCCCGCGACAGCGGACCGCCCTTGAGGATGAGGTCCGCCAGTCGTGCGTCCTTCAGGCCAGCATCCCGCTGGCCTGGGGGATGCCCGGTTCCCTCAGCCAGTGCATGTGACGGATCCCGACTGCGGCGGCGAGGTAGTCACGCGGCACGATGAAGGTTGGCGGAGCCTTTGGGGCATCTTTGGCGAGCGCGACGAGGACGAACCATTCCGTCCTCTGACCGCGCCACGGATTGTGCCTTCTCGCTCATGGGCCAGTTGTTCTCGTCAGCGTTACCGGTGCAGGTCTTGACTTGAACCTCAACCAGGCGGCGGGGCGATGCTGTGGGGTCGACAGCCAAGATGTCAAAGTTCCACTGCACGGCTGGAACCCTGGCGTCGCGGCCCACCGCTATGGAACCTGGTTCCATGTGCCGCTACCTCCGGCGAGCCCGTTGATCTCACGTCACACCCACGCCTACGGGGGAGTCGCCGGGGGTGGTTTCGCGCGACGTGGCGTGCGCCTTAGGCGGGCGTGCGTGCCCGTCAGGTGTTGCTGAGGATCCAACGCCAGGCGTCGCGCTTGTACTTGCTGCCCGCTCCGAGCGCAAGCCGTTCGTCGCGGTCTTTGGTGAAGTCACCGCGTTCGCATGCTTCGGAGTGGTAGTCAATCCAGTCACAGATGGCGTGATAGGCGCTGGACGCGTCCGAGAGTCCCTCCATGCGCGACGGGAGGTGGTGGCCGGGGTGCCGGGCTTTCACCGGGTCGACGCCTTGGACCAGCAGTTGTGATGATCCGACTCGGGAGTCCGGTGTATCTCCCCACAGGTCACGGATGAGCGCGTTGGTGTGCCTCGGCGTCCAGAGCGTCTCGGACAGCCGCTCCCACAACGGCTGGGTCTCGGCGAGGTAACGCTCTACGAAGGTCTCCCTGTTGGGGCCTGGTGGTCGCGAGCGCTGTTCGAGGCGGTCTGTCACATCGCCCACGTGCGGGAACATGAGCGATGCCTGTCTAGAGTCGAGGACGTAGGTGACGCCGGTGGTTCTGTCTACCTCGACGAGTTGGAACCTGAGTGCGCCTTCGCCACCGTGGGTGTTGTACGCGAGCAGGCATACTGCTCGATTGCCTTCGCTGAAGACGCGGGCGGCGAACAGGGTGCGTTCTCCCTCGCGCCCGAAGCCGACGGCGGCGATCATCGGGGCGCGGCGTTCAATGCGGCTCGCGAAACTCTCCGTTGCCTTGGCGACCCACTGGTTCTCCGCGACGCTGTAGGCGTTGGTGACCACCGACATGACGTGCTGGGTGTCTGATCGCACGAGCGCCTTGTAGTGGCGAGCCTCAGTGTCAGTCGCTAGCCCGGGACCGGCGGGGATGATCACTTCACGGCGCATCACCGGCCAGTCCAGCCGTGCAGCGGACACCAACTCTCGGGCGGGCGCACCGTCGTCGCGCCACAGGTCCAGGGCGACACCGTGCTGGGCTGCAAAACGTAGGAACGGCGGCACCTCGCTGCGCGGATGCGCTGGCTGCAGGAACTTATCGTCGTTTAGGTAGAACAGGCCGGGTCGCGAGTCGCGGAAGTGATCCACAGGGTCCGTTCTTGGTTCAGAGGGCGTCGCGCACGTCTGGGTTAGCCCCGGCGTCGCGGGCGAGGTTCGCGATGGCGTCAGCGTCGTCGGCGCTCATGCGGACCTTGAGCATGACTTCGGCATAGGAGGTCTTGCCGCCATCTACGGCGTCCGTGAGCGCCTGAAGCAGGGCGTAGAGGGCGTCCCTCGGCTGATCCTGCAACAGGCTGGTCCGGAGCGAGAATGCGATTTGCTTCTCCTTTACCGGTTCCGGCTCGGGCTTGGTCACCCCGCCACCGCCAACACCGGGGGTCGTGGGCTTGTCGTTTGTCCCGCCCTCACCGGGGGTGTCAGATGCCTCGTCCTCGGTGGGCTCGTCAGGCTTTGCGGAGGTCGGCTTGGCGAGCCGCACGCCGGACTGCCCGACACCAATCTCAGATGGGCTCGTGACGGTACGTGGCGTTCCATCGCTGCCGACGAGCGCGAGGTCACCTGCGGCGACGGCTTCATAGATCGCTCGTTGCAGGTCCGCTTCGCCGCCCGGCAAGAGAGGCATCCGAGGTGTGCTCCAAAAAAGATCGCGGATCTCGTCGAGTGGCTTGCCGTAGTCGGTGTCACGAAGATTGTGGACGAGCGCTCTGGCGTTGAAGGTGCCCACGTCGAACGCCTTCTCCGCTTCGACGAGGGCCTTCCAGACGGTGGTGCCGTCTAAAGAACACTGGTTTTCGTGTTCGAACGTGATGGTCTTCTCGGTGCGGGTCCCGCCCTCACCGAGGTGCAGGTACATGACGTGCTGGTAGGCGCGGCGCACCGCGGTTTCGAGGTTCCGGCGGGCCTCGACCTTCTCGGCCCGCGCCTTCTCCACGAGTCCGTCGTCGGCCTTGACGTCGGTCATGTCTGACACCCGCACCCAGGCCAGGTAGGTGATGGCAGCACCACGGGCAAGGCTTCGCCGTTGGGTGTTGACGATGGCGAACACCGCTGAGGACGCCCACTGGACGGGCATCTTGTCGTCACCGAGTCCCATCGCAGCGCGGACAGCGGCGCGCGTCTCCTCGTCGATGCCGTTGAGGAGGCAGAACTGGCGTGGGTCAAGGACGACGAGTCGGGTGGATCGGGCATCGTCGACGCCTGCGGTGTCTAGCACCTGACGGGGTGTGCGGTCGGGGTCACCGGTCACAAACATCGGGGCTTTGAATGGGCCACTGGACATGAGCCGCTCGGCGGTGTCGGCGACTGCTGCGTCTCGTTCGTCATCACTGACGGTGCCTCGTGCAGCCCGCACGAGCATGTTGAGGGTTTGCCGGGTCGACATGAAGAGCCGAGGGGGCTGCCCGCCCTTGCCCGCGATCACCTCGGCGGAAGCGAGCCCACCGCCGTCAACGTCCTTAAGCGCATTGAGCACCGAGTCGGCGTCGGCAAGCCCGAAGTTCAAGGAGGGGGTGAACATTGCTGCCTTGATTTCTGGTTCGCTCGCGCCCTGCCGACCGCCACCGCGCGATCCGACGACCGAGCACAGGAACAAGCACGTGGCACCTCGTTCGGCGGCACGTGGGTTGACGCCTTCGGATGGCCCGCTGTGACGTTCAATATCGAGGATGCGTGCTGAACCGCTCGAATCGTCGCCGCTGACGATGTCAGCCGAGGCCAGGCTGCGGTAGTTCGACTGGGCTCGCGCATCGGTGATGAGTCCTGAACCGATGATGGCTTCGCGGACCTTGTCCTCAGAGAGCGGCAGGTCACCGGGTCCAATCAGCAGTGGTGCCCACTCGCCGTCCTTCGCACGCTGCGACAACGTGTACACGGTTGCGGCGAAGATGCGGATCGTCGAACGCACCTTCTGGAAGCCGGACAGTTTCGCCCACTCTTGCTCAGCAAGCGTGATTAGTTGTGGGTGGAAGGGATAGCAGCGAGCCACCTCGTCGTCCCACTCGCGGGTCCAGCGCGCACCAACCGCGTCAAACACCTTCGACTTCCAGGGACCTTGCATGCCGTTCGCGAAGACGTTCGCGGTCGCCGACACGACTTCTGCCGGCGGAGTGGTCTCGAAGAGGCGACGGCGCAGGATGGCAGCGAAGTCGGTGTTGTCGTTAATCGTCGCGGGCCTGCCGTTCCGAACCAGCAACTGGTCTAGTTCTGCCCGGCGGGAGTGCCCCTCGGCGTCGAGGTCCATGCTGTCCTTCTCGGACGCGATCATGACGACGACCATGGCGACGTTGGGTACGTCATTCACCGAGTCCAGTAGCGCCCGCAGGAACGCCATGTCCTTGACTGCCAGGTCGTGCAGCGTGGACCCAGACAACTGACGGATGTAGTCCATGATCTCGTCGACCAGGATGAGCACGGGCCGGTTGACGGCCCTGAGAGCGTCGACGAGTTTACTCTTGTCGGCGTAGTGGTCCTTGTACCGGTCGTAGAGAGCGCGGTCGCCACCGAAGAGCCGCCAGAGGAAGCGCTCGTGCAACGTGCTCGCGGGCCCGTCGAGGTCGTAGACGCCCTTGCCAGCAGTCATGTTGTCGGCGGCGAGCACCACGACCTGTGGGTTGTTGAGCGTCGCTGGTAGCGGCGCTCCAGCCATGCTGGCCGCCTCCGTGAGCGCCTGCTTGCCTACGTCGGTTGCGCTGAGGTCCCGGGGGTGTGCGGCGAGGTGGTAAAGCCCGATCAGGCCGTGGGACTTGCCGCCGCCCATTGCCTGATCGAGACGCCACAGCGCGGGAGCGGCGGTGTAGTTGGTTCCCCCGGCGAGCCGGACCGCGACGTTCGCCAGCAACTGGATGAACTGCGGCGACGGGTGGGTGATTTTGCCGTAGTAGTCCGCGTCGGCATAAGGCGGACGTTCATCGCCCTGCTCATACACCGCCTGGAAGAGCGACATCTGCACGTCGTCGATCTGCCCGGATGACCGGGTGATCTCTCGTCGGATCGAGAGGGTGTCCCACCAGGGTGTCACCGGTGCGGTCATTCGTTCACTCCGTCAACGTCGTCGAAAAGGGTGGGTGCTGCAGCCAAGACATCGGCGTATCTCCGGGCTATGACCACATCGCGCGCCACTGAACCGATTCCACGCTTGTTCCTCACCAAACCGGTCCATGCGCTTCCGTCGGGATCCGCCTCGGGTAGCCGCGCGGACAGGAAGGCCATGGCGGCCCACAGGTAGGGGTCGTCAAGGCTCCGTCCCGAGGCAGCGAGGACCTGCGCCACCGCATCAAGACCTTCGACCCAGGCGCTCGACATGGCGAAGGCCACGTCGATCACCGGCGCAGTTGCACTGATGGTCGCCTTGAACTCGGTGCCGAAGGTGAGGCGGACCCCGCTCTTGGTTTCGGTGAGGACGCCCTTGAGGGCGTCGGCTGGCAGGTCGGACGCGAGGGTCTGCCATCGTGCCTCCGACTTGGGCGCGATCGTGCGTCCGTACAGGCGCACCCACGAGAGCGCGAAGCGGGTACGAGCGTCAAATGTTTCGATGGGAAGGTGGTCAATCTGGACGCTCGCCGCTTGTTCGACGGCGCGCCGCGCCACGAGAAGATAGCGGTCCGCCTCCACGGGGTTGCCGAGGTTGTCATGGACGACGATGTAACGACCGACTACTTCCATGGCGGGACCGGCAGAGGCCATCAACTGGTCCGTGGGGGCAAGCCCAGCCGCTTCCCAAGCGGGAACGCGTGCACTCACTTCCCGCCTTACCTCATCTTCGACGACGCCCGCCCTGCCCGGTTTGCGGCCTGGCGACGCCGGGCGGCACGCCATCGTCAGGGTGGTGACGATGTTCGCCGATCCAACAGCGGCCCCGCCCTGTTCAGTCTTCGCAGGCCAAGAGCCCGTCAAGATCAACCCAGCGCGAGTGATTGCGGAAAGCAGGCGATGCCAGACATCCGGATCTCCATGTCCGAAGACGATCGTGACCACGCCGTCCTTCGTGACGACTCGCCGCGCCTCGCCGAAGGCCCGGCTGATCATGTCGTCATAGAACTGTTGGGTGCGATGGTCCTGGGATTGAGAGCCGCCCCTCTTCACGATGATCTCTTCGACCTTGTCTTGAACCCCGTTGGGATCGAGTGTGAAACTCAATGAGGGGTCCGCCGAGGCCATCGCCCGCTTCGCCCAGACGTAGAACAGGTCTGACGAATCCGAGTAATCGATCATGTCGTCGTACGGAGGATCGGTCACGACGGCATCCTGTGATCCATCCCGGAAGGGCAACTGGGCGGCTGATCCTCGGCTGATATAGGCAGGACTCCCGCCATTGCGGTTCAGGAACCCCTTGAGGGCTGAGACGGTCTGGTCCGCAAGGGACCACCAGGAGCCGGGACCGTCCGATAGCGCGCTCTCGAACCAGTCGTAGGAGAAGGCCACCGATGACTGGTTGACGAAGATGTCGCCGACGCGAGCACCGCCCGTGATCTGAAGGCGCGCGCCCCGGGTCGACCGGCGGATCTTCCGCATCATGGCCGCCGTCGCGTACCCCGCGAGCGCTCGGGCATAGTCGGGCGATACTCCGGCCCGCAACACGTCGGCGGTGACTGAGTTGATGGCTCTCGCAATGGCGATAAGGGTCAGCGACTGACGAGGGATGCAGAGGTCGCCGTAGGTCCGGTCGCCGTAGTTCATTGACTGGATGGTCCAGGTGTTGCCTGCCGGGATGGTCTCGTCTGGAAGCGCGGGCAGCCCGTCGAACGGTGGCTCATCGAGCAGCGCCTTCTCGGCAGCGTCGACGGCGGCGAACTCTTCCTCCGTGGGCTCCCGGAACACCTTTGTGCCGGTCTCGTCGATGTCCGCTGCGAGGAGAAGGGCGTCTCGTCGCGCTCCTTCGGCACTGAGCCTCGTATGAACTGCCTTCGGGTGTACGTGGTGGCAGAAGGGGCAGACCGCTACTCGCCCGGAGGACGAATACTTGCTCTTCCCGGCCTGGATCCTGGTCGGTTTACCCGTTGGCGGGCCCGCATGCGGCTGCGCCCTGAAGGTTCCGGTCTGCCGATCTACGATCAGCCTGAAACTTTGTCCTGGATCACCTTGCTTGGGTCGCGCCTGTCGAAGAAGCAACTGCCCGATCAGCGGGAACCGGTTGCCGCATTCTTGGCAGGGAAGCGTCGACGCCCAGAGGTAGCCCCACGGCTGCTTGCCTTGGTGCTTCGGGTAGAACGGCTCCATCGCCTCCGTGAACCGGCGACCGACCTCGTCAAGCACTGCACGAACGTCTGGCAGGATGCGAGGACCGAGAGAAGCCTGTCCCGACTCGAAGGGGATCGATGGCTCCGCCGACCAGTCGCGCAATGGCACGTCCGCTAGCAGGGAACCGCCCAGTGTGGCGAAGGGCGAGTAGTCGATGCCCGAGGAGCGCGCCCCCAGCCGCGCCCCTTCGAGCGGGATCATCGCGCGCCCGGAGAACGGATCGAGGATTGCCGGGTGGTCCGGGTAGTGCTTGGCCAGTTCGGCTGAAATCTCCCGCGACGCGGCTTCATATCCCGTGAGGGCGTGTCGGACGAGAGCCTGCAGTCGACGTTGTTCTTCGACATCCTCGGGCCACGGCAGGAGACTTGTGAGTACAGCCGCCTTCGCTTGCACCAGAGGTCGCTTGGCGAACCAGACCCACAGCGCCGATTCGGTGTTGCCGCTGCCCCAGCCTTGGTGCGAAGCCTCGCTCACTTCCGCGCAGGGGAACCATCGTTCGATCATGCGGGTCATGCGGGGTGCTCCTGGTCGCGTGCCGCTTTGAGGGCGGAGCCGGGGACGGTGAAGAGTGCTTCTTGCTTGATGAGGCCGTCGAAGGTGGTGATGGGGTCGCGGAAGACGCCGTACACGTTGCCGCCCCCCTTGGAGCACTCGTCGATGACGTAGAGCCAGTAGTCGTTGCGCTGTTGCGTTGCGGTGAGGATTTCGTTGCCTGTGAGCCGGATGCCCTGGCTGGAGGCGGAGTCCCACACGCCTTTGACTTCGACGCACCGTTGGAGTTGTGCTCGGGTGGCGTAGAGGTCGTAGCCGCGTCCTTCCCTGCTTACATCGGCCACCGCGAAGCCGTCCCGGACCAGTTCGTCGTGGACCTTCCGCATGGCGATATTTTCGCTGTTCTTCTCGGTGGGCTCGGGCGGGATGCCAGCGGCCTTGACCTTGATGTGGGCGGCGAGCCGGACATCCGTGATGGTCACTTCAGTCATGCGGCGGAGCCCGTCGAGGCGGGTGTTGACCATGCCTTCCATCTGTGCGCGGACAGAGAGCCGCTCGGCACGGTCAGTGATGTCGCGGCTGATCTTGCTGGGCAGGTCACGTAATTCCCGCTCGGCTTGGTGCAGCCATGCGCGCAGGGTGTCGCGGTGGGCGTCCTGCTCGGTCTCGGCTATTTGATGGGCTCGGGCGTCTGCGTCGTAGACACGTCCGGGGTGGGGTGGCCCGGCTGGTCCGGTGCCGGGGACGAGGTTGGCGAGCGCTTCCCAAGCGACCCTGCGTGCCCCAATGTCGTCGACGCGGATGAGTGCTGCCCAGGGAGTGCTGCGTCGTTGGTCGGCGTCGGCCATGGTGCCGTGGAAGGCGAACAGTTCGTAGTCGGCGATGGTGGTGGGGTCGGTGACGAGCCCACCACGGTAGATGTCGGCTTCGAGGTCGCTACGTGCGTAGTCGACGAGTTCGTTGAAGGACGGTTCGCCGGGACCGAGCGTGACCACATCGTTGAGCGACGCGCCGCTGCCCTGCGCATCCTTGAGCGCCTTGCCGCTGGTCGCCACAAGCGCGCTGTCTTTGCCTGCGAAGGCGGCTGGCAGCGGCTTGGGGATGCCCTGGATGCGGAGGATGCCCTCGCCCGCAGCCGTTTTCGCAACGGAGAGCACGTTGGCGGTATGCAGCCGGTGGAGGTACTCCTCAACGATGGCGGGATTGATGCGTTCGAGTGCTTCGGCGTTGCGGCGACGGATGGCCTCGGCGATGTTGACCGTGGTGGCGAGGGCTGCTTCAACGCGGTGTGCTTCTTCGGCGTTGCTGCGTAGTTGAGCCGTGGTGATGGCCTGGATCGCACGGAGCGCTTCAGCACGTCGGTCCTCGTCGTGACCATAGGTGTCAGCCATGAGCCCCGAGAGGCGGTTCTCGGTCAGTCCCGACATCTCAGCGACCAGGGAGAGCGAGTCGAACATCTTCCCGGAGAGTTGGTTAGCAGCGTTGACGAAGTTCGAGAGGAGAACGTGGAGGACCTCACCCTCACGGGTGCCCTTAGCGATGAGGTTGTACAACTGCACGTCACGGGTCTGCCCGACCCGGTGGATGCGGCCCATGCGCTGTTCAAGGCGGACTAGGCTCCACGGGATGTCGTAGTTGACAAGCACGTGCGCTGTTTGCAGGTCGATGCCTTCATTGCCAGCGTCGGTGGAGACGATGACTTGGAACTTGCCCCCCATGAAGTCAACCCGTACCTGGTCGCGGGTGGCGTGATTGTCCCGGCCGGAGTACCGCTCGGCGGTGAAGTCCTGTGCCCGGAGGCGCTCGACTATCCAGTCGGCGGTGTCGGCGTACTCGGTGAAGATGACGGCCTGCTCGTTGTTGCCGGGCAGGATCCCGTTCTTGGCGAAGCAGTCGTTGTACAGCGGCTTCCACTTCGAGACGTCCAGGTCGGGACTCTTAAGGAGAGGTTCTAGCCGGGCCAAGAGCGCGTTGATCGCCTTACGCTCCGCCTTCGCTGACTTAGAGCCCTCAGCGATGACGCGGGCCTCGTCTTGCCCAGCGGGGTCCTCATCGAAGGGGTCGAGCCGGTGAGCGGCTTCGACCGGTGACTCGCTGCCCATGAGGTCACGACGACGCTTGAGGGTCTCAGCAAGGGCATGCAGGGACGAGGCGGCGCGCTTGCCGTAGACCATCCGGGCCAGCGGGACGGCGCTGGGCGGAAAGAACTCATCGACCAGGTGGAGTCCCTCCTCGTAGTAGGCGTGCTCGACCCCGTTGAGCGGGACGACCTCGTTGTGGGCGGTGCGGCCCCGGAAGAGACGGGTGCGTCCGTCGTAGTCGACGAGGTCTTCCTTCATGCGGCGGAGGAAGTGCACGGGACCCGGCTTGATTGGGCGAAGTTCTGCCTTGGCGTCATCACCGGGGTCTGGGTACACGTCCGGGTCGACGAGGTGGAGCAGGTGCCGGAACAACCACTCGGAGCCACGGTGCGGGGTGGCGGTCATCAGGAGCGCGCGGGGTGTGTTCTGGGTGAGGATTCGCCCCACCTGGTGGAACGTCTCGGCGGTTGGGGTGAGTCGGTGCGCCTCGTCGAAGACGACGAGGTCCCATCCGGCACGGTCGGGGCGGATCGCTTCCTGTACAGCGGGGTTCATGGCGGCGAGTTCTAAGGAGACGACCCACATGTCGTGCGGCGCAGACAGCCCGTGCTGCTGGATCGTTTCGTTCGTGATCCGGCGCAGTTCTCCTCCGAAAAAGCGTTGGAAGTCGCCTTGCCATTTGGTGACGAGGCCAGCAGGGCAGACGACGAGGGCACGGTTGACGAACCCCAACTTCTGGGACTCACGGGCGTAGAGCCCCGCCATGATGGTCTTGCCGGTGCCTGGTTCGTCTGCGAGCAGGAACCGCAGTCGGGGCTGCGGCAGCATCGCTCCGTACACCGCGTTCGACTGGTGCGCGTAGGGGCGGAGTGGTGTCGAGGCGAGGACCGTGGTGTCGGCGTTGGCTCCTGCGGCTGCCATCCACTGACTCCACATGCCAGCAAGCACCTGCGCTGAGTCGGCCCCACCGTCCTTCTCCAGCGCTTCGACCTTCGATAACCCGTCGTCGCTCAATTCAATCGGCGTATACACTCCGTCAGCCGTTTCCACGAAGATGGTGTGACCGCCCGGCGTCTCCAAGCATGCGTATACGGTCACCCACGGGGGCAGGTCTTTGCCGGGTATGTGTATCCGCTGCCCCCGCTCGAACGCCATGTTGAGAACCCTACGGCCGCTTCGGGACAGGCGGCGTGATCCGGGGGCGTCCGGCGCGGCAAAGCCGCCCAGACTTCTTCGCCGCCCTCCCCCTCGCCGCTGCATCGGTGAAGAAGGTCCGCGACTTCCTCCGTAGGGTCGCACTGGAGGGTCAGGGGCGACGCGCGTCGCGGCCATGCCCCATCCAAGGGAAGAGGTCACCCGTGCCTGCTGCGCGCTCATGAGGCGTCGTTTCGCGGGCGTGATTTTGGCCAGCAGGCGCGGCGATGCCCGCCCCGGCGAATTACTGAATGAGTGCGGTTCGCTCACCAGAGTGCGTCTCTTGGGTGTGGGATCGGCATTCGGCGACGCCCCGATGGGGGCCTTAGGGCGTGCGGCTTCTAGACTGGTCTTCGGGAGAAGATGCTGCGAGGGCGTTGTAGAGCGTCTGCCGTGACACCTCCAGATCTCGGGCAATGTGTGCCTTGGGGACACCTGCGGCCAGCCGCTGCTTGGCGTGTTCTACCTGCTGAGGGTTCAATGAGCGCGCACGTCCGCGATAAACGCCGCGGGCCTTGGCTGCCCGGATGCCTTCTGCTTGCCGCTCGCGGATAATCGCGCGCTCGAACTCGGCGACACTTCCCATCACGCCGAGCAGTAGTCGTGCAGTCGGGTCGACGGATCCCGGGGAGAACGTCAATCCCTCATTGACGAATTCGACGCGCACGCCCCTGCTGGTGAGTTCGTCAACGATCTCATGCAGGTCTATGACCGAGCGGGCTAAGCGGTCCATCGAAGCGACTCGAACTGTGTCGCCATCACGTACCCACTCCAGAAGTTGCTTCAAGGCGGTTCTTTCGGTCCGCGCCTTGCCGCTCGCCCTGTCGGTAAAGGTCTTGATCGAGTCGCCGACTGCGTCAACCTGACGTGCGACATTCTGGTCCAGGCTACTGACTCGAACGTAGGCAACTGTCTGTCCACCCATGTCTAGGCATCTCCCCACAAGTGTCAACCAATCTCGAACAGGACCCTAACTAGACAGTATTTGGACGCGCGGAGAATGTCAATTTGAGGTGTACCCAGGTATACAGAGTGCGGTGACGGTTAAGGACCGGGAAGCCCCCGTGCCCAGTAGGATGAAAACCATTGGGATTGGGAGTGGGCAGGTCAAATTGATGCGCGGATCAGAGCATGAGGCTCAGACGTCGGCCGAGATTGGGCCGGAGGGGCACGTGGTCTTCTTCGCGTTCTGCTCATGCGGCTGGCGCGGGCCAGACCACCCTGACGAGGTCCCAGCCGACTGGAACCGCTGGCGACACCTCGAAGGCAACTCAAACTTGGAGGCCCCTTGAGCCGCGTGCCAACGTCCTGGCGTAAGCAGGAGCAAGATCTGACGGCGGTCAACGTGCTCCCTGCGAAGGGGGCTCGCCCCCCACTACGGGCCGCGGAGCGGCCGATGAGAACGCGAGCGGGAGACGTCAGCGTGATTGGCCTCACGGAAGCGAGAATTTTGCGACGCAGGACGCGCGAGGCGTGGTCGACAGGGAGGCCCGCAGCGCGACGGGCACCGAGGTCCGCCAACTCGTTGCACTTGGCGGCGCTAGCGGCTCATTCCGCGTCGCTTCACAGAGTTCACTAACACCGAGCCGCGACGAACCTTGCGCGGGAGATCACCGATGCCGGCGTCTCGCGAGATCGAACTGCTGGCCGATGCCGTCCGCGGTGGTTGCCAGCCAACGACTACACTCGCTCCGCCATAACGGAATCAGAGTTGTTCGGTTTGCGCCGCCTTCATCAATGCCGAGAGTTCGCCCTGACTCATCCGGGGTGGAGCATGGACGGGCCGTGGAGCAGCGGACGCCACCGTCATGGAGGTGGCCCAGTTGGTTGAAAGACCTTCGACCGTGCATGCCGCCACGGTGCTCCAGTCCAAGAGGGCAGGACGACCGTGGAGATGAAGTCGCGAATCCCAGGCCCCAAAGCCTTGTTGCTGCAAGTGCGTGACGACGTTCACTGCCTCAATCGAGTTGCCATGAAAATCAAGCACGTCGTCCTGTCGGGTGCTGTGCCATTTCACCCATACGGCCACAATCGTCATGGGGAGAACGATGACAGTCCCGTGCCTCGAACGGTGCCGGATGATGTCCGTATCGGCCATTCGGCGGAGTCGAAGAGTCGCGGGCGTCGTTGCCTCGAAGCCATTCCGATGGAGCAGCCGCTGGGCTCTGACGCAGACAGCACATTATCGCTTGACGTAAGCCGCCAAGAGGTCGAGAGCGTCCTCTTGGAAGGGGTCGTCGACATGGTTGACGTTCCACAGTCCGGCCGCGCGGACCTTGGGGGCAACGGCATGTAGTCCGAGCCAAGCGTCATGTGGGCCCTCGGGGCTTCCGGTCAGGGCCGAGAGCAGGGCGATGGTGTTGCGTTCGAGGAGGCCGCGATCTGAGGTGTGGTCTGCGCGGTTGGGGACAGCCAGCCACAGGAAGGGCATGGCGCAGATGCGGCGGCTGACCTCCACCTCCAAGACTCGCTCACGGTCACGCAAGTCCGGTGATGGTTTGGGCCCCAACCAGGACCTGAGGAGGTCGGCGTCACCACGGCGGTTGAGCAGCGCGGCACCGACGTGGTGGCGAAAGATGGAGCCGCGGTGGTTGCCGCCGCCGGGGTTGGAACCGCCCAACACCCCCCGGTGTTGGCGAAGGCGTCCCCACAAACTCGAGCCGCTGGTCCCGGTCAGTGCGTGGGTTCCTACCCGGACGACGCGCGGGTTGCCGTTGGGGCGCTGTTCGCCGGGTTCGAAGAAGAAGTACAGCCCCGCGTGCGGAGCCAGTGCCGCCAGGTTGGGGCTGTTGAGGTGCTTAGGACCGCCGATCCGCTCGGACAGGTCGTCAAGGAGCGCGTAGAACTGCTCTAGGGCTCCCTGCCTGTCGCTCACCGGTCCAGCCTCTCAACTCTGGTGGCGACCGGGTAGTCGCTCCCGCCAGTGACGAAGGCCGCAAAGGCAGTGCCGAGCGCGGCGGAAACTGCGGACACCCCACGCATCCACTGCATGGTGACCAGGTGCGCGGTCCGCCCGGTAGGCAATGTCCAGGGGACGGCGCGCAATAGTCGCGCGTACCCGGTAGAGGCCCCCGCGAATGCCACCACGTCCAGCCCCTGGTCGGTAGCCCGTGCTGCGATGGTGCGCTCCAAGAGCCCGCGGGGCCAGTCTCCAGGTCGCAAGAGGCGGTTATAGGTGCCGATCGGGTCGCGGGCGTCCAGGACGCCGTATCCGCCGCTGAGGATGATCAAGCGCCCCTCTTGGGCGACCCGGCCCAGCATGGGCCCGGCGGCCCGGTAGAAGTTGCCGTCGTAGCGCTGCCAGGCCGGGAGCAGCCGTGACTCGTCCGCGCGTGAGCGGGTGAGCACGTGGCGTCGGGCGCGACCGAGGTCGCTGTCGTGGTCGCTGCGATGCTCGGGTGGCCGCCCGCCGAGGCGTTTGCGGTCCGAGCACGGCACTATCAGCAGGCAGTAATGCGGGTCCACGTCGGCCAGTCCTCCAGGACGCTCCCGGCTGGTGTCGTCTGGGACCCGTGAGTCCTTTGCGGGCTGGGATGCTGGGGGAGAATGACGGCTCTGTTGGTCTTGCCTTTGGAACCGAACGGACACCCCGGGGTGGATCTCGACCGGCTCGTAGCCCGCAGCCCGCCATGCGCGGGTGTTAGGCCGGTCGCCGTGCCACCACTGCGGATAATGATCCACGGCGGACTTTGGGACACCACCGACGAGGTGATCGAACTCATCCCAGGTGAGGAAGACGTCGCCTCGGCGTTCCGTGAGATACGCGTTCAAGCGAGACCAATCCGCTGTCATTCGCTGCCCCGATCCCGATGGTTGTGCGCGCCCTTCCAACTCGCGACTGGGGCGGTCGGCGGCCTCAGGGGCAGGAAGCCCTGCTTGCCCCGTTTGCGAGCGAAATGCGCTCCGCCAAGTTTAGGCTCGCGGGGTGGCCGACTACTACTTTGGCGAGATCCAGGGAAATCCAGTGGGAACGACGTACGCCTCGCGTCAGGAGGCGGCGGCGGCGGGCGTGCATCGCGTTACTGTGCAGGGCATCAGCGGAAACCGGATCGCCGGGGCCGAGTCGATCAGTGTCAACGGCGGCTATGAGGATGATGAAGATCTTGGGGACGAAATCATCTACACCGGCGCGGGAGGCAATGACCCGGCCACGGGAAGGCAGATCGCCGACCAAACCTTGAGCCAAGCCGGCAACGCCGGCATGGTCGTCAGCGAAGAAAACGGATATCCGATCCGCGTGATGCGTGGCTCCAACGGTGACCCCAAGTACTCACCCGTCAGCGGCTACCGCTACGACGGCCTCTACCGGGTGGACGACCACTGGGCCGAGGCGGGCAAGTCCGGGTACCGGATCTGGCGCTTCCGCCTGATTCGGCTCACCCTGAGGGAGGCGGCCGCATACGTTCCCATCGCCAACTTGCCCGTGGGTAATGTGCGGCCGGGCCGAACCGAAGGTGTCGCGCAGCGCATCGTGCGCAGCACCCAGGTGTCGGACTCCGTCAAGAAGTTGTACGAGCACGCCTGCCAGGTATGTGATGTGCAATTGAGGTTGCCCGTTGGTATGTACTCCGAGGGCGCGCACATCCGTGGCCTGGGCAAACCCCACGACGGACCTGACACCCCAGACAATGTGCTGTGCCTGTGTCCGAACCATCACGCCCAATTCGATCTCGGTGGCATATACATCGATGCCCAGTTCCGGGTGCGCGACCACACGGGCGCGACCCTTGGCCCGCTTTACCGCAAGAGCGGACACATGGTGAACCAGGATCACCTGAGTTACCACCGCACCAGATTCGGCCACGACCTCGACGAGCCCTAACTGCCCTTGAAGTATCGTCCTCTAGCACCACCCACTCGAATCCAAAGGCGCACACAACTGGGCTCAGAAGCGCGTTTCGCCTCCGTGCATAGCGCTCGGGGATGCCAAGTGAGCCCCGAGCCACCCCGGACTAGCCACTCGCCCTAGAGCGGCTCCCGCGATGCTTGCCAGGCAGGTACGGATAAGAGCCGAGAAGGGCCGCAGGACGTGCAAGCATCCTCGCTGCTTCAGAGGTCGCCGGATGGATTTGTGCACTTGCGCCGGAGTCGGCGTCCGATGTGCGACGAACTCCGTCTTAGGGCGTGCGGCGGCAAGCGTGACACGGACTTGGAAGCCCCGCGCGACGTCGGCGTCGGGGTCCAGGGCTGTAATGACACAGAGCGGTTCGTCTGTGGTCTGTTCGGTCGCTTGCGGTCTTACGAGATGGCCGCATCACTTGGATCCTCGGGCTCATGTGACGTCCCGTGATCGCCCAGCGGCGTCCGCGATCGTTCTTGCAGTCTCGCGTACAGGGTTGCCGTGCCGCACGGCGGGAGCAGTCGGGCGTCGCCGTCCCCATGCTCAGGCTCGTGCTCCCGAGGTGCCCGCGTGATGCCGAGCCGGTTGGGTGGCCCGGGCAGGTCTCGGCGGCCTGCCTTGAGGACGTCACTGCCCTTGATCTTGCTCTTGAACTCCTCAACGGCGTTGACTCGTCTCTCGTCGACCGCCCAACCACGGGGTAGCCCCGTCCCGAACAACAACTCATGCCAGGGTCTGCCTTCGGCGTGGGCGGCAGACTCAATTTCGGTGAGAATCCGGTCCACAAGGCGCTGCCGATGGGCGGTTGACGCGTCTAGGGCCACGTAGTGACGCTCGATCGCGATCGGGTCATGCTCGCCGAGTTCCTGCTTGCGCACCGCCATCAGATAGACCCAATGGCGCAACCCCGCCTCCAATGCAAGGTGCATCTGCACGAGAGTCTGAACGCGGTTTGCGGTCAGACCCTTGATCACCTCGACGTCCTTGGCGGCTTCACCCGTGAAGCGAAGCAAGTGGGCAACGGATTCGAGTTCTTGTTCGACCGCGTCCAAGCCCTTGGAGAGGCGATATTCGAGGTGGGCTAGGCGCGTCCAGTCAATCTCGCCCAGCACGCCGTCGCGCCCCTGGGTGTCGGCATAGACGCGACGCAGGGTGCCGAGCGCTGCGTTGATCTCGGCGGCTTGCTGCACCTCAAGGTGCCCCTTGATCGCTTCGATGACCGCAATGCCATGTTCGAGTAGGCCCTCCATGCGCTCCAGTTGAGCCTGCATCGCCGCGATCTGGACAGCATTGGCAGCGCTCAGGGGGTCCAAGGCAGTGACGCCCTTCTCATTGACTTCCTTGAGCAGGACCTGATGAGTGAACTTGCCGTCTCCATCGACCAGTGTGCCGCGGAAGTAGCCGTCCACGTTGACGGTGTTGTCACTACCGAGAGCGGCCAGACTCTCGGGTGCCATAGTGAAGCGGCGTTGTCCCACCGGAGCGTCCTCGGTGAGACCGAGCACGGCACGGACGGCAGTCGCGGCTGCCGACGCTAGTGGAGACCATTCCCCGGAGCCATCGTCGCGTCCGACGACAACGGCCTCTTGACCGGAAAGTGGGCGGATGAGGACTTCCGCACCATCCGGCGACGGTGCCGGAACGGGGAAATCGGTCATACCTCGGTGGAATCCTCGGTCCGGCGGTCCCGGATCGCCTTCGCCGCGCCACCGGCAATGACGGCCCCGGCGGCGGCTCCCGCTGGTCCGCCCAGGACGAGTCCCCCCGCGGCACCAACCACTCCTGCACCGGCCACCCACGGGTCTACTCCGGAGCCGCTGTCCTTCTCGTTCTTCCCGGTGTCTGACATGAGTGAAGCCCCCAGTCGGTCGTGCCCGTGAAAGCGGGTATCCGCCCTAGGTCGAGGGTGCCGGATCCTCACCACCGCCAGCAATGCGAGCGGTGCCGAAATGGCCGAACGGTTGACAACTCATGTTCAGATTCGACACATCTCCCCTCGTGCCGTTCCCCGTTGCCCCGGTCGGCGAGAGCCTGCCCCTGGTCGGCCTCTTGCGCGCAACGAGGTGCGGACAACGAAGGGCCACCGGGTCCTTGAGCCCGCCGGATGTGCCGTCTGGTCTGGATGGCTCCGAGGCGTTGACGCCTATGGCGCGGTACCACGACCCGACCACGACCGTGGCGCAGACGACCGGATCCCCCAACAGATGAAGGGGGCGGACGATCAGTTGCGGTGCGTGTCCGTCGGCCTAACACGGCTCCTGCTGGGACTAGATCTGCCGTCCGCACCACGCGCGGTCACTGCTGGCGGCGTACACAGCAAATATGGCGCAAGCATTGGGTCAACCGTTCCCGATTGAACCTTGCACTTGGGAGTCGCAAATCAGCCACCTTCGAATGATCATGGCGAGGTAGCAGGTCATATTGCGACGTACCCGCCTCGGGCCCCAAGCCGGGCGGATCATTCTGCACCTGCGCGTAGCCCCGGCCACCCCCAGCAAGTTGGTGCAGGTCATCGCGTCTCCGTGCTGCCCGGGCTCAGGGCCGACCCTTCATCGGTCCGCAGTCGACGTTGAGCGTAGCCAATGTCCCATTTGGAAGGTTTGCGTACACCTAGGCGCTCTGTCCCGGTGCCGAGCATTCAACGCCGGGGTGCCGTCCCGCCCACTTTGGTTCATCAAAACGGCAGCGGGCATGACCCACTACGGGTAGGTTCGCGCCGATGCCATGCGAAATGCTGTGATTCGGCTGCTCGTCAACGGGGGAGAGGACCATGAACTGCACCAAGTGTGGGCTCGAAGCGCTCGGACGATTCTGCAGCAACTGTGGTGCGACCACGGATGCACCGGTCGTGCGTGGGCCAGCAGGCGTTCAGCCAGCACTTGAAGGTTTTGTCCCTGCGTCGCCCACCGAAGCCCCTGCCAGCCACGGACGCATCAAGACGCCATTCGGGAGATCGCGCCGTTTAGACCGGAGACAGGCCGTCACACTTGCTATCTCCGTCACCGTCGTCGCGGTAGTCGTGGCGGCATTGGCCTCCGCCGGTCGTGCCGATCCGGCGTTGAAGAACGAACCGACAGCGCGGAGTCAGTCGACTCCTTTGACGCCAGCGCAACTTGCGACGAAGACGTGCATCTCAAACGTGGGCCGGGCAGTCGACTACATGTTGGCGAACAACGCGTCAGATGCGGCACTCCACTCGGTGGTTAATGAGTTTGGCACCCAGAGCAGGGAATGGCGCATCACGATTGCCGTCCTGTCACCGGTGATGCAGAAGCGGACGACGGATGGAGCGGCAGCAGCAAACGAGATGGCTGTGCAATCCATCACTGAGGCGTGCAACGCAGCGATCACGCCCGCTAGAACACCTGTGGCGGAAGCCCCTCCACCTTCTGTGGACACGCCCGTGCCCCCGGTTGAGCCGTCGTCGGTCCCGAGCGACTCGCCATGGGTGAACCTGATCGATGCCCCGGGCATCGGACAGATCGGTGAGTCGGCCCCAGTCACGGGAGCGCCGGGCAGAGGTTGCACGCCTTCAAGTGGTTCGGTGGGTGGATACTCTAAGGTCACTTGTCACACGGCACACCCATCGAAAGGACTGGAGCGCAAGGGGGCGCTGGGCGTCGGGAGCCAATGGGTTCTTTGTCAGCAAGACCTTGGACGAGCCAATCCGGTCTTTCTAGCGGCGCAGACGAACTCCTGGTGGTTCTGGACGCTAAGTGACAACGGCGTCTGGGACTGGTTCCCTGAGACCGCCTTGAAGGAAGGGGCGAGTGACAGCCCTGCCAACGGCATTGCCGTCTGCGACTAGCCAAGCAGCACCCGCCTCCCTCCACATCGGAAGGGTTTGGCCCGAACACGTGACCCCGTCTGGATACCCACCATGGCGGGTTCCGAGCCCACAGCCCGGCTGTGCTCCGCCACCAGGTGCGCGGGAACCGCCTGAATGAACGCGAAGCCCGGCTGCTGAATGAAATTCGGCGTCACGCGGGCGTGGGAGCCGGACTTGCCGGGAGACCGAGCACGGCCCTCCGCCGAAAGCCCCCGATCAGCCGCACTTCTTCGGCGGTAGGTTTGGCGTCACGGGTGCCTTCGAAGTTCCATCCTGTGCCTGTTTTCCCGGTGATACCAGTCCACGGCGTCCGGGGACAGGTGGATGAGCAGGACCTTCGGATTGATCGAGGCGGCGGTGACGATGGAGGAAACCAAGTCGTCAATGTCTTCGAGACAGAGGACGTACGCGTCCACTTCCCGCCCCCCGAAATCGGCATACGCTCCTCTGCCGTATGGCAGCAAGGTCATCGCTTGTGCGACCGCGCGACCAGAAATCTGCGACCTACGGAAACCCGGGTAACGAATGTGCTCCCAATCGTCAAGGTCCGCCACCACCCCGTCGAAGCGGGCAAGGCTCGCCCGTGATTGGTCGCGGGCCTTGAAGTCCCTCCAGAGACGCCTGAGGTCATGCCCGTAGTTGGGAGGGGCCGCCCCCTCATGGGCGTCCCTGAGCAGGGCGTACTTCAGTAGCAACTCGACGCCATGGTGGAAGAGGTTCGCGGCGATGTGGGCGTGCTGAAGGAAGGCGAACCGTCCGGCAAGGTAGTACTCCATCCCCTGCGACACGAACTTGCTCAGGTCATCAGTTCTAGCGGGTGGCACGGGCTCTACCCTCTCAGTTCCGTCGTCGTGCTGGTCGCCGTCACGCTCCGGCATTGCCCGCCCGACCGCGCACCCTCCGGCCCTCTAGTCGTGGCGGGGCTCCTCGTGGTGACTGCCCCTGTCCGGGCCACCCCGCGCGCGCTCGGCCAGCAATCCTTCGCGTTCACACCTCCCACGACCGAGGGGGCTACCCCCAGAGCGGCAGGTGGATGTTCGCTGGGATCAGCACGGGGTCGTCCGGCGTCCCGGCCTCCTCTAGGAACCGCACGATCAGGTCGCGGTGCTCCCAGAAACCCACGAACGATACATCCCCAAGAGCCCTCACCCTGCCGGGTGCCCAGGAGTTCACCTTGCCGCCAAGCACCGTGAGGCGATGGGCCATCGGGATGTCGGCCCTCGCTGCCAACCCGAATGTGGCGAATGCATGGTCGAAGGCCTGCGTACGGGACGACGTCGATCCGGCCTGCACCAACACCTCTTCGCCTGAAGGCGTCTCGACCGTCATGGACGGTCGGATGACGAGACCCCGCCTCAGCGTTACCGGTGGCGACTTTCGGATCAGACCCATCTGTGGCCGCGAGCGAAGGTAGTCCTCCACCTCGTCGGCCAGCGAAAGACCTCGGTCCTGCGGCGGAACAGCGAGCACGCGCAGGGCATCGAGGGCTAGCAGGCCGTCCGCCAGCCGCGACAACGCGTGCGCTCCACGGGACAAGTCGGCCTGTACAAAGACCCGATCATCGAGTTCGCTGAGCCCGTAGATTCTGAGACTCTCCTCCCATAGAGCCGTGAAGATCGGATCTTCCACGTCGAAGCCGGCGTCGCGGAGCCGCAGCATCGCCTGTCCCCCGTCGCTGGCGACAATTGCCGCGCTCTCATCGACCCGAGCCAGTAGCCGGACCGGCTCGCCGTCGAACCACGTCCGACCCGTGCTGACCTCCACCACGTCCGGCCGTTCGGGGACTGTTCGACACTGCCAGCGGTACGCAGATGCCATTGCCGCAAGCACGCTGGAGATGTCGTCGCAGTTCATGGCACCTCCCACATCGTCGTGCCGCCCGGGACCCCGAAGTCTGCCAGCGGGGGATCGTTCCACACGTACTCCTCGCCAAGGAAAATGCGGACCTCGTTGGCGAAGGCCTCGAAGATTGCACGGTAGTCGTCGGGTGTGACAGGCGGGACCGCTGGGTCGTGAGGGATGGCATCGGGCGTGTATGCCCAACTGTTGTTGTCCTCCACCGTCCAGAGATGCTTGTGCGTCTCTCGCCCCCACACCTGCCCGTCGGGGTTCGCGTGATCGTCACGCATGTCGAGGCGGCGGATGGTCGCCGATCGCTCGTGGTGGTGCTTGTCTCCCCATGTCAGGACCCAATGGGACTGCCATGGGCGATCCACGTTGATGCGCGCGTCAAGGTAGAGCCGCTCCCTCGACTGGTTCCATACCGGAACCTTGGCTCGGACTTCTATGGGACGATCGTTTCGAGCGCGAGTGACTCCCCATTCGACGGGCTCGTTGATGAACTTCCACTGCTCCAGCAGTTGCTTGGCTTCGCTGTTGGTTAACCGCCGGTACTCGACCGCCGCGTCGGCAGCCACTCGCACTGCGCGCTCGATGTTCCTCACGCCGACCCCCTGCCTCGTTGGCGCAAAGGTACAGGCCGCGCGTGCCGTCATTGCGGATTTCGCCGTGCATCCAAACCCCGGCGCGGGCGCAGAATTCCGCCAGCGCGGGGGCACTCACTACTCCCATGGCCCTGCCCTGGAGGCCATCGGGATTCCCCCGCGCCGCACCCTCAGCACGTGAGGCGGGCGCGGAGCCTGAGGCCTAGACTTCTCGCAGTCGCGGGAGTCAGAGGGCGGGCGAAGAACCCCGCACGAGGTCGCCGCGGCATGCCGACTCGATCGGGAGGAGGTGGCCACCGTTGAGCGCCACCTCGACTAGTTGGAAAGCGGCCTAAGCGCGTCGGCATCCTCATCGACCGCCGCATCGACAGACGATTCGCCGTCGACCTGTCCAAGATCCATGGCGTGGCGGCTCGGGCGCTGGAAGAGGTCTACGGGCCAGATGGTGATCGCCCCGTGCCCGACGGGGGTTCCTGACGGACGCCGGGCGGCATGGACCCTCAAGAACCTCCCTTGACGACAACCACTGATGACGCCAACGGCTTCGCGCGGTGCGGGTTTGCTCGCCCGACCAAGTCTGGTGCAATGCCATCCCACATCTGTCCGACAAACGTCTGAGTCGCATACCTAGAGCCGCTCTCAAGGAGGGTTAGAGAAAGCGCCGTATTCGGCCGGTAGACAACGACATCCAACACGTAGGTTAGAGTGGCTCTAACCGTCCTTCATGGCGGAAGGTGATTTGACCCGGAAGAGGTCACTGGCGGTGTCATCTGGGCTCTTCGGTCGCCTTCTTGGCGTCCCTTCTTCGGCCTGATGCTGGCGAACGGGTCCACGGCGGCCTTGCGGGCTGCCGCGGCGCGGGCCGCGCCAGTGGTTTTGCCCAAGATGGTGGAACCGGTCCGTTCGGATACCGAAGTGGTCACGGCGTCGATGCGTCGGAGTCTCAGCCACAGTCGGTATTGCGTCTCGGAAAGCCCGATATACACGTCAGATGGGCGAGTCCGCCCTGCTGGTGGTGAGGTTCTTCTTCCAGGAGGACCGGTTGTGAGCAGACTCGGCAGATGACCGGCGTGCTCAGCCGTACGACAGCACACCGTGCGTGGGCCCATCCTTCAAAGCATCCAACGATGGGATCTCCTACCTCGATCGGTCGCCCGCATAAGGGGCACGCCCCAACCCTTTGAGCCCGCACAAGCCCCGCAAGCCCAGAGTTTTCCGCCTCCTGGGTCTGTCTGGCCTTCTGCTCCGCCGCCAGGTGTTGTCGCCAGGTGATACCCGGGGGCTTCGGGGCTTCCGAGGTCGGCGTGAGAACGAGCGGACCCTGGACGGCCACGCGACTGCTCCGCTGCCAGATCCAGTCAAACAGCACGAATCTACCGAGGAGTTCCTCGCCGTATTCGCGACTGTCGGGTCCGACAGCAAAGAAGGAACCTGCGGCCTCGGTGGAGAACTTCACGAGCGACTCGCCACTCTTGCGGATTCCGGTAGCAGTAACACCCGTGAAGATGGCGCAGGTGGTGCCTCCGGCTACGCGCCGTCGAATCGTGTGGCTGCCCATGGTCCTTGCGTGGCTGAGCGCGAACACCCAAGGCCGCGGTGCCGACCCGGTCGGTCTCGATGGAGTATTCACGCCGCTCCTCTCGGGACTTGGCGGACCGTGTCTGCCCACTCGCGTAGAACGGGCGACCGGAGATTGCTCATCCCGTTCATCGCGCGGACCGCAGCCGACCGGATTCGTAGTCCAGCACGACGGTCGGACCAGTTGCGCACGCCATGTCAGCAGCGCTGAGCCCCCACTGGCGGGCGAGCGCTCGATACTTGCGCAGTGTGTTTGGGCTCGTGGTGGGTTGGGGGAGACCAAGGGCCTCGGCCTTGAGCATCGCGAGAACGGCTCCGAAGAACCCGTAGTCAGGGCTCGCCGAAGTGGCCAAGCGCGTCATGACTTCGTCGACCTGGGGGGCTCCACCTACGGGGTTGTCGAAACCTGCTCGCTGGAAGTAGTGCTTGCGTACGTTCAAGAGGGATGCCTCGTTGAGGTCAGACACGGTTCTAACTCCCTTTTCCTTGAGGGCCTGGCTTCGGAGTTGTACCTCGAATCGGACGCGGCCACGCGCGGTGCGGGCTAGGCCATCGAGCCTCTTGCACCTGGTCGGATCGCGCTCCTGCCTTGCGAGGTGCAGGACTTGGGCGTGCTTGTCGTACAGGGACGCCCGCCATCTCTTCGGAGACTGTCTGGTCAGGGTGAGGATGCTTCCGCCCCCCTTGCTGTCACCGTAGATGCTGGGGTTGGCCGTCCGGGGCACATGAATGCGGGCCAAGCCTCGGAGTACGCGGTCCAGATGCGCTACTTCCGCGAAGTCTCGATCCAGGTCTAGCCTCGTGATTCGGAGGTCGTGAACGTCGACGCCCCAGTCGACGAACTCGGCAGCCTGGCCGTACAGGTCACTCACGAGCCGAACGGCCGTGCGCACGGAGACTGGGTCGAGGTTGTGACCATAGGCCAACGTTGGAAGCGACCGTTCGATAACGGCTCGGAGGCCCGTCGGTGTCATCCTGACGTCCAACTGACCGTCGATGAGCGGGACCTGGGTAGACGTGAAGGTGTCCCTGACCTCCCCCTGCCGGTCAACCGACCGCCTGAATCGCTCCTCGGCGATGCGGTGTCGATCAATTGGACCGCTGACCCTCACGGTGTCGATCAGGCGAGCATCGGTTTGGACTCGATGTTCAGAATCTGAGGAGTTCCGCGACCTGTTAGTAAAGGAGGCGGGCTGTGGCTTGTGCGCCTGTGGATGTTCATAGATGATTGTCAATGTGTCGCCGTCTCTTCGGACCGAGACTGGGGACTGCATCCACGAGGACCATCGCTGCCAGGCGGTGGTCCTCGATGCATCCCAGCCCAGGGAGGCAGGTACCTCCCCTTCTTCCGAAGGGCCAGCGCACCTCCAGCGACAGGTCGCAGGCCCGATTTTGGCGGAAAGTCGCCAATTTGGTGGGATTCGTCCTCCGTGGGTCTCCCGCTTGGCACCCGTGTCGCTTTCCGCCATGGCATCGTGGTTCGCTGTCCGAGGGTGGAGGGAGTGCCTGTTCATCCGGCAACTGCCCTGGGACGCATGTCGAGGACCTGGCTGTCCGTGGGGCGAGGCAGGAGTGAACGTCCTCGAAGCGACGTATCGCGAGCGCGCCTTTCGGAGGCCACACCCAAGTAGGTCTCAGTGGTCGATAGGTTTGAGTGGTGAAGCAATGTCATCACCACGCGGATCGCCCCGTCGTGGCCGTCCTCGGCCGCCAGGGTTTCGTAGTATGCGCGCGCCACTGCTCGGCGAACCGTGTGGATTCCTTCGCCCCGGGTGGGAAGGCCTACTGCCTCCAGCGCGTCTTTGGCGATGCAATGCAGTTTCGATGCGGGCTTGCTCGGCACATAGGTGCTGGGGATGTGGTCGCGGACTTTGGCACCGTCTGGACCGCTCCACCGATAGCGTGGGCCAGTCATGGCGGGAACCAGGTGGTCCTCGGGGTGAAGAGGGCGCTTGACTGCGCGCGCGTACATCGACAGCCAGGCGCGCATCTCCTCGCGCAGATCCGCAGTCACAGGCATGTCATCCTCGACCTGGGACTTGCTCACCCAGACGCGCAGGGTCATTGTGCCGAGGTCGAGATCTCCGACCGTGAGTCGAGCGATCTCGCCCGCACGCAACCCGGTGTTCATCGCCAATGCCAGAACCGCTCGATCACGCGGTTCGTGGCAAGAGTCCAGCATCGCCCAAAGGTGGTCGGGGCTCGGCTGCTGGCGGACCTTGCGTGGCACCCGCATCGGCGGCACGTGAGCAAGCCAATCTGCGCGAGTCAGGCCACGAGCCACTGCCCAACGGTGCAGCGAGGCAATCCGGGTCCGGTAGAAGTTGTGAGTGCTGGCCTGGACGGGGGCGCGCTCGGTGCCGGTTCTGTCCGTATGAGGGGACAGGACCGTGGCGAACCACCTTTCGACGTGCTCCGCGGTGACGTTGCGGGTCTGAATGTCCCGGCCGCCTGCCAACGTGGTGACGAAGCGACGCAGGACGAAGGACTCGTTCCTGACTGTGCTCGGCGAGTACCGAGCCGAGCGCGCGGCGAGGTAGTCCTCTACCGTCTGGCGAAGCGATGGTGCAGACACGTCCCCTCCTGGGGGTTTGGGCGTCTGGCGGACCACCGTTTTACCTGGGCAGAGTCTACCGGATGGGACGAAAGGCACTCTCTCCCAACTATTCTCATAACGGCTATAGCGATCTTTGCTAGAGCCGATCGAGTGGGAGTAGCCGCATGAGCGTGCAGGACACGGTCAGCCGTGCGGTCATGCGCCACGTCGTCATCGGTCCGCCGCTGCGGCTCGTCACCCGGCTCTCGGTCGAGGGGCGCCACCACGTCCCGCGGGACGGTGCTCTCATCGTCGCCTCGAACCACCTCTCGTTCATCGACTCGATCGTCATCCCGCTCGCGTCCGGACGGCAGGTGCACTTCCTGGGCAAGTCCGAGTACTTCCACGGGACGGGCCCCAAGGGCGCGGCGGTCCGGTGGTTCCACAAAGCCGCCGGGACGATCCCGGTCGACCGGTCCGACCCGCGGGCCGCGGCGGCGTCCCTGGAGCTCGCGGAGCAGGTGCTGCTGCGGGGGGAGGCCTTCGGCGTCTACCCCGAGGGCACCCGTTCTCCCGACGGCCGGCTCCACCGTGGGCGGACCGGGGTGGCCAGGATGGCTCTGGCCACCGGCGCCACCCTGCTGCCGTGTGCGGTCATCGGGACCGACAAGGTGCAGCCACCGGGCTCCAACGGGGTACGGCCGGGCAAGGTGAAGGTCCGGTTCGGGCCCCCGGTCGACGTCGCGGCGCTGCAGCAGCGGTACCAGAAGGCCGCGCTGCTGCGTGCCGTCACGGACGCGGTGATGGACGCCATCGCGGAGCTGTCCGGCCAGGAGCGATCCGGCCAGTACGCCTCGGACGTCAGGGCCGCCTTCGGCACGGCGGCGGGCGAGCTCCCCGAGTGACGGACGCGTCGGTCGTCAGCGAGCTGCCGGGCTGACGGCGCGCCGCTGCGCGCTGGGCCGCCTGCCGACGGCACGGCGGTGGCCGGGCCGGCTGCCTGGGACGGTTAGGGTTTGTCGCGTGTTGAGGACGACGGCGGCCGTGGTCGCGGGCAAGGCGGCGCGGGCCGCGTCGCGGCTGCGCGGCGGTGGGTCTGCCCTTCCCGGTCTGGTGGCAGAGCGGGTCGACCCGGGCTTCCTCGCCCATGCCCTGGCGGACGTGCCGGGCGGCATCGTCGTCGTCAGCGGCACCAACGGCAAGACGACGACGACGAAGATGCTCGTGGCCGTGCTGCGGGCCCACGGTCGCTCTGTCTTCACCAACCCCACCGGCAGCAACTTCACCCGCGGCGTGATCTCCTCCATGCTGGGCGAGCTTCCCCTCCGGGGCCGGCTCAGCGCCGACCTCGCTGTCCTGGAGCTGGACGAGGCACACGCGCTGAAGTTCGCTGCCGGCGTCAGGCCTACCCACGCCCTGCTGCTCAACGTGGCCCGCGACCAGCTGGACCGCTTCGCCGAGATCGACCACACCGCCCGGCTGCTGGCCACCCTCGGCGAGCAGACCACCACAGGGGTGGTCCTCAACCTCGACGACTCGTTCGTGTCGAGGATCCGCGACCGGGTCGCGCCGGGGGTGGTCGTGCGGTACTTCGGCGTGGACGCCTCGATCGCCGACCGCCTGCCCGAGCTCCAGGAGCAGGACGTCCGCTTTGACGACGACTTCACACCGCCGGTCGCAGGTCCCGACGACGGGCTCCTGCGGCCGCTGGACGACCGGACGTTCGAGGTGCTGTTCGGGCAGGACGGCTCGGCGAAGGTGGGCCCCGTGGAGCTGCGCCAGCGGGGGCTCGCCGCCATGATCAACGCGACGGCCGCCGTGTCCATGGCCCGGATGCTGATGGCCGACGCCTTCGACCCGGCCCTGGCGGCCGACGCCCTCGAGGCGGTCACGCCACCGTTCGGCCGGGGCGAGGTCGTCCTGGTCGACGGCCAGCCGCTCGAGCTCGTACTCGTGAAGAACCCGGCCGGCTTCACGGTCGCTCTTGCGACGTACGGCTCGACGCCGGTGGCGACGATGATCGCGATCAACGACAACTACGCGGACGGTCGCGACGTCTCGTGGCTCTACGACGTGAGCTTCGAGAGCCTGCGCGAGCGCGGCGTGGCTCTCACCAGCGGGGTCCGTGCCTACGACATGGCCCTGCGGCTGGACTACGACGACGTGCCGGTGGGCCGGGTGGAGACAGAGCTGGACCGGGCCCTGGACGACTTCCTGCGCGACCATCCTTCGGAGCCGAAGCGGATCTTCTGCACCTACACGGCGATGATGGCACTGCGCCGTACGCTCGCCGCCCGGTACGACCTGCCCGACATCGGCGAGGAGGCCTCGTGAGCCCGACCGACGGCAAAGGCGACCAGGACGTCGTCGTCCCCGGGGAGACCGATGGGTCCTCCCGGCTTCCCGACCACGCGCACGAGGGCAAGGGCGCGATCCACGTCGTCCACCTCTACCCGCGCGAGATGAGCATCTACGGCGACCTCGGCAACACCCGGACGCTGGCGGCGCGCATCCGGCGCCACGGGTACAGTCCGGTGGTCCACCAGCACCATCCCGGGGGGCGGTTCCCCGAGCAGGCCCACCTGGTCCTCGGCGGCGGCGGCCAGGACTCGGGGCAGGTCCGCGTCGAGGCCGACCTGGAGCACATCTCCGACCGCCTGCGCGCCCTGGCCCGGAGTGGCGCGCCGATGCTCATGATCTGCGGGATGTACCAGCTGTTCGGCAATGCCTTCATCACCGTGGACGGCACCCGGCTTCCCGGGCTGGGGATCCTCGACGTGACGACCCACGGCAATGCCAAGCGGATGATCGGTCCGGTGGTCCTCACCACCGAGCTCGGCGACGTGGTGGGCTACGAGAACCACTCGGGGTCCACGACGCTCGGGGCCGGACAGGCGCCCTTCGGGACTGTCCGGGCCGGCTTCGGCAACAACGGCACCGACCGGACCGAAGGCGCTCGCACCGCCAACGTCATCGGGTCCTACCTGCACGGCCCGATCCTGCCGGCCAACCCGGCCATCGCCGACCACCTCATCGGGCTTGCGGCGGAGCTGGCGACGGGCCGCCCGTTCGAGCCGGAGCTGCTGGACGACGCGATCGCGCACGAGGCCCGCAACCGGCAGGTCAGGCGGCTCGTCAGGCGCTGACCCTGCGTACCCGAGACCAGCTCAGCCCGGCGGGCTCGCGGTCAGCTCCACGGGCTCCTTCTTGGGGCTCAGCGACCACGCCAGCCAGCCGAGGGCTCCCAGCGGCAGCTCGATGAAGTGCGTGAAGACGGAGAACAGCACGGCTCCGGCCACCGCCTCCGGCGGGTTCGCGCCCCAGCCGACGAGTGCCGCCACGGTCAGCGACTCGGTGACGCCGAGTCCTCCGGGAGTGACGCCCACCGCCGTGGCCAGCCGACCGATGGCGTACGCCGCGAAGAGCTGACCGTAGAAGAGCCGGACACCGGTGGTGTGCATGCAGATGAGGAACAGGACGAAGTAGACGCCGAAGAAGCCGACCAGTCCGAGGGTCATCACGAGCCAGCCGCTGCGCACGACGTCGTTGATGCGCGCGCGCAGGTCCAGCACGAGAGCCTGGACGCTCATGGTGCGGCGGCGCCAGAACCGGCCCAGCGCCCTGTCCACCCCCCTGCCGATGGCCACGGCGGCCCGCTCGGAGACGATGACGGAGACGAAGGCTGCCAGCAGCAGCACCCCGGTGACTGTGCCCGCGATGGCTGCGTCCACCAGGGCACGGGGCACGTCCGGGCCCGTCCCGGCGAGCAGAGCCACGATGGCGACGAGCGGCAGGGCTATCCGGGCCAGCACGTTCCAGACGCCGGTCACGATCGCTGAGGTGGAGATGGCCCGTCGCGAGAACCCCCAGGACCGGCAGATGGTGTACGTCGCCGCCAGTCCGACCGCCCCGCCGCCCGGCAGCAGGTTGCCTACTGAGGACCCCGCGACGTTGACGATCAACGCCTGCCAGTGCCGCAGCCCGCGCATGGACCCGGTGAGGGTGAACGTGTAGCAGTAGAGGCCGATGACCACCCCGCCGAGCAGGATCACGGCCGTGACGGGGGGAACCCGGGCGAGCACCGTCCAGACGGCGCTCCACGACGTCTTCCCGAAGTGGGGCAGGCCCCAGACGAGCAGGGTCGCTGCCAGCCCGAGCCCGACGGTGCCCTGGACCACCTCGCGGACGCGGGAGTGACTGCTGCGCCGGCGAACCGTCATGGCAGACCCTCGAAGACGTCGCCGGCGACAGGCAGCCCCGCGGGACGTGCCGGGTCGACGTACCACTCACGGCCGAACACCACGTCGAACAGCGGCCGGGGGATCCGCAGGAACGCCGCGAGCGTCCTGTCGGCGTTGCCATCTGCGCTCGCCTGGGACGCGTGCGCGCGCATGGCGGCCCGCTTGGCCGCGGCGAACCGGCGCACACTGACGCGGTGGGTGATCTCGTCGCGGGCACTGAACGCGCGCCCGAAGGCCTCGCGGTCGAACTCCGGTGGGAAGCGGTAGAACCGTGCGGCGAGGTCGACGGCCCTTGCGATGGTGTCCCGCGGGACCGTTGCCTGCAGGACACGCGGCGTGCCGGCCAGCTGGGCCGCGCGGGCACCGACCTCGTGCACCCGGACGTGGTCGCGGTGACCGTAGCCACCGTTGCGGTCGTAGCTGAGCAGCACCGAGGCGTTCTCCTCGGCGAGGACCAGCGCCAGCCGCGCAGCGGCCTCCTCGAGGGGAGCCCGCACGAAGCGCGCCCGGTCGGGCGGGTCGGGCGGTGGGTCTCCCTCCAGCCCGCTGTCCGCGTAGCCGAGGTACACCAGACGAGAGACCCCCAGCGCAGTGGCAGACCTGCGCAGCTCCTCCAGCCGTCTGCCCCCCAGGTCGCCGGACCCGCCATAGGCGCGGGACGCCAGCCCGAGGTCACCGTCGGTCGCCACGACCAGGACGACGCGATGACCCTGCGCCGCTGCGCGCGCCATCGTCCCGGACGTGAGCAGCGCCTCGTCGTCGGGGTGGGCGTGGAAGGCCACGAGCGTGTGCGTCATCACCCGCCATCCTGTCGCATGGGAGGCTCTTGCCCGTGAAGGTGGCCCTGCTGACCGACTGTTACCTGCCCCGCCTGGGCGGGATCGAGGTGCAGACACACGACCTCGCTGCCAAGCTCGCCGCCCGGGGACACGCCGTCGAGGTGTTCACGGCCTCGCCCGGCAGACGGGGACAGCGGCGAGGCGTCGTCGAACAGGTTGACGGTATCCCGGTGCACCGCATGGCGATCCGGCTGCCCTGGGAGCTTCCGGTCAACCCCTTCGCCCCCCCGGGGGTCCGCCGCAGGCTCAGGGACGGTGGCTTCGATGTCGCTCACGTCCACATGGGCGTGGTGAGCCCGTTCGCGACCGACCTCGTCGAGGTGGCACTCGGGCTGGGGCTGCCCACAGCCGTGACGTGGCACTGCCTCATGGAGCGCTCCCGGCCGCTGTTCCGGCTGCTGGGGCACGCCCGGCGGTGGGGCGCCCGGGGCGCCGCCCTGACTGCCGTCTCCGGGGTCGCCGCCGCCGCCGTCCAGGCCGTGGTCGGGCCCGGAAGCGAGGTGCGGGTACTGCCCAACGGCATCGACTTCGGCCACTGGCGTCCGCCGGTCCTGCGAGACCTTCGGCCGGATGACGCCGTGGAGGTGGTGGCCGCCATGCGGTTCGCGGTGCGCAAGCGACCCCTGGCCGTGCTCCGGGTCGCCGCCCGTGCCCGGGACCTCGTGCCACCCGAGCAGCCGCTGCGGCTCACGCTCTACGGCGAGGGCCCTGAACGGGGCCGGCTCGAGCGGTTCGTGACGGCGCACGGGATGGCGGACTGGGTGACGCTGCCGGGACGCGTCAGCCGGGAGGAGCTGAGGGCGCGCTACTGGGAGAGCGACGTCTACCTGACTCCTGCGCGCCTCGAGGCTTTCGGCCTCGCGGCGCTGGAGGCGCGGGCTGCCGGCCTGCCGGTGCTCGCGAGGGACGGCACCGGTGTCGGCGACTTCGTCGTCGACGGCGTCAACGGCCTGCTGGGCGCGGACGACGAGGACCTGGCCCGGGGTCTGGCTCGCCTGACGCTCGACCACGAGCTTCGCGGTCGCATGGCACGGGAGAACGCGCAGGTCACCCCGGCGCAGGACTGGCCCACGGTGGCCGCCGCGGCGGAGGAGGAGTACCGACGGGCCGGCGCGTCGTGAGGGCGCAGAGCCGGATCGTCGTCCGCGCCTCGCTGGCGTCGGGGAAGCCGGTGGTGGAGTTCGTGCTGGAGCACGGCGCGGACCCGGTCCGCCAGCTCCTTGGCACGGGCTGGGCGGAGCCGGTGCTGCAGGACGCCCGCCGCCAGTACGACGGGTCGCTGGCGCTCGAGTACTCGGTCGTCGACGCCAGGACCGGCGCAGTCCCTGGCCCGACGACCGACGGGGCCACCGGCGCAGGCGGCTCGGGCGGCGGGTCCGCAGGTGCATCCGTGGTACGGACGGACCCGGGACTGGTGCTCGCGCCAGGGGAGACGGCTCATCCCCACCAGCGCACCGCGGCGTATGCCGTGGTGCGCAGCGACCGAGGGGTGCTGTTGACCGAGCTCTCCGACCGCACGTCGGCACCGGGCCGCTGGACCCTGCCCGGCGGCGGCCTTGACCCGGGCGAAGAGCCGGTCGCGGCGCTTCACCGAGAGGTCTGGGAGGAGAGTGGCCAGCGCGTCGACCGCGTCCAGCTCCTCGAGGTGCAGACATCGCACTGGGTCGGCCGGGCCCCGAGTGGACGGCTGGAGGACTTCCACGCGGTACGGATCGTGTATGCCGCGCGCTGCCCTTCTCCCACCGACCCCGTCGTCCACGACGTCGGCGGGTCCACCGCCTCGGTCGCCTGGGTGCCCCTTGCGTCCGTCCCGGCGTACCACCTCGGGGCGTCCTTCGCCCCACACCTCGGCCGGTGGCTGGCCCTGGCGGGCACAGCCTGAGCCGTGGGGGTCAGCCGCGCGCCCTGCGCCGTGAGGTCAGCAGGCCCAGGAGCCCGAGGGCGACGAGGACGCCCCCGGCGACGGTGATGCCCAGTGGGCCGACGTTTCCCCAGTCGATCTTGAGCCCGCCGACCTCCTGCCCCAGGGCGAGTCCGGCCACCACCAGGCAGACCAGCCCCAGCAGGATCGCGGGGGCGTGCGGACCGCTCGGGCGAGCTGGGGTGGGAGTCTGCGACCACGCGGGGGCGTCCCGACGCGTGGTGGGCGTGCTCCAGGGGACGGACTGCCCGATGGGCGCTGTCTCCGTGGAGCCGAAGGCGAACGGCATGGTGACGGACGTGCGTGGCTCCGGGGTCGTGTACGAGGGCGCCTCCGAGGTGGTGGTGGAGGAGGACGCCTCAGGTGTCGTGTCGGACGGTGTCTGCGGCTGGGTGTCGGGCTGCGCCTGCGGCTGGTTGTCGGAGCTGTCCGGGGTGTCGTTCATGCTGGTCACTCCTTGCCGATGAGGATCTGGCCGAGGCCCACGTGGGCGGTCACGACGACGTCGGGACTGCCGGTGCCGAAGGTCTCGGTGGTGCTGATGTCCCGGCCGCCACGCTGGGAGGAGGAGCCGGAGCCGAACAGGTCGGGCTGGTCCACCTCGGCCGAGGGGCTTGCCGGGAGTGCGCCGGCGGCGACCTGCGAGATGTCGCCGGCGCCGACCGAGCTGCGGACCTCGACGGTCAGATTCTGCGGGATGCGGATGCGCAGCTCACCGATGCCGATACCCGCGTCGATCCGTCGTTGCTGCTCGGCGTTGGGCACGGCGGTGAGGTCCAGCTCGCCCGTGCCGATGCCCAAGCGGTAGCGGCCGGTGGTGTCCGCGGCCGAAGGGCGCCAGAGCCGGTCGCCGACGCCGCCGCCGAAGCTGAGGTTGGGCACCACGGAGGCGGTCCACGTCGTCAGCGTGAGCACGATGGCGATGAAGCCGGTGAGTCCGGCGCGGCGGCCCACGACCCCCATGACGAGGACCGCTGCACCGACGACCGCCAGGGCGACGGCCAACGCCACCGTGTCGCCGCTTCCGGCCCAGTGGTTCTGCTCGTGCGCCCACAGAGTCAGGCCGTAGGCCGCGAGTGCCACGCCGCTGACGAGCACCGCACCCAGGAACCCGGCGCTGCGACGCCGTGGCGCGCGAGGCGGCCGCGGCGGGCGCGGCGGACGCCGCGACATCGTCGGTGCAGGAGGCACCGGCGGGACGGGCGAGCCGGGAGACGCTGTGACGGCGACGCCCGGCGCAGTGGTGCCGAACGCAGCAGTGCTGAAGGCGGTGGT
>NZ_JAPYZV010000001.1:299768-648663 GCF_027812955.1 Pedococcus sp. 5OH_020
TGGTCCCAGGAGCGGTGGTCCCAGGAGCGGTGGTCCCAGGAGCGGTGGTCCCAGGAGCGGTGGTCCCAGGAGCGGTGGTCCCAGGAGCGGTGGGGATGGTCCCCGCGCCGGCCATGGTGGTCGGTGCGGAACTCCCGTAACCGGCTGTGGCGGGCTGGTGTCCCGCAGTCAACGGCGTCGTGCGGCCGCCGCGGTGGCGGGTCACGAGCCATACGACGACGCCGACGGTCAGGACGAGCCACCAGAACCAGACGAAGCCTCCGTTGTCATGGGCGAAGCCGGTCCCGCCGAACAGCGAAAGGCCGATGACGACCAGCAGGATGATCGGCATGACCTCCCCTTGGCGCACGGCCCGCTCCGCGAGGATCTCCTCGCTCTCGTTCGGGATGAAGGCCCAGGCCACCAGGTACACCGTGATGCCGAGGCCGCCGAGCAGGACGAGGAGCACCAGGCCGGCGCGGACGACGATCGGGTCGACCCCCAGGCGGGTGGCCAGGCCGCTGCAGACGCCGGCCAGCCACTTCTCATCGGTGTCCCGTCGCACGTCCAGGGACCTCAGCCAGTCGAAGAACCGGTCCAGGCCAGCTTCGTCGCGCCCCGCCGGCTGTCCGGGGTGCTGTGTGGTGTCACTCGTGGTCATGCACCCATCGTGCTGGCGTCCCGCGGTCGCGGCCATGAGGGTCGTCCCTGAACCGACCCTGACGCGGCCCCCGCGGCACCCTGAACCCGCTCGGTCTCGGGTCATCCGTGCGGGAGGATGAGGCATGCCCACTCCCTACGAGCGGCCTGCGGCCCTTCCCGAGGCGAGGGCCGCGGAGCGCCGCGCCTCGCGCCCGACCCTGACCCGGCCCAGGCAGGGCCGCGTCGTCGCCGGCGTCTGCGTCGGCCTCGCCGAGCACCTGGGCTGGCCGCTGTGGCTGCTGCGGGTCGGCTTCGTGCTGCTCTCCTTCCCGACCGGCGCAGGACTGGTCGCCTACGTGTTCCTGTGGGCCCTCACGAGGCGCGAGGACGGCACGGCCCGGCGCAAGGCCGACCCTGCCGACGCCGAGGGGCTGGCGGCAGCCTCGACCGAGGGCTCAGGGACGGAGACGCCTGAGGTCGCCGCACGGCGCGAGGCCACCCGGGTGCTGCTCGTGGGCGGGCTCCTCCTGGTGGTCGGGCTCGTGGTCGTGTCGCAGAACTCGGGCCTGAACGCCCGGTTGGGCATCCTGGTGCCCCTGCTGGTCGTGGCGGTGGGGGCGGTCATCGCCTGGTCCCAGCTGGACGACGCGCAACGCGGGCGCTGGCTCGGCTCAGAGACCGGGACACGCAGGTTCAGCCTCGCGCGGCTGGTCTTCGGTGGCGTCCTCGCGCTGACCGGCCTCGTCATCATGGCCACCAGGGGGCGCTCCCTGGCTGCCATCTGGGACATCGGCGCCGCGGTTCTGGCGGTACTCGCCGGCATCGCCCTGATCGCTGCCCCCTGGGCGCTTCGGCTGTGGGCCGACCTGCGTCACGAGCAGGCGGAGCGGGCCCGCGCGACCGAGCGTGCCGACATCGCGGCCCACCTGCACGACTCCGTGCTCCAGACTCTGGCCCTGATCCAGCGCAAGGCCGACGACCCCGCTGCGGTCATCCAGCTGTCCCGTGCGCAGGAGCGCGAGCTCCGGTCGTGGCTGTACGCCGGACCGACCGGATCGGACGCGACGCTCGCCGCCGCGGTCGCCGAGGCTGCCCACGAGGTCGAGGATCTCCACGGCATACCGGTCGACGTGGTCTCCACAGGCGACCGACCGCTGGACGACGGCGGGCAGGCGCTGGTCAGAGCCGTCCGGGAGTCGCTGCTCAACGCCGTACGTCACGGCGCGCCACCGGTGTCGGTGTATCTCGAGGTGGGCGCCCAGGGGGCGGAGGCCTTCGTCCGCGACCACGGGCCCGGTTTCGAGCTGGAGGACGTGCCGCCGGACCGGCTGGGCGTACGGCAGTCCATCCTGGGACGGATGGAGCGGCACGGCGGCTCCGCGCGCGTCCGGCGGCTCGAGCAGGGGACCGAGGTCTCGCTCGCCCTCCCTGCCGCGGTGGCGCCGTCGCCGCAGCCCACCGAAGCCCTGCCCCAGCCCGCGCCGGCCCGTCCCCAGCCCACCGAAGCCCCGCCCCAGCACGTGCCGGCCGGGCCGCAGCCCGCCGAGGCCCGGCCGCGGACGACCGAAGAAGACCGGGAAGCGACCGGTGTCCGACCCGCGTTCGACCCCACCCAGGAGGGCACCCGTGAACACGCCTGAGAGAAGCCCCGTCGAGGTCGTCCTGGTGGACGACCACCGGATGTTCCGGTCGGGGGTGCGGGCCGAGCTCGGCGACTCCGTGCGCATCGTCGGCGAGGCCCCTGACGTCGACACTGCCGTCGCCGTCATCCGGGCGACCCGGCCGCCCGTGGTCCTGCTGGACGTCCACCTGCCCGGCGGCAACGGCAACGGCGGAGTGGACGTGCTGCACGGCTGCCGCGGCCTGGAGACTGCCGACGGGCGACCGGTGCGTTTCCTGGCGCTGTCCGTGTCGGACGCCGCGGAGGACGTCATCGCGGTCATCCGCGCCGGCGCCCGCGGGTACGTCACGAAGACGATCAGTGCGACCGACCTCACCCGGGCGATCCAGCGGGTGGCCGACGGTGACGCGGTCTTCTCTCCCCGCCTCGCCGGGTTCGTGCTCGACGCGTTCGGGGCCGCTGCGGGGGAGGTGGCGCAGGTGGACGAGGAGCTGGACCGGCTGTCGGCCCGCGAACGGGAGGTGATGCGCCTGATCGCTCGCGGCTACCAGTACAAGGAGGTGGCCAAGGAGCTGTTCATCTCCGTGAAGACGGTCGAGACGCACGTGTCCTCTGTACTGCGCAAGCTGCAGCTGTCCTCCCGCCACGAGCTGACCGCGTGGGCGATGGGCCGGCGCCTCCTCTGAACGGACACACCTGCTCTGACCTGGGCCTTTGTCAAGGGGGTGGCCTCAACCGGTGCAGTCTTCGGTTAGATTTGCGGGTGTGTCCGACACTGCTACCCGCAGGCCCACAGCGCCCTCCCCCCTGACGGCCCTCTTCCCGGGCTCCGACGCCGCTGCCACTCGCGCGCGCGAGACCGACTGGGCCGCCACCCCTCTGGGTGACCCCAGCGGCTGGAGCGAGGAGCTCTGCGCCGCCATCCGCACCGTGATGCCGTCAAGGATCCCCATGCTGCTGTGGTGGGGCCCGGACCTGGTCCAGATCTACAACGAGGCCTACCGAGACTTCCTCGGTGAGAAGCACCCGCGCGCCATGGGCGAGGTGGCTCGCGAGTGCTGGGCGGAGGTGTGGGAGGAGCTCGGGCCCATGACCTCCGAGGTGTGGGAGCACGGTGAGGCCACCTACAACCGCAACCTCCTGCTGTTCCTCGACCGGCACGGCTACACCGAGGAGACGTACTGGACGTTCTCGTACAGCCCGGTCCACGCCGCTGACGGCACGGTCCTGGGGATCTTCGTGGCCACCACGGACGTCACCAAGGCGGTGGTGGAGGCGAGGCGGCTCGAGACCGTGCGCGAGCTGGCGCTCGTCTCGGCGGCGGACATGCTCTCCCTGGAGCAGGTCTGCCAGCGGGCCATGACCATCATGAGCGGCAACCGCCGCGCCCTGCCGTTCGCGGCCATCTACCTGCGTGAGCCCGGCGGCGACCTCGCGTTCGCCTCGGGGTATGGCGTGCGGTGCTCGGGGGGCGCCCTGCCGACACATCTGGCCGCGGAGGCCGACCATCCCCTCGCCGCGGTGCTCAGCAGCGGCACGCAGCAGCTGGTCGGGTACGGTCCCGACAGCGACCTGACGGCGGAACCGAGCCCGCTCGGACCGGCCGTGCCCACGAGCGCCATGGTGCTTCCCCTGAGCACCTACGCCTTCGAGCCCGACGGCGTGCTGGTTCTGGGCATCAACCCTTACCGCAAGGTGGACGACTCGTACCGCAGCTTCATCGACCTCATCGCCCGCCAGATGTCCACCCTGCTCGCCGACGTCCGGAAGACCCGCGACGAGCGCGACCGGGCCCTGCTGCTCACGGAGCTCGACGCGGCCAAGACGAAGTTCTTCCAGAACGTCAGTCACGAGTTCAGGACGCCCTTGACCGTGGCCATGGCCGCAACCCGCGAGCTGCGGTCGGAACGGCTCACCGACAGCCAGTCGGCCCATCTGGATGCAGCCGAGCACGCCGTGGTGAGGCTCAACCGCCTGGTGGACGCGCTGCTCGAGTTCGCTCGCGCCGAGGCAGGCACGCTCATCCCGGTCGTCGAGCCCCTGGACCTGGCGGCGGTCACCGGTGACCTGGTGAGCATGTTCCGCAGCGCCGTCGAGCAGGCCGGCCTGACCCTCGAGCTCACCGTGGGCGAGGACGTGGGTACCGCGTGGACGGACCGCGAAGCCTGGGCCAAGATCGTGGTGAACCTCGTTTCGAACGCCTTCAAGTTCACCCCTGAGGGCGCGATCACCGTCGAGCTGACGCGGGACGGCGACGACGTGTGCCTCGTGGTGCGCGACACGGGCAGCGGTATCCCGGTCGAGGACCGCCAGCGGATCTTCGAGCGGTTCCAGCAGGTCCGCCAGCCCGACCTCCGGGGGGTTCAGGGCGTGGGGATCGGCCTCGCCCTGGTGGCGGACCTCGTCCGTGCGCAGGGCGGCGAGGTCGCCGTCGAGAGCGAGCTGGGACGCGGAAGCGCGTTCACGGTCAGGCTCCCGGTCGCCGAGCCGGCGGTCGTCGACGCGAATGTGCGCAGGGACGTGCAAGGCGGGACGACCGACCTCGCCGCCGTTGCCTCGCCCTTGCTCGACGTCTCCCCCACACGGCCATCGCAGGCGCTGCCTGTCCACGAGACCACCAACGCGCGGCTGCTCCTCGTCGAGGACAACACCGACCTGCGCGGCTACCTGAGCAGGCTGCTCGCCTCGGACCGCTGGGAGGTGACGGCGGTCGGTGATGTCGTCTCGGCGCTCGAGGTGGCGCAGGTGCCGGACCTCATCCTGTCCGACATCATGCTGCCGGGGCTCAGCGGGCTCGACCTGGTCCGGCTCGTGCGGGCGGACGAGCGCCTGGCCGATGTGCCGGTCGTCCTGCTCTCCGCCCGAGCAGGCTCCGAGGCCGCCGCCGAAGGGCTGGCAGCGGGAGCCGACGACTACGTCGTGAAGCCGTTCGAGCCCATCGAGCTGCTGTCCCGGCTTCGGGTCCACGGCGACCTGGCGTTGCGGAGGGGGCGGACCCTGGAGCGGGCGCAGCAGACGGCAGAGCACCTGGAGCTGGCGCTGCACACCAACCGCAGCATCGGTATCGCCATGGGCATTCTCATGGCGCGCCACCGCGTGACGAGCGAGGAGGCCTTCGGCATGCTTCGCCGGCGCAGCACCACCACGAACACCAAGCTCCGGCTGGTGGCCGAGGAGGTGCTCGCGCAGGGCGACCTCGTCTGAGGGGTCGGCCGCAGCCCACCGGGCTCCGCGGGCATACGGGACCTATGACCTCCTGGTCGTCCTGCACTGAACGCCGACGAACAGGGACCTGTGGTGAGGTCAGCTAGCGTGCGCCCGGTCCGCCTCGGCCTGTCGTACGCGGCGGCTCATACCCCCCGGGCGGGGGGACCATCTCGGCCCGCACACCGAGCAGCCGGATGGGCCGGTCGTCGCCGAGCGCCTCCAGCAGCGCGAGGGCTGTCTCGGCGATCAGCCCCGCGTCGAACGTCGGCTCGGCCAGCTTCCGGATCCTTGTCGTCGTGAAGAACGGGGCGAACCGCACCTTGAGATGCACCCGGATGCAGGGTCGCCCCTCCCGCTGGATGTCCTGGACGACCTGCTCGGCGAGCGTACGGACGGCCGCGGCGACCTCCTCCCGCTCCACGAGGTCACGCTGGTAGGTGGTCTCCCTTCCGTGGGCTCGCGCTACCCACGGCGTGTCGTCGACCACGGCCGAGCTGATCCCGCGCCCGAGCCGCCGGTAGTGCGGCCCCATCGTCGGCCCGAACTCCGTCACCAGGGTGGCTTGGTCCGCCTCCGCCAACGCCCTGACCGTCTCGTAGCCGTGCGCGGCCAACCGCGCCGAGATCCGTGACCCGACCCCCCACAGCGCGGAGGTCGGTCGGTCGCCCATGACGTCGAACCAGTTCTGGCGGGTGAGCTGGTAGATGCCCTGGGGCTTGCCGAACTCGGTGGCGATCTTGGCGCGCACCTTGGTGTCCCCGATCCCGACGGAGCAGTGCAGCCGCGTCCGCTCGAGCACCGCGGCCTGGATCGAGCGGGCGTATTCCACCGGGTCCTCGGTGGACACCCCCACGAACGCCTCGTCCCATCCGAGGACCTCCACCACGGCGCCGGGCCTGGAGCGCAGCACCGCCATGATCTCAGCGGAGGCGGCGTCGTACGCCGGCGCGTCGACCGGGAGCACCACCGCCGCGGGGCACTTGCGCACGGCCAGCCTCAGCGGCATCCCGGAGCCGACTCCGAAGGCCCTCGCCTCGTAGGACGCCGTTGACACCACAGCGCGCTCTGTCGGGTCGCCACGACCCCCGACGATGACGGGCAGCCCGACAAGCTCCGGACGCCGCAGGATCTCGACGGCAGCAATGAACTGGTCGAGGTCGACGTGGAGCACCCAGGGCGCCATGGCGTCATCCTGCCAGCGGCCGGTGACGTCCGGTGCCGCCGACAGGGTCAGGGGACGAGCAGCAGCTTGCCGACGGTGCGGCGTGCCTCCAAGTCGTCGTACGCCCTCGCCGCCTCGTCCATCGAGTAACGCCCACCGACCTCCAAGGTGAGCCGCCCGGCGGCGAGGTCGCCGAGGATGGAGGTCCCTCGCTGGAGCAGCTCCTGGCGGCTGGCGACGTAGTGCGCCAGCGTCGGTCGCGTGACGAACAGGGATCCGCCTGAGTTGAGCCGCTGAAGGTCCAGGGGAGGGACCTGGCCGCTGGCCCCACCGAACAGCACCATGAGCCCGCGCGGGCGCAGCGAGGCCAGCGACGCGTCGAACGTCGACCTCCCCACCCCGTCGTAGACGACGTCCACCCCTTGGCCGCCGTTCGCGCGGCGAACGTCGCCTGCGAGGTCCTCGCTCTGCCGGTAGTCGATGGCCACGGCGGCTCCGCGCGACCGCGCGATCTCGAGCTTCTCGGGGGAGCCGGCCGTGGCGATGACCGTTCCCCCCTTGGCCGTGACGAGCTGCACGAGCAGCTGGCCGACCCCACCGGCCGCGGCGTGGACGAGGGCCACGGTGCCCTCGCGGACCGGGTACGTGGAGTTCACCAGGTAGTGGGCCGTCATCCCCTGGAGCATGGCTGCGGCGGCGACGTCGAGCTCCAGTCCCTCCGGCACCGGTACCAGAGCCTGCGCCGCACGGTTCACGATGGTGGCGGCCGAGCCCAGCTCCTGTCCCCAGGCGACCCGGTCGCCGACCGCGACGTCGGTGACACCGGCGCCCAGCGAGGTCACCGTGCCGGCTCCTTCGGAGCAGGATACGAAAGGGGTGGACAGCGGGTAGACACCCTGCCGCTGGTACACGTCGATGAAGTTCACGCCCACGGCGGCTACCTCGACCTGCACCTCGCCTGGGCCCGGGTCGGCCACCTCGACGTCTCGGACCTCCAGGACTCCTGAGTCGCCGGTGCGAGGGACGACGAGCGCGCGTGCAGTGGTCATGTGCAGCACTCTAGGACGGTCACAACCTGGCGATCACGGCGTCCAGCATCGTCTCGGTCAGCTTGCCGGTGAAGGTGTTCTGCTGGCTGACGTGGTAGCTGCCCACCAGCCGGACCGGGCGTCCGTCCGGGACGCTGAGGACGGCCTCAGCGCCATGGCCGAACCGTGGCCTAGGTCGCGGTACCTGCCAGCCCAGCCTTCTGGCAGCGCCCAGGGCCGCGTCCCAGCCGATGGCGCCGAGAGCCAGCATCGAGCGGACCCGGGGCGCCGCGAGCTCGAGGTCGCGGTCCAGCCACGGGGCACACGTCGCCTTCTCCGCCGTGGTCGGCTTGTTGCCGGGTGGCGCGCAGCGCACCGCAGCCACGATGCGCAGGTTGCGCAGCACCAGGCCGTCGCCGCTGGCCCAGGACTGCGGCTGGCTGGCGTACCCCGCCCTGTGCAGCGCGGCGTAGAGCCAGTCGCCGCTGCGGTCGCCGGTGAACATCCGACCGGTGCGGTTGGTGCCGTTCGCCGCGGGCGCGAGTCCGACCACGAGGACCTCCGCCGTGGGGTCACCGAAGCCCGGACCGGGCCGGCCCCAGTAGGGCTGTTCGGCGAAGGAGGCACGACGCCCCTGGGTCGCCACGGTCTCGCGCCACTCCACGAGCCGGGGACAGGCCCGGCAGACCGAGACACGGGCGTCGAGCCCGCCGACGTCCGCAGCACTCCCGGCGAGCAGCTCCACCTCTGCCGGCGTGCGGGCGACCGGGGTGTCCGGTGTCGCTGGGTCTCCCGGCCATCCGGTGCCGGGCGGGACGGGGGAGGAGAACAGCTGTCCCGTGACGGGGTGGCGACGGACCGTCATGGCAGCGTCTCGGCCGGGTTCGAGGCAGGGTCCGACGCCGCCAGAACCAGGCCCGGCCCGGCGATGGGCGCGCGGGCGGTGAGCCGGCGCACTCCCGGGGCGGCCAGTGCCGCGGCCGTCGTCAGCACCATGACGACGCCACAGGCCACCAGCGCGGCGTGCGCTCCGAAGCGCTCGGCCGCCGGCCCGGCCAGGACCAGCCCGAGCGGTCCGAGCATGAGCGAGCCGAGTGCGTCGTACGAGCTGACCCGGGAAAGGGCGGTGGGCGGGATCTCGCGCTGCATCACCGTCTGCCAGAGGATGCCGAAGAGGTCGAAGCAGAGCCCGAGGACGAACGCGGACACCACCACCAGCCACAACGGGGCGCTGGCACCGAGTAACAGGTATGGCGGTGCCGCGCCGAACGTCAGTAGCACGCCCACGAGGATGGGGCGGCGCGGACGGACGCGCAGAGCGATGAGGACGCCCGTGACCAGCCCCAGGGCCTCCCCGGTGAGCACAGCCGTCCAGGCCCGCGGACCGCCGAGCTCCTCCCGGGCGACGACCGGGCCCAGCACGAGATGTGCCGCCTCCCACACCATCACGAGCACGGAGAACTGGACGACGACGACCCAGAGCCACTGCCGCGACCGGAACTCGTCCCAGCCGCCACGCAGCTCGGAGAGCAGCGACGAGCTACCGCCGTGGGACGCCGCCTTGGCGTGACGGGGCAGGTCCAGCAGCGACACGAGCAGTCCAGAGACGGCGAACGCCGCGCCCGCCACGGCTAGGGCCCACCCTGGGCCGACCGCGACCACGACGATGCCGCCCCCCACCAGGCCGGTCACCCGTGCGAGGTTGCCGCCCAGCGCGATCAGCGCGTTGCCCTCCTGGAGCTCCGCGGCGGGGACGACGTCTGGCACGATTCCGGTCAGGGCTGGCCACACCATGGCGGTGGCCAGTCCCGAGACCACGGCCGCGGCGGCCAGTCCCCACAGCGGGGCCTCGCGGGTCCCGATCATCGTCGCAAGGGCTGCATGCGCCAAGGCGTTGACCCACTCGGCCCCCTGGAGGACGCGGTGCCGCGGGTAGCGGTCCGCGACGACTCCGCCGACGACGGTGAAGACCACCAGCGACACGGACTCGGCGGCCAGCACCACCGAGAGCGTGGTGGGGGTGGCGCCCGGCAGGTCGAGGACACCGAAGGCGAGCGCGACGGGGGCGAAGGCGATCGCCAGCATGGACAGCGTGCGTGCGCTGACCAGCAGCGCGAAGCGGCGTTCGCGCAGCAGTCGGGCGGAGCGCGGCGCGTGCACGGGACCACGCTAACGGCGGGTGGGCCGCACGGCTCGGGGTTATCCAGGGCAGGTGGTCGGTGCCGCGGGCACCCGGCCCTGGCCCCGCAGTGTCCGCCCGGGCACGTAGGCTGGGGGCAATATGAGCACGCTGTTCGACGACCTCTTCCCTGCCGACCAGGGTACGGGCACCGCCACCGCGACGGCCCGAGCCACGGCCGTCGACGAACGCGGGGTGCCGACCTGGGCGCAGGCTGCGGGGGAGCGCCGTGGTGAGGCGGTCGACGGCACGGGCACCGACCCCGAGTCGCTGCTGGAGGGTCTGAACCCGCAGCAGCGCGAGGCCGTCCTGCACGAGGGATCTCCCTTGCTCATCGTCGCCGGGGCCGGCTCCGGCAAGACCCGCGTGCTCACCAACCGGATCGCCTACCTGCTCGCAGCCCGGGGGGTGCAGCCGGGACAGGTCCTCGCGATCACCTTCACGAACAAGGCCGCCGCGGAGATGCGCGAGCGGGTGACAGCCCTCGTGGGTCCACGCGCCAAGGGGATGTGGGTCATGACGTTCCACTCGGCGTGCGTGCGGATCCTGCGGCGCGAGGCCGGGAAGGTCGGCCTCAAGTCGACCTTCTCCATCTATGACGCGGCCGACAGCCAGCGACTGATGGCGATGGTGCTGCGCGACCTGGACCTCGACCCCAAGCGCTACCCGCCGCGGTCGTTCAGCCACCAGGTCTCGAACCTCAAGAACGAGCTCGTGGACGAGGAGACGTTCGCCTCGCGAGTCGCCGAGGGGACCCATCAGGAGCGCATGCTGGCCGAGGCCTACTCCGGCTACCAGCGGCGGCTGCGACAGGCCAACGCGCTGGACTTCGACGACCTCATCATGACGACCGTCAACATCCTTCAGGCGTTCCCCGACGTGGCTGAGCACTACCGTCGCCGGTTCAGGCACGTCCTCGTGGACGAGTACCAGGACACCAACCACGCGCAGTACCAGCTCGTCCGGGAGCTCGTCGGGGGTATGGGCGGCGCGGCGGGTGTGTCCCCCAACACGGGCAGCTCCACCGTGGGCCCACCCGACCGCACGGCGGGGCCCACCGTGCCACCGGCCGAGCTCGTGGTGGTGGGCGACGCCGACCAGTCGATCTATGCCTTCCGCGGTGCCACCATCCGGAACATCGTCGAGTTCGAGCAGGACTACCCGGATGCGCGCACCATCCTTCTCGAGCAGAACTACCGGTCCACCCAGACGATCCTGCGGGCAGCCAACGCGGTCATCGCGAAGAACCCGGAGCGTCGCAAGAAGAACCTCTGGACCGACAGTGGCGACGGCTCCCTGATCGTCGGCTATGTCGGGGACAACGAGCACGACGAGGCAGCTTTCGTTGCCAAGACGATCGACGAGCTGGGCGACAGCGCGGGGGTGAAGCCCAAGGACGTGGCGGTGTTCTACCGGACCAACGCCCAGAGCCGCGCCTTGGAGGAGGTGTTCGTCCGGGTCGGCCTGCCGTACAAGGTGGTCGGCGGGACGCGGTTCTACGAGCGGCGTGAGGTCAAGGACGCGCTCGCCTACCTGCGGGTGGTGTCCAACCCCACGGACACCGTCAACCTGCGACGGATCCTCAACGTGCCGAAGCGGGGGATCGGCGACCGCGCCGAGGCCTGCGTGGCTGCGCTGGCCGAGCGCGAGCGCATCCCGTTCATCGCGGCGCTGGGCCGTCCCGAGGACGCACCCGGCATCGCGACCCGGTCGGTGGCCGCCATCAAGGGCTTCACCGCGCTGCTGGAGGAGCTGGGGAAGATCCACGAGGACGACGACCAGGGGGTCGGAGCGCTGCTCGAGGCGGTCATCGAGAAGTCCGGCTACCTGGCGGAGCTGCGAGCCAGCCACGACCCTCAGGACGAGACCCGCATCGAGAACCTCGCCGAGCTCGTCGCGGTGGCGCAGGAGTTCGACGAGACGCGCGCCTCCACCGGCGAGGTGGCGACGCTCGAGGACTTCCTGGAGCAGGTGTCCCTGGTTGCCGACGCCGACGAGATCCCCGAGTCCAAGGAGGCCGAGGACCTCGGCGTCGTCACCCTGATGACGCTGCACACCGCCAAGGGACTGGAGTTCCCCGTTGTCTTCCTGACCGGCCTGGAGGACGGGACGTTCCCGCACCTGCGAGCTCTCGGCGACCCCAAGGAGCTGGAGGAGGAGCGCAGGCTCGCCTACGTCGGCATCACGCGCGCGAGGGAGCGGTTGCACCTGTCCCGCGCGGCGGTGCGCTCCGCCTGGGGCGCGCCGCAGTACAACCCGGCCAGCCGGTTCCTCGACGAGATCCCCGAGGGGCTGGTGGACTGGCAGCGGGCCGAGGCGGCCACCACCGCTCGCCGCCCGTCCACCCCCGCGGTGGCTCGGCTCGCGGCTCGGCCAGGGGTGCGGTCGCCCGGCAACCGTCCCCTGGTCTCGCTGCACTCGGGTGACAAGGTGACCCACGACAGCTACGGCCTCGGCACCGTCGTCAAGACCGAGGGGGAGGGCGACAAGACGCAGGCGCACGTCGACTTCGGCGGGGAGACGGGCGTGAAGCGGTTCCTGCTGCGGTACGCCCCCCTCGAGAAGCTCTGACCGACGGGCCCTGCCGAGGCACGGCGGCCGGTCCCGCGCCACGACACCGCAACGCTGCACCCAGACCCCGCGCCCAGACTCGCAAGGAGAGACACCCATGGACATGCGCCTGGAGCTCGTGCCCCTTCCCACCTCGGACGTCGACCGGAGCAAGGAGTTCTACGTCGAGCGGATGGGCTTCAGCCTCGACCACGATGTGCAGCCCGGTAACGGGTTCCGCGTGGTCCAGCTCACCCCGCCGGGCTCCGCCTGCTCGATCGTCGTCGGTGTCGGGATGAGTGACCCCGAGGCCCCTCGCGTGCACAACCTTCACCTGGTCGTCGACGACGTCGAGGCTGCGCGACGGGAGCTGTCGGACAAGGGCGTCGAGGTCTCCTCGGTGCAGGACCTCGGCGGCGTCAAGTACGCCTACCTCAGCGACCCCGACGGCAACTCCTGGGCGCTCCAGCAGCTACTGCGCTGAGCTGCGCGTCCGTCTGTCGCTCACATCTCGGCGACGCGCTCGCGTACGCAGTGCATCACCTCGTCGAGGTCGACGCCGTGCGTCCCGCGCCCCGTGGCGGCATACGTGCCCAGCCTCACGGCGGCCCGCTCCATGAGCCGCTGCGCCCCCGTAGGGTTGCCCCGGGCCGCGTGTGTCAACGCGACGCAGAGCTGCGCCAGCCCCTGCCATAGGTCTCGTTCCTCGGCTGGCCCGGCCTTCCAGCGGGCCTCGAGCACCTCGTGCGCTGCGAAAGGGCGACCGCTCGCCACGAGCTCTCGCGCGGTCCGGAGGGCATCCTCTGGCGGGAGGGGCTCCTCGGAGACGGGCTCGACCCCGTTCGCGCCATAGGGCAGCGGTCTGCCCAGCGCGTCTCGTGGTCGTGCTTGTCGGGCCCGGCCGGCGGCGTCACGGTCGCGGCCGTCGTGGCGGCTGCCGTGGTCGCGGTCGGGCTCCTTCACCGAGCCAGCCTGCCAGGAAAGGGCGGCGCTGTCGCCCCTGCAGCCCGGCCGGTGACCCCAGCCTGAGGTCTCGTGAGCCGGAGAGGCGCCGTGAGCTGGCGAGCTACTGGAGGTGGTGGGCGTGCAGCCAGGGAGCCGGGTCGATCGCGGCGCCCCCGTCCGGGTGGATCTCGAGATGCAGATGGGGTCCGGTCGAGTGCCCGGTGTTTCCGGAGTGGCCCACCACCTCGCCGGGGGCCACCTTGTCCCCGACCTTGACGTCGACCCGGCTCAGGTGGCCGAACACGGACACCGTGCCATCCCAGTACTGGATCTCGATCTTGTTCCCGTAGCCGCCCTCCCAGCCGGCGAACCGCACCGTGCCGGTGGACATCGACGCCAACGGGGTCCCGACGGGGGTTCCGAAGTCGTCGCCCTGGTGGAGGCGCCCCCAGCGCCAGCCATAGCCGGAGGTGAAGGTGGCGCCCTTGATCGGCATGACCCACCGCTCGCGTGCCTTCCGCGTGGCCTCCGCCTTCTTCACCGCCTCGGCCGCGCGCTTCTTGGCCACGGCCTGGCGCTCAGCGGTGCGAGCGATCCGATGGGCGGTCTGCACCCGGCTCTGCGCTGCGGCGCTCTGCATCTCGCGCTGCTGTTCGTGCTGAAGCCGGTCGTGCTCCTGCTCGAGCCGGTCCAGCTCACCCGGGCCGGTCTCCTGCGTGGTCGGCTTCCCCGTGGCGTTGGCGCCGCGGGCACCGCTGACCGCGGCGGAGACAGGCGCCGAGTCGGCCACCGTCGCCCCCGTCGCGGTCACGACCAGAGCCGCCGCGGCGGCGCCGGGGAGCACAAAGCCGGCCCGCAGCCCGGTGGGGACGCGAAGCGCGCGACGCGGCGCGCGGTGCCGGCCCGGGGCGCGGTGGCGGCCCGAGTAGGAAGGCGATCTCACAGAGGGGTGACCTAGCGTGCGGGGGGACACGAAGTCACCGAGGGTAGCGTGACCAGTTCGTTATCGACAATTCGTCCCCAGGGTCGCGAGCCTGCCACGTGCAGCACGGCTCGCCGTGCGGCTCGCGGCGCAGCGCGGCTCGCGAGGCCGTACGGCTTGCGGCGCGCCTAGAGCTTCGGGCGCAGCTCCGTCACTCCCGGGGTGAGGGTGTGACCCTCCGAGTCCAGATGGGCCAGCGTGGACGAGATGCCGTGCACGACGCTGCCCAGGATGGGCAGCGACATGTGCCCGACCCCGTGGAGGTCGATGTTCCGGACGCTGAGATCCGGATGGTCCAAGGCGGCGTTGCGCTGGGGGAACACCATCTGGTCCAGGTCCGACCAGTACACGACGAAGCGCGTCCGGCAGTCGTGGACGGGCTGGTCGAGCTCCCTCATCAGGCCGCTGCCGGGGCGCAGCTGGCGGGTGAGCCGGTTGTGCCACCCGTACGCGGTGTAGGTGCCCTGGTGCGGTGTGCCCAGCGTCACCAGGGTGTGCACCCGCTGGTCGCCACCGAGCCGGGTGACGTAGTAGCGGGCGATGAGTCCGCCCATCGAGTGCCCCACGACGTGGATCCGCTCGTAGCCGGTCTCCGCGACCAGGGCCTCCACCTCCTCTGCCAGCTGTGCGGCGGCGACGCGGACGTCCGCAGTGAACGGGGAGTAGTTCATGGTCGTCACGCGACCGAAGCCACGACGTCGCAGCCCCAGGCGCAGCAGTGTGAAGATGGACCGGTTGTCGACCATGCCGTGTACGAGCAGGATCGGCGTCCCGGCCGCCTCCACGTCGGAGATGACGAGCCCGCGCTGGATGGGCGGCAGGTGCTCCACCCGGTAGCCCAGGTGGCTCTCGGTCCCGTGTCGTCCCACCAGTCCCCACGGGTACAGCGCCAGGTGGGTGGTGACCCAGGCCGCCTCGACGGCCGCGCCGAGGAGGCCGGTGGGCGTGGCGACCGCACGGGCGGCTCCGCCGAGGATGTCCTGGGCCGCGAGAGTGGCGTCCCTGACGGTGCGGGTCGCGCCGCGGGTGGCTCGCGAGGCCAGGCCCTGCTGGCGCGGGGTACCGTCCGACGGCGGCTGCGACAGTGCAGCGGGTCGGCGACGGCGCGGGACACTCAAGGACATATCACAGCGAACCTAGCCTGAGGCGGCCGCCCGCGCTCGCGGTCGTGGTCATGGCGCGCCGCTCCTGGGGCTGCGTCGTGGCGCTCCGCGCGGATGGACAGATGTGGCCCTGGGCACCCGAGACGCCTGCGGCGCCGCCGGAGTGGCTAGTCTGCGGCCATGACTGACTCCCCCCTGCGCGTCGTCGTGGCCAAGCCCGGGCTCGACGGACACGACCGTGGCGCCAAGGTTGTCGCCCGCGCACTGCGTGACGCGGGCATGGAGGTGGTCTACACCGGTCTGCACCAGACTCCTGAGCAGATCGTGGAGGCCGCGATCCAGGAGGACGCGGACGCGGTCGGTCTCTCGGTCCTCTCCGGTGCCCATATGACCCTCTTCGCCAAGGTCATGGACCTGCTCCGACAACGCGACGCCTCGGACATCGTCGTCTTCGGGGGCGGGATCATCCCCGAGGGCGACATACCCGAGCTGGAGAAGATCGGCGTGGCGAAAGTGTTCACCCCGGGCGCCACGACGACCGAGATCGTCCAGTGGGTCCGGGCAAACGTCACGCAGCAGTAGCGCCAGCGCACCGCTCACGCAAGGCACGGCGTCGTTCGCGCAAGGCACGGCGTCGCTGAGGGCTTCGACGCGCGACGTCAGCGCACCACGGGCAGGTTCAGCACCGCGGGCGTGGTGGGCGACGCGTGCACCGTCACCGGCTGCACGGCATACGCGTTCTTGTAGGCGGCGTCGGTGCTCGCGACGACCAGCCGCAGCCGATGGTCTGCCTCCACGCGATGGACGATGGCCGGGAGCTCCACGTGCACCGGCCGGGTCACGTCGGCCACCCGCACGGGGCTGACCAGCCTGTGCACCAGCGTCACGGAGCCGTCCGGCGCGACGTCGTAGAGCTTGGCGAAGAGCTGGAGCCGGCCGCCGGGGCCCGCGGTCTGGGCCACCGCCACGGCGGGGGAGTCGAAGGCCACGTCCAGGGTGGGTGCGCCGATGATCGTGACCGGGGAGGCGAGTGCGGGGGTGGTCCAGGCGCCGAAGGTGCCGGGGGTGTCGTACGGAGTCGTGAGGTCCGGCGGCAGTGTCACCTGCCCCTCCAGTCCCGACACCTCGGAGTACGAGGCGGCGGCGCCAGCACCGGGGTTGGACCAGCTCGTGGAGCCCGGCACGATCTGGGACCGCGACGGGACCAGCCGGTCAGCAGCCGACAGGTACCAGGCCTGGCGGGAGCCCGCGGGGTAGGACGCCGCACCGGCGTACGCGGGGGCGGCGCTGCCGGAGTAGCGCACCCAGTCACGGAAGTAGGCGAAGCCGGGGCCTGTCGAGACCGGCGAGTCCTTGAGGTAGTGGTCGAACCAGCTCATGATGCGCAGGCTTACGTGTCCTCGATGTGCTGCCCTGTGAGGTCGAGCTCGCCCGGCGCCGCACCGGAGCTGGTACCCGTGCCTCCTGAGTGTCCCCAGGACTGCCAGGCCATCGACACCGGTACGCCCCGGGCCCGAAGCGCCTGGTAGGTCGCCACGGCTTCCTGGAGGTTGAAGAGGGTGTCGTTCTCACCCTGGATGAGGAAGGTGGGCACCTTCACCCGGTCGAGGTAGTGGGCGACGGAGACGCGGTCGGTCAGGGTGAAGGTGTCCTGTGTGGGGTACCCGAGGGTGTCGAGCGTCGCCTTGGCCTGGCAGGCCTGGAGGACGAAGTTGGGGCAGCCGACGTTGCGCGCTGGGTCGGTCCTGGCCCCCTGGACGCCGTCCGCGATCCCGACGCCGAAGAACAGCCCGGTCCAGCCGATCTTCTCCGTCCCCGGGTTGGAGTCCGCGTAGGTGACGCCGCGGGTGAAGCTGGCGTTGTTGGGCGCGAGGGCGTACCGGAGGTCGTTCCAGGTCATGAGGGGGACGAGCGTGTCCAGGCGGCTGTCGACCGCGGCCGTGGCGAACTGGATCTGCCCACCGTAGGAGCCTCCGGTCATGCCGACGCGGGTCGTGGGTCGCAGCGTCGTCGAGTGTCGTGAAGTCGACACTCAGCGTGCCCGGCCCAGCGCCCACGCCGCCCACGGAGGGGGAGTCGTAGGCCGCGGAGCCGCCTCCCCCGAGGAAGGTGACCAGCGAGCGGGCCGCGGTGCCGTCCACCTCCGGGTCGTCGAGGGAGATCTTGCAGCCACTGTCGGGGAACCCCAGGCCGGTGTAGGACAGGACCGCGTAGCCGCGCTGTGCGAAGGCCGTGCCGATGCCCGCCTGGTCGGTCTTGCTTCCGCCGAACCCGTTCGTGGTCAGGATCGCCGGCACCCGGTGGGAGGGGCTGGCGCTGTGCGGCAGGTAGAGGTCACCGTCGATCGTGCACGTCTGCGGCCGCCCGAGGTCGTCCTGCCCCGCCGGTACCGTGAAGTGCAGCCCGGTGAACACGTCGACGGTGTCGAGTGCCGTCGTCGGCGCAGGGGCTGCGGCAGCGCCGCCTGGCGTCAGGGCCCGCCAGTGCGCAGGCGCACGTCACGGCTAGGGCGGCGAGACGGGGTCGAGCCACGGCCGGACGCGACATCGGGGCCTCCACGTGAGGGCAGCCGGGCCGTCCCGACTGCGTGCCATGACAACGACCGGTCGCCGACGCGGTCACGCGAGCGGCGCGGCCGCCGGGCCGTCCACATGCTGGGCGATTGGTCCGGCTTCCGGACGGTATGACGTGGACGTCGGCTCCCTTGACGATCTCTTGCCCCAACTCGGACCCAGACCACCCGGAACCGGGTGGAACCGGGGCGTTCCCCCGGACTTCGCAAACTCTTCGTCAGGTCCATTGACGCAGGTCAGGGCGTCCGAGTTAGGTCGGCACGGCGTCGGCCCCCTCCAAGACCCCCGCCAACCTTGCCGGCTCCGGAGGGGCGACCGAGGTCCCCCCCGGCGTGGGAGACCACCTCTCACGCCCAGTCCCGAGAAGAGGAACACGTGATTCAACTGTCCGCAGGCGCCGCACTGGGCGTCGCGGTCGCCGCGGCCGTGGCCACCCCACTGTCCGCCGCATCCGCCGCACCAGAGGCTGTCCCCGCGCGAGCCACCCAAAGCGTCACCGCCACCCATGCGGATCCCGACCGGGACGCTCGGACGCTCGGGCTCTCCGCCGACGAGCAGCTCGTCGTACGCAACGTCGTGACGGACCGCGACGGGACCGAGCACATCCGCTACGACCGCAGGTTCAAGGGCCTGAAGGTCCTCGGCGGCGACCTGGTCGTGGCGAAGTCACCGTCGGGTGCTGTGCGCGAAGTGCACTGGAACGCCTCCGGCAGGGCGGCCGTCCCCTCCACGACGCCGCGGGTGAGCGAGTCCGGCGCACGCGCGGCCGGTGCTCGGCGCGCCGGGTATGCGCCGACGAAGAACGACGGTCAGCTCGTCGTGTGGGCCGGGGGAGCCTCCCCCCGGTTGGCGTGGGACGTCGTCACCCACGGTGTGCGGGCGGACCAGACGCCAAGCAGGCTCCACACCGTGGTGGACGCGGTCGACGGCAGCGTCCTCACCTCGTGGGAGGAGATCGAGAACGGCACCGGGAACTCGATGTACTCCGGCACGGTAACCCTCAACACCATCTCGTCCGGGGGGACCTGGCTGCTCAAGGACAGCCACGGCAACTACACGACCGACCTCGGCGGTGCGACCTCTGGGACCGCGACGCAGCTCACCGACGCCGACAACACCTGGGGAAACGGCACGACCACGAGCCGCCAGACCGCCGGGGTCGACGCCGAGTACGGGGCGGAGAAGACCTACGACTACTACAACGGCTTCCTGGGCCGCACCGGCATCTGGAACAACGGCACCGGCGCTCGCAGCCGGGTCCACTACGGCAACGCCTACCAGAACGCGTTCTGGGACGGTACCCAGATGACCTACGGTGACGGCGCCGGCAACACGCACCCGCTGACGGAGATCGACGTCGCCGGACACGAGATGAGCCACGGCGTCACGGAGAACACAGCCGGCCTGGCGTACACGGGCGACGCAGGTGGGCTCAACGAGGCGACCTCGGACATGTTCGGTACCGGGGTCGAGTGGTACGCCAACAGCGCGGCCGACGTCCCGGACTACCTCATCGGAGAGAAGATCGACCTCAACGGCAACGGCACGCCGCTGCGCTACCTGGACAGGCCGAGCAGGGACGGCGGCTCGCGGGACTGCTGGAGCAGCACGCTGGGCAGCCTGGACCCGCATTACTCCTCCGGCCCCCTGAACCACTGGTACTACCTGGCCTCCGAGGGCAGCGGCGCCAAGACGGTCAACGGGGTCGCCTACAACAGCCCGACCTGTGACGGGTCGACCGTGACCGGCGCGGGCCACGGAGCCATCGAGAAGGTCTGGTACCGGACCCTGGCCACGAAGCTGACCTCCACCAGCACCTACGCCAGCGCCAGGGAGGGAGCCATCGCCTCCGCCGTAGAGCTGTACGGTGCGGGCAGCGCCACGTGCCTCGCCGTCGAGAAGGCCTTCACCGCCATTGCGGTCCCGGCCGGCGCGAAGAGCTGTGGTGGCACCACTCCGCCGCCCACCGGCGGGAACCTCCTGCTCAACCCGGGCTTCGAGTCGGGGGCGGTGAGCTGGACCGGGACGTCCGGGCCGATCACCAACAACACCGGCCGCCCGGCCCACTCCGGCACCTGGAAGCTGTGGCTCGGTGGGAACGGCACGACCTCGACCGAGTCGGAGCAGCAGAGCGTTGCGGTCCCGTCCACAGCGACCGCTGCCACCCTGTCGTTCTGGCTTCGTACGGACACTGCCGAGAGCGGCACCACGGCGTACGACACGATGAAGGTCCAGGTCGTCGACGGGGCGACGACCACGACGCTGGCCACGTACTCCAACGTCGGCACCAACGCGACTTACACGCAGAAGTCCTTCAGCCTGACGGCCTACAAGGGCCGCACCGTGACCGTGAAGTTCCTGATGAACGAGGACTCCTCGCTCCAGACCTCGTTCGTCGTGGACGACACCGCTGTCACGGCGAGCTGACAGCACCGCTCGTGGCGGTGGGCCGGGGCGACCTCCAGGTCCCGGCTCACCGCCGCATGGCGCAAACCTGGGGCAGACTCGCGCCATGGCGTTCACACTGGCCGACCTCGATGCCGCGACCGCGGTGGTGCGGCGGCACTTCCCGGCCACCACCCAGCTCGCCTGGCCGCTGCTGGGTCAGGAGGTGGGCGCGCAGGTCTGGGTGAAGCACGAGAACCAGACGCCGACCGGCGCCTTCAAGGTCAGGGGAGGCCTGGTCTACGCCGACCGCGCACGCCGGGAGCGGCCCCAGGTCAGAGGGTTCGTGTCGGCCACCCGCGGCAACCACGGACAGTCCCTGGCGTATGCCGGCAGGGCCGCCGGGCTCCGGGTCGTGATCGTGGTCCCCGAAGGGAACAGCCCTGACAAGAACGCGGCGATGGAGGGCTTCGGCGCCGAGCTGATCGTGCACGGCCGGGACTACCAGGAGGCGCGAGAACACGCGATGGGCCTGGGCGAGGACCTCGGCCTGGAGCCCGTGCCGCCGTTCCACCCGGACCTCGTGGTCGGGGTCGCCACCTACGCCAAGGAGCTGTTCGACGCGGCGGGAGCGCTCGACGCCGTGTACGTCCCAGTGGGCATGGGTTCCGGCATCTGTGGCCTCATCGGCGCGCGCGACGTGCTGAGTCTACGGACCGAGATCGTGGGCGTGGTCTCGGATCAGGCGCCGGCGACCGCGCTGTCCTTCCAGGCCGCAGACGTGGTCACGACGGCGTCGGCGAACACGTTCGTCGACGGAGTGGCCTGCAGGGCGCCCGTGGCTGAGGCGGTCGAGGAGATGGTCCGAGGCGCGGCACGCATCGTGACCGTGAGCGAGCACGCGACGGCAGAGGCGATGCGGGTACTGCTTCGGACCACCCATCAGCTCCCGGAGCCCTCCGGGGCCATCGCGCTGGCCGGACTGCTCGCGGAGCGCGAGACCGTGACCGGACGCCGGGTCGGGCTCGTCCTGTCCGGCGGCAACTGCGACGCCTCGATCCTCGCGGAGGTCCTCGCCGGGCGGACCCCCACTCCGTAGCTCGGCCCCTCCGTAGTTCGGCCACCCCCGTAGTTGGGCCACCACATCGCGCGGCCGTGCGGCGTGAGATTGCTCCCATCCACCGCGGCGCCCGTGGACCCGAGGGGACCTGTGGCACGCGACGGGACTAGTCTCGTGCGCGAACCTCACCCATCCGTAGACGAGGACGTCACACGTGGATCTGTTCGAGTACCAGGCCCGAGACATGTTCGAGGCGCACGGCGTGCCGGTGCTGGCCGGGGCGACCGCCACCACGCCGCAGGAGGCCCGGGCGGCCGCCGAGGAGATCGGCCGCAGGAGCGGCGGCGTCACGGTCGTCAAGGCCCAGGTCAAGACCGGGGGCCGCGGCAAGGCCGGCGGGGTCAAGGTCGCCAAGAGCCCCGAGGAGGCCGAGGAAGCCGCGCAGGCCATTCTCGGAATGGACATCAAGGGCCACACCGTGGGCACCGTCATGGTCGCCGAGGGGGCCCGGATCGCCGAGGAGTACTACTTCTCGCTCCTGCTCGACCGTGCCAACCGCTCCTACCTCGCCATGTGCAGCAAGGAGGGCGGGATGGAGATCGAGCAGCTCGCCGTCGAGCGGCCAGAGGCGTTGGCCCGGGTCGAGGTCGACCCGAACACCGGGATCGACGAGGCGAAGGCGCGCGAGATCGTCGAGGCCGCCGGGTTCGACGAGGAGACCGCCGCAAAGATCGTCCCGGTCCTGGCCTCCCTGTGGGAGGTGTACCGCGACGAGGACGCCACCCTGGTCGAGGTGAACCCGCTGGTGAAGACGCAGGACGGCGACATCATCGCGCTGGACGGCAAGGTGACCCTCGACGCCAACGCTGACTTCCGGCACCCCGACCACGAGGCGCTGGAGGACAAGGCGGCTGCGGACCGCTTGGAGGCGGCGGCCAAGGAGAAGGGCCTCAACTACGTCAAGCTCGACGGCTCGGTCGGCATCATCGGCAACGGCGCAGGGCTCGTCATGTCGACCCTTGACGTGGTGGCCTATGCCGGCGAGGAGCTCACCGACGGTGAGGGCAACCACCCCAAGCCGGCCAACTTCCTCGACATCGGCGGTGGGGCCTCCGCCGAGGTGATGGCCAACGGGCTGCACATCATCCTCGGCGACGAGCAGGTGAAGTCCGTGTTCGTCAACGTGTTCGGCGGGATCACGTCCTGCGACGCGGTGGCCAACGGCATCGTCGGTGCCCTGAACGCACTGGGGGACGAGGCGACCAAGCCCCTCGTCGTCCGGCTGGACGGCAACAACGTGGAGGAGGGCCGGCGGATCCTCGCCGAGGCCAACCACCCGCTGGTGACCATCGAAGAGACCATGGACGGTGCGGCCCGCAAGGCCGCCGAGCTGGCTTCGGCCGCCAACGCCGCGTAACCGACTGAAAGCCAGGAGAGAACACCAATGGCAATCTTTCTCGACGAGAACTCCAAGGTCATCGTCCAGGGCATGACCGGCTCGGAGGGCATGAAGCACACCCAGCGCATGCTCGCCTCCGGCACCCAGATCGTCGGTGGCGTCAACCCCCGCAAGGCCGGCCAGAGCGTGGACTTCGACGGCGGCGTCACCGTGCCGGTGTTCGGCACGGTCGCCGAGGCGGTCAAGGAGACCGGCGCGAACGTCTCGGTCATCTTCGTCCCGCCGGCCTTCGCCAAGTCGGCTGTGGTCGAGGCCATCGACGCAGAGGTCCCCCTCGCCGTCGTCATCACCGAGGGCATCGCGGTCAAGGACTCCGCGGAGTTCTACTCCTACGCCAAGACCAACGGCACGACCCGCATCGTCGGCCCGAACTGTCCCGGGCTGATCAGCCCCGGCAAGTCCAACGCCGGGATCATCCCGGCCAACATCGCTGGGCCGGGCCGGATCGGGCTGGTGTCGAAGTCGGGCACGCTGACCTACCAGATGATGTACGAGCTGCGGGAGTTCGGGTTCTCCTCGGCCGTCGGCATCGGGGGTGACCCGATCATCGGCACGACGCACATCGACTGCCTCGAGGCGTTCGAGAAGGACCCCGAGACCGACGCCATCGTGATGATCGGCGAGATCGGCGGCGACGCCGAGGAGCGCGCCGCGGCATACATCAAGGAGCACGTCACCAAGCCCGTGGTGGGCTATGTGGCAGGCTTCACCGCGCCTGAGGGCAAGACCATGGGCCATGCCGGAGCCATCGTCTCCGGCTCCGCGGGAACGGCCGCGGCCAAGCAGGAAGCACTCGAGGCAGCCGGGGTCAAAGTCGGCAGGACGCCGTCCGCGACCGCGGACCTCATGCGCGAGATCATGAAGGGCTTGCAGTAGTCGGCCGGTCCGCACCAGCGTTCGACGGGCTACTTCTGGCGGGCGAGTTGCATCAACCTGACCAGCTCGCTGAAGCCCTCCGTCCGGGTGCCCTGGAAGCCCTGCCCGTCGCTGCTGCCGTGGAACACGATCGTCGACACCGCCCCCTCGGTCTGCTGTCCGGTGATGCCGACGTACTGGTACGACGTGGGCGCGCCGCTGACGCGCGTGGTGAGCAGGTAGGTCCCCGCCACCGGTCCCCGCTCGGCGGTGGTGCGGTTCCCGCCCGGTGAGGTACAGCCCGCCATGAGCAGCCGGTCCAGGCGAGCGATGTCGGCCTGGACGAGCTCGTAGCCCTGCACGTCCTCGAACAGCCGGACTCGCTGCCTGCCCAGGTAGGTCCCCTGTCCCTTCCCGGTGCGGATGCTGACGATGCCGTACCGGCCGCCGACGCCCGCCTGCTGCTGGTCGGTCTCGCACTCCACGATCGCGGAGCTGCCGTCGAGCGCTCCGGGCTCGGCATACGCCTTGGCGCCGCCCGCGAACCTGGGCGAAGTCCACTGCGAAGGAGCCACGAACAGCTTCCAGGAGAGCAGTGGCGCGACGCCGGCAACGGGCATCCGCTCGTCGAGCGCCTTGGTGAACCGAGGTGCCGGGAAGTTCGTGCCGGTGGGGGAGGTGCGGGAGGGGGAGCCCCCGGGCGTTGCGGCCGAGCCGTAGCGGCTCAGCCGGCGCTCGGCGAGGAGGGCCAGCCCGTGGACCTGTGCCTGCGTGAACGACGAGGGGTCGTGTCCCGGGTCGACGACCTGCAGGAGCGTGACGTCGGCCGCGCCCGGCACCACCGCGAACCACCCCGAGCCGGCGTCGCCTGCGCGGTAGGAGTACAGCCGTGGCCATCCGCCACCGGTTCGGGAGGTCACCCGGAAACCCGGTCCGGCCTGGCAGGCGGCGACATCGGCCGCGATCCCCTCCGCGACGGTCTGCGGGTCCAGCGAGGCGGGAACCCTGAACCTGGTCTGGCCGCCTTCGAACGACAGGCCCGGGACGGTGACCTGCTGCCGCTGCACCTGACCGACGGGGACCGACGTGAGGCACTCGTGGCTCGACCACTCGCTGCTGCCCTTCGCGATGCTGGTCAGCCTCGGGCGGCCCGAGAGCGAGAGGGATGCGGCCCACTCCTGGGGCAGCGGAAGGGCTCCCGGCTGGTCGAGGGAGCCGGTGGTCGTGGTGGCAGGCGATGGTGCGGTCGTGGTGCCGGTCGCCGTGGTGCTGTGGGTGGCCGGCTGGAGCCTCCCCGGGTCCTTGTCCAGCTGAGCGAGTCCGACAGTCCCGACGACGGCGGCCGCAGCGGCGCCGGCGGCCGCCACGGTGAGGACCTGTCGGCGCCGTCGCCGCACGCCACGCGCCTTGACGAAACGCACATCGGGCAGCGGGGTCGCCTCCACGTCTGCGCGCAGGGTGGCCAGCGCTCCGCGGACGAGGGAGTCGTCGGCCGCGCTCCAGTCCTCGAGGTCAGCCATGGGTCGTCTCCTTGTGCTGGAGGGCCTGCGCGAGCTGGGCGCGCCCTCGGAACAACCGCGCCTTGACGGTGCCGGTCGGCGTGTTGGTCTCGTGGGCGATCTGGGCGACGCTCAGGTCGCCGATGTAATGCAGGGTCACCGCCTCCCGCACCGCGTCAGGCAGGGTCCGCAGGGCGGCGATGACGGCGACCCGGTCCTCGGTCGGTGGTCCCGTGGTGTCGTGCGCGCCGTGCCGCTCGTGGGCGCGGTCGCGGCTGGTCTTCTTGCGCCAGGACGAGATGGCGACGCGCCGGGCCACCGTCCGCACCCAGGCGAGTGGGTCCTCATGCGTGCGCACCGTGGCCCACTGCTGCCAGGCCCGCGCGTACGCCTCCTGGGTGCTGTCCTGGGCAACGGTCAGGTCACCGGTGAAGCCGTACACCAGGTGGATGACCCGCCGAGCGGTGTCACGGTAGAACGCGTCGAACTCCGCCTCCGCGGACTGCGCGCCCATCACCACCTCCCGCGGCGTCGCCACGGTGGCTCCGCTTCCTCCTGGGACGACCATCACACCGCAGCAGACGCGCGCCCGGCAGTCACGGTTGCGGCGAGTCCGGACATTTTCGAAGCCGCGCCGCACTGCCTGCTCGGGGAAGGCCCTGGTTTCGGCGACGATGGGTCCGTCATGAGTGTCATGGAGCTGCTGCGTGGGGCAACCTCGACCAGACAGGACCCGGACGACCTGCGGGCGCTGAGGCGCGCCCTGCTGGCCGGCGCGGGGACTGCCGCGTTCTCGGCCCTGGTCTTCGTCCTGCCCGCCCTGGTCGTATGGGTGGCGACGCCTCAGAGCTCGGTGCCGTGGACGGCCGCCCTCGGCGTCGGTTCCAGCCTGTGGCTGCTCGGCACTGGAGCGCACCTGACCACGGGTGGCGGCCACGTCACCGTGGTGCCGCTGCTCTTCCTCGCACTCGCGCTGGTCGGCGGCAGCTGGGCGGCATACCGTGCCGGCGCCGAAGCCGCCGGGGACCGCACCGTACGGCTCGTGCGTGACCTCGTGCACGTGCGGCTGGCAATGGCGCTGGGCGCCTGGGCCGCGGGGTATGCGGTGTGCGCCGCCGCGTGGGCCCTGGTCGCCCTGCTCGCCGGGCCTCGGCCGGTGGGGTGGACGCTGCTGGGCCCCGTGCTGGTCGTCCCGGCGTGCTCGGCCCTCGCGGCGCTGTCCCGCTGGGTGCGCCGGCGTCCCATGCTGGCCGGGCCGTCGATGCGACGGCCGCGATGGCTGCCGGAAGCGGTCCGCCGGGCGCTGCGCCCGGGGTTCGAGGGCGCGGCGGTGCTGCTCGGAGCCGGGGTCTCGGTGTGCCTGCTCTTGGTCCTGCTCCGGTTCTCGACGGTCAGCCACCTCCAGTCCGAGCTGGCACCCGGCCTGCTGGGTGGAGTGGTCCTCGCGGCGGCTCAGGCTCTCCTGCTGCCCAACCTTGCCCTGTGGGCTGTGTCCTTCGCGGCCGGTACCGGCTTCTCCGCCGTGGAGGGGGCCAGCGCCACGTGGACCGGCAGCCGCACCGCGCTGATGCCCATGGTTCCTGTCCTCGGCGCCCTCCCCGAGCCCGGCGCGTTCCCCGGCGTGATGCCGGTGGTCGTGCTCGTCCCCGTGGCGGTGGGAGCCTTCGTGGGGTGGCGTGGCCTACGGTCCGTCGCCCGGCTCTCCACGCAGCGTACGAAGCTCGTCGTGGTCGGCACCGCGGTCCTGGTGACGGCGCTGTCGCTCGGAACGCTCGACGCCGTGGCGGGTGGCTCCCTGGGCACCGCCCGCCTCTCGCACGTCGGAGCTCCGGCCGGGGCGATGACCGTGGCTCTGCTGCTCGAGCTGGCCGTGGGCGCCGGGCTGGTCCTGGCCTGGGACCGCTGGAAGCTGCGACGCTGACCCGCTGCCCTCATGTGGCACCGAGGGGTCAGTGGTTGGCGCCTCGAGCCGTCACCGGCCAGCGGTCGACCGCCTCGCCCGCGCGTACGACCACGAGGTCGTCGGCCAGGTTGACGGTGTTGCAGACGTGGTTGGGCACCACCCGGACCCGCTCGCCGAGGGCCAGGTCAGCACCCTCGACCACGGCGTGGTGCTCGGAGAGCTGGGTGATCCGCGCGGCGGGCTGGTCGAGGAGCCTGCCCCCGCCACTGGCCCAGGGCGGGCGATCGGCGCCGAGCGCCTTGCTCCCGGCGTCGAGGACGACGACGCCCGGCCGCCGGCTGACCACGGTGGCGAGAACCGTCAGGGCGATCTCCTGCGGAGCGCAGGCGCCGAGCTCCCACTGCTGTGCATCGCCGAAGACGTAGACCCCGGGACGCAGCTCGGTCAGGACCCCAGGATCGGCGAAGGCGATGCTCGGCGTGGACCCACCGCTGACGATGTCGCAGGCCAGCCCCTTGCCGCGCAGCGACTCGGCGGCTTCCCGCAGAGAGGTCGCCTCCTGCCGAGCCGCGAGCTCACGCCTGTCGGGCGCGTAGCTGTGTCCTGGGAAGGTGAAGACTCCAGCGACGTCCAGCCCGGTCGACGCGACGGCCGCAGCAACGTCTCCGGCGGCCGAGGGTGCGACTCCGCTGCGATGATGACCGCTGTCCACCTCGACCAGGACCCGGACCCTCCCGGGCGCGGGCACCGTGGATGCGAGCCGCTGCGCCGCGAGGAGGGAGTCACACCCGACCGTGACGACCGCACCAGCGTCCAGCGCTCGCCCCAACAGGGCCGCCCGTCCTGCGTCGAACCACAGCGGGTAGGCGACGAAGAGGTCGGCGCAGCCGGCCTCGGCGAAGACCACAGCTTCGCTCAAGGTGGCGACGGTCAGCCCGATCGCGCCTGCTGAGAGCTGCAGCCGGGCGACGTTGGGCGACTTGTGGGTCTTGGCATGCGGGCGTAGCGCGACTCCGAGAGCTGCGGCCTGCGAGGCCATCCTCGCCACGTTGGCGCGAAGGACGTCCTCGTCGACCACGACCGACGGCGTGGAGATGTCGTCGAGCCCGAGAGGAGAGTGGCGAGGCATCGGCCCAACGTAGCCGTCTGGCGCCCTTCTGTGGTCACGGTTGCCCCGTCGACGTCGAGGCGCGAGGCGGCACGCGGACCAAGCGCCGCCGCCGAGTGGTGGGCGGCCGAAGGCCGTGTCAGGTTGGAGCATGACGCGATTCGGCTACACCCTCATGACCGAACAGTCCGGCCCTCGGGAGCTGGTGGAGTATGCCGTCGCGGCGCAGGAGCGCGGCTTCGACTTCGCGGTCAGCAGCGACCACTACTCTCCGTGGCTCACTGAGCAGGGGCACGCGCCGTACGCGTGGACGGTCCTCGGCGCCGTCGCCCAGGCGACCACACGCCTCGAGCTGATGACCTATGTCACCTGCCCCACCACCCGCTACCACCCCGCCGTGGTGGCCCAGAAGGCCGCCACGCTGCAGCTGCTCAGCGAGGGCCGGTTCGTTCTCGGACTGGGCAGTGGCGAGAACCTCAACGAGCACGTCGTAGGCGAGGGCTGGCCGATGGTGGACGTGCGTCAGGACATGCTGGAGGAGGCGCTGCACATCATCCGCGAGCTGCACACCGGGGAGCTGGTGACGTGGGAGGGCAGCTACTTCCGCGTCGACTCGGCACGGGTCTGGGACTGTCCCGACGGTGGCGTCCCCATCGGCGTGGCGGTCTCGGGAGGCAAGTCGTGCGAGCGGTTCGCGCCGCTCGCGGACCATCTCATCGCTGTGGAACCGGACCCCTCCCTGGTGCAGCAGTTCTCCGCCGCCCGGAGCTCAGGCCACGGAGCGCCGCGGGCCATCGGGCAGATCCCCATCTGCTGGGACCCTGACGCCGACCGGGCCAAGGAGCGGGCGCACCAGCAGTTCCGCTGGTTCGGAGGGGGCTGGGGCGTCAACGCCGACCTGCCGACGCCGGCTGGGTTCGCCGCAGCCTCGCAGTTCGTCAGCCCCGACCAGGTGGCGCAGTCCATCCCCTGTGGGCCGGACCTCGACGCGATCGTGAGGACGGTCTCGGCCTACTGGGAGGCGGGGTTCACGGACATCGCCCTGGTCCAGGTCGGTGACGAGGGCCAGCAGCAGTTCCTGGACCAGGCCGCGGAGCCGCTCCTGGAGAAGCTTCGCGCCGCGTCCTCGTGACGCCCTCCGGACGGCCGTGCCGCCCGGCACCGCGCCCTCGGTAGGGTCTCTGCCGTGAGCACGCCTGAGCCGACCGGCATCGTCGTCCTCATCTCGGGCTCGGGCACCAACCTCCAGGCGCTCATCGACGCGAGCAGCGACCCGGCCTACGGGGTCAGGATCCTCGCCGTCGGCGCCGACCGGGACGGCATCGCGGGACTGCGCAGAGCGGATGCGGCGGGCCTGGAGACCTTCGTCTGCCGAGTCCCGGACCACCCCACCCGCCTCGCCTGGGACGCGGCACTGGCCGCGCGCCTGGACGCGCACGCGCCGGCCTTCGTGGTGTCGGCCGGCTTCATGCGGCTTCTGGGGCCGGAGGTGCTCTCGCGGTACGTCGTCCTCAACACGCATCCCGCCCTGCTGCCGGCCTTTCCGGGGGCGCACGCAGTCAGGGACGCCCTCGCGGCGGCGGCGGAGGTGACCGGCTGCACCGTGCATCTCGTGGATGCCGGGCTGGACACGGGGCCCGTCCTGGCGCAGGCCCGCGTGGAGGTGGTCCCCGGCGACACCGAGGAGACACTCCACGCGCGGATCAAAGCTGTCGAGCACCCGCTGCTCGTCGAGGTCGTGGGCCGGGCGGCCCGCGAGGGAATCACCGTGACCGATGGGAAGGCCAGCATTCCGTGACCGAGCAGCAGACCGAACAGGGGCAGGCCGAACCTTCGCAGCAGCCCTCCGATGACGGGCGGCGCCAGGTGCGGCGTGCGCTCGTGTCCGTCTACGACAAGACCGGTCTGGAGGATCTCGCCCGCGGGCTGCACGAGGCCGGCGTAGCTCTGGTCTCCACGGGCGGCTCGGCCGAGCTCATCCGCAGCCTCGGGATCCCGGTCACGGAGGTGGCCGACCTGACCGGGTTCCCGGAGTGTCTGGAGGGCCGGGTCAAGACCCTGCATCCCCGGGTCCATGCCGGGATCCTGGCCGACACCCGCAAGGAGGACCACCTGCGGCAGCTGGCCGACCTCGAGATCGAGCCGTTCCAGCTGGTGGTGGTGAACCTCTACCCGTTCGTGGCGACCGTCGCGTCCGGGGCGGCCCAGGACGAGGTGGTGGAGCAGATCGACATCGGCGGTCCGTCGATGGTTCGCGCCGCCGCGAAGAACCACCCCAGCGTCGCGGTCGTCACCTCCCCGGCGACGTACCCGGCGGTGCTGCGGGCGGTTGCCGAAGGTGGTTTCACCCTGGCGCAGCGGCAGCGGCTCGCCGCGGAGGCGTTCGTGCACACCGCGACGTACGACGTGCACGTCGCCTCCTGGATGGGCAACGTGGTCGCCGACACCTCCGACGGGACTGGCTTCCCGGCCTGGACCGGCGCGACGTGGGACAAGGCGTCGGTGCTGCGGTACGGCGAGAACCCGCACCAGCGCGCCGCCCTCTACCGCTCCGGCTACGTACCGCACCCGGGGCTCGCGCAGGCCGAGCAGCTGCACGGCAAGGAGATGTCCTACAACAACTACGTCGACGCCGACGCGGCCGTGCGCGCGGCGTACGACCACGGCGACCAGGCGACCGTGGCGATCGTCAAGCACGCGAACCCCTGTGGCATCGCGGTCGGCGACACGGTGGAGGAGGCCTACCAGCGGGCGCACGCCTGCGACCCGGTCTCCGCTTTCGGAGGCATCATCGCCACGAACCGCATTGTGTCCGGTGCCATGGCGGAACAGGTCAAGGACGTCTTCACGGAGGTGGTGGTGGCGCCCGGGTACGAGGACGGCGCTCTGGAGCTGCTGAGGGGCAGGAAGAACCTCCGGCTGCTCGTGTGCGCGCCACCGGTTCGACAAGGGGTCGAGGTGCGTCCGATCTCCGGTGGCCTCCTGATGCAGTCCCGGGACACCCTCGAGGCGGAGGTCGAGGACGGTGGGGACGACCCGTCGTGCTGGCGGCTGGTGTCCGGCGAGCCCGCCGACGAGGCGACCCTGGCCGACCTGGCCTTCGCATGGCGCTCCGTGCGAGCGGTGAAGTCCAACGCCATCCTGCTCGCGAAGGGCGGAGCGTCGGTGGGGATCGGTATGGGCCAGGTCAACCGGGTCGACTCCTGCCACCTGGCGGTCTCTCGGGCGGGCGCTGAGCGCGCCAGGGGCGCGGTCGCAGCCTCGGATGCGTTCTTCCCGTTCGCGGACGGGCTGCAGGTGCTGCTGGACGCGGGGGTGCTGGCCGTCGTGGGCCCCGGTGGGTCGATGCGGGACCAGGAGGTCGTCGACACAGCGCAGGCGGCTGGGGTGACCATGTACTTCACCGGAACCCGCCACTTCGCGCACTGACGCTCGCCCGTCCGCGCACACCCCTTCCCCGCCCCCGCCCCCGCACCCCTTGCCTGCCCCGCCCCCCTTGCCTGCCCAGCACCCATTGCCCCAAGTCTGGGACTTCGGCGCTGGCGTCGGCGTGTCGCCCCGAAGTCCCAGACTTCGGCGCTGGGGGGCTTGGGTGCGGGGCCGGGGAAGGGGTGCGGGGCGGAGCGGGTGGTCGGTGATGTCAGCCGGGATGGTGCGCGCCGGCGGATGCACTGGGGTAGCCCGTCGGCTCTCCTGGGCCGAGGTCGACGATGGCCGCGACGGGTCCGCCGCCGTCAGGACCCTGGTGTGCCGCGGACACGGACACGAAGACCGCTGGGTCGCCGGTGACCGAGGCGGTGACGCCGCCGACACACGACTTGATCTGCCGGTGCCAGTGCACGTCCGAGTCGTCCAACATGGCGTTGCGGCGGCCGCGTACGGCGCCGTCCTGACTGACCTCGCACTTGAGGAAGACGTTGACCAAGCGTCCCTGCAGGTCCGTCCAGTGCGGGCGGTCCGGGAGGTCGAGCCCCGCGTCCCTGATCGCGGCCCAGACGCCGTCCGCGTCGAGGGCATCGCGCATGACCGAGTGCCCTATGCGGTACCGGCCACCGACGCCGCGCGCGTTCCCCATGACGACGACCTGGGCCTGGTCCAGCTCGACCCCCGAGGAGCACGACGCCACCGAGGAGAAGAGCGAGCGGTTGTGCATGACGTCCGCCTCGGTGGGCATGTCGATCTCGCCGAGGGCCACCGCGATGCCGAGGCCGGTGGTCCCGTTGGACAGGTCCATCGACTCATGCGTGTGCTCGGTCCAGACCTGCCGGCCCCGCGACTTGGCGTCACGGATGGTCTGGATGGTGAGCAGCGGCGTCTTGGTCTGGACGTAGTGGACGTCGGCGGGGTCGGTGATCCCGGCGCGGTCCATCGCCACCCGGACGGCCGCCGCGACCTTCTCGATCATGCCGGTGTAGCCGATCTCCTCGGGCAGGATCGGCTCGCTCATCGCGAAGCCGACCGTCAGGCGCAGGTCCTCGGACGGTTCCGCCTGCTCCGAAGGAATCGTCGCGAAGATCGTGGCGTGGGGACTGATGACCCCGTCCGTGCCACCGGACCAGACGATGGGCACCTGGCGGACCTGCTCCGCGGGCGCTCCCTTGGCGACCAGGACCTCACGGAAGGCCCGGTCGGCGATGATCCGGGTGTAGTCGTTGACGCCGCCGTTGCCCTCGGTCTTGCCGATGATGGCGACGACCCGGCTCGGGTCCATCACGCCTTCGTCGATGAGCTTCGCGAGCTCGCTGGCGTCGGCGACGCTGTGGATCGGCACCTTACGGACCTCGATGGGGTCTGGCACGGCGGTCACCTTTCGTTCACGGGAGGAGTCGGGGCGGGATTCGGGGCGGGCGGTGTCGGGTCGGCCCGTGTCGGGTCGCGCGGTGGCGGGTCGGGCGGTGTGGATGGTGGTGCGGCTTCGACGATGGTGCCGACGTCGCCCTCGAGCGACTCGGCGATCCGGTGGAGGGCGGTGATGACGCTGCGCGCGCCTCCCGACCGGACGAACCGGAGCGCCGCCTCGACCTTGGGCCCCATGGAGCCGGAGGCGAAGTGGCCGGCCGCGGCATACTCCTCGAGCTCGACCACGCTCACCCGGCCGAGCGGACGCGCGCCGGCGCTACCGAAGGCGACGACGGCGCGCTCGACGTCGGTGGCGATGACCAGGGTGTGCGCGCCCACGGCCCGGCCGAGCAGGGCGGCCGTGAGGTCCTTGTCGACCACTGCCTCCACGCCGTGGAGCGTGCCGTCTGGGCGGCGGACGACGGGGATCCCGCCACCGCCTGCGGCGACCACGACGTATCCCAACTCCACCAGCGTCAGCAGGGTCCTCGTCTCGAGCACCTCGACCGGCACAGGTGAGGCCACCACGCGACGCCACCCCTTCGTCCCGCAGTCCTGCCAGGTCTCGCCGTGCTCGATGAGCGGGAGAGCCTGGTCATGGCCCAGGTACCGGCCGATGGGTTTGGTGGGGTGGGCGAAGGCGGGATCGCCGGCGTCGACCAGAGTGCGCGAGACGAGGGCGGCGACGGGCGTACGCAGACCGCGGGCTGCGAGGGCCGCCTCGAGGGTGTCGAGGATCGTGAAACCGATCGTGCCCTGCGTCTGAGCGCCGCACCAGTCCAGCGGCACGGGCGGCACCACCTGGGCCGCCAGCTCGTTCTTGACGAGCAGGTTGCCCACCTGCGGTCCGTTCCCATGGGTCAGCACGACCTCGTGACCGGCGGCCACGACAGAGGCGACGTGGGTCATGGCGCCTGAGATGGCTTCCCGCTGTGCCGCCGGGGTGGCACTGCCGTCCGGCCCCGTCATGGCGTTGCCCCCCAGCGCGATCAGGACCCGCATGCCACCTCCTGCCCGGTCCGCTCGTGTGGGACGTGCGCGAGCCTAGGCAGGGGCGCCGGTATGCGGCGTCGGCAGGACCTGCCCAACGATGTGGCTGGCATTGGCAGGTTGGCGTGGGCAGGTTGGCGTGGGCAGGTTGGGCGTTGACAGGTCCGCGTGGGCAGGTTCGCGGGTCAGCCGAGCGCCACCATGAGGTCGCGGACCTTGACCGGGTCGTCCAGGTCGTCCCCGAAGTGCTCCCGGAGCTGCCCCACGCGGTAGCGGACGGTCTGCGGGTGGACGAACAGGGCCTCCGCGACGGCCTCACGCCTGCCGCGGTGCAGCAGCCACGCCCGGAGCGTCTCCTCCAGCCGCTCGCGGGTCGCCGGCGTCAGCTCGGCGATGGGCGCCAGGACGCGGCGGCGCAGGTCGGCGCGCGCCTCCGCGTCCGCGTCCAGCACGATGTCGGCCAGGTGCACGTCGGTGTCGTACGTTCCCCCCGCCGCGCCGCGAGCCGCGCGGCCGCGCAGCGCGCGGGTCAGCGACGTGGCTGTGGCCTGCCAGGGGCGACTGGGTCCGAGGACGACGTCGTGGCCCTCCAGCTTGGCGACGAGCCGGGTGCGAGCCGGCGTGGAGAGGCGGGGGACGACGATCGCGACGAGGTCCTCGTCCGCGCCGACACCGGGGACGTCCTCGGTCAGCACGAGCGAGCGAGGCTCGACCGACGTCCGGGTATGGTGCAGCTCTGCATCGGGCAGCAGGAGCACCGTGACGGTCTTGGGCAGGTCCCAGCCCGCGCGGTCCGCTCGCCGCAGTACGACGTCCTCGGGTGCGCCGCGCAGCAGGTCGAGGGCGAGCCTTTCGAGCTGGCGCTCCTGGACCCGCTCGGCCGATGCCAGCTCGTCCGCGTGTCCGGCCACACTGGCCGCCGACAGTTCGTCGATGTAGGCGAACACCAGCTCGGCGAACTGGGCCAGGAGTGCGGCGCTCATGCCGGCCCTCACCGCTTCGTCGGCGATCCCCCGCCAGGAGACCCGTGCTCCGATGCGGTACGCCGAGAGCAGGGCGTCCATGCTGCGGCCGCTGCGTGCCTCGCCCCTGCCCAAGGCGTAGGAGGCCTCACGGGCCGGGCCGAGCGGGGTGCTGGGGTCGTCGGAACGCGCCGCTACCCTCAGGAACGTCCCCAGGGCCACCTGGACGGCGGTCTCGATGTTGCCGAACAGGTAGTCCCGCGCCCCCGCGTAGCTGGGAACCTCGTCGACGATGGCCTGGACGGCATGGCTCGCCACGGCGGGCAGCGCGCCCTTCAGCTGGGCCAGCACCTCGGGCGCCAGGGTCAGCCCCGCAGCGCGCTCGGTGGCGGAAGCGGCGGGCGGCTGCGTGCTCATGGCGTCTCCTGGGTTGTGCGGAACGAACAAGTTCCGAGCGCATTCTCACTCGACAAGGTCAGGAAACTAGCCTACTCGACCCCGCAGTATGGATACATGACCGCAGTTCTCCCTTCTCCGGCGACGGCCTCGACCAGGCCCACGCTGCGTACGGCGCTCTGGAAGGTCGCCGAGGCAGTCGCCACGCCCGTGCTGCCCGCCGACTACCTGGACCTCATCGCGCCGCTGCGCTCCGGTGCGGACCTGCGCGGTCGGGTGATCTCGGTCGTGCCCGAGACCCTGGATGCCGCTTCGGTCACCATCAAGCCGGGGCGCGGTTGGCGCGGCCATGTTCCCGGCCAGTACATCCGTATCGGCGTCGACGTGGACGGGGTCCGGAACTGGCGTGCGTACTCCGTCACCTCACGGGCGGACGCGCGGGACGGCCTCATCTCCATCACGGTGAAGGCCATCCCCGGCGGCAAGGTCAGCAACCACGTCGTCCGTGCGCTGCGGCCCGGCACGCTGATCCACCTGGACCAGGCCACCGGCGACTTCACGATGACGCAGCCGGCGCCGGCGCGGGCGCTCTTCGTGACCGCCGGTTCGGGCGTGACCCCCGTGATGGGCATGCTCCGCAACCACCTCGACGAGCTGAACGACGCCGTCGTCGTGCACTCCGCGCCTGCCGAGGCGGACGTGATCTTCGCCGGTGAGCTTCGCGAGCTGCACCAGAGCGGACGAGTCCGCCTGGTCGAGCGGCACACCGACGTCGACGGCATCGTGACCCCCGAGTCGCTGGACGAGCTCGTTCCTGACTGGCGTTTCCGGCAGACCTGGGCCTGCGGACCGACCGCCATGCTCGACGCCTTCGAGGCGGCCTGGGCGGACGCGGGCATCGCGGACCGGCTGCACACCGAGCGGTTCCGGCCGGTCGTCGTCGCCGAGGGGGAGGGCGGCACCGTCACCTTCCTCGGTCAGGGGACGGTCGTCGAGGCCGACGGCGCCACCCCGATCCTCGACGCCGGTGAGGAGGCCGGGGTGTTGATGCCCTCCGGTTGCCGTATGGGGATCTGCTTCGGCTGCGTGCTTCCCCTGCGGGAGGGCGCCGTGCGAGACCTGCGCAACGGTGAGCTCACCGTTGCCACGCCGGGAGACGGCGTCCGTATCCAGACCTGCGTGTCGGCAGCTGCCGGCGCCTGCGAGATCGACCTCTGAGAACCCTCAGCGAAGGAGTCCACCCATGACTGCCACCACCGAGGTCTTCGACCTCACCATCGACGGCTCCGCGGCGGGCACCCCCCGAGCGCCGCAGCGTACGAAGAGCCTCGACACCCGGCTCTCCGTCGTGGCAACCGAACGGCGGCACAGCCCCAAGCCGTCCGGCAAGCCCGACCCGGCCGGACACCTCAGCGCCGAGGAGATCGAGGCGCTCGGTCTTGAGCTCGACGCCCTGCGCCAGGAGGTGCTGGACTCCCGAGGAGCCTCCGACGCCGCCTACATCCGCAAGGTCCTGAAGTGGCAGCGCGGTCTTGAGCTCGGCAGCCGCGCCGTGCTGCTGTTCTCGCTCTTCCCGCCGGCGTGGTTCGTCGGCACGGCCGGCCTGTCCGTGGCCAAGATCCTCGAGAACATGGAGCTGGGCCACAACATCATGCACGGCCAGTGGGACTGGATGCGCGACCCGCGGATCCACAGCCAGGAGTGGGAGTGGGACAACGCCTCCCCGTCAGAGTTCTGGAAGCACTCGCACAACCAGCTGCACCACACCTTCACCAACGTCATCGGCCGCGACAACGACCTCGGCTACGGCATCATGCGGGTCGACGAGGACCAGAAGTGGGTGCCGTCCTACCTCGGCCAGCCGCTCTACAACTTCCTCAACGCGGTCTTCTTCGAGTACGGCATCGCGGCCTACGACCTGGAGCTCGGCGCCTACCTCAAGGGCCGCGGCAAGAGCAAGGAGGAGTTCCGTCGGGACGCCTCCAAGGTGCTCCGCAAGATCGGCCGCCAGGCACGCAAGGACTACCTGCTCCACCCGCTGCTGTCCGGCCCGTCGTTCTTCCACACCCTCGGCGCCAACTTCGTCGCCAACACCGTGCGGAACCTGTGGACGAACTCCGTCATCATGTGCGGCCACTTCCCGGAAGGCGTCGAGACGTTCGCCAAGACCTCGATCGAGGGCGAGACGCGGGGGGAGTGGTACCTGCGGCAGATGCTCGGGTCGGCCAACATCTCCGGGTCCAAGGCCATGCACCTGATGACCGGCAACCTGTCGCACCAGATCGAGCACCACCTGTTCCCGGACCTGCCGAGCAACCGGTACGGCGAGATCGCCCCGCGCATCCAGGAGATCTGCCAGCGGTACGGGCTGACCTACACGACGGGCCCGCTGCCCAAGCAGGTCGCCTCGGCGTGGAAGCAGGTCGTCGTCCTGTCCCTGCCCAACCCGCAGCCGGGCCGCACCCGGGTCGGCATCGCGGCGGAAGCCGTCGGCAAGCGGGTCCGCCGCAAGCTGCGCCGGGGTGCGCCGCGCACCGCCTGAGCAGTATGCCGCGCACTGCCTGATCCGCGCCCTGTCTGATCCGCGCCCGGCCACCGCTGCAGCCTGGCTGCACCCATCGAGCTCCGCGTCCCTCTGGCGTGGGGCTCGATGCCCGTTGCCGGCCCGAACGGCAGGCAAGGCCGCTCAGGCCCGCCCGGCGCCGTACACCACACAACGGCTCATTGCCCCAGCCGAAGCGGCGCTGTTCGATGACTCGGTCTGGTGGGGAGGTTGTCGAACACGCGTGTAGCGCTTGGCGTCGGCCCAACGCAAGGGGCATTCGGAGTCTGCATACCGCCTTGCGCCCTGGGTGAGAGTGGCGGGACGGTGGCGCCAGCGATCCACCCATCGAACCCCGCCCCTGTCCGGGGCGGGGGTCGATGTCGTTCTCGCTCGAGGCCGCATGACCCCCAGCTGGTACGGGCTCAGACCCGGCGAGCGGTGACCAGCAGGTACTCCCAGTCCAGGACGGTCCTGTCGTGGCCTCGGTCGAACCGCTCGGCGAGGGCCAGGAGGTCCCTGTCCAGCGCGGCCACCCGGTCCGGCTCTTCCGCCATGGCGCGGTGCCTCGTCTTGAGGGCGCGGTCTTCCTCGGTGGACGTGATGCTGGAGGTGGCGGTCATGGTCCCGTTCCTTTGCTCTCGCAGGATGTCCCTAGGCCGCCGACGCTCCGAGCGGCGGCCCGGCCGCCGCATCGGCGCGTACACGTAACCGGCACTGCCCTGGTGCGGCCGGATGTCGGCCTGCGCGTAGTCCGGCTCGGGCGTGGGTGAGCCCCGGCCTGGGCCGTGGGGCCTACGGCTCAGGCGTGGGTGAGCAGCTGGGCGACCGCGGCCGTGCCCGCGGACTTCCCGTGAAGGTCGAGCTTCGCGTACGTGTTGCTCAGGTGGCGCTCGACGGTGCGGACGCTGAGGCTGAGGGCGGCGGCGATGTCCTCGTTGTCCAGCCCGCGTGAGGCGAGCCTCAGCACCTCCAGCTCCCGCGGGGACAGCGAGAGGACGCCAGAGTCGGGGACGCGGGGCGTCGCAGGGCGGGGCCCGACTGGTCCCGAAGGCGCCTGTTGAGGCTCGCCGGCCGTCGAGCCGCCAGAGGCCGACCCCTGCCGTCCGGCGAGGAAGTCCTCCTGGTCCGTGACGTCACGGTCCGACAGCCCGTGACCGCGCTCGTCGAACCGGATCACCGTGTGGTGGCGACCCCAGTCGTCCAGGTAGTGACGCCAGACGGGCGACTGCCAGTCGTACTGCAGGTGGCTCAGCCAGCACGAGTCGACGACCAGCGGGGGCCCCGAGCCGTGCACCGCGTACGCGATCCGCACCCCGTCGGCAGCGCGGCAGAACCTGACCTCCTGCCTAGGCTTCGGCGCCCTCGGCGTCGTCCGCGGTGTCGGCGCTCGGGCCGCCATCTGACGATGGTACGGGGCGCTGCGCCTCCCGGGCCGCGGTGGCGTCGAGATCGTCCAGCCAGGCCCGCACGCTGTCGTTGTGCTGTCCCAGCGTGGGGGGGGCCGCGTGCTGTGCCCGTCCACCCGCGTAGGCGTTGTCGTCGAAGCGGATCGGCGGCCCAGGCACCTCCACCACTCCGAGTAGCGGGTGGTCCACCTCCACCACGAGTCCCTGCGACCGCGTCTGGTCCCAGTCGTAGACCCGGTCGACCGTGCGGACCTCCCCGGCCGGGATCCCCAGCCCGTCGAGGCGCTCGAGCAGCTCGGTGAGGCGGTACGCGGCGAAGGCGCCGTTGAGCGCGTCCGTGACCTCGTCGCGGTGCGCCACGCGCTCCCGGTTGGTGGCCATCGCGGGCGCCTGCGCGTCCAGGCCGAAACCGGTGGCCAGCCTTTGCCACAACGCCTCGCTGCCGCAGGCGACCTGGATCATGCCGTCGGCACAGCTGAAGAGCCCGTAGGGGCAGATCGACGGATGGTGGTTGCCCTGGCCGTGACCGACCTCGTGGGCGACGGTGTAGCGGGTTCCCTGGAACGCGTGGACGCCGACGATCGCGGCGAGCAGCGACGTCCGGACCACCCGGCCACGACCCGTGGTCGCGCGCTCATGTAGGGCCGACACGACGCCGTACGCGCCGTACATGCCGGCCAACAGGTCACCGATCGGCACCCCGACCCGCATGGGGGTCTGCGGGTCCGGTCCCGTGAGGGACATGAGACCGGCCTCTCCCTGGGCGATCTGGTCGTAGCCCGCGCGGCCGCCCTGGGGGCCGTCGTGGCCGAACCCGCTGATGGACAGCACCACGAGGCGTGCGTTGAGCTCGTGCAGCCGCTCGACCGTGAAGCCGAGCCGGTCCAGGACTCCCGGGCGGAAGTTCTCGACCAGAACGTCGGCGTGCCGCACGAGCCGGCTCAGCACGTCGCGGCCGTCGTCGGACTTCAGGTCGAGGGTGAGCGACTCCTTGTTGCGGTTGCACGAGAGGAAGTACGTGGAGACGGGGTCGTCGTCCGGCCCGACGAAGGGCGGTCCCCATCCGCGGGACTCGTCACCGACACCCGGCGTCTCCACCTTGATGACGCGAGCGCCCATGTCCCCCAGCATCATTGCTGCATGAGGGCCTGCGAGCGCTCGGGACAGGTCGATGACCGTGATGTCCTCCAGGGGTGAGCTCACGGGTCCTCCATCGGGTCGACGTCGGCGACGGTGCCGCCGCTAGTGTCGCCCAAGGCGGCAGCAACGGAGGCGGCGCATCGCTGCATACCTCGGTGTTATTGCAGGTCAAACAAGGCGTTATGATTTACGGGCATCCCCCCACTCTGACGAAGGAACGCACACCCATGCGCACGAGGTTCACCCTGGCCGCCCTTTTCACCGCCGTCGCGGTGCTGCTGTCCGCCTGTGGGGGTGGCGGTTCCGGAGGCGACTCCGACCTCGCGCAGGTGAAGGACGCGGGCGTGCTGAAGGTCGGCACGGAGGGCACCTACTCGCCGTTCTCCTACCACGACCCGCAGAGCAACAAGCTGGTCGGCTATGACGTCGAGGTGGCCGCCGCTGTCGCCAAGAAGCTGGGCGTCAAGGTCGAGTACGTCGAGACCCCCTGGGACTCGATCTTCGCCGGGCTGACGTCCAAGCGGTTCGACGCCATCATCAACCAGGTGACGAAGAACCCCGAGCGCGAGGGCCTGTACGGCCTCAGCACGCCGTACACGATCTCCGAGGGTGTCATCGCCACGCGGGCCAACGACTCCTCGGTGACCTCCCTGGCCGACCTCAAGGGCAAGAAGACGGCCCAGAGCCTCACGAGCAACTGGGCCAAGGTCGCCAAGGACGCGGGTGCGCAGGTCGAGGGCGTCGAGGGGTTCACCCAGGCCGTGACGCTGCTGAAGCAGAAGCGGGTCGACGCGACGGTCAACGACAACCTTGCGGTGCTGGACTACCAGAAGTCGACGGGCGACTCGTCCATCAAGATCGCGGCCAAGACCGGTGAGACCTCGCAGCAGGTCGTCGCGACCCGCAAGGGGTCCGACCTCGTCGCGGCCATCGACAAGGCCCTCGCAGACCTGTCAGCCGACGGCACGCTGACGAAGATCTCCCAGAAGTACTTCGGCACCGACGTCTCCAAGAAGGCCTAGTGGACGGCCAGCGCCTGAAGCTGGTCACCGAGTCGCTGTGGCCGCTGCTGAAGGCGATGCTGGTGGGCACCATCCCCTTGACGGCAGTGAGCTTCGTCCTAGGGCTCGTCGTGGCGCTGGTCGTGGCCCTGATGCGGTTGTCCTCGGTGCGGGTGGTCGCCGCCGTGGCGCGGACCTACATCTCGGTGATCCGGGGGACGCCCCTGCTCCTGCAGCTGTTCATCGTGTTCTACGGGCTGCCCAACATCGGCATCCGTTTCGACCCGTTCGTCGCAGCAGTGATCGCCCTTACCGCCAACGTGGGCGGGTATGCCGCCGAGACCATCCGGGCGGCCATCCTGGCGGTCCCACGGGGCCAGTGGGAGGCCGCGTCGACCATCGGCATGGACTACGTGACGAGCCTGCGACGCGTCGTCCTTCCGCAGGCCGTCCGGACCGCCATCCCGCCCCTGTCGAACACCCTCATCTCGCTGGTGAAAGACACGTCGCTCGCCTCCACCATCCTGGTGGGGGAGATCCTGCGCAAGGCCCAGGAGATCGCTGCGCCGACCTACCAGTTCTTCCTCCTCTACGGTGTCGCCGCGGCCTTCTACTGGGTCGTCTGCCAGGCCCTGTCCCACCTGCAGAGCCGGCTCGAGGCCCGAGAGAACAGGTACGTCGCCGCATGAGTGGTCCCGAACCGACGCCCGACCTCGTCGCGCCCTCGACCGCCGTGCCCTCGACCGCCGTGCCCTCGACCGCCCTGCCCTCGACCGCCGTGCCGCCGACCGCCGCGCCCTTGCCCACCGACCGGTCCGGCGCTCCGCTCGTCTCGGTGCAGGGCCTGGCGAAGGCCTTCGGTGACCACCAGGTGCTCACGTCGATCGACTTCGAGGTGCAGGCGGGGTCGGTGACGGTCCTCATCGGGCCGTCCGGCTCGGGCAAGACCACGGTGCTGCGCTCGCTCAACGCGCTGGAGACGCCGGACGCGGGGGTGGTCCGCATCGGCGACCTGGAGGTCGACTGGAGCCGTCGCCCGGTCCCGCGCCGGCTGGCACAACGGTTGCGCGCCCAGAGCGGGATGGTCTTCCAGTCGCACAACCTCTTCCCTCATATGAGCGTGCTGCAGAACGTCCTCGAGGGACCGACGGTCGTGCAGAAGCGGCCCCGGGCGGAGGCGGAGCGGGACGCCCGGCAGCTGCTCGATGTCGTGGGTCTGGCCGAGAAGGCCGACCAGTACCCGTACCAGCTGTCCGGCGGCCAACAACAGCGCGTCGGCATCGCCCGAGCGCTTGCGATCAGGCCACAGCTCATGCTGTTCGACGAGCCGACGTCGGCGCTCGACCCCGAGCTCGTGGGTGAGGTCCTCGGCGCCATGAAGGACCTTGCGGCGCAAGGCTGGACGATGGTCGTGGTGACGCACGAGATCCGGTTCGCGCAGCAGGTGGCCGACCAGGTCCTCTTCATGGATGGCGGTGTCATCGTCGAGCGGGGTACGCCGAGCGAGGTCCTGACGAAGCCGAGCACCGAGCGGGCGCGTCAGTTCCTGCACCGGATCCTCGACCCGCTCTGAGAAGCCACAGCCAGTCGGCCGAGCCAGCGCCGGTCGGCCTTGTCAGTGCGAGCCTGCCGCGTCAGAGCCAGTCGACGTCCGCGGCGGCGCGCCCACCCCCCAGCCGCCGGTAGCCAGGCCCTCGGTCGAAGAAGGGCTCGTCGGCCGGCCGTCCAGCGCGCTGCTGTGCGCGCAGCCGGTCCGAGGCGGCGACGTCGACTACCGGCTCGTCCTTGCTCCCTGACGCCACGACGCCGTACGACCCGCGCGCTGCCTGGAAGGAGACCTTGCCCCACCGCAGGTCCCGTTCCACCTCCTCGTAGGGGCGGTCGAGCGGGTCGCCCCAGCCACCCCCACCGGTGGTGCGGATCCGGATGACCTCGCCCGCCTCGACGGGCTCGGCGTCGGCAAGCGCATCCACCTGCCGCTCGTGCGGGCCACCGGGGTCGATGGTCACGCTGAACGGCATACCGGCCCGGCCGCCCTTCACCCCCCAGCAGGCGAGGATCGACCGGTCCGCGATCGACATGAAGTGGGCGTCCCTGAGCATCCGTAGGTGCTTCTCGTAGCCGAGGCCCCCCCGGTAGCGTCCCGGCCCGCCGGAGTCGACCGCCAGACCGAGCCGCTCGACGACGAAGGGAAAACGGCTCTCGGTGAACTCCGTCGGCAGGTTCCGGGAGTCCGGCACGACATGGATGGTGTCCTCCCCGTCGGCGTAGTACCGACCGCCCGAGCCGCCGCCGAGAACCTCGCGCATGAGGTAGTCCTGACCGTCGCGGTCCTTGCCGTAGACGCCTGTATAGCGGATCGTCTCCTGGTCGGCCGGCATCCGGCCCTCGACCGCCTTCGCGAGCACCCCGGCGAGGACCCCGAGCAGCCGCAGGATGACGAAGGTGCGGGCGTTGGTGGGCGCCGGGTAGATGGGGGTGAGCAGCGTGCCCTTGTCGGGGAACCGCATCTCGATGAGCGGCACGACGCCCTCGTTGACGTCCAGCTCGGCCATCCGCTCGGGGCTTTCCGCGAGGTTCCGCAGGATCGGCGCCAACCACTTCTTGAGGAAGTTGCCGCCCACGTAGTCGCCACAGTGGTTGATGGGACCCTTGGCCTGCGGCGCTGTCCCGGTGAAGTCGATGACGATCTTCGGACCGCCCTGGGGGTAGAGACCGAGCGGTCCCGGGCCGCCGGTGGTGGTCTTGGTGAGCGTGATGCGCTGGGTGTGTAGCCGGGGCTCGTCGACCCCGTCGTGCTCGGCGTAGTCCTCCCACACGTAGGTGCCGTCCGGGATCTTGGACAGGATCTCGCGACGGTAGGTCTCCGTCGTCTGGTCCAGGATGGTGTCGAAGGCCGCCTCGACGTCCGGCCGACCGTAGCGCAGGAAGAGCCCGGCGAGCCGGCGTGCGCCCATCAGGCAAGCCGAGCACTCGGCGTCCAGGTCCGCCGCCAGGGAGTCCGGCATCCGCGAGCTTCGGGTCATGATGCGCAGGGCCGCCTTGTTCGGAACGCCCTTGTCCCACAGCTTGATCGGCGGTACGGACAGGCCTTCCTCGAACACCGTGGTGGCCCCGCTGGGCATCGAGCCGGGGACCGTGCCACCGATGTCGTCATGGTGGCCGAAGGCCTGCACGAACGCCACCACAGCCCCCTCGTGGAAGACGGGGACCGTGACGCACAGGTCCGGCAGGTGCCCGATGCCCCCCTCCGACTCGTAGACGTCGTTGTGGAAGAAGACGTCTCCCTCACACATCTCCTCGAGCGGGAAGTCGCGCGCGACCGGGTGCACGAGCGCGGAGTACGAGCGGCCGGTCAGCTTGCGGAGCTGCCGGTCGTGGATGCCCGCCCGGAAGTCGTGCGCGTCGCGGATCATGGGGGAGCGGCTGGTCCGGCCTATGGCGGTCTCCACCTCCAGCTCGACACTGGCCAGGGTGCCCTGGACGATCTCCACGAGCACCGGGTCCACCGTGGTGCCCTCCGCGGTGAGCCGGCCGCCGTGCTCGTACGGCGTCGGCATCCCGGCGGTGTTCATCGCCGCTCCTGCCGGGTGAGGACGAGGTTGCCGAGGTCGTCCACGTCGACCGCGAAACCTGGGTGGACGGGCACCGTGGACCCGAACTCCTCGATGACCGCCGGACCGGAGAGGGTGTCACCCGCACGCAGGTCGGGGCGCCAGTAGACGGGTGTCGACGCGAACCCGGCGGCTGCGTCGAAGCAGACCTGACGATGGGAGGCGAGCGCGCGACCGTCGGGATTGTCGCCGGTCGCCCGGGGCAGTGGCCGGAGCTCCGGCCGGGTGATGGGACCGACGCCCGTGACCCGGAGGTTGACCCACTCGACCTGCTGGCTCGGGTCGTCCCGGAAGTCGTAGCCGTACAGCCTGCGGTGCTGGTCGTGGAACGCCTCGGCCACCTCGTCGGCATACTGCGCGTCCACCGTGCCCACCCTGCCCACCATGCCCACCGTGCCCGCCGGGGCGCCGTCCGGCGCGGGGACACGGACCTCGAAGGCCTGGCCGAAGTAGCGCAGGTCAACCGTGCGCGCGTAGCGGTGGTCGTCCCGCGCGAAGCCTTCACCGTCGAGAGCCCGCGCCGCCCGGTCGGTGAGCTCCTCGAACACCTTCTCCACGGCGGTGTGGTCCAGCCGGCGGTGCTTGGCCACCATCGTCTGGACGTAGTCGTTCCTGACGTCAACCGTGAGCAGGCCGAAGGCTGACACGTTGCCCGGGTTCAGGGGCACGACGACGCCGGCGAGGTCGAGGATGTCGACGAGCCGGCAGGCGAGCAGGGAGCCGGACCCGCCGAAGGTGGCGAGCATGAAGTCCCGCACGTCCAGCCCGCGCTTCACGCTGACCTGCCGCAGGGCGTTCGCCTGGTTCCACGCGGAGATCTCGAGCACCCCGCAGGCGCAGCGGACCGGGTCCACGCCGAGGCGCTGGGCCAGCCTTGCGAGACCCTCCTCGGCGGCGTCGACGTCCAGCGGGATCTCGCCGCCCAGCAGGTGCGGTGGTATGCGGCCCAGCATCACGTGCGCGTCGGTGACCGTCGGCTGCGTCCCGCCTCTGGCGTAGCTGAGCGGGCCGGGGTCCGCACCGGCCGACTGCGGTCCCACCTTGAGGGTGCCCTCGGGCGAGATCCAAGCCACGGAGCCGCCGCCGGCGCCCACTGTGACGACGTCGATCATGGGGATCTTGCTCGGGTACGCGCCGACGGTGCCTTCGGTGGTCAGCGCGGGCTCACCGTCGAGCACCACGCTCACGTCGGTCGAGGTGCCGCCCCCGTCACACGTCAGCACCCTGGCGAAGCCGGCGCGACGGGCGATGAGCCCCGCGCCGAGGGCTCCCGCCGCGGGGCCGGACAGCACCGTGGTGATCGGCTGGTTCACCACCTCGTCCGCGGAGAGGACGCCGCCGTTGGACTTCATGATGTAGAAGGGAATCGCTGCCCCGAGAGCCTCGAGCCGGTCGCGGATGCTACGCACATAGTGCGACACGTCCGGCTTCACCGCGGCGTCCACGAGGGTCGTCATGGAGCGCTCGTACTCCCGGTACTCCCGCAGCACCTCACTGCTGATCGAGACGACGGCGTCCGGATGCTCGCGGCGCAGGACCTCTCGCATGGTGAGCTCGTGCGCGTCGTTGGCGTACGAGTGCAGGAAGCAGACGCCCACGGTGGTGATCCCCCGGTCCCTGAACCACCGCGCCGCCGCGACAGCCTGCTCCTCGTCGAACGGGCGCAGCTCCTGTCCCTCGAAGTCCATGCGGCCGCCGACGGTGCGCACCGCGTCGGCCGGGACGATCCTCGGCGGCTTCACCCAGAAGTACGAGTTCCCGTACCCGTCCGGCACCGCCTGGCGCGCGATCTCCAGCATGAGCTCGTAGCCCTCGGTCGTGACGAAGCCGAGGCGTCCCACCTTGCCCTCGAGCAGCTTGTTCGTCGCGACGGTCGTGCCGTGGCAGACGGCGCTGATGTCGGCGCCGTCCGCGTCCATCAGGCGCAGAGCCTTGGTGACCGCCTCGAGGAACCCGTCGGCCGGGTTCGCCGGCGTCGACGGGGTCTTCGTGCTGACCAGCTCACCGGTGCTCTCGTCGAGAGCCACCACGTCGGTGAAGGTGCCGCCGGTGTCGATGCCGATCCTGATCCGCCGCCGTGCCCGTGCCGTCACGGGACGATTCAACCGAGGTCGCCGGCGCGGTGCGTTGGCACAACTTGCCAACGGTGCCACGGCCAGCGTGCGACCCAGCCCCAGCCCAGCCGCAGCCCCAGCCCCGCCCGCGACTGCCGACAGGCGACGTTCCCCCGGTGTGTCGCCGAGCAACGTACCGGCCGACTTTCTATGGGTATGGCCGCGTCGGCCATCCGAATCCGGGCGCCGAGCCGGCCCTCCGCATACAAAGTCGCGGATGCGGCGTGGGCGCGGTGGCGGTCAGTGCGGGAAGGAGGTCTTCGCGGCGCGCTCGAGGTCGTCGCGGTAGGCCCGGATGAGGTCGAGGTTGCGGTCGCGAAGGTGGTCGAACGCCTGAGGGATGTTCGAGCCGGGCGTCAGGGACGACAGGGCGGTGTCGGGGTCGAGCAGCGCCGACACCCACCCCTCCTGTGAGGCAGCCTTGGCGGCGATGTGCGCGGTGGGCGTCACGATGTGTGAGTTCCCGAAGTACACGACCCCGGCCGGGTCGACCCCGGTCGCGTTGGCGCCGACGACGAACACGTGGTTGTCGTAGGCGCGCGCCCGGGAGGTCAGCTCCCAGATGTCGGCGGACCGCAGCAGCGCGGACGGGCGGCAGATGACCTCGGCGCCCTGGACGGCCTGGATCCGCGACAGCTCGGGGTAGTCGCCGTCGAAGCAGATCATCATCCCGATCCGGCCGAGGTCCGTGTCGCATACGGTGACGCTGGTCCCTGGAGTGACCCACCCACCGCCGTCGACGTGCTCGGTGCAGAACGGGTGCGTCTTGCGGTAGACGCCTGCCAGCTCTCCCGTGGGCGCGAGGAGGACGCTGGAGTTGTACACGACCGACGGCTGCGGCCCGCGCTCGTAGGTGCCGAGGACCACGTGCACGCCGAGGTCGCGGGCGACAGCCTGGAGGGGCTCGGTCATCGCCCCGGGGACGTCGGACACGAGATCCCACAGCTCCTCGGTCGTGCAGCCCGGGGTGAACCCCGTGGTGGCCGTCTCGGGAAGCACGACGAGCTCGGCGCCGGTGGCGTCCACGCAGCGCCGGACGAAGTCCACGCACCTGTCCAGGTTCTTGCTCACCGACTCGGCGGACAGGGGCCCCGGGGTTGGCGCCACCTGGACCGCGGCAGCGGTGAACCTTCGCATCAGCGTCCTCCGATCGCCCATCCCACGATAACCCCGGCAAGGGCGGCCGCCGCCCCGGCCATCACCCCGGACCGGAAGTCGCGCCTCCGCATCGCCGCGACCGCTGTGCCGACCGCCTCGATCGGCCGCGCGCCGGCGGGCAGCTCCTCGACCGGCGGCTTCGGCTTGGGCCTCCTGTCCTCTGCGCGGACCCCCGCGAGGTCCGCCTCCACCGCCTGGAAGAACTGGTCCGCCATTCGCCTGCTGACGCCGGTGAGCATCCGCTGCCCCACCCCGCCGATGACCCCACCGACCGCGGCGTCGGCGTCGTAGCTCAGCTCGGTGCCTCCCGCGTCGGACGGTGCGAGCCGCACGAGGACCTCCGCGTCCACCGTCCCCGGGCCGCCGGCGCCGGTCGCCTTCAGGGTGAACTGCGACCACGGCTGCGGGTCGACCAGGGCGACCGTGCCGTCGTACGTGCTCTTGACGGCCGCCACGCCTGCGGTGACCGTCATGGCGTACCGGTCAGGGCCCAGCTCCGTCAGCCTCTCGCAGCCCGGCAGGCAGCGCGCCAGCACCGCGGGGTCGTGGAAGGCGTCCCACACCTGCTGCGGGCCGGCGCTCAGCGACGCGGTGCCGGAGATCTTCACGGTGCCTCCAGGGTGCTCGGGTATGCCGCGGAGCCGGCCGACGTGGTGGAGCGCGCCAGGGACGGAAGGTCGCCGGCCTCGTGCCGTCGGCGCAGCTCCCACAGCTCGACGGGGGAGATCGGCATGGAGGTGATGGGGAACCCCTCGGCGTCCTCGATCGCCGAGGCGATGACGGCCGACACCGGGATGCATCCCGCTTCGCCGGCGCCCTTGATCCCCAACGGGTTCAGCGGTGACGGGGTCTCCAGGTGGTCCGTCTCGATGTACGGCACCTCCGAGGCGTACGGCATCAGGAAGTCCATGAAGCTGGCGTTGAGCAGCTGCCCCGACTCGTCGTAGACCATCCGCTCGTACAACGCCCCACCCACGCCCTGCGCCACCCCGCCGTGCACCTGCCCCTCGACGATCATCGGGTTGATCATCGTGCCGCAGTCGTGGACCACGCAGTAGCGCAGGATGCGGATCTCCGCGGTCACCGGGTCGGTCTCGACGACCGCAGCGTGCATGCCGTTGGCGAACGTCGCCTGCGTGGGGGAGTAGAAGTCCCGCCCCTCCAGCCCCGGTTCGTCGTCGTCCGCAACAGGAGCCCTGTCGGGGTCGTTCGCGCCCGCGAACTGGGTCGCCGCCTTGGCGGCCTCGTCGAAGGCGTAGCGCAGCGGGTTCGACATGACGGAGACGGTGCCGAGCGACATCGAGGTCCCGGGCGCCCCCTTCACCCGCACCACGCCCTCGACGATCTCGAGGTCCTCCGTGGCCACCTCCAGCGCCTCGGCGGCGATCCGCAGCGCCTTGGCCCTGAGCGCCCGCGCGGCAAGGGCCAGGGCGTTGCCGCTCATCACCGCCGCACGGGAAGCGAAAGTGCCTACAGCATAAGGCATCCGGCGAGTGTCGCCGGTGGTGACGAAGACGTCCTCCAGCGGCACGCCGAGCTCGTGGGCGACCACCTGGGCGAACACCGTCTGGTGCCCCTGGCCCTGGGAGGTCAAGCCCGTGGACACGTTGACGCGGCCGCTGGTCTCCACCTGGATGTGCCCGCCCTCGTAGGGCCCCACCCCGGTGCCCTCGACGTAGCAGCCGATGCCCATCCCCACCCGACGGCCCTCTGCCTCCGCCTGACGGCGGTAGTCCCCGAAGTCGTCCCAGGCCACCATCGCCTTGAGCCTCGCCAAGGTCGCCGGGAAGTCGCCCGAGTCGTACTTCAGCGGCCGGCCGTCCTGGAAGAGCAACCCCTGGTCGTACGGCATCTCGCTGGGAAGGATGAAGTTTCGCGACCGGACCTCGGCTCGGTCCACGCCGAGCCGGTCCGCGATCGCGTCCATGGTCCGCTCCATGGCGAAGCAGCCCTGCGGGCGTCCGGCCCCTCGGTACGGCGTCACGAGGACCGTGTTCGTGTAGAGCGACCAGAACTCGCAGCGGTAGGCCGCGGGCTTGTACGGCCCCAGGAGCTGGGTGGAGGTGATGATCGGCACGATGATGCCGTATGGCGTGTACGCCCCGTTGTCGTGCCAGAACCGGACGTCGAGCGCGAGGAGCCGCCCGTCGTCGTCGAACCCGACCCGGACCCGGTGCAGCTGGCCGCGCTCGTGCGCCGAGGAGATGAAGTGCTCACGCCGGTCCTCGACCCACTTCACCTCGCGGTCCAGCAGCCGGGCCGCCCACGGCACGAGCACCTCCTCGGGCCAGGGGTGGTTGATCTTGACCCCGAAGCCACCGCCCACGTCCGGGGCGATGCACTCGACCTTGGCCAGGGGCAGGTCGAGCTTGGCCGCCACCGCGGCCCGCACCCCCGTGGAGGTCTGCGTCGAGGAGAAGAGGCGCAGCTCCCCCTGCTCGGCGTCCCACCGGGCCAGGACGCCCTTGCCCTCCAGGGGCATACTGGCGCTGCGCTCCACCGAGAGGTCCAGGGTCAGCGTGTGCGGTGCCCCCTCCAGCGCGGCCTCGACGTCGCCGACCTCCTGGACCAGGTGCGCTGCGACGTTCCCCGGGACGTCCGGGTGCACGAGGTCGTCCGCCCGACGGGCCGCCTCGATGCCGACCACCACCGGTAGTGGCTCGTACTCGACCCTGATCCGCTCGCAGGCGTCCTCGGCGAGGTACCGGTCACGGGCCACCACCATGACGACAGGCTCTCCGACGTGGTTCACCTCGTCCCTGGCCAGCGCGTACTGGGTACGGCCGTGGGTCAGCGCCGGGTGGGGGATCAGGAGGGGAAGGGGTTCTGCGACGCGGCCAGGCAGGTCCTCGTAGGTGTAGACAGCCACCAGGCCGTCGACGTCGAGTGCGCCGGTGACGTCGATGTCGAGGATCCGGGCATGCGCGTGCGGGCTGCGGACGAACGCCGCGGCCAGGGCCCCTGCGCCGAGGTCGTCGAGATACCGCCCGCCTCCGGTCAGCAGCCGTGGGTCCTCACGTCGACGGACCGGCGCGCCGAACAGCTGCGTCGTCATGTCGCCTCAGCCCTGAGCTCTGCGGCGCGCAGCACCGACCGGACGATGTTCTGGTACCCGGTGCACCGGCACAGGTTGCCCGAGATCGCCTCTCGCGCTTGGCCTTCCGTCGGGTCCGGGTTGTCGCACAGGAAGGCGGTGACCGTCGTGAGGAAGCCTGGGGTGCAGAAGCCGCACTGCAGCCCATGGCACTCGAGGAACGCCTGCTGCACCGGACCCAAGCCGTCCATGGAGCCAAGCCCCTCGACCGTCGTGACGGCGTAGGCCTGGGCCGTCACCGCGAACATCAGGCACGACCGCATCGGGGCTCCGTCGACGAGCACGGTGCAGGCGCCGCACACCCCGTGCTCGCACCCCACGTGGGTACCGGTCAGCCCCACGTCATGGCGCAGGAAGTCGGACAGCAGCCGACGCGCCGGCACCCGGGCGTGCCGGGGCCTCCCGTTGACCGTGACCGTGACGTCGAGCAGCTGCTCCACCATCGGCTCGCTCATGCGGCCACTGTCAGGGCGTTGGAGGCCGCCTCTGCGAGGGTGCGCCAGGCCAGCTCGGTCGCGAGCATCGCGCGGTACTCCGCGGTGGCGTGGAGGTCTGTCTCGGGAGCCACATGCGCGCGCACGCGGTCCGAGCAGTCCCGCCAGTGCGCTGCTTCCGGCTCCAGGCCGGCGAACTCCTCCGTCACGTCGAGCGTCCCGGGCACGTCCGTCACGGAGACGAAGGAGAGCCGGGCGCGGGCCACCACGCCGTCCACGATCGTGACCGCAGCCGCCACCCCTGCGAGGGCGTAGTCGCCGTGCCGGCGTGCCCGCTCGGCGAATGCCGTCCCCGTGCCGGGTGGAAACAGCGGGAAGCGCACGGCCACGACGAGCTCTTCGGGGCGCAGCGACGTCTCCAGGGCTCCCAGGAAGAAGTCCGCGACCGCAACCTCCCGGTCGCCGTTCGCCGCCGCCGCTTCCACGAGGCCGCCGGTGAGCGCGAGCACCGCCGGCATCTCTCCGGCGGCGTCGGCGTGGGCGATCGAGCCGACCGTCGTACCGCGGTTCCGGATGACCGGGTGGGCCACGTGCGCCAGGGCCTGACGCAGCAGGGGAAGGGCTGCGTACGCTCGAGGGTCGCGTTCCAGCTCGGCATGGCGGACCAGGGCGCCCACCCGGACGCCGGACCCGTCGACGCGGATGTCCGACAGCCCGCAGACGCCGTTGACGTCGACGAGGTGGCCGGGCGAGGCGAGCCTCATGTTGAGCAGGGGGATGAGGCTCTGACCACCGGCCAGCACCTTGCCGTCATGACCGACATCCGCCAACACCGCGGTCGCTTCGTCGACGGTACGCGGCGCATGGTGCACGAACGGCGCGGGCTTCACGGACTGATCCTGCCTTTCCTGGTGGGCCGGCGAAAGAGGACGGACCGAGACCCGTGGCGCGGGCCTCGGGTACGGGCGGGTCAGCAGGGGCGCGTCAGCGCCGGCCGTCACCCTTCTCGTAGAGGTCGTCTACGCCGTCGCTGTCGCCGTAGGTGTCGCGGCCCCCGACGATGATGACGGCGCCTTCGGCGCGGGACCGCAGGTCAGCCGGGGCCAGGGCCTTGGCGAGATGGTAGGCCGCTACCGCCACGACGGTGCCGAGCGCGATGCCGGTGAGCGAGAAGTTGTCGGTGAACTTCAGCGACACGTTGCCGATCCCGATCACGATGCCCGCCGCGACGGGCACGAGGTTGATGGGGTTGCCGAAGTCGACGCCGTTCTCCTTCCAGATCTTGGCGCCCAGCAGGCCGATCATCCCGTAGAGGACCACCGTAATCCCGCCGAGGACACCACCCGGGGTGGAGGCGACGAGGGCGCCGAACTTCGGCGAGAGGCCGAACAGGATCGCGACCAGCGCCGCCACGTAGTAGGCGGCCGTGGAGTACACCCTGGTGGCCGCCATGACCCCGATGTTCTCCGCGTACGTCGTGGTGGGGGACCCGCCCACGGACGTGGCCAGCACCGTGCCGATCCCGTCGGCCGCGATGGCGCGGCCCATGACGGGGTTGAGGTCGTGTCCGGTCATCTCTGCCACGGCCTTCACGTGACCGGTGTTCTCGGCGATGAGGGCTATCACGGCCGGTAGCACGAGCAGGATCGCGGCCACCGAGAAGCTGGGCGCGTGCCAGCCCGGGACCTCCTTGCCCGCGACCATCGTGGTGTGGTGCGGGAACCCGAACCAGTCGGCCTGCTGTATGCCGCTGAAGTTCGTCCGGAAGTGGGTGGTGACCTTGCCCGCTCCCGCGTCGAACGCCGTGATGTGGCCGAAGACCTTGTCGAACACCCACGACAGGACGTAGCCGAAGATGAGCGCCAGGAAGATGGCGATCCGGCCCGCGAAGCCGCGCAGGCCCACGGCGCAGACGATGGTGAACACCATGACCAGCAGGGCGACCCACTGGTCCTGCGGCCAGTAGATCGTGGCGACGACGGGTGCCAGGTTGAACCCGATGAGCATGACCACGGCACCGGTCACGACCGGCGGGAGCACCCGATGGAGTACCCCCGAGCCGAGGAAGTGGATGAGGACGCCGACGGCGGCGAGCACGACGCCCGCTACGAGGATCGCTCCGGTGACCTCCCGCGAGTCACCGCCCTGCGCCCTGATGGCGGCCACCGCGCCGACGAACGAGGCAGAGGTGCCCAGGTAGCTGGGCACCTTTCCCTGCACGATGAGCAGGAAGGCGATGGTGGCGATCCCGCTCATCATGATGGCGAGCTGGGCGTTGAGCCCCATGATCAGCGGGAAGACGAAGGTCGCTCCGAACATCGCCACGACGTGCTGGGCGCCCAGGCCGATCGTCTTGTCCCAGGACAGCCGCTCGTCCGGCGCGACGACATCGTCCGGCCCCATCGTTCGCCCGTCACCGTGCAGCTTCCAGCCCAAGCTCATGCGGACTCCCTTCAACCGCCGCTCGCCGGAGGACGACACGGCCCGATGTTCCCGTCCGGGGATAGCCGAAAACTAGTGCCAGCCGGGCCCGGTGCATTGGGCAATTGGTGATAACCGATGCCCGCGCGCTTTCGGCACAGTGTGCGGCGAGGCGGCAGGGGAGCGACCTGACCGCGCGGGCCGAGGCTAGATGCCACGCATCTGGTGGACCCTGAGCGCCAGGGCCAGCTTGAGCCGCAGCTGCGGGTCGGTGGTGAAGGGCCCGAGGAGCTTCTCCAGCTTGGCGATCCGGTAGCGCAGGGTGTTGTAGTGGAAGAAGAGCAGTCGAGCGGTCTCCGCGACGTTCAGGTTCGTGTCGATGAGCGTGCTGAGCGTGTTGCGCAGGTCGGCGCTCTCGGGCGTGTCGTCGGTGGCCAGCGAGCCGAGCGCCTCGTCGACGAAGCGCCGCAGGTCGGCGCTGTCCGGGATGAGCGCCAGCAGCCGGAAGATCCCGAGGCCGTCGAAGTGCGTCACGGCGGAGTCGCCGTACAGCTGGCGGCCGACGCTCACGGCGCTGAGCGCCTCCTCGTAAGCCTGCGGCAGGTCCTTCACGGACTCGACGGGACGCGACACGCCCGTGGAGAAGGTCCGGCGTCCACCGCCACCGATCCCGCTGACCACCCGCACCACCTCTGTCACCGTGCGCATCACCGTGTCGGTGTCCGCAGCCGAGGGCACGGCGACGAGCGCGACGACCTCCTGGCTGAAGCCCATGACGGGAGCACGCGGGTCGCGGACCGCCATGGCCTGGCTCCAGGCGCGGGCGAAGCGCTGCTGGAGGGAGGCCACCTCCTCCGGTCGGCGGGTCGTGTGTGCGTCATCCTCGTCCGTCTCCGCCACGACGACCACCAGCCGCCGGTCGATGTCCCAACCAAGGGCGGCTGCGTGGGCCGTGGCCTCCGCGGGCGCGCCGGCGCGACCGGACAGGGCGTCCCGCAGGAACTCGGCGCGGTACTTGCTCTCCACCGCCAGGACCGCCTGCTCCTTGGTGATGGCCAGGGCCGCGACAGTGGCAGCACGCTCGAGCAGGTGCACGTCGTCGGCGGTGAGAGCCCGGTCCTCCACGAAGGCCGCCAGCAGCCCGTGGTCGAGCTGGCCCGCGACGATCCGCACGACGGCACGACCCGCGTCCGCCGCGTGCGAGGGCCTCGTACCCACGCGCTCACGCTCGGTCACAAGCCGGCCGGTGCGGTCGAAGCACTCCAGCGTCAGCGCCGCAGCCAGGCCTGCAGGCGAGCCGGCTTGCGCGAGGACCCGCCCGTCGCTGGTGGTTACCATGGCGGCACCACCCAGGAAGCCGGCCAGGCGTTCGCACAGGTCCTCCAGCCCTCCTCCTTGAAGAACCACACCCACGAGGATCTGGTGCGCCTCGTCGACTCGCCGCAGAATGCCGGCCTGCTGGTCCAGGAGCACCTCGAGGACCTCGGTCACCAGCAGCTCGGGGCGGCGCTCCGCCGGCAGGACGACCAGCGGCAGCCCTTCGGCGGCGGCCACGCGAAGCCAGCGTGCGACCTGGTGCGGCGTCGAACCTGCCACCGCCAACGCGGCCGCGCCCCCGCGGGCGCACCACGTCACCGGGTCGCGGCCCGCCTTCTCCCAGGCAGCGAGCGTGGTGGCGTCGGTACAGACGAGATGGTTCGCCGGTTGCGGCGTCGCGCCGAGGAGCGAGGCCCGGGTGACGGCGCGGTCCGGGTGTGCGGGGTCGAGGTATGCAGGGTTCGAGTACGCGGGATGCTGCACGACCTCGGCGTCGGCCAGCGCCGGAAGCGCCAGGAGGGTCTGCAGGCGAACACTGCCCACGACGTCGGCGACCGGCGGCGCTGCCGATGGCAACTCCGGGTCAAGCAACGGCACATCGTTGGCAACTTTCACCATGAGGGGACTGTAATCGGGTGGATAGCGTCGCTGGGTCGGTTCGCTGAGAGGAGTCCCGTGGTGCTGCAGCCGTGCACCTGGCCGGCCGCGGCGTCCATGCGGGCTCCAGGGGTGCTGCGGCCGCAGGCCCAGCCCGCGACGGTCTTGGCCGCCTTCCCTACGGCGCTGTACCTGCGCCTCGAGAGCCACGATGAGGTACTGCCCGTGGTGGGCCGCCGCGGCCTGCGGCTGCCCACCGCGGTGACGCTCGCCACCGATGCGCCCCGCATCGGGTGGGGCGTCCAACCGGGTGACCGAGTCGAGGTCGGAGGGGGGACCGTTCGCCTACCCCTCGTGGAGGTCACCGTCGTCCGCCGGTGGCGCCCGGCAGAGCTGCCCTTCGCGTCCGTGTCCTCGGCGACCCTGCCCCCCGAGGCCCTCCACGCCCTGTCCGCGCAGCCGTGGCTGCCGCCCCTGAACTGGCGGGAGCCGGCACGGCTGCTGACCCGGACACTGCTGGCCGGCGAGTCGGTGGACCGTCAGGTCGCCGCTCTGGTGGGCGCGGGGCCGGGCCTGACCCCCAGCGGCGACGACCTGCTGTGTGGAACGCTCCTCGCCCTCCGGCTGCACCGACCGGACGGCGAGCTCCTGGTCCGACGGCTGTGGGCCGCTGTCGCCCCGCGGCTTCCTGGGACCACGAGCCTGTCCGCCTCCCTGCTCACCGAGGCTGCCCACGGGTACGCCTGGGACGGTGTCCTGAGGCTGCTGTGGGCGCTGCTCGAGGGCCCCGGGAGTGAGATGGCCACCGCGGCACGCGCGGTGCTGGGGCTCGGCCACACCTCAGGAGCGGACCTGCTCGGAGGCCTCCTGGGTACGCTCGACGCGGCCGTCGGCCCACGGGCGGGATGAGGGCGGGATGAGGGCGGGATGCAGGCGGTGGGTGTGACGGAGCATCTGGAGGTGCGCGGCGGTGCGTACTACGACTCGGTGAGCCTCATGACGGTGTCGCGCCAGGTGACCACCGCCCCGGGAGTGTCGGCAGCGCAGGTCGCCCTCGCCACGGAGCTCAACCTCGAGGTGCTCGCCGGCATGGGGTTCACGGTCCCGGGTGGGACGCAGCCCAACGACCTGGTCGTGGCGATCCGCGCCACTGACCAGGCGGGAGTGGACGCAGGGCTGTCCGCGCTGGACCAGGCGCTCGCATCGCTCCACGGCGCCGGCGCCCGCGCCGAGGGCCTCGGCCAGATCCTCGCGCCCCGTACGCTCGGCGCCGCGATCGCCCGAGGCTCGGCGAGCGTGGCCCTCGTCTCGGTGCCAGGGCAGTACGCGACGATCGAGGCGTGGGACGCCCTCGAGCGAGGGGTCAGCGTGATGCTCTTCTCCGACAACGTGCCGGTCGAGCACGAGGTCGCCCTCAAGGACGCCGCGGCCTCCCGGGACCTGCTCGTGATGGGGCCGGACTGCGGGACGGCGGTCGTCGGCGGTGTGGGTCTGGGCTTTGCGAACGTGGTGCGCGCGGGGCCGGTCGGCATCGTCGCCGCCTCGGGCACGGGCGCGCAGCAGGTGATGGCCCTGCTGGACGCTGCCGGTACCGGGGTCAGCCACTGCCTCGGGGTGGGCGGCCGGGACCTCTCGACGGCGGTGGGCGGCAGGTCCACGCGTCAGGCCCTCGCTGCCCTCGCTGCCGACGTCACGACCGAGGTCATCCTGGTGGTGTCGAAGCCGCCGGCGCCAGAGGTGCTCGCGGACCTCCAGCGGTATGCCGCGGCGCTGGACACGCCGGTCCGCTGGGCCACCCTCGGGGCGGGACGTCCGGACCTCACCACGGCGGTGGAGGAGGCCCTGCGAGCAAGGGGCGTCCCCGTACCGCAGTGGCCCGCCTGGCGTGGAGCCTCCTCCGGGGAGAGCGCCGACGGCTTCCTGCGCGGGCTCTTCTGCGGCGGCACGCTGGCCGACGAGGCGATGCTCGTGGTGGCAGAGGCCCTGGGGGACGTGTGGTCCAACGTCCCGTTACGTCCCGACCTCGCGCTCGGCGCGGACCTGCATGCGCCGGGACACGTCGTCGTCGACTTCGGCGACGACCGCCTGACCCGCGGCAGGGCGCATCCCATGATCGACCCCACCCTGCGGCTCGAACGCATCGCCGCCGAGGCGACCGACCCGACCTGCGGGGTGCTGGTGCTCGATCTCGTCCTCGGCCATGGCGCGCACCCAGACCCCGCACCCGAGCTCGCCCAGGCCGTCGGCGACGCACGCGCCACGGCGGTTCGCGACGGCCGCCGGCTGCCCGTGGTGGTCTCGCTGACGGGAACCGATGGCGACCCCCAGGCCGTGTCGCGCTGTGCAGACACGCTGGTCCAGGCCGGCGCGACCGTGATGCTGTCCAACGCGCAGGCCGCACGCCATGCCGTGGGGCTGCTCGGCAGCGGAGTGGGCCGATGACCGCGCCGCTGCGCGGGTTGCTGTCCTGTGATCCCGCGGTCGCCACGTCCGGAGTGACTCTCCTGGCCGACGCCCTGCGGGCCCAGGCGGTCCCGGTGACAGAGACGCAGTGGCAGCCGCCTCTTGACGGGACCCTGGAGCCTCTCACACGGGTGATGGCGGACCGCCGCCGCAGCGAGGCGAACGCCCTGGCACTGCAGCGCATGACGTCCTCGGGGGCCGAGCTCGTGGACGTCCGGCCGGCGAGCGAGGCCCTGGGCCTGGAGCGCGGTACGTTCCTGCATGCAGGGCCGCCCATCGAGTGGGACCGCGCCTCGGGCCCGCTGCGCGGGGCACTCGTCGGCGCGATGCTGTTCGAGGGGATGGCACAGACTCCCGAGGCGGCGGAAGCGGTCCTGGCACGCGGAGGCGTGGTCCTCGAGCCGTGTCATCACCGCGGCGGCGTCGGCCCGATGGCGGGCGTGGTGTCGCCGTCGATGTGGGTGTACGAGCTGCGCGACGAGGTGTACGGCCATACGTCGTGGTGCTCCCTGAACGAGGGCCTCGGCAGGGTGCTGCGGTACGGCGCCTTCGGCCCCGCGGTGATCGAGCGGCTGCACTGGATGAGCTCGGTGCTCGGACCGCTGCTGCAACAGGCGGTCCGCTCCGGTGGTCCCTTCGACATCAAGGCGCTGGTCGCCCAGATGCTGCAGATGGGCGACGAGGGGCACAACCGCAACCGCGCCGGCTCCCTCCTGCTGCTGCGCGACCTGCTGCCCCCGCTCATCGCCGCCGACGGGACGGCGGGCGACATCGCGCAGGTCGTCCGGTTCTGTGGGGCGAACGAGCACTTCTTCCTCAACGTGGGCATGCCCGCCTGCAAGCTCTCCACGCTGGCCGCCGAGGGCATCCCCGGCTCCAGCGTCGTCACCACCATGGCGCGGAACGGGACCGACTTCGGGATCCGGACCGCCGGGACGGGCGACAGGTGGTTCACCGGCCCGGCGAACACCCCCGAAGGCCTGTTCCTCGGCGACTTTGGTCCCGGCGACGCCAACCCCGACATCGGCGACTCCGCGATCACCGAGACCGCGGGCATCGGGGGCTTCGCCATGGCAGCGGCTCCGGCGATCGTGCGCTTCGTGGGTGGCGACGTCCGGCAAGCCCTGCGGGCCACCCAGACCATGTACGAGATCACCGTCGGAGAGCACACCGCGTACCAGGTGCCCATCCTGGAGTTCCGCGGCACGCCCACCGGCATCGACGTGGCAGCAGTGGCCCGCACCGGGATCCTGCCGCAGATCAACACCGGTATGGCGGGGCGCGTCGCCGGGACCGGACAGGTGGGCGCGGGCCTGGTGACGCCCCCGGTGCAGTGCTTCACGGCCGCCCTGCAGGCCCTCGCCGCCGCGGCCGAGGGCTGAGACGCGGGCGCTCCGAACCGGCCCCGGAGGGCGTGGCAGGATACCGCCCTGTGACTGCACGCATCCTGGACGGCAAGGCGGTCCTGGCGACCATCAAGGACGAGCTGCGCGCGCGCGTCGGCGTGCTCCGTGACCGCGGCGTCGTCCCCGGTCTGGGGACCGTTCTGGTGGGGGACGACCCGGGCAGCCGGTGGTACGTGAACGCCAAGCACAAGGACTGTGCCGAGATCGGGATCACCAGCATCCGACGGGACCTTCCGGCGAGCGCGACCCAGGCCGAGGTGGAAGCCGTCATCGACGAGCTGAACGCCGACCCGGGCTGCACCGGTTTCCTCGTGCAGCAGCCCACCGGACTGGACGAGTTCGCCCTGCTGTCCCGAGTGGATCCCGTGAAGGACGTCGACGGGCTCCACCCGACGAACCTCGGCTGGCTGGTGCTCGGCAAGCCGGCACCACTGCCGTGCACGCCTGCCGGCTGCATCGAGCTGCTGCGCCGCTTCGACGTGCCGGTAGCCGGCGCTCGGGTGGCCCTCGTCGGCCGTGGGATCACCGTCGGCCGGCCGTTGGGGCTCATGCTCACCCGGCGCAGCGAGAACGCCACGGTGGTGCTGTGCCACACCGGCACGCGCGACCTGGCGGCGGAGGTTCGTCAGGCCGACATCGTCGTGGCGGCAGCCGGAACGCCGGGGCTCATCACCGCCGACATGGTCAAGCCGGGGGCCGCGGTCCTGGACGTGGGCGTCAGCCGGGTCATCGCCGAGGACGGACGGTCCAAGGTCGCGGGGGATGTGGCACCCGAGGTGGCGGAGGTTGCCGGCTGGGTCAGCCCGAACCCCGGCGGCGTGGGACCGATGACGCGCGCCATGCTGCTGTCCAACATCGTCGCCGCCGCCGAGCGGACGCTCACCCACGCCGCGGCCTGAGCGGTGACCGCCCCGCGGCTGGGCCTGTGGTGGCTGGTGGCGCCGGTCCTCGTCCTCGGGCTGGTCGGCTTCGCCCTGGACCGGATCCAGCTCGCCGGCTATCTCGTGGCCGGCGGGCTCGCGCTCGGAGCCGTGCTGCGGCTCGTCATGCCCACCGGCCGCAGCGGTGGCCTGGTCGTGCGGTCCCGGTGGGTCGACGTGGCCACGATGGGGCTGCTGGCCGCGGCTCTCGCCGTCATCACCTCGGTCCTGGACCTGCGCCCGCGCGGCTGAGCCCGCTTCACCACGTCGCAGTCTCGCTGCCTCGGCCTGCTCAGCCGATCAGGCCCAGGCCCTTCACTGCTTCGCGCTCCTCCTCGAGCTCCTTGACGGAGGCGTCGATCCTGGCGCGCGAGAAGTCGTCGATCTCCAGGCCCTGGACGATCTCCCAGCGGCCGTCGGTGACGGTGACCGGGAACGAGGAGACGAGGCCCTCCGGCACGCCGTACGAGCCGTCCGAGCAGACCGACATCGACACCCAGTCACCCTCCGGCGTCCCCAGCGCCCAGTCCCGCGCGTGGTCGACGGTCGCGCTGGCGGCGGAGGCCGCGGAGGACGCCCCGCGAGCCTCGATGATGGCGGCGCCACGCTTGGCCACGGTGGGGATGAAGGTGTTCTCGAGCCAGTCCTGGTCACCGACGGCCTCGGCGGCGTTGCGTCCGGAGACCTCGGCGTGGAACAGGTCTGGGTACTGCGTGGCGGAGTGGTTGCCCCAGATCGTCATCTTGCGGATCTCCGTGACGGGCACGCCCAGCTTCGCCGCGAGCTGCGAGATGGCACGGTTGTGGTCGAGGCGGGTGAGCGCCGAGAAGCGCTCGCGCGGGATGTCGGGCGCGTTGTTCATCGCGATGAGGGCGTTGGTGTTGGCCGGGTTGCCGGTCACCGTGACGTGGATGTCGTCGGCCGCCACGGAGTTCAGCGCCTTGCCCTGCGGGGCGAAGATGCCCCCGTTGGCCTCCAGCAGGTCGCCGCGCTCCATGCCGGGGCCGCGCGGCCGGGCGCCGACGAGCAGGGCATGGCTCACGCCGTCGAACACCGTGGCGGCGTCGTCACCGATCTCGACCTTGGCCAGCGTCGGGAACGCGCAGTCGTCGAGCTCCATGACGACACCCTCCAGCGCCTTCAGGGCCGGCGTGATCTCGAGGAGGCGGAGCTCGACGGGGGTGTCCGGGCCGAAGAGCGAGCCGCTCGCGATCCGGAAGAGGAGGCTGTAGCCGATCTGGCCGGCGGCGCCGGTGACGGCGACCTTGACGGGGGTAGTGCTCACGGTGGGCCCTTCACTCTCGGTGGTGGCATGGCTGCTACGCAGCAGTCCACGACGCTAGCAGGACGGGGCGTCACCTTCCTTGGGTGGCTAGCATGCCTGGGCATGCCGATCCCCGCGTTCGTCCTGTCGCTGCGTGAGCACATCGGCCACGAGCCACTGTGGATGCCCGGCGTGTCCGCGGTCGTCCGAAACGACAGCGGTGAGGTCCTCCTGGTCCGGCGCGCCGACAACGGCTCGTGGGGCCTGGTCAGCGGCATCCTCGAGCCTGGGGAGCAGCCGGCGCCAGGCCTGGTCCGCGAGATCGAGGAGGAGACCGGGGTGGTGGCGAGCATCGAGCACCTGACCGCGGTCTGGACGCTGCCGGAGATCACCTACCCCAACGGCGACCGGGCCCAGTTCATCGACCTCTGCTTCACCGCCCAGTACGTCAGCGGCGAGGCCCGCGTCAACGACGACGAGTCGACGGACGTGGGCTGGTTCGCGCTGGACCGTCTGCCGGACGGCCTCCACGACCGAGCCCGCATCCGCCTCGACCGAGCGCTGGCGTATGACGGCACGACCTGGTTCGAGGGACGGCCAGAGCCGCGACAGGGTGGACCGGCTAGCGCAGGGCCGCCAGGGCCGCGTTGAAAGTCTCCGACGGGCGCATCACCGCGGCGGCCTTGGCCTCGTCCGGGCGGTAGTAGCCGCCGATGTCGGCAGGCCGGCCCTGCACGGCCAGCAGCTCCTGGGTGATGGTGGCCTCGTCCTGCGCCAGCCGGGCCGCGATGTCGCCGAAGGCGGCGGCCAGCTCGGTGTCCTGCGACTGGTCGGCCAGCTCCTGCGCCCAGTAGAGCGACAGGTAGAAGTGGCTCCCGCGGTTGTCGATCTGGCCCACCTTGCGGGCGGGTGACCGGTTCTCGCTGAGCAGCCTCTCGGTCGCGCGGTCGAGGGTGTCGGCGAGGACGAGGGCGCGACCGTTGTCGGTCGTGGTGGCCAGGTGGCGCAGGCTCTCGGCGAGGGCCAGGAACTCGCCGAGGCTGTCCCAACGCAGGTAGTTCTCCTGGACCAGCTGCTGGACGTGCTTGGGAGCCGATCCGCCGGCTCCTGTCTCGAAGAGGCCGCCGCCGTTCATCAGTGGGACCACCGACAGCATCTTCGCGCTGGTCCCCAGCTCCAGGATGGGGAAGAGGTCGGTGTTGTAGTCACGCAGCACGTTCCCGGTCACCGAGATGGTGTCCTCGCCCTTGCGGATGCGCTGGACCGAGTGTGCGGCGGCTTCCACGGGCGACATGATGTCCAGGTCCAGGCCCTCGGTGTCATGCTCTCCCAGATACCTCCGGACCTTCTCGACGAGGTTCCGGTCGTGGGCACGCTCGGGGTCGAGCCAGAAGACGGCGGGCGTGGCCGACGCCCGGGCGCGGGTGACGGCGAGCTTGACCCAGTCCCGGACTGCTGCGTCCTTGGTCTGGCAGGCCCGCCAGATGTCGCCGGCCGCGACCTCGTGCTCCAGCAGGACATCGCCGGTGGAAGTGACCACCTGCACCCGGCCCGGCTCGGTGATCTCGAACGTCTTGTCGTGGCTGCCGTACTCCTCCGCCTTCTGGGCCATGAGCCCCACGTTGGGCACCGACCCCATGGTGGTCGGGTCGTAGGCGCCGTTGGCCCGGCAGTCGTCGATGACGGCCTGGTACACGCCCGCATACGAGCTGTCGGGGATGACGGCGAGGGTGTCGTCCTCGGCGCCGTCGGGCCCCCACATGTGGCCGGAGGTGCGGATCATCGCCGGCATGGAGGCGTCGACGATGACGTCGCTGGGGACGTGCAGGTTCGTGATCCCCTTGTCCGAGTTCACCATCGCCAGCCGCGGGCCGTCGGCGAGACCCTTCTCGACGGCGGCCCGGATCTCCTCGCCGTTCTCCAGTCCGGCCAGCCCGTCGAGCACCGACCCGAGCCCGTTGTTCGGCGACAGCCCCGCTGCAGCCAGCTGCTCTCCGTACGTCTGGAAGACCTCCGGCAGGAACGCTCGTACGACGTGGCCGAAGATGATCGGGTCGGAGACCTTCATCATGGTGGCCTTGAGGTGCACGGAGAAGAGGACGTCCTCGGCCTTGGCCCGGGCGACCTGCTCGCGCAGGAAGGTGTCCAGGGCGGCAGCCCTCATCACCGTGGCGTCGACGACCTCGCCTTCCAGTACCGCCAGACCGTCCTTGAGGACGGTCGTCGTGCCACTGTCGCCCAGCAGCCGGATCGTGAGCGTGTCCGGCGACGTCAGGACCGCTGACTGTTCGTTGGAACGGAAGTCGTCCTGCCCCATCGTCGCCACGTTGGTCCGGGACTCCGGCGACCAGGCGCCCATGCTGTGCGGGTGCCTGCGGGCATAGTTCTTGACTGCGGCGGGCGCGCGCCGGTCCGAGTTCCCTTCCCGCAGCACGGGGTTCACGGCACTCCCCTTGACGCTGTCGTACCTCGCGCGGACATCCCGCTGCTCGTCGGTGAGTGCTTCCTCCGGGTAGTCCGGCAGGGCGTAGCCCTTGCCCTGCAGCTCGGCGATGGCCGCCTTGAGCTGCGGGACGGACGCCGAGATGTTGGGCAGCTTGATGATGTTCGCTTCCGGCGTCGTGGCCAGCTGGCCGAGCTCGGCGAGGGCGTCACCGACGCGCTGCTCGGGCGGCAGCATGTCGTCGAACGCGGCGATGATCCGGCCCGCCAGCGAGATGTCCCGCGTCTCCACCTCCACACCGGCCGTCCCCGCGAACGCCTCGACCACGGGGAGGAAGGAGTAGGTCGCCAGCCGGGGCGCCTCGTCGGTGAGGGTGTAGATGATCTTGGCCATGGACGCGGCTCTCTCCCTGGAAGTGGTGCGGTCGCACGACAGGTGCGTGGGCGGTGCTCACGTTACCCAACCGGGCCGCGGCCAAGGCTCCGGTACCAGCGCTCGACCCGTGCTGGACTCCCTGCTGGACTCCGTGCTGGACTCCGTGCTGGACCTCTGCGACCTCAGGTCCCTGAGGTGTGCCGGACGGCTTCTGGGTCGACGAGCCCGGTGATGTCCTCGGCGCGCCGGTCGATCCCGGTGATGAGGTGGTAGGTGGCTCCCGCGATGGCGGCGCCGACGACCGGTGCGACCCAGAAGGCCCACAGCTGCCCCGGGGCGCCGTTGCCGTTGAAGAACGCCACCGCCGTCGAGCGGGCGGGGTTGACGGAGGTGTTGCTGATGGGGATCGAGACGAGATGGATGAGGGTGAGACCCAGACCGATCGCGATCGGCGCGAAGCCGAGTGGGGCCCGGTCGTCCGTGGACCCGAGGATGATGTAGACGAAGAACGCCGTGAGGATGACCTCCGCGCACAGCACCGCCACGAGGGTGTAGCCCGCCGGCGAGTGCTCGCCGTAGCCGTTCGCGGCCAGGTGCCCGGTGGCGCTGAAGCCTGGGACCCCGGACGCGATCGCCCAGAGGGCGAGCCCCGCCAGCAGACCGCCCACCACCTGTGCCACGACGTAGCCCGGGACGTCGCGCCACGGGAACCGCCTGGCTACGGCCACGCCGATCGTGACCGCAGGGTTGAAGTGAGCCCCCGAGACGTGACCGACGGCGTACGCCATCGTCATCACGGTGAGCCCGAAGGCGAGCGCTACCCCGAGGAACCCGATCCCCAGCTGGACGCTCTGCCCGGCCACGACGTTGGGGGCCAGGAACTTGGCGGAGAACACGGCACTGCCGCAACCACCGAAGACGAGCCAGAACGTTCCCAGGGCCTCGGCGCCGAGTCTGGAGCCCAGTGCCGGTATGCGCATTGCTCTTCTCCCTTACTGATGGACCACAGGCCGCCACGGCCCCGGCGTCACTCTTCCGTACCCGCGCCGGACCACGGGTGACGACACCCGCTCGCGGCTGGACGCACGCCGATAGTGGCCAGCAAGGTAAAGGGACGGTAAAGCCGCAGGTCATCAGGCAAACGGATGAGGTCGACGTACGAAAACAGGGCTGTTGCGCACCCTGAAATGCGCTCAATTGGGACATTCTCGCGACGGGTCTTTACCAAACGCTTACCAAACACCTCCCTGTCCTTTACGTTCATCGCACACAAGCAAACGGGCCCAGGGCCTGGAAACGCAGGGGAGCAGAGCATGCAGGAGCAGGGTCCACACAAAGCGGCTCGGGACGCGGCCACGCTGGTCAGCCGTCGCACCGTCAACCTCGGGGCGGCATGGTCCGTGCCGGTCATCGTGGGCGCCTTCGCCGCGCCGGCGGCCGCAGGGTCCACCGTGGTGCCGGCGACGCCCATCCTCGGCTCGGTCACGGCCCAGAAGGGCCAGGCCGTGGACGGCAACCGCCAGGTGACGTTCTACTTCAGCTTCGCCGACGTCAAGGGCAGCTACAGCGTCGTCCTGACGGCCCTGACCGGCGGCCCCTGGGCGACCCTACCGACCGTGGCGGTGATGGTGACGCCGTCGGCCCCGACCGCGTCGTTCCTGCTCACCCGTCCCGACAACAACGCGACCACCCACGAGACCGTCACGTACACGGTCAACGGGATCACTCAGACCGCCACCGTGCGGATCGACCTCCACGCCTGACTCGGGGGATGACGGTGTGTCAGGGGGACCGGCGGAAGCCTGTCCGGACAAGGCCTCGGGCCTGCAGCTGCAGCAGGAAGGAGACGACGTCGGCCTCGACTTCGGTGGCAGGGATACCGAAGTCGTCGGCGACGTACGTCACCACCTGCTGGGTGCTGCGGGGGCGGCTCAGGGCCCTCCAGACGGCTTCCGCCGAACCCTGCATGACGAAGGGGCGAGCCGTGCGAGGTCGCGAGAGGTCGAGCACGACCACTCGCCCAGGGCTCTCCACCACCCCCAGGTCCGGGCTTCGGCGCCAGACCTCCTCACCGCGGTCCTCAGCCAAGGTCGACCAGTCCCTGCTCGTGCAGCCGGTGCAGCGCCTCGAGGGTCGCGGTGGCAGCCGCACGGTCCTCCGGCGGACCGAAGCGCGACACCAGCCTCTCGGTGAGGACCTCCAGGTCGGTCCAGTCGGGGCAGCTGTCCAGGAGCGCCGTGCCGAGCTCGGACACGCGCACCACGTGGTCTCCCAGCAGAACCAGTGCTTCACCCCCGCGGTCGACCCGGTCGTCGACGGGGACCCGGCGTGCTCTCACCGCGCCGCACCGATCAGCTCGTCCACCACACCGGCCACCGTGGCCGCATCCCGATAGGTCACCCGATGGACACCACCCACCGCCTCGCAGAGGGCAGCCAGCCGTTGCAGTGGCCGCCGCATCCGCGGAAGGTGCGAGCTCTGCGGCACCAGGGCAACCACAGCGTCGAGCGTGTCCAGCCGGGACAGGACCGGTTCGCCCTCGTGGGCGTCGTCCCGGTCGAGCAGGCACAGCGCGGCCAGGTGTACGTCGGCTGTGGGTGCTCTGAGGCCGACAGTGGTCGGCGGGGTCTCGTTCTTCGAGAGGCTGTCCGGCGCGCGGCGGAGCGACAGTGGCTTCGGGTACGGCTCGACGGTCCCGTCGTCCAGCACGACGGTCGTCTCGTCCGTGAGGTACCAGCGTCCGGCTCCGAGCGTGCGCACCAGGGTCGTCTTGCCGGTGCCGCCGGCCGCGACGAACGCCGCAGCCCGTGCGGTGCCGGGGTCCGCGAGGCAGGCGGCATGCAGCATGAAGCACTCGCCCGCGCGGGCGTCGATGGCGGCCACGGTGATGCGCTGGGTGACCACCTGCAGCAGGTCCTCGAGGTTGAGGCCGGCCACGAGACCCTCGGTGAGCGCGTGGCCCACTGCCTCCGGCCGGCTGTCGAAGACCACGTCCACCACCGCTCGAGCGGCGGCGCCGGGCGGCGCGGGGCAGAGCTCCCACAGCCGATGCATCCTGGCCACGACCTCCGCTGCCCTGTCCCCGCGGACGCAGACCTCCACCGGCACGCCCACGGCCTGGACCGTGATGCGCGACGTTGGACCCCGGTCGGCGCGTTCCGTCACAGCCCGCAGAGTAGAGGAACGACTGCCGCGATGACCGCTCGTCACATCACCCCCGCCCCTGCCTCGGGCCCCCCCGCCCGCGGCTCACTGTCCGGAGATGCGTCATGGAGCTGAAGGACTACGTCAGAGTGGTTCGCTCGTACTGGCGTGCCGTCGTGGCCATGGTGCTGCTGACCGTGGCCGCGTCGGCCGGGCTGAGCATCATGCAGCCCAAGGTGTACCAGGCCGACGCCAGCGGCTTCGTCAGCGCCGGCTCGAGCTCAAACCCTGGCGAGGCGTCGGTGGGCGACGCGCTGGCGAAGTCCCGGGCCGCGTCCTACGTCGACCTCGCGAAGTCCCGGGCGACCGCGTCGGCGGTGATCGACGAGCTCGGCCTCACTATGGCGCCCGCCAGCCTCATCGGCAGCGTCTCCGTCAGCCAGCCGCCCGACACCGTCCTCATCAAGATCAGCGCCAGGGCAGGCTCCCCGCGGGCGGCTCAGCGTCTCGCCGACGCCTGGGTGCAGGCCTTGGAGCGCCAGGTGGCGCAGGTCGAGAACCCCGGCGGTACCGCGGGGCAGGCATTGCGGGTCGTGCCGATCGAGTCGGCAGCCCTTCCCTCCGCGCCCGTCTCCCCCAACCTCGTCCGGAACCTCGGCCTCGGCCTCGTGGCAGGGCTGCTGCTCGGCACGGCGTACGCCGTGGTGCGCTCCCAGCTGGACCGCAAGCTCCGCCGGGCCGAGGACATCGAGCGTCAGTTCGGCGTGACCGTCGCCGCGGCGATCCCGACGAGCGCGGCGATGGTGCGCAAGCGGGGCGGCCTCGTGCCCCTCGTCGTCGGGCTGGCCGACGGCCGCGACCCCGTGCATACTGCGGAGGCCTTCCTCAAGCTGCGGACCAACCTGCAGTTCATGGACATCGACAACCCGCCGCGCGTCATCGTGGTCACCAGCCCCATGCAGGGTGACGGCAAGTCCAGCGTCGCCGCGAACCTCGCTGCAGCCCTGTCCATGTCGGACCGCCGGGTGGTCCTCATCGACGGAGACCTACGACGCCCCGTCGTCGCCGAGTCCTTCGGGCTCGTGGAGGGCGCCGGCCTGACCGACGTGCTGATCGGACGGGTGGAGTTCGCGGACGTCGCCCAGCAGGTACACGGCCTGCCCGACCTGACCGTGCTGGCGGCGGGTGGTACGCCACCCAACCCGAGCGAGCTGTTGGGCTCGAAGGCCATGCGGCGGCTCCTCGAGGGGCTGGCGGACAGTGGCTACACGGTGATCATCGACGCGCCACCGCTGCTGCCCGTGACCGACGCGGCGGTCCTCACCGCCTCGGCTGACGGTGCGCTGGTGGTCGTCACGGCCGGCCAGACGCTGGACAGCCACCTCGCCGCCTCCTTGGGGAGCCTCCACGCCGTGCAGGGACACACTCTGGGCGTGGTCCTCAACCGGGTCGCCCCCAAAGGCAACGACAGCGGGTACTACGGCGGCTACTACGGCCCCACCGCGCAGACGGCTCCCCGTCGGCGGGCGACGCGACGGGAGCAGGCCACGAGACGGCCCGCGGCTCGTCCCGAGACCCCCGCCGAGAAGGCCCAGGTGGGCCGGGCCGCCTAGCGCCGCCTAGCTCGCCGGCCCTGGCGGACGGCTCGACCGGGTGACGAAGTCGGCGAGGTCCCGGCTCTGGTCCAGGCGGGACGGCTGGTGGACGTACATCATGTGACCGGCCTCGTAGTACGAGTGCTCGAGGTTCGACCGCAACGACGCCGGGATGTCCAGGTGGGCGACGACGTCCTGCGCCCCGTAGTACGGCGTCGCGCCGTCGTGGTAGCCGTAGGCGATGTGGACCCTCAGGTGGGGGTTCGCGCGCATGGCGCGTCCCAGCTTGCGGCTCACGTCGACGGGCTTGCCCTCGAACTCCTTGTAGGACCACTCGGTGTGGGCCCGTTCCGACAGCTGGGTGTAGGGCAGGTCGCTGGAGTAGCCGAGCTCCTCGCGGACATAGTGGTTCCAGGCGGCGGCGTAGGGGCCGGCGACGGCGTCCATCGACGGGTCCGCGTCCCAGGTCTCGGCGATGCCACGGGCAAGGGGCCCGGTGAACCGGGAGTCCAGGCGCCCGACGGCCAGGCCGCGGCCGCGCAGCAGCTCGGTGAAGAACCGGACATGCTCGATGCGCAGGTCGGCTCGGTGCACGTAGTCCTCGCCGAGCCCGGTGAGGCGGGCGAGCCGGGATACGTGCTCGGCGCGCTCGGCGGCAGTGAGCCGAGCCCCCCGGGACAGGGCCCACGGGTAGTCGCGTGCCGCGTACTCCTCCGCCTCGGCGAGCACGCTGCGAAGCGACCGTCGCCCGTGCAGACCGTGGTAGTGCGCCGTGGCGGCGTAGGTCGGCAGGTAGTCGACGTGGGCGCGGTCGTTGCTGAAGTCGAAGTCCACGGTGGCCAGGTCGAGCACCGAGCTGATGAGGATGAGGCCGTTGGGGTAGAGCCCGTGACGCGACTGGAGGTGCTCTGCCAGGGCAGCCGCGCGGACCGTCCCGTACGACTCCCCGGCAATGAACTTCGGTGACAGCCAACGGTTCTGGCGCGTGGTCCACAGGCGGATCAGCTCGCCGACGCTCTCGATGTCTGCCGTGAACCCGTGGTAGTCCCGCGGCTTGCCGCCCTCCACCGACCGGGAGTAACCGGTCGAGACCGGGTCGATGAAGACGAGGTCCGACACCGCCAGCAGGGACTGTGGGTTGTCGACCAGGCCGTAGGGGGGAGGGGTCAGCGCGCCCACGTCGCCCGAGTCGACCAGGCGGGGGCCGAGGAGCCCCAGGTGCAGCCAGACCGAGCTGGACCCGGGCCCGCCGTTGAACGCGAAGGTGATCGGCCGGTTCGCCGAGACGGGGGCGTCGACGACGTACGACGTCAGGCTCAGCTCCGCCTTCGCCTGGTGCCCCTTGAACACACCGTCCTCCAGGACCTCCTCACGCAGGACCACGCGGCCGGTCGTGGCCGAGTAGCGCAGCCGGCGGCGGCCCACGGCGAGGGTGTGCTTCGTCGTGACAAGGTCGTCCTGGGGCGGCGCGGGAGTGGTGGTGACGGTCGTGGTGTCGGTGGTCGTGGTGCTGGTGGCACCTTCGGCGCGGGCGCTCTGGCTCGGCGTGCTGTCCGCGGGGTCGGCCATGCCGGCCACCCTAGTGCGACCCGCCGAGGGGCGCCGGGAAGAATGAGCCGGTGCGACTGATCTGCGCCAACGTCAACGGGATCCGAGCCGCAGCCCGGCGAGGTGGCGTTAGGTGGCTGGCGGACCAGCGGCCCGACGTCCTGTGTCTGCAGGAGGTCCGCGCCAGCGACGCGCAGCTGTCCCAGGTCCTTCAGGACGGCGGCTTCGCGGGGTGGCACGTGGCCCACACCGAGGCCCCGGCCAAGGGCAGGGCCGGCGTGGCCGTGGTCAGCCGTCAGCCGCACGCCCGCGTCCGGACCGCGGTGGGGCCGGCCGAGTTCGACGGGGCAGGGCGGTGGGTGGAGGTGGACCTGGAGTCGTCCGCCGGCCCTGTCACGGTGGTGTCGACGTACGTTCACACGGGCCAGGCCGGCACACCGCGCCAGCGGCAGAAGCTGCGGTTCCTCGACGCCCTCGGCGCCCGCCTCGAGGACTGGACCGCGGCGGGCGCACTCGCGGTCGTCACGGGCGACCTCAACATCGCCCACCAGCCGGACGACCTCAAGAACTGGCGAGCCAACGTCAGCAAGGCGGGCTTCCTGCCGGCAGAGCGTGCCTACTTCGACTCCTGGCTCGCCGACGGCCACTGGGTGGATGTGCACCGCCGGCTGCACGGGCCCGGCCCGGGGCCGTACACCTGGTGGTCGTGGCGCGGGAAAGCCTTCGACAACGACGCGGGGTGGCGCATCGACTACCAGCTGGCGAGCCGGCCACTGGCCCGCCGGGCGACGTCGGCGGCGGCCGGCCGAGCAGCTGCCTACGACCAACGGTGGTCGGACCACGCGGCCGTGGTCGTCGACTACGACCTCGGCTGACGCCAGAGGTCGACGTCGGAGAGATCCACGTCGGGGAGATCCACGCCAGAGAGATCCACGTCGGAGAGACCCACGTCGGAGAGACCCACGTCAGAGGGACCCACGTCAGAGGTCTCGGGCAGCCGGCCCCTCCGCAGTGACGACGAAGCTCTCCGGCCCGGTGAACCCGTGCATGGCGAAGGCCCGTTCGACAGCCCGCCGGGCACCGTCCACCTCGTCGCGGGGCAGCAGCGCGATCGCGGAGCCGCCGAAGCCGCCGCCGGTCATCCGTGCGCCGAGGGCGCCGGCGGCGGTGGCAGCCGAGACAGCCGTGTCGAGCTCTGGCACCGAGATCTCGAAGTCGTCGCGCATGGAGGCATGGGACTCCAGGAAGAGCCTGCCCAGGGTCCGGTAGTCCTCCGCCTCCAGCGCGACGCAGGCTGCCTCCACCCGCGCGATCTCGGTCACGACGTGCCGGGCGCGACGGCGCAGCAGGTCCGAGGAGAGGGTGGTGAGGCGGTCCTCCAGGGTGTCGCCGGCGATCTCGCGCAGGCTGGCGACCCCCAGCTCCTGGGCGGCACGCTCGCAGGAGGCCCGCCGCTCCGCGTACTGGCCGTCCACGAGCTGGTGCTCTGCCCTCGTGTCGACGACGAGCAGGGCCAGGTCGTGGCCGTCGAGGTCGAAGGGGACCTGGCGGGTGGTGTGGTCCCGGCAGTCCAGGAGGAGGGCGTGGCCTTGCTCGGCCAGCAGTGCGGCGGACTGGTCCATGCCGCCGGTGGGCGCCTGCGCGACGACGTTCTCCGCCTCGACGCAGGCAGCGGCGAGGGTGACGCGTCCCTCGTGGGACGTGCTGAGGTCCAGGCCGCAGAGGTCCGACACGGCAATGGCGACCGCGCACTCGAGCGCTGCGGAGCTGGACAGGCCTGCGCCGAGCGGCACCCCCCCGTCCACGGCGACGTCCACACCGGTCACGGTCCGTCCGGCCCGTTCCAGCGACCAGGGAACTCCGGCCACGTAGGCGGCCCACCCCGCCGGGCGGCCGGCTGCGACGTCGTCCAGCGAGACCTCCACGACCCCGTCGCCCTGCGCGGACACCACGCGCAGCAGCCGGTCCTCACGGGGCGCCAGCGCGGCATACGTCCGGTGGGGAAGGGCGATGGGCAGGCACAGACCCGCGTTGTAGTCGGTGTGCTCGCCGATGAGGTTGACCCGTCCGGGGGCGGACCACACCCCAGACGGCCGGCCGCCGAACGTCTCCTCGAAAAGGTGCACGGCGGTGTCGGCCGTCACCGGGCGACCTCGCGCAGCCGCGCCGCCACCCGTTCGGGGGGTATGTCGTTGACCCAGCCGCCGACCCCGGACTCCGAGCCGGCGAGGTACTTGAGCTTCTTGGGGGAGCGCAGCACCGACATGACCTGCAGGTGCAGGCGGGAGACGTCCCGCCCCTGCTTCGCCGGAGCCTGGTGCCACCCCGCGATGTAGGGCATGCGGATCGGGGTGTCGTCCTTGCCGACGTAGTAGCGGTCCAGTCGCCCCAGGAGGTCGAGGTACACCTGCGCCAGGTCGTCCCGCTCCTCGTCGGTGAGTGAGGGCAGGTCGGGGACATCACGACGCGGGGCCAGGTGGACCTCGACCGGCCACCGGGCGGCGAAGGGGACGTACGCGGTCCAGTGCTCGGTGTCCACGACGATGCGCTCCTTGGTGTGCAGCTCCGCGGCGAGGATGTCTGCGCCCAGGAGACGCCCGGTCCGGTCGTAGTGCTCCCGGGCGCGCTGTAGGAGGTCGGCACTGCGTTGCGGGACGTAGGGATAGGCGTAGATCTGCCCGTGCGGATGGTGCAGCGTGACGCCGATCTCCTGGCCCCGGTTCTCGAAGCAGAACACCTGCTCGACCTCCGGCAGCGCGCCCAGCTCGGTGGTGCGGTCGGCCCACGCGTCGATCACCGTGCGCGCACGCGAGGCGCTGAGTGCGGCGAAGGTCGACTCGTGGTCGCTCGTGAAGCACACGACCTCGCACCGTCCCAGTGCCGGCCGGCTCAGGTGCAGCTCGTCGGTGTGACCGTCGCTGTGGAAGGATGAGACGGGAGCGTACGACGGGAACCGGTTCTCGAACACCACGACGTCGTATGCCCGTTCAGGGACCTCCGACGGCACGCTGCCCGTGCCGGTGGGGCACAGCGGGCACTCGTCCTTGGGCGGCAGGAAGGTCCGGTCGCTGCGGTGTCCGGCCACCGCCACCCAGTCGCCGACGAGGGCGTCGTACCGGATCTCGCCCGCGGCAGCCCGCTCGCCGAGGGGCCGGGTGTCCTGCGCCGTGCGCGCGGGCGCGTCAGGCGTGTCGTCGAAGTAGATGATCTCCCGGCCGTCCGCCAGGCGGCGGCTCGTCCGACGGACCCTCATGACCGCCCCCGGCCGTTGCGCCCCGGTGAGGGCCTGCCCTTGCAGCCGAGGACCAGCTCGACACCCGCCTCGGCGACCGCGCGACGGGCCCGCGTCCCCAGGCCCTCGTCGGTGACCAGCGTGTCGACCTGCGCGAGCGGGATGATGGTGCTCAGCCCCACGATGCCCCACTTGGTGTGGTCCGCCAGGACACACACCTGGCGGGCACTGTCCACCATCGCCTGGTTCGTCTCGCCCTCCACGAGGTTCGGGGTGGTGAGGCCGGCGCGAGGGTCCATGCCGTGGACGCCCAGGAAGAGCCGGTCGACATGCAGCATGCGCAGGGCCGCGACCGCCACCGGACCGACCAGGGCGTCCGAGGGGGTGCGGATGCCGCCGGTGAGGACGACCGTCTGGCCCGGCGTGCCCGACTCGTGCAGCAGCTGGGCGACGGGAACCGAGTTGGTCACCACGGTGAGGTCGGGCACCGCACGCACCACGCGGGCGAACTCGTACGTCGTCGTGCCCGCCGAGATGCCGATCGCCGCGCCCGGTTCTACGAGCGCGGCGGCCGCCTGGGCGATCGTCTCCTTCTCTGCGTGCATCAAACCCGACTTGGCCGTGAAGCCCGGCTCGTCGCTGGTGCGTCCTCCCACCGCCAGGGCCCCGCCGTGGACACGCTCGAGCAGGCCCTCGGTGGCCAGCTGCTCGATGTCACGACGGACCGTCATGTCGGAGACGCCGAGCTGGTCCACCAGCTCCGACACCTTGACGGCGCCGGTCTCCTCCACGATCCCGAGGATCGTGGAGCGCCGCTGGCTGGCGAGCATCCGGCTCACTCCTCCCTGACAACCGCGACGGCACCCGGCGCGAGCTTGACGGTGGGCCCGACACGGCCGTCGGACACCAGGTCGTACCCGGTCACGGCCACCTGCTGGGGGTCGCCGGAGTCGTTGACGAGGAACAACCACGACCCATTCTGGCCGCTACGCCGCGTGACCTCGACTCGAGACGGAACCTGCGCAGGGGCGGTGACCTGCGCGGCTGCGGTGACGCGGTCAAGGAGCCCGCCGAGAGCCTCGTCGTCGAGCAGCGTGCTGAGGTACCACGCGGCGCCCTCACCAGTGGCTCGCCGCGTTACGGCCGGGCGTCCGGCGAGGGGTCCCGACGTGTACGTCTCCAGCACCTCACAGTCCACCGCGGTGACGTCCTCGCTCCACAGCGTGCCCCAGCCGTCGCCAACCGCCACCTGCGCCTGAGGCATGAGCGGGAACAGCTCCTCCACCCGTAGGCCGAGCAGGTCGCGGAAGGCCCCCGGGTAGCCACCCAGGCGGACGTGGTCGTCCTGGGTGGAGATGCCGGAGAAGAACGTGACGACCACCTGCGCCCCGGCGTGGGCGGCCGCCGCGATGGAGCCGGCATCCTCGTCGGTGACCAGGTAGAGGGTGGGCACGACGACGAGGCGGTAGCCGGCCAGGTCGGCACTGGGGTGCACGACGTCGGCGGTGATGCCTCGCTCCCGCAGCAGGCGGTGCAGGGTGTGCGGCACCGCGGCGTAGTCCAGCAGGCTCGAGGGCATCGCCGGACCCGACGCCGCCCATCGAGCCTGGTAGTCCCACAGGATCGCGACGTCGGCCTCGACGCGCGAGCCGCAGACCTCGCCGAGCCTCGCGGCGACCGCTCCGAGCTCGCAGACCTCGCGGAAGCGGGCGCTGTCAGCGCCCGCGTGCGGGACCAGCGCCGAGTGGAACTTCTCGGAGCCGGAGCGGGACTGGCGCCACTGGAAGAAGCCCACGGTGTCCGCCCCACGAGCAACGTGGGCCAGGCTGTCGCGCAGGGTCTGACCCGGGTCCTTCGCCGGGTTGACCGGCTGCCAGTTCACCGCGCTCGTCGAGTGCTCCATCAGGAGCCAGGGGCGGCCACCGGCGAGGCCGCGGGTCAGGTCGCCGCTGAAGGCCAGCTCGGCCCGCGGGTGCTGGAGGGTGTTGACGATGTAGTGGTCGGTGCTCACGACGTCCTGATCCGCCGCCCACTGATGGTAGTCGAGCTTGTCGAAGTGCCGCAGCGTCATGAAGTTCGTCGTCACCGGTACCCCTGGCGAGAGCTCGGTGAGCACGGCCTTCTCCGCGCGGAAGAAGTCGAGCAGGACGTCGGACTGGTAGCGCCGGTAGTCCAGCTCGTGCGTCGGGTTCGCGAAGGTCGTCGTGAGCCTGGGCGGCAGGACCTGGTCCCACGCCGTGTAGCGCTGGCTCCAGAAGGCGGTGCCCCACGCCTCGTTGAGCGCGTCCACGCTGCCGTAGCGCTGCTCGAGCCATCGACGGAACCCCGCGCCGCAGCGGTCGCAGTAGCAGGGGATGTTGTGGCAGCCGTACTCGTTGGAGACGTGCCACATGGCCAGCGCCGGATGGTCGTGGTAGCGCTGCGCGAGCTGCGTCGTCAGCGCTAGGGCGTAGTCGCGGTACGTGACGCTGCTGGGGCACCAGGTCTGGCGGCTGCCCGGCCACAGCGTGTGCCCCTGGCGGTCCACCGGGAGGAGCTCGGGGTGAGCCGCGGAGAGCCACGGGGGCGGAGTCGCCGTCGCGGTCGCGAGGTCGACGGCGATCTCGTTCTCGTGCAGCAGGCCCATCACGTCGTCCAGCCAGGCGAACTCGTACTCGCCCTTGGCCGGCTCGAGCCAGGACCACGAGAAGACGCCCAGGGTCACGAAGGAGACGCCGGCTCGGCGCATCAGCTCCATGTCCTCGAGCCACACCTCCCGAGGCCACTGCTCGGGGTTGTAGTCCCCTCCGAAGGCGACTCTTCCACTGGGCCACGGGCGCATGGCGGCAAGTGTCGTCCGAATTTCCTTGGTATGTCAACAAAACCAAACACGCGGCTCCCCGAGGGGGCGAAGAAGCCCACGTGAGCCCCCTTGTCAGCCGAGAAGGCTTGCTGCGAGCCGAAACCTGGGTGGTAGCCCACGCGAGACGATTGCGGACACTCTATTGACACCGGCGTCCCCGCGCGCCATCCTCGCTCAGTGTTGGTGGTTTTTGATCGAAACTGTCGGATGACGGGTTCGGGCTCACCACGCCGGCGCACACCCCCAGGTCAAAGGAGACCCGCATGACCCGCCACGCTTCCGAGGCCGACTACCTGGCCAGTCTCGTGCCCCCGTCCGTCCGCGGCGTGAGCCGCCGGACCCTCCTGCGCGGCGCCGTGGGCGCCGGCACCCTGTTCGCAGCCCCGGCGCTCCTGGCGGCCTGCGGTGGTGACAGCGGCAGCAGCGGTGGCGGCAAGGCCACCGGGACCGTGACGCTAGGCTCGAACCAGTCCGACGCCGTGCCGAAGGCTGCGGTGCAGGCGGTCGTCGACGCCTTCCAGAAGGCGAACTCCGGCCTCACGGTGAAGGTCAACACGATCGACCACAACACCTTCCAGGAGAACATCAACAACTACCTTCAGGGCTCTCCGGACGACGTGTTCACCTGGTTCTCCGGCTACCGGATGCGGTTCTTCGCGAGCAAGAGCCTCGCCGGCGACGTCTCGGACGTGTGGAAGAACCTCCAGGGGATGTCCGACGCGCTGAAGAAGGCCTCCACCGGAGACGACGGCAAGCAGTACTTCGTCCCGTCGACCTACTACCCGTGGGCCGTCTTCTACCGCAAGAGCGTCTTCGCCAAGTACGGCTACCAGGCGCCCAAGACCCTCGACGAGCTGAAGAGCCTGGGCGCGCAGATGAAGAAGGACGGCCTCGTTCCCATCGCCTTCGGCGACAAGGACGGGTGGCCCGCCATGGGCACCTTCGACCAGCTCAACCTGCGGATCAACGGCTACGACTTCCACGTCAGCCTCATGGCCGGCAAGGAGCCGTGGAACAGCGACAAGGTGAAGAAGGTCTTCGACACGTGGGCGGGGCTGCTCGACCTGCACCAGCCCGACTCGCTCGGGCGGACCTGGCAGGAGGCGGCGCAGGCGCTGCAGCAGAAGAAGGCCGGCACCTACATCCTCGGGTCGTTCGTCGCCCAGCAGTTCAAGGCCGGTGCCGAGCAGGAGGACCTGGACTTCTTCAACTTCCCCGAGATCGACTCGAACATCGGTGCCGACGCGATCGACGCCCCCATCGACGGCTACATGATGAGCAAGCGGCCGAAGAACCAGGCCGGCGCCGCGAAGCTCCTGGGGTACCTCGGCTCGGCCGACGCCCAGAACCTCGCGGTCAAGGCCGACCCGAGCGTGATCGCGACGAGCGACAAGGCGGACCAGAGCGCGTACACGCCGCTGCAGAAGAAGTCGGTGGAGTTCGTCAAGCAGGCCAAGTCGATCGCGCAGTTCCTCGACCGCGACACCCGCCCGGACTTCGCCTCGACCGTGATGATCCCCGCCATCCAGTCCTTCATCAAGAACCCCAAGGACGTCGACGGGCTGGTCAACACCATCGAGAAGCAGAAGCAGAGCATCTTCGCGAGCTGACGCTCCCGACGATGCCGAGACCAGGAGCGTCCGTGGCCAGACGACCGAAGTACAAGGGGATCGACCACCTCAGTCCCGTCGACCGGGTGGTCGTGGGCCTCATGATCGCCATCCCGACGCTGCTGGTCCTGTGGCTGGTCTGGCTGCCGGCGATCGCGTCGGTCCTGCTCTCGTTCACCAACTGGGACGGGATCGGCCCGATCTCCGGCGCCAAGGTGATCGGGCTGAAGAACTACAGCGACGTGGTGAACATCTACCCGCCGTTCTGGCCGGCCGTGCAGCACAACCTCATCTGGCTGGCGGCCCTGTTCCTCGTGGCCACCCCCTTCGGCCTGTTCCTGGCGGTGCTGCTGGACCGCGAGCTGCGTGGCTCCCGGGTCTTCCAGACCGCCATCTACCTGCCGGTGGTGCTGTCCCTGGCGCTGATCGGGTTCATCTGGCAGCTGATCTACAGCCGTGACCAGGGCCTCATCAACCAGGTCACCGGCAGCACGATCGACTGGTACGGCGACCAGAGGTACAACCTCTGGGCCGCCCTCCTGGCCGCCAGCTGGCGGCATGTCGGCTACATCATGTTGCTCTACCTGGCGGGGCTGAAGGGCGTCGACCCGTCGCTGCGGGAGGCGGCACGGGTCGACGGGGCGAGTGAGCGGACGACGTTCTTCAGGGTGGTCTTCCCGGTCATGGCGCCGATCAACATGATCGTCATCGTGGTCACCGTCATCGAGGCACTGCGGGCCTTCGACCTCGTCTGGGTGATCAACAAGGGCCGCAACGGTCTCGAGCTCATCTCGACCCTCGTCACGAGCAACATCGTGGGCGAGGCCAGCCGCATCGGGTTCGGCTCGGCGATGGCCACCATCATGCTCATCGTGTCCTCGGTGTTCGTGGCCCTCTACCTGCGCGTGATGATGAAGGAGCAGCGATGACCGCCGCCAGCGAAGCCCCCGTCGTGGCCGTGGGACGAAGCCCCGTGGCGACGAGCAGCAGGCCGGGCGGCCCGGTGCGCGGTGGCAGGCCCACCCAGGTCTTCCTCGCGGTCGTGGCGGTCATCTGGATCTTCCCGGTGGCCTACGCCCTGCTCGGCAGCTTCCGGGACTACGACTACACCTCCAAGCACGGGTACTTCTCCTTGGGCGGCTTCACGCTGCAGAACTACAAGGACGCCTGGCAGCAAGCCAACTTCTCGCACACCATGCTCAACTCGGCGTACATCACGGTTCCGGCCGTGTTGCTCACCCTGTTCCTCTCCTGCTGCATCGCCTTCGTGGTGGCGCGCTTCTCGTTCCGGTTCAACCTCGCATTGCTGGGCCTGTTCACCGCCGCAAACCTGCTGCCCGCCCAGGCCCTGCTCATCCCCGTCTACCGCATGTTCCGGGCGATCCAGGTGCCGTTCTGGTTCAGCGACTCCGGCACCCTGCTCAACTCGTACTGGGGCCTTATCGCGGTCAACGTGGCGTTCCAGACCGGGTTCTGCGCCTTCGTGCTGTCGAACTATATGAAGGCGCTGCCCCGCGAGCTCTACGAGTCCGCGGTCGTCGACGGCGCCGGCGTGCTGCGCCAGTTCTTCCAGCTCACTCTGCCGCTGTGCCGACCCCCACTGGCCGCCCTGGCCACGCTCGAGGTGACGTGGATCTACAACGAGTTCTTCTGGGCCACCGTCCTGCTCCAGTCCGGTGACAAGTACCCGGTCACCAGCTCGATCAACAACCTGCGCGGGCAGTTCTTCACGGACAACAACCTGGTGGCCGCCGGCTCGGTCGTCATCGCGCTGCCCACGCTCGTCGTCTTCTTCGTGCTGCAGAAGCAGTTCGTCGCCGGCTTGACACTGGGAGCCACCAAGGGATGACGGGCTCTCTCGCCGTCCTCAGCGCGGCCGGCACCAGCCTGGTGCTCGAAGTCTCCGGAGGCGGGCTGCCTCGTGTCCTCCACTGGGGCGCGGAGCTGCCCCCCGAAGCCGTCGCCCAGCTTCCGCTGCTCGCCGCGGGCCCGGTGCCCCACAACGCCCTCGACGAGGCGTGGCCCTTCACCGTGCTACCTACCTCCGGGGACGGCTGGCTCGGCACTCCGGCGTACGCCGTGCACCGCGCAGGTGGCGTGGCGGCCCCGCGCTGGCGGGTTACCTGCGAGAGCCGCGGGGACGCGGGGCTGCGCGTGCTCGCTGCCGACCAGGGGGTCGAGGTGGAGCTCGACTACGACCTGGACCCCGACGGGGTCCTGCGGGTCCGGCTGGCGGTGACCCATACCGCCGAAGGCTCGGCCGATCTCCTGGACGTGGGCTCGCTCCGCGCCCTGCTCCCGCTGCCCAGGAGGGCCGGCGAGGTGCTCGACCTCACCGGGCGCTGGTGCCGCGAGCGGGCTCCGCAACGCAGCACGCTGCAGGACGGTACCCATCTGCGCGCCTCCCGTCGCGGTCGCACCGGCCATGACGCGACCCTCCTGCTGACCGTCGGCACCCCGGGTTTCGGGTTCCGCAGTGGCGAGGTGTGGGCGGTGCACACCGCGTGGAGCGGCAACCATGAGCATCTGGTGGAGCGGCTCCCCGAGGGTGCGGGGATGCACGCAGCCGTTCTGGGTGGGGCCGAGCTGCTCGAGCCCGGCGAGGTCCGGCTGGCGCCTGGCGAGCGGTACACCGCCCCGGAGGTCGTGTTCGTGCACGCCACCGACGGGCTGGACGGCCTCTCCCGCCGCCTGCACCGTAGCCAGCGGGCCCGCGCGACGCACACCGCGTCCCCTCGGCCCCTCGTGCTCAACACCTGGGAGGCCGTCTACTTCGACCACGACCTCCAGCGGCTCACCGCACTCGCCGACACGGCCGCCGGGCTGGGGGTCGAGAGGTTCGTCCTCGACGACGGATGGTTCGGTAGCCGCCGGGACGACCAGCGAGGGCTGGGCGACTGGGTCGTGTCGCCGCAGGTGTGGCCGGACGGCCTCGATCCGCTGGTGGAGCATGTCAAGGGCCTCGGAATGGAGTTCGGCCTGTGGTTCGAGCCCGAGATGGTGAACGCCGACTCGGACCTCGTGCGAGCGCACCCCGGGTGGGTGCTCGGTCCACGGGCCGGCCATCCCCGCGAGTCACGCCACCAGCAGGTCCTCGACCTCGCGAACCCGGAGGCGGCGGCCCACGTGGAGGGCCAGATCAGCAGCCTGGTGCGCCGACTCGGGATCGACTTCGTCAAGTGGGACCACAACCGCGACCTCCACGAGGCGGTGCGGTCGGACGGGACGGCCGCCGACCGGCACGCGGTCCACGCGCAGACCACGGCCTTCTACGCGCTGCTCGACCGGCTTCGAGCCGCGCACCCGGACCTGGAGATCGAGTCGTGCTCCAGCGGCGGCGCGCGCGTCGACCTCGGCGTGCTGTCCCGGACGGACCGCATCTGGACCAGTGACTGCAACGACGCTCTGGAGCGGGCGCAGATCCAGCGCTGGACATCCCTGCTCGTGCCCGCAGAGCTCATGGGCAGCCATGTGGGGCCGCCCACGGCGCACACGACGCACCGCACCGTGGACCTGTCGTTCCGGATGCTTCTGGCACTGCAGGGTCACGCCGGCCTCGAATGGGACGTCAGCGGCTGCACGTCAGAGGAGCTGGAGGCGCTGCGGGCCTGGTCGGCGCTCTACCGCGAGCTGAGGTCGGTGGTCCACTCCGGTGACCTGGTCCGCGCGGACGACCCTGACCCAGGCACGACTGGCCTCCTCGTGACCGGCACCGTCGCGACCGACCGCGGTGAGGCGGTCTACACGGTCGCGCGTCTGCATACGGCCGGGTCCACGGTCCCGGGGCTCGTGCCCCTGCCGGGGCTCGCCCCGCAGCGCGCGTACCGGCTCCGCGTCCGCCCCGAGGCGGGGCTCCCACACCTCGTGGAGTCCGCGCCACCCTCGTGGTGGGAGCAGGCCTTGCGCGAAGGCGTGGAGGTCAGCGGGGCGCTGCTCGGCGACGTGGGCCTGCCGCTGCCGGTGCTGGCTCCGGCCCAGGGTTTCCTCCTGCATCTGACCTGACACAATGGCGGCCATGTCCGCGCCCACCACCACCGCTGGGCTGTCCCGGATCCTGTCCGGGATGCAGCCGACCAGCGACTCGCTGCACCTCGGCAACTTCCTCGGCGCCTTGGTGAGCTGGGTGGCTCTGCAGGAGGAGTTCGACGCGTACTACTTCGTGGCGGACCTCCACGCGCTCACCGTCCCCACCGACCCGCAGGTCCTCCGCAGGCGCACCCGCGTCACCGCCGCCCAGTTCATCGCCGGCGGCGTCGACCCCCAGCGCTCCGCCGTGTTCTGCCAGAGCCACATCACCGAGCATGCGGAGCTCGGCTGGGTGATGAACTGCCTCACCGGCTTCGGCGAGGCGAGCCGGATGACGCAGTTCAAGGACAAGACCGCCAAGGGCCAGAACTCCAATGTCGGGCTGTTCACGTACCCCATGCTCATGGCGGCCGACATCCTCATGTACGACGCGGCGTACGTCCCGGTGGGGGAGGACCAGCGCCAGCACCTCGAGATCACCCGCGACCTTGCCGAGCGGTTCAACAGCCGGTTCGGTGATGGCCTCGTCGTCCCGGAGCCGTACATCGTCAAGGGCGCCGCCAAGATCATGGACCTGCAGGACCCCACGTCGAAGATGAGCAAGACGACGTCGTCGCCCAAGGGGCTGATCGACCTCATGGACGACCCTGCGCGGATCGCCAAGAACATCCGCTCGGCGGTGACCGACACCGAGAACGAGATCCGGTACGACGTCGAGTGCAAGCCAGGGGTGTCGAACCTCCTGGTGGTCCACTCGGTGCTGTCCGGTACGCCGGTGGACAAGCTCGAGGAGTCGTTCGCGGGCAGCGGCTACGGAGACCTCAAGAAGGAGGTCGCCGAGGTCGTCCTGGACCGGCTCACGCCGTTCCAGCGGCGGATGGCCGAGCTGCTCGACGACCCGGCCGAGCTGGACCGGATCCTCGCCGCCGGAGCGGATCGGGCGCGCGAGGTGGCGCACGCAACCATGGCGCGGGTCCGCGATCGGGTGGGACTGCTTCCGAGCGTTGGGTAGGGTCGCACAGTGCCCACCATCGGTGTGTCCGTTGCCATCCCCTCGCCGTACGCTGAGCTGCTGCAGGCCAAGCGCGCGTCGTTCGGCGACCCGCGCGCGAAGTCGATCCCCACTCACGTGACGCTGCTGCCTCCCACCGAGATCGAGGACTCCGAAGTTCCGGCGGCCGTCAAGCATCTGGAGAGCGTTGCGGCGGAAGGCCATTCGTTCCCCATGGTGCTCCGCGGAACCGGCACGTTCCGCCCCATCTCGCCAGTCGTGTTCGTCCAGGTGTCCGGGGGGCTGGCCGAGTGCGAGATCCTCGAGAAGGCCGTGCGGCAGGGACCTCTGCAGCGGGACCTCGACTTCTACTACCACCCGCACGTGACGGTCGCCCACCACGTCACGGACGAGAGCCTGGAGCGGGCCTTCACGGAGCTGGCCGACTTCGAGTGCCGCTTCGAGGTCACCGAGTTCCACCTGTACGAGCACGGGGACGACGGCGTCTGGCGCGCCGTCCGGTCCTTCAGCCTGAACGGCGGCTGACGATGGGGTCGCTCAAGCGCTGGTGGTCGCAGCTGCAGCAGACCTCGGTGTGGCGCGCCTGGAAGCGGTACGGCGACAGCCGCGGCAACCTCCTGGCAGGCGGGGTGGGCTACTTCGCGTTCTTCTCCGTCTTCCCCGCCGTGCTGCTCGCCTTCACGGTCTTCGGCGTCGTGCTCCGCAACCAGCCGGAGCTCCTGGACCGCGTCAAGGACTCGATCAACCAGATGCTCCCCGGGTTCGTCAAGACCCCGTCGAACCCCCGCGGCATCATCAACGTCAGCGCACCCACCAAGGCGGCGCTGTCGGTGAGCGGGGTCGTGGCAGTCGTCGGCCTCGTCCTGGCCGGCACGGGGTGGCTCTCCGCCCTGCGCGACGCGATCCGCCAGATCTTCGGGGTCAAGGGGGCTCCGGGCAACCCGGTCCTGGCGAAGCTGCGCGACCTCGGGGTGCTGGTCGTCCTGGGGGTCGCGATCGTGCTCTCGGCGGTCGTGGGCAGCGTGGCGGGGGCGGCGTCGCAATGGCTGGCGCGGCTTCTCGGGCTCGGCGGCCAGGGGTGGATCCTGACGCTGGTGGCGTTGGTGATCGGGGTCCTGCTCGACGCCTCCATCATCATGGTGATGCTGCGGCTGCTGACGGGTGTCGACGTGCCGCGGCGCGGGCTGCGGAACGCGGCGGTGTTCGGCGGACTGGGCCTCACCCTGCTGAAGAAGTTCGGGACGGTCCTGCTGAGCGGGACACTGCACAACGCGCTCTTCGCCTCCTTCGCGCTCGTGGTGGGACTCCTGGTCTGGCTGAACTTCATGTCCAGGGTGATCCTGGTCTCCGCCGCGTGGGCGGCGAACGACCTCGACACCGTGCGAGGAACCGGGCTCAGCGCCGGCCAGGAGCACAAGCTGCTCGAGGGCCCTGCTCCTCAGGCTCTGGACAGTCTGCGGACGCCCCTGGACACTGTGCGGACGCCCCTGGACACTGTGCGGACGCCTCCGCACACTGTGCGGACGCGCACGGATGCGGGGCTGCCGACCTTCGGCCAACGGGCAGCCGACCGAACCTCCGTGGCCGCCGGCGTCGTCCTGGGCGCGACCGCTGCCTTCGCCCTCGGCGGTCTCGCGCGTGGCGTCCGAGCGCTCACGCACCGGCGCTGAGCTGCGTTCACCCCTCCACGACGCCGGCCGTGCGCCGTCAGTGGCGCCGCTCGTGGACGCGCATCTCGCGACGCCGTACCTGCTTGCGTCGCGCCCTCGCACGGGCTGCCAGCAGGAGGAGGAGAAGCGCCGTGGCGGCCAGTGCGGCCATCCCGGGCCAGGAGGCGAGCCCGGCTGTGCGCCGGCCGTCGGCGGGGAGCGCGGCCGCAGCCGGCCGGGGTCTGGGGGTGCTCCAGGGGGTCGCCATGCCCGGCGTGGCCAAGCCCGGCGTCGCCACGGCGCTCTCGGCAGGGCTGGGGGCCGACGTCGCCTGGCCGGGCTTCACCAGGGTGCCGACAGGGCGTGCCCGGCCGGCATACCGGAACGCCCAGTCGTACATCGCCGCCTGCGGGCGCCAGGAGGCGTCCAGACCGTACATCTCGCTCAGCAGGTAGGTCCGGCCCTCACGCGTGACTGCGGAGATGAAGGTCCGTTTGGCGGCCTCGGTATAGCCGTTCTTGATCCCGATGGTCCCGGGGTAGTTGAAGAGCAGCCGGTTGTGGTTCGTGATCCTGTAGGTCGCTCGCCTCTTGGTCTTCGGGTTCACAGCGCCGGGGAAGTCGACCTGCTTCGTCGTGACGTAGGAACGGAAGTCCTTCAGCCCCAGAGCCGCACGGCCGATCAACGCGAGGTCGTAGGCGCTCGAGGTCTGCCCCGGCATGTCGAGGCCGGCGGGGTCCTTCGCGACCGTGTCATGTGCCCCGAGGTACGCGGCTTCCTCGTTCATGGCTGCCAAGGTGGCCTGGCGTCCGCCCCCGGCTGCCGCCAGGGCGTACGCGGCGTCGTTGCCGGAGGACATGAGCAGCCCCTCGAACAGCTGCCGTCCCGTGTACGTCAGACCCGGGACCATTCCGACCCGGGTGCCGTCGGCGTTGGCATCCTCCGCGGTGGCCGTGATCATGCGGGTGGGCTGGACCCGCGGGAGCAGAGTGAGGGCGGTGAGGGTCTTCAGCGTGCTGGCCGGTAGGAGCCTGGCGTGCGGAGCCTTGGCCGCGACCACCGCGCCGGTGTCGAGGTCGGCCAGGAGCCACGCGACGTCGCGCAACGTCGGCGGGGCCGGGACGCCGGCCGGCAGGTCGGTCACCAGGCCCATCGAGGCCAGGCGCGGACCGCCGACCGCCGCGTCGGGGTCGACCCAGCCGGTCGGCGTGGGCAGCGTCGGCGTGCTGGCCGTCGGAAGGGGACGCGGCGTCGTCGCTGCGCTCGCCGGTGCCAGCAGCGCGCCGCCGCCGACCGCGAGTACGAGGCCCGCCGCGGCAGCAGCCACGGGGCGGAGGCTCACGCGGCCTGCATCGTCAGAACCGGCTGGTCAGGAGCGCGCGCTTCACTTCCTGGATGGCCTGGGTGACCTCGATGCCGCGCGGGCAGGCCTCGGTGCAGTTGAAGGTGGTGCGGCAGCGCCACACCCCCTCCTTGTCGTTGAGCACCTCAAGGCGCTGCTTGCCGCCCTCGTCGCGGCTGTCGAAGATGAAGCGGTGCGCGTTCACGATGGCGGCCGGCCCGAAGTACTGGCCGTCGTTCCAGAACACGGGGCAGCTCGTGGTGCAGGCCGCGCACAGGATGCACTTCGTCGTGTCGTCGAAGCGGTCACGGTCCTGCTGGCTCTGGATCCGCTCGCGCGTCGGCTCGTTGCCGGTGGTGATCAGGAACGGCATCACCTCACGGTAGGCGTCGAAGAACGGCTCCATGTCGACGATGAGGTCCTTCTCCACCGGAAGACCTTTGATCGGCTCGACCGTGATCGGCTTGTCCGGGTTGACGTCCTTGACCAGGGTCTTGCAGGCCAGGCGGTTCTTCCCGTTGATCCGCATGGCGTCGGACCCGCAGACGCCGTGCGCGCAGGAGCGGCGGAACGACAGCGAGCCGTCCTGCTCCCACTTGATCTGGTGCAGGGCGTCGAGGACCCGGTCCGTGGCGTGCACGGTGACCTGATAGCTCTCCCAGTGCGGCTCGCTGTCCGTCTCGGGGTTGAACCGCTGGATCTTCAGGGTGACGGTGAACGTCGGCACCGCGCCGGGTGCCTTGTCCCCGGCCGGCTTCTGCTTCTCGGCAGTGGCAGTCATCAGTACTTGCGCTCCATCGGCTGGTAGCGGGTCACGGTCACGGGCTTGTAGTCCAGGCGCACCTCGTCCGCGAAGGCCGGGCCGCTGGCGAACTCGGTGACCGGAGCACGGTAGGCCATCGTGTGGCGCATGAAGTTCACGTCGTCACGCGCCTCGTAGTCCTCGCGGAAGTGCCCGCCGCGGGACTCCTTGCGCGCGAGGGCGCCTAGGGTGATCACCTCGGCCAGCTCGATGAGGAAGCCGAGCTCGACCGCTTCGAGAAGGTCGGTGTTGTAGCGCTTCCCCTTGTCCTGGACCACGACATGGGCGTAGCGCTCCTTGAGCTCGTCGATGACGCCCAGCGCCTCCTTCATGGACGCCTCGGTGCGGAAGACCTGCACGTTGCGGTCCATGGTCTCCTGCAGCGCCCGGCGCAGGTCGGCGACGCGCTCCCCGCTCTCGCGGTTGCGGATGGCGCCGACCAGGCCGTCCACCAGGGCGGTGGGGTCTGGCGGGAGGTCGACGTAGGCCGCCGACGCCGCATACTCGGCGGCCGCGATGCCGGCCCGGCGGCCGAACACGTTGATGTCCAGAAGGCTGTTCGTCCCCAGGCGGTTGGACCCGTGCACCGAGACGCAGGCGACCTCGCCGGCGGCGAAGAGCCCGGGCACGATGTCCGTGTTGTTGCGCAGCACCTCCGTCTCGACGTTCGTCGGCACACCGCCCATTGCGTAGTGGGCGGTCGGGTAGACCGGGACCGGCTCGGTGTACGGCTCGACGCCGAGGTAGGTGCGGGCGAACTCGGTGATGTCCGGCAGCTTGGCGTCGATGTGGGCCGGCTCGAGGTGGGTGAGGTCGAGGAGCACGTAGTCCTTGTTCGGGCCCGCGCCGCGGCCTTCCCGGACCTCGTTCGCCATAGAACGCGCCACGATGTCGCGGGGCGCGAGATCCTTGATCGTGGGGGCGTAGCGCTCCATGAAGCGCTCCCCCTCGGCGTTGCGCAGGATCCCGCCCTCACCGCGGGCCGCCTCGGAGAGGAGGATCCCCAGACCGGCGAGGCCGGTGGGGTGGAACTGGAAGAACTCCATGTCCTCCAGGGGGAGGCCGCGGCGGAAGGCGACGCCCATGCCGTCACCGGTGAGCGTGTGGGCGTTGGACGTGGTCTTGAAGACCTTGCCGGTGCCGCCGGTGGCGAAGACGACGGACTTCGCCTGGAAGACGTGGATCTCGCCCGTCGCCAGCTCGTAGGCGACCACCCCGGCGGTGTGCTCGACCCCGTCGTGACCGGTGTTGAGGAGCAGGTCAAGCACGTAGAACTCGTTGTAGAACTCCACGCCCTGCTTGACGCAGTTCTGGTAGAGGGTCTGCAGGATCATGTGGCCGGTGCGGTCGGCGGCGAAGCAGGACCGGCGCACGGCGGCCTCGCCGTGGTTGCGGGTGTGACCGCCGAAGCGGCGCTGGTCGATCTTGCCCTCCGGCGTGCGGTTGAACGGCAGGCCCATCTTCTCGAGGTCGATGACCGCGTCGATCGCCTCCCGGCACATGATCTCCGCGGCGTCCTGGTCGACGAGGTAGTCGCCACCCTTGACGGTGTCGAAGGTGTGCCACTCCCAGTTGTCCTCCTCGACGTTCGCGAGGGCAGCACACATGCCGCCCTGCGCCGCGCCGGTGTGCGACCGGGTGGGGTAGAGCTTGGTGAGCACGGCGGTGCGCACGCGCGTGGAGGACTCCAGCGCGGCACGCATACCGGCTCCGCCGGCGCCGACGATGACCACGTCGTACTTGTGTGTCTGCATGTTCAGCGGGTTCCTTACTGCGCCGTCGCGTCGTTCAGGGTCACCGTGAGCACACGGAGAGGGTGGAAGAGGGGTCGATGCACGGGTCGAAGGTGAAGATCACGAGCGTGCCGAGCACCATGACGAGCAGGGCGCTGGTGAAGAGCAGAGCCTTCAGGACCCAGCGCGTGCTGTTCTTCTCGGTGTAGTCGTTGATGACCGTCCGCACCCCGTTGACCCCGTGGAGCTCGGCGAGCCACAGCATGAGCAGGTCCCACACCTGCCAGAACGGGCTGCTCCACTTCTGGCCGACGAAGGCGAAGTCGACCGCGTGGATGCCTTCGCCCAGCATGAGGTTGACGAACAGGTGACCGAAGACGAGGACGAGCAGCAGGATGCCGCTACCGCGCATGAAGACCCACGACCACAGCTCGAAGTTGCCGCGGCTGGCTCCGACCCGGCGGTACCGGGAGTGCTTGACAGGAACTGCGTCGACGCGGGGCGTCTCGCTGCTGGTGGCAGTCATGAGCGGGCGCCTTTCAGTGCGAGAACACGATGGACAGGTGCCGGATGGCGAACGGCACGAAGAGCACGACGAACCCCACCGCCACCGCCCAGAACATCTGCCGCTGGTACCTCGGACCCTTGGCCCAGAAGTCGACAGCGATGATGCGTAGCCCGTTGAGGGCGTGGAAGATCACGGCCGCCACCAGGCCTGCCTCGCCGAGGCCGACGACCGGGTTCTTGTAGGCGTCCATGACCTCGTTGTAGGCCTGCGGGGAGACCCGGACCAGCGCGGTGTCCAGCACATGGGCGAAGAGGAAGAGGAAGAGGAGTACGCCGCTGATGCGGTGGGCCACCCACGACCACATGCCCTCACGGCCGCGGTAGAGGGTCCCGTTGGCTGCCTGCGCCACTGCGCGTCCCTTTCGAAGCAGGTTGTCACGGCAGCTCGATGCGGGAGGCGCCGACGGCCGTGGTTCGCCCGTCAGGCTATCTGGCGGCTCGCCATGACGCCGAAGGGCCTCCCTGTGAGAAACCAGACAGGCGCGGTTACCCCGGAGTAGGTCGTGGCATGGCGCCGCTCAGGCGGCAGACATCCCGCCGTGGCGAGTCTCGGCCGTGCCCCGCGGTCCAACGGTCAGCCGCGTGCCGGCGCCACGACGCGCAGCCCGCTGGCTGCCGAGGATGACCGCATGGTGACCCCGCGCCCGGAGGCACTCGGCGACGCGGCAGACGCTGGCCGTCACGCCGTTGAGGCTCGGCAGGAAGACTCGGTCACGATGGCCACGCGCACCACCTCAGCGTCGAGGTGCCTGATGAGGTCCTGACCACGGTGAGGTGCGTGTCGGATGACCACCGGGTGACGGGCTGGTGGTGACGCTACGGTTCCGGCATGTCCACACCTGCGTCGGTCGAGCATCTCTGGGCGGTCGTGCCCGCCGGCGGCGCGGGCACGCGCCTGTGGCCGCTGTCCCGCGCAGCCTCACCGAAGTTCCTCCACGACCTCACCGGGACGGGGCGTTCCCTGCTCCAGGCGACGTGGGACCGACTGGCGCCGTTGACCGGCGACCGTGTCGTCGTGGTCACCGGTCGGGCGCACGAGGCCGCGGTCCGCGCGCAGCTCCCCGGGCTGGCGCGCGAGCGTCTGCTGGCGGAGCCGTCGCCGCGGGACTCCATGGCGGCCATCGGATGGGCAGCCGCCGTGCTCGAGGCGCAGGACCCCGATGCTGTGCTCGGGTCGTTCGCCGCTGACCACGTCATCGAGGACGAGGACGAGTTCCGGGCCTGCGTGACGGCGGCCGTCGAGGCGGCGGAGGACGGCTACGTCGTCACCATCGGCATCGAGCCGTCGTACCCGGCCACGGGGTTCGGCTACATCGAGATGGGGCAGGTCCTGGGGACAGGCCCGGCACGGGCGGTGACCCAGTTCGTCGAGAAGCCGGACCGCGCCCGAGCCGAGGCCTACCTCGCCACGGGCCGGTTCCGGTGGAACGCGGGGATGTTCGTCGTCCGGGCCACGGTCCTGCTCGACCTGCTCGCGCAGTGGCATCCCGACCTCGCCACAGCGCTGCGCGCGCTCGCAGCCGCACCGCAGAGGCTCGAGGAGCTGTGGCCCGGGCTCGAGCGCATCGCGATCGACCATGCCGTCGCCGAGCCCGCGGCCGCCGTCGGCCGGGTGGCCGTCGTGCCGGGAGGCTTCGGCTGGGACGACGTCGGCGACTTCACCTCCCTCGGCGCGCTCCTGCCCGACGCCGAGGGCATGCCAGGGATACGCGTGCTCGGGGATGCGGCGGCCCTGCGGGTCGTGGACGCGAGCGGCGTGGTAGTCCCTGCCGGTGGCCGGATGGTCGCCGTGGTGGGCCTGGACGACATCGTCGTCGTCGACACCCCCGACGCGCTCCTGGTGACGACCCGGGAACGGGCGCAGGACGTCAAGGCGGTCGTCGAGGCGCTGAAGGCCCAGGGGCGCGCCGACCTCACCTGAGCCGAGGTCCGCCCGTCAGGCGAGGTCGCGGCGGCGGAAGGCGAGGACTCCCACCGCCGCAGTGGCCACCGCGGCGACGCCCAGGCCCAGCAGCCCCGTGACGTTGGCGTCGCCGCCGGGAAGGCTGCCGAGGTGGTCGAACGGCGAGAGGCCCAGGACGCTCTGCGGCAGCCTCAGGATCGCGCCCAGCTCGCCGAGCATCACGAACAGCGCCAGCGCTCCCCAGGCCGCGGCGGACCAGTGCGGCACCAGCCCGAAGAGCAGCAGGGCCAGCCCGACGCAGACCAGGACCGCAGGGACCGTGGCGACAGCAGCCGCCACGACCTGCACCACCCCGACGTCGCCGGCCGCACTGGCACTGAGGCCGACGGTCACCCCGGCGACCACCATCAGCCAGGCCGACCCGGCCACCGCGAGCACCCCGTGGCTCGCCAGCCACTGCGCGCGGCGCACCGGGGTCGCCAACAAGGCCTCGGCGCGGCCTGAGCTCTCCTCCGAGCGCAGCCGCAGTGCGGTCGCGACGCCGTACGCACCGGCCCCGACGGCCAGGAAGCGCAGCTCGGTGCCGAGGAAGACGTCGAGCAGAGTGCCTTGGCCGCCGCTCATCCGACGTAGCATGTCCTCGACCGCCGGGTCCTGGGCGATCTGGTCCACCGAACGGGCCACACCTCCCACGACCAGCCCGAGCACCGCGTACCCCACGCTCCACCCGAGCAGGGATCCCCGCTGCAGGCGCCACGCCAGTCCTCGGGGAGAGGCGAGACGCGGGTGGGCGGTGGCCGGGCCCGGACGCGGTGCCCACAGGCCCGCCCCCAGGTCGCGGCGCTGCAGCAGCCGGTCCGCGGCCAGCAGAAGGGCGGCCGTGGCTGCCAGGGCCGGGAGGACGAGCCAGAACCTGTTCTCCCCGAACGGGCTGACCTTCTCGGCCCAGCCGAGGAACGACAACCAGGCCAGCTGCCGGACCGCACCGGTGCTGGTGTCGGCCAGGGCCCGAACGACGTACGCCAGACCCAGTACGCCGACCGCGATGCCACCGGCTCCGCGGGTCGTGGACGTCAGCTGCACCGCCACCGCGGTCACTCCGGTCATGACCAGGCCCGCGACCACCACGACCACTCCGAGAGCGAGCGACCCGGACACCCCGACGCCCGTGGCCACGAGGCTGAGGGCCGACAGCAGCGCGGTGGCCACGACCGCGAGCGACGCCAGCAGGACGGCCGAGGCCGTTGCGGCGCGCCGCCCGACGGCTCCAGCCGCGAGCAGCTCCAGGCGGCCCTCCTCCTCCTCGGTCCGTGTGTGCCGGCGCACGATCGCGAAGGCGAGGAAGGCGCTGAAGAGGCTCCCGAACATGACGGTCTTGAGCACCCCGACCCCGGCTGTCGTCAGCGCTGGCAGTGGGCCGTACATGGCCGTGAGCGAGGCGTTGTCGGTCATCGCGGCGGCGCCGGCTGCCGCCGCCGCGTCGGTGGGGTAGAGGTCCCGGGTGGCGGCCATCGAGCCGTAGGCCGTGGCCACCAGAGCCACGACACAGGCGGAGACGACCCAGCGGTCCCGCCGCCAGGCCAGGCGCAGCAAGGTGGTGGTGCCCGCCAACGAGCTCATGCCGGCACCTGCTCCTGGGCGGCATCCGTCGAGGAACCGCCATCGACCGGGCGGTCGGCGTACTGCGAGAGGAACAGCTCCTCCAGGGTGGGCGGCTGGCAGGTGAGGGTTTCGATGCCCAGCGCGCCGAGCCGCTGCAGCACGTGGCCCACCGAGCTGGTCTCCACGGACAGGGCCAGCTGTCCGTGGTCGTGGCGCGCGCTGTGGACGCCGGGCCACTGGGCGGCCTCGCCAGGTGTCACCGGGTCGGACAGCGTGGCGACGACGCTGCTTCGGGTCAGGTGGCGCAGGTCCGCCAGCGTGCCCGAGTCGACGATGCGGCCGGCGCGCACGATGCTCACCCGGTCGGCCGCCCGCTCGACCTCGGAGAGGATGTGGCTCGACAGCAAGGCCGTGCGACCCCGGACCCGGGCCTGCGCCAGCTCGTCCTGGAAGACCTTCTCCATCAGCGGGTCCAGGCCGGACGTGGGCTCGTCGAGGACCAGCAGGGGCACGTCGCTGGACAGCGCTGCGACCAGGGCGACCTTCTGCCGGTTGCCCTTGGAGTACGAGCGGCACTTCTTCGACGGGTCCAGCTCGAAGGCCTCGAGCAGCTGTGCCCGCCGTCCAGGGTCGACGCCTCCGCGCAGCCGGCCCAGCAGGTCGATGACCTCGCCACCGGTCAGGTTCGGCCACAGCACCACATCGCCCGGGACGTAGGCCAGGCGCCGGTGCAGCTCGGCCGCATCCCTCCACGGGTCCGCGCCCAGGAGCGTCACGTGGCCGCCGTCGGCGCGCAGCAGACCGAGCAGGATGCGGATGGTGGTGGACTTCCCTGAGCCGTTCGGTCCCAGGAACCCGTGCACCTCGCCCTCGTGCACGGTGAGGTCCAGGCCGTCGAGCGCCGTCGTGGAGCCGAACTTCTTGACGAGGCCGGCAGCCTCGATGACAGGTGCCATGAGACGAATGTACGCTCGACTTCAGGATTTTCTGAATGATCTGGAGAAGGCTTCGTCCATGCCAGCCAGCACGTCCCGGGAGAGCTCGGCAGCGCGGCGAGCCCGGTTCGTCGAGAGGTTCGGTTCCGCACTGACCGCGGCAGGGATGCAACGGCTGCCCTCCCGGGTCTTCGCCAGCCTGCTGGCCGACGAGGACGGACGGATGACCGCCGCGCAGATCGGGGAACAGCTGTCGGTGAGCGCGGCCTCGGTGTCGGGGGCGGTCCGCAGCCTGGAGCAGATGCGCCTGATCCACCGGGAACGGCAGCCCGGCAGCCGGCGGGACGTCTACGTGGTCGCCGACGACGCCTGGCACGACGTGATGATCAGCCCCGCCGCGACGTACGACCCGCTCACCGCGGTGCTGCGCGAGGGGGTGGGACTGGTGGGCGGCCCACAGTCCCCGGCGGGCCAGCGGCTCGCGCTCAGCGTGGCGTTCCTCGAGTTCATCACCGAGGAGCTGGACGGCATCGCCAGACGCTGGGAGGTTCGCCGAAACCGGCTTGTCCGCTGACCACCGAGTCCGCCGTGAGGTGGACCACGCGCGGCGACCACCCGGCGTACCGCCGCATTAGGCTCCGGCCCATGGCCGCCGACGTCCCGACCGCACGCTCCGAGTCCGACCTGCCGATCAAGCCGGTCTACGACGCGGCGGACCTCGAGGGCTTCGACCCCGCGGCGAAGCTGGGCGAGCCGGGACAGTACCCATACACCCGAGGTGTGTACCGCAACATGTACACGGGCCGGCCGTGGACGATGCGGCAGTACGCCGGGTTCGGCACGGCGAAGGAGTCCAACGAGCGGTACCACGAACTGGTGAAGGCCGGCACGGGCGGGCTGTCGGTGGCGTTCGACCTGCCGACCCAGATGGGGTACGACTCCGACGAGCCGATCGCTCACGGCGAGGTGGGCAAGGTGGGCGTCGCGATCGACACTATCGACGACATGCGCACGCTCATGGGCGGGCTGCCCCTGGACGAGCTGTCCACGTCGATGACCATCAACGCGCCGGCGGCCACGTTGCTGTTGATGTACCAGCTGGTTGCGGAGGAGAACGGCGCCGACGCCTCCCGGCTGGCCGGGACGATCCAGAACGACGTGCTCAAGGAGTACATCGCCCGGGGCACGTACATCTACCCCCCGAAGGAGTCGCTGCGGCTCATCAGCGACATCTTCGCCTACTGCGCCAAGGAGCTTCCGCGCTGGAACACCATCTCCATCAGCGGCTACCACATGGCCGAGGCCGGGGCGACGCCGGCGCAGGAGATCGCCTTCACGCTGGCCAACGCCAAGGAGTACGTCCGCGCCGCCCTGGCCGCGGGTCTGGCCGTGGACGACTTCGCCCCCCGCCTGTCGTTCTTCTTCGTGGCCCGGACCACCCTGCTCGAGGAGGTGGCGAAGTTCCGCGCGGCCCGGCGGATCTGGGCCCGGATCATGCGCGAGGAGTTCGGCGCGCAGAACCCCAAGAGCCAGATGCTGCGGTTCCACACCCAGACCGCCGGCGTCCAGCTCACCGCCCAGCAGCCTGAGGTGAACCTCGTGCGGGTCGCGTTGCAGGGACTCGGAGCGGTCCTCGGCGGCACGCAGTCGCTGCATACGAACTCCTTCGACGAGGCGATCGCACTGCCGACCCAGAAGGCGGCGCGGCTGGCGCTGCGCACCCAGCAGGTCATCGCCTACGAGACCGACGTCACCAAGACCGTGGACCCGTTCGCGGGGTCGTATGTCGTGGAGTCGATGACCGACGACGTCGAGGCCGCGGCCCTCGACCTGATCCGGGCCGTCGAGGACCGCGGTGGAGCGGTGGCGGCCATCGAGCAGGGCTTCCAGAAGTCGGAGATCGAGCGCTCCGCCTACCGGATCGCCCTCGAGATCGACCACCGGGAGCGCACCGTGGTCGGGCTCAACCGGTTCACCCTGGACGAGGAGGAGCCCTACGAGCCGCTGCGCGTCGACCCCCAGATCGAGCACGACCAGCGCGAGCGCCTCGCGGCACTGCGAGCGGAGCGGGACAACGCCGCGGTCGAGGCGGCGCTCGAGGCCGTCCGGGACGCCGCCCGCGGGACCGACAACGTCCTGTACCCCATGAAGGACGCTCTGCGGCTTCGCGCCACCGGCGGAGAGATCAGCCACGCGCTGCGCGACGTGTGGGGCCTCTACGTCCCCCACGACACCTTCTGACCGCTACGGACAGCATCACCGAGCCAGCATCAGCGACCGTGCATCACGGAAGGGTCATCGGACGCAGCATCACGGACGGAGCATCACGGACAGAGCATCACGGACGGGGCATCACGGACGAGCATCGCCGACAGCGGTCGGCGGCGCGGATAGTCTCGGCGGGTGTCCGCGTCACCGTCCGAGCCTGGCCCGTCGCCGGAGCCGCCCCCGCGGGCCCTCATCGTCACGCTCTACGGCCTCTACGCGCGTGAGGAGGAAGGCTGGCTCAGCGTCGGGGCACTGATCCGGCTGCTCGACGAGGTGGGCGTGGACGAGCCGGCTGTCCGGTCCTCGATCTCGCGGCTCAAACGCCGAGGCATGCTCGAGCCGGAGCGGGTGGACGGCCGCGCCGGCTACCGGCTCTCCGACCGGGCGCGGCAGATCCTTGACGCCGGCGACCGGCGCATCTTCGGCCGCAAGCGTGCCAGCCTCGGTGAGGGCTGGGTCCTCGCAGTGTTCAGCGTTCCGGAGTCGGAGCGCCAGAAGCGCCACGCACTGCGCTCCCGTCTGGCATGGCTGGGCTTCGGCACGGTCGGGCCCGGGGTCTGGATCGCACCGGGTCATCTGGAGGCCGAGACCCGCGACATGCTGGCGAGCGAGGGGCTCGACGCGTACGTCGACCTCTTCCATGCCGACTACCTGGGCTTCCGAGGAGTGGAGGAGGAGGCCGCCAGCTGGTGGGACCTCGCCGGGCTCGACGTCCTGTACCGACAGTTCGTGGGGACCTTCCAACCCTCGCTGAGCAGGTGGCGCGACGGCGTCGGCCAGGGTGGCGAGGGTGGCGGGGACGGCGGGGACGGCGCGGACCGCGCGGACCGCGAGGGGCAGGAGGGCCGGGCCTTCGCCGACTACGTCCAGGCCCTGACCGTCTGGCGGCGACTGCCGTACCTCGACCCCGGCCTCGCCCCCGAGCTGCTGCCGGCGCAGTGGTCGGGCACCCGCGCCGCCGACCTCTTCTTCGAGCTCCGCCGCCGGCTCGAGGGCCCCGCCCACCGGTTCGTCGACCGGGTCCGCGCCGGCTGATGGCAGGGTGGGTAGAGTGCGCCGTGACATGACCGACGACCACCTGCTGGCCGACCTGAGCACCAGCATCGACCACCTCGCCTCCGAGCTCCTGGCCCTGCAGCGCGACCTGCACGCGCACCCCGAGCTGTCCCGGGGTGAGTCGCGGACCACGGCCCTGGTCTCCGCACGGCTGACCCAGGCGGGCATCCGGACCCGCACCTTCCCGGTCACCGGCCTCGTCGCCGACCTGGGCGCCGAGCAGCCCGCCTACCGTGTCGCCCTGCGAGCGGACCTGGACGCGCTGCCCGTCGGGGAGCGCACCGGCCTCCCCTGGGCGTCGACCACCGAGGGGATCTGCCACGCCTGCGGCCACGACGTCCATGTCGCGGCGGCCGTGGGCGCTGCCCTGGCCCTCAAGGCCCACGAGGACGCCCTGCGCGAACGCGGGATCGCCGTTCGGGTGCTCTTCCAGCCGGCCGAGGAGGTCATCCCCGGCGGAGCCGTCGACCTGATCGCGCACGGTGCTCTGGACGCGGTCGACGCGATCTTCGCGGTGCACTGCGACCCCACCCTGGACGTGGGCAGCGTGGGCCTGCGCGAGGGGCCCATCACGGCGGCGGCGGACCGGGTCGTGGTGCACCTGACCGGCCGCGGCGGGCACACCTCCCGCCCGCATCTCACGGAGGACCTCACCTTCGCCCTGGCCAAGGTCGTCACCGAGCTTCCCGCCGTACTCTCGCGTCGCCTGGACCCCCGGACCGCCTTCGCCCTGGTGTGGGGCGAGGTGCACGCCGGCCAGGCCGCCAACGTCATCCCGTCCAGCGGGATGGCGGCGGGCACCCTGCGGATGCTCGACGCCGCGGCCTGGGCCACGCTCGGCTCCCTGCTCGAGCAGGCCGTGCAGCATGTGGTCGCGCCGTACGCGGTGACGGCGGTCCTTGAGCACGTCCAGGGGGTGCCCCCGGTCGTCAACGACGGAGACGCCATCGAGGTGCTGCGGCAGGCCTGCGATGGGGCGGGGCTGCACCATGTCGGCACGCCGCAGTCGCTGGGAGGCGAGGACTTCGCCTGGTACCTGCGCGCGGTGCCGGGGGCCATGGCGCGGCTGGGGACGCGCTCGCCGGGAGGTCATACGTACGACCTGCACCAGGGTGACCTGGTGGTGGACGACGCGTCAGTGCTCCAGGGCGCCCGGCTGCTGTCCGCCGTCGCGGTGGCCGGGGTCGTGAAGGCGGCGCCGAGCACACCGGAGCCGACAGTCGCGGATCGGTAACGGTTGCAGCGACTGTTGGCCAACGTCCGATGAGCCGGTAGCCCGGGCGGCTATCCTCACGGCCTAGCGGCGCAGGACAGCGCCTCGTGCATACAACGCAGGCGCAGCACAGCGCCTCGTGCATCCCCAGAGAACAGGAGACAGCCTTGCGTCGCACGATGAAGGTTGCAGCGGTCGTATCGGTGGCAGCACTGGCCCTCGCCGCGTGTGGTAGCTCGGGCAACGACCAGCCGAGCGGGAGCGGCAGCTCGTCCTCGAGCGGCTCCGCCAAGAAGATCAAGGTTGGCATGGCCTATGACGTGGGTGGACGGGGCGACCAGTCGTTCAACGACTCCGCGGCGGCGGGGCTGGACAAGGCCAAGAGCCAGCTCGGGGTGGACGCCAAGGAGGCGGCCGCAGTGGCCGGGGAGAACGAGGCGGCGCGCGACGAGCGGCTCCAGCAGCTCATCGACGCGGGCTACACGCACATCGTGGCTGTCGGCTTCGCGTACGCCAAGGCGGTCGGCAAGGCGGCGAAGGCCAACAAGGACGTGCACTTCGCCATCGTCGACGACGCCTCGCCGGACTCCAAGGGCGACAACGTCGACCAGATCACCTTCGCCGAGAACGAGGGCTCGTTCCTCGTCGGCGCGGCTGCCGCGCTGAAGTCGAAGTCCGGGCACATCGGTTTCGTCGGCGGCGTCAACGTCCCGCTGATCAAGAAGTTCGAGGCGGGCTACATCGCCGGCGCCAAGGCCGTGAACAAGGACATCAAGGTCGACAGCCAGTACCTCACGCAGCCGCCGGACTTCAGCGGCTTCGGTGACCCGGCCAAGGGCAAGACGGCGGCCGAGGGCATGTACCAGAAGGGCGCCGACGTGGTGTACCACGCCGCAGGCGGCTCCGGCGGTGGCGTCTTCACGGCGGCGAAGGCCGCGGGCAAGCTCGCCATCGGGGTCGACTCCGACCAGGCCCTCACGGCCCCCGCGGACGTTCGCTCGGTGATCCTCACCTCGATGATCAAGAAGGTCGACGTCGCGGTGTACGACTTCATCAAGTCGGCGGCGGACGGCAAGGAGCTGACCGGCAACAAGGTCTACGACCTCAAGGCCGGTGGCGTGGACTACGCCACGACCGGTGGCAAGATCGACGACATCAAGAGCAAGCTCGATGCATACAAGCAGCAGATCATCGACGGCAAGATCACGGTGCCCGTCACCCCCTGATACGCCAAGGATCGGTCACACGGCCCGGGCCGGCGCGGTAGCGTCAGACCCGGGCCGTGCGCTTGTCCTCCACGCCTTGCAGCGCCCCGTACGGTGGTTCTCCGACCGTGCGCCAACCGCCCGCAGTGCTGCGGGCCAGGACCAGGAGAGTGAGCCATCACCGCCTCCCCACCGCTGACGCAGACCGTGGCGGACCGCGCCACCGCCAGTGCCCCGGCCGTCGAGCTGGAGGGCATCACCAAGCGCTTCCCCGGCGTGGTAGCGAACAAGGACATCACCTTCTCGGTCCGGCGCGGCACGGTCCACGCGATCGTCGGGGAGAACGGCGCCGGCAAGTCGACCCTGATGAAGATCCTGTACGGCGTCCAGCGGCCCGACGAGGGAACGATCAAGGTCGACGGGCAGGTCGTGAACCTGCACTCTCCCGCCGATGCCATCGCCGCGGGCATCGGCATGGTGTTCCAGCACTTCATGCTGGCCGACAACCTCACCGTTGCCGAGAACGTCGTGCTGGGCGCGGAGAAGCTGCACGGCATCGGGGACTCCGCCAAGCGCGAGATCAGGCGGATCTCCGAGGCGTACAAGCTCGGCGTCGACCCGGACGCGCTCGTGGCGGACCTGGGCGTCGGCGCCCGCCAGCGGATCGAGATCCTGAAGGTTCTCTACCGCGGAGCCAAGACCCTCATCCTGGACGAGCCCACGGCCGTGCTGGTGCCGCAGGAGGTGGACGAGCTGTTCGCCCAGCTCGCCGGCCTGAAGGACGAGGGCCTCACCGTGCTGTTCATCTCGCACAAGCTCGACGAGGTCCTGAAGGTGGCCGACTCCATCACCGTGATCCGGCGAGGGACCACCATCGACACGGTCGACCCCTCCACCGTGAACGCCCGGCAGCTCGCCGAGCTCATGGTCGGGTCGGAGCTGCCCTCGCCCACCACCGAGGAGTCCACCGTCACCGACCGGGTCCTGCTGCGGGTGGACCATCTGGTCCTGGGCGGCGGCACCGGGCGACCGGTGCTGGACGACATCTCCCTGACGATCCACGCCGGCGAGGTGCTCGGCATCGCCGGCGTCGAGGGCAACGGCCAGGCCGAACTGGTCGAGGTCATCATGGGGATGCGGGAACCCACCTCCGGTGAGGTGTACCTGGGGGACACCGACATCTCGGACTGGCACACGAGGGCGATCCGCGAGGCGGGCGTCGGCTACATCCCGGAGGACCGGCACCGGCATGCGCTGCTGCTGGAGGCGCCGCTGTGGGAGAACCGCATCCTCGGCCACCAGACCGAGGCGCCGAACGTCAAGGGCCAGCTCATCGACGCGGGGGCGGCCAAGGCGGACACCGAACGCATCGTCAAGGACTACGACGTCCGGACGCCGTCGATCTTCGTCACGGCGGGCTCGCTGTCCGGTGGGAACCAGCAGAAGCTGATCATCGGACGGGAGATGAGCCACCGGCCCAAGGTGCTGGTGGCCGCCCACCCGACCCGCGGGGTCGACGTGGGCGCCCAGTCGAGCATCTGGGACCACATCCGAGCCGCCAGGCGCGAGGGGCTCGCCGTGCTGCTGATCTCCGCGGACCTCGAGGAGCTGATCGGGCTGTCGGACACCATCCGGGTGATCCTCCGCGGCGGGCTGTCCGGCGACTTCGACCCCGACGTCGTCACGGCCGAGGACCTCGGCGCCGCCATGACCGGCGCCGGTGAGAGGGAGGAGTCCCGATGAGGCCCTTCGACGCGCGCCGGGCGCTGCTCAGCCTCGCCGCCCCCGTGCTCGCGCTCGTCGTGGCGTTCGTCATCACGTCCATCGTTCTCGCGGCGGTCGGCGACCCGGTGGGGGAGGTGTGGAAGACCATCCTGGCGGTGCCCAAGCCCCGCCAGACCGTCAACATCGTCAACGCCGCCGTGGTGTTCTACCTCTCCGCCGTCGCGGTGGCGGTCGGCTTCCGGATGAACCTCTTCAACATCGGGGTCGACGGCCAGTACCGGGTCGCGGTGTTCGCGGCGGCCGTCTTCGCCGGTGAGGGCTGGCTGCCGGGCTGGCTCAACATCCTCGCCAGCCTGGTCGTGGCGATGGTGGTCGGAGGACTGTGGGCCAGCATCGCCGCCTACCTCAAAGTCAGGCGCGGGGTCTCCGAGGTGATCTCGACCATCATGCTGAACGCCATCGCCACGGGCGTCGTGAGCTGGCTCCTGCTCAAGGTGGCCGACCGCGCGCAGGGCTCGAACAGCATCCAGACGAGGACCATCCCGGAGTCGTCGCAGCTCCAGGGCTTCCAGCTGGTCCCCGGCGCGACGAACCGCGTCTACAGCCTCGTCTTCCTCGCTGTCCTCGTCGGCTTCCTGTACTGGTTCGTGCTCGGCAGGACCCGCTTCGGCTTCGACCTGCGGGCCACCGGCCGCTCCGAGAGCGCGGCGGTGGCAAGCGGCGTGAACGTGCCCCGGATGGTCATGACCGCGATGATCGCGTCGGGAGCACTGGCCGGCCTCGTGGGCATGCCGCTCCTGTTCGGGCAGGACTACAACTACGGCACGACGTTCCAGTCCGGTCTCGGTTTCGCTGGGATCGCGATCGCGCTCCTCGGCCGGAACAACGCCGTGGGTATCGCCTTCGCCTCCATCCTCTGGGCCTTCCTCGACGTCCAGTCCAACGCCCTCCAGATCCAGGCCGGCGTGGCGCAGGAGCTGGTCAACATCATCCAGGGCGTGATCCTCTTCGCCGTCGTCATCGCCTACGAGCTGATCCGGCGGGCCGACAAGCGGTTCGAGCAGAGCCGGGTCGCCCGCGAGCTGGCCGCCCAGCGAAGCAGCGCCCCTGCCACGGAAGGAGCGCCGGCATGAGTGCCGCCGGACTCGAGGTCGGCACCCAGACGCTGACCGACCGGCCGACCCCGCGCCGACGCCTGGGACCGCGGGAGTGGGCCGTCATCGGCGTCGGCGGGCTGGCACTGGTGTCGGTGCTCCGGGTGGTCACGGGGGCGGACGACATCGCCTCTTCCGGAGCCCTTGCCGCGGCCATCGGGCTCGCCGTCCCGATCGGGCTCGCCGGTCTGGGCGGCCTGTGGTCCGAGCGCGCCGGCGTGGTCAACATCGGCCTCGAGGGAATGATGATCCTGGGCACCTGGGGCGCCGGGTTCTTCGGGTACCACCTCGGACCCTGGGCAGGCGTGCTGGGCGCGGTGCTCATGGGCGTCCTGGGCGGGCTGATCCACGCCATCGCCACGGTCACGTTCGGGGTCGACCACATCGTGTCCGGTGTCGCGCTCAACATCGTCGGCCTGGGCGTCGCGAAGTATCTCGCGGCCCGCTTCTTCACCGGCCTGCCCGGCGGCGGCCCCACGCAGTCCCCACCGATCAAGGGGCTGCCCGCCTTCACCCTGCCCGGGGTGTCGGACGGACTGGGCACCGTGGAGAAGAAGAACTGGTTCTTCGTCAGCGACGTGGCCGCGGTCCTGCGGGCGATGTGCACCAACATCTCGGTGCTGACGATCATCGCCGTACTGCTGTTCGTCGGCACGTGGTGGGTGCTCTGGCGCTCCGCCTTCGGTCTCCGGCTGCGCTCGGTCGGGGAGTCACCCGTTGCGGCCGAGACGCTGGGGGTCAACGTCCTGCGCTACAAGTTCCTCGCCGTGCTCATCTCCGGTGGGCTCGCTGGTCTGGGCGGCGGCTTCCTCGCCATCGTCGCCGCGAACATCTACCGCGACGGTCAGACCGGTGGCCGCGGCTACATCGGCCTCGCCGCCATGATCTTCGGCAACTGGCGCCCCGGCGGGCTGCTGACCGGTGCAGCCCTCTTCGGCTACACCGACGCGGTGCAGCTTCGGGGTGGCGCCACGGTGCACGCGTTCCTGCTGCTGTTCGCAGTGCTCCTCATCGCGGTGGGCGTCTGGCAGGTCGTGCGCAACCGCCGGCTCGTCCAGGGGGTGCTGGCCCTTGTGGTCGGCGGCCTCGTCGGATGGTGGTACCTCGCCGCGGACGCGGTACCTGCGGAGCTGACCGGCACCACGCCGTACGTGACCACCCTGCTCGTCCTCGCCTTCGCCTCCCAGCGGCTGCGGATGCCCATGGCTGACGGGCAGATCTACCGCAAGGGCGAGGGGCACTAGGTGGCGGTGTCACCCGACGCCGGTGGCAACAGCCCGACCGACGTCGACTGGGACGCCCTGCGCGCCGCCGCGGTGGAGGTCATGCACCGCGCGTATGCGCCCTACTCCCGTTTCCCGGTGGGCGTCGCCGGGCTCGCGGACGACGGCCGCGTGGTCGTGGGCTGCAACGTCGAGAACGCGGCGTACGGCGTGGGGCTCTGCGCCGAGTGCGGGATGGTCTCGGAGCTGCACGCCACGGGCGGCGGGCACCTCGTCGCCGTGTCGTGTGTCGGGCTCGACGGGGCCCCGCTCATGCCTTGCGGTCGCTGTCGGCAGCTGCTCTGGGAGCACGGTGGCCCGCACTGCCTGCTGCTCACGCCGGAGGGCGTCCAGCCGATGAGCCAGGTGCTGCCCCAGGCGTTCGGCCCCGACAACCTTTCGATCGCAGGAGGACCGGCATGACCGAGTCGTACGACGCCGTGGACGTGATCGTCACCAAGCGCGACAAGGGCGAGCTGTCGGACGGCCAGATCGACTGGGTCATCGACGCCTACACCCGCGGGGTCGTCGCCCACGAGCAGATGTCCAGCCTCGCGATGGCGATCCTGCTCAACGGCATGACGCGCCGCGAGATCGCGCGCTGGACCAGCGCGATGATCGCCAGCGGAGAGCGGATGGACTTCTCCGCACTGTCGCGGCCGACTGCCGACAAGCACTCCACCGGCGGGGTGGGTGACAAGATCACCCTGCCGCTGGCGCCCCTGGTCGCCGCCTGCGGGGTGGCCGTGCCGCAGCTGTCCGGCCGGGGTCTTGGCCACACCGGGGGGACGCTCGACAAGCTGGAGTCGGTGCCCGGCTGGCAGGCCTCCCTGACGAACGAGCAGATGCTCCGCCAGCTCGAGGACGTCGGCGCCGTGATCTGTGCCGCGGGCGAGGGGCTGGCGCCGGCGGACAAGAAGCTCTACGCGCTGCGCGACGTGACCGGCACCGTCGAGGCCATCCCTCTCATCGCCTCCTCCATCATGAGCAAGAAGATCGCCGAGGGGACCGGCGCCCTGGTGCTCGACGTCAAGGTGGGCAGCGGCGCGTTCATGAAGACGGTCGAGGACGCGCGTGAGCTGGCCCGGACCATGGTGGACCTAGGCACGGACGCCGGGGTGAGGACGGTGGCCATGCTGACCAACATGCAGGTCCCTCTGGGACTGACGGCCGGCAACGCGCTCGAGGTGCGCGAGTCCGTGGAGGTCCTCGCCGGTGGCGGCCCCCAGGACGTCGTGGAGCTCACCGTGGCGCTTGCCCGCGAGATGCTGACCGCCGCGGGACGCGAGGACGCCGACCCTGCCGACGCCCTGGCGGACGGCCGCGCCATGGATGCCTGGCACCGCATGATCCGCGCTCAGGGCGGCGACCCGGAGGCCCCCCTGCCGGTGGCCAAGGAGGCCGAGGACGTGCTCGCCCCGGTGGACGGCGTGCTGACCCAGCTCGACGCCCTCAAGGTCGGGGTCGCAGCGTGGCGTCTGGGCGCTGGCCGCGCTCGCAAGGAGGATCCGGTCCAGGCTGGCGCCGGCGTGGAGCTGCACGCCAAGCCCGGCGCCACCGTGCGCGCGGGCGAGAGGCTCCTGACGCTGCACACCGACACCCCAGAGCGGTTCTCCCGTGCCCTCGAGGCCTTGGACGGGTCGTTCACCATCGCGCCCGACGGCAGCCGACCCGACCTCCTCCCGTTGGTCATCGAGAAGATCGCCTGACGCGTCCCGCTCGCCGCGGAGGACGCGTCAGGCTCGTCGCGGGACGTGTCGGGCTCGTCGCGGCACGCCTCAGGCTCGTCACCTGGGGTCAGTCTCAGCCCGGCACCTTGTTGATCGTGCAGACGAAGTACTTCACCACGCCGTTGTCCACCGCGGCGCCGGACGCCATCGCGGCCTGCACCTCGGCGGTGGCGTCGAGAACGCCGTTGCCGTCGAGGTCGCCCGCAGCCAGCGCCGCTGCGTAGCCCTGGGGGAAGGTGACGCTGTGGACCTGCCAGCGGCCCCCCGTGAAGCCGACGTCACCAGGGGCGGCGGTCGCGACACTGCGCTGGGCTCCGTTGAAGCTGTAGATCGTGTCCCACGCCTGGGCGGGCGCCCCGGTGCCGGACAGGTCCGTGGGGGTGGCGACGGTGCGGTAGAGCTCATGGTCGACGTAGATGGCGGGGCCGCTCACGCCGGCGGCGCCGGCTGTCGCGGCGGCGCCCAGGGACAGCATGGCGCCGGCGCCGAGAACGGCTGCGGTGCCGAGGACTCGCTTGTGGTTCATGGGGTTTCACCTCTCCTGTCCGGCCGCTCGGCCGGTATGCCGTCCAGTAGAGCGGCCCCCGGCGCCGCACTCCATCACGCGCCGCTTACCCGGTTCTTACGGCTTGGTGACTGCGCCGGCAGGCAGCCGGACGCCGCATGCGCCGGCCCTATCCTGACCGGGTGGCTCGCGTCCTGGTGATCGACGACGACACGACCGTGTCGCAGGTCGTCGTCGCGTACCTGGAGCGCGCCGGGATCGAGGCCGAGCAGGCTGGCGACGGCGCCAGCGGGCTGGCGGCCGCGCGGGCGAGGCCGCCTGACGCGGTGGTGCTCGACCTGATGCTCCCCGGCATCGACGGCTTGGAGGTATGCCGGCGCCTGCGCACCATGCAGTCCGCGGTGCCCGTGCTCATGCTCACGGCCCGGGGCGAGGAGGAGGACCGCATCCTGGGGCTGGAGGTCGGTGCCGACGACTACGTGACCAAGCCGTTCAGCCCGCGCGAGCTCGTGCTGCGCGTCCAGTCGGTGCTCAGGCGCGCGAGCCCCGCAGTTCCCGCCGCGCCCCCGCCCGACGTGGTCCGGGACGGTGACCTCGTCCTCGACCCGGTGGCGCACCGCGTACATCGCAACGGTGTGGAGCTGTCCCTCACCACGCGCGAGTTCGACCTGCTGCACTGGTTCCTCGCCCATCCGGGCCAGGCGCAGGACCGCGAGGGGCTCATGCGGGGAGTGTGGGGCTGGGAGTTCGGCGACCAGTCGACTGTCACCGTGCACGTGCGCCGGCTGAGGGAGAAGGTCGAGGCCGACCCCTCGCACCCTTCCCGGCTCGTCACCGTCTTCGGCGTCGGCTATCGCTGGGACCCCGTCACTGGCGAGCCGAGGGTCGGCGGACTGCCGAGATGAGTGGGACCGAGCTGCAGGCTGTCGCGCTCTCCGCCGTGGTCGCCACGGTGATCGGCACAGTGGGGGCTCTGCTGGTCGTCGCGATCGCTCGACGCTCAGTGGCCGCCGCGGCGGCCGTCGCGCCGGTGGTCATCGTCGGGTCGGTGGCCGGCGGGGTCTATGCCAGCGCCCGCGCGATGTTCCTCGCCGAGCGCGACTCCGCGACGGTCCTGCTGGTGCTGCTCGTCTCGCTGCCCATCGCGGTCGCCATCGGCTGGGTGATCGCCGTACGCATCCAGCGGCTGCACCGCGACGCCGCCATGGCGCTCGCCGCGCAGGAGCGGGACCGCGAGCTGGAGTCCGGCCGCCGCGAGCTGGTCGCGTGGGTGTCGCACGACCTGCGTACGCCGCTGGCCGGCATGCGAGCGCTCACCGAGGCTCTCCAGGACGGCGTCGCGCGCGATCCTCGCGACTACCTCGACCAGCTGCAGGGACAGGTCCTGCGGATGAGCAGCCTCGTCGACGACCTGCTGGCGCTGTCCAGGCTCCAGTCGCCGTCGCTGACCCTGCAGCGTGAGCCCGTGGTGGTCGCCGACCTCGTGTCGGACGCGCTGGCGTCCTGTCAGCCGCTCGCCGACGCGGGCGGGGTGCGGCTCACGGGCAGCGTCGACCACGACGTGTCGGCGGCTCTCGACGCCCGCGAGGTGTCGCGCGCAGTGGACAACCTCGTGGTCAACGCCATCCGTCACACCCCGCCTGGGGGTGCGGTACGGGTCGCCCTGGACCAGGACGGCCAGGACGCCGTGGTGAGCATCGACGACGGCTGCGGGGGGATCCCGGCCGAAGCGCTGGACCGGGTGTTCGAGGCGGGCTGGCGCGGCACCCGGGCTCGCACGCCCGGCGACGGGAGCGCGGGCCTGGGGCTGTCGATCGTCCGAGGGGTCGCCGAGGCCCACGGCGGGTCCGCGCAGGTCCGCAACCTCGAGCACGGCTGCCGCTTCGAGCTTCGCCTGCCGCTGAGCCCCGGTGACCCGGCGCGCCGGGCGCTAGGGTGGCCCGGTGCCTGAGCTCATCGCGACTCCCACGACCATCCCCGTCCCTGGCGGGAAGATCATCGACGAGCACGTGGGGCGGGTGAACACCGGCACGGACGCGGTGTCGGTGGCCCACATGAAGGCTCCAGCTGACTGGACCGAGCCGTTCCAGGCGCCGGAGTTCGACGAGGTGACACTCGTCCTCGCCGGTGCTGTGCTGGTGGACCATGACGGGGGTCAGGTGCGCGTGGAGGCGGGCCAGAGCGTCATCACGAGGGCCGGTGAGCGGATCCGCTACTCGACCGGCCACGAGGGCGCCGAGTACGTCGCAGTCTGCCTCCCCGCGTTCTCGCCCGAGGCCGTCAACCGCGACGTCGACGAGCCCGGCGAGGGGGAGGCGTGATCTTCGGCCGCAAGGGCGACCGCCAGGAGCCCCTCGAGCAGCCGCAGTCCTCCGACGAGCGCATCAGGCGGGCTCCGAAGGCGCTGCTGCACGACCACCTCGACGGCGGCGTGCGGCCGCAGACCATCGTCGAGATCGCGGACGAGGTCGGGTATGCCGGACTGCCCGCCTCCGACGCGCAGAGCCTCGGCGCCTGGTTCCGCGAGAGTGCGGACTCCGGCTCGCTCGTCCGGTACCTGGAGACCTTCGACCACACGCTGGCCGTCATGCAGAGCGCCGACGGGTTGCGGCGGGTGGCCCGCGAGTGCGTCCTGGACCTTGCCGCCGACGGCGTCGTCTACGCGGAGAGCCGCTACGCACCCGAGCAGCACCTCGAGGCCGGCCTGGCGCTGGAGGAGGTCGTCGAGGCCGTCAACGACGGCTTCCGCGAGGGCGAGAAGGAGGCGGCGGGCGCCGGCACCCCCATCCGCGTCACGGCCCTGCTCACCGCGATGCGGCATGCCGCCAAGAGCACCGAGATCGCGGAGCTCGCGGTGCGCTACCGGGACCAGGGCGTCGCGGGGTTCGACATCGCCGGCGCGGAGGCAGGCTTCCCGCCCACCCGTCACCTCGACGCCTTCGAGTACCTGCGCCGCGAGAACGCGCACTTCACCATCCACGCCGGCGAGGCGTTCGGCCTACCCAGCATCTGGGAGGCGATCCAGTGGTGTGGCGCCGACAGGCTCGGACACGGCGTGCGGATCGTCGACGACCTGACGGTCGACGACAAGGCGTTCGCGGACGACGTCGCTGCCGCCGTCAGCGCCGAGGCGGCCGACGTGCACCTGGGCAGGCTCGCCGCCTACGTGCGGGACATGCGGATCCCTCTGGAGATGTGCCCCAGCAGCAACGTCCAGACGGGTGCCGCCCTGTCCGTCGCCCTGCACCCCATCTCGCTGCTCAAGCGGCTGCGCTTCCGGGTCACCGTCAACACGGACAACCGCCTCATGAGCGGCACGACCATGTCCCGCGAGATGGAGCTGCTCGTGCAGGACGCAGGCTGGACGATCGAGGACCTGCGGTGGGTCACCATCAACGCGATGAAGTCGGCGTTCATCCCGTTCGACGAACGCCTCGCCATCATCGAGACCGTGGTGAAGCCCGGGTACGCCGTCCTGCTGGACGAGTAGGCCGGGGTGGCGGCGACCGCTTCGACCTACGCCGGAGCACAAGGTGGCTCAGGAGCCGGGGGAGCGGGGTTCGGCGGCGTCCGCCGTTTCCGGAGGCAGCAGCCGGCTCCGCAGAGCGGCCTCGCGTTCGAGCCGGCCCAGGTCCCGCGTCCGGCGCTCGGCCAGCATCGCCCTGAGGATGTTCTCCGGGTGGTTCCCGTGGGGCGGTGACGGTGCCACATACGGCAGGGCGTCCTCCAGCAGCCGTTGGCCGAGCTGCTCCCGTACCGCCGGCGTGAAGGTGCCGGCCCGAGCCAGGAACTGGCGTACGGCAGCTGCGAGCTGGTCGGGCAGGGGAGCCAGGTCGGCGGCACTGGCCCAGCCGGCGAGATGGGGTGGCATCTCGGTCGGTGGAGGGAGCCGGATCTTCTGGCGGTCCCGGACCACGTACGTCCCGGCGAGCAGGTCGCCGAACCGCTTGCCCCGGCTGTTGAACGCGGCGCACACGAGGGCCGGCACCCCCCAGCACCCGTACAGCTCCACCACGCCGAGCATCGCCCGGGTCAGAGCCTGCCGGAACGCGATCGGTCCGGCGTCGTCGCGCACCGTCCTCAGGCCCAGGGCGAGGTGACCCAGCGTCTTGCCCCGGGTGAGCGTCTCGCAGGTGGTGGGGATGGCGACCATCGCCGCGATCCCCGCCACCGTGAGCATCGCCGACACCAGCGCGTCGTCCGCGCCGGCGACGAGCAGGCCGAGGCCGAGCTGGAGCCCGAAGAGCGCGGCATAGCCGAGCAGGATGTCGATCAGCCCGGACACCATCCGCAGACCGAGCGCCGCATGCGGCAGGTCGAGAGCCACCGCCTCGCCGGTCACCAGGTCGTCGGCACCGACCCCCACGGTGCTACTGCTCATGACGGCAACCCTAACGGGGCTGCCCGGCTAGGGTGGCCGATGTGGACCTGGACGCCTTTGTGGCTGCCCACCGGGGGGACTGGGAGAGGCTCGAGGAGCTGACCGGCCGCCGGCGGCTGTCGGGTGCCGAGGCCGACGAGATCCTGGACCGGTACCAGCGCGTGGCGACCCACCTCTCGATGATCCGCTCGACCGCCCCGGATGCCTCGCTCGTCGGCTACCTGTCGATGCTCCTGGCCCGGGCCCGCTCTCGCTCCGCCGGCACCCGCACCGCCGCCTGGTCCGACCTGGGCCGGTTCTTCGCGGTCTCCTTCCCGGCGGGCCTGTACCGGCTGAGGTGGTGGTGGCTGACCGTCCTGGTGGTCGACCTGCTGCTCGTCGTGGTCGTCGGCTGGTGGCTGCTCGACCACCCCTCGGTGGAGACCTCGCTCGCCTCGCCCGAGCAGATCCGGGACCTCGTCGGCAACGACTTCGAGCACTACTACAGCCAGTACGCTGCGACCTCCTTCGCGCTGCACGTCTGGACGAACAACTTCTGGCTGTCGGCTCTGTGCGTCGCCCTCGGGGTGTTCTGCCTTCCGGTGGTCCTGATGCTCTTCGGCAACATGCTCAACCTCGCGGTGGTCGGGTCGATCATGGTTCGCCACGGCCGCGGGGGACTGTTCTTCGGGCTGATCCTGCCCCACGGGCTGCTCGAGCTGACCTGCCTCTTCGTCGCTGCGGGCGTGGGCCTGCGGCTGTTCTGGTCGTGGGTGTCGCCCGGTCCCCGCAGTCGGGCGCGGGCCCTGGGGGAGGAGGGTCGAGCGGCCCTCGGGACGGCGCTCGGACTGGTCGCCCTGCTCCTGGTCTGCGGGTTGATCGAGGCCTTCGTGACTCCCTCGGCGCTGCCTACGTGGGCGCGGGTCGGCATCGGGCTGTGCGCCGAGTCCGCCTTCTTCGCGTACGTCTTCACCCTCGGACGATGGGCGCACCACCGAGGGCTGACCGGCGACCTGGAGGAGGGTGATCGCGGCTTCGAGCTACCCGTGGCGGGGTGACTGGGCGTGCCCCTTACAACAGCCCCCGCGACTTGAGCAGGAGGTAGTGGTCCGCCAGGGCCACGGGTAGGTCCTCGGGGTCCGCGTCCAGCACGTCCACGCGGAGCCGGCCGAGGGCCGCGGCGGTTCGTTCTCGCAGCGCCACGGTCCGAGCGGCCGCTGCCGCGTCGTACACGTCCCGGACGTCGTGGTCCCGCTCCAGCATGTCCCGCAGCGCCGGGTCGCCCACCGAGGCGAGCACGACCCGGTGTCGTTGCGCGAGAACCGCGAGCGGTGGGAGCAGCGACTCCTCGACGGCCGACGGCTCCAGCGGCGTCAGCAGGACCACCAGCCCGCGTTGCCGGCTCAGCCGCGTGACCTCAGAGACCAGCAGCGTCCAGTCCGCCTCCAGGAGCGCCGGCTCGAGGGGCGCCATGGCCTGGACCAGGTCGCCCAGCAGGGTGGTGCGACCGGCTCCCACCACCTTGCGGTGCACCCGCCGGTCACCCGCGACGAGGTCGACGCGGTCTCCGGCACGTGAGGCGAGCGCCGCGAGGAGCAGCGCTGCATCCATCGCCGCGTCGAGCCGTGGGGTGTCGCCGACCCTGCCCGCGGAGGTCCTGGAGGTGTCCAGCACGAGGATGATGTGCCGGTCCTTCTCCGGCTGCCAGGTCCGCACCACGGTGGTGCGGCGGCGTGCGGTGGCGCGCCAGTCGATGCTGCGTACGTCGTCGCCGTCCACGTAGTCGCGAAGCGAGTCGAACTCGGTGCCCTGACCGCGGACCCGCACCGCCGAACGCCCGTCCAGCTGACGCAGCCTGGCCAGGCGTGAGGGAAGGTGCTTGCGTGAGGGGAACGGCGGCAGCGCCCGGACCCGCCCGGGCACGACGACCGACCGCTGCCGGCCCGCCACCCCGAGTGGACCGAGCCCGCGCAGCGTCACCCGGTCGGCGGTCCGGTCGCCTCGCCGCGTCGGGAGCAGCCGCGAGACCACCGCGCGTCGTTCGCCTGCAGGCACGTCGACCCTGTGCCGGTTGCCGGTGGCCCCGGCGGAAGGCTGCCAGGCGTCGCGCACCATCCCGCGAAACCGCCGTGGCCCGGGGTTGGCCACGAGCAGGGTGGTCTCCGCCGCCTCCCCCAGCCGCACCTGGAGGCTCGGGCCACGGCTGAGCTGCACCGTCCTGGGCGAGCCGGCGGCGAGGGTGTCGGCGACGGCGACGACCACGCACAGCGCCGCCCAGGCCCACACGGTGGAGTAGTGCGGGCGCAGCACGACCGGCACCGTGCCACACAGGACCAGCGCGAGAAGCCGTCCGGTGACGATCATGGGCCCGAGGTACCCGAAGGTGGCCCGGGACGGATGCAGCTCATCGCTCCGCTACCTGGGCACCGGCACGGAGCCGATGGCGGCCTCCAGCACTGACGACACGGCCACGCCTTCGAGCTCCGCCTCGGGGCGCAGCGAGAGACGGTGCGCGAGGGTCGCCTGCGCCAGCGCCTTGACGTCGTCGGGGGTGACGAAGCCCCGCCCGTTGAGCCACGCCCAGGCCCGACTCGTCGCGAGAAGCGCTGTGGCGCCCCGAGGGCTGACCCCGAGAGCCAGCGACGGCGAGCTGCGCGTGGCCCGAGCCAGGTCGACGATGTACGCCGCGACCTCGGGGGACACCGTGACCTGGCGCACCAGGGCGCTCCCCGCCTCGAGGTCCGCGGCGCTCGCCACCGGGCGCAGCCCGGCCCGGGCGAGGTCTCGCGGGTCGAACCCTCCGGCGTGCCTCGTCAGGACGCGGATCTCGTCCTCCCGCGGGGGCAGCGGCATGGTGGCCTTCAGCAGGAACCGGTCGAGCTGGGCCTCGGGGAGCGGGTAGGTGCCCTCGTACTCGACGGGGTTCTGGGTCGCGGCGACGAGGAAGGGGGAGGGCAGGGGACGCGGGGTGCCGTCGACCGAGACCTGCCGTTCCTCCATCGCCTCCAGGAGGGATGCCTGCGTCTTGGGCGGCGTGCGGTTGATCTCGTCGGCCAGCAGGAGGTTGGTGAATACGGGTCCCTGGCGGAAGGAGAACTCGGAGGTGGCGTTGTCGTAGACCAGCGAGCCGGTGACGTCGCCGGGCATCAGGTCCGGGGTGAACTGGACGCGCTTCGTCTGAACGTCGAGCGCGGCGGCGACGCTGCGGACCAGGAGCGTCTTCGCAACGCCCGGCACTCCCTCGAGCAGGATGTGCCCCCGGCACAGGAGCGCGATGAGGATGCTGGCGACCGCGGCGTCCTGGCCGACGACGGCCTTGCCGACCTCGGTCCGCACTGCCATAAGGGCGGCCCGGGCACGGTCGGCGTCCCCCGCCACCCCGGCTTCACCGGCAGCAGCGGCCCGGGCCCGGTCCGCATGACCCGGCGTCCGGCGGTCGACGGGCCCGTACGCCGCGCCGCCGGTGGAAGAGCCCGCAGGCGCCGGAGGGACAGCTCGCTGTTCGGTCATGGGCGACGGACTTCCTTCTCGAGGTCGGACAGGTCGTGGGCGAGGGTCAGCAGGGCTGTCTCGTCCGGTGCGGGTGGGCCGGCGAGCACCGCCGCGACGGCGACGGGGTCGCGGGCGGCCGCAGTGGCCACCGCGGCCGCCACGGCGGCGGGTGTGGCGGACGGCGGCAGGCCCAGGTAGCCGCCGAGGCGACGACAGGCCCGGGCCCGCAGCGCCTGTCCTGCCCGCCCCGTGTCCCGTGCTTTGCGGTAGAGGCGGCCGCGGCTCTGGGTGGTCTCGATGGCCTTCACCACGGCGGGCAGCGGCTCCGCCACCAGCGGACCGAACCTGCGGCCGCGCCAGACCATCAGCGCGAGAAGCCCCAGGAGGAGCAGAACGGCCAGCGGCCCGACCGCCGCTGGGACCTGTGAGGTGGGGGTGGTGTCGCCGGTGCTGATGTCCAGGGCCGACGGCAGGTACCACTCCAGACGCTCGCCACGAGCCAGGAGCCGGACCGCCACGCCAGCATTGTCGAGCTGCGTGATGTCGCCGTTGCGCAGGAGCAGCCCGGTGCCCAGTACGGCGATCTCGGGCCGGCTCTCGTGCGGTTGCGCCGCCACCACGACCAGTGCCGAGCCGTGCTGGCCGAAGCACTCGGTCACGTCGTCACGCGCTGTGCTGTGGAACCCCGCGGTGCCGACGGTCGCTCCCTGCGACTGCGCCTCGTACAGCCGGCCTCCGGTCGTGATGGTGTCGCTCGGGCGGATGCCGTCCACCGAGCAGCCTGCCCGCACGCTGGGCCCAGGGGAGTCCGCGGAGGACACGTCCACGGGAAGGTGCAGGGCTCGCAGCAGGAAGCCGGGTGGCTCGACGAGAACGAGCCTGCGGGCGCCCCGGACGCGGTCGAGCATCGTGCGCGCCGTCTGGTCGGACAGCTGGCCCGTCCCCGTCACGACGACGGTGGTGTCCCGACCTGGCGCCTCCCGCCCGAGCAGGTCGTCCTGCCCGCGCACGACCGTGACGCCGACGCCGCGCTGGTGGAGAACGCTCGCCACCGCCTGGGCTCCCTCGCGGCCCGGGTTCCCGGGGTCCAGCGGGACGCCGCGGTGTGCCGCGCGGCGCACTCCCACCGTCACGGCCGTGGTCACCAAGGCGAGCACGAGGACCACGACGACGGTCCAGAACGCGCGACGCGAGCGCGCTGTCCCGCCAGGTCGGGCAGACCTGACGACGCTCGGCGCGCTCTGCTCGGCAGCAGACCGCTCCCAGACCTGAAGCGTCACCCGCCCACCCCGGCATGGTCCCCTGCCACAGCCCCCGCGTCGCGTTCGTCCGCGGGGTCGCCGCCGTCTCGGGCACTGGCGTGCAACGGCCGCGCCGCCGCGACGGCACGCTGAAGGGCGAGCATCTGGTCCGCCTCTGCAGCGCTGGCGTCGGCCTGGCCGTAGGCGATCGCGTCGAACCGGTCGGCCGCCCACGCCAGGTCAGCCCGCAGGGATGGCACGACCACCGCGAGCCGGCCGGAGATCTCGTGGGCGGTCAAGGACGGGGCGTCCTCGAGCAGCGCACGCTCGACCCCGCCCACGGCGATGGAGCGCAGCAGATCGAGCACGCACTCGGCGTACCGTCCCTCGGCCCTCGCCTGCAGCGCGCGCTCGAGGTACTGCCGCGCGGTGAGTCGTTCCACGCTGACCGCCGCCCTGTCGTCGGCGTGAGGCAGCCGTCGGGTCCGGCGGACGAAGCGCAGCATGTAGGCGACGAGGAGGACGAGGGCCACGGACACGAGGCCTGCCACCACGGTGGGCAGCGGCCGGGTGGGGGAGTGCACCCCGCTGAGCAGGTCCTCCAGCCACCGCTGGACCGCTTCGAGCGCGCGGGTCAGCGGGTCGCGCGTGTCGCGGTATGCCGGCTTGGCCAGCTCCGCCTGGAGCCACGCGCGCGCCTCGCGGTTCCCCGGGTCGAGCCTCGCGGGCGCCGCCAGGAGCCGGGTGAGGCTCACCCGGCCACCGGGGCCCCCGTCGCGGCCCGCGCGAGCGCCAGGTCGAAGCCCTCCCTGCGGATCCGGGCGTCCGTGTAGAGCAGCGCCACGACGCCTGCCTGGAAGGGCTGCGCCACCAACGCGGCCACGAGACCTCCGACCACCGAGGACGCCATCACGATGGCGAACATCGCCGCGTCCGAGGCGCCGCCGTCGCTCGTCGCGGTGACCGCGACCCCGAGGACCAGACCCAGCAGCTGGAACCCGAAGCCGAGCACCTGCTGGACGATCGCCACGAGCACCGCTGCCAGCAGGAGCACTCCCAGGGTCCGCCAGAACCGGCGCGAGGTGAGCGCCCAGGACCGTCGAAGGGCGGCGACCACACCGATGTCCTCGAGCACCAGGGCCGGCGTGGCCAGCGCGACGCGCACGCCCGCCGTGACGATGCCGACCACCACCGCGAGGAAGCCCAGCACGGCGACGGCTCCTCCGACGGGGGAGTCCCGCGCCACGGCCCACACCACGAGACCGACCAGTGCGCCCACGACGAGGACCACCGGGAGCATGAGGAGCAGACACAGACCGGCCAGCCGCGGGATCATCGCACGCGTGTGGCGCCACGTCTCGCCGATCGAGGGCCGACGGCCCAGGACGCCTTCCCCCACCGGGTAGGACAGCATGCCAGTGAGCGCCACGGACGTGACTGCGCTGAAGAGGTACATCACCGTGAGCCCGCCCAGGGCGCCGACGGCGAGCAGGGTGTCGGAGGCGCCGCCGGGCAGTTGTGTCGCGAGGAGGTAGGCCACGGCGGCCAGGAGCGCCAAGACCCCGACGACCACCAGGCTGGTGACGAGGGCCAGGCCGAAGAACGTGCGCGGGTTGCGGCGGGTCGCCGCGAACGCTCCGTCCAGGATGTCCGTGAAGCCCAGCGGACGCAACGGGATGATGCCCGGCTTGTGAGCCGTGAACGCGGTGGTCCAGGGCAGCTGCGGCGGCGGGGGCAGCTGCAGTGGCGGGGGCTGCGCCGGCGTGGCCGTGTGGGGTGACCCGAGGGGCGGTCCGGCGAGGTCCCGAGCGGCGGACGCCGCACCGGGGAAGTCCGGTGTGGGGTAGCCCGGCGGCGTGGAGCCTGGCGCGGCCCACGCCGGAGGGCCGTCCGGGCCCTCCCCACCGCGGGCCTGGTCCTCCGCAGGCATGTCGCTCATGGTGTGCCTGCCCCTCAGCTCCGGCCAACGTGTAGGCCAGAACCTACCAAGCCGCGACGCAGCGGTGGACCGGTTCGTCCCTTCCGACCCCTCCTGTCCCGCTCCTACCTCGCCAGAGCGGAGAGCAGCGGTTCGAGGTCCGCGGGACGCGCCGACGTCGCGCCGAGCGCCTCCTGCCTGGCCACGACCCGGGGCTCGTCCCTCATCAGGGTCAGGCCACGACGGACGAGGGTCCACGGGGGCTTGCGGCGCTCGGACAGGTCGCGCAGCAGGCGCCGGACGAACGTGACCACCCTGTGGTGGTGGACGCAGTATGCCCCGGCCAGGAGCCCCCGGTCGCGCAGCTCCCCGATGATCTCCGCGCCGAAGATCCCCTCCGCGAGGACCAGGTCGTGCGGCCGCGCGTGGACGGTCGCGGTGTCGACCGCCCTGCTCCGCGCGATGTCGTACACCGGGGTGCACACCGAGCCGGTGGTCACCAGCGTCTCCAGGGCAGCCGCCGCTGCGGCGCCGTCCCACGAGCCAGGGTGGTCCCAGTCGATGATGCCCAGCTCCTCGCTGCGCGGCATGGCGGGGTCCTCCCGGTCACGGTAGAAGTCGTCCAGCCGGACGACGGGCCACCCATGTGCGGCTCGAAGCCGGGCGGCCAACCGCGACTTGCCGGCACCGCTGGGGCCCGTGAGAACGACGACCCGCGCGCGGGTCTCAGCCATGGGCCCGCGCTGCCGCAGGGTCGAGGGCGGCCGCGTGAGCCCGGAGGGCGCGCCGTTCCCCGGCCGTCGAGACGGGCAACGGTCAGCGGCCCTTGGGGTGCCAGACCGTCTTGGTCTCGAGGAAGGACGTGACCCGCGAGAGGTCCGGCGTCCGTGACCAGTCCGGCTCCACGGCGTCAGAACCGGCCCCGGCCGGACGCACGACCCTCTTGAGGTTCTCCGCCGCGGCGAGCTCGAGGTCACCCCAGCTCACGCCGTCGGCCGCCGCAGCGCCTGCCAGGTCGATCGCGTTGACGTCGCGGTGCGAGGCGATCCAGGGCGCGACCTCCGCGGTCCTGCCTGTGATGAGGTTGACCACCCCGCCGGGCACGTCGGAGGTGGCGAGCGCCTCGGACAGCGTGATGGCGGGAAGCGGGCGCTGCTCGCTGGTCAGCACCACGACCGTGTTGCCGGAGACGACCACGGGGGCCACCACGGACACCAGGCCCAGGAGCGATGACCCTTGCGGCGCAAGGACCCCGACGACACCGGTCGGCTCCGGCGCCGAGATGTCGAAGTACGGTCCGGCGACCGGGTTGAGGCCACCGAGGACCTGGGCGAGCTTGTCCGCCCAGCCGGCGTACCAGACCCAGCGGTCGATCGCCTGCGAGACCACGGCCTCCGCGCGACGTTCGGCCAGACCCTCGCTGGCCCGGACCTCCGCGACGAACTGGGCTCGCCGGCCCTCCATCACCTCCGCGACGCGGTACAGCACCTGGCCGCGGTTGTACGCCGTCGATCCGGCCCACCCCGCAAAGGCGGCCCGTGCGGCGACGACCGCGTCACGGGCGTCCTTGCGCGACCCCTGCGCCGCGTTGGCGAGGAACCGGCCCCGGTGGTCGACGACCTCGTACGACCTGCCGGACTCCGATCGGGGGAACTTCCCGCCGATGTACAGCTTGTAGGTCTTGCGGACGTCGACCCGGGTGTCAGCCGCACCCGGGCCGCGGGTGGTGCCTGCGGACACGGTGGCGCTCACTTGGCGTCTCCCGTAGCGACGTAGGCGTAGAGGCCGTGACGACCGCCTTCGCGCCCGTAGCCGGACTCCTTGTAGCCGCCGAAGGGGCTCGTCGGGTCGAACTTGTTGAAGGTGTTGGCCCACACCACGCCCGCGCGGAGCTGGTCGGCCATCCAGAGGATCCGCGACCCCTTCTCGGTCCAGATCCCGGCAGACAGGCCGTATGGCGTGTTGTTCGCCTTGGCCACAGCCTCGTGCGGGGTGCGGAACGTCAGGACGGACAGCACCGGCCCGAAGATCTCCTCCTGGGCGATGCGGTGGGTCTGGCTGACCCCGGTGAAGACGGTGGGCCGGAACCAGAAGCCCTTGGCAGGCAGCTCGCAGCCGTTGTCCCAGCGCTCGGCGCCCTCCGCCTCACCCGCCGCCGTCAGCTCGGTGATGCGCTGCAGCTGGGCCTGGGAGTTGATCGCCCCGACGTCGGTGTTCTTGTCGAGTGGGTCGCCGACGCGAAGCGTGCCGAGCCGGCGCTTGAGCCGCCGCTCGACCTCCTCGGCGATGGACTCCTGGACGAGCAGACGGGAGCCCGCGCAGCAGACGTGGCCCTGGTTGAAGAAGATGCCGTTGACGATGCCCTCGACCGCCTGGTCCAGCGGCGCGTCGTCGAAGACGATGTTCGCCGCCTTCCCGCCCAGCTCCAGGGTCGCCTTCTTCCGCGTGCCCGCGATGGACCGCGCGATCATCTTGCCGACGCCCGTGGACCCGGTGAAGGCGAGCTTGTCGATGTCGGGGTGGTCGACGATCGCCTGGCCCGTGGCGCCCGCACCGGTGACGATGTTGACGACCCCTGGCGGCAGGTCGGCCTGCTGCAGGACCTCCGCGAAGAGCAGGGCGGACAACGGCGTCGTCTCCGCAGGCTTGATCACGACGGTGTTACCGGTGGCGAGGGCGGGTGCGACCTTCCAGGCCAGCATGAGCAGCGGGAAGTTCCACGGGATGACCTGTCCCACGACTCCCAGCGGCCTGGGGTCGGTCCCCAGCCCGGCATACTCCAGCTTGTCGGCCCATCCCGCGTGGTAGAAGAAGTGCGCCGCCGCCAGCGGCACGTCGACGTCGCGGCTCTCCTTGATCGGCTTGCCGTTGTCGATGCTCTCCAGGACCGCGAACTCGCGCGAACGCTCCTGGAGCAGCCGGGCGATCCGGAACAGGTACTTCCCACGGTCGGTGCCCGACATCCGGCCCCAGACCCCCTGGTAGGCCCGCCGTGCGGCGGCGACAGCCCGGTCGACGTCGGCCTCGCTCGCCGCAGTCACCTCGGCGAGCACCTCCTCGGTCGCCGGGTTCACCGACTTGAAGGCAGAGCCACCCTGGGACTCGGTGAAGGCTCCGTCGATGAAGAGCCCGTACGAGGGTCTGATGTCGACGACGGAGCGGGACTCCGGTGCGGGTGCGTACTCGAAGGTGGCCATGGGGTGGTTCCTCAGCGTGCGTAGGGGGCGAGGGTCAGCGCGTGGGGCGTGCTGGGGGGTCAGTGCTGGCGGTCGGTGCTGGGGGTCCGGTGCCGGGGGTCCGGTGCCGGCGGGGTCAGTAGAGACTCGGTGAGTCGTCGGTGACGTAGTCGGCGCCGGAGTAGGCGCCGGTGGCAAGCTTCTGCCGCTGCAGCAGCAGGTCGTTGAGCAGGCTCGACGCGCCGAAGCGGAACCAGTACGGGTCGAGCCAGTCGTCCCCCGCCACCTCGCTGACCGCCACGAGGAACTTCACAGCGTCCTTGCTGGTCCGGATCCCGCCGGCCGGCTTGACCCCGACCATCTCGCCGGTCGCGTCACGCCAGTCGCGCACCGCCTCCAGCATCACCAGGGTCACCGGCAGGGTCGCGGCCGGCGAGACCTTCCCCGTGGAGGTCTTGATGAAGTCCGCGCCGGCCAGCATCGACAGCCAGGACGCCCGGCGCACGTTGTCGTAGGTGACCAGCTCTCCGGTCTCCATGATGACCTTCAGGCGGGCCCTGGACCCCTCCGGACGCACGCAGGCCTGGGCCACCTGCGCGATCTCGCGGAACACCGTGAGGTAGTCGCCGGAGAGGAAGGCGCCTCGGTCGATCACCATGTCGATCTCGTCCGCGCCCGCCTGGACCGCGTCTTCGGTGTCGGCGAGCTTGACGGGCATCAGGGCCCGTCCGCTCGGGAAGGCCGTCGCGACCGCGGCGACGTTCACACCGCTGGACCCGAGTGCCTTCTTGGCGACCGCCGCCAGGTCCCCGTACACGCACACGGCCGCAGGTCGGGGCGTGGCCGGGTCTGTCGGGTCGGGCGTCAGAGCCTTGGCGCACAGCCCTCGGACCTTGCCGGGAGTGTCAGCGCCCTCCAGGGTCGTGAGGTCGATCATCGAGATGGCCAGGTCGATCGCCCAGGCCTTGGACGTGGTCTTGATCGACCGGGTCCCCAGGCTCGCCGCCCGGGCCTCGCAGCCGACCTGGTCTACCCCGGGCAGCGAGTGCAGCCAGCTCGTAAGCGCGCTGTCGCTCAGGCGCGTGACGCCCAGCAGGTCTCGCGCGCGGGCGGTCGCGTCCACCGAGGGCGCCAAGGCGGGGGAGGTACTCACTGCACGAGTCTAGCCGTGTCTCACACCGTGGTCAGCGAGCTCATGGCGCTGCGGATAGCGGCCAGGCGTGCGCCCGCATTCTCCTTCGCAGCGCCCAGCCCGTCACGGGCGTCGACGGGTTCCACGACCTCGAGGTACACCTTGAGCTTCGGCTCGGTGCCCGACGGCCGCACGATGACCCGGGACCTGTCCTCCAGGTAGTAGCGCAGCCCGTCGGTCGGCGGCAGCGGCTGGCTGCCCAGGGCCAGGTCGTCGGCCTGCGACACCGCGATGCCGGCCACCTCCCGCAGCTGCGTCGCCCGCAGGCGGCTCATGACGTCGCCGATCAGCGCGAGGTCTGCCACCCGGACCGAGAAGGAGTCCGTCGCGTGCAGGCCGTGCTGGACCGCGAGGTCGTCCAAGCGGTCGGTCAGCGTTCGGCCCTGCGCCTTGAGGGTCGCCGCGAGCTCGGCCATGAGCAGGCAGGCGCTCAGGCCGTCCTTGTCCCGCACGCGGCGCGGGTCGACGCAGTAGCCCAGCGCCTCCTCGTAGCCGTACCGCAGGCCCGGCACGCGCGAGATCCACTTGAACCCGGTGAGGGTCTCCTCGTGCCGGACCCCCGCGGCCGCAGCCATCGCGGCCAGCAGCCGGGACGACACGATGGAGCTGGCGAAGACGTCGACCTCCGGGTCGACCCCGCGGTCCAGGATGTGCGCCCCCAGCAGCGCACCAACCTCGTCGCCGCGCAGCATCCGCCAGTCGCCCTCCACGGGGACGGCCACGGCGCAGCGGTCGGCGTCCGGGTCGTTCGCGAGGACGAGGTCCGGCCCGACCTCGCGGGCCAGCTCCAGGGCGGCGTCGATCGCTCCTGGCTCCTCCGGGTTGGGGAAGGCGACCGTGGGGAACGCCGCGTCCGGGTGCTGCTGGCTGGGCACCGGGGTCGGCGGCGGGAACCCGGCCCGTTCGAAGACCCTCAGCAGGGTGTCGCTCCCCACGCCGTGCAGGGCGGTGTGGACCACGGCGAGGTCGCGGGGACTGTCGGCGGAGACCACCGCGGCGGTGGCGTCGAGGTACGCCTCGAGAACCTCGTCCCCGAGCGTGTGCCAGCCGTCCTGCGCGAGCGGTACGTCGGAGACGGCCGCGACGCGGGCGATGCAGGCCGCGATCTGGGCGTCCGCCGGCGGGACGATCTGCGACCCGTCGCCGAGGTAGACCTTGTAGCCGTTGTCCTGCGGCGGGTTGTGGCTGGCGGTCACCATCACGCCGGCGTCCGCTCCGAGGTGCCGGATTGCGAAGGCCAGCACCGGAGTGGGCAGGGTGTGCGGGAGGGTCGCCGCCCCGCCACCGGCTGCCACGACCACGGCGGCCGTGTCGCGCGCGAACACGTCGGAGTTCTTCCGGGCGTCGTACCCGACGACGACGAACGGCTCCGGCTCGCTCTCCTGGAGGTACGCCGTGAGCCCGGCCGCGGCGCGGATGACCACCGACCGGTTCATCCGGTTGGGTCCGGCGCCCAGGGCTCCCCGCAACCCGGCGGTCCCGAACTCGAGCATTCCTGAGAAGCGGTCACGCAGGTCCTCGAGGGCAGCCTCGTCGCCCTCCTTCGCCCGGCCGAGGACGAGGCCGAGCTCGACCCGCGTCTCGTGGTCGGGGTCGTCGTCCACCCAGGCCTGCGCCGCGTCGACGAGCTCCTCCGCCGCGTCCTGGGAGCGCGCTCCTGCCCTGTCCTGGCGGCCGTGCCTGCCGGCGTACGTCATCGGTCGGCTCCTTCAGATGCTCGCGACGACCGCGGCCAGGAGGCGTCCGCATCGTTGCGCCGCGGCCCGGCCGGCCTCGAGGACCTCTTCATGGGACAGCGGCTGGTCGCTGATCCCTGCGGCGAGGTTCGTCACCAAGGAGATCCCGAGCACCTCCAGGCCGGACTGCCGGGCGGCGATCGCCTCCAGGGTCGTGGACATGCCGACGAGGTCGCCTCCCAATGCCTTCGCCATCCGCACCTCGGCGGGCGTCTCGTAGTGCGGCCCCCGGAACTGGACGTAGACGCCCTCGTCGAGGTCGGGGTCGACACCTCGCGCGAGGTCGCGCAGCCGCGGGGAGTAGAGGTCGGTGAGGTCCACGAAGTGCGCGCCCTCTACGGGCGAGGTGGCGGTGAGGTTGATGTGGTCCCGGATGAGGACCGGGGTGCCGGGACCCCAGGCCGGGTTCAGGCCGCCGCAGCCGTTCGTGAGCACGATCGTGCGGCAGCCGGCAGCAGCGGCGGTCCGCACCGCGTGGACCACCGACCGCACGCCCTTGCCCTCGTAGAAGTGGGTGCGCGTACCGAAGACCAGCGCCCGACGTCCGGTGTCGGCGATGGCCACCGAGCGCATCGTGCCCGAGTGCCCGGCGACCGTCACCCTGGCGAAGCCCGGGACGTCGGCGTTGTCCACGGTGGCCAGCGTCTGCCCGACGAGGTCACCGGTCTGGCCCCAGCCCGAGCCGAGGACCAGCGCGACGTCGTGCCGCTGCGCGCCGGTGTGCTCGGCGATGGCCTGGGCCGCCGCAGCCGCCACCTCGAAGGGGTCGGTCGCCGGGTCTGCCAGATCTGGGTGGCCCGTGGAAGGGCGGCTCTGCGCGGTCACGTCCGAAGAGTACCGACGTGGGAAGCGGCCACTAGGCCTCCTCGCGCGCCACGGCGAGGGCCGGCTCACCGACCGGGGTGACGGTCACTCGCTGGCCGGGGGAGAAGTCCGCCACAGCACGGCTGGGGACCTGGACGAAGACCTTGGGTCCGCCGGTCACCTGGGCGACGACCCGGGCGTGCGCACCGAGGAAGCTCACGCTGAGCACCTCCGCGCCGCCGGCGGCGTCCGGGCGGACCGCAAGATGCTCTGGGCGGACCAGCACCGTGACCGCCCCGGAGGTCGCGGACCCGCTGAGCAGCGGCACGTCGGCGTCCATCACAGCAGCCGCGTGGCCGTGCGCGTGACCCGGCAGCCGGTTCGTCACGCCGACGAAGTCCGCGACGAAGTCGTTGACCGGACGCGAGTACAGCTCCTGGGGGGCGGCGATCTGCTCCAGCCGGCCACTGCGCATCACGCCGACGCGGTCTGCCACGGCGAGGGCCTCCTCCTGGTCGTGCGTCACGAACAGGGTCGTCGTGCCGACCTCGAGCTGGATGCGGCGGATCTCGTCACGCAGCTGGACCCGCACCTTCGCGTCGAGCGCCGAGAGAGGCTCGTCGAGCAGCAGGACCTGCGGCTCGATCGCGAGGGCGCGGGCGAGGGCGACCCGCTGCTGCTGCCCACCCGAGAGCTGGTGCGCGAACCGGTCAGCCTGGCTCGACAGCCCCACCAGGTCGAGCATCGCTGCGGCCCTGGCGCGCCGCCGTTCGCCCGGCTGCCGGCGGAGCTGCAGGCCGAACTCCACGTTCTGACGCGCCGTCATGTGCGGGAAGAGGCTGTAGGCCTGGAACACCATGCCGAGGTCCCGCCGGTTGGTCGGCACCCTGGTCAGGTCCTTGCCGTCCACCTCGATGCGTCCCCCGTCGGGGTCCTCCAGCCCCGCGAGGCAGCGCAGCGCCGTGGTCTTGCCGCATCCCGACGGGCCCAGCAGGGCCACGAGCTCACCGGGCGCCAGTCGCAGCGTCAGGTCGTCGAGGGCGCGGACCGGACCGTAGGACCGCCGCAGGCCGGTCAGCTCCACCGCGACGCCGCGCTGGCCGCCGGAGGTGGTGGGTGCGTAGGTCGTGGGGGCGGTGGTCATGTCGGCTCCTGACGGTGACGGCGCAGCCGGCTCAGCGGCGAGACGGTGTCCCGCTGCCCACCGACGAAGGACATCGCGAAAAGGATCGCGATGGCGAACAGCAGGGCGGCCAGCCCGACCGCCACGGAGATCTGGGCATCGGACTTCCCGAGCAGGTACATGGCGACCTGGAGGTTCGTGCGGCTGAAGAGGTTCGCGATGGTGAACTCACCCAGGGTGAGCGCCACGGTGAGGAACGCGGCCGAGAGCACCGCGGTGCGCAGGTTCGGCAGGATGACGCGGGCCATGACCGTCCCCCAGCCGGCTCCCAGCGACCGAGCTGCCTCGCTGAGCGTCCGGACGTCTATGGCCCGCAGCCCGGCGTCCAGCGCGCGGTAAGCGTAGGGCAGCACGAGCACGACGTAGGCGAAGCACAGCCATACGGCGGACCCGTTGAGCAGGTAGGTGACCCAGGCGTAGACCGGCGTGAGGCCGACCACGAGCACGATGGCCGGGACGGTGAGCGGCAGAAGGCAGAGGAACTCGACCGTGCGGCTCAGGCCAGGGAGCCGGAGCCGCACCCACGTCATCGTCGGCACGAGCAGGACGAGCATCATGACCACCGTGAGCACGGCCAGCCACAGCGAGGCGACGAGACCGGCGCTCAGGTCGGGGTAGCGCTGGGAGATGGTGCCGAGATCCGCGAGCTGGGACCACGTGGCGGCGGTGCGGTGGCCGGAGGCGTCACGGGTCGTGAACTCGAGCATGCCGAAGAGCGGTGCGCCGAAGAACAGCAGCGCCACGGTGACCACCGCCCACCGGAAGGCGTTCTGGCGGCGCCGCATGACCGCGCGCTGGCCGCTCACCGGACCAGCCATCGCGACGCGCGCCGGTCCAGCACGGCGTAGGCGGTCATGACGAGGGCGACGACCACGACCATCGCCAGGGCCATGGCCTTGCCGACGTTCTCCCGGCCGAGGATCACCTCGGAGGTGAAGGTGCCGCCGATCTGCAGCGGCAGCAGCGGCGACCCCTGCGAGACGAGAGCCGCCGCTGTGGCGTAGGCGGAGAAGGCGTTGGTGAAGAGCAGCAGCAGGGCCCCGATGAACGAGGGCAGCAGGATGGGGCCGCCGACCCGTCGCCAGTACAGCGCAGTGCTGCCCCCCAGCGTCTCGGTCGCCTCGCGCCACTGCGGCCGGAGCCCTTCGACGGCCGGCAGGAAGACGATGAGCATCAGCGGCACCTGGAAGTACAGGTAGACCAGCATGAGCCCCTTGTCCCACTCGTAGAGCCAGAGCCCGCCGCCGGACTGGACGCCGACCGTGGCGAGCGCTCGGGTCAGGAACCCGGTGGCCCCGAAGGTGGCGAGGAAGGCGAAGGCCAGCGTCACGCCGCCGAACTGGGCCAGCACCCCGCACAGCGACGTCAGGAACCGCTTGAGCACCCCCCGCGGAGAGGCGGTCGAGACGGCGTACGCCAGCACCGCGCCCAGCACGGCGCCGACGACGGCCGTCACGGCGGACAGGACCACGGAGTGCCACAGGGCCGAGGTCACCGCCGGCTGGCCGAGAGCCCGGATGTTGCCGAGGGTCGGCCGCCCGCCGCTGACGAAGGCGCCGATGACGACGACCAGCGCCGGGATGAGCAGGAAGACCGTGACGTAGGCGAAGAAGGGCACCACGCCGACCAGGGCGCCTGACGGCCGTAGACCGCCGAGCGCCCTGCGGCGTGAGACCTCAGCCAACGGCGTTGGCCCATTCCTTGGCGAGGTAGGCCTTCGCCGAGTCCGAGTCTGCCGAGGACGGCACCACGGGGGTACCGGTCACTGGGGGTAGGGCGGCGGCCGCCGCGGAGTCGAGCTTTCCCGACTTCTTCAGGTCGTCGAAGCGCACCGGTCGCGCGCCACCCTTGAGCCACAGGTTCTGGCCGTCGTCGGAGTACAGGAACTCCTGCCACAGGCGGGCGGCCGCCGGGTGCGGGGCGTCCTTGTTCACCGCCTGGACGTAGTAGCCGGCCACGACCGCGTTGTCCGGGACGTACACCTTCCAGGACGGGACCTTGGCCGACTGGGCCGCGTTGAGGTAGTCCCAGTCGATGACGACCGGAGTCTGCCCCGAGGCGATCGTCGCGGGCGTCGGGTCGACCGGGATGAAGTTGCCGGCCTTCTTGAGCTGCTTGAAGAACGCCACGCCCTTGGCGACGTCACCGGCCGTCCCGCCGTTGGCGAGCGAGGCCATCTGGACGCCTGCGAAGGCGGCGCCGGCCTTGGTGGGGTCACCGTTCAGGGCGACCTTGCCCTTGTACGCCGGCTTCAGCAGGTCCGCGAACGACGTGGGAGCAGGCACCTTGGACGAGTCGTAGCCGACCGACATGTAGCCGCCGTAGTCGTTGACCCACGTGCCGTTCGCGTCCTTGAGGTCGGTGGGGACCGAGTCGAAGGTGGCCACCTTGTATGGCGCGAACATCGTCGTGTTTGCCGAGGCCACCGCGGCCCCGAGGTCGAACACGTCCGGAGCGCCCGACTGTCCCTTGAGCCTCGTGGCTGCCGTGATCTCGTCGGCACTGCTGGCGTCGGGCTGCGCGCTCGTCACCTTCACGCCGTACTTGTCCGAGAAGGCCTTGATGATCGCGCCGTAGTTCGCCCAGTCCGGTGGCAGGGCGATGACGTTGAGGGTCCCCTCCTTCTTCGCGGCAGCCACGAGGGCCTCCATACCACCGACGTCCTTGGCGGACGTGGCGGTCTTGGCACTGGCCCCGGCCCCGGTCCCCGAGCTGCTGCTTGAGTCGGTCTTGGCCGGGGGTGCGCAGGCGGCCACCGCGAGAGACGCGGCGACGGCGACGACGGCAGCTAGGGCCGTCTGTCGAGGGCGAGGAGTCATGTTTCCATCCTGACGTGTGTGCCCGGGGTCGGGCGGCGAGTGTGCCGAGGCGGAACGTAGCGCGTTCTTGGACCATACGGCTCACGAGGCGTCTGCGGTGCCCAATTGCGGTGGGTCGAGGGGCGTGGCCGTGCAGGATGGTTGGATGGGCGCGTGAATGCGCGTGAGTCCACGGTCGTCATCCTGGGTGGTGGGCCGGGAGGGTACGAGGCGGCGCTCGTCGCGGCACACCTCGGCGCGCGGGTGTCGGTGGTGGACCGGGACGGCCTCGGCGGGGCCGCTGTCCTCACCGACTGCGTGCCGAGCAAGACCCTCATCTCCACCGCCGACTTCATGTCGCAGTTCGAGACCGCCTCCGACCTCGGCGTGCACCTCGAGGACCAGGAGGGCGACGAGGTGGCCGACTCGGTAGCCGAGCTGCCCGCGGTGAACCGCCGGGTGCTCGCTCTCGCTGCGGCCCAGTCGCGGGACATCGGCGGCCGGCTGCACGCGGACGGGGTCGAGGTCCTGCGCGGGACCGGTCGGCTGCTGAGCGCCTCAGCGGTGGAGGCGACGCTGGAGGACGGCTCCGTCCGCCGGCTGACGGCCGACGTGGTCCTCGTCGCCACCGGCGCCACCCCACGGGTGATGCGCAGCGCGCAGCCGGACGGGGAGCGCATCCTGACCTGGCAGCAGATCTACGCGCTGCCGGAGCTCCCCGAGAAGCTGGTCGTGGTGGGGTCCGGCGTGACCGGTGCCGAGCTGGCCCAGGCCTACCTCGGGCTGGGCTCGGAGGTCACCCTGGTGTCGTCGCGGGACCTCGTGCTGCCCGGGGAGGACGCCGACGCCGCGGCGGTGATCGAGGACGTCTTCCGCAAGCGCGGTATGGAGGTGCTCGGCCGCTCCCGCATGGCGGGCGTCACGCGGACCGCCTCGGGGGTCGTCGTCAGCCTCGAGGACGGCCGAGAGGTGGAGGGCAGCCATGCCCTGCTGGCCGTGGGGTCCGTCCCGCAGACGAGCGGTCTGGGGCTGGAGGAGCTCGGCGTCCGGCTCACCGAGTCCGGACACGTCGCCGTGGACCGCGTCTCCCGAACCTCGGTCCGGGGGGTGTATGCGGCGGGAGACTGCACGGGCGTCCTGCCCCTTGCCTCGGTCGCCGCCATGCAGGGGCGGATCGCCATGGCGCACGCCCTGGGCGACGCTGTGGTCCCGCTGAACCTGCGCGCGGTCTCGGCCAACATCTTCACCGACCCGGAGATCGCGACGGTGGGCTTCTCGCAGAAGGACGTCGACGACGGCTCGGTCGACGCCACCTCGGTCATGCTTGCGCTGGCGACGAACCCGCGGGCCAAGATGCAGGGCATAGCCGACGGCTTCGTCAAGCTGTTCGCGCGTCGCGGAGTGGGCACGGTCGTCGGTGGGGTCGTGGTGGCACCCCGGGCCTCCGAGCTGATCTACCCCGTGACGCTTGCCGTCCAGCACGGCCTCACGGTCGACCAGCTCGCGGGGACGTTCACCGTCTACCCGTCGCTGTCCGGGTCGATAGCCGAGGCGGCCCGGCAGCTCCACCAGCGGGACTGACGGCGCTCGTCGACTCCGCGACCCCATGGTTCTCGGTAGGGTCGAGTGGGAACGCGTCGGGGGCGCGCCGCGACCGCAGGTCCCTACCGAAAGGCAGAAGCCATGGCTGGTGGATTCATCGAAAAGCTGAAGGACTACGTCAAGGGCAACCCGCAACAGGCGGAGTCGGCGATCGACAAGGTCGAGGAGCTCATCGACCAGCGAACCGGGGGCAAGTACGCCGACCAGGTGGACAAGGGGGGAGCGGTCCTGCGTGACCAGCTCGGCCTGCCCCGCGGTGACGAGACCATCCCCTCTCCCGGTCCGGCGCCCGACCCTGGGCCCATCCCCACGCCGGAACCTGGGCCCACGCCGGGCCCCGTTCCCACCCCCACCCCGGAACCTGGCCCCATGCCGGGCCCCGCTCCCACCCCGGAGCCCGGACCGGTGCCGCTTCCCGAGCCGGGACCGGAGTCCTCCGTCGACGCCGGCCGGGGCGGCCAGGACGCCGACCAGACCAACACGCACTCGACGGACCCACACTCGACCGAAACGGGGGAGGCCGGCTCCGTGCCCAACCCCTCACCGGGCATCGGCTACCCGGAGCAGGGGTCCCAGGGTGACCTCGCCGACGGCGACCCCGGCGCGCTGACCCCTGGAGGACCGCAGCGACCCGGCGAGCCGGGTGGGCCGATGGACGCCGGCCGCGTCCCCGGAGCCGACACGAGCGGGCCTGTCGCAAGCGACACCAGCGGGCCCAGTGCGAGCGACACCAGCGGGCCCAGCGCGAGCGACACCAGCGGGCCCAGCGAGAGCGACACCAGCGGGCCCAGCGAGAGCGATGCCAGCGGGCCCAGTGAGGACCGGACGGAGGACCAGCCGCTGCCGGATGGCGGGACGACGCAGCAAGGCGAGCCGCAGTCGCCGACCCCCACGCCGGGCGGCACCCAGCCCGACACCGGTGGCCCCGCTCAGGTCCCGACCGACGAGCCTGGCAGCGGTTCCGTCCCGGGTCCCGGACCGGACACCGAAGGGCCGCAGACCGGGGCCAAGGAGCTGCCGCCCTTCGGCCAGAGCTGAGGGCGGCCGGGCCTGGGTCAGCCCTTGATCTCGGCCAGGACTGCGCCGTTGGTGACCGTCTGCCCGACGTGCGCGGTCAGTCCGGTGATGGTGCCGGGCCTGTGGGCGGTGATGGGCTGTTCCATCTTCATGGCTTCCAGGACGACGACGAGGTCGCCCTCGGCGACCTCCTGGCCCTCCTGCACGGCGATCTTGACGATGGTGCCCTGCATGGGGGCGGTCAGAGAGTCACCGGAGGCTGCGGCGCCTGCCTTGGAGGCGCCGGAGCGGCGGGGCGCCTTCTTCTTCACGGTCCCGCCACCGCCGCCCAAGGACAGGCCGCCGGGCAGCACCACCTCCAGTCGCTTGCCTGCGACCTCCACGACGACGCTCTGCCGCTCGTCGGGCTCTTGCGGCACCTGCGCGATCGGGCCGGCGTACGGCGGGATCCGGTTGTCGAACTCCGTCTCGATCCAGCGGGTGTGCACGGTGAACGGCTTGTCGCCCTCCGGGGCGAAGGCGGGGTCGGACACGACCGCGCGGTGGAACGGCAGCACGGTCGGCATGCCCTCGACGACGAACTCGGACAGGGCCCGGCGCGAGCGTTGCAGCGCCTGCTGGCGGTCCCGGCCGGTGACGATGAGCTTGGCCAGCATGGAGTCGAAGGCCCCGCCGATGACGTCACCGGCGACGACGCCGGAGTCGAGGCGAACGCCCGGCCCGGACGGCGGCTCGAACACCGCCACGACCCCCGGCGCGGGCAGGAAGCCGCGGCCGGCGTCCTCGCCGTTGATCCGGAACTCGATGGAGTGCCCGACCGGCACCGGGTCGGAGTAGCCCAGTTCCTCACCGGCTGCGATGCGGAACTGCTCGCGGACCAGGTCGATGCCGGTCACCTCCTCGCTGACCGGGTGCTCGACCTGCAGGCGGGTGTTGACCTCGAGGAAGGAGATGGTGCCGTCCTGGCCGACCAGGAACTCACACGTCCCCGCCCCGGTGTACCCGGCCTCGGACAGGATGGCTTTCGACGCCCGGACGAGCTCGGCGTTCTGCTCCGGGGACAGGAACGGTGCGGGAGCCTCCTCGACGAGCTTCTGGTGCCGGCGCTGCAGCGAACAGTCACGGGTGGAGACGACGACGACCGTCCCCCGGGTGTCGGCCAGGCACTGGGTCTCCACGTGCCGCGGCCTGTCCAGGTACCGCTCGACGAAGCACTCCCCGCGCCCGAACGCGGCGACCGCCTCGCGGGTGGCGGACTCGAACAGCTCGGGGATCTCCTCCAGCGTGCGGGCCACCTTCAGCCCCCGCCCACCGCCGCCGTAGGCAGCCTTGATGGCGACGGGAAGGCCGTGCTCGCGGGCGAAGGCCACGATCTCCGCGGCCGTCTCGACGGGGTCGGAGGTGCCGGCCACCAACGGGGCACCGGCGCGGGTCGCGATGTGGCGCGCCTTGACCTTGTCCCCCAGGGAGTCGATCGCCTCGGGCGAGGGGCCGACCCAGGTCAGCCCCGCGTCCAGGACCGCCTGGGCGAACGCCGCGTTCTCCGCCAGGAACCCGTACCCGGGGTGCACCGCGTCGGCGCCCGCACGCTTGGCCACGTCGAGCAGCTTGTCCTGCACCAGGTAGGAGTCGCCCGGCGTGGAGCCGCCCAGCGCGTACGCCTCGTCGGCCACCTTGACGTGCAGGGCGTCCCGGTCCGGGTCGGCATACACCGCCACCGAGGCGATACCGCTGTCGGCGCAGGCCCGGGCGATGCGCACGGCGATCTCGCCGCGGTTGGCAATGAGGACCTTCGAGATGGGCGCCATGTCGCGGAGCCTAGCCGTACGGCGCCACGGCAACGCCCCGAGGTGATGTGGCCTCGCCAACACTTCCAGGCCCTGGCACTCGCACCCGGCCTCCCCCGAGCGGTCAAGCAGGAAAGGGGTATCGGGGCGGCATACAGTCGGGTGATGACCTCCGTCCCGAACGTCCGGCTGTCCACCGGTAACGGCTCCGTCGAGCTCCCGCAGCTCGGCTTCGGGGTCTGGCAGGTGCCGGACGAGCAGGTGGAGCGAGCAGTCCTCACGGCCCTGGAGACGGGCTACCGCAGCATCGACACGGCCGCCCTCTACCAGAACGAGGAGGGTGTCGGCAGAGCCCTGAAGGCCACCGACGTGCCGCGGGACGAGGTGTTCCTCACCACCAAGGTCTGGAACGACCGGCAGGGCTACGACTCCACCATGGCGGCCTTCGAGGAGTCGGTCGGCAGGCTCGGCGTCGAGGTCCTCGACCTGTACCTGATCCACTGGCCTGCGCCCGCGCGGGACTCCTACGTCGGGACCTGGAAGGCGCTGCTCCAGCTGCGCGCCGACGGAAGGGTGCGCTCCGTCGGCGTGTCCAACTTCGCCGTCGAGCACCTCCAGCGCCTCGCCGACGAGACCGGCGAGCTGCCGTCGATCAACCAGGTGGAGCTGCACCCCTACCTGCAGCAGGCGGAGCTGCGCGACTTCCACGCGGCGCACGGCATCGTGACGGAGGCGTGGAGCCCGCTCGCCTCCGGCGGCTCCGTGCTGGGCGACGACACCATCACGCAGATCGCCGGCAAGCACGGCGTCACGGCGGCGCAGGCCATCCTGCGGTGGCACCTGGAGCTGGGCAACGTCGTCATCCCGAAGTCGGTGACCCCCAGCCGGATCCGTGAGAACTTCGACGTCTTCGGCTTCGAGCTCGACGTCGACGACCTGGCGGCAGTGTCGCGGCTCGATCGGGGAGAGCGCACCGGTCCTGACCCGATGGTGTTCAGCTGACCGGCCAGGTGCCGGCCAGGTGCCGGCGTGGCCGGCCGCGAACGGACCGGAGGACCGCGCGCCGCTCGGGCCTCGGAGCGGCTAGGAGAGCCTGCCGCCGACCCGGGACCACGTGTAGTGGCCTGGGCGACCGTCGAAGGACCACAGCGCACCGTCGGTCCCACGCCCGATGACGGTGTACGACGTGCTCGAGCGGCTGGCTGCGGCGAGGGCGCTGTCCACCCGGCCGCCGACCGCGGTCGTGAAGCCGCCGATGCTCACGACCGGCGTGAGGTCGGCGTTACGGGTCACGAGCACGGGGCCTGGCGAGGCGCTCACCGCGGGGGCGGCCCAGGTCTCGCGCCCCGACCCGCAGCTCCACCCCGACACGGTGGTCGTCGCCGTGAGCACCTTGGTGCACAGCTTGCCGTCGCTGCCCCGCACGTAGACCGTGATGCGGCCGGTCGAGGCGCTCGCGGTGGTGGCCGGGGCGCCTGTGACCACTCCGCCCAGACTCGTGGAGGCGCTCCAGGACCTGCCGTCCCAGTGGCGCCGCACCACCTTGTCGGAGGCTCCGGACCGGGCCACCACGTCCAGGGAGCCCGGACTCAGCGACGCGGCGGATGGTGCACTGGTGAGGTTGCCTCCGAGGTTCTGCCAGGCGCTGTAGCCGCCGCCGCTGGACCACGCGTGGAGGAGCTGCCCGCTCGTCCCACGGGCGAAGAGGTCGACCCGCGAGCCGCCCCACGACACGGCGGCCGGAGCCGAGGCCACCACTCCCGGCAGTGGCTGGAAGGCGGTCCACGAACCTCCGGCGCTGCTCTGCCCGGAGTGGTAGACGCGGCCGTCCAGCCCCCGGACGAAAGCGGTCAGGACGCCGCCCCGGTTGACCAGAGCCACGCCGGCCGGTGAGACGTCGAGCTGCGGCCGGTAGGCGCCCTGCGCCGCCGTCGCCGTGACCTGCAGCAGCTTGTCGTCCGTGCCGTTGGACGTCGTGAGGTAGACCGCGTTCCCGCCCCTGGCGGCCTGCACGGTGCGGATCCGGCCGTAGACGTTGTCCACGGCGGGGAGCTGCTCGTTCCCGCGAAGGCGCCCGTCCGGAGTCAGGGAGAGGATCCGCACCCCCTCGTTCTTCAGCTCCGCCACGGCGAGGGCGCCCTCCCAACGACCCCAGCGGCTTCCGGTGAGGAACGCCGCCCCACTGGTGGCGACGGTGGGCAGGCCCGAGGACCAGACGGCGCGCACAGCGGTCGGGAACTTCACGAGGTCCGTCATGGGGACCTGCTGGTTGTATCCAGGCACCGGGTCCCAGCCGTAGTTCCGGCCCTTGACCAGGAGGTTCACCTCGTCGTCCCGGTCCGGCCCGTGCTCGACGCTCCACATCTGGGTCGTTCCGGGGCGCAGCGCCATCCCTTCGACGTTGCGGTGGCCGTACGTCCACACGAGGGCGCGGGCGCCCCCGGCGGCAGCGAACGGGTTGTCCGCCGGAGCCCGGCCGTCGCCTGCCCGCACGCGCAGGGTCTTGCCGCCCAGCGAGCTGAGGTTCTGAGGGTTGGTGCCGGTGATCGCGTCTCCGGTCCCGACGTGCAGCGTGCCGTCCGCCGCGAAGCGCAGCCGGCATCCGGCGTGCTGCCCGGTGGTGGTGGGCACCCCCGTGACGACGGTGCCCTGCCGTGTCGCGGAGGCCGAGTCTGCGGCGAGATGCCAGCGCACCACGCGGATGTCGATGGGCGTGGTTCCCGAGCCGCGGTAGGCCTGGCAGGTGTAGTAGGTGCGGTTCGTCGTGAACGCCGGATCCGTCGTGATCCCCATGAGCCCTGCCTCGCTGCCCACGAAGAGGTCCCGCTGGTCGGTGGTCACCACATGGGTGGGTCCGTTGGCGGCGCGCAGCCGCGTGGTGCCAGCCCGTTCGGTGAACAAGAGGCTGCCGTCGGGCAGGGGCGCCACGTCCCACGGGATGGACAGACCGGACACGAGCGTGTCGACGCGAGAAGCGGGGACGGTAGCCGAAGCCACTGCAACGGAGGTGACTGCAACGGAGGCTGCCGCGTCGGCACCGGTCGCGGGGGCGAGAAGGGGCAGGAGGCAGCCTGTGACGCCGAAGGCGGCCACCCAGTGCTTCAACAGCTGCGGATGCATACGTCGAGAGTAGGCCGCGGCCGGGCGTGGGCAACAGGGTGCGTTTGCCGGTGGTGGCGGGAGGATCGGCGTCGGTCCGGGGACGGTAGGTTTCGGGCATGACCAGCGGTGCAGACGAACGCGCGATCCGGCCCGTCGAGGAGGGGGTCCGACGCGACTTCTCCTCCGCCATGTCCTACGGCGACTACCTCGGCCTGGAGCGTCTGCTGTCCTCGCAGCACCCGCAGAGCACGCCGGAGCAGCACGACGAGCTGCTGTTCATCATCCAGCACCAGACCTCGGAGCTGTGGCTCAAGCTGGTGCTGCACGAGCTGCGCTCCGCCCGTGCCCTGCTCGCGTCGGACGAGCTTGCACCGGCGCTCAAGCGGCTGGCCAGGGTCAAGCGCATCCAGGAGGTCCTCACCGACCAGTGGTCCGTGCTGGCGACGCTCACCCCGAGTGAGTATGCGGAGATCCGGCCGTTCCTGGCGACCAGCTCGGGGTTCCAGTCCTGGCAGTACCGGGCAGTGGAGTTCCTGCTGGGCAACAAGAACGCCGACATGGTCAGGGTCTTCGACCATGACGCCACCGCCGCGGCCCTGCTCTCAGAGCTGCTGGTCGAGCCCAGCCTCTACGACGGCTTCCTCGCCTACCTCGCCCGGCGCGGGTATGCGGTCCCGCAGGAGGTGCTCGACCGGGACGTCTCGCAGCCCTACCGCTTCAACGAGGACCTCGTCGACACCTTCGCCGAGGTCTACGCCTCACCGTCTCAGCACTGGGGCGTCTACGAGACGTGCGAGGAGCTCGTCGACCTCGAGGACAACTTCCAGCAGTGGCGGTTCCGCCACCTCCAGGTCGTGACGCGCACCATCGGCCACAAGAAGGGCACCGGGGGTTCGTCGGGCGTCGACTTCCTGCGCCGAGCGCTGGACCTGACGTTCTTCCCCGAGCTGTACGCCGTACGCACCCGGGTCTGACCGGCGCGAGTCAGTCCGGAGGCCAGCCCTGCGGGCCGTCCGAGCCGGCGGCATACGTCTCCAGCGGTACGCGGTCGGCGGACCACGCGGTGAGGACCGGCTCCATGATCCGCCAGCACTGTTCGGCCGTGTCACCACGGACGGTGAGCAGCTGGCTGCCGTCGAGGATGTGCGACAGCACCTCGCCGTAGGCCTGCATGCGGGCAACGGCGAGCTTCGCCGTCAGGGTCTTCTGCTCCAGGTCCAGCGGGTCTCCCTCGGCGTTCATGGTGAGCGTGAGCGAGACGGCGCCCGGCTTGAGGTCGATGAGGAGCCGGTCCGCCTCGGCACCGCCCTCGAAGCCGGTGGGCAGGTGGGGCACCTGACGGAAGTGGGCCACGATCTGCTTGCGCGGCGTACCCAGGGCCTTGCCACTACGAAGCACGAACGGCACCCCGCTCCAGCGCGCGTTGTCGATCTCCAGGGTGACCTGGGCGAGTGTCTCGGTGTTCCGTGAGGGGTCGACGCCCTCCTCCGCCACGTAGTCGGGGACGCTGCGGCGACCCAGCTCTCCCGCGGTGTAGCGGGCTCGGCGCGAGGACCGCTCGGGGGAGCCGCCCCAGACGCGGGTGGCGCGGAGCACCTGTGCCTTCTGGTCCTGGAGCTCACGAGGGTCGAGGGAGGCGATCGACTCCATGGCGAAGAGCGACAGCACCTGCAGCAGGTGGCTCTGCAGCATGTCGCGCAGCGCGCCGGCTCCGTCGTAGTAGCCCGCCCTGCCCTCCAGGGCCAGGTCCTCGTCGTAGACGATCTCGACCCGCTCGATGTGCTCGGCGCTCCAGACCGGCTGGAGGACGCGGTTGGCGAACCGCAGACCCACGAGGTTGAACACGGTCGCCACGCCGAGGAAGTGGTCGATCCTGAAGACCGCGTCCTCGGGGACCAGTCTGTGCAGCAGCGCGTTGAAGGTCGCGGCAGACTCCCGGTCGGTGCCGAAGGGCTTCTCGAGCGCGAGCCGGGTCACCGAGGGCAGGTCCACCTGGCGCAGTAGCTCGCAGACCTTCATCGAGACCTGGGGCGGGAGGGCGAAGAAGATGACCAGCGGCCCGGAGCCGCAGGAGCTGACCAGCTCGCCGAGGGCGTCCGCGTCGAGCAGGTCGGTCTTGCGGTAGCTGCTGTCCTTCACGACCTTCGTCGTGGCGGAGGCGGGCGGGTCGACGGACGAGAACGAGTCCTCCACGCGGGCCTGCCACTGGGCCGCGGTGAGGTCGAGACGGTCGGCGCCGACGACCCGCACCTCGCGCTCCGGCTCGACGCCCAGCAGGCTGGCCAGCCCCGGCAACAACAGCCGGTGCGTGAGGTCGCCTCCGGCGCCGAGGACGAGCACGGTGGTGGGACCGGCTGCAGCTGCCATGCCTCGCAGCATCGCACGAGCGCCGTGTCGGCGCCCGCCGCCCGCCGGCGGCGTCAGACCCGGTAACGCTCCACGAGGCGGTCGAAGAGGGCGTCCTTGCGGGCGTCGACCTGGCGGCGTCCCGCGTCGGCGAGGTGCCATTCCACGACCTCGCTGGCACCCTGCCGGAACGGGACCACGGCGTGCCAGCCCGGCGCGAGCCTTCGGAGCTTGCCGTTGTCGAAGACCATCGAGTGCGCCTTGTCGCCGAGCAGGGAAGCGCCATGGTCCGCGTCCAGGGCTGCGATCGCGTCTGAGGGCACGTGCACCAGCCTCGGCTCGACCCCCGCCGCGTGCGCGACCTCGGTGTAGATGGCGTCCCAGGGCAATGCCTCGTCGGAGGTGATGTGGAAGGCCTCGCCGACGGCCTCGCGACGCCCGAGCAGCCGGACGAAGGCGCGTGCGAAGTCCGCGTGATGCGTCAGCGTCCACAGCGACGTCCCGTCGCCGTGGACCACCACCTCGCGTCCCTGGATCATCCGCTCGACAGCGGTCCAGCCGCCGTCCAAGGGCGCAAGGGTGTGGTCGTAGGTGTGCGAGGGGCGGACCACCGTCATGGGCAGTGCCTGGTCCCGGTACGCCGCCGTCAGCAGGTCCTCGCAGGCGATCTTGTCGCGGGAGTACTTCCAGAACGGGTTCCGCAGAGGCGTGGACTCGGTGACCGGCAGCTGGGTGGGCGGAGTCTGGTACGCCGACGCGGAGCTGATGAAGACGTACTGCCCGAAGCTACCGGACAGCGCGCCGAGGCTCTGCCGGAGCTGGTCCGTGGTGAAGGACAAGAAGTCGGCGACGACGTCGAACCGTCGTCCCTGCACCGCGCTGACGAGGGCATCACGGTCGCGCACGTCGGCCACCAGCGGCTCCGCGTCCGCGGCAGGCGGGTGGTGCCTGCTCGCCCCGCGGTTGAGCAGCGTGACCTCCCACCCGGCGTCCAGGGCCTCGCGCACGCAGGCGGAGCTGATCACCCCCGTGCCACCGATGAACAGGACCGAGGCGGATGTCATGGGCCTCACCCTAGGTGAGCACGCGGCGGGTCGCGCCCCGGGGAGGAGGGCGGCGGCTACCACCACTGCGGGCTCCGCGCAGGGTCGGCGCAGGGTCGGCGCAGGGTCAGCGCAGCCGTTCGAGGTCCTGGCGGCAGCGCTCCTCGAACCGGTCCAGCTCGAGAAGCGCGTCGTCGAGGTCGCGCCGCCGCTGCTCGAGGTCGGCGCGGCGGTCGTCGATCTGGCTCAGGACGTACTCCAGCTGGCTCGCCTTACCTCGGGGACGGTCGTAGAGGTCGATGATCGTGCGGATCTCCTCGAGCGGGAAGCCCAGCCGCTTGCCGCGCAGGATGAGCGCCAGTCGCGTCCGGTCGCGGCGTCGGTAGACGCGGGTCGTGCCACGCCGCTCAGGGGCGATCAGGCCCAGGTCCTCGTAGTGCCGCACGGTGCGGTGCGTGACGCCGAAGTCATCGGCGATCTCCCGGATCGTCCAGGTCGTCTCCAGGTTGGCGACGGTGGTCTCGGCCGGGGCTGGCATACCGGTGAGTATTGCTTTACGTTTACGTCAACGTCAAGTAGTCGAGCAACGCAGCGTGGCAGAGCGACCCTCGCGCCACGCCTACCGGGAGAGCAGGAACAACCATGTTCGAGCTGAGCAAGGAGCACGAGGACTTCCGCAAGGTCGTCCGGGAGTTCGCCGAGGCCGAGGTCGAGCCCCACATCGCCACGTGGGACCGCGACCACCACTTCCCCGTGCACCTGGTGCCGAAGATGGGCGACCTCGGGCTGTTCGGCCTCGTCGTGCCAGAGGAGTTCGGGGGGAGCCGCGAGCTCAGCGAGGACGGCCCGTTCACAGCCCTCTGCGTGGCCATCGAGGAGCTCGGCCGGGTGGACCAGTCCGTCGGGATCACGCTGTCCGCCGGCGTCGGCCTCGGGATCAACCCGATCCTGACGTACGGCACGCAGGAGCAGAAGGACCGCTTCCTGCCCGATCTGGTCGCCGGTCGCGCCCTGGCCGGCTTCGGGCTGACCGAGCCCGACGCCGGCTCCGACGCGGGCGCGACGAGGACCCGAGCCGTGCGCGACGGGGACGACTGGGTGCTCGACGGCGCCAAGGCCTTCATCACCAACTCCGGAACGGACATCACCTCCGTCGTGACGGTCACCGCCCGCACCGGGTCCGCGGCCGACGGGTCCCCGGTCGTCAGCGCCATCATGGTTCCCTCCCGCACGCCTGGGTTCACCGTCGAGCCGGCGTACCACAAGCTCGGGTGGCACGCGTCGGACACGCATGGCCTGACCTTCCAGGACTGTCGCGTCCCTTCGGGAAACCTGCTGGGCCGGGAGGGCGACGGCTTCAAGCAGTTCCTCAAGACGCTCGACGACGGGCGCATCGCCATCTCCGCCCTCGCGGTCGGGATGAGCCAGCGCATGCTGGAGGAGGCGACTGCCTATGCCAGCACGCGCACCGCGTTCGGCCGGCCGATCGGCACGAACCAGGGCGTGTCCTTCCAGATCGCAGACCTGGCCGTGATGGTCGAGGCCTCCCGGCAGCTGACCTACAAGGCCGCCTGGCTGAAGGACGAGCTGGAGGCCGGCCGTCGCTCCGTGGCGGAGGTCAAGCAGGCGGCGGCCGTCTGCAAGCTCTACTCCACGGAGGCGGCGGTCACGGCCACGAGGATCGCCACGCAGGTCTTCGGTGGCAACGGCTTCATGGAGGAGTACCCCGTGGCGAGGTTCTATCGCGACGCCAAGATCCTCGAGATCGGCGAGGGGACGTCCGAGGTGCAGCGGATGGTCATCGCCCGTCACCTCGGCCTGCCGACCGCGTGACCCCATGGTCTCCAACGTGCGAGAGGGTATGCCGGTGACCTCGACGTCCTCCGCCTCCTCGTCGCCCGGCGCAGCTGCCGAGCCGTTCGCAACCGGTCCGGATGCCGGCGCCGACCCCAAGGTCACCGACGTGCGGAGCAGGCTCGCCGCCGCATACCGAGCCTCAGCCGGGCCCCCGCAGAAGGCGCGCGCCAAGCTCGACGCACAGGGCAAGCTCTACGTCCGCGACCGCATCGCGCTGCTCTTCGACGAGGGCAGCTTCGTCGAGGACGGCCGGTTCGCCAACGCCCTCGCCGAGGGCCTGCCGGCGGACGGGGTGGTCACGGGTCGGGGGACGGTCGACGGCCGCCCGGCGATCGTCATCGCGAACGACCCGACCGTCAAGGCCGGGTCGTGGGGGTCTCGGACCGTCGAGAAGATCGTCCGGGCCACCGAGATGGCCTTGCGCGAGGAGCTGCCGGTCTTCTGGTTCGTCGACTCGGCCGGCGCGCGGATCACGGACCAGGTCGAGATGTTCCCGGGCAGGAGAGGGGCCGGGCGGATCTTCCACAACCAGGTCGCGCTCTCGGGCAAGGTGCCCCAGGTCTGCTGCCTGTTCGGACCGAGCGCGGCCGGTGGGGCCTATATCCCGTCCTTCACCGACCTGATCATCATGGTCGAGGGCAACGCGTCCATGTACCTCGGTAGCCCCCGGATGGCGGAGATGGTCGTCGGGGAGAAGGTCTCGCTGGAGGACATGGGGGGCGCGCGCATGCACTGCACCGTCTCGGGGGTCGGCGACCTGCTCGTGGCGGACGACGCGGAGGCCATCGAGCTGGCGAAGCTGTACTTCTCCTACCTTCCGACGAGCTGGCGCTCGGACCTGCCGACGTACGCCCCCGAGGAGCCGAGCCGTCCGCTGACGCGGCACACGGTCCCCGAGCGGGAGAGCCAGCCGTTCGACATCCACGAGGTCGTCGAGGGGCTGCTCGACGACGAGTCGTTCTTCGAGATCAAGCCTCTGTTCGCGCCCGAGCTGGTCATCGGGCTGGGCCGGCTGTCAGGAGAGACCGTCGGGATCGTCGCCAACAACTCGATGGTCAAGGGCGGCGTGCTGTTCACCGACAGCGCCGACAAGGCGGCGCGGTTCATCTGGCTCTGCGATGCCTACTCCATCCCGCTGGTCTACCTCGCGGACGTGCCCGGGTTCATGATCGGGTCCGAGGTGGAACGCGGCGGCATCATCCGGCACGGCGCGAAGATGGTGCATGCCGTCTCCTCCGCCACCGTGCCGCAGTTCTGTGTGGTGGTGCGCAAGGCGTACGGCGCGGGTCTCTACGCGATGGGCGGACCGGGCTTCGGGCCGGACGCCACCATCGCGCTGCCTACCGCCAGGATCGCGGTGATGGGACCCGAAGCGGCCGTGAACGCGGTCTACGCCAACAAGATCGTCGCCATCGACGACGAGGCGGAGCGCGCCCTCTTCGTGCAGGAGAAGCGGGCGGAGTACGAGCAGGACGTCGACCTCGAGCGGCTGGCGGCGGACCTCGTACTGGACCAGGTCGTCGAGGCTGACGCCCTGCGCGACGAGCTGCTCCTGCGGCTGCGGTACGCCAGGAAGCGTGACCGTCACTTCGCCACGAAGCGCCGGGACGTGCCCCCCGTCTAGGTGTGCTGACATCTGGGGACGCCCGCCTGGGACCTACGCCTGGCTGGGTACCGACGTCGATGGATGTCCTGCTCGGAACGCCCTTTCAGCGTGCGCGCGCTAGCTGCTTGCGCCTGCCGACGCGCTCGCGGTGCGCAGCGTGTGCCATGGCACCCCGACCTCGTCCAGCAGCTCTCGGAGCAGGGGGAGGCTGAGACCTACGACGTTGCTCGGGTCACCCTCGATCCCGGCCACGTAGGGTCCGCCGAGGCCGTCCAGGGTGAAGGCGCCGGCGACCCGGAGCGGCTCGCCGGTGGCGACATACGCCGCGATCTCCACGTCCGACAGCGTGGCGAAGTGCACGGTCGTCGAGGCGGTCGCGCCCAGGGTCGCCCCACTGCCGCCCTGCTCGGGGTCACGGCCGTCGACCAGCCAGTGGCCGGTGTGCAGCACACCGCTCGAGCCGCTCATCCGGCGCCAGCGCTCGCGCGCCTCCTCGGCCGACACGGGCTTGCCGTGGATCTCGCCGTCCAGCTCCAGGACCGAGTCGCAGCCCACCACGAGCGCGTGCGAGACCTGGCTCGCGACGGCCTCCGCCTTGGCGCGCGCCAGGACGAGGGCCACGTCCTCGCCCGCCAGCTCGCCGTACGTGTCCCGGGCGGTGGCCGTGACAGCGTCCTCGTCGACCCCGCTCACCACGATGCTCGGCTCCACCCCGGCGCCGAGCAGGAGCCGCTTTCGGGCGGGGGACGCGGAGGCGAGGACGAGAGAGACGGTCACGGATGCGAGGGTACCCACTCGCTCGTGGCACGCCCTGCGGCCTTGGGCCCGGGCCCGACGCCCAGGGGTGGTTCCGACCTCGGCCTCGCGCTGGCTTCAGCCGAGCTGCTGGTCCACGAAGCACCAGCGCCATGCCTCACCCGGCTCGAAGCTGCGCATCACCGGGTGCCGCTCCTGCGCGAAGTGGGCCGAGGCGTGCTTCTGCGGCGAGGAGTCGCAGCACCCGACGTGGCCGCAGTCCAGGCACAGGCGCAGGTGCACCCAGGTCGTGCCGTCCTGCAGGCACTCCTTGCACCCGTGCGGCGTCGTCGGTGCGACGAACCGGTCGTGGTGTGCGGCGAGGTGCTCGCACTCGTCCTCAGGACGCTCGGGGGGAAGCAGCGGCTCGTCGCGCAGGGTCGAGGTGCGCTCCTCGATGCGGTCGAGCATGGACTCCTCGATGTCGAGCTGGTCCATCACGTGCGCGAGCACCTCCTGGTCCGCCGCGCCGCTGTCCCGGATGCGGAGCAGCTCCTCCCGCTCGGCGGCCAGCATCAGGAGGCGGACCCGGCGGTAGGCCTCACTCGGCGTCTCCGCCTGCCCCTCCCGTCCCTGGCCCAGACGCTCCCACACGATGTTGGTGCGGTTCTCGGCACGAGAGGCCAGGGTCTCGATCATCTCGGGCCCGACCTCCTCGCACTTCTCGAGCGCTGCGAGACCCGCCGCGACCGACGCCTGCAGGATGGTGGCCTCCTGCAGAGCGTCCTCCCTGGGGTCCGGCCCTCGCACCTTCAGGGTGCGTGCCAGCCACGGCAGGGTCGTCCCCTGGACCAGCAACGTGCCCACGGCGACCGCCATCGCGGCGATCACCAGGACGCTGCGCTGCGGTGTGTTCCCCGGCAGGGCGAACGCCGCGGCCAACGTGACGACGCCCCGCATACCGGCCCAGGAGATGATCGCGTTGCCGCTCCACGAGACGTTCGCGCCCTCCTTCTTCGTCCGGTCCAGCAGCCAGCGCACGGGGAAGACGTAGATGGGGCGAAGCAGCATCACGGCCAGCAGAACCGCGCCGCACACCGCGACCACCCGGCCCCCGGACAGTTCGGAGGCGGCGACATCCGCGACGAGCCGTCGCATCTGCAGCCCGATCATCAGGAAGACCGCGTTCTCGAGGAGGAACTGGACCGTCGTCCAGTTGATCCGCTCGCTGAGCCGTGACGAGGCCGTCTGCACCACAGGCGACTTGTGACCCAGCAGGAGGCCTGCGACGACGACCGCGAGCACGCCGGAGGCATGGAAGTGCTCGGCCGGGACGTACGCGAGGTACGGGACGATGAAGGAGATCGAGGTATCGGTCGCGGGGTCGGTCACGTGGCGTCGCACGCGGGCCACGGCGACCCCCACAGCGACCCCTACGACGACGCCGCCGACCACGGCGCGGCCGAAGTCCATCGCGACCGAGCCGAAGGTCACTGCGCCCGCCGTGCTGAAGGCCGCGATGGCCGTGCGCAGCGACACGAGCGCCGTCGCGTCGTTCACCAGCGACTCGCCCTCGAGGATCGTCACGACGCGACGCGGCAGGCCGATCCGGCGCGCGACCGCGGTGGCGGCCACGGCGTCCGGTGGGGCCACGATGGCACCGAGCGCGAACGCCACCGCGAACGGGATGGGCAGCAGCCACCAGGCGACCAGGCCTACGCCTGCCGCGGTGAAGAGCACCAGGCCCACCGACAGCGCTGCGATGGCCGACTTGTTGACCCGGAAGTCGACCAAGGAGGTACGCACCGCTGCGGCGTACAGCAGCGGCGGCAGCAGGCCGACCAGCACCACCTGTGAGCTCAGCTCCGGCTCGGGGATGAAGGGCACGTACGACGCGACGACCCCGAGCACCATGAGGACGAGCGGCGCGGCGACCCCCAGCCTGCGCGCCAGTCCCGCCACGACGATGACGGTGCCGACGATCGCGACGAGGGTGAGGGCCAGTTCCACGGCCTCATCCTTTCAGGAGCCACCTTGCTGCGTGGCCGCCAGGGCCGGCCCTGGCGAACGGCGGCGGTCAGCCCAGCTCGCCGAGCACCGCCTGCCGCAGCGTGTCGAGACCCACGCCGCCGATGTCGAGCGCGCGGCGGTGGAAGTCCTTGAGGCTGAAGTCCGCGCCCTGACGCTGCTGGACCTCGTCGCGAAGCTGCATCCAGAGCCGTTCGCCGATCTTGTACGACGGTGCCTGGCCGGGCCAGCCGAGGTAACGGTCGAGCTCGAAACGCAGCCACGCCTCGCCCTGGTTGGCATGGGTGGTGAGGTACTGCCAGGCCTTGTCATAGGTCCACTCCCCGCCGCCCACCTCCTGTGGCGCCTCGAAGCCGCAGTGCACGCCGATGTCGATGACGACCCGCGCGGCACGCAACGACTGGCTGTCGAGCAGGCCCATCCGGTGGCCGGGGTCGTCCATGTAGCCGAGCTCCGCCATGAGCCGCTCGGCATACAGCGCCCATCCCTCCCCGTGCCCGGAGGTCCAGGCGAACATACGACGCCAGCGGTTCAGGAGCTCGGACCGGAAGACCGTCTGGGCGACCTGGAGGTGGTGACCCGGAACGCCCTCGTGGTAGACGGTCGTGAGCTCCTTCCACGTCCCGAACTCGGTCACGCCCTTGGGCACCGACCACCACATCCGTCCGGGTCTGGTGAAGTCCTCGGAGGGCCCGGTGTAGTAGATGCCGCCGGTCTGCGTGGGGGCGATGAGGCACTCGATGGTTCGGACGGGGTCAGGGATGTCGAAGTGCGTCCCGGCGAGGTGCCCGATCGCCTCGTCGGCGCGCTCCTGCATCCAGGCCTTGAGCTCGTCCGTGCCGTGCAGCTGGTAGGCCGGGTCGCCCTCCAGCGCGGCGATGGCGTCCTTGACGCTGCCCCCGGGACTGATGCGGTTCGCGACCTCCTCCATCTCCGAGGTGATCCTGGCGACCTCCTCGACACCCCAGTGGTACGTCTCCTCGAGGTCGACCTCCGCGCCGAGGAAGGACCTCGACAGGAGCGCGTAGTCCTCAGGGCCGCAGGCGTCCGGCTCCGGTGCCCGGTCGAGCAGCTCGTCCTGCAGCCAGCGTCCGAGCGACCGGTACGCCTCCGCGGCGGTCTCGGCCGCGCTCCGCAGGTGGGTCGCGGTCCCCTCTGCGAGCGACCCCTCGCCAGCGCTGGCGCCTTCGGGCAGGGCCGCGAAGTAGCCGTCCGGGCCCGTGAGGTCCTCGCACTGCCTGATACAGGCGTCCACCTGCCGCCGTGGCGCGACCCGGCCCTTGTCGGCTGCGGCGAGCAGGCTCTCCTTCCACTGGTCGAGGGCTGTGGGGACCCGTTCGAGGCGACGGGCGATGACCCCCCAGTCCTCGTCGGTGGCCGTCGCCATGAGGTCGAGACAGCCCCGGACCTCCTGCAGGGGTGAGGCGATCACGTTGAGGGACATCTCGTCGAGCCCCGCGACATACACCTCCTCGGCGAGCCCGAGCCGCTCCCGCATGGCACTCAGGGTGACGCGGTCGATCTCGTCGACGGGCGTGGCGCTGTCGAGTCGGGCCAGGGTGTCGCGCCGAAGGATGGCGTGGGCCTCGTGGCCCGCGGGGGAGAAGTCGTCCAGCAGCTCCTCGTACCCGGGGATCCCCAGGTAGGTCGCGGTGATCGGGCTGAGGGCGACGAACGCCGCCAGGTGCTCGTCGGCGATGCGGTCGATCTCGGTCGCGGGGCGAGGGGGGGATGAGGTCTGGGTCACGCCACGGAACGTACCTCAGCGCGGACGCCGGGGGAGCCCAATATCGGCTTGGCGGGCTGCCTACCCTGGGACCATGCCCGCCAGCGTCCTGTCCCTCAACATGGGCGGTCCTCAGCCCAACCCGGCCAAGAAGGTACGGGCCACCGGTATCGGTAAGTCACCGGTGGCGTCGGCGCTCCTGCGGGCGCCGGGTCCGAAGCGCGGTGGCCTCGGCAGCGGCCTCGTCGGCGACTTCATCGGCGACAGCCGTCACCACGGCGGGGACTACCAGGCCGTCTACGCCTATGCCCGTGAGGAGCTCGACGCATGGTCCACCCGGCTCGGGCGTGAGCTGGCCAGCGGGCTCTTCGGGGAGAACCTCACGACGACGGGGCTCGACGTCGACGGGGCTCTGCTCGGAGAGCGCTGGGCGGTGGGCGACCAGGTCGTCCTCCAGGTCTGTGGTCCGCGGATCCCCTGCGCCACGTTCCAGGCGAGGATGGGCGAGCGCCACTGGGTGAAGCGGTTCACCGAGGTGGGTAGCTCTGGCGCCTACCTCGCCATCGTCACCGGGGGCCAGGTGCGCCAGGGGGACCCGATCGAGGTGGTCTCGCGGCCGGACCACGACGTCGATGTACGGTTGAGCTTCCGCGCCTTCTCCGGGGACCTCGAGGCGGCCCAACGGGTGCTCGACGCTGGAGCGTTGGATGGCCAGGATGCCGCGGAGCTCCGCGAGAGGGTGGACCGCCGAAAGTCGACCTCCCCCGCCTCCTGACGCGCCCCTGCCCCCACCCCACTTTCCGAAGTCTGGGACTTCGGCGCGACACGCCGGGAGTTCTCCCGAAGTCTGGGACTTCGGCGCGAGACCACACACCGCACTGGGGGCTTGCCGAAGTCTGGGACTTCGGCGCGACACGCCGGGAATTTCCCCGAAGTCCCGGACTTCGGCGCGAGACGCGGTCGACCCGGGGGAGGCGTGTGTGCTGCTGCGGCCCCTGGCGCCTCAGCGGGGGAGGGCCGAGGCCCGCCAGGCGCCGGCGCCGGGAGGCCCGATGCGGCGCAGGGCTCGCTCGGGAGAGCTCCACTCTGATGGATGGCGCGCCGGCTTGCCCTTGCCCGCTGCGCCCGGTGCGCCGGCCGCCGCCAGCACAGCCAGGAGCGCGGCGAGCTCCTCAGCGGTGGCGTCACCCCGCAGCAGCCGCAGCGGAGGCTGCCCGGGCCGCTCGCCCGAGTCGGCCGGGTACGCGGTGTCGTCCGTCGTCACAGGGGGATGTTCCCGTGCTTCTTGGGCGGCAGGGTCTCGCGCTTGGTGCGTAGCGCGCGCAGCGCCTTGGTGACGTTCATCCGGGTGTTGGAGGGGGTGATGACGGTGTCGATGTAGCCGCGTTCAGCGGCGATGTAGGGGTTGGCCAGGGTGTCCTCGTACTCGGTGATGAACCGCTGGCGGGCCTCCTCCACGTTCTCCCCGGCGGCCTGGGCGGCGGCGAGCTGCTTGCGGTACAGGATGTTGACCGCGCCCTGCGCGCCCATGACGGCGATCTGCGCGGTGGGCCAGGCCAGGTTGATGTCGGCGCCGAGGTGCTTGGACCCCATCACGTCGTACGCGCCGCCGTAGGCCTTGCGGGTGATCACGGTGACGAGCGGGACGGTGGCCTCGGCGTAGGCGTAGATGAGCTTGGCGCCTCGGCGGATGATGCCGTCCCACTCCTGGTCGGTGCCGGGCAGGAACCCCGGCACGTCGACGAAGGTGAGCACCGGGACGTTGAACGCGTCGCAGGTCCGCACGAACCGGGCAGCCTTCTCCGAGGCGTCGATGTCCAGAGTGCCGGCGAACTGCATCGGCTGGTTGGCGACCACTCCGACCGAGCGGCCCTCGACGCGCCCGAACCCGCACAGGATGTTCGGGGCGAACAGCGGGTGCACCTCCAGGAACTCGCCGTCGTCGAGCACGGCACGGATGGCGGTGTGCATGTCGTACGGCTGGTTGGCGCTGTCCGGGATGAGGGTGTCCAGCTCCAGGTCGGCGTCGGTGACCTCCAGCGAGGGCAGGTCCGCCTCGTCGTCGGCGTAGCTGGGGGGTTCCTCCAGGTTGTTGCTGGGCAGGTAGGACAGCAGCGCCTTGACGTACTCGATGGCGTCGTCCTCGTCGGTGCCCATGTAGTGCGCCACCCCGGACTTGGTGTTGTGCGCCCGGGCACCACCGAGGTCCTCGAAGGACACCACCTCACCGGTCACCGTGCGGATCACGTCCGGACCGGTGATGAACATGTGCGAGGTCTGGTCCACCATCACGGTGAAGTCGGTGACCGCGGGGGAGTAGACCGCGCCGCCCGCGCACGGCCCCATGACCAGCGAGATCTGCGGGATCACCCCCGAGGCGTGGACGTTGCGGCGGAAGATCTCGCCGTACAGGCCCAGGGACACCACGCCCTCCTGGATCCGCGCGCCGCCGGAGTCGTTCAGGCCCACCACGGGGCAGCCGACCTTCATGGCGAAGTCCATGACCTTGCAGATCTTCTCCCCGAACACCTCACCCAGAGACCCGCCGAAGACCGTGAAGTCCTGCGCGAACACCGCCACGGTCCGCCCGTCCACCGTCCCGTACCCCGTCACGACCCCGTCACCGTACGGGCGGTTCCCCTCCTGCCCGAAGGCGGTGGACCGGTGCCGGGCGTACTTGTCCATCTCCACGAACGACCCCTCGTCCAGCAGCAGCTGTAACCGCTCCCGCGCCGTCTTCTTCCCCCGCGCATGCTGCTTCTCCACCGCCCGCTCAGACCCGGCGTGAGCCACCTGCGCCACCCGGCGCTTGAGATCCGCCAGCTTGCCCGCCGTGGAGTGGACGTCGACGCCGGAGTCCGAGCCGGGGACCTCCGTGCCGCCCGTGGAGAGGGTCGCGTCGAGGGAGTCGGTGGTCTGCGCCATGGCGGGGAGCCTAGCCTTGCGGACATGCGCCAACCCCTTGACAGTGAGGCATTGCACGAGGCCTTGGTCACGTCCGGCTCGCCGTGGACAGGGCTCGACGTGCACCCCGCGCTCGGCAGCACCAACGCGGAGGCCGCACGGCTGGCCGCGCCGTACCGCGTCGTCGTCACGGACCACCAGCAGGCGGGGCGCGGCCGGATGGGGCGCACCTGGGTGACCCCGCCGCATACCTCCGTGACGCTCTCCGTCCTGCTCCCGGCCCCCGCCCTGCGCCGCGGCTGGATGCCCTTGGTCACGGGTCTGGCCGTGCGCGACGGCATCGCGGAGGTAGCCAGCCTGGCGAGCGGGCTCAAGTGGCCCAACGACGTCCTGCTTCCCGCCGACGACGAACGGAAGGTCTGCGGCATTCTCTGCGAGCTGCAGCCGAACGGAGTCGTGGTCGGTCTGGGCATCAACGTCGACCAGACGCGCGAGGAGCTGCCGGTCGACACCGCCACGTCGTTGCGGCTGGCCGGTGCGCCGGAGGTTCGTCGCGAGGACCTGGTGGTGGCTGTGCTGACCCATCTGGCCCGGTGGCACGCCCAGCTGCAGGGCGGTCCGGCTACCCGCGCCGGCGTCCAGGAGGCGTATCGCGAGGCGTGCCTGACCATCGGACGGGACGTGGAGCTGCACGTCACCGGCGGCCCTCCGCGCCTGGCGCACGCCGTCGGGGTGGACGACGAGGGCCGGCTCGTCGTGGCGGGCGCGGCGGGAGAGTACGCCGTGGCCGCCGGTGACGTCGTCCATGTGAGGTCGCACCGTCGTTAGAGTGCAGAGTCGTTAGGGTGTGGTGATGTGAGCGAGGTCGGCCGGCACCGCATCGTGCGCCCGGAGGACCTCGCCGCCCTCAGCCCTGACAACCTCGAGGCCCGGCTCCTCGGCAAGCCGGCCACGATGGCGCGCCGCGACGTCAGCCGGGGTGCGGAGGTGTCGCTGCTCTCGGCCCGGAAGTTCTGGCACGCCCTGGGGTTTCCCATCGTCGAGGACGAGGACGCCATGTTCACCGAGGCCGACCAGGCGGCGCTCATGGCGGTCGCGAGGCTGGTCCGCGACCAGGAGCTCGACGAGGACACCGCCCTGGCGATGACCCGCGCCTTCGCGCGCACCACGGACCGCCTGGCGGTCTGGCAGACGCAGCTCATGGCCGAGGCGCTCGCTGACCCGGCCTCCGAAGCGGGGCTCGACGAGGCGGACGCCCGCGCGGTCCCGAACGAGTCCGCCGCCCGGGCCTCCGCCCTGAAGCTCGCCGACATGGCCGACGCGCTGGAGCCGCTGCTGGTCTATGCGTGGCGCCGGCACCTCACCGCGGCGATCTCCCGGATGCTCGCGGACGCCGATCCGCAGGCCCAGGGTGTCCGGCGGGTCGTGGGTTTCGCCGACCTGGTGAACTTCACGTCCCTCGTCCGCCGCATGACGGAGCGTCAGCTCGCCGTGATGGTGCAGCGGTTCGAGGCGCTTGCCACCGACATCGTCACCGCCCACGGCGGCCGCGTCATCAAGACCGTGGGGGACGAGATCCTCTTCGTGACGATCGGTGCGGGGCCAGCCGCGGCCGTGGCCCTCGACCTCGTCGAGACGATGTCCGAGGACGAGCTCCTGCCGGACGTCCGGGTCGGTATGGCGCTCGGGCCGGTCCTGTCGCGGCTCGGCGACGTGTTCGGCACGACCGTCAACCGGGCGAGCCGGCTGACGAGCGTGGCGCCTGGTGGCGGCGTGCTCGTCGATGACGCCCTGGCCACGGCCCTGGCGGCGCTCTCCGGGTTCGAGACCACTGCCCTGCGCAGACGGACGCTGCGGGGCATAGGCCAGGTGACGCCGAGCGAGCTGCGCCGTTCGCCCGGTGAGCGCGCGTCCACGAGAGCAGGAGTGTCATGACCGAGCTGGTCCGGGTCGAGCGTCACGGCGACGACGGCCATGTGGCCGAGCTGGTGCTCGACCGCCCCCAAGCGATGAACGCCGTCTCGACGGCGATGGCGCAGTCCCTCACGCGAGCCACCGCCGACCTTGCTGAGGACCCGGCGGTGCGCGCGGTCGTCGTGACGTCGACGCACCCGAAGGCGTTCTGCGTCGGGGCTGACCTCAAGGAGCGCAGCTCCTTCACCGACGACGAGCTTCGCGCCCAGCGACCCCTCGCCCAGGCGGCCTACCGGGGAGTCCTGGGCCTGCCCGTTCCGGTGATCGCGGCCGTCGAGGGGTACGCCCTGGGAGGGGGCTTCGAGATCGCGCTGTCCTGCGACCTGGTCGTATGCGGCGAGGCTGCCGTCGTGGGTCTGCCGGAGGTGAGCGTCGGGGTGATCCCCGGAGGCGGCGGCACCCAGCTGCTGACCCGTCGCGTGGGGTGGTCCCGGGCCGCCCGGATGATCTTCACTGCCGAGCGGTTCTCGGCCGCTGAGGCGCTCGTCCTGGGGGTGGTGGACGAGGTGGTGCCTTCCGGGACGGCGGTCGAGCGAGCCCACGCCATCGCGGACGTCATCGCGCGGAACTCCCCGGTGGGCCTGCGCAACGCCAAGCGCGCGATGCGGCTCGGCTTCGACACAGACCTGGCCCGTGGGCTGGCCATCGAGGACGAGGCCTGGGCGGCCACGGCGTTCTCCGGCGACCGTGTCGAGGGAGTGGCTGCGTTCAACGAAAAGCGCCGCCCGGTGTGGCCTGGTCGCTGAGAAGGCGTGCTGTTGCCTACGATCACCCCCATGACCCGTGTGCTCCTTGCTGAGGACGACCCCGCCATCTCCGAGCCGCTTGCTCGCGCGCTGCGCCGGGAGGGCTACGAGGTCGACGTGCGCGCGGACGGGCGAGAGGCGCTGGAGGCCTCGTCGGACAACCCGGACCTCGTGGTGCTCGACCTGGGCCTGCCCTACGTCGACGGTCTGGAGGTCTGCCGGCGCATCCGCGCGGAGGGTCGCACCGTGCCCGTGCTGATCCTCACGGCCCGGGCCGACGAGGTCGACACCGTCGTCGGCCTGGACGCCGGAGCCGACGACTACGTCACCAAGCCGTTCCGGCTGGCCGAGCTCCTGGCGCGAGTGCGGGCACTGTTGCGGCGCAACCCCTCCGACGTGGTGCCGGCACACGACCTCGTACGGATCGACCCTGAAGGCCGGCGCGCCTGGTTCCGCGACGAGGAGCTGCAGCTGACCGCGAAGGAGTTCGACCTGCTGCGCGTCCTGGTCCGCGAGCAGGGCAAGGTCGTCTCGCGGGAGCAGCTCATGCGGGAGATCTGGGAGACGGCCTGGTTCGGGTCCACCAAGACGCTCGACATGCACATCTCCGTGCTGCGTCGCAAGCTCGGCGACGACGCCGCCCAGCCGCGCTACATCGCCACCGTGCGTGGCGTGGGGTTCCGGTTCGAGCGCGGCGACGAGATCTGACCGCTCGATGCGTCAGCAGCTCATCCGTTCCACCGCCCTCGCGGTCGCCCTCGCCATCGTCATCACGATGGCTCCCGTGGTGGTGGCCATCTGGCGCGCCACCGTCCAGGGGGAGGGCGTCCTCCATGACTGGCTGGCGCAGGGCACGCCTTCCTCCACCTCGCTCAAGCTGGTGCTGGTGGTCGTCGGCCTTGGTGTGGTGGCGCTGGGTGTCGGGGTGCTCGTAGCCACCCGCCAGGCCGCTCGCCTGTCCCGGCCCATGACGCAGCTGGCCGACCGCGCCGAGCGGCTGGGGGCGGGGGAGTCACGGATCCAGCCGCTGCACTCCGGCATCGCCGAGCTCGACCAGGTCTCCCAGGTGCTCTCGCGCAGCGCGCAGACCCTCACCAAGTCGCTCGCCTCGGAACGCGACTTCGCGGCGGACGCCTCCCACCAGCTGAGGACGCCGCTCACCGCGCTGCTGATGCGTCTGGAGGAGATCGCCGCCACCGACGACCTCGAGGTCGTGCAGGAGGAGGCGAACATCGCCATCGCCCAGGTCGAGCGGCTCACCAGAGTCGTCGACGACCTCATGTCTCGCACGCGCCGCGGCGGCGACGAGCCGAAGGCGACGGTGTCGCTGGACTCCGTCATCGCGGCCCTACAGCGCGAGTGGCAGCCGGCGTTCGAGCAGGCTCGCCGAAGTGTCCGGGTCCACGGCGAACGGGGGCTCGTCGTCCAGGCCAAGCCCGTGGACCTGTCCCAGGTGCTCTCGACGCTGTTGGAGAACTCGCTCGCGCACGGACGGGGGACCGTGGACGTCCACGCCCGTCGAAGCGGGCCCTCCGTCGTCGTCGAGGTGAGCGACCAGGGCGAGGGCGTGCCGGGGACGATCGCCCCGCACATCTTCGAGCGCTCCGTGACCACCACCGGCACGGGGCTCGGACTCGCGCTGGCGCGGGACCTGGCCGAGTCCAACGGGGGCCGGCTGGAGCTCATCCAGGCCCAGCCGGCCATCTTCGCGGTGTTCCTCAGCGAGTCGGACTCCGTCCTCCTCGGCTGAGGACAGCCTGACTGCCGGGGTCAGTCGGCCGTCGCCGCCAGCGGCGAGGTGTCCTCCAACGGCTCCCGGCTGAACACGAAGCGCCGGTAGGCCCAGAAGCGGAACAGTGTCCCCAGCGCGATGCCGACGAGCTTCGCGAGGTTCTCCGCGACCAGGCTCTCCTGCCCCAGCACGTGGTGCGAGAACCCCACGCAGGCGGCCTGGATGAGCAGCGCCACGCCGTTCGTGAGGGCGAACAACAGAGCCTCGTGATGGACCGGCCGGTTCCTGCGGTGCCGGAAGGTCCACATGCGGTTGCCGACCCAGGCGACACAGGTCGCGACGAACGCGGAGATGATGGTGGCCACCACAGCTCGCGACAGGGGCCCTGAGCCATACCCCGAAAGGACCGTGGCGCGGAGCACGTTGAACAGTCCGAGGTCGACCACGAAGGCCACGGCCCCCACGATCCCGAACTTGACCATCTCGCGGTACAGGACGTCCATCGTGCCGCGCAGGCGCGCGACGAGAGAGGGGCTTGCGGGCACGCGTGCAGCCTATAGGCGCAGCCTGGCAGGCGCGTGCCGATGCCCTTCGGCCGCTGCTGTGTCCGGCCCGATATCCTCGGCCCCGTGACCTCACCGCAGCGTGCCCCCGGAGGCTTCCCGGTCGTCGGCATCATCGGTGGGGGCCAGCTGGCGCGGATGTGCGCCGGGCCTGCGGCCGAGCTGTCCATCTCCCTCTCCGTCCTCGCCGAGGCGCCGGACGCGGCGGCTGCTCAGGTCATCCCGTCGGCACCGGTGGGAGACCACGCCGACCGGGAAGCGGTGCTGGCCTTCGCGCGCGAGTGCGACGTCGTCACCTTCGACCACGAGCACGTCCCGGCGGACGTGCTGGAGGCTCTGGTGGAGGACGGCGTGGCGCTGCACCCGACGCCCGAAGCTCTGCGGTTCGCCCAGGACAAGCTCGCCATGCGGGAGCGACTGGCCGAGATCGGGGTCGCGTGTCCCCTTTGGTCACGGGCCACGACGGCCGCGGACGTGCAGGCGTTCGGGGACGGCGTGGGCTGGCCGGTCGTAGCCAAGACGCCGCGGGGTGGGTATGACGGCAAGGGCGTCCGCGTGGTGTCCTCCCCGCAGGAGCTGGCGGACTGGCTTGCCGCCGTAGGCCAGCCGGGGCCGCTCGCTGACGGTGTGCTGCTCGAGGAGAAGGTGGACTTCGTCCGCGAGCTCGCCGTGCTCATCGCTCGGAGCCCTTCCGACCAGGCCGCGGCCTGGCCCGTGGTTGAGACGGTCCAGACGGACGGCGTCTGCACGGAGGTGCTGGCCCCTGCCCCCGGCCTGGACCCCGAGCTGGCGGCGGTGGTCACCGAGGCCGGCCTGCGCATCGCCCGCAGCCTGGGGGTCACCGGGGTCTTCGCCGTCGAGCTCTTCGAGGTGCGCGAGCCCGCCACCGGGCGCCCCGCGTACGTCGTGAACGAGCTGGCGATGCGCCCGCACAACAGCGGCCACTGGTCCATGGACGGTGCCGTCACCGGGCAGTTCGAGCAGCATCTGCGCGCGGTCCTGGACCTGCCGCTCGGCGACCCCACCGCTCGGGCGCCGCACACGGTCATGGCGAACGTCCTCGGCGGCGACTACCCGGAGCTCTACCCGGCCTACCGGCACATCATGGCCAGGGATCCCGCACTGAAGGTCCACCTGTACGGCAAGGGGGTCCGGCCAGGACGCAAACTCGGCCACGTCAACGTGAGTGGCGCCGACCTGCCCAGCCTCAGGGACCGCGCTGGTCACGCGGCCGACTACCTCGCCGGCGTGGTGACCGAATGACCGACAGGCCGGCCCTGGTCGGTGTTGTCATGGGCAGCGACAGCGACTGGCCCGTCATGGAGCTCGCGGCGAAGGCGCTGGAGGAATTCGGCATCGGCTACGAGGCGGACGTCGTCTCGGCCCACCGGATGCCGCACGAGATGATCGCCTACGGCGAGCAGGCGGCCGAACGGGGTCTGCGCGTCATCGTGGCGGGCGCAGGCGGCGCCGCGCACCTGCCGGGGATGCTGGCGGCCGTCACCCCCCTTCCCGTCGTGGGGGTTCCCGTCCCCCTGAAGCATCTGGATGGCCTGGACTCGCTCCTGTCGATCGTGCAGATGCCCGCCGGGGTCCCGGTCGCCACGGTTTCCATCGGCGGGGCACGCAACGCGGGCCTGCTGGCCGCGCGCATCATCGCCGCGGGCGAGGGCGAGTATGCGGCGGGTGTTCGGGAGAGGATGGTCGCCTTCCAGGCCGACCTTCGCCACCAGGCCCACGCGAAGGGCGAGGGGCTGCGCTCACGGATGCAGACCGGCGGGAGCTAGTTCATCTGGCCCCCAGCCGTGTGCTGCGGGTATGCACGCAGGGGGTGCTAGCGCGCCATGCCTTCGGAGCGGACCGTGCGCCACTCGATCCGGGGGCACGCGTCCATCACGACGTCAAGGCCCGCTGCGAGCGCCCGCTCGGCGGCGGCCTCGTCCACCACGCCCAGCTGCATCCAGACCGCGTCGATCTCGAGCCGGTCCTTGTGGGCGATGGCGTCGTCGACGACCGCGCCGACGTGGTGGGAATTCACGAAGCAGTCGACGACCTTGATGTCGGTGCCGTCGGGGATGTCGGCGATGCTGGCATAGCCACGCTCGCCATGGACGGTCTCGGCACGGGGGTGCACCGGGATGACGCCCTTGCCCTGCTCGAACTTCAGCCATCGGGAGACGCCATACGCCGGACGGTCCTGGTGGCTCGACAGGCCGACGACGACCCAGATGCCGGGGTCCATGAGCAGCTTTCGGATCAGCTCAGGGTCGTTCTGGTGCTTCAACGTCATGGTTTCAGCATCACACGTCCACCGGTCGACGCAACGGTCGCTCGGGTGAGCGGGGGAGATGCCCTGCGATTCTGCGCCCCTGCGCCGCGTCGACTCGGTCGTGGCCGTCGCGGCACTGGGCGGGCGGGACAGACACGCCATAGGATCGGCTCCGGTCCAAGGAGGAACCAGTGACCGTGGCCGTCGTGGGCGGCGGCTCGGGCGGGAGGCTGTGGCGTGACGGTACGGATCGAGGACTCGGCGGACGTGGCGGACGACGCGGAGATCGGTGACGGGTCGCTGGTCTGGCACCTGGCTCAGGTCCGCGAGGGGGCGGTGCTCGGAGCAGGCTGCGTCGTGGGACGCGGCGCGTATGTCGGACCCGGCGTCACCATGGGGGACCACTGCAAGCTACAGAACTACGCCCTGGTCTACGAGCCGGCGGTCCTCGAGGCGGGGGTGTTCGTGGGCCCTGCCGTGGTCTTCACCAACGACCACTACCCCAGGGCCATCAACCCGGACGGCACCTTGAAGACGGGAGCGGACTGGGAGGCTGTGGGCGTGACGTGCCGCACCGGGGCCTCCATCGGGGCCCGCTCGGTCTGCGTGGCGCCCGTCACCATCGGCGCCTGGGCGCTGGTCGCTGCCGGGTCTGTCGTGGTCAGCGACGTCCCGGACTTCGCCCTGGTCGCCGGGGTACCGGCCAAGCGGGTGCGGTGGGTCGGGAAGGCAGGTTTGCCCCTCGAGCTTGGAGGGCAGACTGGCTCCTGGGTGTGTCCCCAGACGGGAGAGCGCTACACCGAGGCGGACGGCGTGCTCACCGTGGCTGCGCACAGCCCGGGCTGACACCGGTCCGCAGTCACCACCTCACCCGCTACGCCAAAGGCCAAGGAGGCTGTCGATGAAGTTCGGACTGTTCGTCCCACAGGGCTGGCGTATGGACCTGGTGGGGATCGACCCCACCCAGCACTGGGGGGTCATGGCGGGGCTCGCCCGGCGCGCGGACGCCAACGAGGACTGGACCTCCATCTGGGTGTACGACCACTTCCACACCGTGCCGGTGCCGAGCGAGGAGGCCACCCACGAGGCGTGGACCCTGATGGCCGCTTTCGCGGCGGTCACCGGCAGGGTCCGGCTGGGGCAGATGTGCACCTGCATGAGCTACCGGGAGCCGACTTATCTGGCCAAGGTCGCGGCCACGGTGGACGTGATCTCCGAGGGACGCGTGGAGATGGGCATCGGTGCAGGCTGGTACGAGCACGAGTGGCGCGCCTACGGCTACGGCTTCCCGCGCGCGGGGGAGCGGCTGAAGCGGCTCGAGGAGGGCGTCCAGATCTTCCGGGACATGTGGACCAAGGGCACCGCCACCTTCTCCGGTGAGCACTACGACGTCGACGGCGCGCGGTGCTACCCGCGGCCGCTGCAGGGAACTGCGTTGCCCGGCTCCAAGGCCAACGGCATCCCCATGTGGATCGCGGGCGGTGGCGAGAAGAAGACGCTGCGGATCGCCGCCCAGTACGCGGACTACACCAACTACGCACCGGGGAGCATCGAGGAGTTCCAGCAGAAGTCGGAGCTGCTTCGTGGCCACTGTGATGATGTCGGACGCGACTTCTCGGAGATCGTCCGGACCACGAACTTCAACATCGTCATCGGCCGGGACGAGCAGGAGGTCTCGGACAGGATCGAAGGCACTCGCGCACGACTGCTCCAGGCGGGCGTGCCCGACGACGTCACGGAGCGTCAGATCCAGGAGCTCCGCGGCTCCCAAGGCTGTGGGACCCCGGAGCAGATCCTCGAGCGTCTCACCCAGTGGCAGGAGGCCGGGATGACGTACCTCATCACGAACTTCAACGAGGCCGCCTACGACACCTCCGGGATCGCGCTCTTCGAGCGCGAGGTGATGCCGGAGCTCGCCGACCAGGCCGACCACGGACACCTCTGGCACCTGGGCCGCCGCTGAGGCGCCGACTGGCTCCCGCCGACGGCTGGGCGTGCTCGGCGCCACACCGCGACGCAGACCCAGACGTCATACCAACGAGTAACCTATCGACCTGTGAGCACAGATCGGTACGGCAACCCAGAGTTCGACGCCTTCCGCCTTCCGTCGGACCACGAGGAGCTGCGCGAGGCCGTCCGAGCCGTGGCCGAGGCGCGGATCGCACCGTACGCGGCGGAGGTGGACGAGCAGGCGCGCTACCCCCAGGAAGCACACGACGCTCTGGTGGCTGCCGACTTCTTCGCGCCGCACATCCCCGAGGAGTACGGCGGGGTGGGGGCGGACGCCCTGGCGACGTGCATCGTGATCGAGGAGGTCGCGCGGGTCGACGCGTCGGCGTCGCTCATCCCGGCCGTCAACAAGCTCGGCACGATGCCGCTGGTCCTTGCTGGCGAGGAGGAGCTCAAGAAGCGCTACCTCACGCCGGTGGCGGCCGGGCTGTCGACCTTCTCCTACGGCCTGTCCGAGCGCGAGGCCGGCTCGGACACGGCGGCGATGAAGACCCGGGCGCGGCCCGACGGTGACGGCTGGGTGCTCAACGGACAGAAGTCGTGGATCACCAACGCCGGAGTGTCCGACTACTACACGGTCCTGGCGGTGACGGACCCGGACGGGCGGCGTGGCGCCAACGTCACGGCCTTCGTCGTCGAGAAGTCGGACGAGGGCTTCACGTTCGGGGAGAGGGAGCACAAGCTGGGCATCAAGGGCAGCCCCACCCGCGAGCTGTACTTCGACGCCGTCCGCATCCCCGGCGACCGGGTGGTGGGCACCGTCGGCGAGGGGCTGAAGCTCGCGCTCGCCACGCTGGACCACACGCGCGTCACGATCGGGGCGCAGGCGGTCGGCATCGCCCAGGGCGCCCTGGACCACGCGGTCGCCTACGTCAAGGAGCGCAAGCAGTTCGGCAAGCACATCGCCGAGTTCCAGGGCGTCCAGTTCATGCTGGCCGACATGGCGATGGCCGTCGAGGCGGCCCGCCAGCTGGTGTATGCCGCCGCCGCCAAGTCAGAGCGCGGCGACTCCGACCTGCCGTTCTTCGGGGCAGCCGCCAAGTGCTACGCCTCCGACGTCGCCATGCAGGTCACCACGGACGCGGTGCAGCTGTTCGGCGGCGCGGGCTACGTGCGCGACTTCCCGGTCGAGCGGATGATGCGTGACGCCAAGATCACCCAGATCTACGAGGGGACGAACCAGATCCAGCGCCTGGTGATGGCACGTCAGCTGCTGAGGTAGCGCGAGTCGGTCCTAGCCACCTGACGGCTTGCCGTCCGTGCCGGCCGGCGGGGCCTCCAGCGGGGTGTCGTTGCGAAGGGACCGGAACAACAACCTCGCTCGCTCGCTGTCCCACTTCACCGAGCTGCCCGCACTCGTCTGGTAGCTCAGACTCTGGATGGGCACGACGAGGCTCAGGCCTTGGTCCTTGGACACGGCTCGCATGGTGAGCAGCACACGGCTGGCGTCGCGCAGCGAGGTGTCCCCGCCGACGACGAGCCCATGCGCCGCGGCGTGGGTGAAGGCCCAGTAGCGCCAGGGGAGCAGGACCGTAGCCGGGGTCAGCGCCTTCTTCATGATGGCCGCCAGGAACTGTCGCTGCCGCTCAGCACGGCCGATGTCGCCTCGGGGATCGGAGTAGCGAGCTCGCACGAAGCCGAGGGCGTTGCGCCCGTCGAGCACCTGACAGCCCTTCTGCAGGTTGATCCCGGCCTTCTTGTCGTTCATCCGGAAGGGCACGCAGATGGTGACCCCGTCCACCGAGTCGACCACGTCGGCGAAGCCGGCGAAGCCGATCTCCACATAGCCGTCGATGTGCAGGTCGGTGACCTGTTCCACCGTCCGGACGAGCAGCTTCGGGCCCCCGAGCGCGAAGGCCGCGTTGATCTTGTTGCTCCCATGGCCCGGAATCGGGACGTACGAGTCCCTGGGGATCGATACGAGAGCCGGCTTGCCGCCGCTCTGGGACACGTGGACGAGGATGATCGAGTCGGTGCGCCGGCCTGCCGCGTTGCCGGTCGCGTACTGCTTCCTCTGGGCAGCGGTCAGACCCTCGCGGCTGTCCGACCCCACGAGAAGATAGGTGAAGCCCTTCGTGTGGGCAGGTCGCGAACCCGCCGGCGTGGTGTCCACCTTCGTCACCGTGCTCCACGCGTGCACCGGCGTCACGACCATGAAGGCCAGCCAGGCCACCACGGCCAAGAGCACGACCCTGCCTGCAGCGAAGCGGCCTCGGCGCGTGCCGCGCGGGCGCTCCTGGTCGCGCCGTACCCGGACGTCGGCCGCGGGGCCGCCCGGGCGGCCGGCCGGCCGGCGTCCCCCCTGGGGCGCTGCCGGACCGGGTGGGACCGAGCCGTGCCGACGGGCCCTGCGGCCGCGGACGTCGACGGTGTAGATGTCATCGCCACCGGCGTCCGGAAGGCCGTCGACACCGGCCGTGCCCTCGACGTCCTCGGCGCTGTGTCTCCCCACGCGCTGAGGGATGGGCCGGGCGTCGTCGCGCCCTGGTGGGGGTCCAGTCATGGAGCCCAGTGTCCGCTGAGCGCTCCACCGCTGGCAAAAGACGCCACCGCCCACTCCCGGGCGCCCGGCTCCATCGCGCGACACGCCGCCTCCGAAAGCGCAGTGGTCGCAGTATTCCCAGTGGTGTCACCAATACTGGTGCACCATGACACCCCCCTCCTTCGCTCCGACGACCGCCGCGGAGCAAGGGGTCTACCTGGCCACCAGGGCTGTGCCCGGGCTGCGCACAGCCGAGGTGCTCGGGCCGAGGATGGCTCGTCGCCGCGCCTTCACCCTCGTGCTCTTGACCGTGATGGTCCCCGGCGTGGCTCAGCTCGTGGCCGGCAACCGCAGCCTGGGCCGGTTCGCCATCCGCTGCTGGCTCGTCCTCGTCAGTGCTGCCGCCGCGATGGGGGCTGTCTCCTTCGTCAGCCGCGCCGCCGCCATCGGACTCGTCAGCCGCGGCTGGGTGCTGGCCTCGCTGCAGTGGGTGCTCACCGCGTATGCGGTGCTGTGGGCTGTGCTTCTCCTGGACGCCTGGAGGTTGGCGAGGCCCAGCGGGCTGCTCGTCCGGGCCCGGCGGGTGCTCACCGGGCTGACAGCGGGTCTACTGGTCGTCACCTCGGGTGGCCTGGTGTACGCGGCGAGCAGCGTCGGCGCCGGCAAGGACGCTCTGAACGCCCTCTTCCAGGGCCACCAGGCGCTCGACGCCGTGGACGGCCGATACAACATCCTCGTGCTGGGTGCCGACAGTGGCAAGGACCGCGTGGGCACCCGCCCCGACTCCATCCAGCTGGTCAGCGTGGATGCCCGCACGGGCCGCGCGGTGACGTTCGGGTTCTCCAGGGATACCGAGAACATCAACTTCCGGCCGGGCTCGACGATGGCGTCACTCATGCCGGAGGGATGGAACTGCGGCGACGGCTGCCTGCTGAACGGGCTCTACACCTGGGCGCAGGACCACGCGACGCAGTTCCCGGCCGGGACCTCGAACGCGGGCGTCCTCGCCACGAGGGAGGCTGTCGAGGCTCTCAGCGGCCTGAGGATCCAGTACTACGTCATGGTGGACCTCAACGGGTTCCGCAAGATGGTCGACGCAGTCGGTGGGCTCGACGTCACCGTCAGGTTCCGCACGCCGATCGGCGGCGGCACGTCGCCCGTCGTGGCGTGGATCGAGCCAGGGCGTCAGCATCTCGACGGTTACCACGCCCTGTGGTACGCACGGTCGCGCTCCGGCTCCACGAACTACGAGCGGATGGCCCGGCAGCGGTGTGTCATGACGGCGATGATCGACCAGCTCGATCCCGAGACGCTGGTCACGCGGTTCCAGAAGATCGCCGGTGCCAGCTCCGGTCTGATCCAGACCGACCTGCCCCAGTCCGAGCTGGGCCGCTTCGCCGAGCTGGCCATGAAGACGCGCGTGCAGAAGATCCGAGGAGTCAACTTCGTCCCCCCGCTGATGAAGCCCTGGGACTACGACCCCGCGCTTGTGACGTCCACCGTGAAGGCCGCCATCGAGGCCTCCGAGAAGTCGTCGAAGGCGAAGGACGGCTCGGCTTCGCCACCCTCCTCCGCCAAGCCCAAAGCCACGGCCAACGCCACGGCCAAGACCACGACCAACGCCACGGCCAAGACCACTGTCCGGGCGCAGCCGGGAACGGCCGTGGTGGACCCGGCGAAGGCGGCTGGCAACGCGGCGGAGAGCGACCTCTCCTCCGTATGCTCAGCAGCCTCATGACGAGCAGCCCCGAGCCCCGCACCACGAGCGCCGCGCCATCGGTAGGCATTGTCATGCCGATCCTCAACGAGGAGAGGCACCTGCGGGAGGCGGTCGACGCCGTCCTGGCACAGGACTACGACGGCCCGCTCCAGCTCGTCCTGGCCCTCGGGCCGAGCACCGACCGCACCGCGGGAATCGCGCACGACCTGGCGGCGGCCGACCCGCGTGTCCGGACGGTGGAGAACCCCTCGGGGAGGACCCCGGAGGCGCTCAACAGGGCCATCGGCGCCCTGGACGACGTGGACGTCGTCGTTCGGGTGGACGGTCACGGCGTGCTCGACCGCGACTACGTCCGTACGGCGGTCGCCCTGTTGGAGGAGACAGGTGCAGCGAACGTCGGGGGTCTGATGGACGCCGAAGGTGTCACGTCGTTCGAGCGGGCGGTGGCGGCAGCGATGACCTCCCGCCTGGGCGTGGGGTCGGCGGCCTTCCACACCGGAGGCGACGCCGGCCCGGCGGACACGGTCTACCTCGGCGTCTTCCGGCGCGAGTGGCTGCAGCGGATGGGCGGCTACGATCACCGCTTCACCCGTGCGCAGGACTGGGAGCTCAACCACCGGATCCGGGAGGCGGGCGGTCTGGTGTGGTTCTCCCCTCGGCTGCGCGTGGCGTACCGACCTCGGCCCACGCTGCCGGCTCTGGCGCGTCAGTATCGGGACTACGGGCGCTGGCGCCGCGCGGTCGGCCGGACCCACCGGGGCACGATCAACGCGCGCTACCTTGCCCCGCCCGCCGCGCTCGTGGGTGTCGTGGCAGGAGCAGTGGGAGGTCTGGCGTGGAAGCCGCTATGGCTCCTGCCGACGGCGTACCTGGGTCTGACCACGGTCGGCGGCCTCACGGTGCGCGACCTTCGCCTCCGGCCCGCCGACAGACTGTGGCTGCCCGTGGTGCTGCCGACCATGCACCTGAGCTGGGGATGGGGCTTCCTGACCAGTCAGGTTCGCATCGAGACGTGACCTGTTCGTCGCCGGACCGCCTCACCAGCAGGCGCCCACCCGCCACAGCCGGTAGTCGCCGGCCCCGGCGACCGGGGTGAAGCCACGGGCGCCCGGGACGGCGTCGATGCCTGCGTAGCGGCGACGCTGTCCGGGTGACGACAGGGCCGTCGTCCCCCCGGTGATGACCCAGCCGACCTTCTGGCGCCTGACCGCCTCGCACACCGTCGGGTCGCTCGACGCCTTGTCCAGGCGCCTGCCGAGCAGGGCGCGGTCACCGGGGGACCACGCCTTCTCGGTGGGGAAGAGCAGCCGTTGGCCGCTGGCGAGATAGAGGTAGGGCCCGCCCTTCCAGGGGTCGGCCGCGACCACAGCCTTCGCAGGCATCCGGCGTCCCAGCGCGCGCAGGGCGTCGATCGCGGCGTCGGAGGCGTAGGACTCGGCTTCGGGTCTGTCGAAGTACCGGCCGAGGGCAGCGCGGTGCTGACCCCACGCCAGCCCCCCTGTGAGCGCGACGAGGAGGAGCGCGACGAGCAGGGGCGCAACAGGCGGGGACAGCCGCGGGAGCCGTCGGGTGACCAGCTCCGCGCCGGCGGCGAGGGCTGCGGCGAGCAGCACGGCCGCGGTGACCGTCATGAGAGCGGCGAGGCGGGGGGAGTTGTTGTACCAGGGCCACGTCAGAACCCGGGTCCGCTCGCTGTCCACAGCGGTGTCGAGGAAGTACAGGACCGCGATACCCGCGTGCGCGAGAACGAGCCACCGACCCCGCCTCCCCACGAGGAGGACGACGGCCCCGAGGAGGACCAGGACGCCGACGACCCAGAGCGGAGCCAGGTCGCGGGGACCGAAGAACAGCACGTCGACCACGGCGTCTCGCGCACTCATCTCCGGCCCGGGGGGGTTCGACGCGCGCATGGCCACCGAGCGCGCCGTCAGGGCCGCCCAGCCCCCGGCGAGCACCGCCGGCCCGAGCGCGGCGAGCGCCAGCCAGACCACGGCGCGGCCGCCGCGCTCGCGCCGGTCCCGCCGGGCCGCGCGCAGCAACGCGCCGAGGACCACGCCCATACCCATGAGACCGAAGGCGAAGACGGCATTGGGGTGGGCCAGGGCGAGCCCCGGCGTGGCGATCGCCAGCAGCAGGAGGGCACGGATTCGCCCAGGGCCCTGGGCGGCGTCGATGAGCAGCACCAGCGCGGCCGGCAGGAGGGCCTGTCCGAAGACGTTGGGCCAGAGGACGCCGTACCCGAGCAGCCAGAAGGGGAACGCGGGAAAGACGGCACTCGCGACGCCCGCTCCGACGGTCGGCGCCCAGCCGGTTCCGACCACCCGGCGGGCGAGCAGGACCACCGCCGAGGGCCACGCGAAGGCGGCGATGACCAGGGCTGTCGTGGATGCGGCTACCACGGGGCTGCAGCCGGTGGTCATGGCGACGGTCGCCGCGAGCCCGTGGAACAGGGCTGGGTAGAAGCCGCTGCCGTCCACGGAGGCGAAGCCGCCCGCATGGAGTGCTGAGACGTCGTGCTGCTCGAGCATCCACCGGATGGTGCCGAGGTGGTAGATGGTGTCGGGGCTCTGCGGAAACGCCGATGGTGAACCGGTGACCGTGACCACGGCCGAGATCACGGCGACCGCGCCCAGGCACAGCGCGACGACGAGCGACCACGGCGCTCCGGCGCCCTGTGCCTCGGGACGGCCGCCCAGCCGCCGCACCAGCAGGGCACCGAGCATGAGGATGACCAGCCCCAGCAGGAGAGGGGCGGCACCCCAGGCGAGCCCTCCAGCGCCCGCCGCCACACCGGTGGCGGCCAGTGCCCCCGCGGTGAGGACCGGCCCCAGAGCGACGGCGTCCTGCCATCGGTGGCCGGCCACGCGGGCAGCGGCGGTGCCCGGGCCGAAGAGCAGCGTTGCGGCGACGGCGACGACGGGAGCTGCCTGCCACCACGTGGTGCTGCCGAGACCCATCAGCCGTGCTGTGGACCGGTGGGCGGCGAGGTGACGGGGGCGCCCAGACGCGGTCGACCGGCAGCTGGCGTCATGGGCGACAGCATAGGAGGCTCACCGTGGCGCCTGACCGCGCGGCGCGCCGCCCGGCCCGATGCCGGCATCGGGCCGGGCCTGTTCGGCCACCGGGTAGGGTCGGGTGCGTGACTTCGTTGCGAACGGTGGCCGTCGTCCTCGCCGGTGGAGTGGGCAGCCGGGTCGGGCTGGCCATCCCCAAGCAGCTCATCAAGATCGCGGGTCGGCCGATCATCGAGCACACGATCGAGGCCCTGGACAACAGCCCGTTGGTCGACGAGATCATCGTCATGATGACCCCGGGATACCTCGATCCCGTGCGAGCCATCGTCGCCGACGGCGGGTACGGGAAGGTCTCGACGATCCTGGAGGGGGCGGAGACGCGCAACGGCACGACCCAGCGAGCGCTCGACGCTCTCGGCTCCGACGAGTGCAACGTGCTCTTCCACGACGCGGTCCGCCCGCTGCTGAGCCAACGCATCATCGCCGACTGCGTGGCGGCCCTGCAGACGTACGAGGCCGTCGACACGGCGATCCCCTCCGCCGACACCATCATCTCGGTGACCGAGGCGTCCGAGATCAGTGACGTGCTCAAACGCTCCGAGCTGCGCCGTGGTCAGACCCCGCAGGGCTTCCGCCGCTCGGTCATCGCCCGTGCCTACGAGCTCGCCGGGCAGGACCCCGACTTCACCGCGACCGACGACTGCACCGTGGTCCTTCGCTACCTGCCCGACGTGCCGATCGCAGTCGTCGCCGGCGACGAGCGGAACATGAAGGTCACCGAGCCGATCGACGTGTACCTCGCGGACAAGCTGTTCCAGCTCACCAGCCACGACGTACCTGGCGAGCGGAACGAGGGCGAGTACCGAGAGGCGCTCGAGGGCAAGACGATGGTGGTCTTCGGAGGCAGCTACGGGATCGGCGCCGACATCGCCACCTTGGCCCGCTCGTACGGCGCGAAGGTCCACTGCTTCAGCCGGTCCGCCACCCGCACCCACGTGGAGCGGCGGGAGGACGTCGTGGCGGCGCGCGAGCAGGTGCTTGCCCAGGACGCGCGGGTCGACTTCGTGGTTAACACGGCAGGAGTCCTGCCACGGGGGACGCTCCAGGAGACCAGCGAGGAGACGATCTACGCCGCGACGGAGGTAAACTACATCGCGCCCATCGTGATCGCCCAGGAGTTCTTCGGGGCGCTGCGCCGCACGGAGGGCTCGATGCTGCTGTTCACCTCCAGCTCGTACACCCGCGGCCGCAGCGGGTACAGCCTGTACTCGTCGGCGAAGGCTGCCACGGTGAACCTCACCCAGGCCTTGGCGGACGAGTGGGCCGGAAGTGGCGTCCGGATCAACTGCGTGAACCCTGAGCGTACCGGGACACCCATGCGTACCAAGGCCTTCGGGCAGGAGCCGGCCGAGTCCCTGCTCGAGTCGCAGGCAGTGGCACGGGTCGCCCTGCGGACGCTGCTGTCGGACCTGACCGGTCACGTCATCGACATCCGCAAGGCCGATCCCTTCATGTCCCACGAGCTGACCTCCGACCTCGCGCACGACATGCACGAGACCGAGCCGCACGACCAGATGCCGGAAGGCGCGCAGGACGCGGTCGCCTCCAGGTGAGCGCCACCGAGAAAGGCAGACGGATGGGGTTCACTGATCGCTTTCACCGCACGGGGCGCGTGAAGATGAGCGTCGTCGTCGCCGTGTACAACACCGGCCGGTACATCGAGCCATGCCTGGAGTCGTTGGTCGCCCAGAGCCTCCCCGAGTCCGAGTACGAGGTCATCCTGGTGGACGACGGGTCGGACGACGCCGTCACGGCACGACGCATCGACACCTTCGCGGCCGAGCATCGGAACGTCACAGCCCTCCACATCCCGAACTCGGGCTGGCCCGGCAGACCCCGCAACGTGGGCATCGGGAAGGCGCGTGGGGAGTACGTCTACTTCCTCGACCATGACGACTCGCTGGCTCCCGAGGCGCTGGAGCGCATGTACGACATGGCTGCTCGCAACCACGCCGACGTCATCATCGGCAAGATCGCGGGTCATGGGCGGCGGGTGCCCACCACGCTGTTCCGCCGGAACTACGAGTCGTGCACCGTTGAGACGGCGCCGCTGATGGAGAGCATGACGCCACACAAGGGCTTCCGGCGCGCTTTCCTGGACCAGCACGGCATACGGTTTCCCGAGGGGCGCAGGCGCCTGGAGGACCACGTGTTCGTCGTGGAGGCCTACCTGCGTGCCGACGTGGTCTCCGTGCTGTCCGACTACACCTGCTACCACCACATCGCCCGCGACGACGCCGGCAACGCGGGCTTCCAGGCGATCGAGCCGGTCGGGTACTACGGGAACCTGCGCGAGGCCGTCGCGGTCGCCGAGCGCCTGACGGAACCGGGCCCGCGCCGGGACCTGGTCCTGCGTCGCTGGTACGAGGTGGAGATGCTGCGCCGGGTGACTGGTCGGACGTTCGCGAAGATGGCCGCGAAGCAACGCAGGGCGATGTACGACGAGGTGCGCAAGCTCGCCCTGGAGCACTTCACCTCGGAGCGGATCTGGGCACCGTTGCCCGCCAAGGAGCGGGTCGCCTCCGAGCTGCTGCGGGGCGGCCGTTTCGACGACCTCGTCCGCCTGGCGGAGCTCGCCGCCCAGCAGGAGCTGGCTCACCACGTGCAGCAGTGGGAGTGGGCGGACGGGCAGCTCCGGTTCGCTGCCGTCGTGTGCTCGAGGACCGCCCGCGGTGAGCCCGCCTTGACCGTCGTCGGCGACCGGGCACTATATGCGGCTCAGGTCCCCGGGGTGAGCGAGGAGGCCCGCATCGCAACACTGCCTGCCAGGGCCGAGCTCGAGCTTCGGCTTCGGGGGACGCAGACCCGGCACCGGCTGCCGCTCGGCGTGGAGCCCCTTGTCGACCGCGGAGCAAGGGCCTACAGGCTCACCGGCTCCCTCGATCCTGCATCCACCGCGGGCAAGCCACTCGTCGGGGGAGTCTGGGACCTCTTCGTACGGTTGCGTGATCCCGACGCGGGCCCGGAGCTTGTTCGCCGAGTAGGTTCCGAGCACGGGAGGGTCACCGCGCCCCGCACGCCGGCCGCACTGGTGGGGGAGCCGCCGCTCGTCGTCATTCCCTACGTCACCGAGAAGGGCAACCTGAGCCTGGACGTGGGCGAGCGGACGAAGAAGCTGGTGGACGCGGTGGGGGACGGCAACACCACCGCCCGCGTCGAGCCCGCCTCCCAGGGCCGCGTCGCCGTCACCACGGACCTGTCACTCCACCTCGCGGCTGCGACCTCCGACATTCCTCTGCGGCTCGTGGGCTTCCTTCCGGAGGGCGTGGAGGTCTGGGCTCCGGTCACCGCGCAGCCGGGTGGGGACCCTTCCCGCGCCGTCCTCACGGCACGGCTGCCGGCTGAGGCAGCGCAGGGCCGGCTGGCTCTCGGGGAAGCGCCCGACGCTCCGCAGGTGAGCCTGCGGACCTGTTCTGCGGACACGCTCACCGCCGAGCCCAACTCCGCATGAGTGGCCCGTCACCGGGCTCGCCGGCACCGGACGGCCGGCGTCCGACGCTGGAGGAGCTGCGCTCCGTCACCCAACCTGCCTCGACGATGAACCGTCGCAACGCCGAGCACTGGCTAGCGCGTCTCTTCCTGCGCAAGGTCTCACTGCGCCTCACGGCTGTGCTCGTCCGCACTCCTGTCTCCGCGAACGCCCTCACCGGGGTGATGATCGTCGTGGGGGTGCTCGCCGCCGTGGTCATCGGGCTCCTGCCGGCCATAGCGGGTGCCGTTCTGGGTTTCCTGCTCATCCAGGCCTACTTCCTGCTGGACCTGTGCGACGGCGAGGTCGCCCGATGGCGTCGCACGACGAGCATCACGGGGGTGTACCTGGACCGGGTCGGCCACTACATCGTGGAAGGCGCCGTACTGTCCGCGGTGGGGTTGCGTGCCGGCGGGCACCAGCTCGGGGGCTGGTCCACACTCGGCGTGGCGACCGGACTCTGGGCCGTCCTCATCAAGGCCGAGACCGACCTTGTCGACGTCGCCCGCGTGAGGTCCGGCGCGCCGGCGGCACCGGAGGCCTCCGTCGAGCTGCGCAGCACCGGCCTCGGCCGGCTCCGGAAGGTGGCTCAGGTCCTGAAGGTCCACCAGGTGACCGGCGCCCTCGAGGTGTCCTTCCTCCTAGTGGTCGCGATGGTGGTCGACGTGGCGGTGGGCGACGCGCTGGGCACTCGCCTCCTGGCGGGGCTCCTCGCCGTCGTGGCAGGCACCATGGTCGTGATCCACCTGGCCAGCATCCTGCTGTCCCGGCGGCTGGAGTGAGCGGAGCCTCGACAGGGACGGCGCCGAAGGGGCAGTCGGTGAGCTGCGTCGTGCTCACCCTCGGTGACCGTTCGGCCGAGCTGCATCGGGCTCTCGACAGCGTCGCCGCTCAGGACGGCGATCCCGTCGAGGTGGTCGTGGTGGGTAATGGCGTCGACGTGCCTGATCTCCCCCCGCCGGTGCGGTTCGTACGGCTGCCGGAGAACGGCGGGATCCCTGCGGGGCGCAACGCCGGAGCCGCGGCGTCGTCAGGGGAGCTCGTGCTGTTCCTGGACGACGACGGCTGGCTCCCGCAGCGCGGCACCGTGGAACACCTACGCAGGTCTTTCGGCTCGCGGCCCGACCTGGGGATCGTGTCCATGCGCATCTGCGATCCCGAGACGGGCCGCAGCATGCGCAGGCACGTGCCGCGGCTTCGGGCCGGCGACCCCGAACGCTCGTCCCTCGTGACCACCTTCCTCGGCGGTGCCAGCGTGATGCGCCGCGAGGTCTGGCGGGACTGCGGGGGGCTGCCCGCCGGCTTCTTCTTCGCGCACGAGGAGACGGACCTTGCCTGGCAGGCCCTCGACGCCGGCTGGGCCATCGAGTACGACGCGGAGGCAGTCATGTGCCATCCCGCCACCGCGGCGTCCCGGCACGAGCTGTACTACCGGCTCAACGCCCGCAACCGGGTGTGGTTGGCTCGCCGCAACCTTCCGGCTGCTCTCGTCCCCGTTTACCTCGGGGTCTGGTGCGCCCTCACGGTGGCCCGGACCCGTGACGTCGCGGCCCTGCGGGTCTGGTGGCGCGGCTTCGCCGAAGGCTGGCGCACAGACCCGGGTGCGCGTCGTCCGATCTCGTGGCGCACGGTTCTCCGGATGGCTCGGCTCGGGCGTCCCCCGGTCGTCTGACCACGGAGGCTGTCGGTGGCCGGCTCCGCCGCAGCTCGCTTCGCGCCGGGCTGGCGCCGCGGGGCGGCGAGCGCCGGCCGCTAGGCCGCGAGCAGCCCGACGATGTGCTTGGCGATCTCCAGGGAGCTCGTGGCTGCGGGGGAGGGGGCGTTGAGCACATGGACGACGTTGCCGTCACGCTCGATGAGGAAGTCGTCGACCAGGCTGCCGTCGCGGTTCATCGCCTGGGCGCGGACGCCCGGCTTCGCACGCACCAGGTCCTCGTCCCGGATCTCGGGCACCAGCCGGCGGAGGCTGTCCGCGAAGAGCCGCCTGGAGGCGGAGCGCGCCACCTCCCGCGAACCGGCACGGTAGTTCTTGCGCGCGAGACGCCAGAACCCCGGGAAGGACAGCGTCTCGAACAGCTCGCGCGGACTGACCTTGCCCCAGCCGTAGCCTTCGCGGGCGAACGCCAGCACGGCGTTGGGCCCTGCGTGGACATGACCCTCGGTCCCTCGGGTCAGGTGCACGCCCAGGAACGGGAACTGCGGGTCGGGTACGGGGTAGATGAGGCCCTTGACCAGGTGCGACGCCTCAGGGCGAAGCTCGTAGTACTCGCCTCGGAAGGGGACGATCCGCGCTCGGGGGTGGTGACCCAGCCGGCGCGCGACGAGGTCTCCCTGCAGCCCGGCGCAGCTCACCACCAGGTCTGCCGCAACGTCACCGCAGGTAGTCTGCAGGACCGTGGTGTCGCCGCGTGGCACCGCGCCCAGCACCTCTGCCCCCAGGGTCAGGCGCGCTCCTGCAGCCTCGAGCCGCCGGACCAGGGCCAGGCTCACAGCACCGTAGTCGATGATGCCCGTGCTCCGTACGTGCAGCGCCGCCATCGCGTTGACGTTCGGCTCGTACTGACGGGCCTCCTGCCGGCCGAGCCGCGTCACCTCGAGCCCGTTCGCGAGCCCGCGTTCGTACAGCCTCTGCAGCCCCGGCAGCTCGTCCTCGGACGTCGCCACCACGAGCTTGCCGCAGATCTCGTGGGGGATGTCGTGCTCCTGCGCGAACGCGACCATCGACGAGGCCCCTGCCTTGCACATCAAGGCCTTCTTGGAGCCCGGCACGTAGTACAGGCCTGAGTGGATGACACCGCTGTTGCGCCCGGTCTGATGGGCCGCCCAGTTGTCCTCCTTCTCCAGCACGGTGACCCGTGCGTCAGGATGCTCGGTGCTGAGGCGGTCGGCGACGGCGAGACCGACGATGCCACCGCCCACGACGACGTAGCGGGTGGCGCGGCTCATGTGCCCTAGACTAAGGCCGCCTGGAACGCGTCCTGCAAGGAGACAGATGAACAACCCGATCGCCCTCGGTCAGCCCACGGTGGGCGCCGAGGAGCTCGCCCAGGTGCAGCGAGTGTTCGAGTCGGGGTGGCTCTCCGGTGCCGGACCCACCTGCCAGGCCTTCGAGCGGCGGTTCACCGAGGTGTCCGGTGTGGGGCATACCGTCGCCACGTCCAACTGCGGCTCGGCCCTGCACCTGGCGCAGCTCGCGCTCGGGATCAGTCGGGGCGACGAGGTGGTGGTCGGCGACTACACCTTCCCCGCCACCGGGCACTCGGTCATGTGGTCCGGCGCGACCCCCGTCTTCGCCGACGTCCGCCAGGACATCTGGAGCGTCGACCCGGACGCGGTCGAGGCGTCGATCACCGAGCGCACCGTCGGCATCATCGCGGTCGACCCGTTCGGCCAGCCTGCGGACTATGACGAGCTGCGTGCGATCGCCGACCGCCACGGCCTGTGGCTCGTCGAGGACGCCGCGTGCGCAGCCGGAGCCTCCTACAAGGGGCGCCCCGCCGGCAGCCTTGCCGACATCGCCTGCTTCAGCTTCCACGGTCGCAAGGGGATCACCGCCGGGGAGGGCGGTGCGCTCAGCACGGACGACGCAGAGCTGGCGGACCGGGCACGCAAGCTGCACACCTACGGCATCGCCCCCGCGCTGAGCCGCGAGGGTGCGGCGACGCTCCCCGTGCCGGAGTTCGACGAGCTCGGCTACAACTACCGCATGTCCGACGTCCAGGCGGGCATCATGCTCGCTCAGCTCGACCGGCTCGAGACCCTCGTCGCCAACCGGCGGGCGGTCGCCACGGCTTACGGCGAGCTCATGGGGGACCTCGAGCAGGTGGTGCTCCCGGTCGAGGCCGACGCCCGCGTGCACCCGTACCAGTCCTACGTCATCGGGATCCACCCCTCGCTGGACCGCGGGGCCGTCGCCCTCGAGCTCCGCGCCCGGGGGATCGGCTGCAACTTCGGCACCTACGCATCGCACGTGCAGCCGCTCTACGGCGAGCAGAAGCCGTTGCCGGTGTCCGCCGAGCTGTTCGCCCGCCACCTGGCCATCCCCATGCACGCCAACCTCACGCAGGACGAGGTGCAGCGCGTGGCGGAGGCGGTACGCGAGGTCGTCTCGCTCGACCTCGTCCGCGCCTGACCCGACCCGCCGGCCCGATCCGGCTCCCCTCACGGGGCCCATCACCCAAGGAGAACGAGAAACGCATGTCCGAGACCAAGACCGTCTTCTTCACCGGCGGCGCCGGCTGGATCGGCCTCAAGACCATCCCGTACCTGCTGGAGCGGGGGTACAAGGTCCGCATCTTCGACAACATGTTCCGGGGTGACCGCGACGCCGTCGCCTCCTTCGTCGAGCGAGGTGACGTCGAGCTCATCGACCAGGACGTGCGGTACGGCGGTGCGGTGCACAACGCGATGAAGGGCTGCTCGCACGTCATGCACTATGCGGCCGTGTCCATCAACAAGAGCCAGGCCGACCCGTACGAGTCCATGGACATCAACATGATCGGCAACCACAACGTCTTCGCGGCGGCCGCCGACCACCAGGTCGAGCGTCTGGTCTTCGCCTCCAGCGCCTCGGTCTACGGGCCGCCGAAGCAGCTGCCCATGTACGAGACGGACATGCTGGACCCCCAGACGCCCTACTGCATCAGCAAGCGCGCCGGGGAGGACCTGCTCGGCTTCTACCAGCGCCGCAGCGGCCTGTCGTGGCTCGCACTGCGCTTCTTCAACGTCTACGGTCCCGGCCAGAAGACGACGGCCTACTACACCTCCGTCATCAACCACTTCGTCAACCGCCTGAAGAACGGCGAACCGCCGGTCATCGACGGCCGGGGCGAGCAGTCCATGGACTTCGTCCACGTCGACGACGTGGCGCGCGCCGGCGTGCTGGCCCTGGAGTCCGAGAACGACGGACTGGCGCTCAACGTCGGTACCGGGGTCGACACCACCATCGCGCAGCTGGCGCAGATCCTGATCGACGCCGTGGGCGTCGACGTCCAGCCGCAGTTCAACCCCCGCGACGTGCTGGTCGACCGGCGTGCCGCCTCGACGAAGCTTGCGGAGCACACCATCGGCTTCACCGCGGAGATCGACGTCGTCAAGGGCATGACGGACCTGGTGCGCGAGAACCTCGGCTGACATGGGCAGCGTCGGAGGGGCGCAGGGACAGACCGGCGCGCCGGGACAGCCGAGCGCGCCGGGGCTGCCGCCGAACCCCTACAACGAGCACGCCTGGTTGGTGGGCGACCCCGAGATCGGCGAAGGGACCTGGATCGGCGCCTTCACCGTGGTCGACGGCTCGGGCGGCCTGACCATCGGCCGCGGTTGCGACATCAGCTCAGGGGTGCACGTCTACACGCACTCGAGCGCCAAGCGGTGCGTCAGCGCTCGGGCGTATCCCACGGTCGACCGGGCGCCGGTGACCATCGGTGACTTCGTCTTCATCGGAGCCAACGCCACCGTGAGCATGGGCGTGACCATCGGTGACCACGCGGTCGTGGGCGCCGGGGCTGTCGTCACCCGCGACGTCCCCTCCTACACCGTCGTCCAGGGCGTGCCGGCACGCCCCACCGCACGTGTCGTCCTCGATGGCGACGACGTGCGGTTCGCCCCCCTGACCGAGGACTGACCTGTGCGTATCGCCGTCGTCAACAACTTCTTCCCACCCCGCGTAGGCGGTAGCTCGCACCTCTCCGACTCCCTGGCACGGGGGTATGCCGCTGCGGGCCACCAGGTGCTCGTGCTCACCGCGGCGTACGAGGAGGCGCCTGAGGTGGAGGAGCGGGACGGTCTGCGGATCGTGCGCCTCCCCGCCGCGACGATCCCCAAGAGCCGACTCTCCGTCAGCTTCGACATCGCCTTCACCTTGCGGCGCGGGGCGTACCGCAACGTCGCGGCCGCTCTCGAGGAGTTCGCCCCCGACGCGATCCACCAGCACGGCCAGTTCTTCGACCTCACCTGGCTGACCGGCCTGTGGGCTCGACGCCACAAGGTCCCGACCCTCCTGTCCGTCCATACCCGGCTGGAGAACCCCGTCGCCGCCTACCACGGCGTCTTCCGCGGCCTCGACGCCGGCCTCGTGCGTCCCGTCCTGCGCGCCTACCGGCCGCGCCTGGTCGTCATGGACGTCCAGATGGAGGAGTACATCACGAGCCGGTACGCCGGCGCGTACTCCGGGCTCGAGTACATCCCGGTGGGGGTCGACGCGGAGTGGGTCAGGGGCGGCGAAGGCAAGCACATCCGGGAGCGTCACGACCTCCTCGACAACCCCATCATCCTGAGCCTGGGCCACGTGATCCCGCTCCGTGACCGGGTCACCCTCGTGGAGGCGATGCCTGAGGTGCTGCGGCGTCACCCGCATGCCCGTCTGGTCATCGTCGGAAGGGTCTACTACGACGTCTGCCTGGAGCGAGCCCGTGAGCTGGGGGTCGGCCATGCGGTCCTGGCTATCGGCGCCGTGTCCAAGGCCGAGGTTCCCGACTATCTCGCCGCGGCGGATGTCGAGACCCACGACCTGCAGGGCTACGGCCTGGGGACCGCGAGCCTGGAAAGCATGGCGGCTTCGGTGCCGACCGTCGTCGCGGTCCGTGAGGACAACTTCCCGGGCATCGAGCTGCACAGTGGCGAGAACGTCGTACTGACGCCCGTAGGGGACCCGAAGGCGCTTGGGCAGACGTTGGGTGACCTCCTCGACGACCCCGCGTGGCGCGAGCGCCTGGGCAAGGCAGAGCGCGAGCTGGTCGAGGCGCGGTTCTCGATGCAGACGGTGCTCCGCCAGCACCTCGACGTCCTCGCGGCCATGGCGGGTCGCTCGCGCGCCTGACGACCCTGCCGGCCCCCTCAGCGGCCCGTGCCGCAGAGGTGGTCCACGGCGTAGACCTTGAGTGGTCCGTCCGCATGCGCGAGCCGTAGGTAAGGGGACTCGTCCGCCAGGCGCTGCGGGCGGTACGTGCGGTGGCCGCCGGGCATGTGCAGGTCGCTGACGACGAGCCAGCGCACGTCGAACCGGTCCAGCAGGCAGGTCCCGTTCCTCCTCTTGGTCCACGCGAGCGCGTTCCACACCCGCGTCCGGTCGGTCCAGTCGGGGTTGCTCGCAGGGTCGAGCGGCACCATGCCCCGCAGGACCGGAAGGTCACTGTCGGCGTTGAGCCACGTGACGAAGTCGCGGTGCACGTCGTCGGCGACCACCCCGCCGCCGTGGGCTCGCAGCCAGCTCCCGACGCGCTGGTAGGCCGGGCCGGCCGGCAGGGAGCGACCGGCGAGGCGTGTCTGGGCCTGCCACGTGTCGGGGACACAGGCCACCAGACCGGCGATCGCCGTCGTGACGACCAGCGGGGCGACCCACGATCGGATGCGCGCCCGCGAGAGCCGGGGGATGCGCCGCAGAACCATCCAGGCGCCGATGCCGGCGGCGACCCAGCCGGCAAGGCAGAGCACGCCAGGTGCCGCGACATTGGACCACAGTGGCCGTCGGGGGTCGCCGTAGAAGAGCGCGCCCACCGCATTGCGCAGCGGTCCTGTTCCGGTGTCGATGGTCACAGCGAGGACCAGCGTCAGCAGCTGAGCCACGGCGAACGGGCGCGCCCAGACCAGGCGCGGGCTCGCGAAGCAGAGGAACAGACCGGCGACCCATCCGAGCGTGACGAGCAAGGACACGACCGCACCGAAGCCCGCGACGGTCGTGAGCGTGGTCTCCGCTCCGGGGACGGGCCGGGCCACGACCGTCGCCAGATACTGGCCCGGACTGAAGACCCACTCGGCCAGCGAGGACCAGACCTGCCCTGGATGCCTCGGCGGGGAGACCCCTCGCTCTCCTCGGGCGGCGAGCAGCCCCGGGCCCTGGGGAAAGAGGACGAGAAGCGCACCGAGCCCGATGCCGAGCACCCGCAGCACCCAGGTCCGCAGGCTTTGCCGTGGTGGCCGTGCGACGAGCAGCCCCAGAGCGACCATCGCCGCGCCGATGAGGTCGTAGGTGTGGGCCAGGGCCACGCCGGCGACCCCCACTGCGGCGACCGCTGACAGCGCCCGGGCCGCCGGGCTGCGGATTGCCAGCCACAGCAGCAGAGCGGCGGACGACGCCAGCGCGGCGCCGAGGAGGATGGTGATGCGCCCGGTGACGAGGCTCGGCCACATCGGCCCGACCAGCGAAGGCAGGAACGCGGCGCACGCGGCCAGGACGCTGCCTCCCCGACAGATCCGGACGATGGCGAAGACGCCGATGGCTCCCGTGACGGGCATGATGACCATCGTGGTGGCGAGCATGACGGTGGACAGGCGTAGCCCGGTCAGCTCGACGGCCTGGGCCCACACGACATGAGGAGCCAGCGGGTAGAAGGTGCAGGCCGGCGCGGGCAGGACGCTCCCCGTGACACAGACATCGCTGGGAGAGGCGCTGCCGGTGTCGATGATGCGTCGTGCCATGAAGGCGTGGTTCATAGAGTCCCAGCCGGGCGGTGACCCGAGCCTTCCCAGCACGAGCCAGGACACCGTGAGAGTGGCTGTCACCGACGCAGCCAGCGCGATGATGTCCCGGCGATGGGCACGCAACCGGTTGCCGATCGTCAGCGACCGCACGGCAGCACCGGGCGCTCGGCCCGCGGCTCCTGCGATCACGCGTGCGGACACCGCGAGAGCGGCGAGACCCACCTCGGCAGTCAGGACCCCCAGAGGGGGCCACGTGCGCCCGAGCAGGGTCGACCAGCCCACGGCCCCGCCCACGAGCCCATAGGTGACGGACGGCGAGGCGGCGACGGCGACGCGGCGCAGCCGCGAGTGCCGCGGCGTGGCGGCCAGCGCGACGATCCCTCCCGGACCGAACGCCAGCACGAGCAGGACCAGACTCCCCCAGAGCACCTGGCGCGGACCTCTTCCTACGCCGTGTCTTGCTTGCGCGACGCCGTGATGCGGTCGGTCCCTGGCGTCGTCACGCTCTGGCCGTTGCCCGGGCTCTGTCGCGAACCGTCTCGACGACCCGATGGGCCGGGAGGATCCCCTCTCGCTCCTCGGCGGCGTCGACCTCGCCCCGGGCCAGGGCCACGAAGCGGTCGAGCTGAGCTGCCAGTGGCTCGCGGTTGGTGACCAGCTGGGGGATCTCGATGATCGTCTGCTGTTTGTAGGACAGACCGTCCTCGGTGTTCTCGCCCAGCACATGGCGGTAGATCGTCACGGCGTTGCGCAGCATGTCGATCTCGATGAGCCGTTCGAGCTCGCTCACCACGAAGCCCCGGACCTTGCGCTGGCTCATCCGGCTGGCCGAGATGTTGGCCACCGCGTTGTTCTTGTCGAACGACAACATGGTCTCCGCCACGTCCTCGGAGCCCTCGGCAGACTCAGGGTGCAAGTAGCCCAGCGACCCTTCGACGGTGGTCGGCTCGGCACCCATCATGCGGATGACGATGTCCACGTCGTGGATCAGGAGGTCGGAAGCCACGCCGGTCCGGATCCGTGCCACATAGGGCGAGTGGCGCTGGGCGGTGATGTGCAACGGCTCTCCGAGCACCTGCATGGCAGTCACGATGCCGGGGTTGTAGCGCTCGAGGAGCCCGCACATGAGGGGTGTGTCCGACTTCGCCGCACGGAGGACGAGGTCCTCGCTGTGTGCGAGGGAGTCCGCCAGCGGCTTCTCCATCAGCAGGGGCAGACCGCGGTCGAGCACCTGCAGGCCGAGCAGGTGGTGGACCTCGGTAGCGGCAGCCACGACGACGGCGTCGACGTCCCCCAGGCCGTCCAGGTCGGCTGCCCAGGTGGCTCCGAAGCGGTCGGCCACCGCTTTGCCGGCGTCCGGGCTGGCGTCGACCACCGTGGTGAGGACCGTCGCCTCGTGGCCGCTGATCACGCGGGCGTGAAGCGAGCCCATGGACCCCGCTCCCACCAGGGCGACACGGAGGGGGGCAGCCATGAGGAATCTCCTTGCTCGGTGGAAGCCGCGCCGGCGGCGTCGAGGTCAGGCACCGACATACCACGGAGTGGGGTCGGAGCATCGTCGATGCTACCGTCACGGATTGCGGATCCCAGCATGGCCGTTGGCCGTGCCGCGCACCTGAGAGGACCCTGTGGACACGACGCCCCGAGCACCCTCGCCTTCTCGAAGGTCCGGCCCGGCGACGGTAGCATCGTCCCTCCCGCGTGGTGCCGCAGTACCGCACGGTCACCCGCGACACGACGACCGGTCCGCGGTCGGGGACGAGGACTACGGCATGAACGAGCACTCCACTGGTCGCCCACTGCACCCCGGACGCGACTGGTACAGGCCGGAGGTCCCGGCATGACGGCGGCCCTGCGGCGCATCGCCCCGCTGCTGCGTCCCCTGCTGGGTGTCCTCATCGTCGCGGCCGTCGGGTATGCGGTGGCCTCCCAGTGGTCCGAGGTCCGGGAAGCGATCGCGAACATGGCGTGGCAGAGCGTCACCCTGGCCACGGTCGCGGTGCTGCTCGGCACGATCGCAGGGGTGATGTCCTGGCGAGCACTGCTCGCCGAGGAGGGCCACCCGCTGACTGCGGTGGACGCAGGCCGGGTGTTCCTCGTGGGCCAGCTGGGCAAGTACCTGCCGGGAAGCGTCTGGTCGGTCGTGGTGCAGATGGAGCTGGCGACCCGCCTCGGTGTGCCACGTGCCCGCACCTTCACAGCGACGCTCTGCTGGATCGGCTTGTCGCTCTCGAGCGCCCTCACGGTGGGCCTGGTAGGCCTGCCGGTGATCGCCGACGCGAACACGCCATGGCTCTGGGTGCTGGTCGCCCTGCTGCCGCTGGCGCTCACCTGCTCGCACCCGAAGGTCCTGACCAGGATCGTCGACGTGATTCTCAAGCTGCTCCGCAAGCCGCCGCTGCCGCACCAGTTCACCTGGCGGGGCGTCCTGCACGCCTTCGGCTGGTTGCTGGTGACCTGGCTCTGCTACGGCTGCCACCTCTGGCTGCTGGCGAACTCCCTGGGCGCCCCGGGCCTCATGGGCTTCCTGCGCTGCCTCGGGGGGTTCGCTCTGGCCCTCGGAGCCGGCATCGTCTTCATCGTCGCTCCCTCGGGCGCGGGTGCTCGTGAGGCTCTCATCGTGGCAGCGCTCGGCGGGGTCATGACCGAAGGCCAGGCACTCGGCGTAGCCGTGGTCTCGCGGATGCTCTTCACCCTGGTCGACATCCTGCTGGCGGGTCTGGCGGCAGCCTCGGCGTGGCGGTTGCTGCGCAGGACCGCTGCTCCCCCAGGGGCGCCGACCGTGGTGACGACCACCACCACGACCACCGTCCGACCCGGCCCGGCCGGCTCGAGCGTCGCCACGCCAGCCGGTTCCGGGAGCGCCGCATCGAAGAGCGCCGGCGCCCCACGCGACCTACCGCGGAGGGCGTCCACCTCCTGAAGCGGGCGTCAGGCCGGCAGTGGCGCCTTCGGCGATACCACTGCGGTCAGGGCCCCTCGGAGCAAGACGTGATGGCGTCGAGCGCGGCCTCGAACCGTCGCCCTTCCGGGTCCGCAGGACCGAGCAGCTCCTCGCGGACCTGCGCCCGGCCCCGTTCCGTCGGGTCGTCGCCGCGAGCCAGGTCCTCCGCCAGCTCGCGCAGCCCCGCGCCACCGGGTCCCAGAACCAGGCCGGACCGGCTGCTGGGGAACCGAGACCGGAACTCAGCCGTGGGAAGCCCGCCGGGGTTCGCGACGGCGAGGGGACGGTCGAGCGCGAGCCAGTCGGAAAGGACCCCAGACACGTCGCAGACCAGCAGGTCCGCGTCCCGCAGGACGGTGGCGAGGTCGGGCCAGTCGCCGCCGGCGACGCGGTGCGTCCCGGGGTCGCGCTGAGCCCAGGACGACGCCATGGCCCGCGCCTCGCATCGGGACCCCCCTCTGATGAGGTCCACGTCGTCGAGACGGTCCGTCGGGTCCCCCCGCCGAGGACGCTGCTCGGCCGGAGCACCGGCTCGCCGCAGCTCGGCCACGACACGCTCGTGGGCTCGTCGCACACCGCGGTCCCTCGTGCCCGTCAGGGGATGCGGCCGGTAGACCACCCGTACGCCGGGGGTCTGGAGGAGGGCGCGCACGATAGGCAGGCCGTCAGCTCGCAGGGAGCTGTGGTGGGGGTCGTCGCCCCATCCCTCCCAGGTCGGGGCGTAGACCACCGTCAACCGGCCGTCCTCCCTCTCCGGCCAGGGCGTCCCGGGGGGCGCAGCCTGAGGCCGGCCCACCTCACGAACCAGGTCCACCACCGCCTGAGTCTGCGGACCGGCGTACCGCTGTCGCCCTGCAGGCCCGGCGACCCAGATCTCGTCGTACACCTTGACGAACGGGTTGCGGCTGGAGGCCTTGTCCGAGTCCCCGTGGCCGATGAAGGCCGTACGCATACCCCCCAGCCTGAGCAGGTGGATGTTCGTCGAGCCGTTGGCGACGAAGAGCGCGGCACGCACCGACCCCAGGTCGAGGTTCGTCAGGACGGTGTCGGCGGCCGCGCAGACAACGGGGAGGGTGGTGGGTGCCAGCCGGCGCCAGGACTCCCGATGGCGCATCACCACCAGCGTGCGGTGTGCGGAGCGCTCCATCACCGGCAGCCACATCTCCAGCTGGTAGAGCGTGCTCGGCGGGCCACCGTGGTACAGCACGACGTCGGGTGCGTGAGCCTTCACGGCGGCCTGGATCGCCTCTGGCAGGCGGCGGCGTAGCGTGCTGCGGCGCGCGGAGAGTACGGCGAATGCGGCCCAGCCCACGAGCGCTACCGACCCCATCATCGCCACGACAGCGCCGCCCACCGCGGTCCCACGGGGGAGCGCGCCGGCCAGGACCAGAGCAGCCGCACCGACCAGGGTGACCTGCGCCGGCCAGACCAACCCGCCGGCCCAGCGCAGCAGGGGCCGCGGCGATCTGGGCAGGTCGAGGCCTTCCAGGGCGAGGTTGCGGCTGAGCAGAGGGCTCTTGCGGAGGTGCGCCACCACCAGCGCCGCCCCCTCGAGCGCCGCGTAGGCCACCGCCGTGACGAGAGAGCCGGCCAACACCCACGAGCCGGTCGCTGGCGGCGTCCCGGGGATCGTGGTGCTGAGCAGGAGCAGCGCTCCCGTCATGACCGCCCACCGCCACACCGGCTGCAGGGTGAGCCTCGCCAGGCCCCACGACACGAGTGGGCTTCGCCGGGCGACCCAGCACTCGCCGACGGCACAGAATGCCAGCGCCACCGCGAACGCGTGGGGCGCGCCCACGACGGCCGACCCGACCAGTACCAGGTAGGCGGCCGCGGTGACGATGGCCGCGACGACGCCCATCGCGTCCGGCCTTCGTGGCACCGCTCCGGCTGGCACGGGTGAGCGATCCGGAGCCGTCATCAGCCGGCGCTCGGACACGCACGCCCGGCGTCGGTGACCTTGAAGACCCGGAGGCGGCCGTCCTGGTGCACCAGCTCGACGTTCCTGCTCTTGGCGAGGCGGGCCCGGCTGTAATGGGGGCTCCACCCCGGCATGCGGCGCTGACCGACAGCGAGGTACTCGATGTCGTACTTGCGCACCAGGCAGCCCGAGGGTTCGACGTCGGCGCTGTTGGCCAGCCACTCGAAAGCGGCGTACCGCTCGTCGTAGTTCCTCAGGCTCGAGGCCGTCAGCGGGGGGATCCCGAACAGCAGCGGCGCGTCGTAGTCCGCGTACGACCAGGTCATGAACTCCAGATGCCGGTCGTAGGCCACCACCCGGTCCCTCGCGGTGTGCTGGGCGAGCCACTGGTACGTCCTGGCGTAGCTCTGGCCCACGGGCGCCCGGGAGAGAAGGTCATGGCGCAATGGCGCACGCGACGGCGACTGCACCGCCATCGCGGTGAGGCTTGCCAGCATCAGCACCGCACTGGCGGCGCAGGCCCAGCGAGCGGTCCTGGCTCCGCGGGCAGCGTGAACCAGTCGGCTCACGAGCCACCACACGACGATGCCGATCGCGATGGCACCGGCCAGAGCGGTGAGGCCGTAGACCGGCATGATCATGTTGCGGACGCGCTCGCGGATGCCGTACCACAGGTGCGAGAGCGCTGTGGCGACAGGGTTCGTGGAGTAGGCCGTCCAGATACCGATAGCCGTCCACACCACGGCGGCTGCCACCCACGGGCGGGCCCAGCGCAACGGCCGGAGCACGAAGGCCAAGGGCGAGGCGCACAGCGCCAGAAGGGTGATGACGAGGGCGACGCGGATACTGGTGACGTCGAGGACGGAGTTCCTGGTCCCCGGGGGAGGGAAGCCGAACAGGACGTACCGGTCCACGTCCAGTACCCAGAACCGGAAGCTGGCGCCGAAGCTCGTGTACGTCGGTCTGCTCGCGGTCCGCTCCGCGTCCGCACCGAGGATCGCCCCGACGAAGGGCAGCAGGATGAGCAGACCCGAGACGAGCATCGTCGCCAGGCCCGATGCTGCCCTTCGCAGCCGGAACCGCTCCCGCACCACCAGCACCATGACGAGGGCGACGGTGCCCATGAACAGCACGTCGTAGCTGTGCGACATGACGATGCCGGCGACGGCGAGCGCTGCCAGCAGGCCCACCCGCACGGGGTGACGGCCTCGCAGCGCGAGGGCGATCAGCAGCGCCACGCCGGCGGCCATGCTGGGGGCGGCCTGTTCGGTCATCCGGCCCGTCCGCAGCGAGATCCACAACGGGCCCAGCAGGGTCGGCATCGCGGCCGCGCACGAGGCGACCACCGGCCGGCCTCCGAGGAGGCGCACGGCGGCATACACCCCGACCACCATCGCGAAGGGCGCCACCAGCATGCCCCAGGCGAGCATCGCGGTGCTCACCCGGCCGCCGGTCACGGCGACGGTCTGTGCCCAGAGCACGTTGGCGGCCAGCGGGTAGAAGGTGCACGACGGCTCCACGTGGGTCGGACCGGTCACGCAGACGTTCTGGATCGTGGTGCTGCCGGTGTCCAGGATCCGCCGGACGAAGTAGGCGTGGTTCATCGCGTCCCAGCCGGGCGGCGCCTGCACCCCGTGCAGGAAGGCGTAGCCGAAGCGCATGGAGAACGCGGCGGGCAGCGTCACGCCGGCAAGGTCGGCGAGCCGCGGTAGGCCCAAGCGGGCGAGCGAACGGTCGACCGGCCAACGGCGCGGCCGGTCCTCGGCCGGGCGGCCGAGCGCCGAGCCGGCGCTCGGCTCTGCCGCCGAAGCGTCCGCCGACCCCGGCCGGTGACGGCGGCTGCGGGAGCGCATGCTGGTGACGAGGCGGACCACGGTGACGGCAGCGGCGGCGCCGACGGCCTCTGCGACAAGCACCGCCAGAGCGCTCGTGGGCAGGCCGGCACGTGCGAGCCAGCCCATCGAGAAGGCCGCCAGGCCGAGTGTCAGTGACGGTGCCGCCGCCCAGGCCACCCACCGGTAGCGCCCGGCTGGGAGCATCCAGCCCAGCAGCGCCCCAGGCACGACTGCGAGCAGGAACGCAGCCAGGTAGGTCAGCACGCGGGTCCTTCCGGTCGGTGGGCGGGCACCCCGGGGATTGCCAGAGCGGCGCCCAGCCTAACCGTCTCGCCCGAGCGAGCAGGACGACGCGACCGGCGCGCGGGGAGGCAGGCGGGGGTCCTGGTCGGCATAGGGTGTGGCTGCCAGCACAGCCGACGCGCGAGGTGACGATGTCAAGGGCCGGAGAGCACCGCCCCGACCCCACGGTGGTCCTCCTCGTCGATGACGAGACCGCTCCCGGGGCAGTACGGCTCGTGGCGTCGCGGGCCTGCGCCGAGGCAGGGACGGTGCAGGCTGTGCTCGACCGTAGGCAGATCCGTGAGTGGCTCGGCACCGCGCCGGCCGCCGCGGACGTCGTGGTTCTGGACGGCGGCTGGCTGGCGCCGGCCACCGTCTACGGCGACCTCGTTGCGGACCCCCGTCCGGGTCCCGCCGTCCTCACCGACGGTGCCGGAGCACCCGTGGGCGTGCGCACCGGCTCCGCAGGGGCCGTGGCCCTGTCCGGGGCGGACTGTGGGACGGACCCGAGCAACGCTGCGACCCTGGCCCGCCTCGCTGCTTCCCTGCGGGCGCGTGGCCCGGTCAGAGAGGTGCAGCCAGGGCGGTTCCCCAGCGCGCGGACCGGAACAGACCCCGAGAGTGCGCGGGCGCTCACGGACGCCGTGGACGAGGCAGCCCTTCGCCTGCGCCGGGCCTCCCGCAGTGACGACGGGTTTCTCTCCGTCTTCCTGATCCGACCCCTATCGCGCCAGGTCACCGGGCGGCTCGTGACCACGTCCGTGTCTCCCGCCCAGGTGACGACCGTGTCCCTGGTGCTGGGACTCGCCAGCGCAGTGGCCTACGCCGGCGGGTCGCTCGCCTGGCTGGTACTGGGCTCGCTGCTCCTGCTCACCTCCCTCGTCGTCGACTGTGTGGACGGGGAGGTGGCGCGCTACACGCGGACGTTCAGTGCGCTCGGCGGCTGGCTCGACGTCGCCTCGGACCGGGTCAAGGAGTACGCCGTCTACGGGGGCTTGGCTGTCGGTGCCGCCCGCGCCGACGGGGGCGACCTCTGGGGCCTCGCCCTTGCGGCCATGGCCGTGCTCGTCGTGCGTCACTTCGTCGACTTCGGTTACGCGGCCTGGGCGGCGGGCGCTCCCGACCGTTCGGCAGTGGCCGCGCTCTCGGAGGCGACGTCGCGCCGCCCGCCGCTCCTGTGGGCGAAGCGCGCGGTGATCCTGCCCGTCGGCGAGCGGACCGTGCTCCTGGTGGCCGGCGTCCCGCTCCTCGGTGCCCGCGCGGCGCTGGCCGGGTTGCTCGCCTGGGGCCTCGTGGCTGCGGCGTACACAACAGCCGGTCGCCTCGCTCGAGCGTGGGCTGCCCGAGGCCGGACCGACGAGGAGGCCGCCGCGAGGCTGACCAGCCAGTGTGACGGCACACCGTGGAGACACTGGCCCGTCGGCGGAGTGCTGGGCTGGCTGTGTCCGGCAGCGTGCCGGTTGACGGAGGTGCTCGCCGTGGTGGGGGTGTGCGCGTGGGCGGGTGGAGACGGGCTGTTCGAGGGGGCGTATGCCGCCCTTGCGGCGGCCGCGTTCCGCGGGTACGACGTCGCCTACCGTCAACGGCTGACGGGAGTCGCCCAGCCCCGCGACGCCCTCACGTGGTGCGGCTGGCCGGTGCGGGTCGCAGTCGTGGCGCTGATCGGCGTCGGCGTGCGCGCAGATGTCCTGGTGGTCTCGGGCGACACGGTCCTCATCCTCGGCGCCGCCGCGTGGGGCCTGGCGGCGCTGGTCGTCAACGCCGTCTGGTGGCGGGCACGTCCGCGGTCAGCCACCGCTCCCTAGCCGTGCCACCTCGGCGGGGACGCGACCGGCGTGGCGGTCAGACGCGCCGAGCCGTGTCGGCTCGCTGGAGCGCGAGCACGGTGTCCACCGCGTCGATGAAGCGTTCCAGCGGCGGCTGGCTGGTGTCCCCGAGAAGGTACGCCGCGGTCCGCGCGCGGGCGACGCTGAGCGAGTCCCGGTGCCAGGCGTCCTGGAGAAGGCGCCCCAGCTCCGAGCCGTCCCCGCTGAGGATGTACGCGCCCTGCGCCGAGGGGAAGTGCGCGCGGAACTCGGCGTCGGCCATGGACGTCGGGTTGGTGACGACGTAGGGCTTGCCCGAGGCGAGGAAGTCCGTGATGACGCTGGAGACGTCGCTCACGAGCAGGTCGGCGCGGTTGAAGGCCGCGTAGAGCCCTTCCACCCCGGACACCACCTCGTGCGGTGGCCCGGCGGTCCGCACGATGCCCCGCAGCTGCTCGACCTCCTCGGCGAACAGCGGGTCGTCGGTCCCCGTGCCGGGATGGGGCTTGAACAGGACCCGCACGCCAGGGGTCCGGAGCAGGGTGTCCAGGATCACACCACCCTGCGAGACCACCGAGGAGTACTCCCAGCTCGCGAAGAAGCCCTCGCGGGTCGGGGCGTACAGGACCGTGTACTCCCAGGAGGACACCTCGTCGTGACCCGCGTGCGACTCGGTCAGGGGCGCCTCGTGCCTCTGGATCTCCCGAAGCTGCGGTCGGCCGACCTCCCGGACCTGTTCGTCCCGGACGCCCACGTCGGCCACGCGGTACCGGTCGCGCGCCGCCGGGCCGCTGACCCACGCCTCGTCGAAGATGCGGGTCAGGACCGTCGCGCTGCCGCCCTTGTCGCTGTCGCCGTGGCCGATGAAGACGTCGAAGATGCCCGGCAGCCGGATCAGGTGGTTGTTCTTCGCCACGTTCGACGGATACAGGGCCAGGTGCACCGAGCGTGGCAGCACACGCTCGATGTCGTTGGCGGCGCTCACCCGGACCACGGGGATGCTGTCGGTCTGGATGAGCGGCTCGTTATAGGCCTCGCGAACCATCACGACCGTGCGGTGGGGCAGGGCCTCGAGGGTGGGCATCCAGACGTTCGCGATGTAGCCGACCGCCTCCGGACGGCTGTAGTACAGCACGAGGTCGGGGGCGTAGGCCTCGAGAGCGCCCGCCAGAGCCCGGACCGCGGCGTCGGCGGTGGTGTCCCGGGCGGCGCGCAGGCCGTCGACGAGCGCGAGGCCGGCGACCGCACCGGCCAGGACGAAGGAGACGACCGCGCCGGCCTGCACCCAGCCGCTGGGGGCTCCCAGCAGCGACACCGCGACGCCCAGGGCCAACGGGAGCGAACCGCTGGACGGCCAGGTGGCGACGTCGGCGAGCGCGCCCACCCCCCAAGGCCGGCTGAGCCGGACGCCGGGGACGTCCAGGTTGCGCCACGACACGGGCAGCCGCCGCTTCTCGGCACTGCTGCGCTGCAGCAGCACCGTCACGGTGCGGAGGGCCCACAGGCCGGCCAGCGTAGGGGCCACCGTGTGGAAGGCGTCCAGCGCTCGTGTGGCTGCCGCCGCCGTCACGGCCAGCAGCATCGAGTCGCGCAGCCCGGCGCGCATGGTGGAGTCGAGCTGCAGCCGTCGCAAGGCCTGCCAGACCACGGGACGACGCCACAGCACCACCTCGGTCGCCACACTGCCGACGCTTCCCAGGAGGACCAGCAGGCCGGCCGCCCCGACAGCGGTGGCCGATAGGGCGATGGCCAGGAAGAAGGCCGCCAGGGAAGCGGCGAGTGCGGCCACCAGCGGCAGACCCTTCCTCACTCGTCGTCCCCGTCCGGGTCGTCCTGGCGCAGCGCGCCGGCAAGCACGCCCTTGGGTGCCCGCTTCAGCGCCCGGTCCACCTCGTCGGCGAAGTGCTCGATCGGGTCGGCAACCGGCTCGCCCAGGAAGTACGTGGCGAGCTGCTCACGGCGCGCACGGTGTGAGTCCGGACCAAGGGCGTCCACAAGAGCGGCACGGATGACGTCGCGGTCGGCGGTCACCAGACCGCCGCCCGCCGCAGAAGGGAAGTCGGCGTGGTACCGGTCACTGGGCGTGCCCGAAGGGTTCGTCACGAGGTAGGGCTTACGGCTCGCCAGGAAGTCCGCGACCACACTGGAGATGTCGGCGACGAGGACGTCGGCCTCGTTGAACGCCGCGTACAGCGCGTCAGGTGCTGGCCCCACCACCTGGTGGTCGCGGCCCGCCTCCCGGATGCGGCCCTCGATGGCGGCCCTGGCGTGGGCTGCGGCGGTCAGCCGGGTGCCGGTCGCGGGGTGGGCCTTGAAGAGCACCCGCACGTCGAGGGCGGGGTCGAGGAGCGTCTCGATGACCAGCTCGCCCATAGCCGCCACGGAGGAGTAGTTCACCCCTTCGAAGTTGCCCTCCCAGGTCGGGGCGTACAGCACCGTGCGGCGGGTGCCGGCCCGCGCGAGCGTGCGGTCGATGTGAGCCAGCTGCGGTCGCCCCACCGTCACCAGCTGTTCCGGCCGCACGCCCTCGCCCCGGTTGAGGTAGCGGTCACAGGCGGCCTGGCCGGCGACCCAGATCTCATCGAAGACGCGGTGCAGTGGGCTGTAGGTGACCGACTTGTCTCCGTCGCCGTGGTTGATGAAGACATGCCGTATGCCGCGCAGCCGGATCATGTGGTTGTTCTTGATGACGGTCGTGGGAAAGAGCGCGAGGCGGATGGAGGCCAGCTGGAACGCCTCGACGTCCTGAGCGCGGGGGAGCACCACCACGGGCGTCGACGTGGGCGGGAGCGCCTCCAGATGCAGGCGCTCGCGCAGGATGATGAGGGCCGGCTGGTGCAGCCGGTCGATGGTCACCAGCCACACGTTGAGCTGGTACGTCGTGTCGGCTCCGCCGCTGAAGTACACGGCCACCTCGGGGCGGTGGGCCTCGAGCGCGGCCCGCAGGTGCGCGTTCTCGAGCGCGGGCGTGGGGAGTCGGGCGATGAGGCGGGTACGGGCCACCACGCGTGCCGCAACCCACGCGAGGCCTGCCATGGACAGCGCAGCTCCGGTCACCAGGGGCCACGGCTGACGGGCCAGCCCGGAAGCCACGAGGCCGGCCACCAGGAACACGTCGAGCAGCAGCACGACGCGGGCACCCGTGACGGCTCCCGGTGCCGTGACCGTCGCGGGCAGCACCTCGGGCCCTTCCACACGCCCCTGGACGGACAGGCCCCTCCAGAAGACTCGGCCACGCCTCCGGCGCCTGTGGCGGCCCGACATCACGCGGTACCCAGCGTGGGCCGCCTGCAACGCTCCCATCGTCGCGACAGCGAGGACGATCAGGTCGACCGCAGGGTGCGTGATCACCAGCCACCCGAGCAGGCCGACGGACTGACGGAAGAGGGCGCGATCAACGGCCCCCATCTCCCGACGCCCGAGCCACAGGGCCATGAGCTGGTCGGGCGCCGCATACAGGCGGATCTCCGCGACATAGCCGGCCGCTAGCGAGGCGGCGAGCACCCACCCCCAACCAGCCAGCGCCGAGACGGCAGCGACCGCTGCAGTCGTGAACCACGCCACCGCCGCCCACGACTCGCCGCTGCGCAGCATCGGCCGCACCCGGCGCACGGTCGAGGCGAGGGCGGTCATGGCCCTCATCCAAGTGCGCTGCGGGCTGGGACCGCAAATTCGGCTGATGGCCACAGTGGCGTACTCTCGGCGCCGGGCGTCCCCACCGGGATGACCGTTGGAGACAGGCACCGCACGCGACCGTCGCGTGCGGCCGACGACCTGAAGGCTGCATGGAGCTCATCGATCGTTCGCGCGCGCTGACCGCGCGAGGAGGCGTCGTACGGACGCTCGTGGTGCGCGACCTCAGGGTGCGGTACGCCCAGAGCGTCCTGGGGTACGTGTGGACGATCCTGGACCCGCTGCTGATGTCGCTGATCTACTTCGTGGTCTTCGTGTACATCTTCCACCGCGGTGATGTCGGCCACCGGCCGTACTTCCTGTTCCTCCTCGTCGGTCTGCTGTCGTGGCAGTGGTTCTCCGGGACCCTGACGGACACCTCGCGAGCACTGATCCAGGAAGCCAAGCTCGTCCGGTCCACGAACCTTCCACGCGAGGTCTGGGTGGTGCGGGTCGTCCTCTCCAAGGGGGTCGAGTTCGTCCTGTCCATGCCTGTACTGCTGTTCTTCCTGGCCATCTACCTCGCCAAGGGTGACGCCCGGCTCAACGGCTGGCTGGTCCTCTTTCCGGTGGGGGTGGTCGTCGAGTTCGTGTCGCTGGTCGGTCTGGGCCTGCTGGTCGCGCCGGTGACCGCCCTGGTGTCGGACACCCAGCGGGTCATCCGGATCCTTCTGCGGATGCTCTTCTACGCCACACCGGTCATCTACGCGGGCAAGCTCGTGCCGCCGCCCTACGACAAGATCACCTGGCTGAACCCGATGACGGGCATCCTGGAGATGATGCGGGCGGGTCTGTTCCGTCACGACCGTTTCCCGATCGTGTGGGGGGCGATCGCCACGAGCGTCGTCATGTCGGTCGTGCTGCTGCTTCTGGGGACCACCGTCTTCACCCGGCTGGAGCGTGCCGTGCTCAAGGAGATCTGATGGCCGACCACTGGTCAGGAGTCCCCGACCCCGCGGACGACCGGGCGGGGGCCCCCCAGGACGCCACGGACAAGCCCGTCATCTCGGTCAGCGACCTCGGCATCGAGTTCTACCGGTCACGCCGTCGACAGCTGTCGCTGCGTGAGATGATCTTCCACGGTCGCAGCGGCGCGCCCGTCGAGACCTTCTGGGCCCTGCGGGACATCTCCTTCGACATCCATAAGGGTGAGGCCGTCGGGCTGGTCGGCGGCAACGGCAGTGGCAAGAGCACGCTGCTCAAGATGATCGCCGGAGTCCTCCTGCCCGACGCGGGGAGCGTCGAGGTCACGGGAGGTGTTGCGCCCCTCATCGAGCTGACGGGCGGCTTCGTGAACGATCTCACGGCGCGGGACAACATCTACCTGACCGCAGGCCTGCACGGGCTGAGCAAGGACCGGATCGAGGAGCACTTCGACGAGATCGTCGACTTCGCCGGGCCAGAGGTCCGCGCGGGTCTGGACATGCCTTACCGCCACTTCTCCTCGGGGATGAAGGTTCGCCTCGGCTTCGCGGTGATCACCACGCTCGACGAGCCGATCGTCCTCGTCGACGAGGTGCTCGCCGTGGGCGACCGGGCTTTCCGGGAGAAGTGCTATCGGCGCATGGAGGCGCTCCTGGAGACCGGCAAGACCCTCTTCCTGGTCTCGCACTCCGAAGGCGACCTGAAGCGGTTCAGCACCCGGGGGCTCTTCCTCAAGCGCGGCCTCCTCCAGCTCGACGGGCCGATGGACGACGTGCTGGCCGCCTACAACGAGGACCTCGACGGCGGGTCCTGATCCCTCACGCCGGAAGGCGCGGGAGGTCAACGCCGACGACCCGCTGGATCAGCGGCCTCTCACCCGCTCAGCGTTGCGCCTGGGAGACCGAGCCGGTGCCCGGCAGCAACCGCGGGAGGCCCCGCCCCGTGACGAGGAGAAGGAGCAGCAGCGCGCAGGCGCAGGAGACCAGGAGCGCCACCTCGACTGCGAGAAGGGGGTCGAGCGGCAACAAGCACAGCAGGGCGAACACGACGGCAGAGGCGGCCCACGCGGCGGCCGCTTGCCAGTGCATCGCCAGCGAGATGGCGGCCGGCTGGAGCACCAGGGTGCCGAGGAACAACGCCACGGACAGCGCGAGGAGCACCAGGTCGCGTTGCGAGACCTGGTAGTCGCGGCCCAGAAGGCCGAGCAACAAGGGTCCCGCAGTCGCGCAGACCAGGACGCCGAGGAGCCCGAGGCCGATCGTAGGGAGGAGGACACTGGTCAGACTTCGGACGAACGCCCGCCGGTCCCCACGGACGACGGCGCCGACGAGATGCGGGACGAGGACCGCCTGGACCGCCGCGAAGGCGAAGATGGGCAGCCTCGCCAGCAGGGCCGCCGCGAGGAACCGGCCGGCCAGAGCCTGCTGGGAGGGGCCGCTGAGCAGTCTCACCACCACGGGACCGAAGTTCACCAGCGACTGCGAGACCACAGTGCAGACCATCACGGCCGCTATGGACCGACCCAGCTCACGCAGCGGCAGCGCCGGCTCCGGCCGTGGGGTGAGCTCTCGCGCCCGAGACGTCACGGCGACGGCGAAGAGGAGGGCGAGCGGCACGATGAGCATCCATACCCACACCTGAGCCACCGCCAGGGCGGCCAGGGACAGGCAGGCCAGGACGCGCACCGCCCCTTCCACCCCCAGCTGAGCCGAGTACGCCGCGAACCGCCTCTGCCCCGAGAGACGGCCTCGCGAGATGTACATCGCGACGAGCCCGGCCAGAGCCGTCACGACGGCGCTCCACAGGCCGACGGCGTGCCTCAGGTCGCCGTGCGTCACCAGGGGAAGGGCGACAAGCATCACGACCGCCAGCACGACGACGACGAGGCCGCCGAGACGGTATGCCGTGGACATGATGGGGGCCGAACCACGGCCCGCTTCCCTGGCTTCGGACACCCTGCGGCTGAGCTCCTGTTCCAGCGGTAGGCAGGCTCCGAGACCCAGCCCGTACACCAGCCCCCAGAAGAGAGCGAAGTCCGCGTACCGGACGACGCCGAGGGTGCTCGCCGCGAAGCCGAGATACAGGTAGGTCGCGGCTCCGTAGAACGCGAGACCGACCGCGACGCGGACCGAGCCCGCTCGCAGAGACTGCGACCCCAGACGCTCGCGCACCGTGCGGCCGCTCATGCGGTCGACCGGACCGTGCCCCATTGGCGGATGGCGGACCGGGCGATGGCCCAGTACACGGACAGGGCCGCGTTGACGAACGACATCCCGGGGGGTGGCTCGATCATCGGTGGGTCGATCCTGGCCGACATCAGCCCAGCGATCACCTCGTCCGAGACCCGCAGGCCCTGCTGCACCTTGGCCCGTCGGGCGCGCAGGAGCGGGACGTTGCGCACGAGCCACCACCATGCTCGCAGTTTCTGGGGCGCCCAGCCCTGGAGCAACGCCATGACCAGCAGCGCTGGTTCGACCACCAGGAGCGCCGGTAGCACGGTACGGAGAATGACCGCCGGATAGTCGGTCAGCACGGTCAGCAGACGGTTACGCTCGACCAGGTACATCTTCCGAGGGTTCCGGGAGAACTCGTAGTAGTGGTCCGCAGTGGCCGTGGGCACGTACTCCACCGCCAGGCCGGACATCCAGCAGCGCAGGCTCAGGTCCGTGTCCTCGTGGTACGCGAAGTACGCGGGGTCGAAGCCCCCCAAGGCGTCCCAGACAGGGCGTCGCACCGCGAAGAACCCGCCAGTGGCGACGGGGATGGGGCCGGGCTGGGCGTGGTCCTCGGCAGGCTCGCCACAGCCCCCTGCCCACGTCACGCCGGTGAACTGCAGGGGGTTTCCCGCGGCGTTGACCAGATGTGGCTGGTCCGCGAGCCGCAGACACCCGCCCGCGATGCCCACGCCGTCCACCTCGAGGGCGGCGACGAGCGGAGCCAGCGAACCCGGCCGCACGATGGCGTCCGAGTTGACGAACACGAGCACGTCGCGGGTTGCCTTCTGGGCCGCAAGGTTGCAGCCCCCCGCGAACCCGAGGTTCACGCCCTCCCCGATCCGGATCACCCCGTCCGGGAGCTCGGGGCGATCCACCGTCCCCTCCTCGATGCCGTTGTCCACGAGGATCAGCTCGTCCTCCTCGCGCAGCTCTCGGTCGAGGGCGCTCAGGCACGCCGTGAGATGTGGCTCGACCCCGTACCCGAGCACGATGACGGAGATCGCGGTTCCCACGCGGAGCTCTCCTTAAGGTGACGGACTTCAGCAGCCTCAAGGGTGACGGACCTCGGCAACGCTGGCCCGCAGCAGCTCACTGTCGGCGCGCCGCGCGTCACGCCGGAGTGTGCGAGGGCAGAACGTACAGACTGTGGGCAGTCTGTAGGATACGTGCACACGGGCCTGGGCCGGAACCGGCGTCGCGCTGAAGGCGTGCAGTGGATGCCCACGGTCCACGGCCGGCCAAGGGTCCACGGACGGCCCAGGACGGAGACGAGGTTCGATGCAGGCGAACAGCGACACCTGGGTCGTTGTCCCCACCTTCAACGAAGTCACGGTCGTTCGTGAGGTCCTGCACGAGCTGCAGGAGTCATTCGCCAACGTCGTCGCCGTCGATGACGCCAGCACGGACGGGTCCGCCATGGAGATCCTGGCCTCGGGAGCGCATCTCGTGCGGCATCCCTTCAACATGGGTGCCGGCGGTGCCCTGCAGACGGGCGTGCACTTCGCGCTCCTGGACCCGCAGGCCCGCTTCATCGTCACCTTCGACGCGGACGGCCAGCACCGCGTCGAGGACGCTGTCAGCATGGTGGAGCGCCTCCGGACGGGCGAGGAGGACATCCTGTTGGGGTCGCGGTTCCTGGGCACGGCGACCAACATGAGGGCGAGCCGCCGGGCGCTGCTTCGGGCGGCACGCGTGTTCGAGCGCGCTGCTTCGGGCATCTCCCTCACCGACGCTCACAACGGCCTCCGGGCGTTCAGCCGGCGGTTCGCCGAGGTTCTCGACCTGAGCGTCCCTGACATGGGGTGGGCCAGCGAGTTCCTGGCGCGGATCGCCGAGAGCGGCCTGCGGTGTGCGGAGGTGCCCGTCACGGTGCAGTACACCGACTACTCGATGTCCAAGGGACAGTCCTCGATCAACTCGGTCAACATCGGGGTCGATGTGGTGCTCGACAGGATGCTGCGGGGGCAACGCCGATGACCTGGATCAAGATCGTCCTCATCGCGAGCTTCATGGGCATCTTGGTGGTGCTGTTCCGCAACAGGCATGGGGTCGCGCTTCGGGCTTGGTCCAGGCTGGCGGCCATCACGCTCTTCGCTGCGGCCGTGGTCTCCATTGCTGATCCGAACATCCCCCAATGGGCGGCCGAGAGGCTGGGCGTCAGCCGGGGGACGGACCTCATCCTGTACCTCCTGGTCGTCGTCTTCGCCATCACGACCCTGGGCCTGTTCTTCAGGATCCGGGAGAACGAGAACCGCGTTCGTCAGCTGGCCCGCGCACTGGCCATCTCGGAGGCCATCCGACGGGAGGAGACGAAGACCGATGGGCTGGCGGCCCGGGAGAACGCGACGCGGGACACGGAGCCTGTCACGCCGCGCGACCGCGCCGCCTCGTGAGGCCGCGCTCAGTCGTCGGCGAAGCGTCCGCTCGTCTCGCCACGACGACGAACTCGTTGTAGGCGAACACCTTTCCGACCGGGCGCGGGAAGGGGAACGAGTACGAGCGCGTGACGACGAAGCCCAGGCGTGCGGCGTGGTCCGCCAGCGTCGCGGCATCGACGAACCGCACGTGAGTGGCGTCACTGCGGTAGCCGACCTCCTGCGGCGTGATGAGTACGAGGCGCCCGTGCGTCCGCAGGAACGGCACGTACTCCCGAACCAGGTCCTCGGCGACGTCGCGCTCGAGGTGTTCCATCACGTGGGCCAGCAGGAGCGAGTCGAACGTGCCCTCTCGGGCTTCGGGCGAGGCCCGGAAGTCCTCCGGAAGGTAGGCGGTCACCCCACGGGCCCTTGCCACGGCGATCGAGTGGGCGTTGTGGTCGACGCCCACTCCGTTGCCATCGAGGTGCTGGAGGTTGCGACCGATGCCGCACCCGATGTCCAGCACCCGACCGAGGTTCAGACGCCGAAGGTTCCAGCGGTAGGGGGCCTGGACGTCGAGGGCGCGTTTCCAGGCCGCCCCCTGCAAGCGCTGCAGTCGCTCGGCGTACTGGGCGCCTGAGGTCTCCGAGCCGTGTCCTCTGTCGTTCGCTGCCACGCTACCCTCATCGGTCTTCTCGGCTGCTGGGCGTTGGGGCGCCTCGGTTGTCGCTGCTGCTGCAGAATAAGCCATCGCACGCGGCCATCGCCGACCGTCTGGGCGTGGCTGGTCCGAGCCGGCTGACCGTGTGCCCGGTCGTCCGTTCGGATGAGTGCATGGGCTCCGTTCGGTCGCGCTGGGCCGACAGCCGATCCGCGCCTGATCCTTCTCCCTAGGGTGGCAGTGTCTCACCGATCAGCTTTCGAACAGGGGAGGACAGGGACTCACATGGTGTTGTCGGCTACCCCGGCGGAGCTCGACCAGCTGCCTGGAGGGGGCGGTCAGCTGACGCTGCAGCATCAGAGGCGGCCGCACCTCGCGACAGCACGGCTGTCCAGGACCTGGTCCACCTGGCTGCTCACGGGTCTCACCGTGGCTTCGTGCCTGGCCGGCTGGGAGATCGTCACCCTCGTGCTCCTCATCACACTCGTGGCTGTCGCGTTGTCCGGGCGGCGCTCGGTCGTAGCGTGTGTGCCTTCGGCCCTGGTGTTCGTAGTCGTTGCCACGATCGTGGCGTGGTCCCTCGTTTCGGTGTGGGGCTATGGGCCGTTCTCGTCACGGACGGGCGCTCAGGTGCTGCTGGTGGCGATGACGGGCGCGTCCTCGCTGCTGTCCTTGTCACGGCGTTCATCGGCGCAGGTGCGGGTGGCGTCTCGGTCGGAGGCCGTGGTCTGCCTCCCTGCACTCGTCCTCGCTGGCTACTCGATGGCCGCGAACGTCCTGCTTCCCCTGCCCGCGGCGGCGGGGTGGTTCCTCAGCAGCATCGACAACACCTCCCACCTGCTCTTCGCCTCAGAGCTACGGCACGTCGGGAGTCTGAGCTATGACGGGTACCCGTACCCGCTGGGATGGCATGCACTCGTTGCCACCTTGATGAGCGCATCCGGGGCGCAGACGCAGGGGCCGGCCGGACTGCTTGCGTCCGTACGGCTCACCAGCGTGTTGGTGTGGGGGCTTTACGCCGTTCTGGTCCTCGCGATGTCCCTATGCGCCCTGCACCTCGCGCGAGGGCTGGGCCTTCGGGACAGGGCGGCGCTGGGTGTCGGCCTGCTCACTGGCGCCACCATGCTGACCCCCAGCTTCTTCGTCTTCACCATGGCACTGGGCTTCCAGACGACGATCCTGTTGGCGCTCGTTCTGGTCGTGGCTGCGCAGGAAGGGAGCAGGCGGGCTTCACACTGGCCGGCGTTCCTGACGGGGTGCGCTGCACTGGTGGCCGTGGCACACACGTGGCAGATGGCCCTCCCCATCGCGATGGTCCCATGGGTGACGTCCGGTGCGGCGCTGTGGCGCCGTGGACGCCCCGGCGTCCAGAGGCCGGGGATCCTCGCGACCGGCGCGGTGGCGGTCCTCCTGGCCTGGAGCCCGATGTGGGCTGTGTTGACGCAGTTCGGGCTCGGACATGCGTCCGTCCCCGGGGCGATCGCCAAGCCCCCCGTCTACTGGCTCACCGCGGGGGCTATCGGCGCAGTGGTCACCCTGAAGGGTCGCAAGCCTCAGGGGCTGGCCTGGATGCTGGCGGGTATGGCGGCGACGTCCTTGGTCACGGGGGTCCTCGTAGCGCAGGTCGTTCACACCTCCCTCGGCTCGTACTACCCGACCAAGATGACCTGGCACGCAGCTGTGCTGGCAGTCCCTCTGGCGTGGACAGCTGTCGCACAGGTGAGCGACACGCTCAGGGCCAGGTCCGGGCCTGCAGCGGGGACCTGGCTCACCCCTAGGCGTGCGCTCATCAGCGGGCTCGCGGCGATGTTCGCCGTGCTCGCGGCACTGACTCCGTTCCTCGCGGCCTTCGGTCAGGGACCGAGGGCGAACGGCGCGATACTTCGCGCGGTGACCCGCCCGGCCGCGGCTGATGCGCAGGTGACCTGGAGGCTGGGTGTGAGTCCGCGAGGGGAGGTCATCGCGCGCATGCTGCTCGACTTCTACCATGTCGGCACCGGACGCCCGAGGACGCCGGGCGCTGAGTTCGACGTGGCGCAGAGCTGCGCTGTGCTCACGCTCAGCCGCCGACCGGCAGTCCTCACTGCCGCCTCCCAGGAGGACGTCTCCGAGCACTTCAGCTGCGCCCGAGCGGTGCGGGCCATCGACGCGAACCGCTGAAGAGGGGCCCTGTCCCGGCGAGGCGCACGTCCCTACCAGCCGGTTCCCACCACCCGTCCCCGAGTCACGATGCCCTTCCCGGCGCCGTAGTAGATCCGCAGGGCGTTCGTGGAGTCGCTGCGCGCCAGCAGGTCGGGCTTGGCGTCGGGCGTCCAGCTGCCCGGCCCGATGATCGTGTCGAACTCGTTCATTCCTCTGGCCGCAAGGATCCGCGAGGTGATCCGGGTCTGGCTCGCGCCGGGGCCGGGGTAGACGTAGAGGTCTCCCGAGGTGGTGCGGCCCACGAGGTCGTCCCTGCCGTCTCCGGTGTAGTCGCCGCCGCCGGCGATCTCGTTGACGACGTACCAGCCGTTGCCGATCTCGAGGCGGGGGAGGAAGCCGCCGGTCCCGTTCCCGCCGAAGAGCCACAGGCGGCCGTCGTTGTCGTTGGCGACGATGTCGGGGAAGCCGTCACCGTTGAGGTCGCCTGCGGCCTTCACGTTGTCCATCCGGCCGAAGCCTGAGCCCACCTGGACCCGCGTCGCGTACGGCGTGTGGTCTCGCGCGGAGCCGGGGTACAGGAACAGGGCACCGGTCCGGCGCTCGCGCGCCATCAGGTCGTCCTTGCCATCGCCGTCGAAGTCGCCGACGCCCATGACGCGGTCCATCGACTGCCAGCCCCAACCCACCACGCGAGGCGGGAGGAAGCCGCCGCTCGCACGGTTGCCGGGGTACAGGCGCAGGGTGCCATCCCGGTCGATGCCGACGACGTCGCGGTTTCCGTCGCCGGTGGCGTCTCCGGCGGGGGAGAGCGAGTCGAAGCGGGGGAAGGGGCTCATCCGCGAGATCACCTTCGAGCGGATCGCGCCGAGCTGAGCGTAGAGCGCGTCACCGGGGCACTCCGTCGTTCCCATGTCGCGGTGACCGGAGATGGCGTTGTTCCCTTTGGTGTTGTAGTACGTCGTCCTGCGCGGGTCGACGCCGTGGATGGCGAACTTCCACGCGAACAGCTGGACGTAGGCCGCGATGACGACGTCCGGCGCCCGCGCCGTGTCATACGTGCCCAGCGCCGCCATGGCGAAGCCCTGGGCGTTGAACCCCGCGGTGTGCGCGCCGATGACGGCCCGGTCCACCCCGCCCTTGCGGCCCTCCCAGATCCGGCCGAAGCGGTCGACGATGAAGTTGTAGCCGATGTCGTCCCAGCCCCGGCTGTCGACGTGGAAGGCGTAGATGGAGCGGATCAGACCGGGGACGTCTGCCTGGCTGTACGTGTTGCTGTTGACGGTGTGATGGACGAAGGCGCCCTTGACGGTGCCGTACCCGGGCACGTCCCGGACCTTCGACTCGTCGGCGCCCCACGCGGCCCTGCTGCGGATCGGCGGCCGGGGCGAGGTGGAAAGGCTCGTGGTCGCGGTCGGGACCAGGGCCAACGAGGGCTCGGCCGTGGTGCGGGGTGACGCGCCCGGGTCGACGAGATCGAGGCGCAGGTCGCGCGGTACCGCGCCGGAGCGGGTGTCGACGCGGACCTGTACCCCGTCGGAGCGGGCGCCCAGCAGCGGTGCGGTCGCCTGCCGCGACCGCATCCCCTCGGCGGTGCCCGGGTCGGGGGCGTGTTCGTCGACCTCGCTAGCCAGCGCGAACCAGCCGGTCCAGCGGCCGTTGCTCCGTGTGCGCGCGTACGCGACGAGGTCGTGCTCGCCCAGCGCCTGGTCCCAGGTCACGGCCACGAGCGAGAACGGAGCGGTGTTCAGGGCGGTGGTGCTCACCGCGGGCGTCAGGCCCGCCGGCGCGCCGGCCAGGGTGCGGGCCCGGTCCGGCACAGCGGAGGGCCTGGCCCCGTGGCGCACGGACAGCGCCCGTGAGGTCAGGGGCACCGTACGCAAGGTCGTCCGGACGGGGGGTTGGGCGGTGGCGACGACGGCCTGGTGCTGGGCGCCGCCGCGCTCTGCCTGCGGTGAGGCGGTCGTCGCCGCCGCAGCGATGGCCACCGCCAGGGCGAGGAGGGAGTGCAGGGCACGTGCGAGGAGGGCAGACCTTTTGCTCATACGACGTCCAGGGGAAGCGGGGACTTGACGGCACGCCACCCTACGACGTTTTCGCATCAATCCTTGCGTTTGGCTCGGGTCACCTCGGCCATCGGCATACGATCACCGCATCACCCGCCCCCACGCGCCTGGCCTCGGACTCCGTCCGGGGCCGCCGGAGAAGTCATGTCACCTCACCCAGAGCCCGTCAGTCCCCTGCGCCGCCTCCGCCGCCATGGGATCGCCCTCGTCGCGATAGCGGGTCTGGTGGTGACCACCGTCGCGACCGCTGGCAGCGCGGCGGCGGTCGAGAGCTACGGCCGGCCCGCCTCCAGCACCATGGACCTCGTCGGACACGGCTATGGGCACGGCCATGGAATGTCGCAGTGGGGCGCCTACGGAGCGGCCAGCAGCGGGCTCACGTGGCGGCAGATCATGGCGTTCTACTACCCGGGAACCGCCGTGAGCGGGGCCTACGGGGACCCCACCCTCCGCGTCCAGCTCCGGATCCTCGGCAGCGCGGACACGGAGGTCGTGTGGGCGTCGGGGCTGACCCTCACCGACGGCACGCGGACCATCACGCTGCCTCACACCGCCGGTACCTCCACCATCGCCGCCTGGCGCATCACCGTGCCCAGCGGCGGAGGGTCGTTCCTGCTCCAGTGGCGGACGGCGACCTCGGGCTGGACGACGGACGGGGCCTTCAAGGGCTCCAGATCGCCCCTGACCTTCGCCACTCCCAGCGGCGTCCTGCGCGTCGTCCTGCCCTCGGGGAACCTGCGCGACTACCGCGGGGCCGTGACGGCGCTGCTGTCGGGCAGCGGTCTCATGAGCGTCAACCGGGTGCCGATGAACACGTACCTGAACAGCGTGGTGCCGAGCGAGATGCCGGCCGGCTGGGCCGTCGAGGCGCTGCGCGCGCAGGCGGTCGCGGCGCGCACGTACGCGGCCTTCGACAGGGCGTCCAAGTCCTCCACCGCGACCTACGACACGTGTGACACGACGGCGTGCCAGATGTACTCCGGCGTCGCCGACTACTCGCCCAGCGGCACGCTGACAGCGGCCCACGAGTTCGCCTCGTCCACCTCCGCGGTCAGCGCGACCATCGGTCAGGTCGTGACCTACGGCGGCAGTCTCGCCTTCACCCAGTTCAGCGCCTCCAACGGCGGGTGGATGTCGGCAGGCGTGCAGCCCTACCTGGTCGCGAAGGTCGATCCCTACGACGGCGTGCACCCGTCGAGCGCACACGACTGGACGTTGAGCTTCCCGGTCTCCTCGCTGGAGACAGCGTTCCCCTCGACCGGTCGGTTCGCCAGGCTGGAGATGCTCTCACGGGATAGTCACGGGGACCTCGGGGGAAGGATCACGAGTATCAGGGTGGTCGGTGCCAGCGGCTCCGAGACCATGACCGGCCCACAGTTCCAGGTGCGGCTCAACGGCGTTCTCGCCGGCCAGGGCCGGGCGACTCTGAGGTCCGAGTGGTTCGCGGTGACGAGCGCGCCGGCGGTGTCGAGCCCTGCCTTCCCACGGGACGTCTCCGACGACGGAATGGCGGACCTGCTGGCCGTGACGTCGGGTGGGACCCTGCAGGTGGTCAAGGGCAACGGCGCCTCCGGGTTCGCGTCGCCCATGTCGGCGGGCGGTGGCTGGGGCTCCTTCACCCTGGTCCGCGCGGCCGGCCCGTTCGGCGCGGACAACCGGGGAGACCTCGTGGCCCGGCGCAGCGACGGCAGCCTGTGGTACTACCCCGGCTCGAGCACTGGTGCCTTCACGACCGCGCCGGTCCCGCTGGGGACCGGGTGGAACAGCTTCGACGAGGTCGCCGCGCCTGGGGACTGGAACGGCGACCACCACAACGACCTGCTCGCCCGGGAGACCGCCACCGGGCGATTGTGGCTCTACCCCGGCACCGGGGACGGGCGGCTGGGCAGCCCGAGCGTCGTCGGGACCGGGTGGAACGGGATGCGCCAGATCCTGTCCAGCGGCGACTTCACCGGTGACGGCAAGAGCGACGTCCTGGCTCTCAGCACCACGAACATCCTGTACGTGTACCCCGGCAACGGCGCCGGCGGCTGGCTGGCCAGGCGGGTGGTCACGCGGGGCTTCGGCTCGTTCAACGCGCTGGTCGGCCCGGGCGACGTGACCGGCGACGGCAGGGCGGACCTGCTCGGCCGCCGGACCAGCGACGGGGCGATGGTGCTGTATGCCGGTAACGGTCTGGGCGGGGTCGCGACCGGCACCGTGGCGCTGACGGGTTGGGGCGGCTACTCGAAGGTCGTCCCGTAGGGCCGGCGCTGCGGGGATAGGGTGTCTGGCGGGTCCGGGACGGATCCGCCCATCCCACGGCGGCCAGGGGTCGCCACAGAGACGGAGGTCTCCGCCGTATGACCGACTTCATCCCTGCCGCCAAGCCCATCATCGGCGACGAGGAACGGGCCGCGGTGGACCGGGTCATGCGGTCGGGGATGCTGGCCCAGGGTCCCGAGGTGAAGGCGTTCGAGGAGGAGTTCTCTGCGCACTTCGGGCTCGGTCGCTCCTGCGTCGCCGTGAACTCCGGCACCTCGGGCCTCCATCTGGGCCTGCTCGCCAGCGGGGTCGGCGCGGGTGACGAGGTCATCGTGCCGTCGTTCACCTTCGCCGCGACCGCCAACTCGGTCGCTCTGACGGGCGCGACCCCGGTGTTCGCCGACATCGACCCGGACAGCTTCTGTCTGGACGCGGCGTCCGTCGAGGCGTGTGTCACCAAGCGGACGGTCGGCGTCATGCCGGTGCACCTCTACGGCCACCCGGCGCACATGCCCGCACTGCAGGCCGTTGCCGACCGGCATGGCCTGCAGCTGTTCGAGGATGCGGCGCAGGCCCACGGTGCCTCGCTGGGCGGCACGCCGGTCGGCGCTTTCGGCGCCTTTGCCATGTTCTCGCTCTACCCGACCAAGAACATGACGTCGGGCGAGGGCGGCATGGTCTCTGTCGCCACCCCGGAGACCGAGCGCCTGATGCGGCTCTACCGGAACCAGGGCATGGAGCGGCAGTACGAGAACGAGGTCGTCGGGTTCAACAACCGGATGACCGACCTCCACGCCGCCATCGGCCGCGTGCAGCTGACGAAGGTGGGCGCCTGGACCACGGGACGCCAGGAGAATGCCGCTTTCCTCTCAGCCCACCTGGAGGGAGTGACGCCGCCCCCGGTCGCCGACGGCGCGGTACACGTCTACCACCAGTACACGGTTCGCGTGCCCGAGGACCGCGACGGACTGGCGAAGGCCCTTCGCGCGGAGCACAACATCGGCTCGGGGATGTTCTACCCGATCCCCAACCACGAGCTGGCACCGTTCGAGCACTCGCCGAACGCCGTCCTCCCGCAGACCGCCCGCGCGGCGGCCGAGTGCCTTTCGCTGCCGGTGCACCCGTCGCTGTCACAGGGCGACCTCGAGCGGATCGTCACTGCAGTCAACGCCCTGGCGGCTGCAGGCGCCTGACCACCCTCGGCGACTCCTCGGCGGGCCGTCCAGGCGGTCTTGCTACGGCAGGTCGGTGCTGAAGCGCGGTTCGGTCCTGGTGCGGACCTCGTCCTCGGTGACGCCTTCGGCGAGCTCGCGCAGGACCAGGCCGTCGGGGGTGACGTCGAAGACGCACAGGTCGGTGATGATGCGTTGCACGACGCCGCGTCCGGTGTAGGGCAGCGAGCACTCGTTCACGATCTTGTACGAGCCGTCGCGGGCGGTGTGCTCCATCAGGACGATGACCTTCTTGGCGCCGTGGACCAGGTCCATCGCCCCGCCCATGCCCTTGACCATCCTGCCGGGGATCATCCAGTTCGCGATGTCGCCGGTGGCCGAGACCTGCATGGCACCCAGGATCGCGGCGTCGACCTTGCCACCGCGGATCATCCCGAAGCTGGTGGCCGAGTCGAAGAACGACGCGCCGCGACGCAGCGTCACCGTCTCCTTCCCGGCATTGATCAGGTCCGGGTCCTCCTCGCCGTCGACCGGGTACGCACCCACGCCGAGGATCCCGTTCTCTGACTGCAGGACGATCTCGACGTCGTCGGGCACGTAGTTCGGGACCAGCGTCGGCAGGCCGATCCCCAGGTTGACGTAGGAGCCGTCGGACAGCTCGCGGGCAGCCCGGGCCGCCATCTGCTCACGGGTCAGCGCCATCGCTCAGCCCTCCTGGCCGGTGCTGGGACGCAGGCTGTCGGTGGTGGCGGGGGTCTCGCTGCCCGCGCCGGCGCCAGGCGTCACGGAGGCGTCGACCGCGTCCTGACGGGGCCGGACGGTCCGGCGCTCGATGCGCTTCTCGCCCGCCTGCTCGGCGGTCAATGCCAGCACCCGGTGAACGTAGATGCCGGGCAGGTGCACCGAGTCGGGGTCCAGCTCACCGGGCTCGACCAGCTCCTCGACCTCGGCCACCGTCACTCGGCCGGCCATCGCCGCGAGGGGGTTGAAGTTGCGGGCCGACCGGTTGAACACCAGGTTGCCGTGGCGGTCGCCCTTCCACGCCCGGACCAGCCCGAAGTCGGCGACGATGGCCCGCTCCAGGACGAACTCCTTCTCCACCCCCTCGACCGTGAACACCTTCGTCTCCTTCGCCGGCGACGCCTTCGCCACGGTCCCGTCGGCGGCGTACAGCCACGGCAGGCCACCCTGCGCGACCTGCGTACCGGCCCCGGTCACCGTGTAGAACGCCGGGATCCCCGAACCGCCGGCGCGCAGCCGCTCGGCCAGCGTCCCCTGCGGCGTCAGCTCGACCTCCAGCTCCCCGGAGAGGTACTGCCGCTCGAACTCCTTGTTCTCCCCGACGTAGGAGGACACCATCCGGCGTATCCGCTTGTCCTTCAACAGGATCCCGAGCCCCCAGTCGTCCACCCCACAGTTGTTGCTGATCGCCTCCAGGTCGCCGACCCCCGCATCGTGGATGGCCCGGATCAGCACACTGGGGATGCCGCACAACCCGAACCCACCCACCGCCAGGGAGGAGCCGTCGACGATCCCTTCGATGGCCTCGGCTACCGAGGAGACGACCTTGTCCATGGCCGGACTCTATCCGCCGGGGGATCCGCCTCGTTGCCAGGTTGGCCGCTTTGCGGGAGCCGCGGCGCGTGAGAGCCCGCGACCACCTCGGGCCGTGGACCACATCGGCCGTTCGGCGGAGAACCGGCTAATTCCGCGGTTGTAGTTCACCCGAAGCCCTTGTGACTGCTGAGCACCGATGGGACAAATGTCCTGCCTGTTCCGGCGGTTGCCTCCTGTGACTGATGGTTCCGGTGCCCACTCGTTCCCCGCGCCGCGTGCCGGCGCCGTCCTCCACTGGAGAGCTTCGTGTCGCGTGTCGCCCGCGCTGTAGGGGTCTTGACGATCCCCGTCATCACCGTCCCCTTCGCCGTGACGACGGCGGAGGCGGCGGGGCTGCCCAAGCTCCCCTCGAAGTCGCTGCCCGGCGCGCTGGACGTCGCCCCTCCGTACGAGGCGCAGCGACTCTGCGACCCTGTCGCGAAGCCCGGTGTGGTGGCCTTCGCGAAGCTCATGACCTCCAACTACGGCGTCGGCAGCGCGGCCTGGGGGATAACCCGGAACTGCAACAGCGGCGTGACGGAACACTCTGAAGGCCGGGCCTGGGACTGGATGCTCAGCGTCGACAAGCCTGGCGAGAAGGCCATCGCCGACGCCGTCACGCAGTGGCTCTCGGCGCCCGACGCCCAGGGTCGGCCCGGTGCCATGGCGCGGCGGTTCGGGATCATGTACATCATCTGGAACAAGAGGATGTGGCGGGTCTACGACCCGGCTCGGGGGTGGGCGGCATACACAGGCCCGGTCCCACACACCGACCACGTCCACTTCTCCTTCTCCTGGGACGGCGCCTACGCCCGCACGTCGTGGTGGACCGGCAGAGCCCTGACCACAGTGGACCTCGGCCCGGCTGCCGCGCCGAAACCGACGACGCCACCACAGGCGCCTTCGGCCGTCTACTCGCTGCTGGTCGTGGGCTCGACCGGGGCGGACGTGGCGCTCGCGCAGCGGGTGCTGGGCGTCACGGCGGACGGCGTCTTCGGACCGAAGACGCTGGCCGCTCTCCAGACCTGGCAGCGGGCGCACGGCCTGAAGGTGACAGGGCAGCTCGATGCCGCCACCTGGGCGAAGATGGTGGCGCTCAAGCTGGTTCCGCCGCGCGGTGCCACTGCGCCGGCGACGCCGGTCCCGGCCCCCGTGACACCTGCGCCCGTGACCCCTGTGCCTCACACACCTGTGCCTCACACACCGACACCGGTGCCTGCCACGCCGACCCCCGCCACAGCCCTGGCGCCCTACGCCAAGCTGACGCTGCGCCACGGGTCGAGCGGCGCGGCGGTCACAGCGCTGCAGAAGGCGCTCGGCGTCACGGCCGACGGGCAGTTCGGCCCCAAGACGGAGGCGGCCGTCAAGGCGTTCCAGTCACGCCGCAACCTGCCCGCCACGGGCATCGTGGGGCCCACCACGTGGGCCGCCCTCATGACCGCGAGCTCGGCGGGGTCGAGCTCGACAGCCTCCCGGTCGACGACCACCCCGCGGACGAGCACGCCGTACACCGCGCTCATGTCCACGGTCCTGCGGGCCGGGTCACGCGGCGCGGCGGTCAAGACGCTGCAGCGCGCGCTCGGTGGCGTCGCGGTCGACGGTGCCTACGGTGCGCGCACCGTCGCCGCTGTGAGCGCCTTCCAGAAGGCACACCGCCTCCCGACGACAGGCGTCACGGACGCCAAGGTATGGCAGGCGCTGGAGCGACGCGACTACCCGCTGCGTGCGTACTACGCGACCGTGCTTCGGCCGGGGTCGCGCGGAGCAGCCGTCACGGCGCTGCAGAAGGGGCTGGGGATCACCGCCGACGGGAGCTTCGGGCCACAGACGCAGAATGCCGTCAAAGCCCTCCAGGGCCGTGCCAAGCTCGCTCGCACCGGCGTGGTCGCCACCTTGACCTGGCAGGCTCTCGAGGCCGAGCTCCGCCGCCGCTAGACTTCGAGCGTCACGCCCTCGGAGGCGAGCCTCGCGACCCGCCCGCCCTCCGGTTCAGGCCCTCGGGAGATCACCACTGAGCCGTCCACCGCCCAGGCGGCGAGGGCCGTGGACAGCACCTCGTCGAGGTGGGCCGCGGTGGTGTGCACCCGGGAGCCGACGGGCCAGTCGCGGTCAGGCACGACCGCGCTGTACGCCGTGCCCGCGCCGCGGTGCCGAAGCGCGACGTCGCCGGGGGCCGGCTCGGCCCACACACTGAGCTGGTCGCCATACGTGGAGAGCTCGCTCGCCTCGTCCATCACGCCGGCGGGCACCGGCGCGCCCGCCTTCCGGGCCAGGGCGGGCAGGGTAACCAGCACAGACGGCACGGTGGCCGCCGAGATGGTCTCCGGGTCGTCGCCGACCACAAGGTCGGACTCTGCCTCGCCGAGCACCAGCGTCGCGCCGACGGACCACACGGCGAGTGCCCAGTAGAGCGCGCGCCAGTGTGGCGGGAGGGCCAGCCGGACCAGCGAGCCGGGGCCGAGATCCCATTCCTCCTGCAAGGCGTTCGCTGCCTTGGCGACCCAGTTGGCCAGCACTTTGGCACTGAGCTCGATGCGCTCGCCCTTGGCGGCCCCGGGGCTGTCCTCGTAGAAGGTCACCCGCGGTCGACCCGGGTCCGAGCGCACCAGGGCCGCGAGGACCTCTGCCGGAGTGGCTGCCATCAAGCGGTGTTGGCGATGTGCTCGATGAGCTCTGTCGTCGACACCGAGGGGGTGCGCGGGAAGTAGACGACCTCGCAGAGGTCCGACACGAAGTCGAAGCGCCCCTTCCAGTCGTCGCCCATGGCCAGGACATCGGCCCGGTGCTCGACGATGTAGTCCCGCTTGAGCTCCAGGCTCTCCTCCACGAACACCTCGTCGACGAACGCGAGGCTGCTCACGATCTCGACCCTCTCGTCCTGGGAGAAGACGGGCGCACGGCCCTTCTTCTTCTCGTTGAGCGCGTCGGCCGAGACCCCGACGACCAGGCGGTCGCCCAGAGCCGCCGCGCGCTTGAGGATCCGGATGTGTCCCACATGCAGCACGTCGAACGTCCCGAACGTGATGACCGTGCGGGGGCGGGCGGCAGGGTCCGCGGACGTGTCGGCTGCAGGCATGGGCGTGAGGTTATCGCGATCACCTCACCGGCTCACCTCCTCGGATGGACGACGGCCCGCCCGCGGCGGCGGCTCAGCGACGACTTCGTACCGAGGACCGGCGACGGGGGACCGCGCAGTAGCGTTGCGGCCTGTGAGCAGCCGCGCGCCCCGCAGCTACCCGTATGTCCGCGACCCCGGTGACCTTCCCCTCCTGCGCGGCGAGGGGTGGGCGGGCTGGCTCGTCACCCGCACCGTCGTGTGGTCGGCGCTCGTGCTGGTACTCGGCTCTGTCGCTGCGGGCCTCTTGGCGCTCCTCGGGCTGTGGCACCCGGGGGTGGCCGTCCCGGTGCTGCTGCTGCTCGCCGTGGCGGCTCGGTACGGCGCCGCTGTGGTGCCCGTGCGGCCCCTGCCGGTCTGGTCGGCAGCGCTTCTCGTCACCTTCTCCCTGGCGGCGGCCACGTGGGCGGGAGTGACGCACTCCGAGCAGGTGCTGCCCCGCCGGGACTCCGGCTCGTACCTCCAGTCTGCGATCCAGCTCTCCTCCGGACATTCCCGGCCCATCACCGTCTCGCCAGACTCCGTCGGAGGGTCGGGCGTCCTCGCTGTCCCCGGCGTCACGCTGGCCAGCCCTGCGTTCTTCGCCACGGGCACCCCGAAGCACCCCACCCTCCAACCGCAGTTCCCGATCGGCGCCTCCGCCTGGTACTCCGTCGCCTGGTGGGGCGCGGGACGGGCCGGCGCGGCCTGGGCGCCGGCCATCCTGTTCGGGCTCACCGTGCTCGCGGTCGGGTGGCTCGCCTCGACCGTCGTCGGCTCCCGGTGGGGGCCGCTGGCGGCAGCCGGGACGGCGCTGCTGTTCCCCCTGGTGCATGTCGCGCGCTCGACGTACTCGGAGCCCCTCGCCCTTCCCGTCCTGGCTGCAGGGCTCGTGACCATGGGGCTGGCGGCTCGCAGTGCGCGGGTCGTGGACGTCGCGATCGCCCGGCGCACCGCGGTCGTCGCGGGCGTCCTCCTGGGCGGAGCGGTCGTCATCAGGATCGACGCTCTGCGTGAGGTGGTGCTGGTGGTGCCGGTGGTGGTGCTCGCCGCGCTCCAGCGCCAGGCCCACGCCAGGCCCCTCGGGGTGTCGACTGCAGTCTCTGCCGCCGTGGCCTTCGGCCTCACCTGGCTGACGTCGAGCCAGTACCTCGGCAGCATCGCCGGCTCGCTGCTCCCGCTGGTGGCCCTCGGGATGGCGGTCTGCGTCCTCGGTGCCGTCCTGCTGTTGGGGGCACGGCGACGGTGGGCCATGCCTTCGCTCGTCCAGGCGTGGCTCGCCCGCGCGCTGGCGGCCGCGTTCGTGGTGATCGGCCTCGTCCTGGCCAGCCGCCCCTGGTGGCAGGTCGTACGCCAGTCGGCCGCGGACCCCGGCGCCAGGGTTGTCGCCGGGCTGCAGGCCCGCCAGGGCTTGGCTGTCGACGGCGGCCGTACCTATGCCGAGCACACCGTCGTGTGGATGTCCTGGTGGGTCGGACCGGCCGCCCTGGTGCTGGCCCTGCTGGCAACCGCGGTGCTCGCGCACCGAGCGACGTCCGCGTGGGTGGACTCGCACGTGCTGCCGGCCTGGACAGGGGTGGCCATCGTGACGGTCGGGTCGACGCTGCTCACGCTCTACCGCCCGGGCATCACTCCGGACCACCCGTGGGCTGACCGACGGCTTCTCGTCGCGTTACCGACTGTGGTGGTGCTGACCGTGGCCTGCGCCGCGGTCGCGTCGCGGTGGTCCACCCGACGGCTGCCGTATGCCGTCAACGTCGCGGTGAGCGCCGGTGTGGCTGGTGCCCTGCTCGTTCCGACAGCGTGGGCCACGTGGCCGCATGCCACCGAGCGGGTGGAACGGGGCGAATGGTCGGCGGTGGACCACGTGTGTGCGGCCCTGCGGCCCGGCGACGTCGCGCTGATGGTCGACTCGAGGGCGGCGAACGAGTGGCCGCAGGTGCTGCGTGGCTACTGCGGCGTCAGCGCGCTGTCCACGACCTCGGCCCTGCGCGGGGACCCGACGCGGATGAGGGCCGTCGTCGACCAGGTCGCGCGGGCGGTCGACGCCCGCGGCGGGCGACTGGTCCTGGTGGCTGCGGACTCCCCGGACCTGGTGAGGCGGCTCGGCTCGGGCGCTCCGGTCGTGGTTGTGGACGTACGTGTCCAGGAGGACGCCCGGCTGTTGGAGCGGCGACCCGACTCGTTGGTGGAGCTCCCGGTCCAGGTGTGGCTGGGGCGCGGGGAGTGAGCCATGGGTTCGACAGCCGGGATGGCCGGGGCCGACGGCTCACCGGAAGGGCCGGCGCGCGCCTGGCCGGGCCTCGGTCAGCGCGGGAGTCAGCGCGGGAGTCAGCGCGCGGTCGGCCGGGGTCAGCGCCGGGCGAAGGCGTCGGGGGTCAGCGCCGGGCGAAGGCGTCGGGGGCCTGGCGGCGGACGGCGGCATACGTCGCGCGGTCCGCGGCCACGATGATGCCCGGTGTGAGCGACGTCGGGGCATAAGGCCTTCCGTCCGGGTGGCCGACGGCGCCGCCTGCCTCGCGAACCATGAGGGATCCGGGAGAGTGGTCCCACGGGCTGTTGCGCGCGTAGAGGATGTAGTCGGTGGCGCCCTCCATGAGGCGCGGGTAGTCGACGCCGCAGCACACCCACGACCCGACCAGGGGTGGCAGCGTCCCGAAGCTGTGCCCGCGCAGCGGCCAGATCGACGTCACGCCTCGGGGCTCGTCGGCGTCGGCCACCGGTGCCCGGGTCACGCGCTCGCCGTCGCGCCAGACGCCCGCGCCCTTCTCGGCGACCCAGGCCACCTCGTGCTCGGGCTGCCAGATCCAGCCGCGGACCGTCTCGCCACCCCTGACCTCACTCACCATGACGGCGTGGTCCGGCGAACCATGGACGAAGTTCTTGGTGCCGTCGACGGGGTCCACGGTGAAGGCATGCTCGGCCGCGACGAACTGGGCGATGGCGGTGCGGTCCGTCGCCGTGCGCTCCTCGCCGAGGATGAACGCGCCGGGGAACGCCGCCGACAGCTCCCGGGTGAGGATGACCTCCGACTCCTGGTCGGCGACGGTGACGAGGTCACCGGGGTTCTTCTCCATCACCTCGCCGTCGGCCAGCGATCGGAACCGCGGCGTGATGACCTCGGCCGCGACGTGCTTCATCAGGTCAAGCACCTGTTCGGTGTCCACGGGACCACCGTTCCATATGACCGCGGCCGTCGGGCGACTGGCCCGTGTCGGCCGGGGCCGCGGGCCGGCGAGCACGGCTCAGCGGCGTCGCCGGGTAGGCTCCTCGCGAGATGAGCGAGCACCCCAGCACCGGTCCTGATGCACCCGTCACCGAGCAGATTCCGAGCCCCTCCCCGGAGGCCACGGCGAGCTTCGGCGCCAGAGCCGGCACAGCTCCCCTGCATCAGCAGGCGCCGACGGGACGGTCCGCGCCACCGCATCCGGCCGACGCCGCGTACCTCCCAGGGCCGGCGCCCGCAGCACAGGCCTCGAGCTCCGACACGATGCATCCCTACGTCACCATCGTGCTGCCCTGCTACAACGAGGCCCAGCACGTGCTGCAGGAGATCGAGCGGATCACCGCGGTGATGAACGCCAGCGAGCTCACCTACGAGCTGCTGTGCATCGACGACGCCTCCACCGATGACACGCTCGCGGTCCTGCAGGACGCGGCGACCCGCTATGCCAACCTGCGGGTCATGCCGTTCCGGCGCAACGGTGGGTCGGGGACGGCCCGCCGGATCGGCACCCAGCAGGCCCTCGGCGACATCGTCGTCTGGACCGACGCGGACATGACGTACGAGAACGAGCGCATCCCGGAGCTGGTCCGCATCCTGCGCGACGACCCGTCGTACGACCAGGTCGTGGGGGCGCGGACCACGGAGGAGGGGACGCACAAGTGGGCCCGCGTGCCTGCGAAGTGGCTGATCCGCAAGATCGCCGAGAAGCTCACGAACCAGACGATCCCGGACCTGAACAGCGGGCTGCGCGCCTTCCGCCGCGAGGTCTCCCTGCCGTACCTGCGGCTGCTGCCTCCGGGCTTCAGCTGCGTCACGACCATCACGCTGGCGTTCCTGAGCAACCAGCACGACATCAAGTACGTCCCCACGAGCTATGCGAAGCGGGCGGGCGTCAGCAAGTTCCACTTCGCCCACGACGCGTACCGCTACATCCTCCAGGTGCTCCGGATGGTCATGTACTTCGACCCGCTCAAGGTCCTGATGCCCCCCGCCCTGTGGCTCATCGTCATCGGGCTCGTCAAGGGCGTCGTCGACATGGTGCGGCACCCGTTCTACTTCCCGGCGAGCACGGTGCTGCTGGTGGTGAGCGGCATCATGATCGGCTCCCTCGCGCTGCTGTCCGACCTCGTCGTCCGCTCCAGGGCCGGAGTGTGACCGCCCAGCCGTATGCCGCGCGGCCCGAGCGCGGCCTCCGCTCCAGGAACGCTCGGTGACCCCGGCCGCCGCGCTCAAGGTCGCCGTCGTCGGGCCCACGCATCCGTACAAGGGCGGGGTCGCCGCGCACACCACCACCCTGGCCCACGAGCTCGCTGAAGCCGGCCATGACGTCACCCTGGTCGCGTGGTCGCACCTCTACCCCAGCAGGCTCTACCCCGGCGAACAGGCGGTGCCCAGCGGCACGCCGGACGTGGCGCCGTTCCCGCGGACCGTGCGGGCGCTGAGCTGGGCCCGCCCGGACACCTGGGTCCGGACCGGCCGGCGGCTTCGCGGGTTCGACGTGGTCCTCCTCGTCCAGGTCATCCCAGCCGTCGTCCCGGCACACCTCGCCCTCCTGCGAGCGGCCGGGGTCGGCCGTCGGTCAGCGGTGGGCCGGCGCAGGCAAGGGACCCCACGCACCGTCGTCGTGGCGCACAACGTCCTACCGCACGAGCCGCACGCCGGGGAGCGCCAGCTGATGCGGCAGCTCTTCGAGCGGGTGGACTCCGTTCTGGTCCACAGTGACTCCCAGGCGCGGCTGGCCTACGAGCTGGACGCGGCGCGCGTGTCCGTGACGGAGCTACCGCCGCACCTGCCTGGCGGGGCGCCGCTGGACCGCGCTCCGCACGACGGCCCTCCCCGCCTGCTCGCGCTGGGGATGGTGCGGCAGTACAAGGGTGTGGACCTGCTCCTCGAGGCCCTCGCCCACGTCCCGGGACCGACCCTCACGGTGGCCGGGGAGATGTGGGGCTCCAGCGGTGAGCGGGTCAAGACGCTGGCCCAGGACCCGCGGCTGCGCGAGCGGGTCGAGGTCCACAGCGGCTACGTCCCGGCTGACCGCCTGGCACCGCTGCTCGCCTCGCACGACGTCCTGACGCTGACGTACCGCAGCGCGACGGCCTCCCAGAACGCCCTGCTCGGGCAGCACCATGGCCTGGCCGTCCTCGCCTCGGACGTGGGGACCTTCGCCGCGCAGGTCCGCGACGGCGTCGACGGTCTCCTCGTCCCGCCGGGGGACCGGGAGGCGCTCGTGGCCGCGCTGCGACGCCTTGCCGAGCCTGGGTACGCCGACAAGCTGCGGGCGGGAGTGCGCCCGCCCGACCTGTCCGGCCCCTGGGCACGGTATGTCGGGGCGATCGAGGCGCTCGCCTCCGTGGAGCCTGCGGCGGACGACGCAGTGGAAGCCGGCGACGGCGGGGCGACGGAGGGTGCCGCGGAAGGTGCCAGCGGGGCCGCTGTCGTGGTGGGGCACCTCAGACACCGTGCGGCCGGCCTGGCCCGCCGCGTGGTGGCCGCCTCCCGCCCGGAGGTCGTCCTGGGCCGGACGGACCTCCCCGACTGGGTGAGGGCCTCGGACATCCTGGCGGACGGGGACGACGCGGACGGGGCCAAGGACCTCGCCCGGCGCCTCGGTCTGCCGCGCTGCGGTGACGCCATCGCCGCCTGGGCCGCCCTCGGCGCTCTCGCCGCCATCGTGCGCGTGCGCGACGACGGCCGCAGGAGCGCCGTCATCGTCGACGAGTCCGGCGGCCGGTCCCCGCTGTCGCGGTGGGCCCGCGCCATCGGGTTCGCGCCGGTCGAGCTCGAGCTGACCGGGCACCGGTCCTCCGTGGAGGTCCTCGACGTGGACACCGCCTCCCTCGACGTCGTCGTCCGGCTCCATCCCGGCGGCTGCGATGCCGACGACATCGACGAGGCGATGAGCCAGGCCTCGTGGGCCCTGAAGTCGGGGGGTCTGCTGTGCGTGACCCTGCCGATCGGTCCTTCCGGCGCTGAGGGCGCCCTGGGTCCCGCGGACGTCCGTGGCGTGCTGGCGCGCGCCCACGAGCTCGGCTTCGTCCTGGTGGGGGACCTCGACGGGGACATCACCGGCAGGATGCGCCAGGCCTCGGACAGCTCGACCCGCACGGATGCGGCCTACGGGCTCCTGCGTCTGACCCTGCGGCGGCGCTGATGACGCGCGCCCGGCTCTTCACCCTCCTGCGCGTGCTGCTGGCCCTGCTCGTCGTCGTGGCCGTCGGCGTCGCGGTGGCCCGGAACTGGGCAGCCGTCTCCACGGACATCCGCCGGATCGACGCGGGCACCTTCGCCCTGGCTGTGGTCCTGGTCTGCATCCCGCCCGTCCTCACCATGCTGGGCTGGCGGGTCCTGCTCGCCGACCTCGGCTCGCCTCTGCACCTGGCACCGTCGGGTGGCATCTTCCTGGTCGGGCAGCTCGGCAAGTACCTGCCTGGCGCGGTCTGGAGCATCGTCGCCCAGGCCGAGATGGGAGCACGGCTGCACATCCCGCGCCGCCGCTCCGCCGTCGTGGCCTTCGTCACCGTCGCGCTCGCGGCCATCTGCGGGCTCATCGTCGGGTTGCCGGCGCTGCCCCTGCTCATCTCTCGCGACGACACCGCAGGCACCGGCTGGATGCTCGTGCTGGCGGTGCCGTTGCTGGCGGTCGTGCTGTGGCCCCCGCTGCTCAACTGGGGCGTCGCCACCATCCTGCGGGTGCTGCACAGGGAGCCGCTGGAGCACCAGCTCTCGGGCCGCGCCATCCTGCTGGCCACCGCCTGCTTCATCAGCGCCTGGCTGTGCTCAGGGCTCCACGCGTTCGTCCTGGCGCGGGCGGTCGGCTCCGGACAACACTCGTCGTCCCTCGCTCTGGCCACCATCTCCGGCTTCGCGCTGGCGTCGTCGGTGGCCATGTTCAGCGTCCTGCTGCCTGCCGGGGTGGGGGTGCGGGAGGGCCTGCTGGTGCTGCTGCTCGCGCCCCTGACCTCCACGTCGGCCGCCACGGCCGTCGTCGTGCTGTCGCGCTTCCTGACCGTTGCCGCCGATGTGCTGTTCGCTCTGCTGGGCTGGGGGTACGCGCGCTCCCACCACCTCATCACCTCGCGTGAGGAGCGGGCTCGGGAGGGCATCGTCGTCGGCGAGCCCGACGACGGACAGGTGGGGACCGCCCATGGGCAGTGAGCCACAGGAGCGGGCGGAGCAGCTGGCCTACTCCGAGCTCATGGCCGCCATGCTCGACGAGCGCAAGCGGCGCCAGAAGGCCCAGAAGATCCTCGCGGTCGTCCGGCATGCGCTGGGGCGGGAGAGCCTGGACGGGCTCACTGCCCTGGATGTCGGGTGCTCCGCCGGGTTCATCGCGGACGAGCTGGCGCTGGCGGGCGCGCGGACGACCGGTGTGGACATCGACGAGCCCGGGCTGGCCAAGGCGCGCGAGCGGTTCGGTCAGCGGGTGGACTTCCGGGTGGCTCGCGGTGAGGAGCTGCCCCTGGACGACGACTCCGTGGACGTCGTCGTCCTGAACCACATCTACGAGCACGTCGTCGACCCGGAGGCCGTGGTGGCCGAGATCCACCGCGTGCTGGCCCCTGCCGGCGTCTTGTACCTGGGGATCGGTCACCGGCACCAGCTGGTCGAGCCGCACTACCGGCTGCCGTTCCTGTCCTGGCTGCCGCAGCGGGCCGCCGACCGCTACCTGCGGCTGACCCGCAGGGGCGAGCAGTACTACGAGCACTACTACTCGCGCACGGGGCTGCGCCGGCTGTTCTCCGCCTACGACATCTGGGACTACACCCTCCCCGTGGTGGCCGACCCTGCGGCGTTCGCGGGAACGGACCAGATCCCTGCGTGGGTCTCACGCGTGCCGGGCAGGCTCCTCGGCGCCGCTGCGCCGCTGGCGCCGACGTACATCTGGGCCGCGTTCAAGGAGGGCGCACCGGCCGGACCGCCGTTGCGCCTGCCTCCCGCCCATCTGTAGGAGCTACGCGGCTCCGGGCTCCTGCGTGTTGGAGGCGGGGTACTTCTTGACGAAGTCGACGATGACCTGGCCGGAGAGGTCGCCGCAGAGCTGACGGTGGCCGGCATCCTTGGCCCAGTGCGAGAGCGCGTACACCTTGCCCGCCGGGAAGGCGCCGCGTGAGGCGTCCCACTCGACGACCTTGAACTTCCCCGTGCTGTCCTTGAGCTTGTTGCCCTGGTCGGCGATGTCCTTGAGCAGCGCGGTGTCCTTCACCTTGCTCCCGTCGTACCAGAGGATCGTGTAGCCGTGCTCGAGGTTGTGGACGAGCGTCTCCAGCGGCGGGCGGTCGCTCGCGGTGTAGAAGTCCCGGCCGCTGACGTCGGGGCTCACGAAGTGCGGCCCGCTGCTCGGCGGGATGGTCGCGTACTTGACCGAGGTCTGGTTGGGCTTCTGGGTCCCCGGGCCGACATGCTCACCGGAGCCGCTGCTGGGGTCCGTCGTGACCGGGTCGCACTTGGCTGCCGCGACCGAGACCCCGAGGTTGGGCAGCTGCTTGGACTTCGCGTCGCCGACCGCGAAGGCCACCACACCGCCGAGCGCGGCGAGCAGGACGAGGCAGCCGATGACGATCCCGATGACGACCTTGCGTTCCTTGGCCTTCTGCTGCTTCTGGATCTCGGCCAGTCGGGCCTTGCGGTCCTGGCTCGCACGCTTGTTGCTCACGGGGTCCTCGGGAGATGGGGGGCGGGTCCCGCCGAGTCTACGTGCCCCTCCTGCGGTGGTTGTCACAGTGGCAGGACACACTGGTCGCATGCCGTCGCTGGAGCTCTCCCGGGTGTGGTCTCCTGGCCGGCCGACGGCGGTGGGGCTGATCGTCTCCGCGTTCCGCCGTGGCGGGGGCGACCCGACCTTCCACGCGGATCGGGGTGCGGGGTCGTGGATGGGCCTGCCCACGGCGGACGGTCCTGCGACGCTGCGGCTGGTGCAGCGTTCCGACCTCGCAGAGGTGCATGCCACGGCCTGGGGGCCCGGTGCCGAGTGGGTCCTGGACCACGTACCGTCGCTGCTGGGTCGGGACGACGACGAGGGTGGCTTCGTGAGCCACCATCCGCGGGTGGCGCGGGCGCACCGCCGGTATGCGGCGTGGCACGTGCCCCGGTCCGCCCTGGTCCTGCATGCGCTGGTGCCGGCCGTGGTCGAGCAGAAGGTCACCGGCCAGGAGGCGTTCGGCGGCTACCGGATGCTGGTCCACCGGTTCGGGTCCAGGGCCCCGGGGCCCGGCGCCGCCCGCGGCCTATGGGTGGCGCCGACGGCCCAGGAGTGGGCGGCGATCCCGTCCTGGGAATGGCTGCGGGCGTCGGTCGACGGCGCCCGCTCCGGCACCGTCGTCCGCGCCGTCCGAGCTGCGGGCCGCCTCGAGGCGACCGCCAGGCTGCCGCTGGAGGAGGCGAGGAGCCGGCTGCTAGCACTGCCGGGCGTGGGCACGTGGACCGTGGCCGAGGTGGCCCAGCGGGCCCTGGGCGACGCGGACGCGGTGAGCTTCGGCGACTACCACGTGGCCAAGGACATCACCTGGGCGCTGACCGGCGAGGCGCTGGACGACGATGCGCTCGCCGAGCTGCTCGAGCCGTACCGCGGACACCGGTTCCGGGTCCAGCAGCTCCTCAGCCTCGACGGCGCGATGCGGCCGCGTCGGGGTCCCCGGATGCCGCCTCGAACGCATCTGCCGAGCCGAGTGACCCGCTGACCGGCCCCTGTCGCTCCTTCACCCTGATGGCGACCTCGGGTCCACCGGCCGCCGAGGGCACCTCGGCGTCCAGTCCCTCTCCCCACAGGGCGACCTGGAGCCTGCTGACCGCGACGCCCAGCTCGTAGGGCGTCTGCGCACACACCCGGACGAGGTCGGCACCGACGTCGCCACCCTTGTCACCGAGGTCGTCCATGCCACCAATGTCGACTGCGGCGCCCGGACACGCGCTCAGCGCCACGGCCACTGCCCTGGCCAGCCGGTCCCGTCGGTCCTCCGGGGCGGTGGACGGGATGCCCGCCTCGAGCGCTTCGGGGGAGCCGGGCGCGACGCCCAAGGCGGCCCGGACCGACTCCGCGGTGCCGAGCTCGAACCAGTCCTGGGCTCCCACCCGGACCAGTGCGGCGGCTCCGGCGCCACGCTGTGGCAGCGCCCAAGGCGTCCCCCGGAGCAGAGCGACGGGTATGGCGTCGGCCTTCCCCTTCACCAGGTCCGCAGCCGCAGCCAGCTCGTCCGCCAGCGCCCGCACCGTCACCGACAGCGGCCGGCCGTCGGCGTCGACGCCACCCCGCAGGTCGTCCAGGACCCCCACGCCCGACGCCCCGAGCGCGAAGTCCACCTGACCTGCTCGCCACGGTCGGCCCGCCGTGTCGCTGAGCACGACGCCGACGCGGCTCAGTCCCGTGAGCGCGAGGAGACGGACGCGGAGGCGGTCGGCCTCGCCGTCCGGATCGGTGGGCAGGAGGAGGACCCCGTCACGGTCACCGGTGTTCGACGCGTCGACGCCGGCGGCAGCCATGACCGGTCCGGCGGCCGCCTCGACGATCCGCGTGAGCCTGCCGCCGGAACGTCGCTCCGCCACGACGCGAGAGGTGTGCGCCTCGACGGCCGCCTCACGGGCGTCACCCTCTGCCCACAGGTTCAGAGCCTTCGACACGACCTTGCTGGACACCACGACGATGTCCCCCTCGCGCAGGGCAGCGTCGGCCGCCTGGGCGCCGGACACGACCAGTGCGGCGAGGTCCTCGCCGGCACGGACCTCGGGCAGGCCGAGCAGGGGTACTGCCGTGACTGCGGGCATGGGTCAGTCCCGCCCAGCGGAGCGCAGCTCCACACCGCCGGGCCGCAGCTCCAGGGCCAGCTCGAGAGCCGCGCCGGCCAGCCGTGCCGCGGCGTCCCGGTCGGTCATGAGCAGCGGCCGGCCCTCGACGCGGGCTCGGGGCAGCCTGACGGAGGCGGCATCCTGCTCCGAGACCAGCCAGCCGTCCAGGAAGTCCTCGTAGAGGCCCGCGACACCGGCGGCGGTCGACTCGACCCCGATGGCGGCGAGGCAGGCGTCGGCGTGCCCTCGGACCGGTATGCCGCCGATCAGCGGGGAGACCCCCACCACCGGAGCAGCGCTGCCGCGCAAGGCGTCTCGGACGCCGGGCACCCCCAGGATGATGCCGATGGACACGACGGGGTTGCTGGGTGGGAGCAGGACCACGTCCGCGGTCCGGATCGCGTCCAGTACTCCGGGGGCGGGCGTGGCGCGGTCCATCCCGACGGCCTGGAACCGCTGGGCGGGCACGGCTGCCTGCAGACGCACCCACCACTCCTGGAAGTGGACTGCGCGGCGTCCCTCCGCGTCCTCGAGCACGACATGGGTCTCCACGGGGGAGTCGCTCATCGGCAGCAGCGTCACCCGCTGCTCCGGGAGACCCCAGCGCTCTGCGAGCCGGGCGGTGACCTCGGTGAGGGAGTGGCCCTGCCCCAGCCACTGCGACCGCACGATGTGCGTCCCGAGGTCCAGGTCGCCCAGAGCGAACCACTGTGGCACGGCACCGTATGCGGCAAGCTCAGCCTGCACGCGGTGGCTCTCCTCCTCGCGGCCCCACCCCTGTCCCTCGTGGACTCCGCCACCGAGCGTGTAGAGCAGGGTGTCGAGGTCGGGGCAGACGCGAAGCCCGAACAGCGTGATGTCGTCACCGGTGTTGCCGATGATGGTGAGCTCGCTGCCCGCCAGGGCGGGAGTTCGGTCGAGGTGGGTCCGGAGGGCGCGAAGGAAACGGGCGCCTCCTACACCGCCGGACAGTGCCGTGATGCGCATGGGCGGAAGTCTTCCAGTTCGCCGCCCCAGCGGTTCAGGCGGTGTCGCGCAGTCCGTTATCAAGGCTGAGCGGATCGGGCAAATATCAGAGTTCGGCTTGACGAACCAGGTATGACACGCGTGTAATTCCCTTGTTGTGATCTTCCTGGTCACAGCAGCGGCGTACCGGGTCGAGGAGGAAGCCGTGCAGGAACTTCAGTTGGTCGCCCTTGACGGGGGCGACGAGGCGCAGATGTCCTGGCAGGAGCGCTCGCTCTGCGCCCAGACGGATCCAGAGGCATTCTTCCCTGAGAAGGGCGGCTCCACCCGCGAGGCCAAGAAGGTCTGTGTCGGGTGCGAGGTGCGGGCCGAGTGCCTCGAGTACGCCCTGGCGCACGACGAGCGCTTCGGCATCTGGGGCGGACTCTCCGAGCGGGAGCGTCGCAAGCTCAAGAAGCGTGCGGTCTAGTCGCCGCGGCGACTTCCGTGTGACCAGCGGATGACCCTTGCCCCGCCGCACCGCCTGACGGACCGCCCTGGAGCGGCCGCTCCGGTCGCGACCGTCACCGCCATGCTGGTGCTGCGCGGCTCCGCAGCGGGCCTGGCTCAGACCCTCGACTCACTCGCGCGCCAGACGCGGACCCCCGAGCGGCTGCTCGTCGTGGACGCCGGGCAGGACGGGAACGCCGTGGAGCTGGTACGCGCGCACGTCGCCCTGCAGCACGTCATACCTGACATCTCTTTCGTCACCGTCCCCGGCTCCTACTCGCTCGGTGGAGCGGTACGGGCGGCGCTGGCGCAGGGGCCCGACGCTGCGGTGGCGCCGGACGGATCGTCCACCGGGGCGTCCGACCGAGCTGAGACCCAGGCCACCGGCCCGGGCGCCGAAGCCCCCGACACCGCTCACCTGTGGATCCTCAGCTCCGACAGTGCCGCCGCGCCGACGACCCTGGCGCGGCTTCTCGACGCCGTCCGGCGCTCGCCCTCCGTCGCTGTCGCAGGGCCGAAGCTGCTTCAGTGGGACCGTCCCGGAGCCCTCCATTCCGTCGGTCTGCAGCTGACCCGCGCCGGACGGGTGCTCCCTGCTCCTGCCCAGGGGGAGCCGGACCAGGGCCAGTACGACCGCCGTTCCGACGTCCTCGCCGTGCCCGCCACGGGGATGCTCGTGGAACGGGAGCTGTTCGAGACGTTGCGCGGACCGGACCATGCACTGGGCGAGTTCGGCTCGGAGCTGGACCTCTCCTGGCGGGCGCAGCAGGCCGGCCGGCGCGTGGTCGTCGAGCCGCGCGCGACCATGCGCACTGGGGCGTCGGATGTCCAGGGAGTGGTGAGTCTGGAGGCGACCACCCGCAGGCGGCGCCAGGCCCGCCGTGTCGCGCTTGCCCGCTGTGCCTGGTGGGCCATGCCGTTGCTGAGCCTGTGGATCGCGATGACGAGCATCGTTGGCGCGCTGCTCCTGGTGCTCGCCAAGCGGCCGCGCGCCGCCTGGGCGGAGCTCTCCGACGTCGGGTCGCTGCTCACTCCCGGACGCGTGCTGGGCGCCAGGTGGCGCTCGCGGGGGACCCGCCGCGTTCGTCGGCGGGACCTGCAGGGCCTGTTCGTACCCTCAGGCGCCGTGCTGCGCCACACCGGCGACCTACTCCACGACCAGGTGCCGTCCGGGCGCGAGGGCGACCCCGGTTCCGAGCTCGGCAGTCTCGAGACCGGCCCGGTCCCGGACGAGGTCCAGGACCTCAACGTGCTGGGCTCGACGGTGGTGTCGCGGGCAGCCCGGAACCCAGGTCTCCTGGCGGCGCTGGTCATGACTGCCGTGGCCGTCGTCGCGGAGCGCAGTATGCGCGGCGGCTTCCTCGACCGGTTCCGCAGCGGCCTGTCGGGAGGCGAGCTCCCCGGCGTCCACGCCTCCGCGGGGCCTCTGTGGCACACCTGGCTCGACGGCTGGCACGGCTCTGGTCTGGGGCAGGCAGGCGAGCAGGGGCCGCACCTCGTCGTGCTGGCAGCCTTGGCGTGGCTCGTGGAGCACCTGCCCGTCGTCGCTGCGCCGGACTCATCGGTCGGGGCCGTCATCGGCCTTCTCGTCACCTTCGCCATGCCGCTCGCCGCAGTGGCGGCCTACCTGGCTGCCCGTGTGGTGACGGGCTCGCAGTGGCCGCGCGCCCTGGCGGCCGTGGCATGGTCGACCACCGCGATGCTGACCTCCGCCGTGGCCGCGGGCCGACTGGCGGCGGTCGTCGCGACGATCCTCCTGCCGCTCGTCGCCGCGGGCTTCGCGCTGGCCGTGCGTCGCTCCGGCTCCGCGACCGCCACTGCGGCGACGGTGCTCGGCGCGGCCGTCCTCGGCGCCTTCGTCCCGGCTCTGCTGGTCCTGCTCGTCGCCGCGGCGCTGGTCGGCGGGGTACTCGCGCGTGGCACCGGCAGGATCCGCGCGCTCGCCCTGGCCCTCGGTCCCGTGCTGCTCCTCGGCCCGTGGGTGCAGACCCTGCTGATCCACCCCTACCTCGTCTTCACCGGCCCCGGGCTCTCCGTCTGGGGCGCCTCCCAGGCGCTGCCGTGGCAGCTCGCCCTGCTGCATCCCGGCGGTCCCGCCTCTTACCCTGTGCTCCTGTCGGCCCCCGTGGTGGTGGCGGGCCTGCTGGGGCTGATGCGTTCGGGGAGGCGCGGGGCGGCCGGCACCGCGCTCGGGGTGGCCGGGCTCACGGGGCTCGGGTACGCCGTCGTCGCGCCGCGCGTCCGGCTGGGTACCGTCCCGCCCGGGTCGCCGCATGCGGGCGCGGACATCACCGCCTGGGCGGGTACCGGGCTGCTGGTCGCCGCCCTGGCCCTGCTCGCGGCCGCGCTGCTCGGCGCGGACGGGCTCGCGGTACGCCGTGCCCGCGGCGGCTGGCCCGCGGTGCTTCGCTGGCCGGTTGCCGCGGCCGTGGTCGTAGCGGTCCTGGGCGGTGCGTCGTGGACGGTGTGGCGCACGGTGGGCGACGCCTTGGGGAGCTGGCAGGACCCGCGCCCCGCCGTCGCCCTGGACCAGGCCGAGACCGGGCTGGGGAACCGCATGCTGCTGCTGCAGCCAGCCGGTCCGGACCTGACCTACCGGCTGCTCGGACGCGAGCCGGGGGACGTGGCGCGCGTGCTTCCACGCACGGCGTCCGTAGCTCCTGGTCAGGGTGTGCTCACGACTGCCGTCGGAGCCCTCTTCGAGCAGGGCGCTGCTCCGGGCGAGCTGGACGCGGCCGGTCAGCTGTCCGACCTGGCCGTCGGCTTCGTCGGCCTCCGTACCGATCCCACCGACCCGCGGATCCGCACCCTCGACGCCACGGCCGGCCTGAGCCGACTCGGTGAGCACCACGGTCTGCTGTTCTGGCGCGTCACGGCCGGCGGTGCGCGGGGGACGGACGACGCGCTGGCCCCGTCCCGGGCGCGCCTTGTCTGGAAGGCCGAGCAACACGGTCTGCCCGTCGTGGGAGACCACGGGCAAGTGCGTGCGACGGTGAAGGTGCCCCCAGGCGCCTCGCTCGTTCTCGCCGAGCCACTCGAGTGGGCGCGACATGCCCGCGTCACGGTCGACGGTGCCGTAACGGCCCCGGCTGCAGCGACAACGACACCGGGCGGGGCGGTGCGCCAGGCCGGGGCCGAGTACCCCCTGCCTACCGGCACGCATCTGGTACAGGTGACGGTTCTTCCGACGGACGTCGCGTGGCGGTACGTCCAGGGGCTGATCCTGCTCCTGGTCGTGTTCCTCGCCGTTCCGGTCGGGACTCGTGCTCCGCGGAGGCGGCGATGAGGCTGTCGTCCGTGAAGGTCTCGTGGAGATGAAGGTGTCGCGCAGATGAAGGTGTCGTGGAGCGGGATCGCCCGCGCCCTACTGGTCTCTGCGGCTGGGGCTGGTCTGGTCTTCGGAGCGACGCGGGCCACCGGGGCCGTGACGGTCGCGCCTGCGCAAGCGCAGCACTCGAGCGTCGCGGCGGCCACGAGCCCTGTGCGGGGCTCGCAGCTGGTGTGTCCTGGACCGGAGCTGAAGGGCGTGCCCGGGCTCAAGGACCTCGCAGTGCCCGTACGAGTCACCGCCGCAGCCGCCCCCGTGGCTGCGCTGGGCGGTCTACGCTCTGCGTCGACGGCCGGAGCGCTCAGCCTCACCGGGCTGCCGGGGGGTGACCTGGCTCCTGCTCTCACCTCGCGAGGAAAGGTCGGGTGGGCCGGCGTCGCGAAGGCGTCAGCCGTCCTGGTCTCGGGAACGCAGTCCATGGCGCCGGGCATCGCCGCGACCCAGGCGTGGCTCGTGCCCAGCGGGGACCAGCGCTCACTCGGCTCGGCGCCGTGTCAGCAGGCAGGCGCGGAGTTCTGGATCCTGGCGGGGGGCGGTGCGCCAGGTCGTCAGGAGCGGCTTGTCCTGACGAACCCGGGCGGAAACCCGGTGAGCGTCGACGTGACGTTGCACGGCGGGGAGGGCCCCGTCGCGTCGTCCAACGGAAAGGGAGTGGTGGTGCCGGCGCACGGGCGGGCGGCGGTGCTGCTCGACTCGATCTCCGGCGACCTCGGTTCTCCGGCGGTGCACGTGGTGGCGCAGGGGGGTCTCGTCTCGGCGGTGGTGAACGACCTGTGGCTCGACGGCACCCGGGCCGCAGGTTCCGACGACGCGACGCCGAGCGCGGCCCCGTCGCGGGTCCAGGTGGTCCCGGCGGTGCCGGTGGAGGGCAAGGCGGTCCTCAGGGTCGCCGTCCCGGGCAGCGGCGAGGCGGTCGTGCAGGCTCGCGTACTGACCGCGCAGGGACCGCGCGCCCTGCCGTCGGGTGCGGTCGTCCGCGTCGACGGTGGCTCGGTGGCGGACATCGACCTGTCGCGGCTGCCGGCGGCCACCGTGGGGATCCAGGTGCGCGCGGACGTGCCCGTCGTGGCGGCCGCCCTGACGTACCGGGTCAAGGGCTCGGCGCCCGGCGACCTGGCGTGGAGCGCGTCGACCGAGGGGCTGGCTGGTGTGGCGGGGCTGCCGTTGGACAGCCCTGGAGCGGGCTCCACGCCGCTCTCCCGGAACCTGTGGCTGACCGCGACCGGCGACTCCGCTGCCGTGCAGGTGGTCACGGTGGACGCACGTGGCGCGGTCCGCAGCCAGACGGCGCAGGTCGCGCCGGACACCACCAGCGCCGTGCCGGTCGCCGGCGCGACGTCCGTCTGGGTGCGAAGGCTGTCCGGGGCCGGTGAGGTCCATGCCGGCGTCGTGTCCTGGGTGAACGACGCCCAGGGCACTCTCTTCACGAGCACGCCCTTGCGGGACTCGGCGCTGCGCACCACGACGCCTGGTCTGCGCCCCGCGACACCCTAGGAAGGGCTTGGCGGACGCTGCCGGTGCCTGGTCAGTCGGAGTCGTCGCCGTACCGGGGGTCGAGGTCACCGGGCGCCATACCGAAGAGGGCTGCGACCTGCTCCACGACGACGTCCTGGACGATGAGGGCGAGCTCGCGCTGGTCCTGGGCGCGGCTCTCGACAGGGCGCCGGTACACCACGACGCGAGCGGCCCGGCGGCCCTGAGCGGGGAAGACGCGACCCAGCGGCGCGCCGTCCCGCTCCCACGGTGCCGGGTCGGTCGGAGGGACGTCCTCGACGGCGAACTGGACGTCCTGGTACCGGGGGCCGAGGCGAGCCTCGAGCCGGCTCGCACTGTCGAGCACCAGCTCGTCGAACTGTTCTCGGCGGGTCGCCATCGCCGGCACCGCCGGCCACGCCAGCGGACCTCGTACACCGCGGCCGTGCCGGTCCCGACGCGGTCCCGGTCGGCGTGGGCTGCCGGGTGCGGGTGCGCTCATGTTCGCAGCGTACGGCGTGCCGACGCACCGCCCTCCGTGCGCTGGCATAGAGTCCCCGCGTGAGTCTGTCGAGGAGGTGCTCCCGCACCGCGTGCCCCAAGGTCGCGATCGCCACGCTCACCTACGTGTACGGCGACCAGACGGCGGTCGTCGGGCCCCTCGCCACGTACGCCGAACCGCACACCTACGACCTCTGTGCCGACCACGCCGAAGGGCTCACCGTCCCACGCGGGTGGGAGATCGTCCGGCTCTCGGGGGAGTACGTCGAGCCGGAGCCCTCGCACGACGACCTGCTGGCCCTTGCCAACGCTGTCCGCGAGGCGGGTAGACCCCGGTTGGGCGAGGCGCCTCACGCGGGTCCGGCCCGGGTGCGCGCCGGCGACGAAGATGCCTCGGGTGCCGTCGAGACGGGCCGTCGTGGTCACCTTCGGGTGCTGCGCGACCTCTGACCCCGCTAGGGTTTCGGGCGTGCCCAGCCCCGTACTCTCCGATTTCGTCAAGGCCTACGACGTACGCGGTGTCGTGCCCGAACAGCTCAACGTCGACGTGGCGTGGGCCATCGGTGCCGCCTTCGCCCAGACGATCGCGCTGCCCGAGGACGCGCCCGGAGTGGTCATCGGCCACGACATGCGGCCCTCTTCGCCGGAGCTGTCGCGCGCCTTCGCGGCCGGGGTCAACGCCTTCGGACTCGACGCCACCCTGGTCGGGCTGTGCAGCACCGACGGGCTGTACTACGCCAGTGGGGCCCTGGACCTGCCGGGCGCGATGTTCACCGCCTCCCACAACCCGGCGCAGTACAACGGCATCAAGCTGTGCCGCGCCGGCGCCCGTCCGGTCGGGCAGGACTCGGGCCTGGGAACTGTGCGCGACCTCGCCCAGAGTCTCCTGGACTCAGGCACGAGCGCCGGCCCGGAGGCGACTACACCAGGACGGCTGAGCGAACATGACCTCGTCGTCGACTACGCCCGGTTCCTGCGCGGCCTCGTGGACCTCTCCGGGATCCGCCCGCTGAAGGTCGTCGTCGACGCAGGCAACGGCATGGGGGGCCATACCGTCCCGGTCGTGCTGGGCACCGAGGGCGGGCTCGACGCCCTGCCGCTGACGGTCGTGCCGCTCTACTTCGAGCTCGACGGCACGTTTCCCAACCACGAGGCCAACCCGTTGGAGCCGGCGAACCTCCGTGACCTCCAGAGGGCGGTGGTGGAGCACGGCGCCGACCTCGGCCTGGCCTTCGACGGCGACGCCGACCGCTGCTTCGTCGTCGACGAGACGGGCGCACCTGTCAGCCCCAGTGCGGTGACCTCTCTCGTCGCGACGCGGGAGATCGGCCGCGAGGTGGCGTCGGGAACGGCCGCGCGCGACGTCGCCGTCGTCTACAACGTCATCTCCTCGGCCGCCGTCCCACAGATCATCGAGGAGCACGGGGCTCGGGGGATCCGCAGCCGGGTGGGTCACTCGTTCATCAAGGACCGGATGGCGCGCGAGAACGCCGTGTTCGGGGGCGAGCACAGCGCCCACTACTACTTCCGTGACTTCTGGTTCGCGGACACCGGCATGCTCGCGGCCATGCACGTGCTGGCGGCGCTGGGGGGACAGGACCAGTCCCTGAGCGAACTGGCCGCCCAGTACAGCCGGTACGCCGCGTCCGGTGAGATCAACTCCACTGTCGCGGACGTGCAAGCGGCCACGGAGCGGGTTCGCCGCTGGGCACTGGAGCGGGAGGCCGACCTGGACGAGCTGGACGGGCTGACGGCGACCCATCCGGAACGGTCGAACGACCCCATGTGGTGGCTCAACCTACGAGCGTCGAACACCGAACCCCTGCTTCGGCTCAACGTCGAGGCGGCAGATGCAGACACGATGACACAGGTGCGGGACGATGTCCTTGCCCTCGTGAGAGGAGAAGGCTGATGGCGGACAACGGTGCCCGGATCGAACCGTGGCTACGGGACATCCTGCGCTGCCCGGCCTGTCGCTCGGAGCTGGCGGACGCCGAGGTCGGTGGACGTCCCGAGCTGCACTGCACCAACGGGGGGTGCGGTCTGCAGTACCGCATCGACGACGGCGTACCGGTGCTGCTGGTCGACGAAGCCCGCAAGCCGGCCTGAGCCCGCGCGCCATGAGCCCCTTCCTGGACGAGGCGCGGATCGACAGCGAGGCGGCCCTGGCGGCACTGGACTCCCGGGGCACGCTGCGCAGTCTCGCCACTGCGGGCGCTCAGGTGCGCGAGGCGGTCGACCTGTCTGCCGAGGGAGGCATCGCCAGGGTGGCCGGCGGGGAGCGGCCGCGGTCCGTCCTGGTCGCGTCCCTCGGGGGTTCAGCGGTGGTGTCCGACGTCCTGGAGCTGCTCGCGGAGCCGGGGTCGCCGGTGCCGGTGAGCGTGCGGCGCAACGTCCCGCTTCCGGGGTGGGTGGGGCCGCTCGACCTCGTCATCGCGGTGTCGCTGTCCGGACGGGCCGCAGGCCCCCTGGCACTGGCCGCCGAGGCGGCCCGGCGAGGCGCTGCCATCCTCACCGTGGGTGCCGCACAGTCACCGTTGGCCGATGTTGCCGCCCAGGCGCGCGGCGTGCACATCGACGTGGGCCGCGGACGCACGACCTCCAGGACGGCGCTGTGGTCGCTGCTGGCGCCGGTGCTGCTCGGGGCCGGGCGGCTGGGCATCGTCGACGTCGACGAGCGCGTGTTGATGGACACCGCCGACCGGCTCGACGAGGTCGCCGAGGGCTGCCGGCCCTCGTCGGAGTCCTTCGTCAACCCGGCGAAGGTTCTCGCATCCGACCTCGCCGAAGGCGTGCCCGTCGTGCTCGGCGACGGACCGCTCAACGGCGTCGCGGCCGCGCGCGCCGCCTCGATGCTGGCTCGGACCGCGCGCATGCCGGCCACCACCGGGGAGCTCCCCGACGACGCGGCCCAGATCGTGGCCTGCTTCGACGGGCCTTTCACCACCGCGTACGCGGCCGCTGTCAGGTCCTGGGACACGGCCCGGTTCTCCGACCGGGGCGAAGCTCCAGCTGACCCGCCGACGGTCGGGAGCACCTCCTCCGCCAGGTCGAGGGCGGAGGACGACATCTTCGCCGACCCCTACCTCGACGGGCCCGCTGCGCCGCGGCTCTCGCTGCTCATGCTTCGTGACGCTGCACCTGACCCGATGACTCGGGAGGCCGCCGATGCCCGGGCGCTGGCTGACGCAGTGGCAGACTCAGCCCGCGAGGTCGGGGTCCGGGTCTGCGAGGTGACCGCGCAGCCTGGGCATCCGCTGACGCGGCTGGCCGGTCAGATCGCCACGACCGACTTCGCGGCCACGTATCTCGCACTCGGGCTCGGCCTCGACCCCGCGGTCTCCCCACACGTGGCGGACCTTCGGGGACGCAGCGGCCGCTGAGTCGCCCACCGTAGGACGAGCGAGGGGGCGGCAGCCCCAGCCCCATCCAGGCAGCCGGCAGGAGCACCCAGCGGGCCGGTGGTCGGCGACAGCGTCGACGCCCCTCCCGGTAGGCCCCGCGATGGACGCGCACGGCGTGTTCCTACTGTGCTTCCGGCCGCGAAAGCCAACATGAGCTTGGGCCGCGGGGCTCCCCGGTGGGGTGCGCCTGGGACCAGGGCTGCCGGCTCGACAGTCGCTTCGTCCTTCGGCCGTGGCTAGAGCGTGAGGTCGAGCACCTCAGCCCGGGCGAGCGCCCCGAGGTCGGCGCCGACCACCAGCAGCTTGCTCGACCGCAGCCCGCTACCGACCACCACGTCACCGGCGGCGACGACGGCGGTGTCGACCAGCACCGGCCAGTCCGCAGGGAGCCCCACCGGGGTGATGCCACCGAACTCCATCCCCGTCAGTGCGACCGCCTGCGGCTGCGGCGCGAAGCTGATCTTGCGAACGTCGAGATGGCGACGGACAACCCCGTTGATGTCGGCGCGCATGGACGCCAACACGAGCACGGCGGCGTACCGCGCCTCTCCCGCGCGCTTGCCGGCCACCACCACGCAGTTGGCCGAGTGCTCCATCGCCACGTCGTACGCCTCGCAGAAGGCGGCCGTGTCGGCAAGGGTTGGGTCGATCGACGCCACTCGGGCGGTCGGCACCTCGGTGATCGCGTCCGCGACCACGGCCGCCAACAGCTGACGCTGCTGATGGGCGGGTCCCCAGACCAAGGTCCCTTCGGCGCTGCTCACAAGGCCCACAGTAGGCCGTCAGGGTGGGCTTACAGCCTCGAGAAGGACGAAGCCCCCGTCTCGACCGACCTCGTGCCAGCCACCACGTCGCTCCAAGCCGTCGACGAGCGGCGCTCCCTGTCCCACCAGGACGGCCTGCGGATGCAGCCGGTCGAACTGGGCTTCCCATCCCGGGCGCGCAGCGATGACCATCAGGTAGCTGCGTGCCGCTGCCACTCCATAGAGCTCGGCTCTGGTGTCGGCGGTCTGACGCAGTGAGGGATGAGAGTAGATCAGCCATCCCCCGAGGGCGTCGTCGTTCCAGACGACCGACCCGACGGGCAGGGCGTCCAGTGCGGGGGAGAGGCGTTCAGGGACGCCAACCGGGCCATGAGGGCCTGCTGCCGCCGCGGCGGCGCCGACGGCGAGAGCCAGGGCAGCGCCCAGGCCGACCACACGGTTCTGCCACCTCGACGCGCCGGCTGGGCGCCCGAGGACATGGCTCACGGCCTCCGCTGCGAGCGGAGCGAGGATGATGGCTCCCACCGGCACCGTGCGGGCGTAGAGGGCTGCCCACCCCACGCCCAGGAGCCACAGCGCCAGGCGGGACCAGGAGCGAAGCTCTCGTTGGCGCCACCACAGAAGGAGGGTTGATGTCGCGAGGGCCGCCACAGCGAGGGTCGACGGCGACGTCGGGGAGGGGTGCTGCCACTCCTGGATGTAGGGGCTCACCGCGCGGACAGCGGCGAAACCGGAGAACAGTGCCGGTCCCAGTGGCGTCAGTGTCGCGACCACCACCGACAGCATCGGCAGGAGCGCAAGCTTGACAGCCCCGCGAAGGTCGAGCCGACGCTCCAGCACGAGACCGCCGACCGTGGCGAGACCGACCATGACCCCGACGACCCACGTCCCGTGGCAGCAGGCCCACAGCCACGCCGTGCCCACGAGCCACCAGCGGGGCCGCAGGTCCGTCGCGGTTGCCAGCCAACCGCTCACCGTGACGGCGAGCAGGACGAAGGCCACCAGCTGCGGGCGAGGGCTCAAGCCGCCCGCCACGCCGACGACGGTCGCCGCCGTGACAACCGCGGCCGGGAGGCTGCCCGCACGGCGGACACATGCGGCGTACACCGCCAGGCACACGCCGATGCGGCCCACCGTCGTAAGCCAGGCCACTGCCGGCAGACCGCCCCACGAGTGCGTCACGGACATCAGCAGCTCGCCCAGCCACTGGTTGAGGATCCACCGACCGTGGGTGAACGTGCCGAGGGGGTCGTCCCCCGCGAACTGCCACCGCTGCCTCAGGACGTCGCCCGCACGGATGTGCCAGAGGGCGTCGGGGTCGCTGATGCCATCGCCCGCGTAGCGCGACAGGGCAACCATGAGGAGGGCGATGACCACGGGTGGCACGATGGTCAGCACGCGGCTGCGTGGCGCCGGCCGTGCCTCGCCGGTGCCCGTGGACGCCGCGCGCGTGCGTGCTGATGTCTCGGTCAATGCCACCACCTCATGGTGGGCCGAGGATAGCCGCGCCGTCCGGCTCCCAACGGGGCTCCACCGATGCCCCTCGTCCGAAGGGACGAGGCGGGCAGGGCCGGGACCCGCGCACTAGGGTATGGCGCATGTCTGCCGAGGGTGGGACCAAGGCGATCCTGGCGGCGCTCGCCGCCAATCTGGGGATCGCGGCAACGAAGTTCGTGGCGTTCATCCTGTCCGGCTCCAGCTCCATGCTCGCGGAGTCGGTGCACTCGGTTGCCGACGCGGGAAACCAGGGCCTGCTGCTCCTCGGTGGGAAGCGGGCGCAGCGGGCGGCGACGCCGGAACATCCTTTCGGCTTCGGACGGGAGCGCTACGTCTACGCGTTCATCGTCTCCATCGTGCTGTTCAGCGTCGGTGGGCTCTTCGCGCTGTACGAGGCGTACCACAAGTGGCACGAGGCCCAGGCAGGGCACGGGGCGATCGAGGGTCGCTGGTGGTGGGTACCCGTAGCGGTCCTCCTGGCTGCGATGGCGATGGAGGGGTTCTCGTTCAGGACCGCCATCAACGAGAGCAACCACGTTCGGGGCACACGGTCGTGGAAGGACTTCATCCGGTCGGCCAAGGCTCCCGAGCTGCCGGTCATCCTTCTCGAGGACTTCGCCGCTTTGGTGGGCCTGGCCTTCGCCCTCATCGGCGTCTCGCTGGCGCTCATGACCGGTAACGGCGTGTGGGACGCGGTGGGAACGGGTGCCATCGGGCTGCTGCTCGTCGGAGTTGCCGTGGTGCTCGCCATCGAGATGAAGTCACTGCTCATCGGCGAGTCCGCCACGGCCGCGCATCGGCAGCGCATCGAGCGCGCCATCGAGTCGACCGTCGGCGTGGAGCGGATCATCCACGCCAAGACGATGCACCTGGGCCCGGAGGAGCTGCTCGTCGCCGCAAAGCTGGCGGTGTCCCCAGGGTCGGATGCTCGCGGCATCGCCGACGCCATCAACCGCGCCGAGGCCGCGGCGCGAGCCGCGCAGCCGGACATGACCTTGGTGATGTACTTGGAACCCGACATCGACTTTCGGCACGAGCGCACAACGTCTCACGAAACGGCAAGCACCGGCCGTGAGTAGCTGACGTCATTTCGGCCGCACCACGACCAAGACGCCAAAACCCGAGTCGTCGGGGTGCGCATGGGTGCCCTTGGTGCCGGCACCTTCCGGCCGGTTTGGCGGTGTACGGCCCCGACGGTGCCATCTCACACGGAGCGTTGGCAGGCCCGGGCCTCCGAGGTGTCGGAACGGCTGAGGTGGGGGACGTCGGGATGGCCCAGAGAACGGCTGGGTGCCGATCGTCGCAGCCGCAGCGCGCGGCTTTCCACGATGGCCCACGAGGCCCAGGCGCACGGAAGGGTGGCGGCCAGACTGAGCAGGAGGAAGGCATGGCTTCCCAACGCCGATGCGCCGAGGAGGTAGAGCGTGGTCTGCACTGGCCACCCGAAGATGTATAGACCGTAGGAAAGGTCGCGCACCGCTCCGATCCGTATCGGAAGGGCTGCGCCCAGCGCGAGGACCAGATAAGCCAGCGGGAGCGCCGCGAGCTGGTTCGCTGCCCCGGCTGCCCCTACGACGACGAGGGCGCAGAACGACAGGGCTCCGAGGGACCACCTAGCGTGCACGTGCTCTCGCAACGCCCAGAGCAAGGCACCCGCCAGGAAGAACCCGAGCAGATGCAGCAGGTCTATGGCGCGTCGCCCGGTGCCCACGCCCAGCTCGTCCAGGATGAGGGAGGCGGCCGTCACCGCGGTCAGGGCACCGGCCGCGCACACGCCGGGGCGACTCCGGACGAGACGCCATGTAAGGGCAACGCCAGCCACGACATAGCAGAGCATCTCGTGGGTCAGGGTCCACAAGGGGCCGTCCCAAGCCTCGGGGCGGGCCGCTTGACCGATGGCATCTCCGAACGCCCATTGCACGGGCACGAGCACGTTGACGGCCACGAACCGAAGGCCCCCGCCCAGGTCAACCGGTGAGCCCGTCGCGACGGCACCGATCGGAGCGAAGCCGAGCGCCACCGCGCACAAGGCGCCCCAGTAACCGGGATAGATGCGAAGCATGCGCGCAAGCGCGAAGTCCTGCCAGCTGAGGCGCTCGCGTGACCCAGAGACCAGGTAACCCGAGATGGCGAAGAATCCGGCCACGGCCCACGCCCCAAGCGTTCCGCCGCCCACCCGCGGCTCAGGTCCGAAGCCTCCGATGGAGGGGGCATGAGAGGCGATGACGATCCCGGCCAGGAGCAGCCGCAAGGAGCTCAGCGCGTTGTCTCTCGAGCCGAGGTGATCGCCCAGAGTCATCTGTGCAACGTAGGCACCGGTGCGGGACCGACGTGGCGAACTGCTGCTGGCATCGGTCGAAGGTGCTATGGACAACGCTGCTGCCGGTGTGGCTTGGCTGAGTATGCCTCGATCCTCTGCCGTTTGGTGCCGTGAAGCCTGAAAGCCTCAGGGTGCGGCAGCCTCCGTGTCGCCGGTGTCCATGCTGTTCGGCACGGGCTTCCCGCCCGGTTCCACCTCGTAGTCGCCCTTCACCTCATCCCAGGCCGCCACCTGCTCCTCGTTCAGCTCGAGGTCCACGCCCTCGGCCTGGTCGTCCTGGCCCCCTTCGGCGTCACTCCGCTCGACCTCCGCGTCCGCGATCTCGCTCGGGACTGCGCTGCTCGGCTCGCTCATGGCTTCGCTTCCTTCCGTGTCGGTCGGTCCGGTCTATCACCTCGGTCGCCCCGGTGCGCGACAGCCGTCTCCGCACGCCTCCCGCCACCCGCCGCACTGGGGGAGCAGGGCGACCTCGGCTAGACTGGCAGCACCGCCGGCGCGGGTGATACCCCGCTCTCGTGAACGCCCAGATGGGCTGCGCCGGGTCTGCAGACCACACACTCAACGGAAGAGATTTCGCATGTCCTTTGACTACAAGGTTGCCGACCTGGGCCTCGCCGAGGCAGGCCGTCACCAGATCCGCCTGGCCGAGCACGAGATGCCCGGGCTGATGAGCCTGCGCGAGGAGTTCGGGGCGGCCCAGCCGCTCAAGGGCGCCAGGATCGCAGGATCCCTGCACATGACCGTCCAGACGGCGGTCCTCATCGAGACGCTCGTGGCGCTCGGGGCAGAGGTCCGCTGGGCCTCCTGCAACATCTACTCCACCCAGGACGAGGCCGCCGCAGCGGTCGTCGTCGGCACCGGCACGCCGCAGGCTCCGGCCGGCGTCCCGGTCTTCGCCTGGAAGGGCGAGACCCTGCCGGAGTACTGGGACTGCACCGAGCAGATCCTCACCTGGCCGGGTGAGGAAGGTCCGAACATGATCCTCGACGACGGTGGCGACGCCACGATGCTGGTCCACAAGGGCCGCGAGTGGGAGCTTGCCGGGCAGGTGCCGGCCACCACCGAGGACGACTCCGAGGAGTTCGGCGTCTTCAAGGAGCTGGTCCGTAAGACGGTGGCCGCCGAGCCGCAGAAGTGGACCAAGGTCGCGGAGCAGGTCAAGGGCGTGACCGAGGAGACCACCACAGGGGTGCACCGGCTCTACGAGCTGGCCAGGTCCGGCGACCTGCTCTTCCCTGCGATCAACGTCAACGACTCGGTCACCAAGTCGAAGTTCGACAACAAGTACGGCTGCCGTCACTCGCTCATCGACGGCCTCAACCGGGCCACCGACGTGCTCATCGGTGGGAAGGTCGCGGTCGTCTGCGGCTACGGCGACGTCGGTAAGGGCTGCGCCCAGTCCCTGGCCGGCCAGGGTGCGCGGGTCATCGTCACCGAGGTCGACCCGATCTGCGCCCTGCAGGCAGCGATGGAGGGCTTCCAGGTCGCGCGGATCGAGGACGTCGTCGACAGTGCCGACATCTTCGTCACCACGACCGGCTGCTACGACGTCATCACCGCCGAGCACATGCAGCAGATGAAGAACAAGGCGATCGTGGCCAACATCGGCCACTTCGACAACGAGATCGACATGGCGGGTCTCGCCAAGGTGCCCGGCATCACCAAGACCGAGATCAAGACCCAGGTCCACGAGTGGACGTTCGCGAGCGGCAGCTCGATCATCGTCCTCTCCGAGGGCCGCCTCATGAACCTCGGCAACGCCACCGGTCACCCGAGCTTCGTCATGTCGAACTCGTTCTCGAACCAGACCATCGCCCAGATCGAGCTGTGGACCAAGCCCGGCGAGTACAAGAACGAGGTCTACGTCCTGCCCAAGCACCTGGACGAGAAGGTGGCTCGCCTGCACCTCGACGCCCTTGGTGTCCGGCTCACCGAGCTCAGTAAGGGCCAGGCCGAGTACCTCGGCGTGGACGTCGTCGGCCCGTACAAGCCCGAGCACTACCGCTACTGACGCAGCCTGGCGGGCCCGTGCTCCGCGGCCCTTCCCGCGCAATACTCGTAGGCCGCCCACCTGGTGTGGGCGGCCTACGGCCTGCGCGGCTCCGTCGTGCGGGGGCTCCCGCGTCGGACGGCCGGGATCGGATGGGCCGAACGTACGAGAAAGAACGACTGCGCGCTCCCGGGCTCGCGGGCCCCGGCATACTCGTCGGGTCCGAACGAACGCCCGGAGGAGCTCACCTTGGCCGTCCTGAGCGCCGACGCGACGCCAAGCCGACCTCGTACCGCAGCGGTCGCGGTCCTCGGGTGGCGGTACGCGCTCGCGGTGCCTGTCGCCGTCTTCCTGGTCACCAGGGTCGTGGCGGCGGTGCTCGTGCTGGTCAGCTCCCGGCACCAGATCGCTCTGGGACCCAGCACGATCCCCGGTCTCTTCGTCTACGAGGGGACTCCAGCGGATCCGGGGTACCTTGCGGTCACGAGGAACTGGGACGGCCAGTGGTACCAGCTCATCGCCACCGAGGGGTACCACCACGTCGGTCCGGGTGAGGTGCCTTCCCACGCCACGGTCTGGGCGTGGGCGTTCCCGCCGGTCTACCCCCTGGTGGTGGGTGGACTCATGCACGCCGGCGGGCTCTCGTTCGCGGTGGCGTCCACACTGCTGAACCTCACGGCCGGTGCCGCTGCCATGGTGCTGCTCCACCGACTGCTGGAGGAGACCGGAGGCCGATGGGTGGCCACCAGCGGCGTCATCCTCTCGTGCTGCTTCATGAGTGCCCCGTTGTTCCAGGCGGCCTACAGCGAGTCCCTGGCGTTCCTCTTCCTTCTCGCCGCGTTCCACCTCGTGAGGCGTCGCGCCTACTGGCTTGCCCTGCTGCCGACCGGCCTACTGTCGTTCACCCGCCTGATCACACCGGTCCTGGCTGTCGTGGTCGTCGCAGCCCTGGTGCACCGGGTTCGGACGCACGGCTGGTCCTCGGTCTCGGGCAGCCAACGCCTGGGGGCCGCAGCTCTGGCTGCCTACTCCGCGGCCGGGGCCCTGGCCTGGCCCACGCTCGCCTCCTCGCTGATGGGTGACACGGCGCGGTTCAACCGGGGTGCCGACGTCGTTTCCGGACTTGGCGCCGACTGGTTCGCGACGAGCTGGGCCTCACTCGGTCTCCCGGGCATCGTCCTCGTGCTGAGCGTGATGGCGGTCCTGGTCATCAGCGCTGTCTCCTCGCGAAGTGCAGCATGGGGTTTCGAGCTGCGGGTGTGGTCGGTCGCCTACCCGCTGTACGTCATGGCTGTGACACCCATCACCGCCGGCGTTCTGAGGTACGCCCTCCTGGCGCCGACGTTGGGACTGCTGGCGGTCGGGATCCCGCGGTCCGGTCGTCCGACGCGTGGCCAGATGGCCCTGGTGGTCCTGGCCGCGGTGGTGGGGCTGGTGTGCCAGTGGCTCTTCGTGAGGTACCTGCTCGTGCTCGACCTGCACCCCCTCATGCCGTGACCGCGGGCCCCTCGACGGACACCGTGGCCAGCGCCGCACCGCGTCGCAGGACCGGGGCGGTGGGTCACCTGTGGAAGTCCCCGATCGCGATCCTGCTCGTCGTGGCCTTCATGGCGTGGCAGGCCACCCTCGGGGCGGACGCCTTCTGGGTGGTCGCGCTCGGCCGGCATATCCTGCGGACCGGCAGCATCCCTGAGGGCATCCCCTTCGCGACGGCGGACTCCACGGGGTGGCACAACGTCCCTGTCCTCGCAGAACTCGTCTTCGCGCTTGCCACGGCCCCTGGCGACCGCGGGCTGGCCTATCTTCAGCTGGTGCTCGGCGGTGGAGCGCTCCTGCTCTTGGGCGCCACGGCCCTCCGCCGGGGTGCCTCCGACGGGAAGATGGCCCGCGTCATCCTCCTTACAGCGCTCATGTCGCTCCCGGCACTCGTGGTCATCCGCCTGCAGATGCTCTCCGTGCTGCCCTTCGCCGTGCTGATGGCGGTGATCACCGGGGAGGCTCGCCGGCCCAGCCGACGAGCCTGGTGGGTTCCGGCCATCGTTGCGCTGTGGTCGAACCTGCACGGGGCGGTGCTCGTCGGTGTGGCCGTCACCGGGTGCTACCTCGTGGTGGAGCGCCTGCCTCGACGGCCTGCGGAGTCCGTCGCGCTGGGAGCCGCCACCATCGGGGCCCTGTTCCTGACTCCCGCCGGGCCGCGCACCCTTCACTACTATCTGGGCGTCCTCTCCAACCAGGCGGCCCAGCGTGGGTCGGAGCTGTGGGCGGCACCGGACCTCACGCGTCCGCTGGATGCGGTGATGGTGGCCGCGGGAGTGGTTCTGCTGGTGCTGGTGCTACGCCGCCGACGGGCCGCTTGGGAGTATGCCGCGGTCGGTTCCTTGTCGCTGGCGACCGTCCTCGCTGCACGCAACGGAGTCTGGCTGGCCTTCGCCTCGTTCCTGCTGGCAGCATCACCCGACCTGCGTCTGGCCCCAAGCGGTGCTCGCTCTGACGAGGGGCAACAGCCGCGTACGGACGCGACGCCGGGGCTGCGACATCCTGACGTCACGGCGCGCCCCGCCCTGCGGCACTGGGCCGTGACGGGGCTGGTGGCCGTGGCTCTGTCGGCGTCCATCATCGCCGCGAAGCCTCTCGTTGCGGGCTTCGTCCCGGCGGACGTCTCCCGGGCCGTCGAGGCGCAGGTGGTGGGGCAGGGCGTGGTTCTGGCCTCCGAGCCGGCGGTGGAGCAGCTCGCCGCGGACGGCATCACGGTGTGGCTCAGTGACCCTATCGACGCCTTCCACCCGGCCGACCAGGCGACGTACCTGGACTTCCTGCTCGGCCTGCCCTCCGGCCGCCGCGCCCTCGACCACGTCGATGTCGTCCTGGTGGACAGGAGTCGGCCGGCGCACCGTCTGATGGTCGGACAGCCAGGCTGGCGCTCAACTGGCGTGATGGGGCAATGGGAGGTCTTCACCAGAGACACCCCACGGTGACCCGGGGCAGGTGAGACAACCGTGCCTCGTCATATGTGATGATGCGAGCCGGAGGCTTTGCTCATTGCCGAAAGTGGGTTGACGCAGGTGAAGGGTCGCGTGCTCATCGTCGACGACGATCTCGCGCTGGCGGAGATGCTCGGCATCGTCCTGCGCAACGAGGGCCTCGACGTGTCGCACGTGGCGGACGGCAGCAACGCCGTGGCGGCCTTCCGGGACTCCCGGCCCGACCTCGTCCTGCTCGACGTGATGCTTCCCGGGCTGGACGGCATGGAGGTGTGCCGTCGCATCCGGGCGGAGTCCGGGGTCCCGATCGTCATGCTCACGGCGCGGACCGACACCGTGGACGTCGTCGTAGGGCTGGAGTCCGGCGCCGACGACTACGTGGTCAAGCCCTTCAAGCCGCAGGAGCTCATCGCTCGGATCCGCGCCCGCCTTCGGCGCGGGGACGAGCCGGAGCCGGAGCGGCTCGAGATCGGGGACCTCGTCATCGACGTGGCGGGTCACTCGGTCAAGCGCGAGGGCGAGCCGCTGTCCCTCACCCCGCTGGAGTTCGACCTGCTGGTCGCCCTCGCCCGGAAACCGTGGCAGGTGTTCACCCGCGAGGTGCTGCTCGAGCAGGTCTGGGGCTACCGGCATGCCGGCGACACTCGCCTGGTGAACGTCCACGTGCAGCGGCTCCGGTCCAAGATCGAGCACGACCCCGAGCGACCCGAGATCGTGGTCACCGTCCGCGGCGTCGGCTACAAGGCTGGCCCGAGCTAGCGATGTCCGGTTCGCCGGTGTCCGCCCGCCCCGCCACTCAGCGGACTCCGCATCCCCGGCTCCCCGACCGCCGGGAGCTGGCGCGCGGTGGTCGCCGCCTCCTCAGCCGCGCACGTGCCGTATCGTCGGCCTCCCTGCGCGGCCTGGTGCACGCGTGGCGTTCGTCGCTGCAGTTCCGCGTCGTGAGCACGACCATGCTCCTCGGCCTCGCCGTCGTGCTGATGCTCGGCTCCTACCTGTTCCAGTCGATCTCCAACGGCCTGGAACAGGACCGTATGGCGTCCGCCCAGGTGGAGGCGTCACGGCTCACGACAGAGGTGCAGGGCCGGTTCGACGAGAGCGACCGCACGAGCAACGAGCCGCAGCTCAACCTGCTCGCTCGCGACGTGATCAAGGGCGCCGCTGCCGCAGGTGGTGACAACGAGCGCTACCTGCTGCTCGTGCGAAGCCTCGCCAACACCTCACCCACGGTGGTCCAGACGGTGCTCAGCGGCAGCGTCGGCCTCACGAGCATCCCCAGCCAGATGCGCCAGGCCGTCTCGGCGGACCAGCGCCACCAGCAGGTGACCCTCATCGGCATACCGGACGCGCGGAGCGACCGCACGGTCCCCGCCGTGCTGGTGGGTTCCCAGGTCGAGCTCCCGGTGGCCGGCAAGTACGACCTGTACGCGGTGTTCCCCATGCAGCGGGAGCAGGCCACTCTCGACCTCATCACCCGGACGTTCACCCTCGGTGGACTGGCGCTCGTCTTCCTCGTGGGCGCGATCGCCTGGGTCGTGGCCCGTCAGGTCGTGATTCCCGTCCGCCGGGCCGCGGTGGTCTCGGAGCGCCTGTCCTCAGGTCGACTCCATGAACGGATGCGTGCGAGGGGGGAGGACGACCTCGCGCGGCTAGCGAAGTCGTTCAACGAGATGGCGGACAGCCTGCAGACCCAGATCCGTCAGCTGGAAGGCCTGTCCCGCGTGCAGCAGCGGTTCGTCTCGGACGTCTCCCACGAGCTCCGGACCCCGTTGACGACGATCCGCATGGCAGCCGACCTCATCCACGACTCCCGCAACCAGTTCGACCCCACAGTGTCCCGGTCGGCCGAGCTGCTGCACGCCGAGCTCGACCGGTTCGAGGAGCTGCTCGGCGACCTCCTGGAGATCAGCAGGTTCGACGCCGGCGCCGCCGCGCTCGACGCGGATCTCACGGACGTACGCGACACCGTGGCGCGCGCGGTGCATGCGGCGCAGCCGATCGCCGACCGCTGGGGCAGCACCGTCACCATGACCGCCCGTGGGTCCTGCACCGCCGAGATGGACGCTCGCAGGGTGGAGCGGATCCTGCGCAACCTGGTCGTGAACGCCCTGGAGCACGGCGAGGGCCGGCCCGTCGAGATCGCGGTAGCCGGGAACGAGACCGCCGTCGCCGTGACCGTCCGCGACCACGGCGTCGGGCTGCGCCCGGGGGAGGCGGCCCTGGTGTTCAACCGCTTCTGGCGCGCCGACCCTGCCCGGGCCCGGACGACCGGCGGCACGGGCCTGGGTCTGGCCATCTCGCTGGAGGACGCGCGGCTGCACCAGGGGTGGCTGCAGGCGTGGGGCGAGCCGGGGGAGGGGTCGGTCTTCCGGCTGACTCTTCCGCGGCGCGCGGGAACGCCGATCGTCGAGTCGCCGCTCCCGCTCCGCCCTGCCGACGTGCCCGCCGCGCAGCCTGGGTCTCCGGACCGGCGTGAGACCACGCTGCCTCCGGCCCCCGGTGACCCTTCGCGGGCCACGCCCGCTGCTCGTGGCACCGCCCGATGAGAGCCCGATGAGGGTCCGATGAGGGCCCGGTACGCCGCTGTGGCGTCTCTGCTCGCCGCGTCCACGCTGGCCGGTTGCGGCGGCCTGGCGACCTCCGCCCCGATCCAGCCGGGGCTGGACGTGGGATCCGTGCAGGAGAACGAGGTACGGGTGGAGGCCAACCCCGTGGCGCCGGGCTCGTCACCCAGCCAGGTGGTGGCAGGGTTCATCCGGGCGGCGGCAGCCAGCGACGACCAGTACCAGGTGGCTCGCTCGTACCTGGCACCCAAGGCGACCTGGCGACCCGACTCCAGCGTCGTGGTGTTCCGTGACGACTCGGTCCTCAACGTCCGGCAGTCCGGCGAGGGCACGGTCGAGGCCATTGCCAGGGCGACCGCCACGGTCGACGGGAGCGGCCGCTACCAGGAGGTCGGCGGGTCTCCCGCGCAGAAGGCCACCTTCGGCCTCGAGCGAGCCGGCGGCGAGTGGCGGATCAGCAGGGTGCCCGACGGGTTCGGCACGTGGCTGAGCGAGTCGGACTTCAACCGGCTGTACGACCCGTTCCGGATCTACTTCGTCTCCGCCGTCGAGCGCCGGCTGGTGCCCGACGTACGGTGGTTCCCGCTGGGCACCGGGGTCGCCACCCGCCTGGCCCGCGCACTCCTCGCCGGGGTGCCCGACTACCTGCGCGGCGCGGTGCGCACGGACATCCCGGCGGGCGCGAGGCTGGCGGTCGACGCCGTCACCATCGACTCGGGCCTGGCCACGGTGGACCTCAAGGCAGCCCGCCTGAGCAGCGATCCCGGCTCTAGGCAGAACCTGGGCGCACAGTTCTTCGCGACGGTGGGCCAAGCGCCAGGAGTCGACCGCGTGGCGCTCCAGCTCGAGGGTGCCGAGCTGGAGGTGCCCGGGGCTGACAGGTCGCTGGACTCCCTGGCAGCGCTCGGCTTCGGGACGCCTGACGTGGCTGTCGTCAAACCGCTCCTACGGCTGGGCACGAGACTGGTCCCCGTCGCACCGGAGCGGGTCGGCGACCTCGGTGACCCCGGCGAGCGCACCCCCACGGAGCCGTCGTCCGACCTCCCCGAGCTAGCCACGGGGTGGGCCTACCCGGCGTTGTCCGCCGATGGCAGGGAGGTTGCCGCGGTCAGCGGTGACCGTGCCGAGCTCGCGCGCTGGCGTGGCGCCAAGCAGGTCCAGGTCGTGACCCTCGGCTCGCAGCTCACGAGGCCGACGTACGACACCCAGGGGATGGTGTGGGTGGGCGGTCAGGACGCCGGTGGCGGTGCGGCGAGGCTCTGGGTGGTCAATGCGGCTGCGGACCCGGCCGACCCGACCAGGGCCAAGCCCCAGCCCGTGGCAGCGCCCTGGCTCGCGGGTCGGACAGTGGTCAGCGTCCGGCTCGCGCCGGAAGGTCAGCGGGTCGCCGTCATGACGACCAGCCGGGCCGGGACGGACCCCCGGCTCGACGTCGCCGGGGTGGTTCGCCAGGCCAACGGTGTCCCGACGGCGCTGTCCGGACGGTTGACGCTGGCCCCGTCCCTGTCCTTGATGCGGGACGCGGTCTGGGTGGACGATGCGACGCTCGCCGTGCTCGGCCGCAAGACCACCTCGCAGGTCATCCGGCCGTGGTTCGTTCCGCTGGGCGGCGAGATCACGGCGGGGCCGGGAGTCGTTGGGGCACAGTCGATCTCGACCATCAACGCGGAACGGGGGCTGGTCGTCACCACCGACGGGCAGCAGGTCCTCGTCAGGGCCGGGAACCTCTGGCGCCGCGTCGGCGAGGGCACTGACCTGCTCGTTGCCGGCCGCTGAGGCCCTCGCTCCGCGGAGCCGGCGGCGAGTGTGACGCCAGGAGACCGGTCGTGCACATCGGCCGTTCACCTGATATCCGCGGGTTCGAAAGTCCTACACCGGTGTGGCTTGACGGGGGATTTGGTGGCGTGCCGCGCTTGGAAGGCTATGGGTCGCAGCCAAAACGGTTGTCCTGTCGGTCTTGAAAGGATCCATCGCAATGATCAAGTACGTCGCCAAGTTCCAGTCCCGCCTCGCTCAGGAGGAGGGCGCCACCGCTGTCGAGTACGGCCTCATGGTCGCACTGATCGCGATCGTCATCATCGCCGCGGTCACGCTCCTCGGCACCAACCTCAGCAGCCTGTTCAACCGGATCGCCGGCAGCGTCTGAGCCGGTCCCGGCTCAGGACAGTCCACGCGAGACGAAAGGAAGAGCTCATGTCGAAGGTCATGGCACGAGTGCGCTGGTCCGACGAGGACGGTGCTACGGCGGTTGAGTACGGACTGATGGTCGCGCTCATCGCGATCGTCATCATCGCTGCGGTGACCCTCCTGGGTACCAACCTCAGCAGCCTGTTCAACAGCATCGCCGGAAGCGTCTGAGTCAGCCACAACCGCAGTAACCGCACCGACGGGTCGCCCCGCCGGGCAGAGAGGAAGCGTTGTCGTGAGAAGTCTCGAGAAGTCGAAGAACTGGGCTCTTCGGGGCGTTGGCATCGCCATCCTCAGCGCATGCTCGGTGCGCGGCGGTCGCGGTCGTCCCGGGGCATCCCGGGACGACCGCGGCGCCACTGCGGTCGAGTACTGCATCATGGTCGCCTTCATCGCGCTCGTGATCATCGCGTCGGTGACGGTCTTCGGCCAGAACGTCATCCGCTTGTTCCAAGTGCCCTCAAGTGCCCTCTGAGACAGTGCCCTCTGAGACGATGACCGCCCCCCGAAGGACGATGCGCGAGCGCGGAGCCGCAGCCGTCGAGATGGCCCTGGTGCTGCCCGTCCTGCTCCTGGTCCTCGGCGGGATCATCGACCTCGGGCGCATGTACCTGGGCGAGATCATCGTGACGAACGCCGCGAGGGACGCCGCCAGGATGGCGGGCTTCCAGACCTATACCGCTTCACAGGTGCAGACCCGTGGCGTGCAGTCGGCCTCAGGGGTCAACCCATTCGTCACCACGTCGACGCCGACGACGTCCACACCCACGGCCTGCGCGCTCTACGGCACGGAGACCACCACCACGACCAGCGTCACCGTGACCGCCCCCGGGTTCAGCTGGTTGGTGCTCAACGTCGTACCCAGTCTGTTCGGCGGCACCATTGCCGCCCCCACCATCGCGTCCACTGCCACCGTGCAGTGCACCCCCACAAGCTAGGACGAGCTGACATGCAGGGATTCCGTGTCATGACCCGTCTCGCTCGACTCACCCCGGCGAGCCTGTCACGCGAGCGGGGTGCCGTAGCCACGATCGTCGCCGTCCTTTTCGGGGGCGGTGTGCTCTTCGGCTTCGTCGCCCTGTCGATCGACGTCGGCTCGATCATGTTCGAACGGCGGCAGCTGCAGAATGGCGCGGACTCGGGCGCCGTAGCGCTGGCCCGGGCCTGCGCCTCCAGTGCTGCCGCGTGCGCTGCCAGTACCGGCACGGTGACCAACAGCACGCTGACGCGGCTCAACAACGTGAACAACAACAAGGACAGCCTCGGTGGCCTGGACCCCGCGTACCCCAACCCTTCGGGCGGTCTCGTCGGGCTGTGCGCGAGCTCCTCGAGCTTAGGCCTGGCGGCGTGTCCCGCGCCGAGCAGTGCGATCACCGACTGCAGCCCGGTCCCCACCGACTGGGTCACGAACGGTGTCCCCTACGTCGAGGTCCACACCATGACGAAAGAGGCTGGGGCCAACCCGACGATCCTGCCCAACCAGATCTCGCGCATGGTGGTCGGCGGCAACACCGGCGAGTCCGTGAAGGCCTGTGCGCGGGCAGGATGGGGCTCGCCCGGGTCAGGCGGTGGCTCCCTGCCGCTCACCGTCTCGGGCTGCGACTGGATGCACGCCACCGGCGGCAATGCCGGGGGCGGTGGGGGTGCCTACTACGCCAGCCCCGTCTACACCGCTGCCTCGCCGAAGGGCTACGGGGGCGCAGGCCAGCCGGCCTGGCCCGCCGCGGCCGCGACTCCGCCGGCACAGAACCCCGGAGGCGAGGTCATCCTCATGCTCCAGTCGACTTCGTCCGGTGGCAGCCATATCACGCCTACGTCGTGCCCGTCGTGGTCGGGCCATGCGTTGCCGGGAGGCTTCGGCATGCTCGAGACCGTGTCCAGCAGCAGCTGCCTGACGAAGGAGTTCAGCTTCAACTGGGTGCACACGAGCACGGGGCAGAACACCGCGTGTGACCTGAGCGCCTACGTGGGCAAGGTCGTCGCCTTTCCGGTCTTCGACTGCACGGCGCTATCTCTACCTACGACCTCCGCCATCCCGCCACCGGGGGGGAACTGCACCGAGGCCAACGGGAACAACGCCTACTTCCACCGCCAGGGCGTGGCGCTGTTCTACCTGAGCGGCTACGCGGTCAATGTCACGGGATCGGCCACCAACAAGGTGAAGAGCCTGGTCAGCAACACTTTTCCGTGCTCAGGTGGGGACTCGTGCATCTCCGGGTGGTTCGTCTCGGGCGAGCTCCAGAGCGGAAACATCACCGGGCCGCCAAGCGGCGGCGGCTACTTCGGTGCCATCGCCGTGGTTGCAGCCGGCTGACCCACGCAATACGACAAGGAAAAGAAACCATGGGACGCAGAGTTCTCGCCATCTTCGCCGCAGCCGTCATCGCCCTCGTCGGCGTCGTGTCGGTGCTGCTGTACGCCCGGGGCGCCGACGCCCGAGCGGTCTCGGCCAACCAGCCGACGACGGTGTACGTCAGCACGAAGCCCATCGCGGCCAGCACGATGCTGAAGGACGCTGTTCGTACGGGGCAGCTCGTCAAGACAGCGGTCCCCGCCAAGGGTGCGCCGGCCGGAGTGCTCTCCGAGGTCAACGCGGAGAACAGCTCCTTGGTGGCCGTGACCGACATCGCGCCGGGCGAGTACGTGCTCGCCTCGCGCTTCGGCTCGACCCCGCAGGGGACCAAGGCGATCGAGGTGCCGCAGGGCAAGGTAGCCGTTGCGGTCCAGCTCAGCGACCCCGCGCGTGTCGGCAGCTTCGTGACGCCGGGTACCCACATTGCGATCTTCGACTCCTACAAGATCAAGGCCCTCGGCGACTCCAAGCAGGCGAAGGAGCTCAACGACGGCGACATCAAGGGCACCAGCCTGCTGCTTGACGACGTCCTCGTCATCGGCATGGGCAGCAGCGCCCTCAACCCGGGCGGCCAGCAGGCGCCGGCAGGCTCCAAGGAGGTTCCCGCGCCGCAGTCGGCTCCGAGCTTCCTCGTCACCGTGGCCGTGACACCGACGGAGTCTGCACGGCTTGTCCATGCGATTGCCACCGGCAGCCTTTACGCCGTCCTCCGCAGCTCCGACCTCAAGATGGCCGGCACGCCCCTGGTGACCGACCTGAACCTCTTCGACCTCTCGGCGGTGGGCAAGTGACGCTTCTCTGGGACAACGACCCCACGTCGGGTGACCGGTACGCCTTCGCTCTGGGCGGTGACATCAGCCCGGTGGAGAACCTCGCCGCCGCCGCGCGGAGCCTGCAGGAGTCGGCAGACCCGCTGATGGTGATCGGGCCGGACATCGACATGCAGTCCGCCTGCGACCTCTCCGAGCTTGCGCGAGTGGAGCGGCCCGAGCTGGGCGTCATCCTCCTGCGTCGCCGCGTGGATGTGGCAGTGCTCGGCCAAGCCCTTCGAGCCGGCATCCGCGAGGTCCTGACGGCCGACGACCTGACCGGGTTGGCCGAGGGAGTCCGCCGGAGCCTGGAGCTGTCGGCAAAGGTCGCCGGTCACGTGACCGAGGGAGGGACAGCAGAGGGGCGTATCGTGACGGTCTTCTCCGCCAAGGGAGGCGTGGGCAAGACCACCTTCTCCACCAACCTCGGTGCCTACCTGGCCTCTCAAGGCTCCAAGGTGCTCCTCATGGACCTCGACCTGGCCTTCGGCGACGTCGCCATCAGCCTCCAGCTGCTCCCGCAGAACTCGATGTCGGACCTGATCGCCATGGGCGGGCACGTCGACGCGCAAGGTCTGTCCTCGATCGTCACCAAGCACGAGAGCGGGCTCGACGTCGCCGCGGCGCCATCGGAGCCAAGTGACGCAGACCGGATCCCCGGCGCCCTGGTGGGCGAGGCCCTTCGCGTGGCGCGACGTCACTACGACTACGTGGTGGTCGACACCCCTCCGGCCTTCACGGAGCACGTCCTGGCCGCCTTCGATGTCAGCGACCTCCTCATCCTCATCGCGACGCTTGACATCCCCGCGGTGAAGAACCTCCGGCTCAGCCTGGACACGCTCGACCTCCTGGGCAACCCCCGGGAGAGCCGGGTGGTCGTCCTGAACCGGTCGGACGCGAAGGTAGGCCTGCGGTCCGAGGACGTCGTGGCCGCCATCCGCCAGGACATCGCCGTCATGGTTCCCAGCAGCCCGGCGGTCCCGGCATCGATCAACCGCGGCGTCCCGATCGTCCTTGACGAGCCGAAACATCCGGTGAGCGGAGCGTTGCGCGAGCTCGCGGACCGCTTCGTGAAGGTTCAAGCCAACTCGGGGGCTCCTCGGGGCACTGAGCAGGCGCAGCCGGCCAAGCGGGAACGGTGGAGCCTTGCCCGAGGAGGTAAGCGATGAGTCTCGCCGACCGGCTGGACAGTGTCCGCCGACAGCAGCAGGCGGCCGCCGCCCCCCAGCAGCAGCGGAGCCCCAGTGCCCCCCAGGAGCGGCAACGGATCGTCGACCCGTTCGCGACGGTCAAGGCGAGCGTCCACCAGGCGCTGCTCGACTCGTTGGGCCCCCAGCTGTACGACCCGCATCTGGACCAGACGGAGCTGGAGACGCGGGTCCGGCACACCCTGCAGGAGGTCATCGACTCCGAGGAGACGCCACTCTCTCATTCCGACCGCACTCGCATCGCGCAGGAGATCTCGGACGAGATTCTCGGCCACGGTCCGCTGGAGCCCCTGCTCCGTGACAGCGAGATCAGCGAGATCATGGTCAACGGCGCCGACATGATCTATGTCGAGCGTGCGGGCAAGCTCTACCCGGTCGAGACGCGGTTCTCCTCAGAAGCGCACCTGCGGCGCACGATCGACAAGATCGTGGGACGAGTCGGACGTCGCGTCGACGAGTCCAGCCCACTCGTGGACGCACGGCTGCCCGACGGTTCCCGAGTCAACGCCGTCATCCCGCCCATCGCGCTCGACGGTGCGATGCTCACCATCCGCAAGTTCTCGACCGACCCCTTCACCGACCGGGACCTGATCGCCTTCGGTACCTTCAGCCCCCGTGTTCGCGACTTCCTCATCGCCTGCGTCAAGGGTCGCAGGAACATCGTGATCTCGGGTGGCACCGGCTCGGGAAAGACGACTCTCCTCAACGTCATCTCGAGCTTCATCCCCGACGACGAGCGGATCGTGACCATCGAGGACGCCGCGGAGCTCCAGCTGAAGCAGGACCACGTTCTGCGACTGGAGTCGCGTCCGTCGAACATCGAGGGCAAGGGCGCAATCCCGATCCGGGAGCTGGTCAAGAACTCCCTGCGAATGCGCCCCGACCGCATCGTCGTCGGCGAGATCCGCGACGGCGCGGCGCTCGACATGCTCCAGGCCATGAACACCGGTCACGACGGCTCCATCACCACCGTGCACGCCAACAGCCCTCGCGACAGCCTGTCCCGCCTCGAGACCCTGGTCCTCATGGCCGGCGTCGACCTACCGGTGCGGGCCATCCGGGAGCAGGTGTCGGGGGCGGTGGACCTGGTCATCCAGCAGGCGCGTCTGAAGGACGGTTCCCGCCGGATCACCGCCATCAGCGAGGTGGCAGGCATGGAGAGCGACGTCATCACCATGCAGGACCTGTTCACCTTCGACTTCGGCGCGGGGCGGGACGAGCAGGGGAGGTTCCGCGGCTCGCTGGTCAGCACCGGGCTGCGCCCCAAGTTCTCCCAGGAGCTGGTGGACCAGGGCATCGTCCTGCCGCCGGACATGTTCATCCGAGGAATGTGATGAGCCGGAAGCTTCGTGATCCACGCCTCGGTCGGGCTCCTGCGGTCCTCGCCGTCCTGCTATGCGTGCTCGGCGCTCTCACGGGCGTCCTGCTCACTCCTGTGACCGCCGGCGCTTCCCAGCCGCCCGTCGAGGCGACGCTGAGCGCTGTCCGTGCCACCAAGGGAAGCGTCACCGGTGTCCTCACCGTGCGGGAGGGCGGGTCACCGGTCGAGGTGAGTGCGGACACGGTGCGCAGCTCGGTGGGTGCCGTGGCGTCCCCGATCACGGTGTCCTCCGTCAACCGCACCAAGCGCGCCACCATGCTTGTCGTGGACACCAGTGGCTCCATGGGTGCCCAGGGGATGGCTACGGTCCGCCAGTCGGTCAAGGCATTCCTGGCAGATGCACCGAAGGACGTGGCGGTCGGCCTGATCTCCTTCGCCGGAACCGCAGGCGTGGACGTCGCACCGACAGCGAACCGCTCCAAGATCCAGGCTGCCGTCAACGGCTTGGTGGCGCGCGGCGAGACGACGCTCTACGACGCCGTGGCGCTGGCTGGTCCCGCCATGGCGGGTTATCAGGACCGAAGCGTCGTGCTGCTGAGCGATGGGGGAGACACCCGCAGCGCCACGGCGACCCGGGCCAGCGCTACTGCCTCGCTGACGCGCTACTCCGTGCGCGCAGAGGTCGTCGGCTTCAATACCGCGGACAGCGACAACGCCGTGCTGCAGGGCTTCGCCAAGGCGGGCGGCGGCAGCGTCGCGGCGGCGGGTAACGAGGCCGCGGTCAAGGCAGCGTTCGAGGACGCCGCGAAGACGCTCGACGCGCAGTCCTCGTTCACCATCACCACGGATGGGTCCAAGGTCGGCGTTCAGACTGTCGTCGTGACCGGCACGGCGGGCGGGGCGCCGTTCACCGCTCGGGCCACCGTTGACCTGGGCGCCTCCGCTGCCCCCGTCCCCACTCCATCGTCGAGCACTCCGGCGAACGTCGCCTCCGATGAGCCGGCGGCCTCCGACCCACTCGCAGCGCCCAAGGGGCTGAACCCTGTGGTTCTGGTCGCGATGGGCGCAGTCGCCCTCGGTCTGCTGCTGCTTGTCGCTGCTCTCGCGGCTCCCAGCTTCCGGTCTGCGAGGAGCCAGCGCGTCAGCTCGATCGAGCGCTACGTGACACCTGGCGTCACCATGTCGACGGACACCGCGGCAGTCACGGCGAGCTCGATCAGCAGCAGCCTGATCGACGTCGGAGAGCGGATCATGGAAGGGCGTGAGTCGACCGGGAAGACCATGGCGCTGATCGAGCGAGCGGACCTGCCGCTGCGCGCTGGTGAGTGGTGGGTACTGCGCCTGGTCGCTCTGGTCCTCGGCGTCACCGGCGGCGTGGTCCTGTTCAGCGGCGGAGTCGTCAAGACGATCTTCGCCCTGGTGCTCGGGACGATCGTGGGCTGGCTCCTGCCGGCCGTCGTGCTGCGGTTCCTCGCCAAGCGCAGGGCCAAGAAGTTCGAGTCGCAGCTGCCGGACGTGCTCACCCTCGTGGCGAGCAGCCTCAGCACCGGCTTCTCATTGCTCCAGGCCCTCGACGCGGTCGCCAAGGACGCCGCCGACCCAGCCGCCAAGGAGTTCAGCCGTGCGCTCGCCGAGACGCGGATCGGAGCCGATGTGGGCGACGCCCTGGACCACATGTCCGGCCGGATGCAGAGCGACAACATGAAGTGGACGGGTATGGCGATCCGAATCCAGCGCGAGGTCGGCGGCAACCTGGCCGAGACGTTGCGCACGACTGCCAAGACTCTTCGCGAACGCGAGGAGCTGGCCCGGCACGTTCGTGCTCTGTCAGCGGAGGGCCGCCTATCGGCCTACATCCTGATCGCGCTCCCCATCGGCATCTTCTTCTACACCATGAAGACGAACCACGACTACGTGCAGCTGCTGTGGACGCGTCCCCTTGGTCTGGCGATGCTCGCCGGCGGCATCATCTCCCTGGGCCTGGGCATGGCCTGGATGCGCAAAGTCGTGGACGTCAAGGTCTGAGGTGGCTGAGGCATGTTGATCTTCTCGCTCATTGCGATCTCACTGGCGTTGGTGACGCTCGTCATCGCCGTCGCGTGGGGCGCCGGTGAGGCCACTGGCGTGGCCCGCTCGCTGGCCCTGATCGAACGGCAGGTGGACACTCGCGAGGTGGGCCGCGCTGACCTACCCGCCATGGAGCGGCTGTTCGTCCCGCTCATGGCGAGGACCAGAGGACTGGCCTACCGGCTCTCGCCCAGCGGATCCTCGGAGCGGATGACGCGGCGGCTGGACCTCGCCGGGAACCCGGGGAACTGGACCGCGGAGCGGATCATGGGGGCCAAGGGCGGCCTGCTGCTCATGGTGGCGGCCGTAGGACTGCTCTTCGGTGGTATCGGGCTCAGAGGACTGCTCTTCGCAGTCGTGGGGGCGGTCGTCGGGTTCTTCCTCCCGGACCTCCTCCTGATGAACCTCGGCATGAAGCGCCAGGAGGAGCTGCGCCTCGGGCTGGCCGACGCTCTCGACATGCTGACGGTCTGCGTCGAGGCGGGACAGGGCTTCGACGCTGCGCTCCTCCAGGTTGCGCGAAGCGTGACCGGCCCCATCGCCGGCGAGTTCGCCCGCATCCTCTCAGAGATCCAGATCGGCAAGAGCCGTGGTCAGGCCTTCGCCTCGCTGTCCGAGCGCACGACCGTCCCGGAGGCCAAGAACTTCGTGAGCGCCCTCGTCCAGGCCGACCGGCTCGGTCTGCCCATCGGAAACGTCCTCCGTGAGCAGTCGAACCAGATGCGGCTCGTACGGCGTCAGCGTGCAGAGGAGAAGGCTCAGAAGGTGCCGGTCAAGATCCTCTTCCCGATGCTGCTGTGCATCTTCCCGGCGTTGTTCATCGTCATCATCGGCCCGGGTGCCATCCGGATGATCGACACCTTCAGCGGGCTCCACTAAGGGTCGGCCCGCACGGCAAGGGGGCCTGCGGCGGTCTTGCATCACCCAGCGCCTCTCGCGGACCTTGCCTTGCCTGCCGGGTGCACCTCGGCCCGGCAAGGCCCACCCGTGCTATCGGGCCTGACCGACCGACCCGGCCTTGACGAGTCCCAGCCGCAACGCCGCCATCACCGCGGAGGCGCGGTTGTGGGCCCCGAGCTTCTCGTACACCTTCGACACGTGCGTCTTCACGGTGGACTCGCTCATGTACAGACGCTTGGCGACCGCCGCGATGGAGTCGCCGGCGACCAGCCTGTCGAGCACCTCCGCCTCCCGCGGCGTCAGCTTCGGCTTGTCGCTGGAGTCCCTGCGGCGCAGGGCCTCCGCCAACCCCGTCGCCATGAAGGCGTCGGGGGCGACGGCGGCACGACGCACCGCCGCGATCACCTCGTCAGACGGGGCGGACTTGAGCACCAGGGCGGACGCACCCAGGTCGAGTGCCTCCAGGAGGGTCTCGTCGTCGTTGTGCATGGTCAGCACGACGATCCCCAGACGCGGGGACGCCTCCCTGGCGGCGCGGGCGAGCACCAGCCCGGAGCCGTCCGGCATGGAGACGTCCACGACGAGGACGTGGATGAGGGTCTGCGCGAGGACGGCCTTCCCCTCGGCGATCCCGCCTGCCTGACCGACCACCGCCAGGTCCGGCTCGCTGTCGATCATCCGGCATACGGCTTCGCGGACCAGGGTGTGGTCGTCGATCACCACGACGTTGATAGTCATGACGGTTGCGGGATCCTTTCGTTGGAGAGCGTGGCGGAGGGGGCGGCTCCGCGGGCGCGCAGGCGCATGCGAAGCGCGACCCCCTGGCCGGCGTACGGCTCGACGGAGATCTCACCACCCAGCGTCGTGAGCGGGTGGCTGCTGAAGTCACGGGGACCCAAGGCGCTGGTGCCGTCGTGGGCCACCCACATCTCCACGCGAGGCGCGGCGACGTTGAGCTTCACCTCGACGGTGGCGGCGTTGAAGGAGTGGCGGGCGTCGGCCAGCACCTGGAGGAAGAGGCGGTAGATCAGCACCTCGGTGTGGGCGGGCAGGCGGAAGCCCGTCTCGCTCAGGTCGATGCGGGTGGTCACCCCCGACGTGGAGCCGAAGTGCTGCAGCCGGGCCCCGATCAGGGCTCCGAGCCCTGTGTCGGGACGGACGGCGATGCGCAGGTCCGCGATGTGGAGCCGAAGGTCCGCCAGCACTCTCGACATCTCGGTCCGCAGTGCGTCGAGGTCCTCGGCCAAGGGGGAGCCCTGGTTGCGGGCCGTGCGGCGCAGTGAGTCGATGCCGAACCCCAGGGCGACCATCTCCTGCGCGATGCCGTCGTGCATCTCGCGGGCCAGGCGCTCCCGCTCCTCCAGTCCGGCCCGCTCGCGCAGTCCCGCGAACAGCACCGAGAGGTCGAGGTTGGCGGCGTGGCGGGCAGCCACCTCCGTGGCCGCTGCAAGGTTCTGGGCGCTGAAGGGAGTGACGAGCGGCCGGTCCGCCACGAGCAGCCCGAACCGGTCACCTCTGTTGTCCTTCAGGGGTACGACGATCACGGAACGGGCGACGAGGTCGTCGGTCCACTCGGCCAAGGTGGGCACGCCCTCGGACCACGTCGTTGCCAGGACGGAGCCCTGCTCCATGGGATCCGGCCACGGTGTCCGGTCCGCGCCCCGGATCGCGAGGGGGACCGCCGGGTCGGACCCGAACCCGACGAGCACGGCGCTGCGCGCGGAACGCATCTCTCCTGCGAGGTCCTGCAGCGCCATCTCGGCCGACGCCGGAGCGTCGAAGCCCGTGTCGAGAGTGTCCGCGAGCTCGTGCAGCCGGCGCAGCAGGGCGCCTGCCTCGGCCGCGTTGTTGGGGTCCGTGGACGAGGGCTCACCCTCCATCCGGTGGGACCAGGCGCCCAGCAGCCCCATGACCAGGGCCAGCAGCGCTCCGACGAGGATCCGCTGGCGCTCTCCCTCGCTGAGGCGTCCGAGCCACCACGCCACCGGCACCGCAGTGCCGAGCCCGACGGCGAAGGCCAGCAGTGCGCCACGACGCGCGAAGCGCAAGCCTGCATGGAAGGCGGGGATGAGCAGCAGACCCTTGGAGGAGGAGCCGGAATACCCCATGGCCACTCCGGCCACGAGACAGTTGGCGGCCAGGACGGCTAGCAGCTGGCGACGTTGGACGGCCCGGTTGTCATGCCCGACGTACTCGACGGCCGAGGCGGACAGGTCGAGGGTGACCACCAGGAGGATCCAGGGCAGCCCCGTGATGAGCTCCCCTTCGAGCGCCGCGAACATCGCCACGACGACTGCGAAGCCCAGCCGAAGACGAGTGGAGAGGGCAGGGCGAGGCAGCCACCGCATACTCGCCTCCCGTCTCTTACCCCGGCGCCCAGCGGTTGCTCCACAGGCCAAGGCCCAGAGTAGTCGTGTCCACCCGTTCCTGGCTCGTTATCGCAGTCAACATGCCGAGCCGGCAACATGAGCCTGATGACGTTCAGCAGCCCCGCCTTGACCGCGCTCGTTGAGCTGGTTCTGCCGGGTGCCTGCGCGGCCTGCGGGGTCCCTGGTGCGCCCGTGTGTGGGTCCTGTCACCGTACGGTCGCCGGGTGCCTCTGGTCAGACGGGCCGGCCCTCGTGAGCCCCGACCCGCGCCCGGCCGGCCTTCCCGCGGTGTACGCGGCGGGCCGGTACGAAGGCCCCCTGGCCCGGTTGCTCACTGCCTACAAGGACGAGGACCGCCGGGACTGCGCCGGGCTGCTGGCAGACCGGCTGGGCGAGGCCCTCGACGCCGCCCTGGCCCGCAGTCCTCATGCCTGCCGCCTGATGGCGGATGGTCACCGGCCGCTGCTGCTGGTCCCCGTTCCGTCGTCGGCGGCGGCGCGCCGACGCAGGGGTGACGCGCCGCTGACCTCGCTGGCTCGCCAAGCGGCTAAGGGCTTCGCCCCGACGGAGCTGGTGTGCGCCGACGTGCTGCGCCCACGCCGCCGGGTGGCCGACCAGGCGGGGCTGGGGGCAGCCGAACGCAAGGCGAACCTCGAGCACTCGATGGAGGTCCGGCGCCGCTGCGCGGAGACGGTGCGCGGTCGGCTGTGCGTCGTCGTCGACGACGTCCTCACCACCGGGGCGACCCTCGTCGAGGCCGCTCGTGCATTGCTGCAGGCCGGTGCGACCGGCGTGCTCGCAGCGACGATCTGTGCGACCCAGCGGCGTCATCCGGCTCGCGGCGAGACCGAGGGTCAAGACTCGCCAGCCTGCTCGTAAACGTTGCGCCAGCCCGCCTGTCGCAATCGTCTGGTGTGGTCTACCGTCTGGGTATGGCCCCCCTGGCCCTCGTGGAGACCACGAAATCAGGGCGCCCCGGACGCGGTCCGTCTGGCGCTCGGCGGCAGGGAGCGAAGAGGGTCCAACCGCTCCGGCGGGGGTGGTGCCGCGGTTGATCCGGGCTGCGCCGCGCCCGACTCTCACATTCGCCGTAACCATGGAGGGACCACCGTGGAGATTGTCGTCACCGGACGCCACACCCAGGTATCTGACCGATTTCGTGACCGCCTCGACGAGAAGCTGGCGAAGATCCCGCAGCTTGCTCCGCGCGTGCAGCGCGTCGATGTCGTCGTGAGCCACGAGCCCAACAAGCGGCAGGCCAAGGCCTGCGAACGGGTCGAGATCACCTGTCATGTGAAGGGCCCAACCGTGCGGGCCGAGGCATGTCTCGACGACAAGTACGCAGCGCTCGACGTGGCGATGGACAAGCTGATGGAGCGGCTCAGGCGGGCGCAGGACCGCAAGCGGGTGCATCGGGGCCGCCATGCGCCCGAGTCCGTGGCCCGGGCCACGGCCCGCATCGACTCCCTCGACGGTGTGCCCCAGCAGGACCACGTGCACGACGGAGAGGGCGATGGCGACCCGTTCGGCACGCAGGGGAACTCTCCCGTGGAGATCCGCGAGAAGGTGCACGCCACCACACCCATGGCCCTCGACCAGGCCGTCCGTGAGATGGAGCTGGTCGGCCACGACTTCTACCTGTACCACGACGAGGACACCGACAAGCCGAGCGTCGTCTACCGCCGCCGGGGGTGGTCCTACGGGGTCATCCACCTCGAGGTGTCGACCGAGGAGTCGGAGGACGTCCAGAAGGTCTCCTGACCAGCGGACACGACCGACGGCGTCTCATCTGGCGGCCTAGGGCCATTCCGAGGGGCGCCGTCGGCCGGTCGTGGCAGGATGGCCCGGTGAGCACCAGCGAGCTCGACGAGCAGGTGGACGCGGGGGACCGCATCCGAGTGGTCATCGCGGACGACCACGTGCTCTACCGGCGCGGCCTGCAGATGGTGGTGTCCCAGGAGGACGACATCGACATCGTGGGGGAGGCGGGCGACGGCAAGGAGGCGGTCGACCGTACCGTCGAGCTGCTTCCCGACGTGGTCCTCATGGACGTCCGGATGCCGCACACCTCGGGGATCGAGGCGTGCCAGACGATCAAGGCGCTGGTGCCCTCGACCAAGATCATCATGCTCACGATGTCGGACGAGGAGTCCGACCTGTACGAGGCGGTGAAGGCGGGCGCCAACGGGTACCTCCTCAAGGACGTCCCCGGCGAGGAGATCGCCGACGGTGTGCGCGCTGTCCATCACGGCGACTCCCTCATCTCGCCGTCGATGGCGTCCAAGCTGCTGGCCGAGTTCGCCCAGCTCAGCCGCCGTCAGGGCGACCGCCCCAGCGTGGTCGGCGCGCCGCGTCTCACGGAGCGAGAGCTCGAGGTGCTGCGCCTCGTGGCGCGGGGACTGGCCAACAAGGAGATTGCGCACCAGCTCTTCATCTCCGAGAACACCGTCAAGAACCACGTCCGGAACATCCTCGAGAAGCTGCAGCTGCACTCGCGGATGGAGGCGGCGATGTACGCCGTCCGGGAGAACCTCCTCGAACCTGGCGAATGACGGAACCCACTCCGGTGCGGCTGAGCCGCGCCCAGGCGCGCCGGATCGCGCTGGCAGCACAGGGGTTCCTCGACCCGCGTCCTGCACCGGGACAGGCGACCATGCGGCACCTCCAGCGCGTCGTCGACCGGGTCCAGGTGGTGCAGATCGACAGCGTCAACGTCCTGACGCGCAGCCACTACCTGCCCTTCTTCTCGCGCCTGGGGCCCTACGACCGCCCTCTCCTGGACCGAGCCCGTGACCGCGCCCCTCGGCGGCTCGTCGAGTACTGGGCGCACGAGGCGAGCCTCATCCCACCCACCACGTGGCCGTTGCTCACCTTCCGGATGCAGCGGGCGCTCTCCGACGCGTGGGGTGGCATGCAGCGGGTCGCCAGGGAGCACCCCGAGCTGGTCGAGGCGGTGCGGGCCGAGGTCGTGTCCCGCGGGCCGCTCACGTCTCGGGAGGTCGAGGCGGCCCTGGAGCACGACCTGCCGCGCCAGCGCGACGAGTGGGGGTGGAACTGGTCCCTGGTGAAGAGTGCCCTGGAGCACCTGTTCTGGGCCGGCCAGATCAGCTCCGCCGGCAGAACCAGCCAGTTCGAGCGACGCTATGCCGCCGTGGACCGCGTCCTACCGCTCGCCGTCGCCACCGCTGCCGACCCGCTGGCGCGGCCCTCCCCCGAGGAGGCGTTCCGTCAGCTCGTGATGCTGGCGGCGCGAGCCCATGGCGTGGGCACCGAGCAGTGCCTGCGCGACTACTACCGGCTCAAGCCGCACCAGTCGCGCCCTGCCGTGGAGGCACTGGTCGCCGAAGGGCGACTGTTGCCCGCGACGATCGAAGGCTCCAACCGCCGTGCCTACCTGCACCCGCAGGCGCGCCGACCGCGGGCCGTGCAGGCCCGCGCGTTGTTGAGCCCCTTCGACTCGCTCATCTGGCAGCGCGACCGGACGGCGATGCTCTTCGGTTTCGACTTCCGGCTCGAGATCTACGTGCCAGCGACCCAGCGGGTGCACGGCTACTACGTCCTGCCCTTCCTCTTCGGCGACCGGCTCGTCGCGCGGTGCGACCTCAAGGCGGACCGGGCGGAGGGTGTCCTCCGGGTGCGGGCCGTGCACTGGGAGCCGTCCGCGCCGCCCGAGGCACGCGATGCCCTCGCGCAGGAGCTGACCTCCATGGCGGGCTGGCTGGGCCTCGCGGAGGTCACTCGGCTGGCGTCCTAGGGGCCACGAGCAGAACGAAGCCCTGCTGGTCGGCCTGACGAGTCCAGTGCCACTGGCCCTCCAGCGCACCGGCGAGGGCGTTGGCCCCCGGCAGGAGCGCGTACCGGGCATGCGTGGCTGCCACAGTGCGCTCCCAGCCGGGTGTGGCGGACAGGGCCGAAACATAGTCGGCGACATAGCTGTGGGCGTACAGCTCGCTGCGACCGTCGATCACCGCCGCCACGTTGGGGTGCTTGTAGAGCAGCCATCCGCCGAGCGCGTAGTCGTTGAAGACGACCGTCCCGCTGGGAAGCCTGGAGAGCGCGGAGTCGAGGTGCGTGGGGACTCCTTCGGGCGCCGAGGAGGTCGCCGAGGCCACGAAGAGGGCCACGACTGCGGCCGAACCGAACCCTCCGGCGACGATCAGTCGGTGCGCGACCGCGGGCACGGGCGTCCGGCGCTCCCTCGGCAGAACACTGTCGACGGCTCCCGCGGCCAGCGGGGCCAGCATCACGGCGCCGAGGGCGACGGTGCGGCCGTAGGTGAGGGCCCAGGCCACAGCGAGGAGCCACACGGCCAGATGCGCCCAGCTGGTCTTCGTCTGCCGTCGCGCCCACACCACTAGGACGACGGCAGCCATAGCGATCGTGGCTGCCAGGTACGGCGACCTCAGGGAGGCCGGCGACCACTCCTCGACGTACTGGGTCGACTTCCCGATCTCCCGCGACGCCAGGAGAAGCCCCGGACCTGCCGGTGTGACCACGCCACCGGCGACGCTCAGCGTGGGGATGCATGCCAGCCTGAGCAGCTCGGGCGGGCGGTATGAGCGGTCGGCGACAAGTCCGCAGACGACCGCTCCGCCGACCATCACCCCGGCGGGCCACAGCCCGTGCGAACAGGACCAGAGGTACGACAGTGGCACCAGCCACCACCGTGGCCTGCCATCGGCGGCTGTCCGCAACCAGGCAGCCGTGGTGACGCCAAGGAGGATGAACGTGACCACCTGTGGACGCGCTGAGACGCTCGCTGACACGCCGAGCCACCCCAGCAGTGTGGCGATGGCAGCGGGGAGGGGGCGGCTGAAGCGACTGCAGCACCAGTAGAGGCTAAGCATGAGCGCGAGAGCCAGCGCGGTCTGTGCGAACGCCACACCGCGCAGGCCCCACAGGTGGTCCGCCGCCGCCAACGCAAGCTCAGGGAGCCACTCGTGCAGCACCCACGGGCGGTTGGCGGCCGGCGGCCACGGCGCCTGACCTGCGAACTGCCATGTGGACCACAGCTGGCGCCCAGCCACGACGTGCCAGAAGGTGTCCGGGTCCTGGATCGGAGTCGCGAGGCGGCGGAGCAGAACCAGGGGTGTCGTCGCGACGATGATGACCGGCACCCACTCCAGCAGGACGGTGCTGAACCGAGCCGTCCCGCGCGGCGAGTCCGGTCGGCTCGCTTCCACGGCTGGTCCGCTCTGGGCATCACGGGCAGGCGCGGTGCTCGCCCGACGCCCGAACCTGGCCATGTGCCCACTGTGAGTGCTTGTCGGGATGGCCGTGTACGAACGCCCACGTCATCGTCCGATCGTCCGAGTGGCAGGAACCGCGCGGCGCTTGATGGGGATCGACCTGTCGCGACGGACTCGATGGCACATACTCTCCGTCCGTGACCGTTCCTGCCACCCCTGTCGCCCGCCGCTCGCACCCTGCGTCGGCGGGGGGCGGCGCCCCACACATCCATCGCGCGTGGTTCGTCGCGGCCGTGGTTCTCGGAGCCCTGGTGGCGGCCGCGGGCTTCCGGTCCTCCACCGGCGCGCTTCTCGTCCCCCTGGAGGAGGAGTTCGGCTGGTCGCGTGCGGTGACCTCGGGGGCCGTCACGGCCAACCTGGTCGTCTACGGGGTCACCGCTCCCTTCGCTGCCGCGCTCATGGAGACCTTCGGTATCCGCCGGGTCGTCACGGGAGCGCTGGTGCTCGTCGCAGCGGGCAGCGGGCTGACCACGGTGATGACCCGGCCCTGGCAGCTGTGGCTGCTGTGGGGCCTGGCGGTCGGCGTCGGCACCGGTGCGATGGCCCTGGTGCTGGGCTCGGTCATCGCCAACCGCTGGTTCGTCGAGGCTCGCCGCGGGCTGGTCACGGGCATCTTCTCCGCCGCCGGGGCGGCGGGACAGCTCGTGTTCCTGCCCGGCATCGCGGCGCTCGCCACTGGACCGGGGTGGCGCTGGGCCGCCCTGGTGGTGACCGGTGCGGCCCTGCTGCTGGTGCCGCTCGTCCTGGTCGTCGTACGGGACCGGCCGGCGGACCTGGGCCTGCTGCCGTACGGCGCGGCTCCCGTTCCCGATGGCACGCTCGCGGGCTCGCCGACGTCGGTGGCATCTCTCGGTCTCACGGGTCCGGCGACGCCGGGGGTGCCGTGGGAAGGGGCGTCCACGAATGGACAGCCGCTGGCGCCGGTCGGCCGCCCACCCGGACCGGCGGGCGTCGCGGTCCGGACCCTGAGGCAGAGCCTGCGGTCGCGGACGTTCTGGATCCTCGTCGGCACGTTCTGGATCTGCGGCTGGTCCACCAACGGCCTCATCGGCACCCACTTCATCCCAGCCGCCCACGACCACGGCATGCCCGAGACCACGGCAGCCGGGCTGCTGGCTCTCATCGGGGTCTTCGACCTGGTGGGGACCATCGCCTCGGGATGGCTGACCGACAAGGTCGACCCCCGGTGGCTGCTCTGTGGCTACTACGGCTTCCGCGGTCTGTCGCTGCTCTTCGTGCCCGCCCTGCTCGGTCCGGACATCCGGCCGAACCTCTTCGTCTTCATCGTGTTCTACGGGCTCGACTGGGTGGCTACCGTTCCGCCCACCATCGCCCTGTGCCGGAGGCACTTCGGCGTGCAGCGCTCGAGCGTCGTGTTCGGGTGGGTCTTCGCCGCACACATGGTGGGCGCCGGGGTGGCGGCCTCGTATGCGGGGTGGGTACGCCAAAGCACCGGGGACTACTTCACGGCGTGGCTGACCGCGGGCGGGCTGTGCCTCTTTGCGGCACTCGCGTGCCTGGCCATCTCCGCGCCGGCCGAGGGTCGGCCGGGGAGCGGCGACAGCGAGAATGCGCAGGTCGCCGCTGTCGCGTGACGGCGACCGCGCCGAGATGACGTAGCAGGTCGTCAGGCACGCGTTGACACGCGTGCTTGGGTGAGCCCATGAGCACCATCGACGTGACCGACAACCCCGCTCTGCACCGCTACGAGGCCCGGGTGGACGGTGACCTGGCCGGCTTCGCCGCCTACCGGTTCAGGGGGGAGCACCAGATCGTCTTCACCCATACCGAGATCGAGGACGCCTTCGGCGGTCAGGGGGTCGGCGGCACGCTCGCGAAGGGTGCGCTCGACGACGTCCGCGCCAAGGGCGAGCGGAAGGTGGTGGCGCTGTGCCCGTTCATCGCGGCTTGGCTGGAGAGACACCCCGCCTACCAGGACCTCGTGGCGGCCTGAGGGCGACCACGGGGCGGTGCCGGGCAGGAGACGCAGCAGCAGGCGCGGGTGCTGTGGTGGAACGGTGCGCCGGTGCCGTCGTGGAACGCCGCACGGGTCCGGGGCGTTCGGCGTCGAGGGACAGGACCCCAGCCGCCGGTCCACAGGAGGGGGCGACTCGACTAGCCTAGGTCGGGCCGTTGCCATCCGGATGTCCACGGCCGCGAACTTTCAGGAGAGACTGCGTGTCCAAGATCGTCGAACGACTGCTGCGCGCCGGAGAAGGCCGCATCCTCAAGAAGCTCCACGGGATCGCCGCCCAGGTGAACGCCGTCGAGGAGGACTTCGCCAAGCTGAGCGACGCCGAGCTGCGTGCCGAGACCGACGTCTTCCGCCAGCGTCTGGCTGACGGCGAAACGCTCGACGACATCCTTCCCGAGGCCTTCGCTGCAGTTCGGGAAGCCGCGAAGCGGACCATCGGCAAGCGCCACTTCGACGTCCAGCTCATGGGCGGCGCCGCGCTGCACCTCGGGAACGTGGCCGAGATGAAGACCGGTGAGGGCAAGACGCTCGTGGCCACGCTGCCGTCATACCTCAACGCTCTCGAGGGCAAGGGCGTCCACGTCGTCACGGTCAACGACTACCTGGCCGAGTACCAGTCCGAGCTCATGGGTCGCGTGCACCGCCTGCTGGGCCTGGAGACCGGGGTGATCCTCGCCTCCATGACACCGGAGCAGCGCCGCGTCGAGTACGCCAAGGACATCACCTACGGCACCAACAACGAGTTCGGTTTCGACTACCTGCGCGACAACATGGCGTGGTCCATGGAGGAGCTCGTCCAGCGGGGCCACAACTTCGCCATCGTGGACGAGGTCGACTCCATCCTCATCGACGAGGCCCGCACCCCGCTCATCATCAGCGGTCCGGCGGATGCCGCCACCAAGTGGTATGTGGAGTTCGCCCGCATCGCCGACAAGCTCACTCGCGGGGAGCTGGAGTCCGGTGAGGGCGACTACGAGGTCGACGAGAAGAAGAAGACCGTGGGGGTCCTCGAGGCCGGGATCGCCAAGGTCGAGGACTACCTCGGCATCGACAACCTGTACGAGTCCGTGAACACGCCCCTGATCGGCTACCTCAACAACGCCATCAAGGCCAAGGAGCTCTTCAAGCGCGACAAGGACTACGTCAACCTCAACGGCGAGATCCTCATCGTCGACGAACACACGGGCCGCATGCTCGCAGGCCGGCGGTACAACGAGGGCATGCACCAGGCGATCGAGGCCAAGGAAGGCGTCGAGATCCAGAACGAGAACCAGACGCTGGCGACCATCACGCTGCAGAACTACTTCCGCATGTACGACAAGCTCTCCGGCATGACCGGGACGGCCCAGACCGAGGCCGCGGAGCTGCACTCGATCTACAAGCTGGGCGTCGTGCCTATCCCCACGAACCGCCCGATGATCCGCAAGGACCAGTCCGACCTCGTGTACCGGACCGAAGAGGCGAAGTACGACGCCGTCGTGGCCGACATCGCCGAGCGGTATGGCCAGGGACAGCCCGTCCTCGTCGGCACCGTGTCGGTCGAGAAGAGCGAGTACCTCTCCGAGCAGCTGCGCCGTCAGGGTGTCCCGCACGAGGTCCTCAACGCCAAGCAGCACGAGCGAGAGGCGGCCATCGTCGCCCAGGCTGGCCGCAAGGGCGCGGTGACAGTTGCCACCAACATGGCTGGCCGCGGCACCGACATCATGCTCGGCGGCAACCCGGAGTTCATGGCTGTCGCGACCCTCAAGCAGCGCGGACTGGACCCCGAGGAGACGCCCGAGGAGTACGAGGCGGCCTGGGACGACGCGCTCGCCAAGGCCGAGGCAGCCGTGCAGACCGAGCATGACGAGGTCACCGGGCTCGGAGGCCTCTACGTCCTGGGCACCGAGCGCCACGAGTCCCGCCGCATCGACAACCAGCTTCGGGGCCGGTCGGGTCGCCAGGGTGACCCGGGGGAGTCCCGGTTCTACCTGTCCCTCCAGGACGACCTCATGCGGCTGTTCAACGCTGCCATGGTCGACCGCTTCATGACGACGGCCAAGATGGACGACGACGTGCCGATCGAGTCCAAGATGGTCAGCCGCTCGATCCAGAGCGCCCAGGGCCAAGTGGAAGGTCGCAACTTCGAGATCCGCAAGAACGTCCTGAAGTACGACGACGTGCTCAACCGCCAGCGCACCGTCATCTACCAGGAGCGGCGCCGGGTGCTCGAGGGCGAGGACCTGCACGAGCAGATCCGCCACTTCATCAACGACGTGGTGGGCGGGTACGTCGACGCGGAGACGGCCGAGGGGTTCGCGGACGACTGGGACCTCGACCGACTGTGGACCGCCCTCAAGACCCTCTACCCGGTGTCGATCACGCCGGACGACGTCGTCGAGGCTGCCGGCGGGCGCTCAGCCCTCACCGCGGACCTGCTCCGCGAGCTGGTCACCTCGGATGCGCACCATGCGTACGACGCGCGCGAGGAGCAGCTCGGCGAGGAGGTCATGCGCGAGGTGGAGCGTCGGGTCGTGCTCTCCGTCCTGGACCGCAAGTGGCGCGAGCACCTCTACGAGATGGACTACCTGCAGGAGGGCATCGGCCTGCGGGCGATGGCCCAGCGAGACCCGCTCGTGGAGTACCAGCGCGAGGGGTTCCAGCTCTTCGAGGCCATGAACGAGTCCATCAAAGAGGAGTCCGTCGGCTACCTCTTCAACATCCAGGTGGACGTGGACGAGCCGGCACAGGAGCACGCGCCGGCCGTCCAGCCGATCAGCGTGTCCGACATGCTGGCTGGTTCAGGACTCTCCAGTGCCGAGGGGACGGCCGGCGAGGTGCCGGCGGCAGACGTGCCGGGCGTGGTGGAGTCTGCCGCTGCGCCGTCTGCGAACGGTTCGCCGGCCGCGGCATCCGAGGCGTCGGACGGCACCAGCGCCGAGGTGGCTCAGGCCCACCCGACGTTCCGCGCCAAGGGGCTGGAGCAGCCGGTCCGACGTACCCAGGAGCTCCAGTACTCGGCACCGGACGAGACCGGGCAGGCCGAGCACCGGGGCGTCGGGACGGTCCAGGACGTCCTGTCGCCGGAGCAGCTCGCTGGAGCCTCCCGCAACGGGCCCTGCCCCTGCCGGTCCGGGAAGAAGTTCAAGATGTGCCACGGCAAGCCCTGACGGTGCGTCAGCCGACCTGAAGCGCCTCGACCCGCCACCGTCCATCCAGACCCACCAGCCGGAACGCCAGCGCTCGCACGCGTCCGCCGTCGATGACCACGGCGCTCGCCTCGGCGACCCCGTCGGCAGGCTCGCAGACTCGTACGGCGCGTACGACGGTCCTGCGGGTCGGAGCCACGCCTCGACGGGCGGACACCGCCGCGCGGCGGGCCACGACGGCGTACACCTCGGTGGTCGTCCATCGGAGCACCTGAGGTGCCGGGCGCACGCCGGCCATGACCTCCACGAGTGCCTGAGCGATGTGGCCGGCCCACTCCCGCGGGTCGGGCAGGTCGTCGCGGCGGGTCGGGCGCTCACCGAACAGCCGCTCGTCGCTGACGAGGTCGAAGTCCACGGCGAGCGCGTCCTGGACGTACTGCGGGGAGTCCGGCTCGAACAGGTCCCAGTCGTCGGAGTCGGGAATCACGGGAGGGCGGTGGCGCGGCAGCGGCAGGATCCGCAGCGGGCGTAGCGCTGACGCGGCAGCCCCGGCGGCGGCTCCGGCGGCTCCGGCGGCTCCGGCGCTCATCACTGCTCGCCGTCCGCGGTGGCTGCCGGCGCCCGGACGATCTGGCCGGGCAGGACGCGGTCCGGCTCTGGTCCGATGACCCGCCGGTTCGCGGCGTACCACCGCGGCCACTGCGCCGCCACCTCCGCGGCGCTTGCCTGCGGACCGAGGTGTCGGGCGACGATCCCCCACAGGCTGTCTCCGCGCTGGACCACGATGCCGGCAGGCTCAGCGGTCCGTCCCGCCGGGGCGCTCACCAGGGAGGGGTCTGCCTGCGGTCGCTGGAGGGGACGTGACGGGGTCCACCCCGGAGACGGGGGCTCTGGCACTGGGCCTGTCGGCACTGGGCTTGTCGGCACTGGGCTTGTCGGCACTGGGGCCGCCGCTTCTCTCCGTGCCATGGCCGGTCGTGCCCATGTCCGGAGGCTCGGCGCCACAGCTGGACGCAGGGTGACCGCGAATCCGGGCGCAGGGGGAGCGGCGTCGCCCATGTGGAGCGGGAGCGCGACCTGCGCCCCTGCCGACCCGGACGGCCGGGCGTCGAACACTGCCGCGGCCGGCGCTGGCTGCGCGGCTGCCACGCCCGGGACCAGTGCCGAGCCGAGAGAGGCACCGACAAGAAGGGCAGCGACGCGTCGGGAGAGTGCGGGCGACCAGACCGCCGCCACCAGGCCTGCAAGCCAGCCGAGCCGGCCGGAGGCGTGCGCCAAGGTCGCCACCACGGTACTGAGCACCAGCCAGCCGCCGAGCACAGTTGCGGCGCCGCACGCCAGCAGCGTCAGGACCTCGTCAGGGGCTGCGGGTCCCGGAGCGGCGACCATTGCCCACTGGTGCGCCGCGCTTGTCGCCAGCGCCGTCTCGGCCACGGTCCCCGCAGCTGCTGTCGCGGTCGCAGCCGCAGCAAGGCGCCATACGTTTACCATCGTTTCCCCCCGGAAGCGTGCATTTGCCTTGTCGGCCCGGCGACGGTAACAGGAGATCCGTGAGGGCGGCAAGGAGCTACCCACAGGCGGCTTGCGGCTACGGCAACGGTGCTGCGGCTACGCTGGCCCCGCGGCGGGGCGCCAGGGGGACGCTCGGCGCGGACCGGGGCGGAGACATCAGTGCGGTGGGACGAGCTGTTCGACGACCTGGCAGCGCAGTGGGAGGCCGAGGTTCGGCGCGAGCTCGACGCCGAGGTCGCCGATCGCACCCGGCGCGAACGCGGTGTCATCGGGCTCTATGAGCGGCTCGCGGTCGGCGCCCGTGCCGCCGTCACCCTTCGGGTCGGCGGCAGGATCGAGGGCCGGGTCGCAGACGTCGGAGACGGTTGGCTCCTGGTTCTCACCCAGCAGGGGCCCGCGGCCCTCGTGCCTTTCGCGGGGATCGCGTCCGTGGTCAGCGCGAGCCCACGCGCCGTCGGGATGCCGGTCGGTCGCCGGTTCGGGCTGGGCTACGCCCTGCGCGGCCTGAGCAGAGACCGTTCGGTGGTCACGCTGACGGATACCTCCGGCGGGCTCGCGACCGGAACGATCGACGCGGTCGGCCGGGACGTGCTGGAGCTGAGCGAGCATCCCGCCGACCTTCCGCGGCGACCGCAGCACGTCACGGGGACCAAGCTCGTCCCCTTCGGGGCCATCGTGGCGCTGCGCCAGGCCTGAGGGGGCCCGGCGCACCGGCCCGCCCTGCGCCTGAATCGGCCGGTTCGGTGGTGCCGGTTCGCTGCGCCGCACTGCTCCCCGTGGTTCACGCCGGCTGGTTCCCTCAGCCCGTTCCCTCCTGACCCTGCCCGAAGGGGTGAGCGGCGACGAAGGTCTTGGTCTCGTTGTACATCCGCTGGATGTAGCTCTCGAGCTCTGCCACCTCGACGCGCCACTGCCCGCGGCCCCCCACCTTGATCGCGGGCAGCTCGCCCGACCGCACCAGGGCATAAGCCTGGGCCGAGGAGATGTCGAGAACCTCCGACACCTCCGACAGCTGAATAAAGCGCTTCACCACGACTTGCCCCTCTTCCCTTGATGGTCGCCTTGACTACGACCATAACGTCCCTTGACCAACTGTTTACCATGTTCTTGCGTCCAGGGACGATCGGTCGTCAGATTGCCGCATCGACAGCCGTTTGGGGGAGTTGGCATCCGGCACTTGTGGATGAGCGCCGACGCTGTGGACTGGAGACCACACGGGAGCGCTCCGTGCGTCATGATGGCCATGCGGCGGGGGGACGTCCGGCGCAGACACGGACCAGGGGGACACCGTGAGTGACGTAGCAGTACCCAGGGCGCAGCGGCTCAGACGTCCGGGGTGGGGCGATGTGAGGCTCCTCGTCGGGGTCCTCCTCGTGCTGGGCTCCGTGGTCGTCGGGTCGGTCGTCGTGGCCCACGCGGACGACCGCACCGCGATGTACGTGGCGCGGACGCCCCTGGTCCCTGGGCAGCCGCTCGGCGCGGAGAACCTGCAGCGGGTCGACGTCCAGCTGGGCTCACAGGTGGGGCAGTACCTGTCCGCGGCCGGTGAGCTGGGCTCCGGCCGGTTCGTGCTTCGGGACGTCGCCCCGGGCGAGCTCGTTCCGGCGAGCGCGGTGGGACGGCAGGACCAGGTGGGCGTGCAACCTCTGACCCTCACCGTGGATGCGGGCGCCGCCGCCGCCCTGAAGGTGGGGTCGAGGGTGGACGTGTACCTGAACCCGGCCGACCCGCATGCCGGCGCGGCAGCCAGGGCCTTCACCGGACCGCAGCTCGCCCTTCGCGGGGTCTCGGTGTCGAGCCTGCCCAGCACCGCCGGCGGCCTGGGCGCGTCGGGCAGCGGAGATCGGCCCATCCAGGTGATGTCTCCCACCGAGCAGATCAGGGACATCATCGGCAAGGTCGACGCCGGGGCCCGGGTCACCGTGGTGCCCGTGGCAGGCACGCCTCTCAAGGTGGACCAGTGACCCTTGCGGTCATCACGGCGTTGCACGGCAGCTGGGAGGCCGAGATCGTGGCCACCCTCGGCGGCACCTCTGGCTACGTCGTGTCTCGACGATGTGCCGACCTGGCAGAGCTGCTGGCGGCTGCCGCGGCGGGGATCGGCGACATTGCCCTCGTGTCCGCCGACCTGCGTGGCGTCGACCGGGCAGCGCTGCACCACCTGGAGACGCACGGTGTCGCCGTGGCCGGAGTCGTCGCTCCGGGGGACGAGCCAGGAGAGCGCGAGCTGCGCCAGCTCGGCCTCACCGTCGTCGTGAGAGCCGACGTCCTCACCCACGACCTCGAAGACGCCCTGGAGGTGCTCGCCACGCACCTGGAGGCGCCTGGCGCCGAGAGCCCCGAGCGGCAGGCGAGCGCAGGCGGTCCTGTCGACTCATCGTCGCGGGCCGGGGTCGATGCGCGGGTCATCGCGGTGTGGGGCCCAACCGGTGCCCCTGGTCGCAGCACGGTGGCTCTCAACCTGGCAGCGGAGCTCGCTCATTCGGCACCCACGATCCTGGTGGACTGCGACACGTATGGTTCGTCGACAGCGCAGGCTCTGGCCCTGCTCGACGAGGCCCCGGGCATGGCTGCGGCAGCACGGGCCGCCGACCACGGAAAGCTCGACCTGATGGCGCTGGCTCGGGTGGCGCCAGAGGTGGGCCCAGACCTGCGGGTGCTCTCCGGCGTGCCTCGCCCGGAACGCTGGACCGAGCTGCGCGCGCCCTCGGTGAGCCACGTTCTCGCGATGGCACGCCGGCTCTGCCGGTTCGTCGTGGTGGACTGCGGGTTCTCCCTCGAGGACGACGAGGAGCTCTCCTACGACACGGTGGCGCCGCGCCGCAACGCTGCCACGCTCAGCAGCCTGGAGGCCGCGGACGACCTGGTGGTCGTGGGCTCGGCCGACCCGGTCGGCCTGCAAAGGCTGGTCCGTGGCGTCCAGGACCTTGCCGAGGTGACCTCCCCGGCGTCCCGTCGCGTGGTCGTCAACCGGGTACGGGCCAGTGCGGTCGGCAGCCACCCGGAGCGACGGATCGGGGAGGCGCTGGGTCGGTTCGCCGGTCTGGAGGCCGTGACGTATCTGCCCTGGGACCCGGAGACGCTGGACGGCGCAATGCTGGCGGGCCGCTCCCTGTCCGAGTTCGCGCCTCACTCTGACCTCCGTCGTGCCATCGCGGGTCTGGCTGAGCAGTACGCCCACCGCGCGCAGGGCGGCGACGGCGGTCGGCGGAGCCGTCGCAGGAAGGCCCGCGTGCGAACCCGGCCACCCTTCAGGAGCTGAACAGCAGCGTGAGACCACCGACGGTGTAGCCGACCATGAGGGCCAGCAGGGGGACCTGACCAAGCACCGCGGCGCGGCGTGGGAAGAGGGCCACCGCCCTCTCGTGGGCCAGCACCACGCCGAGAACGTGGCCGGTGATGATCGCGACGACCTGGATCGCTGCGACGAGACCGGGTGCGATCAGGGTCGCGGACGGCTTCAGGTCTGCCGTGCCGAGCCAGTCGGCCCCTGTCCCGAGGGGGTCCGACAGACGCGCCAGTCCATTGGTCCCCTCCCAGACCCACAGTGACCAGTAGTGCGCGACGAGGTAGCCGGCGGCGATCGGGACGAGGGACGGTGCGAACGCGGTGGTCACTCCGCGTGGCGAGACGGCGGCGAGACGCGCCGACAGCACCGCGGCAACGTCGAGCGACCCGGCGACCGCGAGGCAGAAGGTGACCAGGGCCCCGGTCTCCCACACCCGCGCAGGCAGTGCCGAGGACTGGACGAACGAGTACCACCGCGTCTCACCGGAGAAGCCGTCGTACGCCGTGCTGCCCAGCATCACCGAGGTGACCGCTACCAGACCCGGCCTGGCCGGGATGGTCAGCGGTCCGTGCAGCGGCGTCCGGAGCACCCACCGCCCGTCGACCCTTCGTCCCAGGGGGCTCAGCGTCCCGTAGAGCGAGGACCACGCGGTGAACGGGTCTCCGTGGCGTAGGTATGGCGGACCGAAGACGAGCGACAGCAGCAGGCTGACGATGAGGAAGCCCAGGATCGCGACCCGCAGCGTGGAGAGGTCCGCGTTGTCCGGGGCGATGAGCTCCAGCCAGACGAACGCGAGCAGGCCGAGCGCAGCCGGCCAGTGGCCCCACCGGTAGTCGGCGAGGGTGAAGTCCTCGCCGACCCTGCCCAGCGCCAGGAGCCCGCTGCGCATCCACCGCACGGGGTTCACCAGCCGCCAGATGCCTCCGAACACGACGGAGATGAAGGCCAGCCCGACCCAGAGCCAGACGTACACGACCCGTGGTACCGGGTTGTTGGCATTGTCCGGTCCGGCGAGGAGCGCGAGCAGGGTCCACCCGGTGAGCAGGAGCGAGACCAGGACGAAGAGTCCCCGGACGGGGGCGGAGTCGAGGGCCAGCGAGACGACCATCGGCAGGAGGCGTCCGTCCTCGGCGTGGAGCCGCGGTTCCCGCCACAGCAGTCCGAGAGCCAGGAAGGAGACCACCAGGGCAAGGACCGCCCCCAGGAGAAGCAGCGAGAACGGCAGCGGCAGGTCCTCGCGCGCGCCGACGCCATGGGCCGGCAGCGCGACCATCACTGGACGGCGATCTTGAGCAGGCGCAGCTCGGGCTCGTGGGTCTCCACCTCGAAGACGCCAGGGTCCTTGCCGACCACCGTGACGGACAGCGGACGCCCGGCGACGAGCTTCTTCTCGATGTCGAAGCCATGGAGGTGGAGCTCGTCGTCGTGGTCGGCAGTGACGACGAGGGTAAGGCTCTCGCCGACCCTGAGGGGCACGGTCGCCGGCGCCGGCGTCACGGTCCTGCCCGTCACCGTGACGGTGAGCGTCCGGGAGGCCGTGGTGGAGCTCGACGGTGAGCTGGACGAGACGGCGGAGGATGAGCCGGCCGTGGAGCCGGCCGAGCTCGACGAAGTCGCTGAGGCGGAGCCGGAGGACGACCCGCCTGTCGCGACCGTGGCCGGGTCACCTGTTCCGCACGCTGCGGTTGCGGCCACGAGGCCGGCAGTGAGCGTCACCCACCAGACCCGGCGCGCCGTGCTCCCCACCGTCGTCTTCGTCACGAATCGCAGTCTAAACAGCGACTTCTGCCACGATGTGGGGGTGTCCGACCGCCTGAGCTCCCTCGACGCGTCGTTCCTCTATCTCGAGGAGTCGACGACGCCGATGCACGTGGGGTCGGTCATGGTGTTCGACCCCCCGAGCGAGGGGTTCGACTACGAGCGGCTCCTGCAGCTCATCGCGACCCGGATCGCGTTCGTGCCGCGCTACCGGCAGCGGATCCGGCCCGTGCCGGGCCGGCTGGCCAACCCGGTATGGGTGGACGACGAGAGCTTCGACGTGACCTACCACGTGCGCAGGTCGGCACTGCCGCGCCCAGGGACGGACGAGCAGCTCCAGGAGTTCGTCGCGCGAGTGCAGCCGCGGGCCCTGAACCGCAACCGTCCGCTGTGGGAGGTGTACCTCGTCGAAGGTATGGAGCAGGGCCGGTTCGCCATCGTCACCAAGTCGCACCAGGCGCTGGTCGACGGGGTCAATGCCGTCGACATCGCCCACGTCATCGTCGATGGCGACCCCGGGGCCGATGGGCTGGTCACTGACACCTGGCGGCCGTCCCGGGAGCCGAGCGACGTCGAGCTGCTCACGGGCGCCCTGGTCGACGCGGTCCGTCGACCGAGCGAGATCATCGAGAACATCCGGGGCGGGATCGTCGACATCAAGGCGGTGGGGAGTCGAGCCCTCGGACTCGCCACCGGACTGGCGTCGACGCTGGCGCGGACGGCAGCGCGGCCGGCGCCACAGTCCCCACTGAACGCCCCGGTCGGCGAGGCCCGCCGGTACGTCATGATCGGGACGGACCTCGAGGACTACCGCAAGGTCCGCAACCGCCTGGCCCGCGGCCCGTACGCCGACGACGTCAGCATCAACGACGTCGTGCTCGCGACGGTCTCGGGCGCCTTCCGGTCGTGGTTGCTGACGCGCGGCGAGTCCGTCCACTCCGGCACCACGGTGCGCGCCATGGTGCCCGTCAGCGTGTACGACGAGGACGCGCGGCACGTCGGCGGCCGGCTGACCGCCTGCTTCGTCGACCTGCCGGTGGGTGAGCCTGCACCGTCCATGCGGCTGCACCAGATCGCCTTCGCCATGCGCCAGCAGATGGAGGGGGGGCAGGCCGTCGGCGCGGAGTCCCTTGCGGGGCTCGCGGGCTTCGCGCCCCCCACGCTTCACTCCCTCGGCGCCCGGCTGGGCTCGGCCATGTCGCGGCGGCTGTTCAACGTCGTCATCACGAACGTCCCGGGCCCGCAGCACACCTTGTATGCCGCCGACGCCAAGATGCTCTCGACGTACCCGGTGATGCCGCTGGCCCGGGGACAGGCCCTGTCGATCGGGCTGACGTCCTACGACGGCGGGGTCTACTACGGGCTCAACGCCGACCGTGACTCGATGCCCGACATCGACGTCCTGGGCCAGAGCATCGTCGACTCCCTCGCGGAGCTGCTCGACAGCCACCGCTCGCAGACACGATGAGCGGCTCGGACACCCCGGACCGGGACGGACGCCGACGCGGGCTTGTCCTGGGGGGCGGTGGTGTGCTGGGCGCCGCGTGGATGGTCGGGGCGCTGAAGGCTCTGGAGGACGAGCTCGGCGTGGACGCGCGGGACTTCGACGCATACGTCGGGACGTCCGCGGGCTCGGTCCTCACCGGGCTGTTGGGTGCCGGTGTCGGCGTCGCCGACCTGCTGCGTCACCAGCTGGACGGCTCGATCGACGTAGGCCCGCTGGCAGGCTACGGGTGGGACTACGACAAGGACACGGGCGGGGACCGGCCCGGCCTGCCGAGAATGGGCCTGGGCTCTCGACAGCTGTTGCGCCGCAACGTCCTTCACCTCCGGTCCCTGCCACCCACCGCAGTACTCTCCGCCATCCTGCCCGAGGGCCGGGGCAGCATCGAGGCGGTCGGCTCCCTGATGAGCTTCGTCGTCCCGAAGGGTTGGGTACCTCGGCCCGGCGTGACAGTGGTCGCCCTGGACTACGACACCGGTGAGCGGGTCCCGTTCGGACGCCCGGAGGCTCCCGCGGTCGACCTCGCGGAGGCCGTCATGGCTTCCTGCGCCATTCCGGGCTGGTACCAGCCGGTCCGCATCGGTGACCACCGGTACATCGACGGAGGCGCCTGGTCGTCCACGAACCTCGACCTCATGGTGGGCCAGGGCCTGGACGAGATCTTCGTCCTCGCACCACAGGTCAGCTTCGTCCGGGACACCCCGACGCACTGGCGGACCCGCGTCGAGCGACAGTGGCGCAACCGCGTCACGATGCGGGTACTGCGCGAGCTGTCCCGCGTCCACGCGGACGGGGCGGAGGTCACCGTGCTGGGTCCCGGCGAGGAGGACCTCGAGGCGTTCGGCGCTAACCTCATGGACGTCAGCCGCCGGCCGCTGGTCATCGAGACCTCCTTGCGGACCTCGGCGGTGGCCCTGCGCGACCCCGCACCCCTGCCCGACCGCTCCGACTTCGAGGACGTGGGATGACCCAGACGCGGATCTACGTGCCGCTCACCGGAGACGACGTGCGCCGGCTGGCCGCCACGCGGCAGGTGGAGGGCGCTCCGGTGCGTGCGTTCGCGGTCACGGACAAAGTGGAGCGTGCCCTGCCGACCGGCGACGAGGAGGAGTGGGAGTATGCCGCCCTGACCGAGGCGGTGGAGGCCGCCGGAGTGCTGCAGGGAACCGCCGTGGGCAGACGGGTGGTCGCGGCCGCGGACGTGGACCCCTCCTGGGTCGCCGGTGACGGGCTCAGCGAGGGACTCTGCGCCGTGACGGTCGAGCAGCCGGTCCCGCTTCGCAGGATCGTGTCGTTCCACGTCGACGAGACTGCGGGGGACCAGGGCATGGAGGACCTGCTCTGGTACGACGTGACGGAGCTCGACGAGGTCCTTCGGCTCGTCTGAGCGGCTCCCCTTTCGACCGGCTCCCCCGTTCCGACGGCCCCCTGCGGAGGCTGCCTGCTCAGACCTGGTCGGCCAGCCAGGGGTCGACCACGGCGTGGAAGGCCTCCGGCTGGTCGCGGCGCACGCAGTGCCCAGCCCGCGGGACCACCACCAGCCGGAGCCGCGGGTTCCCGATGGCTTCCGCCCGCGCCCGGATGTCCGCGCTGAGCAGGACGCCGGTGTCCCCCGTGAGCGCCAGCAACGGCACGGTGGTCGCCAGGAGGAGCTGGTCCCAGGGCGCCGCCAGGGAGGCGACGCCGAGAGCCAGGAAGTCCAGGTCCACCTCGGTCTTGGCCTGCGCCCAGGCAGCGAGCTCCGACTCGGCCCAGCCCGGGTTCTCCCGGCGGCCTTGTGCGAGCTGCGCCTCGAGGTCCTCCACGAACGCGCGACAGTCGGCGATCCGCTCCTCGACGACCTCTGCCGGCTGGACGCGAAGGTACGGGTCTCGCCACGCGGGCTCCTCCAGGACTGCCGCCCGCACCAGGTCCGGTCGCCTGGAGGCGAGCGCTCCGGCGAGGCCGCCCCCCATGGAGTGGCCCACCAGGATGACGCGGTCACCCTGGCTGGCGACGACGGCCTCGACGGCCGTCTCGGTGGCGCTGTACATCTCCTCCATGGGGTCCGGAGACAGCAGCTGGGACGGCGTGAAGCGTGGTGAGCGGCCGTGGCCGAGGGCGTCCACGCCGACCACCCGGTACCGAGGCGACCAGCGCCGCACCGCGTCGGGCCAGCAGTCGCCGGAGTCTCCCAAGCCGTGGAGGAGCACCAGGGTCGGGGTTCCCGGCCGGGAGGCGCCCGCCCAGCGGTAGGCGAGCTCTGGGCTGTCGTGACCACCGCGCATACGTGACACCATAGGTGCCCTCCCACCAAGCGACCCTTGAGGAGTCCGCACGCCATGGATGCCGTCACCCAGGTGCCCGCCCCGGTCAACGAGCCCGTCCTGGACTACGCCCCCGGCAGCCCCGAGCGGGCTTCCCTCGAGGCGGCGCTCACCGAGCTCGCCAGTGAGCAGGTCGAGCTGCCCCATACCATCGGCGGCAGGCGGGTGAACGGTAGCGGCCGGACCATCGAGGTGCGCCAGCCGCATGCCCACCGCAAGGTGCTCGGCACGATGCACAACGCCACCGTCGAGGACGCCCAGGCCGCGGTGGCCGCAGCCAAGGCCGCCGCTCCGGCCTGGCGCGACCTGAGCTTCGACGATCGCGCCGCCGTCCTGCTGAAGGCGGCGGAGCTGCTGTCAGGGCCCTGGCGGTCACGCCTGAACGCGGCCACGATGCTCGGGCAGTCGAAGACGGCGTACCAGGCCGAGATCGACGCCGCGTGCGAGCTCGTCGACTTCTGGCGCATCAACGTGCACTTCGCCCGGCAGATCCTGGCGGAGCAGCCGCCCCTGAACGCCAAGGGGGTCTGGAACCGCACCGACCACCGCCCGCTCGAGGGCTTCGTATACGCGATCACCCCGTTCAACTTCACCGCCATCGCCGGCAACCTGCCGACGGCGCCGGCCCTCATGGGCAACACGGTCGTGTGGAAGCCCTCGCCCACGCAGCAGCTCGCGGCGCAGCTGACCATGGAGCTGCTGGAAGCCGCGGGCCTGCCCCCCGGCGTCATCAACCTGGTCACCGGCGACGGGCTCGACGTGTCCAAGGTGACCCTCGCCGACCCGGATCTCGCAGGCATCCACTTCACCGGCTCGACGCCGACGTTCCAGCATCTGTGGCAGGAGGTGGGCGCGAACCTCCCGAGCTACCGCACCTACCCGCGCCTGGTGGGGGAGACCGGCGGCAAGGACTTCATCGTCGCTCACGCTTCGGCGGACCCCGACGTGCTGCGTACCGCCATGATCCGCGGGGCGTTCGAGTACCAGGGCCAGAAGTGCTCGGCCGCTTCGCGCGCGTACGTGCCCGAGTCCCTGTGGCGCGGGATAAAGGCGGATCTCGTCTCGATCACCGCCGAGCTGCCCCAGGGCGACGTCACCGACCTGTCCAACTTCATGGGCGCGGTCATCGACGAGCGTGCCTTCAAGCGGCACGCCGCCGCGATCGACCGGGCGCACGCGACCGCAGGCGTCGAGGTGGTGGCGGGCGGCACCTACGACGACAGTGAGGGCTGGTTCGTCAGGCCCACGGTGCTACAGATCGACGACCCGACGGACGAGTCGTTCAAGACCGAGTACTTCGGCCCCATCCTGTCCGTCCACGTGTACCGGGACGACGAGTACGACACGGTCCTCCAGCAGATGGAGAGCTTCGCGCCGTACGGGTTGACCGGCTCGATCATCGCGCAGGACCGCGGCGTCATCGCGGGCGCCACCCGGCGGCTGCGCTTCGCCGCGGGGAACTTCTACGTCAACGACAAGCCGACCGGTGCAGTGGTGGGCCAGCAGCCGTTCGGCGGGGGCCGTGCCTCCGGCACCAACGACAAGGCCGGCGCCGCGCAGAACCTGGTGCGCTGGACCAGCGCCCGCTCCATCAAGGAGACGTTCGACCCGCCCAGGAGCCACGCCTACCCGCACATGGGCTGACCTCTTCGACTAGCGGCGCAGCCACTGCTTCGCGGTCGCCGCCTCGATGGCGATCGCCTCCTGGATCGGCGGTGCCGCGGCCTTCTCGATCTTGCCGCCGATCAGCGGCACCTTGGCCTTCAGCTCGGAGTCCAGGGTCTCCACGGTGCCGCTCGCGCCCGGCGCCAGGGACAGCGTGCCGGCCAGTGAGACCGGCACCCCGGCGACCGACATCTCGACTTTCCCGGTGCGGCTGCCGTCCGTCGCCGCAGGCCCCCAGGTCTGGGTCTCCAGCACCTTCAGGGTCTGCCCAACCATGTTCTTGGCGAAGTCCGGGAGCGCGTCGGCCGGCAGGACACGCTCAGTCCTGATCGTGGTCACGTCCGCAGTGCTGCTCACCTCGGCGGTGTACTTCACCGCGGCCGTGGCCGCGCACTTGGCCTCCTGGAACGCCTTGTCGGACAACACCGCGAAGACCTCCTGCGGGGTGGCGTCGTACTCCATCGTCGTGGCGATCTTCATGCGTCTCTCCTGGTGGGGGAAGCGGGGGGCCGGGGCTGCGCCAGCGTATCGGCGCGATCGTCACCCCAGCGAGGTGGCAGGACGGAGCCGCACCGGCTGGCCGGGCACGACCTGCGCGGCGGCATCTGCCGTCGGGCCGGTCAGTACGGCCACCACGGGGTAGCCGCCCGTCACGGGGTGGTCCGCCAGGAACACCACAGGCCTGCCGTCCGGAGGCAGCTGGACGGCGCCGCGCACCAGGCCCTCGCTGGGCACCTCCGCCGTGCGACGCCCGTCGTCGCGCAGCAGTCGGGGCCCGTCGAGGCGAACGCCGACCCGGTCACTCGTCGCCGAAACCAGCCACTCGGTCTCGGCGAGCTGGGCGGGGTCGGCGAGCCAGTCCCAGCGAGGTCCAGGCCGGGTGTCGAGGACCACCAGGCCGCCGCCTGGTGGTGCGACGGGCGCCACGTCGACGAGCAGGTCAGTGAAGTCGTCGCCTTGGGACAGGCCCACGGGAAGCCGGTCGCCGCTGCGGACCGGCGGCGGGCCGAGGCCCGACAGCGTGTCATGGCTGCGCGAGCCGAGCACCGGCGGCACGAGGAGCCCACCTCGCACGGCGAGGTAGCTGCGAAGGCCCGCGTCCGGGCGCGACATCCTTAGCACCTGACCGTCCCGGAGCAGGAACGGCGCCGCGTACCCCACCGCTCGGTCGTCGACCTGGACGCGGCAGCTCGCCCCGGTCACCACGACCGTCACGCTCCCATGCGCGCGCAGCGCGACGCCTCCGAGCAGGCACTCGAGGGCTGCCTGAGCGGGGCTCTGCCCGAGTAGGCGCGCACCGAGCTCGAACGCTCGGCCGTCGGCGGCACCGGAGGGGCTGACGCCCAACGAGCTCAGCCCGGGCCGGCCGCCGTCCTGCACCAGACACAACGGGCCGGTTTCGACGACCTCGAGGAAGGCGGCCACGCCGACCCCTTGAGACGTCATCGGCCCCCCTCGGGGGCCGCTTGGCCTCCTGCCGGGGCGGCGGCCACGTCGGTGAACCACACGACGCCTCGTGGTCGCAGCAGCGCCGGTGGGTTCCGATCCAGGCTCCAGAGCTGGGCGTCGGTCGTGCCGACGAGCTGCCAGCCACCAGGGGAGTCACGCGGGTAGATGCCACTGAACTCGTCCGCCAGGCCGACCGAGCCGGCCGGCACGGTGCTGCGCGGGGTCGTACGTCGGGGGACGCGCAGGCGGGGGTCCCCACCCACGAGGTAGGCGAAGCCCGGTGCGAACCCTGCGAACCCCACCGTCCAGGGGGTCGCCGTGTGCGCGGCGACGACCTCGTCTTGGCTGAGCCCCGTCAGGTCGCACACCTGCGCCAGGTCGGGCCCGTCGTACCGGACGGGGATCCGGACGGGGTCCGGAGGCGGTTCCGCCGTATCGGGGTCGCCGTGCGGGCTCTGCGGTGGCTGGGCGACCGCGGCCTGCGCGGCGGTCCGGAGCCCGGGCAGGAATCGCGGCTCGCGCGCCACGAGGAGCACCGTTCGGGCCCCCAGCACCGCGTCGCTGAGCCCCGCTGGCCGCCGGGGACCCGTGAGGACGCCGTGAAGGGCCAATGCGTCGTCCAGCGAGTCGAGCTCCACAAGGACGGCACCGTCGCCGTAGGGCAGCAGCCGTGCGTGCATGAAGTTCAGCCGGCGGTGGTGAGGAAGGCAGCGACACGCACCCCGGCGGCCTCCAGCAGGCTGCGAACAGCCGTTGCCATCGCCACGCCCCCCGGGCTGTCGCCGTGCACGCAGAGGGAGCCGGGACGCAGGCGCAAGGGGGTCCCGTCCGCCGCCGCGACGACGCCCTCCCTTACCAGCCGGACCATGCGCTCGGCGACCTCCGAGGCGTCGGTGAGCACGGCACCCGGCTCGGTGCGCGGCAGCAGCGAACCGTCGGACCGGTAGGCGCGGTCCGCGAAAGCCTCGGTCACGGTCCGCAGGCCAGCGGTCTCGGCCAGCTGCAGCAGGACTGAACCCGGCAGCCCGAGCACCGCGAGGCCGGGGTCTACCGCGCGAACCGCCGCCACGACCGCAGCGGCCTGCTTCTCGTGCCTGACGACCGCGTTGTACAGGGCGCCGTGCGGCTTGACGTAGCGCACCGCCGTACCGGCTGCGGCAGCGAGCCCCTGGAGCGCGCCGATCTGGTACATCACGTCCGCGGTGAGGTCCTGGGGAGCCACGTCCATGAAGCGGCGGCCGAAGCCGGCCAGGTCGCGGTAGCCCACCTGGGCGCCCACCACGACCCCGGCCTCGGCGGCCTGGCGGCAGACGGACAGGAGGGTGGCGGGGTCCCCCGCGTGGAAGCCGCAGGCGACGTTCGCACTTGTCACGACGCGGAGCATTCCGGTGTCGTCCCCGAGGATCCACCGTCCGAAGGACTCACCGAGGTCGGCGTTGAGGTCGACGGTGCTCATGAGACAGCGCGCAGCGTCGACGCGTGACGCTGGAGTACCTGGGTGGAGGTGTGCAGGAGCGCCCGCAGGCGACGACGGCGGCTGTCCAGCAGCGAGGTGACGTGGTCCAGCTCCTGCTGCAGGTCCGTCGGACTCTGGAACGGCGGCGCCGTGGAAGTGGCGCGCTCGATGGCCCTTCTCGCCCCGGCGATGGCCTCTGCCAGGTCGCCGGCGCGTGCGTGCAGGGCGGCGCCGACCATGTCGAGCTCATGAGCAGCCGCTGCAGTAGCAGCGTCCAAGGCCTCTGCGCCGCCGCGGGCCTCGATGGCCGAGGCGTCGGGGATGGCCGAGGCGTCGCGGGCGTCGTGGTTGGCGCGACCCGCGGTGCGAAGGCGAGCGGCGAGCCGACGCAGGCAGCCTCCCAGGTGCGAACAGGATGCCGGGTCGCCGGCGACCGTGCTCATGAAGGCGCCTCACGGCTGCCGATGAGCACCCGGAGGTGGGAGGGAGCTCCGACGGCGGCCGGGATGGGCTCGTCGGACGCGCATCCCGGGTCGGGTAGGAGCGCGGCGACGTGCGTAGCGAAGGTGCGCATCTCGTCGAGAAGCGCGGCGACGTGCTCCACGTACTCGTCCAGCGCCGCCTGGGTCTGCCGGTCACCCAGCGCGGGGAAGTGGTCGAGGACCTCCGTCGCGCCCGCTCCCGCGCACTCACGCAGCGACGCGAGCGCCTCAGCGGGCGACGGGCACGGCGTGGCACCGGCCGGGGCGAGCGGCATACGGCTCACTCTAGTGAGGTCACGAGAACGGCCCCCGGAGATTCCCACAGGGGGCTCTCCGGGGGCCGATCGCGCGTGCGAGGACGAGTACTCCGTCAGGGAGAGCTCAGTACCAGTGCTTCCTGCCACCGACCCCGTTACCCAGGGCGCCGATGAGGGCCAGGATCAGGCCGATGACCAGCAGGATGCCGCCGATCGTCGTGAGAATACCGATCCCGGCCACTAGACCGATGATCAGAAGGATCAGTCCGAGGATGATCACGTAGAGCTCCTTAGGTCGAAAACGTACGTTTCACTCCATCACACTTGCAGCGAAAAACTACTCTGACCAGGGTCCTTGTCAATTCTGACGCGCCCAAGGCGTCGGCATCCGTTTCAGAAGCGCTGCAGTCGCTGCGGTTGCCACGAGATGCGTCGAAGGGCGGTCCACGGCCGCTGCGGTGGGCGATAGTCTCGCTGGAGGTGCACACCGTCGTGCGCCCCACGGCACACCGTCACGTGAGGATGAAGTCGACCGCCATGTCAGCGTCGCTGGAGCAGTCCCGTCAGCAGCTTCTCCGTTCGGCCTCCGAGAGGGTGGACCACGGTAGGGGTGAGGCCGTCGAGGGGTTCCTTCGGACGTACTACCGCCACGTGGCCACCGAGGATCTCCTCGCACGGGCTCCGGAGGACCTCCTGGGGGCTGCGCTGGCCCACCGAGAGCTGGCGCAGAGCCGGCCCGTCGGAACCGTCAACGTGGAGGTGTTCAACCCCGAGGTCGCGGAGCAGGGCTGGGCGAGCGGCCACACGGTGGTGCAGGTCGTGACCGACGACATGCCTTTCCTCGTCGACTCCGTGACGTCGGAGCTCCAGCGGCTGAACCGGGCGGTCCACCTGGTCGTGCACCCCACGATGCGGGTACGGCGCGACGCCACCGGCGAGCTCCAGGAGCTGCTGCTCGGCGAGGCCGGGGGGTCCGCTGACGGGTCCGGTGACGGGTCCGGGGAGGGCCAGTTCGGGGTGGTCCGGGAGTCCTGGATGCACCTGGAGATCGACCGGGACAGCGACGTCGGTGACCGGGCGCGGATCGCCGAGGGCGTGCGGACCGTGCTGGGCAACGTCCGTGAGGCCGTGGAGGACTGGCCGAAGATGCGGGCGACCTGTTCGCAGATCGCCCAGGAGCTGGCGGACCACCCGCCGTACGGCATCCCGGCGCGCGAGGTCGAGCAGGCCCGGGGGCTGCTCGAGTGGCTCGCGGACAACCACTTCACGTTCCTGGGCTACCGCGAGTACGCGCTGCGCCGTGGGGTCGAGGCGGACCATCTCGAGGCGGTGCACGGCACGGGACTCGGGCTGCTGCGCTACGACCCCACGGGCGAGGGGGTGCGGCTGAGCGAGCAGGCCCGCAGCGTCGCCCGGACGCCGGAGCTGCTCATCATCACCAAGGCGAACTCGCGGGCGACGGTGCACCGCAACACCTACCTCGACTACGTCAGCGTCAAGCAGCTGGACGAGGCGGGGCAGGTCACCGGGGAGAAGCGGTTCCTCGGTCTGTTCACCTCCAGCGCTTACACGGAGTCGGTGACCCGAGTGCCGGTCCTTCGGGAGAAGGTCGCGGCCATCTTCGAGCGCACCGGCTTCCTGCCCGACTCTCACTCGGGCAAGGACCTGCTCGAGGTCCTCGAGAACTACCCCCGTGACGAGCTGTTCCAAGCCGACGAGGAGTCGCTCTACGACAACGCGACCGCCGTGCTGCACCTTCAGGAGCGACGTAGGACCAAGCTCTTCCTGCGACGCGACAGGTTCGGCCGGTTCGTCTCGTGTCTGGTGTACATCCCGCGGGACCGCTACAACACCGGCGTCCGGCTCAAGATGGACTCCATCCTGCGCCAGGCGTTCCCGGGCGCCACCGTGGACTTCACCACCCGGGTCTCCGAGTCGGTCCTGGCCCGGTTGCACTTCGTCGTCAGGGTCCCTCAGGGCGAGTCGATCCCCGAGGTGGACCAGACGCTTCTGGAGCGCCGGCTCGTGGACGCTACCCGCACCTGGGAGGAGGACCTGACCGAGGCGGCCCGGGTGGAGCATGGCGAGGAGGCGGCCGCGAGGCTCTCGGGGCTGTACGGGCGGGCTTTCCCCGAGGCCTACAAGGAGGACTTCACGCCCCGCGTCGGCGTCGTGGACATCCGGCACATGGACGCCCTGGACGCCGAGGGCTCGACCGGCCTGAACCTGTACCAGGAGCCGGGTGCGCCGAGCACCGAGCGCCGGTTCAAGCTCTACCGTCGCAGCCCCCTCTCGCTGACGCAGGTGCTGCCCATGTTCACGCATATGGGTGTCGAGGTCGTCGACGAGCGGCCCTACGAGATCTCGCGCGCCGACGGGGTGACGCTCTTCGTCTACGACTTCGGGCTGCGGGTCCGCAACGACAAGGTGTGGTCCGGGGACGGGGGGCGGGACCGGTTGCGCGAGCTGTTCCAGGACGCCGTCGCTGCTGTCTGGAGCGGCCAGGCGGAGTCCGACGGCTTCAACGCCCTCGTGCTGGGCGCCGGGCTCACCTGGCGGCAGGTCGTCATCCTGCGAACGGTCGCGAAGTACCTGCGCCAGACCGGGTCCACGTTCTCCCAGGAGTATGTGGAGTCAGCCCTGGCGTCGAACGTCGCCCTTGCCGGCCGGCTCGTCGACCTGTTCGAGGTGCGGTTCGACCCCAACCGGTACGACGGCCAGGCCGGGTCCGAGCGGGAGACCCGGGAGACGGCGGTGTCCGAGTCCATCACCAAGGGCCTGGACGAGGTGCGCTCCCTGGACCACGACCGCATCATCCGGGCGTTCCTCGGGGTTATCGCCGCAACGCTGCGCACGAACTACTACCAGCCAGACCCCTCCGGCGGCGTGAGGCCGTACGTCTCGCTCAAGCTCAACCCGAAGAAGGTGCCGGACCTGCCGGCCCCGCGGCCGCAGTTCGAGATCTTCGTGTACTCGCCCCGGGTGGAAGGCGTCCATCTCCGGTTCGGCCCGGTGGCCCGCGGCGGTCTGCGCTGGTCCGACCGCCGGGAGGACTTCCGCACCGAGGTGCTCGGCCTGGTGAAGGCGCAGATGGTCAAGAACGCCGTGATCGTGCCCACCGGGTCCAAGGGCGGGTTCTACGCCAAGCAGCTCCCGGACCCCGCGGTGGACCGTGACGCGTGGCTGGCCGAGGGCATCGCGTCGTACAAGATCTTCATCTCCGGGCTGCTCGACGTCACGGACAACCGCAACGGGTCGCAGATCGTGCCGCCTCCGGCCGTCGTCAGGCACGACGGGGACGACTCCTACCTCGTCGTGGCGGCGGACAAGGGGACTGCGACCTTCTCCGACATCGCGAACGGGGTGGCCCAGTCGTACGGCTTCTGGCTCGACGACGCCTTCGCCTCCGGCGGCTCGGCCGGGTACGACCACAAGGCCATGGGCATCACCGCGCGCGGTGCGTGGGAGTCGGTCAAGCGTCACTTCCGCGAGATGGGACACGACACCCAGAGCACCGACTTCACCGCCGTGGGGATCGGCGACATGTCCGGTGACGTCTTCGGCAACGGCATGCTCCTGTCCGAGCACATCCGTCTGGTCGCCGCGTTCGACCACCGCCACATCTTCGTCGACCCGCAGCCCGTGGCGGCGACCAGCTTCGCGGAGCGCAAGAGGCTTTTCGACCTGCCGCGCTCCTCGTGGGCCGACTACGACCGCTCCCTCATCAGCGCAGGGGGTGGGGTCTTCGAGCGCTCCCTGAAGTCCATCACCATCACCCCCGAGATGTCGCAGGCGCTCGGGCTCAGCGCAGGTCGCTCGACGATGACGCCGGCCGAGCTCATGAAGGCGATCCTCCAGGCGCCCGTGGACCTGCTCTGGAACGGCGGCATCGGCACGTACGTCAAGGCATCGACCGAGCAGAGCTCGGACATCGGGGACCGGGCCAACGACGCCATCCGCGTCGACGGCGCCATGCTCCGCTGCAAGGTGGTCGGCGAGGGGGGCAACCTCGGCCTGTCGCAGCTGGGTCGGGTCGAGGCGGCCCTTCAGGGCGTCCGGGTCAACACCGACGCCATCGACAACTCGGCCGGGGTCGACACCTCGGACCACGAGGTCAACATCAAGATCCTGCTGACCGCCCTGGTGCGGTCCGGGGACATGACCCTGAAGCAGCGCAACGCCCTGCTCGCCTCGATGACCGACGAGGTGGCCCACCAGGTGCTGCGGGACAACTACGAACAGAACGTCCTGCTGGGCAACGCCCGGGCCCAGGAGCACCCCATGCTCCCGGTGCACCAGCGGCTGATCCACTGGCTGGAGGAGCGCGGCGACCTCGACAGGGCGCTGGAGTTCCTGCCGTCCGACGCGGAGATCGACCGCCGGTCCCAGGCCGGCAAGGGCCTGAAGTCGCCCGAGTTCTCGGTCCTGGTCGCGTACGCCAAGCTCGCGCTGAAGGAGGACCTGCTGCCGTCGGAGCTTCCCGACGACCCCTGGTTCCAGCAGACGCTCACGGACTACTTCCCGCAGCCGCTGCGTGAGCAGTTCTCCGAAGAGCTGACGCAGCATCCGCTGCGCCGCGAGATCATCACCAACGCGGTAGTCAACTCGATGGTGAACCGTGGCGGCATCACGTTCGCCTTCCGCGCCATGGAGGAGACCGGCTCGACGCCGGAGCAGATCGCCCGGGCCTTCGTGGTGTGCCGGGAGATCTTCGACCTGCCGGGCTTCGTCAGGTCGGTGGAGGCGCTCGACAACGCCGTGCCCACGGCGGTGCAGAGCCAGCTGTACCTGGAGTTCCGCCGCCTCATCGACCGTTCGATGCGGTGGTTCCTGACCTCGCGTCCGTCGCGTCTGGACGTCGCGAGCGAGGTGGCACGGTTCGGCGCCGTCGTAGGCGACTACGCTCCGAGGATCCCCGAGCTGCTCAAGGGCGCGGAGCTGAAGCGGTTGCAGCGCAACACGGCCGCCTTCGAGAAGGCGGGCGTCCCCGCCGAGCTGGCGCTGCGGTCGGCGAGCCTGCTGGACCAGTTCTCACTGCTGGACATCGTCGACATCGCGACCGACACGGGGGAGTCGCCCGACGACATCGCCTCGCTGTACTTCGTGCTCTCGGAGAGGTTCGGGATCGACGCCATGCTGACCAGGGTGACGAACCTGCCCCGCGACGACCGCTGGGACGCCTTGGCACGAGGCGCGCTTCGGGACGACCTGTATGCGGTGCTGGAGAGCCTGGTCCGTTCCGTCATGGACGCCTCGACGTCCGGCGCCCCGGCAGTGGCCCGCTACGACCAGTGGGCACGGGCGAACGCCGAGTCGCTGTCGCGGGCCCGTACGGCCCTGTCCGGGATCGAGCGCCTGGACAGGCCGAACATCGCCGCATTGTCGGTCGCGCTCCGTACCCTCCGCTCGGTGATTCGGTCAGGGGCGGCCACCTCTTGACCACCGCAGGCACCCTGCGGGCAGCGAGCCCGCGCGGTGGGCACGCCGGGGGGCGAGGTTAGGCTGCGAGCGTGCCCACCCTCAACGAGGTGCTGCAGACCTCCACCGACCTCGCACCGGCAGAGGTCGAGTGGCTGCAGCTGCTCGTGGGTGACTGGCAGCTGATCTCCGACCTGTCCTTCGCCGACCTTGTGCTGTGGGTTCCCGGCGGTATGGAGGGCTGGCTGGCTGTCGCCCACGTCCGGCCCACGACGGGGCAGATGGTGTTCTTCGAGGACGTGGTCGGCCGCCGCACACACCGAGGCAGACAGTCGCTGCTCGACCAGGCGTACGGCGACGGTCGCATCGTCCGGGAGCGGGACCCGATCTTCCGCGACGACATGCCCGTCCGGGAGGAGGCCATCCCGGTCGTCCGGGCGGGCCGGGCGCTGGCGGTGATCACCCGCCATACGAACCTTGCTGCGATGCGCACCCCGAGCCGGCTCGAGCTCACCTACCAGGCGCTCGCTGACGCACTGGCTCGGATGATCGCGGCCGGCGAGTTTCCCAACATCTCGGCCCCCACCGGGCAGCGCCGGGGCGCGCCGAGGGTCGGCGACGGCGTCATCCGGCTCGATGTCAACGGCGTCGTCTCCTACGCCAGCCCCAACGCGCTGTCGGCGATCCACCGGCTGGGTCATGTCGGCGACGTCATCGGGGAGCTGCTGGCCAAGGTGGTCGCGGACCTGCTGCGCGACGAGTCGCCGGTCGACGAGTCACTGGCTGTGGTGGTCACCGGACGCGCACCGTGGCGGACCGAGGTCACCTCGCGGGGCGCCAGCGTGTCGATGCGAGCCATCCCGATCACCGAGGCGGGTGAGCGGGTGGGAGCCCTGCTCCTGCTCCGGGACGTCTCGGAACTGCGCCGGCGCGAGCAGGAGCTCATCACCAAGGACGCCACGATCCGCGAGATCCACCACCGGGTGAAGAACAACCTCCAGACGGTGGCCGCGCTGCTGCGGCTCCAGGCGCGACGGCTTCCCGAAGGAGAGGCAGGCAGGGCTGCCCTGGAGGAGGCGGTGCGCCGGGTGGGGGTCATCGCCCTGGTCCACGAGACCTTGAGCCAGGGGTTCGACGAGACGGTGGACTTCGACGACATCGCCGTGCGAGGGCTGCAGGCCATCACCGAGCTGGCGAAGATGGAGCACCCCATCTCCTCGACCGTCATCGGGACCTTCGGCACGTTGCGCGCGGAGGACGCGACGGCCATGGCGATGATCCTGTCCGAGCTCGTCCAGAACGCGGTCGAGCACGGTCTCGCGGAGACCGGCGGTGGCTCGATCTGTGTCGAGGCCAAGCGCACGGCCGACGACCGGGGAGAGGAGGTCCTGTCCGTGGCGATCGTCGACGACGGGGCGGGGCTGCCGTCGGACTTCAAGCCCGGCAGGTCGGGGCTGGGGACGCAGATCGTGGAGTCCCTGGTGCAGGACCTGCGCGGACGGATCATCTGGGAGGCGGCGGAGCCTCGAGGGACGAAGGTGCTGTTCCGGGCCAGGCTCCGGCCGTTGGCTCGGGATGGTGCCTGAGTCGCCGCCGCGAGGCGAGCGGCGCGAGCGGCCTTGCACCAGGGAGCAGCTTGCCGACACCCCGACGCACCGTGGGGCGGATCGCGACACGCGGGACACCCTCGGACACGGATGTGCCCCACAACGCGCCAAGGCGCGTCGCGGGGCACGCGACGAGAGAAGTCAGCCGGCGCGACGGGCGCGAGCGTTGCGGCGCTTCAGCGCGCGACGCTCGTCTTCGGACATGCCACCCCAGACGCCGGCGTCCTGGCCGGACTCGATGGCCCACTTGAGGCACACGTCGATAACTTCACAGCGTCGGCAAACAGCCTTGGCCTCCTCGATCTGGAGAATCGCGGGGCCGGTGTTCCCGATGGGGAAGAACAGCTCCGGGTCCTCGTCGAGGCAGGCAGCGCGGTCGCGCCAATCCATGAAGATCGTGCTCCTTGTGATGACAGGGGTACGCCCAGTGCGACGAGGTCCCCGGTTGCGGACCTCACGGCACGGACGCGTCATTGCGGTGTGTGCGGGGTCGTGCACCTGGGCAGTCGCGGGTCACCGGAGTTCCGGGTGCCATTTCCACACAGGATGAAACGCACGCGCGCCCCATTTTGAAGGGCTGCACGCTCCTCTGCCAACGGGTTGGCGCATGTTTCTGTTCCAGCCTCACAGATGGAAGGGCTTTTGGGCAGGTCCCAGGCCGTGAGACCGTCTCGCAAACGTGAGGCTTTGGTCACATTGCGAGACGGGGCGCCCCTGACTTGGCACGCACCAGGACCTACTGTGGCCGTCGTGAGCGAACCGCGCGGGACCGGGGGCGTCGAGCAGGCCCACCGACCCGGGAGGTTCCGTGCCGTCGCGGCTCTGGTCTGCGCTGTCGAGGCAGTCGTGCTGCTGGCGTTCTGCGCCTTCTACCTGTGGGAGCTGGCCCGGGGCGAGGGCGACGACCCCAGTCGAACCGTCATGTCCGCGGTGCTCATCGCCCTCACCGCTGTGGCTCTCGGCCTGTTGGGTCGCGCGTGGTGGCGGGGAGCCAGCTGGCCGAACGCCCCCACGGTCGTGTGGAACCTGCTGCTCCTGCCGGTCGCGTGGAGCTTGGTGCAGGGCGACCGGGCGGTCGTGGGGGCTCTCGTGGCTCTGGTCGCGCTGCTGGGGATCGTCGCTGCGGTGCGCAGCAGCCCCGGCAACGGCGGCACTGCCTGACCTCGCCATGCGAGGTGCCGACCACGCGGCCGGGTCTGGAACGTCAGCAACGGCGCTGGGCCTCCGAGGCCGTCTGGTCCGGCGATGCCACTTGGACTGGTATCGCGGCTCCCTGGCGAAGCAGATGCCCGCGGCCCGGCACCGGACGCGCAGCCGGGGCCAGCCGCAGCCCGAACAGCTCTGCGTCACCGGCGGTCCGTGGACCTAGCAGGATGCCGGTGCGATGCCGGCTCAGGTCGACCGCCAACCCGCGATACTGAGTCGCCATCCTGCTGGGATCTGCCCCGCAGATGACGACGCCGTGGTGCGCATCCACCAGCCTGGCCATCTCCTGCAGTGCCGGCTCGACCGGACTGTCCACCACGTCGTGGGCCAGGTCCACCACCACAGCCAAGGAGCTCACCCGGCGGCGGAGGTCGACGAGTGGCTCCGGCTGGTCGGGATGGGACCACAGCGCCACCCGTGGGTCGTCGCGCAGCCTGTCCAAGGCACCGGGTCGGCCGGCGACGACCGCCAGCGGGTGCCCTTGCTGCAACAGGCCACGGGCCAGCACCAGCAACGTGGTCGACACCCCACTGCCCGCGGCCCCGCACACCAGCCAACGCCGACCGTCGTCGACCAGCGACAGTCCGACCGGGTCACCACTGTCGCCGCCGACCCCTGCGAGAACCACGCCCGCCCGCCGGTGCGTCGACAGGCTGGTCTCGCTGACGTGGTCGGGAAGGTCGACCATCCTGAACGCCGTGGCGTATGCAGGCGTCACGGGTGACGTGGGAGCGGTGCCCGCTCCGATGGTCCCTCCGACGAGTGTCGCGGTGGTCGTCGGCGTGGGTTTCGGCGTGGATGTCGGGGTGGGTGTTGCGAGCTGGACCTCCGTGCCGTCGAGCAGGAGTCCCCGGCCGGGTGGCTGACGACGCGGAACCCTGGAAGGGGCCAGGCCGGCGAGGATGGCATCGGTCGGGTCGGCCAGACGGAGCAGCACCCTGCGCGAGAGTACCGAGGCGATCGGGCCGAGCAGGAGTGACCTGTCACCAGCGACCATTGCGCGCACGCCCACTGCCTCACCCTCGCGCAGGAGAGCGGTCAGCCTTCCCACGAGGGTCGGCTGAGCCTCTTCGAGATGGTGGCTGAGCAGCTGCCAGTCGTCGATCAGGACGAGCATGGGCGGACCCGCGTCCGAGCGCGGGACCGGGTGGTCGGCCTGCCGCGGGGCCAGCGAGCGGCGTGGACTCCTGGACAGCCGTCCTCGGCGCCCGGCGACCTCCTCGGCGAGTCGTCCCAGGAAGCGCTCGAGCCGGGCGATGTCGGCGGAGTCGACGTGCGTCCCACACTGCGGCAGTTCCGTGAGGGCCGCCAAGGAACCGCTGCTGACCGCGTGCAGATGCAGCTGCGTTGCATCGAGCCTCGCCGAGAACGCCTGTGCCGTGGTCAGCAGGGCCGTCGAGCGGCCGCTCCCGCTCGACCCTATGAGCCCCCAGTGTCCGGGCAGCCGCAGGTCGACCACCAGGGGCAGCTGCTTCTGTCGTTCCGGATAGTCGGCCAGCCCCACTGAGGCCGTGAGATCGCCGCCCTCGGTGGGTGGCAGAGAGTACCAGCGCACGTCCTCCGGCAGGACAGGAAGCCACGCGGGGCGGCTGCTCGTGGCCGCGAGCTGCGCTGCCGCCCCCCTTACTGCCGTGACGATCTCGCCGAGCTCGCTGCCCTCGTCGCTCGCCGAGGGCAGGGATGAGAGGACGGGGTCGCCGAACGTCACCGTGCGAACGTTGATGCCGTCGAGCCGGCGTGCCGGCTGCCCGCCCACGTGGGCGGCGTGGAACAACGTCAGGCCGCCGTCACCCGTGCGGGCGAACCCGCGCCCGGGAGTGTCCTGCGCCAGGCCGGCCGCGTCGGGAGCGTCGATGACGTCGGACGAGTCGGCCGCGTCCCTGACGCGCAGCGCGACGCGAAGGTTCATGTTCGCCCTGATGTCCCAGGTGACCACCCCGGCCGGACGCTGCGTCGCCAGGACGAGGTGGACGCCGAGCGAGCGACCCAGGGAGGCGACGCGCACCATACCGTCGACGAAGGAGGGGAGCTCCTCGGCGAGTGCCCTGAACTCGTCCACGACGACGACCAGCCTCGCCAGTGGAGCCGCGGCACCGTGCGGGCTTCCCTGGTAGGCAAGGAAGTCCGTCACCTCGGCACCTGCGAGGATCCGCTCCCGCCGCCGGAGCTCCGAGCGCAAGGACGTCAAGGCACGCTCCGCGAGGTGCTCGTCGAGGTCGGTGACGACTCCGGCGGTGTGCGGCAACACTGCGCAGTCTCGGAAGGCAGCACCTCCCTTGTAGTCCACCAGGACGAACGACAGGTGCTCCGGCCGGTTGTGAAGGGCCAGAGAGGCCACCAGCGTCCGCAACAGCTCGGACTTGCCGGATCCCGTCGTCCCCGCCACCAGGACGTGCGGCCCGTCCGCAGCCAGGTCCAGCCACCACGTGCCGTCGACAGTGAGGCCGACCGGTACGCGGGTGGCGTGTGGTCGCGCTTCCCAGCCGGCCGCCACGGATCTGGAGCCCGGCCGCTGACCCAGGAGCTGGCCCAGTGCGACAGAGGCGACCAAGCCCGCGCCGGTGCGGGCGGCGGCCGTGGTGTCGCGCAGCGGCGCCAGCGCCCGGCTCAACCTGTCGGACCACCAGTCGCCGGCGGCGTCGAAGCCCTCCAGCACCTCAGGTTCGCGGCCGGCCCCCACCAGCGTCGGATGCTCGGACTGCGTTACGTCGAGCACTGCTGCGCACTCCGTCGGAAGCAAGGCGCCCGCCTGGTCCAGCGCGATGGTGCATACCCCTACCGCCAGTCCCTTCCGGAGGACGACAGGCAGGCCTGGGAGACGTCGTAGTGCGGCAGCGCCGTCCAGCACGAGGACCGTCCAGGGCCCGCCCCAGGGCTGCGTGGGTCCGGGACTGGCCTGCGTCCGCCCCCGGACAACCTCGGCGAGCCGGCCGATGGTGGACCGGGCGACGGCTTCGTCCCAGTCCAGCACGGCCGCGGTGCCAGACCGCCGAGCTCCGTTCGGGCCTCGTTGATGAGGCAGCCGTTGGAGCCACTCCCAGCGCTGCTGAGTCCCACTCTCGGCGCCCACGACGACGAAGTCGACCTCGGTGGGAGGGTGCAGGGTAGCAAGCTGGCCGAGGAGCAGGTGAGCCACACCGGCCACTCGGCGACGATCGCCGCAGATGCCCAGCACTCCCACGGCGGCGAGGGGTATGACGCAGGGCACTCTTCCCATGAGCACGTGGTCGGCGCTATGCCCTTCGGCTGGCGCCAGCAGCCGAACCGGGGAGGCTCGGGTGCAGAGCCCGACGCTCACGGCGAGGGCGTCATCGTCACCTGCTCCACGCTCCCACAACCGGGGCGACGGCCCAGTCGCGATCTCGAGCAGCTCAGCAGCATCGGGATAGGCGTGTCGTAGCGCTGCGGCCGACTGAGCCGCGGTCGCTCGAGCGCTTGCCATCGCCGCGTCGTACGCCCGTCGATGCTCGGCCAGCTCCGCGGCATAGCGGCGTCGAGACCCCCATCGGTCACTCACCGCAGTCCCGCCCATCATGAGCGGCGTCATCAGCGCGAAGGCCATCATCGCGGGGCTGACGGCGAAGGCCATCACGGCGGCCACCGGGAGGGGAAGGAGTATGGGCAGCCAGGGCAACCGCACGGGTTGCGGCGCCCTGGGTGGGCTGGGGAGAGCGACGGAGAGCGCCGGGGGAGCGGATGGCAGGCGTGGTCGGCGGTTCACTCCTCGCGTCCCGTCACCCCGCTCGACCGTGGGGGCCGGCAGCGCATGCGGTAGGCGCAGGACGAGCATGGTGTCGCCCAGGGTGATGGGAGCTTCGGCCTCCAGGCGGCAGGGGCGTGAGTCCACCGGCTCGCCGTCCAGGCGCGTCCCGTTGAGCGAGCCGAGGTCTCGAACCGTGACACCGTCGGCGGTGACCACGACCTCGGCATGGAGCCGAGACAGTCTCGCGTCGGCGAGACACAGGTCGGCCTCCCGGGACCGTCCGATGGTGTACCGACCGCTGACCATCCAGAGCACGTGACCAGCGTCCGGACCATGAGTGACCGCGAGCGCCACTGGCGAGGGCCGTTGGGGCTGCTGCTGCTCCGTCCGCCGCCCTGACGCGAGCGCCACGGCGGCGCCGTCGAGCAGCGGCGCAGACCCTGGACGAGTGAGAGGTCCAACCGCCTGCCCGCCGACCCAGATCGTCCGGTCGGGGGAGTCCGGAAGGCCCAGGTGTCGGCTCAGGGCATCGGCGAGCTCCTGGGTGGTCGTGCCCTCCGGCGCTTCCACCTCCACCTCGGTGACGGTTGTGGAGGGCTCGGCGGCGGTTGTCGGGTGCTCGGTGACGACGGACAGGCGAAGCAGCACGGAGGAACGCTAGGGGCGCGGAGCCTGGCTGTGCCGGTTGTCCACTGGTCTCGGGGTGCCAGGACTCCTCCCGGCCCCGTCCAGTGATTCGACGCAAAGTTAAGTGAACCGAAGGTAACGGGGGAACCTAGCCGCGGAGTGCGTCGGGATGGCAGGGTGATCGTGCTACCAGGGGGGTGGGCGCATGACTGCAGTGGCGACGGTGGAGTCCGAGGTTCGGGAGCTCATTCGCCGCTCGGGTCTCGATCCGGCGAAGGACGGTCGAGAGCTCGACCGGCTGGTGCGCGATGCTGTGGCGGACTACGAGGAGCGCTCCCTGCACGGGGGACTTCCGGTCCTGAGCGACGTGGAGGACGCCGTCAAGTCGGTAGTCGACGCCGTAGCGGGGTTCGGTCCGCTGCAGCGGTACTTCGACGACCCGACCGTCGAGGAGATCTGGATCAACGAGCCGACGAAGGTGTTCGTCGCCCGTGCAGGCGTGGCAGAGCTCACGACGACGATCCTGACCGCCGACGAGGTACGGGATCTGGTGGAGCGGATGCTCAAGTCCAGCGGCCGGCGGGTAGACCTGTCCAGCCCCTTCGTCGATGCCGTGCTTCCGGACGGCTCGCGGCTGCACGTCGTCATCCCGGACATCACCCGCACGCACTGGTCCGTCAACGTCCGCAAGTTCGTCGTCAAGGCTTCGCATCTCGAGGACCTGGTACGGCTCGGGACGTTGACGCCCGCCTCGGCCGCCTTCCTCAGCGCAGCCGTCGCGGCCGGACTCAACATCCTCGTCGCGGGCGGCACCCAAGCCGGCAAGCCGACGAATCGTCAATGCAACCCCATCTGTTGGGATGGGGTGAACACGAGAAAATGTCGTCACCCTGGGACATACTGACGCGGTGGTAGATGTCATCAGACGCAGGCGGGCCTTTCGTATGCCCGAGGAGCTCGTTGCAGCCGTCTCGGAGCGACGAGTGATCCCCTTCGTTGGAGCGGGCTTCTCGCTGACCTTGGGGCTCCCAGACTGGGGTCAGTTGCTCGCCAATCTGTGCAAGGAGCTCGACGTGGGTCTGAGCTTCGAGGAAATCAATGACTATGCGAACAGCGACTTCCTGCAAATTGCGGAGTACCTGTACATCAAATCCGATCGACGCATTGGTCCCCTGCGCCATGTGATCGAGCAAGGCATGGTTGGAAGGGACATTAGGCCTGCGACGTCAACGCCTCACGTAGAACTGGCAAACCTAGGTGCCCCTCAGATATATACAACGAACTACGATGACATGCTTGAAAAAACGTACCGCGCGCTGGGACTGTCATTCTCAGTTGTTGCGCTACCAAAGGACGTTGCTCAGGTAAATACGCGAGACACGCAAATAATTAAATATCACGGTGACTTGCGTCATGAGGGAACGCTGGTTCTAACAGAGTCCGCTTATTACAAACGACTTGACTTTGAGTCGCCGATGGATCTTAAATTCCGATCAGATCTGTTGGGTAGATCGGTCCTGTACATGGGGTACTCGTTCCGCGACATCAATATCCGGCTCATTTGGTTCAAGTTGATGCAGATGATGCAGGACATTCCTGAATCGGATAGGCGGCCCTCGTACATCCTTCGCCTAGGGCCCAATCCTGTCCTCGACGAACTCTATAAGGACGTCGGTCTGCGGACCATCGTTCTCGACCCGGCGTCGAAGTTCAACGATCACGACCGGCGCGAGTTGCTGGGGGACTTTCTGGGGGAGCTCGCTACGCAATCCAGCCAGGCAAGCCCCCCTTCGTCCAGAGGTAAGCAGTTCGCATCTGCGGGCTTCATTCAAGAAATTGCGTTGCGCATTGGCGCAGACACTAACCCTGCGGATGAGTTCCTCCAATTTGACCTGCCCGGCTCAAATTCGGTGACGATGGCTATCCGGCGTATGGTGGTGAAGGATGTGCCCCAAGATCTTGAGGACGCGTATCGGGAAGCTTTGTATGACGGCATGGCGCACGTGACTTTCCTGCCGCCTCCATACGTGATCCCTCTTGGTCGAAAGATAAAGCAGTTCGGGCCTCACCAGAACGTTACGGAGTTCTTCCTGCGTATGCTGCGTGGCGGCAGCGAGCAGGTGCATAGTGTGCGTCCGATCTTAGGGACAGCCAGCCTCCCTTGGCAGACGATCTGGGGTGCGGAGGTCTCTGAGGCCGCAGTCCGGCGACTGGTGCGCGAAGCGAGGCGTGAACTGGCATGGACGAAAGCGGGAAACGCCGACGATGACCTCGTGTATTGCGTTGATCTGCTGAAGCGCGTCGTGTCCGGCCAAATCTTCGGTCCTACGCCTGACTCAAAGCTGATGGCGCAAGCTGCTTCGATCATCTCTGAGTCGGAACAGATCTATCCGGCAATGACATCGTATGAGCCGCCAGCCGACGGTGGTCCTTTGTTGGATGGGGCCCTGGCTCAGGTTCAAGCTCGTCGTGAGGCGATCGAGGCGGGAGAGATCAAAAAGGATCCGGAGTACGAAGGGACACGCGGGGTCCGTTTCGCGTTTGACCTTGAAGCCCCGGACGATGGAGAGGATGAGAGTACTGGCTAGGGTCGGCCAGTTGCTTGGTGTCGTGCGTGGCGGCTCTTGACTTGAATTAGCAACACAACTCGTCGGGCTGCTGGACAGGGGTGGGCGTCGTCCCATAGCGGCCGTCGTCGGGCTGCGGGGGAGCGTGTCAAGGGCGCGCAGCGGCGTAGCGGACCCTTGACGGCGCGGAGGAGCGGGCCAGAGAGTGGCGCGGCGGGACGGCGACCGCATAGGTGACCAAACGGCTGATGTTGCTGCCTGGGTATGCGCTGCTGTGATGTGCGTGCGGCGCCTCTGACCGGGGGCGAAGACAAACACAACAAAACGATGCCCTTGCCCGAGGGCGCTAAGCGAGCCAGGAACGACGAGAGAGCGTTCACGCAGACATCGCAGGGTGACGGGACCACGACTGACTGCTCATCCGCAGGGGCACAGGTCGCCCTGATCAACTAACTCACACAGGACCGGTCGAGCCAATGGCTCCCGGTCCTTTCCGCGTACCGGGGGCTCCGTTCTCGTTGCTGTGGAGTCATCGTGTCGTCGTCGGTCCGTGTGCCGCCTACCTTCTCGGGATGGTCGTTGTCGTTATGTGCCGCTGCCGGGGAGGCGGGGGGCTGCTTCGTTTCCTCGCGCCAGGAGCGGAGGGGTGGGGGGAGGCGCGGGTCGGCAGCTGATCCTGCGCGGGCCCGATTAGAGGCGGGTCGTCGCGCCCGTTCGCGGATGCGCCGGTACTGCGCGGCCAACCGGCTAAACCGGCTGGGAACGCTGACGTATCGCGGTGAGGGGTGTCACGACCCAAGGCAGGCGCGGCGCGATGTGGGTCTGTTCTTCCGAGGGCTGCGGCAGTCGCTTGGTGGGGAGTCGTTCCCGTACGTGTGGGTGCCCGAGTGGCACAAGTCCGGTCATGGGCTGCATCTGCATTTCGCGGTCGGCAAGTTCGTGCCGCGTGGGCTCATTGAGGAGGCGTGGGGTCACGGCTTCGTGCACATCAAGTTGCTGGGCGATCTCCCGGCGGGTTCCGGCTCGTTTGCCGAGGCTCGCAAGGCTGCGGGGTACCTGTCGAAGTACGTGGCGAAGTCGTTCGATGATGACCGTGATGGGGTGCTGCGTCCTGCGGGGCTGCATCGCTTCGATGTGGCGCAGGGCTTCACGCCGCGCACGATCCTGATTCGGGGTGCTACCCGTGCGGAGGTCTTGGAGCATGCGGCGGGGGCCATGGGCGGGCCACCAGATGTGTTCTGGTCGTCGGCTGAGGTTGAGGGCTGGCAGGGTGCGGCTGCGGTGTGGGTGCAATGGCGCGGCTGACCGGAGAGGAGTTGGCGGCGTGGGTCGCTGCGTCCTGTGCTCGGTCGGGGGTACCGGTGTTCGTTACCGATTCCTCGACGCTGAGCCAGGTGGGCAGGCTGGTGGGCGGTGGTCGGGGAGGGCCCGCACGGCGCGCCAGCGCCGAGGACCCGCCGCGACGGCGCTCACAACCGCCAGTGGATCTCGACGCGGGACGGGTCGATGCTGCGGGCTCCCATCGTGCCGGGACGGATGATCACGTGGTCCACGAGGGCTCGGACGATGGCGGCCTGTTGGCCTAGCGGCATGTCGCCGCTGCCCCATGCGGCGCGTAGGGCGCTGGCGTTTCCCATGTGGCCGGCGATCACGGTCGAGCCGGCCTGCTGGACCTGTCTGCGGCGGTTCGCGATGAGTCGCGCGTCGAGGGTTTGTCGGGCGGCTCGCCACTCCGGTCGGGTGAGTTCGCCTGCGGCCCACATCTCGGCCAGCTCCTCCAGCTTCGCGGCGTCGGCGGCGATGGACTCGCTCAGGGCCGCGCTGCTCTCGTCCGCCCGATGGCGTCCGTCGATTGCCGCCGCAAGTTCCGGAGTGTCGAGCCGGTACAGGATGGCATCGACGACCAGTTCCTCAACGGTTGCACTGATCATGGTTCCGCCGCAGCCCCCGAAGTCCGGTCCGGAACGGCACATGTACCGGCGACGGTTCCGGCTCTGCCCGGTGACCATCTTCGCCCCACACCTGCCGCAGCGACAGAGACCCGAGAGCAGGTAACGGCGAGGGGTTCGGTTGGTGCGCCGCGACGGGTCACTCAGAAGCGCGAGGATCTGGCTGTGTTCCTCCTCGGTGATGATCGCGGGCCACACCGCTTTGCCGATGACCTGCCCTTGGTGCTCGCGGAGCCCGGCAATCCGTGGCGACTTCAGCAGATTCCGCAGGGTCGGCGTGCGCCATTCCTTGCCCATGACGGTTCGCACGCCGCTGTCCTGAAGCCAGGTCGTCAGGCTGGTCAGCGGCTCACCTGCTAGGAGTCGCGATGCCAGGTCGCGAATGACTGCCGCCTCGGCCTCGTCCAGGGTGACTCGATCTGCTTGGTACCCGTACGCCCGAGGTCCACCACCGGACGGCTTACCGGCTTGGGCGAGTTCCAACTGCTTGCGCTTGGTCCGGCGTGACTTGGCGTCCGACTCGTTAGCGGCCACAGCACCCATCAAGCGCGCCACAAACAGTCCGTCGCTGCTTCCCAGGTCGAACTCCCCGTGCAGGGTCACCACGTCACCGACCCCGGCTCTGGCGCAGACGTCGGCGAACTCTTCAAGTTCGATGGGCCTTCGGTGCAGCCGGTCCATGTGCCAGACCAGCACCGCATCGGCTTGCCGGTCGCGGATCGCGTCGAGCATCGCCCGGTACTGCGGACGGGTCTTGCCGTTGTAGGCCGACACGTCGTCGTCGACGAACTCGGCAACGACGGGCCATCCACGTCGCTGAGCCTCCGCTCGGCAGTCGGCGAGTTGGCGCGTGACGCCGCCCCCTTCCCCGGTGCGGTCCTGGGAGATGCGGGCGTAGATGACTGCATGCTTGGGCATGGGGGCAGACTAGCAATTAGCGGGCAAGACCACCCTGCTGAACTGCATTGCCTCGGCCATCCCGCCGCGCGAACGCGTCGTGACGTGCGAAGAGGTGTTCGAGCTACCAAGGGCGAAATAAACACAGATGTGCCTCGACGGGCTTAGAGCTGTGTTGTGGGATCTGTCGGCAGCGGCAGCGTAAGGCAGACGGCACTAGTAGATCCAGAACTACCCCCGCAGCGTCGGTCATCGTTGGTGACGTTGGCTGAGGGGCTGTGGCCTGCAAAAACGGCTCGCGAGGCGTCGGTCAGCGTTGGCACCCGCTGGTGGTCTTGCGGACTTTTTGCGGACTGCTCAGGAGTCCGGCTCCAAGACGGGGCCATCGTCCCGAGGTAAGCCGCTCGTCGGGACACAGTCGGTGGCTCCGCCCAGCGGTCGTTCGGATCCAGGTCTCCAACCGAGGAGGCCATTCGCTCCGCCAAATTCCCGGCGGTTGCCTTCGGCCCGTGGCCGGCGCAGTCATGCGTGGAGGCTCAGAGTTTTCGTCGTGACGGAGCGATATGTCCTATCTGGCGTCAGCATGCTGGCTATCGTGACTCCCGTGGGGGAACTCGACGGCGCGGCGAGGCTCGCAGCTGAGCAGCGGGCCCGGGTGGTCATCGACCGCCAGCTGACCAGCGCGGGCTGGGCGGTCCAGGACAAGAAGGACCTGAACCTGTTCGCCTCCGACGGCGTGGCCTGCCGGGAGGTGGTCATGAAGGCCGGCCACGGTCGGGCCGACTACGTCCTTTACGTGGACAAGAAGGCCGTGGGCGTCATCGAGGCCAAGCCGGAGGGCACCGCTCTTTCCGGGGTCGAGTGGCAGTCAGGCATGTACGCCGAGGGCCTTCCGACGGACGTGCGGCTCCGCGCGCTGACCGTCGACGGACGTCTCCCATTCGTGTTCGAGGCAAGCGGCACCGAGACCCACTTCACCAACGGCTACGACCCCGACGCCCGAGCACGACGACTGTTCAACTTCCCCAGGCCGGGCACGCTGGCCAAGATCCTCCGCGACGCGGAAGCCGACCCAGACCAGCCGACGTGGCGCGCCAGAGTCCGCCATCTTCCCGAGCTCGACACCCGGCCGCTGCGCCCCGCTCAGATCACCGCCATCGGCGGCATCGAGAACAGCCTCATCAACCAGCAGTTCGACCGGTCGCTGGTGCAGATGGCCACCGGCGCCGGCAAGACCTTCACCGCCGTGACCACCGCCTACCGGCTGCTGCGATTCGGCGGGTTCCAACGGATCCTGTTCCTCGTCGACCGCAACAACCTCGCCGAGCAGACTCTCGCCGAGTTCCAGAACTACCGGACGCCTGGCGACGGCCGGCGGTTCACCGAGATCTACGGCGTCGACAAGCTGTCCTCCGCCGGCATGCTCCAGTCCTCCAGCGTCGTCGTTTCGACCATCCAGCGCGTCTTCAAGGCCTTGGAGAACGAAGAGGTCACCACTGGCGATGACCCCGGCCTCGATGACTACGTCCCCGACGCACCGGTAGCGGTCGCGTACAACCCCGCGATGCCGCCGGAGACGTTCGACCTAGTGATCGTCGACGAGGCGCACCGCTCCATCTACGGGGTGTGGCGCGGCGTCCTGGAGTACTTCGACGCCCACGTCGTCGGCCTCACCGCCACCCCCGGCAAACAGACCTTCGCGTTCTTCCGCCAGAACCTCGTCTCGGAGTACACCTACCCCCAGTCCGTCGCCGACCGGGTCAACGTCGACTTCGACCTCTACCGGATCCGCACGAACATCTCAGAGAAGGGCGCCACGATCGACGCGGGCCTGTTCGTGCCCAAGGTCGACCGCCGCACCCGGAAGGAGCGCCTGGAGCAGCTCGAGGAGGACTACGAGTACACCCACAAGCAGCTCGACCGGGCCGTCACCGCGAAATCCCAGATCCGCCTCGTCCTGGAGACGTTCCGGGATCGGCTGTTCACCGAGATCTTCCCCGGCCGCTCGACCGTGCCGAAGACGCTGATCTTCGCCAAGGACGACGCGCACGCGGAAGAGATCGTCACCACCGTCCGAGAGGTGTTCGGCAAGGGGAACGACTTCGCCGCCAAGATCACCTACGCCGCCCGAGACCCCAAGGGGCAACTGCAGGCCTTCCGCACGTCACCCTCCCTGCGGATCGCGGTCACCGTCGACATGATCGCCACCGGCACGGACGTCAAACCCCTCGAGTGCGTCTTCTTCATGCGCGACGTCCGCTCCGCGCAGTACTTCGAGCAGATGAAGGGCCGCGGAGCGCGCACCATCGCACCGGCCGACTTCCAGTCCGTGACCCCTGACGCCACCGCCAAGACCCGGTTCGTCATCGTCGACGCCGTCGGGGTTACCGAACATGACTTCGTCGAACCACCCCTTAACCGAGACAAGGCGGTCCCGCTCAAGAAGCTGCTCGACAAGGCGGCAGCACTGTCCCTGACCGAGGACGAGACCGCCACCCTCGCCTCCCGCCTGGCCAAGCTGGAGCTGGAGCTCACCCCGCAGGAGCGCGCCGAGCTCGACGACGTGGCCGGGGCACCGGTGCGCGACATCGTCCGGGCCCTGGTCGATGCAGTCGACCCCGACACCCAGGCGCACATCGCCGAGGAGGCGACAGATCGTGAGGCCGCTATCCAGGACGTGCTCGATGAGGCGATCAAACCGCTCGCCGCCAACCCGGAGCTACGGGCGCGCATCCTCGAGCTCAGGGCGACCCACGACCGGGTCATCGACGAGGTCAACCAAGACACCCTCATCGACGCGCACGGCGTCGTCGACACCACGAGGGCCAAGTCCATCGTCGCCTCATGGACCGCCTACTTGAAGGAGCACCGCGCCGAGATCACAGCCATCCAGCTTGCCACGGAGGCCAAGGAACGGCGTCTCGCCTTCGCCGACATCCAGGAGCTCGCCGACCGGATCTCCCGGCCGCCGTACAACTGGACGCCCGATCTCATCTGGGATGCCTACGCCGCCGTCGACGTCGACCGGGTTCGCCACAGCGACCACCACACCCTGACCGACCTGGTCTCTCTGCTGCGCTATACCGTCGGAGTCGACAAGCAGCTCGTTCCTTACGCCGACCAGGTCCGGGAGCGCTACGCCGCCTGGCTCGCGCAGCAAGCACAAGCCGGAACGACCTTCAGTCCCCTCGAAAGGTGGTGGCTCGACCGCATGGTTGGAATAATTGCATCATCCGCCGGCATCACCGCCGACGACCTCGACCAAGCACCCTTCACCGACAAGGGCGGCATCGACGGAGCCCTACGTGATCTCGGCAATCATGTCGACGACCTCCTCGATCAGCTGAACACGGAGCTTACCGCGTGAGGTCGTGCAGGGCCGGCTGGGAGCAGGTCCCGCTCAGTCGCGTGGCGCCGGAGGTCAAAGGCTCGATCACATGCACTCCCGGGGTCGCCTATGAGCTGTGGAGCGTTCCAGCGTTTGCGGATGGTCGCCCGGAGATCGTGGACGGCGAACAGGTCGCGAGTGCAAAGCGACCGGTTGAACCTGACGACGTCCTGATCTGCAAGATCAATCCCCGCATCAACCGGGTCTGGCAGGTAGGCCCGGCGCGTGGGCGCCCACAAGTGGCGTCGCCCGAGTGGATTACCGTGCGTCCCGGCGCTGTCGGCAGCGTCGAGCCCGCTTACCTACGCCACTACCTCTCAAGTCCATCGTTCCGCGACTGGATCGTTGGCGAGGTTTCCGGTGTGACCGGTAGCCACACTCGGGCGAAGCCCGCCCAAGTGCTGAGCCGGTTGATCCCGGTGCCACCCGTTCTCGAACAGCGTCGGATCGTCGACATCGTCGAAGACCACCTCTCCCGACTCGATGCCGCGGTGAGCGGGATGAGTACAGCACAACAACGCGTGGTCATGCTTCGTGCAGTCGCGTTCTCGACACTGTTGTCGAGAGGGAAGGCGTGCGAGGGATCGACCATCGTGTCGCTCGGCAGCATGTCAGACATCGGAACTGGCACTACCCCAAGTAGAGGCACGAAGGCGTTCTACGAGGGTGGAACGATCCCTTGGATTACCAGCGGAGACCTCCATCAAGGAGTCGTGACGGATGTCAGGCAGTTCGTCACTAAGAAGGCGCTGCGTGAGACCAGCCTTCGGTTGTATCCCAAGGGCACGCTGCTTTTGGCCATGTACGGCGAGGGCAAAACACGTGGGACGTGCGCCGAGCTTGGAGTGGAGGCAACGGTGAATCAGGCATGTGCAGCGGTTCAATTGAAGGACCAATCGACTGCGCCGTGGGTTCGTGCCGTGTTGGACGCTCAGTACGTCGGGATGCGCGGGATGGCAGCCGGCGGCGTTCAGCCGAACCTGAACCTGCGGTTGGTTCGCTCGATCGAAATTCCGATGCCCGATTTGACTACTCGTGAGCAACTGTTGGGAGAGCTCAGCGCCATTCTTGACGCCTCACGGCGCCTCGAGTCGGCCACAGCACCACTCAGATCACGCGCTGGCACGTTGCGCCGAGCGGTTTTGTCGGCCGCCTTCGCGGGCAAGCTCTCTGGGCGAAGTGCTGACGTAGAGGTCATCGAGGAGTTAGCTGGTGTTTGATTTGCGCTCCACGTCGGGTGAGCCGAGGCTCCATGACTGCTGAAGGGCAGCCGCTTGTTTCGCCGGCTTCGGCGCAGCAACTATCTCCGGACAAGGATTTCGACAACATGGTCGACAACCTCTACCACCTCTACGGCGCAGGCGAAGACGAGGAAATCTGGGAGCCGAAGACCCTCAGCGCTGACCTCATCGACCCCTCTCAGCTGATTAACGACCCCGATGACGAAGAAGGAGAGGCAAAGGGCGAGGCGATTCGCGGGGTGCGAGCTGGGACGTGGACGCCACCCTTGTTCTTGATGCACCACACCGACAATGCGCATCCGTTCGTCCTGATCGAGGGCATGCACCGCTACACAGCGGCCCACCACGAGGGGGCCGACACCATCGGCGCATGGGTCGCTCATTCCTCCTGTGGCGTCGCAGCCACGGATCCCATTGGCGCAAACACCTCTGACTGGCAACCGCATGAGTGACGCACGCAGGCTTGTGGACAAGCTGTGGTCGTACTGCGACGTGCTGCGTGACGACGGTGTGGGCGTCATCGAGTACACCGAGCAGTTGACATACCTGCTCTTCCTCAAGATGACTCATGAGCGGGCCACCCGCAGGCTCAAGCCTGAACAAATCGTGCCGGACGAGTACTCGTGGCAGCGGCTGCTCGACGCGCAGGGCGACCAACTCGAGCTCACCTACACCCGCATCCTCGTCGGGCTGGCACGCGAGCCGGGCGTGATTGGAACGATCTTCCGCAAGGCACAGAACCGGATCCAGGACCCGGCCAAACTCAAGCGCCTTATCGTCGACCTGATCGACAAGGAGAACTGGTCGCAGTCGGGCACCGACATCAAGGGCGACGCCTACGAGGAGCTCCTCTCCAAGGGCGCCTCAGACAAGGGGTCCGGGGCCGGGCAGTACTTCACCCCTCGTGCGCTCATCCACGCGATCGTTGACGTGATCCGACCGACGGTGGCAGATACCGTGGTCGACCCGGCCTGCGGCACGGCCGGGTTCCTCCTCGTCGCGCACGAGCGTGCCTCCCTTGGGGCGGAGTCCATGACCCCAACCGAGCGGGACAAGCTGCGGGACGGCTTAGTCCGCGGGTACGAGCTCGTAGACAACACTGCCCGCCTTGCCGCGATGAACCTGCTCCTGCACGGGATGGGCACAGCGAACGGCGACTCTCTCATCGAGGTTCGCGACTCTCTCATCGCTGATCCGGGACAGCGATGGTCGGTGGTGCTGTCGAACCCGCCGTTCGGGCGCAAGTCCTCACTGACGATGGTCGGTGCTGACGGCCGTGAAGTTCGTGAGGACCGGGAGATCGAGCGACAGGACTTCGTCGCCACGACGAGCAACAAGCAGCTCAACTTCGTCCAGCACATCATGACGATCCTCGACACCAACGGCCGTGCCGCCGTTGTCCTCCCCGACAACGTCCTCTTCGAGGGCGGCGCCGGCGAGACCATCCGCCGCAAGCTGCTGGCGGACTTCAACCTGCACACGATGCTCCGGTTGCCGACCGGGATCTTCTATGCCCAGGGCGTCAAGGCCAACGTGCTCTTCTTCGACAAGAAGGTTGCTCGCCCGGGGCAGCCCTGGACCGAGAAGCTCTGGGTCTACGACCTACGGACGAATATGCACTTCACCCTCAAGCAGAACCCGCTCCGCCGTGCCGACCTCGACGACTTCGTCGCCGCGTACCTGCCCGGAGAAGCGAGCGAGAGGACGGAGTCCGAGAGGTGGAAGGCTTTCACCTGCGACGAGATCATCGCCCGGGACAAGGCGAACCTTGATATCACCTGGCTGCGTGACGAGTCCCTCGAGGACCTGGACAACCTGCCCTCACCCGATGTGATCGCCCGAGAGATCGTCGAGGACCTCACCGGCGCGCTGGCCGAATTCGAGGCCGTGGCTTCTGCGCTGGAGGCACAGCTGGACACGGCAGGCGAGAGGTAGGCAGGCTGATACGGGCTGCGCTTGCGATGCCTCCTTGCGCGCGAGCAGGGCTGCTCCAACATCAAGCTGTCTTCCGCAGGATGGACACCATCGTGGCGTCCGGAGGTGACGACCGTGTCCAGCCATCACTGCAGTTCAGAGCGTCGTGGACGCAGTCGGACATGGTCGGACACCCCCGTGGGATAGACGCCGGCCCGTGCATGCATCACCGAACGATCGCGCCTGGTAGAGACCGTGACGAGGCGTGCTGTCGTTCCCACCGTCCCAAGGCGTCCGTGGCGCCCGCGGCCGCCGTGAACTGCGTAGATGCGCGGACGCTGTCACGCAGTCCGGGCCCCTTGAAGGTGTCCGGCGCTTCGTCGCCGGCCCTCCAAGCGGCGCCAACGGAGTTGTAGCGATAAGCGCTCTCAGCTTCAGCGGGCGGCCTTCCCGACGTCAGTGAAGGTGTACTCGGGTGCGCTAAAGGACAGTGCCGGAATGACAGTGAACGTCGCGAGTTCGGCCTTCGGCACCTTGAACGTCATCCACACCTTCGTTGAGGACGCAGGCCCGACCTGGTCGGGAACAGGGTCCATGGCCAGAACGTCGTCGCCGGCCCAGCTGAGGATGTCGGCGTCAAACTGGTTGGCGCCGTACCGGCCCTTCATGAAGATGTTCTGGCCCTCGAACTTCAGCGGCTGCGACGTCGGGTTCTGGAGGCGCAGGGTCACTTTGATGGCAACTTCGTTGGGGAGGACGTCGGGTCCGCTGCCCTTCTCGACGTTGTATGAGCCCGGAATGACCTTCTCCACCTGTGCGCTCGTGTACAGCTTGGCTTCGGCGAACTCGACGATGATCCCTTCGGGTGTCGTCATCTTGCGACCGGCCGTCTGCAGGACCGAGCTACTCGTTGGGCTCTCCGAGCCCGTGCCCGTCTGTTCGTTCAGGGGTGTGCCGACGGGCGCGGGGCTGGAGGGGGTGCTCGCTGCGCTCGTGGGAGTGGCCGCCGACTGCGAACTGTTCGAGGCCGCCGGCGAGGTTGGAGGCTGCGGACCGGTGGATCCGCAGGCGGTGAGAGCGAACAGTGCAGTGGCGCTCAGGGCGATCGCCCCCTGTCGATATGCCGTCATGCTCTCGTTCTATCCCATAACTTCATCGTTGCGTCGGGAGTGGACGCCCGTGGCGGAACAGACTGACACGCATCGGTAGGAGGGCGACGGGGCCGCGCTGAATGCTCGGCTGCAGATGTGCCGCGCCCACCTGCACACGGCCCGGCGCCCGGTCTGTTGAAGCCCTCTCGGGCGCTACGGCCCGCAACGGCACCCGGCGTCATGGCCGAGGTCGAGAGGGCGCTCGGGCGCTTGGAGTGTCGGTGCTCGCTGAGAGGCTGTTCGCATGCAGGTTGAGCGAGCTCCGTGCCCGATCTGTCGTGCACCGATGACGGACGACGATGGCGCGAGGACGAAGAAGGGTCATCCGGTTCACGCCCTGTGCCTGGAGCAGGCTCGCATGGCAGGCGCCCGGATCCAGGCACCCAACAACATGCAGCACTCCGGGCCGAAGAAGGAGCGCGCAGGTCTCACGGCGAGTCGGCCCGGCCGCTGCCCAATCTGCATGCGCCTCTTTGGTGCGGGCACGCCCATTGGTCCCTGCCTCGACGGGCAGTGGGGCCATGCCTCGTGTGCCGGGGCGCAGCAGGCGGCGGCTCGGAACAAGGCCGAGATCCTCGCCGGTGAGACCTACCGCTCGCGTCGGGAGAGCACATGGCGTCGCGGCGTCTCGCCGGGGAGTTCACGTCGCAAGACGTGACCGGGTCACGCGAGGATCGGTGCCCTGAAGAGCAGCCCGAGAGAGTTGCCCCGATCCCGCCCTGGGCGGTACCACCACGGTCGGGGCTTTTCCGCTCGGTCGCGATCCGCTCGTAGGTCAGCCCTCGGTGTGCATCGCGGTCGCGAGGGCGCGGTGCCGGCCGTCCACTCGGGGGGGCGGCGACGCGCATGGCCGCCTCCGACCCTGCCCGGCGTCGCTGCCGCGCAGGCCCGAGATCCGCCGCGGACCCGCAGGCATAGGCATGCTGCGCCAGAAGCGCAACGCGGGGTGGACCGAGGCTGGCCGTGCCTCAGGTGAAGCAGGGACCGCCGCCGAGGCGGCGCAGGCCTTCCAGGTCGCCGTCGGCGAAGGTCAGCTGCCGGCTGTTCCGGGGTGCCATGAGCTGGCTGGTGTCGTCGATGTGGGTGAGCCCGGCGAGGTGGGCCAGCTCGTGCAGGACGATGGCCTGGCCCTGCCACCAGCCGTCGCCCGGGCGGTTCAGGATCTGGGTGAACGACGGCCCGTCCAGGTACACGGTGCCGCTGACCCAGTGCTTGTCTCGCTCGGATGTGTATGGTGCCCCCGCCGGTCCGGCAAGCCCCGCGACGGAGCCGGCAAGCTCAGGAACTCGGGTGGGGTCCGTCCAGGCGACGAGCACCGGAGACCAGCGGTCTCCATACCGTCCCGGATCCGTCGGCGGACGCTGCGACGCGGGTGGCTCGTCCGTGGCCCCGTCGAGGACGAACCGCAGTCCTGTGACGCGGCTGACCTCACCAAGCCCGGTCGACAGGAGCTTGGCCGCCCCGGGTGGTGCCGACGCCGAGTTGACGACGACGTGGATGGGGCGGCAGGGGTCCCACCGGACCGGCTCGCTGCCCGGGCCGCTGAGGGTGTCCATGAACGCGTAGGCGAGTGACCGGCTCCGTGGGGCACTGGGGGCGCCGAGCGGGTGGTTGGAGGCGTCGGCGGGGACCGGCGGCCATGACGCTCGCGCACCGGCTCCGGTCACCGGGCTGCCGAGGGGCCCGGTCGCGAGGTCGCCGAGCGGAGCGACCGGAATGCCGGCGATGCTCCTGTCGGTGGACTCCCCGACCACCTGGTCGCGCAGCCACAAGGCACCGACCACCAGTGAGAGCGCGACGACCAGGGGGACCAGGGCGGACGGCGACCGGCGTGAGCGCCGGGGCCTTCTCATTGCGGGCTGCGGGATCGGGGGTGCCGAGACCGCCGGCATGCGATGCCCGCTGGACTGGCGACGGCGAGGCCGGGCCCGGCCGGCCTGCACGTCGGCGAGGCACCACAGGCATAGGGCGCGCCCAGTGCCCGGGTCCACGCCGACTCGTTCACCTGCCACGAGCAGCTCTCCGCACGCGCACCGCACGTTGTCGGGCAGCGTGGTTACCCCTATGCCGTTGCCGATGTCCAAAGCCCTGCCCTCTGCCGCTCACCTGTGCGGAACACCGTGGCCGACCCACACGCGAGATGTGGCGTGACCTCGTAAACGGCCGCGAAAATCAGCCGTTCGGCTGAGGCTGAACGCGGTCGCGGGAACCCCCGTGTCAGGCAGTGCCTCTACGCATCTGCTCAGCCCGAATGAGGGCGCTGCGCCGCTCTCGCGCAGTGCGATCGAGGGGTGGACGCGCGCCACGAAGACGCATGTCGTGATGCCTCCTTCGCCATGCAGCACAACGAAGGAGGAGAACCATGAGTCGGTCACCAGCAGGGTGGTACCCGCGCAGGATGACGCCCGTCAGTTGTACCGGCACGGGCAACGCTGGACGGAGCACTTGACTCCGGCAGGGCGGCGTCACGGCCATCGCCCCCGGACCCTTAGGCGCAAAGCTCCACCAGCGCCGCAGAGGGGCCCTTGGCAGTCGCAGTCGGCGAGGCTGAACCTTTCACCTGTGATTGGATGCGCATTGCCCGCGGTTTCGAATACTTGGAGAGGTGAAACGTTGAAGGTCACGATCGACTCGACCGAGCCGTTGGATGATGCCCTTCGCGTCATCGGCGCCGTGTATAAGGTCAGGCTGAATGTTGTGGACGACACTGCTGAGGCCCAAGGGCCGGGCGCGGTAGCGAGCCCGCTGGTTGCGGCGCCCGAGGAGGGCAAGCCGTCTCAGCGGTCCACGCCGAGACCATCACGGCGCCGTCGGCAGAACACCACATCGAAGCGGGATGGCCGAAACGTGTTGTCTGTCAGCGTTTCCGAGATGCGCAGCTGGGCACTGGCCAACGGTCACCGGGTCAGCGCCCGGGGCACGCTGCCGACCTCGGTGACGGCTGCCTACGCGGACGCCCACAGCGGCTGACGGCAGACCCCAGCGGAGCCGCCTGACGCTCTCTTTGTGCTGGCGACGGAGGCGTCGGCCACGTCACTGGTTATCGGGCGTCGTCGGCGGTCGGCGGCACCACCACGGTGCGGGGCTTTTCTGACTGCGCCACCCCATGAGTCCCCTCCAGGCCGAGCAGGCGGCACCGCGCCTCGACGATGCGCAGAATGGCCAGCGCGGCGGCCACGTCCCCGGCCATGGCGTTCTCCCAGAGCGCGGCTTGGACGGCGTCCAGCCGCCGGGTCTCCTGGAGCCGCAGCTGGCTTATCGCTTCGGTCTCGTGGGTGGCGAGGGCGTCGCTGACGATGTGACAGACGGTGCCGCGGTTGGCGTAGCCGAGCTCGGTGGCGATGCTCTCGTAGGTCCGGCCCTGGGTGCGCAGCTCGATCGCCCGGGCGCGGCGCGCGGCCGCAAGAGCGCGGTTGCGGTGTCGACCGTCCACCGGGGGGAGCGCGGCGACGCTCATGGCGACGCCCGTTCATGCCGGCGCCGCGGACGGCGCTCAGGAGTGACCTCAGCGGCGGTCGGTATCAGGGCGTCCTGCGCCGCGGGGTGGCCCGCAACGGCTCGGCACGCCGCTCCGCCTGCGTGGGGCGGCCGCGTCTCCACGGCAGGGATGAGGAAGTGGGCGCGGTCGGTGGTTAACACCATGCTCCCACAGTACGCAGCCGGCCTGACAACGCCGCGCGCCACTCCGCGCGAGGAACGGTGCGATGGGTAGTGGGTCAGTTTGAAGGCCGCCTCGAGGCAAGCTTCCAAGACGCCCAGGCGAGCAGAAGTCCGATGATGAGGACCGCAGTCGCCAACCAGTAGGGCCGCTTGGCGACCAACAGGGAGATGCACCCGGCAAACCCCATCACAGTGAAGATGCCTGCGAACGCCAGCCGGACGAGGTGCCATAGAGAGGCTGCACCCCTCAGCCGAACCCTCGCACCGGGTGCCTCGACCTCGACCTCACTGATCTTTGAGAACTCTTCGATGTGGGCTGTGGTTTCAGGCTCTTCATCCGCAGCCCCACCGCTCATCGGACGAGAAGCTCCCGAGTCTCGCCGTCTGCCTTCTCGACAAGTAGACGGCCTCCGTCTCGCCGCGTGTCAGCAACGTACTTCTCCAAGGTGACGGCATCGCGGAGGACTGCGCTCACCGTCTTGCCTTGTTCCTTGGCGATTCGGCTGAGTTCCTCGTACACCTCTTCAGAGAACTTTACGTTGATGCGCTTCGCCATGTTCGAGTCCTTCGCGACGGCAGTGTGGGTGGGCGTCCTTTGTACAGACGATCTACCCATCCTGTGCGCGCAATATACACACGTCAAGAACTACTGCCGTGTAGTTCATCCCGCCAGGCCTAGACTTCAACCATGCTTGAGCGCTCACGCAAACGTCGTCCAGTTGACCTCAACTCGCTCGCCGCGTCCATCGTCGCCGACTCCGTGGACGAGGACAAGGACGAGCCCGCCGACGACGGCAAAGACCCGGCCGCTGTCGCGCTGGGCCGCAAGGGCGGGCTGAAGGGGGGCAAGGCACGAGCGGCCAAGCTCACGCCTGAGCAACGGTCACAGATTGCCAAGAAGGCTGCGGCCGCTAGGTGGGGCGCTCGGCGCTAAATTGAATCTACGATGTTCATTACGGCGGTACTTCCAAAGACTCGCCCATAGGACTTTCCTGTAAGCTCTTGCATAATGCCAGCTTCAACTAGGTGATCGACCATCTTGGTTGCGTTGCCGACGCTAGTGCCGTACCTCCTGGCCGTTTCGGCTATTGTCGTGAGCGGCCATTCAATCAAATCTTGCAACAGCAGGTGGATTTTCCCCGCCCAGCGCTTGTCATGCAGAGTTTGACGTGACTCTTCCAGCCAGTCGCGGAGATTAGTCGCCCCTTGAATGAGCGACTCCGCCTGTTGACAAATGGCTTCACAGAAGAATTGGATCCACGGGTCGAAATCGCCTGTACAACTTACCCGAAGCAAATTGTCCTGGTACTCCGTACGATGTTTGAGCAACCAGGGGGAAAGAGTAATGGCAGGCTGACGGATAGTGCCGTTGCGCAGCAATTGCAGGACAACGACAAGCCGCCCGAGGCGACCGTTGCCGTCTCCAAACGGGTGCAGCGTCTCGAACTGATAGTGGGCGAGGGCTGCTTGCAGAACCGGGTGGAGCCTCTGACTATCCGTCTCAGACACCCACCGCTCCCAAGCCTCCAATTGGCTTTTTAGTCGATCATCGCCGGGGGGCGGAACGAATCGTGCTTCGTATATCGGTCGATGCTTCGGACCGATCCAGACTTGCTCCTCTCGGACTGAGCCGAGCCCCCGGGGTTGTTGCCGTGAGTACTGAAACAATTCTGCTTGGAACTGTGCGAGCATGCTGATAGATAGGGGGCGGTCGCGAACTACGTCAAACGCCTCCGTGGCGACCCGCACATAGGCATGAATCTCGCGAGCTTCCGGCGACAGATGGGCCGCTCCTAGAAGCTGAGCCTCAAGGAGATCCACGAGAGGCGCGACTGTGCCCTCCAGCGCTGACGTGTCCAGTGCCTCACGATAGAGTGCCGGACGAATCAGTAGTTTGGGGTCAGGGAGTTGAGTGCATGCCTGGTCCAGTTTCCCAAGCGCATTAGCTGCCCGCGCAATAGCTGTCCAAGACGGCGACGCAAGGGGAACATCGTCAGACAGCTCGTTAGGCATGAACGCGAAGTACGCGAAAGGCCCGTGCCGGACATCCTGCCCCTGAATGGGGATCAAGCGTCCGGCTGGGCTCTGACCAAGTCGTTCGATGTCCACAACGTCACTCTATGGTGCGATCGGTTAAGTTACAAGCGTGTGATGTGAACTCCTGTACCGGTTGTACTGGCGCGTAATATCACTAAACAGCCAGAGGAGTGGCATTTGGTCAGGCATGATGGTCGGTATGGCGGACAGGTTGAGCACTGAGCATCGAGTGCGGATCGTCGGCTGTCTCGTGGAGGGCATGAGCATCCGCGCCACCGTGCGCGTGACCGGTGCCGCGAAGAACACCGGGACCAAGTTGCTCGTGGACCTCGCCGCGGCGTGTGCGGAGTACCAGGACGGTGCGTTGACCGTCTGCCGTCCACGCGCATTGAGTCCGACGAGATCTGGTCGTTCTGCCACTCCAAGGCGAAGAACGTCCCCGCCGAGCATGAGGGCGAGTTCGGCTACGGGCTCGATACCCCGGCTCAGTCAAGTGGCGATGGATTCCCTGTAACCGCAAGGCGATTCAGGGTACAATGGGTACCACGAGGTTGGGATAACCACGTCCAGATCAAGGGCTGGAGAAACCCCCTCGCAACTGCAAGCCCGCCACCGTCGTGGCGGGCTTTCTTCATGCCCGCGCACTCGCGCGCCAGCACACCACTAAACCAGAGGAGTTGTTGTGATGACCCATGCCCTGAGACTGGCCAGTCCCGGCGACCTGATCGCCGTCGTGCCCTACCTCCTCGGCTTCCACCCCACTGACAGTGTCGTCGTGCTGTGCGTGCACGACGGCCGCCTGGGCCTGCTGCAACGCCTCGACCTGCCCACCCGCGGCCAGGAGGACGACGTCGCCGACGCGCTCCTGCCCGCGCTGGTCCGTGAACGCCCCGACGCGGTGCTCGTCATCGGCTACGAGGACTCACCCCGCCAGAGCGTGCCGGTCCTGGCCGCGGTGGACCGGGCCCTGCGGACTGCGGGCATCCCGGTCAAGGACCGCCTCGTGGTCCACGACGGGCGGTGGCGGTCCCTGGACTGCGACAACCCGTCCTGCTGCCCGCCGGGCGGCACGCCGGTCCCTGATCCGGTGAACCTGCCGGCGATCGCCGCGGAGTTCGTCGGCCACGAGGTCGCGCCCCACCCGGACCGGGCCAGTCTGGCCCGGCAGCTTGAACCCCACGACGACGCACTGATCGTGGCGGCACTGATCGAGGGCCGGCACACCACCGATCGGTCCCAGGGAGTGTCGGATCCGTCGTCGGTGTGGGCGGCCGTTCTCGACGCAAGTGATACGGCTCTGCCGCTGACCGCGTCCGATGCCGCCAGTGCCGCGCTGTCGCTGGGTGATGTGCGGGTCCGTGACGCCCTGGTCGCGTGGCTCACGCCGGGCACCATCGACCCCGCGGTCTTCGCACCGGACGTGCAACGCCCTTTCTCCGGCCTGGAGCGCCCGTGGGACGAGCACGACAGCGACGCCACCGCGGTGGTCGCCCAGAACCGGGTCCAGGCCCGCCTGGTGCGGCTGTGCGCGATGCTGCCCGACCAGCACGCCGCCCCGGCGTTGACGGTGTTGGGATGCTTCACCTGGTGGCGCGGCAACGGCGCCCTGACCCGGGCCGCGCTGGACCGGGCGCTGCGCTGCCAGCCCGAGTACCGGCTGGCGCTGCTGTTGGAGGCGATGGTCGACCTGGCCATCCGCCCCCGACCGCATTCATAACGCGAGCCACCACACCGGATCACACCCTGGCCTGCCGCGCTGCGCGGCGGGCCTTTGCCATGCCCGTGCCCGTGCCCGTGCCCAGAACCTCCTGCCGCCACCCGGTGCCAGGACAACCCGTCCGCATAGGGCGGTCCAACATGAAAGCGAGAACACCCATCATGAGCACAGCCACCTACACCGCGCCGCTGCGCGCGGTCCCCGCCCCTCCCACCAGGGAACGGTTCGCCTTCCTCCTCGCCCTCCGCCGCCGGGCCCACCAGGCCCTCGACGCCGCACTGGCCCTGCCTCGCGGCGCCGCCGGCTGGGCGCTACGCCACCTGCGCGCCCTGCTCGACGGGGCAACCGACCGCCGGGGCCTGGCCTGGGCCGGCGCCCGCCTGACCGACACCCTCCGACTGGTCCGCGGGATCGGCCTGGTCCCGCTCGCCGCATCCGTGCTGAGCACGCCGCCGGTCTGGCGCACCGCCGTGCGGCTGGCCGGCGCAGCCGGGTCAGGCCTGGCGGCCCTGGGCCGCGGCGCCTGGGCCCGGATCAGCAGCCTCCTGCACCGGACTGGCAGCACCGGGGCACGGATCGCCCGGGCCCTGTCCAGCGCCGGCAGCGCACTCGCCCAGGTTGTCGGCGCGGCGGCGGCGCACCCCGCCGCCCAGCCCGTCATCCAGGCCGTCGAGTGCCTGGGCGGCCTGGTCCGCCCGGTCAGCCACGGCGTCGTCACGCACCGCCTCCTGGGCTTGCTGGTCCCGACGACGTGGCTGCGGCTCGCGGTCGAGATCGTCGCCCTGCCGCTGCTCCTCGTCCACGCACTGCCGGGAGAGGCTCGCTCCGACGCGGCCGGCACGCCACCGCTGGCACCCGTGCAGCCGAGCCCGACCGAGAACCCGACCACCCCGACCGACGCACAGGCGGCCGGGGACGGGCACGGCACGCCCCTGGCCGACTCGGCTGACGCCGACGAGCCCCTCAACCGGGCCGAGCGCCGCGCGCACCAGCAGGACCAGGCCCGGACCCGCCGGGCCCAGACCCGCCACTGACCACCCGCGCCAAGGGGTCCTCATTCGTGAGGGCCCCTTGCCGCGCCGATTGGAAGGACCAACACCGTGTTGATCGTCATCAGCATCGCCGCGGCCGCCGCCCTGACCGTGGTGGCCTACACCCACGTCCGCAGGCACTCACCCGAGGCCGGCACCGAAGGCCTGCGCGCCGTCCGCGAGCTCGCCGCCATCGTCGTGGTCTGCACCAAGGCCGTCGAAGGGATCGTCGACGTCCTCGCCGGCGCCCAACGCCTCCACCCCGCCCCGACCCGCTGGGGCCAGTCCGATCCCTACGACCGCGACTACGACCCGGACTACGAGCAGGACGAGCCATGACCGCCGCCCCGCACCGGCTCCACGCCGTCACCGGCCACGCCCACAACAAGGGTGGCTGCTTGGTGGTCTGCCAGGCCACCCTCCACGGCCCCCAGGACACCAGCGTCCGCACCCTCATCCCGGTCACCGGCACCGGCGGACCGCACGTCGCCGTGCGGATCGGGCCCATCCTCCTGCTCGTCGCAGACCGGCAAGCCATGACATCCCTACTCGACGCGTGGGTCCACGCCGACCGGCTGGCGGCCGCGGCATTCGAACAGACCACGTCGCACTGAGGTCGCAGGGGCGGCACCCGGCAAAGGTGCCGCCCCAGCACTTCTTGCGGCAGCCTCCATATCCGGCGCCCCTCTGCGGCACCTGGCGTGCCTGGGCGCGCCAGGTGGACACTGCCCCGGAGTGAGTCGTCGTACAGTGCTGCCGCATGGACGAATCAACCAGAGCCAGCACGCGAGCGGCGCTGGCGCTTGTCACGGCTTGGCTGGAAGACCCCATGGGTGAAGCCGAGTTCCCGACCGGGACGATGATTGAGCTCATCGGTGAGATTGGCCGGGGCGATGACATCGAGGGCCTAGTGAGCCTGGTCATCGGTGCCGTCACCCTGTCCGGGCACCTGCTCGAGCGACTCAGGGAGGCTACCGGCGTTCCGGTGCAGCAGACCTTGCGTGACGTCGCGCTCGCGTACACCTGAATCCCGCCGCCCCGCCGCCGATGCTCTGGCCGTGCCGTCGGGGCCCCCTCCGCGTGGTTCGGGAGGCGCAACGACAGATTGCTCAGGCAATCGGTCGCCGGCAGGACACGGTCAACGAGGGTTGGAAAAGCTGGAAAGGCCCCGGCTCGGTGCGCTGCCGTTCTCCAGGTCTCCCTTCGACGCCTGGCCGTATCGGGGCTTTTCGGGCGAAGGGGCGCCATGAGTGACCTGCGGCCGGTCAGCCTCGTGTGCGAGCGTGGCGACATGACGCTCACCGAGTTCCTGGAGGCTCGGATCACCGAGCAGGAGATCCGCTGCCGGACCATCCTGGACACCGAGGACGTCAGCCCCTGGGTCCGGCGGGCGCTCGGGGTGGCCCTGGCTGACTGCACGGCGAAGCGTCGGATCATCGAGATTCAGACCGGTCTGTCCGACGACAGCGAGCCCAGCTGGGAGCTCATGGCGTTGGCCGAGGTCTGGGCCGACCACCCGCACTACCGCCAGGAGTGGCGTCCGTAAGAACGGCGCGCGCCCTCGACCTCGGCGAGGAGCCGTGGACGACGCTCCGAGGGTGCTGCCTTGACGTCAAGAGCGTCCGACACCGCCGAATCGGGCGCTATCGTCCCGCCATGGCTACACCGACGGGACTCAGAAGCAGCGGCACGGCCTCCCAAGGTGCGGGACCGACCTGCATGTCGTTGAGCAAGGCGCCCTGTTGCCGAGTTCACGCAGCCGAGTTGAAGTCGGCTCCGGTGCATCGCTACCGCCCGAACCGCTGTCTTCTGGACGTGCCCGCCGAGTAGGAGCCGCTGCGAGCCGCTGGCTTTAGACGCTGGTGGCGATGTTGTTGAAGAGGGTGCTCAGGTTGCCGCCCAGGAGGGTGACGGCGGCGATGATGACGATGGCGATGAGGGCGACCATCAGCCCGTACTCGGCGGCTGTCGCGCCCTCTTCGCGCGGAGTGAGGCGCAGCTTGGCGAGGAGGTTGGTCATGGGGGTGCTCCTTGTGCGGGAAACGGTTGCAACACGAAACTAGGCATTTCCTGTCGGTCCCCACATCGCGCTGACCATGTCCGTGGCCACCTCGACGAACGTGCTCTGATTGAGCGGGCCACCGGGTACATCGCTGAAACGCGCGGCCTGGACACGAGCCAGGCCCACAGCGTCCTGCGAGCGGCAGCAGCCGAGGCGGGCGTCGCGGAGGTCGACGCCGCCCGAGCCGTTCTCAAGGGGCCTTCCTTGGCGTCACGAGAGCCGCGGAACTGACCGACGGGCCGACCTCCTCGAGATGGCGTGGCGGAGGACGCGCAACGCCCAGCGGTTGCCGCCCTCATGCCGCTTGGCCATACCCTTCCGAGCCATCTATTGAGCCCAGTGTCGCCCCATGGCATCCTGCTGCCGCGCGCCCCCTCGCCTTCCCCGGCGTTCAGGGGGCGTGCGCCAAGCCGCAGCGACAAGGTTGCTGGCCCATGAGGGTCCGCCCGTTGGGTGATACCCCCTGGCATACTCGCGTCATGGACCACGCCCGCGCGGCGTACGTGATCGGGCTGGACGGCCTGGATGAAGGCCGGGCTGTTGCCGCCTGTCGATCAGCTTTGGAGATGGTCGCGCCCGAGATGCGCCACGCGGAGACGGATATCCCCTGGGAGTCGCGCGACACATGGCCGGCAGAGGTCGTGGATTCGGCATCGAGGCTGGTCGATCGGTTCGGGAACAAGTCGAAGTGGCCCGACCGGTACATGCAGACCGGCGTTAGGTCGGTGGCAGACGCCCAGGTGCGGTCCGATTTCATGGCGGTCGCCCCCTACGCGTTCGATGCCGCGTTTTGGGGCTGCGACTATCGGGAGGTCGCGCAGCTCAATGACGAGGCGATGTCGTTCGTGATCTGGCTGACCGAGCCGCAGCGTGAAGCTCTCGTTGGGGTGGTCGGGGCACAGCGAGTGACCCTTAGGGGCGAGTGGAATCGCTCTCATCCCTCGCGCTGGCGGCGGTGGCTGCACGGTCTTGCTCCGCGTTCGGGGTAGGCGCCTGGTTGGACGGCCCGGGACAGACACCGCATCAACCGGTGGGGTGATCGATCAGATCACGGTGCCCACCGATGCCCTCGGGTACCACCGACTTCGAGCGCTTGCCGACCAGCACGCTCTGTTACGAGGAGCGGTGTTGCTGCGATTTCGCCCGGAAATGGGCGTCCATATCCCCACGTCTGGTGGTCCGTGGACGCGGCTCCATAGGTTCGCTGATGACACGAGTGAGGTCACCTTGGACGAAGAATAGTTCAGGGTGATCGACGGCCGTCTTCCACAGCGTGGTGTACCCGTGGCTCGCTTCCTTCTTCTCCTTGGCATATCCCCTGATGCCCCAGACGACTCCGATGGTTAGGCACACGAGGACGATCGAGCCGAAAAGCAGAGCCCAGTACCACCACTGGCCGGGCAAGGCCGCCTCGGCGCTTGTGGCCAGAACCGCCAAGATAGCAAGGATCTCTGCGAGTCCGCCACGCGCCAGAAGTTGCTTAGCCGACCACCCGGGCAACGTTTGAAGTGGCAAACCGTTGGACTCTTCCCTGGAGTTTGACGTGTCACTCAACACTTTGCGGGCTCCTTAGACGGTGCCATGCCAAGCCCCATTACAGCAGAGCCGAGTGCGCCCCATCCGAAGACGGCGTCGCCTACTCAAGGTCTCCTTCCCCGGGGATGCCGAACTTCGGGGCAGGCGGAGAGGCTAGCGAGCGAGACGCCAGCCGCCTCGGCGATCTGGGGCGGGCAACTGCGTCATGCGCGGCAGCTTGCCGCACCGGCGACCGCGTGGCGTGAGTCATCCACCCGGACGGAAACATCCCTTCGCTCACGCAGCTCCGCTGACGCCGCTCGCCCGGACACTCGCACCCAGCGACTTCCAAGCAGGACGCTGGCGGAGCGGTTCTCCATCGATGTTTACGACTACGGCAGCGCTCATGTCGCTAACATGATTGGCTCCTACCTGAAATCAAGGATGATTGCGAGGAAAAGACACTTGAGCGGGCACCGAAGCGTTCGCCTCGCGGGCGTCGGACACGATGAATTTGAAGCCTTCGCCGCTGCCGCGTTGGCTGATCCAACTGCCACGCGGACGAGGATCCTCGTTGCTAGGCATGGAAGCCAACTGCGGCTGAGGTTCCTCGACGACCAGTACCGTGGGCCCCAGGGCACGTTCTCCGTTCAAAGGGTTGAAGAAGAGGGCGGAGGTCTTCGGCTTGAGGGAAAGATGAGCTGGTCGGCATACGCGGCACTCGTCGCTGCTTTCACGGTTCTCGCTCTGTTCGGCGCCGGTGTGCTCATCTTTGGTGATGGGACAGCGGACGCGCTCGTCCTTGGGTGGTCGATGCTGATCTTGTTTGGGCTGGTCGCCGTGGCCGGGTGGGGGGTATACCGAAAGCAACTGGACTACCAGCAGGAGAAGCTAAGCGCAGCTCTCGCCTCAGCAGTCGGTTGGAACCGATCACCGTCTTCTGGCAAGGGGTCTGCTGCAGGGATAGGTGACACCTGATTTGCGTCGATGTGTGTCGGCGCTGGAAGGATGTGCACAATGCCCAAGGCGTTTCCCAAGGAGTTCCGGCAGGACGTGATCGGGGTCTACAAGGACTCCGATGCCTCGGTCGCCCAGGCCGCGAAGGGCTTCGGTATCTCGGCTTCGTGTTTGGAGCGGTGGCTCCGATCGACGAGCGCAGCTCGTCGGTCTCGTCTGGTTCGAGCCGGCGCGGGGCGATGAGTGGGATGCGTTGCCTGGGGCGACCAAGCGGATCAGGCTGCTCGAGCAGGAGAACGAGATCCGGCGACGGCGCGCACGAATACGTGCGGTTCCCCGCCAGATGCTGCTCACCCAGTCCGTGGCGATCTGCTGCACCGTGCCGGCGTCGTCCGGAACCTCCACGTTCGCCTCGGCGACTAAATCGGCGAGCAGTTGTTCCAGCGCCCACGCATCGTGTCGATCCTGGCCCGCGAGCGTGCGGACCGACTCGGTATCCAAAAGGTCAGAGGCAAGCCATCGCGCTGCGAGGTCTGGGAGTTCGTCGGACCGGACAAGCCCCAGCCGATGCAGCACCACAGTCTCCACAAGGTCGGGCAGGGCTGCCCCATCAGAGCGCACGGCATTAGGATGTCAGGCGCTGCCGATCCGGGCAGACAAACCAACCATCTCGTCACTGCCGAGATACCTTCCTTTGAGCCGCCGACCCGGCGCTCCACTCTCCGCCGACGTAGAGCCGGGCATCCAGGGCCCAAAGCCCTGCCCTTCCTGGCCCAGCGCTGGTCGCCGCCGGTCGGCTGACCCGGCAGGAGTGGGTGGATGCGTCGGCAACGGCTTGATCAAGCAGGATGGCGAACGTGCCTGAATCCGCCCGCGGACCTTTGCCAGGCTTCAGCAACGCGCCGCTTCCCGTGCTGCACAATCCTGAGCGTGCCACCTTTGAGATGCTTGCAAATTCAGTAGTGTGAGGCGTGGGCGAATAACGGGAAGGGCGTGGGGATGAGCGAGGGAGGACGGGCATCGTCCATCGCGGCTCTGGCATTTAGCGTTCTGCCAGGGTGGCTTGTCGTCACCGGCACGGCGCTTACCGGCTGGCTGGATGAGAGAACACCCTGGAGCCCAGCGCCCTTCGGGGTCGGAGGCTTCGCGGCCATCGCGATCCTAAACCTCGGCAAGATCGCATTGAGCGAGTTCCCGAGTTCCGAGGATGTCGGTCGGATTCCTTGGTTCTCGGGGGTCGCTTCGGACATCTATCTTTCCCGCTCGTACCTTGCTCGGCGCGCAGACGCCGCAAGGTTACCCGCCAGCGCCGTGATCGCCGCGGCGTGGTCACCGTGGTGGGTGATGGCTGGGTTCTGGGTCTACCTCGTCATCCACGCGATCGCCGATTTTCTACCTTTGTGAGTGCTGAACAGCGAAAATGGTCGTTGGTCCTTAGGTCGCCGACATAAGTCGTCGGCTTCTGGCGTGGGCCCACGAACCGGGACAGGCATCAGGGGGGCGAGCCCCCTTCGGCCCGATCAGTGGCCTAGCTCCGACCGGGCGAAGGATCTCCGCCGTGCCGGATCCGTGCCCATTCGGGGCATGTGGTGGCCTCTGGGGGTGGCTCAGGGTCACTGTCTGTGAGCACGTCCAGGCGTAGGTGAGCCCACGTCCCAATCTGGACGTCCGCGCGGACTGCGGCAGTTGACGGCGAATCAGGAGCGCTCAGAGCAGGCCTGCCCTCTTGAGCTCCTGAATCGACGGCCAGGTGGTGTACCCGAGTTTCCGCTCCTGCATGTATGGCTTGTAGGCGAAGGCAGCGCCGACGATGACAACGGCGCCCTCAACGACGGCGGCCACCATCACCACCGTCACAGCGGTGTTGTTCTGCCAGAAGAATCCCAGCGCGAACATGACTGCCGCCGTTGCCAAGATCGCCCCAACGGGGTAGCGAAGCCAGCGTCGGTACTGTCTGGCAGGGGGCTGGATGGGAAGGGACATCCATTCGTTTGGGCTGGGGATCCGAAGGATCGTGCTGCCTTGGGCCATGCGCTTTCGTCCTCCACCTTCTCCGTTCCGGGCGAGACTCTTGGCGTCTCCGACGTAGGCAACATACCGACCACTGTCGATACAGACTCAGAAACCATCAGAAGTCACCCGAGTCGTATACGAAGGCAAGCGCCTCTGACATCGGCGGGCCGCGCAGATCGCGGCATGACCGCACCCCGCGGACTGCGGTTTGGAGGATTCTCCCGCGCCAGGGCCGTCGTCGCCCACCAGAGCAGACCCCCGACCAAGAGAACCGGGGCCACAACCATCCCGGCGAAGGCCACCTTCAGGCGACGTCGCTCAAGCTCTCGCGTCATCCCCTCGGACTGAACTGCCTGTAAGTGTTCGGGGTGGCTGGCCTGGGGCTGGCTACCCCGAACATCTCGCACGGTCGCCGGCGGAACGCCCGCATCGCGTCCGCCTGGGGCGCGCGACGGAAACTACACCGAACCTTTGGTCAGTCGGCGATCCATCGAAGGACCGCCCCAGAACTGTGGGCGCACAGCTCAGCCATCACGCGCAATCGCTGCAGGCCTCTCAGCTCCGCGCCAGGCGTGGCGAACGGCAGGGCCTCCCAGATGTCGGCCAACAGCGGCGCCATGTCATCCCTGCTCATGTCCGTGGTGGCGTACGGGTCCACAGCTCCCAGTACCGGTAACCCCACGACGTTGAGTCGGCCAGGTAAGTCTCGTCGAAGAACCGATCAAAGTCCCCAGTTGTGTCGAAGGTACCTGCGGAGGGGTCCGGGAGTTGTCCGATCTGTCGGCCATCTCCGGCTCGAAGCTCGACGCACATGGGCACGTGGACATCCTCCCCGGTGATCGACGCCGACGCGCTCCGCTGCCGCGGAGCGGCCGTCAGTCGAGACTGCGCACGTCCAGCCCGGTCGGGGTGGACGTCATCACTCCCCGCCGGCCGCTGAAGGTCAGCAGGGCCTCCCGCACATGCTCGGCTAGCAGCCATTCCCCGCGCGCCCTCACCGAACCATGAGCCGACCGGGCCGCCGCACGCCGATCGGCAGCGAGCCGACGCAGGTCGTCGCGCGCCACCGACCAGGTGACGACCTGCTGGCCGTCATCTGAGCTCGTGAAGACAACGCGCCGGTCATCTCGCCTCGTCTCGAAGCCCGGTACGCGCAGGGCCTCGTCGAGCTGGTCGTCCACCCGAGTGAGTATGCCAGTCCCTTCGTCCCCTCATCCCGCGATATCCGGACATGCCGACGACAGGCCCGAGCTGGTCGGACTCTCGCAACCTGGCCCCCGAACACTCGCCTTCGGGGCTACGGTCGGATCGTGTCGAGGGGAAATTGAGGTGGCGGGGGTTATGTCGCCGGACGACGCGCGCCGGCTTCTGGGGGCCCGTGCGTCGCGACGCGTGTCTGCGGTGGTTGCCACACTCGGCTCAATCAACATCCTGTTGGCGGTCGGATTGGACCTCCGCACGTTTATCGCTCCTATTGGCCCCAGGTACGAGGGGGCATTCCTGCCGTCGTTCCTACTTGCCTTTGCGCTCTCGTGGTGGACCGTGCTGCTCATGATGGCCCTGGCGGGAGGGACCCGCCGGGGCTTCCGCTCAGCAATGCCCCGGTGGGCGGATACCTTCGGGCGCCTACCCTCCTTCGTGCCTTGGACACTGGCGGCGGCGGCCCTGATCGGGCTGGTCTCCGCCGGGACCGGGATCTCCGCCACGGCGGAGGGCCAGCCGACCTTCGTTCCGGCCACGGGACAGTACACGCTGAACAACCACGGATCGGTCCGCACAGTGACGCGAGCCGTCTACGAGCAGGCCCTCGCCGGAGTGACTCGGCTGTTCCTCTGCGGGGCGATCCTCTTCAGCTGTCTCGCGGTCGCCGTGGCGCTGAACCACTGTCAAATGCTGGGGCGCCCACGCGGCCGTCGATGACACCTACCTTGGTGAACGTGAGACAATGGCCCTCGCTAACAGCGACGGTGAACAGCGACGGTGACGGCGTCCGCCGAGGTGATGACCAGCCCCGTGCGAGACGCGCCTTCTCGCATGGCCAGATGATCCCGACGACGAGTGTGCTTGCCCGAAACGTCTGCTCATCATCTTCCTATGCCGCGATCCGGACATGCCGATGAGCGGTAAACGTCGATCGCTGTGTGCGATGATCCCAAAGTGAGTGACGGCCCTGCTCCCCGGGGCACTGGGCTCCTCACGGCGACAGGGGGAGTCAACCTGCCCGAGGGGCTGAACCTGACCCGCCCGCTCGTGCGGCTGGAAGCTACCCCAAAGCGACTTATGCTCACTCCGCGATTTGGCCTGCGCCGGCTGCTCGGTCCATGGCAAATACCCAGGGGTAGCGTGGAGACCGTTCGCCCAACCAGCGGCCGGTTCCGCATACAGCTGTTCGGGGGGGATCTCCTCTCGGGGATAGAGATATTGGCGAGTCGCGGCAGACTTTGGATCTTCTGGTGCGCGGACCCTGCCGGCGTTCTCGAGGGTTTGGACGCACTGGGTTATCCGGTAACCAAGACGCCCTTGAGCCGCGTGTGATCTCGGCATTGGCCTCGGTCCAGGGCGCCCGCCCTCAGCATGACGGCTGCCCGCGCATGGATCTCATTGTGGCGTTCTGCTGATGGGGCTTCCGCGCACCCTCAAGACGGCGCCGATGATCCAAGAGGCGCACATCGAAGTTTGCACAACGAGCGAAACGGACGATCATGCCTGAGGCAAGGCGTGGGAGGCCGCGGGGCATGCTTCACTTTCGCCTGCGGTGCGTCGGCAAGTGCAAGGCGATTGCCGCCATGGGGTCAATCTCCAGTGTGGGGTTGATGCGGCAGCCGCAGGCCTCGACGCAGGGGGATGGCCATGCGTCTGGCGGGCTGGGGGGTAAAACTGGACAGGAGACGGCGGAGCAGCGCGATGCAGTGCCTGGCATGGACGCCGTCCGGTTCGGCACCATGGCTGCTGGCATAGCACTAGCGGGATCAGAACCATCGGGAGCGGAAATGGAATCCGGAGAACCAGCGTGTCGAACAGACCACATCCGCCGAAGGCTGTTTCGGAAGGGCCTGAGCCACTGAAGACGTTACCTGGGTGGTCCGCAAAGAGACTTCTCTTTCGTGGGGTGGCGCTCGAGTTAGTCTGCTTTGGGGCCACGCTAGTCGTTGTGTTAGAGAGCAAGCTTCCTGGGCCTTGGTACTATTGGGGATTCAGTTTCCTGCTTATCGGGCTCGCATGCTTGGCAGTAGGACTAACACTGACCTTCCGCGGCTATGCTAAGGCGAAGCGGGAGCAGCTGTCGGGCTACACGACGTCATGGCGGACGGCGGTCGGCTTCCCGGCCCTGTACTACCTGACTGCCGACCTCACCACGATCATCAGCGCTCCGCACGAACCCCGGCCCAGGACTGGGCGCGCAGCGGACGAGCGCGAACATCTCAGAGCCAGAACGTCTGGCACCTAAGTTGCCCGCCCGTTGTACCGCTCTCCATCATGGCCTGGAGGGCGGCCATGTCCGTGACGTCCGCGCTCAGCCCGACGTGGCTTGGGCCTGTCGGATCGGCGAAGGTACGAAGGCCGGTCGCCGGCGCACCGAAGTTGTCTCTTGCGCTGTGGCGCCGTGTGCAAGTGGATGACACGACTGGCGAGGCTCCGGACCCTACTACGATTAGGTGGTTTCTACGTCGGCCGGGCTGAGACGCGGGGCTTACACCCGCTGACCTGTACGTGGTTCCCCGGCTCTCAGCGGTGCTCCACAACGTCGTCAGTCCGAGATAGCAAGGCTATGAGCTGTGCCGGATCAGCACGAAAGAACGCCGACATCGAACACCGGCATGAGCTAGTCACGGGTGATGCCGAAGGGGTCGTCGTCGAACGTCTCGTCGTCCTCCCCGTCGTGGACGACGAAGACCGTGGCGTCGCGCTCCAGCCGCAGGCCGTCTGCGCGCTCAAGCCCCGCCAAGCCGTCTGAGTGCATCAGCTCCGCGGCTGCATCGCCGACCTGCTGAACGCGGGTCACCGCGTCCTCCTCGGTGTCGTCCGGCCACGCGCGCAAGTAGGCGATCCGTCCGGCCGCAATCGCGGCGGCTTCGTGCGTGATGCGGAAGTCCCAGCGGCCCAGGACCGACAGGATCGAGCCGCTTGCCGGCTCGTCCTCCCACTCCTCCTCCTCGTCCTGGTCGTCCTCGTCGTCAGGGCGAAGGCCGAGTGGGAAGGAGCCGCACCAGTCGAACTCCGCCTCGTTGAATGCCCGGGTGGCGGCCATCAGCCTCTTGCCAGATTCAAAGTACGGCTGAAGCTCCTTCTGCCGCCCGGAGCGGGTGAGGGTGGACGAAACGTGATCGCGAAGAGCGGCGATCAGTTCCTCGACGCGCGTCGCGTACGCGTCCTTCGCCTCGGGGGTCCACTGGGTCTCCACGTACTCCTCGTCATCCACGACCCAGACGGTACATGCCGTCAAGGGGGTGGACTTGGTGGAGCCGGGGCGGTGCCGTTCGGCTCACCATGCTGGGACCACGTGGGGGGTGGCACCACACCCCTACCCAGCGGCCGGCCCGGTAATTCCACCCGCGAGACAGCCCGCGTCCAGACACCCAACACCTGATGGTCCCGCTGCTGGTCATGGCCCCGCCATGGCTCTCCTGAGCCATCATTTGCGCGCACCCCGGGCCTATGGCGCGCTGCTGGGCGCGCCTTCGCCTTCCCTCGGCTCTGAAGGGGCGCGGCAAGCCTCCCATCCGGTGGTGCCCATCACGATCGGCCCTTGCGGGCTCACCCTTTACTCCGCCCAGTCCGATCAGATCGACCCGACGTCCAGCACGTCGCCCACATGTTCGCCTCGCCCGCGGCGCTCGCGTTGGGCAAGGCCAGGCTCGAGGAGAACCTGGGCGCGGGCATGACCACCCGTCAGGGGGATTGGTCAGGCCGTCGGGATCATCATGGAACGGTACGAGCTCGATGGGGACCGGGCCTTCGCCTATCTGGCGGGGGGGGTCGCAGAACTCCAATATCAAGCTGCGGGACATCGCCGACCAGGTGGTGTCCTCGGCCATCCAGCACGACCGCCTTCCGCAGAACCGGCCCCAAGAGAGCGGCTGAGCAACATGTCCGGCGCCGGTCAGGATCACGGCCCCTGCGACGTCACGCTGGAGCAGGCCCTCGGCGTTGTCAGGGCCTGGCACGAGCTCGGCGCCGGGCCAGCCCTGCCGCGGCTAAGAATCATGGGCATGAGGCATGGCGCTGGTCTGGTGGCCTTCTCGGAACTAGTCATCAGCGTCGCCGTCGACCAAACTAAGGATCTCGATGCACTGATCGCCTAACGAGGCTGGGAGGCGCCTTCGCGCATCCTCATCGACTTGGCGGCCCCCCGGTCCTGCCCTTGCGGCCAGGACCGGGGCGACCAGCCGATTCATACCCCGGCGGTTTCTGACCCATTCGCATCAGGACGTGGCAACATGGCGCTTTCGCGCGCCAGTCCCCCATCCCTCGAGGGTCGGAGGGGCGCGCAACTACTCGTGGGCTGCCACTCCTCGCGGTGGTGCGCGGGGTCGGTCCAGAGCTCGACCAACGCCATCGCCTCGACGTTTGGCTCGCTTTTCCGCGGCGGAGTGCCCACTGGGCTCCTGGCAGTTCTGGCCGGGCCGGCTTGGCCGGATGCACCGCACATGACCGCATGACCACGTCGTGAGCTCGATCGTGACTGGACTCTTGGTGGCGGTCTCAGTGGCCCGCATCGCCTTCTGGGCGCGCGGGGTTGGGGCAGCGCAGTTTGGTCACGACCCACACCCACCTGGTTCTCTGCAAGGGAGAGGTGGCTGCTCTGCAGTGGGTCCTGTGGGGTGATGTAGAAAGGGTTCTCATTGTCCTGAGCGACCTGAGCGCATCGTCCAGCCAAAGCTCTGCTACCGCGCGGTCGTACCCCTCAAAGCGAGGATCCTGCGGCGCATCCTTCGGCCAGTGTTCTCGCCACCAGGCTCTCCGTCTCACAGTGGCATTCTGACCCACGAGGAGAAGCGCTGTGATTGCCTCGCCGTTGCGGGCGGCCTCGACGGCGGCGGCGACGCTCCCGGGGGAGAAGACCCGTCGTAGGAGTACGCCAGGTCTTGGACGATCGCGGCGTAGGGGTCGGTGGCGTAGACGGTCATCGGGTACTCCTGGGCGTGGAGTGGGCGGGACGGGGGATGACCACGTCATCGGCGGTGGCGCTCCCGTCCGGGAAGTGCCCAAGCGTGACCGCTACTCCGACGTCGAGGCCGACGAACTGCGCGGCGATGAACGCGACGGCAGACCCCGGGGGCACAGCCCTCGGGTCCACTCGATGGTGGTTAGGCGCTGATCGCGCCGATGATGTCGGTGTTGGTCTCCTTGTCGGTCGGGGTGCTGATCAAGGTCAGGCGGCTCTTGGCGAGGACTTCGAGGCCGAGGTAGCGACGCCCGTCGGCCCATTCGTCGGTCTGCTCGGCCAGGACGGCGCCGACGAGGCGGACGATGGCCTGGCGGGTGGGGAAGATGCCGACGACGTCGGTGCGACGGCACCGAAAGCGTCGGTGCGACGGCGGATCTCGCGGTTGAGCCGCTCGTTGGGGTTGTTCGCTTCCGCTATGACGGGGTGTGCGATGTCACCCTAACTGGGTGTGTCCCTATTGAGGCTGCGCGCCGCGGCGTGCGTTTACCGGATCTGCCGAGATGAGGACGCTCCCGACACGGTGGTTTGCTCCCAGCGCCCAACCCCGACGGATACGATCCGGACGTGACGGGTGAGGAGAAGTGGCGGCCACGGTCGCTGCCGAGCCCACTTGAGCAAGCCCGTCTTGACCGGCTGAACCCGCGCACGGGTGAGCTCCAGCTGCGAAATGGCTCCAACATGTTCTGCGGACACGTGCTCGCATGGGGCCTCGTGGGCGCGGCAGCTCTCGGACTGAACAAGTCGATCCTTACCGACTCCGATCCGATGACGCCCGCGGAGGTGCTCGCCTACGCGACGGGCATCTTCCTGGTCTCGGTCACGGCGCTGTGTGTACTGGGAAGGCCGTATGTGACGGTGCGCGAAGGAACGGCCCTCGTGCGCAATCCGCTGCGGACCTACCGAGTCCAGTTGGCTGACGTGGAATCTCTCAAGAGCGGTTTCTGGGGGTTCCCCCAACTGATCGTGGCCGGCCGAGGAATCCGCGTGATGGGGTTAGAAGAGACGACCCTTGACTACCTTGCCGGCGGCTCTGACGACATGGCGGTCCTTCATACCGAGCTTGGTAAACAGCCCAGTAAGACGCCATCCACCCAAGGCATTCGTGCACGCTGGGCGATCATGGATCGTGGACTCGCACTTCTCCTTGCAGCGTGGGCGGCGTACGCGTTGAGTTTTCTCATACTGTGAACGTGAACGTCCGCTCATGCCGCATTCCGCGCGGGTCGCTGCGGGCGCGCTCAGGCAGCAGGGGCAACGGCAGAATGGTTCTGTCGCGTACGTGACAGGTGGCGCAGGGTGGTTGCGATGCAGGCGACCTGAAGCCAGCCGGTCGCTGAGCTGGTGGTGTTCTCGAACGACTTCGCCAACCGTCGTGAACGTCCGAGCTGCCCGTGGGCTACCTCGACGCGCCAGGCGTGCCGGATGGGGCGGAACACCGGCTGCTTGTCGTGCCACCCGACCCGGCGCAGTTCCAAGTCGTGGTGTCGACCGAGCGCCCGGGCGGCGGCCGCCGTGACTCCTCGGTCCACCATGACAAGCTCGAGGCGCTCGGTGACGCCCTGTCGCGTCAGGTGCTCCAGCATCAGCTCCGTGGTCCGGTTCTCATGCCACGAAGCAGGCACGACCAGAGCGCCCAGGGGGAGCCCGGTCACGTCGACAGCCACGACACGCTTGGCGCCCTTGGTACGGCCGTACGGGCCGCCGCGGTCGTGGAAGGTGAACCCTCCGTTGGAGGCTCCGAGGGCCAAGTGGGTGTCGACGACCACCATCGACGGCGTGGGCTCGCAGCGCCCCGCGACCTCGCGTGCGGCCGCGTGAAGCACGGTCAACGCGCGCGCCCACGTGCCGTTGCGCGACCAGCGTCGGAACTGTGACCAGACCCGGGTCCAGGGTCCGAACGACCCTGGCAGGTACCGCCACTGGCAGCCGGTGTGCGAGACGTAAAGCATTGCGTCCACCACTGTGCGCAGGTCACCGCCGTGCTTGCGGCCGCGCTTACCCGGAACGTTGAACACCGGCGCCAGCAGCTCCCACTGCTCGTCGGTCAGGTCACTTGGATACGACATGCCGCGGATGGTGCCTGCCCCGGCACCCACGGCAATAGGGACACACTCAGTAAGTGATCCGTCCAAGACCGCGGACGTGTTGCCCCTATTACTAGTAGGTGTCCCGAACCGGGTACCCGAGTGTCCTCAGGCCGGCAAGGACCTCGACGTGGCGGAGGCTCCAGAAGATCCAAACGCGGGAAGCATCAACAATGATTTCAACACCGGTGAAGAACCCCAGACTTGTGCTTGCGGGGCGAATCTTCGTGACTTGCGCTCGAGGAATCAGCCACGGTCCCAAAAACTTCCCAAGGCCGAAACGTGCCGAGAGTTGGATCTCGTTAGGCGTTGCTTCCAGCCGAACTAGAGGACCTGTGAGACCCATGCGGCCCTCTGGGTGATTCAGCCCACCGATGGCGGTGAAGCTCGCGGTCATGATAGCCGTCCCATCAAGTGGTGGAAGACGTCGATAGCGTCGAACGAGGCAAACGTCTAGCGTGCCCAAGCGCGACGACCCACTGGCGCTCCAACCCGGCCCAGATGGAGGGAAGCTGACCAAGGTCCATCAGTTCGCCCGTCCGGTCTGCGTCTCTGACCACAAGGTGAACTTATCTGGTGGTCCGGACACCCGGTTTGTGCGCTCTTTCTGCACCGGCACCATCCGAGCCGCTCACTCTGTGGACCAAAGGCGACCTCCGAGAGGGGCCTACGCCGGGAAGGCAACGGCCGAGCCGGGCGTGCGGCCTGGCGGCCGTTCCCGGCTCGGCCGGGGCGCCGCAGTAACAAGTGGACATCATCTCCGGACAACCGACATCAGCGCCGTTCCGCCGGCCATGTCGGAAGCCTGGTCGCGTCATTCTCATGTGCTGTCCATCTGAGGTAGACCCCATCCAGACATCACACCACAGGGCTCCGGACGTCCGTCTGGGGCACTTCTTCCGTTCGTTGGACACATCTGCAAGGAGGTATAGACATGCCCGGACAAGTCATCGGCTACGTGCGCGTCTCCACCATGGACCAGAACCCAGAACGCCAGATCAACGCCATCCGAGCCGCAGTCGGGGTTGACGCTGACCGCTGGTTCACCGACCAGGCTTCCGGTAGCAGCGCGGCCCGTCCCGCCCTGGCCGCCATGTTGGACCACGTCCGAGATCAGGACGTCATGGTCATTGCCTCCATGGACCGCCTCGCGCGATCGGTGGTCGACCTCGACCAGCTCGTCACCCGACTCACGGACGCGGCGTCACTGTCCGCTTCCTGAAGGAGGGCCTCACTTTTCAGACTTCCGGGCAGGCGGATCCGCTGGCTGTCTTCCAGCTCCAGATCATGGGCGCCTTCGCCCAGCTCGAGCGCGCGCTGATCCGTGACCGACAGCGGGAAGGCATCGAGGCCGCCAAGGCCCGCGGCGTGTACCACGGCCGGTCTCGTCGGCTCACCGCAGAGCAGGTGGCCTTGGCACGAGCGGACATCGACGCCGGGGTGCCGAAGACCGTGATTGCCCGGCGCCTGGGGGTAGCTCGGCAGACTCTGTACGACGCTCTCGGCGGCACGACCCATGCCACTTGATCTGAGAGTCAGGGCGGTGTGTGCCAGCCCCTGCGTCCCCTCATCCCGCGATATCCCGACTTGCCGATGTGCGTGCTCTTGGTCAGGCGTGGGCCTCCAGCGCTGCGCCCGCCGCGGAGGCCGCAACCCTGGCGGCCATGCGCGACCGGGCCGACGTGATCTACCAGGCGACCTTGTTCGATGGACAGTGGGTGGGCCACGCGGACTTCCTGATCCGTACGGATCGGCCTAGCGCGTTGGGCGACTGGTCCTATGACATCGCCGATACCAAACTCGCCCGGCGTCTCAAGGTCCCGGCCCTGCTGCCGATGGCCACGTACGCCCTTCGGGTGACCGAGCTGCAGGGCATAGCCCCGGGGCGCCTGGTGGTGGTGACCGGCGACAAAGTCGAACACCCATGGCGCCTGTCGACGTCGCTCCCTACGCACAACGCCGCCGCGAGGCCCTGGTCCACGCCATCGAGACACAGGCAGTCACCGAGTCCACGCCCAGCGCCCAATGTCCCCAATGCCGTTGGACCAGAAGTGTGAACAGGAATGGCTCGACGCCGACGATCTGGTACAGGTCGCGGAGCTAGGCACAGATCCACGGGCCGCGCTCCGCGCCAACGGAATCGCCACCATGGCCGCCACAACACCTGGGGGCCTCGTAGGCGTGCTCAGCGTGGCCACCGGCGCGTGGCTCCAGCAGCAGGCCGGGCTTGAGGTCGCCGAGCGAGACGGACATGGCCCCGCCTACGCGCTGCCGCCACCCGAACCGGGCCGCGGACTGCAACGACTGCCCGAGCCGAGCCCCGGCGACGTCTACCTCGACTTCGAGGGCAACCCCTGGGCCAACGAAGGCCAGGGACGGGAGTACCTCGCCGGGACGTGGGAGCGAGAACAGCACTTCACCGGGTTCTGGGCTCAAACCGTCACACCATGGTCGGGTCCATGGGTCGCGTCGGCGCGGCCGGAGACAACGCCGCCATGGAGGGCTTCTTCTCCCTGCTGCAGAAGAACGTCCTGAACAGGCGCACCTGGACCACCCGCGAAGAGCTCCGCATCGCCATCGTCACGTGGATTGAACGGACCTACCACCGCCGACGCCGACAGGAGGCTCTCGGTCGTTGACCCCCGTCGAGTACGAGACCATCATCACCACGCGAGCCAGTCTGGCTGCGTGACTAACCTCTGTCACCTAACCGTGCAGCAGACCCGAGCGGCCTCCGGAACTTAGTTGTCCTAGCGGTCGAATGCGCTGTCGTACGGACCGGGTAGGCGATGAAGGTCAGGAGGGCCGGCATGGTGCGCGAGTCCGCCTCGTCCCTCGCACCGCCGCCATGGTCATCCATATCTTCAGATATCGCCGCCAGGACCCACGCCAGCCTGCACACTGTTGTCGTGTTCTTCATCGGAGTCATCATGCTGTGGGCCTTTCTGTATGCGGCGAGCCTTGGACACTGGGCCTTGGGGATCTTCGCAATTGCCGGAAACCTCGGCTTCCTTTTCCTCATGACGCCGAGAGGGCACAGGATGCGCTCACCTGCACAGGGCGTAAGCGCTCGCCTGCTGGCGAGCGCCGTGGCGATGGCGGCTACTTTCGCCATCGTCCGCTGGATGTGGGACGATAACTCAATCGGCGCGAACGTGATGGGCGTTATCCTGTGCGTAGGGACGTGGTACGCAGGTCTGATTGTTTTCGGTACGATCTCGGGTGAGGGGAAACCTTAAGCCTCAAGGCGCGCGCTAAAGTCGTCAGTGCAGCCGGCTCCTAGCGAGTTTCAACGTTCGGATCGACGCTGGCCGCAAGGACCCTGGACAGCCACGGTAAGACCCTGCGCCGCCACCACCAGCGGCTTGAGGCGCTGCCGGGGCAGATCCATCAGCGGCTGCTGAGGACTGCGCCATCGCGACGTGATGCCCACCTGGAGACCCACCCTGGCACGGCGAGCCCTGCGCCGACGCCCACGCAGAAGCAGGCGACCAACGGGCCTGGACGCTGAAGCGGTACGCGACGAAGCGCCGCCGCCCTCTAGTTGGGCGCCGGTGAACCTAGCCGACGTCCTGGCTGGCCCGCTGGAGCCGCTGACGGGATCGCTGCTGCGCAGGTCCGACGGAGCAGCGTTGGTTTACCGCGGCATGGTGCACTCCTTCTTCGGTGAACCCGAGTCGGGCAAGTCACTGCTCATGCAGTGGGCCTGCGTGGTCGCCATGCATCAGGGCGAGCACGTGCTGTACATCGACTTCGAGTCCGATGAACGCTCCGTCATACGCCGGCTCGTGGCGCTCGGCGCCACGGCCAAGCAGCTCGGGCCAGGTACTGAAACGCCGCGTCGTCGTGGAGCCCGGACTGCACCATGAGGATGCCGATCGCCTCCCCGATGGATCCCCGCGTCGCCACCGCCGTCTTGAGATGAACAAACCTCCAGGACCCGTCCCAGCGCCAGGGCCGCATGGTCGCGAACAGCACGGCCATCTCCCGGGTCTCCACCGGGAGCCGGGTTCGTAGCCAATGACGTGGAAGGGCGTTTGCCCTCTGGACCGTTGCGTGTCGAGCGTTGCTAAGTGGGCCTGCGTGGTCGCCATGCATCAGGGCGAGCACGTGCTGTACATCGACTTCGAGTCCGATGAACGCTCCGTCATACGCCGGCTCGTGGCGCTCGGCGCCACGGCCAAGCAGCTCGGGCCAGGTACTGAAACGCCGCGTCGTCGTGGAGCCCGGACTGCACCATGAGGATGCCGATCGCCTCCCCGATGGATCCCCGCGTCGCCACCGCCGTCTTGAGATGAACAAACCTCCAGGACCCGTCCCAGCGCCAGGGCCGCATGGTCGCGAACAGCACGGCCATCTCCCGGGTCTCCACCGGGAGCCGGGTTCGTAGCCAATGACGTGGAAGGGCGTTTGCCCTCTGGACCGTTGCGTGTCGAGCGTTGCTACATGGGGGCCCGGGCGCACTGCCCTCGCGCGGGTGCACCCCGACTACCGTTGCGGCGGTCATCCGCCGCCCGCCCCGAAGCTTCCCATGCTGGCTCCACCGGTCCACTGTCCACGTTCCTTGAGGCAGTGAGCGCAGCGGACATACCGCTGCCCATCTCGGGTGGTTGCCCACTCCCAGCTGTGGTGCACGTTGGTCTTGCACAGCAGAGGTTTCGTCGGTCTGGTCATCTCGTGCTCCAAGGGGGTTGGCTGGCTCCCGCGCAGGGCGGAGCCCAGTGCCAGGGAATGGCTGAGGATGCCCGCCGCGTGCCGGGCCTGGTGTCGCTCGGGCATCCATGCGAGCTCGGCGAGAAACTCCTGCCGGTACCGGTCGCGGGTGGCGCCGGCTGGGAGCGCGTGCGTGGCCAGACGTACGGCGCGCGACGGCCAGGGGGCGGCGGGTGTCCCGTTCCGCGCTGTCGACGGCTGCCAGGCGTTCATGCAAGGCCGCCCTGGGGAGGCGCCAGTCGCAAGGATGGACGACCATGCAAGGCCCTGGCGAGGGACTGGCGCGCGCTGTCGGCGCCGCAGCTGTCAGTAGGTAGTAGCGGCGGGCTGGACGTCCCTCGACGCGGGGGTCGATGTCCTCCCAGCTCCAGCGTTGCTTCGAATCCTCGGCCCCCGCAACCTTACTGCTGGGGGGGCCGAGGCGTGGGGGTACTTACCCCACGTTCATCGGCGTGCTGATGCGCGTCAAGGTGCCATTTGAGTCGTAGAACTGCTGGCCCAGGATGCGCACTCCGGTCCAGTAGCCGGTAGCGATGACAATGCAGCTGTTGTACAGAAGCCCATTCCACCGGTAGGCGTTCCAGCAGGCCCCGTACATGTCGTTCCGGAACCATGCGTCGCAGGTCCCTCGGTCCGCCCAATGGTAGGCGTAGCAGCCGTCATGGTGGTTGCAAGCGTAGGTGAAGCTGACCGAGGGCATAGGGTAATCCGTTACCCTCGTGCAGCCGTTGTGCGGCCACGGGTACTGAGTCGTCCATGCAGAGGAGGACTCGGCCGAGGCCGGCGTCGCGGACGCGAGCATGATTCCCGTGAGCGCCAGCAGCATTATGAGCGCAGCGGTGACGCGTTTTCGTCGGGGCTGGCCGGCAGGTGTGTGCATGAATGCCTCCATCAAAGTGCTGTCGCTCCGGTAGCAACGGGTCCGAGGACTCTCTCAGTGCTGAGTAGAGGTGGACTCCGTCAAACAGATGAGCCCCGGGGGGGGCCTGCTGGACAACTGCCGATGATGGCCCCTCTGAACGGCGAGGACAAGGTTGGCTGCATTCCAGCTACCCCGCGAGAGCCGGGCAGGTGGCCAGGCTCGTCACTTTGCATAACCTCCCAGCCTCGCACGTGGGGATGCACCACATGGTCACGCTTGGTCGCTATACTCAAGACCGGTTCGACTAGGGGGGAAATGGCAAACCACGGCGTCTCAGATCGCGAGCTCGTGGTCCTTCTTGACGATCAGTGCCAGCCTGTCGGGACGGCACCCAAGTCCACGGTGCACGGACGGACAACTCCCCTTCATCTAGCATTCTCGTGTCACGTCGTGACTGAGGACGGGTATGTCCTCGTCACGCGTCGTGCCTCGACGAAGGCAGCCTTTCCCGGGGTCTGGACGAATGCCTTCTGTGGACACCCCTGGCCAGGTGAGGATCTCGCCGACGCTGTCCGTCGACGTGGGCAGCAAGAGCTGGGTCTTGCGGTCGACAGGCTGCGGCTCGTGATGCCGCAGTACCGGTATCATGCTGTCGACGATCAGGGGATCATGGAGAACGAGTTGTGTCCGGTCTTTGTGGCGGGCGTGCGTTCTAGGGCGGTCGCGCCTGCCCGGTCGGAGGTCAGCGATCACGCGTGGATCCCGGTACGGCACCTCGGGGAGGTGGCACGGACCTCCCCGTTCCTGCTTAGTCCGTGGTCCGCAGAGCAGATCCGTTTCCTGATCGACCTGCAGCAGCCGTCGGAGTCCTTCTCTGGCCTTCTTGGCGGTAGAGGGGCGGTTCCGGACCACTAGGACGCGAGGTGGACCCAGAGGGCGGCAAGCCCGGGAAGCCACGCGAGAACCATTGAACGCAACATCCGCGTCACCGCTTCAGCCGACGTCGTGACGGGTAGAAGAAAGGCTGCGGCCGCGACGGGGACGAGGCAGCCGGTTAGCATGACGACAAAGTAGGCTGGATGTTCGTGGAAGCGCAGCGGGACGGCGACCGCAACGCAGGCATAGACAACTACGAGGAACCTGAAGAGGTTGCCGGTCTTCAGCTGGCCTGCCGCGGTACCGACCGTGACGCACCCGACCGCGCGGTCCCCTTCGATGTCACGGATGGTCTTAAGCACTTCGTAAGCGAACATGTACAAGAGAATCAGTAGCGATCCCGACAGTGCCCGTCCCAAGGCGCCGTGAGCGATCGCCACGCCGTAGGTCAGTGGAAATGCGGCGAGCGTCGCCACCGTGGCGTTGCCAGCGAGAACCGTGCTCTTGATCGCCAGCGAATACACGACGGATACCAGGAGTAGCGCCGTCCCGAGAGCCATGCCGCCCGGCCCAACGGCCGAGGATGCTATTCCGCCCACGGCACACAAGACGGCGAGGACGACGGCATCGCGGCGGTCGACGGCACCGGAGGGCAGCGGACGCGCGGGGCTGCTGATTGCGTCGGCCGCCTGGTCGACGAGGTCGTTCACGACGTTGGCCACGGCGATGATGAAGAAGATGCAGGCGGCGCCTGCGAGCACGGACGCCATGTGCAGTGCCCTAGTACCAGCGGTGCATGCACCACCGACCACGACCTGCGCCGCGCCAGCGCTGGCTGCGACTGGCCGAATTAGAGTCAACAGACCGCGTACACAGGCGCTGCGTGACCTCGGACCTCGCGCCCCAGATGCCACGATCACTTGACACGTCCTCATAGAAGGGTCGTCGACGGGCATCGAGAGCCGAGGCCACCCGCTCAGCGCCCAGGCTCGCCTGGAGGATTGCTTACATGACGTACCGCTCGAGGATCGGACGTCCCGCTCCGACCCCTAACGGATCTGATCATGGTGAGGTCCGCAAGCAGGCGCAAGTCCAAGGATGCGACGTGGTAATAGTGGGCCAAGAATCCGTCCATGAACTCGTCGAAGGTGTCCGGCGCGTGACGGATCCACCAGTCGACGCTTAGACGCTGGCTGGTGCCGCCGACGGACTCGAAGGCAGCCCGTTCGGTCGGTCGCTCCGAAAGCAGTGCGAGGAGCAAGTTGTACCGGCCCTCGGTGTGATCCGCCGTGACGTCGATCAACTCGTCGGCGTACTTGGCCGCGACTCCCAAGTGGAAGCTGTCCCTCAGTGCATTGCGCGGTGCGCGGACGTCGTGGACTTCGCTGACCAGCCGACAGAGTCGTTCGAGGTAGCCGCCAGAATCTAGGAGGATACTCTGCGCCTGGGTCCGCGGCGTGACGACGAAGCCAGGCGACGTCGCCAGGCGAACGTATCTAGCGTAGTCATCCAGGAAGTCGGGGAGGTCCATGAATTCTGCGACTCGCGACGCGAACCTGCGACTGGCCGCGAGCCGCTGCCAGCTGATCACGCACGAGCGTACGAGGTGCTGATCGAGGATCACGTCGAGGTCGAGCGGAGCGCCGAGCGCCAACCGGTGCTCGAACTCCTTGTTGAAGGCCGCCATCAGCCGGATGTAAGCGACCGCTACTAGTCCGGCGTCCCTGGTTAATCGTGTGCCGAGCAGCCGGCTCAGCCCGGACACGTAACCGTCGATCCATAGATCCAGAGCGGCTGCGGAGTGCCGACCGACCGCGCCGACGCAAAGGCGCGTCGGCCGCTCCAGTGCAAGATCACGCCGGTAGGGGCGACGGAAAAGGTGCTCGAGGTACTTGGGCGCCAGCCGCAGGGCGAGACCCACCATCGACCGCGAGGTGAGGTCTGACCAGTAGGCGGCCGCGCGATCGGCATCGGTGCGCATCAGACGGGCTCCGGAGCTCTTCGGATAGGCTTGTCCCAATACCGCCTACTTCCGACCAGGGCCCAGTTCAGGTCCAAGGGCAGCCTGAACGCGGGCGTCTCGAGGGAGCTGTAATGCTCGAGCGTCAACTTCACATACTCGTCGTGACTGCGCGGGCAGTGGGATTCAAGCCACGCCAGGGACAATCTTGGATTCTCACTCGCGGCCGCCGTTAGTCGCTGGCGCTCCAGCGGGTGGCACTCCGTTGCGGCGTGATACAGATTGGGGACGCCGGCGCGGAGGTCCTCACCGACGTCTCGAAGGTCATCGAGGAACTTTCCGGCCAGGCCCACGGACCGGAACTGCGCCCGGCAGCTTACGGTCGGCTCGTGCTGATTCGCAATAGCCAGGATGTCGTGGAGCGTCTCGAATACCATTCCCGAGTCGAAGTCTACGAGTGCCGCCGTCGACGGGAGGTCCAGCAACTGGCTGGCGGCCTCCTCCCGTCGCCTGAACTCTTGGTAGTACCTGCGGAATCGGTCTTCGACAAGGGCGACGACGGCCGCGCCATTAGGCAGGCACTGGCAGTAGGAGACGAAGCCGTCCCAGACGTCGGATACCGCTCTGTGGCCGCGAACCGCTTCGAATTCTGCGGACTCGGGCCTGTGACGAAGTCGCTCGAACTCTTGATCGAAGGTGAAGATGTAGATCATGAAGAGCGTCATCGCGAATCCTGTTGCGGGCGAGACCGTCAGGCCCGTGAAGCCTGTATAGGCTCGGATCATCATGTCACAGTAGATGTCGTGAGTGCACGTACGGATCTCCTCGGCGGTGCACTCACGCCACAGGCGGTCGGCGATCGACGAGCGGCGGAACGCTTTCACGACTTTGTGCCGGTATGCGAAGGGCGCGGTCTTGAGGTAGGCGCGGTAGCGAAAGGAACGAGACAAGAGTGTACGGACGTCCGCCTCCGCGCGACCGCGCATATGTCCTCTCCGTCGGACGTCTGCAGGGCGATCGTCTCCCAAGTCTCTCCAGTGCTGCAATCGCGCTCGTGCTCCCGAGGTCTCGATGATTCACGTGTCAACGTCCAGCCCCTTCGGCAGTCGAGGGCGTCGACATCGGCATTCGCGATTCTCCACCACACGTCATTGTGAGGTTATCGCGGTTCTGGGTCGAGTTAGTAGAAGACATCCGGGTACGCTGGGGATCGACCATTTCGCCCGCAGGTCGCGTACTGGCTTGGAGAACCGTGATGATTCACGCCGCCGACGGTGACATGCGCGTGTCATCATCCGGTCTCTTGCCCGCGGACGGGCCTGCACTGTCGATGCTGTGTCGCCGTTCAGTGTTGTACGGGGGTGGGTTACGGGCGATGCTTCTTCAGGCGGTCCATCCTGACGTCGCTGCTGCCGTCGAGAGCACCGGCGAATACCTGCAAGAGCCCTGGGCGCGTCACGCGAGAACTGTCGAGACGACTCTGCGCGTCCTCCTGGGGGAGCGCCAGGACGCCCTTGCGGCCGTGCGTCGCGTAAACGCCCTTCACGCTGCGGTGAGCTTGGAGGATAAACTCGGAAACCGCTCCTTCCCCGCGAAGGATTCCGATCTTCTCCTGTGGGTCCACGTCTCTCTAGTCTCCAGTTTTCTGGTCTTCGAGAGCCTGACCGTGGGCCGCCTGTCACCTCGGGAGCGCGACCTGGTGTGCGAGGAACTTGGTGTCGTGGGCCGCCTTCTCGGCGTGGATTGCGCGAGCCTCCCCAGAACCGTGGCGGACATCGACGAGTACGTCTCTGCGATCGTGTCCACCGGCGACCTCTGCGCCACCGCCAGTTCGGACATCCTGTGTAGAACGCTGACACGCGAGGCGCCGCTGCGGGTCCGGATCCTGATGCGCCCCCTCTTCGACACGGCCCTGGCGACGCTGCCGGATCAGGTCCGGCTCCTCTACCCGTCCGACCTTCAGGGTCTCGTCGGGCGATGGACTCGTCGCCCGTCTGCGTCCGTCCTTCGAGGAGCGAACCGAATCCTCCCTGGCCGCCTCACGGCCGTGCGTCGTCCTTCCGCTCGGCGCGGCAGTTGGCAGGGGGCGCGGTCGCCCGCCGACGTGAGCCAGGGGCCGGATCATTCGTGATCCACTCGCCTGCCCGGGACGCACTCTTCCTGCCGCTACTGCTTCGCGTCTCGTTGGCTCTGGCCGTCCTGCTCGTCTTGGCTGTGTTCCGGGAATGGCGTCGACGCACGTTTCCTGAACGCAGGTCGCTTCTGGTGCCGGTGCTCGTGGCAACCTGCCTGTCGCTGGGCATCCTGGTCGCTCTCTTCTCCGGTGATGCCGCAGTCGTGCTGTTGGTCGGCCTCTTGTGCTATCTGTGCAACCGCGAGTACGCCGGGATCACTGGCCTCCCCCTGCACTGCGACATCCTCCTCCACGGAGGTGCTGCGTGTGGTGTCGTAGCGGCAGCCTCGGGCCGTGGACAGTTGTTCACGAGCATCCCGTTCCTCGTCTTCGTCATTGCCGTCGTCGTCCGGGTCGCCACGGACACTGTCGAGGGCAGCGAGCAGCACATCGGGCGATTGCTCATCGGGACGTGTTACGTGACGCTCCCATTGTGCTCCTGGGTCTACGCAGCGAACCGGCTACCGGGCGGCCGGAGCCTGCTGCTCCTGGTGCTTCCCTGCGCTTGGCTGTCTGACATGTGCGGTTATACGATCGGAAGGACCTATGGTGGTCCGCGACTGGCGCCTCGGACCAGTCCGAACAAGACTTGGTCGGGAGCGTCTGCTAGCGTCGTGGGCGCTGCGGTCGGCGCGCCTATGATCGGCGCGGCACTGCCGTTGCACGCAGGCGTCGTCACGCTCGCGGCGTTTGGCGCGGTCGTCGGCGTTCTCGCCATCGTCAGCGATCTGGTGGAAAGCTTGGTCAAGCGCTCGCACGGTGTCAAGGACGCGGGCACTCTCCTGCCCGGCTTCGGGGGAGTTCTGGACCGGTTCGACTCGATGCTCCTGCCAGTGCCGCTGGCTATTCCGCTCGCCGCAGCGCTACACGTCCTCGGACCGTGAGCATGGTGACAATGCCACGACGGGTGGCGGTGGTGGTGAACCCCGCGGCGGGAAGGTGCGCGGCTGACTGCCTGGACCGCGTGCGGCGGGCCTTGTCGGCGAGGACAGAGGTGACGCCTCACGTGCTGCGAACCACGGTCATTCAAACAGGAGCCGCGGTGACGAGGGAGGCGCTGGCGGAAGGCGCCGATCTGGTGATCGCCTGTGGCGGGGACGGAACAGTGATGGCCTGCGCCGATGCTTTGCTGGGTTCTGGCATCCCACTCGGGATCATCCCGGCGGGCACAGGCAACATCCTGGCTTCCAGCCTGGGCATCCCCGCGCAGCCGGAGGCTGCGCTCGCGGTGGCACTTGGCGTCGGACGCGTCCAGGTGGACGTGTGCCGAGTCGGAGCCGGCGCCCCGTTCTTCGCCGGGAGCATCGGGGCCACCGCCCTCGTGATGCGAGATGCGTCCCGGCGATCGAAGAAGCGGTTTGGGATGGCGGCCTACGGACTGTCAACCGTCAGGCATCTGTTCGACGGCCCGCGGGAGTTCAGGGTTACGTGCGCCGACGAGGCCGAGCGCCTGGTCTGTGCAGACGCCGTCCTCGTGGGCAACTACGCGAGACTTGTGCGCAGCGTCCGTCTAGCGACCCCGCGAGTCGACGACGGTGTCATCGAGGTGGGCGTTCTTCGTTTCGACGCAAGGTGGCGGCGATCGGCAGACCAGTCGGCAGGGCGCCGCCACGTGATCGAGTGGCAACAGTGCCGCGGGAGCGTCCGCGTGGAGTGCGCCTCCGGCACGGCTTTCGAACGGGATGGGGACTGGGCAGGCCCTTGGCCCGGCGGGGTGGTCACGGTGACGTCCGGTCAGCTGTCGGTGTGTGCGCCCACGTGGGCGCAGGAGCCGGGACCGCGGACGTTGGCCGGCATGCTCTTCGCCGACCTGCGGAGTAAGTTGCCGCGACCGCCAGCTGATCGGCTCTCGTCACGATCACGCGACCGCACGACGGGGGTGTGACGGCTTGTCTCTGGAGCCCTTCCTCACGCGCCGATTCCGGTACTGGACAGCGCTGCGCGCCACCCCATACATCTACACGTACGGGATGCGGCGGCGATTTCGTACCTACCCGCAGGCACATCGTGCGCTGGAAGGCGTACAGAACCCGGAGATGAAGCGAACGGCGCACGACGTGTACTGCGCCATGTTCCTGCGCGCCTACCATCAAGCAACGAAGATGCGGCTGAACCCCTTGACCGGCTTGGCAGTGACGCTGTTCACCGCGTTCATGTACGCCTTGGACGACGAGTACGAGACCCGGCAACTCAGGACGCAAGAGCCGACAGACCTCCGATCCGTGATGTCAGGCGCCGGCGTGAGCGAGGTCTGGGAGGCATTGAGGCGCTACTGTAGCGAGGCGGGTTGTTGGGAGGCGGTTCGCAGGGAGATCATCGACAACTTCCTCGACCGCTGGTTCGAGGATTACCGCAAGCATGTGGAAACGCTGCGACGAAGCGAGGGAGGGTTGGACTCGGCCCTGGCCCTGGTCGAGATCGACTCGGGCCACTCACTTCGGTGCGCGTATCGAGTGATCCGTGCCTTCAACGGTCACGAACACGACAGCGCTTGTGAGGAGCAGTTCGGAGTCATGGGCGTTGGAGGGAAGTTCATGGACGACCTCTCGGACTTCAGGGAGGACGTCATGGCCGGCGCGCCGAACCTGCTCTGGTCGTTCCTGGCTGAGGAGCCAAGGGAGCGGAACATCGCGGACGCCGCCGTGACTGGTGCCGACCTGCTGACACCGGCGTGGTGGCGCACCAACTGCCCGATGACGTACCGACGCTACAGCGAGGCGATCATCCACTACCGGCGTAGGGTGGTGGTCCCGGGTCTGGTACTGACCCTGGACCTCTTTCTGGCGCTGCTCGGGACGGATCGCTTCTGGCGGACCTCCACAGTGCGCACGCGTGGAGGCTAGGGCGGCCGCATGAAGAGGCTACGCCGAGCGAGATGTCACCTGTTGCCGCCCCGCCGGCACGGACAGCATCGCGTAAACGTACTGGCCGAGGGACACGTAGTAGAGGATCAACCCGATGCCGATCAGTGCCAACGCGCCGATGTGGACGATGCTGCTCCCGAAGGTGGCGGACCGGTCGAGAATGAGGAACGGGAGCGACACGAGCAACGCCATCGTGGCTAGCTTACCCGTTTTGCTGACCGGCACGCGCCCGGTCGGCAGGGGCCGTCCGAACTGTCCGACGACCGTCACCATAGCGAAGAGCAGGACGTCGCGCGTGAGCAGTAGCACCACCACCGACACGGGGATCACCTTCGCCGCCAGGAGTGTCAGTGCGGCCACCGCGACGGTCGCCCGATCCACGACGTGGTCCATCATGCTACCGAGCTTTGTCACTTGGTTGAAGCGGCGTGCGACGTAGCCGTCGATGGAGTCCAGGAAGGAGACGGTGCTCAAGACGAGGCACGACCCGAACCAGGCCTGCCTGGCCAGCGCCAAGTAGGCGAAGAGAGGTAGCCCGATCAGCCTCAGCAGCGTAATGACGTTCGCCCACGTGAGCACCCGCTCGTGAACGACGATCGGTGCGTCGAGGTCTATACCCGTCCTGAACATGCGGTGTCGCAGCCACGGCACTGCCCTCGTGAAAATCCATTTCCTCACTCGTCCCCCTCGCTCATGCCAGAGCTGCGGTGATTGTGCCTCTTGACGCCAACGGCAAGCACGGAAATCCAAAGGACTGACGTCGCGAGGAGCGTAATCGTGGCGAAGGTGGTGTGCGCTTCGAGTTGGGCGATCCAGGGTTTCACAACGGTTTGACTCGACCGAGCCAGCATTGTCGCGGCCCACACGCGAAGGGCAGTTCCCGGCAGGTGTAGTGCGACGAACCGGGCAGGGCTCATGAGCGCCGCACCGGCAAGCACGGCCACAGGACGGTCGGAGAGTATCAGGACCGCCATGTTGCCTGAACGTGCGAACGCTTGCTCAGCCCTTCTCACCAGTCTCGCTAACCACCCGGAGCGCTGACGGACGGTGCGGAGCGCGGACTCTCCGGTCCACCGGCCTAGGAAGAAGTACAGTAAATGTTCGGTGAACCGGCTCACCATCGACGTGACGAGAAGGACCACCTGCGGCAGCGTGTCGGCGACCAAGACCATGTTATGGAGCCGAGCATCGAGGGCCAGGAGGACGACCGGATGCTCCTGCGCGAGGACGATGGCAAACGATCGGCTGTAGACCTGGGCCGTCCAAACACAGACCAGCGTCACGAGCAGACAGACGATCCGGATCTTGTGAACGCGCGAGCCAGAACGGGAGGCTGCTGCGACGGCCGCTTCGAGGTCGTAGCCCATCACGCGGCTCAAGGCCGACAGGAACATCGGCCGCCCACCCTCCACGCTGCTTTGCATGTCCACTGCACTTGCACCGCCAGCCTACGAATGCAGGATCGCGAGGACAACTGGAGCGCGTGGCAAGAGCGCCGTCCCGGTGGCAGACGCTGGACTGGACGAGGCGGTCAATCACGGCGGCGGCGACGGTCTCGTCGCCGAAGAAGTCGCCCCAACGGCCGAACTCCTTGTTGGAGGTACGATCGGCGAGGCTCGTTCCTAGCGGGCGGACACGAGCTGGAAGAACAGGTTCGCGGGTTCGTGCTCGAACGGGATGTAGCCGACCTGGTCGATGACCAGTAGCGGGCAGCGGCGCAACCGGCGCAGCTCGGTTTGCAGGCGCCCGGCGTGGTGGGTGTCGACGAGCCGGTCGACCCATTCGGCGGCGGTTGCGAACAGGACTCGGTGCCCGGCCTGGTAGGCGCGGCTAGCCTAGCGATCCCGTGGCTAGGTGGGTCTTGCCGGTGCGGGGCGGGCCGAGGAACACGACGTTGTGCCTGCCGGCGAAGTCTAGGGTGCCCAGGTGGGCGATCAGGTCGCGTTTGAGTCCTCGGGCATCGTCGAAGTCGAACTCCTCCAGCGACTTGCGCGCGGGGAACCGCGCGGGGCGCGGATCCTTCTCTCGCCGCCGTGGGACTCCCGGGCGGACACATCGGCCGCTTCCACCTTGACGAGGCGCCCACGGAGCGCTCACCGCACCGCAGAGTGCTTCTGGCTAGGCGCCCCGAGGCTGAGGTCGCACCGTCAGGGGGGCGCATCACGCGCCCAGGCTCCGCACCACGAGGCTCAAGGCAACCCCCGAGCGCTGCGCGGCGGCCCTAATGCCGCGGCAGCCCGGCCGCGTTCACTCCGTCAAACCGCGGCGTGCCAATCAAATCTGTAAAGTTGAACGGTCAATGAACGAGCTACTGCGCGTTGCCTTTCCAGCCTTGCCCTCGAGGACCCGGCCTCGTTCGATCCATGTCTCTGGTGCGCGCCTAAGGCATCACTTGAAGTAGCCCGAGGCGTCCGCTATGAGCTGTACGTTGCCCTGCGAGCCGTTGAAGAGGTCGATCCTGCCGTTGGCTCCAAGTCCGGTCACGACGAGGTTTGGCACCGTCTGTCCAGACCCGAAGTTCAGGCTAGACGTCGATGGTGGCGATTCTCCATCGGGATAGACGGTGACATAACCGGGGGCTGCTGGTTGGGTGACTGTCAGGTTGAGGACGGCGGCGCTGGCCCCTGAGGGGACGGCCGTGCTTCCGGATATCTGAACCGCTGCTCTTTCGAAGGGAGCAAACGGTCCTGGGATGGCCAGTCCGACACGGCTGTCCATAAGCCGAGTTGGCTCCACAGCGTGGAATGCGCCGGGATTCGTCGCGTCGCCAGACAGAAAATATCCCGACACGTCTGCCACCAGTTGCAGACCGCCACTCGAGCCGTTGTAAATCGTCATGGCCCCGTCTGTTCCCAGAGGAACTATTGCTGCGTTCGCGACGGTCTGTCCTGCAACGAAATTCAGGTTGGAGGTTGCTGGACGCCCAGTCCCAGTGCCGTAGGCACTCACCCATCCGCCCGTAGTGGGCTGTGTGACTGTTATGTTCAGCACTACAGCCGAGACCCCCGAAGTCGGGACGCCGTCGTGCCCTTCCACGGTCAAGGTGGTCGAATACCCGGGGCCAACGGCGCCCCGAGAGGCCCCAGTGCCACTGCGAGTGTCAAGGACACGGCTGGGAGTCAGTGCGCCAAAGGCGCCGCCGCTTGATGGGGATCCTGCGACGAAGTAGCCTGTCACGTCAGCAAGCAGTTGCACGGTCCCGCTGGACCCGTTGAACAAATCGACGTCCCCGTTCGCGCCAACGGGGACGATTACCAAGTTCGGTACCGTCTTCCCGCGTACGAAGTTCAAGCTGGAGGTGGATGGGCGTGCCTTACCGTCCGGGTAGACGCTGACCCACCCAGTTGCCGTGGTCTGGGTCACGGTGACATTGAGTACCACGGCAGACACGGCTGCGGGCACACCGCCCCGCCCAGTTACCTGCAAGGCGATGCCTTCGCCGGCCGCCAAGGGTGCGCGTGCCGCCCCGTTGCCGATGCGTGTGTCCAGTAGGCGAACCGGGGTTAGTCTCCGGAACATCCCGGCGATCGGCGACCCAGGCACAACAGGAGCGGAAGCCACTGATGGGTTGCTGGACCCGGCGCTGTTCACCGCGGTTACTGTGAACGTGTAGGAGGCTCGGTTAGCGAGGCCAGTCACGACGCAAGACATTGCAGCCGTCACGCATGACGCGTCCCCTGGACTGGCGGCAGCTCGGTATGAAGTGATCTGGGCTCCGCCATCGCTGCTCGGTGGGCTCCATGAGACTGTGGCTGCCGCATCGTGGCCCACGGCGACAACACCCAACGGTTGGCTTGGCGCGGCCGGTGGGGGGCCGAGCGTTACCTGGTTGCTGTAGTAGTCGTGGCCGTCGGTGGCCTGGATGCCGATCCAGAAGTTGCCGGACCCTGAACACAACCCCGACGACCACGACTGGTTGGCCGACGTAATGGTGATCTGGCCGTGGTTGGGTACCGTCCCACCGGTCGGATAGCCGGTTCCGGTGTGACAGAAGAAGTAGGACACGCCGGTAGGGAAGTCGGCCAACTGCACGGCCATCTGCCCGTTGTTGTTGGAGACGCTCACGGAGGGCGTCCCCGCGCCCAAGGGGACTTGGTTGCTGTAGTAGTCGTGGCCGTCGGTGGCCTGGATGCCGATCCAGAAGTTGCCGGACCCTGAACACAACCCCGAC
>NZ_JAPYZV010000001.1:648760-664993 GCF_027812955.1 Pedococcus sp. 5OH_020
CCGTGGTTGGGTACCGTCCCACCGGTCGGATAGCCGGTTCCGGTGTGACAGAAGAAGTAGGACACGCCGGTAGGGAAGTTGGCCAACTGCACGGCCATCTGCCCGTTGTTGTTGGAGACACTGATCGAGGGGGGCCCGCCGCCGCCCCCTCCGGTCGGGAAGTCCGACTTGATCTGGTTGGCCACCATTTGGGCGGCGGCCCAATACCCGGTTGAGTTGGGGTGGAAAGAATTCTTGTAATTAGTGCTGAGTATGTACCGATTAATGTATGGGGTGTGGCCAGCGGTGTTGCACAGCCCATCTGGCGTTGTGTAGGAGTCGAATTGCTGACCCGCGCCCGCGTACCCCGGAGGTATTGCATAGGCACCCGACTGTCGGGTGCCTGTACGCCAGTCCACGAAGGTCGTGTTGCCCAACCGACCATGGACCGACTGCAAGACCGAGTTCGCACGTTGGACTGCCAAGTAGGCGGTGTCGTCCAATCGGGTCACGAGCGCGTTCGCCGCGTTCTGCTCGAGCGGGGTGAACTGCTCACAATCCGAGCTGCTTTGGCGTGCGAACGGAATCGGGTAGCTGACGACGTAGAGGTGGCCCCCGGCGGCCATGCGGAGCCGAACTTGGACGTACCGGGTGACGAGATTGTTGAACACATCATCCCATGTCTGACCTCCCCCAGGCACGTCTGCCTGCAGTGACATTGTGTCCGGACCGCAGGCGCCATAGAAGCAACCCTTAAGTTTAGGCTCAAAGCCGATGTCGTTGCCTCCAATAGTCAAAGAGGCGATGTTCGTGCCGCTTGAAACCGTTGGAATCTGAGAATTCCACAGATCGGAAGTGGTCGCACCAGAACAGGCAACGAACGATTGTGTGATCGAGTACGAGGCGCTTAGGATGTCACGCTGCGCCCGGGGTGCGTAGGCGTAGGGGTCCTGATCACACCCCGAAGTGACCGTTCCAAGGCCGACGCCGGCGCTGTAGGAGTCCCCCATCATCGACCAGGAAAGTGCAGGTCCCACTGCCACTGAGGGGGGAGCAAATATCGCCGCCTGGCAAACAACGAGAAGGGCTGCTGCGACCCAGGTTGTCGGGCGCTTGCTCGCTCGGTCGAGATGTCTCATGCCCGCGCGATTCTTTGCTTTGGCCTGGACCGTGAACATCAGGACGCTCGGGACCACAAAGGTTCGAATGGGGGCAATAGTCCGAAACTGTGCACGCTCACGGCCTTCCGAGGCAGCGGTCATTTGAGATGCCTTCGGGGCACCACCGTAGCGATGCCATCGCGAAAGCGCACCGGAAGTCAGCAAACGGACCTCATTTTTTCGTCGTCGGACTCGATCAGCACGCAGCTCGCCAGGCGCAGCAGCGCGGCGGGGTTAGGGAACGCTATCGTCAAGCGGCGGCAGAATTTTGGGCGTTGTCGGGGGTTGTTAGGTCGGCGATGAGAGCTTGATAGACGACGTTGGCGAGGTGTCTTTTCAGGCATCTGCGGGGTCTTGCCCTCACTTCGCTTGCGCTGCAGGTAGGCGCGGGCATCGGGATTCCAGCGTGCTTGCACCATCGCGATGGTGAACAGGGGCTTGGTGGTTCGGCCGGATCGGGCTGGCGCCCTCCCCGCACCAGCGGGGGGTCAGGACGGGTGCTGATCGGGATCCATCGAGGCGATCCAGCGGGCGGCGTCGGGTTCGCGGTCGTTGACGGAGCCCCTCTTGGGGGCGCCGCCATCGGCTACTTTAGCCCCGAGCCTGCGGCATCCCGGGCACCGCAAGCCGCCAGAGGTAACCGGCAGGAGAGCGTCGCGGGTGTGCGGAGGGTGGCGAGTCAGTCTCGGCCGGATCTCCTACTGCGCCTCAGGAGCTGGCGAGCCAGCGGCCCACGAGCTTGATTACACAGACATAAGTGGTCTTATCGGCGGCCTTGACCGCGGTGGCGGTCGGAAGCGGCCGGGGGATCGCGGTCATCGGCCTCCTTGGCCGGGTCTACCGGGGGGCGAGCGCCTCAAGTCAGCCGGCAACCCGCGAGAAGCAAGCATCGAACTCCACCCCTCGGGGACCTTCAGCGGCGGCCCAAAACCCATCCTCCGAACAAGACCACCAGGAGGGTTACCCCGCCAGCCGTTGTGCTGCGAGTAACCCACCCGACGAGCAGCGCCGCCGGCAAACAGAGGTAGGGGCCCAGGCAACTGCTAGTGATCGCACTCGTGCCCGCGGCCTGTCGTCGCGCCCTTGCCTGTACCTTCGTCAAGCGCGAGCGCTGCATCGGCGTGCCGCATTACCCGCAGACGTGATTCCCAATCGAGTTCCCGGGTTTCGTGTTCGCGCCAGGTCCCGCGACAACCTCCGGTGCTTGCGGAGCCTGGCCCGAGCCTTCGCAGATGGCCGGCCAGCCGCTAGCCGCTGCGTGCTGCGGGAGATTCGCGCTCGCGTTCGGGAGGCGGAAAGTCTTTGAGCATGTGGGACATACCGCGTCGGCCTGCATGCTTCCTCCGTTCTGCCGTCAGTGGAGAGGCTAGTGGAGATGCACGTTGTCTTCTGCTTGAGCGCGCCAGTACGCGACTGCAATCTGCCAGTTGTCGTGGTTATGGCAACGCACGACTGATCGTGTCGTCGATATCGACCAGCACCCGCCCACCCGTACCGTCGCCGACGACCTGCGGGGCTTGGACGGCCAGTGCGGTCAGGAACCGGGACGCGACCGCGTCGAGCTGGCGGACGTGGCCGAAGCTGAACGCGCGCAGGAACGAGCCCAGCGTCGAGGGCGCGTAGGCGTTCGTGAATACCCGACCCATCCCGCCGTGGCGCAGCAGGGCCAGGTCGTCGATGCTGTCAGCGCCGGCGAGCATCCCGGCGACCAGCGAGGCCACCTTCAACCCGGCGTTCGCGCCCTTGTCCGTCGGGACGCTCAGGTGCTCATCGGCCAGGTCCCGCAGCCCAGCGGCGTCGGCCAGGGCAAGCACCGGGACCAGCCCAGCCGACGACACCAGGTTCGGATCATCGAACACCGCGACCGTCGCTGCGCGGGTGTGAGAGAGTTTCACCTCAGAGATGCCCTTCCGGGTTGGTGTGATCGGACCGTCGCAAGTCCCAATCTCCCAGCACGGCAGGGCATCTCATCGTTACGGCACGCTCACACCCCCGAGATCATCGGTGGATCGAGGCTTAAGCGCGGAGGCGACTTACGCGCATCGCACGCATGGCGAATCGGGAGTCGTGGTCTCCGGACGGCACCGTGGTTGTGTCCTGCAACGCCTTGTTCTGCTGTCTGTGGAATCAAACCCTCCTGACGCGACGACGCGGTTGAAAGTTGCATGCTTGGAATTTTGCAGAGTACCGTCAAGGGCGAGGTCAACGAGGCGCGGTTAGAGGGGTAGGCGATGGCGAAGGTTGGGATCAGTGACGTGGCGCGCGAGGCGCGGGTCAGCGAAGCCACTGTGAGCAGGGTGCTGAACCATCGGGGCATCGTGGCCCCGGATACCCGGCGAGCCGTCGAAGAGGCGATGCAACAGCTTGGGTACTCGAGCCGAGCTACCACGAGCAAGGTCGTTCTCCTGTTGACACCGGATTTGGACAACCCGTTCTTCGCTCAGCTGTGCGCCCGCATTGTCGCTGGCGCCAGCAGCCAGGGTCTGCAGGCGGTTGTCGGTTCAGCGCCGTCGGGTGGTAGTCAGGAGTACGAATGCGTCGCCAGCATGGTGAACCTCGGTGTTGTTGGTGTCGTCTTCGTGTCGACAAGCAACACGATCGTCGGTGCGGATCCATCGGTGCCTAACCTCCTGCTTGCCCGAAACATCCCGTTCTTGTGCATCAACGGGTCCTTTCCTGACACTCCGATGCCAGCGCTGGCAACCAACGACGCCGTAGCGTCGGAACTCGCTGTGGATCACCTGTGGTCCCTAGGGCACCGGAAAATCGGCCTGATCGCGGGACCTCGCGGCAATCGCCCCAGTGACCGCCGGGTTGCCGGCTTCAGTGCTGCGCTGAAGCGTCGCGGTGGCGAAGGCGGGGTCATCGTGCACCACGAATACAGCGTCGAGGGTGGCTCATCGGCTGCGGCGTCCGTCCTTGATGCGGGGGTCACCGCCATCATCGGAGCAAGCGACGACATTGCCCTGGGAGCGGTGCGATCGATCTCTCGGCGGGGCCTGCGCGTGCCCGACGACGTCTCGGTCATCGGATTCGACGACGTTCATCCCCTCGAGTTCACCAACCCGCCCCTGACCACAGTTCGTCAACCCATCGATCGTCTGGCCGCGGCGTCGGTGCGCATTCTGCAGCGGTTGATCCAGCGGCGCCACGCTGACAGCCAGGAACTTCTGTTCGACCCGGATCTGATCATCCGCGCTTCCACAGGCCGTGCCCGGCAATGACGTGTTTATGAAAGCGATTGTCTCGTAGCCGTCATCTGGCTACATTCTTTCTATGCCCGAGATTCCCCCTGGTGACGTCCTCGCTCGACGGGACCTCCGCTTCGACTCCTCCTCGCCGCCACTGAACGACGGCTTCAAGTGGGCGGTTGACCGCAGCCTCGCATGGGTGCGCACGGACCCTTCGGAGGTTCCCTCGTACTGGGCGGGCCTGACGGATCGGCCGCTCTTCTACTCCCGCGACGTCGCTCACCAGCTCCTGGGTGCGCACCTCCTTGGTCTCGACGAGCAGAACCTCGCCATGATGCGGACGTTCGCCGCGTCCGCGACACCGGCACGGCGCTACTACCCCTTGTGGTCCTTCACCTTCACCGGCGAGCCGGGAGCGATCGACTACACGTCCGACGACCACTTCGTGCGCGAGATCCCGGCGGCGTACGAGCTAGTCGAGAAGGCGCTCGAGCAGTACTTGTGGACCGGCGACCCTCGGTGGATCAAGGACCCCGAGCTGGCACGCTTCCGCGGGACCACCGTCCGTGAGTACACCGCCGAACACGACATACTGGGCCTTGGCCTTGCTGGCGAGGCCGGCACGGGCGACATCTTCCAGGGCCTGGCGTCCTACAACGAACAGCACCACGGCGATCATCCGCTCATCGCTGCGGACGGGGTGGCCACACAGTGGGCTGCACTCAAAGCCATCAGCACGATCCTGGGACCTGCCGCGGCAGCAGGGGTCGTCGACGATGACGGTCTCGCCGCTGAGGCCGGCACGTCTGCCGATCGCATCGCACAGATGTTCGCGCGGGACTGGTGGAGCGAGAACGACAGCCGATTCGCCAGCGGCAGGACCGCTGACCACTACGACACCGACATGGCCTGGGAAGCGAGCTGGTACCCCGCGGTGAAAGGGCTGCTCCCCGCTGGCCCCTCCGCCGAGGCCCACCTACGGTTCCTGGCCACGCAACTTCGCGCCACTCCGCCGACCAACATCGAAGCGGTGACCTATCTGCCGGAGGCGTTTTTCGCGTACCACCATGACGCTGAGGCGATGTACTGGATCGAGTACCTGCTCGCATCCCGAGCTGACTACCCCGAGGTTCCGTTCAACATCGTCTCCCATCTTGCAGTCGGGCTTCCCGGCCTGCGTCCGACGGGCCCTGACGCGATTGAGACCGACAGTCACCTGCTCTCCGATGAGGACTGGGCGACGGTGGAGAACATCGCCGTAGGGCCGTATGTCATCGACATCGCCATACGGGGCCGTCAAGCGACGACCATCACCGTACGAACAGGACCCCGTCCTCTGCGCTGGACGGCCCGCTTCGGCGACTTCACAGAAAGCACGATTATCGCCCCCGGCGAGACATCAATCCTGCCCGCATCCTGAGCTGGCAGGCGGTTCCATCCTCAACGACGAGTCAAGGAAACCTCAATGAACAAGACTCCCCTGCTCGCTGTCGCCGCGGCGACGAGCATTGCCGCAATCCTCAGCTCCTGCTCCACAGCACCGAGCGGAGGGAGCAATGATGGATCGGCCACCATCACCTACGCCTACTGGGGGAACAACTCCGAGAACGCCACCCTGACGGCCATGATCAAGGACTTCGAGCAGGCCAACCCGAAGATCACCGTCAAGGCGAACTGGATCCAGAACGACTACCTGCAGCAGCTGCAGACCCAGCTCGCCGGCGGCAAGCCGCCGACCGTCGCGCAGATCTCCAACACCGACCTTGCCGCGTTCGCGAGTTCCTTCAAGGAAGCGAACGTCAGCCCAAGTGCGTATTACTCGGCCAACATCCCGAACGCGATGAAGATTCAGGGCAAGTACTACGCCACCCCCTTCGTCGCCAAGACCAAGGTCATGGCCATCAACACCAAGCTTTGGCAAGCAGCCGGCCTGGACGTCCCGAGCAAGTCCGCACCCATGAACGTCGAGGACTTCATCGCTAACGCGAAGAAGCTCACCAAGGGCTCCGGCAAGTCCAAGCAGTACGGATCAGCACCTTTGTGGTTCGGCGGCTGGTTGACGGTCAACGGGGGCAACAACTACAGCACAGATGGCACCCGCTGCACCCTCTCGTCCCCCGAGGCCATCCAGGCCGCCAACCAGGTCATCGCCAGCCAGGCCAAGGACGGGTTCACGCCCACCCTGCTCGACGCCCAGGGCCAGGACATGTTCGACTGGCTCAGCATCGGACGGCTGGCTGCTCAGCCGGACTTCGGCCCCTGGAACATCGCCCAGCTGATCTCCCTGAAGAACGCGTCCGACTTCGCTCTGGTCCCGGACCCCGGTAACGGTGAACCGATGGAGGTCGATGGTCTCGCCGTCACCAGGAACGCCAACCAGGCCGAAACGGATGCCGCCAACAAGTTCATCTCCTTCATGTCGACGAACCAGCAGGCACAGGAGCGGTTGACGACCAAGGAGTCATCGCTGGGCGTTCCGGTCGTCCAATCCGCAGTCCCGGCCTTCGAGAAGGCCGCGCCCGAGCAGAACCTCCAGGCTTTTGTCGACGCCGTTGACCAGTCTCCGATCACCGCGTCCGTGAAGGCGAACACGAAGATCTCGACGGACTGGCAGACCGCCCTCACCGACAAGACCCCCATCGGGTCTGGGAAGCAGAGCCCCGCTTCGGTCCTGCCCGAACTCGACAAGCAGTGCCAGGCAACTCTCGACGCGGCAGGGCCGGCAATCAGTTGAACCCCATCACTGGCGGTCTGGAGGAGGTTCTGCGCCACCTAGGTTTGGCGCCGGGCCTCCGCCCGCTGGGTGCCTTCGTCCTTCTCAGCGCCGTTGTCGCAGCCGCAATGTTCGGAGTCGTAAGCCTCGCGGTCCGACGAAGGTGGATGTCCCGAACCACCGCAGCATTTTGGCTCTTCGTGTCCCCCTGGATGTTCGGCTTCGCGGTATTCACCTTCGGACCCATGGTGTACTCCCTGTGGCTGTCGTTCCTGAACTGGGACCTCGTCAGCCCCTCGAGGTTCGCCGGCCTCGGCAACTATCAAAAGGCCGCTGCCGACCCACTGGTCCGACAGGCGATCAAGGTCACGCTCGTCTACGCCGTCGTCAGCGTCCCCCTGCAGACCGCTCTGTCCCTCGGCGTGGCTTTGCTGATGAACACCGACATTCGCGGAATCAACGTCTTTCGCACCGTCTGGTACTTGCCCAGCCTGGTCACCGGCGTCGCGCAGGTCACCCTGTTTCTCTGGGTCTTCAATCCCAACTACGGTTTGGTCAATGGCATGCTCCATGCCGTCGGAGTCGATGGACCTGCCTGGTTCCAGGACCCCAGTTGGGCCCTGCCTGCGGTGATCATCATGAGCCTGTGGACCGTCGGGGGGAACATGGTCATCTACCTTGCCGGCCTGCAGGACGTGCCCATCGAGCTCTACGAAGCGGCCTCCATCGACGGGGCAGGCCCGGCCCGGCGGCTCTGGAGCATCACCATCCCGCAGGTGAGCCCAGTGATCTTCTTCAACGTAGTAACTGGCCTGATCGCTGCGATGCAGATCTTCACACAGGCATTTGTTATCAAGTCCGCCGGCGGCGCTCCCGCGAACTCGCTCCTGTTTTTCGTCTACTACCTATACCAAAACGCGTTCCAGTTCTTCCAGATGGGATACGCCTCCGCGCTGGCCTGGATCTTGCTATTGATGATCCTTGCCCTGACTCTGCTCGTGTTCCGCGGAAGCGCGTTCTGGGTCTACTACGAATCAGCCAACCCCAAAGCTTCGAGGAGGCGCCCCCGTGTTAGATGATGAGCTCTCGTCGCGAGCCCTAACCCGCGTCCAAGCTGACGACGCCGATGCGACCGCGCCCCCGCGACCTCGCCAACGCCGACCCCGGAGCAGAAGCGTCTCCCCGCTCAAAGCGCGGAGCCCGATGGGCAAGGCAACCAACATCGTGGTCCTGACCATCGGCTCGCTGGTCTTCGCCTATCCGTTCCTGTGGATGATCGCCACCTCCCTGCGCACGCGGCAGGGTGTCGCCTCGGGCGGAATCTCGCTGTGGCCCATCCAGTGGCAGTTCAACAACTACACGAGCGGGTTAGCCAGCTTTCCGTTCTTCACCTACTTGACAAACTCGCTCCTCACCACATTGATCCCCGTCGTCGGAAGCGTCCTGGTGTCCTCGCTGGTGGGCTTCGGGTTCGCACGAATCCCCGCCCGCGGCTCGGGCCTCCTCTTTGGGATCGTGCTCGCAACAATGCTGCTGCCGCAGGAGGTCACCCTGGTGCCCCAGTTCATCCTGTTCCGATCCCTGGACATGATGGACACGCTCTACCCGATCATCCTGCCCTTCATGTTTGGCATGCCATTCTTCATCTTCCTGTTCCGACAGTTCTACATGCGGTTGCCTGCCTCCCTGACCGACGCCGCCGTGGTGGACGGAGCCGGTTGGTTCCGGATCTGGCGGTCGATCTACCTACCGCTGTCACAGCCGATCCTGGTCGCGGCTGCAGTACTGCAGTTCATGTCGTCGTGGAACAACTTCCTCACGCCGACCATCTTCATCCAGTCGGACCGGTGGAAGACGCTGCCCATGGCGCTCGCCGGGTTCACATCGGTGAACCGCACCGACACGTCCCTACTGATGGCCACATCGATCATCGTGGTGCTGCCCTGCGTGCTCATCTTCTTCCTCGCTCAACGCCACATCATCGGAGGCATCTCATTCACGGGAACCAAATGACGATCCTCATCGGCGGCCGTACCCCCTTGTGGCTCCCGGGCGACGATCCAGCCGCACAACATGCACATTCACTCGACTCACCGGTACCCGGTCTGCAACTGACCCTGACTACCGGTGCTGATGCCAATGTGCCGCCGTCTGAGACCACCTATCACGATGGCATCGTCACCCTAAGGGTCAACGCCGACCAGCTGGTACGAGTCACGGCATTGATTCAAACTCGCGACGCGGTCGCGCTCTGGCGCCCGGGCAGCGCCCGCGACCATACACGCATCCCGGCGAGCTGGGAGCAACCCGAGACAGTCTCCCCCTTGTCCGGAATGGCCCTGGGCTGCCTGCTCGCTGACGGCGACCAATCCATCGTCACCTACGGCGCGTCCCCGGGTGACCGGCCCCTTCGGGTGCGCGCCGGCTTGGTCGAGGAAAGCGCTGAACTGCTGGTGTCATTTGAGATCGACGGCAAGAGCGGGGAATCGCCACTGCGGGTCCATCTGGACCTCGCCGGCAGAGGGTTCGTTGAATCCGTCCAGGAAATGACGCGACGCCTCAGCGGTCCCCGGCCACGGCCTGCCGTCGACGACGAACGACCCGTCCTGTGCACCTGGTACTTCCTGCAACAGGCGATCGACGGTGAGGTCCTCATGGGGTACGCCGAACCAGCCTCGCAACTCGGTTTCGGCACATTGATCGTCGACGACGGCTGGCAGACCGCCGACACGGCGCGCGGATACGGCAGCGCCGGCGACTGGTCCGTATCAGCGACAAAGATCGCCGACGCGGCGCGCATGGTCGAACGGTTCACCACCTACAACATCCGGACCATGTGGTGGATCGGCACGCCCTTCATCGGCCATCGATCGCAAGCCGTCAGTCACCTCCCGATCGTCGCCGATGATCCCAGTATGCATGCCGCCGTGCTTGACTCCAGATCGGAGTCCGCACGCAGACACCTCGTCGAACGCGTCGTCCAACTGGTCCGAACCACCGGAGCACATGGGGTCAAGATCGACTTCCTGGAGCGCTTCGCCGGCCAGGCGCTCCCCGAAGGTATCGAAGCCGGAGCACTGAACCTGCTCGACGACCTCGGTCTTGGCCTGGACGCAGTCCTACCGGGGGCCTCCATTGAGTTCCGAGAACCCTACATCGGCCCCTCCAGCACAGCACGGGCCACCATGCTGCGCGTGATGGACTGCCCGATGAGCCCCATCCAGAACCGGATCGGAATCCTCGACCTTCGCCTCGCCACCGTCGGAGTCGCGATCCATTCCGACCCGATCATGTGGGCCGACGCAGACAGCCCGGCGCGTGTGGGCCAGCACCTCATCAACGCACTGTTCGGTGTCCCGCAGATCTCGATGGACCTACTGGCCCTCAGCGAACGGCATACACAGGTGCTGGCATTCTGGCTACGGATCATTAACGAGTACCGGCACGTTCTGCTACACGGGGAGTTTCAGCCCGAACGCCCCGAGCTGAACTACCCCTTGGTGCACGGCTCAGCCGACGGCACGACGATCACCGCCCGCTACAGCCCGAGCACTCTCCACGAGCCAGCTCGCGGATGGTCACGGTGGCTTATCGCGAACGCGGATTCGGCCACCGTCGCGCTGGAGGCTGCGAGCGGCATCACGCGCGCGACCCGCATCCGAATCGTTGTCCAAGACCCCAGCGGGGTGGTCCGCACCGACGACACGTACGACAGCCTCCCTTCCCGGATCACTGTGCCTACCGGCGGCCTGGCAACCGTGGAGCGACTGTAGTGCGACCGCCCAGCGAGGAAGTCATGGGTGGTTCCGCCGACGGCACGCTGATCCATCTGATGACGCACGAGGTGTCGATCCTGCTGGATCTCACCGAGAACCGCCTGCCGAGCGTCATCCACTGGGGAGCGTCGCTGGGACGCATCGAGGACTCCCTAGCGCGGCGCCTTGGGGAGGCCAGCGTGCCAGTGGTAGGGCCGAACAGCGTCGACGTCCCGGTCCGGCTGGCCGTCCTCCCGGAGCATCACACGGGCTTCGTCGGCCGACCGGGCCTCACGGGCAGCCGCGGAGGAGGTTCGTGGTCTACCAACTTCGAGGTCGTCAGTGTCGCCGTGGACGGAGCTCCCGTCGCGGGCTGGCACCAGGGCGGTCCTTCACTGGTGACCGTGGACGCTCGCGACGAGGAGGCCGCGCTAGCCCTGACGCTTGAGGTGCAGCTGCTCGACTCGGGCCTCGTTCGGACCAGGGCCATGGTCACCAACCTGGCCGCCGACCCGTACGCGCTCGATGGTCTCGTCTTGGCGCTGCCCGTGCCTGAGCGTGCGACCGAGATCCTCGACTTCGCAGGCCGCTGGGGCTACGAGCGGGCGCCCCAACGAGCGCCCCTTGGGGTCGGGACGCATCTGCGAGAGGGCCGCAAGGGCCGCACGGGAGCGGACGCCGCGACCCTACTGCACGTCGGCACTGAGGGCTTCGGTTTCGGCTCGGGGGAGATCTGGGCCGTTCACACTGCGTGGAGCGGCAACCACATCCATTATGCCGAGCTCACGTTCGAGGGTCAGCGGGTCATCGGTGGTGGGGAGCTCCTCCTGCCGGGTGAACTGGTCCTCGGCGCGGACCACACCTACACCACACCCTGGATCTACGCGGCATACGGCCGCGGTCTCGATGCTGTGGCACACCAGTTCCACCGGTACCTGCGGGGGCGCCCGCACCATGTCAGCGCCGATCGTCCGGTCACCCTGAACGTGTGGGAGGCGGTCTACTACCAGCACGACGTCGAGCAGCTGGTCGACCTGGCCGAGCGTGCAGCCGCCTTGGGCGTCGAGCGGTTCGTTCTCGACGACGGGTGGTTCGGCGACCGTCGGGACGACCTGCGAGGACTTGGCGACTGGGTCGTTTCCAAAGATGTTTGGCCCGAGGGTCTCCACCCCATCGTCAACCGGGTGCGCGAGCTGGGTATGGAGTTCGGGCTCTGGTTCGAACCGGAGATGATCAACGCGGACTCCGATGCCGCACGTGCCCACCCCGAGTGGATCATGTCGGCCCGCACCGAGTGGCCGGTCGAGTCGAGGCACCAGCAGGTCATCAATCTCGGCATCCCGGAGTGCTATGACCACGTGCTTGGTCAGATCCTCGCGATCCTCGACGAGTACGAGATCGGGTACATCAAGTGGGACCACAACCGGGACCTGATCGAAGCCGGCACCCAGACCGACCACGGCCGTCCGGGCGTGCACGCCCAGACCCTCGCCGTGTACCGGATGCTTGCCGAGCTCAAGGCGGCACACCCCGGTCTGGAAGTCGAGTCATGCTCCTCTGGTGGAGGTCGAGTGGACCTGGGAATCCTGGAGCACACCGACCGCGTCTGGGTCTCCGACTGCATCGATCCCCTTGAGCGGCAGTCGATGTTGAGGTGGACCGGCCAGCTGATCCCGCCCGAACTGATGGGGTCGCACATCGCCTCGGGACGGTCACACACCACTGGTCGCACCCACGACCTCAACTTCCGCGCCGCCACGGCGATCTTCGGGCATCTAGGGATCGAGTGGGACCTGGCCCAGGCGAGCGAGCGCGCGCTGGACGAGCTCGGCGACTGGGTCCGCCTGTACAAGGATCTCCGCCAGCTGCTGCTCACTGGCGACCTGGTTCGGATGGACGCCGTGACCCCGGGGAGCCTCGTCCACGGAGTCGTGGCCCCAGACCGATCGGAGGCCCTCTTCGCGCTGGTCAGCGTCGCGTCCCCGCTCACGGATCCCGTTGGGCGGCTGCGATTGCGCGGCCTCGACCCGCACACGACCTACCAGGTGACCCCCACTCTTGTGGCATGCTCGCCGTCGGGGCTCGTGCCCCCGCCGTGGTGGGGCAAGGGGAACCCGGCCACCTTCGACCCCGGGCATCCCTACCGCGGACTGGAGGCGGCGCAGGACTTCGCCGGTGCGGAGTTCTCGGGCACAAGCCTGGAGCACGTCGGGGTGCGGCCGCCGCGTCTGCACCCGGACCAGGCCGTCCTCTTCCGGCTCACCGCAACCGACACCTCGAGCCGTGGGGGAGAAGGTCAGGCAGCGCTATGACGCTCACCACCAACATCCGCAAGACCGTGACCGAGCTGGCAGACGGGCGGCAGCTCATCTACTTCGATGACTGCGAGACGAGTCTGGCGACGGCCAGGGACATTCGGGACGAGCGGCCCCTCGGCGACCGAGCCGCGTCCGGCACGATGCGCCTGGATGCGCTGACGGGTGACTGGGTGGCCATTGCCGGACATCGCCAGAACCGCACCTTCAAACCCCCTGCGGACGAGTGCCCGCTCTGTCCGCCGGGGTCGGGAATGGTGCCCTCGGAGATCCCCGCGACCGACTACGACGTCGTGGTCTTCGAGAACCGCTTCCCCTCCTTCTCCGTGAAGGCGAGCCCGGCCGCCCACGCAAGCTCCTGCTTCCAGGAGCGTCCGGCGGCCGGACGGTGTGAGGTGGTGTGCTTCACCTCGGATCACTCAGCGCACTTCTCGTCCCTGTCGAAGTCCCGTGCGCGGACCGTGATCGAAGCGTGGGTTGACCGGACGCTCGCGCTGTCCGCGCTGCCCGACGTCGAGGCGGTGTTCTGCTTCGAGAACAGGGGGCAGGAGATCGGGGTGACGCTGCACCATCCGCATGGCCAGATCTACGCCTACCCCTACGTCCCCCCACGCACCGCCCAGGTCCTCGCCAGGGCGCACGCCCACCACGCCGGGACGGGTCGGCTCCTTGGTGCCGACATCCTGGCCCAGGAGCTCGCCGACGGCGCCCGCATCGTGTCCTCGGGGGAGCACTGGACGGCATACGTGCCGTTCGCCGCCCGGTGGCCGGTCGAGGTCCACCTAACCCCTCACCGCGACGTGCCGGACCTGCCCGCGCTCACCTCGCCGGAACGCGACGAGCTCGCAGAGATCTACCTGGACCTCCTGCGGCGGCTCGATGGTTATTACGTCAACACCGACGGCAGTGCGGTCGAGCTTCCCTACATCGCCGGGTGGCACCAGGCACCGGTGCGCCAGGGCCGTGAGGTCTCACGCCTGTACCTGCAGATCATGTCCGTGCTGCGCGCTCCGGGCCGGCTGAAGTACCTGGCCGGCTCGGAGTCCGGGGTCGGCGGCTGGGTGAACGACGTCGCACCTGAGCGGATCGCCGCTCGCCTGCGGGAGGTCTAGTGCGAACCATGGTCGTCGGCTCTGTGCACAGCGGTTTCCGTGCCCAGTTCGGCCGCCAACCCGAGGGTGTGTGGTCGGCGCCAGGCCGGGTGAACCTGATCGGCGAGCACACCGACTACAACCAGGGGCTCGCGCTGCCGATCGGGCTTCCCCTACGTGCCTTCGTCGCGGCGCGGCGTCGGCCCGACCGAACCGTGCGGCTCTGGTCGGCGCAGACCTCTGAGGTGGTCACGTGCTCCCTCGACGATCTGGCACCGCGCATTGTCACGGGATGGTCCGCGTATGCCGTGGGAGTGCTGTGGGCCCTGGAACACCACGGGTTCGGTGTCCATGGCGTCGACCTCGCGATCGATGGCCGGGTGCCTCTCGGCGCCGGCCTGTCCAGCTCGGCCGCTCTCGAGTGCGCCGTCGCCGTCGCGGCGTCCGAGCTCTTCGCCTTGGGGCTTCACGGCAAGGACGACGCGAGGCGCGCGGAGCTCGCGGCGCTCTGTGCCTTTGCCGAGAACGTCTTCGTGCGGGCGCCGACCGGGGGGATGGACCAGCTTGCCTCCCTGCGCTGCCAGGCCGACCGTGCCATGCTGCTTGACATCCGCGAGGGGACGGTCGAACAGGTTCCACTGCCGCTGGCCGACCATGGCCTGGCGATCCTGGTGATGGACACTCAGGTCGAGCACGCCCTCGTCGACGGGCAGTACGCCAGCAGGCGTCAGGCGTGCGAGCGGGCCGCCGCCACTCTCGGGGTGGACTCCTTGCGGGAGTTTGACGCCGCCGACCTTGACTCCGTCCTGCGCCGACTTCCCGAAGGTCCGATCCGTCAACGCGTCCGGCACGTCGTCACGGAGATCGACCGAGTGACCAGGACGGTCGAAAGCCTCAGGGCTGTCGACTTCGCGCAGGTGGGCAAGCTCTTCGATGCCTCGCACGAGTCGTTGCGTGACGACTTCGAGGTCTCCTGCCCAGAGCTTGACCTTGCCGTGCAGACCGCTCGGGACAGTGGGGCGCTGGGTGCCCGGATGACCGGAGGAGGGTTCGGTGGATCAGCGATCGCCCTCGTTCCCGGCCACCTACTCCCCGACGTGGCAGACGCTGTCGTAGGCGCTTTCGCCGCCGCCGGGTGGCGGGCGCCGAGCTGTTTCGGGGTCCGGGCTGGACCCCCGGCAGGACGCGACCTGTGAAGACCTCTGCTGCGACAAGGAGAGACTGATGCGCGTTCTGGTCACCGGGGGTGCTGGCTACATCGGCTCACACACCGTGATTCGCCTGGTCCAGGCGGGCCACGACGTGATCGTGGCCGACAACTTCTCAAACTCCAAGCCCTCGGTGATCCCGCGGATTGAAGCCATCCTCGGGTCGAAGCTGGCCCTGCATACGGTCGACATCGCTGATGCCGAGCTGACCTGCGAGCTCATCGGGGCCGAACAGGTGGAGGCTGTCATCCACTTCGCCGGCTTCAAGGCCGTGGGCGAGAGCGTCCAGAAGCAAACTCTCCATCGAGAGCCAAGGCAACGCTGGACATGCAACGCGCTGAGTGAAGAGTGATTGACCGTTCAACTTTACACAAAGCCTCTTATCGGCACGCTTGAGCCTCCCGCCATCACCCGCGGATCGGGCGCCGGACCATCGAGATGACCCCCACGGGGGGTCGGCCCACGAGCTCGAACGGCGTTCCCAACCGAGGGCAAAGACATCCGAGAAACTGACGATGGGCGACCTCGGGTCCCCGTTGCTGACAGCCCTGGAGCGAGCTGCCAGCACAGCGTGAGCGACCAGCTCACCCTGCAGGGCTCGCTTCCAGCCATCGACGTGAGGGAAGGCGTCGACCGTGCCCACCATCACGCCGTGGCCGGTGCCTACGTGAAACTTGTCGCCATACCGCAGCACGTCGGTTGCGGGGGGTACCCGTATCGGGATTGCGAATCCGGCCACCGAGCGCTCAGTGAACCGTCTAGCCTGAGACACTCTTTGGCAAATGGGGAGAGCGGGGGGGCGCGGGGACATGAACGAGGGT
>NZ_JAPYZV010000001.1:665091-783609 GCF_027812955.1 Pedococcus sp. 5OH_020
TCGGCGATAGGTTCCGTAGCCGGGTTTCAGAGGCGCGGGAGGCGCTCGCAGATGCTGTGGGTGAGGAGCGCCTAGCTGGCGTCGAGGATGCAACTCGGCGCAGTCTCGGGGTGGCCGGGCGCGTTTACGGCAAGGCTGAGGACACCGTTAGCCAGAACGGGGCCTGGGCTGAGGCGCGGTCCACTATGGAAGACCTAGTGGACGTCGTGAGTACCCAGCACGCGATGATCTTGGACCTCTTGGACCGTGTCGAACGCCTCGAGCGGGGACACGGCGGTGCACATGAGTAATGCTGGAGGGTTAGGTCCCGAGGCCGCTCAGGCGTTGCAGTGCCTGGCCTTGGACTGCCGTACTCGCGTGATCCCGGCGCCCAGCTGGCAGGACGTCGTTCGCGACACTGTGCAGCTGCGTGTGGCCTCGGGCTACTTCGAGGCGGCGACCGCGGCCGGCCTGCTCACGGATGAGGTCAGCCTCGCATCGGCTGACCAATGGCCGGCGGATGTGTCTGCGGCGTTGGAGCACCTGGGACGGTTGGACGCGTACTCGCCCACCACGCTGCGTGGGCTATTCACGCACCTGACGAGGGCCCAGACCAACGGTTTGATCAACTCGGTGAAGGGTGCCACGCTGGAGCTGCACGTGGTCGACCGAATTAACCACGGCGATACTTTGGATCTGCCGGGAACGCCTGACCACGCTGTCCTTGCCCACGATCTCAACCAACCGGGCTGGGACGTAGAGACGTTCCAACAGGGTCATCACGTCGGCTACCTCCAGATGAAGGAGAGCGCGCACCCAGGGCTCCTTGCGGAGCACTTGGAGCGTTACCCCCAGTACCCGGACGTTGCGACCAGCCACGAGGCGGTCGCTGCGGCGAGAGCGCGAGGCATGGACGTATCGCACTTTCATGCCGTCACTAACGACGCCGCAGTGACGCACCATGTGCAGGGCGCTCTTGGTCACCTAACTGCAGCGCACGCTGCTCATGAGGCGATTCCAGAGTTCGCGCTGGCCGCGATCCTGGTGGCCGGTGTGCTCCGGCTCCGCGCCGGTCAGCAGCCCCAAGAGGCCGGCCGGTGGGTAGCCGAACAAGCGGCCACGGCCGGTGTTGCCAACCTTGCCGGTTTGGCAGTCCAGGTCGCGACCGGCACGGTAATCCTCCGGCCCGTGGCAGCTATCGGAACGCGCTTCGCAGTTGCGCGTGCCCGGACAGGATGGGTGGCGCTCAAACACCTCGGGGCGCTGCGCCAGCAACTCGGTGGTGTGAGGAAAGCGGCGCGCGAGCGCGGCTACACGTCGTGGGTCCCGGCTGACCTAGCCGGCTCGAACTGAGGGTGGCGGCCGGGCGTTAAAGCCCCAATACGCAAGGGCGGGCAGCGGGGCATGCCATGGTGTCGTCGAACATCGGCTCCACAACAGGGCTTTGACCCGCCACGACGCCATCACCGGATACCTGCTCCATCTCCGCAAGCATGGCCTTGTCGCCTTCGAGACCGATGGCAGCACCATCAGCCACACATCCTCGTCACCGCGCCGGTTGGGCGCGGTGACCGCTCGGTCAGCTGTGCACTACGTAGTGCAGGATCACGTCGTGCGCGTGCCTGGCCTTCTCGTCGCCTCGGAATTCGACCTCATACATGCGGCTGCCGACCTGGATGGCCACGGTAGAGGAGGCGACGAACTTTCCGAACATGGACTTGTCCGAGACGAAGGAGACACTCTGGATGCGCTTGTAGGGCAGGCTCGTGACGGCTGATTTCCCACCCACGAACGAGTTGTCTTGGATGATCACGCGTCGATCGGTCAGGCCTATGAAGCCGGTCCCGACGCCCTTGCCGTCGTACACCGCAAACACCTGCTCTCCTTGGAGCAGGGCCGCCTGGATTTTGGCGAGCTGGTCCGGTTTGTCGTGAATGACTTGGGTCATGAATCTGCTCCGTTCCATCGAGTGCGATTCAGGGTCAGGTCCGCGGCGGGGAGGCCGGGCGGGCCGCACTCCCCGCCCACCAAGTGTTTGTCAGGAACCGGTGATGTCAAGCGTCGCCGCGCTGCTTCCGGTCCCCAGGCCTGCAAGAGCGCAGTGACCTCGGCATGCATGCTGTCGCGGGGAGGCCCTTTTGGCGGGATCGGGCTGGCGCCCTCCCCGCACCAGCCCTAGCGGGTCAGGACGGGTGCTGATCGGGATCCAGGGAGGCGATCCAGCGGGCGGCGTCGGGTTCGCGGTCGATCCAGAGGATCGACCCGGTGTCCTCGCCCTCGAGCCGTTCCAGGTACCTGACTGAGCCGTCGTCGTCCACGACCGGCCGGACGGACCCGGCCTTGATAAGCGGGACGTAGTAGAGCCGGCGTTGACGCACGTGCAGGCGCCGCCGGGCCTCGGCGGTGTCTGGGATGCCTTCCCGGTCGGCGAGCCACTCCGGGTCGAAGCGGTACCGCCACCAGCGGCGCTGGCCGTCGCGGAAGGCAAGGCCCAGCCTGTGGAGCTTGTTCAGGCGCCCGCGCACTGTCGAGGTGGGGACGTTCATCTCCTGCGCGAGCTGGGCCACGGTCTTTCCGCGACCGGTGGGCGGGTGCGGGATGGCCCGCGGCCCCTGGACGGGGTCCGCGGGCCTGGCGCCGGAGGCCGCGGTGCCGGGCGTGACGCGGACCAGATGGCCGGACCGGCCGCGGACACGTCGACGCCATTCGGGAAGCCGGGCGAAGGTGGCCGCAGCTCCGGGGCCCGCCCCGGCCGGCCCCAACACCTGGTGCACTCCTCGCGCGGTAACGAGAACAACTGAACTACCCGCTGCGGTGGGTTTTTCAGTTGTTCTCGTTACCGCTGCTTGGGGCACCAGAAGGTCAAGGCGGTCGGGGTAGCCGGCCACGCTGGTCCGCTCAACCCAACCCTGTTCTCTGAGTCGCTTGAGCGACTGGGAGACGTTGGCGAGCGAGACGTCGGCGGCCTCGGCGATCTGGCGCTGGGAGACCTGGATGCGACGCGACCGGCCCCGGCGGGCGCTACTGAGCAGGCAGTCGATGACCACCCGGTCCGTTGCCCGTTGCCGACCGTTGAGCGTGTGCAGGTGCGGGGGCGCTTGGTCGTAGTCGCGCAGGTACTGCTCAAGCCAGCAGTCGCAGGCTGCGGTAGGTCGCACCCCAGTCCCCTGGTGGGGGACCTTGGCGACCGCGCCCGCCAGGGCGCGGTCCCATTCCTGCACCGACGCCAGCTCGCGCACGCCCCCTCGGATCTGCGCCCGGGACACGAAGTCCTTGCGCAGCTCTGCCAGCGCGGCGTCAAGTCCCTGATGGCCGCTGGCCGCGCCGCGGACCATCCGCAGGACGGGCCCCATGATGCCCCGGTGAAGCTGGTCGCCGGTCAGCACCTTCGACGCCGCGTTCGCCGCGTCCCGCATCCACCCGCATGGAGGGCCGCCGGGGACCCGGGCCAGGAACGCCGCGACGACGGAGTCGGCGTCGGCGTCGTCGTCTGTGTCGTTGTCGTTGTCGAGGCGAGGGGGGAGGCTCTCAGCCGATCTGGGGCAGTTCGGCGCACGGGGACCACCGGCGCGCGTGCGACCCTCCGAGACCAGGGCCGCGATCGCCGCGCCACTGTCGTCGTCCTGTTCCGGACGACGTCTTGGCGGGATGACCCACGCATACTGCGACAGCTGCCCGGTCGACTTCGACAGCTTCACCGTCGGCGCCAGGAAGGCAATGCCGTGTCCACCGCCACCGGCCCCGGCCTTGACGTCCAAGCCAGGACGGACGCCGTCGCGGGACCGGACTCCCAGCGGGGCCACGAAGTCGTGCCGCCCGCCCGAGGGCGTCGCCGCGCTGCAGTACACCTCCGGCCACAGGCCATTGCGGGCGAGTTCGGCGAAGGTCGCATCCCCGCCGTTGCGGGGATCGAGGTCCAACAGGTCCAGTACGTGGCCCGTCACCGCGCACAGCGCGTCACCGGGCCGCCAGCGGTCGACCACCGACTGGTCGGGTCGCGACTCCTGCCAGCACTGCGGAAACCAGAAGCCCGTGCTGCCGTGCCCACCAGTGGGCCGCCACCGGCCCTGCTTGTCGAGGTCCGGCTTGGCGATGAACAGCGGCACTCCCCACGACACGAGGGTTCGGGCGGTGGTCAAGGCCTGTTCTACGTCGGCGTCCCCCGGGACCGAGGTGAGCCTGTGGTCGGCAGCAGCCCTGGGCGCCGCCTCGCCCCCGCTGGGGCGAGGCGGTTGCGACCTCACGGTGAGGACGAGGCCAAGGCCCGCCGGCCCGACGTGTGCACCGGGCCGGCGTTCCTGTCGGCTCACCGTGGTGTACCGGGCACGGTGGGGTCGGGATCGTCGCCCGCGCCGACCCCGGGGTCGAACAGCGCGCTGGGGGCGAAGGGCATCGGGGACAGGTCGCGTGGGTCTTCGAAGGTGACCCGCAGCAGTGTCTCGGGTGGGTCGTAGGCGTCATAGTGGTGCCGGTAGAGCCCGCCGCCGAAGAGGCGGTGTTCCTCCTGCGTGGTCAGCTCCACGAGCCGGATCCGGGGGGTGCCTTCGTCGACCCGGTCGGAGTAGGCCTCGACGTCGTAGGAGTGGGGGCTGGCGTGGATGTAGCGGTGTTCGTGGACGACCCGGTGACCCAGTCCGAACAGCACCATCCGGGCCGCCTCGGGCGGGACGCCGATGATGATGAGCTCGTGGTGGTTGAACTGGATCAGTCCCACCGTGTAGACGCAGTAGTTGGCCAGGGAGTCACCGCCGAAGTCGGCCACGGTGAAGCCGAAGTGTCCGTAGCACCACGCCATCTGACCGGTGACCGGGTGCTCCTGCGGTTCTTCCGGTTCCACCTGGTTCAGCTCCTTGGGGTCCGGACGCCGGAAGGCGTCGACCAGGAGGTCGCTTGAGTTCGTCATTTTCCGTTTCTCCTTGTTCGTTGTTGAGCGTGTGGCGGGGGCATCTGGTCGCGGTGAGCCGCCCCCGGTTGGCCGGCCCAGCGGGGCCGGCCCTGGCCGCGCTTTTGTTGTTGCGCCTGCCGTGGGCCCGCCCGCCCGGTGAGCCGGGATCAAGTGCCCGGCGGCGCTTGGGTGGGCGGCGTGCGGCGCGAGGCGTGTCGATGGCCGCATCCAGCGCCGCGCGCCGCCGTAAGGGGCATCCGATGATGCGCTTCTAGGCGGCGAAGGCCAGCACCTGCAGTGCGCGCGGCTGCCGGCCGTTGAAGGACCGCTCGGGGAACCCCGGGATCAGGCGCTGCGCGTCCTCGTGGGTCAGCTCGACCAGACGTACCCGGGCCCTGACGATGTCCAGCCCGTTGACGTGATAGAGCTCGCCGGCGCGCAAGCGCGTGCCGGAGCGCACGACCTGGTCCGCGAGACGGGAGAGCACCAGACTTGCCGTCAGCTGTAGCACATCGACGGTGACGAGCTCGGGGTGGTCGAACTGAGTCAGCCCGACCGTGTAGACGCAGAAGTGGTCCAAGTCATCGCCCCAGGAGTCGGCCAGGCCGTACCCGAAACGGCTGATCCCCCACGCCGTGTCCTCCGCGTTCTGGCGCTGCAGGCCCGTGGCGCCCGGGGGTGGACCGGGAAGGTCCGAGAGGCAAGCGGTGTAGGTCTCTCCCGGGGCGGTGGACCTCACCGGGCCCGTGGGGCCACGGTCGGTGTCGTCCGGCTCGCCGCCTTCCGTCGCCGGGCCCGGTTGCTGCGGGTCGGGGTGCCGCAGCGCCCCGTTTTCCTGTGGTTCTGAGTTGCGCATCATGCTTCCTTTCAGACTGCTGAAGGTTTCGTAGATCGGTCTTCAGTCGCGGCTAGCCGCGGAGGTGTCATGCGGACCGTTCACTTTCCGTTTCGCCTGGCGACTTTGTTGTCAGGCCGGGCGATGGGCGGGAGCCGGTCGGCCGACTCGTCGAGATGCGCGGCGCCCTTGCCGCCGGTGACCTGGCCCGTGGCGAGGACCTGGTCATCGGCCACCGCCGGGCACCCTGCCTCGCTGCCGCCGACACGTGCCGGCTGGCTCACCACGGCACCGGAGGTGGCCGCAGCGCCGAGTTGCGGGCGCTGTGGGCTGGCCTTCGGCGGTTCGGCGTGGTGGTCTGCAGGGTCCACCCGCGGTGGGTACGCCACGTGGCCGCGCTGGGTCTGGGGGACTATGTGGGCTCCCTGGCGTGCCCTGTGCGGGCCATCGGCGGCGCCGAGACACGGGGTGCTCAGGCGGGGCTCTGGACAGGTCTGAGCGGCTGCGGATACTCATCGGAGACTGCCCGGGCTCTTACCGCGCCTGTAGTCGGAGGGACGTCGACTTGCGAACGTGACGCCGGCGTTGATGAGCCGTGACTGGCGATCGGCCTCGCGGAGCGCGTCGCGGGCGCACGCCGCATGGAGCGGCGCACCCTCGATGTGACTGCTCCGCTGACGTGCGGTGATGGGCATGTCACACAGCAGGCAGATCCGGTTGGCGTCCACGCGTGCCCCGCCCCGGGTGGCGCCGACATCGCCTGCCGGGCCTTGCGGGGTGTTGAGCGGTTGGCGCCGTCCCTGAGGGCGGTCGCGGCGTGCCCCACTGGACGGCGTCACCGTGCCGGCTGTATCCGGCGGTGCCGACCCCCGGACCTCCGTGGCATCGTTCGTCGGCTGGTCCGGCCCGCCGATCGGGCGCGGTGCATCCGGGGTCACCGACGTGCCCCCTTCGCCACCGGGCGGACCTCGTGGAGGAGGGAGCGCAGGCGCGACAACTGGTCCGGCGTCAGCGCCGGGGCCTGCGCTAGGACCCGGTCGACGTACTCTGCGCTGCGCTGGGAGCACAGCGCAGAGTCATCTGGGTGGCGGTTCTGCTGTGGGCCGCTTGGCGCGCGCAGCTGCAACTCATCGTCGTGGCGTTTGGGCATGCTGAAACCCCTTGGAGTCTCAGGCCGCAACACCTGTCATTCTCACGCCGCCCGCGGCGCCCGTTTGGATGAGCGATGGATTTGTGTGCCAGCCAGGATAGCGACTCAGACCATGAGCTGGAAAGCCGCCGGATGACCTTCCTCGTCAAGGGCCCCTTCGAGCCAGGCCCTCAACCCGTTCGGCGCGTCGATGGGTACATGCCAGTCCCGGAGTCGAGCCTCGTATGCGCGCATAAGCTCCTCGTAGTGACGAAGCTCCTGGCTGGAGGCGAACCTTGGCGGCCGGGGGAGCGTCGGCTCCCGGCCGACCCCCTCGCGCTCATACCTGTCATAGGCCCTGCGGATCTTCGGTCCCAGGCTCGACGGTGCCGGCAGTCGGTAGCGCCGCTCACACTGGCAGGCGTTCCCTGGCTTAGCAGGTTCGCTCCACGTGGAGTGGTTGAGCACCTCCTCGACGGAGGAGGTGTACTCCTGGTCGACCAGCAGGTAGCCCATCGACTTCCGGCACAGACGACATCGCGCGTGGATGACGCGCCGGTTGCGAACCGCTGCGGCAAATTCCGCTGCACGCCTCCCAAAACTCGGCGTCACCATCGTCGCCTCGTCCCTAGCTTCCACGGCCGGTAGCTCCTCATCTCGTTCGGGCATCCTGAAACTCCTAGAGTCTCAGGCCGCAACACCTGTCGTGCACGCCACGCGCGGCGCCCGTTCCGAAGAGCGTTCTGGAAATGTGCCTCGACGATACAACTCAGCTCGCGCTCCGGCATCCCAAGCCTCCGCTCCCTGGACGGAAGAACGAGGTCACCTCGTCCCTGACGTCCGCTCACTGTGAGCGACTTGCGCCCTTCCAGGCGATGGCGACGGTGGAGGGGTCGAACGTTCGTCGGCCCCGCCCGCTGGGCCCGAGGGTGACGTCCATCAGCACGCGCAGTACCTCCCGCTGGTTGTCCACATGGAGCGCCTGCCAGGCGGTCTGGACGTCGTCGGCGGTGACCAGCCGGCCCAGGGCGGGGGAGCGGGCCGCCCTGGCCAGTGCCTGGGTGGTCTCGGCCAGCTGGGCGTTGAGGCGCCGCGAGCCGGCGGCGAGCTGGATCCGATCGATGTCGCCGGCCGCGTACGCCTCGGCCAGGCCGTCCAGCCGCTGCCGCAGCCCGCGTTCCTGCTCCACCAGCTGGGCGGTCTCGTCCCGGGCGTCGTCGCGGGCGAACAGGTCGACGGCGTCGGGCATCGACAGCCGGCCCACGACGGTCGCGACGACGAGCTGGTCGACCGGTTCGCCGCGGCGTACCACGTGGCGCCGGGTCTCGCACAGGTACACCGGCCCACGGGGTTCGGTGCTGCCGAAGATCCGGCCCCCGCACACCCCGCACCGGGCCACCCCCGACAAGAGATGGCTGCGGGGGCGGCCGCGCCGGTGCCGGGACGGGTCGGACAGGACCGCGCGCACGCCGACCCAGGTGTCGGCGTCCAGGATCGCCGGCCACGCCGCCGCGCCGACGACCTCGCCGCGGTGCACCCGAAGCCCGGCGTACCGGGGGTTGGCCAGCATCCGCCGCAGCTCGGTCGGATGCCACGGCCCGCCGGTCGCGGTGGTGACACCGCGGGCGTTGAGGTCAGCGGTGATGCCCCGCACGCTGGCGCCGCCCAGCAGGGCCTCGGCGGCCCGTTTCACCTCGATGGCCTCGTCCTCGCGGACCGTCATCGCGTCCGGCTCGAACCCGAAGGGGCGCCGCCCGCGGTGCGGGGCCCCGGCATCGGCCCGCTGGTCGCTGGCAGCCCGCTGCCGGGCGGTCTTGCGCTCCACCTCCGCCCGGGCCACGGCCCCCTTGATCCGGGCGAACATGCGCCCGTTGTCCGTGGCCAGGTCCACGTCCCCGCCCACCGACGCCAGCGCCACCTGCCTGCGGTCCGCCAGGTCGATGAAGTGCTCGATCTCGATCGGCCGCCGGGTCAGCCGGTCCAGGTCCCACACCACCACCGCATCCACCTCGCCCGCCTCCAGCGCCCCCAGCATCCGCTGGTACGCCGGCCGCGGCTTGGCACTGCTCGCGGACACGTCATTGTCCTCAAACACCTCGCCGACGGCCCAGCCCATCGCGGCCGCCTTCGCCTGGCAGTCCTTCAGCTGACGGGTCACGCCCAGGCGCTTGCCCTCCGGGTCGGAGGAGATGCGGACGTAGATCGCGGCGGTGCGCTGGGCCATGCGGGCTACTGTACTAAACCTGGGCTCGTTCTGAAGATCCCCTTGCGCGACGTGGCTTCGATGCAGTGCCGGCAGCCGAGCCTTGAGGGGACCGGCGAGATCCCGCTGCGCCGTCTGGTCAAGGAGGCCCTGCGGATGCGTCCCTCCCGGATCATCGTCGGCGAGGTACGCCAGGCTGAGAGCCTCGACCTCCTCATCGCCCTGAACAGTGGCTTGCCGGGGATGTGCACGATCCACGCCAACAGTGCCCGCGAGGCCATCACCAAGATGTGCACGCTGCCGCTGCTGGCCGGCGAGAACGTGGGGAGCCGGTTCGTCGTCCCGACGGTGGCCGGCTCGATCGACGTGGTCGTGCACGCGGCACTGGACTATGACGGCGTTCGTCGCGTGCGCGAGATCGTCGCCGTCCCGGGCAGGGTCGAGGAGGACGTCGTCGAGGTGGCTGACCTCTTCGTCGAGCGTGAGGGAAGGCTCGACCGCGCGGACGGCTTCCCCCCTCATGCTGAGCGGTTCCGCCGTGCGGGCTACGACCTGGCGACGCTCCTCGCTCCTGCGGATCGCAGCCGGTGACGGGCGTCCTGCTCGGCCTGACGTTGGGGTGCGGGCTGTTCTGCATGTGGTGGTCCACCTGGGCGCCGAGCGAGAAGCCCGATGAGCCGCGTTCGGCAACGATGTCGGACCGGCTCCGCGACCAGCTGGTCCAGGCCGGCTACCCCTCGGTAGGGCCGACCGCACTGCTCATGGCGAGCGCACTCGGGTTCGCCTTCGTCGCGCTCGCGATCTACGCGACCACCCGGGTCGCGCCGGTCGCCGGCTGCTTCGGCGCGATGGCGGGCTACGGCCCCCTCGCCCTGGTGCGGATGCGAGCGCGGCGTCGGCGGGCGAGCCTGCGTGACCTCTGGCCGGACGTGGTGGACAACATCGCCTCGGGCGTACGAGCCGGCCTGGCACTGCCCGAGGCGCTGAGCCAGCTGGCCCGCCGAGGACCCGAAGAGCTCCGGCCGGCCTTTCAGTCGTTCGCCGAGGACTACCGGACGTCGGGACGCTTCCATGACTGTCTCGACCTGCTGAAGGACCGCCTCAGCGACCCGGTGGCCGACCGGCTCGTAGAGTCGCTGCGCATCGCCCGTGAGGTGGGCGGAAGCGATCTGGGCCGGCTGCTGCGGACGTTGTCCTCGTTCCTGCGCGAGGACGGCCGCACGCGCGCGGAGCTGGAGACACGTCAAGGGTGGACGGTGAACGCAGCGCGTCTGGCCGTGGCGGCGCCCTGGCTCGTCTTGGGCACGCTGTTGGGCCGCCCAGAGTCCGTGCAGGCCTACAGCACCGGGCCTGGCATCCTGGTTCTGCTGGTCGGCGCTGGAGTGTCCCTTGCTGCCTACCGCTTGATGACCCGCATCGGCCGGCTGCCCGAGGACGGCCGGGTGCTCCGGTGACGGGCTGGTCGCCTGGCACGGAGAGCGCCTGGAGCCGTGCGAACGACGTGTCCTTCGCGGGAGCCGGCGTGGGTCTGGCCCTGGGAGTGGGTGTGCTCTTGGTGTGGCGCGGGCTTCCGCGCAACCGCCGCCCGACTCTCGAGCTGCGCCTGCGTCCGTACGTGCAGGATGCCCCGCGTCCCTCGCGGCTGTTGGCGAACCGTCAGGTGGGCGGGCGCAGCGTTCTCGTGGTGCTGGCCCGGCCCGTCGTGGCCGACCTCGGCGCACGGATAGGTCGGGTGCTCGGTGGCGGACCAGCTGTGCGCCGGATGCTGCTGCGGGCCGGTAAGCCGGCGGACCTGGAACGGTTTCGAGCCGAGCAGGTGCTGTGGGGAGCCGCCGGCCTGCTGGGCGGTGCCGCCTTGGGGAGTGTGGTGTGGCTCGGGCAGGGAGGTGCCGTCCTACCCCCTGTGATCATCACGCTGTGCTCGGGCGCAGCGGGAGTGGTGGCGCGTGACCAGTGGCTCACGCACGAGGCGAGGCGCCGGGAGGACCGCCTGCTGGCCGAGTTCCCGACCGTCGCCGAGCTCCTGGCGCTCGCCGTGGCGGCTGGTGAGGGGGCCGCCGGAGCCCTGGAGCGAGTGTGCCGGCTGTCGGGTGGGGAGCTCTCCGGAGAGCTCGGGCGCTGCCTCGCCGACGCCCGGGCCGGAGCAAGCCTGCCTGTTGCCCTCCAAGGACTCGCGGACCGCACCGGGCTGGTGAGCCTGGCTCGCTTCGTCGACGGCATGGTGGTCGCCGTCGAACGCGGGACGCCGCTGGCCGAGGTGCTGCGCGGGCAGGCGCAGGACGCCCGCGAGACCGGTCGTCGTGCCGTGATGGAGGCGGCCGGCAAGAAGGAGATCGCCATGATGGTGCCGGTCGTCTTCCTCGTGCTGCCAGTCACCGTCCTGTTCGCGGTCTTCCCCGGCCTCGCCTTCCTGAACTTCTCCATCTGAGCAGCTCACCGAGAGGAAATGATGATGACCTGGATGACCCGCACCGTGATCCGAGCCCGGCTGGCGCTGGACGAGGTGGTCCGTGGACGCGAGCGAGGTGATGTCCCAGGCTGGGTGATGGTGACCCTGATGACCGCCGGTCTCGTCGCAGCCTTGTGGACCCTGGCCCGAGGCGCACTCGAGAGCCTGTTCACCGAGGCGATGAACAGCGTGCGAGGGTAGCGCTGTGCCACCGGGGCATGCCCTCCCGCAAGGTCGCGAAGGAGGCGCCGCCGTCGCTGACTTCGTCATGGTCGGTGCTCTGGTGACCCTGCTCTTCGTCGGTGTGTTCCAGCTTGGCCTGGCCCTCCACATCCGCAACACCTTGATCTCGTGTGCCTCCGAGGGCGCACGCCTGGGGGCGAGGGCCGATGCAGACCCCGAGCTGGGCGCGGTGCGGACCAGAGAGCTCATCACCGAGTCGCTGTCCGGTCGGTTCGCCAAGCAGGTCACCGTGTCCCTGGTCGACGCGGCCGGCGTGCGAGCCGTGGCGGTGCGCGTGGTCGCGCCACTACCGATCCTCGGGCCGCTCGGGCCTGCGGGTGGTGTGGACGTCGTCGGCCGTGCCTTCCTCGAGAGCCAATGATGCAGCTTCAGACCATGGCGCGGCGCCCTCGGCCAGCTCCACGGTGTCTGGGAGCGCGTGAACGGGGGAGTGCCGTGGTGGAGTTCGTCTTCCTCGGCGTGCTGCTTCTTGTCCCGCTGATCTACCTGGTGATGACCCTCGCCAGGGCGCAGGCGGGGGCCTACGCCGTCTCGACCGCCGCCAGGGAGGCGGGACGGGCGTTCGTGACCGCGTCCACCGAGAGCGGTGCGCGCCAGCGCGCAGGCGTCGCCGCGCGCCTGGCATTCGAGGACCAAGGCTTCGGCGGCCGCGGGACGCTGTCGCTCTCCTGTGACGGCGCACCGTGTCTACGCCCGAACGGCCGGGTTCAGTTGACGACCACCGTGACCGTGCCGCTTCCACTCGTACCGAAGTTCGCTCGCGGCGTCGTTCCCTTGGAGCTGCCACTGCGCGCGACCCACGTGGCGGTCGTCGACCGGTTCCGCGCTGAGCCGTGAGGCGAGCCGTGGACTGGCGCGGACGGCTGCGTCAACCCGAGGCCGGGCAGGTGAGCGTCCTGATCCTGGGGTTCACCATGGTCATAGCTGTCCTCGTCATGGGAACCGTGGCGGTCACGTCCGTCCAGCTCTGCCGGATGCGACTGCTCGACGCAGCCGACGGGGCGGCCCTCGACGCCGCCGACTCCCTGGACGTCCGCAGCTACGAGACGGGACTGACCGGCGCGGTGGCGGTCAGCACCGCCACGGTGTCCCAGACCGCTGTCAGCTACCTGGCCGCGCGTCCGCGGCCGGTCGGTATGCGGTCGTGGCACGTTGCGCCCGGAACCGGGAGTCCGGACGGCCAGACGGCGGTGGTTCGACTTACGGGCCAAGCCGACCTGCCCCTGGTCGGTGGGGTGCTCTCTCGGTTCGGCGGCTCACTCTCCATCACCGTGGAGTCGCGCGCCCGAGCCGTGCTGCGCTGAGCCTCGCCGTCCAGGCTGACTGATCCCGGCCGTCGTGGACCAGCAGCCCGGACGCCACACGGTGAAGATCCCGGGCGTCGCAGCCTCAGCTCCGGCGCCGGCCCCGACCGCCCATGAGCCGCTCTCCGACTCCCTGCCGAACCTCGGAGGCGCGCTGCTGCTCGCCCGCGAACGAGCTGACGACGACGAGGACGCCGGTCAGCGCGGGCACCGCCCACTGCAGCATGCGCAGGCGGCGCTGGGCCGCCGCGACGTCCTCCGGGGTGGCGGCCGCCGGCTCCGTGCCTGACTGGGCCGGCACGTCGGTCTGGGCGGAGACCCGGCGGCCCAGCATCCGGCTGTAGGCGGTGGCGCCCAGGGCCGCGACGGTCAGTGACGTCTTCAGCGCCACCATCGACGGCACACCCCTTTGGGCGGTGATCCGGCCGGCGTTCCCGGCAAGCTGTCCGACGCTCCCGATCAGGTGCATGCCGATGGCCGCCGCGTTCACCGGCGTCCATCGATCCCACCCGGTGTTGGCCACCGACCCCGTGGCCGACTGCGTCCCGGCCTGCGCCGCTGCGGCGTTGAGCGCCACGGCATTGGCCAGGGTCCCGCCGAACCAGGCCGCCAGACCCACGTCGTGCATGGAGCGGGAGATGGTGTCACGAGCCACGACGGCCCTCCTCAAGCTAGGTGGACGTGCTGATGTGTGGGCTGGTTACCCGGCCGCCCCCGTGCCACGCAGGATCGGAGTGTGCTTTTCGCCAGTGGCGCTCGAATGCGTCACAGCCCCGCTCCCTGCGCAGGTTCCGCCGACAGGCGTGGTACGAGGGTGTTGTCGACGAGCGACATCGCCGAAGCGATGGCCATGTGCATGTCGAGGTACTGGTACGTCCCCAGCCGGCCGCCGAAGTAGACGTCGGGCTCGGCCGCTGCTCTCTCGCGGTACCGCTGGAGGACCTGTCGGTCGGCGGGGGTGTTGACTGGGTAGTACGGCTCGTCGGCGGCCTCGGCCGCGCGCGAGTACTCGCGCACGATCACGGTCCGGTCGCTCGGGTAGTCGCGCTCGGGATGGAAGTGCCGGAACTCGTGGATCCTCGTCCATGGCACGTCGTTGTCGGCGTAGTTCATGACCGACGTCCCCTGGAAGTCCCCGACCGGCAGCACCTCCTGCTGGAAGTCCAGTGTCCGCCAGCCAAGCCGTCCCTCGGCGAACTCGAAGTAGCGGTCGAGCGGTCCGGTGTAGACCACGGGAGTGCCCTGGGGGACGAGCTGTCGGATGTCGAAGAAGTCCACGTCCAGCGCCACGTCGACCAGGGGATGCGCAGCCATGCGCTCGAGCCACGCGGTGTAGCCGTCCACCGGCAGACCCTCGTAGGTGTCGTTGAAGTACCGGTTGTCGAAGGTGTAGCGGACCGGGAGGCGGCTGATGACCTCGGGAGGAAGCTCCCTGGGGTCGGTCTGCCACTGCTTCTCGGTGTAACCCCGGACGAACGCCTCGTACAGGGGCCTGCCGATCAGCGAGACGGCACGGTCCTCGAGGTTGGTGACCCGAGCGGGGTCCATCTCCCCGGACTGCTCCCGCACCAGCTCCCGGGCCTGCTGCGGGGTCAGCTGCATGCCGAAGTACTGGCAGATCGTCCCGAGGTTGATCGGCAGTGGGTACACCTGTCCCTTGCTGACGGAGAACACCCGATGCTGGTAGCCGGTGAAGTCGGTGAAGCGGCGGACGTAGTCCCAGACCCGCTGGTTCGAGGTGTGGAACAGGTGCGCGCCGTAACGGTGCACCTCGATCCCGGTCTTCGGTTCGAGCTCGGAGTAGGCGTTGCCGCCAAGATGGTTTCGCCGCTCGAGCACCAGGACTCGGCGGCCCAGCTCGGAGGCGACGCGTTCGGCGACGGTGAGCCCGAAGAACCCCGAGCCCACCACAACGAGGTCGCTGCTCTCCAGGCCTGCGGCGAGGTCTCGAGCCGTACGGGGCTGGGTGTGGGTCCCTGATGACGGGCGTGGGTGCACTCTCGGCCTCCAGAGAGACATGCCGGCGTGACGGCAGGTGGGTGCTCTGGGCTGGCTGTTCAACCGGGCAGGACCGACATACCCCGCTCCGGAGGCCCAAAACCGAGCCCGTAAGGGGGGCAGCGCAGCGCTGCCCCCCTTACGGGCGGACGGAGGTCAGCCTCGAGGTTGCGCGGGGTTCGTCGGGTCGCCCTGGGACGGCGGGTTGACCGGTGGGCCCTGGGTCGCCGGCGACACCATGGAGCCTCCGTCCGGCGGTGGCGCCTTCGAGGCGCTCTCGCCCTGCCGGGCCTCGGACGGTTCCTGGCCGGAGTCGAGCCTGTCCAGCCGATGCTCGAGGAGCTGCACCACCGGGAGGCGCGCTGCGTGGCTCTGCTCGTAGGCCAGGAGCTGCTCGACGCCGGTGCGATCTAGGCTCGCGATGCTCGCCGAGAGCGCGCCCACCTGCAGCTGGTCGTAGTCGGGCACCGGGAGGTCGCGCTTGGTCAGGTCGTCGGTCACGATGTCACCTTCTTCCCGCGCACCTGGGCGCGCAGTCGTGGGCCGTGGGTGGCCACCGGGACAGCTAGGGCGCGCCATGGCGACCGCTGCCACCGGCGGCCCCGGGCAGCGTCACGGATCCCTGGGATGCCGTCTCGCCTACCCTGCGCGGCTGGGCGGGAAACCGTCAGCCCGCCTTCATTCCCATCTCAGTCCTCCACGTGTCACTCGACAGGAGCCGTCGGCTCGTAGTCACCGTAGGCGAACTCGCTCACGGCATCTCCCGCCACCGCAGCCGAGACCCGCGAGGTGACGGCGCGAAGGCGTTCGGGAGCCACCTTCGGGACGCGGTCCGCAGTGAGCAGGCCGTTGCGCTCCTGCTGGGTGTCGGTCAGCTGGGTCCAGCAGAACCCGGCGATGGCCGGGCTGGACAGCAGCGCGCCCACGAGATCCGCGTAGCGCTCCAGCAGCGCCTCCGGGGACCCCACCGAGCCGTACCCTCGCCATCCCGCACGACGCTCGAGGTCGAGGGAGATCCCGCCGAACTCGCTGATGAGGACCGGCACCTCCTCGTGGTGCTCTCCCGGAAGGAGCACGGAGCGGTACATCGGCTGGATGTGCTCCAACGTATGGCGTAAGGCGTGCCGGTCCCCGTAGCGCTCACGGAGCACGTGGCCCTGGGACGTGTAGTCGTGGACGGTCAGCATGTCGGTGACCGGCTGCTCCCAGCCGTCGTTGCCGACGACCGCCCGGTGCGGGTCCATCGTCTTGGTGAGGTGGTAGAGCGCGCGCACCAGGTCGCGCTGCTGAGCCGAGCTTGTGAGCGCCGGCACTCCCCAGCTCTCGTTCACCGGGACCCACGCCACGACACAGGGATGGCTGGCATCGCGCTCCAGCACGTCCAGCCACTCCCGGGTGATACGGCCGACGGTCTGGGTGGAGAACTCGTACGCAGCGGGCATCTCCGCCCAGACCAGCAGACCGAGGCGGTCGCACCAGGCGAGGAACCGCGGGTCCTCGACCTTCTGGTGCAGCCGCACCCCGTTGAAGCCGAGGTCCTTGACGAGCTGCACCTCGCGGCGCAGCGCGTCCGGGTCCGGGGCTGCCAGGTGCGACTCGGGCCAGAAGTTCTGCGCCAGGACGAGCTTGAGGTAGTAGGGCCTGCCGTTGAGCAGCACCCGGTCGCGGGAGGTGGTGAAGCTCCGCAGCGCGGTGTAGCTGCCCACCTCGTCGACCACCGTGTCGCCGTCGAGCAGGGTGATGGTGGCCTCGAGCAGGTTCGGCGTCTCGGGCGACCACAGCAGGTTGGAGCGTCCCAGGCTCATGTCGCTGTCCGCCAGGGTGATGCGTCTCTGGACCTCCTGGGAGCAGACGGCGTAGGTGTCGTCGGCCACCAGGCCGCCCTCGCGGCGGATCACGACGCGAAGCCGCAGGTCGTGGTCGACTGCGAGAGCGCGCAGCCGTACGGTGAGGTCGAGGCTCCGGTTCTCCACGTCGGGGGTCCAGCGCAGGTAGCCGATCCGGGTCTCCGGCACGTTCTCGAGCCAGACCGACTGCCAGATGCCGGTCGTCCGGTCGTACCAGATGGCGTGCGGCTCCCGCTGCCAGTCCTGCTTGCCTCGGGGCTGCCGCAGGTCCGCCGGGGGGTCCTCGGCGCGCACCACGACGACCTGTTCGCCACCCGGGTGCAGGACCGAGCTGATGTCCGCCGTGAACGGCGTATGGCCCCCTTCGTGCGAGGCGACCGCATGCCCGTTGACCCACACCTGCGCCCGGTAGTCCACTGCCCCGAAGTGCAGCAGCAGTCGCCGGTCTGCTGGTACGGGGTCGGTGTGCACGACGCGCCGGTACCAGACGACCGGATGGAAGCCGGTGTCGCCGATCCCGCTGGCAGAGGACTCGAACGGGAACGGCACCTGGATGACTCTGTCGAACACGTCGTCACGTCGCTGCCACTGCTTGGTCATCCCCTCTCCGGCGTCGTCGAACGCGAACTGCCACGGTCCGGAAAGGTCCTCCCACGACGGTCTGGTCAGCTGCGGCCGCGGGTGGTCGACGGGGCTGGCGTTGCTGGGGCGCTCAGGCATGACGTAAGAGTTCCACCGTCGTGCGGGTGCAAACCCTCGGCCACACGGACAATTTCACCTGTGGCCAAGGCCACCCGTGGACCCCTCCGGAGCCGATCGGCTCACGGCTAGAGTGAAGTGAGGTAATCCCCCCGATGGCGTTGGAGGCCTTCACCATGACCGCACAGACCGACCGCCCGACCTCCGTGATCGTCGCGGGCGCTCGCACGCCGATGGGCCGCCTCCTGGGCTCGCTGAAGGAGTTCTCCGGCTCCGACCTCGGCGGTTTCGCGATCAAAGGTGCCCTGGACCGGGCGGGGGTCGCCCCGGACCAGGTCGACTACGTGATCATGGGCCAGGTGCTGCAGGCGGGCGCGGGCCAGATCCCCGCTCGCCAGGCGGCCGCGAAGGCGGGCATCCCGCTGAACGTGCCCGCGCTGACCATCAACAAGGTCTGCCTCTCCGGGATCAACGCTATCGCGATGGCCGACCAGCTGATCCGCGCCGGCGAGGTTGAGATCGTGGTGGCTGGGGGTCAGGAGTCCATGTCCAACGCGCCTCACCTGCTGGAGAAGTCGCGCGAGGGCTACAAGTACGGCGACGTGACCATGCGGGACCACATGGCGTTCGACGGCCTGTGGGACGCCTTCACCGACCAGGCCATGGGCCTGCTCACCGAGCAGGCCAACACCGGAGACCAGCACTTCACGCGCGAGCAGCAGGACGAGTTCTCGGCCCGGAGCCACCAGCTCGCCGCGCGGGCGTGGAAGGACGGGCTGTTCGACGAGGAGGTGGTCGGCATCTCCATCCCCCAGCGCAAGGGCGACCCGGTCGAGCTGAAGAACGACGAGGGGGTGCGGGCCGACACCACCACAGAGACGCTGGCGCGGCTGCGGCCCGCGTTCTCCAAGGACGGCACGATCACCGCCGGCTCGGCCTCGCAGATCAGTGACGGTGCGGCCGCCGTGGTCGTCATGAGCAAGGCGAAGGCCGAGGAGCTGGGCCTGACCTGGCTCGCCGAGATCGGGGCTCACGGCATGGTGGCCGGCCCGGACTCCACACTCCAGCAGCAGCCCGCCCGAGCCATCAGCAAGGCCTGCGAGCGCGAAGGCATCGCCGCGGCGGAACTCGACCTCGTGGAGATCAACGAGGCGTTCGCCGCGGTCGGTCTGGCGTCCGCCCAGGAGCTGGGCATCGGGCTGGACAAGGTGAACGTGAACGGCGGAGCGATCGCTCTCGGGCACCCCATCGGCATGTCGGGGGCCCGGATCGCCCTGCACCTCGCGCTGGAGCTCCAGCGTCGCGGGGGCGGCGTCGGCGCTGCCGCGCTCTGCGGTGGCGGTGGGCAGGGCGACGCGCTCATCGTCCGGGTTCCTCGCGCCGGGAACGGCTGACGCTTGGCCCCGCGTCCCGTCGACGTCCCTGCCCTGGTCGAGTCGGCCAGGGCAGGCTCGCCTCGCGCCGTCGCACGTCTCATCTCCCTGGTGGAGGACGCACACCCGGCGCTCCGCGAGGTCATGGCGGCCCTCGCACCGCATACCGGGTCGGCCCACGTCATCGGCGTCACGGGCAGCCCGGGCGTCGGGAAGTCCACCTCGACGAACGCCCTCGTAGCCGCCTTCCGCGCCCAAGGCAAGCGGGTGGGCGTGCTCGCCGTGGACCCCTCGTCACCGTTCTCCGGGGGTGCTCTGCTCGGTGACCGGGTCCGCATGCAGGACCACGCTCTCGACCCCGACGTCTACATCCGCTCGATGGCCAGCCGGGGGCACCTCGGTGGGCTGTCGTGGACGACGCCGCAGGCGTTGCGGGTGCTCGACGCGGCGGGCTGCGAGGTGATCCTGGTGGAGACGGTGGGGGTCGGACAGTCGGAGGTCGAGATCGCCGGCCTCGCCGACACCACCGTGGTGCTGCTGGCGCCCGGCATGGGGGACGGCATCCAGGCCGCCAAGGCCGGGATCCTCGAGATCGGCGACCTCTTCGTCGTCAACAAGGCGGACCGCGAGGGGGCCGATGCGACGGTACGCGACATCCGGCACATGATCTCCCTCGGTGACCGGACCGAGCCCAACCTGTGGCGGCCGCCTGTCGTCAAGACGGTGGCTGCGCAGGGCGTCGGAGTGGAGGAGGTCATGGAGGCCCTCGAGAAGCACGTGGCGTGGATGGCACAGACGGGGACGCTGCGCGCCCGGCGCGTGCGCCGGGCCGGTGACGAGATCGAGTCCATCGCCCTGCAGCAGCTCCGCGCGAGGATGGGCGACCTTCGCCACGGCAAGGGCGTGGACGAGCTGGCGGGCGCGGTGGTGGACGGCACCACTGACCCGTATGCCGCCGCGGACGAGGTCGTCGCCGCTCTCGGCTGAGTGTCCCGGGGGCGGTCCCCGTCATAGGGTGAGCCCCGACCCCACGGAAAGGATCCCTGTGCAGCCCCAGCTCATCGCCGGACGCTACGAGGTCCTCCGCTCCATCGGCAGCGGCGGGATGGGGACCGTCTGGCTGTGCCGTGACAAGGTGCTGGGACGCGAGGTCGCGGTCAAGCGGGTCGGCGCCCTCCCCGGCGAACCGGCCGCGGCGGCAAGGGCCATGCGCGAGGCCCGGATCGCGGCGTCCCTCAACGACCCGCACGCCGTGGGCGTGTACGACATCGTGGACGAGGACGACGCCCACTGGCTCGTCATGGAGTACGTGGAGGGGCAGAGCCTGGCGGAGAAGATCCGCGACGAGGGCGCGCTGCCGCCCCTGACCGTGGCCGCCATCGGCAGCGCCATGGCCGGCGTCCTCGCGCGCGCGCACGAGCGCGGCATCGTGCACCGCGACATCAAGCCCGGCAACATCCTCATCGACCGGGCCGGTACGCCGAAGATCAGCGACTTCGGCATCGCCCGGGCCCAGGCGGACGACCAGCTCACCCAGACCGGCTTCATGACGGGCACGCCGGGTTACCTCTCACCGGAGCTCGTTCGCGGCGGCGACCCGACGTCGGCTTCTGACGTGTGGGCTCTCGGAGCGACGCTCTACTACGCCGTCGAAGGCCACCCGCCGTACGAGGCGCAGGCGAACCCGCTGGCGACGCTCCAGGCGATTGCGCAGGGCCGACCCCGGCCGATGCAGCACGCCGGCCCGCTCGGCGGGGCCATCGCGGCGATGATGGAGCCCGACGCCTTGCGGCGGTGGGACATGCGGACCGCATCGGAGCGTCTGGACCGGGTGGCCCACGGCGACCGCACCCTGGCGTTGCCAGCCGGTGCGGTCATCGGCGCCGCCCCCACCGAGGTCCTGCCCGACCCTGTGGAGTCGGCCCCACGCACCTCCCCCCTCCCGCTCGCGGCGCCGCCGTTGGGGGCGCCCGCCTTCGACCCGACGCCATACGGCGCAGGACCCGACGACCCGGGAAGGCCGGTGCCGCCGGACCAGCAGCGGGGCTCCGGCCGCGGCTGGGTGGTCGCGCTGGCCCTACTGGCCCTGCTGGCAGCCCTGGCGCTGGCGTATGTCCTGACCGACGGCTTCGGCGCCGGCCGGGACACGCCCGCGGCCGGGCAGACGACGACGGTCACCTCCACGAGGACCCAGACCCAGTCGGCATCCTCCTCCTCGTCCTCGAGCAGCAGCACCTCGTCCTCGTCCACGACCAAGCCGACGACCACCACCTCCACCACCACGAGCACCACTACCACCGCGGCGTCGGGCAAGGACGCCGCGGCCATGCAGAAGTTCGTCCGCGACTACTTCAAGGACGTCACGAACGCCGGAAAGCGCGACGACACGTTCGCCCGGCTGACCCCCGCCATGCAGGCCAGGGCCGGAGGCCGGGCGGGGTACGAGGCCTTCTGGAGTGGCATCGACTCCGTGCGCGTCGGCGACCTTCAGGCGAACCCCTCGGCCCACACCGTCCTCGCAGCCCTGACGTACGACCGCAAGAGCGGCGGGTCCTCCCGGGAGATCCACCAGCTCACGCTCGTCGACTCCGGCGGCTCCTTGCTGATCGACAAGGACGAGAAGATCGGATGACGGTCGACGCGCGGACACGCCCGGCCATCGTGCTGGTCGTCGCCGCCGACCACCTGCCCACGGTCGAGAGCGAGTTCGCGCGGTACGGCAGGGACTACGAAGTGCGGTGCGCCGACTCGGCGGACTCGGGCCGGGCACTCGTCCAGACGCTGGAGGCGGCCGGCCAGCCGGTGGCTCTGCTGGGCATCGGGTGGCAGCTGCCCGGCGTCGGCACCGGGCTCGAGCTCCTCGACGAGCTCCATGTCATGGTCCCCACCGCCCGCCGCGTCTGCCTCACGGCGCGCGACGACTACGCCCGGGCCATCCCGGCGTTGCGCGAGGCGCTGGGTCAGGGGCGGCTGGACACCTACCTCCTGGTCCCGCAGGGCCCTCGCGACGAGGAGTTCCACACCGCGATCACCGAGTACCTCTCGGACTGGGGCTGGACGGCGTCCACCCCCGAAGTGGAGGGAGTGCAGATCGTCGATGGCAACGGGTCGGCGGAGGTGTCCCGGATCCGGGACTTCCTCGACCGCATGGGCATCCCGCACCGCGTCTACAGCCCGGACAGCCCGGTCGGCCGTGACCTCATCAGCGACCTGCCTTCGGTCCGGAGCGGGGCGTCGCCGGCGTTTCCCGTCGTCGCCGCCGGCATCGTGGCCGGGGTTCTGGAGGGTGCCACCGCCCGCCAGGTGGCGAGGCTGGTCTACGGCTCACCGCTGACGGTGGACCGTGAGGAGGTGGACCTCGTGGTGATCGGCTCCGGCCCCGCAGGGCTCGCGGCCGCGGTCTACGGCGCCTCAGAAGGCTTGGAGACGGTGGTGATCGAGGCGGACGCCGTCGGAGGCCAGGCCGGGACGAGCTCGATGATCCGCAACTACCTCGGGTTCCCGCGAGGGATCTCGGGGATGCGGCTGGCTCAGCGCGCGCGGTTCCAGGCTGCGAGGTTCGGAGCCCGCATCTACACCGGCGTCTCGGCAGAGGCCATCGTCCCCGGAGACGGCGCGGGACGGCCGCACGTGGTGCGCACGGAGGGTGGCGACCTCAAGGCCAGGGCCGTCGTCCTCGCCACGGGGGTCAGCTACCGCCGCATCGGCATCGAGGCGCTCGAGGACCTCGTCGGTCTCGGGGTCTACTACGGCGCGGCCACCAGCGCCGCGCGGGAGATGGAGGGCAGGGACGTCTTCGTGGTGGGCGGCGGGAACTCGGCTGGCCAGGCTGCGGTCTACCTCGCCCGCTACGCACGGTCGGTGGCACTGCTGGTGCGTCGGCCAGACCTGGCGGCGACGATGTCGGACTACCTCGTCCGCGAGATCGACTCGACCAGCCGCATCACGGTGCGGACCTCCACCCGGGTGCTGGACGGCGGCGGGCACGGCTACCTCGAGTGGCTGTTGCTGACCGGGCCCGGGGGCACCGAGCAGCTGCCTGCCGGGGGCCTGTTTCTCCTCCTCGGGGCGGACCCCTGTGGAGAGTGGCTTCCGGACGCCGTCGTGCGCGACGCGCGAGGCTTCGTGTACACCGGACGGGAGGTCCCCATGGAGCTGTGGGCGCACGGTCGCCCCCCCGCAGCCCTGGAGACGACCGTCCCTGGCATCTTCGCGGCCGGTGACCTCCGGGCGGGATCCATGAAGCGCGTCGCCTCAGCCAGCGGCGAGGGTGCCGCGACGGTCTCGCTGGTGCATGCCTACCTGAGCCCGTAAGGCACGTCCCGCCTCGGGCCGTCCCGGTGCCCGTGTCGGGCCTCGACCATGCCTGGGTGGCGCAGACCGGGCATGCGGCGAAAACCAGTGGCTCAGTGCGGGAAGGCGTCTCTACCGTGGGCCGTATGGAGATCCGCCCCCTCGACCGCGAGGATCCCACGGAGCTGGCGCGGTACCACGCCATCAGCGTGGCGGCGGAGCGGTTCGAGCGACCGTACGCGGCGACGTGGGGGCTGCGAGAGATGACGGTCGAGCTGACCGAGGACGACCCGATGGAGCGCAAGGACGCCGTCGTGGCGGTGGATGCAGACACGGTCGTCGGGGCCGGCATCGCCTGGTCCTCGCTGACCGACAACCTCCACCTGTCATGGCTCATGCCGTGGGTGGAGCCCGACCGCCGGCGCCGTGGCATCGGGTCCGCGGTGCTCGCCGAGCTCGTCGCCCTGTGCCGAGCCGACCGCCGCACCGACCTGGTGATGGAGACGTCGTACCCGTTCGAGCGCCGGGAGGACCATCCCTACCGCCGCTTCGCCGAGAAGAACGGGTTCCAGCTCGCCAACACCGAGATCGGCCGCGTCCGTGACCTTCCGGTCGAGGACGTGGACCTCGACGCCCTGGTGGAGGAGGCGGCACCCCATCACGCCGGCTACCGCGTCGAGACCTTCGAGGACCCGCTCCCGGACGAGCTGCTCCCGTCGTTCTGCGCCGCCCACAACCGGCTGGCCGTCGACGCGCCGGGAGGCGACCTGACGTTCGAGCAGGAGGCGCTGACCCCCGAGCTCGTCCGGGTGCACGAGGACCAGCGGCGTAGGCAGGGCCGGCGCAAGATCACGACGGTCGCGATGACCGAGGCCGGGGAGGTGGTGGGGTACAACGACCTTGTCGTCCCCGACGAGGACCTTCCCAACGTCTGGCAGTGGGGCACGCTGGTCGTGCCTGCCCATCGTGGCCACCGCCTGGGCCTGGCCATGAAGGCGCGCGGCCTCAAGGAGCTGCAGGGGCGGGTCGGGCCAGAGCGCACCAGGGTGCTGACCTGCAACGCCGAGCAGAACGCCCCCATGGTGTCGATCAACGTACGGCTGGGGTTCCGACCGGTCGAGGTGACGCCCGCGTTCCTGCTCCGTGTGCCATGAGCTGTGATGACCGCAGGCTGGTCGTGTCCTACCCCGGCGGGGTGCGGCACCGTCGGCGGCGCGGCATACGGTGGGCCCATGCTCGTTGCCTTCTCCGTCGCCCCGTCCATGGCCGCCGACTCCACCGGCTCGGTGAGTGAGGCGGTCGCGGCCGCCGTCACCGTCGTGCGCGAGTCGGGACTGCCGCACCGCACCGACTCCATGTTCACCACTGTCGAGGGCGAGTGGGACGACTGCCTGGCCGTGGTGAAGCGGGCAGTGGACGCCGTCGCGGCGTTCGGACCCCGGGTGAGCCTGGTCCTGAAGGCCGACATCCGGGAGGGGTTCAGCGGCGAGCTGACCGGCAAGCTCGACCGGCTGGAGGCGGCGATCGCCGCTCAGGGATGAGGGCTTCCGTGGTGTGACGCGCGCGTGGACGGTCGCCGTCGGGCCGCTGGACAGTACCCATCGTTGCGGGAATGTAGCCGTCCACGGCGCCACGTGAGCCTAGGGTCGAGCGGGAACACCGATCTGCGAGACGCGACAGGGAGGCGCTGCGACGTGTGGGCTGCCATCCGCTATCGCCGCGCCCAGGCAGCCTTCCTGGTCCTGCTCTCCACCCTGGTGAGCGCGTGCGCCGCCTTCGCGCCCCTCTACCAGCGCTCCCTCGAGCAGGCGCTGCTGAGGACCGCTCTGAGCTCCGCCAGCGTGGCCGACACGGCGCTGGTCGTACGCGGCGGTCGGGGGCCGGCCAACCCGTCGTTCACGAGTGCCGCACTGGAAGCCAGCGTCCCGCAGCGCGTGAGAGCTCTCTACCGGACTCCGATCGGGGCCATGACGGACTCCGTCGAGATCCGGCCCGCGCCGAACAAGAAGCCGTCGCCCGCCACTCTCGTCAGCCGCGACCGGGTGTGTGAGCACCTGCGGATCGTCCCCGGCACGTGCCCTTCGGCCAAGGACGAGGTGCTCGTGTCCCGGGCGGACCTTCGCAGCTGGGACTGGAAGCTCGGGCAGGTGCTCGCCACCCCGGTCCCCGGAGCCGGGGGAGCTGCGCCCGCCCTGACCCGAAACCTGAAGATCGTCGGTGCCTACGAGGTCCTGCCCGCGCCGGCGTACTGGATGCGGACCCGGCTCGACGGCAAGTCCGGAACCCCGCTCGTGGTCGGAACAGAGGTCCTCCCCGGGGTCGACGACCTTGTCACGTCCGAGGCGACGTTCGACTCGGACTGGCGCCAGGCGCAGGCCACCCTCGCCTTCCCCCTGGATCGCCGGCTCTTCACCCTGGACAGCCTCGGCGAGATCTCGGAGCTTCTGCACGGCTCGGGGACCTCGAGCCGGCAGGGCATCGACGGCGCGTTGGTGGAGACTCGGCTCCCCGTCCTCATCGACGGCATCAGGGTCGGGCAGCAGCGGCTCCAGGTCATCGTGCCCCTGCTCATGGCGCAGCTCGGGCTCCTGGCAGCCGCGGTCCTCCTGCTGGTGGCGCAGGCGGCGGTGGAGCAGCGACGCCCCGAGGCGGCCTTGGCGCGGCTGCGCGGCCATAGCAGCCACGGTGCTGCCCGGCTGGTCAGGCGCGAGCTCACCGTCACCGTCGCACTGGGCCTCCCGCTTGGCTTCGCCCTGGCCGTGGTTCTCACCGCCGCGCTGCGCAGGGTCGTGCTCCCCGCCGGCGTGCCCTTCGAGGTGCCGTGGCAGTCGCTCGCCGGCCTCGCGACCGCAGCGCTGGTCTGCGTGGTGATGATCCGACTGGCGGCCAGCCCGGTCCAGCGGCTCACCATCTCGGCCCTGCTGCGCCGCGTCGGGGGTGAGCGCAGACGCCGGGTCGGGCTGGTGGATGCCCTTGCAGTGGCGCTGGCCGCCTTCGGCGTCATCGGTCTGGGCACGGGAAGCCTCCAGGGGCCGCTCGCCCTCATGACTCCGACCCTGGTCGCGCTGGCCGCCGGACTGGTGACCTCCCGCCTCGTGGTGCCCGTCGTGGCAGCCTCCGGCCGGGCCAACGTCCGGCGGGGCAGGGTTGGCGCTGCCCTGACGGCCTTCGGGCTCGAGCGCCGCCCGGCTCTGCGCACCGTTGTCACCGTGGTGAGCGTCGCGGTCGCGCTGACCGTGTTCGCCGCGAACGCCGTGGTGGTGGGGGAACGGAACTGGACCGCCCGGGCGCAGCTGGAGACCGGCGCTCCCGTGATGCTCGACACAGACAGCCGTAGCCCCACCGCCCTCCTGTCGGCGGTGCGCAGAGTCGACCCCAGCGGAGACGTCGCCACTCCGGTCGCGGTGGTCCGCAGGACGGACCCTGGGTCCACCGCCACGCTGGCGGTGGTGAGCGGCGACTTCGACGGCCTGGCGTTCCAGCCTCGTGGAACGACGTACCGCCTGGGCGCCCTCGCCCCGCCGGACGTCGCCTCTGTGCAGCTGCGGGGGACCCGCGTCACCGGGCGGATCACGTGGGACCTGGCCATCCCGGCCGGCGAGACGGTGCAGCTCCCTTCGGGTCAGTCCGGTCGGCCACGCCCCCCGGTGACCGAGCCAGGTGGTGACCCCTCGGAGCTCCGGATCAGGGTGACCACTCCCGATGGCCAGCGGCTGACCAGGCTGCTGGCGCAGGTGCCCCTGCAGGGGAAGGGCTCGGCGGACCTCGACGCGCCGCTGCTGTGTCCACGCGGGTGCCGGCTGGACGGCCTGGAGTTCCGCAAGACGGCCGAGCTCGTCAGCGCGGTGACCGGCCGTCTGACGATCACCGGTCTGGGGCTCGACGGCAGGTCGCTCCGCCTGTCCTCGCCGCGCCAGTGGAACCGGTTCACCGCTCCCGCGACGTCGAGCCAGGACACGCTGCGGCTGCTCCCGAGCCGGGGCGACACGATCGCGTTGGAGATCGTCAACACAGGGTTCTCGGTGGAGCTCGACCACGCCGACGTCCCTGCGGTTCTTCCGGGGCTGCTCGCCGGACCCGTGCCGCCCGGAGGCTCGGTGGCGGGCTTCCAGGCGCTCGGAGTCAACGGGACGCCCGTGACGGTCTCGGCCGAGCAGACGGTGCCCGCTCTGCCCGTGCTGGGTGGCCAAGGCGTGCTGGTCGACTACGAGACGCTCGCCCGGCTGGGCGGAACTCTCCCCGATACCGGCCGCCTGTCGGTCTGGGTGGGTTCGCCGGCTGATGCCGACCGCGTGTCCGCCGGCCTGGCCGCCCAGGGCGTCACCGTGCTGGGTCGCCATTCCGAGGCGGAGAGCAAGGCAAGGCTCGACGAGTCCGCCGCTGCTCGCGGCCTGCGCCTCGCGGTGTTCACGGGGGTCATGGCCGTGCTCCTCGCGGGACTCGTCGTCATCGTCCTGACGGTCACGGGTTGGCGGGTGGTCGCCCGCGACATGGCGGCCCTGCACCTGTCAGGGGTGCCGCTGGCCGTGCTGCGCCGGGCGCTCGTCGCAGAGCATGTCGTACCGGTCGTGGTGGGGGCCGTCGTGGGCCTGGTCTGTGGCCTCGTCAGCTCGGTGCTGGCCATGCCGCTGGTTCCGTTGTTCGACAGTGCCGCTGACCCGGTGCCGCCGCTCGACCTCGGGCCGGCCCTGCCCGCGGTGGCTGCCGTCGCTCTGCTCGTCGTGGGGGTTCTGGTCGCGGTGGCCTGCGCCGCCGCGCTGGGGGCCGGTCGCCGGATCGCTCTGCGCCGCATCAGGGACTCGCTGTGACGCGCGGCCTCAGGGTGACGACGCGCGGGCTGGTGCACATCTACCGGGCCGAGGGCCACGACGTCGCGGCGCTGTCCGGCGTTGACCTCACCGTTGCGCCCGGGGAGGTCGTGGGACTTCTGGGGCCGTCCGGTGCGGGCAAGTCGACGCTGCTGACCCTCTTCGGCGGACTGATGCGGCCGAGCGCCGGCCGGGTGCTGGTGGGGGACCACGAGCTGTCCACGATGAGCGAGGCCGACCTCGACGGGTTCCGCGCGGCCGAGGTCGGGCTCGTGCTGCAGGGCGCTGCTCGCAACCTGTTGCCATACTTCACCGCCCGCCAGAACGTCGACTTCGCCCAGCAGCCGGCGCGCCGTGCCGGGCGAGACGTCCCGCCCCCCGGCGAGGTCCTCGAGCTGGTCGGTATGGACGGTGCGGCGACCCGCCCTCTTGGCTCGCTTCCGCCCGGCCAGCTGCAGCTCGCGGCCCTGGCCGTGGCGCTGGCCAGCCGCCCGGGGCTACTGCTGGGCGACGAGCCCACCAGCCAGCTGCACCACTCCTCCCGTGACCTCGTCCTCGACACCCTGCACCGGGTCAACCGCGAGTGGGGCACCACCGTCGTCGTGGTGACGCACGACCCCGATGTGGCGGCCCGCCTTCCGCGCACGGTCACCATCCGGGACGGTCGCGTCGGTGGGGAGGGTCGCTCGGGTGAGGAGTACGCGGTCGTGTCGGCCGACGGTTCGCTGCCCCTGCCTCCGGCCGCGGTCGACGCGTTCCCTCCCGGAGCGCTGGTCCGGGTGCACGAGATCGAGGGCGTCTGGACCCTGGTCCCGGAGAGCGGGGGTCTTCAGGATGGCTGAGGGCGAGAGCCTGCGCGGGTCGCTCGCGCCTGTCGGGGCGGTCGGGCCGCAGGAGTGGATCGAGTCTGTCGACACCCCGCCCCTGCGGCTGTCCGGGGTGACGGTGCGGTATGGCGACACTGTGGCCGTGGACGCTGCCGAGCTCGAGGCGTACGCCGGTGAGCTCATCGCCGTGACAGGGCACAGCGGCGCGGGGAAGTCGTCCCTGCTCTGGGCAGTCGCCGGCGCCGTGCCGTTCGACGGCACGGTCCTGCTCGGCGCGGATGCCGTCACGGACAGGGCGCAGGCGGCCTCGTTGGGGATCGAGGTCATCCCGCAGGGAAGCGCTCTGGCCGTGCTGCTCTCGGCGCACGAGAACGTTGCTCTGCCGCTCCTGGCCCGTGCCGTACCGGCGGATCTGGCCCACCGTCGTGCGTCGAGTGCGCTGCGCGCCGTAGGCCTGGAGGAGTCGGCCGCCCATCTGGCCGAAGAGCTCAGCGGAGGACAGCAGCAGCGCGTGGCCGTCGCCCGCGGTCTGGCGCTGCACGGGCGGGTCCTGCTCGCGGACGAGCCGACCTCGGAGCTCGACCACGACAACCGGGAGAGGGTCCTGGCCCTGCTGCGGGCCGAGGCCGACCGTGGTGCGATCGTCCTGATGGCGACGCACGACCCCGAGGCGGCCGAGGCGGCCGACGGGGAGATCCGGCTCGACGATGGACGGGTCGACAGCGTGAGGTTGCCGCAGGGCTAGCCTGCTGCGCGTGCCGAAGCCGATCCGCCTCCCCTTCGACCCGATCGTCCGGGCGGCCCAGCTGTGGACCCAGCGCTGGGGGCGCAGCTCGCAGCCCCTCGCGATGGCGAGCGCGACCTCCGTCATGCGGGTGCAGCAGCTGCTCATCAGCGAGTACGACGCCGTGGTCGGCAGGCACGGGCTCAGCTTCGCCCGGTACGAGGCGCTGGTGCTGCTTGCCTTCAGCCGGGAGGGCCGACTGGGGATGAGCAAGATCGGGCAGCGGCTCATGGTCCACCCGACCAGTGCGACGAACATCATCCAGCGTCTCGCGGCGCAGGGGTTCGTCGAGCGCATCCCCAACCCGCACGACGGCCGCGGCACCTTGGCGGTGATCACGACGGCGGGTCACGACGCCATGGAGGCCGCCACGGCCGACCTCGTGGCCATGCGCTTCGCCCTCGGGATGCTGTCGGCGCAGGAGCACGAACAGCTCTTCGAGCTGCTGCGGAAGGTGCGGCTGGGCGCCCACGACTTCGAGGCCTGACACCCCAGCCGTGCGGGGGGGGTGGGGGTCAGGCCGACCCCGACGTGACATTTACTAGGACGTCCTAGTAAATTGAGCCCCATGCCCGACACCCCTGCCGATACCTCCGCCGCCGCCTCCGCTCACCGCTCCCAGGGCGCTGCCCGTTGGCAGGCCCGCTATGACTCCGCGCTGGCCAAGGGCCAGGTCCGCGACGCAGACTTCACCACGCTCTCCGGTATGCCGGTCGAGCCGGTGTACGGGCCGGCGGAGGGCGAGTCGCCGGACCGGATCGGCTGGCCGGGCGAGTTCCCCTTCACCCGAGGGCTCTACCCCACCGGCTACCGCGGCCGCACCTGGACGATCCGCCAGTTCGCGGGCTTCGGCAACGCCGTGCAGACCAACGAGCGGTACAAGATGATCCTCGAGCGCGGTGGTGGTGGCCTGTCCGTGGCGTTCGACATGCCGACGCTCATGGGCCGCGACTCGGACGACCCGATGAGCCTGGGGGAGGTTGGGCACTGCGGCGTCGCCATCGACTCGGCGGCGGACATGGAGGTCCTGTTCCACGAGCTGCCGCTCGCGGACATCACCACGTCCATGACGATCAGCGGCCCCGCCGTGCCGGTCTTCTGCATGTACCTCGTGGCCGCGGAGCGCCAGGGGGTCGACCCGGGCGTCCTCAACGGCACTCTCCAGACCGACATCTTCAAGGAGTACATCGCCCAGAAGGAGTGGCTCTTCGCTCCTGAGCCACACCTGCGCCTCATCGGCGACCTCATGGAGTACTGCGCGAACCACATACCGGCGTACAAGCCGCTGTCGGTCTCCGGGTACCACATCCGCGAGGCGGGCTCGACGGCCGCGCAGGAGCTCGCCTTCACCTTGGCCGACGGCTTCGGGTACGTGGAGCTGGGCCTGGCGCGCGGGCTCGACATCGAGACCTTCGCCCCCGGACTGTCCTTCTTCTTCGACAGCCACCTCGACTTCTTCGAGGAGATCGCCAAGTTCCGGGCCGCGCGCCGGATCTGGGCCCGTTGGATGCGCGACGTCTACGGCGCCCGGACCGACAAGGCCCAGTGGCTCAGGTTCCACACCCAGACGGCGGGCGTCAGCCTCACGGCCCAGCAGCCGTACAACAACGTGGTGCGCACCGCGGTCGAGGCGCTCGCCGCGGTGCTGGGAGGGACCAACTCGCTCCATACCAACGCCCTCGACGAGACGTTGGCCCTGCCGACCGAGCAGGCCGCCGAGATCGCGCTGCGGACGCAGCAGGTGATCATGGAGGAGACCGGTGTCGTGAACGTCGCCGACCCGCTCGGCGGAAGCTGGTACGTGGAGGCGCTCACCGACCAGATCGAGGCGGAGGCCGACAAGATCTTCGACCGCGTCCTGACCCTCGGCGGCAGCGACCTCACCTCCAGGGACACCGAGAAGCTTGCCGAGGCGGTCCACCGAACCGCTGAGGCGGGGCCGACGGCCTTCGCCCGGATGCCCATGACCAAGGGCATCCTGCGAGGGATCGAGGAGGGCTGGTTCATGTCCGAGATCGCGGAGGCGGCGTTCCAGTACCAGGTCTCCCTCGAGAAGGGTGACAAGCGGGTGGTCGGCGTGAACTGCCACACCGGGTCGGTGAGCCACGAGCTCGAGATCCTGCGGGTCAGCCACGAGGTGGAGCGCGAGCAGGTCGCTGCCCTCACCGCGCGCAAGGCCGCCCGCGACGAGGCGGCGGTCGGGCAAGCCGTCCGGCACCTCGTCGACGTGGCGCGGACCAGCGACAACATGGTCCCCGCCATGCTGGAGGCGGTGCGTGCCGAGGCCACCCTGGGAGAGATCTGCGACGCGCTTCGGGACGAGTGGGGGGTCTACCGGGAGCCTGCGCGGTTCTGACGCTGGGGCTTGCGTCCCGGCGTCCTCTCCCGCTGGCCCGTCGCACGAGATTTGTCCTCGCGGGGGGCCGTGGGTCATGGTGGAGGACATGCCGGCTCGGGGCCGCTCCCACGCCGGTCCTCTCACGTAAGGAGCCTCGCTGTGTCGACGCTGGCCAAACGCGCCGCGCTGGTGGTGGTGGGCGTGGTGGGACTCGCCCTCGTGGCGGTCGGCGTCTGGTTCACCGCCCACCTCGGCGTCTCCGGCAGCGCCAGCTTCACGGCCACACCCGCCAAGGGCGCGGTCGTGGTGCTGGAACCGTCCCTGCTCAACCGCGTAGACCGGCCGGTGCGAGTCAGCGCCGTCGCCCGGGAAGGTGGGGTGTGGATGGGCCGGGCCGCGCCCTCCGACGTGCGCGCCATCGTCGGCAACGCGGCGCGGACCACCATGACGACCGCCCGGGTGGGCGACTGGTCGCTGCGGCAGTCCCGCGCCGGCGCCGGTCCCGCGGGCTCGCCGGACAACGCCGACGTCTGGCGCCAGACCTCCGCTGGCAGCCGCCGGGTGAGCCTGCTGCTCCGCCAGGCCGACGCCCCCGAGGCGGTCCTCATCGCCGCTCCCGCCGGCGGCGCGCCCGACCTTCGATCCGTCACCGTCACGATCGAGCGGCGCACCTGGGCGTTCCAGGCGCTGCTGGTCACCCTCGTAGGGCTGATCGTCCTGTCCGCCACCCTCGGCGCGCTCTGGTATGACAGGCGTGGGGGAGCACAGTCCAGGGAGGTCGGGGAGCAGGCGGCGGCAGCCGAGGACGAGACGGGCCCCGCCGGTGCCCCGGCCTCCGCACGCCGGTCGACGAGGGGGGCCTCTGCATGAGCGCGGACTCCCTGAGGCGACGTGGGCCCCTCGTCGCCGTTGTCGGCGCAGCGCTCGCTCTCGGCGTGACGGCCTGCGGCTCGGTCGCCGGCGTCCACGAAGCCCCCAGCCAGGTGACGACCGTTGCCCCACTGGGCGGGCTCAAGGCCCAGGAGATCACGGCCCGTGTCCTGGCCGAGGCCGAGTCCGCAGCAGTCGCCCCGCCGGGCCAGGCAGCGGTCATCCGACGCCGCGCGCTCACCGGCCCGGCACTCGCGGTGGCAGAAGCAGCCGCCCGCCTGGGTCCCAACCCAGGGAGTCCCGGGGCGCCGATCCGCAAGAGCGAGCCGCCGAAGGTCCTGGCCGTCTCTCGAGGGACCGGCTGGCCTCGCGTCATCCTCGCCCGGACGACCGGAGCCGACGGCGCCACCCGGCTCAACCTGCTCAGCTCACCGGACGCCCGCACGGCCTTCAGGCTCGCCTTCGCGGCCACCATGCACCCTGGGGCCACCGTGCCGGCGATCGACCCCCTGCCACAGGGCTCACCCCTGGTCCTCGACGGTGCGGGCCTCACCGTGGCGCCGGACGCGCTCGTGCGCGAGCTCGCAGCCGGGCTGGCCTACCCCAGACCCGCCGCGACGCCGCACGTCCTGACCACAGACCCGTTCTCCGTCGCCGTGCGGGCCAACGCCGCGGCGCAGGCGAAGGCGTTCGGCGGACTCGCGACGTTGACGCGCAGCCACCAGCCGCAAGCCGGGGCGAGTGTCGCGCTTGCCCTTCACGGGGGTGGGGCCGTCGTCTTCGCGCTGCTGCAGCGGACCGACTCCATCACGCTGAAGCCCGGGGGGAGGTCGCTGACGCCGAACGCGCAGTTCCAGCACCTCGTGGGTAAGAGGACCCTGACCCGCAGCGCAGAGCTCAAGACGTACGAGACCGTCGTCCTCACGCTGCCGCCCGAAGGCAAGGCGAGCGTGGTCGCCGTGGACGAGGTGCTCTTCTCGGCCAAGGGCGCCTGAGCGTCAGCCACGGCCGTACGCAAGAATCGTTGCCATGAGTGATCAGCCGTTGACCGCTGGAGGCCTTCGGGGCGCCGTGGACCTCACCGCCCTGCAAGGCCGGCCCGCTGGCGGAGCGGGAGCCGCCGGAGGAACCGCAGGCGCCGGAGCCGCCGGGGCGTCGGGCGGGAACCGTCCCTCACAGTCGTCGGGCGCCGCAGCGTCGGGCCCGGGCGATGGGGTGCCGGGCCGCTCCGGCATCCTGGTGCAGGGCACGGACACCAACTTCACCGAGGTGGCGAACGCCTCTGTCGGGGTGCCGATGCTCGTCGTGCTGTGGGCCTCGCAGCTGCCGGCGTCCCGCGACTACCTCGACACCGTCGTGGCGGTGGCCCGCTCCTACGAAGGCCGCTTGCAGGTGGTCGGCATCGACGTTGACCAGAACCCCGCCCTGTTCCGGGCCTTCCAGGTCCAGAGCGTTCCCGTGACCCTCGGGCTGCTCCAGGGCCAGCCCGTCCCCATGTTCGCCGGCGCCCAGCCGCCGGAGGCGCTGCGCCCCATCCTCGACGAGCTGCTCGCGCTCGCCGTGCAGCACGGGGTGACCGGGCGCGTCGAGGTGCTGCCGGACGACGACGGGGCCGGCGTGGACGACGCAGCCGAGGCTCCCCTGCCACCGCTCCACCAGGAGGCCTACGACGCCATCGAGCGCGGTGACCTCGCGGCAGCGCAGGCGGCGTACGCGCAGGCCTTGAAGGAGAACCCGGGCGACGCTGAGGCGGAGCTGGGCCTGGCCCAGGTCGGGCTCCTGCAACGCACCGAGGGGGTGGACCTTCAGGCCGCCAGGGCCGCGGCCGCAGACCGTCCCACCGACGTGGCCGCACAGACCCTCGTCGCCGACCTCGACGTGCTAGGTGGCCATGTGGAGGACGCCTTCCTTCGGCTCGTCGACCTCGTCAGGGCCACCAGCGGTGAGGACCGGGAGGCTGCCCGCGGTCACCTGCTCCAGCTCTTCGCCGTGGTGGGCGCGCACGACGAGCGCGTGCGCAAGGCCAGGACAGCGCTGATGAGCGCACTTTTCTGAGAGCACCGCTTTCGGGGTCGGCGATCTGCCGACAGGATGGGCCCATGCCCACATCGCAGGAGCACCTCGTCGGACTGTTGCTGGGAGCGGAGGGGGACTGGCCACGCGCCTTCGAGACCCTCGCCGCTCGGCTGGGGGTGGTGAAGGCCAAGGACGGCTCCACCCATTCGCTTCGGACCGAACGTGTCAGCATCGAGCCCTTCAACCTGCGCGACAAGCCGCGGCACGAGCTGGTCATCGACCGCCTCGCGTACTGGTACTACCACCCGCGGGAGTGGCTGAAGAAGGTCGCGCTCATGGACGACGTGTACCTGCTCAACAGCCCCTTCACCTTCCAGTCCATGGAGAAGCACTCGGCGTACTGTGCACTGCTCCGCCTGGGCATGAACGTGCCGGACACCGTGCTGGTCCCGTACAAGAACCCCGTGGACAACGCCCGCTGGGCGTTCACCTCCGCCAAGTACAACAGGCCGTTCGACCTCGACGCGATCGCCGAGCAGGTGGGCTACCCCATGTTCATGAAGCCGTTCGACGGTGGAGCGTGGCGCGGGGTGTCGATGATCCGCACCAAGGACGACCTGCACGCCGCGTACGACGACTCCGGCGAGATGCTGATGCACCTGCAGAAGGCGGTCGACGGCTACGAGGTCTTCGCCCGAGCGCTGACCATCGGCCCCGAGACCATGGTCATGAAGTTCCGGCCGGACGAGCCGATGCACAACCGGTATGCCGTGGAGCACGGCTTCCTCTCGCCGTCGGTCGGCACCGAGGCCGTGACCATCGCCCAGACGGTCAACGCGTTCTTCAGGTGGGAGTTCAACTCCTGCGAGATGCTCGTCAAGGACGGTGTCGTCTACCCGATCGACTATGCCAACGCCTGCCCGGACGTGGCGGTGACGTCGCTGCACTACTACTTCCCGTGGGCGATGAAGGCCCTGCTGAAGTGGTCGGTGTTCTGCCTGGTCACCGGCCGCAGAGCCAAGACGCAGGTGGACACCGGTCCCTGGTTCGACGTGGCCGACGACCCGGACCTGGACTACGCCGAGAAGCTCCAGGCCTACCAGGCGCTCGCCGACGCGCACTTCGAGACGGAGCGGTACCGCGAGTTCTGCGAGACCGCCCTGCCCCACCTCGACGAGCGCGTCCTGGAGTGGGTCGACTCGCCGGACTTCAGGAGCCTTCTCACCGACACGATCCGCTCGACCTACCCGGAGCACGAGTGGGACTCGTTCGAGGGCCACTTCGGGGGGTTGACCGGTCTGTGGGTCTCCGACGAGCGGTCCCGCCTGGGCGCCGGCGCGTCGACTGCCGACGAGGCCGCGGTGGGTGGCCCCGCGCCGGCAGTCGCCGACTGAGCCCGCGGGCGCTCACGCACCCGATGGGGGCCGCGCGCTCACGCGCCCAATGCAGCCCCCACGACCTCCTTCGCCTCGGCCTGCACCTGTGCGAGGTGGTCCGGCCCCCTGAACGACTCGGCGTAGATCTTGTAGACGTCCTCGGTGCCCGACGGCCTCGCCGCGAACCACGCGCTCTCCGTCGTGACCTTCAGGCCACCGATGGCGGCGTCGTTGCCGGGGGCCCTGGTCAGCTTGGCGGTGATGGGCTCGTCCGCAAGAGAGTCCGCCACGACGTCCTCGGGCGAGAGGGCTCCCAGCTTGGCCTTCTGCTCGCGGTCGGCAGGTGCGTCGATCCGGGCGTACGCCGGGTCACCATGGCGCGCCGTGAGCTCGGCATAGTGCTGGCTCGGGGTCTTGCCCGTGGTGGCGAGGATCTCGGAGGCGAGCAGCGCCAGGAGTATGCCGTCCTTGTCGGTCGTCCAGGCATGGCCGTCCCGCCTGAGGAACGACGCCCCCGCGGACTCCTCCCCGCCGAAGCCGAAGCTTCCGTCGATCAGCCCGGGGACGAACCACTTGAACCCGACAGGCACCTCGACGAGCCGGCCGCCCAGGTCTGCCGCCACCCGGTCGATCATCGAGGAGGACACCAGGGTCTTGCCGATCGCTGCCGCCTGCGGCCAGTCCGGCCTGGCACCGCCGAAGAGGTACTGGATGGCGACCGCCAGGAAGTGGTTGGGGTTCATCAGTGCGCCGTCTGGAGTGACGATGCCGTGCCGGTCGGCGTCGGCGTCGTTCCCCGTGGCGATGTCGTACTCGTCCTTGCGGGAGATCAGCGACGCCATGGCGTACGGCGACGAGCAGTCCATCCGGATCTTGCCGTCCCAGTCGAGGGTCATGAAGCGCCAGGTGGGGTCGACCAGGGGGTTCACCACGGTGAGGTCCAGTCCGTGACGGTCCGCGATCTCGCCCCAGTAGCCAACCGAGGCGCCACCCAGCGGGTCGGCTCCGATGCGCACGCCGGCGTCCTTGATCCTGGCGAGGTCGAGGACCTGCGGGAGGTCGTCGACGTACGTCCCCAGGAAGTCGTACGGCTGCGCGTGGGCCCGCGCACGGGTGAACGGCACGCGCCGCACGTCCTGGAGACCACCCCTGATCAGCTCGTTCGCCCGGCTGGCGATGGCCTTGGTGGCGTCGGTGTCGGCCGGGCCGCCGTGTGGGGGGTTGTACTTGAAGCCGCCGTCGCGAGGCGGGTTGTGCGACGGCGTGACGACGATCCCGTCGGCAAGGGCCGACCCGGTGGTGCGCCCCTCGTTCGCCCGGATGATCGCGTGGCTGACGGCCGGGGTCGGGGTGTACCCGTCCCGGTCGTCGACCAGCACGATGACGTCGTTCGCCGCGAGCACCTCGAGCGCCGAGGCCCAGGCAGGCTCGGAGAGGCCGTGGGTGTCACGCCCGACGAAGAGGGGACCGTCGTATCCCTGGGAGGCGCGGTAGTCGCAGATCGCCTGGGTGGTCGCCAGGATGTGCGTCTCGTTGAACGCGGTGGCCAGGCTGGAGCCACGATGACCCGAGGTGCCGAACGCGACCTGCTGGTCCACGTCCTGTGGGTCGGGGGTCAGCGTGTAGTACGCGGTCACGAGATGCGCGACGTCCACGAGGTCGGACGGCTCGGCGGGCCGGCCGGCGCGGGGGTCGCTCATGACGACGCCCCCTGCTCCTGCACGTCCTGCCCGGCCCGCAGCTCGCCGGAGCCCGCCTGCCCTTCGTCCAACGGCACCAGGTACAGCGCCGCCAGTGGGGCGACCCGGAGCTCGACGGAGTACGGCTGTCCGTCCGCCGGCTGCGGGCTCGCCTCGAGCACGACGTCGGCCTGGCTGGGTGTGCCGAACTCGTCGAAGCCGCTGGTGTCCAGGAGGACCTTCCAGCGGCCTGCCCGAGGGACTCCGAGCCGCAGCGGGTCGCGGGCCAGCCCACCGAAGTTCACCGCGACGGCGACCACAGGACCCTGCCGGTCCTGGGTCCCGAAACGTAGGTAGGAGTAGGTGTTCCACGCGTTGTCGTCGGCGTTGAGCCACTCGAAGCCGGCCGCGTCGGAGTCCAGCGCCCACAATGCCGGGTTCTCCCGGTAGACCCGGTTGAGCTCCTTGACGAGGTTGTGCACGCGGTAGTGCGCGGCATGGTCGAGCAGCCACCAGTCCAGGCCCCTCCCGTCGGCCCACTCGGCCTCCTGCGCGAACTCCGTCCCCATGAAGATGAGCTGCTTGCCCGGGTGGCTCCAGATGTAGGCCAGGAACGCGCGCACCGTGGCGAGCTGGTCGTACCGGCTGCCGGGCGCCTTGCGGAGCAGAGAGCCCTTGCCGTGGACGACCTCGTCATGGCTGATCGGCAGCAGGTAGTTCTCGCTGAAGGCGTACATCAGCGAGAACGTGAGCAGGTTGTGGTGGTACTGCCGGTGGATCGGGTCCTCCTTGAGATACCTCAGGGAGTCGTTCATCCAGCCCATGTTCCACTTCAGCCCGAAGCCGAGCCCGCCGGTGTTGGTCGGCTTGGTGACCCCGGGCCAGGAGGTCGACTCCTCGGCGATGGTGACGATGCCAGGCACCCGCCGGTACGCGGTGGCGTTCGTCTCCTGCAGAAGGCCGACGGCTTCGAGGTTCTCGTGGCCACCCTGGACGTTCGGGACCCACTCGCCGGGCTTGCGGGCGTAGTCCAGGTACAGCATGGAGGCCACCCCGTCCATGCGCAGTCCGTCGACGTGGAACTCCTCCAGCCAGTAGATCGCGTTGGCCACGAGGAAGTTGCGAACCTGCATCCGGCCGAAGTCGAAGATGTAGGAGCCCCACTCCGGGTGCCATCCGCGCCGGGGGTCCGGGTGCTCGTAGAGCGGGAGCCCGTCGAACCTGGCCAAGGCCCAGGGGTCGGTCGCGAAGTGCCCCGGGACCCAGTCGAGGATCACTCCGATGCCGGCCTGGTGCAGCCGGTCCACGAGGTAGCGGAAGTCGTCAGGCCTGCCGAAGCGGGCGGTGGGCGCGTAGTAGCTCGTGACGTGGTAGCCCCAGGAGGGCGGGTAGGGGTGCTCCATCACCGGCATGAACTCGACGTGGGTGAAGCCGAGGTCCTGGACGTAGTTGACCAGGTGCTCCGCGAGATCGCGGTAGCTGTGGTGCTGGCGCCACGAGCCCAGGTGCACCTCATACACGCTCATGGGGCCGGTGTGGGGGTCGCTGGCGGCGCGACGCTGCATCCACTCCTCGTCCTGCCACGTGTGGCTGGACGCGACGACCGACGACGCCCGCCCGGGTGGGAGCTCGGTGGCGCGGGCCATCGGGTCGGCCTTCTCGCGTACCTTGCCGTCGGCCCCGCGGACCAGGAACTTGTAGAGGGTCCCGTCGCCTGCTCCGGGCACGAAGAGCTCCCACACGCCCGACTCACCCAGCAGCCGCATGGCGTGGCTACGTGTGTCCCACCCGTTGAAGTCGCCGCTGACGTGGACGGCCTGGGCACGCGGGGCCCACACCGCGAACGACGTGCCCACGACGGTGCCGAGCGGCCCCGGGTACTCCCGGACGTGCGCGCCCAGAACGGTCCACAGCTGCTCGTGCCGTCCTTCCCCGATGAGGTGCAGGTCGAGCGGTCCGAGGGTGGGGGCGAAGCGGTAGGGGTCGTCCTGTTCGTGCTCTATGCCGTCCGCGTAGGCCACGAGGATGCGGTAGTCCTGGGTCTGTGTCGCCCCGCCCCGTAGGCCACCCCAGACGCCGTCCGACTCGTGCTCGAGCTCGATCCGCTCGCCGTCCTGGAAGCGGACCGCCACGCTGGAGGCGAAGGGCCGGTACGCCCGGACCAGCAGTCCGCCGGGCTCGAGGTGGTGGCCGAGCAGGTCGTGCGGCTGCTGGTGGCGGCCGTCCACGAGGGCGCGGATCGCCTCGGCGGGCGTGGCCGGGCGGGGCACCGGTTCCGGCTCCCGGCTCACCGGAGGCTCGACACCCGCCGGACGCTCGCTCGGGTCGCTCGCCGTGGTGGGCAGGTCCTCCGGGGGCGCGGCGACCGGCGGGAGCGTGACCCGCTCCTGCGTCCCGGACGGTGCGGTGAGGTCGGGGTCGGGCAGCCCGAAAGCAGGACCACCGCTGTCGACGGTGCCCGCGTCCGGCGAGGTCTGCGCGTCGGCGCCGTACGAGCTCTCCGGGCCGGCATCCGGCGATGGCCCGGGCTCCACCGGGGGCAGCTCGGACCCACCCGGTTCTTGGGACGGCTCGACCGGTTCGGGGGCGTCCGGCGTGTCCAGTGCCTCCGGCGGGCCGAGAGGCTCCGGCGTGGCGGTCGGGCCGGCTTCGGACACGTCGGTCTTGTTGCTCTTCTTGCCAAACAGGGGACTCACAGAGGGTCCTTCCTCGCGTCATCGAGCAGTCGGACGACCGCGGTGGTGGGGATGGTCAACCAGGTCGGGCGGTTGCGGGCTTCGTAGACGACCTCGTACAGGGCCTTGTCGAGCTGGAAGGCGGTGAGCAGCGCGGAGTCCTCCCGGGGGTCACGACCGGACTCCGCGGCATACCCCCGCAGGAACGCGTCCTGCGCCGACTGGACCCAGGCCCGCGCACTACGGCCCTCGTGTGCCTGCTCCCACGAGCCTCCCGCATAGTCGAAGGAGCGCAGCATGCCGGCCACGTCGCGCACGGCGAGGTCCGGCTGGTTCCGTTCGGCCAGCGGCCGCAGTGGCTCGCCCTCGAAGTCGAGCAGGACCCAGCCGCGCCCCGCCACCTGGAGCACCTGGCCGAGGTGGTAGTCGCCGTGGATGCGTTGCAGCGCAGGCCACTTCGTGTCGGCGGCCCGGTCGAACACCGCTGCGATGCGCTGCTCGTGAGCCGCGAGGGCGGGCACCTCCGAGGCGGCCGCGGCGTAGCGGCTCCGCATGCCGGCCACCACTGCTGCGACCGTCTCGGCGGTGATCGCCCACGTCTGCATGACCTCCGCCAGCCGGGCGTGCACCTCTGCGGTCGCCGCTCCCAGCTCGCCGGCCGGTCCACTGAAGTCCTCGTCGGCGGCGACGGCGCGCAGCGCAACGCGCCAGGCATCCTCGGTCCCGGGGAAGAACTCCTGCGCGAAGGCCAGGTGCCCCCATGAAGGCTCGTCACCGTCGTCGAGGCCGGGCCACGTGGCGCTGACCGCGCCGACCATGCCGGGCACTCGCGTCGACCCCGCCTCCGAGAGGGCGCCCTGGACCGTGACATCCGGGTTCTCCCCGGCCTGCAGCGTCCGGAAGACCTTGCAGATCAACGGCTTCGGGGCGCCGGTCTCGTCCACGGACTCGAAGATGATCGAGGAGTTGGACTGCTCGCCGGACAGCACCCGCGACGACCTCAGGCTCGTGCGCGTGGTCCACGACGGATGGCGACGCGCCACTACCGCCGGCTCCGGTGTGGCGGACTCGGCGCTCGACTGGGGCACCGCCTCCTCGAGCACCAGGGCCAGCAGCTGCGCGGCGTAGACCGGGTCGTGCACCCCGTCGTACACCCACCTCGGGCCCAGGACGCTGTGCTCCATGGTGCCCACCAGCCACTGGTGCCCGCCGTCGAGCGGCGCGGCCCGGTACGTCAGCGGGACCTGGTAGATGACCCGCTCGTCGCCTCCCTCCTCGACCAGGAGCAGAGTCTCGATGCCCACCTCGCCGGCCGGGTCGTCGAGCCGCCAGGACCAGAGCTTGCGCAGGCGCGGCAGCCGCCCCTTGGCTGCGTACCAGCGCTGGCGCGCCATCCACGGTTCGACCAGCTCGACCTTGGTGGGGGTGAGCGTCGCGGTCTGATGGATCTCAGCCATGAGCGGCCCCCGGCACCATGCGCAGCCAGAAGAAGTCACGGGAACCGAGGGTCAGGGTGATGGTGCCGTCGTCGGAGATCTTGGGGAAGCCCTGACCGCCGAAGAGGTCGGCGAGCTGGGCGCCCTTGAAGTCGTCCGGAACGCGGATGGTCGTGGCCTGCGGACGGGAGGTGAGGTTGTTGACGCACAGCACGGCCTCGGAGTCCGCGCCGGCGTCGTGGTCCCACTCGACCCGCAGGAAGGAGAGGACGCCCTCGTTGTCGGACGGGCAGACCTCGAACTCGCCGCGTCCGAAGACCGGGTGCCGCTTGCGGATCTCCAGCATCGCGCGCAGCCAGTGCAGCAGCGAGGCACTGCTGGCCATCTGCGCCTCGACGTTGACGTTGTTGTAGTGGTAGACGAGGGACGACACGACCGGGAGGTACATCTTCCCCGGGTCGGCGGTGGAGAAGCCGGAGTTGCGGTCCGGTGTCCACTGCATCGGCGTGCGCACGGCGTCGCGGTCATTGAGCCAGATGTTGTCGCCCATCCCGATCTCGTCGCCGTAGTACAGGCAGGGGGACCCCGGCAGGGACAGCAGCAGGGCGTGGATGAGCTCGACCTCGGCGCGGCTGTTGTCGAGCAGGGGCGCCAGCCGCCGCCTGATCCCCACGTTCGCGCGCATGCGTGGGTCGGGGGCGTACCAGCCGTACATCGCCGCGCGCTGCTCGGGCGTCACCATCTCGAGCGTGAGCTCGTCGTGGTTGCGCAGGAAGGTTCCCCACTGGCTGCCCGACGGGATCTGCGGGGTGTCGGCCAGCACGTCGATGATGGGCGACGCCTTCTCCTCCCGCAGCGCGTAGTAGAGCATCGGCATCACGGGGAAGTGGAAGCACATCTGGCACTCGGGCTCGTCCGCCGTGCCGAAGTAGTCGACCACGTCTGCGGGCGGCTGGTTGGCCTCGGCCAGCAGGATGCGCCCGGGGTACTCCTCGTCGACCATCTTGCGGAGCTTGGCCAGGAAGGCGTGCGTCTTCGGGTGGTTCTCGCAGTTGTGGCCCTCCTCCTCGTAGAGGTAGGGGACCGCGTCCAGCCGGAAGCCGTCGATGCCCATGTCCATCCAGAACCGGACGACGTCGAACATCGCCTCGTGGACCGCTGGGTTCTCGAAGTTCAGGTCCGGCTGGTGGCTGAAGAACCGGTGCCAGAAGAACTGGCGCCGCACCGGGTCGAAGGTCCAGTTGGAGACCTCCGTGTCGATGAAGATGATGCGGGCGTCCGAGTACGGCTCGTCGGTGTCCGACCACACGTAGAAGTCGCCGAACGGGCCCTGCGGGTCCGAACGCGACGCCTGGAACCAGGGATGCTGGTCGCTGGTGTGGTTCATCACGAAGTCGGTGATGACCCGGATGCCTCGAGCGTGCGCCTGCGACACCAGCTCCTGGAAGTCGGGCAGCGTCCCGAACTCCGGGAGCACCGCGGTGTAGTCGGCGATGTCGTACCCACCGTCCCGCAGCGGCGAGGCGTAGAACGGGGGCAGCCACAGGCAGTCGACGCCCAGCCACTGCAGGTAGTCCAGCCGGTTGATGAGCCCCGTGAAGTCACCGGAGCCGGTGCCGTTGGAGTCCCCGAAGGCGCGCACCAGCACCTCGTAGAAGACGGCTGTCTTGAACCACTCGGGGTCGTGTCTCAGGCCGGGTTGGGAGAGGTTGAGTCCCTGCATCAGAACCTCCGGATCTCGACGATGTGCACGGGTTCGGTCTCGGGTCCCAGCCGCAGGTAGACGTGCTCGCCCCAGTGCCAGGACGCATCGGTGAGAAGGTCGTGGGCCGCGATGTCGTCGTGGTAGTCCAGGCCGAGGGCAGGCATGTCGAGATGCATCATCGACTCGCGGGTGCTGTGCGGGTCCAGGTTGGCTACGACCACGACGACGTCCTGCGTCCCGTCGGGCAGGACCCGGCGCTTGGAGAACGCGATGATGTTCTCGTCGTCGACGTGGTGGAAGTCGATGTTCCGCAGCCAGTGCAGCGCGGGGTGCGCGCGGCGCAGCTCGTTGAGCCGGGTCAGGTAGCCGGCGAGCGAGCGGCCCTCCTTGGGACCACCGGGCTCGTAGTCCTCCCAGTGCCTGTTCTTGTACTGGTACTTCTCGTTGTCGATCTGCTCCTCGGCCCCGGGTCGTGCGACGTGCTCGAGGAGCTCGTACCCCGCGTAGATCCCGTAGGTCGGGACGAGCGTGGCGGCCAGGGCAGCGCGCAGCTTCCACGCGGCCGGCCCTCCGAACTGCATGTAGGGCGTGAGGATGTCGTGAGTCGTGGGCCAGAACGACGGTCGCATGTACGCGGCGGCGTCACCGGCCAGCTCCTGGAGGTACTCGGTGAGCTCCCACTTCTGGTTGCGCCACGCGTAGTACGTGTAGGACTGCTGGAACCCGACCTTGGCCAGGGCGTGCATCATGGCCGGCTTGGTGAACGCCTCGGCCAGCCAGATGACGTCGGGGTGGTCCTTCGCCACGTCGGCGATCAGCCACTGCCAGAACTCGACTGGCTTCGTGTGCGGGTTGTCCACCCGGAAGATCTCGACCCCGTGGTCGATCCAGACCTGGATCATCCGGCGCATCTCCGCATAGGAGCCGACCGGGTCGTTGTCGAAGTTCAGCGGGTAGATGTCCTGGTACTTCTTCGGCGGGTTCTCCGCATACGCGATGGTGCCGTCCGCGCGGGTGGTGAACCACTCCGGGTGCGAGGTGACGTACGGGTGGTCCGGTGAGCACTGCAGCGCGATGTCCAACGCCACCTCCAGGCCCTGCTCGCGGGCCTGGGCGACGAAGAAGTCGAAGTCGTCGAAGGTCCCGAGGTCAGGGTGGATCGCGTCGTGGCCGCCGTCGGGGGAGCCGATGGCATAGGGGCTGCCTGGATCGTCAGGTCCGGCGTCGAGAGTGTTGTTCGGCCCCTTGCGCGCCGTCGTGCCGATGGGGTGGATGGGCGTGAGGTACACGACGTCGAACCCCATGCCGGCGATCGCGGGAAGCCGCTGGGCCGCCGTGCGCAGCGTCCCGGAGGTCCACTTCCCGGTCTCGGGGTCCTGAACCGCACCCTCGGAGCGCGGGAAGATCTCGTACCAGGCTCCATACAGGGCGCGCTCGCGCTCCACGAGGAGCGGGTAGGCCGTGGACGGGGTCACGAAGTCGCGCAGCGGACGGGCCGCGAGCTCAGCCCGCACGGAGGGGTCCGTCGCCGCGTGCAGGCGGGCCAAGGCCGGACGACGGGTGTCGCGCAGCGCGGTCACCGCGTCGGCCAGGACGCCCTGCTGCTCCGCCGTCCGCTCCACCTCGTCGAGCGCCCGCTGCAACGTGCGCGCGCCCTCCTCGAGCATCAGCTCGGCGTCGATGTCGGCGGCGACCTTGATGGAGGCGTCGTGGTCCCACGTGCCGTAAGGGTCGGACCAGCCCTCGACGCGGTAGGACCACAGGCCGGTGGCGTCGGCCTCCACCACCGCCTCCCAGGCGTTGAGGCCCGGGTTCGTGCAGACCATCGGCCGGACGCGTTCCTTGCCGTCCGGTGCGGTCAGCACCACCGAGGCGTTGACACTGTCGTGGCCCTCGCGGAAGACGGTGGCGCGGACGACGAACTGCTCGCCGACGACCGACTTGGCGGGTCTGGCACCACAGTCGACGACCGGGCTGAGGTCCTGCACGGGGATGCGGCCGATGGGCACCTGGGGGGCTTCCGAGCGCGGTGGGCGAGCCGACGAGGGCCGGTTGCCGTGGCTGCCCGCACCTGCGGCGTCGGGGGTGTCTGGCGTGGTTGCCGGGGGAGTCGCAGTCACGCAGGCGACGCTACTCGGTCACGGGTTGGCTCGCTCCTCACGGCTCCTGGCGTGCCAGAAGGTGAAACTTTTTGAAGCGGCTGCAAGAAGACGTCAGAGCAGTGCCCTCCAGGCCCTAGGATGGCCCCTCGTGAAGGCCATTCGACGCTTCAGCGTCCGTACCGTTCTCCCCGAGCCCATCGCGCCGCTCGGTGACCTCGCCAGCAACCTTCGGTGGTCCTGGCATCCCCCCACCCGTGACCTCTTCGAGCGTATCGACCCCGTCCGCTGGAAGCGCGTCCGCAAGGACCCTGTGCGGCTGTTGTCCGCGCTCTCGCCCCAGGAGCTCGCGGACCTCGCGGGCGACCAGGACTTCGTCGGTGCGGTGGCCGAAGCGAAGGCCGACCTGGACACCTACCTGTCCGAGCCCCGCTGGTTCCAGGCGTGGGCCGACGAGGTCGAGGGCGGCGCCCCCAAGGCGATCGGGTACTTCAGCCCGGAGTTCGGGATCACCGAGGTGCTGCCGCAGTACTCCGGTGGCCTGGGCATCCTCGCCGGAGACCACCTCAAGACCGCATCCGACCTCGGCGTCCCCATCGTGGGCGTCGGGCTGTTCTACAAGACCGGCTACTTCAAGCAGAGCCTCAACCGCGACGGCTGGCAACAGGAGACATACCCGGTCCTCGACCCGGACGGCCTCCCGCTCAGCCTCCTGCGCGAGGAGGACGAGAGCCCGTGCGTCATCAGCCTCGACCTGCCTGGTGGCCGTACGCTGCACGCCCATGTCTGGCGGGCCCAGGTGGGCCGTGTCCCGCTCCTGCTGCTCGACTCGGACGTCCCGGACAACGACGAGGCAGCCCGCAACATCACCAACCGTCTGTATGGCGGCGGGGGCGAGCAGCGCCTGCAGCAGGAGATGCTGCTGGGCATCGGTGGCGTGCGCGCGCTGCGCCTCTGGTCGCGCCTGACCGGCGCACCGACGCCGGACGTCTACCACACCAACGAGGGTCACGCGGGCTTCCTGGGCGTCGAGCGCATCCACGAGCTCACCCAGAGCGCGGGTCTGACCTTCGACGAGGCGCTCGAGGCCGTGCGCGCCGCCACCGTGTTCACCACCCATACTCCCGTCCCCGCCGGCATCGACCGGTTCGGCGCCGACCTCGTCACGCTGCACTTCGGCGGCGAGCAGGCCGTGGCCGGGGTCCCGGTGGAGAAGCTGCTGGAGCTCGGCGCCGAGGACTACCCCGGTGGCCAGGCGGGCATCTTCAACATGGCCGTCATGGGGCTGCGCCTGGGGCAGCGCGCCAACGGGGTGTCGCAGCTCCACGGCGTGGTGAGCCGCGAGATGTTCGACGGCCTGTGGCCCGGGTTCGACGATGACGAGGTCCCGATCACGAGCGTCACCAACGGTGTCCACGCCGGCACCTGGGTGGACCGCAAGGTCTACGAGCTCGCGGACAAGCACCTCGGGACGCACCACATGGAGCGCGACAACGCCTGGGAGCGCATCTCAGAGGTGCCCCGTGACGCGATCTGGAGCACGAAGCGCGAGCTCCGGAAGCAGCTGGTCCTGGAGGCGCGTCGCCGGACCAGGTCCTCGTGGGCCAAGCGCGGTGCCAGCCCGGCGGAGCTGGGCTGGGTGGACGACGTCCTGGACCCGGACGTCCTCACCATCGGCTTCGCCCGACGGGTGCCCACGTACAAGCGGCTGACACTCATGCTCCGCGACCCGGCGCGGCTCAAGCGGCTGCTCCTGGACGAGAAGCGTCCGATCCAGCTCGTCATCGCAGGGAAGTCGCACCCTGCCGACGAGACCGGCAAGCAGCTGATCCAGCAGATGGTCCGGTTCGCCGACGACCCGGAGATCCGGCACCGCATCGTCTTCCTGCCGAACTACGACATCGCGATGGCCCAGTACCTGTACCCCGGCTGCGACGTCTGGCTGAACAACCCGCTGCGCCCCTTCGAGGCCTGCGGCACCTCCGGCATGAAGGCCGCCCTGAACGGTGGGCTCAACCTGTCCATCCTCGACGGCTGGTGGGACGAGTGGTACGACGGCGAGAACGGCTGGGCGATCCCCACCGCCGACGGGGTGGAGGACGCCGAGCGGCGGGACGACCTCGAGGCGGCCGCGCTGTACGACCTCATCGAGAACTCGGTGGCACCGCGCTTCTACGACGTCGACGAGGCGGGCATCCCGCAGAACTGGCTGTCGATGATCACGCACACGCTGGCCACGCTCGGCCCGAAGGTGCTCGCGAGCCGCATGGTGCGCGACTACACGACGCAGCTCTACGGACCGGCGGCCCGCGCCGGCTGGTCGCTGAACGGCTCCACGTTCCAGGGGGCGCGGGAGCTCGCGGCGTACAAGAAGAAGGTCAAGGCGGCGTGGCCGTCGGTGCACGTGGACCACGTCGAGTCGTCAGGCGTGTCCGACTCGCCGCAGATCGGCGAGACCCTGCACGTGGGCGCGTACGTCTCGCTGGGCGACCTCACGCCGGAGGACGTCGACGTCCAGGTCGTGCACGGCAAGGCCCAGGACAGCGACGACCTGAGCGACGTCGTGAGCGAGCCGCTGAAGTTCGTCGAGTCGTACGAAGGCGGGCGACACCTGTTCGCGGGCGACTTCGCGCTGGCTAGGACCGGGTCCTTCGGCTACACGGTGCGGGTGCTGCCGCAGCACGAGGGCTTGGCGAGCACGAGCGAGCTCGGCCTGGTCGCCAACGCCTGACCCCCCCTTCACCCTGGGTATGCCGCGCGCGGGCTTCCGCGCGCGGCATACCTGTGTGGCCTGCGACTCGGCGGCAGAGGCTCTCCTGAGTTTCGTCGCGCGTGGCCTTCTCAGTGACGTCCCGGGCCTGGTCCAGCCCTCATCTCAGGTGACGTCGAACGCGCGGTAGACCTGGAGGCTGCACGGCCCCATCTCGATCGTGCCCGGGGCGACCTTCCCCTCGGGTTCGCCGGGCGTCTCGTCGGTCGAGTCCCACAGCAGCTGGTATGCCGTGAGCCCGGGCGGTCGCGGAAGAGTCACCGTGACCGCCCGCATATCGCCGTTGAGCACCAGGAGCAGCGAGCCCTCGCCCATCCAGGCGCCGTTGAGGAACATCATCAGCGTGCGTGTGGCGGGGTCCTCCCACCGGCCGTTCCCCATCGGCTCACCGTCGACGTCGAACCAGGCCAGGTCGGTGGAGCCGTCCGCGTGCACCTCGCGACCGGTGAAGAACGTGCGCGGCCTCAGGACCGGGTGCTCGGCCCGAAGCCGGGACAGGAAGCGCGTGGTCTCGACCAGGTCTCGCTGCCAGTCCTGCAGGTCCCAGTCGAACCACGACGTCTCGTTGTCCTGGCAGTAGGGGTTGTTGTTACCCCCCTGCGTGCGGCCGAGCTCGTCGCCCCCGTTGAGCATGGGCACCCCGGTGGCAAGCAGCGTGGTGGCCAGGAGGTTTCGCATCGACCGTCGGCGCGCGGTTTCGACGACCTCGCAGTCCGCGCCGGTGGCCAGCCCCTCGACGCCGTGGTTCCACGACCGGTTGCCGTCGGTCCCGTCCCGGTTGCCCTCGCCGTTGGGACCGTTGTGCTTGCTGTTGTAGCGGGTGAGGTCCGCCACCGTGAAACCGTCGTGGGCAGCGACGAAGTTGACCGATGCGACGGGTCCGCGGTCCCTGTCCCAGAAGAGGTCCTGCGAGCCAGCGAGCCGGGTGCCCAGCTCGCGAACGCCATGGCCCAGGTGCCCGGACTGCTGCGCGCCCACGTCCTGGAGCCAGAACGTTCGCACCGAGTCGCGGAACCGGTCGTTCCACTCGGAGAAGGGGGGCGGGAACTGTCCGGTCCGCCACCCGTGGATCCCCAGGTCCCACGGTTCGGCGATGAGCTTGACCCGGGACAGCACCGGGTCGGTCCGCAGCGCCACGAGGAAGGGGTGGTTGGGGTCGAAGTCGTCGTTCCGGCCCCGCCCAAGGGCGACCGCCAGGTCGAACCTGAACCCGTCGACGTGGCACTCGTCCACCCAGTAGCGCAACGAGTCCAGGACCATCCGGCAGACCATCGCGTGGCGAAGGTCCAGGGTGTTCCCGCACCCCGTCACGTCGATGTCCTGACCGCGCTCGTCGAGCCGGTAGTACGCCCTGTTGTCGAGCCCGCGCCACGAGAGCGACGCCCCCTGCCGCCACTGCTCCGCCGTGTGGTTGTAGACCACGTCGAGGATGACCTCGATGCCCTCCTGGTGCAGGGCTCGCACCATCGCCTTGAACTCGTCGACGGCACCCTGAGGGTCGGAGGCCGAGGCATACCTGGCGTGCGGGGCGAAGAACCCCAGCGTGTTGTACCCCCAGTGGTTGGTGAGCCCCCGCTGCACCACCTCGGGCTCCGACGTGAACGCGTGGACCGGCAGCAGCTCGACCGCAGTGACCCCGAGCGACCTCAGGTGTCCCACCACCGCGGGGTGGCACAGGCCGGCATACGTGCCGCGCAGGTGCTCGGGCACCTCGGGGTGCGTCATGGTCAGGTTGCGCACATGCGTCTCGTAGACCACCGAGTCCGCCCAGGGGGTGTGCGGCGGGCGGTCGTCGCCCCACGCGAACCGTTCGTCGACGACGACGCACCGGGGCATCGACGCGGCGCTGTCGAGGTCGCCGGGGATGACGTCGTCACCCTTCAGGCGGCCGTCCACCTGGTGCGCGAAGACCGACGGGTCCCACGTCACGTCGCCTTCGATGGCCCGCGCATAGGGGTCGAGCAAGAGCTTCGCGGAGCTGTACCGCAACCCCTCGGACGGGCGCCATGGACCGTCCGCGCGCACACCGTACCGCTGGCCGGGGCCGACGCCCGGGAGGAACCCGAACCAGATGCCGTGGGTCCGCTCGGTCAGCGGCACCCGGCGCTCGTTGGCCCACCGCTGGGCTCCCTCGGCATTCTCCGGACCGAACAGGCAGACCTGCACCGCGTCCGCGTGGCCGGCGTAGACCGCGAAGTCGGCGCCCCCCTCGACCAGCGACATGCCCAGCCGGGGAGGAAGGTCGCGCGACCGGCGGGCAGGGCACATGGTCCTCAGCCTAGGCAGTGGTTACGGTTGACCACATGACTGACCCGACCTCGCTGCCCAACTTCCCACCACCGGCGGACGAGCATCCGTTGCGCGGGCGCGTGTTGGATGCGCTCATCGACCAGGGCCTCGGGCCCGACATCGACTCCGACGGCGACGTCGCCTTCACCGTCCAGGACCAGCAGCTGTTCGTCCGGTGCACCGAGGGCGACTTCCAGATCATGCGGCTCTTCGGGCAGTGGGCGATCAGCGACGCGGTGCCGAGCGACCCCCTCACGCGCCTGGCGACCTGTAACGAGATCACGCTGCAGCTCAACATCGTCAAGGCGGGGCTGGCCAACGACACCCTGGTCGTGACGGCCGAGCACGTCGTGACGCAGCAGAGTGACGTCCACGCCCTCGTGAACGTGTCGATCCAGCTCGTCCTCGCCGGGGTGCAGATGTGGCACGAGCGCATCATGGGCAGCGACGGCGAGTCCGGTCCCGGAGCGGGCCACGCGGGTCCCGAGGACGGCCCGGCGTGAGCGAGACCGCGCCGTCCACCGTCTCCCTCACTGTCGAGTCCGGCATCGCGACGATCCTGCTGGACCGCCCGCCCATGAACGCCCTGAACGCACAGGTGCAGGGCGCGCTCGCCGCCGCGGCCGCCGAGGCAGGGCAGCGACACGACGTCTCCGGCGTCATCGTGTACGGCGGCGAGAAGGTGTTCGCCGCCGGCGCGGACATCAAGGAGATGGAGGCCATGTCCTACACGGACATGGCGGACCACTCGCGCTCGCTGCAGGACTTCACCCGGGCGCTGGCGCGGATCCCCAAACCCACCGTCGCCGCGATCACCGGCTACGCGTTGGGCGGTGGCTGTGAGGTGGCGCTCGCGTGCGACTTCCGGGTCGCCGGAAGGAACGCCAAGCTCGGCCAGCCGGAGATCCTCCTCGGCATCATCCCCGGGGCCGGGGGCACGCAGCGGCTGGCGCGGCTCGTCGGCCCCGCCAGGGCCAAGGAGCTCATCTTCTCCGGTCGCTTCGTCGACGCGCAGGAGGCACTCGCGATCGGGCTCGTCGACGAGGTGGTCGAGGCGGAGGACGTGTACGCCGCGGCGAAGGCGCGCCTCGCGCCATACGTCGATGGGCCCGCGTACGCCATCGCGGCGGCGAAGGAGGCGATCGACCGCGGCGTCGAGGTCGACCTGGAGACCGGGCTGGAGATCGAGCGGATGCTGTTCAGCTCGCTCTTCGCCACCAAGGACCGTGAGATCGGCATGAGGTCGTTCGTGGAGAACGGCCCGGGCAATGCGAAGTTCCAGGGCGCCTGACCGATGGCGAGTTCGACGAGGGGGCTGTTACCGGCGTCATCGCGTCGCGACGGAGACGGACGCCGGGTCTCGTGGCAGGCCGTGAAGACGACTGTCACGCCCGGTCGGCGGGCCTGAGGCACGGCCGGGGAGCGTGAGGTGACCACGGCCCCCGATGCCGACATGTCGCCGGCCGACCACGGGGAGCACCCCCCATGGGCGCTGCCCCGGCCCGGGGCCGCGCTGCGCCGGCCTCTCGCGTCACTGCGGTGGGTGGCCTGGGCGGTGCGTAACGGTGCGTTCACGCGGCATCACCTGCTGAGCTACGTGCGGATGGCCCGAGCTGGCCTCAGGTGCCCTTCGCTGCGTTTCGAGGGCCCGTGCTTCATCGGACCGGACGTGCGCTTCGAGGTGCGCGAGGGCTATGGCCGGCTGGTCGTCGGCGCGTACACGCACTTCGGCGCGCACAGCCGGGTCCGGGCCCATGAAGGCACCCTGCGGATCGGCGCCAAGACCGTGATCGGCATCCGCAACACGGTCAACTGCTGGCTGGACATCTCGATCGGGGCGGCCTGCCTGTTCGGCGACGACGTGTACGTGTGCGACTTCGACCACGTCACGACTCGCCTGGACGTGCCCGTCAAGGACCAGGGCATCGTGAAGTCGCCGGTGCAGGTCGGTGACGATGTCTGGGTCGGCACCAAGGTGGTCATCACCCGAGGGACCCGGATCGGTGACCAGAGTGTGGTCGCGGCGTCTGCCGTGGCCCGCGGGGACTACCCCGCACGTTCGGTCGTCGCCGGCATCCCCGGCAGGGTGGTCAGGACCAGGACCTGAGGGCCGGCGCCGCGCCCGCCAACCGCCCTTGTCCCAGGCGCTCGCGTGTTGAGGGTCACGCCCTGCGGACATGTCGATTGCGAGGGCGGGCTGTAAAGATGGCACCTGACCTCACTGCTCCCTACCTGGAAGAGGACGATCACCGCATGAACATCGTCGTCTGCGTGAAATACGTGCCGGACGCACAGTCCGACCGCACCTTCAGCGACACCGACAACACCACGGACCGGGTCGGTGTCGACGGGCTGCTGTCGGAGCTCGACGAGTACGCGGTCGAGGAGGCCTTGAAGATCGTCGAAGCCTCCGAGGGAGAGGTGACAGTGGTGACGGTGGGCCCTGACCAGGCTGCCGACGCATTGAAGAAGGCCCTGCAGATGGGGGCGCACAAGGCGGTTCACGTCAAGGACGACGCGATCCACGGTTCTGACGCGCCCGCCACGTCGCTGGTGCTGGCGGAGGCCATCAAGAAGGTCGGGACCCCGGACCTCGTGGTCACCGGGATGGCGTCGACCGACGGCACCATGAGTGTGGTCCCGGCGATGCTTGCCGAGCGGCTCGGGCTGCCGCAGGTGACGTTGGCCTCCGAGCTCAGCGTCGACGGCGGCCAGGTCACGATCCGCCGCGACGGGGACGCGGCCTCGGAGACCATCGTGGCGTCGCTGCCGGCTGTCGTGTCGGTGACCGACCAGATCAACGAGCCGCGCTACCCGTCGTTCAAGGGCATCATGGCGGCGAAGAAGAAGCCGGTCGAGCAGTGGGCGCTTGCCGACCTGGGCCTAGACGCCTCGCAGGTCGGTCTCGACGCCGCGTGGACCCGCGTCGACTCGTTCACCAAGCGGCCACCGCGCGAGCAGGGCCAGATCGTCAAGGACGAGGGCGACGGGGGCACCAAGCTCGCCCAGTTCCTGTCCGCCCAGAAGTTCATCTGAGCCGGCTCCGCCGCGCCGACGAAGCAGAGAAGGAACGCACTCATGGCTGAAGTACTCGTCCTGGTCGACCACGCGAACGGCACCGTTCGCAAGACAACCGCTGAGCTGTTGACCATCGCGCGCCGTCTGGGGGAGCCCTCGGCGGTGTTCGTCGGCGAGGGGTTCGAGACGGTCGCGAAGGAGACCCTCGCGAAGTATGGCGCGGCGAAGGTGTACCGCGTGGAGGCACCGGAGGTCACCGACTACCTGGTGGCACCGCAGGCCGAGGTGCTGGCGCAGCTGGTCGAGAAGACGTCCCCCGCGGCGGTGCTCATCGTGAGCAGCTCGGCCGGCAAGGAGATCGCCGCTCGTCTGGCCGTCAAGACCGAGTCCGGTCTGGTGACCGACGCCGTCGACGTGCAGGCGGGCGAGGCCGGCGGCGTGTCGACGACCCAGTCGGTGTTCGCCGGATCGTACAGCGTCAAGGCCACCGTCACCAGGGGCACGCCCATCGTCACCGTGAAGCCGAACTCCGCCACCCCGGAGGAGTCACCCGCCGCCGCCGCGGACGAGGTGTTCGAGGCGACCATCTCCGAGGCGGCCAAGACCGCGAGGGTGACCGAGTCGAAGCCCAAGGCGGCCACCGGCCGCCCGGAGCTGACCGAGGCGGCGATCGTCGTCTCGGGCGGCCGCGGCACCGGTGGCGACTTCGCGCCGGTGGAGGAGTTCGCCGACTCCCTGGGCGCCGCAGTGGGCGCCTCGCGCGCCGCGGTCGATGCCGGCTGGTACCCGCACACGTCCCAGGTCGGCCAGACCGGCAAGCAGGTGTCTCCGCAGCTGTACGTCGCCTGCGGCATCTCCGGGGCGATCCAGCACCGAGCCGGCATGCAGACCTCGAAGACGATCGTGGCGGTCAACAAGGACGAGGAAGCCCCGATCTTCGAGCTCGTCGACTTCGGCGTGGTGGGGGACCTCTTCACGGTGCTGCCGCAGGCGACCGAGGCGGTCAAGGCCGCAAAGGGCTGAGCCCGCGCCGGGCACCACCGACGACGTACGGCAGAAGCGCAGGGCATCCATCCACGCCCGTGGCCGGGCTCCCCGGGTCGAGGCCGCCGTCGGTGACGCCACACCCGGCGACGGGCTGTTGACGCGTAAACTTCGCGGGTGACCGCCTACCTCGACCACGCCGCCACCACGCCGATGCTGCCGTCGGCCATCGCGGCGATGACCGAGCAGCTGGCGGTGACCGGTAACGCATCCTCGCTGCATACCTCCGGGCGGCTCGCGCGCCGGGTCGTCGAAGAGGCGCGGGAGCGGTTGGCGAAGGCGCTGGGAGCGCGTCCCTCGGAGGTGGTCCTCACCTCGGGAGGCACCGAGGCGGACAACCTGGCGGTCGCCGGCACGTGGGCGGCTCGGCGCGCGGCGGACCCGGCGCGCGTGAGGATCGTCTCGAGCTCCATGGAGCACCACGCGGTGCTGGACTGCATCGAGCACCTGGTGACACACGAGGGCGCCAAGGTGACATGGGTGGACCCCGACCGCACCGGCCTGGTGAGCGAGGCCTCGGTACGAGCGGCGATCGAGCAGGACCCCGAGTCGGTGGCTCTCGTGACGGTCATGTGGGCGAACAACGAGGTCGGGACCATCCAGCCGGTGGCTGCACTGGCCGCGGTCGCGCACGAGTTCGAGGTCCCGTTCCACAGCGACGCCGTGCAGGCGGCGGGTCATGTCCCGGTCGACTTCTCGGAGTCGGGAGCGGACCTGCTCACCGTCACGGCCCACAAGCTCGGCGGCCCCCTCGGCGTGGGCGCCCTCCTGGCCCGACGTGACGCGGTACTGGTCCCGCAGACCTTCGGTGGGGGGCAGGAGCGCCAGCTGCGCAGCGGGACGCTGGACGTCCCGGCCATCCGGGCCTTCGCCGTCGCCGTCGAGGAGTCGGTCGAACGGCTGTCCCTGGAGTCGCAACGCCTTGTCACGCTGCGGGACAGGCTCGTGACGTCCGCCCTAGGGCTGGGCTACGGGGTCGAGGTCACCGGCCCCTGGGAGCCCGGCGACGCCGTACGCCGGCTGCCGGGCAACGCGCACCTGCTCGTGCCCGGCTGCGAGGGCGACTCGCTGCTGTACCTGCTCGACGCCGCGGGAGTCGAGTGCTCCACCGGCTCGGCCTGCCAGGCCGGAGTCCCGCAGCCCTCCCATGTGCTGCTCGCCATGGGTCTGCCGGAGAGTGTCGCCCGAGGCGCTCTGCGGCTCACGCTGGGACACACGTCCACCGACGCCGATGTCGATGCGGTGGTCGCCGCGCTTCCGCCGGCGATCGAGCGCGCACGGCGCGCGAGCGGGGCGGTGACCTGATGCGCGTCGTCGCGGCGATGTCCGGGGGCGTGGACTCCGCGGTGGCGGCGGCGCGCATGCTCGACGCCGGCCACGAGGTGGTGGGGGTGCACCTCGCGCTCTCGCAGAGCGCCGCCACCCTGCGCCAGTCCGCCCGCGGCTGCTGCACCATCGAGGACGCCGGCGACGCCCGGCGCGTCGCCGACATGCTGGGCATCCCCTTCTACGTCTGGGACATGGCGGCCCGCTTCGAGCGCGACGTCATGGAGGACTTCGTCGCGGAGTACGCGTCCGGCCGGACGCCCAACCCCTGCCTGCGGTGCAACGAGAAGATCAAGTTCGCCGCCCTGCTCGACAAGGCGCTGGCCCTCGGGTTCGACGCTGTCGCGACCGGTCACTATGCCCAGGTGGTCACCCGGCAGGACGGCACGCGGGAGCTGCACCGAGCGGTCGACCACGCGAAGGACCAGTCCTACGTGCTCGGTGTGCTCGACGCCGCCCAGCTCGCCGGAGCGTTCTTCCCACTGGGAGACACCACCAAGCCGGACATCCGGGCCGAGGCACGGGAGCGCGGCTTCTACGTGGCGAACAAGCCGGACTCGCACGACATCTGCTTCATCGCCGACGGGGACACCAAGGGCTGGCTGACCGAACGGCTCGGCGAGCACCCCGGGGATGTTCTCGACGCGGTGACGGGATCGGTGGTCGGCTCGCACACCGGCTCCTACGGGTTCACCGTGGGCCAACGACGGGGTCTGGGCCTTGCCCGCTCATCGCTCGATGGGGACCCGCGGTTCGTCGTGGGGGTCGACGCGGCGAGGAACACGGTGACGATCGGCACCGCCGACCTCCTCGGCGTGAACGCGCTGCGCGGTGACCACGCGCGGTGGTGTGGACCTGCGCCGGAGGGCGTGGTCCCGGTCGGGGCGCAGGTTCGGGCGCACGGCGCAGAGGTTCCAGGGCTCGCCTGGGCCAGTGGGGACGAGGTCGAGGTGCGGCTGGAGACCCGGCTGCGCGGCGTCGCGCCCGGACAGTCCGTGGTCCTGTACGACGGCACGCGCGTGGTGGGGTCGGCGACCATCGCGTCGACCTGGCTCGCGAGCTGACGGCATGCCGGGCAGGCACACCCGGCGGGGGTCGGCTCTCGACCGGGTGCGCGCCCTGTGCCTGGCATTCCCCGAGACGCAGGAGCGCCTCTCGCACGGAGAGCCGGCCTGGTTCGCCGGGGGCAAGAGGCTCTTCGTCGTGGCTGCGGACCATCACCATGACAGCCGCGTGGCGTTCTGGGCGGCGGCACCCGAAGGGGTGCAGGAGTCGTGCACCGAGTCAGACCCGCGTCGCTACTTCCGACCACCGTATGTCGGTCCCCGTGGCTGGGTGGGCGTCTACCTCGATGTGCCGGACCTGGAGTGGGACCGTGTCGAGGAGATCGTCGAGGATGCCTGGCGGCTCATCGCTTCCCCACGGCTGGTCGCGAGCTGGGAGGGGGCTTCGACGGCTCCGAGTGCTTCGACGGCTTCGCCGGCGGCGGACCGGACTGCGGGGAGGGTCAGCCGGCAAGGGCTCTGACGTGGGGGCGCAACGGCTGTCGCACCCTGTCGTTAGGCTTCGAGCGTGGCTCGCGCAACCGGCATCGGCTCCCTGCCCGGCACGGACATTCGCGAGGCGCTCCGGATGGTTCGCGACGTCCTGGGGGACGGGCACCTGCCGTACCTCCCCGAACTTCCCGCACGCGGTCCGGGAGCAGACCTGCTCGGGCGCGCGGCGGGCCTGCTGGTGGGCCTGCACGTCGACCTTCAGCCCGCCGGCTGGCGCTTCGTGGAGCGTGGTGGGCGCGATTCCCAGCGCACGCGAGCCCTCTGGCGTCAGGACCTCGACGAGCTTGCGGAGGCGTTCGACGGGTACGAGGGCGATCTCAAGGTGCAGTGCGCCGGGCCCTGGACGCTCGCAGCGGGACTGGAGCTCCAGCGTGGAGAGAAGGCGCTCGCCGACGCCGGCGCGGTCCGCGACCTCGTCGGCTCGCTCGCGGAAGGGCTCCGTCTGCACCTGGAGGAGGTCGCACGGCTGGTGCCGGGAGCCAGCCTGGTGCTGCAGCTCGACGAGCCTTCCCTGCCCGCGGTCCTGGCCGGACGTCTGCCAACAGCGTCCGGCTATGGCAGTCTGCGCGCGGTCGACCCGCAGACCGTCAGGACCGCGCTCGGCGAGGTCCTGGAGGTCGCGACCGACGGCGCTCGAACTGTGGTGCACTGCTGCGACCCCGCCGTACCGCTGCCGTTGCTTCGCGAGACGGGGACCGGCGCGGTCGCCATCGACGTGACAGGCCTGACGCCGGGGCGATGGGAGTCGGTCGCCGCGACGGTCGAGCAGGGGCTCGAGCTGTACGCCGGGTGCCTGCCCAGCGACGGGACGGGTACGGCTCGGAGCGCGGCGGACGTCGTCATTCGAGGCTGGCAGGGGGTCGGCCTTCCCTTGAGCGCCCTGGCCGAGGTGACCGCCACTCCGACCTGCGGAGTGCCGGGGCTCACACCCGAGGGGGCCTCGCGCGTTCAACGAACAGCGGTCGAGGTGGCCGAGCAGTGGTCCGAACGAGCCGAGAGCTGAGCCGACGCATGAGCAGCACCACCACCCAGCCCCTGTCCGCCGACCAGCGCGCGACCCCGCGCGTCCCATGGCAGGTGAAGTACCTCCTGCTCGCGCTCATCTGGGGCTCCAGCTTCCTGCTGATGAAGGTCGGCCTGCGGACCATGGCCCCACTCCAGATCTCCGCTCTCCGGATCTTCGCCGGGACGGTGACGCTGCTGGCCCTGCTCGGTCTCACCGGTGGAAGGCTCCCCACGCAGCGGCGGGTCTGGGGACACCTCGCGGTCTCCGGTGTGTTCCTGACCGCACTGCCGTTCAGCCTGTTCGCCCTGGGGGAGGAGCGGGTCTCCTCGGCACTCGCCGGTATCGGCAACGCCACGACACCGCTGGCGGCGGTCTTCTTCGCCCTGGTACTGCTGCCGAGCGACCGGCTGTCGCCCCGCAAGCTGGCGGCCGTGCTCATCGGCTTCGCAGGTGTGGTGGTCATCATGCAGCCGTGGGAGTCCGTCGGGCGCCCGGACCTTCTGGGCTTCGGCATGACGCTGGTGGCAGGGGCCTGCTACGGCCTGGGCTGGACCTACAACCGGCGGTTCCTCGCCGGGGCCGACCTCGGCGGGCTGTCCATGCCGACGGCGCTGCTGCTCGTCGGGTCAGCCCTGATGGTGCCGGTGCTGCTCGGGTGGTGGGTCCTGCACCGCGACGCGTACGCGGCACCGTGGAGCGGGCATCCCGCCCCGGACGGTGCCGGCGGACTGATCCCGCTGTTGTCCATCCTGGTGCTCGGCGTGGTCGGCACCGGGCTGGCATACATGCTCCAGTTCGACGTTGTCCGGGCTGCCGGCGCGACGGTGAGCACGACTGTCACGTATCTCATCCCCGTCGTCTCGGTCGTGCTGGGCGTGGCCGTGCTCGCGGAGCACCTCGCCTGGCCTCAGCTCGTCGGCGCACTGGTCGTGCTCGTGTCCGCTGTCGTGATCGGTCTGCCGCCCCGACGGCGCAACGGGGACACCAGAGGACGCAGCAGCCGGCGGTGACTCAGCCCTCGACGGGCTTGTGCACCTCGCGACGAAGGATCTTGCCCGTCGGGCCCTTCGGCAGCTCCTCCACGGCCCAGATGTGGCGTGGGTACTTGTAGGCCGCGATGCGTTCCTTGACGTAGGCCTGCACGTCCTGCAGCGTCGCCGTGGCCCCGGGTCGCAGTGCGACGGCTGCGCCGACGTCCTCACCGAGCAGGTCGTCGGGCACCGACACCACCGCCGCCTCCAGGACGTCGGGGTGGGAGTACAGGACCTCCTCCACCTCCCGAGGGTACACGTTCATCCCGCCCCGCAGGATCATGTCCTTCTTGCGGTCCACGATGGTGAAGTACCCGTCCTCGTCGACCGTCGCGAGGTCGCCGGTGCGGAACCAGCCGTCGGGGATCGCCTCGGCCGTCGCCTCGGGGTTCTGCCAGTACCCCTTCATGACGTTGTCCCCCCGGATCGCGATCTCGCCCACCTCGCGCGGCCTGACTTCGTTGCCGTCGAGGTCGACGACCTTCATCTCGCAGCCCGGGATGGGCACGCCGATGGTGCCAGGCTTGCGCTCGCGGTCCGGCATGTTGAAGGAGGCCACCGGCGAGGTCTCCGACAGTCCGTACCCCTCGAGGATGATGCACCCGAACTTCTCCTCGAACGCCTTCATCACCTCCAGCGGCATCGCGGAGCCGCCCGAGCAGCAGGTGCGCAGCGACGTCGCGTCCAGGGAGTCCGAGGCGGGGTGGTTGAGGATGGCGGCATACATCGTGGGCACGCCCATCATGATGGTCACCTTCTCGTCGGCGATGACCTTGATCGCCTCCGCTGGGTCGAACCTGGGGATCAGCGCCAGGGAGGCCCCGGCGATCACGGCGGCGTTCAGACCGACGACGAGACCGAAGACGTGGAACAGCGGCAGGCACCCCATCACGACGTCGTCGGCGGTGGTCTGCTGGATCTCCACAGAGCTGCGGTGGGCGTTGAGGTGGACGTTCCGATGCGTCAGTTCCGCACCCTTCGGCCGCCCGGTCGTGCCGGAGGTGTAGAGCACGATGGCGGTGTCGTCGTCGTCACGTTCCTCGGGCTCGGTGAGCGGCGCGCCGGTCCCCAGGGCACCGTCCTGGGGACCCAACGGACCGCACGGGATGATGTGCGTGCCCGCGTTGAGGGCGCCCTTGGTGGCCTCCTCGACGAAGTCCGGCCAGACGAACGCCACCTTGGCGCCGGAGTTGGAGAAGAAGAAGTCGATCTCGCCCGCCTTCAGCAAAGGGTTCATCGGGACGACGATCGCCCCGGCGAGCAGCGAACCGAAGAAGACGACCGGGAAGGCCGGGACGTTTGGCAGGATGATCGCCACCCGGTCACCCGGCTCGACCCCGGAGGCGCGCAGGTCTCCGGCCACCCTGGCCGCCAAGGCGTGGAGCTGGCCGTAGCTGAGGTCCGAACCGCGGAACTTGATCGCCGGAGACTCGGGGCTGCGTCGCGCGGTCTCGACCAGGTTGGTGGCCAGGTTCGTCATCAGGGGCTCCTCGTCGTCGGGAAGGTCTGGATGGCGCGTCGTCCGGGTCGGCCAGAGGGGGTTCTGCCGAACGCAGCCAGGATCCCCGTGGCGGGGTTCGACGCCGAGCCCGCCAGTGCCATCCTGCCTGGGCGGTCGGCCTTTCGCCATGCCCTTGGCCGACAGTCCTCTGCGCGGTTGCCACCGGGTGCCTGCCGCGCTTCGGCCGTGGTGTCCCCGCGACGCGGGTCTGTCCGTACCGTGCGGCAGGATGACCGCGTGAGCGAGATCCTCTCCAGCCCCGTTCCCGACCAGGCCCGTCACGAGTGGACGGACCTGGCCGAACAGGCGTCGGCGGCGCAGTTCGCCTACCACGTCAAGGACGCGCCCACGATCAGCGACGGCGAGTACGACGCGCTCATCCGGCGCCTCAGCGAGCTCGAGGAGCAGTTCCCGGAGCTCCGCACGCCGGACAGTCCGACGCAGCAGGTAGGTGGCGCGGTCTTCTCGACAGACTTCCAGGCGGTCGACCATCTCGAGCGGATGCTGAGCCTGGACAACTGCTTCTCGCCTCAGGAGCTGGCAGCGTGGGCGGCCCGGGTCACCCGCGACGCGGGCACCTCGGCCTACCACTACCTCTGCGAGCTGAAGATCGACGGCCTCGCGGTCAACCTCCTCTACGAGCGGGGCCGGCTGGTCCGGGCCCTCACCCGGGGTGACGGCCGCACCGGCGAGGACGTCACCAACAACGTGAAGACCATCCGCGGGGTGCCGCACCAGCTGGCAGGGTCCGGACACCCGGAACAGGTCGAGATCAGGGGCGAGGTCTTCTTCCCGCTCGAGGGCTTCGCCGAGCTGAACGCCTCCCTGGTCGAGGCCGGTAAGCCGCCGTTCGCGAACCCGCGGAACTCCGCCGCGGGCTCGCTGAGGCAGAAGGACCCCAGGGTCAGCGCCAGCCGACCGCTGCACATGCTCGTCCACGGCATCGGTTTCCGGCGCGGGCTCGAGCTGACCCGCCAGTCAGAGGCGTACGACCGCCTGCGGGAGTGGGGGCTGCCCATCTCCACCCACTCCAAGGTCCTGGACACGGTCGAGGAGGTGCAGGAGTTCGTCCGCTACTTCGGCGAGCACCGGCACAGCGTCGAGCACGAGCTGGACGGCATCGTCGTCAAGGTCGACGAGGTGGCCGTGCAGCGGCAGCTGGGTGCCACGTCGCGGGCGCCGCGCTGGGCGATCGCGTACAAGTACCCGCCGGAGGAGGTGAACACCAGGCTCCTCGACATCCAGGTCAACGTGGGGCGCACCGGTCGGGTCACGCCTTTCGGCGTGATGGAGCCGGTCGTCGTCGCCGGCTCGACGGTCGAGATGGCCACCCTGCACAACGCCCACGAGGTGAAGCGCAAGGGAGTGCTCATCGGTGACACGGTGGTCCTGCGCAAGGCCGGGGACGTGATCCCGGAGATCCTCGGGCCGGTGGTCGAGCTGCGCGACGGGACTGAGCGGGAGTTCGTGATGCCCACCCACTGCCCGGCCTGCGGCACCATGCTCGCCCCGCAGAAGGAAGGCGACAAGGACATCCGCTGCCCCAACGCGCGGTCCTGCCCGTCGCAGCTGCGCGAGCGCCTGTCCGGGCTGGCCGGTCGAGGCGCGTTCGACATCGAGGCGCTGGGCTGGGAGGGGTCCGTCGCGCTGCTCGAGTCCGGGGTGATCCAGGACGAGGGCGGCCTTTTCGGTTTGGGAGAGAAGGAGATCGCCTCGGTCCCGCTGTTCACGCGGGCTGCGCGGCGAACCGACCCCCCCGAGCAGGTGATCGGTGGTCGGGTCCTGTCGGCCAACGGGCGACGCCTGGTCCAGAACCTCCAGCAGGCGAAGCTCCAGCCGCTCTGGCGCGTCCTCGTGGCGCTGTCCATCAGGCATGTCGGTCCGACGGCCGCCCGCGCTCTGGCCCAGCACTTCGGTTCCATGGAGGCGATCCGCCGCGCATCGGTGGAGGAGCTGGCCGCAGTGGAAGGTGTGGGTCGCGTGATCGCCGAGTCCGTCCGTGAGTGGTTCGACGCGCCGGGTCACGAGTGGCACCTGCAGATCGTCGACCAGTGGGCTGCTGACGGCGTACGGATGAAGGACCAGCGGGACGAGTCGGTGGAGCAGACGCTCGAAGGCCTCACCGTCGTGGTGACCGGTTCTCTCGAGGGGTTCTCCCGGGACGAGGCCAGGGAGGCCATCCTGGCGCGGGGCGGCAAGGCCTCCGGATCGGTCTCGAAGAACACCGACTACGTGGTGGTGGGCGAGAACGCCGGCTCCAAGGAGGACAAGGCGCGTGAGCTGGGTCGGCCGATCCTCGACGAGGCGGCGTTCCGTCGCCTCCTGGAGACCGGTCAGCCCTGACAGAAGCGAGGGGACGGCGCGGTGTCCGGCCCTTCCCAGCCGCCGACCCGGAGCGAGAGGTGGGAGATGATCGAGAAGCAGACGTACCTGCGGTTCTGCGACGGGGCCTTGTCCGCGATGCGGGACATCGTGGTGGGGCTCGGCGACGACCTGGCGAACACGCGTCCGCCGTTGTCGGGGGCGAACAGCCCGTTCGCCATCCTGACCCACTGCCTGGGGGTCTGTGGCTACTGGGCCTCGACGGTGAACCTGGGCAGGGTCGTGCCGCGCGACCGGGAAGCGGAGTTCACCGCGCGAGGACCGGTGCTCGCGCTGGCCCGTGACACCGACGCCATGCGACGCTCGCTGGGGGAGTGGGTGGCCGATGTCGACCCGTTCGCAGCGCCTGCGATGGCACCCAGGTCGCCGGCCGGCACCGAGCCGGACTTCTTCACGGCTACCCAGGGGGCGGTCCTCCTCCACGTGTACGAGGAGCTGGCGCAGCATCTGGGGCAGCTCGAGCTCACCCGCGACATCCTGCTGCACGGCCGCTGACCGCGGTCCGGGGCACGGTGCCCCAGATCTGTGTCACCGCCGGGTGCCATAGAGTTGACCCTCGTGGCCGTCGACTTTCCCCAGGAGATCAAGAACCTTCGCGCGACGATGGACTCGGTGCGCGAGGTGACGAACCTCACCGCGCTGCAGGCCCAGATCGCCGATCTCGAGTCCAGGGCCGCGGCCCCCAACCTGTGGGACGACCCCGAGGCTGCCCAGGCCGTGACGTCGGCGCTGTCCCGCGCCAACGCGGAGTACGAGCGCGTCACCGGCATGGACTCCAGGATCAACGACCTCGAGACCCTGGTCGAGATGGGCACGGAGGACGGCGGGGACGCCGAGACCATGGCAGAGGCGGAGAAGGAGCTCGCCGCCCTGCAGAAGGCGGTCGGCGAGCTGGAGGTTCGGACTCTGTTGTCGGGCGAGTACGACGAGCGGGCCGCAGTGGTGACGATCCGCTCCGGAGCCGGTGGCGTGGACGCCGCCGACTTCGCCGAGATGCTGATGCGGATGTACCTGCGCTGGGCCGAGCGCCATGGTTACCCCACGCAGGTGATGGACACGTCGTACGCCGAGGAGGCCGGGCTGAAGTCGGCGACGTTCGAGGTCAACGTCCCCTACGCCTTCGGCAACCTCTCGGTGGAGGCGGGGACCCACCGCCTGGTGCGGATCAGCCCCTTCGACAACCAGGGCCGCCGTCAGACCAGCTTCGCGGCGGTCGAGGTCATCCCGCTCATCGAGCAGACCGACCACATCGAGATCCCGGAGAACGAGATCAAGGTCGACGTGTTCCGCTCCAGCGGGCCCGGGGGCCAGAGCGTCAACACGACAGACTCGGCAGTACGCATGACGCACCTGCCGACCGGGATCGTGGTGTCCATGCAGAACGAGAAGAGCCAGATCCAGAACCGGGCCGCGGCCCTGCGCGTCCTCCAGTCCCGCCTTCTCCTCCAGCGCCAGGCGGAGGAGGCGGCGGCAAAGAAGGAGATGGCCGGTGACGTGAAGGCGAGCTGGGGCGACCAGATGCGCTCGTACGTCCTACAGCCGTACCAGATGGTCAAGGATCTGAGGACCGAGTACGAGGTGGGGAACCCGTCAGCCGTATTCGACGGCGACATCGACGGCTTCATCGAGGCCGGCGTCCGATGGCGCAAGGAGCAGGAGAAGGCGAACGCCTAGAGCCGCCCGGCGCAACGCCGAGGAGGTGCCCCTGCGCGCCATGCCGAAGTGGGGAACCTATCCTCGACAGCGTCGTGTGCCCCCGTGCCCGCGAAAGGTACGCCGTCCTGTCCCCGCCCCGTAAAGGCTGCACTGTCGCGCATGATCCGTTTCGAGAACGTCAGCAAGGTCTACGCCCGGTCGACCCGTCCGGCGCTCAGCGACATCAACCTCGAGGTCGAGCGTGGGGAGTTCGTCTTCGTGGTCGGAGCGTCCGGCTCCGGGAAGTCGACGCTGCTGCGCCTGGTGCTCAAGGAGGAGGGCATCACGCAGGGCACGGTGCTGGTGGCCGGCCAGGAGGTGGCGAGGCTGCCGCAGCGCAAGGTCCCCCGGCTGCGGCGTGAGATCGGCACGGTGTTCCAGGACTTCCGGCTGCTGCCCAACAAGACGGTGTACCAGAACGTGGCGTTCGCCCTTCAGGTGCTGGGCCGCTCCGGGCATGCGATCCGCCAGGTGGTCCCCGAGACCCTCGAGATGGTGGGGCTGGAGGGAAAGGAGAAGCGGCTTCCCCACGAGCTGTCGGGCGGCGAACAGCAGCGCGTCGCCATCGCCCGCGCGTTCGTCAACAAGCCGTCGATCCTCCTGTGTGACGAGCCGACCGGAAACCTGGACCCGACGACCAGCCTCGACATCGTGCGCCTCCTCGACCGGATCAACCGCACCGGGACCACGATCGTGATGGCCACCCACGACGATGACATCGTCAACCAGCTGCGCAAGCGGGTCGTCGAGCTCAGGAACGGCCACATCGTGCGTGACGAGAACAAGGGCGTCTACGGCAGCGGCACCTGACCGCGCCCCCGACACCCAGCCCGCTGCCACAGACCCGGAAGAGACCTCACCCCATGCGACTGCAGTTCATGCTCAGCGAGATCTGGGTCGGCCTGCGCCGGAACCTCTCGATCGCCGTCTCGGTCATGCTCGTCACTACGGTCTCGCTGTACCTCCTCGGTCTGGGCCTGCTCGCCCAGCGCGAGGTGGACACGCTCAAAGGCTACTGGTACGACCGGATACAGGTCTCCATCTTCATGTGCGGCCAGGACTCGGCAGAGCCGAACTGCGGTGGCAAGGCCGTGACGGACGAGCAGCTGGCTGCGCTCAAGGAGCGCCTGGACCAGATGAAGCCACTGGTCAAGAACGTCTACTACGAGTCCGAGCAGCAGGCCTACGACCGGTTCCAGGAGCAGTTCCGGAACTCACCGCTGGCCGGGAACATCCGGGTCGGCGACATCCCGCAGAGCTACCGGGTGCAGCTGAGCGACCCCACGAAGTACGACGTGGTGGTGAGCGCCTTCGAGGGCGCACCAGGGGTGGGAAGGGTGCAGGACCAGCAGAAGACGCTCGACAAGCTCTTCACCGTGATGAACGGCATCACCATCGCCTCGCTCGTGCTGGCGTTCATCATGCTGGTGTGCGCCGTCCTGCTGATGGCCACCACCATCCGGCAGGCGGCGTTCACCCGCCGGCGTGAGACCGGCATCATGAAGCTCGTCGGCGCCTCGAACCTCACCATCAGGCTGCCGTTCGTCATGGAGATCGTGCTGGCGACGCTCGTGGGGGTCGGAGCCGCGGTGGGCCTGCTGTGGTCGACCATGCAGTACCTGGTGGTGCCGTACGTGGCGAAGGTGCTTCCGGACGTGGCGCTGGTGGGCGTCAGCGACGTATGGCTCATCGCCCCCTACCTCGCCGTGCTGATGCTCGCCATAGCGATCCTCACCTCCTGGGTGACGTTGTGGCGGTACCTCCGCGTCTGAGGACGCCGCGAGGCCCACCGGTCGCAGCGGTGCGTCCTCCCAGGCAAGCGCTGTTGTCTGTGTTACCAATGGGGCCTATGAGCGCCAACTCGCCGCGTCGCCCGGTGCGCCTCGCCGTCCGGGCGACGATCTTCGGGCTCGCGGCCGCCTGCTGCGTCGGCCTGGCGCCCCCCTCCCTCGCGGCGTCGCCGGCGTCGACCGGCATCCTGAGCGGCGTCATGACCGGCGAGGCGGCCTCCCCGGTCGCGCGCACGCTCACCGGCATGCCGGCGGCGACCGACCCCGACAAGGCCAAGAAGCAGGTGGACAGGGAGGTCGCCGCGCTCAAGAACCAGCTGGAGGACACCTCCAGCAGCCTGCAGGCGGCGTACGTCGCCCTGCGTCAGACCCAGGCTCAGCTCCCCGCGGCGCAGAAGGCCCTCGACCGCGCCACGTCAGCGCAGGCACAGGCCGATGCGTTCAACGACGACATGGCGGTGGCCCTCGCCGTCGCCGAGGCCAACGAGGCCCGAGCCGTCGACCAGCTCGACGGGACGAGACGCAGCGTGGTGGACAGCCGGACCCGCATCGCGCGCTTCGCCTCGCAGCTCTACCAGGACCAGGGCATGGGGCAGCTCTCCGTCGCGCTGAACGCGACGTCGCCCGAGGACTTCGCGAGCCGGATCGCACTGACGGACACGGTCATGGACGTGCAGCACCAGTCGCTGACCCGGCTCGCCACCGCGCAGGCGGATGCCACCGCTCAGGAGGCTCACCTCAAGGCCTTGCAGGCGCAGGTGGAGGCGTCCAAGAAGGCTGCGGAGGCCGCCTTGGCGAAGGCGACCCTGGCCCGGGCCGAGGCCGCGTCGGCCAAGCAGGCACTGGACAGCCTGGCCGCCCGGCAGGCCGCGCAGTCCCGCGCGCTCGAGGCGCAGAAGGCCGCTGAGAACCGGCAGCTCTCCAAGGCGCGACAGGAGCAGGCGCGGCTGCAGAAGGTCCTCATCGCCCGGGCCAAGGCTGCCAAGGCCGCTGCCGCCCGGCGGGCCGCCGCGCTGCGCAGGGCCGGCCGGAAGGTCCCACCCCCGCCGCGGGCCGACAACTTCCTCTCCGCTCCCTCGGACGGCTGGATCTCCTCCGAGTTCGGGATGCGGTTCCACCCGATCCTGCACTACTGGCGCCTGCACGCAGGCCGGGACTTCGCGGCCGACTGTGGAACACCCATCCGGGCCGCGGCGCCGGGCCAGATCATCTCCGCCGGGTGGGGCGGCGGGTATGGGAACCGCATCATGCTGGACCACGGGATCGTGCGGGGAGTGGACCTCGTGACCACGTACAACCACATGAGCCGGTACACCGTGCGCAGCGGCCAGGTCTCCCGCGGCCAGGTCATCGGCTACGTCGGTACGACCGGCAGTTCCACGGGATGCCACCTGCACTTCGAGACCTACGAGGACGGCATCCCCAAGGACCCGCGCCGCTGGCTGTAGCGTTCTCGGCGGCCATCGCGAAAGGAGGCCGCGGCATACCGCAGCCACCGGGTAGCGTTGCCTCGCCGAACGCGTCGGCCAAGCACGACCGCAGCGAGGGAGGGACCGACAGTGGCGAAGGACGCCGCCAGGGAGCAGGGCCGCAAGGTCGTGGCGAGCAACCGCAAGGCGCGCCACGACTACCTCATCGAGGACACCTTCGAGGCCGGAATCGTCTTGATGGGCACGGAGGTCAAGTCGCTGCGGATGGGTCGCGCCTCGCTCATCGACGGGTACGCCACGTTCCGGGGGGACGAGCTGTGGCTCGAGGGCGTGCACATCCCCGAGTACGTGCAGGGCACCTGGACGAACCACACCCCCCGTCGTCGTCGCAAGCTGCTGCTGCACCGGACGGAGCTGGCCAAGATCCTGCGCAAGTCCTCCGACAGCGGGCACACCATCGTGCCGCTCCAGCTGTACTTCAAGGACGGCAAGGCCAAGGTCGAGATCGCCATCGCCAAGGGCAAGCGGCAGTACGACAAGCGCGAGGCCCTGCGCGAGCGGCAGGACACCCGCGACGCGCAGCGGGCCCTCAGCACCAAGAACCGCTAGCCGATGAGGGGGTCCGCGGTCCGGCGCCTGGGGGCAGGGGCGGCGCTCGGTCTGCTCGCTGCCCTGGCGCTGCTGTGGCCGGGCGCCGGCGGCGCTTGGGCGGCCGCCGACGACGACCTGGCCACCCGCTTCCACGTCGACCTGACAGTGAACCGGGACGGGTCGGTCGACGTGGCGGAGGACATCACCTGGCACTTCCCGGCCGGCGGGCAACGGCACGGCATCGAACGCTACGTGGTGGTCAGGACCGGGTGGCAGGGGCAGGAGGAGACCTACCGGGAGTACCCGATCAGCCACGTCTCGGCCAGCTCGCCGTCGGGGGCACCGGCCGACGTGTCGGTCACCGACGCCTCCGACGGCGCGTCCGTCCGGATCCGCGTCGGGCGCCCGGACCAGACGGTGTCGGGGACCCAGCAGTACGTCGTGCGCTACCACCTCGGCTCCCTCGTCAACGGGTTCCAGGACCACGCCGAGCTCTACTACAACCTGGTGGCCGCCAGCAACGAGAACCGGTACCAGGACGTGAGCGCCACGGTGACCGGACCTGGACCTGTGGACCGGGCGCAGTGCTTCTACGGCGAGCAGGGGTCGACCGCCCGGTGCAGCGGCACGGCCGGGACCACGGCCCGCTTCGAGGCTCCGGCGGTCCTCCCGAGGCAGGGAATGAGCATCCTCGCCTCCCTACCGGTGGGCGCGTTCGGCTCACTCGCGCCGGTGCTCCACGAGGGCCAGGTCTCGCAGGACGGTGGGATCGTGACGACGCAGGGGTCCCGGGCGCTCGGCACGCTGGCCCTGGGTACAGGGATCACCCTGCCGCTCCTTGCCGCCGCGCTGATGGGCACCCTCGTCTACACCAGGGGGCGCGACGAGCAGTACGCCGGGCTCACGCCGGGCCTGCGCCCGGGGTCGGGGGAGCGGGCGCGGGTCGTGCGCGCCGGCAGCCCCGTGGTGGCCGTGCAGTTCACCCCGCCGCCCGGGGTGACTCCGGGGCTCGTCGGCACAGTGGTGGACGAGACCGCCAACACCGTGGACGTGGCCGCCACCCTGGTCGACCTTGCGGCACGCGGATACCTGACGATCGAGGAGGTGCAGTCGGGGATCCTGCGGACCCGGGACTGGCGGCTCACCCAGGCCAGCCCTCCCGCCGACCGCACGAGCACCCCGCTGCTGCCGTACGAGCAGGCGCTGCTGGCGGGGGTCTTCGCCCCCGGCCCCTCCGTCGCCTTGTCGGAGCTCAAGAACCGCTTCAGACCGACCCTTTCGCGGGTGCAGTCCCTCATGTACGACGAGGTGACCCTGCGTGGGTGGTTCCGCCGCTCGCCACAGGCTCAGCGAGGCGCGTGGACTGCGCTGGGTGGCGCGCTCGTCGCTGTCCCGGTCTTCCTGGGTGTCTGGCTTGGCGGCCCCCTGAACCGCCTCGGCTCGGTGACGGCCTCTCCGGTCCCACCGGGCCTGGCGCTGCTCGCGGGGACGGCGCTCGCCGGCGCCATCGTGCTCGTCCTGGGTCGACGGATGGCCGCCCGCACGGCGGAGGGGAGCGCCGTCCTGGCCCAGGCGCAGGGCTTCCGTCAGTACCTGGTCACGGCAGAGGCGGCGCAGATCCGGTGGGAGGAGGCGCAGGACATCTTCAGCCGATACCTGCCATACGCCATCGTGTTCGGCGTGGCGTCGCAGTGGGCCGCGACCTTCGAGAAGGTCGCCGAGGCGGCGGCGGCCGCAGGCCACGTCCTCACGCCACCGCTGTGGTACGTCGGTGGGGACTTCGGGTCGTTCGGCGGGCTGGCGTCGGGGATGGAGTCCTTCGCGACGACGGCCGGAGGGACCTTCACGAGCACGCCCGGAGGGTCGGGCACCTCCGGCTTCTCCGGAGGCGGCGGCTTCTCCGGCGGTGGGGGTGGCGGCTCCTCGGGCGGCAGCTGGTAGGACCGCTTCCTGGTAGGGCCTCATTCCTGGTAGGCCGGTACAGGCGACTGCCCCCCGCCCCTCAGTGTCGGCGGAGAGCAGTCGTCGGGAAGAGCAGCAGTCGTCAGGAAGCGCTCAGAGGTCGACGTTCCGTTTCCATCGGCAGTGTCGGTCCTCAGGGTCGCGCCTCAGGGTCGATCCTCAGTGGTCGAAGGCGTCCTTCACCTTCTCGCCCGCCTGCTTCACATCGGCCTTGCTCTGGTCCATCTTGCCCTCGGCCTCGAGGCCTTCGTCGTCGGTCACCTTGCCGGTGGCCTCCTTGGCCTTGCCCGCCATGTCGTCCTTGGCGTTGTCCATCTTGTCAGACAGTCCCATGTCGGTCTCCTCGGTGTGGGCGTGGGAACTTCCCACGGCGGCCACTTCTTGACCGCGTTCTTCGACCGTAACCCCAAACGCCGCGGTGCGCAGGTCAGGCACCGAGCACGAGCAGGAGGTCCCCTCCTTCTACCTGCTGCTGGGAGCCGATGGCCAGACGCGTGACGACCCCAGCGACGGGGGCGGTGATCGCAGCCTCCATCTTCATCGCCTCGATGGTCGCGACGACGGCTCCGGCCTCGACCGACGACCCCTCCTCGACGCCCAGGCTCACCACCCCCGCGAACGGTGCGGCGACCTGTCTCTTGTCGGCAGGGTCGGCCTTCTCCGCGGCCTTGACGTCGACGGCCACCCGCTCGTCACGGACCTGGATGGGCCTTAGCTGCCCACCCATGGTGAACATGACCGTACGCAGGCCCCGGTCGTCGGGGTCGGAGACGGACTGGAGCCCGATCAGAAGGCGCTTGCCGGGCTCGAGGTCGATCTCGTGCTCGTGGCCCACCTCGATACCGTGCAGGAACTCGCGGGTGCCCAGGACGGCCAGGTCCGAGTACGCCTCCCGGGACTTCTCGAAGTCCTTCGTCGGCCCCGGGAAGAGCAGCCGGTTCAGCGTGGGCCGGGGTGCGGCCCGGAGCGCGTCGCGGTCCTCGCCGGAGAGCTCACCGACCGGCGGTCTGGGGTTGCGGCCCTGGAGCGCCTTGGAACGGAACGGCTCCGGCCAGCCCCCCGGCGGGTCGCCCAGCTCGCCGGACAGGAAACCGATCACCGAGTCGGGGATGTCGTACTTGGTGGGATCCGCCTCGAAGTCGTCCGGATCGGCGTTGGCGCCCACCAGCGCGAGGGCCAGGTCGCCCACCACCTTGCTGCTCGGCGTCACCTTGACGATGTTGCCCAGGATGCGGTTGGCCGCCGCATACGTGTCCTCCACCGCCTCGAACCTGTCTCCGAGGCCGAGGGCGATGGCCTGCTGGCGAAGGTTCGACAGCTGACCACCAGGAATCTCGTGCGTGTACACCCGACCTGTCGGCGACGGCAGCCCGGACTCGAACGGGAAGTACAGCTGACGCACTGCCTCCCAGTACGGCTCGAGGTCGCACACCGCTCGCAGGTCGAGGCCGGTGGCGCGGGGCGTCCCGTCCGTGGCCGCGACCAGCGCCGACATGGGCGGCTGGCTGGTGGTGCCCGACATGGCGGCGCTGGCGACATCCACCGCGTCGACCCCTGCCTCGATCGCGGCGAGGAGCGTCGCCAGCTGCCCGCCCGGTGTGTCGTGGGTGTGCAGGTGTACTGGCTGGTCGAACCGCTCGCGCAGAGCGGTCACGAGTGTCCGGGCGGCGGGTGCCCGCAGCAGCCCGGCCATGTCCTTGATGGCGATGACATGGGCGCCGGCCTCGGCGATCTGCTCGGCCAGGCGGAGGTAGTAGTCCAGGGTGTAGAGCTTCTCGCCGGGGCTGGTCAGGTCGCCGGTGTAGCAGAGCGCGACCTCGGCCACGGCGGTGCCGGTGGCCCGCACAGCGTCGATCGCGGGACGCATCTGGCTGACGTCGTTGAGCGCGTCGAAGATGCGGAAGATGTCGATCCCGGTGGCTGCCGCCTCGGTGACGAACGCGTCCGTCACCGCCGTCGGGTAAGGCGTGTACCCGACCGTGTTCCGGCCACGCAGGAGCATCTGCAGGGGGAGGTTCGGCATCGCCTCACGGAGCCGGCTCAGCCGGTCCCAGGGGTCTTCGGAAAGGAACCGCAGCGCAACGTCGTACGTCGCTCCACCCCACGCCTCGACGCTCAGCAGCTCGGGCGTGAGCCGCGCGACGTGCGGCGCGACATGCATGAGGTCACGGGTGCGCAGCCGCGTCGCGAGCAGCGACTGGTGGGCATCCCGGAACGTCGTCTCGGTGACCGCTACAGGCTCCTGGGCGCGGAGCGCCTCAGCGAACGCCTGCGGCCCCATCCTGAGCAGACGGTCGCGCGCGCCGGGTGGCGGCGCACTGGACCGGTCGATGGCCGGCAGCTTCGAGCGTGGCGACACCCTGGTCCGCCCCGGTCCGTGCGGCTGGTTGACCGTCACCTCCGCGAGGTAGGTGAGCAGCTTGGTGCCACGGTCGGCGGAGATCCGAGCGGTACGCAGGTAGGGCCGCTCGTCGATGAACGAGGTGCTCAGCCGGCCGTCCTGGAAGTCCTGCTCCTCCAGCAGGGCCTGCAGGAACGGGATGTTGGTGGAGACGCCACGGATCCGGAACTCCGCCAGCGCGCGTCGCGCGCGTCGGACCGCTGTGGAGAAGTCGCGCCCCCGGCAGGTCAGCTTCACCAGCATGGAGTCGAAGTGCGCGCCGATCTCCGCGCCCACGAACACGGTGCCGCCGTCCAGCCGCACCCCGGCTCCGCCGGCCGATCGGTACGTCGTGACGCGGCCGGTGTCCGGGCGGAACTCGTTGGCCGGGTCCTCCGTGGTGATCCGGCACTGCAGGGCCGCGCCGCGGATCCGCAGGGACTCCTGGGAGAGGCCGAGGTCGACGAGGGTCTCGCCGCTGGCGATGCGCAGCTGGGAGCTCACCAGGTCGACGTCCGTGATCTCCTCCGTCACCGTGTGCTCCACCTGGATCCGTGGGTTCATCTCGATGAACACATAACGGCCGTCAGGCGCCAGGAGGAACTCCACAGTCCCAGCGTTGACGTAGCCGATCTCCTTGGCGAAGGCCACCGCATGGGCGCACATCCGCTCGCGCAGGGCGGGGTCCAGGTTCGGAGCCGGCGCGATCTCCACCACCTTCTGGTGGCGTCGCTGCACGGAGCAGTCCCGTTCGAAGAGGTGGATGACGTTGCCCGCTGCATCAGCAAGGATCTGCACCTCGATGTGCCGGGGGCTCACCACGGCCTCCTCGAGGAACACGGTGGGGTCGCCGAACGCCGACTCGGCCTCCCGCATGCACGCCTCCAGGGCGTCACGCAGGTCCTCACGGCGCTCCACCCGCCGCATCCCGCGACCTCCGCCGCCGGCCACCGCCTTGGCGAACACCGGGAAGCCGATCTCCTCGGCACCTGCGACGAGCTCTTCGAGGTCGGTGCTGGGCGCCGCGGAGCGCAGGGTCGGCAGCCCCGCCTGCTTGGCCGCGGCGATGGCGCGGGCCTTGTTGCCGGTCAGGTGGAGCACCGGGGCGGGGGGCCCCACGAAGGTCACCCCTGCCGCCGTGCACGCCTCGGCGAGATCGGGGTTCTCGGACAGGAAGCCGTAGCCCGGGTAGACGGCGTCGGCACCCGCCTCCACCGCGGTGCGCACGATGCCCGCAGGGTCGAGGTAGGCGCGCACCGGGTGTCCTGCGTGGCCGATCTGGTACGCCTCGTCGGCCTTCAGGACGTGCTCGGACTTGCGGTCCTCGTACGGGAAGACCGCGACCGTCTTGGCCCCCAGCTCGGTGGCGGCTCGAAAGGCGCGGACCGCGATCTCACCGCGGTTGGCGACCAGTACCTTGCTGAACACGGAGCCTCCTGGGGACGGCGCGCAGGTGCGGACACGTTGCGCGCCGATCCTAGTAAGTGCTCGGCCAGTGAGATAGCGCGACCGCTATGCGGACCACCCGACGCTCTGCCGGGCCCTCGCGGCGCCGTCAGAGTCGGATGACCATCTTTCCCGTGTTGCCACCGGCGAGGAGCTGGCGGAACCCCTCGACCGCAGACTCGATCCCGTCGACCGTCGTCTCCCGCCACGCGATGGCTCCGTCCGCGAGCCAGCCCGCCATCTCGCGCTCGAAGGCCGGGCGGAGGTCCGCGTGGTCCCCGACGATGAACCCGCGCAACGTCAGGCGCTTCCCGATCGCCAGCGCGAGGTTGCGGGGTCCGGGCTGCGGCTGCGTGGCGTTGTACGCCGAGATGGCCCCGCACAGCGCCACCCGGCCACCGCGACGAAGAGCTGTGAGGGCGGCCTCGAGATGGTCGCCGCCGACGTTGTCGAAGTAGACGTCGATACCCTCGGGCGCAACCTGCCGCAGACCTGTACCGATGGGGACCGACTTGTAGTCGACCACGGCGTCGAGGCCCGCCTCCTGCATCGCCCAGCGGACCTTGTCCGGGCCTCCGGCGCTGCCGACGACGAGCGAGGCGCCCTTGAGCCGGGCGATCTGCCCCACGAGCGAGCCGACGGCCCCAGCGGCCGCAGAGACGAAGACGGCGTCACCCTCGCGGAGCTCTGCGGTGCGCAGCAGCCCTGCGTACGCGGTGCGCCCCGTCATGCCGAGCACCCCGAGGAAGGCCGAGGGGGGAGCGAGGGCTGGGTCCACCGCTCGAGCGTGTCTCCCCGGCAGAACGGCATGCGTCCGCCAGCCGAACGGGTGCACGACGGTGTCGCCGACCTTCAGCGTCGTGCCTGTCTCGTCGCTCGCGCCGTCGCCCACTGCCTCGACAACGCCGACTGCGTCACCCGTCATGGGCTCGTCGAGGGCGAAGGGCGGCACGTACGACTTCGCGTCGTTCATGCGTCCGCGCATGTAGGGGTCGACCGACAGGTACAGGTTGCGCACCAGGACCTCACCGTCGCCTGGCGCTGCGAGCTCCTCCTCGACCAGCCGGAAGTCCTCTGGCACTGGCTCCCCCCGAGGACGACGGAGGAGGTGCCATTGCGTGCTGGTGGTCATGGGATGCCTTTCGTGGGCCGGCGCCAAGCAGAGCGCCAGGCCGGGATCGGGAAATGATTCGGGTTCCGTCGGCGTTGGACGATAGGCTGGAGCCACAACTGAACAGCGTGTGTGTGAGCACCCTCATGGGGGTGATCGGTTTCGACATTGGTCGGTGATCCAGGGGAAGCGGGTCGAGGATGCCTGGTTATCTCGTTAACGCTCCTGGCAAAACAATAGGTGCCAATTCCAAGCGCACCGACTTCGCCCTCGCCGCCTGAGCGAGCCTCGAAGTCCGTCAGCCTGAGCTAGTTCTCGACTCAGTGTCTGGCGTCAGCTAGAGAACTTGCTGCGCAGTCATGTTGGGGGGCTGCGCGGGACTCTTACTCAACTGGGCCTGTCAGTGGACGTGTGCGCGCGAGCACTGGGGCCGAGAAGCTCCGTAGCGCACTGCACCCGGAGAAGTCCTGGTTTTCCGTCAGTGGACGCGGGTTCGATTCCCGCCACCTCCACCATGTGTTCACACCGCGCTCCCCGCTGGGGGCAGCCTCAGCTGGCAGAGGGGCCCGGTCACGCACCGGGCCCCTCTGCATGCCGGTGGTCGTCTGCTTCCGGGCCCTCTGCGTGCCGGGGCGCCCGCGGCACGCCGACGCCTGCTCCTTCGCTCCTGGTCGACTCCGGCATGGCTCCCGGGCTCGAGCGGCGTGGCTCGGCACTTGCGAGGATGGGCTCATGTGGCTCCCCGACGACACCCCGGCCGAGCAGAAGATCGGTGGTCGCGACCTCACGCACTGGCGGTCCGGACCCGGCCGGTGGCTCGCCGCCCGCGCCGTCCGGCTGGGGTCATGGACGGCGGCCCACTGGGTGCTCCTCCTCACGGTGCTGGTCGGGGGCGGGCTGGCCGTGGCGCTCACCGCGGCGACGGCCGAGGTCTACGAGTCCGTCGTCGAGTCGGACGGCGTCGCCGGCCTCGACCAGCCGGTGCTCGACCGGGCTGTCGCTTGGCGCAGCCCAGGCCTGGACCACGGACTGACGCTGTTCACCGACGTGGGGGGACCGGTCGGGATGCCGATCCTCGCCCTGCTCGCCGTCGCTCTCATGACCGCGCTGTGGCGCTCCCGGACGCCCGCGGTCCTGCTCGTCATCGCCGCCGCCGGGTCGCTGGCCATGACGACGACCGGCAAGGCGCTCGTGGGAAGGGTGCGGCCACCGCACGACCTCGCCGTGGCACCGTACGAGTCCTCCCCGTCGTTCCCCAGTGGTCACACGCTCAACGCCACCGTGGTCACGGGGGTCGTGGTCTACCTCCTGCTCCGCCGGCTCGCCACGGCCTGGGCCAGGACGCTGACAGTCGTCCTGGGAGCGGCGTTCGTGGTGGCCATGGGGCTGAGCCGGGTGTTCCTGGGTCATCACTGGCTGACGGACGTGGTCGCCGGGTGGGCCCTCGGACTGGCGTGGGTTGCGGTGGTCGTGACGGCGCATCGGCTGTTCCTCACGGTGCGCCGCCACCAGGCGGTCCCGCGCGCAGTGCCCCCTGCACCGGCTACGTGAGATCCGCGACCCAGTGGTCGCCCTCCTCGTGGAAGCCCAGCCGCGCGTAGTACGGGTTCACCATGCCGGGGGGCGTGAGGATGCGGCGGATCCCGCGGCCCCTGAACAGCCCGCTGCTGCGGTACACGAACTCGCCGGGCGCGAAGTCCCGGAACCGCGGGGTCACGTAGTCGAGCTCCACCTGGGCGACCCCCTCACCCGCGTCACGCACGACCACCACCCCGACCGTCTCGTTGCCGCGCTCGACGAGGTAGGCGCTGCGCCCTGCTCCGAGGTCACGGACGTCGAACCGGGGGAAGTGGCGGCGTATGTCGCCGGCCTGGACTTTGAGGAAGTGCCGCAGGTAGGACTCGTCCGCCCCCACCGCGACCACCTCGTAGACCTTCTCGTCACCCCGTTCGCGCAGCAGCCGCGCGATGAACCAGAGGTTGATGCCGACCAGGACAACGTTCATGGCGACCATCGGCCAGACGTGCAGCAGGGCGTTGAAGACGGTCAGGGTGCTGCTGGCGGTGAGGTTGAGCAGCCGGAAGCGCAGCACGCGCTGCTGGAGCAGCGAGAAGACGAGCAGACCCGAGCCGACCCAGCCGATCGCCTGGACGGACCAGGATGTCATGCAGGCAGTGTGGCCTAGCGGGTGTGCTCCGAGCCCGCCAGGGTGCCCGAGCCGGCGGAGCCGCCCGACTGCTGCGCGGCTACCTCCGCGCGGACCGCCTCCATGTCCAGCGCCTGCACCTTCTCGATCACCTCGCAGAGCATCGGCGCCGGCAGCGCACCGGGCTGGGCGAAGACGAGGATCCCGTCGCGGAAGCCCATGAGGGTCGGGATGGAGGTGATGTTCGCGGCGGCGGCGAGGGCCTGCTCCGCCTCGGTGTCGACCTTGCCGAACACGATGTCCTGGTGCTGCTCGGAGGCGGCTTCGAAGACCGGTCCGAACCTCTTGCAGGGACCGCACCACTCCGCCCAGAAGTCGACGAAGACCGTGCCGCCCTCCAGGATCGTCTTCTCGAAGTTCTGGGCCGTCAGCGTCGTCGTTGCCATGGCTGTGCTCATCCCGTCCGACCGCGCGCTCGCGGTCAAGTGTGCCGTTCTACCCGCCTGGCCGAGGTGCCGGCCGCACCGAGCCATGGGCGCGGTGTCGCAGGGTCCGCAAGGCATAACACGGTCCGGCCTCCGAGGCTTCCCGGAGCACTGTTCCCTCGCAGCGACGCGGCGGTTCGCGCGTACGCCCGCCGACCCAGCGAGCGGGCCGGGGAGCCGACCCAGCGAGCGAGCCGGGGGAGCGCACCCGACACGGCGAGCCGAGAGCAAGCCGACACGGAGAGCGGACACGGCTTCTCATGGTGGGATGGGGACGAATGGCGTACAGGTGAGGAGCGACATGGCCGGCGACAGGGGAGGCGACCTGGCGGGCGACAGGGGGGCTCAGCCAGCGCGCGACCTGGCGGCGCAGACGCCGGCTGAGCGGGGTACGCCGCAGGACACCGGTGCGCGGGTCATCACCGTCGGCCGGCTTTTCGGCGTGCTCGCCATCCTGCTCGTGCCCTGGACGGCCTACGTCGCCCTCACCTTGCCGCCGAGGGCTCGCGCGGAGAACTACGACCTTGCCTGGGGCGGGTTCGACGTTGGCCTGGTGGTCCTGCTCGGCTGCACCGCCTATGCGGCGGTCCGGCACAGCACCTGGCTGGCGGCCGTGGCGGGAGCGACGGCGGCTGCACTGGTCACGGACGCGTGGTTCGACGTGGTCACCGCACCGAGCGCCGCCGACCGCTGGCTCGCCGCCGCGATGGCGCTCCTGGTCGAGCTCCCGCTCGCCGTGGTCTCCGCGTGGCTGGCGGTACGGGGTCAGGAGCTCCTCGCGTTGCGCGTGCGCTGGTCGACCTGGCGCAGCCTGCGTGAGCGGCCCGCGGTGCACCGGAAGGTCTGACCCCGTGCCCGTTCCGGCTCAGTGGGCCGGAGGGCCTGCCTCGAGCGGCACCGGGAACGGCTGCCGCGAGCGGCACCTGGTGCAGGCGACTGCCATGCGGTTTCGGCCTACCGCACGGTAGCCGCGAGAATGCGGGCATGACCGCCCTGCCGTCCGTGTCCAACTCCATCACCGTCCGCCTGACCCTGCCCGCGCGCGCCACCGCGGTGTCCGAGCTGACGGGGGTGATCGAGAAGAGCGGTGGCCTGGTGACCGGCCTGGACGTCACGGCGTCCGGGGCGGACCGGCTGAGGGTGGACGTCACCGCCGCCGCCCGGGACACGGGACACGCCGACGAGATCGTGGAGCGGATGAGGGGCGTCCACGGCGTCGAGATCGGCAAGGTGTCCGACCGCACGTTCCTGGTGCACCTCGGAGGCAAGCTCAAGATCGAGTCCAAGGTGCCGATCCGCAACCGAGACGACCTCTCGCTGATCTATACGCCCGGCGTGGCGCGCGTGTGCATGGCAATCGCGGAGAACCCGGCCGACGCGCGGCGTCTGACCATCAAGCGCAACACCGTGGCGGTGGTGACCGACGGTTCGGCGGTCCTCGGCCTCGGCAACATCGGACCGCTCGGCGCGCTGCCTGTCATGGAGGGCAAGGCAGCCCTGTTCAAGCGGTTCGCGGACATCGACGCGTTCCCCATCTGCCTCGACACCCAGGACACTGAGGAGATCATCCGGACCGTCAAGGCGATCAGCCCCGTGTTCGCGGGCATCAACCTCGAGGACATCTCGGCGCCTCGCTGCTTCGAGATCGAAGCGCGGCTACGGCAGGAGCTCGACATCCCGGTGTTCCACGACGACCAGCACGGCACGGCGATCGTCACGCTCGCCGCCCTGCGCAACGCGCTGCGGGTGGTCGGCAAGGAGCTCACCACCTCGAAGGTCGTGCTCAGCGGCGCAGGGGCTGCCGGGACCGCCATACTCAAGCTCCTGCTCCGGGCGGGAGCGCAGGACGTCGTGGTGGCCGACCAGTACGGCGTGCTGCACAGCGGCCGCGAGGACATCGCCTCCGGCGACCACCCAGCGCTGGCGTGGTCCGCGGCACACACCAACAAGCACGGCGTGACCGGCACGCTGCGCGAGGCCCTCGCCGGGGCGGACGTGTTCATCGGGGTGTCGGCGCCCGGGATCCTCACCGGTGAGGACATCGCGACGATGAACCACGACGCCATCGTGTTCGCGATGGCGAACCCCGAGCCGGAGGTGGACCCCATCGCCGCAGCCCAGTATGCGGCCGTCGTGGCCACCGGCCGCTCGGACTTCGCCAACCAGATCAACAACGTGCTGGTGTTCCCGGGCGTCTTCCGCGGACTGCTCGACGCGGCTTCCACCTCGATCGACCTGGATGTCATGCTGGCCGCCGCCAAGGCCCTCTCGGAGGTCGTGCACCCCGACGAGCTCAACCCCGCCTACATCATCCCGAGCGTCTTCCACCCGGATGTCTCCAAGGTCGTGGCCGCGGCCGTGAAGGCGGCGGTGCTGGGCACTGCACCCGAGACTGTCTCCCCGAAGAGGCTGGTGGACGAGCCGGAGCTCATCGGCTGACCACCGGGCGTCCACGCGGACACGCAGCACTGGCGGTCCGAACAGCTACCGGCCAGGCAGCGCGAACTCCGCTGCCAGCAGCTCGAGGCTTCGCAGCCTCGCCTCGAGGTCGGGCGTCGGCGCGACGAGGGTCACCTCGTCGGCTCCCGCCTCGTCCGCCAGGGCGGTCAGTCCCGCCGCGACCGAGGCTGGCGGTCCGGCATACACGCGTCCCGCCAGGGTCGGCTCGATCCGACGGAACTCCTCCGAGAGGCGGAACTCGCGGATCTCGGCCGAGCTGGGCCGCCTCGTGTCGCCCCGGCCGATGCGCTGCCTCTGCAGCGCCCACCCGGCGCGGAAGTCCGCGGCCACGTCGTCGTCGTCCGTGGCCAGCGCCAGGACGCTGATGATCACCCTGGGAGTGTCACCCAGCGGTCCGGGACGGAAGTCGCGGCGGTAGGCGCGCAGCGCGTCCACGGCGAGGCCCGGGCTCATGTGGTGCGCGAAGACCGTCGTCATTCCGTTCGCGGCGGCGAACGAGGAGCCCCAGCCGCTCGAACCCAGCATGAGCAGCTCGGGGGACGTGTCCACGAGCGGCGTGGCGAGCACAGACCGGAACGGGTGGTCTGCGGGCCAGCGGTCGGACAGGAACGCGATGAGCTCGGCCGCCTGCTGCGGGAAGTCGTCCGCAGTCAGAGCCTCACGCGAACGGCGGAGGGCGAACGCCGTCAGCTGGTCCGTGCCCGGCGCCCGCCCCAGCCCGAGATCGATCCGGCGGGGGTGCAGCATCTCCAGGGTGCGGAACCACTCCGCGACCTTGAGGGGGGAGTGGTTGGGCAGCATGATCCCTGCCGCGCCGACCCGGATTCGCTCGGTGAGCCCGGCCAGGTGAGCGATGAGGATCTCCGGCGAGCTGCTGGCCAGCCCGGCGAAGCTGTGGTGCTCGCTGATCCAGTAGCGCGAGTAGCCCAGACGGTCCGCGGCCTGAGCGGTGCGGACGCTCCTGCGGATGGCGTCCTGGGCGGTCAGCCCTTGCGGTACGTCGACGAAGTCGAGCAGGGACAGGGGACGGCCGCGGGAGGTGCTCACGTGCCGTGCCAACAGCCTTGTCGCCGGGCTCATTCCGCCGAGCTGCGTCGAGCCCCTGGTTCGGGCCACCTGGTCGGCCCGCCTAGGGTGGGCGGGTGAGCAGCCCCTCGACAGCCACGGCCCCGACGGGTGCGTCGACGCGCACGGGCCGGCGACTTCGCGTGCTGCTGGCGGTGGTGGTCGTCCTGCACCTCGCGGCGCTGTACTGGCCGCAGGTGACCGTCGAAGGACCCGTCACATGGAGCGACAAGGTGGTCCACGTGTTGCTGTTCGGCGTCCCGACCGCTCTCGCATTGTTGGCCAGGGCCCGTCCGCGGCTGGTGGTCGCCCTGCTCGCACTCCATGCGCCGGTCAGCGAGCTCCTCCAGCACTACGTCCTTCCGCATCGCTCCGGCGACGTATGGGACGCGGTGGCGGACCTGAGCGGGGTGGTGCTCGGCGTCACGGTGGTCGTGGTCGGGCGGCGGTTGCGTCACTGGTAGACTGGTCCTGCTCAGATCGGCGGTGCCTGGCAGCGCCACACGTGGCAAGGTCGCCACGCTCCACTGTTCCTACTCCGACTGGGCCCCCCGGATGACAAGTGTTGGTCCGGTCCACCGGGCGTTCAGCGCCTGAGGCTCGTCTTCATCGTTGCCCTCGCCAGGTAGCTCGAGACGTGTCTGCCTCGAGTACCTGAAGTGAGTTGAATATCTGTGCCCAAGAACCTGCGATCCAGCGCGCCCAAAAAGGCCCGTTGGACAGCCGACCAGAAGGCTGCCGCCCAGAAGGGTCCCAAGAAGGCCCATCGTGGCCAGTCCGCTCCTGCGCCCGGCAAGCCGTATGCCGCCCGCCCGTCCCGCGACGGCGAGCGTCGCCTCGAGCGTGACGAGCGTCCGCAGCGTCGGGAGTTCTCCCGTGACGAGCGTCCGCAGCGTCGAAAGTTCTCTCGTGACGAGCGTCCGCAGCGTCGGGAGTTCTCCCGTGACGAGAGCCGTGGCCCGCGTCGGGAGTTCTCTCGTGACGAGCGTCCGCAGCGTCGGGAGTTCTCCCGTGACGAGCGTCCGCAGCGTCGGGAGTTCTCCCGTGACGAGAGCCGTGGCCCGCGTCGGGAGTTCTCGCGTGACGAGCGTCCGCAGCGTCGGGAGTTCTCCCGTGACGAGAGCCGTGGCCCGCGTCGGGAGTTCTCTCGTGACGAGAGCCGTGGTCCGCGTCGCTACGAGCGAAGTGACCGTTTGGACCGTGGCTCCCGGCCCAACCCTCGCTTCGACGCGGTGGTCGACCCAGAGGCTGAGCGCCTGGAGGCGGACACCTGGGTGAAGGCGACCCGCAAGAGCGTCGACGGTCCCGTCGTGGTCGACGCCCACAACGGTTTCGCCGGGCTCGGGCTCAGCGAGCGGCTGGTGGAGCGCCTCGCCCGGGACGGCATCACCACGCCGTTCCCGATCCAGGCGGCGACGATCCCTGACGCGCTGGCCGGCAAGGACGTCCTCGGCCGCGGTCAGACGGGCTCGGGCAAGACGCTGGCCTTCGGCCTGCCACTGCTCTCTCGTCTCGCGGACGGGCGCAAGGCGGCCCCCCGGGCGCCGCGCGCCTTGGTGCTGGTCCCGACGCGCGAGCTTGCCATGCAGGTCTCCGACGCGCTCGAGCCGCTGGTGCACGTCCTCGGGCTGCGTCACAAGCTGGTGGCCGGCGGGCTGTCGTACACCACGCAGATCAGCGCCCTCAACCGCGGCGTCGAGGTCCTCATCGCGACGCCAGGCCGCCTGAAGGACCTCATCGAGCGCGAGGCCGTCCGGCTCGGTGACGTGGAGATCGCCGTCCTCGACGAGGCCGACCACATGGCCGACATGGGCTTCATGCCGGAGGTCACCGCGATCCTCGACCAGATGCCGGCGGGCGGCCAGCGGATGCTCTTCTCCGCAACGCTCGACAACGGCATCGACCAACTCGTCGACCGCTACCTGACCGACCCGGTGACGCACTCGACCGACGACGCCAAGGCCTCCGTCACGACGATGGAGCACCACGTGCTCCTCATCGACCCCATGCACAAGAAGACGATCACCGCCGAGGTCGCGAACCGTGCCGGCCGCACCGTGGTCTTCGTGCGCACCAAGCTGGGCGCCGACCGTGTCGCGTTGCAGCTGCGGGAGCAGGGTGTGTTCGCCGCGGCGTTGCATGGTGGCCTCAACCAGGGCGCGCGCAACCGTGTCCTCGGGGCGTTCCGCGATGGCTCGCTGCCCGTGCTGGTCGCCACCGACGTGGCAGCCCGCGGCATCCACGTCGACGCCGTCTCCGTGGTGCTGCAGGTGGACCCACCGGCGGACCACAAGGACTACCTGCACCGATCCGGCCGGACGGCGAGGGCCGGCGACAAGGGCACCGTGGTGACCCTGGCGCTGCCGCACCAACGCCGCACCATGGAGCGGATGGCGCGGGACGCCGGCATCGACGCGCTGCCCACCAAGGCCGTCCCAGGCGATGAGCGGCTTGCCGCCACGGGCGCCACCAGCCCCAGCGGGGTCCCGGTCCCGGAGGACAAGGTCCGCCGGATCCTCGAGGGCGAGAAGCGCGGACGCCGTCCCGGTGGGCCTCGCGGAGAGGGTGCTCGCGGGGACGGTCCGCGTCGACCGCGCCACGGCGGACGTACCTTCAGGGGTGAGCGTGCAGTCGCCCGCGACGGCGACCGCTCAGGGTACTCGCGGGCTCCCCGCGGCTGACCCGTCCCGCCCCCGGGCCGCGCCCACGGTGGGTCACCCGAACAGTCAGAGCCCCGGTCGGTACGACCGGGGTTTTGACGTTACGGGTAAGAATGGAGGCGTGGAGCTCACCGACCTCTCGGGCAGCCTGCTCGTCGCGACGCCGCAGATCGAGGACGGCGTCTTCCGTCGTAGCGTCGTGCTCCTGCTGCACCACGACGCCGAGGGTGCCCAGGGAGTCGTGCTCAACCGGCCGATGGAGGCCCGGGTCGACGCGGTACTCCCCGACTGGCAGGAGCACGCGACGTCGCCGTCGGTCCTCTTCGAGGGTGGGCCGGTGGGCCTGGACAGTGCTCTGGGTCTGGTCACCGTGCCCGGGGACGTCGAGCCCATGGGGGTCAAGCGCCTGTTCCGCGGACTCGGTCTCGTCGACCTCGACACACCGCCGTCCATCGTCGTCCCGGAGGTGGCCGGACTGCGGATCTTCGCCGGGTATGCCGGGTGGTCGCCCGGACAGCTGGAGGACGAGGTCGGCTCCGGCAGCTGGTATGTCGTCGAGTCCGAGGGCCGCGACGCATTCGACGACGACCCACAGGGGCTGTGGGTCCGCGTTCTTCGTCGCCAGCGTGACCATCTCGCCTTCGTCTCCACGTTCCCGGCCGACCCGGAGCTGAACTGAGCGCGCGGCATACACTCGGCGCATGAGCGACCCTCAGATCCCCCTGGACGACCCCCTGGCCCCGTCGGCCCAGCCGTCCACGTCGACGGCGGTGCTCGAGCGCGAGCAGGTCGAGGAGCAGCTCCAGGAACCGGGCGACCACGAACGTTTCTCGCACTACGTCCGCAAGGAGAAGATCCTCGAGAGCGCGTTGTCCGGGGAGCCCGTTGTCGCGCTCTGCGGAAAGGTCTGGGTGCCTGGACGCGACCCCAAGAAGTTCCCCGTGTGCCCCACCTGCAAGGAGATCTACGAGGGGCTCCGCGCCCCGCAGGACGGCCAGGAGTAGCCGGAACGCTGGCGCAGAATGGAGCCTGGACGGGCCTGTGACCTGCCTGTTCCTTCCATCGGCCACCCGGTGAAACCCGGGAGGACTCTTTACCCGCCCTTGAGCAACCGGTGAGCAGGTGCTCCGTAGCGTCGCCTTCTCGGGCCTGTCCACACCCGGTGGAGCCCCGCGAAAGGACACCCATGTCGCGACGATCCCGCATCGCACTCTCCTGCCTGGTGCTCGGCGCAGCCGCGCTCTCCCTCGGACAGGGCAGCGCCGGCGCGCAGCCCATGGCGGGCCTCGACTCCGTGAAAGCGGAGTGCGCCACCCACACGGACGCCGTCAACACCGCCCGGGCGGCCGCGGGGGGCAACCGTAAGGACGCGAACGAGCTGAGCCCCGCCCAGGCGAAGGCCTTCGAGACCGCCTTCGCCAAGGACATGGCCGCCAAGGGCTACAGCAAGGGCTCGGACGGCTCGGCCCGCAAGCCCGGCGGCACGACCAACGCCTTCGCGGCGACGACCGTGAACGTGTACGTCCACGTCATCAGCGACGGAACCCATGGCAAGGTCACCTCGACGCAGATCACCAACCAGCTCAACGTCCTCAAGAACGCCTACGCGTCCTCGCGGTTCTCCTTCTCGCTGGCAGGGACGGAGACGACCGTCAACAGCGGCTGGTACAACCTCGCGCAGGGCGGCAGCGCAGAGCGGGCCATGAAGACCGCCCTACGCAAGGGGACGATGGACGACCTCAACATCTACACGGCCAACCTCTCCGGCGGGCTTCTCGGGTGGGCCACCTTCCCGAAGTCGTCGTACGACGTGATGGACGGCGTCGTCGTGCTCGACCAGAGCCTGCCTGGAGGGACGGCGTCGCCGTACAACCTCGGTGACACCGCGACCCACGAGGCCGGCCACTGGTTCGGCCTGTACCACACGTTCCAGGGCGGCTGCACCGGCCAGGGCGACTACGTGTCTGACACTCCCGCCGAGGCCTCGGCGGCCTTCGGCTGCCCGACCGGCCGCGACAGCTGCGCCTCCTCCGCGGGGCTGGACCCGATCAAGAACTTCATGGACTACACCGACGACGCCTGCATGAACACCTTCTCGCCCGGCCAGACCACTCGGATACAGAGCTCCTGGGTGACCTACCGCCAGGGGAAGTGAGCCTGCTCGACGCCGCGGCGCCCGACACGCCGTAGCACAGGACCGGGGCCCCGGCTCGCACGCCGGGGCCCCGGCATGTCGGTTCCGGGCGGCGGTTATCGTGGCCGCCCTATGAGTACCGCCGCCGCCTCCCACCTCTCCCCAGCGTTCCCGGAGAGGGCGGCGTGGGGCACGGCGGACAAGCTGCGCGCCTGGCAGCAGGCCGCCCTGGCGGTGTACCTGGACCGCTCACCACGCGACTTCCTCGCCGTGGCGACGCCGGGAGCCGGCAAGACGACGTATGCGCTCCGGCTGGCCACGGAGCTGTTGGGCCGGGGGACCGTCTCGGCGGTCACGGTGGTGGCCCCCACCGAGCACCTGAAGACCCAGTGGGCGGACGCCGCCGCGCGGGTCGGGATCCACCTCGACCCCAGGTTCTCGAACTCCTCCGCCCGGCACTCCAGCGAGTACGACGGTGTGGCCGTGACGTATGCCCAGGTCGCCAGTCGCCCTTCCCTGCATCGCGCCCGCACCGAGGCGGCGCCCACGCTCGTGATCCTCGACGAGATCCACCACGGCGGCGACAACCTGTCCTGGGGCGACGCCATGAGGGAGGCGTTCGAGCCGGCCACACGCCGCCTCGCCCTGACCGGGACGCCGTTCCGCTCGGACACCTCACCCATCCCGTTCGTCACCTACGCCGAGGGGATGGACGGCATCCGCCGGTCGGCGGCGGACTACACCTACGGGTACGCCGAGGCGCTGCGCGACGGTGTCGTGCGACCGGTGCTGTTCCTCGCCTACGGCGGCGCCATGCGCTGGCGCACGAAGGCCGGCGACGAGGTCGCCGCAAGGCTGGGCGAGCCGCTGACCAAGGACGCGATGGCGCACGCCTGGCGGACCGCCCTGGACCCCAAGGGGGAGTGGGTCTCGTCCGTCCTCGCCGCGGCGGACAAGCGCCTGACCGAGGTGCGCCGCGGCGTCGCCGACGCCGGCGGACTGGTCATCGCCTCCAACCAGACCACCGCGAGGGCCTATGCGCGGATCCTGGAGTCGCTGACCGGGGAGAAGCCCACGTTGGTGCTCTCGGACGACGCGGGCTCGTCGGCCCGCATCGAGGAGTACGCCGCGAGCGGGTCGCGATGGATGGTGGCGGTGCGGATGGTGTCCGAGGGGGTCGACGTGCCCCGCCTGTGCGTCGGGGTCTACGCGACGTCCACGTCGACGCCGCTGTTCTTCGCCCAGGCCGTCGGGAGGTTCGTGCGCGCCCGGCGGCGAGGTGAGACGGCGTCGGTGTTCCTGCCCTCGGTCCCCGTCGTGCTCGAGCACGCGGCCCGCCTGGAGGAGGAGCGCGACCATGCCCTGGACCGGACGGCGACAGCGGACGACGCCGCGTCCCTCTGGGCCGAGGAGGATGCCCTCCTCTCCGCCGCCAACCGCACAGCCCGCGCGCCGGACGCCGACGAGCGGGCCTTCGAGGCGCTGGAGTCGGACGCCGAGTTCGACCATGTGCTGTTCGACGCCAAGCAGTTCGGGCTGAACGCGTCCGTCGGGTCGGACGAGGAGCAGGAGTACCTCGGGCTGCCGGGCCTGCTCGAACCGGACCAGGTCGCGGTACTGCTGCACGAACGACAGACCGCACAGAGCACGCGGCGGCCCAAGAGCGCGGCTCCGGCGCAGGTCTCGGCGCACCGCGCTCTCGCCGCGCAGCGCAAGGAGCTCAACAAGCTCGTGGCCGCCTACGCCCGCAAGACCGGCTCGCCCCACGGCGTGGTGCACACCGAGCTGCGGCGCGCCTGCGGTGGTCCGGCCCTCGACGAGGCGACCTCCGAGCAGGTCGCGGCGCGCGTCGACCGGATCCGCGCCTGGTTCGTCGGCCGTCGCTGAAGCCGCGAGGCTTCCCGGCCTCGCGGGAGCCTCAGCCTCCGCCCTGACTCCGCACTGTGGCGTCTCCACCCTGGGCGGGCGGTGCACGCGGTCGCTAGGTTGACCACGTACGGCCCGACGGGGGCCGCCGGAGAAGGTGAGGACGGCATGGCGAATCACGTGTACTCGATCTCAGAGGTGGTCGGCACGTCTCCCGACGGGGTCGACGCCGCCGTCACGAACGCCGTCACCCAGGCCGCCAGGACGATCCGCAACCTCGACTGGTTCGAGGTCAAGGACGTGCGGGGCCAGATCGTCGACGGCGCCGTGGCGCACTGGCAGGTGACGGTCAAGCTGGGCTTCCGCCTGGAGGCCTGACTCCTGCTGGCGGTCTGACTCGTGCTGGCGGTCGAGTCGTGGTGGCGGTCTGACCCCTGCTGACGGGACTCGTGCGAGCCGCTCGGGCCCCGCCGGCAGGACTCAGCCGGGCATCGCAGCGTCTCCGCCGGACGCGGCGGCTCGGACGAGGGGAAGGGTGCGCAGCGGGATGCGGGTGGCCAGCGAGATGGCGGTGTTCGCCCGGACGACGTGCCGGTCGTCCACCACCGCGTCGATGACCCGCTGCAGGTCGGCGTTGTCGCGAGCGACGACGTGGATGAACAGGTCGCCCGAACCGGTGATCGTGTGCGCCTCGAGCACTTCGGGGATCGCGGAGAGGTGCTCGACGACCGGCGAGTGGCCCCGTCCCTGACGAATCTCCAACGTGCAGAAGGCGGACACCGGATAGCCCATCGCTGCGGGGTCGATCTGCGGCGCCCACGACCGGATCACCCCCCTTGAAGCGAGCCGGTCCAGCCGCGCCTGCACCGTCCCACGCGCGACGCCCAGCACGCGCGAGGCCCCGAGGACCCCGATCTGCGGCTGCTCGGTGAACAGCGCGATCAGCCGTCCGTCGAGCTGGTCAACCGTCATGAACAGATTGTCCACACGCCCGCCCTCTCGGCGCAACACTGTGCGCAGAGTGTGCACTGAGCCGCCACACGGTTGCACACCGTGCGCGGAGTCGCCACCCTTCCCGACATGACGACCGAAGCAACGCACACCCGCCTCGACCTCACCCCTGCAGAGCGCGAGGCGAACCTCGACCTGGACCAGCTGAAGCAGCTCGTCGGCCTGGTGGAGTACGACGAGAGCAAGGACCCCTTCCCCGTCACGGGGTGGGACGCCATCGTGTTCGTCGTGGGCAACGCCACGCAGACCGCGCACTACTACCAGTCGGCGTGGGGTATGGAGCTGGTCGCGTACTCCGGCCCGGAGAACGGGCAGCGCGACCACAAGTCGTTCGTGCTCAGGTCCGGCTCGATCCGTTTCGTCGTCAACGGAGCCGTGAGCCCGAACAGCCCGCTCATCGCGCACCACGCCAGGCACGGCGACGGCGTGGTCGACATCGCGCTGGAGGTGCCGGACGTGGACCGCTGCGTCGCCCAGGCGAAGGCAGCGGGCGCCCGGGTCGTCCGCGAGGCGCACGATGTCACCGACGAGCACGGCACCGTGCGGACCGCCTCCATCGCGACGTACGGCGAGACCCTCCATACGCTCGTCGACCGGTCCCGGTACGACGGGCCCTACCTGCCCGGCTACGTGGCCGCCCGCTCCACCTGGGTCAAGCGCGATGGCGCACCCACGCGGCTCTTCCAGGCGCTGGACCACATCGTCGGCAACGTCGAGCTCGGCCAGATGGACCAGTGGGTGCGGTTCTACAACCGCGTCATGGGGTTCGTGAACATGGCGGAGTTCATCGGGGACGACATCGCGACCGACTACTCCGCCCTCATGTCGAAGGTGGTGGCCAACGGCAACCACCGCGTGAAGTTCCCGCTCAACGAGCCGGCCATCGCCAAGAGGAAGAGCCAGATCGACGAGTACCTCGAGTTCTACAACGGCCCGGGCGCGCAGCACCTCGCCCTCGCGACGAACGACATCCTGCGCACGGTGGACGAGCTGCGCGCCAACGGGGTGGAGTTCCTCGACACCCCCGACTCCTACTACGAGGACGACGAGCTGCGGGCCCGCATCGGGCAGGTGCGGGTGCCGATCGAGGAGCTCCAGAAGCGCAGGATCCTCGTCGACCGGGACGAGGACGGCTACCTCCTGCAGATCTTCACCAAGCCCCTGGGGGACCGGCCGACGGTGTTCTTCGAGATCATCGAGCGGCACGGGTCCCTGGGCTTCGGCAAGGGCAACTTCAAGGCACTCTTCGAGGCGATCGAGCGGGAGCAGGACGCGCGAGGCAACCTCTGACGCATCAGCCGAACCGGCGCAGGAGCGACGGTCTGCCGTGAGAGGCTGAGGGCATGTACATGCCCAAGCACGCCGGCTGGTTCGACGACCCGGCCGACAGCACCCAGCTGCGCTACTTCGACGGCGTCATCTGGACCAGTCACACGGCCCCCCGCGCCACCCGACCGACGACGGCCACTCCAGCGGTGGTCGCCCCGCCGCAGTACCCAGGGCAGCAGTACCAGGGGCAGCAGCAGGGCCAGCAGCAGGGCCAGTACCAGGGCCAGACCGGTCAGGCCCCTGGACAGGCGCCCGGTCAGGCCCCGGCGCAGTGGCAGGCACCGCAGTCCGGTCAGCACGGGCCCACGCACCCGCAGTTTCCCGGCGCCCCACAGCCGGGCCAGTGGAACGCTCCGGCCTACCCCGGCCTCGTACACCGGGACACCACCCCGGACGGGCAGCCGCTGGCAAGCTACTGGCAGCGTGCCGGCGCGTTCGTCATCGACTGGGCGATTCAGCTGGGTATCGGGCTGGTGCTCGGGTTCCCGTTCCTCACCAAGGCGTTCTCGGGCTACTTCGACGCCTTCGGGACGATGATGCGCGAGACGGAGGCGGGGCGTCAGCCGGACGTCACGGGGCTCGTCAGCAGCATCGACCGCGGCCAGCTGGTCCTGTACTCGCTCGTCGCGATCGTGGTCTACGTGGTCTACCAGCTCTTCTTCCTGACCCGCTCCGGCCAGACTCCGGGCAAGCGCGTCGTCGGTATCAGCGTCCGCGCCCGGGAGCACCCCGGCGTGCCCTCGACCGCGGTGGTCCTGAGGCGTCTCGCGCTGCCGGTGGCCCTGTTCGTCATCGAGCTCGTGCCTCTGGTGGGCACCGTGGCGCAGCTCGTGCGGGTGCTCGACCTGCTGTGGCCGGCGTGGGACGACAAGAAGCAGGCGCTGCACGACAAGCTGGCGGGCACCAACGTCGTCGTGGGGCCGCAGCGGCCCCGCTGACCGGACCGGGTATCAGCGGGCCGGGACGACGGTTCCGCTGACCTCGCCGAAGCCGATCCTCACGCCGCCGGGCCCGGGCGCCCAGGCGTGGAGTACCACGGTGTCGCCGTCCTCGAGGAACGAACGAGTGGCTCCGTCCGAGAGCGTCACCGGCTCGGTGCCGTTCCACGACAGCTCGAGCAGGCTGCCCCGGGTCTGCCGCTCGCGGCCCGAGATGGTGCCCGAGCCGAACAGGTCGCCGGCACGCACGGAGGCACCGTTGACACTCAGGTGTGCCAGCATCTGCGCCGGGGACCAGTACAGGTCGCGGTACTCCGGACGTGACACGACGGTGCCGTTCAGCTCGACCTCGACGTGGACGTCCAGGCCGTACGGCGGGTGCTCGCCGCGCAGGTAGGGCAGCGGCTGCGGATCCTGCCCGGGCAGGCCCACCCGGGCGGCCTCCAGCGCGTCCATCGTCACCACCCAGGCCGAGACCGACGTGGCGAAGGACTTGCCGAGGAACGGGCCGAGCGGGACGTACTCCCAGGCCTGGATGTCTCGGGCGCTCCAGTCGTTGAGCAGCACTGCCCCGAAGAGATGGTCCCCGGCGTCGTCCACCGCGACCCGGTCGCCGAGCCGGGTCGCGTCCCCCACCACGAAGCCGAGCTCCGCCTCGATGTCCAGCCGGATGCTGGGGCCGAAGGTGGGTGCCGGCTCTTCCGGAGCCTTGCGCTGGCCGGTCGGTCGCACGATGTCGGTACCCGACACCACCACCGTGCCGGCGCGACCGTGGTACCCGATCGGCAGGTGCCTCCAGTTGGGGGTCAGCGGTTCGGCGCCCGGGCGGAAGATGCGACCGACGTTCGTGGCGTGCTGTTCGCTGGCGTAGAAGTCGACGTAGTCGGCCACCTCCAGCGGAAGGTGCAGCGTGACGGACTCGGCCGGCAGCAGGTGCTGCTCGACGCAGTCGCGACGGCGTTCGTTCGTGAGCTGCTCCTGCAGCCAGTGCCGGGCGGCGCTCCAGGCCTGCCTGCCCTGGGCCAGGAAGGCGTTGAGGCTGGGCGTCAGCCATACCTCACCGGACTCCATGCCGGCTTGCTCTGCGCAGGCGCCGGCGTCGAGCACCTGGTCGCCTATCCGCACGCCGACACGAGGCGCGGTTCCCGGCGTGGAGAACACGCCATAGGGCAGGTTGTCGACCCCGAACGGGTGCCCGGGCGCGAGCTCGAGCCACGGCGAGTCGGCGGCGGTCACTTAGGTCCCTCCACGAGACCGAGGGCGGTCAGCTCACGCAGCGGGTCGGTGACCTCGCAGCAGCCGTACGCGGTGAAGAAGGCGCGGACCACCGCCACGTCCGCCGCGCTCATCCGCACGACCTGAGGGACCAGGACCGCCGGGTCACGTTCCGCCAGCAGTGGGACCAGCTCGTCGACGTCCTCACCGTTGAGCGCCCAGCGCACCGCTGTGATGACGTTCAGGAGCCCGTGCTGCTCCTGGCCGTCCCAGCTGCCGCGCACCGCGTGATGCAGCCCCCCGGTGAGCTTGAAGCCGAGGTCGTGGTCCACCGCCCCCCGGATGAACGCCGCCAGCTCGCGCTCGTCCGGCCACGGCCAGCCTGCCATGGCTCCGGTACGGAACTTGGCCTGCACCGGTGGAGAGTCGGAAGCGGGGGACGCCAGGTCCGCCAGGGCAGCGGGCTGGAGATCGCCCCTGGGGACCTCCAGGCTGAGGGGCACGCCGAAGGAGGCGTCGCGCCAGGCCGAGGTCCAGCCGAGCTCCGCACCCGCGACACGGACGTCGTCCCGCGAGCCGAGCAGCGCCAGGGCCGCCGCGACCTCACCGGAGGGGGTGCCGGGGCGGGCCACGACCGCGACCCGCAGCGGGTCGCCGCCGTCCAGCAGGGCAAGCAGGTCGTTCGCCGCGGCGGCCGGGACGAGCAACGCGCCGACTGCCGCGGCATACGGGCTCCGTCGGTGGAGACGATGTCGACGCACCGCGACTGCGAGCGGTGCGTCGCCGGGGGGGAACACGGCGGCGTCGTCCACAAGGGCGGTGAAGAGCGCCGGCTCCGCGAGGCGGTCGGCGACGGCGTCCGACAGCGAGGTCATGGTGGGCAGGCTACCGGGGGCCGCGCACGCCGCACGGGAGGGTGTCCGGCCGGAGCCGGCGCATGACATGCTCGGCTGACCCCCCTCGAGGACGAGAGAGTGAGCGATGGCGTTCTACCAGCACCAGGGCAGCATCCCGCCGAAACGGCACACCCAGCACCGGCGGCCGGCCGCACGGGGCGCCAAGGGGGAGCTGTACTACGAGGAGCTGATGGGTGAGGAGGGGTTCTCCTCGGACTCCTCGCTGCTCTACCACCGCAACATCCCCTCCACGATCACGCAGGCCCGCGAGTGGGCCGTCGGCGACCTGGCCACCATCCCCAACCACCCGTTGCAACCGCGTCACCTCAGGCTGCACGACCTCTTCGCCCCCAAGGACGTCAAGGCGACCGACGTCGTGACGGGACGTCGGCTCGTGCTGGGCAACGGCGACGTACGCATCTCGTACGCCGTGGCCGGTGCCCCGAGCCCCTGGTACCGCAACGGGATCGGCGACGAGTGCGTGTATGTCGAGCGCGGCAGGGCGCGGGTGGAGACCGTCTTCGGGGCCTTCGACGTCGCTGAGGGCGACTACCTGGTCATCCCGAGAGCCACCACGCACCGCTGGATCCCCAGGCGCTCCACCAAGGACCCGCTGCGCACCTACTGCATCGAGGCGAACAGCCACATCACCGCGCCGAAGCGGTACCTCTCCAAGTTCGGCCAGTTCCTGGAGCACGCGCCGTACTGCGAGCGGGACCTCCGCGGGCCGGTGGGACCGTTGCTGGCGGAGGATGTGGGCGCCACGGACGGCGAGGAGACCGAGGTCTTCATCAAGCACCGCGGCACCGGGCCGGCGAGCAGCGGCGGCATCGTCGGCACGGTGCACACGCTCCCGTTCCACCCGCTCGACGTCGTCGGGTGGGACGGCTGCCTGTACCCGTACGCCTTCAACGTCCGAGACTTCGAGCCGATCACCGGCCGGGTCCATCAGCCGCCGCCGGTCCACCAGGTCTTCGAGGGCTGGAACTTCGTGGTGTGCAACTTCGTGCCGCGCAAGGTCGACTACCACCCGCTGTCCATCCCCGTGCCCTACTACCACTCCAACGTCGACAGCGACGAGATCATGTTCTACGTGGACGGTGACTACGAGGCCCGCAAGGGGTCCGGCATCGGCAAGGGCTCGGTCTCGGTGCATCCGGGAGGGCATGCGCACGGACCGCAGCCCGGAGCGAGCGAGGCCTCGATCGGTGTGCACTACTTCGACGAGCTGGCCGTCATGGTGGACACCTTCCGCCCGCTGGAGCTGGGCGAGGCTGGGCTGGCGGTGGACGACGGCAGCTACGCCCGGTCCTGGAGCCGGGGCAGTACGCCGGCGGGGTCCGACTACAGCATCGGCTAGCTCCCCGGCAGACCCTTTCTCCACAGACCCCCGGTGGGCGGTCAGGGCCACGCGTTAGGCTGGTCACGTCCCGCTGCGTCGTCGACGCCGCCCGCACCCGGTCGGTCGGGCCACCGCCCTCCGCGCCCGTCCCGAGGAGAGACCGTGACTCCTTCGCCTGCCACCACACCGCCTGCCACCACACCGGCTGCGGCGACAGTGGCTGCCACCACACCGGCTGCCCGCCGGCAGCGCTCGCGTCGTGAGGTTCTGACGATGGCCGTCGTGGGCGGAGCGGGCGCCGGCGCCGCGTTCTTCGCTGCGCCCGGCTCGGCTCAGGCCGTGCAGGAGAAGGGCCGGCCCGGGCCGGTCACCTTCCGGCTGAGCGTCCTCGGCACGACCGACACCCACGGCAACGTCCTCAACTGGGACTACTTCAAGGACACCGTCTACGACGACGCGCCGCACAACGACATCGGCCTGGCGAAGATCGCCACGCTGGTCAGCATGGTGCGCGCCGAGCGCGGCGCCGACAGGACGCTCACCATCGACGCCGGCGACACGATCCAGGGCACGCCGCTGGCGTACTACTACGCCCGCATCGACCCGATCACCGGCGGCTCGACGCACCCCATGGCCAAGGCCATGAACGCCATCGGCTACGACGCCGCGGCGCTGGGGAACCACGAGTTCAACTACGGGATCGACACGCTGCGGACCTTCGAGAGCCAGTGCGGCTTCCCGCTGCTGTCCGCCAACACCGTCGACTGGTCGACGGGTGCCCCGGCCTTCCAGCCACACCTGATCAAGTCCTACAAGGTGCCCGGCGTCGCCAAGCCGCTCAAGGTCGGCGTACTCGGCCTGGTCACCCCCGGTGTGGCGATCTGGGACAAGGCGAACGTCGACGGCCAGCTGAAGTTCCCCGGGATCGTGGAGCAGGCGAAGGTCTGGGTGCCGAAGCTGAAGCAGGCGGGCTGTGACCTCGTCGTGGTCGCGTGCCACTCGGGGGCCAAGCCGGGCTCGTCGTACGGCGACGCCTTGCCCTACCCCGAGAACGCGTCCCTGCAGCTGGCTCAGCAGGTCGCCGGCGTGGACGCGGTACTCGTCGGGCACGCGCACGTCGAGATCCGGGAGCAGCTGGTGGCCAGCGCGGTCACCAAGGGCAAGCAGGTGCTGCTCACGGAGCCGCTGAAGTGGGGGATGCGGCTCTCCGTCATGGACCTCGATGTGGCGTACGACGGGCAGCGGTGGTCACTGACGGACGCCCACGCGCACCTGCTCGACGCCAACACCGTGCCTGAGGACGAGGAGGTGGCGGCGCTCGTCCGCGACGACCACGCGGTGGTCCGGACCTACGTCAACTCGGTGATCGGCACGTGCACCGCGCCGATGTCCGCGGCCACCGCCGACTTCGAGGACACGGCGGCGATCGACTTCATCAACCACGTCCAGGCGGACGCCGTGAAGTCGGCTCTGGCCGGCACGGCGGACGAGAACCTGCCGGTCCTGTCCATCGCCGCCCCGTTCAACCCCGACGCCGCAATCCCCGCCGGGAACGTCACGGTGCGGGACGTGGCTGGCCTGTACATCTACGACAACACCCTGCTCGGCATCCGCTTCACGGGGGCGCAGGTCAAGGACTACCTCGAGTACTCCGCGGCGTACTTCGAGACGGTCGCGAGCACCGGACCGTTCGCCCCCGCAGACATCACCGGTGCGGAAAGCCCCAGCACGCACCTTCCGATCCCCGCGTACAACTACGACATCATGGGTGGGCTCGACGAGTCGCTGGCCTACGACATCGACATCGCGAGGCCGGTGGGACAGCGCATCGCCAACCTGACGTACGGTGGCCAGCCCCTCGACCCGGCGGCGCAGTTCGTCATCGCCATCAACAACTACCGGCAGTCCGGTGGCGGCGGCTTCCCCGGCGTGACGAGCGCCCCGGTTCTGTACAACGCCCAGGTCGAGATCCGCCAGCTGCTGATCGACTGGGCCACCGAGCAGGCCGTCATCGACCCGACCACGTTCACGACGTACGACTGGAAGCTGGTGGCCGACGGGGAGCCCGTGGTGGTGCAGGGCTCCGTCGAAGGTGGTCGACACTGACCCGGGCAGCCCCGCGTCGACCTCGGTGAGGGTCAGCCGACGGTCAGTCGGTAGCCGCGCTTGACCACCGTCTGGATGAGGCCCCGTCTGCCACAGATCTCGCGGACCCTGGCGATGGCGACCTCGGCGGCATGCGGGTCGCTGGAGTCGCCCGGCAGGACGGAGAGGACCTCCTCCCGCGTGACGACCTCCCCGGCTCTGTCCGCCAGCAGCCGCAGGACCTCGAGGCCGCTGGGTGACAGGGCCAGCACGTGTCCGTCGAGGAGCGCGACCGTTCGGCGTACCTGCAGGGGACCGGCCGAGGTGCACACGGCGGTGCTCCGCGCCTGCTCGTAGTGGCTGACGAGGGCGCGGACGAGGGCGCCCAGCCGACCACGGTCGGGGATGACGGGCTGGATCCCCATGGCCAGCAAGGGCTTCGCCGTGACCGGCCCGACGGCAGCGGCCACCATGGCCCCCGACCTCAGCCGTCGGAGGATCTCGTCCGCCCGCCCCGCCTCCTCGACTGCGGCCAGCCACGCGGCGGCACCAGGAGCCGAGGTGAACACCACGGCGTCGACCTCGCCGGCAGCTGCTGAGAGGACTGACTGGCGCACCGCCGGCGGGTCCGGTGCGGGACCCCACCGGTACACGACGAGGCTGTGCACCTGCGCACCGGCAGCGGCCAGCTCGCGGTCCAGGCCGTCGGCTCCCGCGCCGTGGTGCTGGACCGCCATGCGCCGCCCGGCGACCCCCTCGGCCAGGAGCAGGTCGAGGATCTCCGCGGAGGTCTCGGACTCGGCCACCCAGTCGGCCTGAAGACCGGCCGCCTGGAGAGCTCCGTGCGCCTTGGGGCCCCGCGCGATGAGCCGCGCTCCGCGCAGCCGCTCGACCAGCTCGTCAGCCAGACCCGCGGTGTCGGCTGCCTCGACCCACCCCCGGAAGCCGATGCCGGTGGTGATCACCACGGTGTCCGGCGGAGTCTCGAGCAGCTGTTTCGTGACGAGCAGCAGCTCCTCGTCGTGCTCGTGCGGAACGATGCTCATCACCGGCGCGTGGGTCACGGTTGCGCCGCGTCGGCTCAGCGCGGAGGCGAGCTCTGCTGAGCGGCGGTCCGCCGTCACGAGGATCACGCACCCGGCCATGACCTGCTCGAGCTGCGTGCTCACGGACCGCCCTCCAGCAGGCCGGCGGCAGCGACCTCGCCGATGACGATGACGGCCGGGGCTCGGACGCCCCGCTCGGCTGCGCGGGCCACGACCGCGCCCAATGGGGCCCGGGTGACGCGCTGGGTGTCCAACGTGGCGTCCTCGACCACCGCGACCGGCATGCGGGGGTCCGCACCGGCGGCCAGGAGCGTCTCGACGTGCTGCGAAAGCGCCGCCACACCCATGAGCAGGACGACCGTTGCGCTCCGGTCGACGACGGCCCTGACTGCGTGAGCCTCCAGAGCCCGGTGACCATGGCACACGAGCACCGCCGCGGAGGTTCCCCGGTGGGTCACCGGAATGCCCGCCGCCAGGGGAGCCGACAGCGCCGAGCTCACGCCTGGGACGACCTCCACGGGGATGCCGTGCGCGCTGAGGGCCAGGTACTCCTCGCCGCCCCGGCCGAACAGGAACGGGTCCCCGCCCTTGAGCCGCACCACCGTCCGGCCGCGCTGCGCCTGATCCACCAGGATCGTGCTGATCTCCTCCTGGGTCGCCGCGTGCCGTCCCGGTGCCTTGCCGACGTCGACCACCTCCACGTCGGCGGGGAGCTCGTCCAGGACTGCTGTGGGGCCCAGCCGGTCGGTGACCACGACGTCAGCCTCGAACAGCGCCCGTCGTGCCCGTACCGTCATGAGGTCGGGGGAGCCGGGGCCACCCCCGACGAGGATCACCCGTCCCTTGCCCGACCGCGTCGTGCGACGCTGCCGAAGGTCCATCGGCTGGGTCGTCAGCATGGCGGCCACCTGGTCGCGGACCGCAGCCACCCGTGCCGGGTCGGCGGGGCCCTGGGAGCTCACGGCCACAGTGAGCCCGGCGTGCGACGTGGTGGCCGGGGTCCGCGCGGTACCGCTCCCGACAGAGTCGGCACAGACACTCCAGACCCGCCGCCTCGTCGCCCACCCGCACAGCCGGACGTTGACCTCCCGGTCGTCGGTGGCTGCGTGCACGAGCCACGCATCCTCGACATCCCCCTCCACCACCTCCCGGTCGGCCCAGGTGACGGAACCGTCGAGGACCAGGTCCACCAGGTCCTCGCACAGCCGCGGTGCCACCACGGTGACGAGCGCACCGTCACGGGCCAGAGCGGCGGCGCGCCGCGCCGCCACCGGGCCGCCCCCGGCGACCAGCACTCGCCGCCCGGCGACGTCCAGGCCGACCAGCGTCGTCATGGGGCACCCGGGACGTGGTTGGCGTCGACGGCGCGGGCCGCCCCCACGAGGACAATCCCGTCCTGGATGGCGACCTCGTACGTCAGCAGCGGCCGCGGGTCCTTGCCGACCGGGTCGAGGCAGGCGCCCGTCCGGAGGTCGAACACCTGCTTGTACATCGGCGAGGCGACGGTGGGCGCCTCACCCCGGGACCCGACGATGCCCCGTGACATCACGTTGGCGCCGCTGTAAGGGTCCTGCTGCTGCACCGCGTACACCTGGTCGTCGAACGTCCGGAAGAGTGCGACCTGGACCCCGCGGACGAGCGCGGCGGCGCCTCGCTCGGTGGACAGGGCCTTGAGGGGGCAGACCTCGAGCAGCGTCGAGGCGGGCGCCTCGGCGTCCGGCAGGTTCACGGTCATCGACGGACCTCCAGGGTGGTGCCGGCGATGAGGACCCCGCTCTGCCGGCGTTCGGAGTCTGTCGCGGGCCGGGCCTGCCCGCGCTCTGCGACGTACGCGAGGGAGTCGTCCGGCAGCTCGGGTGCGTTGACGAACGAGCCGAACCTGCGCAGCTTCTCCGGGTCCTCCAGCGCTGCGGCCCACTCGTCCTCGTAGGAGTCCACATGTGCCGCCATCGCTGCGTCGAGGTCGGCACCGATGCCCAGGCTGTCGTCGAGGACGACTCCCCGGATGGCGTCGAGCCCGCCTTCGTAGTCCTCGACCCAGGCAGCGGTGCGCTGCAGGCGGTCGGCGGTGAAGACGTAGTACATGAGGAACCGGTCCACCGTGCGGACCAGTGCCTCGGTGTCCAGGTCCTCGGCGAGCAGCTGCGCGTGCCGCGGGGTGAAGCCGCCGTTGCCCCCGACGTAGAGGTTCCACCCCTGGTCGGTCGCGATCACTCCTACGTCCTTGCCGCGTGCCTCGGCGCACTCCCGCGCGCAGCCGCTGACGCCGAGCTTGAGCTTGTGCGGCGACCGGAGCCCGCGGTAGCGCAGCTCCAGAGCGATCGCGAGCCCCACCGAGTCCTGCACCCCGTAGCGGCACCAGGTCGAGCCCACGCACGACTTGACGGTCCGCAGCGACTTGCCGTAGGCGTGGCCGGACTCGAAGCCGTGGTCCACGAGCCGCTTCCAGATCTTCGGCAGCTGCTCGATCCGGGCACCGAAGAGGTCGATCCGCTGACCGCCGGTGATCTTGGTGTAGAGCCCGAACTCCCGGGCGACCTCGCCGATCGCGATCAGTCCCTCGGGAGTGACCTCGCCGCCGGGGATGCGAGGGACGACCGAGTACGACCCGTCCTTCTGGAGGTTGGCCATCACGTGGTCGTTGGTGTCCTGGAGCGTGGCACGCTCACCGTCCAGGATGTGCCCCGTGCCCAGCGAAGCCAGGATCGAGCCGACCACCGGCTTGCAGATGTCGCAGCCCCGTCCGCGGCCGTGCCTGCCGATGATGTCGCTGAACGTGGTGAGCCCCTGCACCCTGACCACGTCGAAGAGCTGGGCGCGGGAGAGGTCGAAGTGCTCGCAGAGCGCGCCGCTGACCTCGACCCCGGACTTCTCGAGCTCCGTGGTGAGGAGCTTCTTCACCAGGGGGAGGCAGGACCCACAGCTCGTGCCAGCCCTGGTGCAGGCCTTCACGCCGGCGAGGTCCGTGCATCCCGCGTCGACGACCGCGCACCGGATGGCCCCGGCCGAGACGTTGTTGCAGGAGCACACGGCGGCGTCGTCGGGCAGGTCGCCGGCGGGTGCCGGCGCCGAGCCCTCGGGCAGCAGGTACGCCGCGGGGTCCGCACCGAGCGGGCGGCCCACCATGGGACGCAGGGCCGCGTACGCCGTGGCGTCTCCGACGAGGATGCCACCCCGCAGCGTCCGGGCGTCGTCGGACATCACGAGCTTCTTGTAGACGCCGGCAACCGGGTCCGAGATGACGACCTCGAGCCCCCCCGCCTCCTTCGCGAACGCGTCGCCGAAGCTGGCGACGTCGACCCCCAGGAGCTTGAGCTTGGTCGACAGGTCGGCTCCCGGAAACGTCCCTTCGCCGCCCAGCAGCCGGTCCGCGACGATCTCCGCCATCGTGTAGCCCGGCGCCACGAGCCCCAGGCAGCGGCCCTGGATGCAGGCCACCTCGCCGATCGCCCAGACCGCGGGGTCGGCGGTCCGGCAGCCCTCGTCGACCACGACGCCACCGCGCTCGCCCACCTCCAGGCCGGCCGCACGCGCGAGCTCGTCCCGGGGGCGCACGCCGACCGCGAAGATGACCACGTCGACGTCCATCGGCTCACCTTCGGTGAACTCCATCCTGGCCACCCGGCCACGGTCGCCGCCGATCCTCGCCGTCGCGGTGCCTGTACGGACCCGCACGCCGAGGTTCTCGATGAGGCGCCGGAGCGCCTCGCCACCGCCGTCGTCCACCTGCAGCGGCATGAGCCGTGGCGCGAACTCGACGACGGTCGTGTCGACCTCCAGCGCTCGCAGCGCACCGGCGGCCTCCAGGCCGAGGAGGCCGCCACCGACGACTGCGCCGCGGACCGGCCTGTCGAGCTCCGATCGAAGGCCCTCGACGTAGGCGCGGAGGTCTGCGACGTCGTCGATGGTGCGGTAGACGAACGCTCCGCGAAGGTCCTTGCCGGGGACCGGCGGCACCGCGGCATACGAGCCGGTGGCCAGGACGAGGGAGTCGTAGGCCAGCGTCCGCCCGTCCGCGGTCGTCACCGTCCGCGCCTGTCGCTCCACACTCCTGGCGGCGACGCCTCGACGCAGGGTCACCAGCGGGTCGTCCCACAGGTCCTGGCCGCCGAGGGCCAGGTCCTCCGGATGGCGGCCGGTGAAGTAGGAGGTCAGGGCGACCCGGTCGTACGGCGCGCGCGGCTCCTCGCAGAGGACCGTGACGGCCCAGCGGCCCGCGTCGTCCCGGGCCCGCAGGGCATCGACGAGGCGGCGCGCCACCATCCCGCCGCCGACGACGACGAGGTGCTGGCGTGCGGTCGGCTCAAGCATGGCCATGACGTTAGAGAGCCGCGATTTCGGCGGTGTTGGTCATGTGTTTCTCCTTCGTTAAACGGTTCTCACCGCGGTCGGTGGTGTCGCGTGAGTCGCGGAGCCAGTCCAGGAGCCCGCAGACGTCGTCGGTGCAGCCGCCACACCCCGTCGTGGCCCGCGTGGCGCGTGCCACGTCGGCGAGCGACACGGCGCCATGGTCGACGCAGGTGGTGAGGTCTGCCTTCGTCACCGCGTTGCACCGGCAGACGGTGGTCTCCGGTGGGAGGTCTGCGGGCGCTACCCGGGTGGTCGCCGCCGCCGACGTGCCAGCCAGCATGGGGAGCAGCAGGTAGGCGGGGTCGGCCGGTGCAGGGGTGCGACGGGTGTACGCGGCCACCAGGTCGGCGGCCACCTCACCGGCCCCGATGCAGGTCGCGCCGACGAGGGCGCCCCCCGAGACCACGACCTCGACGTGGCGTCCGGCGTCCGGGTCGGACAGCCGTACGGTGCGCTGAGCCGGGTCGTCGGCGCGCTGGGAGCCGCAGACCCCCATGGTCACCACGTCGAGGCCGTGCGCCTTCAGACGTACGACGTCGGTGCCCGGCGCGGGCGCGCCCGACGCTGGGGGCCTGCCGGGCGGGGTGTGCGGGGCCGACGCGCTCGCCGCCGAAGCCCGAGCCGAGCCGTACTGCGTCGTCCCGGCCGGCGCGGGTGACCCGGCGCTCAGCATCGCGGCCAGCCGCCGAGACTGCTCCCAGCCCTGGGCGACGAGCCCTGAACCGCCCTCCGGCGGCTGCGCGCAGTCGCCGATGGCGAAGATGCGACGGTCGGTGGGGCTGGCCAGGTCGTCGCCCACCACGACTCCGCGCCCGACGGCCAGGCCCGCCGCCTCTGCCAGCGCGGTGTTGGCCACCGTCCCGGTCGACAGGACGAGGAGGTCGGCGTCGACCAGCTGCCCGTCCGCCAGCCGGACCCCGCCCAGGCGACCGCCGTCGACGAGCGCCGACTGAGCGCCCATCCCGACGTGGTGGTCGATGCCGAGCCTGATCATGGCGGCCTCCAGGATCCGGCTTGCGTCGTGGTCCAGCTGACGCTCCATGAGGGCCTGCGCCGGGTGGACCACCGTGACTCTCACCCCCCGCCGCGCCAGACCGCAGGCCGCCTCGAGGCCGAGCACGCCGGCGCCGAGCACGACGGCACGACGGGCGTTCAGCGTGGCGGCGACGATCTCGCGGGCGTCGTCGATGGTGCGAAGGGCATGCACCCCGGCCGGGAGGGGCGCGGAAGCCGAGAGCCCATCGAGCGGCGGGATGCGGGCCGAGGACCCGGTGGCGATCACGAGCTGGTCGTATCGGTGCCGTCTGCCGGTCTCGGTGACCACCACGCGGTCCTCACGGTCGATCGCGACCGCTGTGGTGCCTCGATGCACTGTCAGCCGGTCGTGCACCGGGGTCGGAAGCGTCAGCGCGGCGAGGTCGTACGCCCCGGCGACCACCTCGCTCAGCAGGACCCGGTTGTACGGGTGGCACGACTCCGCGCCCAGCACGGTGATGTCGAACCTGCCGGCGGAGTCGGCCGCGAGCACGTCCTCGACCAGACGTGAACCCACCATGCCGTTGCCGACCACGACGAGCCGCGTCATACCCGGACCTCCTGCTCACTTCTGTGCGCCTCTGGCCGCATGCGGGCCGCGGTCACGTCGACGGCGCAGACCTTGAACTCCGGCATGCCCGACAGCGGGTCGGTGGCGTCGTTGGTGACCCGGTTGACGCTGCTCCGGCCGCCCCAGTGGAAGGGCATGAACACCGTGTCGGGCCGGATGGTGTCGGTGACGCGGGCGGGGACGCTCACAGCGCCCCGCGCGGTGGTCAGCCGGACCGGCTCGCCCTCGGCTACGCCGATCCTGGCCGCCAGCAGGGGATGCAGCTCGACGTAGGCCTTGGGCACGGTGTCGTTGAGCCGCTGGACCCGACGGGTCTGGGCCCCCGACTGGTAGTGCTGGAGGACTCGTCCGGTGACCAGATGCAGGGGAGCATCAGGGCGAAGGCCGTCCTGCGGGCCGTGGTGGTCCACCGGGACGAGGCGTGCGCGCCCGTCCGGGGTGGGAAAGGACTCGAGGAACAGTCGAGGAGTGCCTAGGTGCGGTTCGGCGCCCGGCGGTACTGCGGGGCATGGCCAGTAGAAGGGCTCGTCACCGTCGAGGCGCGCGTGCGAGAGCCCGCTGTAGTCGGCACGGCCACCGGCGCTGGCGCGGGCCAGCTCGTCGAAGACCTCGGCCGGGTCGGTCGCCCAAGTCCCTTCCGAGCCCAGCCTGCCAGCGAGCTCGGACCAGACCCAGAGCTCGCTTCGTGCGCCGGCCGGCGGCTCGACGGCCTTGCGGCGCCGGATGACGCGTCCCTCGAGCGACGTCATGGTGCCCTCCTCCTCGGCCCACTGCGTCACGGGCAGCACCACGTCGGCAAGCAGGGCCGTCTCCGAGGGCACGAAGTCGCAGACGACGAGCAGATCCAAGGCGGCCAGGCGTTCGGCCACGCGCTGGGCGTTGGGCGCGCTCACCACCACGTTCGACCCGTGGACCAGGAGCGCACGGGGGCCACCAGGCGTGCCGAGCGAGGCGAGCAGCTCGACGGCGGGTTTGCCCTTCGCCGGAAGCGACCCAGGGTCGACGCCCCAGACGGCGGCCACGTGCGCTCGGGCAGCCGGGTCGTCGATCATCCGGTAGCCCGGCAGCTGGTCGGACTTCTGGCCGTGCTCGCGCCCGCCCTGGCCGTTGCCCTGGCCCGTGATCGCGCCGTACCCGCTCCCCACCCGCCCCGGCAGCCCGAGCGCCAGCGCCAGGTTGATGGCGGCGGTCACGGTGGCCGTTCCCTGGGTGGACTGCTCGACGCCACGGCCGGTGAGGACGAAGGCTCCTGTTCCGCCCGCGGCAGGGGCGGCCGCAGCGAGGAGGCGCGCCGTCCGGCGCAGGGTCGCGGCCGGAACACCGCAGACCTGCTCCGCGCGCTCGGGCCACCAGCTGGCGGCGCGCCGGCGGACCTCCTCCGACCCGACGGTGCGGTCCTGGAGGTACTCCGTATCCGCCAGAGCCTCACCGAGGACGACGTGGAGCAGGGCCAGGAGCACGACGAGGTCCGTGCCAGGCACGGGCTGCAGGTGGAGGCCGCCGCCGACGTCGGACAGGGCGGCAGTGGCGCTGCGGCGAGGGTCGACGACGAGGAGGCCACCGCGCTCCCGCACCCCCGCGAGGTGCGCCACCGCGGGCGGCATCGTCTCCGCGAGGTTGCTGCCCAACAGCAGCACCGCCTGCGCTCCGGCGAGGTCGGTGAGCGGGAAGGGCAGGCCCCGGTCGACCCCCAGTGAGCGGTTCGCCGCCGCAGCGGCGCTGCTCATGCAGAACCGCCCGTTGTAGTCGATGTTCGCCGTGCCGAGCGCGACGCGGGCGAACTTGCCGAGCTGGTAGGCCTTCTCGTTGGTGAGCCCGCCTCCGCCGAAGACGGCCACGGCGTCGGGGCCGTCCTCGGCGCGGATGCGGGCGAGGCGGTCGGCCACGAGGTCGAGCGCTTCCTGCCACGTCGCCGGCTGCAGCGTCCCGTCGGCGGAGCGCACGAGCGGCGTCGTCAGCCGATCCGGGACCCGCAGCAGGTCGGCGCTCGTCCAGCCCTTCTGGCAGAGCCCACCACGGTTCGTGGGGAAGGGGCGCCCCGAGACGCCGAGGCCCTCGGGGCGCGGGCTCAGCGTCTGGGCGCACTGCAGCGCACAGTACGGGCAGTGGCTTGCGACGTCGCTCACGGCAGGAACCGCTCCCTGTCAGACAGACTCGGAGGCCAGCGCCGAGCCGCGCCGGGCATAGACCACGTACGTGACCAGAGCCATCACGGCGTAGGCGCCGATGAAGACCCACAGGGCCGGGACCAGCGAGCCGTAGGCCTGCTTCGCCATGGCGAACCCTCGGGGGATGAGGAAGCCGCCGTAGGCGCCGACGGCACCTGCGATGCCGAGGCACCCCGCGGCGGCCTTGCGCCGCACCGCGAGGGTGGCCGCGTCCGTGGCGCCGGCGCGGAACACCGCGGGGATCATCCGGTATGTCGCCCCGTTGCCGAGCCCCGCGCCGACGAAGAGCACCAGGAAGGCGGCGAAGAAGAGCCCGAAGCTGTGCTGCCTGAGACCGGTGATCGCTGCGAACGCACCGACCCCCAGGATGGCGAAGGACGCGATCGTGAGCCGAGCCCCGCCGACGCGGTCAGCGGCGGCGCCGCCGAGCGGACGGGTGAGGGCCCCGACGAGCGCGCCGAGGAACGCCAGCTGCAGTGGGGCGTGCGGGAACTGCGTCTTGAGCAGCGTCGGGAAGGCACCGGCGTAGCCGATGAAGGACCCGAAGGTGCCGATGTAGAGGAACGAGATGATCCAGGTGTGCCGTGTCCTGGTGGCGTCGGCGAAGGCGCGGTAGTCGGACCGGACGCCCGTCAGGTTGTCCATGAAGCGCCAGGCACCGACTGCGGCCAGCACGGCCAGTGGGATGAACAGGAGACCGGCCCGGTCGAGGTGTGTGCCGGCACCCACGGCGACGACCGCGGGGACCACGAGCTGGACGACGCCGGTCCCCAGGTTTCCTCCGGCAGCATTGAGCCCCAACGCCTTTCCCTTCTCCGCCTCGGGAAAGAAGAACGAGATGTTGGTCATGGAGGAGGCGAAGTTGCCGCCACCGAAGCCGGCCAGCGCGGCGCACGCCAGCAGTACTCCGAAGGAGGTCTCGGGGCGGCCGACCACCCAGGCCAGGGCAGTGGCGGGAAGCAGCAGCAGCAGAGCCGAGATGACGGTCCAGTTGCGGCCACCGAACCGGGGGACCGCGAAGGTGTAAGGGATCCGGATGGTGGCCCCGACGAGGCTGGGCAGGGCGATGAGCCAGAACTGCTGGTTCAGCGTCAGGTCGAAGCCCGCACCCGGCAGCAGTGGGACGACGACGCTCCACAGCGCCCAGACGCAGAAGCCCAGGAGCTCGGCCGCGATGGAGAAGCTCAGGTTCCGGCGGGCGATGGCGCGGCCACCGCCGCGCCAGAAGACGGTGTCCTCCGGGTCCCAGTGGTCGATCCACCGGCCGCGCGTCCTCGCCGGCGCCGTAGGCGTGGCTCGCGCTGTGGTGGCGGTTGCCGCGGAGGTGCGGGATGAGGTCGACGCTTCGTCACCATTGACAGTGCCGGCAGGGGAGGTGCCGGCAGGGGAGGTGCCGGCAGGGGAGGTGCCGGTGGGGGAGGTGCCGGTGGGGGAGGGCTGCGGGGGAGCAGACATGCGGGGCTCCTTCTCGGGGGCCAGAGGGCTCTGGTCGGTACCCCGGAAGGGTGGCAAGGCGGTGTTTCGCGAGGGGGCGGCAGCCGTAAAGCGTCCGTAACAGTTCCCGCACAGCGGTGCAGTCGCGGCTGTGAGAACAGGGCTAGCCGGAGACGACCTCGCCGGTCGTCCGCACCTGCGCCTCCCGCAGGTCGCGCAGCGCTCTCTCAGTGGTCTGCGGTGCCACGGCCGCTGTCAGGTGGAGCAGCACCGTGGTCTGGAAGCCGTCCTTGGCGGCGTCCAGCGCAGTCGCGCGGACGCAGTGGTCGGTCGCGATCCCGACGACGTCGACCTGCTCGACCACCCTGTCGCGCAACCACTCTGCGAGCCCCACGCGTCGGTCCGCGTCCACGGTGAACCCCTCGAACCCGCTGTAGGCAGCGCTGTGGTGGCCCTTGCGGAACACGGCCTGGACATGGTGCAGAGCTCTCTGGGCCGCAGGGTGGAAGAGGGCTCCGTCGCTGCCGACCCGGCAGTGCGCCGGCCACGACTCGACGAAGTCCGGGTGATCGCTGAAGTGGGCACCGGGAGCCTCGTGCCAGTCGGCGGTCGCGACGATGGCGGCGTACTCCTGGTGATGTGCGGTGACGTGCTCGCTGATCCTGCGCGCCACCTCGGCGCCACCGGGGACGGCCAGTGAGCCGCCCTCGCAGAAGTCGTTCTGGACGTCGACGAGGATGAGGGCACGGCTCATCCGCCCACGCTACTGCCCGGCGTCGAGCCGCACGATCGCATCGCGCAGCGCCAGCATCCCGGTCGCGACCTCCGCGAAGCTCGTGCTCAACGGGGACACCCCGATGCGGATCCCGTCCGGGTCGCGGTAGTCCGGGATGACGCCCTCGCGCCACAGCGCCGCCGTCACCTCCCGGAACCCGTGACGGCGCAACGTCACGTGTGCCCCCCGTACGGCGCTCTCGCGGGGGCTGGCCACCTCCACCCCGAGTGGGGCCAGCAGCGCGTCGGCCATACGGATGACCAGCTCTGTCAGGGCGACCGACTTGGCGCGGATGGCGTCCATGCCCGCCTTCTCGACTAGGTCGAGGCTGGCGTCCAGGGGCACCATGGCGAGGATCGGCGGGGTGCCGGAGATGAAGGACCGGATGCCCTCGGCCGGCTCGTAGCCCGGACCCATGTCGAAAGCGTCCCTGCGCCCGATCCAGCCCCAGATCGGCTGGCGCAGCAGCCCGTGGTGTCGGGCGGCCACGTAGCCCCACGCCGGGGACCCCGGCCCTCCGTTGAGGTACTTGTAGGTACAGCCCACGGCGAGGTCCGCGCCCCACTCGTCCAGGGCCACCGGCACGGACCCGCCACTGTGGCACAGGTCCCACAGCACCAGGCCCCCCGCGTCGTGGACCGCCGCCGTGATGCCCGGCCCGTCGGCGAGGAAGCCGGAGCGGTATGCGACGTGGCTGAACACGGCCAGACCCGTCTTGGGCCCGACGGCCTCGCGCACCTGCTCGAGCGTCACCCCGCTGCGCTGGTCGGCCTCGATCCAGCGCAGCGTCAGCCCACGCTCGGCGGCGATGCCCTCCAGGATGTAGCGGTCCGTGGGGAAGTTGTCGGTGTCGAGCACGATCTCTGTGCGGCCCTGGGCGGCCTGGGCGTCGACCGCGGCGCGGCACAGCTTGTACAGCAGCACCGTCGTCGAGTCGGCGACGACGGTCTGGCCGGCCGCGGCCCCGAGGACCAGTCGGCCGAGCCGGTCACCGAGCCGGTGCGGCCAGTCCAGCCACTGCTCGTCCCACGCCCGGATGAGCCTGCCGGCCCACTGCTGGTCGATGAAGTCCGCCAGCCTGCCGGGGACGTCGGCGACCGGGCGCCCCAGCGAGTTGCCGTCGAAGTAGGCCACCAGGTCGCTGGACTCGGGTGCCAGGAACCGGTCGCGCAACGGGCCGAGCGGGTCGTCGGCGTCCAGGGCGGCTGCTTCGGTGCGGAAGTCGTGGTCGGCCATTGGATGATGTTACGCCATCCTGTCGGCCGTCAGCAAAACGCAATAGCTCCAGCTGAGCGGTGCTCGTCGGCACAGTGCCCGTCGGGCCAGCGCTCGTCGGGCGCTGGCCCGTGGGCCCAGCCGGATGCTGGTGCACCTCATGACCGCGGAAGGTACTCGGTCGGGATGGCCGGTTCCCCCCGCTGCAGCTGGCGCGCTTCCGCCGGCAGCTCGGCGAGAGAATCAACGTGCCGCTGCCGGGCGGCCTCCAGCGTAGGGCGGGAGGGTTCGACCACGACGCCGTTGTGGAGCAGCGGCAGGAGGAGCGCCCGGTCGTCCCCATCGTCGGCCGGTGGCTCGCCGATCCCGATGACTTCCGCGTGCGCCATACCCTTGGCGTCGCGGCGCCGCAGGGCGAACTTGCGGCCGCCGACGGACTGCTTGTCCTGGCTCTTCTTCGCCACGCCGACCATCGTGCCGGAGTCGTCCTCGCGGGAGACGAGCTTGTACACCATGCCGGCAGTCGGCGCCCCGGAACCGGTGACCACCGAGGTGCCGACGCCGTACAGGTCCACAGGTCCGGCAGCCAGCCCCGCGATGGCGTACTCGTCGAGGTCCGACGTGACGACGATCTTGGTTGCGGTGGCACCGAGCGCGTCGAGCTGCTCGCGCACCTCCCTGGCCTGGGTGAGCAGGTCCCCGGAGTCGAGCCGCACCGCCCCGAGCTCCGGACCGGCGAGCTCCACCGCGAGCGCGACCGCGGTGGGGACGTCGTAGGTGTCGACGAGCAGGGTCGTGCCCTTGCCGAGTGACGCGATCTGGGCGGAGAACGCCTCTCGCTCGTCGTCGTGCAGGAGCGTGAAGGCGTGCGCCGCCGTCCCGGAGGTGGGCACGCCATGGCGCCGGCCGGCCTCGAGGTTGGAGCTCGTCGCGAACCCCGCGACGTACGCAGCACGTGCAGCGGCGACCGCAGCCTCCTCGTGGGTGCGACGGGAGCCCATCTCGATGCACGGCCGTGACCCGGCGGCCGAGGTCATCCGCGACGCTGCCGAGGCGACCGCGCTGTCGTGGTTGAGGATGCTGAGGACCACCGTCTCGAGGAGCACTCCGTGCGCGAAGTCCGACTCCACGACCAGCACCGGTGAGCCGGGGAAGTAGCACTCCCCTTCCGCGTACCCCCAGATGTCGCCGGTGAAGCGGAAGTCGGCGAGGAAGTCCAGGGTCGCGTCATCGACGACGTGGCTGTCGCGCAGCGGTGCCAGCTCCTGCGAGCCGAACCTGAACGCCTCGACCGCCTCCAGCAGCCGGCCGGTGCCGGCGACCACCCCGTACCGTCGACCGTCCGGGAGGCGCCTCGCGAAGACCTCGAACACGCACCGTCTGGAGGCGGCGCCGCTGCGCAACGCAGCCTCCACCATCGTCAGCTCGTAGTGGTCGGTGAGCAGTGCGGTGGACATCACCAGGGCAGCCTATGGTGGTGCCGTGTCGATTGCCCCGGTGGAACAGGAGAGCCGCACGGTCAGTCCGGATGCCGAGGTGGACGTTCCCTGGATCACGCTGGTGTGGAACGACCCGGTGAACCTGATGAGCTACGTGACGTTCGTGTTCCAGACCTACTTCGGCTACCCCAAGAGCAGGGCCGAGCGACTGATGATGGACGTGCACACCAAGGGCCGGGCCGTCGTCTCGACGGGGACGCGCGAGCGGATGGAGACGGACACCGAGGCCCTCCAGGGGTATGGGCTGTGGGCAACGTTCCAGAAGGACAGCTGAGTGGCTCGGGGCTTCAAGAAGCGGCATGACCGCTTCGTCGCCAAGCTGGACGCGGTGGAGCGCGGACTGGTCGTCGGCCTCATGGAGCAGGTCCGCGAGCTCGTCGAGCCCGAGCAGTCCGCAAGCGCGGAGGGCGGCGGCGACGAGTTCGACGCCATCGTGGCCGGCCTAGGAGGGGTCGGTATGGGGGTGTCGCTGTCCGCCGCGGACCAGGTGGCCGACCTCTCAGGCCGGGTGCCCCCGCCGCGCGACCCCGCCCTCGACCGCATCTTTCCCACCGGCAACCTCGAGGACGAGCAGGTCGCCGCGGAGTTCCGCCGGCTGACCGAGCAGGGTCTGCGGGCTCGCAAGACGTCGAACCTCGACACTGCGATAGCGGCCCTCTCCGCGCCGCAGGAGCAGCGCGTGTCGCTCGACCACGACCAGGCGGTGGCCCTGGTCGTCGCTCTCACCGACGTGCGTCTCGTCCTCGGGGAACGCCTCGGGCTCAAGGGCGACGACGACGTGGAGCTCCTCGAGGAGCAGGTGTCCGGACTGCCCGAGGACGACCCGGCGGTGTACGCGCTCGCGGTGTACGACTTCCTCACGTGGCTGCAGGAGACGCTCGCACACGCGCTGATGCCGTGACGTGTCCGGGGGTGTGACGGACGAGACTGTGGAGCGGTGCCTCGCGTCGGTGCGTGCGCCCCTAGCCTTGACCCGTGGCAGATGCACCCATCGGGATCTTCGACTCGGGCTATGGCGGTCTCACCGTCGCCCGCGCCGTCCTGGACCAGCTGCCACACGAGTCGATCGCCTACTTCGGCGACACTGCCCGCGCCCCGTACGGTCCCCGCCCGATCGCGCAGACCCGCCAGCTGGCCCTGGAGTGTCTGGACCGGCTGGTCGACCACGGCGTCAAGGTGCTCGTCATCGCCTGCAACACCGCCAGCGCTGCTGTCCTGCACGACGCCCGGGAGCGGTACGAGGTGCCGGTCGTCGAGGTGATCCGGCCTGCGGTCCGCCGGGCCGCCGCTGCCACCCGCAACCACCGCGTCGGGGTGATCTCGACGAGGGGCACCCACCAGTCCGGCGCCTACCTCGACGCCTTCGCAGCCGCGCCTCAGCTGCAGGTCTCCAGCGTCCCGTGCCCCCGGTTCGTGGAGTTGGTGGAGTCGGGGGTCACCAGCGGGGCGGAGGTCATCGGGGTGGCCCGCGAGTACCTGGCGCCCCTGGTGGAGCGTGAGGTCGACACCCTGGTCCTCGGCTGCACGCACTACCCGCTGCTCACCGGTGCCATCTCGTACGTCATGGGCGAGTCGGTGACGCTGGTGTCGTCGGCGGAGGAGACCGCCAAGGACGTCTACCGCGTCCTGGCCGACGGGGACGCGTTGCGTCCGAGGCACCTGCCACCACCGAGCCATGGCTTCACGACGACGGGCGACGCCGCGGAGTTCACCCGCCTCGCGCGCCGGTTCCTCGGTCCGGAGGTGGGCTCCGTCTACGGCAACGCGGCCACGCGCGCGGTGGAGGCGGTCCGATGAGGCTCACGGTCGTGGGGTGCTCCGGGTCCTTCGCCGGACCGGAATCGCCCGCCTCGTCGTACCTCGTCCAGACCGAGCAGGCCGGACGGACCTGGTCGATCGTGCTGGACCTCGGGAACGGGGCGCTCGGTCCGTTGCAGCGGCACCTGGACCCCGCAGAGCTCGACGCCGTGTTCATCAGCCACCTCCACCCGGACCACTGCGTCGACATCTGCGGGCTGTACGTCACGAGGAAGTACCGGCCGGGTGGCGCAGTGCCCGGGAGGCTGGCCATCCACGCGTCGGCCGGGGCGGAGAAGCGGTTCGCGCTGATGTACCACGGCCTGGAGAACACCGCTATGTCGCAGGAGTTCGCGGTACAGGAGCTGGCCGACGCGCACGTGACCCGGGTCGGCCCGTTCACCGTCACGGCGTACCGGGTGAACCACCCGGTGGAGGCGTACGGCTTCCGGGTGGAGGCCGACGACGCCGTGCTGGCGTACACCGGTGACACCGATGCCTGTCCGGCGCTCGGGCGGCTGATGACCGGGGCCGACCTGGCGCTCATGGACAGCGCGTTCGTCGACGGTCGGGACGAGACCGCCGGCGTGCACCTGTCGGGCAGCCGCGCGGCCCGCGCGGCGCAGGAGGCAGGAGGCGTGAAGCGCCTCATGCTCACGCACATTCCCCCGTGGAACGACCCCGAGGTATGCCGCGCGCAGGCGGCGGCGGTGTGGTCGGGGCCTCTCGACCTCGCCGTCCAGGGGAAGACCTACGAGGTCTGAGGGCTTGGCTCGCGGCTAGGCTCACGCCCATGGCGAGACCAGCGGTGGTTCCTCTCGTGCCGGGCATCTGGCGCGTGCCGCTGCTCGGCGACTTCGTCAACGGCTTCATCCTGCGTGACGACGACGGCCAGGTGACCCTGCTCGACATGGGGGTCAAGCAGTCTGGTCCGAAGGTCATGGCTGCGCTGGCGGCGATCGGGTCGGGGCCTGCGGACGTCACTCGCCTGCTTCTGACCCATGCGCACCCCGACCATGCCGGGGGTGCCGCGTACGTTGCGGGCGCGACCGGGCAGCGGTTCGGGATCCACGAGGACGACGCACCGTACGCTCGTGCTGGTCAGTCGCCGCACCGCGACCCCTCCATCCGGCTGGGCCGTCTGTGGAACCGGCTGGGCAGCGGGTCGTTCCCCGCGGTACCGGTGGCTGAGACCTTCACCGACGGTCAGCTGGTCCCCTTCGCGGGTGGACTGGAGGTCGTGCACACGCCCGGGCACTCGCCCGGCCATGCGGCATACCTGCACCGGCCGTCAGGGGTGCTCATCACGGGGGACTCGATCTTCAACGTCCGCGGGCTGCGGTGGCCGATCAAGGCCTTCTGCAGCAGCTTCCGGCTCACCACCCAGACCGCTCACCGGCTCGCCGACCTGGACTACACGACGGCGGCGTTCACCCACGGCCCCGAGCTGCGGGTCAACCCGCGGGAGCAGATCCGCGCGTTCCTGCGCACCCATCCACCCGTGGTGTAGCCGCCGTCTCGACACCGTCACGACGCGGTCGACCTCAGCCCACGGTCGATCCGCGCTACAGGCGCTCTCGGAGCCACTCCAGATCCTCGCGCTGCCCCTCCAGCCCTCCGCGGGTCTCGATCACGACGGGGGCATCGGCGCCTCGCACGACGCCTGCCAGCTCGTCCGGGTCGATGAGGCCGGACCCGAGGTTGGTGTGCCGGTCGGCCCCCGAGCCGAACTCGTCGCGGCTGTCGTTGCAGTGGACCAGGTCGATCCGGCCGGTGATGGCCTTGATCCGCTCCACCGCCGTGCCGAGCTCGATCCCGCCCGCATGCGCGTGACAGGTGTCGAGGCAGAAGCCCACCTTCTCGCTCCCTTCCGCGGCGCCGATGGCGTCCCAGACACGGCCGATCCGCTCGAGCGTGCGGGCCATGGCATTGTCACCGCCGGCGGTGTTCTCCAGGAGGAGCGGCACCTTGAGGTCGGTGGCCTCGACCGCCTTGCGCCAGTTGTCGAAACCCTTGTCGACGTCCTCGGCCTTGTCGACGTGCCCGCCGTGGACAACGAGGCCCTTCGCGCCGATGGAGGCTGCCGCGTCGACGAACTGCTGGAGCAGCTTGCGGCTGGGGATCCGGATGCGGTTGTTCGTCGTGGCGACGTTGATGAGGTAGGGAGCGTGGACGTAGAGCGCGACGTCGGCCGCCTCGGCAGCTGACCTGAGCGCCTCCGCACCACCCTCGTAGGCGATCTCGGGGCCCTTGTACCCCTGGGGGTTGCCCAGGAAGAACTGGCTCAGGCTCGCGCCCCGGTCCTGCGCAGCCGTGACGGGGTCGACGGAGTCGACGTGGGCACCGATGGCGAGGGTCGCAGGCATACCGCAACCCTAGGACGCCCCCCTGACTCCGAAGTCCGGGACTTCGGCTGCTGTACGGCGTGTCGTTGCCGAAGTCCCGGACTTCGGCGCAGGGACGCGCACTCGGCCCAGGGAACGTGGGAGGACCGGTGCGCTCTCTGTGCCCTCGCACGCTTAGCCTTGCGCACGTGACTGAGACGACTTCGGCGACCGCGACCCGCCACGACGGACGGACCCCCGACCAGATCCGCGAGGTACGGATCACGCGCAACTGGCTGGACCATGCCGAGGGCAGCGTGCTGGTCGAGTTCGGCCGGACCAGGGTGCTGTGCGCGGCCTCCTTCACCGAGGGGGTTCCCCGCTGGCTGAAGGGCAAGGGCACTGGCTGGGTCACCTCCGAGTACGAGATGCTGCCGCGCGCCACCAACACGCGCTCTGACCGCGAGTCCCGCAAGGGCAGGGTCGGCGGGCGCACGCACGAGATCAGCCGGCTCATCGGACGGAGCCTGCGCGCCATCATCGACACCAAGGCGCTGGGGGAGAACACGATCGTGCTCGACTGTGATGTGCTGCAGGCCGATGGTGGGACCCGGACGGCGTCGATCACCGGCGCGTATGTCGCGCTGGTCGACGCCATCGAGGATGCCCGCGGCAAGGGGCTGATCGCCAAGAACGCGCAGCCCCTCACGGGGTCGATCGCGGCCGTGAGTGTCGGCATCGTCGACGGCCGCGCCGTCGTCGACCTGGACTACCCGGAGGACTCCACCGCGCAGACCGACATGAACGTCGTCATGACGGGTGACGGGCGCTTCGTGGAGGTGCAGGGCACGGCGGAGGGCGCACCCTTCGACCGGGCCATGCTCGACGCCCTGCTGGATAAGGCCGTCGTGGGCTGCACGGCGCTGACCGTCCTGCAGCAGGAGGCCCTCGCGGCCATGCCCAGAGCGCGGGCCCTGTGAGCACGCGCCGCATCGTCCTGGCGACGCAGAACGCCCACAAGGTCGCCGAGCTACGGGCCATCCTCGCCGACGTCGCCTCGGAGCTCGACCTTGAGGTGGTCGGAGCGTCCGACTGGGCCGACGCCCCCGACGTCGTGGAGGACGAGGTCAGCTTCGAGGGGAACGCCCGGCTGAAGGCGCAGGCCCTTGCTGCTCACACAGGGCTCCCGGCGGTGGCCGACGACTCCGGGCTGGCGGTCGAGGTGCTCGGCGGTGCGCCCGGGATCTTCAGCGCGCGCTGGGCAGGGCGGCACGGAGACGACCGCGCCAACCTCGACCTCCTGCTGGCGCAGCTGGCCGACGTGAAGGACGAGCATCGCGCGGCTGCCTTCGTCTGTGCCGCAGTTCTCGCACTCCCGGACGGGACGTTCCGCTCCACGGAGGGCCACCTCTCCGGCAGCCTGGCGCGAGAGCCGAAGGGCACCAACGGTTTCGGCTACGACCCAGTGCTGGTGGTCGAGGGAGACGGGCGGCATGCGGCGGAGCTGTCCGCCGAGGAGAAGAACGCCATCTCTCATCGCGGCAAGGCGTTCCGGGCACTGGTACCGCACCTGCGCGAGCTGCTGGGCTGAGGTCGTAGAGTGCTGACCGCGCGCAAGTGGCGGAATTGGCAGACGCGTCAGGTTTAGGTCCTGATGCCTTCGGGTGTGCGGGTTCGAGTCCCGCCTTGCGCACCGACTGACCTGCGAAAGCGTGTCCGGATGTGGACGGTTTCCACGCGCTGTCCACGCCCCGGGTGCCTGCCCCGCACGTGCACCTCGGGCTGGATGTTGGTTTTCCGCCGCTCATGCCGACCGTCGGGCGGACGGAAGGCCGGTTCCCCGATGGCAAGTGTTCGACAGCGCACGGTCGTTGACAGGTGCGGTGGCACCAGGACGGCGCCGCCCCGGCGGAGACGTTCGCCGACCGGGCGCAGGCGCGGCGGTTCCAGGGTTGGGTGCAGGCGGCGGGAGAGCGCTACCCGGCCGGCTGGGTCCCCGGACACGGTTTCCAGACCGACGCCACGTGCCGCGGTCGACCGACCGCAGGACCGGGGTCGCGGCAGCCGGCCGCGCGCCGGGTGAGTCCCCGCTGCTGTTCGTCAAGACCGAGGGGGCCGCATCCGCAACGGCACCTTCCACCAGCGTCAGTGGAACCCCGCCGTCGAGCGCGCAATGGAGGCCGGGCTGAGCCAGCGCCCCCGCGTGCACGACCTGCGGCACTCCCACGGCTCCCTGATGCTGGCCGAGGGCAACTCCATGTGAGCTCCCCGAGGGTGAGACCCGCATGCGCCGGACCACAACCCAGCCCGTGCATAGCATCAAGGGACAGGGACCGCGGACCGCTACCACCGCCGCCTCGTCGCAGGACGGTCAAGAACTATGGAACGACGCCGAGCGGGGTGTGGGGCGGAAGGCCAGGCAGTGCCCCGCGGGGTGGTGGGCTTTGAGGGCTGATCCTCGGTGCCTACTCGCCGCTTTGGAGGGCGGCGATGG
>NZ_JAPYZV010000020.1 GCF_027812955.1 Pedococcus sp. 5OH_020
AGCCACACCCCACCCGGGGGCTCTCACCTCGTCAACACGACTCGCCTGCCACCAACCTCATGGCCGGGTACACCTAGACTCCTGCGGTGACCTCCCCTCGCGACTCGCTCCTCGTCAAGGCTGCCCGGCGACAGCCCGTGACCCACACGCCGGTGTGGTTCATGCGGCAGGCCGGCCGCTCGCTGCCGGAGTACCGTCGCGTCCGCGAGGGCGTCGGCATGCTGGAGTCGTGCCGCCGCCCGGACCTGGTCACCGAGATCACCCTCCAGCCGGTGCGACGGCACGGGGTCGACGCGGCGATCTTCTTCTCCGACATCGTCGTGCCGCTGGCCGCGGTCGGCGTGGACCTCGACATCGTGGCCGGCGTCGGACCGGTGGTCGCCAGGCCGGTTCGGGCGCGCGCCGACCTCGACAGGCTCCCGGAGCTCGTGCCCGAGCACGTTCCCTACATCACCGAGGCGGTCCACCTGCTCGTCGCCGAGCTCGGCGCCACGCCCCTCATCGGGTTCGCCGGTGCGCCGTTCACGCTGGCGAGCTACCTCGTCGAGGGTGGCCCCAGCAAGAACCACGAGCACACGAAGGCCCTGATGTATGGCGACCCGCAGCTGTGGCATGACCTGTGCGGACGGCTCGCCCAGATCTCGGGTGCGTTCCTCGACGTCCAGGCGGCGGCGGGGGCCAGTGCCGTCCAGCTCTTCGACTCGTGGGTCGGCGTGCTACCGCGCACCGACTACGAGCGGTTCGTCGCACCGCACTCCGCCGCGGCCCTGGCCGCGGTGGCGCACCGCGACGTCCCGACGATCCATTTCGGGGTGGGCACCGGCGAGCTATTGGCGGCGATGGGCGCCGCGGGCGCCGACGTCGTGGGGGTCGACTACCGCGTCTCGCTCACGGACGCGCTGGACCGGCTGGGCGGCTCGTACGCGGTCCAGGGCAACCTGGACCCTGCCCTGCTCTTCGCACCGTGGCCGGCGCTGGAGGCGAAGGTGCGCGGGATCGTCGAGGAGGGGCGAGCGGCTCCCGGCCACATCTTCAACCTCGGCCACGGCGTACTGCCCGACACCGACCCTGAGGTGCTGACCCGCGTCGTCGAGCTGGTCCACGAGGTCAGCCGGCGCTGACCGGCTGCTCCGGAGCGACCCGCGTCGAGGGGCCACCGCGACGACGGCGCCAGGCCCACCACACGGCGGGGACCAGGAGCACCAGGACGACAGCGAACGGCAGGATTGCGCCGAGGATGGTCAGGGCGACAGTCGTGGAGGCGGTGAACGCCTTCCACCCTGCCTTGAGCCCGGCAAGGAAACCTCCGGCGTCGCCGCCAGCGGGGGCGATGGCACCGGGCTCGGTGGTGAGGCTCACCTGCACCGGCGACTGCGCCACGCTCCCCTTCAGCGCCGCCAGCTGCGCCTCGAGCGACTCCAGGTCGGACTGTCGGCGAGTGAGCTCGGCCTCGATCGCCACGATCTGGCTGAGGTCCTTCGCCTCGCCGAGCAGCTTGCGCACCCGCTCCACGCTGACCCGCATGGTGTCCAGCCGGGACGCGGTGTCGACGATCTGGGAGCCCACGTTCTCGCTGGAGGAGCCGGAGCGGATCACGCGGCCGATCTCGCTCAGGTCGGAGATCACCGAGTCGAGCTTGGAGGAGGGGACCGAGATGGTGATCTCGCCGTAGGTCGTCGCCGTGACGGTGGCAGACTCGGCCAGTGGCACGCCGCCGTCGGCCGTGCCGACGCTCTCGGCCAGGACGATGCCCTGCGCCGCAGCCGCCGTGGCCCTGACCTTCGCGACCGCCTGGCCGATGTTCTTCACCTGGAGGGCCATGGTCGCCCGGCGTGCCAGCTGGTCCTGGTTCGCCAGGAGCGAGGCGGGGTCGACCACGCCGGACGAGCCGCCCGTGACGGGCTTGCCGGCGCTGTCCCGCTTGGCGCTGTCGGGCGCGCCGGGGTGGGACTGGGCTGCGGAGCCGCCGGCGAAGCCGCTGCCCTCTCCGGCGGACGCTGCCGGCGCCTGCGCCTTGCCCCCGGCCGAGCTGGCCGAGCTGCCTCCTCCACTGCTGCAGCCTGCGAGTGCGACCGCGGCCAGCGTGGCGGCGGACAGGACGGCGAGGAAGCGGTACGGACGATCACTGAACATGGCGACCCCCAGGTCATCGACGTGAATGGCGAGTGCGTGACCTCGATGCGACTGGTCTGCGCCCGCTGTGGTTCCCTGCCCCCGGTGTCGAAACAGTCACGATCTTGAAAGGCTGGGTCCATGGGCGGGGCACAGGTCGTGGTAGTCGGTGGTGGCGTCAGCGGGCTCACGGCAGCGTGGGAGCTGTCGACGTCGATGCCGGCCACGACCATCACGGTCCTCGACGCCGGTGACCGGCCCGGCGGCAAGCTGCGGCGCGAGCCGGTTGCCGGGGTGGCCCTGGACGTCGGCGCCGAGTCGGTGCTGGCCAGGCGTCCGGAAGCCCTGGAGCTGATGGCCGAGCTGGGTCTCGACGGTGGGGTGGTGCATCCCGTGACCACCTCGGCGAGCGTGTGGTCGCGCGGTCGGCTGCACGCGTTGCCCAAGGGCACGCTGATGGGCATCCCGTCGCCGGCGCGAGCAGCCAGGGGCATCCTGTCCGACGCGGAGGTCGACCGTGCCGAGCACGAGGCGCCATGGCCCGACACCGACTTCGAGGACGTCTCCGTGGGTGACTACGTCGCCGGGCGACTCGGGGACGCGGTCGTCGACCGTCTCGTCGACCCTCTGCTCGCGGGCGTGTACGCGGGCAAGGCGCGGTCGCTGTCACTGCGAGCGTGTCTGCCACAGGTGTTCGCGGCGGTTCGGCAGGGGTCGTCGCTCACGGCGGCTGCGTCACAGGCCGCCAGGACGTCCGCGCTGTCGCCCGAAGGGTCCGCTGCGCCGGTGTTCGCAGGCCTGCGGGGAGGCGTCGGGCGGCTGGCCGAGATGCTCGCCGACCGGCTACGCGCCAGAGGAGTGGTGCTGCGCAGCGGCGTGATCGTCCGAGAGCTCAACCGTGACGGCGTGGGCTGGACGGTGGTGACGGGACCGCAGCCCTCCCCGCAGCGGCTGTCCGCCGACGCGGTGGTGGTCGCTGTGCCCGCGGCGCCGGCCGCACGGCTGCTGGCCTCACACAGCCCTACGGCCGCCTCCGCGCTGCGCGAGATCGACTACGCCTCCATGGCCATCGTCACCCTGGCGGTGGGGGTCGACGTGCCGCTCCAGGGCTCCGGCTTCCTCGTGCCGTCCGTGGAAGGCCGCACGATCAAGGCCAGCACATTCTCCTCGAGCAAGTGGTCGTGGACCGCCGAGGCCGCGGACGACCTGTCCTTCCTGCGCGCGTCGGTCGGCCGGTACGGGGAGACGTCAGACCTGCAGCGGCCCGACACTGAGCTGGTCGCCATTGCGGTGGCGGAGGTGAGTGAGGCTCTGGGGCACCAGCTCCCGAGGATCGTGGACAGCCACGTGCAGCGGTGGGGCGGGGCCTTGCCGCAGTACACCGTCGGCCATGTCGACCGGGTCGAACGGATCCGCCGCGCCACGCAGGCGCTGCCCGGACTGGCTCTCGCGGGTGCCGCATACGAGGGGGTCGGGGTGCCCGCCTGCATCGCCAGCGGACGTGCGGCAGCCCGCGCAGTGGCGACCCACCTGCGGGGAAGTGGCGAGGGCCGGGGGAGAATGACGTCATGACCGACCAGGAGACCCCGTCCAACCCGCACGCCGCGCGGATCCGCGAGATCAACGACTCCATCCGGTATGCGATGTGGTCGGTCTTCGCGGTGGGGTCGGCCCTCGAGGGCGACCGCGAGGCGATGGCCAAGGAGGTCGACACCCTCTTTGGCGACCTGGCGGACCGGGGCGTGGTCACCCGCGGCGTCTACGACCTCGGGGGCCTGCGTGCCGACGCCGACTTCATGGTGTGGTGGCATGCCGAGCGGATCGAGGACGTGCAGGCGGCCTACCGCGCTGTGCTGCGCACCGAGCTGGGGCGTCACCTCCGCCCCACGTGGTCGGCCGCGGCCCTGCACCGGCCGGCGGAGTTCAACAAGAGCCACATCCCCGCCTTCCTCGCCGACGAGGACCCGAAGGACTTCATCTGCGTCTACCCGTTCGTCCGGTCGTACGAGTGGTACCTGCTGCCGGACGCCGAGCGTCGCGACATGCTGCGGGAGCACGGCCAGATGGCGCGGGACTACCCGGACGTGCGCGCCAACACGATCGCGTCGTTCGCGCTCAACGACTACGAGTGGGTGCTCGCGTTCGAGGCGGACGAGCTGCACCGCATCGTCGACCTGATGCGTGAGCTGCGCGCGTCCCGCGCCCGGCTGCACGTCCGCGAGGAGCTGCCGTTCCACACCGGACGGCGGGTGGAGGTGGCGGAGCTCCTCGCTTCGCTGCGCTAGGCCTACTGCCTCACGTCAGTCGGTGTCGGACGGCCTCAGCGTGAGACTGATCGAGTTGATGCAGTAGCGCTGGTCGGTGGGGGTGCCGTAGCCCTCGCCCTCGAACACGTGACCGAGGTGGCTGCCGCAGGTGGCGCAGCGCACTTCGACCCGCTTCATCCCCAGCGTGGTGTCCTCGATGTACTCGACGCGGTCGCCGGCCAGCGGAGAGTAGAACGACGGCCATCCGCAGTGGCTGTCGAACTTCGTGTCGGAGGTGAACAGCTCGGCACCACAGGCGCGACACGAGTAGACGCCCTCGGTCTTGGTGTCGGTGTACTCCCCGACGTACGGCCGCTCGGTGCCTGCCTGCCGCAGGACCTGGTACTCGGCCGGGCTCAGCTCGGCCCGCCACTCGTCGTCGGTCTTGGACACGGAGTAGGTGCGGTCGGTGTTCTGCATGCTCACGCTGGGACTCCTTCGAAATGGCCTCACGACCTCTCAACGCCGTCGGGGCCGATTATGGTCCCGATCCGGCCTCCGGACCGCACAGCCGGCTGACGGCTAGGCTCCCGACATGGCTGCTGCTTCGAGGACGGTGGAGGCGCCCGGAGGTCCGGACGGTGCACGCGAGGTACGGATCTCCAGTCCCGAGCGCCTCATCTGGCCCGAGGACGGCATCACGAAGCTGGACCTGGCCGAGTACAGCGTCGCCGTGGCGGACGGCTACATGGGCGCTCTTCGCAACCGGCCGGTGACCCTGCAGCGGTTCCCCGAAGGTATCGACGGCGAGGAGTTCTGGACGAAGAACCCGCCCAAGGGGATGCCTGACTTCATTCGTCCGGTCATGTGCACCTACCCCTCGGGTCGCAAGCACCTGCAGGTCGTCGTCGACGAGCCGGCCGGCGTGGTCTGGGCCGTCCAGATGAACACCGTGACGTTCCATCCCTGGCCGGTGCGCACCACAGACGTCGACAACCCGGACGAGCTGCGCATCGACCTCGACCCGCAGCCGGGACGCGGCTTCAGCGACGCGGTGGAAGCCGCCCTGGTGCTCCGAGAGCTGCTCGGCGAGGTGGGCCTGACCGGGTGGGCGAAGACCTCGGGCAACCGCGGAGTCCACGTCTTCGCGCGCATCGCGCCGACGCACGAGTTCCTCGACGTCCGGCACGGCGTCATCGGCATCGCCCGTGAGCTCGAGCGACGCCTGCCCGACCTCGTCACCGCCTCGTGGTGGAAGGAGGAGCGGGGCGAGCGCGTGTTCGTGGACTTCAACCAGGCGTGCCGGGACCGGACGATCGCCTCCGCGTACTCTCCCCGGCCGCTGCCCGGCGCGCCGGTGAGTATGCCGGTGCGCTGGGAGGACCTGGCCGGGGTGGACCCCGCCGAGTTCACCGTGCGCACGGTGCCCGGCATCCTGGCCGCTCAGGGTGACGCCTGGTCCGGGATCGACCAGACACCGGGCGACATACGGAGGGCGATAGCGCTCTGGGACAAGGACATCCACGAGCGAGGGCTGGGCGAGCTGAACTTCCCCCCGGACTACCCGAAGATGCCCGGCGAGCCGCCGAGGGTGCAGCCGAGCAAGCGCCGTAAGGACCGCGCGGACGCGGACTACCTGGCACCCAAGGCGGAACGCGACTCGGCGTGGGGCCTGCCGGTCATCCCCCCGGTGGCGCCCATGCTGGCGAAGCCGGTCAAGGCCATCCCCGAGGGGGACTACCTGTTCGAGCCGAAGTGGGATGGCTTCCGCTCGATCGTCTTCCGCTCGGGCGACACCGTGGAGATCGGCAGCCGCAACGAGAAGCCCATGACCCGGTACTTCCCCGAGGTGGTCGAGGCAGTGTTGACGAACCTGCCGGACAGGTGCGTCGTGGACGGCGAGATCGTGGTCGTCGGTGCTTCCGGCGACCGGCTCGACTTCGAGGCGCTGCAGCAGCGGATCCACCCGGCGGCCAGCCGGGTGAAGAAGCTGGCCGTCGAGACCCCCGCCCAGTTCGTCGCCTTCGACCTGCTGGCTCTGGGAGACGAGGACCTGACCCGCAGACCCTTCTCGGAGCGACGCGCCTTGCTGGAGAAGGCGCTGGCCAGCGCGACCGCGCCGATCCACCTGACCAGGGCCACGGACGACGCTGCCGTGGCGAAGGAGTGGTTCCACCAGTTCGAGGGTGCCGGGCTGGACGGCGTGATCGCCAAGCCGCTGTCCGGCCCGTACGAGCCGGACAAGCGCGTCATGCTGAAGATCAAGCACGAGCGCACCGCGGACTGTGTCGTCGCGGGGTACCGGACGCACAAGTCCGGCAGCGACGCGATCGGGTCGCTCCTGCTCGGGCTGTACACCGACGATGGCACGCTGATGAGTGTCGGGGTGGTGGGAGCGTTGCCGATGGCTCGGCGCAAGGAGCTGTTCCGCGAGCTGCAGTCCTGGGTCACGACGTTCGAGGACCACCCTTGGGCGTGGGCCAGGGAGGAGATGGGCACTCGCACCCCGACCACCGGAGCGACGAGCCGGTGGAACGCCGGGAAGGACCTGTCGTTCACGCCACTGCGTCCTGAGCGGGTCCTCGAGGTGAGATACGACCACATGGAGGGAGCCCGGTTCCGGCATACGGCTCAGTTCGTCCGCTGGCGCCCGGACCGCGAGCCGGCGTCCTGCACGTACGCGCAGCTCGAGGAGCCGGTGAGCTTCGACCTCGCCGAGGTGCTGGGCGAGAGGAACGCCTAGCCGTGGGTGACCAGCGCACGTGGGTCCGCCGCGCCGCTCTGGCGTCAGCCGTCGCGGGTGGCTCGGCAGTGGCGGCCGGCGCGGTGACCTCGGTGGGCGCCGCCGCGTACTTCGCCCGCAGGGTGCTCACCCCGGACCGGCAGCGGCCCGACGACACCCGGATCCTGGCGGTGGACGACCACAGCGTGTCCCTCGACGTCACGCCGGACACGGTGGTCCCCGGCCGTTACGGCCTCTGGCTCGACAGTGCCACGGGTCATGCACGGGTGGGAGACGTCGTGGAGCTCGACGAGGAGGGCGGCTGCGTCCGCCGTGAGCTCCACGGGGTCGACTACGGTCACCTGGCCCCGGGGTTCGCGCGATGGAACCAGTACTACTTCGCAGGGCCGCCCGACCGGGCGCTGGGGTTGCGCACCGAGTACGTCGACGTGCTGACGGAGCTGGGCACGATGCCCGCCTGGGTCGTCAGGACGCCCAGCGAGTCCCGTCGCTGGGCGATCCTCGTCCACGGCCGCGGGGCTCGCCGGGACGAGGCCCTGCGCGCCGTGAGGACGTTCCACGACAGCGGGGTGAACGTGTTGATCCCGTCGTACCGCAACGACATCGGGGCACGCAGCGGCGCCGACGGTCGGTACAACCTAGGACTCTCGGAGTGGCGCGATATCGAGGATGCGGCCCTGCACGCGGTCCAGCAGGGAGCCCGCGAGCTCGTCCTCATGGGGTGGTCGATGGGAGGTGCGATCGTCCTGCAGACCCTGAGCCGGTCCTGGCTCGCCGAGCACGTGACCCACGTGGTCCTCGACGCCCCGGTGATCGACTGGGGCGACGTACTGGCTCACCACGCGAGGGAGCACCGGGTACCCGCCCCTATCGGCGGTCTGAGCCGGTCCCTCATGGGGCGCCGGTCCGCGCGGCGGCTGGTAGGCGTGCACGACCCCCTCGACGTCGCCAAGACGAACTGGGTCGCCAGAGCGGCCGAGCTGTCCCATCGGATCCTGCTCATCCACTCGGTGGACGACGAGTTCGTCCCGGTAGGGCCGTCGCAGCAGCTGGCGCAGGCCCGACCTGACCTCGTCACCATGGAGCACTGGGACACGGCTCGGCACACCAAGGAGTGGAACGTGGACCCTGCCCGCTGGGAGCGCTCCGTGGCGGAGTTCCTCAGCAGCTAACGGTCGCCGGACTCCACTGGGTCCAGGGGCTTCACCGGCCCGAGAGGCCGGACGGGCTTCACCTGCCACCTGCCGATCACGCTGCCGTCCTCCTCCACCAGGACGAGCGGGCTGAGGTCCACGTCCAGGTCGGTGCCCCGGACGATACGGGCGTGCGTCCCGCCGACCACGGCTGGAGCCCACGTCAGGTCAACCTCGTCGACCACGCCGGCCGCCAGCAGGTGACCGAACAGGGTGGGTCCGCCTTCGCAGAGCAGGTGGCGAAAGCCCTTATCCTCCAAGGCGGCACGAGCCTGGACCAGGTCCACCGCCTCGTCTCCCACGAGGACCACGTTGTCCTCTCCGAGTACCTCGCGGGCGCTCGAGAGCCGTGCGGGGTCGGCCTGTCGCCTGGTCAGCAGTAGGGCGGAGCCTCGAGGCGACGTCATCCTCGCGACCGTCTCCGGGAGGGCGCCGCTGTTGCTCACCACTGCCAGGACGGGGGCGTCGACGTCCTCGTCACGCAGTGCGGGATAGCCCTCCGCCCGTACGGTGCCCGCGCCGACGACGACGACATCGCTCAGCCGGCGCAGGAGCTGGAACACGCGAAAGTCCGCCGCGGTGTTGATGCTTCCGGACCGCCCGTCCGGGCCCGTCACGGCGCCGTCCAGGCTGGACACGAAGTTGACCCGCAGCCATGAACGGCCGGAGGGCGCCGCATACAGCTCTCGCAGCGACGCGTCGTCCAGCTCGGTCCCGGGGGCCAGGGCCCCGGACTCGCTCAGCAGCAGGCGCATGGCTGGAAGTCTGCCTCACCTACGCTTCCCTCGTGCCCTCCTCCCTGACCCAGCGGTCCCCAGGGCTGGACCGCGAGCGCCTCGTCCGCGAGCTCGTGCCGCCCCCGCGCTTCGGTGCCGAGCGGTTCTCGACGTACCGGCCGGATCCCGGCCAGCCCTCCCAGGCGGCGGCCGTCGAGCGGCTGCAGGCCTACGCGGCGGCCGTGGACGAGCGCGACACCGGCGGATGGCTGAGGCTCAGGCGTCGTCCCAAGGGAGACGCGGCAGGGCGGGGCATCTACCTGGACGGAGGTTTCGGGGTGGGCAAGACCCACCTGCTGGCCAGCCTGTGGCACGAGGCGGCCGGGCCGAAGTCGTTCGGCACGTTCGTGGAGTACACCAACCTCGTGGGGGCCCTGGGCTTCGCTCCCACGGTGGAGGCGCTGAAAGGCCACGAGCTGGTCTGCATCGACGAGTTCGAGCTGGACGACCCGGGGGACACGGTGCTGATGGCGAGCCTCCTGGCCCGCCTTGCCGAGGCGGGGGTCGCCTTCGCGGCCACGAGCAACACCCTGCCCGACGCACTGGGGGAGGGGCGGTTCGCCGCGGAGGACTTCCTGCGGGAGATCCAGGCCCTGTCGGCTCGCTTCGAGGTGGTCACGGTCGACGGGCCGGACTATCGCCACCGCGAGCACGTGGAGAGTCCGGTGCCGCTGTCGGAGGAGGAGGTGCGCGAGGCGGTGGACGGCCTCGACGGTGCGCTGCTCGACCACTTCGTGGACGTCACGAGACACCTCTCCACCGTGCACCCCAGCCGTTACCGGGCGATGCTCGAGGGGGTGGGCGCCGTCGGATGGACCCACGTGCGGCCGGTCACCGACCAGGCTGTCGCGCTGCGGTTGGTCGTGCTGGTCGACCGGCTCTACGACGCCGACATCCCCGTGTTCGCCAGCGGCCTGCCCCTCGTCCGGCTCTTCTCGGAAGACATGCTCAAGGGCGGCTACCGCAAGAAGTACTTCCGCGCGCTGTCTCGGCTGACGAGCCTCGCGCGGGTCGGGACTCGATGACAGGATGCCCAGATGGGCAACGACGCACAGAGGTCGAGCACGGCGACGAGGACTCCCGCTGCCGTCCCGGGACAGAAGTCGAAGAAGGCTCGCAAACACGCGAAGTCGCGTTCGGCCACCGCCGGCGAGGTGGCATCGGTGTCGTTCAGCGAGGCGTTGCGCGCGCGGGAGGGCTTCGTCCTGGCGGAGTGCGACCCGGGGTCGACCCCGGCCTTCGCGGGGAAGAAGGCCGACGGCCAGGAGGCGCTCGAGGAGCGAGCGGGGGAGATCGGGGAGTTCCAGGAGCGGCTGTACGCCGAGGCGAAGATGGACGGCCAGCGGTCCCTGCTGCTGGTGGTGCAGGGCATGGACACCTCGGGCAAGGGTGGCATCATGCGGCACGTCGTGGGGCACATGGACCCGCAGGGCGTGCACTACACGGCCTTCAAGGCACCGACGCCTGAGGAGCGCAGCCATCCCTTCCTCTGGCGCATCCGCAACGCCCTGCCGCACCCGGGGCAGATCGGCGTCTTCGACCGCTCGCACTACGAGGACGTGCTCATCGTCCGGGTGCACGACCTCGTGCCGCGTGAGACGTGGTGGCGGCGCTACAGCGAGATCAACCGGTTCGAGGCAACGGTCGCGGAGAGCGGGACGACGATCGTCAAGGTCATGCTGCACCTGTCGGCCGACGAGCAGAAGTCGCGGTTGATGCGCAGGCTGGAGCGGCCGGACAAGCAGTGGAAGTACAACCCAGGAGACGTCGACGAGCGGCTGCTGTGGCCGCAGTACCAGGAGGCGTACCAGACCGTGCTGGAGAAGACGTCCACCGACGCGGCTCCCTGGTACGTGGTGCCGGCCGACCGGAAGTGGTACGCCCGGCTGGCCGTGCAGAGCCTGGTGCTGGAGCACTTGGAGGCCATGGACCCGCAGTGGCCGGCGGTCGACTACGACGTGGAGGCCGAGAAGCAGCGGCTCGCGAAGACGTGACAGGGCCGTTCGGAGCCTTCCTCGGCCTGAGGTGGGTGGCGAACCGCGCTGTCAGGCGCTGAAGGCGCGGTCGACGAGCGCGCGCGCCGCATGAGCGCTCAGTCCGGCATCCAAGGTTCCGAAGGTCAGGCCGTGGTCACCGCCCAGCCGGCTGGCCACGAAGGCGTCCGCGACCAGCGAGGGCGCGAAGCGGGCGAGCAGGGAGGCTTGGAAGGTCAGGGCAAGCCGTTCGACCACCCGGCGTGCACCCGCCTGCGCGCGTGGGCGGGCGGCATACGCGATGGTGTCGTCGACGCTCGCGATCGCCGTGTCCAGGACTGCACTGTGCCCGTGTCCGAGCTGGACCTCCTTGCGGAAGGCCTCGACGGCCCTGGGCTCGCGCGCGACCGCGCGCAGGACGTCCAGTGCGTTGACATTGCCGGAGCCCTCCCAGATGGAGTTCAGCGGCGCCTCCCGGTACAGCCGAGCGAGGCCGTTCTCCTCGACGTAGCCGTTGCCCCCCAGGCACTCCAGCGCCTCGCCCACCATGGGCGAGGTCCGCTTGCAGACCCAGAACTTGCCCACCGCGACACCCAGGCGCGACAGGTCCGTATCACCCTCGTCCACCGCCCGGGCCAGGCGCAGCGCCAGGACCGTGGCGGCCTCGGACTCCAGAGCCAGGTCCGCCAGGACGTTCTGCATGAGCGGCTGGTCGACCAGGAGGGCGCCGAACGCCGACCGGTGCCGCGCATGGTGGATGGCGCGCACCAAGGCCGCCCGCATCGTCGCCGCCGAACCGAGGATGCAGTCGAGCCGCGTCGCGGCGACCATGTCGAGGATGGTGCGGATGCCGCGACCCTCCTCACCGACGCGAACGCCCCAGGTGCCGTCGAGCTCCACCTCGGCCGAGGCGTTGGAGCGGTTGCCCAGCTTGTCCTTGAGCCGTTGCAGCGCAAAGGGGTTGAGGGTGCCGTCGTCGAGGACCCTGGGGACCAGGAAGCACCCCACGCCCGCCTCGGTCTGCGCGAGGACGAGGAAGGCATCGCTCATGGGGGCGGAGCAGAACCACTTGTGGCCCGTCAGCCCGTAGGTGGCTCCACCCTCCACGGGGCCACCTGCCGACGCCGTGGCCCAAGTGGTGTTGGCGCGGACGTCGGACCCACCGTGCTTCTCCGTCATGCCCATCCCCGCGAGGGCGCCCTGCTTGTCGGCCAACGGCCGAAGCCCGAAGTCGTACGTCCGCGACGCGAGCTGGGGGAGCCAGCGGGCCGCGAGCTTCGGGTTGGCAGCCAAGGCGGGCGCGGCGGCATACGTCATCGACACCGGGCACAGGTGGCCCTGCTCCACCTCCGACCACGTCGCGAAACCCGCGGCGCGACGGACGTGTGCACCGCTGCCCAGCGGAGAGGTCCACGCTTCGGCGGTCAGGCCAGCGCCCACCGCCACCCCCATGAGGGCGTGCCACGCGGGGTGGAACTCGACCACGTCGATGCGCTCACCGGTGGGGGAGTGCGTGCGCAGGACCGGTGTGCTGGTGTTGGCCTGGTCGGCCCACAGCCGCGCTTCCGCGGAGCCCGAGCGGGCGCCCCAGAACCTCGACCTCCTGATACGCAGCGCTGTCCGCCCACCGCCGTAGGGCCTCCGCCAGCGCCGCGTTGCACGTCAGCGCGTTGTACTGCGGCAGGGGTGGGACCTGGTTGGTGACGGCGTGGGTGGGCACGAGTGCAGGGTATGCGGGATACCGTGGGGCGGTGAGGGTCAAGGCACGGGTGCGACGCGAGCTGGTTCGCATCCCCGGAGCCCTGCCCGTGGCGCGGATGACGGTTGAGACGATCCGCGTCTGCCTGCGGTACCGGGTGACGGGACTGGCGTCGGAGGCAGGTTTCTTCATGCTGCTCTCGCTGCCCCCGCTGGTGCTGGGCTTGTCCGGGGGCGTCGGCTTCCTCACCCCGTGGCTCGGGAAGAACACCGTGGACGAGATCCTCAACGGGATCCTGATGTGGGCCGCACACTTCCTCACCACGAGTGTGGTCGATGGCACTGTGAAGGGCACCATGGACGATCTCTTCCACGGTGGCGGCCGCCCCGACCTCGTCTCTGTGGGCTTCCTGCTGTCGGTGTGGTCCGGTTCGCGAGCGTTGAACGTCTTCGTGGACACGATCTCGATCATGTACGGCCAGTCGGGGGTCCGCGGCATCGTGCGCACCCGTGCGCTGTCGCTCACCCTGTACCTGCTCTCGCTGGTCGTCGGCATCGTGGTGATCCCCCTCGTGGTCATCGGCCCGGACCGGCTCGCCAAGCTGCTGCACACGGACGCTGGGTTCGTCACCTGGCTGTACTGGCCGGTCGTCACGGTGCTCGCAGTGGCCAGCATCGCGACGCTGTTCCACATCTCCACCCCTCGGCGCACGCCCTGGCTCAGGGACCTCCCAGGGGCGGTCCTGACGCTGGTCCTGTGGTCTCTGGCGTCATTCGTGCTGCGCGGGACAATCGCCGCGTCGCTGGGTGGGGTGTCGATCTACGGGCCGCTGGCAACCCCGATCGTGCTCCTCATCTGGCTGTACACGCTGGCGATCGCCGTGCTCATCGGTGCTGCCCTGAACGCCGCGATCCGGGTGCAGTGGCCGGTGGAGGAACGGCTGTCTCTTCGCGCGCAGGCGGTCGACTGGGTCAAGGCGTGGTTCGCCGACCGGCAGGGCGGTGCCGTTCAGCCTGTCCTGGGGAGTGGCTCGGGAGCTCGCGACGAGGCCCGAGACGCAGGTCTCGGCGCTGCGGACGAGCTCCTGGCGTCGGTCGGGGAGCTGAAGGAGGAGGCCGCCCGGCCCCTCACTCCGGTGCCGGAGGGAGACCCTGAGGGCCAATTTGGTGAGCGCGATGGTGATCGGATACTGTCTGTCCGCACGCGCAGCGGGTGAGAATCCCGTTCGACACCAATAGCGCGGGTATGCGGATGTAGCTCAGTTGGTAGAGCGCAACCTTGCCAAGGTTGAGGTCGCCGGTTCGAGCCCGGTCATCCGCTCGGAGGGTTTGACCGCCTTCACGGTGGAGTGGCCGAGAGGCGAGGCAGCGGCCTGCAAAGCCGCGTACACGGGTTCAAATCCCGTCTCCACCTCGACGACTCGAACCCTGAGTCGGACCCAAGCAACACCCCGGGCGATTGGCGCAGTGGTAGCGCGCTTCCTTGACACGGAAGAGGTCACTGGTTCAAACCCAGTATCGCCCACGATCGATATACAGCCCCTGACCAGCGGAAACGCGGGTCAGGGGCTGTCTCGTTCCGCCACTTTGGGTGGTCGAAATGGTCACTGAGTGACTAAGCCTCGATCCACCGATGGGCCTGAGGTGTTGAGCGCGCCGTAACAACGAGATGCCCCGCCGTGCTGGGAGATT
>NZ_JAPYZV010000021.1 GCF_027812955.1 Pedococcus sp. 5OH_020
GCCATCCCCCGACACGACCGACAGCCACGACCAGACATCCGGCCCGGCCGCGCCCCCGATACTCCTCCAATGAGGCATCGCATCGCTTCGTTGGGGGTCTTGCCGGCGGCGACTTTGCGGTCATAGTAGGCCCGGCCTTCGGTGGCGTTGCGCAGCTGCACGATGGCCATGATGTGCAGGACCCGGTTGATCTTGCGGTTCCCGCCACGGCTGAGGCGGTGGCGCACGTTGTCCCCGGAGGATGCGTCGATGGGGCCGGTGCCGGTCCAGGACGCGAAGTGGCCGCTGTCGGGGAACCGGGTGATGTCGCCGACCTCGACCAGCAACCGGGCAGCACCGGAGGGTCCGATGCCGTGCAGGTCGGTCAGCGTGGTGCCGGTGCCACGCAGCAGCGAGGTGAGCTCCTTGTTCGCAGCCTTCTTGCGCAGGTACAGGCGCTCGAGGTCGGTGACGAGCTCGGCGGCGACCCGCTTACGGGTCTTGCCGACCACATCACCGGGGCGCACACCAGCGAGGAGCTTGCGGGCTTGGGCGGCGGACAGGTCACGCTTGGCGCCGCCCCGGATCAGTTCCAGCAGAAGCGCATGCAGCTGGTTGCCCTTGTGCGTGTGCTCCTCGCCGATGGAGCGACGCCGGTCGACCAGGATCCGCAACACCTCCCGGTCCGCGTCGGGCACCACCGGGCGCAGCCCGGACATGCGGGTCCCGACCAACGCCACGGAGTGCGCGTCGGTGGCGTCGGTCTTGCGGCCCTGACCGGTGGCGAACGTCCGCACCCGAGCCGATAGCTTCGGCGGCACATCCACCACCTGTTCGCCGGCGCCGACCAGACGGGTGGCAACGTGACGGCCGATGCCGTTGCAGCCCTCGACCGCCCAGACCCGGGTCGGCCACCTGCTCGCCCTCTCGAGAAGCCCGGCGAAGCCGGTCTCGTCGGTGGCGTACCGGCCGCGGTCCACGATGCCCTCGTCGGCGGTCATCACCTCGATCGTCACGCTGCGCTTGTGCGGATCCATCCCGATCACCACACCCGCTGTTGGTGCCTGTTCCACGATGCCTACTCCTGTCGTCGAACCACTAAATGGTCGAGCAGGGAGGGCACCGCTACTTACGGCAGCACAGTCCCTTCTTCAGCCTCTCCGGCCCTGCGGTGCCGGGGCGGCGCATGCCATGTGAGAGTCACAACCCGAAGGAAGGACAGCCGCAATTGAGAGCGACCAACCCCGACACCTGGACCGAGCCTGCGCGGGCACCGATCCTGCGTCAATGAAACAAGTAGCCGCGGTGCGGGCGATGCGTCAGTCGGCTGTCATGCAGCTTTCGCAAATCACCCACCTCGTCGTGTCGCTGCACCCACGCATAAGGTGGGAGATGCCGTGGTCGGCTCGCGTGACCGTCACGGTGGTTCTTGGACATGCCAAAGCGTCGTCGTACGCCTGCTGGAGCGCCGCCTGCAGGTCCAGCTTCGCCAGAGGAGCGACCGGACCCGGGACGCAGGCCGTTGAGTGCGTTCTGCATTGAGCCAACATGTGTGTCATACATGCATCACCCCCAACATCACGGCCACTGAGAGGCTGCCCTGATAGGGGGTACGGCAGAACCCTTTCCGGCCACGTGTCTCCGACGCATCAAATCGACGTTCGCGGTGGCGGGCTGACGAGCCTCACGTATGCGTGCCGTTGCCTTGCCGAACCGGCGGCAAGCTGTGGTGGCCGGCCGAGCCATCATTGGTCAGCGGCCATTAGCGCGCAAGTACGCCTCTGAATCGGTTTCAACATCCTGCCGCCCCACGGCGTGGCAGCAACGGGCTGCTGTGTCAAAGCCGCAGCCCAACTGGCTCCTTCTCGGGACAATGACGCATGTCGGGGAGTGGATTAGGGCGGAAGGGACCTCAGATGGCCGAACCCCTGTCTTTCCCTAGCACAAGCGCCACAGCGCGTGTGCCGCGGGGAGCCCACCCAGTGCGTCGACCTCGAGCGCGAGTGGAGATGCCTTCCCGTCCAGCCGCGACGACCTGAGACCTCTTCCGAACGCCGCGGCAGAAGCTTGTTACTTGCCGCTGTAGACGGGGAACGCGCTGTTCTCGCCATAGTCCCGGGCGCGCAGGTCTCGCAGCGTGGTCATGTCCTCGGGCGTGATCTCGAAGTCCACCTCGGCGTTGGACCGCATGTGCTCGGGGTTGGCGGTCTTGGGCAGCGATACGGTGCGCAGCTGCAGGGTGTAGCGGATGCTCAGCTGCGGCACCGTCACGCCGTACTTCTCGGCCATCGCCGCGACGTCCGGGTTCCTCAGGAGCTCGCCGTGAGCGATCGGCGAGTACGCCTCGACCAGGATGTTCTTGCTCCTGCAGTAGGCGAGTAGCTCCGTCGGGGTGTTGCCTGCGTGGACGAGCAGCTGGTTCACGTGCGGCGCGACTGTGCCCCCGCCGAGGATGTTCTCCAGGTCCTGCTGCAGGAAGTTGGAGACGCCGATGGAGCGGAGCTTGCCCGCCGCGTGAGCCTCCTCCAGTGCGCGCCAGGCATCGCGATTGCCTTCGGTGTAGTCTCCGCCGCGGAAGTCGTCCCAGGGCTGCGGGGCGTGAATGAGCATCAGGTCGATGTACTCCAGCCCCAGCGCCTGAAGGGATTCGTCGATCGCCGCCACGGCGTCGTCGTAGTTCTTGATCTCCGCGGCCAGTTTCGTGGAGACGAACAGCTCGTCGCGGGCGACGCCGCTGGTGCGGACTCCTTCGCCGACGCCGCGCTCGTTGTCGTAGGCCTGGGCGGTGTCGATGTTGCGGTAGCCGATCTCGATGGCGTCGCGGACCGCCTGTGCGGCCTTGTCGTCGTCGATGAACCAGGTACCCAGCCCGAGCTTCGGGATGGTCACGTCATTGGAAAGGGTGTAGGTGTCGTTCAGGATGGTCATGCGTTCTCTCCCTTCTTGGGCAACTCGCCGTACGCCTCGTCAGTGACGGGCTCGAGCCATTCGTTGCTGAGGTCTTCTCCCGGGGTGATGAAGGCGACGTGGGAGAACCACGAGTCGGCCTTCGCGCCGTGCCAGTGCTTCTTTCCGGCCGGGACGTGGATTACTGTGCCCGGCTCCAGGCTGATGGGGTCCTGGCCCTCGGCCTGGTACCAGCCGCTGCCCGCGGTGCACAGCAGAATCTGGTCGCCGCCGCCGCCGGTGCCGTGATGGATGTGCCAGTTGTTGCGGCAGCCCGGGTCAAAGGTGATGTTGCTGACAGGAACGCTCCCCGAGGTGAGCGGAGCTAGGTAGCTCTGGCCGCTGAAGTACCGCGTAGGCGTTGTTCCTTTCCCCGAGCGGGAAGATCTGGTCGAATTCGTGTCGTTCATTCGCTTCCGCCTGTTCGTTCTCGATAGGTGGTCACAAGGCGTAGGCCCAGAGACGATTAGTGCGCCCCGTCATGCGGTGCTCCCTGCGACAGCGGCTTCCTCGAGGGTCAGAGACCACCCCGCCCGCGCTGCACGCAGGCTGTTCCGCAGGAAGGGGTATGCCGTCGCTTCATGTTCTCGGTTCTGTTCGTTGTTCTCGGTTGCGTTGCCGCTCAAGGCATCCACGCTATGACTGGATGGGGAGTGTGTGCCAGACCCTGTCAGTACCCCATCACATCCGGACCTCCCACAAGTCGCCCGACGAGGCAACAGGGAGCCAGCGGAGAGATACCCGTCCAGCGTCCGCATGACCGTGTTGCCACTATCAAGTGAGGTGCGCTCCCTGCAGCCGTTGCCCGCGAGATGTCGGCAGACTCGAAACTACGACGATCTGGAGTTGGAGCCGTCGCCTCCCGCCCTAGGGCGATGCACGTAAGCCGCCGCCGGGGGAGCTGTTTCTGTCACGTCAACTGCGAAGACAGCACCCGATTGACCAGCCTGCGCAGGGCTCAGTCCGTAGAGGGCGGTCGTAATAAACAGGCGCGACCCTGCCAGGCAGGGAGAGGTCGGTTGGCTTGCGGGGAGGGTGAACGACTCCCTCAGCTGGCCTTCGCTGTCGTAGCGGCGGACCTGACCCGCACCCCATATGGCGACCCACAGCCCAACGCCGTCGTCCACAGTCATACCGTCTGGTTGTCCGTCTTCCACATCGAGGAACACGGTGCGCCCGCCGAGCCGCCCATCGTCGTCCAGGTCGTAGCGGAAGACCACACCTCGGGCGCTGTCGGTCAGATACATGACTAAGCTAAGCCTGGATCCACCGATGAGCCGGGGCCGGTCGAGGGCGCTTGGCATTTCGAGCAGGGGACCGGAGGAGGGCGCGGT
>NZ_JAPYZV010000022.1 GCF_027812955.1 Pedococcus sp. 5OH_020
GCGCCCTCCTCCGGTCCCCTGCTCGAAATGCCAAGCGCCCTCGACCGGCCCCGGCTCATCGGTGGATCCAGGCTAAGTGAGTGACTAAGGATCTGTGCAGTTCCGGTTCATGCTTGACCATCGGGTTCCGGTTCCTGCCTTCCAGGTTGGGGACACGGTTCCGGTTCCTGCGCGACAGTCGTTCCGGTAGGTGCCTGACAGTCCCGCCGTTCTGAGCGGTTGCCGTGGTGGTGATGTGCGCTCTTTCGTGGCCCTTGATCGGGGTCGTGGAAGGGAGCCGGGCATGTTGCGGGAGCTGGGTGTCAGCGAGCTGCGGTATCGGGCGGTGCTGGAGGTGCTGGACGGGGCGACGGTGACCGAGGTCGCTCGCCGGTTCGGCGTGGCCCTCCGGCGGTGCATGTGTGGTTGCGCCGGTATGCCGCCGAGGGCGCGGTGGTGAACCTGGCGGACCGGTCCTCGCGGCCGCATTCGTGTCCGCATCAGATGCCGGCGGTGGTGGAGGCGCGGGTGCTGACGCTGCGGGATGCGCATCCGGGTTGGGGTCCGGACCGGATCCGGTACCAGCTGGGCCGGGAGGGAGTGGTCCCGGTGCCGGGCCGTTCGGCGGTGTACCGGGCGCTGGTACGAGGGGGTCGGATCGACCGGGCCCGGCGGCGTCGGCGGCGTAGTGACTATCGGCGGTGGGAGCGGGGCCGGCCGATGGAGCTGTGGCAGATGGACGTGGTGGGTGGGGTGCACCTGGCCGATGGGGTCGAGGTGAAGGTGGTGACCGGGATCGATGACAACTCCCGGTTCGTGGTGTGCGCGAGGGTGGTGGCCCGGGCCACGGCGCGGCCGGTGTGCCAGGCGCTGCCGGAGGCGCTGTCCCGGCACGGGGTCCCGGAGCAGATCTTGACCGACAACGGGAAGGTCTTCACGGGTCGTTTCGGGCCGCACCGTTCGAGCGCGGAGGTGCTGTTCGACCGGGTCTGTGTCGAGAACGGGATCCGGCACCTGCTGACCGCGCCCCGGTCGCCGACCACCACGGGGAAGGTGGAGCGGTTGCACAAGAGGACCGCCGCACTTCGTAGGGATTCGCATCATGGTCTCCAAGTCCGGTGCCACACCCCTGCGGCGCAACCTGCGCAAACCCAAGGGGGCCTGCAACGCGGGTACCGCGTTGCGCTGAAGGAGACAACCCCTACTTGCACTAGACACAAGCAACGGGCGTTCCGCGCCGGCGAAGGTGTGGATCTGATCCGCGAGTCAGTGCGGATGGTGATGCAGGAGCCGATAGAGGCCGAGGCCGCCGAGACGCCGAGAATGATCGACGCCGCCCGGTACGAGCGCATGCGACATCCCCGGCGTCAAACGCTTGCTGTGCGTCGCGCCTGGTGGCCAACCCGGGCGCTGACGCCGCGGGCTGACTGCATCGGCGGGGCTGTGCTCCGGATCCGCCCCAGGCGCCGTGCGCTGGAGCAGGACGCCGACACATCGACTGAGGCATCCCTTGGGTGCCCCAGAGCGGGGCTCACCCGCAAGTACCAGATGCGACCTCCTCCAAACGGCTGTCGACGCGGGAACGCGGGGTGGACGGGGCGTCGACACACGAAGATGGTAAAGAGTTGGTCAATGGACGTTATGGTCGCGGTCAAGGCCACGATCAGGAAGCGGGGCAAGTCGTGGAGAAGCGCTTCATTCAGCTGTCGGAGTTGTCGGAGGTCCTCGACATCTCCTCGGCCCAGGCCTATGCCTTGGTGCGGTCGGGCGAGCTGCGGGCGATCAAGGTCGGGGGCCGCGGGCAGTGGCGCGTCGAGGTGGCCGAGCTCGAGGGCTACATCCAGCGGATGTACCAGCAGACCAAGACCTTCGTCGCCGCCCATCCCTTCGGTCACGACCAGAGTCAGGCCGGGTAACCAGCCGGCCGCAGGCCCGCCTGCTGAGCGCTGACGCACCACCATTTGGGGACCACACGAAGCGCAGCGGCCACTTCGGTCAGGGCCAGGGAGTAGAACAGGTGACCCGCGCCCTTGTCCGTGGCCATGAAAGGTCCCCACTGGTGGCGACCTGCTCGTCCGGGTCGGCGCGCATCGAGCACAACACCTACCGGCCGCACTCCTCGCTGGGAGACCTCACCCTCGCCCGAGAGGTCCCAAGCTCGCCAACCGCGGCGTTCGCGACATCCTGATCGTTTGCTGCGACGGTTGACCGGGCTGCCTGAGGCGAATCGAGGCGCAGTGGCCCAAGACCGTGGTCCAAACCTGCACCGTGCACCTGATCCGGGCCTCGATGCGGTTCGTGTCCTACGGCTACTGGCGTGATCCCTATGGAGTGGTCCAGCTGATGTGAGAGTCCCACAGCCCATGATTGGGCGAGGAGGATGATCACGATGAAGCGTCACCGGCACACCCCTGAGCAGGTGGTCCGCAAGCTCGCCGAGGGCGAGCGGATCCTTAACGGCGGCGGGGATCTCGCCGGCGTGTTGCGGACCCTGGAGATCTCCGAGGCGACCTGGAACAGGTGGCGATCCCAGTACGGCGGGATGAAGGCCTCCGAAGCTAAGCGGCTCAAGGAGTTCGAGTCCGAGAATGCCCGGCTCAAGAAGCTGGTGGCCAACCAGGCCCTGGACATCGACATGCTCAAAGAGTTGGCGGAGGACGCTCCTATAGATCGTCAAGTGGTGATGAGAGCGTAGTCGGCGCGTAGTGCGGTGAACACTTCGCGGGCGAG
>NZ_JAPYZV010000023.1 GCF_027812955.1 Pedococcus sp. 5OH_020
GTGTCGGCAACGCTCGAAAATGGGGCCGATGCGACGTTCGAAATCGAGGCCACCGGTTTCGGGGTTTCTAGTCTGCCGTGTCGTGGGTTCTGATGCTGGGCAGTGTGTCGATGCCGCGGTTGCGGAGCCGGTAGCTGGCGCCCTTGAGGGTCAGGACGTCGGCGTGGTGGACGACGCGGTCGATCATCGCTGCGGCGACGGCTTGGTCGCCGAATACTCCGCCCCAGCCGCTGAAGGGCAGGTTGGAGGTCAGGATCAGCGAGGCGTGTTCGTAGCGGGATGAGACGAGCTGGAAGAACAGGTTCGCGGCGTCTTGCTCGAAGGGCAGGTAGCCGACCTCGTCGACGATGATCAGTCCGTAGCGGCGCAGCCGGGCGAGCTCGGCGGGTAGCCGGCCGGCGCGGTGGGCGTCGGTGAGCCGGGTGACCCAGTCGGTCGCGGTTGCGAACAGGACCCGGTGGCCGTGGTGGGCGGCGGCGATGCCCAGGCCGGTGGCCAGATGGGTCTTGCCGGTGCCCGGCGGGCCGAGCAGCACCACGTTGCGGGCCTCGGTCAGGAACCCGCCGGAGGCCAGGGCGCCGATCTGTTGACGGACGGCCGGTTGGGCGTCCCAGTCGAACCCCTCGATCGTCTTCCTGGCGGGAAACCCGGCGGCCCGGATCCGCAGCTGGGCGCCGGAGGCGTTCCGAGCGGCGACCTCACGGTCGAGCACCGCGGCGAGGTACTCCTCGTGGGTCCAGCCGGCGTCGCGGGCATGGTCGGCCAGCCGACCGGCTGCTTCGGTGATCCGGGGTGCCTTCAACGCGGCGGCCAGGTAGGTCAGCTGCTTGAGCGCCTCGGCGGCGTCGGTCTTGGTGTTGCTGGTGCCGGTGGTCATCAGGCCACCTCGCCATCGGTGATCCCGCCGACGAGGTCGTCGCCCAGCCCGAAGGCGCGGTCGTAGTCGGCCAGATCCCGCACCAGCCCCTCGTGCGGGTCGAGTGCCGGTCGAGGGCGCTGGTACTGCTCGCGCAGCATCTTCGCCGCCACCACGTGGGCGGGGTCGGTGACGGTCATGCCCCGGGCCCAGGCCCGGGCGTGGGCGGCGACCAGGCGTCCCTCGTGGCGGACCTCGACCCGGGACAGGTCCGCGGTCACGTCCACGAACCGGCCGATCACCGCCGGGTCGACGGAGTAGTCGCTGGAGTCGACCCGGGCGTAGTAGTCGCGTCCCAGCCTGACCCGGTTGGCCCACCCGAGCGCCGGCGCCAGTGGTGGCAGGGGCAGCATCGCGGCCCGGTCGGCGTCGAGCCGGTCGACCGGGCGGGCCCGGATGGTGCGCACCATCCGGGCATTCGCCAGGGTCAGCCAGTGGCTGAACTGGGCGTCGAAGTCGGCCGGCGACTTGAAGGTTCGCCCGGGCATGAAGGAGGTCTCGAAGAACCCGTTGCGCCGCTCGACCAGGCCCTTGGACTCGGGGTCGTAGGGCTTGAGCCGCTGCAGGGTGGTGGCCAGGGTGCCGGCGAACGCGCTCACCCCTTCAGCGTGGCGTTTGCCGCGGCCGATGCCGGACTCGTTGTCCCAGATCAGGCGCCGTGGGACCCGGCCGAGCTGTTGCAGCAGCTCCCACATCCCCAGCAGCAGGTCCTGGGTGTGCCGGGTGGGGATCATCCGGGCGAGCATGAACCGTGAGTGCGCGGCCGTGATCACCAGCACCGGCAACAGCGACGTACTACCGTCCTCGAGCGGGATCCGCTTGGGCGGGAACCACAGGTCGCACTGCGCCGCATCACCGGGCAACCAGATCAACCGGTCCGCCGGGTCGACCGGCCAATGCTCGGGACGCAACCGACGCACGTGCTCGCGGAACCACGTGATCGACCCGGTCCACCCCACCCGCTCGGCGAGCACCGTGGCCGGCATGTCCGGAGTCGCCCTCAGCAGCTGCCGCACCAGCGGCTCGAACGGCGTGAACGACGTCGGCACCACCGCCCGCTCGTACCTCGGCGGCCGGTCCGACGCCAACGCCCGCCCGACCGTCGACCTACCGATTCCCAGATCCCGCGCGACCTGACGCTGCGGAACACCATCCGCGACCAGCCGCCGGATCAGAGCCCAATCCTCCACTGAGATCACCCATCCAATCTGTCTGGGTGGCCTCGTTTTCAAGCG
>NZ_JAPYZV010000024.1 GCF_027812955.1 Pedococcus sp. 5OH_020
AGCCACACCCCACCCGGGGGCTCTCACCTCGTCAACACGACTCGCCTGCCACCAACCTCATGGCCGGGTACACCTAGCGTGGACGGCCGTACCGGGCGGCGCAGGGGAGCCCACCCCAAACCCCATGGAGGCTGCCATGACAGAGCTCACCGCGTTCACGATCGGTCCACCGGAGCCGGTCGAGGACTCCCGTCTCCTGCCCGTCGTCACCGCCGACGACGAGGCCGGCTTCGTGACGGGAGCCGATCTCGGAGACGCGCATCCGGACAACGTCGCCCAGCTGCCCGACGAGGTCGCGGCGCAGCTCGACTCGGTCCCCGAGGGACAGGCGGATCCCCCGGCATCGAACGCGAACGGGGAGTCGCTCCCCACGCAGGACGAGCTGGATGCCGCAGTGGCGGACGTGGACCCGCAGAACGTCGACCCGGACGGATTCTCCGCGCAGGAGCTGGGTTTCGTGGGGCTGGAAGACGAGGGGCCGGACGAGCAGGACGAGCGAGGGCAGCAGTGATGGCAGCCGTCCTCAGCACCCGCGAGGCCACCGGCATGCTCGTCGCGATCGGCTTCGACAACGCCCCCCGCAGCTTCGCCACCGCGTTCACCGGTTTCCAGCAGGGCTGGAACCTGGGCCCGGCACTCGACCCGGACGGGAGGTTCGGCACGCACACCAGCGCAGCGCTTGCGATCTCCTTCGCCCGCCAGCGCAAAGGGCTGTCGACGATGAGCCCGAACTTCTCCTATGTCGAGTTCCGCTGCAACGACGGAGGACGGTTTCCCGAGTGCCGGCGGATCTGGATGCTCCGCGACCACATCCGTCGCCTCGAGGCCTACCGGGTGAAGATCGGCGCGCCGGTGCGGATCGTGTCCGGCTGTCGCTGCAAGCGCCACAACGCGGAGGTCGGCGGGGCGAAGTCGAGCCAGCACATGTTCGGCACGGCGTCCGACATCCAGGGACTGGCCTCACTGGACCAGAAGAAGAGGTTCGCCCTCTTCGCCGGGCTGGGCTTCCAGCAGAGCACCGGTCGCGTGGTCCACGTCGACTCGCGGGACAAGGGCGCGAGCAACCTCACCGGCGGGAAGCCGACCGCTCCCACGACGTGGAGGTACTCCACCTGAGAAGGGCTTGTTGTTCCTCGACGGCACGACCACCTGGGCCGTCGGCGTGAGCGAGAAGTCGTCCCCGAACCCGCCGCGCTCGAGGAAACCCGCGTCCGTCGTATGACGCAGGCGGGAGCTGGATGGTCCTGCCTGCGCACGGGCCGAGGTCAACCTAGTCGTGTCGCCACCCGTGGGAGTCGCCGGTTCCTCTACGCATGGGGAAGAGGCGACGGGGAGGTATCGGTCCGAAAAGGGGGCGCCCTCAGCGGCGCACCCCGTCGGACCCCACGTCGACGCTCTTACCCGCATCCCTACCGCCGGCCCGGGGACCCGGGCCCATCGCCCTGGGTGCGGTGTGGGTGCCCGCGGTCACGGTGGAGGTGCCGTCGCCGTGGGTCTGGTCGCCGACGTCATGCCCATCGTGCCCGTGCTCGTCGGCCGGTGTCTGGTCGTCCTCGTCGTCGTGGTCGAGGAGGGTGGACTCGTCGAAGGGGAGGTCTCCGG
>NZ_JAPYZV010000025.1 GCF_027812955.1 Pedococcus sp. 5OH_020
TGCCTCATTGGAGGAGTATCGGGGGCGCGGCCGGGCCGGATGTCTGGTCGTGGCTGTCGGTCGTGTCGGGGGATGGCCTCGTTGCCGTGCCCGGTCAGGGCCAGTTTGAGTTCTGCCACCCCCGGCGCGCCGAGGCCCCCGACCGGCGTTAGGAACAAGCCCGACCGAGGGCCGAACAATGAGGAACCGGCGAAGGGCCTCGACACCGACGAGTCAACCATCGACTCCATCAGGAGGCCAGAGATGCCTTTCGTCGGTTGGGACTGGGCAAGTCGCACGCACGATGTGACTGTCCTGGACGATGACGGTGCGATACGGGAACGGTGGTCCTTCCCGCACACCGAGCCCGGGTGGGCCGACACTTTGCATCGACTACGCGACCATGGCGATCCCAGCGGATTGCCGGTGATCATCGAGAAGAGCAGCGGTCTGGTGATCGAGCGTCTGCTCGCTGCCGGGCATCCTGTTGTCCCGGTTCACCCGACCTCGTTCTACGCCGCCCGTCCGCGCTGGGGCGCCTCGGGGGCGAAGTCCGACCCAGGTGACAGCTACAAGCTGGCCGACTACCTGCGCACCGATGGACACCGGCTGCGGCGGCTGGAACCGGTGGACCCGGGACTGCAGGAACTACAGGCACTGGTGCGGTTGCGCGATGACCAGGTGCGAGCCCGTACCGCGGCGGTCAACCAGCTCACGGCCACCCTGGACGCGCACTGGCCAGGGGCCCGGCACCTGTTCCGGTCCCTGGCCTCTCCGATCGCATTGGCGTTCCTGACCGACTACCCCACGCCTGCGGCGGCTCGCCACCTCGGCGAAGGCCGTATGGCAGCGTTCTGCCGGCGGCACTCCTACCGAGGTGGAAAGTCGCCCGCAGAACTACTGGCCAGGCTGCGCAGCGCACCTGTCACCGCGGTTGGCCTGCCCGAGCAGACAGTGCGCATCATGGTCGATGCCCAGGTCGCGGTGCTGCGTGCCCTGCAGGCGGCGATCACCGACGTCGAGGCAACGATCGCTGCGCGGGTTGCCAACCATCCCCGGGCGCGACTGCTCGAGCGGCTCCCCGGCGTGGGCACGATCAACCTCGCCCAGCTGCTCGCCGAGGTAGGGCCGATCCTCGATCGCGTCGAGAACGCCGAGCAGGCTGCGACCGAGTGCGGGGCTGCGCCAGTGACGAAGGCGTCAGGCAAGACCACCGGGGTCTACTTCCGTTGGGCCGCCAACACCAGGGCACGCAAGGCCATCACCGCCTTCGCCCACAACGCTCGGATGCAGTCGCCCTGGGCCGGCCGCCTCTATGCCGACGCCCGCGCCCGTGGCAAACGTAACCCGCATGCCACACGAATCGTGGCCCGCGCATGGATCCGGGTCATTTGGGCCTGCTGGCATACCGGCAGTGCTTACGACCCAGCCCTGCATCAAGCACATCAGCAGGCACTGCACCCGCGGACTTGACTTAGGTAACTCAAACG
>NZ_JAPYZV010000026.1 GCF_027812955.1 Pedococcus sp. 5OH_020
GGGGGCACGTCGCTACTCGTGGTGCGCGGGTGGGTCAGCGATGGTGGGAGTTACCCAGCCGGAGCGAAGCGGAGGCTGGGGGATCGCTCTGCCCGCTTGCGGTCCGGATGGGCTCGCCGGCCACGTCGTCAACGGTGGTTGACCGCTCGAGCAGCTGGCGGGTCTGCGCAGTGACCGCGAAGCGCCGGCGCTGGGTGGTGTCCGGCTGCGATGCCGGTACGGGGGTCGGGCACGACGGGTCTGAGTAGCCGGCTCGAGCTCCTGGCGACCGCTGGGGCGTGTGCATGAGCCGGCCCCGCGGCTCCGCCTCCCTCGTCGCCAGCGCAGTAGCGGTGAGGGCCTCGAGGCTGGCATCTGCACGGCCCGGCCGGAGCGGAGCGGAGGCCGGCTCTTGGGAAGAATGCGAACAGCTCTTCCGCGTGGGTAAAACCGCAGGTCAGAGCATGTACGAACAGACGATGGTCAGGGGGTAGAAAAGCGAGGAGACTCGCCGAGTCGGGTAGGCGAGTGTCCTATCGGCAGGGAGGGGCAGGCAGCATGGCGAAGAGCAAGCGGGACGCGACGTTCGACCCGGTGACGATCGGCACGGCAGAGGCAGCGCAGGACGGGGTGTCGATCGTTCGGGCGCCGAGCGGCCGCATGGCGTTCGTGCCTCGGTCGGTGGGCCGGCTGAAGGGTGAAGCGCTCGAGGTGGCCACCGAGCTCCAGGAGCTGGTGGCGCGGATCCGCGAGGACCAGGTGCGCCTCGAGCAGCTCGTGCTCGAGGGTCGGGAGTGCGGGATGAGCTGGGCGGCGGTCGGGTGGTGTGTGGGCACCACTGGCGATGGTGCGCGCAAGCGGTGGGGCGAATCCTGATGGCGCACAAGCAGACTCGAGCGCGGCTGCCGTGGTGGTTCCATGCGCGGCCGTGCCGGCGCTGCGGGTTCGTGGTGAGCCGGCGCTGGCTGATCGATGGGCTGTGCCGGCGCTGCCTCGCTGCCCGGGGCTGAGAACGTGCGCGAAGCGCCCCCAGGGCTGCCAGCGGGCGGGACAGGGCCCCACGGAGTGGGATGTACCGGCGGCGGCCGTCCTGGGGCCTCTACGGGCCGTCAGCAGCTCTTCCAGGCGCTCGAGACACGCCGTGGACGAAGAGCGTCCCCCAGCAGGTGTGGCAGCTGGGGGACGCTTCGCGGTGTCTAGTCGCGCAGTTGGAGGGTACCCACAACGTGGGCCGCAACCTGGCAGCGCGCCGCAGACCGGCGTTTCGTTGCTGGGTACGCCGCTCCCTCAGGCCTGAGGCGAGGAACAGCCCAGCCCCTGACAACCGGGTCGACCAGGGCACCCACGGTCTCGTGCACAGGACCGACATGCGCACAGCGACGCTGCCAGGGGGCACGTCGCTACTCGTGGTGCGCGGGTGGGTCAGCGATGGTGGGAGTTACCCAGCCGGAGCGAAGCGGAGGCT
>NZ_JAPYZV010000027.1 GCF_027812955.1 Pedococcus sp. 5OH_020
CTAGGTGTACCCGGCCATGAGGTTGGTGGCAGGCGAGTCGTGTTGACGAGGTGAGAGCCCCCGGGTGGGGTGTGGCTTGTCTAAGGCCCACATCACCCCGGAGGCTCTCGTGTCCCACCGTAACGCCCGTCTGACCGTTCACGGCCGCCTGCTCATCGTTGAACGCCACCGGGCTGGCTGGAAGCAGGCCCACATCGCGGCGGCGATGGGGATCTCGCGTAAGTGCGTCAGGACCTGGATCACCCGCCATGCCGGTGAGGGGGTGGCGGGGCTGGCGGACCGGTCCTCGCGACCGCACGCGATGCCCACCCGCACCAGCGCCGAGGTCGAGCAGCAGGTGCTGACCGCCCGGGCCACCTACCGGCAGGGGCCGGATGTGCTGGGTCCCCGGGTCGGGGTCCCGGCCCGGACCGTGTCCCGCATCCTGCGCCGAAATGGGGTGGCCTACCTGCGCGACTGTGACCCGATGACCGGTCAGGTGATCCGTTCCTCGAAGTCCACCGCGGTCCGCTACGAGCGCGAGCGGCCGGGCGAGCTGGTGCACATGGACGTCAAGAAGCTCGGCAAGATTCCTGACGGCGGCGGGTGGCGGGCCCTGGGCCGGCCCGCGACCCAGGCCGAGAAGACCAAACGCCCCAAGATCGGCTACGACTACGTCCACTCGTTGGTCGATGACCACTGCCGGCTGGCGTACTCCGAGGTCCTGCCCGATGAGACGGGCCCGACCTGCGCGGGGTTCCTGGCCCGCGCCGCCGACTACTTCGCCGCCAAGGGAATCCCCCGGATCGAGCGGGTGATGACCGACAACGCGTTCGCCTACCGCTACTCCAAGGACATCAAGCGCTTATGTGAGGCCCTGCACGCCAAGCAGGTCTTCATCAAGCCCCACTGCCCGTGGCAGAACGGCAAGGTCGAGCGCCTCAACCGGACCCTGGCCACCGAATGGGCCTACCGGCAGCCGTTCACCAGCAACACCGCCCGCACCGCAGCCCTTGCGCCTTGGCTCGAGCACTACAACACTGAACGCCGCCACAGCGCACTCGGCGGCAAACCCCCGATCAGCCGCCTGTAACCAACGTGCCGGCCGGGTACA
>NZ_JAPYZV010000028.1 GCF_027812955.1 Pedococcus sp. 5OH_020
TCTTCAGGTCGGCGTGGACCTGTTCGATGACCGCGTGGCCGCGGTGGGTCTTGTCCGCGGCCACGGCGTCCAGCACGGCTGGGTCGACGGTGGTGAAGAACGCGTGGAACCGCCAGGTGTCGAACAGGGTGTCCTGCCCGGCGGCCCTCCTCTTCTCGGTGTTGAGGTCGGGGATGCGGCGCACCACCAGCCGGCCGGGCACCCGGTTGGTCTTCTTCTGTGCCGCGAACGCGGTGTACGGGATCTCGGCGACCTCGGCGCGGGAGACCCAGGTACGGGTGTCCTCGTCGAAGATCGCTTGGGGGTACTCGATCGGGGTCCACGCAGCCTCGCCGATGGCCGCGATCGCCGCCCGCACCTTCGGATCCGAGCGGACCGTGATGGACACGTCCGCGCCCGCCTTGATCGCCGCGCCGACGGTGGCGTGCCCGTAATACGCCGAGTCCGCGCGCACCAGCGGCCGGTCCGCGGTCATGGACCGGACGGTCGCCAGGGCATCGGCGACCAGCCGGGCGGCCCCGCGCGGGGAGGCGGCCGAGCCCTTGCGCAGCCGCTGCGCCACCACCACCGGCGCCGACCCGGGGGCGGCGGCGGTGGCCAGCAGCGCGTTCAACCCGCGCACCCTGGTGTAGCCGAAGCCGGCGCCCTGCTTGGCGTACCCGTGCACCTCGATCACCGTGTCATCCACGTCCACCAGCACCTGCCGCCCAGCCCCGCCACCGGGCAGCAGCGGCGCCCGCCGGCCCAGGGCGGTCAGGAACCGGGAGGCGATGCCGTCGAGCTGGCGCACGTGCCCGAACGTGAACGC
>NZ_JAPYZV010000029.1 GCF_027812955.1 Pedococcus sp. 5OH_020
TGTACTGACCGGTCACGTTGGTTGAGGGAGTGCGACTCGTCGCTTTGATGGGCTGACATGGGAGGGCCTCCCGCGGTGGAGTGGAACTGCTGAAGGTTCACTTCGCCAAACAGGAGGCCCTCGTGTCCCACGCTAACGCTGCTTTGACTCCTCGTGCCCGGCTTCGCGTGGCTCGCCTGGTCGTTGACCAGCACGTGCCGATCGCCGAGGTCGCGGCCCGGTTCCAATGCTCATGGCCGACGGTGAAGCGGTGGGCGGACCGCTATGCCGCTGGGCAGCCGATGACCGACCGGTCGAGTAGGCCGCGCTCGATGCCGGCCAAGACGTCCCCGGCGACGACGCGCCGGATCGTGTCGCTGCGGGTGCGCAAGCGACTCGGCCCGGTCCAGCTGGCCGCGCTGACCGGGGTGGCTCCCTCGACCGTGCACCGAGTGCTGGTTCGGTGCCGGCTGAACCGGCTCTCGCACGTGGATCGAGCAACCGGGGAGCCGGTGCGTAGGTACGAGCACGACCACCCCGGTGCGTTGCTGCATGTGGACGTCAAGAAGCTCGGAAACATCCCCGACGGCGGCGGGTGGCGCTTCGTCGGCCGCCTCCAAGGTGCGAAGAACCGGGTAGCCACGGCGGACAAGCCACGCAACCGGCACCACAAACCGAAGATGGGTCACGCGTTCGTGCACACGGTCATCGATGACCACTCCCGCTTGGCCTACGCCGAGGTCCACAACGACGAGACCGCCGCCACCGCGACCGCGGTGCTGCGCCGGGCCGTGGCCTGGTTCGCGGCCCGTG
>NZ_JAPYZV010000002.1 GCF_027812955.1 Pedococcus sp. 5OH_020
CAGTCCCACCGCCCCGACCTGGTCGACGGCGTCGGCTTCATCGTCGGCATCGACCGGATGATGAGCGAGGCCCGCGCCCTGACCAACTTCGCCGGCAACTCCGTAGCCACCATCCTGATCGGACACTGGGTCGGCCAGCTCGACCGCCCCCGCCTGGACGCCGTCCTGGCCGGAGACCTCCCCTTCGACGAGTCCACCCTCCTCGACCACGACGACGAGGACGACCAGACACCGGCCGACGAGCACCACCAGAACCACCGGGACGCGACTACCCCACTTCCCCTGCCCGCCCCTCGCTGAGCCGGGGAGCAAACCCCCCCAGAGCCACAGTCAGAGAGCTACAGCCAGAGAGCCGCGTCCGGCCGTCACGCCCATGCGTGCGGCCGGACGCGTTCTACCCACGGAGGGACATAACGTCCCGAACGGAACACGGCCCACCGCGGTGACCAGCGCAAACGCAGGAAAATGGACGGACTGTCTTGCTATCTGGATCATGCTGGGCCAACAACGCCGAGCACCGGTAGCGTTCTGCGCCGCAGGGAGATCGTGGAGGGTCTCACATGAAGACAACGTCTTCCCGCCGTAGCCTCATCGCGTTGGGCGCGTGCGCCGCACTCACCGTGTCCGCCATCGCAGCGGCGGCCGGAATGGCCGACGCCAGCCCACGCCACATGCGCCAGGCCTGGCGCCCGACACACCCGTGGCACAGACCGACCACGACGACGACGTCTGCCACCAGCACGACGACGACCACTTCGAGCACGACCACCTCGAGCACGACCACCTCCAGCACGACCACATCGAGCACGACCACCACCCCTCCGACGAAATGGCCACCTCCCTCGGGCGTGGTGTACGCGGACCATGTCGCCCAGTGGAACGTTCTCTGCAGCGCAGACCACTATCTCGCCGACGACCCGATCGTCTTCCCGGGGATGCCCGGCATGTCACACATGCATACCTTCTTCGGCAACACCTCGACCAACGCCACGACGACCATCGCGAGCCTGTCCGCGACGAGCCCCTCCAGCTGCGGTCGCGGGATGGGGGCCAGCGACCTCTCCGCGTACTGGGTCCCGTCCCTGATGAAGAAGAACGCCGACGGAACGAGCTCGGTGGTCAAGACCGAGCAGTCGAACACCGTGTACTACCGACGTGCCGGTGGCGGGCGGGGCCCGGGCGTGCTGCCCTTCCCCGTCGGACTGCGGATGATCGCCGGCAACGCCAAGGCGACCTCCGACCAGTCCCTGTCCATCGTGCAGTGGGACTGCGGGGGCGGCGGACTCGAGAGCCCCCACATGTACCAGTGTCCCGGCACTGCATCAGCACCGATCCACGCGTCCCTCATCTTCCCCAGCTGCTGGGACGGCGTGCACCTCGACAGCGCGGACCACAAGTCGCACATGGCGTACGCCGCCTCGAACGGCGCCTGCCCGGCCGACCACCCCGTGTCCTTGCCGGAGGTCACCTTCGAGCTCGACTATCCCGGCATCGCCGGTGGGCCGGCTTACTACCTGGCCAGTGGTGGCATCTACTCGCTGCACGGCGACTTCATCGCGGACTGGAACAACCAGGTCCAGAACGCTCTGGTGGCCTCCTGCCTCAACGTCCCGCATGAGTGCGGCGACATGAACCGCAACGGGAGCACGCTCTTCAGGCCGAGCTACGACCCCGAGCCGATCACCATCAACCTGAACGACTTCCCGAACACCTCGCCCTACGACGGTCACGTCTTCCCAGCACCGGTGACCTCACCGACCACGACGATGTCGATGTCGCACTGAAGGTGGCGGCGCCCGGCCCGACGCCAAGGCTGGGCCGAGCGACCACCCTCGGGGCCTACCCGGTGGCGAACACGACATCCACCCAGTAGTTGGTGCCCGTACCCGACTTGTTCGGGAACCCGCTCGTGCTCCCGTAACGGAAGACGCCGTTACCTCCACTCACCCCGTTCTTCAGGGCGTGCAGGGGTGGGGTGTCCACACCCACGGAGCTGAGGTACTTGGCGTCAGCGGCATACCGCCCCACTGGCGCGAAGTACGAGGCGACGTAGACGGTGCCGGCGGTGATCGCCACGGGCGCGGTGAAGCTCACCTGCTGCCAGCCCGACGCGCTCTCGCTCGTGAACGTGCCCGAAGCAAGCTTCGTGCCGGTCAGCGACCAGAGGTTGCCGATGTGCGTGCCCGTGTTGCCCGCGCCCTTGAAGAACCGGATCCCGGTGATCCGGCCGCTGACGTCCGCCTTGAACTTGACCCCGACCTCGACGGCCAGGGTGTCCGTACTCGCCGGAGTCGTCGGCGTCGCGGTGGCGGCCCAGATGGTGCAGGCGGTACACACCACCCCGTTGGGGGTGACCGCGTTGGACGCCACGGAGGTCGGCCCGGTCCCCACTGCGTTCGTCGCCGAGACGGTGAACGTGTAGGCGGTGCCGTTGGTCAGCCCCGTGACCACGGTCGTCGTGGCCGGCGGGCTACCCGTTACCGTGCTCGGTGTCTGCGCGGTGGTCCCGACGAAGGGCGTGACGGTGTAGCTCGTGATGGCGCTCCCGCCGTTCGACGGCGCGGTCCACGTCACGGTGGCCGAGCTGTCGCCGGCCGTGGCCGACACCGCGGTCGGCGCTGCCGGAGCGGTGGGCGCGGGCGGGGCGGCCGGGGTCACGACGTTGGAGGCGGCCGACGCGGCCCCCGTGCCCACCGCGTTGGTCGCGGACACCTTGAACGTGTACGCCGTGCCGTTCGTCAGGCCGGGCACCGTCGTCGTGGTGGCCGGCGGGCTGCCCGTCACCGTGGTCGCCGCCTGCGGCGTCGTCCCGATGAACGGTGTCACCGTGTAGGTCGTGATCGCGCTGCCGCCGTCTGACGGAGCTGTCCACGTGACTACGGCCGAGGCGTTGGCCGCACTCGCAGTCACGCCGGTCGGTGCGCTGGGTGCAGTGGCAGCACCCGCTGCGAAGACCAGGTCGACCCAGTAGTTCTCCGAGTTGAACGTGTTGACCGGGAAGAGGCTCGTGGCGCCGTAGGCGTAGACCCCGTTTCCGCCGCTGACGCCGTCCTGCAAGGCGTGCAGCGGAGCGCTGTCCTTCCCCGCGGTGGCGAAGTAGCCGCTGTCCCCGGAGTAGTGCCCGGCGGGTGCGAAGTACGACGCGACGTAGACGGTGTTCGCAGTGACCGCCACCGGCGAGGTGAAGAGGACCTGCTGCCAGCCCGTGGCCGTCTCGCTGCTGAAGGTGGCCGAGGCCAGCTTGGTCCCTCCCGCCGACCACAGCGTCCCGATGTGGGTACCGGTGTTCGCAGCCCCCTTGTAGAACCGGATGCCCTTGACCATCCCGTTGACGTCGGCCCTGAACTTCACTCCGACCTCCACCGACGACGCGTCCGCCTCGTCCACGGTGGTCGGAGTGGTGGACGCCGGCCAGATCGTGCAGGCGGAGCATCCGCTGGCCACCGGCCTGACCGTGGCCGAGGCGCCCGAGGCCGGGCCGGTGCCCACCGCGTTGGTGGCGGACACCGTGAACGTGTAGTCCGTCCCGTTGGTCAGCCCGGTGACTGTCGTGCTGGTGGCGGGCGGGCTGCCGCTCACCGCGCTGGTCGTCTGAGCGACAGTCCCGACGAACGGCGTGACCGTGTAGCCCGTGATCGGGCTGCCCCCGTTCGCCGGCGCCGTCCAGCTCACCACCGCCGAGCCGTCGCCGGCTGTCGCCGTCACCCCGCTCGGAGCGGCGGGGACGGTCGCGGGCGCTGGCGTGACGGCGCTGGACGCTGCCGACTCGGGGCCCGCCCCGACGGCGTTCGTCGCCGAGACGGTGAACGTGTAGGCCGTGCCGTTCGTCAGCCCTGCGACCGTCGTCGTGGTCACCGGTGGGCTGCCGGTCACCGTCGTCGGCGTCTGGGCAGCCGCCCCGACATACGGGGTCACGGTGTAGCTGGTGATCGGGCTTCCGCCGTTGGAGGGTGCCGTCCAGCCGACCACTGCCGAGGAGTCGCCTGCAGTGGCCGTCACTGCGGTCGGTGCGGCCGGCGCCGTGGGCCCTGTGGGTGTGACAGCGCTGGAGGGACTCGAGGCAGGGCCGGTGCCCACAGCGTTCGTCGCGGACACCGTGAAGGTGTAGGACGTCCCGTTCGTCAGACCGGTGACCGTCGTCGTGGTGGCGGGTGGGCTGCCGGTCACCGTGGAGGGCGACTGAGCGGTGGCTCCGATGAAGGGCGTCACCGTGTAGCTCGTGACCGCGCTTCCGCCGTTCGCCGGCGCCGTCCAGCTCACCGCGGCCGAACCGTCACCGGCCGTCGCCGCCACGCCGGTCGGCGCGGCGGGAGCGGTGGGCGCCGTGGGGGTCACCGAGTTCGACGACGCGGAGACGGGGCCAGTGCCCACCGCGTTGGTGGCCGCCACCTTGAAGGTGTACGTCGTCCCGTTGGTCAGCCCGGAGATCGTCGTGCTCGTCGCCGGAGGGCTGCCCGAGACGACGGTGGCCGTCTGCGCGGTGGTCCCGATGAACGGGGTCACGGTGTAGCTCGTGACCGGGCTGCCGCCGTCGGACGGCGCAGTCCAGCTCACCGTGGCGGTGCCTGCTCCGGGGGTCGCCGTGACGGTGCCGGGAGCGGCCGGAGCCGTCGCAGCCCCAGTGGTGAAGACGACGTCGACCCAGTAGTTCTCCGAGTTGAACGTGTTGGTGGGGAAGATCGTCGTCGTGCCGTAGCGGTACACGGCGTTGCCGCCGCTGACTCCGTCCTTGAGCGCGTGCAGCGGCCCGCTGTCCACCCCGGAGGCGGCGAAGTAGCCGCCATCTCCCGCGTAGTGGCCGCCAGGGGCGAAGTACGAGGCCACGTAGATGGTGTTGGCCGTGATGGTCACCGGCGTCGCGAACAGTACCTGCTGCCATCCGGAGGACGTCTCCGTGCCGAACGTGGCCGAGGCGAGCTTCGTCCCGGTCGACGTCCAGAGGCTGCCGATGTGCGTGCCGGTGTTGGTCGTGGCCTTGTAGAAGCGGATGCCCTTGATCTGCCCGTTGACGTCCGCCTTGAACTTCACGCCCACCTCCACCGACGACGGGTCGCCCTCGTCGGCCGTCTCAGGGGCTGCGGACGACGGCCAGAGCGTGCAGGCGGCACAGCTCGTGGCGGCCGGGATGACGCCGACCGAGGCGGCCGAGGTGGGCCCGGTCCCCACGGCGTTCGTGGCGGACACGGTGAAGGTGTAGGCCGTGCCGTTGCTCAGGCCGGTCACCGTGAGAGTCGTGTCCGGGGGGTTGCCACTGACCGGGATCGGGGTCTGCGCGGTGCTGCCCACGAAGGGGGTGACCGTGTAGCGGGTGATCGCACTGCCGCCGTCGGACGGCGCCGTCCAAGTGACGATCGCGGAGGCGTTGCCCGGGGTGGCGGTCACGCTCGTCGGTGCACCGGGTGCGGTGGCGGGTCCGGTGTTCGGGTTGAACATCACGTCGACCCAGTAGTTCCGGGCGTTGACGCTGGCCGTCGGGAAGGTGCTGGTGGCGCTGTTCTGGAACAGTCCGTTCAGCGTGCCGTTGACGTTGCGCAGCGCGTGCAGCGGGGGGCTGTCCACGGTGCCGTTACCGTCGGGCTGCGGCGACGGATGCGGGAACATGTACCCCTCGTCCAGCGCTGTGTGACCGGCCGGTGCGAAATACGACGCGACGTACGTCGTGTTCGCGTTGATCGAGACGGGACTGGAGAACGTCGCCTGCTGCCATCCCGACGTGCTCTCGTTCGCGAAGGTCACCGACGCGAGCTTGGTCCCGGAGGCCGTCCACAGGTTGCCGACGTGGGTCCCGCTGTTGGTGCTCGCCTTGTAGAAACGGATCCCGGTCAGGCTGCCGGACACGTCCGACTTGAACTTGACGCCCACCTCCACGGCTCCCGCCGTGCCGGAGTCCGCCTTGCCCGGCGTCGTACCCACTCCCCAGACGGAGCAGGTGCACCCGACGTTGACGGTCGTGCCGGGCGCGGGCGTCTCCAGGTTGCCGCTGTCGTCCACGGCGCGGGACCTGATCGTGGTGCTCGGGTTGCCGTGCGCGACCCAGCTGTAGCTCCAGCTGGTGGTGCCGGTGGCAGGGTGCCACGTGGCACCACCGTCGGTGGAGACCTCGACACCCGCCACGACGCCGCCTGTGTCGGCCGCGGTACCGCTGACGGTCAGCTTGCCGCCGTCACCGATGGTCGCGCCGCCGGCTGGGGAGGTGATGGTGGAGGTGGGAGCGGTGCTGTCGGTCGACGCGCTCGCGACGGTGAGACCTGTGGTCACGGCGTACGGCTGCGCGCCCATGTCGGCGAAGAGGTTCACGGTCGCCTGCTGCATGGTGCGGTCAGGGGTCAGCTGAGGGTCCCCGAGGCCCCACGACCACTGCACGGTGCCGGCACCGAAGACCAGCGCTCCGCTGGCAGCGCGGTAGAGCGAGAGGTGATGGGTCGCCGTGCTACCGGTCTTGACCGTGCTGCCGTAGTCCGTGAAGATCTCCGCCGATGTCGACGTGGTGGAGGACAGGTCGAGCAGGCCAGCCGGGCGGAAACCGTTGTCGGGTTCCTCGTCCCACTCGTAGCCCAGCGTCCCCAGACCGGAGCCGAGCGTCACCGTCTGCCCGGTCGTCAGGCCGGCCACGGGAGTGTTGCGCCAGAACCGCAGCTTGGAGTACTGCGCCGGCACCTTGATGTCGGTCGTTCCGGAGTTCACCAGGAACAGCTGCCCGGTCAGACCGTTCTGTGGCCTGCCACCGTCGGCGGGTGGGCTGAACCGGGGGTCCGCCCAGGTCCCCGTCCAGGTGGGCGGGTCCTTCGGGTCCACCACGCCGTCGTAGTGGGTCTCCTTGTAGCAGACCAGGGTTCGGTTGGCGGTGGCCGTCCCGTCGACACTCGACTCGGTCCTGGTCTTCCAGAAGACCTCGTTGCCGCTGAAGAACGCCAGGTCCACCCCGTTGTCGCGGGCCGCCTCGACGTTGGCCCGCTGGGAGCCGGACCAGTACTCGTCGTGACCCACGGAGAGGAAGGCCTTGTGGTTGGTCAGCAGCGCACCACCGGCGGACGTGCCCACGTCGATCCCCGTCGTATAGGAGAGGTCGTAGCCGTTCTGCTCCAGGAAGCGGATCATCGGGTACTCGGAGTACATCAGCCAGCTACGACCCTGGTCGTCGTCCGCGGTGTGGAACGGCCGGTTGTACGACACCTTGGCGGCGCCCTTGTATGCCGCCGGGCTCCCCGGTGGACAGCTCACCGAGCAGGTGTAGAGGCTGTTGCCGCCGTAGGAGTTGTAGGCCTGCCAGGTCTCGTCGGAGGTCTGGACGAGCAGGTCGGAGTGGCTGGAGTCGTCACGGACGATGAACACCATGTGGCTCTCGGCGACGGCGTCGTCCCGGACCAGATGGGCGATGTAGACGCCGGACACCGCTGTCGTGGGAACCGTCCAAGACGCCGACACCCCCCAGTTGCCGCAGTCGATGAGCCCCGTCGAGTCCTGGGCCGTCAGGCACGGCGGCTGGGTCTGCGGCAGGGTGGCGGAGGGCTTGAGGTTCGCGGCGACCTTCCTCGCTCCGTTGCCCTGGTAGTAGCCGAGCCGCAGAATGTCGTAGTGGTACGACCTGGACGGGGTGTTGATCTTGAACTGCACCGTCTGCCCGGGCGTGACGCTGATCGCTGTGGCGAAGCCCTGGATGGTCGACGAGCCCGAACCGGTGATGTCCCAGTCACTGGAGGGCGTCCCCGGCAGGGTGTTCTCACACGCGATGACGCTCACGACGGGGGGTCCACAGGGTCCGGCAGCCAGCGCTTGGCTCGCCTGGAAGACCTGCAAGGGCGCCACCACGATGGCCGTGACCGCGACGAGCGCGCTCAGCGTCGTGCGACGGGCGCGCCTCAGGGCGGAGGAGCTCCTGCCTTTGGAGCCGGGCTCGGGCATCTCACTCATCTGTAGGTTTCCCATCCACGCGTCGGGGTGAACGGGTGAGGCGCAGCCGGTGCGAGAAGACCGCGACCACCGAGCGCACACCCCCTCGTCGGAACCACCGGAGCGCGGGGGTGCTGCCACGAAAACCCGTGCCCCGTTCCGCGTCCTCGTCCTTGACGGTAATGGGGCACGGGCGACGTCGTGTACAGCATCGGTAGGGGGTGCAGCCGTCTCGATGCGGGATATCGTCGGCCACGACGCGGCCGAGGTCCGGCGCGGCCAGGGGGTGTTCCTGATGCAGAGGTCTGTCGCTCGGCTGGCGCTGTCGTGCGTCGTGCTGACCGGTGCCCTGGCGGGCTGCTCCGACGCAGGCACACCGCGGAGCGCCGGCTCGCCGTCCGCGGTGGCGAGCCGGAGCGGGACGGTGAGCGAAGCGCAGACCACTCCGGCCCAAGGGCGGCCCACCGGGACGTCGACGGGCAGCAGCACGTCCACAGGGCGTACCAACGCCCCGGCCGCCAGCTCGACGACACCGCGCGCATCTGGCGGGACGCCTGCGACACCAACGGTTTCGGCGACCAGGCCACCGCAGCCTCAAGACCCCCGCGAGGCCATGCCGAAGGTGACTCCTACCCGCGTCGTGCGCATCGGCTATGGGCCCGCGTCGGCGCAGGACAGGTCTCGGTTCGCCGCTGTTGCCAAGGCCTCGGCGGGATTCCTGCTGACCTCGACGGTCACGAGCCTGACGGTGTCGGGTCGGGACGCGGGCGCCGTAGCGGTCTACCGGACGAAGCCGGGCCTCACGAGGAGCACGATGTTCCAGGACCAGTACATCGTCCAGCTCGTGAACGCCGTGACCCGCGCGCCGTCCACGCCGACCTTCGTCCGCGCGGACGGCCAGGTCATGGCACTGTCCACGGGTCGCGTGGCCGTGGCGGGATGGTTCCAGGGCGACGAGGTGGTACTCGTCTACCGCCAGGCCAGGACTCCGGCTCTGGCAGCACTCGCCGCGGGAGTCCGCTCGTCGCGCGCCGGAGGGTGACCGCGCCGGACAGCTACCGCTCGCCAGGGTTGACCGGCAACCTGCCGGCCGGCGCGAACAGGGTCGAGGGCCGGCAGGCCCTCACGGCTTTGGACGCCGTGCTGACGCGCGACGAGCACCAGGACCATCGCCGTGTCGTACCGGGACGCCGACGACGAGTCGCTGCGGGCGTCGGGGCCGCGACCACCGGTGGCGTGGTACCGCCGTCTCGCGGCACAAGTGGCCGGCAGCACCCGTCCCTCGTCGCCGGCGGCACGTCAGGGGCGGCGTGCCGCGGCCACGGTCATGAACGGCCACGGCGGCAGGAGCGGCGCAAGGTAGGCGCCCGTCCCGTGGTAAACGTCGGGCCGTCCCGGCCAGACTGCGCCGCCCTCCCTGAACTCCTGGTCCAGCTCGTTGACCCAGCTCCCCGAGGGATCGAGGAAGTACGCGGCTGCATGGTCCCAGAGCCGGCGGTACCACGCCTCCCACTCTGGTTCCCCGGTCAGCCCTCGCAACAGCGCCGTTGCCTGGATGCCCTCGCAGACCGGCCAGTGCAGCCGCACCGTCGACACGGGGGTGCTGTCCCAGTCCACGGTGTACACCAGGCCCTCCCGCCCGTCGACCCCCCACGAGGAGAGAGCCTTCCTGGCCAGCGCCACCGCTGCCCCGAGCAGCCAGTCGGGGGTGGGCACCCGTGGGCTGGCATGCACGCCGCACAGCAGCCGTGCCCACTCCAGCGAGTGCCCGTACGTCGCGCCGTAGGGTCTGAAGGGATCGGCGGGGTTGTCCGCGTTGTAGTCGGGAAGCTCGTTCCACCCGGCATCGAAATGCTCGGGGATGAGCCATTCCCGCCGTCGCGCGTGCTGGTTGATGACCCGGTCGCTGATGCGCAGCGCGCGAGCATGCCAGAGGTCATCCTCGAGCGCGTCCCCGATCGCCAGGAACGCCTCGACGCCGTGCATGTTCGCGTTCGCTCCGCGGTACGGCTCCGGGTCACCCCACTCCGCCGAGTACGACTCGCTGAGCGCTCCCTCGTCCTCCTGCCAGAAGTGCCGCTCAACGACCTCACAGGCCTCTGCCGCCAGCGCCTCGGCGCCCACAGCGCCGGCGGCGACGGCTGATGCGGCAGCCAGGATGATGTGGACATGCTCGTATGCCGACTTCCGGCTACCTGCCCGCAGCTGCGCGAACCAGCCTCCGTGGGACGTGTCACGGAAGGGACCGGACAGGGACTGGAGGCCGTGTTCCAGGAGCCGCCCGGCCCCGGGGACCCCGAGGACCGAACCGAGAGCAGCGACGTGCACCATCCGCGCGGTCAACAGGACCGAGGGCTCTCGCCCCGGCATGGGGCGGCCGTCTGCCCCCAGGTACGCGAAGCCACCCTCCGGCAGGACGCTCGGCAGCACGAACTCGATGAGCCGCCTGAACCTGTCCTCCGCCCATCCGCGGTGCGTCGGCAGCTGCAGCCACGACGTCGCGGACGTGTCTGTGCCTACGGTTCCGTCGGTCACGATGCCCTTCTTGTTGCGTCGGTGAGCGTGCGAGGCGAGGCTGCACAGGCTGCCAGGAAGCCCCCGACGAATGTATCCCCGAGGCCGACGGTCGTGGGGCTCGCCACGTTGAGCGCTGGGACCGGAACGCAGGCCAGCCGGCCCCCCGCCAGCGCGGTGATGTCGAGGACGAACCGTGACGTCTGCGTGTCTGCCGGTGCGGCAGCCATGGCACGCATCGTGGCGGCCGACATCGCGTCCCCGTAGGCGTACCGCGCGGTGGCCATCCCGACGCCGGTGGCCAGGGGCCCGGCGAAGTCCTGCGCCCTCTCACCGAACGCGACCGCCCAGTGCCGCGAATGGACGACCAGCACCGGCACGAGCAGCTCGGCAGTGATGGTGCGCAATGCGTCTAGGACCTGAACGGCGTCGAGCAGGTCGACAGGCGAGCCGAGGACCTGGGTCAGCTCCTCGTCGCTCAGGCTGTACACGTCCACCAGCGAGGCCATCTGGCTACGCACGACTTCCGCGAATGCCGGCTCGTGGAACCCCGCGTCCTCGTAGAAGACCAGGGTCCCCCGCTGCGAGCCGCGGACGCACTCCTCGATGTATGCCAGGCGCTGACGCAGCTGTGGCAGGCTGCGCATGGCGTTCAGCCCCGAGACGAGCAGAACGTCAGCCTCCGCGACGGCGCCCTTGAGCTCGCTGCTCAGGGCGAGTCTCTCGTTCGCCGGGTCGTTGACGAAGATCAGCCGGTTGGCGCGCGGTGCCACGAGCTCCAGCCGGTCGGTTCGCACGCGTGCGCCGGCGGGGTACTGCACGATGAGGTGTGGGTAGGACGGGTCGTTCCCCTCGCCGACCAGGTAGCTGCATCCTTCCGACAGCAGGCCGCGCACCTGCTCGTCGGCATACGTGATGTTCACCAGCGCCGGCTGCCCGAGCCGCTCCATCGCGGACGCCGCCCTGACGCAGGTTCCCCCGAGCGACGTCGTGCCGGAGAACCTGCTGCAGAACTGGTTGATGACCTCCGGCTCCTCGACGCGACGCTCGCCACCGGAGCCGCCCTGGAGGTAGCCGAGGATGCAGGCGACCAGATCGCGCTCCGTCTGGATGGCTGTCCGAGAGAAGAGGTCCGCAGGACCGATGCCGTAGTGCTGGGCGAGCTCCCCCAGCACTACGGCGTCCCAGTCGATCTCCCGGTCGATGGCTGCGCCGAAGCCCAGGACCACGTCTGCGGTGCTCAATACAGGGCTGCCTTCCCTTCGGCGGAGAACAGCTGGATCTTGTGGGCGGCGGCTGACTTCATGGCCTGCACGCACGGCGGCTGGATGGAGAGCGGCTCGCGAAGCTTGGTGTCGGCCAGCACTTCTCGCATCTTGTCGTGGTAGGCCACCTTGATGTCGCTCGAGATGTTGATCTTCGCCACGCCATGCTCGACAGACCGGGCGATCTCCTCGTCGGGGTTCCCCGACCCACCGTGCAGCACCAGCGGCACCGACACCTTCGCCTCGATGCGCTCCAGCAGGTCGATCTTCAGCTCGGGCTTCATCCAGGAGGGGTAGAGGCCGTGGCACGTCCCGATGGCGACGGCCAGGCTGTCCACCCCGGTCTCCTGGACGAACCGCACGGCGTCCTCGGGGTCCGTGTAGATGATGTCCGCGGTGCCGTCCTCGGCCTCGTCGTCGGTCTTGCCGATGGTCCCGAGCTCGCCCTCGACGCTGATGTCCACCGCGTGCGCGGCTTCCACCACCCGCCTGGTGACGGCGACGTTGTCGTCGAACGGAAGCAGGGACGCATCGATCATGACCGAGGTGAAGCCGAGCTGGATGGCGCGCAGGGCCTCCTGGTACGTCGCGCCGTGGTCCCAGTGCACGGCGACCGGGATCGTCGTGCGCCGGGCACGGTGCAGCACCGAAGGCAGGAAGTCCGGACCGACATGGCGGACCTCGTCGGGATGGATCGCCACGATCAGCGGGGACTCCAGCTCCTCGCAGACGTCGTAGATGCCGTTCAGCATCGCGTGGTCGCTGATGTTGAACGCGGGGACCGCGAAGCGGTTCTCGCGCGCGATCTGGAGGAGCTTTACTCCGTTGACGAGCATGGGGTCCGTCTCTTTCGTGTGGTGATGGTTGGGTTCGGTGAGTGTCAGGTCAGCTCTTGACCGCGCCGGCCGTCATGCCGCCGATGAAGAACTTCTGGAAGAAGACGAAGAGGATGAGCACCGGAATGCTCCCGAGCACGCTCATCGCCATCATCTCGCTCCACTTGTAGGAGTGCTGGCCCATGAGGAGCTGGATGCCGATGGGCACCGTCCGCATGTTGTCCGTGCGCGTCAGGGTCAGCGCGAAGAGGTACTCGTTCCAGGCGATCATGAAGGTGTAGACCGCCACCGACACGATCCCGGGAAGCGAGATGGGCACGAGGATCCGCCACAGCGCTCCGAAGGAGGTCGTGCCGTCCACGCGGGCCGCTTCGTCGAGCTCTCGCGGCAGCGTGTTGAAGTAGCCGGTCATCATGACGATGGCGTAGGGGAGCGTGAACACCATGTACGTGAGGATGAGGCCCTGGTAGCTGTTGTAGAGGCGCAGCGCGACGATCAGCCCGAAGTACGGGATGAGCAACGTGATCGGTGGCACGGCCTGGATGCCGACGATGACGACGTTGATGGCTCCTTTGAGCCGGAACTCGTACCGGCTGAACGCATAGGCGGCCAGGATGGCCGTGATGAGCGTCAGCACCGTCACCGACACCGCGACGAAGTAGCTGTTGAGGAAGAACCGCACCTTCACGGGGTCTGTGAAGACGCTCGTGTACGCCGCGAACGAGAAGGTGCTCGTGACCAGCCGAGGGGGCCACGCGAAGATCTCGGAGTTGTCCTTGAACGAGCTGGACAGCATCCACAGGATCGGGAGCCCCGCGAAGCACCCTCCGAGCAGGAGTCCGAAGATCGCGCCCGACTTGAGGGCCACGCTCTGGGAGCGGCTTGTCATGGTCAGTCCCTCGCTCGCTGGTAACGGACGTAGAAGACGGCGAGGACCATCGCCAGGACGAGCAGCACCACGGCGCTCGCGGAGGCCCATGCGAACTCGTACTTGCTGAACGCCAGCTTGTACGTGTAGGTGCTGAGCATCTCGGTCCGGTCGAGCGGTCCGCCGCCGGTGGTCATCCAGATGAGGGGGAACTGCTGGGAGGTCCAGATGAGGTCGAGCAGCGCCATGCTGACGATGATCGGTCGCAGGGACGGCAGCGTGACGTGGACGAAGCGTTGCAACCACGAGGCGCCGTCGACTGCCGCGGCCTCGTAGAGGTCGGCGGAGATGCCCTGGAGACCGGCCAGCAGGCTGACCATGAAGAACGGGTAGCCAGCCCAGATGTTGACGAACGTGACGGCCGGCAGTGCGAGGTTGAGGTCCGAGAACCAGGCGACCGGCGTGTCGATGAGCCCGACGCCCTGCAGCCCGTAGTTCACCACGCCGTTGGGGTCCAGCAGCAGGCGCCAGAGGATGGCGATGATCGCCACGGTGAGCAGCCATGGCATCACGAAGATGGTCCGGAACACCGTCTTCGTCCGCTGGCCGAGGAGGGTCGTGTTGAGCAGCATCGCGAACGCCAGGCCCAGGAGCAGGTGCACGGCCACGCTGACGGATGTGAAGACGGCGGTGTTGCGGGCCGCGGTCCGGAACAGCGGGTCACCCAGCACGGTGACGTAGTTGTGCCACCCCACGAGCGAGGACGTCGGCGTCATGATGACGTTGTCGAGGAACGAGTACCTGATGACGACTACCACGGGGACGATCATCAGGACGATCATCAGGACGATGACCGGCGAGAGGTAGCCGTAGGGGACCAGCCGCCGCAACGGGAGCGGGCGGCGACGGGGAGCCTCCTGGGTCGGAGCTGCCCGAGTCGGGATCTGGGTTGCAGTCACGTGCGCCTCCTGAGCGTTGGGGCGGACCAGCAGGCCCGCCCCACCGTGCTCCGTCAGAACTTCTTGGCCCAGGCGGCCTGGACGTCGGCCAGCGACTTGTCGACGGGCTGGTTGTTCGCCAGCGTCTGCTGGAGCTGCTCGTCGAAGCTGCGCATCAGGTCCTCCGCGGTCGGCAGCCCGGTGAACTCGTTGGCCGGGACCCCCTTGTTCCAGATGTCGAAGGCGGTCTTGAACTTGGCGTCGGACTTGACGAAGTCGGGGACCGACTTGGTGTTGCCCGGGAACGCGTTGGCAACCGAGGACAGCTTGGAGTTCACGTCAGTGCTCATGAGGTACTGAACGAGCTTCCACGCCTCCTTCTTGTGCTTGCTGTTCTCCGCGACCCCGATGCCCCAGGAGGCGTACGGCATGCCGCGCTTGCCGGTGTAGCCGTCCTGCGCCGGGATGGCGGAGATGCTGAACTTCAGCTTCGGGTTGTTCTCGCGGATCAGCGTGATGTGGGCAAGGGAGTCGATCATCATGCCGACCCGGCCGTTGGTGAACTGCTCCACCTTGTCCTGCTCGTGCATCGTGAGGGTTCCCGGTGCGATGGCCTTCGCGTCGTACAGGTCCTTGACGAAGCTGACCGCGCTCTTCACGGAGTCGTTGGTCACGTCGGGCTGGCCGTCCTTGAGCATCGAGCCGCCAGACGCCCAGACCCACGACATCACGTCGTTCTGGATGCCGTTCGGGGCGTCCTGGGCCAAGGGCAGGATCCACCCGGCGTTCCCGTTCCCGGTCTTGGAAACGGCCTTCGCCGCGGCGAGGAACTCGCTGCGCGTGGTCGGAGGCTTCGCGACGCCAGCCTTGGCGAGAAGGTCGTCGTTGGTGAACATGGGGTAGACGAAGTTCACGACGGGAATCATGTAGGTCTGGCCGTCGACCTTGATCTGGCTGGCCAGCTGGGAGTCGTCGTAGCCGGCGTCCTTCATCAGGGTCGTGAGGTCGGTGACCGCCTTCTGCTTGGCGAGGTCGTTCACCCACGCCCCGTCCAGACCGACGACGTCGGCCAAGGTCTTGGACGCGGCTCCGGCAACGGTCTGCTGTTGGGTGGAGGCGTACGGCGCGCTGATCAGCTTGACCTTGATGCCGGGGTTCTGCTGCTCGAAGCCGTCCATGATGCCGCGCAGGGCGCCCTTCGGGAGCTCCGGCTCCCACCACTGCGAGAGCTCGAGCACTACTGAGCCATCGGCCGCCGTGCCCTTCTTGTCCGCCGCGCCGGCCCCCACGGGGGAGCCCTCGCCTCCGGCGCACGCAGCGAGGAGGCTCAGCGCCGAAGCAGCCCCAACCACCACCATCACCCGTGAAGCACGACTCTGTGCTCGCATTACCGCTCCGTTCCGGCGCTATTTCTGCGCTTAGTTGCTGGTTCATGCTGGTCTCTGCGAGATTAGCCGTGAAGTTGCGCACTGACAAGGGCTACGGCAATGCGTCTCAACCGCCTTGAGGCAGCGGATCCGGAAGGCTGGCGCCGTGCGCATCACCTGTGCCCAGCGGCGTCAGGACGGTCGGATCGCCAGCTGACTGCACACTCCACCTCGGTGCAGGATGGGGCGGGAACACGCAGTGATTACGCACAACCGGGCGTCTCCCAGCACGTATGCTCCCCGCATGCAGGAGGAATCGACGCGGCTGCCGGCAAGCCGGAAGGCAGCGATCGTGGCGCTGGTCGCCGATGCGGGGCAGGTCACGGTGCAGGCCCTCGCGGAGCGGCTCGGCGTCTCGGCGGACACGATCCGGCGCGACCTGGACCAGCTCGACGGCGAGGGTCTGGTCATGCGAGCCCGAGGTGGTGCCGTCGACCCGGCCCGCATGCCGCGGATGGATCCCGGACTCAACACCCGGATCCAGGTGCAGCCCGCCGCCAAGGAACGCATCGGCGCCATTGCAGCGAGCCTGGTGACGGATGGAGACGTCCTCATCATCAACGCGGGCACGACGGCGCTGGCCGTCGCTCGTCACCTGCGCGACCATCGGGGGCTGACCATCGCGACGAACAACCTGCGACTCGCGACCGAGATCTCCCCCAAGTGCTTCCGCGACCTGTACATGTTCGGCGGCGACGTGCGGTATGCGGCCCAGGCGACGATCGGTCCCGTGGCGTTCCCCGTCACGCTCGGCCGGCCCGACCTCGACATCCGCTGCGACCTGGCGCTGGTCACCGTGGGCGGCGTGGCCAGCGACGGTGGGTACTCGACGAGCAACCTGGCTGAGGCCGCGATGATGCGCGAGATGCTGCACAAGGCCGGGAAGGTGGCGATCCTGGCTGACTCCTCGAAGTTCGAGCGCCGGCTGCTCGCGCAGATCGCCCGCTTGGACGCAGCCGACTACTTCATCACGGACAAGGAACCGCCGGCCGAGCTCGCCGGTGCCCTTCGGCGCAACGACGTCGACGTCCTGTACGCACCTGCCCCCGACAGGTTGTAGCAGGACCCTGCCACCGAGTCACGCCCTCCATCCGGGCGGCCCTCGCGTCACCTTCCGGCGCGTCAGGTCTCTATCCCCGGTGCGCCTTGCTCCGGTGGCCGCGTCGAGCAGCCAGCCCGGGTCCGCGCCGCCTCGCGTGAGGCGTCATACGCAGACCGACCGGAGTGGAGCTGTATGTCGTTCGCTGAAGCCATCAGAGAGGGGCTGTCGAAGTACGCGACCTTCGACGGCCGCGCTCGTCGCTCCGAGTTCTGGTGGTTCCTCCTTTTCTTCGCCGCGGTTGCGTCGGGAGCTTCCATGCTGGATGTCGTGCTGTTCGGCATCGACAGCCACGACCCGGGCCTGATCTCGGGACTGACGACCATCGGCATGCTGATCCCGTCGCTCGCTGTGAACGTGCGACGCCTGCACGACGTGGACAGGTCGGGGTGGTGGCTCTGGCTGGGGGTCGTGCCTTTGCTGGGCACACTGCTGTTGACAGCATGGGCTGTGCAGGACAGCCACCCGGCCAACAACCGCTTCGGCGCCTGCCCCAAGCCGCTCTGACGCCTCGACTGGGGCGGCGCAAGGCTCCCCTCCTGATTCGCGCAGGGCGACCATCGCCGGGCAGGTGCCCGCCGGCACGACGCGGGGACGGACGACAGTGGCCCCAGAGGGGCTGGAGAAAGGTGTAGTCGAAGTCGCCGAACGTGATGGTCGCGAGGAGCTGGCTTCCGGGACCTCCTGCCAGACAGACCACGTGGTACGTGGTCCGCTCCCCGCGGTCGAGGACCGACTCTCGGCAGGCGACCGAGGAGTCCACGCTCGTCCCGACGCGGAACCGGGTCTGCGCGGGGGCTGCGACCTGAAGCACGACGTCCTTCCCCTGCCGTGCCGTGGACACGATGGTGACGGACTCTGGGCTGAAGGAGGGCGCAGCGGTGCCGCTCGGAGTCGTCGCGACGGTGCCGCTTCCGCTCGGCCCGCGGGGAGCCGGACCCGCCGAGCACCCTGAGGTGAGGCCCAACGCTGCGCCCACGAGCAGGGGCGCGCCGAGCAAGCAGCCGGACCGCCCCCTCGTCAGCACAGACCTGTCCCCTCTCGATGCGTCACGACGTCGTCCCCGCGCCTCCTGACCGTCTCCGGGACCCTCTTGATGAGGCGATCCGGCCTCCCCGTTCAGGCAGGTGCAGCCTCGTGGTGGACCGAGTCCTCCCGCGAGCCACCATTCGCATCTCGAATGAAGGTTGCCATGACCGAGCAGGATCTGTAGAACCCGGCCACAGGGGTCCAAGTCGAGGCCCGGCCAAGAAGAACCAAAGCGGCCGGAACGGGAGGTAGATCCCGCAAACGGCCCCTTTCAGCACCTCCCTGGAGTAGCGTCCCCGCAAGCTCAGCAGTCCCCACCGCTGCGGCCCTGCCCCCTCTCCCCAAGGACCACGGCCATGTCGAACCCCCCCGCCCGCGTTCAAGCCCCCCGCCTGCCACGCCGCCGGCTCACCTTCCGGCCGACGCGACTCTCCGGCGAGCGCGGGCGAACACGCACCGTGAGCCGCGCCCTGGTGACCGGCGTAGCAGTCGGCACCATGGTGGCCGCGCTTGCGGCTGTGGCCCCGGCGTCCGCCAGCCCAGCCGTCAGCCCAGCCGTCACCGCCGCCGCCGCACCACGGTCCGCCCCTGCGTCGACGACGGCTCTGGCCACCTACACGCGTACCAGCGCGGACCTGCGGATCTCCTCGAAGCTGACGGGCCGGGTGACCATCACGAGGTTCGGCACGTCCTTCACCGGCTCGGTGATCGACGCAGCCAGCGGCGCGGTCGTCTGGAGCAAGAACGGCAGCACGGGCCTCATGCCGGCCTCCACCGCGAAGTGGGTGACGGCGACGGATGCCCTTGCCGTCTTCGGGGCGACCGCCCGCTTCACCACCAGGGTCAAGCGCGGCTACCAGGCCGACCAGGTCATCCTCGTGGGGTCGGGCGACCCCTCGTTCTCCTCCGCTCAGCTCGCCACGCTGGCCAAGTCGACAGCCGCTGCGATGAAGGCGCGCGGCCAGCTGAGGGTCCGCGTGTACGCCGACGACTCCCTGTTCCCGACCCCCTCCCTGGCGACCGGATGGAAGTCGACGTACATCCCGAACGACACCACGTGGCTGCGGGCGCTGGTCGTCGACGGGCGGCTGGTCACTGACACCACGATCGACGCGGCGAACCTGTTCGCGGGCAGGCTCAAGGCCAACGGGCTGACTGTGACCCGCATCGGCCGGGGTAGGGCCACCTCCACCGACCCTGTCCTCGCCAGCTCCGCTGGCCAGACCGTGAGCCAGATCGTGTCCCGCATGATGCTGGAGTCGGATAACGAGCATGCCGAGGCTCTGCACCGTCTGGTGTCCCTCAGGATGGGATACGGAGCCACCTGGACCGGGGCGCGAACCGCCGCCTCCAAGCGCCTGGCCGCGGAGGGCCTCACCGCCAACGCCCTGTATGACGGGTCCGGGCTCTCGCGCAGCGACCGGCTCACCGGGCTGCAGCTGAGCCGCATGGTGACCAACATCTTCGAGACCGGCAACACCACGAAGCTTGCGCTGCTCCAGTCCGGTGCCGGCCTCCCGACGGCGGGCCAGACCGGGACGCTGAAGGCCTCCTACGGACGGTTCACCACTGCGGCGTCGAAGTGCGCGGTCGGCCGCGTCTTCGCCAAGACGGGCACCCTCTCCGACGCCGCTGCCCTGGTCGGCTGGACGCGGGGGACGGACCAGCGAGTCAAGGCCTTCGCCTTCGTCGTCAACGCCAAGAGCGCCAGCCTCACCCTGAAGCAGAGCCTCGACATGCTGGCCGCCACAGTGGTCGGCTGCTACTGACCGCCCTGGCCGCGTCGGTGCGCGCCTCCTACTGACGGCCCTCGCGCTTCTCGCGTGCTGCCCGGACCTTGGCCTCCCGCTCGCGCCGTAGCCGGCGCATAGGGTCGTCCTCCTCGCCGAGCTGCGCCGGGCCGAAGATGCTCATGCCGATCGCCCTGATGCGGTACCCGAGGCGGTACCCCAGGGACAGGCCTTCTCGGTCTGACTTGCGGCTCACGGCTGTGCTCCATTGGTTAGCGGGCGAATTGTTTGTACACTCATCATACTGCTCAGCGACCCAGGGATCGACGTGCCAGCTGCCCACACCTCCGACCTCCTCAGGCTCGACCGGCAGGTCTGCTTCGCCCTTGCCGTTGCCTCGCGCAACGTCATCGCGCTGTACCGTCCCCTGCTCGAGCCGTTGGGACTGACGCACCCGCAGTACCTCGTCATGCTCGCCCTGTGGGAGACCTCTCCCCTGCGGGTCGCCGACCTCGCCGAGCGGATCAGCCTCGAGCCGGCCACGCTCTCCCCACTGCTGAAGCGCCTGGAAGCCAACGGGATGGTGGTCCGGGGTCGCGACCCCCGGGACAACCGGGCGCTCGCCGTCTCACTGACCGGCAAGGGGGCAGCGGTGCGCAGACGAGCCGAGCGGATCCCCGGAGCGATCCTCGAGCGCCTCGGGATGGACGTCACCGAGCTGGAGGAGCTGCGCGACAGCCTCACGCGCGTGATCAGTGCCGCACGCTGACCCACGTCAGGAGACGTCCTCCAACGCGGCGCGAACCAGCGCTCGGGCAGCCCACAGCGACGTCTCCAGCCGCTCCTCCTTCTCCAGTCCACGGACGTCCTGAAGAACGATGAGGGCTTCCCAGCCGACGACCATGGCGAGCGCCGACACCAACCTCTCGAACGTCGCCTCGTCGAGCTCTGCGCGAAGCGGCTCCACCGCTCGCTCGATCCAGGCGACCCGCCGATAGCCCCGAAGCGGAGCTCCTGGCGCCTCCGGTGAACCGTCCACCGTGAGACGGATGAGAGACCGTCCCAACGCCAGCGTCTCGGTCGACATGTTCGCGAGCGCCCGCACCATCCTGGCGACCCGCTCCTCGGCGCCTGCGCCGCCATCCACCCGCGGACGTTCCCCCCGCGCGCCGTCCACCGCACCAGCGTCCGGCCCCGCCCGGTCGGCGGCGTCGATCGCCTCGTCGACCGGTGTCTGGGCCAGCCTCGCCAGCGCGGCGTCCAGCAACAGCTGCTCGAGATTCGGGAAGTACTGGTAGATCGTGCGGCGCGACATGTCGGCCGCCTTGGCGACCTCGTTGACGGACGGAGCTCGGCCGCCCTCGAGCAGCCCCGCAGCCGCGCTGACAATGGCCTCCCGCGTCCGCCGGCGCTGCGCCACCCGACCCCTGTCGTCCTCGCTCAGAGCCACGTCTCGACCCCCTTCTTCCGACCTCTTGACAGTCCTTTCCGGCGAGTGTACACCTATGCAATAAGTGCACACCAGTGCAACGAACCGAAGATCGCCGAAGTGGAGACAACCATGACAAACAGAGTGAGCGCCGACGCCCGAGTTGCCGAGGCCCGGAACGACCTGGTGCCCGGGCCCGTAACGCTGATGAACAGCTTCACGGTCCCTCACGGCCGCGACGAGGAGTTCCACGCCATGTGGGACAGGACGAGCAGGTACTTCATCGCCCAACCAGGCTTCGTGTCGTTACGGCTGCACCGCGCTCTCAGCCCGAGGGCGACGCATCGGTGGGTCAACGTGGCGAGCTGGGACTCCGAGGCCGACTACCGGGCAGCCCACTCCACCGAGGAGTTCCGGCGGATCGTGACCCAGCCGGGCTGGGAGGAGTTCCCCAGCTCTCCCGTGTTGTACGAGGTCGTGACCTCGGTCGGCTGACGTACGGACCGCCACCCCTCGTCGACGTCGCCGTTGCCGGCCCCCCGCCGGCCCGCGAGACTGTCCGCCATGGCTGACGACACGGCACCCGCCGACAGGAGCACCACGACGACCCGGACCACCACGGCCTCGGTCACGGACTCGCAGGTGGACAGCGCCGAGCCGGCGGTGGACGACCAGTGGTTCCGCGAGACCGTGGTGTACCAGGTCTACCCGCGGAGCTTCCAGGACTCCGATGGGGACGGGGTCGGCGACGTGCAAGGCATCATCAGCCGGCTGGACTACCTGCAGCAGCTGGGGATCGACGTGCTGTGGCTCAGCCCCATCTACACCAGCCCGCAGGACGACAACGGTTACGACATCAGCGACTACCAGGACATCGACCCGACGTTCGGGACCCTCGCCGACGTGGACGAGCTGATAGCCCAGGCCCACGGCAGAGGGATCCGGATCGTCATGGACCTGGTCGTGAACCACACCTCGGACGAGCACCCGTGGTTCCTCGAGTCCCGCGCGAGCAGGGACAACGCGAAGCGTGACTGGTACTGGTGGCGAGGCCCCCGCGACGGCCGCCACGCCGGGGAGGAAGGCGCCGAACCGACCAACTGGGAGTCCTTCTTCAGCGGCCCCACATGGGAGCTCGACGAGACCACCGGGGAGTACTACCTCCACCTGTTCAGCCGTAAGCAGCCGGACCTCAACTGGGAGAATGTGCAGGTACGCGAGGCTGTCTACGCGATGATGCGGTGGTGGCTCGACCGGGGCATCGACGGCTTCCGGATGGACGTCATCAACATGATCTCCAAGGTGACCTCCCTGCCCGACGGAGAGCCCCTGCCCGGGCGCCGGCTCGGCAACGGGTCACCGCATTTCCTCAACGGCCCTCGGATCCACGAGTTCCTGCACGAGATGCACGAGTCGGTCTTCGAGGGGCGGCCCGAGAAGCTGCTGACCGTGGGCGAGATGCCGGGCGTGACAGTGCAGGACGCGGTTCTCTATACGGACCCGGCGCGACGCGAGGTCGACATGGTGTTCCAGTTCGAGCACGTGAACCTGGACACCCGAGGCCACAAGTGGGATCGCACACACGTGGACCTTCGAGACCTCAAGGCCTCGCTGGGGCGGTGGCAGGAGGGGCTGGCGGAGGTGGGCTGGAACTCGCTGTACTGGAACAACCACGACCAGCCCAGGGCCGTGTCCCGGTTCGGCAGCGATGCCCCCGAGTACCGGGTTGCTGCGGCGAAGCTGCTCGGCACCGTCCTTCACCTGCACCGTGGGACGCCCTACGTCTACCAGGGCGAGGAGCTCGGTATGACGAACGTGCCGTTCGCGACCGCCGACGACTTCCTCGACATCGAGTCGGTGAACTACTTCCGCGAGGCCGTGTCGGCCGGCTCCGACCCGGAGGACGTGCTGCGCAACCTTCGGCTGGGGAGCCGCGACAACGCCCGTTCGCCGATGCAGTGGGACAGCTCGGAGCACGCGGGCTTCACGAGCGGGACTCCGTGGGCTCGAGTCAACCCGAACTACCCGGAGGTCAACGCCGCGTCCGCCGTCGCCGACCAGGACTCGGTGTTCCACCACTACCGCCGGCTGATCGGCCTCCGGCACACCGAACCAGCCATCCCGCACGGTGACTTCACCATGCTGGCGCCCGACCATCCCACCCTCTACGCCTTCACGCGGTCCTACCGAGGGACAGAGCTCCTCGTGGTCGCCAACTTCTCCCCCGAGAGGCTCGATCTCATGGACGCGTTGGCCGACCTGGACCAGTGGAGCAGCGCCGACCTCCTCCTCGGCAACCTCCCCGACCCGGCCTCGCACACAGCAGCCCTGCGCCCCTGGGAGGCGCGGCTGCTCCGGCGCCGCATCGGCGGTTGAGCAGCAGTGATCAGGCGCTGAGGCAGGTTCCGGGGTCTACCGACCACCTCACGACGTCAGGAGCCGATGGTCTGCGGGACGGCCCCATCGTGTCACGGAGCGGTGACCTCCCGCAGGGCGGCAAGAACCTTGGTGTCGATCCCGTCCGGAGTGAGACGCATCTCGTAGTTCGCCTCCGAGACCCACCGCTCGAGCGCCGCCTGCACGTCACCGTCTGCTTCGTGGCCGAGTCGCGCCAGGCGGGCGGCGACCTCCTCGGCCAGCGCACCGGTCAGCGGCTGCACCTCCTCCGGCCGGCCGAAGAGTAGGTCGTTCATGGTGAGCAGGCGGGCCAGCTCCTCGGGAGCCTGCGGATGGTCGTCGACGCGGACGTCGGCGAGCACACCGCAGGCGTCGTAGCCGGCCCCGGGCTGGACGGCATACATCGCCGCGCCCTGGCGGCCGCGGGAGTCCCCGCCGGCAGTGTCCCCGGCGAGAAGGGCAGCGAGGAGCCGGTCGGTCAGCGAGGAACCGGCCGTGGACAGCCAGGCCTCCTCCATGGCGGCCACGACGTCAGCGCCGGTCAGGATGTTCCCCTGGATGGCGTAGCCACCCGTCTCATGGCGTCCCGACACTCCACCTGCCCAAGGGAGGCACCCGTCGCCCGTCCAGGTCGCCTGGGAGTCGACCCCCACCACGCCGACCTGCCGGTGTCGGCGATCGTCGTCGGGGCCCGTGCACGCCCGGAGAGCCGCCTGCGCGTCCCCTCCGTCGGCGAGCGTGGCGAGCGCCGTCTCGCGGTAGGACACGCGCGCCATGGCCTGCGTGGCCACCGCGCCGACGCCGAGCCGGGCCTGCGGCACCACGGCACCGACGAAGGGGAACTTGCTGGCCACGGCCACCCCGAAGGAGTCGCCGAGCTGTCCGACGATGGAGAACGTCATAGCCGCAAGGTAGACCGATCACCAGTCCGTGTCGTGGCAGGAGTCCCCAGCCGCCGGCTCCACCTGCAGCGTCGCGTGGGCGATTCCGTGCTGGTCACGAAGCACGTCCTGACCGGCGCTCAGGATCCGCTCCACATCTGCCCCGGAGTCCGAGACGAGGTGCGCCGTCGCCACGTTCATCCCGGAGGTGAGGGTCCAGACGTGCAGGTCGTGGACGTCGCGCACGCCCGTGATGCCGGCCAGGTCGGCGCTGACCCGGGCGGGCTCCATACCCTCTGGCACGTGCTGGCCGAGCACACTCAGCACCTGCCTGCCCAGGGGCACGCCCCGCACCGCCACGAAGACCCCGATGGCGACCGCTACGGCGGTGTCCCACCACGCGTCGCCGGTGCGGCGCACGAGCAGGGCCGCGGCGACGACGCCGACAGAGCCGGCCGTGTCGGCGACGACTTCGAGGTACGCGCCCCGGACGTTCAGGCTCTCCCTCGCCCCACCACGCAGCAGGAGCCGCGCCACGATGTTGACCACCAGCCCAAGCGCACCCACCACGAGCATCGACCCGGGGCGGACGTCGACCGGCTGCCCGATGCGACGCACCGCCTCCACCACGACATAGACCGCGACCCCCAGCATGAGCAGGACCGCCAGGCCGCTGGCGAAGACCTCCGCACGGTAGGACCCGTACGTGCGCCGGCCGGTGGTGTCCCGGCGCGACGCGACCCGGGTCGCCACGACAGCAGCGGTCAAGGCCACCACATCGGCCGCCATGTGGCCTGCGTCTGAGAGGAGGGCAAGGGAACCGGAGAGGAAAGCGGCCACCAGCTCCACGACGAAGAACGCTCCGACCAGCGCCGTCGCCACCGCAAGACGCCACCGGTGTCGAGCACCGGCGTGGTGGACGTGCCCCGAGCCCATGACTCGATCCTAGGCTGCCCGGCGCAGCGCCCCCCCGGCGACGCCACGGCTGGCCACCGCTGACCACGGCCGACCATGGCTGGCCACGGACGCCGGCGAGCGGTGGTAAACGGGTCTGGCCGCGGTTGCCTGCCCGTCCCACCGCCTGAAAAGGATGCGGCATGGCTGCGAGACGGGCGAGCCCCCTGCTGACCTGGACCACCCTCGCGTCCGTCCTTGCCCTGGCGAGTCGGCCGTGGCGGCGGCAGGGTTCCCGCAGTCGTTCGTCGGTGTCGTCATCGCGTTGCTCGTGCTGCTCCCTAAGACCCTTGCGGCCGTCCGCGCGCCCGGCGCAACCGGATCCAGATCAGCCTCAACCTGGCACTGGGGTCGGCGATGGCCCGCATCGGCCTCACCATCCCGGCCATCGCCGTCGGCTCCATCTGGCTGGAGGGCCCGTTGAGGCTCGGGCTCGGACCGACCGACTCAGCTCGCGTTCATCTCGTCCTGCTGGCAGCCTTCGTCTTCCTCGCGATGAACCCCTAGGCGCAGCCGCCGGTCCGCCAAGGACTCGGCCCCCCAGGACTCGATACAGCACCTCACCGGTTCGTATGGTGAGCTCATGGTCACCGTGGAAGCCGTGCTCGGCGACATCACCACCCAGTGCGTCGATGCCATCGTGAATGCCGCCGACTCGGCCCTGATGGGGGGTGGCGGCGTCGACGGGGCCATCCACGCAGCGGCAGGACCGGCGCTTCTGGAGGACTGCCGCAGGGTCCGCGCGACCACGCACCCGAAGGGGCTGCCGGTGGGCGAGGCCGTGGCCACGGGCGCAGGGAACCTTCCCGCCCGCTGGGTGATCCACACGGTGGGACCGAACCGCCATCGCGGCCAGGACGACCCTGCCCTTCTGGCCTCATGCTTCACGCGCAGCCTCGCGGTCGCGCGCGACCTGGGTGCTCGCTGCGTGGCCTTCCCGGCCGTGAGTGCAGGGGTCTACGGCTGGGACGCTGCCGAAGTGGCGGCAGTCGCCACCGACGCTCTGCGAGCCGACCTCGCCGAGCACGACGGTGTGGACCTGGTGCGGTTCGTCCTCTTCAGCGAGCCGACCCTCGCCGCCTTCCAGAGCGCTCTGTCCGCAGCCGGACCACTGCTGTGAGGTGACGAGCTCAGGCGTGGGCGCCCAAGTTCTCGTGGTGCTCGTCGCTCGCAGCCTGGATGAGCTGGCCGATGACCTCGACGGAGTGCGCCCCGGAGAGCGCCACCTTCCGGTTGGCCATGAAGAACGGGACGCCCGTGATCCCGATCTCCCGGGCCGACTCCTCGTCGGTGCGAACGCTCTGGCCGTACTCCTCCCCTGCCAGGACGGCGGAGAGGCGCCGCCCGTCGAGTCCCGCCTCGGCGCCGAGACGCTGCAGCGTCTCGATGTCGTCGATGGCCTTGCCCTCGCTGAAGTGCGCGCTGAACAGCCGTTCCAGCACGGCCGCCTGCAGGGCATGACCACCCTGGGCCAGCCCGAGCGCGATGATGCGGTGCGCGTCGAACGAGTTCGCTCGAACCTGTGTGTCGACGTCGATCTCCAGACCGTCCGGCCGACCCATCACCGCGGGGCGCTCAGCCATCTGCCGGGCGCCCTCGAGATCCGTTCCGTAACGCTGCGCCAGCCACTTCAGGACAGGGGTCCCGGAGCCTTTCGGGGTCTCGGGGTCGAGCTCGAAGGCGTGGTAGGTGACGGTCACCTCGGCCGGATGCGAGCTCTCGGCAATGGCCAGCTCCAGCCGGCGCTTGCCGATGTAGCAGAAGGGGCACACCACGTCTGCCCAGACATCGATCTCCACGGCAGTCATGGCTCCATCCTCACACGACCCCGTGGGGGACCGGTATGCCGCGGGGGCGCGATCACGAGGTACCCCTGCTCCAGGGGGTCAAACGACGCGGTCCCCGTCCGCGGGCGGCGGACGGGGACCCGGTCGGTCATGGGGCGGTCAGGCGGTCAGGCGGTCAGGGACGACCGTAGGTGACGCTGCCGGACCAGATGGACCGCAGGGCCACGGCCTTGCCGCTGCGCGGGCTGTCCCACATCATGCCGTTGCCGGCGTAGATGCCCACGTGGTAGGCCGGTGAGCCGAAGAACACCAGGTCACCCGGCTGCGGGTTGGACACCGGAGTCGTCGCGGCCCGCTGGCCCTCTGCCGTGCGAGGGAGGCTGATGCCGACCTGACGGAAGACGTACTGCGTGAAGCCCGAGCAGTCGAAGCCGGCGGGAGTCGTGCCGCCGTAGCGGTACATGATGCCCTCGTACCGAGCGGCGATGCCCAGGACACCACCCGTCGCCGGCTTGGTGCTGGCCGGAGCGACGCGATCTGCAGAACGGCTGACGGTGCTGCCGCTCGCCGTGGAGCGGCTGGCCGTCGAGTGGGCGGAGGCCTGGCGGGCGACGGCCGGCCGGGCAGCAGGGGCGGCGTGCCGGACGTGAACCCGCTTGGCCTCCGGCTTCGGCTTCGGCTTGGCCGTAGCCTTGAAGTCGATGAGCCCGAAGGCGTCCGTGACAGCCGGCGCCGCGGCTGCGGGAGCCTTGACTGAGACGGGTGCGGCCACGGTGGCGGTCCTGGCGGCGCTGTGCTCGGCGGTGGCGGCAGAGGCCGGCAGCGCGAACGACGCCACGAGACCGCCCGAGGCGGCGATGACGGCGGACGTCTTCACGGCAGGCTGGGCGGACTTGGCCACGATGCCGGAGAGCTCGGAGAAGGGGTTGAAACGGCCTGGCGCACGATGACGCCCAGGAGCGTGAGAAGACACGATGAGAGAACCTCCAGCGCCTACGAGGTCAGCTGTCGGGTTCGGGTGGAGGTAGATCACCCGGCCCTCACGGTTGCCGCCCGACCTTGCGGGCGCTCGCGTGAGGACTTCACCCCAAGGACCGTCCGATGACGGCCCGAAATTGGGTCCCCCGCTCCTGTCAAGCGGTGTTGCGCGGTCGACTCGGGCGTGATGACAGGACTAGGCGGTTTCACATCGAGTCAGCCTCCCCGGTGCTGGAGAGACGACCGCAACCGTACACAAGGGCCCCGCGAAAGTCACATTGAGGTCACGGCGGGTCCAGAACTTGGCCAATTCCCCGTATGGGAATCTTCACGCCGACGCGCCGAGACACGTGAGTCGTCCCGGTTGGTCCCGTTGGTCCCCGTCTGCGCTTCTCAGACGAGCGCGCCGAACACGTGCTGCGCCACCTCGTCCGGCAGGGAGACGGCCGTCGAGTCCGGCGCGCCCTCCCGCACGGCCACCACGCGACCATCCTCGCGGTGGACCCGCACCCGTTGGCCGGGGAGCAGCCGGGCCACCGTCAAGAGGCTCAGAGCCTCGTGGTCCACCTGCACCGGCTCCCCGATCCGGCGTACCAGGACCGTCTCCGGACTGTCGCCGGCGAGCTCGGTCAGCGTACGCAGACCCGAACGGAAGTCCTCGGTGGGCTCCTCCTCCCCCAGCTCGTCCAGTCCCGGGATGGGGTTGCCGTACGGGGAGTCGTGGTGGTCCTGGAGCATCGCGAGGATCTTGCGCTCCACGCGCTCCGACATGACGTGCTCCCAGCGGCAGGCCTCCTCGTGGACGTACTCCCACTCCAGGCCGATCACGTCGACGAGCAGCCGCTCCGCGAGGCGGTGCTTGCGCATCACCCGCGTCGCCAGCAGGCGCCCGTGCTGGGAGAGCTCGAGGTGACGGTCACCGGCCAGAGCGAGCAGGCCGTCCCGCTCCATCCGTGCCACGGTCTGGGACACCGTGGGGCCGGAGTGGCCAAGCCGCTCGGCGATCCGGGCCCGCAGCGGCGGGATGCCCTCCTCCTCGAGCTCGAAGATGGTCTTGAGGTACATCTCCGTGGTGTCGATCAGGTCCGTCACGGGAGCAAGCCTCTCACCTGCCGCCGTCACGGCGTGACGCAGCGGCGACGGGAGCGGCCCTCCCGTCACGTCGTGCCGCAGGCGCGCCGGGCGGGGTCGTAACGCGGGACCCAGTACGCCAGCCACCCGGTACCGGCCAGCGTGAGCGCTCCCAGACCGACGCAGGCGACCGCCAGGCCGGCATGCGCCGTGACCACGCCGATCACCGCGGGCGAGCCGCTACCCCCCACGACGGAGACGAACCGCCAGCCTCCCAGGAACTGCGAGCGGCCGCGCGTGGGAGCCGTGTCGGCTCCGAGCGTCATCACGATGCCCGAGCCGAGGCCGTTCCCGACGGCCGATACCAGAGCCGCGGCGGTGACGCCCAGGGCACTGTGAGTCAAGGGGAGAGCGAGCATCCCTACGGCGAGCAGCACCACGCACGGCACAGCGACCCAGATCCGGCCGAACCGGTCCATCACCGAGCCGGCCGGATAGAAGAGCAGCATCTCGACCCCTCCCACGATGCCGAAGACCAGGGCAGTCGTGGTCGCAGAGAGGCCGACGTGGGCCGCCCAGAGCGGGACGAGCACGACGCGCGCCGACCGCGCGGCGCCGATGACGAGGATTCCCAGGCCGAGGGTGAGATAGACGCGCCGGTGCTCCCAGAGCACCGCTCGGGTGCTGGCCTGCGGCTGACCTGCGGCCTGCGCCTCGTGCTCGGCGGTCAGGTCGGTGGAGACCCGCACCAGCACGGCGGCCCCCAACCCGGCCATGACCGCGACCGCGAAGCCCGCCCGCGGACCCCATAGGTGCACGATCGGCGCGGCGACGAAAGGTCCGACGAACATCCCGATCCGGTTGACGCCCCCCAACGTGGACAGCGCTCGGGCACGCATGGACTGCGGCACCGCCTCGATGAGATAGGCCTGGCGCGCCACGAGGAAGACCGAGGACGTGAAGCCCATGGCGAAGACGGTGGTCATGAGCACTGCGAGCGAGGGCGCCAACAACGCCACGAGCGCCGCGACGGCATCGACTCCGCTGGCCCATACCAGCGCCTTGCGCTCGCCGACGCGGTGGACCAGGGCGCCCGCGGGAACTGCGAAGAACAGCTCGGCAACCAGCCCGAGCCCCGCTGTCAGTGCCGCAACAGATGGCGTCGCTCCGAGGTCCAGCGCGCTCAGGGTGACGATCGGCACGACGGCGCCCGCGCCCACCGCGGCTATGACGGTGGGTCCGTAGGCCGGTACGGCGATGGTGCGCAGGCTGAACGGCACGTCGGCAGCGACTCGCGGCGTGGGCATCGCTGCCCATTGTGGTCCGCCGGCCTGCCCGCCGCTCGTCCGGGGTCAGCGACGGGCTACGTTCTGGGACATGGCTTTCGTCGTGCCCTTGCGCTTCTGCGGCCCCCCGGCCTCCGGCAACGGGGGATGGGTGAGTGGGCACCTCTCGCGGCTGGTCACGACCACCGTGGCTCTGCCCGCCGTGACGGTGCGGCTTCGCACCCCGCCACCGTTGGAACGGGAGCTGGCTGTGCAAGCGCGGGACGCGGTGGTGCACCTGCTCGACGGCGAGCAGCTGGTCGCGCAGGGAGCCCCGGCAGCCGCGTTGCCCGGCCCCACCGTGCCGCCCGTCCCGTTCACCGAAGCGCAGCTGGCGGGCTCCGGCTACGAAGGTCTGGCGAGCCACCCCTTTCCCACCTGCTTCTCCTGCGGCACGGCACGGGCCGCACGAGACGGACTGCGGCAACAGCCCGGCCGGGTCGCCGGCGGAGGCGGCGAGTACGCCTCCGCCTGGGTGCCCGCGGACGACGTCGACACAGAGACGGTGTGGGCGGCGCTGGACTGCCCGGGGGGCTGGGCCAGCGGCATCGCCGGGCGCGCGATGGTCCTGGGCACCATGACGGCGCAGCTCTGGGCGCTTCCCACTCCGGGAGAGCCCCACGTCGTCATGGCGTGGGAGCGCGGCCACGAGGGACGTAAGCACTACAGCGCCACAGCCCTGTATGGCGCCGACGGCCGGCTCGTGGCGCAGGCCGAGGCCACCTGGGTGGCGGTCGACCCAGCCACCGTCCGACCATCGGAACGCCACTTGTGAGGAAGCCGTCAGGAGGGCAGTCATGAACAAGCTCGCCGTCGTCACCGGGGCCAGCAGCGGAATCGGTGCGGCCACGGCACGCAGCCTTGCCGCAGCCGGCTACGTCGTGGTCTGCGCCGCGCGCCGTCGCGACCGGCTCACCGCCCTGGCGGACGAGATCGGCGGCCGTGCCGTGACCTGCGACGTCTCCTCGGCGGCAGACGTCGCCCGGCTGGCCGAGGCGGTGGGCGATCGCCTGGACGTGCTGGTGAACAACGCCGGTGGGGCGCTGGGCCTGGCCCCGGTGGCCTCGACCGAGGTCGGCGACTGGCGCGGCATGTACGAGTCCAACGTCATCGGGACGCTCCAGGTGACGCAGGCGCTGCTGCCCGCTCTCGTGGCGTCCGGCGCGGGCACCATCGTCAACGTCGGGTCGACCGCAGGACGGACGGTCTACGAAGGCGGCTCGGGATACACCGCGGCCAAGCACGCTGTCGCTGCCCTCACCGAGACTCTGCGCCTCGAGCTGGTGGACCAGCCGGTTCGGGTGACCGAGATCGCGCCGGGCATGGTGCGGACCGAGGAGTTCTCGCTCACCCGCTTCGGGGGTGACCAGGGCCGGGCCGATGCCGTCTATGCCGGGGTGGCCGACCCCCTCGTGGCCGACGACGTGGCAGAGGCGATCCTGTGGATGGTCGAGCGACCGGCGCACGTCAACATCGACCTCCTCGTCATCAAGCCCCGGGCCCAAGCGGCCGCTCATAAGGTGCATCGCGGACCGCTGACCAGCGGGTGAGCTCCACCCACCGGTGGGGGAATGCAACCGGATAGTTGACTGTTCAACCGACCATGACCCAGACCCATGACTCGCTCTCAGCGTTCGAAGCCGACTTCGCCGACCACCTCGAGCTCTCCGCTGATGCACAGGACCTGCTCTTTCGCGAGGCCCGGACCGCCAACACCTTCACCGACGAACCGGTAACCGACGAGCAGATGCGCGCGGTCTACGACCTGGTGAAGTGGGCTCCCACCTCGATGAACAACCAGCCCCTGCGCATCGTGCTGGTCCGGTCCCCCGAGGCGCGCACCAAGCTCGTCGAGCACATGGGCGGCAACAACAAGCCGAAGACCTCCGTCGCGCCGCTCGTCGCCGTCCTCGCCGCTGACCTCGACTTCCACGACGAGCTGGGCAAGGTGTTCCCTCACTTCGAGGGCGCCCGCGACCTCTTCGCCGCGAACGAGGCCATGCGCGAGGGCTCCGCGCGGCTCAACGCGACTCTGCAGGTCGCGTACTTCATCCTCGGAGTACGGGCTGCCGGCTTGGCTGCCGGCCCCATGACGGGCTTCGACGCCGCAGGCGTGGACCGTGACTTCTTCCCGGACGGCAAGCACCGCACGATCGCCGTGGTGAACCTCGGCCGCCCCGCCGAGGGCGCCTGGTTCGAGCGGCTGCCGCGGCTCGACTACGACGAGGTCGTCACCACAGTCTGAAACGTCCGCCTAATCCCGTTGCGCGCGGCGCCGAGTCGACCTAGCGTCGAGCTACACGGAAGGGAGGTGGTCCAACAGGTGAGTTCTCATTGGACGCGTGAGGTGACTGCGCGCTAGCGCACGAACGTCGACTGCTTCGACGGCGCGTCAGGCGCAATCCCAGCAGTTCACCGCAGCCCGTGGGTCCGCGCAGGTCGTCCCCTGTGCACCGCTGAGCCGCTCGATGCGGCACAGCAGGCCCGCGGGCTGTTCCATGCCCGCCCACCGCGGCCCAGGGAGGCGGGCTCAGGAACGCGGGCTCAGGAACGCCGACTCAGGAACGCGGGCTCAGGGACGGAGCGAGGCCGCCTGCGCGGCGAGCGCCTCGATGCGCGCCCACTCGCCCTGGGCGACAGCGTCAGTGGGCGTCAGCCACGATCCGCCGATGCACCCGACGTTGGGCAGCGCCAGCCAGTCGTGCGCCGTCTGGGGCGTAATCCCGCCAGTCGGGCAGAACCGCAGCTGCGGACACGGCCCGGCAACCGCTGACAGGTACTGCCGACCGCCGCTGGCCTCAGCGGGGAAGAACTTCATCGCCTCGAGCCCGGCCTCCGCCAGCGTCAGCATCTCGGTGAGCGTGCCGGCGCCCGCAAGCAGCGGTAGCCCACTGTCCAGAGCGGCCTGCACCAGCCGGGGAGGAGAGCCGGGCGTCACGATGAACTGAGCGCCCGCGTCCTGGACCTGGCGCACCTGCTCCGGCGTCAGGACCGTGCCGGCACCGACCACCATCCCCTCCACCTGCGACGCGACGGCCTCGATGGCGCCAAGCCCGGCAGCGCTCCGGAGAGTGAGCTCGATGACCGGGATACCGCCGCGGAGCAACGCTCGTGCGAGCGGCACGGCCTGCTCCACCTCGTCCACGACCACGACGGGGATCACCGGGGACAGGTCGAGGATGGCGGCCTCGCCGCTGATGGCGGGCCTGGACGCCGTGGACGTCATCGGTTCTCCTCAGTACTCGGCACAGCCAGCACAGTATCGTGGTCGTACCGGCGGCCCAGAGCAGCGAAGACGTGGGCTCCCTCGTCGGCGGGGCCCACCGCGGCTCGCATGGGACCGAACAGCTCGCGCCCCGTGCCCACGCCTTCCTCTGACATGCGAGGGGAAGGCAGCCGGTCGGCGAGCTGCCGCTCGTCGACGAGGACGTCGAGCCTGCCGGTCAGGGCGTCGACCCGGATGACATCGCCATCCAGGATCTTGGCGATGGGCCCTGCGTGCACCGACTCGGGGGTGACGTGGATGGCGGCCGGAATGGCGCCCGAGGCACCGCTCATACGGCCGTCGGTGACCAGAGCGACGGCGTGGCCACGCTTCTTCAAGACTCCCAGCGACGGGGTGAGGGCATGCAGCTCCGGCATCCCGTTGGCGCTCGGCCCCTGCTCCCGGATGACGACGACGACGTCCCGGTCGAGCTCACGGCGTGAGAACGCCTGGAGGAAGGCCACCTGGTCGGTGAAGACTCGGGCGGGAGCCTCGACGACCAGGTCCTCCTCGGCAACCGAGGACACCTTGATCACCGCGTGACCGAGGGTCCCCTGCAGCACCCGCAGCCCTCCGTCCGGGGCGAACGGCTCGTCCGCCGCGCGGAGCACGTCCCGGTCACCCGACTCGGATGCTCCGTCGACGAACCGGAGCGTGCCGTCGACCAGGACCGGCCGCTGGGTGTAGCGGGACAGTCCCGGGCCGGCCAAGGTGAGCACGTCCTCGTGGACGAGGCCGGCCTGGAGCAGGGTACGCACGAGGAAGGGCGTCCCACCTGCCTGGTGGAAGTCGTTCACGTCGGCGGGGCCGTTGGGGTAGATCCGCGCGACCAGCGGCACTGCGGCCGAGAGGTCGTCGAAGTCCTCCCACGTGAGGTCGATGCCCGCGGCGGCGGCCATCGAGATGAGGTGCATCGTGTGGTTGGTCGACCCGCCCGTCGCGAGCAGCGCCACGACGCCGTTCACGACCGACTTCTCGTCCACGACCTGGCCGATGCCGTACGGCTGCTCGGAGGCGGCGATCTCCGCAACACGCCTCGTGGTAGCAGCGGTGAGAGCCTCCCGCACGGGCTCGTCAGGGTGGACGAACGCCGCACCAGGCAGGTGCAGGCCCATGACGTCCATGAGCATCTGGTTGGAGTTCGCGGTTCCGTAGAACGTGCAGGTGCCGGGCGAGTGGTACGACGCGACCTCGCTCGCCAGCAGCTCGTCCCGTCCAGCCTCTCCCGCGGCGTACGCCTTGCGGGTCTCGGCCTTCTCGGCGTTGGATCGGCCCGAAGCCATCGGACCGGCGGGGACCAGGGCCGTCGGCAGGTGCCCGAAGGACAGCGCACCCGCCACCAGGCCCGGCACGATCTTGTCGCAGACGCCGAGCAGGAGCGCACCGTCGAACACGTCGTGCGACAGCGCGATGGCCGTGGACATGGCGATGACGTCGCGGCTGAAGAGGCTCAGCTCCATCCCCGCGCGCCCCTGCGTGATGCCGTCGCACATCGCCGGGACGCCACCGGCGACCCGCGCCACCGCGCCCACCTCTCGGGCGGTCTGCTTCATCGCCGCCGGGTAGTGCTCGAAGGGGGCATGCGCCGAGAGCATGTCGTTGTACGAGGTGACGATGCCGAGGCTGACGCCGGTGTCGGCGGCCATGGTGGCTCGGTCGCTGCCCCCGCACGCAGCGACGGCGTGGGCCAGGTTCGAGCAGCCGAGGTCGGTGCGGGCGGGGCGCAGGCTCAGCTCGGAGGCGGCGCGGGACATCCGCCGCAGGTAGGCCGCGCGGCCGGCGCGGCTTCGTTCGGTGAGCCGAGAGGTGACCTCGGCGACGACAGGGTGGACGGTGGGGGCCATGAGGGCTCCTCGGCGTTTCGGCGGTCAGGACAGGGACCGCGCGAACGGCGTCGTTGGCGCGCGCGTGTGACTCAGTTCACAAGTGTGACGGCCACTGTCCCCCCGCCGAAGATCGTCCCGGGATGCGGACAGCGCGTCCGCCATCCAGCCCCTGGCCGGGGCACTTCTAGGGCTGTCGCCGCCAGAGCCGCCAGGCGCCGGCCCCATCGAGCGACCCCGAGCCGATGCGCGTGAAGACCAGGCGGTCATGCAGCCGGTTACGCCGCCCGGCCCAGAACTCGACCTCCTCGCAGACCACCCGATAGCCGCCCCAGAAGTCCGGAACCGGCACGTCGTGGGGGTTCCCACGGTCGGGGAACTGCGCGGCATACCGCGAGTAGGCCGCCTCGAGCCCGGTACGGCCCTCGACCGGCTGGGACTGACGTGACGCCCATGCGGAAATGCGGGAGGCCCACGGGCGCGACCCGAAGTACGCGGTCACCTCCTCCCGGCCCAGCTCCTCGGCGCGGCCCCGGAACCGGATCGCGCGGAACATCGCCGGCCACGTCAACGAGGCGGCCAAGCCACCGGTGGCGGCGATCTCCACACCTTTCGACGACTGCGTCCCCGTGACGAACCCTGGCCCGCGGTCGTCGAAGAACCGCATCAGCACCGTCCTGACGTTGGGCATCCCGTCACCGTCGACTGTCGCCACCGAGAGCGCGAGCGGCTCGGGCACGTCGTCCTGCGCGTCGGCCCGCGCCAGGGCCTCGCTCACCCACAGACGCGCCTGCTGCCACGGGGTGGCGGCGACCTGGGCCTCGGACAGGCCCTCGCCGGTGTAGTCCACGCGTCGCGCATCAGTCATGCGTCGAGATTAGGGTGAGGGATCACCGCCCAGCGACAGGAGGCACGATGCCCAGCAAAGGCAAGGCTGTCGGCACCATCGTCAAGTGGGGCGTCAAGTACGGGCCTCATGTGGTGGTCCTTGCCCAGCAGGCCAAGGACCCGGCGATGGCTGCGGCGCAGAAGGCTCTGGACCGGCAGAAGGCGAGGCGACGCGCCATCGAGCATGCGGCCACGGTCCAGGACGGCTCGGTGCTCAAGACGTTCGACCCCCGGGCGGACCACAGCGACCCCGTCTGGGTCGTCTTCGCCGGCGAGGAGCCCATCGCGTCGCACCCTTCCACCACTACTCCCCTGCCGGAGCTCGTGGCCAAGAGCGACCTGTCCACTCGTATCCGCCCTGCCGACCTGCCCTCCCCCGCGCAGCGTGTTCGCAAGCAGCTGCCCGGCCGGTTCGGGCGCAGCTGAGCCATGCGGGAGACGGTTGACGCCGTCGTCATCGGCGCCGGCCACCACGGTCTGGTGAGCGCGGCGGTGCTGGCCGATGCGGGGTGGGACGTGCTGGTGCTGGAGGAGCGCGAGAAGGTCGGCGGAGCCGTGGCCTCGCGCACTGTCGACGGCTGGGTGATGGACGAGTTCAGCGCGTGCTACCCGCTCGCCGCCGCCTCACCGGTCCTGCGCCATCTCGAGCTGGAACGGCATGGGCTCTCGTGGCAGCGCCCGAACCGCGTGCTGGCGCACCTCGGCAAGCCGGAGGCGCAGGCCGCCCTGATCCATCTCGACCCCCAGCAGACCGCGGCCAGGCTCGCCGAAGACCACCCCGCCGACGAGGCGAACTGGCTCAGGATGGTGGACCAGTACCAGCAGATCCGCGAGCCCTTCCTCGACGCGCTGCTGACCCGCTGGCCGCCGGTGCGCTCGGTGGGCCGCCTGCTGGGGACAGTCGGTGCGAGGGAGACCCCCCGCTTCGTCCGGACCTTCAGCCTGCCCCTGACACGCTTCAGCGAGGAGGCGTTCGCCGGGCAGGCGGCGCGAATGCTGCTGGCGGGGAACGCTGCTCACGCCGACATCCCCCCGGAGGCGCCAGGCAGCGGGCTGTTCGGATGGCTCATGGCCATGCTGGCCCAGGACGTCGGGTTCCCATCCCCCAGTGGCGGGGCGGGTGAGCTCGCCGGAGCTCTGGCGCGGCGGGCGGAGAGCGCCGGTGCACGCGTGGAGACGGGCACGCGGGTGACCCGGGTCGTGACGTCGGGCGGTCGGGTCGCCGGCGTGGTGACCGAGGGCGGACGGCAGGTCGCCGTACGCCGTGCCGTGGTCGCCGACACCAGCGCGCCCCAGATGTTCGCTCGGCTGCTGTCCGCCGAAGACCTGCCGCCACGGCTCCTGGACGATCTCGAGCACTTCGAGTGGGACCTTCCCACCGTGAAGCTCAACTACCGGCTGTCGGCCCCAATGCCCTGGTCGGCGTCCGAGGCTCATGGAGCCGGCGTGGTGCACCTCGGGGCGGACACCGCGGGCCTGACGCGCTGGTTCACCGACCTCAACACCGGGGTCCTACCGCAGCGGCCGTTCGCGCTGCTGGGGCAGATGACCACGACGGACCCCGGACGCTCGCCGGCGGGCACCGAGACGATGTGGGTGTACTCCCATCTGCCGCGCAGCCGCGCCGGCGACGCGGACGCCCGGCTCCTGACCGAGCGGCTGGAGGAGATGATCGACAGCTATGCCCCGGGCTGGCGCGACAACGTGCTCGACCGGTGGGACCAGCGGCCGTCCGACCTCGAGGCGGCCGACCGGAACCTCACCGGCGGTGCGGTCGGCGGCGGTACGTCGCAGCTGTTCCAGCAGGCGGTCTTCCGGCCCGTGGTCGGCCTCGGCGGGCCCCGTACGCCGGTCGCCGGCCTCTATCTCGGCAGCTCCTCGGCCCACCCCGGTGGTGGAGTGCACGGGGCGTGCGGGTACCTCGCCGCCCGGGCTGCCCTCTCCGACCACAGCTGGTGGGGCCGGCCCCGCCAGAAGCTGGAGCTGGCGGCGCTGCACTGGCTCTACGGCGACGGCGTCTGAGCGTTGGGGTCCCGCCCCTCGGCGATGAGCGCGAGGCGCAGCAGTGACTCCGAGTTGCGACGCTTGAGCGCGGGCTCCTGGACCGCGGCCGGCAGCATGGTGGCAGGTCCGGAGACGGGGGCCTCGCGCATGGTGATGAGGCATCCGGCCGGGTCGGGCTGCAGCTCCAGCTCGACCTGCGCGACACCGAAGGGCCGCGCGGCCGCACGGAGCACCAGCCGTCGCCCTGGCTCGCAGTCGGCGACGCTCGTCTCGTCGTTGAGCAGGATGGGCCAGGCACCCACGGAGTGGTGGATCTTGGCGTCGACCTTCGGCCACTCCCCCTCGACGGTCCGGATGCGCGAGGCCCCCACGACCCAGGAGGCGTAGCTCCACGGGTCGGCGAGGACGGCCCAGACCGCGTCGACCGAGGCTGACGTGTGGTGGGTGTTGGTCGTCATGAGCCCAGGGTGTCATGGGTGTCGACGGGCCGCCTCTGGCGCTGGTGGGCGACCTGCGCCCGTCTGCGGCGTCGCTTAGGGTTGGCTGCGTCAGGTGCCACGAAGGTCCGGGGAGGCAGCGGTGGGGGTGGAGGTCCGCCCGGCGAACGGGGGGCAGACGCGGTGACGGTGCTCGACCCCGTCCTGGAGCGCGCTCGCCATCAGATGGCCAGCGCGCTGCGGTCCAAGGTGGCCGGTGAGGACGGTCCGGAGAAGGCCAAGGTCATCTGGGAGTCTGAAGGTCCGCGGTGGTTCACCCCGCAGGACCCGATCTGGCGCGTCCACGCGGACGCCTCGATGTTTCCGGCGGGCATCCGGGCGTTGCTGCTGCAGTCGCTCCATCCCCTGGCGATGGCGGGAGTGGCGGGGCATTCTGGCTACAAGGGCGACCCCTGGGGACGCCTCCAGCGCACGAGTGAGTTCCTGGCGACGACGACCTTCGGCACGATCGAGGCGGCCGAGGCGCAGATCGCCCGCGTTCGTTCGATCCACGAACGGGTCCGCGGCAAGGCACCGGGCGGGCGTCCGTACGCGGCGAGCGACCCGCACCTGCTTGCGTGGGTCCACGCCGCCGAGGCCGACAGCTTCCTGACCGCCTTCCAGCGCTACGCGACGCAGCCCCTCACGGCGCGCGAGGCTGACCGGTACGTGGAGCAGGCAGCCGTCGTGGCTTCGCGACTCGGTGTTCCGCAACCGCCGACGTCGGTGAGCGACCTGGTCGACGTCATCGAGTCGTACCGCCCGGAGCTGTCCGGCACCCCCGAAGCCCGGGAAGCCGCTCGGTTCCTGCTGGTCCACCCCCCGCTGCCGTGGGCGGCTCGGCCCGGGTATGCCGCGCTGGCGGCTGGAGCCGTCGCGATCCTCCCGCGGTGGGCCCGTGGACCCCTTCGGCTGCCGTGGCTCCCGGTGACCGAGCGGCTGGTGGGGAGGCCGGTCGGCGGGGTCGCCACCTCCGTCGTGCGCTGGGCGATGCAGCCGGCTCGCGAACAGCGTCACGGCTGAGACCCCGCTACGGCGCCGGATCGCGTGCGTCGTACCGCACGAACCCAGGCTGGAGCCGAGCGAGCGCCACGATCGCAAGCACGCAGGCCATGCCCCCGAGGAGTGCCGTCCGGCCTTCCCCCACCACCCTGGACAGCAGCCCACCCGCCAGCTCTCCCAGCCGGGGACCACCTGCCACGACGACGATGAACACGCCTTGGAGCCTCCCGCGCAGCCTGTCCGGGGTGGCCGCCTGAAGGATGGTCGTCCTGAACACCGCGCTCACAGAGTCCGACGCACCAGCCACCGCCATGCTGACGAGCCCGGCCCACAGGGCCGTCGAACGAGACAGCGCGCCGCCCGACGCCAGCAGCGCGACCCCGAACCCGGCGATGGCACAGCCCCACCCCACGATGGCGACCAGGATGGCCAGGCCCTGCCGACGAACCCGACCCAGCCGCCCTGAGAAGAACATCGCCCCGATCCCCCCGACCGCGGCGGCAGCGCTCAGGGCCCCGACAGTCTTGGCTCCGCCCCCGAAGATGACCGCACCCGCGGCAGGGAAGAGGACTCGTGGCTGAGCCAGGAACATCGCGCAGATGTCGGAGACGAACGTCATCCGCACGTTGGGGCGAGTCGCAAGGAAGGCGAAGCCGTCCAGCACCGACCGCACACCTGGCCGGGATGGCTGCTCCCCGTCGGCCGAGGGCTCGGGTGGTAGCGGGTCCAGCCGGGCCAGACCCCAGAGCGCCGCAGTGGTGATGACCGCGTCCGTCGTGTACGCCGCCTTGAACCCGCCCGAGTCCACCAGCACACCGGCGAGCAGCGGCCCGACGGTCATCGACGCGTTCATGGCGAACACCGACAGTGCGTTCGCAGCCGGCAGCAGGTGACCGTCGAGGATCCTCGGGTAGATCGACGTCCTGGCCGGTGACGAGACGGCGAAAGCACCGTTCCACAGCGCCACCAAGGCGTAGAGGACCCACACCTGCGTGTTCCCCAGCCACGCCTGGGCCGCACAGAGGACGCTCGTGGTGAAGGCGATGCTCTGGGCCACAAGGCCCACACGACGGCGGTCGAAGTGGTCCACGAGCGTGCCGCCGTACAGGCCCATCACCACCAGCGGAACGAGCGCGCAGAACCCGACGACCCCCACGGCCGCCGTCGACCGGGTCAGGTCGTACACCTGCAGGCCGATCGCGACGACCGCGAGCTGCGAGCCGACGTTGGACAGCGTGAAGCCCGCATAGAGACGCCGATATGCCGCGTTGACGCGCAAGGGGGTCAGATCCAGCAGCACGGGCACGCCTCGGACCCTACGTCTCGCCCGCGTCCCCTACGGTCGCGGTATGGAACGCAAGCCGCAGATCGCGCTGCTCATCGACGCCGACAATGCCCCGGCCAGCTCCATCGACCTCGTGCTCAACGAGCTGTCCGCCCTGGGCGAGACGAACATCCGGCGGGCCTACGGCAACTGGACCAAGCCTGAGCTGAGCGGGTGGGCGAGCATCCTGCACGACCGTGCCATCAGGCCGATGCAGCAGCACGACCCGAGCCGAGGAAAGAACGCGAGTGACATGGCGCTGGTGGTCGACGCGATGTCCCTTCTGCATGACGTGCATCCGGAGGTCTTCGGGATCGTGTCGTCCGATGCGGACTTCACACCCCTGGTGATGCACCTTCGCGAGCAGGGTGCGGCCGTCTACGGTTTCGGCGAGCCGAAGACTCCCAAGGCGTTCAGGAGTGCCTGCTCGCGCTTCGTCTTCATCGACAAGCTCGCGGAGGCCGAGCCGGTGTCCGACGCGAGCGCTGCAGGGGCGATGACCGTCAAGGTGCCTGGGGCGAAGCTTCGTCAGGACACCGGGCTGGTCAGGATGCTTCGCCGGGCGGTCAGCAGCGCCGCCGGCGAGGACGGTTGGGCTCCCGTGTCGGCGGTCGGCCAGCAGATCGGCAACCAGTCCTCCTTCGACCCCCGCAACTATGGCTACGTCAAGCTGAGCGCGCTCCTGAAGGCCATGGAGCTCTTCGACGTCCAGAACGAGGGACAGCCGCGGGTGGCTGTACGGGAGCGGCGGGCCACGAAGCAGTAGCGAGCCGGAGGTGCTCGCCGGGGTCAGCCGATGACGATGATGTCGAGCTCGGCTGCGAGCTGAGGGCCCAGCTCGAGGAGCTGCTTTGCCGGGATGGTGCTGCCACGCAGCCACCTCGCCTAGTCGGATCCGGGCACCAGCACCGCGCATGGTCGCAAATCGGGGGGACAGTGCAGAATGAACTCCCCAGTAGCACCCCCGCAGCGACGCCGAGCCGAGAGGACACCGATGTCCGACAGCGACTTCAAGCCGGGACTGGAGGGCGTCATCGCCTTCGAGTCAGAGATCGCCGAGCCAGACAAAGAGGGTGGCTCCCTGCGGTATCGCGGTGTCGACATCGAGGACCTCGTCGGACGGGTGAGCTACGGCCAGGTCTGGGGGCTGCTCGTGGACAACGAGTTCGACCCGGGCCTGCCACCCGCCGAGCCGTTCCCGCTGCCGGTCCACACGGGTGACGTGCGCGTCGACGTCCAGTCGGCGCTGGCGCAGCTCGCACCGGTATGGGGGTTCAAGCCCCTGCTGGACATCGAGCCGCAGGAGGCCCGGGAGAACCTGGCACGCGCCTCCGTCATGGCGCTGTCCTTCGTCGCCCAGTCGGCTCGCGGACAGGGACAGCCCATGGTGCCCCAGCGTGAGGTCGACAGGGGCAGGACCATCGTCGAGCGCTTCATGATCCGGTGGCGGGGTGAGCCGGACCCAGCTCACGTCGAGGCTGTCGACGCCTACTGGGTGTCCGCAGCGGAGCACGGTATGAACGCCTCGACCTTCACGGCCCGCGTCATCGCCTCCACGGGTGCCGACGTGGCGGCCTGCCTGAGCGGAGCTGTCGGCGCGATGTCCGGCCCCCTGCATGGTGGTGCACCGTCCCGTGTGCTGCACATGATCGAGGGTGTGGAGCAGTCCGGCGACGCCGGTGCGTACGTCAGGGGCGTGCTGGACAGGGGCGAGCGCCTGATGGGCTTCGGTCACAGGGTCTACCGCGCAGAGGACCCCAGGGCGCGGGTGCTGCGAGCCACGTGCAAGCGGCTCAACGCGCCTCGGTACGAGGTCGCCGCGGCGCTGGAGAAGGCCGCGCTCAAGGAGCTGCACGCACGCCGGCCCGACCGCGTGCTGGAGACGAATGTCGAGTTCTGGGCCGCCGTCGTGCTGGACTTCGCCGAGGTCCCGGCCTCGATGTTCACGCCGATGTTCAGCTGTGCGCGCTCCGCCGGGTGGTCTGCCCACATCTTGGAGCAGAAGAAGACCGGCCGGCTGATCCGGCCGAGCGCGCGATACATCGGCGAGGCGCCGCGCGGCATCGAGGCGGTAGCGGGCTACCGCCACTGACCGCTCTCCCTGACGTGCAACGTGCGTCCGGGTGGTGGACCTCTTGTCCCACGCCTCGGGACGGGTGACAGACTGCCCGGGTGACTGAGACGCCCGCCGTGACGATCCCCGCTGAGCTGCTGCCCCACGACGGCCGGTTCGGGTCCGGACCGTCGAAGGTCCGCCGGGAACAGGTCGACTACCTCGCGAGCCTCGGTACGACCTTGCTGGGCACATCGCACCGGCAGGCGCCGGTGAAGAACCTGTTGGGAGCGGTGCGCGAGGGCCTGAGCGACCTCTTCAGCCTTCCGGAGGGCTACGAGGTCATCGTGGGCAACGGCGGGTCGACCGCGTTCTGGGACATCGCCGCCTTCGGGCTGGTTCGCGAGCGCGCTCAGCACCTGGCCTTCGGCGAGTTCTCCTCCAAGTTCGCCGCCGTCACACAGAATGCGCCCTTCCTCGGAGACTCCACCGTGATCAAGGCCGATCCCGGCACGCTGGCCCAGCCGAGGGCCGAGGAGGGTGTCGACGTCTACGCCTGGCCGCACAACGAGACGTCCACGGGTGTCATGGCGCCCGTCACGCGGGTCCAGGGTGCCGATGACGGCGCGCTGGTCCTCGTCGACGCGACGAGTGGCGCCGGCGGGCTGCCGGTCGACATCACCGAGTCCGACGTCTACTACTTCGGCCCGCAGAAGTGCTTCGCCTCCGACGGTGGCCTGTGGCTCGCCGCCTTCTCCCCCGCCGCCCTGGCGCGGGTCGAGGAGATCCAGGCAACCGGGCGGTGGGTCCCGGACTTCTTCAGCCTTCCCACCGCCATCTCCAACAGTCGTCTGAACCAGACCTACAACACGCCGGCGCTGGGCACACTCGCCCTGCTTCGCAGCCAGGTCGACTGGATCAACGGACAGGGTGGCCTGGACTGGGCCGTCAAGCGGACCGCAGACTCCAGCGAACGCCTCTACGACTGGGCCCAGCGGACCAGCTACACCACCCCCTACGTCGCCGACCCCTCGGCACGCTCCCAGGTGGTGGCGACGATCGACTTCGACGACGCGGTGGACGCCTCCGCCATCGCCAAGACGCTGCGCGCCCACGGTGTCGTGGACGTCGAGCCGTACCGGAAGCTGGGTCGCAACCAGCTGCGCGTCGCGACCTTCCCCGCGGTGGAGCCCGACGACGTCTCGGCCCTGATCGCGTGCATCGAGCACCTGGTCGTCTGACTCAACCCGTCCGGCGAACTCGCGCGTAACCTCGGTCCAGCACGGCTCGTTGTCCCCGTGAAGTCACCCCCGGCGGTGACCCGGACGAGGAGTCGACGATGACACGCGTGACAGGCCTGCCTTGGCGCAGGATCGCTGCCGGGCTGCCGGCGGTGGCGCTGGTGGGGACGGGTCTGGCCTTCGCCGCCACCGGCGGGACTGGCGCCACGACGGACGTCGTCTCGGACTCAGCCCCTCTGGTGAGGGTCCCCAACGCGCCCCTGACGCGGCTCGACGCGCCCGTGCTTCCGCCCCTGCCCGCACTGCCCGCCCCGGTCGAGGTCCGGCGGACCTCCTTCCCTGACGCCGCGGCGCTGCCTGCGTCGATGACCGCCAACAACGGCATCCCCGCAGCGGCGCTGTCCGCCTACCAACGCGGCGCCCAGGTCGTCGACGCCGCGGACCCACAGTGCAGGGTCGACTGGGCGCTGGTCGCAGGCATCGGCAAGGTGGAGTCGAACCACGGCCGGTACGGCGGTAACGGCATCGACCGGGACGGCACCGTGCGCCCCGGCATCTACGGCATCCCGCTCGACGGGGCGCACCAGACCGCGGTCGTCCACGACACCGACGGCGGGTCGCTGGACCGGGACGGGACCTGGGACCGCGCCGTTGGCCCCATGCAGTTCATCCCCGCCACCTGGCGCACCGTGGGCGTCGACGCCAACGGCGACGGGGTCAAGGACCCCCAGAACCTCGCCGATGCAGCCACCGCCACCGCGGTGTACCTGTGCTCAGGGCCTGGCGACCTCAGCACGGACGCAGGGGCCCGCTCCGCGGTCCTGCGGTACAACCACAGCGAGGCGTACGCCGACACGGTCCTCGGCATCGCAGCCGCCTACCGCGGTGGCTATACGGTCCTTCCGGCCGTCGCGCTCAGCCACGACCAGCGCAACGGTGCACCGTACCTGCCCTCGGGCGACCCCCAGCCCATGGAGTCCTACGATCCCGCGCTCGCGACCGTGCCCCCCGGAAGGCCTGCTGTCACCCCGGCCAACGGCGGCAACGCAACCACGTCCTTGTCTGCGTCGGGTGCCAAGGGCGGCACAGCGCGCGGACCTGCAGCCGGCGGAGGCGCCGAGGGCGCAACCGACGGCACGGGGCGCTCCACGAGCACCCCGACGGTCAGTCCCACGGGTGGTGGCGGGCCGCTCACCGGAGCAGCCGTCAGCCCGGTCGGCACCGTCGGAAGCGCCGTGGGTGGCCTCACCGGGTCAACCTCCCCCCCGAAGCCGTCGTCCAGCTCCGCCTCCACCCAGATCCCGACGGCCGCCGGCAGCAGCACCACCTCGGCGCCAGCCCTCCCGCTGACGGTGCTGCCGAAGAACGGGGTGTGCCCCGATGGCTACCGGCTGAACGTGCTCCGCACCCTCTGCGTCAAGATCTGACGAACCGACTGCTACCACCGCGGTCCATCGATCGACGCGGCCACCCTGGCCGCAGTACGGGCAACCAGCCCTCAGCGGACCAAACTGGCGACGACGGCGGCGGCGACGACGATCACCAGGACCGCGATGGTCACCCGTCGGCGAAACACCGGTGTCACCGGACCGCCTCGGGGACCGGCTCCGACACGGCCTCCGACTCTGTCTCCGGAAGGGTCCGGATCCGGATGCGCGGTCGGCGCCGAGACTCGTAGGTCACCTGGACATTCTCGTGCCTCGCCAGCCATACGGCCACTACCAGGACCACCAGCCCAACCGCGATCGTCCCGATCCCGATGGTCCAGCGGGGTCCCCAGACGTCGCCGATCCAGCCGATGACCGGCGCACCGATCGGCGTACCGCCCATGAAGATGGCCATGTAGAGAGCCATGACCCGTCCGCGCATCGCCGCGTCCACTCTCAGCTGCACCATGGCGTTCGCCGTGGTGAGTGCCGTCAGGGCGGTGAGCCCCACGGGGACCAGCGCCAGCGCGAAGAGAGGGTAGCTCGGCGCGAAGGCAGCCAGCCCGCTCGCGACCGTGAAGCCGACGAGGGCCACGAGGAGCACCCGCAGACGCGGCCGGGCGCGTCGCGCCGAGAGCAGCGCTGCGGTCAGCGACCCGATGGCCATGACGGAGCCCAGCAGCCCGTACTCCTCCGGACCCCGGTGGAACTCCCGGGTGGCCATGAGCGCGGTCGTGAGCTGGAAGTTCATCCCGAAGGTGCCGAGCACGAAGACCAGCACCATGACCAGCACGATGTCGGGCCGGCTGCGGACGTAGCGGACGCCCTCCCGCACCGCACCCCGACGGTCGCCGAGGAGGGGAGCGGGTCGAAGCTCGCCCCGCTTCATCGCGAAGAGGGCGACCAGCACCGCCACGAAGGTCAGCGTGTTCAGCAGCAGGGTCCAGCCCGTGCCGAAGGCGGCGATCGTCAGGCCCGCAACGCCCGGACCCACCAGACGGCCGGCGTTGAACGACGCGCTGTTGAGCGAGACGGCGTTGGCGAGGCGCTCGCGGGGCACCATCTCGGAGACGAAGGTCTGGCGCGCCGGGTTGTCCACCGCCGTCGCGACCCCCGTCAACAGGGCGATGGTGTAGACCATCCACAGCTGCGCGAGTCCGGTCAGAGCCAACAGGCCCAGGACGAGCGAGGACAGCGCCAGACAGGTCTGGGTCACCGCGAGGATGGCGCGCTTGGGGTACTTGTCGGCGATCATGCCGGCCCACGGGGCCAGCACCAGGAACGGCAGGAACTGCAGCCCCGTGACGACTCCGAGAGCCGTGGACGAGTGGTGCGTGAGCTCGGTCAGGACCAGCCAGTCCTGCGCGACACGGCCCATCCACGTCCCGACGTTCGAGACGAGCGCACCGGTGGCGTAGATACGGTAGTTGCGGACCCCGAGGGCGGCGAACGTGGGACTCACTCGTTGGCCACCCGGGTGAGGATCGCCGAGGCCTGCCGGAGGATCTCCTGCTCCTGCGCACTCAGGTTCGCGACACGTACCGACATCCAGGCGTCACGCGTGCGACGGATGTCCTTGAGCAGCGCGTGGGCCTCGGCGGTCAGCGACAGGATCACCTGGCGACCGTCAGCAGGGTCGTTCGTACGCTTCACGAGCCCGCGCTCCACGAGGGCCGCGACGGTTCGGGTCATGCTCGGGGCGCTCACCTTCTCGATCTCCGCAAGCTCACCCGGCGTACGGGGTGCCTCCTCGAGACGGCACAGCACCGAGAACTGGTGCGGAGCCACGACATGGGTGCTTTCGTAACGCACGCGACGCGAGATGCGCATGCAGGCCAGTCGGAGCTCGCCGGCGAGGGCGGAGACCGCAGAGTGTGAGAGCGCCGCCTCTGTGCGCGGGGTACGCGCGACGGGTGCGGTCATGGTCATCTCCTCCAGGTCGATAGTTAGCATAACTCATTACTTCGGCTAACTATTTCCGGTAGGTCGCCATAAAGCGCCACGGGCACACGCGTCCCGTACCCACGGTGACCGAACCCCACACAGCGGTATGCCGGGTGGTCCCTGTAGCGGGACCACCCGGCATACCCGAGCAGTGAGGTCAGTACGTTCGTCATTCCACGCCGAGGACCGCCTTCACGGGGTCGATCGCGAAGTAGAGGACGAACAGAGCCGAGACGGCCCACAGCAGCGGATGGATCGCCGCGGCCTTGCCGCGGACCACCTTGATGAGCGTGTAGGTGACGAACCCGGCGCCGATGCCCACGGTGATGGAGTAGGTGAACGGCATCAGGACGATGGTCAGGAACGCCGGGATGGCGATCTCCAGGTCGTCCCAGTCGATGCCCCGCACCTGCTGCATCATGAGGAACCCCACGACGACCAGCGCCGGCGTGGCGGCCTCGTAGGGCACGATCTTGACCAGGGGCGCCAAGAAGGTCGCGAGCAGGAACATCCCGCCCGTGACGACGGACGCCAAGCCGGTCCGGGCGCCCTCGCCCACGCCGGACGCCGACTCGATGTAGGACGTGTTCGACGACACGGAGCCAGCGCCACCGGCGATGGCGGCGACTGAGTCGACCAGCAGGATCTTGTCGGAGTTCGGGGGGTTCCCGTTCTTGTCCAGCAGGCCTGCCTCGGCCCCGATGGCCACCATCGTGCCCATGGTGTCGAAGAAGTCCGCCAGCAGCAGGGTGAAGACCAGGAGCACCGCCGCGATGACGCCGATCTTGGAGAACGAGCCGAGGACCGAGAAGTGGCCCAGGAGCGAGAAGTTCGGTACGTCCAAGACCTTGTCCGGCAGCGACGGCACGTTCAGCCCCCAGCCGGCGGGGTTGACGACCTTGCCGGTGGCGTCGGTCTGCGACCCGATCTTCCCGATCGCCTCGACCACGACCGCGAGGACCGTCGCCCCCACGATCCCGTAGAGAATGGCGCCCTTGACCCGCTTGACCATCATCACGACGATCGCCAGCAGGCCCACGACGAACACGAGCAGCGGCCAGCCGTTCAGGAACCCACCGATTCCCAGCTCGACCGGGACCGGACCGCCGGCGGGCTTACGTACGAAGCCCGCGTCGACGAGGCCGATGATGGTGATGAACAGTCCGATGCCGACGGAGATGGCGGTCTTCAGCTGAGCCGGGATGGCGCGGAAGACGGCCTGCCGGAAGCCGGTCAGCACCAGGACGGTGATGATGACGCCCTCGATGACGATGAGGCCCATCGCGTCCGCCCAGGTCATCTGAGGCAGCTTCGCTATGCCGAACGTCACGAAGGCGTTGAGCCCCAGCCCCGTCGCGAGCGCGAGCGGGAAGTTCGCGACGACCCCCATGAGCAGGGTCATCACCCCCGCCACGAGCGCCGTGCCGGCGGCGACGAGCGTAAGCGCGTGCGGGACGTCCTGCCCGCCGAGGAACTTGCCGGTGCCGTCCTGCTGCGTCCCGATGATCAGGGGGTTGAGGACGACGATGTACGCCATCGTGAAGAACGTGACAACGCCGCCTCGGATCTCCCGGCCGACTGTGGAGCCGCGCTCGGTGATGCGGAAGAAGCCGTCGAGACCACCGGTGCGCGCCGGCGTGGGCTGCCGTACAGGCGCAGCGGTGTTCTTGGGTGAGGGTTTCGCCATGGGCAGCAGAGTAGGGCCTGCGTGTTGCGCCGGGGTGAAAGATAGGCTGCGTGCGTGAGTGAGTCGCAGCCCGTGACCGGGGCGTCCCCGGGCACGGCCGACGAGCTGCAGCCCCTTGCCGTCAGCAGCGTCACCATCGTCCGGTGGGGTCTGGTCGCCTGGGGGCTCGCTTTGGTGCTCACCCTGGCGCTGCCGGTCCTGCACAGCGGTCAGCGAAGCTGGTGGCCCTGGACGTGTGTGGCCGGTCTGGCCATCGGGCTGCTCGGGTATGCGTACGTGCGGCGGGGACGCGGGAACGCCGAGGGCGCCTGACCCTCAGACCAGGTCGTAGGCGATCTCGTCGACGATCGGCTGTCCGACCGAGACCGGCTCGACCGGTTCCACGTCGACCTCGGAGTGGGCGCCGCAGCCATGGTCAAGGCTTACGACGTGACCGTCGGAAGGCGACCAGGCGTTGGCGCACACGCCGAAAAAAGAGCGGAGGGCACCCGCCATCGGCAAGAAGTAGCCACAGGAGGAGCACGGGGCAGGCGCCTTCTCCGCGACCTCCGAGTGCGGGCCGCTCTCACCCTCGTACCACCGCTGCGCGGCCGCCTCGCGGCCCTCCGCCGAGAGGACCCGCTTGCGCCCCAGCCCCAGCTCGAACTCGGCCAGCTCGTCGACGTCCTCGTCACCGGTCGCCGCGAACCCTGGCACGAGCAGCGGGTCGTCCTCCTTGTAGGGCAGCACGTCGCCGGCCCCCAGGTCGCCGGGAGCCAGCCGGTCGGCGTACGGCAGCCACTCGGGTGAGAGGAGAGCTCCCTCCCCCGGCACGAGGTTCGTCTCGCAGACCGTGGCGACCTTGCCCCGAGGCACTCGGGCGACCGTGATCGCCCACCGCCACCCGGGATAGGCCCTCGCGGTGCAGGCGAAGTAGTGCGTGGCGAGCCGCTCGTCGTCCATCTCCATGCCGAGGTGGTCCCCGACGGTGCCCCTTTCGGCGATGGACTCGGCCGCCTGACGGGCCAGGTCGACCGCCCCGGCCAGAACGGCGTCGGCCTTGGCGGACGCCATCACGGCTCCAGCTGGTCGGCGAGGAAGCGCAGCACCTGGGCGACGCGCGTCCCATGCTCCTTGTCCAGACGCCGGCCCCGCCGCAACGAGTTGGAGGCGTTGTCCAAGAGCTTGATGGCGTCCTCGACGAGCGGCGCGAGGTCCTCCGGCGACTTCCGGTTCGCCTCACGCTTGCCTGCGCTCACTGTGGGGGCCGCCTCCAGGAGGGTGACGGCCAGCGCCTGGGTCCCGCGGCGGCCCTCGGCCACGCTGAACTCCACGCGGGCGCCGCCCTTGAGCGTCGTGACTCCGTCGGGGAGGGCGTTCGCGTGCAGGAACACGTCCGTGCCGTCGTCGTCGGAGATGAAGCCGAAGCCCTTCTCCGCGTCGTACCACTTGACCTTGCCAGTGGGCACTGTCCACCTCTTGCTAGGAATGTCTGGCTGCGCTGGATGCGCAAGGCAAGGTTAACGTGCGGCGCCAAATCGCCGGCAGACGCAAAATTCGGTGTGACCCTGTCGGTGGCCCCTGACAGGATTGCCAGGTGCGCGAAACCGAGACCATCCGTGGACCAGGGCTCCAGGAGTTCTGGGCCGGGCTGCCTGCGGAGGGCCGGTGGTTGCTGTCAACCGTCGCGGTGCAGACCCTGGGTCGCGGCCTGACCCTGCCTTTCACGGTCATCTACCTCCACGAGGTGCGGGGCATCTCCCTCGACCTCGCCGGCGCGCTGATGGCCTTCATAGCCCTGGTGGCGCTGGCCGTGACCGGTCCAGGCGGCGCGCTCACCGACCGGCTCGGCGCCCGCAAGGTGCTGCTGTGGGCGACGACCGCTCAGCTGGTCGGGTGCGTCGTCGTGGCGTTCGCCAGGACGCCGTTGGGCGTGGCCGTCGCCTTCGTCTTCATCGGATTCAGCTTCGGCACCTCCTGGCCGGCGTTCAACGCCCTGGTCGCCGCCATCACGACCGGGCCCGCGCGGCAGCAGTACTTCGGCATCAACTTCGCGCTCGTCAACCTCGGCATCGGACTCGGCGGCGTCGTCGGCGGCCTGTACGCCGACGTCCACCGCCCCGTGACCTTCACCGTGATCTTCCTCGTCGACGCGGTCTGCATGCTGGTCCCCATCTGCCTGCTCCTGGGGCCGCTACGCCACGTGCACGGCAGGGCCGAGACACCCCAGGGTCAGAAGGCGGGGTCCGGTTCCTACCTCGCCATCCTGCGCCGCCCCGGCGTCGCGTGGATGACCGCTCTGACGTTCCTCGGCACGTTCGTGGGCTACGGCCAGATGGAGGCGGGCTTCCCGGCGTTCGCCCGGCAGGTGAGCCAGGTCTCGACGGGCGTCGTGGGTTTCGCCTTCGCCGTCAACACCTTCGTCATCGTGGCCCTGCAGTTCCTGGTCCTGCGTCGCATCACCGGGCGGCGGCGGACCCGGGTCCTGCTCGTCATGGCCACGCTGTGGGCACTGGCGTGGTCCGTCCTCGGCCTGACCGGCTACGCCCCGGGCTCGCTGGCGGCAGCGGCCGGCGTCCTGACGTTCCACGCGCTCTTCGCCCTCGGCGAGACCCTGCTCCAGCCGACCATCCCGGCGATCACCAACGACCTGGCCCCTGACCACCTGCGCGGCCGCTACAACGCGGTGAACGCGGGAGCGTTCCAGGGCGGGACGATCCTGGGACCGGTGGTCGCTGGCTTCATGCTGAACCACCACTGGTCGGTGGCGTTCGTGGTGATGATCGTCATGGGTTGCGCCGCGATGTGCCTGCTGGCCCTCATCGTGGAGGGCCGCATCACGCCTTTCGTCAACGGCGTTCAACAGCACGACGGCGTTCAACAGCACGACGGCGTTCAACAGCACGACGGCGTTCGACAGCACGACACACCTGGTGCAGCGGTCCAGACAGAGGCGGTGGAGTCACCTCCGGCCACGGCGCCGCTCGCCTCGGCCGCCAGGCCTCCGGGGCAGCAGAGCCACGACGCCCGCTGACGGCCACCCACTCGGACCTTGCGCCGAGGTGGGACTCACCTGAGGCCCGCGGGCCGGACTCCCCAGACGCCGGACCAGCTCTGACCCGGGTCGAGCACGACCAGCCCCTCTCCCGAGTTGAAGGCGTTGGCCGGGCAGGACATCGGCTCCACCGCGATCCCGCGCGTCCCGACCACCCCCGTGTCCTGCCCTTTGACCGTGAAGACCTGCACCCAGTCGAAGGAACGGTCGCCCCAGACCACCACGTCCCCCGCCGCGAGTGCGCCCACGACCACCTCCCACGCAGCTGTCGGACCGGATCGGCTCAGGCTCGTGAAGGCGCTGTCGAGAGAGAGGTTCCCCAACGGTCGCGCGCTCCGGAAGTCGGTCTCCGGAGACACGGCTCTGGTGGTGGTCGGGATGCTCTGGTCGTCCACGAGCACCTCCCGCGCCGCGGGGATCGTCAGCTCCACCTCCGCCAGACTGGTGGTGCCCAGGGCCACGTACGGATGCTGGCCATACCCGAAGGGCAGCCTCACCGCCCCCACGTTGGTGGCCTGCGTCTGGACCGTGAGCCCCTGCGCTCCAAGCGTGTAGGTGACCGTCAGGTCCAGGGTCCCCGGCCAGCCGGGTTGGGGATGCAGGCGCGTCCCGAGCGTTGCGGCAGACCGGTCCTCCGTCTGCGCCAGGAGCCGCCAGGACGCCCACCGCACCAGGCCATGGCTGGCGTTGTGCAGCGTCGGCTCGGTGAGCGGGAGCTGGTAGTCGGTGCCCTGGAAGGAGTAGCGCCCGTCCTTGATCCTGTTCGGCCAGGGCATGAGGACCTGCCCCCGGCCGGAGAGCGCCATCTCGTCGAGCTCGTAGCCTGCCAGCACGTGAGCCCCGCGCACCGTATAGGTTCGCAGACCGCCGCCTACCTCGACGAGGGTCGCCTCCTGTTCACCGTGCCGGATGACCCACTGCTCACCGCTAGGAGGGACGCTCACGCTGTGAACGTACAGCGCGCAGCGGCTCGCGGCTCCCCGGCGCAGAGACAGGTATGAGCCGGTGGTCCCCGGGGCCCGCTCAGAGCGCTAGCTGCGGCGGACCACGCGGACCAGGACGGCTTGAGACCCCGACTTGCGCGCCACCACCAGGACGGTGTCGCCCTTGGCCAGGTTTGCGAGGTTGCCGCGCGTGTCCGCCGTGATCGCGTACGTGGCCGAGAACCCGTCCTGGCTCTTCACCGTGACAGAGCCGGCGCTGGCAGCCGTGACCGCTCCGCGCTGCACCGTCACGACCGTCGGCGTGCCGTTGTCCTGCACGGTCAGCGCACCGTGCTGCACCTCTCCCAGACCGAGTGCGCCTGCCATCAGGCCACCCATGCCGTCCAGCCCCGACCCACCGTTTCCCCGCGGCACCAGGGGCCCAGGCAGGCGACGCGGCCCGGCGTCGTTGCGGCGTTTGCCGTCGAGCGGTCCGTCTCCCTGGCGCAGCTGGCTGAGGGGGCCCACTCCGTGGTGGGTGGCCACGGCCCGGGCTGCCACGAGACCGGTGAGGCCGAGCAAACCGAGCAGGAGCAGTCCGGCGAGCGCGGCCGCTACGACGACGGCGATCGTGCCCCCAGTGGTCGAGGTGGCCTCGTGCCACAGGCCGGCGCGCCGGCGCATGGGCTGTCGGGCTGCTGCTGGACCGCCGTGTCGCGGCTGAGGGTCGGGAGGCGGAGAGCCGCCAGGCAGCGGTGCCGTGGGCGGGTTACCCCCGGCGCCGGCTGCGGTCGGGGCATCACCACCGGGTAGCGGGGTGGTGGGATCCGTGGGCCTCTGCGGCTCGGACATGGGCGCTCCCTTCGTCGGCACAAGTATCGACGAACAAGCTGTGGTGTGGCTGGAAGCCGCCTGAGAGTCCGTCGCTCCTCGGCGCACTACCGTGGTGCGGTGGCCGTCACTCCTCCCGCCCCGCCCACGACCGCTCGGTCGATGGCCGACGACGTGCGGGACCGGTCCGACGGGGACCTCCATGAGCTGCTCCGCCGCCGTCAGGACCTTGCCCGCCCCGCCCCAGCGGACCTGTCGGCTCTCGCGGCCAGGGCCAGCACCCGGGCGAGTGTGCAGCGCGCGGTGGACAACCTCGACCTCGCGCATCTGCAGGTGCTCGAGGCCGCCATGCTGGTCTCGACCATCGACCCGGAGTCTGTCGCCGCTAGCCTGGGGGTCACCTCCACCGCCACGGTGCGAGTGCTTCTGCAGGACCTCTGGACTGTCGCGCTGCTGTGGCGCGGCGCCGAAGGGCTACGCCTCGTGCGAACTGTCGCCGAGGTCCTCCCACAGGCGGCGGGACTCGGTCCGAGCGCCAGGGAGCAGTACGGTGCCCTTTCCCCACCGGAGGAGCTGGTGGCCCTCGCGCAGACGGCTCCGCCCCCAGCACGGGCCATCCTCGACCGCCTCACCTGGGGGCCGCCGTCGGCGGTACTGCCGATGGGAGCCCCGGACCGTGTGGCGGAAGGCGCTCGTTGGCTCGCTGAGCACCAGCTGGTCCTCACTCCGAGTGCCGACCGCCTCGTCCTACCCCGGGAGGTGGCCCTGGCCCTGCGGGGCGGGCGAAGTCATGCGCAGCCGGCCCTGGACCCGCCCAGGCCCAGTGGCACCCAGCGCACCGCGCAGGACGTCGACGGTGCCGCCGGCCAGCAGGTGACCGACCTGCTCTCGTTGGTGGACGACGTCGCCACCGAGTGGGGGCTGCGCCCGCCCCGGGTGCTGCGCTCGGGCGGCCTGGCGGTGCGCGACCTCAAGCGGCTCGCGTCGGCGCTGGACGTAGACGTGGTCCGGGCGGCCTTCCTGGCGGAGCTCACCTATGCCGCCGGCCTGCTCGCCGACGACGGGTCGCTGGACGCCGCGTGGGCACCGACCCCGGCATACGACGAGTGGCAGAAGCAGCCAGGCGACCGCCGGTGGGCGGTCCTGGCCCGTTCCTGGCTGCTCACCACCCGGGCGCCCCACCTCGTCGGCACCACCCCTCCGGGTGGTGCCGGGACCATCAACGCCCTCGGTCCGCAGGCACACTGGCCCCCGGCCCGAGGGCTCCGGCGAGACGTCCTGGACCAGCTGGACCAGGTCCCGAGCTGGCTGGCGCCAGAGGCTGGGCAGCTCTGCGAGGCCCTGCGCTGGCGCCGGCCCCGCCGCCTGCCCGGCAACCTGGACGAGGTGGTCGCCGCGGTCCTCCGCGAGTCGGAGTGGCTGGGCGTGACGGGGCGAGGCGCCATCTCGAGCGCCGGGCGAGCCCTGCTCGCCGACCAGGACGAGGCGCGCCTGGCAGCCGCGATGCAGCCGCACCTCCCGGAACCCGTCAAGCATGTGCTGCTGCAGGCCGACCTGACCGCGGTGGCACCCGGGCCCTTGGCCGGCGGGCTGTCGACCTTCATGCGGTTGGTGGCCGACATCGAGTCCCGGGGTGGTGCCACGGTCTACCGCTTCACCACTGACTCCGTACGACGGGGCCTCGACGCCGGCTGGTCCGTGGACCAGGTCCTGGGGGCACTGGAGGACGCGAGCCATACTCCTGTCCCCCAGCCCCTGGAGTATCTCGTCCGGGACGTGGCGCGGCGGCACGGCCAGACCCGGGTGGGAGCCATGCGGGCCTACGTCCGCTGTGACGACGAGACCACCTTGGGAGCCATGCTGGCCGAGCGCGAGCTCTCGCCACTTCAGCTGCGGCGCATCGCCGCCACGGTACTGGTCTCCCCCGTGGCGGCCGAGACCGTCGTGGAGTTCCTTCGGGAGAACGGCTTCGCACCCGTCGCCGAGACCCCCGACGGGGGGGTCGTCATCCCGTCCTCCGCAGGGCACCGGACGCCGCTCCAACGCCGTTCCGCCCCGGTGACCGCACACGCGGTGGACGACGAGCTTGTGTCGACCTTGGTCGTGGCGCTGCGCGCGGGCGAGGAGGCGGCCGCCTTCCAGCGGGAGGAGCGGGCCAGCCGACAAGGCCCGAGCCTGCCGAGCACCGACCCCACCACCACGCTGGCTGTCCTGCGGGAGGCGGCCGCGGACCGGCAGGCGGTGTGGGTGGGCTACTCGGACGCGGACGGGCAGGTGCGGCGTCTGCTCTTCCACCCGCACCGGGTCGAAGGAGGGCGGGTGCACGGCACGGCCGAAGGCTCGCCGCGGACCCTGTCGATCCACCGGGTGACGGGGGCGGCTCCAGACTGAGTCAGTCGCCTCCCGTCAGGGCCCTCACCACGCGGGAGGGGGAAGGTCGCCCGAGGTGCTCGGCCATCCAGACACTCGTCTTCACCAGCTGGGCGAGGTCCACACCGGTGGTGACGCCGGCCCCGTCCAGCGCCCAGACGAGGTCCTCGGTGGCAAGGTTGCCCGTCGCGCTCTTCGCATAGGGGCACCCACCGAGACCCCCGGTGGAGGCGTCGACGACCGTGACCCCGTGACGCAGCGCTGTCAGGGTGTTGGCCAGCGCCTGACCGTACGTGTCGTGGAAGTGCACGGCAATCCGCTCCGGCCCGACGCCGCGCGCAGAGAACGCGTCGAGCAGCCGGCGCACCTGTCCGGTGGTCCCGACGCCGATGGTGTCGCCGAGCGACAACTGGTCCGCGCCCAGGTCCATCAGACGGGTACCCACGTCGACCACCTGCTCAACGGGGACCGGACCTTCCCACGGGTCACCGAAGCACATGGAGACGTAGGCGCGGACCCAGACTCCTGCATCCCGCGCGCGCGTGACGACCGGGGCGAACATCTCGATCGACTCGGCCACGGTGCGGTTCAGGTTCTTGCGCGCGAAGGTCTCGGTCGCGCTCCCGAAGATCGCGACCGCGCCCACCCCCGCCTCCAGGGCTCGGTCCAGGCCCCGCTCGTTGGGCACCAGGACCGGCCGGCGCCGGCCAAGACCCACCTGGCCCAGCTCTGCCAGCACCTCACTGGCGTCGGCCAGCTGCGGAACCCAGGTCGGCGGTACGAAGGACGTCGTCTCGATGGTCTCGAGCCCGGCTGCCGCCAGCCGACGGACGAACTCCGCCTTGACGGCTGCAGGCACCACCGACTTCTCGTTCTGCAGGCCGTCCCGGGGCCCGACCTCGTAGATCGTCACCCGGTCAGGCAGCTCGGCGTCGGGCTCTCGCTGCGGCAGTCCGTTGTCCACGCAGCGATCCTGCCACTGCCCGGTCCGGCGGAACCCTGGGCCTCACCGCGGGTTAGATTTGGCGCACCACCGACCAGCGGAGGACTGCCCATGAGCGAGACGCCCAGGTACGACGACGGCGCCAGGCCCGACCGCGACCCCACGGCTCCGGTGGAGGACGCGGGCTCCACGGCCGGGGCGGGGTGGCCGGAGCCCGGAACGGCCGAGCGGCACCCGACGTGGAGCGCCCCGCAGAACCCCTACGGCTCGGTGCCGCCGGGCAGCACGGGCGCCCCGCCGCCTCCACCACAGAACCCCTACGGCTCGGTGCCGCCGGGCAGCACGGGCCCCCCGCCGCCTCCACCACAGAACCCCTATGCGGCGCCTCCACCGGCCCCTGGGTCGGTGAGCCCATACGGAACGGAATACCCGCCGCAGGGACCACAGGGCTCATACGGCTACGGCGCCCCGGGCGCCCAGGCGCCATACGGAGCCCTGCCGTACGGCCAGAGCCAGGTCCGGGGGAACAACGGCTCCGCGATAGCCCTCACCGTGGTGTCGGGCGCGCTTCTCCTCATCAGCTGCGGCGGGGCGTTCCTGGCCGCCGTTCCCGGCCTGGTGCTCGGCATCCTCGGCATGACGAAGTACTCCACGGACCCGGTCGGGGCGGTCAGGATGACACGGATCGGCTGGATCGTCTTCGGCGCCGGCCTCCTCGTGAGCCTGATGGCCCTGGTGGGGATCCTCGCCCTGGGCTTCTCCAGCAACGGCTCGTCCTTCCGCTGGGGGGTGTAGCTCGTGCCCGACGGGCCGCTCATCGTCCAGAGCGACAAGACCCTGCTGCTGGAGGTCGACCACCCGCGCGCCGAGGAGGCTCGTCGCGCGATCGCGCCGTTCGCCGAGCTGGAGCGGGCACCCGAGCACATCCACACCTACCGGGTCACGCCCCTGGGACTGTGGAACGCCCGCGCCGCGGGCCACGACGCCGAGCAGGTGGTCAACGCGTTGATCACCTTCAGCCGGTATGCCGTGCCCCATGCGCTGCTGGTCGACGTGGCGGAGACGATGGACCGGTACGGCCGGCTCACCCTGGAGAAGGACCCTGACCACGGGCTGGTACTGCGCACCACCGACCGACCCGTGCTCGAGGAAGTGCTGCGACACAAGAAGATCAAGCCGCTCGTCGGCGCACGCCTGGACGACGACCGCGTCGCCGTCCATCCCTCCGAGCGAGGACATCTCAAGCAGGAGCTCCTCAAGGTCGGCTGGCCGGCCGAGGACGAGGCGGGATACGTCGACGGGGAGGCGCACGCCATCAGCCTGGACAGCTCCGACTGGTCGCTGCGCCCGTACCAGCAGCAGGCCGTGGACGGTTTCTGGCACGGCGGCTCCGGGGTCGTCGTGCTCCCTTGCGGGGCGGGCAAGACCCTCGTCGGCGCGGGGGCGATGGCCAAGGCGCAGGCCACCACGCTGATCCTTGTCACCAACACCGTGTCGGCGAGGCAGTGGCGTGACGAGCTGCTCCGCCGGACGACGCTGACCGACGACGAGATCGGTGAGTACTCCGGCGCCCGCAAGGAGATCCGGCCCGTCACCATCGCCACCTACCAGGTGCTGACGACCCGGAGGAAGGGCGCCTACACCCACCTGGACCTGCTGGACGCCCGCGACTGGGGACTCATCCTCTACGACGAGGTGCACCTGCTCCCCGCGCCGATCTTCCGGATGACGGCAGACCTCCAGGCCCGTCGCCGGCTCGGCCTCACCGCCACCCTGGTCCGCGAGGACGGGCGTGAGGCGGACGTCTTCTCGCTCATCGGCCCCAAGCGCTACGACGCTCCGTGGAAGGACATCGAGGCGCAGGGCTACATCGCACCCGCGGACTGCGTCGAGGTGCGCGTCACCCTGCCGGACCCCGACCGGCTGGCGTACGCCGTGGCCGAGCCCGAGGACCGGTACCGGCTGGCGTCGTGCAGCCCCGTCAAGGTTCCGGTCGTGGAGCAGCTCGTTCGGCAGCACCGGGGTGAGCCGACCCTCGTCATCGGCCAGTACCTGGACCAGCTGGACGAGCTGGCCGAGCGACTCGGTGCCGACGTCATCACGGGGGAGACGCCGGTCTCGCAGCGACAGAAGCTCTTCCAGGCGTTCAGGGTCGGGGAGATCGGCCTCCTCGTGGTGTCCAAGGTGGCGAACTTCTCCATCGACCTGCCGGAGGCCAGTGTGGCGATCCAGGTGTCCGGCACGTTCGGCTCACGCCAGGAGGAGGCCCAGCGTCTCGGTCGCGTGCTCCGGCCCAAGGGGGACGGACGGACGGCGCACTTCTACACCGTCGTCGCCCGCGACACGGTGGACGCCGAGTTCGCCGCCCACCGGCAGAGGTTCCTGGCGGAGCAGGGCTACGCCTACCGGATCGTCGACGCGGGGGACCTCCCCACGCCCGCGGCCTGAAGCTGCGAGAAGCCGACGCCCAGACCGCGTACAGCGAACTCTCAGGTTCCCCGCGCAGACTGGCCGGGTGACCACCGCGCGCCCCGAGGCTCGGCTGCTCGTCGTCGAAGACGAACCGAACATCCGCGAGCTTCTCGCCACGTCGCTGCGGTTCGCCGGCTTCGAGGTCCACGTCGCCGAGGACGGCGCCACGGCCCTCCATCTGGCGACGACCCATCAGCCCGACCTCGTCGTCCTGGACGTGATGCTCCCGGACATGGACGGCTTCACCGTCACCCGACGGCTCCGGGACACGGGCAGACAGCTCCCCATCGTCTTCGTCACGGCGCGTGACTCGGTCGACGACAAGATCAAGGGCCTGACGGTGGGCGGTGACGACTACGTGACCAAGCCGTTCAGCCTCGAGGAGGTGGTGGCGCGTATCCGCGCCGTCCTGCGGCGGACCCGCGGGGAGCGCGACGCGACTGCCGCCCTACGGTTCGAGGACCTCGAGCTGGACGAGGACTCGCACGAGGTCACGCGGGACGGACGGTCGATCGAGGTCTCCCCCACCGAGTTCAAGCTGCTGCGGTACCTGATGCTCAACCCCAACCGGGTGCTGTCCAAGGCGCAGATCCTCGACCACGTCTGGGACTACGACTTCCGCGGCGAGAGCGGCATCGTCGAGTCCTACATCTCCTACCTGCGGCGCAAGATCGACCTGGATGGCCTGCCGCCCCTGATCCACACCAAGCGCGGCGTCGGCTACGTCCTTCGCAAGCCGCCGGAGCTCTAGCCGGTGTCCAGCCAGCTCGGCCGTCCCACGGTCGGAGCCACGGTGACCAGACATCTCCAGGCGCTTCCACTGCGGGTCCGCCTCGTGTCCGTGCTGCTCCTCCTTCTCCTCCTGGCCCTCACCCTGACGGCAAGTGCCACGGCCGCCCTGATGCGCCAGGACCTGATGAGCCGGGTCGACCAGGACCTCGACCGCGCGTATCCCGCCGTGGCGCAGCAGGCCCTGGACACTCTGCGGAGCCAGAGTCCGAACCGCCTGCCCAGCGGGTACGCCGTGGTGTTCTACCCCACCGACGGGTCGCAGGCGGTCGAGATCGACCCAACCGGTCTGAGCTCCAAGCCGGAGGTGCCCGAGGACCTCCCGCTGAAGGACCCCCGCGTCTCGTCGACCAAGCCCTTCACCATCGGCTCGCAGGACGGGGACGGAGAGTGGCGAGCGATCGCAGGCCGGCTCCGCAGCAACACGGCGACGTTCGTCGTCGCGGTGCCGCTTCAGAGCGTCGACCACACGGTGCGCCGGCTGGTACTGGTGGAGCTGCTCATCGGCCTCACCGTCCTGGCTGCGTGCGCCGCTATCGGCTGGTATGCCGTCCAACGGGCCTTCCGGCCCCTCCAGGAGATCGAGGACACGGCCGCCGCCATCGCCCACGGCGACCTGGGCCGGCGCATCCCGACCCGCACGGCGAAGGACGAGGTGACGTCGCTGTCCCGCTCGCTCAACGTGATGCTCGCCCAGATCGAGCAGTCCTTCGCCGCACGGGAGGCGTCCGAGGAACGGATGCGCCAGTTCGTCGCCGACGCCTCACACGAGCTGCGCACTCCTCTGGCGGCGGTCCGGGGCTATGCGGAGCTGTACCGCCAGGGCGCGGTCCGGGAGCCTGCCGAGGTTGCGAGCGCGATGTCGCGGATCGAGGGTGAGGCCGGACGGATGGGAGGTCTCGTGGAGGACCTGCTCATGCTGGCCCGGCTCGACGACCAGCGGCCGCTGCGGATCGCCCCCGTCGACCTGGTTGTCCTGGCGGCCGACGCGGCTCAGGACGCCAGAGCGATCGACCCCTTGCGGCCCATCAGCGTCGTGGGGCTGACCGGTCCGCTGCAGCCGACCCTCGTACCTGGAGACGAGGCGAAGCTGCGGCAGCTCCTGGCCAACCTCGTCTCGAACGCCTTGAACCACACCCCACAAGGCTCACCGGTCGAGATCGCCGTCGGCACCAGGAGTGCCGGTCAGCAGGCCGTGCTGGAGGTGCGCGACCGCGGTCCGGGAGTCGACCCCGCGAAGGCCCGCAAGGTGTTCGAGCGCTTCTACCGCGCCGACCCCTCCCGCGCCCGCGGCGCAGGGGGCGGCAACGGGCTCGGGCTGGCCATCGCCGCAGCGATCGTCGCCAGCCACAGCGGCCGTATCGGCGTGGCGGAGACCCTCGGTGGTGGTGCCACGTTCGTCGTGGAGCTTCCCACAGCAAACTCTCAGCCGGGGCCCAGCCAGCCTTGACGTCGACGGGCTTGACTGGTTCGACCAGGCCAGAAACAAGGAGCGAGTGCAATGAGCCAGACCCACCACGAGGCCCCACCGGAGCTCTCTGGGGAGGCGCGGCGGCCTCCCCAGGACTCCGGTCAGGCGCCCGTCCACAGTGAACCCGTCGACAGGGACCCCCGCGACCCGTTCGCCCGGCCCGCGGCGTCCCACGATCCGGCGCCCGCGCCGGTCTGGTTCGGCCAGACGCAGGAGCTGCCTCCCTCGCACTCCGCCTTCGGGCCGGGTGCCTCGGGTGCCGGCGGCTTCGGCCCCGGGCCGGCGCCCGCTGGTGGCGACGGCTACTCCTCGATGTCGCCACCACCTGCTGGGCCGCCCCCCTTCGCGTCCACGCGGAGCGGGTCAGAGCCCGCCCAGCCGGGCAAACGCCGTCGGTGGACGGAGCTGACCGCCGTCGCGGCGCTTGCCGCCCTCCTGGCGAGCGGCGGCACGTACGCCGCGACCCAGCTCGACGAAGGCTCGCCGGCGTCCTCCACTGCGAGCACGTCGTCGCCGGGTCGGGGCACGCCCTCCGCACCCGTGGTGCAGGCCGACGCGACGAACCCCAACTGGACCGCCACCGCGGCAGCCGTGGCGCCCAGCGTCGTGGCCATAACCGTGAAGTCGGCGCAGGCCGAGGGCCAGGGCTCCGGCGTGGTCATCGACTCCAAGGGCCACATCCTGACGAACAACCACGTCGTCACCGGCGCCGGGTCGGACGCCAGCATCACGGTCACGCTGAACGACGGTCGCACGTACAAGGCGACGATCGCCGGCACCGACCCGAGCACGGACCTCGCCGTGATCACCCTCAGCAACGCACCAAGCGACCTCAAGCCGGTCGCCATCGGTGACTCGGACGCCCTCAAGGTAGGCGACCCGGTGATGGCCATCGGCAACCCGCTGGGGCTCGCCGGGACGGTGACCACCGGCATCGTGAGCGCGCTCAACCGCCCGGTGACCACCCAGGCGGAGGACAACAGCCAGCCGCAGAACCCGTTCGACCAGGGTGGTCCCGGACAGGGCCAGCAGGGCAGCAGCGACACGGCAGAGGTGGTGACGAACGCCATCCAGACGTCCGCCGCGATCAACCCCGGGAACTCCGGTGGCGCGCTCGTCAACGCCTCGGGCCAGCTCATCGGCATCAACTCGGCCATCGCCAGCCTCGGCTCGTCCGGCAGCAGCCAGAGCGGCAGCATCGGGATCGGCTTCGCGATCCCGGCCAACGAAGCGAAGAGCATCGCCACCCAGCTCATCGACAAGGGCAAGGCGGAACACGCCTTCCTCGGCGTGAGCCTCGCGGACGGCACAGCCTCGGACGGCGCCAGCCAGCGAGCCGGCGCTCAGATCACGCAGATCACCTCTGGCACACCCGCGGCTCAGGCGGGGCTCAAGGAGGGAGACGTCGTCATCGCGGTGAACGGCGAGCGCGTGGACTCCTCCCTGTCGCTGGTGGCCAACATCCGCGAGCGCGCTGTCGGGGACAAGGTGAAGCTGACGGTGCTGCGTGGCGGCAAGCAGGTGACCGTCACGGCGACCCTGGTAGCAAAGAGCACGGCCACCCAGTGACGACCTGCAGGCGACCAGAGCTGGCTACGACGATTCCCACGTAGCACGATTCTCCGGTAACACAGCGAGTCCCCGGCGGGACCCGGCGAGGGCCGTGGCGTGCACCTGCACGCCACGGCCCTCGCTTCTCAGTCCGGTAGGTCCCTCGGTCCGTACGACGGTCCGTCCACGGTCGGTCCGTCTGGCGTCCAGAGGAGCGGGTCGATGCACAGCCTCCGGGCAGTCATCTGCGCGTCCCACGCGTGGTAGACGATGACGTCCGTCCCGCCCGGAGTGGTGACGATGCTGTTGTGACCGGGACCCACCACCTTCCCGGGGATCGTCCGCATCAGCGGCTCCACCCCGTCTGGTGCCGTCCACGGACCGAGCGGATGGTCACTCACTGCCCATCCGACGGCGTACGTCGGCTCCAGCCACGAGCCCGCCGAGTAGAAGCACCAGTAGCGCCCCTCGCGGAAGCACACTGCCGGCCCCTCGAGGGTGTGCCAGTCGTACTGCGCTCCGTACATCTGGCGGTCGCGCTGGTAGATCTGCCAGTCCGCGGTCGGCCTGAGCACCTCGACGACCTCGTCGTCCAGGGAGGTCATGTCGTCGCCCAGCCGAGCGACCGCCAGCATCGTGCCGGCCCGTTCTCCCTCGAGGACGTCGTGCGCGAAGTAGAGGTACCACGCACCGTCCTGCGCCTGCAGCGGGTGCGGGTCGATGGCGAACCGTTCGTCCGGTGTGAGGTCGACGCCCTGGTCGACGTACGGGCCGGTCGCCGAGTCGGCCACCGCCACCCTGAGGTGGTGGCCGGCGTCGCCGTTCCCGGCGGAGTAGTAGAGGTAGAACCGCCCGTCCCGCTGGGCGACCTCCGGAGCCCAGAAGTCGGTACCCAGGCCCGGTGGCGTCTCCAGAGCCCCGCCGACGCTGGTCCAGCTCACCAGGTCGGGAGAGGTGAGCACCTCGAAGGTGCGACCGCCGACGACACGACCGGTGCCGACGGCGACGTAGCGGTCCCCGACCCGCATCACGAAGGGGTCGGCGAAGTACCCGTCGTACAGGGGGTTCGCGTAGGTGACCGGCATGGCATGAGGGTGGCATCACCTCATGCGGTGCGCACATCGATACCAATTTGTTGCCTATGACGGCGCGGCGTTGTGTTGAACTCCGAGACGCAGGGTATGAGCCGTTCGGCTGCACCGCGGCAGCCGGGTGAAGGAGAGCGTCATGATCGCCGCATCCCGCAGACTCCTGACAGTCGCTCTTGCGCTGGTATCTCTCGGTGGGGTGGGCGCGCTGCCGCTGGCGCCGCCGGCCCAGGCGCGTGTCGCGCCGGTCAGGACCACCTACGTCAACCCGGTCAGCAAGCCGTTCGCCGACACCTTCGCCGACCCTTCGGTGATCCGCGGCAAGGACGGGCTCTGGTACGCGTACGGGACCTCCGACCCACTTCGCGAGGGCGAGCGGACTCCGCACAAGGTGCCCATGGCGCGCTCCACCGACCTCGTCCACTGGACCTACGCCGGCGACGCCTTCACCGCCGCGACCGTCCCGAGCTGGGCCGCCCCGGACGCGTCCCTGTGGGCTCCGGACATCAGGTATGTCGACGGGCAGTACCGGATGTACTACGTGGTCACCGACACGACCCTGTTCCCCTCCAAGAACGACAACGCGATCGGGATGGCGACTGCGCCGACGCCCGTCGGACCGTGGACCGACAGCGGCGCGCCGGTCGAGGGTCCCCGGATGAACGGCGACCCGGACAACTTCCTGTGGACCTTCGACCCCTCTGCCGTCACCGACGTCGACGGCAGCCAGTGGCTCTTCTACGGCTCCTACTACGGCGGCCTGCACGTCCGCCGCCTCACCGACGACGGCCGCACGGCAGTGGGCCCGTCGACCATGGTGGCCATCGACAACAAGTTCGAGGGCGCGTACGTGGTGCGGCGTGGTGGCTACTGGTACCTCTTCGCCTCCACGGCGAACTGCTGCGCCGGGCCCACGACGGGCTACAGCGTCCAGGTCGGCCGGTCCAGGGACCTGCGCGGCCCGTATGTCGACAAGCAGGGCGTACCGCTGCTGCAGTCGCGGGCCGGTGGCACACCTGTCCTGAACCAGAACGGGAACCGCTGGGTCGGAGCCGGGCACAACGCGATTGCCACCGACCTCGCCGGTCGGGACTGGATCGTCTACCACGCCATCGACCGCGCCGACCCCTTCCTCGACGAGCCGTACGGCATCAACCAGCGCCCCATGCTGCTCGACCGGCTGGACTGGGTCGACGGCTGGCCGGCGACCCGGGCCGGTCTGGGGCCAAGTGAGGGGCCCCGGACCGGACCCGACGCCGCTGGTGCCACGACGACGTTCACCAGCACGAACCGGCAGTGGGGCACGCGTGGTCGGTGGACACCGTCGTCCGACCCGCAGTCCGGGTCCTTCCTGCAGTCCGCGAGCCCCGCGAAGGTCGTCAGCCGGTACGCCGTCCCCGGGGACGTCCGTACCGAGGCCGACCTGCGGTCGACCGGTGCGGCGTACGGGCTGGTCCAGGAGCGCGGGAAGTCCTCCGAGATCCTGCTGCGCATCGACCCCGCCACCAGGACCGTGACGCTGTCCACCGGCCGTCGAGGCGCCCCAGAGCACTCTGTGAGTGCGACGCTGCCCGCGAGCTTCGACGCAGCCGACTGGCACTCCGTCAGCCTCGAGGTCCGCGACGCCCGCATCCATGCAGAGGTCACGCACGCGCGCCTCGGTGACCCCCTCGCGGACCTCACGCTGGCGACCCCGAGGCCTGGCACGACTGCAGGTCACGGCGGCGCGTATGCCGCGGGGCCCGGAGTCGGCGTGGACAACCTCAGCTCGCGACGCGCCGCCCGCCTCGTGACCGCGCTGGCTCCCACAGCGGTGCCGTCGAGGCTGGACCCGTCCGACAGTGACGAGTTCACCGGTCCAGGCCTGCGGCCGGGGTGGCAGTGGGTGCGCCAGGACGACAGCGCGACCGTCGCCGGCGGCACCCTGCGCTGGCCCACCGAGAACGCCGACCTGACCGGTGACAGCAACAACGCGGGCGTCCTGCTTCGGGACGTGGGTGACGGCGACTGGGCCGCCGTGACGAAGCTGTCGATCGACCTCGGCACCGACACCGTGCGCAACTACCAGCAGGGCGGGCTCATCGTGTACGTCGACGACGACCTGTTCACCCGTCTGTCACACGTCGCCATCTGGAACACCAGGCAGACAGAGTTCGGCAAGGAGATGCCGTACGCGGGCAGGCTGTCCTACGGAGGCACGATCGTCGGTCCCCCGGCGGACACCACCTGGCTGCGGATCACCCACCGCCGCGACCCCTCCAACGGCGAGCACGAGCTGCGCGCCTGGACGAGCACGGACGGCACGACCTGGGTCAAGGGCGGTGTCTGGACCCTGCCCGCCGACGCCCACCTGCGAGTCGGGCTCGTGTCGCACGGCGGTGTCGGCGCGACCGCCCTCTTCGACTGGTTCCGCCTCTACCGCGGCTGAGCCACCCACCGAGCATCTCAACCCGAGAGCACCAAGCATCTCAACCCGAGAGAAGTCACCACACAGGAGGACACATGAACGACAGCCAGCACTTCCCGTTGTCGCGCAGGCACTTCATCGCACTCGGCGGGTCGGCTGCGGCCGCGGCCACGCTGGCTGCCTGCGGCGGAGGAAAGTCTGCGAGCGACGCTGCTGGTGCGGGGTCCAAGCCGAAGTCCACGTTCAGCGGGGCGTACTCGGGACCGGCCGTGACGCTGTCCTACTGGAACGGCTTCACCGGTGGTGACGGCCCGTTCATGAAGAAGATGGTGGCCGACTTCATGAAGGAGAACCCGAAGATCACCGTCTCCGGCAACACCGTCGAGTGGGCCCAGTACTACCAGCGCATGCCGGCCGCAGTGACGGCCGGCAAGGGTCCGGACGTGGGAGTCATGCACATGGACCAGCTCGCCACCAACGCCGCGCGCAGGATCATCCTTCCCCTCGACGACCTCGCCAAGAGCCTGGGCCTGGCGGAGGACGACTTCACCCCCGAGGTCTGGAAGGCCGGCATCTACAAGGACGCCCGGTACGGCATCCCGCTGGACGTCCACTCGCTGGCGATGTACTGGAACACCGACCAGGCGAAGGCGGCAGGAGTCAGCGACGCGCCGACGGACGGACAGGCGTTCATGGCCGAGCTGGACAAGCTGAAGAGCAGTGTCAAGCAGCCGTTCTGGATGCCCACCCGCTGGCCGGCCCACCTGATGTTCTACTCGCTGCTGTGGCAGTTCGGAGGTGAGCTGTACGCCAAGGACGGCAGCAAGGCGCTCTACGACTCCGACCAGGGCGTGCAGGCGCTGCAGTGGATGGTGGACATCGTGAAGAAGGGGTACAGCCCCAAGAACGTGGCGCAGGACAGCCAGTACGTCGGCTTCAAGAACAAGAAGCTGGCCGTGACGTGGGACGGCATCTGGCAGATCAACGACCTCAAGGCCACCAAGCTGCCCTTCGGCATCGCCCCGATCCCGAAGATCGGCAACCAGGAGGCGGTCTGGGCCAACAGCCACAACTTCTACATCAGCAAGCAGGCGGAGAAGGACGACAACAAGCTCAACGCGGCCAAGACCTTCATCGACTGGATGAGCAAGCACTCCGGGGACTGGGCCGGCGCCGGCATGATCCCGGCGCGCAAGACGGTCCGCGAGAGCGCGGCCGTCACCAACAGCACCCAGGCGCCGATCGCCAAGAAGATCGAGAGCATGCACTTCCTGCCGCCGATCCCCGGAGTTGCCGACATCTCTGGCCAGACGATCGAGATCGCCGTCGCGGACGCGGTCCTCGGCAAGCAGTCACCGAAGGACGCGCTCGCGGCGTCGGCCAAGAAGGCCACGGCCCAGATGGAGGCGAACAAGAAGAAGTTCGGGGCCTGACATGGCCGACAACGTCCTGGTCGAGCAGCGCCCCCAGGTCACCGAGCCTAACGGCGGCACCGGGAAACGCGTCCGCAGTCCAGGCGCCCCCCCTCCTGGGGTCCCGTGGCTGTTCATGGCGCCGTACCTCCTCCTGTTCGGCGGTTTCGTCCTTCTGCCCATCGTCTACGGCCTCTGGATCAGCCTGCACGACTACGACTACACCCTCCCCGGCCATCCCTGGGTGGGTCTGGCCAACTACACCGCACTCTTCTCCTCCGACTCCACCGTCTTCTCCGACTTCTGGAACAGCATGAAGGCGACGGGCATCTTCACCCTCGGCAGCGTGCCCCTACTGCTGGTGGTTCCGCTCGCGGTGGCGCTGGTGATGAACCAGAGGTTCAAGGGCCGAAACGTCTTCAGGGCTCTGTTCTTCGCGCCGTACGTCCTGGGTGTCGCAGTCGTGGCGGTCCTCTGGCGTTTCCTGCTGGACGCCAACATCGGTCTGGTGAACCAGGTCGCCGGGGCCGTCGGACTGCCCGACAAGACGGCGTGGCTCACCTCCACGCCGTCTGCGTGGGTGGCGCTCATCGGCGTCACGGTGTGGTGGACGCTGGGCTTCAACGCGGTGATCTACCTGGCCGGGCTTCAGGAGATCCCCGAGGAGCTCTACGAGGCGGCGCGCGTCGACGGCGCCTCGGCCTGGCAGCGCTTCCGGCATGTGACGCTGCCAGGCCTGAAACCGGTCGTGTCGTTCGTCACGATGATCACGATCATCTCCTCCGCCAACGTGTTCGGACAGCCGTACCTGATGACGCGCGGGGCACCTGGCACCGAGACCCGCACGGCCATCTACTACTTCACCGACCAGGGTCTGCGGAACTACCAGATGGGTAATGCGGCGGCCATGAGCTACGTCCTGACCTTGGTCCTCATCCTGGCGAGCCTGCTCGTGACGTGGGCCTTCCGTGAGAGGAGGGGCTGATGGCGACCGCCACCGCGACGACCACCGCGACCACGCCGGAGAAGAGGAAGCCCGTCCGACGAGGGACCGTGGCACGGCTGGTCGTCCTGACGCTGCTCGGGCTGATCTTCGTGAGCCCCCTGATCTTCATGGCGCTGACGTCCTTCAAGAACCGGATCGAGTCCGCTGCGGTGCCACCGACGCTCTGGCCGCACGACCCCACGGCGGAGGCCTACCGCTCGGTGCTGACGTCCTCGGGCACACCCGTCCTGCGCTGGTTCGTCAACTCAATGATTGCGGCGAGCGCCAACGCGGCCCTCGTGGTCGCCACCGCAGCGCTGGCGGCCTACCCGCTGGCCCGGATGGACTTCCGCGGCAAACGAGTCATCTTCGGACTGATCGTGGCGACGATCTTCGTGCCGCCGGTCATCCTGATCATCCCCAACTACCTCATCATCGGAAAGCTCCAGTGGCTCGACACCCTGCTGGCCGTGATCGTACCCACGGCGGCAGGAGCCTTCGGCGTCTTCTTCCTGAGGCAGTTCTTCCTGTCGCTACCCAGCGAGCTGGAGGAGGCGGCCGCACTGGACGGCGCGAGCATCTGGCGCACCTTCCTCAGCGTCGTCCTCCCGCTGTCCAAGCCGGCGCTCGCCACTCTTGCCATGCTGGCGTTCCTGACCAACTGGAACGACTTCCTGTGGCCGGTCTACGTGCTGTTCAGCCCGGAGTCGCAGACCCTTCCTGCGGGGCTGTCGACGCTGCAGTCCGCCAACAACGTGCGTTACGACCTGCTCATGGCCGGAGCGATGATCGCGAGCGTTCCTGTCCTGGTGATCTACGTCTTCGCGCAGCGGTTCATCATCGAGGGGGTGTCCAGGTCGGGCCTCAAGGGCTGAGCCGGGCCCGTCCGGAAAAGGTGGTGGATCGCCACCGCGGGTAGTGGCAGGCTTGCCCCTTGTGTCTGCCTCCATCCCGACGTCTGAGCTGAAGCGCGAGCAGGAGTACCTGAGCGAGGCGCGCGTCGCGCTGGCACGGATGCGCGAGCAGACGCTCTCGTTGAAGGTGCAGGCGCACGACCCCATCTCGGCGGAGCATCTGGCACGCACCCTGCACCTGCGCGCGGCGTCCCTGCAGGACGACCCGTCGACCACGCTGTTCTTCGGGCGCGTCGACACGGACGGCGACGAACGCTGGTACATCGGGCGTCGCCACGTCGCGGACGAGCACGGCGACCCCCTGGTCATCGACTGGCGCGCGAAGATGTCCACCGCCTTCTACCGGGCCTCGCGGTCGGAGCCCATGGGCGTGGTCCTGCGTCGCCGGTTCGGGCTGGACCGCGGTGCCATCACCGCCTACGAGGACGAGCACCTCCAGGACAGGGCTGAGCACGACGTCCACAGCCGGATCCTCGCCGAGGAGATCGAGCGGCCACGCGTCGGGCCGATGCGCGACATCGTGGCGACGATCCAGCCGGAGCAGGACGAGATCGTCCGAGCGGGGGCCGACCGGACCATCTGTGTCCAGGGCGCGCCAGGGACGGGCAAGACGGCCGTGGGGCTGCACCGCGCGGCCTGGTTGCTGTACGCCTTCCGGGACCGGCTGGCGCGCTCCGGGGTACTCGTCATCGGGCCGAACCGCGCCTTCCTCGAGCACATCGGCGCGGTACTTCCTGCCTTGGGCGAGGTGGCCGTGGGCCATACGACGATCGAGGAGCTCGTCGCTTCAGTGCCCTTCCGCGCGCAGGACACCACGGCCGCTGCCGTCCTCAAGGGGGATGGCCGGCTCGCCGAGGTTCTTCGGCGTGCGGTCTGGTCGGCGGTCCGCCCGGCGACGGAGGCGCTCGTGGTTCCCCGTGGGGTGCGCAAGTGGAGAGTGCCCGCCTACGAGGTGCAGCAGATCCTGGCGGAGCTCAGGGGACGCGGGGTCCGGTATGAGGCGGCCCGCCAGATGCTCCCGCAGCGGCTGGCTCATGCCGTGCTGCTGCAGATGGAGGGCTCCGGCGACTCACCGGACGACCGGGTCCAGGACTCGGTCGCCCGCAGCCCGGTGGTCAAGCGGTATGTCGCGTCCCTGTGGCCCGCACTCGACCCCAAGGGCGTCCTGTGCTCGGTACTGGGCGACGCGCAGACGCTGGCGCGGCATTCCGACGGCCTGCTGGATCCGCAGGAGCAGCGCCTGCTGCTCTGGGAGACGCCGCCGCGGTCCAAGCAGTCGGCACGGTGGTCGCGAGCCGACGCCGTCCTGCTCGACGAGCTGGCGGACCACATCTCGCGGACCCCCTCGCTCGGCCACGTCGTACTTGACGAGGCCCAGGACCTCTCCCCGATGCAGCTACGGGCGGTCGGCCGTCGATGCTCCACCGGTGCGGCGACGGTCCTGGGGGACCTCGCACAGGGCACGACGCCGTGGGCGACGGACTCCTGGGAGACCTCCCTGCGCCACCTCGGGAAGCCCGGTAGCCACGTCGAGGTCCTGGATCGGGGCTTCCGGGTGCCGGCGAGCGTGATCGAGTACGCGGCCAAGCTTCTCCCGCACATGGCGCCGGGTCTAGGAGCCCCCGTGTCGGTGCGCGACAACCCCGGCCGTCTGGAGCTGAGGGAGGTCTCGCCTGAGTCGCTGCTCGACGTGACCGGGCGGATCGTGAGCCACGAGCTTGCCGAGCCGGGCTCCGTCGGTGTCATCGCCCCTGACGCGCTGGTGCCGGAGCTCTCCGCGTTCCTGCGTCGGCGAGGGATCGAGCATGGGATCCTCGGCCAGGACCATGGTGATGTCGAGCACCAGGTGGACCTGGTTCCCGCCACGGTGGCCAAGGGGCTCGAGTTCGACCGCGTGCTCGTCCTGGAACCCGCGGCGATCGCGGCGGCTGAGCCGGACGCACGTACGGGGCTACGCCGTCTCTACGTCGTCCTGACCCGTGCGGTGTCGGCTCTGACCGTGGTCCACTCGCAGTCCCTGCCGGCCGAGCTGACATGACCGCCCTCGCCACGTGGTGGAAGCTCGACATCGCCGAGCTCGCTCCCGGGGCACACCACGACGCCGTCGCCGCCATCGGGAACGACCTCGTGCGACGCCTCGCGGAGCCGCACCGCCACTACCACACGGCCGTTCATGTGCTCGAGCTGTTCTGGGCCCTGGAGGACCTCGAACGAGCCGGCGCGCTGACCCAGCGTGAGGGCTGTCTCGGTCGCCTGGCCGGCTGGTTCCACGACGCGGTCTACGACCCCGGCGCCGCCGCCGGAAGTAACGAGGAGGCCAGTGCCGAGCTTGCCGTCCGCGACCTCCGGGCGCTCGGGCTCTCGCGGGACGACGTCGACCGTGTTCGAGACCTCGTCCTGGCCACGGAGCACCACGAGCTGGGCGGGGACGTCCTGGCCGCCGCCTTCCATGATGCCGACCTGTGGATCCTGGGGTCGGCACCCGCGCGCTACGCCGAGTACACGCTCCAAGTGCGCCAGGAGTACACCGCTGTCCCCGAGGACGCCTTCCGCGCCGGGCGGGCACGCGTTCTCGCCCCGTTCCTGCAGCGCGAGTCCATCTACGCCACCGACTTCGCGCGTGGCGCGTGGGAGCACGCCGCCAGGACCAACGTGGCGCAGGAGCTGGCACGCCTTAGAGCGTGACCGGAGCTCGGCCTGCCGGCTTCAATGGCTCAGCGGCACCCTCAGTCACTCTCGGCACAGTGGTGGAGCGGTAGGCCTTTAGCACGCCGGCCTGTCGGCGCACAACCCTACATTCGAGGTTCGAATGACTCGTTGATTCGAGCGGATAGGGCTGTTTTGGTTGTTTCCGGACAACGCAGCCCTCGGGGGGAGCTCAGGTGGACCTACAGCTGTTGAGGGCCTTCTTGGCCGTCGCAGAGACACATTCCATCTCGAAGGCGGCGGTGCAGCTCGGCTACTCTCAGCCCGGCCTGAGCCACCGGATCCAGGTGTTGGAGCGTGAGCTCGGCTGCACGTTGTTCCGTCGGACGTCGCGCGGCATGACGCCGACGCCCGAGGGGCAGCTGCTGATGCCCTACGCCCGCATGACGGTCCTCATGATGCAGGACATCGACCAGACCATCGCGGCGTTCCGTGCTGCCCAGGAGAGGACCGGTACGGAGGACAACCCCGGGCAGGCAGCAGCCCACTGACGGCAGCGGAAGTCGGCGTGCGGCTCGTCGCGGTGCGGTCCCCGATGCATGGGGCATCGGTGTACAACCGCGGCTCTCCCCAGCCTGACGTCGTAGCCGACTACGTGGCCCCGTCCGATGCCTCGATGAGGGGCCACCAGAAGCGCTGGCCGGACCTGCGAGCGAACTCGCCGAGCGTGACCCACTGCGGGTCCCGGGCGTCGTCCTGCTCGGCGAGGAGCTCAGGCGCCGAACCCATCAGCCGAGCGCTGAAGAGCTGCAGCACTCCACCGCCCGCAGGCCAGCGGCCCTCGAGCGACACGGGGACGAAACGCTCATGACCCAGCAGCGTCAGCGCGTGGGGTGCCAGCCGCAGACCGGTCTCCTCCCGGACCTCACGCAGTACGCAGTCGACGACCGACTCACCGGGCTCCCGCCAGCCCCCCGGTGGTCCCCACTCTCCACGTCGTGGGCTGAAGACGACCGCGTACCGACCCAGCGCATCCCTGAGCACGACGAGGGCGGCGAACACCGAATCTTCCGGCACAGGCTCATCCCCGAGCAACAGCTCCACATGCGACACCGAGCCGTCCGCCAGCCCCACGTCCCGCAGCCGTGCGACCACGGTCACGGGGAGCCCCCTGGGCTCTCGGCGACCTGTGCCAGCAGCAACCACCACGGCTGTGCCGACAGCTCCCCGGGGTGATCCCGGAGCGACACCCACCGTGACTCCGCGGAGGGTCGGGCCACCTTCTCGGCCGGGCCCACACCATGCAGGAACACCGCGAAGCTGGCCTTGGGTACCGGCCACGGGTAGCCGTCGAACGTGCCGGCCACCGTGTTGCGGACGTAGCCCAGCAGCTGCGGTCGTGTCCGCCCGTTGCTCCCCAGCACGTCGCTCCCGAGCACGTCGCGTACCAGCCGCTCCACCGCCGCGGTGGGACCGGCATGGCCGACTTCCAGGTGCGGCAGGTCCCAGGTGCTGTCCGGTTGGCGGGCCAGCAGCAGGTGACCCTCCCGAACGACGGCCAGCCGGACGACAACGGTGTGTGACGGCGCCTGCGCCTGACGGGAGACGATGACGTCCGCGCGACCGCCCGGCGGCAGCCAAGGCGCGTCCGGGGTGGAGTGCACCACGCGCTCGTGTCGGCGCTTCTGGATCCGCAGACCGCTGTGCTGCAGGATGCGCACGATCTCCTTGCCGCTCGTCGGGGCCGCTCCAGCGGCCACCAGCGCGGCATACCGTTCCTCCGGCACGTCGTAGTGGTCACCTTCGAACGCCCGCCGTGGAACGCCCTGCGCGGCTGCGAAGTCGTGGAGCTCCTCGTAGGAGGCGTCACTGACCAGGTGGGACCAAAGGCGGCCGTGTGCCGGCCATGCCGGGTGGTCGATCCAGATCGTCACGGCCCGACGCTACCTCTCCGGAACGGCGCCTGTGGACAGCCGCAGAGCAGCCCGGTCGCGGCACTACCGTTCCACGAGGCGGTGGCCATGGGGCCGCCGTGGACCAAGGAGGCAACCAATGTCAGCTCAGTTCCGAGTGGACACCGATCACATCCGGACGGCGTCGGGCGACATCGCCCGGATCTCCGGCGAGATCGATGCCCAGGTGACGGCCATGATGGCCCGTCTCACCTCACTGCAGACGGCTTGGACCGGGGGCGCCGCCTCCAGGTTCCAGTCCTTGGTGGCTGACTGGCAGGGAACCCAGAAGCAGGTGCGGGCTTCCCTTGACGCCATCGGCGGCGCCCTCGCCGCGGCGGGCGCGCAGTACGCGGAGACGGAGGCACAGACGTTGCGGATGTTCAGCTGAGCCAGCACACGCCTGGGGAGGCGTCGAAGCCAGTGAGCAGGCTGGTGCGCTCAGCGGGGAGCTACTCCGTCGTGATGGCCCGCAGGACATCGAGCCGCGAGGCGCGTCGCCCCGGCCACAGGGCGGCCAGGACGCCGACCACACCGGCCAGGACGACAAAGGCTGCCAGCTGTCCGACCGGCACGGCGAGGACGTCGATGCCGTCGTCCGCCAGACTTCGTTGCAGCGCCCAGCCGGCGCCGAGGCCCAGGACCACTCCGAGAACTGCACCGAGCAGAGCGATGGCCACAGACTCCAGCCGCAGCATGGTACGAAGCTGTCGCCGGCTCAGCCCGACGGCTCGGAGGAGGCCGATCTCGCGCGTGCGCTCGATGACCGAGAGCGCCAGCGTGTTGACGATACCGAGGACTGCGATGACGACCGCGAGGCCGAGCAGGGCATAGATGATGTAGAGCAGCTGGTCGATCGGCTTGCGCTGCTCCGCGGCGAACTCGTCCTGGTTCTTCAGGGTCACCGAGGGCAGGTCGGCGATGACCTGCTCGATGCCCGCTTCCACGGCCTTCGGGTCCGCGGACTTGTCGCGGACAACGAAGGCCACGCTGTCCTGGTCCGGCACGCCCGCAGCCGTTGCGGCGTCGAGCGACACCATGATGCTGTTGGGCAGGGCAGCCGACGACTTGTAGATGCCGGCCACCGTGTAGTCCTGGTCCTGCCCTGCCAGACCGGCCTTGACGCGTTGCCCCACGGTCAGCTTCTGCGTCTTGGCCCGCTGGTCGGAGACCAGCACGGTCCCGGTGCGCAGATCCTGCAGCGCGCCTGCGATGAAGTCGACGGGGACGGCGGTACCGAACCGTGCCGGGTCAACCGCCGCCGCGAACCCACGGTCACCGTCGAGCGTCACCGACAGGTAGCGCAGTGGACTCACGGCAGCGACCCCCGGGACTCGTGCCACGTCGCGGGTGACCTTGGTCGAGAACGGCTGACCGACCGCATTCGAGACGACGTAGTCCGCGGCGAAGTTGGCGGCGATGGACTTGTCGACGCTCGCCTTGGCCGACGCTCCGAAGACGGACATCATCGAGACGAGCGTGAGTCCGATCATGAGCGCGGATGCCGTCGCCGCCGTGCGACGCGGGTTCCTCGTGGCGTTCTGCTCCGCCATGACACCCACGGCCCCGAAGGCACGCCGGTACACGGCGCCGAGGAGGCGCAGGAGCGGGCGGCCGACCACGGGGCTAGTCAGGATCGCGGCGAGCACGACCCCGAGGACGCCACCGCCGACCCAGTACGCGGAGTCGTCCACAGAGGTGAACGCCCCGGCATACGTGGCTCCGAGCCCGAGGACGAACAGGACGGTCCCCACCCAGACCCGGCGATGCAGCGCCGACTCGGGAAGGGCGATGTCGTCCCGCATGGCCGCCACCGGCGGCATCCTTCCCGCCCGTCGCGCGGGCAGGTAGGCCGCCAGCATGGTGACCAGGAGACCGACGGCGTAGGCGATCAGGGCGGTCGAGGGACGGAAGACGAGCGGAGAGCCGCTGAGGTCGAGGCCGAACTGGGCGAACAGCTTCTGGATCCCGGTGGCGAGCACAAACCCCATCCCGAGCCCCACGGTGGACCCGGCGAGCCCGACCACGAAGGCCTCGAACAACACGGACCGGGTGACCTGTCGGCGGCCGGCACCCAGCGCTCGGAGCATGGCCAGCTCGCGACTGCGCTGCGCGACGAGGATCGAGAACGTGTTGATGATGAGGAACGACCCGACGAAGAGCGCAATGCCGGCGAAGATCAACAGGAACACGTTGATGAACGACAGGGCCTTGTTGATGCCCGTGGCCGACTCCTTGGCGACGGAGGCACCAGTGACCGCCTCCAGACCCGATGGCAGCGCCGCCTGGAGCGCCTTGGCGAGGTCTGCCTCACTCGTGCCCGGGCGGGCCGTGACCCACACGTCGGTGAACTCGTTCCTGCCCCCGAAGTAGAGCTTTTGCGCAGTCCTGGTGTCGAAGAAGGTGAGCGTCGCCCCCACGGTGCCGCCCTTGAACTCCGCGAGACCCACGAGGGTGGCGGTCACCTTGGGGGTACTGCCGCTGGTGACCAGCGTCACGGTGTCGCCCACCCGGTAGTCGGCACGGCGTGCGGTGCCCGAGTCCAGCACCACCTCGCCGGCGCCCTTCGGCCATCGGCCGCTGGACAGCGTGGCCGGAGGGTCGCCGGCCGAGGTCGGCGCGTCGTTATGGCTCAGCCCCAACCCTGGCGGGCCTCCGCCTCCGATGAGCTTGCCGCGCTTGGACACCACGAAGGTCGTGGGGTCCGAGACGTTGCCATCCACCCGCGCGACGCCGGGCACGCTCGCCAGGCGCGTGACGACCGACCCGGGGACGGTCTTGGAGCTAGGGCCCGCCTCGAAGTCGGCTGAGACGGTGTCCGGCCGCACGACGACGTCGCCGACCGTGTTGACGATACCGTCGAAGGCCTTGCCGAGCGTGTCCGTGAAGATGAAGGACCCGGAGACGAACGCCACCCCGAGGATGATGGCGAAGGCGCTCATGAACAGCCGCAGCTTGCGGCCGAGCAGGCTCTTCCAGCTGGCGCGCAGCATCCTCAGGCACCCGCAGCCTGGGACAGCAGGGCCATCCGCTCGAGGATCCTCTCGGCGGTCGGCTCCCGCATCTCGTCCACGACCCGGCCGTCCGCGAGGAAGACCACCCGGTCCGTATGGGCCGCCGCCACCGGGTCGTGGGTCACCATGACGACCGTCTGCCCGAAGTCGTCGACGCTGCGACGCAGGAACCCGAGCACCTCGGCGCCGGAGGTCGAGTCCAGGTTGCCGGTCGGTTCGTCAGCGAAGACGATCTCGGGGCGGCTCACCAGCGCCCGGGCACACGCCACCCGCTGCTGCTGACCCCCCGACAGCTCGTTCGGCCGGTGCGAGAGGCGGTCCCGCAGCCCCACGGTGTCGACCACCACGTCGAACCACTCCTTGTCCGGCTTGCGGCCCGCGATCGCCAGGGGCAGCAGGATGTTCTCCTCCGCGTTCAGGGTCGGGATCAGGTTGAACGACTGGAACACGAAGCCGATGCGGTCGCGCCGCAAGGTCGTCAGCGCCTTCTCCTTGAGCTGCGTGATGTCGACGTCTCCGACGAACGCCTGCCCCGACGTGACCGCGTCGAGGCCTGCCGCGCAGTGCATGAGGGTCGACTTCCCGGAGCCGGAGGGGCCCATGACGGCCGTGAACTCTGCGCGGGCGATGTCGAGGCTCACCCCGTCGAGCGCGCGGACCTGTGCCTCGCCCTTCCCATACGTCTTGGTGAGGTCCACCACCCGGGCCGCCGCGGGCATGGCCGGGTTCGTCCCGCCCTGGTCGATCCGCGCCGCTGGTGTCACGGTCATTTCCCGCTCCCGGCTCATCGTGTCCTGGTAATCACCCACCGTAGGCCAGCCGTCGGGTGGCGCCCTCAGGTTCGCCCCTGAACGAACCCTGAAGATGTCCGCCCAGTCTGGGACGGACGCGACATTACGGCGGCCTCCAGGGGCGCCGCGCGGCAGGGGCGCCGCGCGGCAGGGCGCCAGGATGCAGCGGGACTGGTCAGCCGATGACGACGCGCGCTGCCTGGCGCAGGTCGGGCGCGTCGTACCTTTCGCCTTCGACCACACCCATGTCCCAGCGCATGACCAGGCCACGACCGCGCACCTCCAGCGTTGCGAGGTTGTTGTCGAACCACGGGCCGTGGGTGAGCGTCCAGTGGTATGGCGCGGTCGGCACCTTGGACGTGCGGCGGACCAACAACTCGAGGGGCCGTGCGAGCCCTCGGCCGATCAGCGCCTGCGCGATGCGCACCTGGCGCGGCAGCGGGTTGCGGATGGGGGAGCATACGGCCTGCACGACCCTGCTGGCGGCCGGAGTGAGTGCGTCGCGGTCCAGCTCGGTGACGTACGAGTTGTGGACGTCACCGGAGAGGAAGGTGATCGTCCCCGGTGCCCGACCGCGCTGCCCGTGGGCCACCTGGACCACCATCTCGAGCACCCCCAGGAAGCCACGCTGGAAGGCCGCCCAGTGCTCGAGGTCCAGGGCTCGGCGCAGCTTCTCCCCCCACCGGGCGACTCTCGGCCCCCACGCACCCTCAGCCATCGCCTCGTTGATCGCCTCCAGGTCGTGGATTCCCTGCGCCATGAGGAACGGCAGCGACGTCGCGATGAAGAGATGGTCCACGTCGCCGCGCAGCTCGCCGTCGAGCCACGACATCTCGTCGTCGTCGAGGATCGAGCGGCGCCCCGGTTCCAGCAGTCGGGCGGCGCGGGAGTCCACCACCACGAGCTTGGACTCGCCGAGCAGGCGGGTATAGCTCCAGCGATAGGTCTCCGGGTGCTGGTCGACGCGCTCGGCGAAGGCGTCCAGCACCGCCGTGAGGTCGAGCTCCTCGGTGGCCCCGGTGGCCTGGTGCGCCGCCACCCGCTGCCAGATCTCGTCCTCTGCGAGTGCTTCCGGGGACAGGTTGCCCACGTGCTGGTAGACCCAGTAGGAGGCGAGACCTCCCACGATCCGCTCATGCCACCACGGTTTGGCGTTCATCTCGCGATGCCAGTCGGCGGACGTGTTCCAGTCGTCACGAATGTCGTGGTCGTCGAAGATCATCACACTCGGCAGGCAGGACAGGAGCCACCGGTTGAGCGGGTCGGTCCAGGCAAGCCGGTACAGGTGGGCGTACTCCTCGTAGTCCTTGAGCTCCTCACCGGGAGGCTCGTCCAGGCTGCGACGACCCGCGATGAAGTCGCGCATCTCCTGCGACGTCTCGTCCGCGTACACCTGGTCCCCGATGAAGGCGATGAGGTGCGGCCACTGCTCCGGAGCCGTCCGGGTGAGGTGGTGGGCATAGGCCCGTAACGCATCGACACCGTTACTCCTGTTGCCCTGGCGGTCGTGCGGGACACTGGTGCGACAGGAGCCGAAGGCTAACCGGCTCGGCTCGTCGTGCGACAGGGTCCGAAGCCGGCTGGCTGGAAGGGAGGCGGTCAGAGCGTCGGTGCCGCCAGAGCCGTCAGGGCCTTCAGGGCCGTCAGGGCGAGGGGGCCACACGCACTGTCCGTCGATGTCCACCTCGTACTCGCTGGCCTCACCGGCCTGAAGGCCGTCGAGGATGACGAGGGCGTAGTGGTGGCCGTGGACGACGAAGGTCGGCGCCTCCCACCGCCGCTCGAAGGCGCGGACGGTGACGCGCGAGGATCGGGAGGCCTGGACCCATACGGTGGCACTCGTCTCCCCGACGTAGCGAAAGAGCGGCCCCAGCGCCAGAAGGCCCCGGCGCTCAGCGGAGGCATCACCGTCCGAGCTGTCGCGGGGTGCAGGCACGCACCGTTTCTACACGCCGAAGATGCGCTGTGCAGGCGAACCCACGAGGAAACCCTGACGTCGCCGGGTATGACGAAGGGCGGCTCCCCCATCCGGGGGAACCGCCCTCTGCGTCGTTGCGACGAACGCTGTCGGCGTTCAGAGCATGCGGGGCTTCGTCAGAAGCCCATGCCGCCCATCTCGTCGCCGCCGGGAGCCATCGGCGCAGCCTTCTCGGGCTTGTCGGCGATGACGGCCTCGGTGGTGAGGAACAGCGCGGCGATCGATGCGGCGTTCTGCAGCGCGGAGCGCGTCACCTTGGCCGGGTCGATGATGCCGGCCGCGATCAGGTCGACGTACTCGCCGGACGCGGCGTCGAGGCCCCATCCGGAGGCGAGATTGCTGACCTTCTCCGCGACGACGCCGCCCTCGAGGCCGGCGTTGATCGCGATCTGCTTCAGCGGGGCCTCGGCAGCGACGCGGACGATGTTCGCACCCGTCGCCTCGTCACCCTCGAGCTCGAGCTTCTCGAACGCAGCCCTGGTGGCCTGGAGCAGAGCAACGCCACCACCGGCGACGATGCCCTCCTCGACCGCAGCCTTGGCGTTGCGCACGGCGTCCTCGATGCGGTGCTTGCGCTCCTTGAGCTCCACCTCGGTCGCGGCACCGGCCTTGATGACCGCAACACCGCCGGCCAGCTTGGCCAGGCGCTCCTGCAGCTTCTCGCGGTCGTAGTCGCTGTCCGACTTCTCGATCTCGGCGCGGATCTGGTTGACGCGACCCTGGATCTGGTCGGCATCGCCGGCACCCTCCACGATCGTCGTCTCGTCCTTCGTCACGACCACCTTGCGAGCGTGACCCAGCAGGTCCAGCTCGGCGGTGTCGAGCTTGAGCCCGACCTCCTCGGAGATGACCTGACCACCGGTGAGGATGGCGATGTCGGCCAGCATGGCCTTACGGCGGTCGCCGAAGCCGGGAGCCTTGACGGCCACGGACTTGAAGGTGCCACGGATCTTGTTCACCACGAGGGTGGACAGGGCCTCGCCCTCGACGTCCTCGGCGATGATGAGCAGCGGCTTGCCGGACTGCATGACCTTCTCCAGGAGGGGGAGCAGGTCCTTGATGCCGGAGATCTTGGAGTTCACGACGAGGACGTAGGGGTCCTCGAGCACGGCCTCCATGCGCTCGGTGTCGGTGACGAAGTAGTGGCTGATGTAGCCCTTGTCGAAGCGCATGCCCTCGGTGAGCTCGAGCTCGAGGCCGAAGGTGTTGCTCTCCTCGACGGTGATGACGCCTTCCTTGCCGACCTTGTCCATGGCCTCGGCGATCATCTCGCCGATCTGGGGGTCAGCAGCGGAGATCGAGGCGGTGGAAGCGATCTGCTCCTTGGTCTCGACGTCCTTGGCCATCTCCAGCAGCTGCGCGCAGACGGCCTCGGTGGCCTTCTCGATGCCGCGCTTGAGGGCCATCGGGTTGGCGCCTGCGGCGACGTTGCGCAGACCCTCCTTGACGAGGGCCTGGGCCAGGACGGTGGCCGTCGTCGTGCCGTCACCGGCGACGTCGTCGGTCTTCTTGGCGACCTCCTTGACGAGCTCGGCGCCGATCTTCTCGTACGGGTCGTCGAGCTCGATCTCCTTCGCGATGGACACGCCATCGTTGGTGATCGTGGGGGCTCCCCACTTCTTCTCGAGCACGACATTGCGGCCCTTTGGGCCGAGGGTGACGCGGACGGCGTCGGCGAGGATGTTCATGCCCCGCTCGAGTCCGCGGCGCGCCTCTTCATCGAATGCGATGAGCTTGGCCATTCGGGTGGTTCCTCCCACGCGAATCGAATTTTGGGCGGCCAGCGGGCGCCCGCGACGGACGGACCGGTTCGAGCGGCTCACGTCGCCGCGCTCCCCGGACCTCGCCTTGGCTGGCCAGGATTGTCACTCTCAGGGTGAGAGTGCTAACGCCATTATTGGCACTCTGGGGCCGAGAGTGCAAACGCCGCGGCGCCGCCATAGAACGGCGACCCACCGCCCGACCCTCACCTCGGCCCCCGCCGCGTGCGCTTGGCCCGCTCGCCTCCGAAGTCTGGGACTTCGGGATTCTGACCGGCGTGTCGCCCCGAAGTCTGGGACTTCGGGATTCTGACCGGCGTGTCGCCCCGAAGTCCGGGACTTCGGCTGCGGTCGTGGTGCCTACGGCACCTCAGTGGGTGTGGAGAACTCCGAGCAGTACGTCGCCTGCCCTCCACCATCGGGCATGCCCATTCCGCTCCAGCCCCTTCCCGCCGGCTTCGCCGACCGGCCGTTCACCCTGCGAGAAGCGCGCAAAGCCGGCGTGACGCAGTACCAGCTGGAAGCCGCTGATCTCGTCACGCCCACCTGGGGCATGCGGTCACCCGACATCCCGGAGACGGTCGAGGACCACGCGACCGTCGTATCTCTGGCCATCGCGGGCGCCTTCGCCTTCTCGCACATCACCGCGGCACGTCTGTGGGAGCTGCCGCTCCCGTCCTCGTGGAGGATGGGAGAGCCGTTGCATGTGATGAGGGACTCGACGCCGCTGCGGCGGGCGGGGGTGGTCGGGCACCGAGGACTCTCGGGACGCCGCGTGCATGTGCTGCACGGGCGGCCTGTGACGTCACCAGTCGACACGTGGCTTGACCTGGGGGCGATGGGAACACTGTCCACCCATGACCTCGTCGTCGCCGGGGACGCGCTCGCCACGCGGTCGGTCACGCTGCTGCCGCGTCTGCAGGAGGGGGCGCGACGCCGCCGCGGTCGCGGTTCTCGGCACCTGCGGCAGGCGGCCGACCTGCTGCGCGCGGGCAGCGGCTCACCGATGGAGACCCGAGCCCGGCTGGCCTTCGTAGACGCGAACCTCCCTGAGCCTGAGCTCAACGCATCCGTGTACGGCGACGACGCCCAGTTCGTGGCGCGGGTCGACTTCCTGTGGCGCGAGGCGCGAGTCATCGTCGAGTACGAAGGCGACCAGCATCGGACCGATCGGCAGCAGTGGCAGAAGGACATCGAACGTGTCCGCGTGCTGGAGGCCCTCGGTTGGCGCGTCGTGCGCATCACGCACGCGGATCTGACCGACGAGCGACGTCGGCGTGCGCTGCTCGAGCGGCTCCATACGCTCATCGGATGAGCTTCCTCCTAGCCCACTTCAGGCGCAGGACGGGCGCCCGCTCCCCCGCCGAAGTCCCAGACTTCGGGTGCGGCCCCGGCGTGTCCGGCCGAAGTCCCAGACTTCGGGAGCCCACCCGGCGTGTCCGGCCGAAGTCCCAGACTTCGGGAGCCCACCGGGCGTGTCCCGCCGAAGTCCCAGACTTCGGGTGCGGCGGCGGCCAGCCTGGTCAGGCGGAGGCGCCTGCGAAGGCAGAAGGGAACGCGTCGCGGTAGGAGCGCAGGTCCGTGACGCCGTTGCTCACAGACTCCGCTGCGAGCATCGCGTGGCCCACCGCGCGCGTGACGCAGTCCCCGGCCGCAACCATCAGGGCGTGAAGCGCGGGCAGCTCGGGGGACGGCCGGTCACCGACTGCCAGCGTGAAAAGGGTGTCGCCGTCGAGCAGGGTGTGGACCGGGTTGATGGCTCTGGCCAGTCCGTCATGTCCCAGGCCGCTCGTCCTTCGACACTGCGCCTTCGTCAAGGTGGCGTCTGTGGCGATCACGCCGATGACCGTCGCCAGACCAGGGCGTAGGGGCTGCTCCGCGTACGTGGTGGCGGCCCGTTCGCGGGCGGCCCGCACCTCCACCTCGTTCGGTATACCGGTGGTCAGCTCGCCGGGGTACCCGAACCGCTGGGCCGGCAGCAGACCGGTGCCGGGCTCCACCGCGTCGCCGAAGGAGTTGACCGCGACGAGCGCTGCGACGGTCGCTCCGTCCTCGAGAACCCAGCTGGCCGAGCCGACCCCGCCCTTGAGGCCACCCGCCCTCGCGCCCGTCCCGGCTCCCACGTTGCCCTGCGGAACGGGCCCGGCTGAGGCCGCCTCGTACGCGCTCCGCCCGTCCTGCGCCGTCGGCACGTGGTCAAAGGCGCCACCCCTGCCAAGGTCGAACAGCACGGCGGCGGGCACGATGGGCACCACCTCGCCAGCGCCGGCGCCCACGGGCCATCCGAGCCCGTCCGCGTACAACGACTGCATCACCCCGTCGGCCGCCGCCAGCCCGAAGGCGCTCCCGCCTGTGAGCACGACCGCGTTGACCCGGTCCACGAGGTTCTCTGGTTCCAGCAGGTCGGTCTCGCGGGTGCCCGGCGCAGCGCCACGCACGTCCACGCCGGCCACCGCACCAGCGCCCGGCGCGACCACCACGGTGGTCCCGGTCAGCCAGCCGGGCTCCCGGCGGGTCGCGTGGCCCACGCGCACGCCGGGGACGTCGGTCAGGGAGTTGGTGGGTCCGGGTCCGGGCACATCAGCCATCCGGCTTGTGGACCACGCAGAACCGGTTACCGTCCGGGTCCTCCAGCACGACGTAGTCGTGGTCCCCCTGCGGGTACGGCCAGTCCTCGACCAGTCGCGCACCCAGCCCGAGCAGTCGGCGGACCTCCTGGGCCCGGTCGGCGGTGTAGAGGTCGAGATGGACGTGCGGGAAGTAGGTGGGACGAGACTCGCCCAGGGCAAGGGAGAGGTTGGGTCCCGTGCCCACCCGAGGACGCAGAACCACCCAGTCGGGCTCCGGCGCCTCTCGGGGCACGAGGTCCAGGGCGCCAGCCCAGAACGCCATCGCCCGAGCCACGTCGGCGACGGTGACGACGATCGACCCCACGCGCAGCGCCACGCTCACAGCTCCAGCACCATCTGTCGCGGCGCCGCGGAGAAGCCGAGCCGCTCCAGCATCGCCGCGGTGTGCTCCCCGGCGGACATCGAGACTCTCGCAAGGCCGGCTTCGCGGGCCCAGGCGACGGCGGCCCGCAGCAGCTCCTCACCGACGCCCACCCCTCGGTGGTCGGGCCGGACGAAGAAGGCCTGCACGACCAGGGCACTGGCTGCATCCGCGGCGGCCCCCGGCCAGGGCAGCGGCCGCAGGACCAGCGCCTGAAGGTACCCGGCGTGCTCGTCCCCCGCCTCGGCGATCCAGATCGGATGACGCTCGGGCGCCGCCAGCCATGCGGTGGCGTACCGGTCGAGGAACCCCGGCTCTCGCGGTGCGCCCCGGTGCCGGGCGCACTGCAGAGTCAGGGCCGCGACGACCAATGCGTCCTGCGGCCCTGCAGACCTCGCACGCACCTGACCCACGACCGCAGTCAAGCACGCCGGAGGCAACAACGCCCGTACAGTCGATCCTGCACGGGCGTTGATGAACGGGGGTCGTCAGAGCTGGACGCCCAACCGGCGTGCGCTGCGGGCGCGCTGCCGGGAGGCGCGCAGCCGGCGCAGCCGCTTGACGAGCATCGGGTCGGCCTCGAGGGCTGCGGGCGAGTCGATCAGGTTGTTCAGCACCTGGTAGTACCTCGTCGCGCTCATGTCGAAGAGCTCGCGGATCGCCTGCTCCTTCGCGCCGGCGTACTTCCACCACTGGCGCTCGAAGGCGAGGATCTGGCGCTCGCGCTCTCCGAGCTCCACCGTGGCGCCGGTGTGCTCCTGCTCGTGTGCGACGTTCAACGTGCGACTGCCCCTCGGTATGTCCGGGGTGGACCCGTGTGACTGATGACGAGGCAACTATACGGAGAAAATCACACCGTTGTCATTTGGTTCCGAGACTCGCGCGAAACCCTCATCGTCGTCGATGCGGATCACGGCACACCGGTCCCAGCCGTCACAGACCGACGGGTCACGCCATCGTGTCGAGGATGGCGGAGATGTCGTCCTCCGACGTGCGCGGGTTAACGATCGCGAAGCGCGTCAGGGTCTCACCCTCATGAGAGGTCGGGACGACGAACGCGAACTCGTCGGCGAGCAGCCGGTCGGACCACACCTGGTAGTCCCCGGCGGACCACTCGCGGCGCCGGAAGACCACCACCGACAGGTCCGGCTCGCGCACGACCTCGAGGTAGTCCCGGCCTGCGATCTCCGAGGCCGCGAACCGTGTCACCTCGAGGGTCCGCTCCACCGCCTCGGTGTAGGCGTCGGTGCCGTGCGTCGCGAGGGAGAACCAGAACGGCAGCCCGCGAGCCCGCCTCGTGAGGCCGACGGAGTAGTCGGTGGGGTTCCAGTCAGGTGTGCCCGTGAGGACGTCCAGGTAGGACGCATGCTGGGTGTGCGCCGCCCGGGCGAGGGCAGGCTCCCGGTACAGCAGGGCACAGCAGTCGAAGGGCGCGAAGAGCCACTTGTGCGGGTCGACGATGAACGAGTCGCAGTGCTCGATCCCGGCATAGAGATGACGTACGGAGGGAGCAGCCAGCCCGGCACCCCCGTATGCGCCGTCCACGTGGAACCAGATCCCGAGCTCCTGGCACACCGCCGCGACGGAGGCCAGGTCGTCGACGATGCCGAAGTTGGTGGTCCCGCTGGTGGCGACGACCGCGAAGAAGGTCTCCGGACCGTGCTCGAGGAGGACCTTGCGCAGGTTCTCCCCGGTCAGCCTGAGGTCGCCGTCCACCTCGACCCCGACGAACTCGGCATCCATGACGTCACACGCGGAGGAGATCGAGGAGTGCGCCCCGTGGGTCGCCGCCACGCGCCAGGGGCGTGCGCCGGCTCCGGTGCGGCCGGCGTGGGCGGCCTGCATCCGGGCAGTATGCCGGGCCGCCACGAGCGCGGAGAGGTTGCCGATCGTCCCGCCCGGGACGAAGACGCCCCCAGCCTCGGCCGGGAGGCCGACGAGGTCGGCGATCCAGCGCAGCGCCTGGTTCTCCGCATACACGGCACCCGCGCCCTCGAGCCAGGACCCGCCGTAGATGGAGGACGCGCCGACGACGAGGTCGAACATCGCGGCCGCCTCGGTGGGCGCGCAGGGGATGAACGAGAGGTAGCGCGGGTGGTCCGTCGAGATGCACGCCGGCGCCAGGTCCCTCGCGAAGAGGTCGAGCGCCGCCTCGCCGCCGATGCCCTCGGCGGTGATCGTGGTGCCGGCTGCAGCGTCGAGCTGGGCCAGCGTCCGCGGGCCGTCGAGGGGCACCGGGTCGAGCTTCAGGCGGTCGGCGGAGTAGGCGAGGATCGCGTCGCCCAAGGTCTCTAGCTGGAGGTCGCTGTAGCCGTGCACGCGGCGAGTCTAGGGGTGGGCGGGGACCAGGAGCTCCGCCCTGAGCGAGCGAGCGTCGTCGACTACCGCGTCCGGACCGGCCGCCTCGAGCAGCGCCCGGAGGCCGGCCCCCCAGGTGACGGCAACCACCGCCATGCCCGCCGCGCGCGCTGCCTCCACGTCGACCGTCGCGTCCCCGACGTACACACAGTCGCCGGGGTGGACGCCGAGCCGGTCCGCGGCGTACAGCAAGGGCTCGGGATGCGGTTTGTGCAGCTGGGTGTGCTCCTCCGCCGCGATGACGTCGATCCGTCCGTCGAGCCCCACGGCGGCCAGCCCGAGCCGTACGGTCTCCAGCTTCTTCGAGGACACGACCCCCGTCCGCGCTCCGGCCGAGTGCAGCTCGTCGAGCAGCTCGGGGACCCCTTCGACCGTACGGATGAGCTCGTCATGGTTGGCGAGGTTCCACCGCCGGTACACCTGGGTGAGCTCCGCGCCGCGACCGGGGTAACGCTCCTCGAGCACTGGCTGGAGGGGGCGTCCGATCCACGACCGGACCTCGTCCTCGCTCGCGGAGCTGCCGAGGACGCTGGAGAGGGCATGCCGGTAGGAGGCGACGATCAGGGGGATGGAGTCGGCCAAGGTGCCGTCGAAGTCGAACAGGACCACCGGCCAACGAACGCTCACGGGCAGCGACGTTACCTGGCCGTTCTCCACTCCGCCCGAGCGCGCCCGGATGCGGGACGCCGGGGCGGCCCTGCACGCGGCCACCGACTACTTTTCCGGTATGCCGCCCACTGCCCTTGCCCGGCTGGTCCACCCGTCGTGGGCGGCGGCACTGGCGCCGGTCGAGGGCACCGTCGCCGAGCTCGGAGCCTTCCTGCGGGCGGAGATCGCCGCTGGACGTGGGTACCTCCCGGCAGGCAAGCAGGTCCTGAGGGCGTTCGAGCAGCCCCTGGACGACGTGCGCGTCCTCATCGTGGGGCAGGACCCGTACCCGACCCCAGGTCACGCGGTGGGGCTGTCGTTCTCCGTGGCACCCGACGTGCAGCCGATCCCGCGCAGTCTGGTGAACATCTACCAGGAGCTCCACAGCGACCTCGGGCTCGCCCGGCCCAACTCGGGCGACCTGTCCCCGTGGGCGGACCAGGGCGTACTGCTTCTCAACCGGGTGCTCACCGTGAGCCCCGGCAGGCCGGCCAGCCACCGTGGGAAGGGCTGGGAGCAGGTGACCGCGCAGGCGATCGCGGCGCTGGTGGCGCGTGGGGGCCCGCTCGTCGCGATCCTGTGGGGCAGGGACGCCCGAAGTCTCGTGCCGCACCTCGCGGGCATACCCTCCATCGAGAGCGCGCACCCCTCTCCCCTGTCTGCCCACGCGGGGTTCTTCGGCAGCCGGCCCTTCAGCCGGGCCAACGAGCTCCTCGCCCGGCAGGGCGCCGCACCGATCGACTGGAGCCTGACATGAGCGAAGACGCCACCCACCTGCCGGAGCGTGGGAAGGTGTGGCACCGCTACGTCGCGATCGGCGACTCGTTCACCGAGGGGATGTCGGACCCGGACCCCACTCGGGAGAACGCGTTCATCGGGTGGGCCGACCGCCTGGCGTCCCACCTGGCCGGGATCGCCCACGCCGCCGGGAGCGAGTTCGCATACGCCAACCTCGCGGTGCGCGGACGCCTGTTGGCCGACGTCATCGGCCCGCAGCTCGACGCGGCGATCGAGCTCGGACCGGACCTGGTGTCCATGGTCGGCGGCGGGAACGACATCCTGCGACCGAAGGCCGACCTGGACTCGATCGCCGGGCGCCTCGAGGCAGCGGTGGTGAGGCTGCGGGACTCGGGCGCCGACGTGCTGTTGGCGACGCCCACCGACCCAGCCGGCGCTCCGCTGCTGCGCCACCTGCGGGGAAGGCACGCCATCCACTCGGCCAACATCTTCAGCATCGCCCAGCAACACGGCTGCTACGTCGTCAACCAGTGGGGCATGCGGGCGCTGCGCGACTTCCGCCTGTGGTCCGAGGACCGGATCCACATGACCAGCGAGGGCCATCGCCGCGTCGCGCTGAACGCGCTCTCCGCGCTGGGCCACGACACCGACCGGGCGGACTGGAGCACTCCGCTGCCCCCCGCGCCGGTCCTCGGTCGGCGCGAGGCCACGGCAGCCAACGCCGCATGGGCCCGGACGCACTTGGCACCGTGGGTCCAGCGGCGGCTCAAGGGCAGGTCGTCGGGTGACACGGTGATCGCCAAGCGACCGTTGCTCACGCCCGTCGAGCCGAGCTGAGCCTCGTAAGGGCGGGCGGCCCCGGAGCAGCACGGCACTGACCTGCACGATTCAGATAGTAGGACGTCCTACTACTACGATCTCGGCATGCCCGCGACCCGGCTCATGCCTTCCGACGAGGGCCACGACCTCATCGACCTGACCCGCGAGATCTGTGACAAGGAGCTCCGGCCCCGGGTCGACGACGCCGAACGCGCCGCCGCAACGACTCCGCGGTTGCCGCTCGAGGCCTTTCGCGTGCTGGGCCGAGCCGGGCTGCTCTCCCTGCCCTACCCCGAGGAGTACGGCGGCGGCGGCCAGCCGTACGAGGTCTACCTCCAGGTCGTCGAAGAGATCGCCTCGGCGTGGATGAGTGTCGCGGTCGGCGTGAGTGTCCACTCCATGACGTGCTACCCGCTGGCGCAGTTCGGCACTGCGACGCAACGCCAGGCGCTGCTTCCCGGCATGCTGTCCGGTGACCAGCTGGGGGCGTACTGCCTCTCGGAGCGGGCCTCCGGCTCGGACGTCGCGTCGATGAGCACGCGTGCAACCCCCGACGACGCGGCGGAGCCCACGACATACCAGCTGAAGGGCACGAAGGCCTGGATCTCCCATGCCGGCCATGCGGACTTCTACACGACGTTCGCGAGGACGTCCGACGACGGCCAGCGAGGACTCTCCTGCTTCGTGGTGGCCGGTGACGCACGGGGGCTGGCCTTCGGCACGCCCGAGAAGAAGATGGGGCTGCACTGCGACACTGTGAGCGAGGTCCACTTCGACGGGGTCGAGGTCTCCGCGGACCGAATGGTCGGGCAGCCAGGACACGGCATGTCCGTGGCGCTGTCCGCGCTCGACTCGGGTCGACTCGGGATCGCGGCTGCCGCAACGGGTCTGGCTCAGGCGGCGCTCGACCAGGCCGTCTCCTACGCCAAGGAGAGGGAGCAGTTCGGGCGGCCCATCGGCGAGCATCAGGGCGTGGCCTTCCTGCTCGCGGACATGGAGGCCGCCGTGACGTCGGCCCGCGCGGCGTACCTGCATGCGGCGAGGCTCCGTGATGCCGGACGAACCTTCACGAAGGAGGCGGCGGTGGCCAAGCTCGTGTGCACCGACAACGCCATGCGCGTCACCACTGACGCCGTGCAGGTGCTCGGTGGCGCCGGGTACACCCAGGACTTTCCCCTGGAGCGCTACCTTCGGGAGGCCAAGGTGACCCAGATCTTCGAGGGGACCAACCAGATCCAGCGGCTGGTCATCAGCCGACAGCTGCTGAAAGGCTGACTCATGCAGATCGACGACACGACCGTTGCGCTCGTCACCGGTGGCGCCTCAGGGCTGGGCGGTGCGACCGTACGCCGGCTGCACGCCGGCGGCGCAGCCGTGGTGATCCTCGACCTGCCCTCCTCACCCGGTGCGGCACTCGCCGAGGAGCTCGGCGACCGTGCCAGGTTCGTTGCGGCCGACGTGCGGGACGAGGCGCAGGTCCAGGCGGCCGTCGGCACGGCGACCCAGCTCGGCAGGCTCCGCGTCGTCGTCAACTGCGCCGGCGTGGGAACGCCGGGCCGCGTCGTCGGCAAGCGAGGACCGTTGCCGCTGGAGGACTTCGCCACGGTGGTCAGCATCAACCTGGTCGGGACCTTCAACGTACTTCGACTCGCGGCGGCCGCCATGCTGGACAACGAGCCTCTCGACGGCGACCGCGGAGTCATCGTCATGACGGCCTCGATCGCCGCGTACGACGGTCAGATCGGACAGGCGGCGTATGCCGCCAGCAAGGGCGGCGTCGTCGGCCTGACCCTGTCGGCAGCGAGGGACCTGGCCGACAAGGCGGTTCGGGTCATGACAGTCGCGCCCGGCACCTTCGAGACCCCGATGCTGTCGGGGCTGCCCGGCGACGTGAAGGCGGTGCTCGAGAAGCAGGTGCCCCATCCGTCGCGCTTGGGCCGTCCCGAGGAGTACGCCAACCTCGTCGCCCACATCGTCGACAACAGCATGCTCAACGGTGAGGTCATCCGGCTGGACGGCGCCCTGCGGATGCCACCCCGCTGAGCTCCACGCGGTTCCGCTCCCCTGCTGGTCCGGCCGCGAGACCGCGGGGACTCGACGGCGAAGTAATGGGCCCGGCCAACTCATACTTGGCCGGGTCACTCCTTGTCTACCAGCGCAGTCCGGCCAGACCCGTGAGCGACACCCGTCCAGGTGATGTCAACCAGCCGAACACCGGCCCCTGGATATCCGCCAGGCGAGTACTGACCCCTCGAGTTGCCCACCGGAATGCTCACCCGCACCTACAAGGTCGTCGGCACCCAGTACCGGAGCTTGCCGCGGCGCTGGTCCTCGAACACCCCGCCGCATGCCTCGATCACCTTGCGGGAGGCGACGTTGTCAGTGTCACAGGTGATCAGTACGCGCTCGAGTCCATGGTCCCTCGCACACCGCGGAAGCATGGCTCGCAGCATGGCGGTGGCGTGGCCCTTGCGGCGATGGGCCGGGGCGACGTCGTACCCGATGTGACCACCCTCCTGGAGCAGCGAGTCGGTGAGACGGTGCCGCAGCTGGACCCGACCGAGGTACTCCCGGCCCTCCACCCACCACAGCGTGGTGGTCGGCACGAAGGTGGACGGACGCGGGGTCTCTTCGAGCCTCTGCGCCCGCACCGCATCGACGTACGCCGCGAACACGTGCGGATCCTGCCACCGCGAGCCCCACTCGCGCAGGTCTCTGCCGATCATCGACAGGTCGGCGGGCCCCCCACGCCCTTCCGCGACGAAGCCGTCCATGGCGCGCAGGAAGGACGCATGGACGCGGACGTCCGGATCGGCCAGCGCGGGCATGCGTCGGGGGGCGCGAGGGTCAGACGGACTTCGCGAACGCGTCCTCGAGGATGTCCAGCCCCTCGGACAGAAGGTCGTCGCCTGCGGACAGCGGCGGGAGGAAGCGGAACACGTTGCCGAAGGTGCCGCAGGTCAGTGTGACGAGACCCTGCGCGTGACAGGCCTTGTTCACCCGGGACGTGAGGTCGGCATCAGGCGTCTTCCGCTCGAGGTCACTGACGAGCTCCACGGCCAGCATGGCGCCGCGCCCGCGAAGGTCGCCGATGACGCCGAACTTGTCGGCCAGGGCCTCCAGCCTCGGGCGGAAGAGCGCCTCCACGGCACGTGCGCGACCGGCCAGGTCATCCGCCTTCATCGTCTCGATCGCGGCCAGAGCGGACGCGCAGGCGACCGGGTTGCCGCCGTAGGTCCCCCCGAGCCCACCGACGTGGATGGCGTCCATGACGTCCGCGCGACCCGTGAGCCCGGCGAGCGGCATGCCGCCGGCAATGCCCTTGGCCGTGGTGACGAGGTCCGGCACGACCCCCTCGTGGTCGCAGGCGAACCAGTCACCGGTGCGGCAGAACCCCGTCTGCACCTCGTCGGCGACGAAGAGGATGCCGTGGTCGCGGCACCAGTCGGCGACCTTGGTGAGGAAGCCCGGCGCGGGGACGATGAACCCGCCCTCCCCCTGGATCGGCTCGATGATCACCGCTGCGGTGTTGTCCTCGCCCACCTGCGCGTGCACGTCGGCGACGAACGCGTCGAACGCCTCGTCGGCGCAGCGCTCCGGCCCCGTGGGCCAGCGGTATGGGTAGGCCATCTGCACCCGGTAGATCTCGCTCGCGAACGGTCCGAAGCGGTGCTTGTACGGCATGCTCTTCGCGGTCAGGCCCATGGTCAGGTTGGTGCGCCCGTGGTAGGCGTGGTCGAAGGCCACGACTGCCTGCCGACCGGTGAAGTGACGAGCCACCTTCACGGCGTTCTCGACCGCTTCGGAGCCGGAGTTGAACAGTGCCGAGCGCTTCTCGTGGTCGCCGGGCGTGACCTCGGCCAGCGCCTCCGCGACCTGGAGGTACTCCTCGTACGGCGTCACCATGAAGCACGTGTGCGTGAAGTCGTTGGCCTGCGCGGTGACGGCGTCGATGACCCGCTGGTTGCCGTTGCCGACCGTCGTCACGGCGATGCCCGAGCCGAAGTCGATGAGCTGGTTGCCGTCGACGTCCCGCAGGATGCCGCCCGCGGCCTGCTCGATGTAGACCGGAAGCCCCGTCCCCACTCCCGCGGACACAGCGGCGAGCTTGCGCTGCTGCAGGGCCTGGGACTTCGGGCCGGGGATGCTGGTGGTCAGGACGCGCTTCTGCTCGAGCATGGTGTGAGCATACGGCCGGATGACGAGGCAGCACACGGTGCGTAGGTTGGCCCTCATGGCAGCCAAGGCGAGCTCACCGGCGGTAGAGGTGGAGGTGGGCGAGCGGGACGTCCGCATCTCCAACCCCGACCGGATCTACTTCCCGGCGCGGGGGGAGACGAAGCTCGACCTCGTCAACTACTACCTCGCCGTGGGTGACGGGATCGTCAACGCCCTGCGCGAGCGCCCCTGCATGATGCATCGGTTTCCGGAGGGCGTGGGCGGGGAGAAGGTCCACCAGAAGCGGGTGCCCCACGGCGCGCCACCCTGGCTCGAGACGGTGCGGGTCAAGTTCCCCCGGTACAACCGGACGGCGGACGAGCTCTGCGTCACCGAGCTGGCGCATGTCATCTGGGCGGTCCAGATGTCCACCGTGGAGTTCCACCCCTGGAACAGCCGGCGGGCCGACACGGAGAAGCCGGACGAGTGGCGGATCGACCTGGACCCGGGACCGGAGTGCCCGTGGGGCCGGGTCCAGCGAGTTGCCCACGTGGCGCATGAGGTGCTCGACGAGCTCGGAGCCGAAGGTTGGCCCAAGACCAGTGGCGGCTCCGGCCTGCACATCTACGTGCGGATCGCGCCGGACTGGGGCTTCAGGGACGTACGCCGCGCGGCGCTCGCCTTCGCCCGAGAGGTGGAGCGCCGGGCCCCGCACGACGTCACGACGACGTGGTGGCGCAAGGACCGGGACCCCGCGGCGCTCTTCGTCGACTACAACCAGAACGCGCGCGACCACACGATAGCCAGCGCCTACTCCGTCCGCGGGAACCCCGAAGGGACGGTCTCGACGCCCATCGGCTGGCACGAGGTCGACGAGGTCACGCCCGGCGACTTCACCATCGCGACCGTTCCGGCGAGATACGCCGACCTCGGCGACCTGCACGCAGGCATCGACGAGGCGGTGTACGCGATCGACCCCCTGCTCGAGTGGGCCGAGCGGGACGAACGAGAGGGGGCCGAGCTCCCCCCGGATCCCTCCGAGGGCGAGTGACCGGCTCCCAGGCCCGCAGTTGAGCACCTTCCCGTTCCGCAAGTGCGGGCGTATGCTTTCGCTTGTGCCGCAGTTACGGATTCGCGACGCCGGCACGTTCCTCGGGGTCAGCGACGACACGGTACGGCGGTGGGTCGAGAGCGGAGCCCTTCCCGCCTCGCAGGACGGTGGCGGTCGCAAGGTGGTCGACAGCTACCAGGTGGCTATGCTCGCCCGGGAGCAGGCCCGCACGGCGGTAGATCCCACCGGTGTCGGTCGCTCCGCCCGCAACCGGTTCGTCGGCCTCGTGACGGACATCAAGCGGGACACCGTCATGGCGCAGGTGGAGCTGCAGTGCGGGCCTTTCAGGGTCGTCTCGCTGATGAGCAGCGAGGCCGTCGGAGACCTCGGCCTGGAGCTGGGGTCGATAGCGGTGGCGGTGGTCAAGTCCACCACCGTCATTGTCGAGACCCCTGAGGGCGCCCTATGAGCGCGCTGCCTCGGCCCCGGTGGCGCGCGGGGCTGAGTCGCGCGGCGGGGGCGCGGTGCCTCACCGCCCTGACGGTCGTCCTGCTCGCCGTGGCGGGCTGCGGCAACGGAGCCCGTTCGGACGGCGGCAGTGGCGGGGCCTCCCCCGGCTCGCCGTCGGTCTCCCCCCGGTCTGGGTCCGTCACCGAGGGCGCCGGTGCCGGCGGTGGTCGAGCGCTGTCGGGCACCATCACGGTCTTCGCAGCCGCCTCGCTGAGGAAGACCTTCACGCAGATCGGGGCGGAGGTGGAGGACGCCCATCCGGGCACGACGGTGAGGTTCAGCTTCGCCGGCTCGTCCGACCTCGCCGCCCAGCTGCTGCAGGGGGCCCCCGCAGATGTCTTCGCGTCCGCAGACACCACGACCATGGCCAAGGCGACCGCCGGCGCCCTGACCCTGGGCGCACCCGTCGACTTCGCCACGAACACCCTGGAGATCGCAGTGCCTGCCGGCAACCCGGCAAAGGTGTCCTCGCTGGCGGACCTCGCCAAGCCAGGAGTCAAGGTGGTCCTCTGCGCGCCGGTCGTCCCGTGCGGGCAGGCCGCCGTGAAGGTGCAGACGAGCGCCGGCGTGACGATCAAGCCGGTCAGTGAGGAGCAGTCCGTGACCGACGTGCTCGGCAAGGTGTCGACCGGCGAGGCGGACGCCGGTCTCGTCTACGTCACCGACGTCAGGGGCGCTGGGGCGGCGGTGAGAGGCCTGCCGTTCCCGGAGTCGTCCTCGGCCGTCAACACGTACCCGATCGCGGCCCTGAAGGACACCCGGGACCCGGCCCTCGCCCAGGCCTTCGTCGCCGCCGTCAGCGGTGAGCCGGGACGGAGCATCCTGGCCGCTGCGGGTTTCGGACCGCCGACGACGCAGCAGTGACCGCACGACGACGACCCCTGGGGCTACCGGTATGGGTCTTCCTTCCCGCCCTCGTGGGCGGCGCGTTCGTCGTGCTGCCACTCCTGTCGATGCTCACGCGCATCGAGTGGGGGCGCTTCGGGGCACTGGTCACGTCACCGTCCTCTGTCGCCGCTCTGGGCCTCAGCCTTCGCACGTCCCTGCTGAGTACCGCCCTGTGCGTGCTCTTCGGCGTGCCGATGGCCGTGGTGCTGGCGCGGGCGCAGTTCCGCGGCCAAGCGCTCGCTCGGGCGCTCGTGCTGCTTCCCCTCGTACTTCCCCCGGTCGTGGGCGGGATCGCGCTGCTGTACACCTTCGGCCGTCGCGGGCTGCTCGGCCACACCTTCGAGGTGCTGGGCGTGCACGTGGCGTTCACCACGACGGCCGTGGTGCTGGCGCAGACCTTCGTGGCACTGCCCTTCCTCGTGGTGAGCCTGGAGGGAGCGCTGCGTACGGGAGGCACACGGTACGAGGACGTGGCCGCAACGCTCGGAGCCCGGCCCACCACGGTCTTCCTGCGGGTGACCCTCCCGCTGGTCCTGCCAGGGCTCGCGTCAGGTGCGGTGCTCGCCTTCGCCCGGTCCCTGGGGGAGTTCGGCGCCACCATCACCTTCGCGGGGAGCCTCCAGGGGGTCACACGAACGCTACCGCTGGAGATCTACCTCCAACGCGAGACCGATCCCCAGGCGGCAGTGGCGCTATCCCTCGTCCTGGTCGTCGTTGCCACGGTCGTCGTCACCCTCACCAGACGCTCCCGGACGGTCCTGTGAGCCTGCACGCCGCCATACGGCTCCCGGATCGAGACCTCGACCTGGTCCTCGACGTCGCCAGCGGCCGCACGCTGGCTGTCCTCGGACCGAACGGGGCAGGCAAGTCCAGCAGCCTGTCGGCCGTCGCGGGACTTCTACGTCCGGAGTCCGGGGAGATCCGGCTCGATGACCGAGTGGTGTTCTCGGACAGCGGCTCCGGGCGCTCCCAGTGGGTACCTCCCCATGATCGGGGCGTCGCCCTGCTCGCCCAGGAGGCTCGCCTGTTCCCGCACCTCTCGGTCTGCGACAACGTCGCCTTCGGCCCGCGCAGCACCGGCATGCGGCGCGGGCAGTCCCGGGAGGCAGCCCGTCGGTGGCTCGCCGAGGTGGACGGGGTCGACCTCGGCCGTCGCAGGCCGTCCGCGCTCTCCGGAGGTCAGGCGCAACGGGTCGCCCTGGCGCGGGCCCTCGCGGCGCAGCCCCGGCTCCTCCTGCTCGACGAGCCGCTGTCCGCGCTGGACGTCGACGCCGCGCCCGCATTGCGCCAGCTGCTGCGCCGGGTGCTCCGGGACCGGACGACCGTCCTGGTGACGCACGACATCCTCGACGCGGTGCTGCTGGCCGACGACGTCGCGGTCGTGGAAGGGGGGCGGGTCATCGAACAAGGGCCGACGTCGCAGGTGTTGACGCGGCCCACCAGCGCCTTCGCGGCGCGGATCGCCGGGCTCAACCTCGTCCGCGGGGTCGCGCGGGGGACGAGCGTCGTCACCGTCACCGGGCTGCGGGTCGAGGGCCTCACCGACGAGCCACTCCAGGAGGGCCAGGAGGCCGTAGCCGTCTTCACGCCCAGCGCGGTGAGCGTCTTCCGGCGACCACCGGAAGGCAGCCCGCGCAACGTCATCGCTGCACAGGTCACCGAGCTGGAGCCGCATGGGCATCAGGTCAGGGTCCGCACGCCCCACCTCTCTGCAGATGTGACACCCGCGGCCGTGGCCGAGCTCGGCCTGGCCCCCGGCACACCCGTCGTCTTGTCGGTGAAGGCGAGCGAGGTGGCGGTCTACGGAGTCTGAGCAGTCGCGCGCACTGAGGTCTGCCTCATCGACGGTCGGTAGGGCATGATCCGGGCATGGCTCGGCATTGGCAGGGGGATCGCCGACGGCAGGCTCGCTGGTGGCCGGCTGCGGCCCTTCTCGCCATCACCGTTGCGCAGCTGGCCCTCGGGACCTTCGCCAGCGGGCTGTCCCAGTTCGAGGGCAAGGCGTTCGGTGCCCGGCTGGTCGCCTATCCCTTGCTCATGCTGCTGGTGCCGGCCTGCTGGTTCGTCGCCCCCCGCCACCGTGAGGCGTGGCGGCAGGCTCCTTGGGACGCTTTCACCCTGGTCATGGCGCCGTTCCTGGTCGACGTCACGGGGAACACGCTGGACCTCTACGACAGCGTCGTGTGGTGGGACGACCTCAACCACTTCGTCAACTGGGCCCTGCTGTGCGGCGGCCTCGGGATGCTGCTCGTGAGCGGTCTCAGCGCCCGTTGGAGCCGCGTCCTGCTCGTCACCGGGCTGGGCGCCATCCTGGCCATCGGCTGGGAGCTCGGCGAGTGGTACACCTTCATCCGTCACGGCACCGAGCTGGACACCGCGTACCAGGACACACTCGGGGACGAGGCTCTCGGAACTCTGGGGGCGCTCCTGGCCGGCGTGCTCCTGCGTGGACGGTCGGTCCGCCGAGCGAGGGTCAGCCCCGTGGAGGAAGCTGCTGGAGGGCCCAGCGGTTTCCGTCCGGATCGGCGAACGTGACGAACCGTCCCCACGCCAGCTCCTGCACGCCGTCGCAGGCGACGCCGCGATCCTTCAGGTAGGCGAGCGCCGCGTCGGCGTCCGCCACCACCACCTGGATGAACTGCGACGAACCCTCGGGGAGCATGTCGAGGCCCTCGCCGAAGCAGACGGAACACGCCGAACCCGGCGGCGTGATCTGCACGAAGCGAAGCCCCTCGTGGACGGTCGTGTCGAAGTCGGCGGCCCAGCCCACCTTGTCGACGTAGAAGCCCTTGGCGCGGTCCACGTCGGCGACCGGCAGAGGGACCAGCTCGATCTTGAAGTCCATCAGGGTTTCCTCTCGTCGGTGAGTCCCAGTGCTGCGATCCACTCCTGCGGCCAGGGCTGGGCGGCGTCGGAGCCGGCCGGGACGTGCACTGTGACGAACCGCCCGCGTGCCGCCCGTACGCGGGGCCGGCCGCCGTGCTCCTGTCCCCAGACCTCGAAGACGAAGGTGAGTGAGGTCCGGCCCACGCTGTCCACCCTCACCGTAGCGACGACCCGCTGGCCGAACCACAGCCGCGACTCGAAGTCGACCTCGTACCGCACGCGTGGAGCGGAGGCGAAGTACCCCGTGAGGCCGGCGCCACGGACCAGCGCCGCCTCCGCCGACTCGACGAACCGCACGACTGCCGTGTTGTGGTGATGACCCGAGGCATCGGTGTCCATCCACTCCACCCTGCCCTCGAAGGTCCCGACAGCGGCTGACATCTCGGCCACCTCAGGCCACCGGCGTGGGGGCCTGAGGGCGCTGGGCGGAAGACTTCGCCTCCTCCGGGGCGCCACCGGTTCCAACTTCGCCTCCGACTCCGGTTCCCACGCCGCCTCCGACTCCGGCTCGGACACCGCCTGGGAAACGGGCTCGGACACCGGCTCCGGTCGCTGAGCGAGCGGCGGAGTCGCCGCCGCCCGCTGCAGCGCCGGGCGTCCACCGGACGTGGGTGGGTGGCCCGTCCGGCTCCCGCTGCGTGACGAGCGACAGGCGAGGGCGGACTGCATCCGTCCTGGCCGTCGGTGGCCGCCGACGGCCGGCCGCGAACGGCGACGGCCACTGGGCCGCGGCTCCGACGAACTCCTGCTCGGCGGCCGCGTGCAGGGTCCACTGCGGGTCGTAGAGGTGGGACCGCCCTAGCGCGCACAGGTCGGCGCGACCGGCCAGCAGGATGGAGTTGACGTCGTCGTACGAGGAGATGGCACCCACCGCGATGACCGCCACGCCCGCCCGCGCAGCGACCTCGTGACGGATCCGATCCGCGAAGGGAGTCTGGTACGAACGGCCGAACGCGGGCTGCTCGTCCTTCGTCACCTGGCCGGACGACACGTCGATCGCATCGGCGCCATGGGCTACGAACGCCCGGGCGATCTCCACGGCGTCGTGCTCGTCGTTGCCGTCCGGAGCCCAGTCCGTCGCCGAGATGCGCACGGTCAGCGGCCGGTCCGAAGGCCACTCGGCACGCACTGCGTCGAAGACCTCCAACGGGAAGCGCAGTCGCCCCTCGAGGTCACCGCCGTACTCGTCGGTCCGGTGGTTCGAGATGGGCGAGAGGAAGGACGACAGCAGATAGCCGTGCGCGCAGTGCAGCTCCAGCAGGTCGAAACCGGCCTCCGCCCCGCGCCGGGCCGCCTCGACGAAGTCGCGCCGGATGCCGTCGAGGGCGGCCCGGCCCAGCTCTCGAGGCACATGGCAGCCAGGCCCGTACGGCAGAGCCGATGGCCCCACGACCTCCCAGTTCCCGCTCTCGAGAGGTTCGTCCATGCCCTCCCACATCAGCCGGGTCGACCCTTTGCGGCCCGAGTGGCCGAGCTGGAGCCCGATCCGCGCGGTGCTGTTCGAGTGGACGAAGTCCACCACCCGGCCCCAGGAGTCGCGGTGCTCGTCCGTCCACAAGCCCGTGCAGCCCGGAGTGATCCTGCCCTCTGGCGACACGCAGACCATCTCCGTCATGACCAGGCCTGCGCCACCCAGCGCCTTCGACCCCAGATGGACGAGGTGGAAGTCGCCGGGCATCCCGTCGACCGCCGAGTACATGTCCATGGGCGAGACGACCACGCGGTTCTTCAGCTCCATCGAGCCGATCCGGGTCGGCTGGAACATCGCCGGCGCCACGGACGGCACCCCCTGGGCCTGTGCGAACGCCTCCTCGACGGTTGCCGCGAACTGCTCGTCACGCGACTTGAGGTTGTCGTAGGTGATGCGTCGGGAACGGGTTAACAGGTTGAAACAGAACTGGGTCGGCTCCTGCTCGGCGTAGAGCCCGATGTTCTCGAACCACTCCAGCGACGCCTGCGCGGCCCGCTGCGTCGACTCGACGACGGGACGTCGCTCGACCTCGTATGCGGTGAGTGCCTCGTCCAGGCCGGGATGCTCGTGCAGGCAGGCGGCAAGGGCGAGCGCGTCCTCCATGGCCAGCTTGGTCCCCGAGCCGATCGAGAAGTGTGCCGTATGGGCAGCGTCGCCCAGCAGGACGACGTTGCCGTCGTGCCAGCGCTCGTTGCGGACGGTCGTGAAGCTCAGCCACTTGGAGTTGTTGGACAGCACTGCATGTCCACCGAGCTCCTCCGCGAAGATCTCCGCCACGCGCGCGATGGCGTCGTCGTCGGACACTCCCGGCGGGAGCTCCCGGTCCTCCATCGCATCGAAGCCCGCACGACGCCAGACGTCCTCGTGCATCTCCACGATGAAGGTGGACCCCTCGTCCGAGTACGGGTACCCGTGGATCTGCATGGTGCCCCACGGGGTCTGCTTGACGTAGAACTGGAAGGCCTCGAAGACCAGGTCCGTCCCCAGCCACATGAACTTGTTGTGACGGCGGTCGAGGCTCGGGGCGAACCGGTCGGCATACCGTTGCCGCACTTGGGAGTTCACGCCGTCGGCTGCCAGGACGAGGTCGTAGTCCCTGCGCAGCACCTCCACATCGGGAGCCACCGTGGAGAAGTGCACGCTCACCCCCAGCTCCGCGCAACGGGCCTGCAGCAGCGACAACAGCTCCTTGCGGCTCATCGCGGCGAACCCCTGGCCGCCGACGGTGTGCCGCTCCCCGCGGAAATGGATGTCGATGTCCGTCCAGCGCGCGAAGCGGTCGGCCATCTGCTCAGCGATCCGCTCGTCGGCGTTGGCGATACCGCCGAGGGTCTCGTCGGAGAAGACGACCCCGAAGCCGAAGGTGTCGTGGGCCGCGTTGCGCTCCCACACGTCGACCTCGTGCGCGGGGTCGAGCTGCTTCATCAACGCCGCGAAGTACAGGCCTCCGGGTCCTCCACCGATGACTGCGATCTTCACTGCTGGGCCTCTCTGGGTGCCTGCTGGGGCGGCTTGCTGGGCTCGTCGTTCAGCTGCTGCCGCAGTTTGCTGGGCTCGTCGTTCAGCTGCTGCCGCAGCTTGAAGTGCTGCAGCTTCCCGCTGGGGTTGCGCGGAAGGGTGTCGACGAAGCGGACGTCGCGCGGGTACTTGTAGGGCGCGATGCGGGACTTCACGAAGTCCTGGAGCTCCTTGGCCTTCGCATCGTCGGCCGCCACCCCCGGACGGAGCACGACGAAGGCGCAGACGACCGAGCCCCGGTCGGGGTCCGGACGGCCCACGACGGCGCACTCCGCCACGTCGGGGTGCTGGTCGATCGCGGCTTCCACCTCGGGACCCCCGATGTTGTAGCCGGAGGAGACGATCATGCTGTCCGAGCGCGCCTGGTAGTAGAAGTACCCGTCGGCATCCCGGGTGAACGTGTCGCCCGTGACGTTCCAGCCGTTACAGACGTATGCGTGCTGCCGCTCGTCGTTCAGGTACCGGCATCCGGTGGGACCGATCACGGCCAGCCGACCGGACTCGTCCGGTCCCGCTTCGTTGCCGTCCGCGTCGAGGATGGTCGCTCTGAAGCCCGGCACCGCCTTCCCCGTGGCGCCACGCCGGATGTCGGCGTCGTGAGCCGACACGAAGACATGCAGCAGCTCGGTGGAGCCGATGCCGTCGACGATGGATAGCCCCGCCTGGTCGTGGACGGCCTGCCACGTCTCGGGGGTGAGATGCTCGCCGGCCGACACCGCGGTCCGGACGCTTGCCAGCTTCGGCGCCAGCCCGTCCAGAACGATCGCGCGGTATGCCGTGGGAGCGGTGAACAAGGCCGTCACCTGACGCTCCTGCACCAGTGTGGCAAGCTCCGGCGGCGTGGCCTTCTCGGTGAGCAGGGAGCTGGCACCCGCTCGGAACGGGAACACCACCAGCGCGCCGAGGCCGAACGTGAAGGCCAGTGGCGCGGTGCAGGCCACCACGTCGTCAGGTCGCAGCCGGACGAGGTGCCGACCGAAGGTCTCCGCGATGGAGGCGATGTCCCGGTGGAAGTGCATGGTCAGCTTGGGGACCCCTGTGGTGCCGGACGTCGGTCCGAGCAGGGCGACATCGTCAGCAGCGGTGGCCACCGCGGTGAACTGGCCTGACTTGCCCTCGCAACGCTGAGTGAGGTCGCCGGCGTCGGATGCCCCGAAGGGGACCACGGTCAGGTCAGGCGCGTCGCTCTCCCGCACGGCATACAGATCGTCGGCGAACCGATGGTCGACCAGCGCCACGGAGGGCTTCGAGGCTGCCACGATGGGCCCGATCTCCACCGCGCGCAGCGCCGCCATCGTGGTCACCACGACGGCGCCGGCCTTCAGGGCTCCGAACCAGCAGGCGACGACCCAGGGGTTGTTCGGCGCGCGAAGCAGAACGCGCTGACCCGGCACGAGGCCGAGGTCCTCGACGAGCACCTGGGCCACCTGGTTCGCCCGCCGCTGGACGTCCCCGTAGGTCCAGGTCGTGCCGTCGGGGCCGGCCAGGGCCGGCCGGTCGGCACCGAGCCGTGCGATCGTGTCGTCGAGCAGCCACGTCGCGGCGTTGAGCCGGTCAGGGTGCTGCAGCTCGGGGAGCGTGAACTCCAGAGTCGGCCAGAGGTCCCTAGGCGGTAGCGAGTCGCGGGTGAACGTGTCGACGTGTGCAGAAGGGCTCAGCCCGAGGTCGGTATGCGCCATGTCACTGCCCTCCGCGGATCAGGCCCTCTTGGGCGACGGTGGCGACGTGGACGCCGTCCCTGGCGAAGAAGCGCCCGAGCCCCAGGCCACGTCCGGCGCTGGCGCTGGCGGCCTGCTGGGCGTAGAGCAACCAGTCGTCCATCGCGAAGGGGCGGTGGAACCACATGGCGTGGTCCAGGCTCGCCGTCACCAGCCCGGGGTCCGCCCAGGCGAGACCGAGAGTCCGGAGCACCGGCTCGAGGATCGTGTAGTCGCATGCGTAGGCGAGCGCGGCCTGCGCCAGCTGCGCCGGGGCCAGACCCTGCACCGGACGCAGCGCGTCGAACGGCCTGAGCCATACCGCTTGACTGGGCACCCGCTCGCCCTCCACCCGTACATAGACAGGTCCGGGGACATGGCGCATGTCGAAGCTGCGGCCACCCGACCAGTACTGCCGCGACTCCTCGGTCATCGTGCCCGCCTGCGCCGTACCGGGCTGGCAGGACTCCAGATAGGTGGCCGAGCTGGGCAGCGACTCGGGCTCCGGCACGCGCGACGGCCGGGCTGCGGCGAAGTCCCCGCCGCCCTCGGGTACGTGGAAGGAGGCCAGGGCTACGTAGACCGGCTTGCCTGCCTGGAAGGCGCGCACCTGTCGGCTGGAGTAGCCGCGACCGTCTCGTAGCCGCTCGACTTCATAGCGGACCTCGGCGCCAATGTCGACGGGACGCAGGAAGTAGCTGTGCATCGAGTGCAGCATCCGGTCCTGCGCCACCGAGCGGATCGCTGCGACCGTCGCCTGGGCGACCATGTCGCCCCCGTACGCCTTGGGCCAGGGGCAGTACTGCGTCGTGGCCGTCCAGGCCTCGTCGAAGTGTTCGGGCTCCGCGGCCGTGAGCAGCAGGGCATCGGTCAGGATCTGGGACGTCCCCGCCCGGGCGCTGGTGGTCTCGGTGGGAGTCATGAGCGCCGGAAGCCCTCGAGGGCGGCGTCCTCGACGTCGGCCAGGTTCACGACGATGTTGTCCGGCGTGCGGGTGGTCAGCCAGACGAGGTCCTCTGCCGTGGACATGTTGCACTCGACGTGCGGCATGAAAGGAGGGACGAAGACCCAGTCACCGGTCTCCATGTCGACGTAGCTGGTGAAGCCCTCGCCGTAGTAGATACGCGCCTTCCCCGAAAGCACGTAGCCGCCGGTCTCCGCCTCCCCATGGTGATGGGTCACCGAACGGAACCCCGGCGCGTTGGAGACGCGGCCGTACCAGAGCCGCTGGGCGGGTGTGTGCAGGTTGCTGACCCCGGAGACCCGCATCGCGCCACCGGAGTCCATCGTCTGCACGTCCTCCAGCCCGGCCTTGGTCACGACAGGTGCGATGGTCCCGTCCGGCAGGGCCCAGGGGGTGGGGTCGCCCTCGAGGGTGTAGTCGTCGAAGTTCATGAGTGCTCTCCTCTGTCGGTGGGCTGGGTGCGGATCGTGTTCTGCAGGGTGCCGATGCCGTCGACGGACGTGCGGACGACCTCGCCGTCGCGCAGGAACCGCGGCGGGGTCATGCCCAGGCCCACCCCTCCAGGCGTCCCCGTCAGCACCAGGTCACCCGGTCGCAGGACGGTGAACTCCGAGATGTACGCGAGGAGTGCGGATGCACCGAACACCAGCGTCCTGGTGTTGCCCTGCTGCATCCGCTGACCGTTCACCTCGCAGGTGACCTCGACGCCGGCTTCGGGGTCGAGCTCGTCCGGGGTGACGACGACGGGGCCGACCGGGGTCGTCCTGTCCCACGCCTTGCCCTGGAACCACTGCAGCGTCCGGGCCTGCCAGTCACGCACCGAGATGTCGTTCGCGACGGTGTAGCCGGCGATTGCTTCGCGGGCCTCCCGCTCGCAGGCACCCCGTAGGCGGCGCCCGACGACCACTGCGAGCTCTGCCTCCCAGTCCACGTCGACGTCTGCGGGCAGAGCGATCTCGTCCGACGGGCCTGTCAGTGTGTCGGCGAACTTCGCGAACAGCGTGGGGAACTTCGGGAGCTCGCGACCCAGCTCGGCGATGTGCTCGGCGTAGTTGAGGCCACAGCAGATGACCTTCCCCGGCGACGGAACGGGGTTCACAGGCTCGGCGCGCGGAAGGGCATCGCCCGGCTCCGCTGCGGCAGCGCGCCAGTCCGGCAGTCGAAACAGCTGGGACAGGTCCTCGGCGGGTAGCCCGCGCCATGACTCGCCGTCGAGCACCGCGGCCTGCGCGCCACCATCCGGTGTCCTTACCGATGCCAGTCGCATGGCACGCCTTCCCGTAGGTTCATAGCGACTTTTTCACGACCGTCACGTATAGTCAATAGCCACGACCCACCTGAGGAGTGCCATGTCACCCATAGCGATCAACCCCGCTTCGCTGTCGGCGCCCAGCGGCTACTCGCACGGCACCTTGAGCGGCAACACCCTGTACCTGGGCGGCCAGACGGCCCTGGACAAGGACCTGCGGATCGTTCCGGGCGGCATCGTCGAACAGTTCCGGCAGGCGTTCGCCAACGTGCTCACCACGCTCCGGGAGGCCGGGGGCGTCCCCGAGGACCTGGTGAGCATCACGATCTACCTCACCGATATCCCTGACTACCAGGCGCACGGCCGCGAGATCGGTGCCGTATGGCGCGAGCTGGCCGGCCCGGTCTACCCCGCGATGGCAGGCATCGGCTGCACGGCCCTGTGGCAGCCGGAGGCGCTGATCGAGGTCCTCGGCGTCGCCGTCATCCCCGACGAGCGCCTCGCCGTAGTGAGCTGATCGGCAAGGTGCGTCGATCGGCATGGAGAGTGGCCGGACGGGGTACTTGCAGGGGCAGGGGACCCGACCAGAGGGGACCTGACCCAGAGGAGGAACCATGACGAGTCAGCCAGGCGGAGGTCCGGCGATCCCCGCGGCAGCGGCCGTGTCGGGCCTCGCGTCCGATGACGACCAGGACAGCCGGCTCGGGGGCGACGGAGACGACGGTGGGTTCACCACGGCCGGCACCGGTGCGGAGCAGACGGACGACGGAGTGCCCGTGGGGAGCGCCGACGCCGAGCAGGACCGGCTCCGAGCCAGTGACGACGAGGACGACGACGACGACGAGTAGTACCAGACGTAGTACGCCGCGTCGTACGAGGAGTAGCCAGGGGTCCGCGACGCGGGCTCAGGCATGGAGGCCGTGGCCTCAGGCTTGCAGTCCATCCCATGACCAGGCAGGGATGCTCAGGCCCGCCGGCACGTCGTCGGGAGAACGGTGGTAACGGGACAGGGTCGTCGTGGTCGCCCACGCGAAGTAGTCATGCAGCACCGCGCGCACCGGGTCGTCGGACAGACCCACGTCCGTCAGAGCCTCGTCGAAGCATGCGATGGCCCGGCGGTCCATCTCCTCGTGCACCCCGTTGCCACTGTGCAGCCGCACCACCGAGGTCTCGTCGCCGTATGACCGCGAGTAGGTGGCTGGACCACCAAGGGCCTCCACCCAGTAGGCCGCCAGGCGCTCGGTATGCGCAGGGTCGAAGCCGTGGCTGAAGGCATGGCTAACCACCTCGTCCGCCATGACCCGACAGTGCCAGGCCTCAGCCAGTCGACGTAGGCCTGCTGCGCCCCCGGCGGCCTCGTACACACTCTCCATATCCCTATGGTCCAGCCTCGGGGTGCACTTCGGAACCACTGCTGCGGTCGACTTGAGCCCGTCGCGATGAGCCGGTGACGGGACTCGAACCCGTAACCACTCGCTTACAAGGCGAGTGCGCTGCCAATTGCGCCACACCGGCATCTGCGCAGGAGTGCGCGGACCGTCGAGATGTTACCGGCGCGGCGAGTCCCAGGGCTCTGGCGGCGTGACGGTCAGCCCACCTTCTTGCGCAGGCGACGCGCGCGCTTCCTTGTGCCCCTCCTGGCCTTGCTGGTGACCTTCCTGGCCCTGCGTGCTGCTCTGCGACTCTCATCGGCCTTCGCTCGACCGGCCTTACCCAGCTCCTCCACCGGGTGGCTGATCGCCCGCGGAAGCATCAGCTGCACCGCGCCTCGCATCATGCGCCCCGCCAGACGCAGGACGGGGATGCCGAGCGGCAAGAGAATGACCGTCACGCAGAGCACCGCACCGACGAGCCCGACGACAGCGCCCAGGATCCACAGAAGGCCTCCGCCGAGCCCGCGAAAGAGTCTCATTCATCCCGTCTACCCCACTAACCGCGTTGTATGCCGTCCCGGCAGCGGTCTGACGGCACCACGAGTTTGTGTTCCGACCGGTCGGGTACAGGGCGTGAATTGGTGGTGGCCGCAACAGCGGCCACCCAGGAAGGAGCCGGGGATGTCAGATGTTTCGCGTGTAGGAGCCGCCGTAGCGGCCGGATACCTGCTTGGCAGGTTCAAGAAGCTGCGGCTCGCCGTGGCGGTGGGCAGCGCACTCGCCAACAAGAACGTCCGTAGTAGCGGGCTGGAGCTGGTACAACGGGGTACTTCGGGAATGGCCTCGAACCCTGCGATGCAGCAGCTGGGCGAGGAGTTCGCCTCCAAGGTGCTCGAAGCGGCCCGAGCCGCCGCCATCAGCGTGGCCTCAGCACAGATGAACCGGATGAGCGACCGGCTGAACGAGCGCGCGGCAGGGCTGCGCGACGCCGCTGGTGTCTCCCAGTCCGCGGGTGGCCAGGGGGACGAACAGCAGGGCCAGGGGGACGAACAGCAGGACGACGGCCCTCAGGGCGCACAGCAGGATGACGGCCCCCAGGCCGAATCGCAGGACTCCGACGGCCAGCAACAGGCCGGCGACGAACAGGACTCCGACGACCAGCAACAGGCCGGCGACGAACAGGACTCCGACGACCAGCAGCGCGCGGGCGACGAGCAGGACTCCGACGAGGACCAGCAGGCGGGCGACGAGCAGGACTCCGGCGACCAGCAGCAGACCGGCGACGAGGAGGACTCGTACGACGAGCAGGACTCCGACGAGGACCAGCAGGCGGGCGACGAACAGGACTCCGACGAGGACCAGCAGGCGGGCGACGAGCAGGACTCGGACGACTCAGAGGAGAGTGGGAGCGACGGCGACGGCGGTCCCTCGGCAAGCTCCCGTCATGATGCGGAGGACACGTACGACGACGAGGGCGACGAGCAGGACTCAGACGACGAACAGCCCGGCGACCAACAGGGCTCCCACAACGGTGACGCCCCGGGTCGGCCGGACCCCCGCGCCGCCTCGCCGCGCCGTCGTCGCGCGACGCCGAGCGCAGCAGAGAGGGGCTGACCCATGGCTCCCTCCGAAGGTTCCTCGATGTCGGGCCTGGCGTCGCAGCTGCCCTTGGGCCGCCTGAAGTCGGAGGCGGCCAGCTTCGGTGAAGCTCTGGCGCATCGCGGCATCGACAAGGTCGGCTCGAGCATCGGGTCCGTGGCGGACAGGCTCACCAACGTGTCCTCCGGCGCTTCCACGGGAGGCGCCATGGCGAAGAACATGGCACAGGGCGACTCGCCCTTGGCGGCCGGCGCCAAGGCCACCGCCGAGAAGGTGACGGACAAGGTCAAGGGCGCCTTCGGCAACCTCGGTGGCGGCGGGGGTGGGAAGAAGCTCAAGGTCACGAACATCCTGGAGAGCGTCGACGTACCGCTGAGCCGCGAGAAGGCCTACCAGCAGTGGACCCAGTTCGAGGACTTCCCGACGTTCATGAAGAAGGTCGAGCACGTCAGCCAGGAAGAGGACGAGAAGGTCAAGTGGAAGGCGCAGATCTTCTGGTCGCACCGGACCTGGGACGCCAACATCATCGACCAAGTGCCCAACGAGCGGATCGTCTGGAAGTCCCAGGGACCCAAGGGACACGTCGACGGCGCCGTCACATTCCATGAGCTGGCCCCCAACCTCACCCGGATCCTCATGGTGCTCGAGTACCACCCCAAGGGACTGTTCGAGCACACCGGCAACATCTGGCGGGCCCAGGGCCGACGCGCTCGGCTGGAGTTCAAGCACTTCGCGCGGCATGCCAGCACGCATACGCTGATCCACCAGGACGAGGTACAGGGCTGGCCCGGCGAGATCCACGAAGGTCACGTCACGGACCCGGATCCGGCAGCATCGTCCGGCGAGGACCAGGGGTCCGAGCAGAACGACGAGGGCGGCCAGGACGAGGGGCAGCGCGGCCAGGACTCCGCGGGCGAGGGGCGGAAGCCGCAGGGCAAGGACTCCGGCGGGCAGTCTGGATCCGGCGACAAGCCGCAGGGCAAGGACTCCGGCGGGCAGTCTGGATCCGGCGACAAGCCGCAGGGCAAGGACTCCGGCGGCCAGTCCGGATCCGGCGGGAAGCCTCCGATGAAGCGAGGCTCCGGGCAGCGCCCAGCCTCCCGCCCGCAGTCCTCGAGCTCCCGCCCGGCGCAGAAGCCGTCAGGGCGCGAGCGCACGAACGCCAACGCCTCCAACGAGTCCTAGGACACCGCCATGGCCGGTGATGCGGATGCGGACCGTGTCAAGGAGCTAGAGCTGCGCATCGAGCACCTCGAGTACGACGTCGACCGCTACCGGAGCGCGATGGAGGACTCGATGCAGCTGCTGGGCTGGTGTATCGGCTATTTCACCGGATGCAACAAGGCCAGCCTCGCCAGGGCCCTCGGAGGGAACCTTTCCTCCATCCGACGGCGCCTGCTCAAGCGGGAGGAAGTCGACATGCCCGCGACCCCGAACTGACTTCGTACGCACCTGGAAGGCAACGGCATTGACTATCACGCAGCAACGTCCCACGAACCGCTACCTCGAACGTCCAGCCCCCAGCAGCCTGGCAGATGTCATCAACACGATCCTGGACAAGGGGCTCGTGATCGACATCTACATCCGTGTCTCGCTCGTCGGTATTGAGCTGATCACGATTGACGCTCGCATCGTCATCGCAAGCGTCGACACCTACCTGCGGTTCGCGCAGGCGGTCAACCGTCTCGACCTCACCCAGACCGAGACGGCGGGGATCCCGGAACTGATGGAGGACCTCAACAGCTCCGGGGCCAAGGGAAAGACCTCCGGCGCCATCGAGGGAGCGAAGGACAAGCTCGGGGAGCTGTTCTCGACGGACGACCAGGACGAAGATGACAGGGAGAAGGAGCCCGCTCGCTCATCGGGTGGCCGCTCCGACTCAGGGCGAGGGAGTTCACAACAGTCCCGCAGACCGCGGGACCGAGGCGAGTGAGGAGGCGAGACCGTGGTCGTCCACCTGTATGGCGTGGTGAGTGCGCAGGCACGCCTTCCGGACGACCTCCAGGGTCGGCAAGAGGCTCCCGTGAGGCGCGTCTCGGACGGTGAGCGCGACGCCCTGATCAGTGACGTGGACCCCGACCGCCACGCCGGCCGTCGGGACCTCCTTGCCCACGCGCACGTGCTGGAACGCTGCGTCGAGGAAGCCACGGTCGTCCCTTTCCAGTTCGGCATCGCCCTCGAGGACGACGACGCCGTGCGGGAGCGGGTGCTCACGCAGCAGCGGGCGCAGCTGGCTCACCTGCTCCGCGTGTTCCAGGAGCACGTGCAGCTCACTGTCCAAGCGCTGCATCAGGAGGAACCGGCCCTGCGCGAGGTTCTGCACCGCTGGCCGGATCTCGTGGCCGAGAGGGACCGGCTCCAACGGGTGGGCCAGGCTGGAGACCTGGCCCAGGTCCAGCTCGGGCAGGCTGTGGCCGCCGCCTTGGAGGACCTCACCATCGAGGACGGCGCGATGATGATGGAGCGGCTGGCTCCTTTGGCCACCGCAGTGGGCCAGCCACAGGCTCTGGGAGACACCGAGGTGCTGCACGCTGCGTTCTTGGTAGCCCGGAGTCGGCGCCTCGACTTCGACCACGCCGTGGGCGGGCTGCGGGACGACTACGGCCATCGCATGACCATCCGGTATATCGGTCCTCAGCCTCCGTACTCCTTCGTCGAACCAGCCATGGCGGGTGAGCTCTCATGGGCCTGATCACTGGCCTGCTGACCCTTCCTCTGGCCCCCGTGCGCGGGGTGGTGTGGGTCGCCGAGCAGCTGCAGCAGGAAGCGTGGCGGTCGTGGGGCGACCCTGCGGCCGTCCAGCGCGCCCTCTCCGAGGTCCAGGCCTTGCGCGAGTCCGGCCAGATCGACGACGAGGAGGCCGATCGTCTCGAGGACGAGCTGCTCCAGCGCCTGCTCCCCCCTGAGCCGCCTCACCCGCTAGGAGCGACGGATGGCTGACCACGTGAGCCTGCGCAGGGCCGGTGCCATCGCCCTTGACGCCGTCGGGGAGCTGGTGGGCTGCCCGGCCGAAGGAGTCACGGGAATCCATCGGGCTGACGGCGAGTGGCGCGTCACGGTCGAGGTGCTGGAGGTCGAACGGGTCCCCGAGACGACCGACGTGATGGCCAGCTACGAGGTGCAGGTGGACCTCGACGGCAACGTCACCGGATACACGCGCCTGCGGCGCTACCTACGCGCCGAGGTGGACGAGTCATGAGCGAGTCCCCCGCCCGCGAAAGGCCCCCGACAGGTGCGGTCCCGCCGACCGGCCCCACTTTCGTCGGTATGCGGGGGCAGCCGCCGCAGAACCTTGCGGACGTCCTGGAGCGCGTCCTGGACAAGGGGATCGTCATCGTGGGCGACATCCAGGTCAGGCTGCTGGACATCGAGCTGCTCACCATCAAGGTCCGACTGATGGTGGCCTCGGTCGAGCGGGCCCAGGAGATGGGGATCAACTGGTGGGAGTCGGACCCCTTCGTGAGCACGGGCGGCGAGGAGAACCGCGGCAACGGGCATCAGGACCAGCTCGAACGCAGGCTCGCTGCGCTGGAGCAGCGGGTGGCCGGTCGCTCCACCGAGAACGGCACGGACGCACGTCCCGGTGAACGCCGGCCGTCGGAGGTCCGGTCTGCTGAGGCTCAAACGGGTGAGGCGCAGCCGGCGGGGGACGCAGACCGGTGAGCACCGCTGAGCCCACCGTCGTCCACGCCTACGGCCTCGTGCCGGCGGGGGCGACTCCCGCCGTGACCGAGGGGATCGACAGTTCGGACCTGGCCACCCTTGACCTGGGCGGCCTCGCCGCGGTGGTCAGCGAGCTGAGCGCGGACCGGTACGGCCCAGCGGCGTGGCGCCACCACGCCGAGGACCCACGGTGGCTAGAAGTCGTGGTCCGGCAGCACCACGCCGTCCTCCAGTCGCTCGTTGAGCAGGTGGATGTCCTTCCCCTTCGCCTTCCGGGCATCCACGAGAGCGTGGCAGTTCTCGAGACCCAGTTCCGCTCGCAGTGGGACGAGCTCGCCGAGGCGTTCGACCGCGTCCGCGGCCACGTGGAGCTCGGGGCGAAGGTGTACCTGGCCGGCCGGGACCGTCACGACGAGCCGTCAGGTGAGGAGCCGCCGCCTTCTACTGGCCGTGACTACCTTCAGCGCCGGCTGGACTCCGCGCGAGCGCGTGAGCACGTCCACGCAGGTCGGCAGGCCGTGCTGCTCGATGCTCACGAGTCCCTGACCCGTGCGGCGACGCACGCCCGGGTGAACCCGCTGCAGGACCCAGCGCTCTCGGGACGAGGCGAGCCGATGATGCTGAACGCCGCCTACCTCGTGTCGCGAGCGCGTACCGAGGAGTTCTGGGAGCAGGCCCGCACGTCTGCCGAGGCCTTGGGCCTCGAGGGGATGAGCCTTGAGGTCACGGGCCCCTGGCCGCCGTACAACTTCACCGATTGGACATGGCCCTCCGACGGCGGGTCCCCGGCATGAGCGTTCAGCCTTTTCCTGGGAGCCGGGAGGACGTGGCACTGGTGGACCTGCTGGATCGCGTGATCGACGGCGGCGTAGTGGTCACGGGCGACATCGTGCTGTCCGTCGCTGACGTCGACCTGGTCTACGTGGGGTTGCGCCTCGTGCTGGCACCGGCGTACGCGGTGGACGAGTCCATCCGGCGGGGCCGATCCAGACGGCCGGCGCCAGGACCCTGAGGATGTTGCTGCTGTACGCCGTGGTGGCCAGCCCTGCGGACCCCGCTGTGACGCAGGGGCGTGCCGGCGCCCCGGGCGTCCGCCTGTCCAGGTTCGACCACGGGGATCTGGGCGTTCTCTACGCCACCGTCGAGGAGCCCCCCCGAGGCGACCGGTCGGAGGTCCTGGCGTATGGGCACACACTCACGTCGATCGCGCAGGCGAGCACTGCACTGCCGTTCCGGTACGGCACGTGCGTCGCCACCGCTCCCGAGCTGGCCCAGCTGGTCGGCAGCCGCGAGCAGGAGTGGCTCGCGCAGCTGGCGCGGCTCGACGGCATGGTGGAGGTCATCGTGCACGCCTCCCCAAGCGGACAACCCCTGCAGGCGTCTCACCAGCCGGCAGGGCGTGCACGCATGGAGACAGACGCCCCGAAGCGGACCCTGCGCCCAGGGGCCGGCCGGGACTACCTGACGTCACGAGCGGCCGCCCACAAGGCTCTGGAGGGCTTGGCCGAGCAGCTCGAGGAAGCCGTGACCTCGTACTGCGCAGAGGTCAGACGGCTCCGGGCCAAGACAGAGGTGCGGCTGGCGTGCCTCGTCCCCAGGCGCAGCAGCACAGGCCTTGAGGAGGCGACGCAAGCGTGGGCCCGCGCGCGGGGGGACGTCGACGTCGTGGTGACGGGGCCGTTCGCCGCTCTGAGCTTCACCGAGAGTCGCGGCTCATGACCTCGTCGCAGGAGTCTCCTTGGCCCCTGGGCGACGACAGCACGCACGTCGCCCTGCCAGCGCTGTCCGGCAGGGTGGCGGCGGATCCGGAGACGGTCGAGAAGGGCCTGGTCCAGCTCGTCCTCACCCTGGTCGAGCTGCTCCGGGAGCTGATGGAACGCCAGGCGATCCGCCGGATGGAGCACGACGACCTGACCGAGGACGAGGTCGAGCGACTCGGTCAGACGCTCATGCTGCTGGACCAGCGCATGACCGAGCTCCGCGAACACTTCGGCCTGCGGCCCGAGGACCTCAACATCGACCTCGGACCGCTCGGCCGTCTGCTCTAGGCGGCCCACCCTCGGCTCTGTGCACCGAGGGTCATACCGTCTCGGGTCACGCCGCCTCGGGTCAGTGCCGGTTGAGGTAGCTCTGCAGCGAACGCACGGTGGCGTTGTCGAGCGACCGGGCGCCATTCTTGCGAGCGCCGATCTTGCCCTGGAGCGCCCGGACCGTCTTGGGGCCGATGATGCCATCCGCGCCCGAGCCGACCTTGCGCTGAAGGGCCTGGACGTCCGAGCGGGAGAGGGAGCCGTTCACCGAGCCGCGGACCCAGCGCTCGATGGCCGCGTTGGTCTTGGGACCGCGGACGCCGTCGACCACGAGCCTGCCGCTGGAGGCGACGTGGGACTGCGCGGGGGCCCGACGGACCGAGGACCGCGACGCCACCTGGGTCGCCGTCGAGCCCGCATACACCGCACCACCGTTGGACCGGGTCAGGCCGGCCCGCTGCGAGCACACCGGCCAGGCGCCCGGCCCCTGTGAGGCGAGCACCCTCTGAGCGACGGCGATCTGCTGAGCCCTGGTGGCGTGGTTCGCCGTGTCGGCGTAGCGACCGCCACCGTAGGCACTCCACGTGGACCGGGTGAACTGGAGGCCACCGTAGAAGCCGTTACCGGTGTTGATGGACCAGTTGCCGCCGCTCTCACAGGCGGCGACGCGGTCCCAGACGGTGCCTGCGGCGGAGGCCGAGCCGGCAGAGACGAGGCCACCGGCGACAGTGGCGATGCCGGCGACGGCGACGCCCGTCATACGACGGCGAATGGGGTTGGCCTTCCGAGCAGAGTGCTTCGGGGCATAGAACATTGAAGGGGGTCCTCTCCTGACCGGCGCCTTCGAGGTGAGCTGTCGGGTTCGGGCTGTCAGGTGCCCGGCCGGCCTGGGCCGGCTTCACCCCAAGGCCACCATGGCGGCCGAGTTGGGTCCCCCGTCCTCGTCTGCCCGGAGATCTTCCGGTGAAACTCCACCTGACGAGGCTCGGCGCGGTGGAGTGCATGGCTGCGTGTGGGTATGCGGTGTGAAGTTATGGCGCGAAAAGCGCTCGTCACAAGGTACGGGTGGATCGCGCTCCGGACAACCCGAGTCCGGAAAGTAGGGGAGAAGGGTCCCCACTACCGACGCCGGGCGCGGCGCTTCTGCACGATCCGGTGGTCGAACGGCGCGGCAACCAGCTCCCCCGAGGACGCTTCCGGCAGCGATCGCCAGGAGCACGGCCATTGCGCCGAGCAACGTGGTGATCCCGCCTTGCTGAGACAGCGTGCCGGAGCCCGCCTTCGACCCGTTGACCATCTCGTACAGCCCGCGGAAGATGGCCAGCCCCGGCAGCAGCCCGTACGACGCCGGAACGGCCAGCACCATGGCAGGCGCTCCCAGCCGGAGGGCAAGGAGCCTGCCCACGCAGCCCAGTACGGTGGCTGCCACCCCGGCGGCAGCGAGCGGTCCGAGACCGTCGAGGTGCCCCACACCGAGGGCGACCACGACCCCCAGCGCGCACAGGGCACCTGAGGGCAGTACGAGCGACCGCCTCGTCCGCAGCGAGACCGCCACGGAGATCCCGACGACGAAGGCCCCTACGACGGCGAGACCGAGCGGCGCGTTCAGGGCCCTGGTACCCAGGATGGACGGCGACGCCAGCCGCAGGCCGAACGCTTCCGTCAGCGCGAACGTGACCGACAGCCCGGTCGCCACGCCGAGGATGATTCCCGCCGTGGTGAGGAACACCGCGAACATCCGCCGAGGGCGCACTGGTAGAAGTCGGGCACGCCTCCACGCCGTAGGGCCCGCGCGGCATACCCGACGAGCAGCGCGGAGCCACCGGCCACGGCTGCGGCGAACCATCCCGCGCCGAGCATCACCGCGAGGGCGGCTGACAGCACGCCGAGCGCACCGCGCACCGTCCACCGTGGCCAGAAGCGCGGCGCGCGCCGGATTTCGCGAAGCCGCGCCGCGCGCCGGATCTCGCGAAGCCGCGGCGCGGCCGCCTCCCGGTCGAAGCTGCCGGCGACGAGGTTCTAGACGAACTGGTGGACCGCGGTCAGCCGGGCGAAGTCCCTCGTCGCCGACCGCACCACGCGCAGCATGGTGATCGGCGTGCCCGCTGCCGTCGTGCACTGGATGAGCAGGGACTGCAGGGTGATGTCCACCTCGAGGTTGTCCAGCCCGGCGGCAGCCGCGACAGCCACCACAGAGGACTCGACCTGCGGCGCTCCGGCTCCGCAGCGCAGCATCAGTTCCCCGACCCGCAGCGCGAGGTCCAGCGACGCTCGCGCCTCGCGCTCCTGCGCGGCCGCCTGACGGACCCGTGGGTTGCGGTACGGCGTGTGCCGCAGCGAGTCCACCATCGGCAGCGTCTGCGTGATCTCCTCGCCGCGCCAGAGCCGGCTGCGTCGCAGCGTCCGCTGACGTGAACGCGGGGTGGGGTGGCCTGCTGTCATGGAGCCTGCGTCACATTCCGGGGAGCGTGGCCGACGGCGCCTGGGCCGGCCACCACTCGGGCGAACCGCCCTGGCGAAGACCCGCAAGGGCGCAGGCAACCGCACCGAGGAGCAGTAGCGCCACTGCGATCCTCGTCCCGGTCCTGCCCCGGCTCACCCCGCGCACCACGCTCCGGGTCCCCCGCCGCAGCCCTGAGCCGCCCGGTCCCCACCACGCCACGAGCGCGGCGACGATGCCGCCGACCGCCAGGGCCGGGGCCGTGTTCGGATGCGGTGAGCCACCGGTGACGGCCATCGTCGCGAGAGCTGTGCTGAATACCGCACACACCCCGACGACCAGCGGCAGCAGAGCGCTGACGACCGTCGCCAGGGCCCCGACCAAGACATGCCAAGGGCTCGCCACTACCGCCAGCGGGACATCGGAGCGACGCCGACCATGCTCGTGTCGGCGCAGGACCAGAGAGGTCACCGACCGGTCCGCCGTACGGGCCACCCACGACCAGGCGACCGCCAGGACGGCAGCGACCACAGGGAAGGTCGCGGCGGCTGCCACGAGGACGAGCAGGAGGGCGAGCAGAGTCCCGGTCCTGGAGGGACGCCCGATGCGCGGGTCAGCCTCGCCCGGAGCACCGTCCCACGCGGCCTGCCAGTCGGAGGAGTCCTCTGCCGTCTCGTCCCAGGGCAGCAGCTCCTCCTCCGCCGGCGACCAGGCCTGCACCGGTGCTTCAGGGCGCCAGGCGACTGCCGACTCGCTGCCGCCGGCCTGCCTGAAGCCGTCGGCCGGAGCCGGGACGGGTCCTTCCCACCGCGAGGTGGGGCGCTGGGAGAGCACCTGGGTAGGTCGGCCCGCGGAGGGGAGCCCGGCGTCGACGGGTCGGCCCTGGGCGTACCGCTCCAGCGCCTCGACGACCTCGGCGGCCTCCGGGCGCTGGCGCGGCTCCGGTGACAGGGCCGCCTGCAGGAGCGGCACCAGCCGCGGGTCCACGCCGCCGAGGTCGGGCTCCCCGCGGCTGACCCGGGAGAGCACGACGTCCAGCGGGCCCCGTCCGAACGGGGGCGTACCGCTCGCGGCGAAGGCCAGCGTGGCCGCCCAGCCCCACCAGTCGGTGGCCTCGGTGACCCGGCCGCCCTCGACCACCTCGGGCGAGAGGTAGCCGGGGGTTCCCATGACGAGTCCGGTCATCGTGATGCGTACGTCGTCGGCCACGTGGGCGATCCCGAAGTCGATGACGACCGGGTCGTCGTCCAGCAGCAGGACGTTGCCAGGCTTGAGGTCGCGATGGATCACGTCGGCGGAATGGATGGCGTCCAGGGCGTCTGCCAGCCCACGCCCCAGGCGCAGCAGTGCCTCCCCTCTCATCGCACCGCGCTCCTGAACTACCGCGTCCAGGGAGGGCCCGGGGACGTAGCGCGTCACCAGGTAGGGCCGGGGCCCGTCGAGGTCGGCGTCGAGCACAGCCGCTATCCGAGGGTGGCGGATGCGCCCCAGCACGTCCACCTCACGGGCCAGCCTGCTCCGCGCATCACGGTCGTGGGCGATGTGGGGCCGGAGCAGCTTCAACGCCACGGCGCGCGCGTGCGGGTCGAGGGCCAGATGGACGACACCCATGCCGCCCTCGCCGAGGTGGTGGATGAGGCGGTACGGGCCGACCCGGGAGCCGTCGGCGGCGCCCGTGGACCCGTCGCCGCCCGTGATGGCCTCCGTCGTCATCCCCCTACGGTAAGGGAGGGCACGGGCGAGACCCCTGAGGCTACTGCTGGATGTATCCCACGAGCTGGTCGCGCTCGGACTGCAGCTCGTCGATCCGGTGCTTCACGATGTCGCCGATGCTGACGATGGCCCGAAGCTTGCCGTCCACGACGACCGGGACGTGACGGATGCGCAGCTCGGTCATCGTGCGCGCCAGCTGCTCGATCGGCACGTCCGGCGTGCAGGTCTCCACCTCGGCCGTCATGATGCTCGAGATGGGCGCCGTCAGCACGTCCGCGCCTCTCTGCTGTAGCTGTCGCACGACGTCACGCTCACTGACGATCCCGTCGACACTCTCGCCGTCGTCGCTGACGACCAGCGCACCGATCCGGTGTTCGGCGAGCAGGTCCAGAAGCCGCTGCACGGTCTCGTCCGACCGCACGGTCACAACTTTGTCGCCCTTGCGGCGCACCACGTCCGAGATCCTCATGGTCAGACGGTAGACCGCCGGCAGGGCCGCCGCTAGGGGGTCGGACGCCGCCGCAGGAGGCTCCCTCTCCGCAGGCGTCCATGTCACGGGCCACGTCACAGCCCCGGGCGATCCGCCCCTTTTCACCGGGGGTATGCCAGCGCTCGGACCGCCCGGCATAGGGTTGGACCGGAAGCCACCCCTCTGGAGTTGATGAGCCGTGCCGCGCAGCCAGCCCACCTTCGACCTGGTCATCGCCGCGAACCGCCTGCCCGTGGACCGCGTCGTCGACGAGCACGGTGACACTTCCTGGAGGACCAGCCCCGGTGGCCTCGTCACCGCGATGGAGTCGGTGATGCGCGGCCGCGACGGCGCCTGGGTCGGCTGGGCGGGCGAGGCCGGCGAGGCGCCCGCGTCCTTCGACCAGGAGGGCATGTACCTGCGCCCGGTCCCCCTCTCCGAGGACGAGGTGGCGCACTACTACGAGGGTTTCAGCAACGACACGTTGTGGCCCATCTACCACGACGTCATCGTCCCGGCGACGTTCCACCGGTTCTGGTTCGCCGCATACGAGGCCGTGAACCGCAGGTTCGCCGAGGCCGTCTGCGAGGTGGCTGCGAGGGGCGCCACGGTGTGGGTGCACGACTACCAGCTGCAGCTCGTCCCCGCCATGGTGCGTGAGCTGCGCCCGGACGTCCGGATCGGCTGGTTCAACCACATCCCCTTCCCGGCCGTCGAGCTCTTCGCCCAGCTGCCGTGGCGCCGGGCGATCCTCGAGGGCCTGCTCGGTGCGGACTACCTGGGGTTCCAGCGGGTCGCAGACGCCCAGAACTTCGTCCGGGCGTGCCGCCAGCTGCTCAGCCTTCCCACCAAGGGCGACACCGTGTCCGTCTCCCGAGCCGGGGACGCGCGCCGGGTGCGGGCGAGCGCGGTGCCCATCTCCATCGACTTCCGCGGCTTGCAGGAGCTCGCGCGTAGGCCCGAGACGGTCGCGCGCGCCAAGGAGATCCGCGAGTCGCTCGGCAACCCGCAGACGCTGCTGCTCGGCGTGGACCGCCTCGACTACACCAAGGGCATCGGCCACCGTCTGAAGGCCTACGGTGAGCTGCTCGCCGAGGACCGCGTCTCACCGCCGCAGGAGATGTTCGTCCAGGTGGCGACGCCGAGCCGGGAGCGGGTCGACGCCTACCGCGAGCTGAGGATCGAGATCGAGGGTGAGGTGGGCCGGATGAACGGCGAGCACAGCCGCATCGGCGCACCAGCGGTCCAGTACCTGCATCACTCCTACCCTCGCGAGGAGATGGCTGCGCTGTACCTGGCGGCCGACGTGCTGGTGGTGACTCCGCTGCGCGACGGGATGAACCTCGTGGCCAAGGAGTACGTCACCTGCCGGTACGACGAGGGTGGCGCCCTCGTGCTCTCGGAGTTCACCGGCGCCTTCCATGAGCTGCACCAGGCCTTCGTCTGCAACCCCCACGACATCGAGGGCGTGAAGCAGACGATCATGCGCGCGATCGAGACTCCGGGACGCGAGAAGCGCCGGCTGATGCGCGCGATGCGGCGCAGGGTGGCCGACCACGACGTCCAGCGGTGGGCGTCTCGGTTCCTCGACAACCTGAAGCACGCTCCCGAACGGGGCAGCATGTGACCGTCCCCGATGACCTGCGGGAGGCAGCGTCGCGCCTCGCGGGCTCGTCGAGCCTGCTGGTGGCCACGGACTTCGACGGGGTGCTTGCCCCTCTCGTGCAGGACCCGGGCGCGTCGCGCCCGCTGCCCGGCACCATCGAGTGTCTCGAGGGGCTCGCCGCCCTGCCCGACACGTATGCGGCGGTCGTCAGCGGCCGTGATCTGGAGACGCTGACCCGGCTCACCGGGCTCCACCAGAGCGCCGTCAGCCGGATCGGCAGCCATGGGGCCGAGTCGAGCGACGCAGGTCCAGGAGGCCTCGGCGAGGAGGAACGGCACAGGCTGAAGGGCCTCGTGGAGGACCTCGCCGCCGTCAGCGCCGCCCACCCGGGTTCTGCCCTGGAGCACAAGCCGGCGGCGGTGGTGCTGCACACGCGCGGGATGTCGCCGGAGGCTGCAGGGGCGGCGGAGCGGGACGCCGTAGCGGTGACGGCCCGGCATACCGGAGTGCATGTGCTCCAGGGCAAGCACGTCGTGGAGGCCAGCGTCGTGGACGCGGACAAGGGGACCGCCCTCCTGCGGCTGAGCGGGATGCTGGGCGCCAGCGCGGTGGCGTACCTCGGGGACGACGTGACCGACGAGGACGCCTTCGCCGCGCTCGGCAGCGAGGACCTGACGGTCAAGGTGGGACCCGGGGACACCGGGGCCCGGTTCCGGGTCGAGTCGCCGCAGGATGCCGCCGAGGTGCTCTCGCTGCTCCTCGAGCTGCGCTCGAGCGCCTGCGGCTAGCGCGACGGGCAGGCCCCTGTCGACGCGCGGACCACGAGCTCGGGACGGAAGATGTACTCCGCTCGTGGCGCCGGCTCACCGGCGATCTCGTCCAGGAGCGCACGCACCGCGGCCTCGGCCATCGCCTGGACGCTCTGGCGGACCGTCGTGAGCGGAGGGTCGGTGAAGGCGATGAGTGGCGAGTCGTCGTAGCCCACCACCGAGAAGTCCTCGGGCACGCGCATGCCGACCCTGCGAGCGGCCCGGATGGCGCCCAGCGCCATGAGGTCGGACCCGCAGACCACTGCGGTGCAGCCTCGTTCGATCAGGCGCGCGCCGGCAGCGTCTCCGCCCTCGACCGAGAACATCGTGCGCTCGATGAGCTCCTCGACGTCGGCGCGGCCGAGCAGGGAGCGCATCGAGGACCTGAAACCCTCCATCTTGCGGATCACGGGCACGTACCGGTCCGGGCCGATCGCGAGCCCGATCTGGCGGTGCCCGAGCTGCACCAGGTGCGTGAGCGCGAGCTCCATCGACGCGACGTCGTCGTTGGAGATGAAGGGGGCGTCGATCGTCTCGTTGTAGCCGTTCACGAGCACGATCGGCAGCTCGCGCTCGCGTAGGGCGGTGTACCGGTGCGGGTCGCTGGTGACGTCCGCGTGCTGCCCTGACACGTAGATGATCCCGGCCACCCCGCGGTCGAGCAGCATCTGGACGTAGTCGTCCTCGTGCACGCCGCCGGGAGTCTGGGTGCACAGCACGGGGGTGAAGTGGTGACGTGCCAGCGCTGTCTCGATGACCTGGGCGAAGGCCGGGAAGATGGGGTTGGTCAGCTCCGGCACGATGAGCCCCACGAGGTCCGTCGTCTTGCGGCGTAGCCTGGCGGGCCGGTCGTAGCCGAGCACGTCCACCGAGGTGAGGACGGCTTCGCGCGTGTGGTGTGCCACGCCGGGCTTGTTGTTGAGCACCCGGCTGACGGTCGCTTCACTGACGTCGGCGTGGGCGGCGATGTCGGCCAGTCGGGCCTTCACGGTGTGGGCTCCTCGTCCGGGGGTGCGGGCGACCCCGAACCTAGCAAGAACTTGCAGCACTTCTGGCACTACCCCCTGCAAGATCTTTCAAACCCTCAGGGCCGATGTGGCAGGCGCGCTGGCGCAAGCGGTTTCCGGTCTCGGTGGACAGGTGTTGGCGGATCGGCGCCTCCTGGGCCAGACTGGGCCCACCCCGGACACCGAAGTCCGAGGGCGCTCCACCTTTACAACGGATCGTCCGGCACGTTCCTGCCGGTGAAGGAAAGGCAAAGACGCCATGGCAACAGTCAAGTTCGACGAGGCTACCCGGCTCTACCCGGGCAACGACAAGCCGTCTGTGGACCGGCTCAACATCGATATCGAGGACGGCGAGTTCCTCGTCCTCGTCGGCCCCTCCGGGTGCGGCAAGTCCACCTCCCTGCGCATGCTGGCCGGCCTCGAAGAGGTCAACGCCGGCAAGATCTGGATCGGTGACCGCGACGTCACCAACCTGTCCCCCAAGGACCGCGATGTCGCGATGGTCTTCCAGAACTACGCGCTCTACCCCCACATGTCCGTCGCGGACAACATGGGCTTCGCGCTCAAGATCGCCGGCGTCGACAAGGGCGAGATCCGCAAGCGCGTCGAGGAGGCTGCCAAGATCCTCGACCTCAGCCAGTACCTGGAGCGCAAGCCGAAGGCCCTGTCCGGTGGCCAGCGCCAGCGGGTGGCCATGGGCCGGGCGATCGTCCGCAGCCCCCAGGTGTTCCTCATGGACGAGCCGCTGTCGAACCTCGACGCCAAGCTGCGGGTCCAGACCCGCACCCAGATCGCCAGCCTGCAGCGACGGCTCGGGGTGACGACCGTGTACGTCACGCACGACCAGGTGGAGGCTATGACGATGGGCGACCGCGTGGCGGTGCTCAAGGACGGCATCCTCCAGCAGTGCGACAGCCCCCGGCACATGTACGACCACCCGAACAACGTCTTCGTCGCCGGCTTCATCGGCTCCCCCGCCATGAACCTTCTCGACGTGCAGGCGGGCGACGGCGGAGTGGACGTCGGCGGCTCCACCGTCCCGGTCGAGCGGGCCCGCCTCGCTGGCGCGTCGGGCGGGAACCTCACGCTGGGAGTCCGGCCGGAGGACCTGGAGCTCACCACCGAGGGCCAGGGCATCCCCGTCACCGTGGACGTCGTCGAGGAGCTGGGGGCCGACGCCTACATCTACGGCTCCACCAAGGCCCGCCAGCACATCGAGGCGGACGACGACAACGACGCACCGGAGAAGCCGTTCATCGCCCGGGTCGACGGCCGCCGTCCCCCGAAGAAGGGCGATACCGTCTACCTCGCCCCCAAGCAGGGTCACCTGCACCTGTTCGACGCCGAGTCGGGTGCGCGCCTCGGCGACTGACCCCTCGCACTATGCCGCGTGGCCGGTCCCCCACCCGGGGGCCGGCCACGCGCCGTTTGCGCCCAGCCGGGCCTGAGGGAGGATGAGCGCGTGGCTCTGAACATCACCGCGTCACGGCCGGACCCCGCGCTGTTGGACCTCCCCTGGGAGCTGCCGCTCGAGACGTGGCCCGAGGACAACCTCGCGGCGCTACCGCGGGGCATCTCCCGGCACGTGGTCCGCTTCGTCAAGCTGTCTGGCCGGGTGCTGGCCGTCAAGGAGATCAAGGCGGACATCGCCGAGCGCGAGTACCAGATGCTCCGGGTGCTCAACAGGCTCGAGGTCCCGTGCGTCGAGCCCTTCGGCGTGGTCAGCGGGCGCCTGGACCGGCAGGGCAACGCGCTGGACGCGTGCCTCATCACCAGACACCTGCAGTTCTCGCTGCCCTACCGCGCCCTCTTCAGCCAGTCGCTGCGCCCTGGGACCTCGTCCCGCCTCATCGACGCCCTCGCCGTGCTGCTGGTCCGCCTTCATCTCACGGGCTTCTGGTGGGGCGACGTGTCGCTGTCGAACACCTTGTTCCGTAGGGACGCGGGTGCGTTCGCCGCGTACCTGGTCGACGCCGAGACCGGCGAGCTGCACCAAACCCTGTCCCACGGCCAGCGCGACCACGACCTGGACATCGCCCGAGTCAACATCGCCGGGGAGCTGATGGACCTGGAGGCCGGCGGGTATCTGGAGGCCGGCACGGACCCCGTCGACACCTCCAACCAGATCGTCACCCGCTACGCCGAGCTGTGGGCCGAGCTCACCGAGCTGGAGCGGTTCGAGCGCGGCGACCGGTGGCGGGTCGACTCCCGGATCCGCCGCCTCAACGACCTCGGCTTCGACGTCGACGAGCTGTCGATCTCCACCGACTTCGACGGGACGCACATCCAGATCCAGCCCAAGGTCGTCGACGCCGGCCACCACTCCCGACGGTTGCTCAGGCTCACGGGACTGGACGTCGAGGAGAACCAGGCACGCCGCCTGCTCAACGACCTGGACTCCTACCGGGCCTCGCAGGACAGGCAGAACGACGACGAGGAGATCGTGGCGCACGAATGGCTGACCCGGGTGTACGAGCCGATCACCCGCGCCGTCCCGCGTGACCTGGCCGGCAAGCTGGAGCCCGCCGAGCTGTTCCACGAGGTGCTGGAGCACCGGTGGTACATGTCGGAGCGAGCCGGTCACGACGTGCCGATCGAGGACGCCATCCAGGACTATGTGGCCACGGTCCTGCCGAGCAAGCCCGACGAGGCCACGGTGGTGGGCGTCGACACGGTCGAGATGCCGGTCGTTGCGATGTTCGACGACCTGTGACGCGCCACTCGCGCGATCGAGTACGCCTCAGCTGTTGCCGGAGGACATGACTCCCGCGGCGAGCAGGATGATCCACAGAACCACACCCACGACGAGCAGTGCGGTGCCGATGATCCCGCAGATGCGGCCGGCGTTCACCGTGCCGCGGTTGGTGTAGGCGCCGGGGTTGGCGTCGATCTCGCGGATGGCCTTGTTCCCCATGACCCAGGCGACCGGCCCGAGCAGCTGGATGCACACGAGCGACAGGATCCCGAGGATGAGGATGATGGTGCCCTGGGGGTGGTCCCGCGGACCCATCGGGCCGGCGCCGTAGCCGTACTCGGGGGCCGGAGGAGGAGCGCCGTAGCCCCCGCCTGATCCCGAACCGGGCGGCGGTGGCGGCGGCGGGGTGCCGTAGTCGGACATGCTGGAGTCCCTTCAGGTCATGCGTCGCTGCCCCGTGGCGCGACTGTCCCGAACGCTAGCGGACTTGTCCTGTTCTGCGTGGTTACAACGCCCTACGCCGAGCCACCTCATAGAGCGCGACACCGGTGGCGATGCCGGCGTTGAGCGACTCCACCGCCGAGGACATCGGGATGGAGACGACCTGGTCGCACGTCTCGCGCACGAGGCGCGAGAGCCCCTTTCCCTCGGACCCGGTGACGATGACGATGGGCTCGGTCGCGAGGTCCAGATGGGGCAGCTGGACGTCACCGTCCATGTCGAGGCCCAGAACGAAGAAGCCGGCCTTGCGGTACTCCTCCAGGGCGCGCGTGAGGTTGGCGGCCAACGCGACGGGGACCCGCGCGGCGGCCCCCGCGGACGTCTTCCAGGCGCTGGCCGTCATGCCTACCGATCGTCGCTCGGGGACCACCACGCCGTGCCCGCCGAAGGCGGCGACGGACCTGATGATGGCGCCAAGGTTCCGGGGGTCGGTGATGCCGTCGAGCGCGACGACGAGAGGGATGCCCGGCGCTTCCGGGTCGATGAAGTCGTGGGGATGGGCATACTCGTAAGGCGGCACCTGCAGGGCGAGGCCTTGGTGCACGGCCCCCTCAGTCAGTCGGTCGAGCTCGCCGCGGGGAGTCTCCAAGATGGCGATGCCCTTCGCCGTGGCCGTCTTGAGAGCCTCGCGCACGCGGTCGTCCGAGTCGATCCGTCCGGCAACGTACATGGTCGTCACGGGAACGTCCGCCCGCAGCGCCTCCACGACCGCGTTCCGCCCAGCCACGATCTCGCTCGACTGCCTGCCGCTGCGCCGAAACCCACCACGACCGGCAGCGGGGCGGGGGCCGGGCCTGCCGGTGCGCGAACCGCCGGCCACCCGCTTGTCCGCCGCCTTGGCCAGCCGGTTGGCCTTGTGCTTGGGACGGTCCTCGGCCTTGGGGGTAGGCCCCTTGCCCTCCAGCGCTCGCCGCCGCTGGCCCCCCGAGCCGACCGACGCGCCCTTCTTCGACGTACCCTTGCGGACCGCTCCACGTCGTTGGGAGTTCCCTGCCATCAGTCGCCGCCTGCCTCGTCGTTGCCTCTGCGGGCCAGCGACCAGCGCGCTCCCGATGCCGTGTCCTCGATGAGGATCCCCGCTGCCGCGAGCTGGTCGCGGATGGCGTCCGCCGTGCCGTAGTCGCGCGCCGCGCGGGCCGCCTCCCGGGCGCCCAGCCGGTCGCGCACCAGCGCATCGAGCGCGGCCTTCGCGTCGCCGTCGCCGGAGCTGGTACCGGCGTGCCAGTGCGGGTCGAGCGGGTTGACTCCCAGGAGGTCGGTCATGGCCAGCACGGCCGCGAAGGCCGACGCGAGACCCTCCTGGTCCGCCTCGTCGATGGCGGTGTTGCCCGCCCTGACCGTCTCGTGGACCACGGCCAGCGCGCCACTGACGTTGAGGTCGTCGTCCATGGCCGCGGCATATGCCTGGGGGATGGCGGTCGGGTCCGGCTCGGTGGAGAGCTCCGGAAGCACCCGCTGGGCCCGGGCGAGGAACCCCTCTATGCGCTCCACCGTGGCCTCCGCCTCCTGGAGCGAGCCTTCGTAGTAGTCGATGGTGGACCGGTAGTGCGCTGCGGTGAGGTAGTACCTCAGGGCCAGCGGTCGGGCGAGCTTGGTGACCTCGGAGACCACGAGGCTGTTCCCGAGGGACTTGCTCATCTTCTCGCCGCCCAGGGTGACCCAGGCGTTGTGCAGCCAGAAGTTCGCGAAGCCGAGCCCCGCCGCGTGCGACTGCGCCTGTTCGTTCTCGTGGTGCGGGAACCGAAGGTCGACCCCTCCGCCGTGGATGTCGAACGTGTCCCCCAGGTACTTGCGGGCCATGGCAGAGCACTCCAGGTGCCAGCCGGGACGACCCGCGCCGAACGGGGTCGGCCAGGAGGCGGTGTCCGGCTCGGACTCCTTGCGCCCCTTCCACAGGGCGAAGTCACGCGGGTCACGCTTGCCTCGGGGGTCGGCGTCCTCCGCGGCCTCCATGTCGTCGATCCGCTGGTGGGTCAGCGCACCGTACTCGGGGAAGCTCTTGACGTCGAAGTACACGTCCCCGCTGCCGTCGGGAGCGGCGTAGGCGTGCCCCTTCTCGACGAGGGTCTCCATGAGCTGCACCATCTCGGTGATGTGCCCCGTCGCCCGCGGCTCGTAGGTCGGCAGAAGGATGCCGAGCGAGGCGAGGGCGGCCGCCGTCGCGACCTCGTTGCGATAGGACAGGGCGAACCACGGCTCGCCGGCAGCAGCAGACTTCGCCAGGATCTTGTCGTCGATGTCCGTGACGTTGCGGACCAGCGTCACTTCGTAGCCGTACCGACCGGCGAGCCAGCGACGCAGCACGTCGAACGCCACGGCGAACCGGACGTGCCCGATGTGCGGCTCGCTCTGCGTGGTGAGTCCGCAGATGTAGATGCCCACCTTGCCGGGAACCAGCGGCGCGAAGTCGCGCAGCTGGCGCGCGGCAGTGTCGTACAGGCGAAGACTCACGCGCGCAAGGCTACCCGCGGGCCGGGGACCAGCCGAAACGGACAGCCGGTCTTGTCAGACGCCGACGGCAGGGCCACTCTGGGAGGCGGCTCGATGGGCACCAGAAGTCCACCCCACGCATGACAGCTGTCAGGCGTTCCGGGCCCGGGGTCACGAGCACGTGCCCATCGAAGCCCGCACCGCACGGGCCTCCAGAGAGGACCACCCATGAAAGCTCGTTTGCTGGCCGCGCTCGCCGGTGTCGCCGCTCTGGGCCTGGCCGCCGCCGCCATGCCGGCGCAGGCGCAGTCCGCTCCGGTGCTCGCCGGTGACCACGGCAACCACGCCGCTCCCGGTCCCCTGCCAGGGGGCTACAGCAACCTGGTCGTCATCTACGAGGAGAACCACTCCTTCGACAACCTCTACGGCTCGTGGGGCCGCGTCGGCCCCGACGTCGTCGACGGCGCCCAGCAGCCCGCCGTGACCCAGGTCGCCCAGGACGGCACGGCATACCGGTGCTTGCCGCAGACCGACGTGAACCTCGAGTCGCCGCCGCTGCCGAACACGTGCCAGGACGCCTCGCACGGCGTCACCGCGAGCAGCTTCACCAACGGCGCGTTCGTGATCGACGACTTCATCAAGCGGGAGGACACGACGTGTCCCCGGCCGGGCCAATCGGCGCCGAACGGTGTCCTCAAGGGCGCCGGGCTCGAGGGAGGCTGCACGCGGGACCAGGTGCACCGCTTCTACCAGGAGCAGTACCAGATCGACGGTGGGAAGCAGGACCGGTACGTGACCGGGTCCGACGCGACCGGCCTGACGATGGGCCGCTACGACACCAAGGCGCTACCGATCTACCAGTACCTCCACTCGCCGCACGCCCCGAACTACGTCGTGGCGGACCGGTTCTTCCAGGCGGCCTTCGGCGGCTCCTTCCTCAACCACCAGTGGCTGGTGGCGGCTCGCTCGCCCCTGGACACGTCGCACGGAGCCCTCCTTGCAAAGAACTCCGTGCTGGACTCCAACGGCATGGTGAACAAGTACCCGCTCTACACGCCGACCGGCCCCTTCGCCGACGGAGCGCTCACCCGGAAGTGCGCCGCAGGGGACGACCCCAAGGTGGCGGCCTGCGGCGACTACGCGGTCAACACCGTCCAGCCGTCCTCTAGGCCAGCCGGGGGTGGCGCCAAGATTCCCCTCATCGACGACACCGCGTTCCCGAACATCGGTGACGAGCTCTCCGCAGCTGGCGTGAGCTGGAACTGGTACGCCGGTGGTTGGGACCAGGCCGCGTCCGGTCACCCTGGCAAGACGTTCCAGTTCCACCACCAGCCCCTCAACTACTTCGCCAACTATGCGGAGGGAGCGCCCGGGCGCTCGCATCTGCAGGACCAGACCAAGTTCGAGGCCGCAGCCGAGAACGGGACGCTCCCCCAGGTGAGCTTCGTCAAGCCCTATGGCACGGAGAACGAGCATCCTGGATACGCCAGTGAGCACGAGGGAAGCGACGCCCTCGTCCACCTCGTGAAGACCATCACCGCCGGGCCACAAGGACGCCAGACGCTGATCATCGTCACGTACGACGAGTTCGGCGGCTCGTACGACCACGTCGCGCCGCCCAAGGTCGACGCGTGGGGCCCCGGGACACGGATCCCGGCGCTGGTGCTCTCCGCCGGCATGAAGCACTCGGGCGTGAGCCACGAGGTCTACGACACGACGTCGATCCTCGCGACCATCGAGCACAGCTTCGGGCTGGCGCCGCTGTCGACCCGCGATGCGTCGGTCCACGACCTCGGTCCAGCCGTCGCTATCGGGGGGCGGCACGTGGACAACGGACACTGACGTCCACCGCCCCGGGTCGAGGCCAGCACCAGGTCCGGCCGGTCACCCTCGTACCGGCCGGAGCTGTCCCCGGGACGGTCAGGCTCGTGGGACGACCAGGGCGGTCGCCACGGCGGCCAGCCCCTCGGCGCGCCCGGTGAGCCCGAGGCCGTCCGTCGTCGTACCGCTGACCGACACGGCAGCGCGGACGGCAGCCGCCATGACGCCCTCTGCCTCCCCCCGGCGGCCGCCGATCTTCGGCCGGTTGCCGACCACCTGTACCGCCACGTTGCCGATCTCGAACCCTGCCTGCCGGACCAGACGGGCCGCCTCTGTCAGAAGCTCCACCCCCGAGGCGCCGGCAAGCTCCGGCCGGCTGGTCCCGAAGTGCTCGCCCAGGTCACCGATTCCCGCGGCGGAGAAGAGCGCATCACACGCCGCATGGCACGCCACGTCGGCGTCCGAGTGGCCGTCAAGCCCGGCCTCGTCCGGCCACATCAGCCCTGCCACCCACAGCCGCCGGGCCGGGTCCGTCGTGAAGGCATGCACGTCGACCCCGATGCCCGTGCGAGGCATGCCGGTGAGGTCCATGCCGCCATCCAACCACCGACCTCCCCTGCCCTGGCGACGCGCTAGCGTGCGGGGCTGACCGGCCTGCTCGACGTTCCACTGCTCAGCAGTCGGCTCGTCCTCCTCCGACCCCATCGCCGGGGCGATCTCGACGCCGTCTACGAGCGGTGCCTCGACGCGGAGACCAGGCGGTACACGACCATCCCGCTGGAGTACACCCGTGGGATGGCCCGCGAGTATCTGGAGGGTCTGCTCCGGCCGTCCTCCACGTTCGCCTCCTGGGCGGTGGAGCTGGACGGTGCTTATGCCGGCACGATCGACCTGCGGGTCATGCCAGTGGACGCGGGTGCGGGTGACCTCGGCTTCGTCACCCACCCTGCCCTGCGCGGGCGGGGGGTCATGTCGCAGGCGGTCCGTCTGGTCCTGGGCCATGCCTTCGACACGCTCGGGTGGCAGCTCGTTCGATGGCAGGCCCACGCAGGCAACTGGGCCAGCGCGAAGACGGTATGGCGCAGCGGGTTCCCCATCCCCACGTTCGTGCCCGACCTGCTCGTCGAGCGAGGGAGGATGGTCGACGGATGGCTGAGCACCCTTCACGCCGGCTGGCCCGGGAGCCGGGGACAGCCTGGGAGGACTGGGTGGAGGCCCTCAGCCCCGGGGGACCTCAGCCGTCAGTGACCTCAGCCCCGGGTGACCTCAGCCGTCGCTGACCTCGCCCGCGCTGACCTCAGCCCTGAGTGAGGTGACGCTCCACCAGCGCCAGGTCGTCCGGGGTCGTGACCTTGAAGGCGAGGGCGTCGCCCGGCACCACGCGGACATGGCCGCCGGCTGCCTCCACGAGCGCGGCGTCGTCCGTGGCCTCGGCGCCGGAGGCATGAGCATGCTGAAGCACCTCGCGCAGGAAGGCCTGAGGAGTCTGGACTGCGCGCAGCGCAGCGCGGTCCGGGGTGGCCACGACGACCCCGTCAGCGTCCACCTGCTTGATGGTGTCTGTCACGGGCAGCCCCGGCACCACCGCCGGATGACCGGACCGCACCTCGTGCACGAGCCGGGAGACCAGCTCCGCCGGGGCAAGCGCTCGTGCCGCGTCGTGCACCAGAACGATGCCGTCGTCCCTGCGAAGGGCCGCGAGCCCGGCCGCGACGGAGGCGCTGCGCTCAGACCCACCGGCCACCACGTCGACGTCGGCCGGTCGAGCACTTCGGGACGTGATCGCGCCCGCCTCCTCGAGGTGGGAGGCGGGCGCGACGATGACGACGTGCGAAACCTCGGAGGCCGTCAGCACTCGCCGCAGGGCGTGCTCGAGCAGGGTGGCGCCGCCGACCATCACGAACGCCTTGGGTTCAGCGGCTCCGAGCCTGCGTCCCTGTCCGCCCGCGACGAGGACGACAGCGACGCTCAGGAGGCGAGGACCTCGTCGAGAATGGCCTCGGCCTTGTCCTCGTTGGTCTTCTCAGCGAGCGCAAGCTCGGAGACGAGGATCTGGCGCGCCTTGGCGAGCATGCGCTTCTCCCCGGCGGAGAGCCCGCGGTCCTTGTCACGGCGCCACAGGTCACGGACGACCTCGGCTACCTTGATGACGTCGCCGGACGCGAGCTTCTCGAGGTTCGCCTTGTACCGGCGCGACCAGTTGGTGGGCTCCTCCGTGTGGGGGGCACGAAGAACGGAGAAGACCTTGTCCAGGCCATCCTGTCCGACGACGTCCCGCACGCCGATGTCCTCGCAGTTGTCTGCAGGGACCTCGATCGTCAGATCACCCTGGGCGACCTTGAGCTTGAGGTAGATCTTCTCCTCACCCTTGATTGTGCGGGTGTTGATCTCTTCGATGAGTGCAGCCCCGTGGTGGGGGTACACGACCGTCTCGCCGACCTTGAAAACCATGTGCTGTTTTCCCCTTTCGCGACCTACAGAATATCACGGCACGCCGATTCTCGGAAAGCGGCGAACATTGCATTTGCGCAGGTCAGAGCGCCATAAATGCGCTGTGGGAGCAGTAATGCGGTCTTGACAGAATGCCGTCCGCCATGCAACGCGCACGGGTGCGCGCCGCCACAACGGCCCAGGTAGGCTGTCGGTCGTGATCCGCCGAACCCCCCTGGCCGCCCGCTCGACGGGCCGCACCACGCCCTTGCGCCGACTGCTGCCCGTCTGCCTGGGCCTGGCCGCGCTCGCCCTCGGTGCCTGCCAGACGCAGTCGGTGGTGCAGACGCAGCGCACCTACAACCCAGCGGACGGGGTGCCGGTCGACCTGGGCCAGGTCCAGCTCCGCGACCTCGTCGTGGTCACGAGTGGCAAGGACAAGCCCGGAGTCCTGACCGGCGCGATCAGCAACAAGGGCAACGACGCCCAGCGGGTCGCCTTCGCACTGCCCAACGCGCAGCCCGTCTTCACCGAGGCCCCCGCGCACTCGGTGCAGTCGCTGTCGGGGTCGACGCAGGTCCAGCTGCCCAGCGTGCCGGCCGCCCCCGGCGACGTGGTGACCCTGACCGTGCAGTCGCCGACCGCCCCCGCTGCTGTGGTGACGGTGCCGGTCCTGCCACCGAGCGGGTACTATTCGACGCTGGGCGCCACCTCCTCGGGGAGCAGCACGTCCACGTCCTCCACGAGCAGCTCGGGCGGCACCTCGGCGACCAGCACGGCCACACCGACCAGCACGGCCACACCGACTAGCACGGCGACACCGTCGGCGACGACCACGACGACCCCCTGACCGGCGCTCAGCCGCTCTCGAACTTGTAGCCGAGGCCACGCACCGTCACGATGTGACGCGGCTCAGCGGGGTCCGGCTCGATCTTGGCCCGCAGCCGCTTGACGTGGACGTCGAGGGTCTTGGTGTCGCCGACATAGTCGCTGCCCCACACCCGGTCGATGAGCTGCATGCGCGTCAGCACCCGCCCGGTGTTGCGCAGCAGCATCTCGAGGAGCTCGAACTCCTTCAGCGGCAGCGGGGTGGGCGCGCCGGCGACCGTGACAATATGGCGCTCCACGTCCATCCTCACCGGGCCCGCCTCGAGCGTGGTCGGGAGCAGGTCCTCCGGCTCGGACAGCCGTCGCAGGACGGCCTTGATCCGAGCCAGCAGCTCACGCGAGGAGTAGGGCTTGGTGACGTAGTCGTCCGCGCCGATCTCCAGCCCGACGACCTTGTCGATCTCGCTGTCCTTGGCAGTGAGCATGATGACCGGGACGCTTGAGCGCTGGCGCAGTGCCCGGCAGACCTCGGTCCCGGAGAGTCCCGGAAGCATCAGGTCGAGGAGCACCAGGTCCGCACCGGCACGGTCGAAGTCGTCGAGGGCGTCAGGTCCGGTCTCGGCCACCGCGACCTCGTACCCCTCTTTGCGCAGCAGGTACGACAGCGGGTCAGAGAACGAGACCTCGTCCTCGACCACCAGGATTCGGGTCATGCGGCTGGCTCTCCTCGGTGGGGCGCGACCCGGTCGGTCGGGCGGGCGGATGAGAGGTCGGATGCGGCAGCGTCGCCGGGTGCAGCGTCGTGGCCGGATGCGGCAGGGTGGCCGTCGCCGGTGCGGTCGGCGCGGGTCCGGTCGACGCGGGTCCGGTCGACGCGGGTCGGGTCGGTGTGTCTGCGGTCGGCGGCGGCGGGAAGCCGGATGGTGAAGCTGGAGCCACGGCCCTCCTCGCTCCAGACCGTGACGTCCCCCCCGTGGTTCGCGCAGATGTGCTTCACGATGGCCAGGCCCAGGCCGGTGCCTCCGGTGGCACGCGAGCGGGCGTCGTCGACGCGGTAGAACCGCTCGAAGATCCGCTGCTGCTCCGCCTCGGGGATCCCCTGCCCCTGGTCGGTCACGGTGATCTCGACCATCTCGCCGACCACGCGCCCGCCGACCGCCACGCGAGTACCGGGGTCGGAGTAGGCGACGGCGTTGCCGACGAGGTTGCGGACCGCGGTCACCAGGAGGTCCTCGTCGCCGAAGACCTTCAGGTCCGGTGCGCACGCCTCGGCGATCTCGATCTGCTTGGAGTCCGCGCCGACGCGCGAGTAGTCGATGGCCTCGTGGACGGCCGCAGTGACGTCGACGAGACGAGGCTCGTGCAGCGTGTCGGCCACCTGGAGCCTGGAGAGGTCGACGATCTCCTTCACCAGCTGGGCGAGCCGGTGGCTCTCCACCTGCATCCGCCCGGCGAAGCGCTCGACCGCCTCGGGGTCGTGCCGGGCGTCGAGGATCGCCTCGGCCAGCAGTCCCAGACCGCCCACCGGGGTCTTCAGCTCGTGGCTGACGTTCGCCACGAAGTCACGCCGCACCTCCTCCACCCGTCGCGCCTGGGTATGGTCCTCCACGAGCAGGAGCACGTGGCTCGAGCCCAGCGGGGCGACGCGCGCCTGCATGATGGAGCGTCCCTGGCCCAGCGGCCCGCGGGCCAGCTCGAGCTGCGACTCCCGGATGACTCCGTCCCTGCGGACCTGCCGGGCGAGGTGACGCAGCTCGGCGTGAACGAGCTCGTTGCCCTTCACCAGCCCGTACGCCACCGCGGACGGGGAGTTGTTGATCACCGCATCGGCGGAGTCCACCACGATGCCGCTGGAGCGCAGGACGGCCAGGACGTCGGCCACGCCGGCCGGCAGCGCGCTGACCGGCGGCGCCGCCGGCACGCTCGTCTGCTGCCGCTCGGAGTAGCGGACCGCGATGACGGCCAAGGCGCCGGTCAGTAGGCCGGCGAACCCGGCCAGGAGGGTGGCACTCGTCGCATCCACGTCACTCAATGTACGGTGCGCTGCACCCCTGCCCGTGCGCTGCATGGGGCCGCGCTGCACGCGCGTCCCCAGATGTTCACCTGACCTCACCCGACCGTTCACGGCCTCGTGGGAGCCTCGGGTCGCACGCACCGCCGCACACCCGTGCCCACACCCGTGCCCACACCCATAGGGAAGCAATGCGCGACGCCTTTCACGAGGACCTGGACGCCATCTCCGACCAGCTGGTGGAGATGACCCGCCTGGCCGGGTCCGCCATGTCCCGCGCCACGACGGCGCTCCTGGACGCCGACATCCGCCTGGCCGAGTCGGTGATCGAGGCCGACAAGGAGCTGGACCGCATACGGCAGGACCTCGACGCCCTCTCGGTGGACCTCCTCGCCCGGCAGCAGCCGGTGGCCACCGACCTGCGCATGGTGGTCACGTCGATGCGGATGAGCGCGGACCTCGAGCGGATGGGCGACCTCGCCCGGCACGTCGCCAAGGTGGCGCGGCTGCGCTACCCCGACTCCGCCGTCCCTGCCGACATCCGCGCCACCATCCTCCAGATGGGCCAGGTGGCCGAGCGGATCGTCGCCAAGTGCGGCTCGGTGATCGCCGCCAAGGACGTGGACGACGCGAAGACCCTCGAGCGCGACGACGACGCCATGGACGAGCTGCACCGCACCCTCTTCAGCCATCTCATCGACGGCACGTGGAAGCACGGCACCGAGGCCGCCGTCGACATGACGCTGGTGGGCCGGTACTACGAGCGCTTCGCCGACCACGCCGTGTCGGTGGCCCATCGGGTGGTGTACCTCGTCACCGGCGAGTGGGACGTCGCCGAGGACCACGAGGAGCAGGAGGACCGCGCCTCAGGCCTCTGAGGCGAGCGGGCCCTCAGCGCCCCTGGTTCGCCACCGCGGCCGCTGCTTCCGCGGCTGCCTCTGGGTCCAGGTACTCGCCCGGGCGAGTAGGCATGAAGTCCTCCCCGAGCGTGTAGACCAGCGGCTGGCCGGTAGGGATGTTGAGCCCGGCGATGTCCTCGTCGCTGATCCCGTCCAGGTGCTTGACCAGCGCCCGAAGGCTGTTCCCGTGCGCCGTGACGAGGACCGTCTCGCCGGCTACGAGGTCCTGCTGGATGGCGCCGTCCCAGTACGGCATCATCCGGGCGATGACGTCCTTGAGGCACTCCGTCCGGGGGACCTCGACGCCGGCGTAACGGGGGTCGCCGCTCTGGTCGTAGTCGCTGCCTCGCTCGATCGGCGGCGGTGGGGTGTCGAACGAGCGACGCCACAGCATGAACTGCTCGTGCCCGTACTTCTCCCGGGTCGCTGCCTTGTCCAGGCCTTGGAGGGCGCCGTAGTGCCGTTCGTTCAGCCGCCAGCTGCGGCGCACCGGGATCCAGTGACGGTCGGCGGCGTCGAGGGCCAGGTTGGCGGTGCTGATGGCGCGACGCAGCACGGAGGTGTGCACCACTGTGGGCAGCAGCCCCTCCTGCTTGAGCAGCAGTCCCCCGTCGACCGCCTCGGCGCGACCCTGGTCGTTGAGGTCGACGTCGACCCAGCCCGTGAAGAGGTTCTTGGCGTTCCAGTCGGAGTGCCCGTGCCGGAGGAGGATCAGGGTGTAGGCCATGCGGTCAGCCTAGCCACGCGGCGCGACGCCGCTCAGCGGCGATCCAGCAGATGGCGGAAGGCCTCCAGGTTGCGCAGGGACTCGCCGCGGGAGACGCGCCAGTCCCACTCCCTCTGCATGCTGGTGAGGAAGCCGGTGGCGAGCAGCTCGTTGAAGTGGGCGTCCGCCGCCTCAAGGAGCACGCCGAACAGCTGGTCCAGGTATGCGGCGTCGACGGCTGCGGCGGGCACCCGGCCCGTCACGTAGACGTCGCCGGAGGCGTCGACGGCGTAGGCCAGCCCGGGCAGGCGCAGGTTCTTGCGCAGCAGGTAGCGGTAGAACTGCTCGTGGTTCTCGTCGGGGTTGCGGATGACGAAGGCTGAGACCGACAGCGCGTCCCCACCGGCCACCAGCGAGGCCACGGTCCGCAGCTTCTTCTCCCCCGGCAGGGTCACGACCAGCTCGCCGTCGCGGGCACCGGGCTCCCACTCGAGCTCCGCGGACGCCAGGTACCCCTCCACCGTCGTCCTCAGCGAGGTCGCAGGACCACCCCCCGGGCTCACGGGATCACCGCCGCCGGAACTCCGGTGAGGGAGCCGTGCGGCGAGGGGGAGTCCAGGGCACGGGCGCGGGCGCGGCACGCCTCCACATAGACCTCGTAGAGCCGCTCCGTCGTGCGGTCCCAACCGAAGAGGGCGGCGTGCCCCCGCGCCTTACGGGACAGGCATTCGCGACGCTGCGGGTCGAGGAGCAGGTCCTCGAGGGCGTCCGCCCACTGCTCGACCCCATGACCGTCCACGAGGATGCCGGCGTCCCCCACGGCCGTCGGAAGCCCTCCGACGCGGGCCGCGACGACCGGGGTCCCGCAGGCCTGCGCCTCGATGGCGACGAGTCCGAACGACTCGGAGTGGGATGGGACTGCCACGGCGTCCGCGGCGCGGTACCACTGGGCGAGCTCCTCCCGCGGCACGGGTGGGAGGAACCTCACCTGGTCGGCGATGCCGAGCTCCTGGGCCAGGTCGTGCAGCCAGCGGGGATGCGCCAGACCGGAGCCGGACGGCCCCCCGAGAACGGCCACGACCAGCTGACGCCTCCACTCCGGGTGGCGCCTGAGCAGCTCCGCTGCCGCCTTCACGAGGACCTCTGGGGCTTTGAGCGGCTGGATGCGGCCGACGAACAACAGGACCTTCGCCTCCGGCGGCAGGCCGAGCGCCTGTCGAGCGGCGCGAGGGTCTCCGGGCGAGAACAGGGACAGGTCCACCCCGGGGGGTACGACGACCACTTTGTCGGGCTCCGCGTCGTACAGGTCGATGAGCTCGTGCCGCTCCTCGAGGGTGTTGGCGATGAGCCGGTCCGCCGCCTCCACCACCTGGAGCTCGCCGATCTCGCGCCCCGACGGCTCGCGGGTCTCGCCCTGCGCCAGGTGGAGGTTCTTCACCCGCGCCATCGTGTGCATCGTGTGGACCAGTGGCACCTGCCAGCGGTCGGCTGCGAGCCAGCCCACCTGCCCGGAGAGCCAGTAGTGCGAGTGGACCAGGCTGTAGTGGTCCTCGGGGGCATGCGCGCCGGTTCGCATCACTCCGGCCGCGAAGGCGCAGAGCTGTCCGGGCAGGTCCTGCTTCCCCAGTCCCTCGTACGGTCCGGCGGTCACATGGCGCACCAGCACGCCGGGCGCTAGCTCCACCGTCGCGGGCAGCTCCGCAGTGGTGGTCCGGGTGAAGATCTCGACCTCGACGTCGCGCCTGGCAAGCTGGCGCGCGACCTCGACCACGTAGACGTTCAGCCCGCCGGCGTCACCCGTTCCCGGCTGCTCCAGCGGCGACGTGTGCACGCTGAGCATGGCGACACGGTCGATGCGGTCGCAGCCCATACCGGGAAGTCTGCCACCTGGCCGGTGGATCGCTAGGACGAGGGGCTGGGCTGCGGGCGGGCCTGGGACGACACGGTCAGGTACCCCGAGTCGGACCAGACGTGCACGTCGGTACGGCCCGGGAAGCGCAGGTCGACGCCGCGGGCCACCCGCTGCGGCCCGATGCCGACGTCCGTCCCCAGCAGCGTGGAGAACGCGGCCTGGCCGTCGCGGCTGCCCGAGGCAAGCCACGCAGCCGACTTGCGAAGGTTGACCGCCGTCAGCGCGGGGCGGATCCCGATCGTGGCAGGCTCCCGGTCGAGGTGCCACACCACCCCGTCCGCCCCGTTGATGTTCGCGCCGAGCCGCACCACCGTTCCCTCCAGCTCCACCCGCATCGTGAACGGCAGTGACGTGGTGGAGTCGTAGACGTGCCCGAAGTAGGTCGCCCGGCCCGGCAGGAAGACCAGCTCGTCCACCGTCACGTTGTCGAGGCTCCGGGCGACGTCCTCCGTCGTCTGGTCACCCTGGCCCGTGGCTGCACCCTCCACCGCGGAGAGCATCGACCCCCGGATCACCGTCTGCAGGAGCAGGTCGTTGCCGCGCAGGATCCGCAGGCCGTCGCTGTACAGGGACACCGACACGTCACCCCCAAGCGTGGCGACGCCTGTGGCGCCGGGGGCCACGCGGAGAAGCCCCGGCTCCACACCCGCGATGCCGGCGTCCCGGCCCAGCCAGCTCGGGAGCTGGGTGGAAAGACCCAGGAGCGCGAGAGCGCCCAGCGAGACGACGAGGGCCACCATGCTGCGGCTGACGTCCCGCTCGCGCCACGCCATCCGATGCACAGGCTCACCCTAGAGGCGGCGGCCCGTAGGCTGTCCGCGTGGCTGGGCAGCGTCCGGTGGGCACCATCACCCGTGGGACGACCAACCCGAACAGGCTGCGGCGGGTCGATCGCTGGCTCGCCGGCCCGCAGGCTTGGCGCCTGCGCAGTGCGGGGCCCCGACCGGTGGTCGTCGACCTTGGCTACGGCGCCTCACCAGTGACTGCAGTGGAGCTCCACGACCGGCTGCGCCGCGTGCGGCCCGACGTCGAGGTGGTCGGCGTGGAGATCGACCCGGCACGGGTCGAGCAGGCTGGACCGTTGGCGCGACCGGGTCTGTCGTTCGCACTCGGCGGTTTCGAGGTGCCACTCGCCGCGCACCGCAGGGCCACCGTGGTGCGGGCGTTCAACGTCCTGCGTCAGTACGAGGAGTCGCAGGTCGCGCAGGCGTGGGCGACGGTCCAGGCACGGCTGACCGACGACGGGCTCCTCGTCGACGGGACCTGCGACGAGCTGGGCCGACGCAGTGCCTGGGTCGCACTGGACCGGTCGGGACCGCTGTCCCTGACGATGTCGTGGCGCCTGCGAGACTTGCAGGCCCCCTCCGGCATCGCCGAGCGCCTGCCGAAGTCCCTCATCCACCGTAACGTGCCCGGCGAGCCCGTGCACGCCCTTCTGCTGGCGCTGGACCGGGCGTGGGCGCACGCAGCGCACCACTCGACGTTCGGGATGCGGCAACGCTTCCTCGCCGCGGCCGCGTCGCTACGGGACGAGGGGTGGCCTGTGCTCGACGGGCCGGCACGATGGCGACTGGGAGAGCTCACTGTGGCGTGGTCCGCCGTGCGGCCACGCACCTGACGGGCGCCGTGCGGCCACGCACCTGACGGGCGCCGTGCGGCCACGCACCTGACGGGCGCGGTGCGGCCACGCACCTGACCTCAGTGCTCGGCGTCAGCGGGCGTAGTCGTCCTCGAGCCGGACGATGTCCGCCTCGTCGAAGTCGCCGTACGCGACCTCGAGCAGCCGCCCCGCCACGTCACCCTTGTTCGCCATCCGGTGCAGGGCTCCGCACGGCACCCAGACCGGCTCGCCCGGCTCCGCCAGCCACGTCCGGTCGCCGACGGTGACCTCGATCGGCACGTCGAGCACCTGCCAGAACTCGCCGCGATGAGCATGCGTCTGCAGCGACAGCCGATGACCCGGCTCGACGGTGATGATCTTGACGGTCACCCGCTCGTTGGAGACGAACTGCTGGAACTGCCCCCAGGGGCGCTCGACGACGAAGATGTCCTCGCGTGGGTCGGGCATCGAGTGGGTCATGCCGTCACCACGGTCCGTACGGGCCCATGTGCGAACCTCGACCGCCGTGCCCGCTGACCTGCTGCAGCGCCGGACGGACGTCGGCGAGGTAGATGCCGGCCGCCACAATGGCGATGATGCCGACGGAGAACAGGGTCGTCGAGTTCGCCACCGAGATGAAGCCGAACAGCGCCCCCACGCCCGTGACGAGCGTCCAGAACTTCTTGGTGCGCTTGCCTGCCGCGACGAACGCGTCCGGCCGGTGCCGCAGAGCGTCGACGAGGGCGAACACCTCCGCGGCGAAGGCGGCGAGGCTGAGCAGCAGGATGACGATCCCCTGTGCCGAGCCCAGAACGTTGAACATGGGGGACAGCCTACGGGTCAGACGTCCACGACTAGGGTGAATGGGCCGTCATTGACGAGGCTCACCTCCATCATGGCGCCGAACCGACCCGTGGCCACCTCCACACCGCGCGCACGCAGCGCCGTCACCAGCGCGTCCACCACAGGTTCCGCCACGGTCCCGGGTGCCGCCGCGCTCCAGGACGGGCGCCTGCCCTTGCGGGTGTCCGCGTACAGGGTGAACTGGCTGACGACGAGCACTGGCGCGCCATCGTCCCGCACCGAACGCTCGTCGCGCAGGATGCGCAGCTCGCTGATCTTGCGGGCCATGGCGTCGACCTCGGCCGGGCCGTCGCCATGCGTGACGCCGACCAGGGCCAGAAGGCCGGGCCGGTCGATCCTCCCGACGGTCTCGCCCTCGGCGACGACGGAGGCGCGCGTCACCCGCTGCAGGACGGCGCGCACGGCTCCTCAGACGTTGACGGCCACGATGGCACCGACCGGCTCGCCGTGTCCCAGCACCGGCGAGCACTCCAGCTGGGCCAGTCCCGACGACTCCACGCCGAGCCGGCGCAGGACGGCCGCGAGGATCACCGGTTTCGCCCGCGGGTAGCCGTCTGCCACCTTCAGCGCGATGCCACGGCCGTCGGCGAGCCCCACCGCGTACACCGACTCGGCGCCGTCCTTGGCGATGAGGCCCGGCGTGGACCGCACGAGGACTGTCACGTCCCGGCCCGTCCCGCCGAGGTACTCCGGGTTCGCGCGGATGGCATCGGCGACCTGCGCCTCCTGGGTGCCCGCCGGCGCAGAAGCGATCGTGCCGAACGCACGCGCCAGCCCCGCGAGCGTCACGGCCATCACGGGCGCCCCGCAGCCATCGACCGCGGTCGCGGCGATCTGGTCGCCGGTGAGCTCCTCGAGGGTGGCCGCGATGGCCTGCTGGAGCGGATGCGAGGGATCACGGTACGTCGCGACGTCCCAGCCGTTGACCACACAGGTGGCCAGCATGGCCGCATGCTTGCCTGAGCAGTTCTGCGTGATCGGCAGCCGGGTGCCGCCCGCGCGGATCACCGCCTCCCGGGACGCTTCGTCGACCGGGTAGTCGGGCGTGTTCTGCAGAGCCTCCTCACCGAGCCCGCAGGACGCGAGCATCTCGCGCACGGCTGCCACGTGGAAGCCCTCCCCGGAGTGGCTCGCCGAAGCCAGTGCCAGATGGGCAGGCGGCATGCGCAGGCCAGCGCGGACCATCGCCAGGGTCTGCACCGGCTTGTTGGACGAGCGCGGGAAGATGGGGTCGTCGACCGAGCCCAGCGCCAGGCTCGACGTGCCGTCCGGCCCCGTCACGACGACCGAGGCCCGATGCGCCGACTCCACGAAGCCACCACGCACGTAGTGCGCGAGGACCGGGGCCTGCTCGAGGACTGCCGCGGTGTCGGTCGTGGGCGTGCTCACCCGCCCGAGCCTATCCACGGGCGACGACGAGGGCGCGGCGGTGGGTAGTCCGACGGCCCTCCTCGCAGAAGCGAGAAGGGCCGCCGGACGCTGGGTGGACGCGGGTGCCGGCCTGGGTCAGTCGCCGACCTTCTTCGCGGCAGCCGTGCTGGCGCTCTTCGTCGCCGTAGCAGTCTTGCGGGCGCCGGTGGTGGTGCGCTTGGTGGCCGTCTTCGTGGCGGCGGCCGACTTGCGGGCGGTGGTCGTGGTGCGCTTGGCGGCGGTACGCGTGCGGGCGGCGGACTGCTTCAGCGCCACGGCCGCCTCGGCCGTCTCCTCGACCAGCGAGCCGCCAATCGTGTCGGTGGCGGCCGTAGCCTCACGACGACCGGTGGTGAGGGTGGCCTTGGCGGAGCGCTGGAGCTCGCTGGCGGACTTGCGCACAGTGGTGACTGCGCCCTTGCCGAGGGCGACGGTGGTCTCGGCCTGCGAGATCAGGTCCTTGGTGGACTTCTGCGTGCGTACCCGCTTCACCAGCTTCTCGCCACGGGCGGCGACGGACTCGTACGTCTCCTGTGCCCTGCCGGCGAGCTCGAGGCTGCGGTTGAGAGCCAGCCCAGGAAGCTCCTGAGCCTGTCCGGCGACTGCGGCCACCCGGGCCTGCGCCTTGTTCTGCAGGGACGTCGGGTTGAGCTCCTGGCGAGCGGCGGTGGCGCGAACTCGCGCGTCCCGCACCTTCTCGACGGCCAGGTCGGTCAGGCCGACGGCGGCGAACACGGGGGTGGTGTCGGTGACGGTCTTGCGGATGTCGGCAACGAGTGCCATGTCAGTCTCCTTGGTTGCGAGGGGCTTTGGTGGTCGTGGTGGACTTGCTGGACGAGCGCCTGCGTGCCTTCGCCTCGGAGCGCTTGGTCCCCGAGCCGACGAAGGAGTCGTAGACGTCGAGCAGCGTGGCTTTCTGGCGGTCCGTGAGACGCGGGTCGGCGGCGATGGCGGCCCGGGTGTCGGGCGCCTCCGCCTCGTGGCCGTGCCGCTCGTCCAGGATCCCCGCCCGCACGTACAGGGACTCCGAGGAGACCTCGAGCCCCTTCGCGAGCTGCTGCAGGATCTCGGCGCTGGGCTTCTTGAGCCCGCGCTCGATCTGCGACAGGTAGGGGTTCGAGATGCCGGCCAGCTCGGAGAGCTGACGCAGCGACAACCGGGCCGACTGACGCTGCTCGCGCAGGTAGTCGCCCAGGCTGTTGCCGCTCAGCGGCCCCAACGGAATCCGGCTCACCGGACCATGATGCTTGCTGCAGTTAGCAGAATGCAAACTGAGGGCAGCGTGTCTCCCCTCACACCCACTCTCCCGAGGCAGCAACCGACAGCCGACCTGAGGCGTCGACACCCGCCAGTCAGCTGCGGCGGTGGCCTCGGTCCTTGACTCCGAGCAGGGTGCGGGCCTCCTCCGTCGACAGCGCTGGGCGCTGCATCACCTCGGCCAGGTGCGCCGCGCGGGCGACCAGCTCGCGGTTGTGGGTGACCGGGACCCCGCGGGCGAACACGATGTTGTCCTCCATGCCGACGCGAAGGTGTCCCCCCGACGCGAGCGCCGCGGCCGCAATGGGCAGGTGTGCCCGCCCGATGCCCGTCGCCGACCACGACGTCACCTCGGTGGGCAGCATTGCGACCGCCGCCAGCAGCGCTGCCGGTGTGCCCGGCATACCCCCGGGTACGCCGGTCACGAAGTCGACGTGGACCTTGCCGCCATAGGGCAGCCCATGCGCGTCCAGGAGCCTTGCGAGCGAGGCGACGTGGCCGAGGTCGAACAGCTCGAACTCCGGTACGACCTCCCGCTCCTGCGCCTGCCGGTACAGGTCCGACATGAAGCCGTAGGGGTTGAGGAAGACGTCGGCCCCGAAGTTGGTCGTGCCACACGTCAGCGAGCACGAGTCCGGCTTGGCGTCGAGCACGGTGAGCCGCTGCTCGAGCGGGTCGTGGACGCTTCCACCAGTGGACAGCTGGACCACGAGAGAGGTCTGCTCGCGTAGCGCCTGCACCGCGGCACGCAGGAAGCCCTGGTCCAGCGTGGGCTGGTGCGAGGCGTCCCGGAGGTGCAGATGGATCATCGAGGCGCCGGCAGCCTCGCACGATACGGCCGTCTCGACGAGCTCCTCCAACGTGGTGGGAAGCTGCGGAAACCCTGCCTTCGACAGCTCCGCTCCGGTGGGGGCGACGGTGATCAGGGTGCCGGCTGGGGAGGGCATGGCGTCATCATGGCAGTGCCCCGCTTCTTCGGGCCGGCAGTGCCGAGTCCAGCGGGCTCCGGGGGCGGGAGAGGTTGTGTGGGAGACTGTGGGCGCCTCAACGCAAGCCTGAGCTGACCGGAACCCCTGCGGCGGGTCCGGCGAGAGTGAAAGCGGGACCGTGGATCTTCACGACTACTACAGGGTGATCCGCAAGCGGTGGCGGACGATCACCGCCGTCACGCTCGCGATGGTCGCCATGGCCGCCCTGCTGACGCTATGGAGCCCCAAGACCTACCAGGCGCGGACCCAGCTGTTCGTGTCGACCTCGGGAGGGTCGGACTCCACCCAGCTGCTGCAGGGCAACACCTTCACCCAGCAGCGGGTCAAGTCGTATGCCGACCTCATCACCACGCCGGCCGTTCTGGGGCCGGTCGTCAAGGAGCTTGGCCTCGCGATCACGGCCGACCAGCTTGGCACCAAGATCACGGCCACCGTGCCCCTGGACACGGTGCTCATCGACGTCCTGGTGACCGATGCCGACCCGCAGCAGGCGGCCAAGATCGCCGGCGCGGTCGGTAAGCAGTTCTCCACCAGCATCCTCGACCTCGAGCGGGTGTCGGAGAACTCCCCGAGCCCCGTGAAGGTATCCGTCGTACGGCCCCCGTCCGTCCCCACCTCTCCCATCAGCCCCAACCCGGTGCGTAACGTCGGCCTGGGCCTGGTCCTCGGGCTGGTGCTGGGGCTCGGTGTAGCGCTGCTGCGCGACACCTTCGACACGTCGATCAAGAGCGAGCGGGACGTCAAGGAGGCGACGGACGAGACGGTGATCGGTGGGATCACCTTCGACCCCGAGGGCCCCAAGCAGCCGCTCATCGTCCAGTCCGACCCGCACGGACCGCGGGCCGAGGCGTTCCGCGCCTTGCGCACCAACCTCCAGTTCGTGGACGCGGCCAACCACCAGCGGTCGATCGTGTTCACCTCTTCCGTACCAGGGGAGGGGAAGACGACCACGACGGCCAACCTCGCGATCAGCATGGCCGCCGCCGGCGCCCGGGTCTGCGTCATCGAAGGGGACCTGCGCCGCCCCCGACTGCTGGACTACATGGGCATGGAGGGCTCGGTCGGGCTCACCAACGTGCTCATCGGCCAGGCGGAGCTGATCGACGTGCTGCAGCCGTTCGGCGACACCGGCATCCAGGTTCTCGGCGCCGGCCAGATCCCACCCAACCCGAGCGAGCTGCTCGGCTCCGAGACGATGTCTCGCACGATCCGCCGCCTCGAGGAGATGTTCGACTACGTCATCATCGACGCGCCCCCCGTCCTGCCGGTGACGGACGCGACTGTCCTGAGCACCATCACCGGAGGCGTCGTCGTGGTGGCAGGGTGCGGTGTGGTGGACAAGGAGCAGCTGGCGAGGGCGCTCGCCTCCCTCACCGCAGTGAACGGGAACGTCCTCGGTGTGGTGGTGAACCGCATCCCGACGCGCGGTGCGAACGCGGAGAGCTACTACTACGGCGAGGGCTACGCGCCACTGTCATCGGACCGGGGTCGCAAGGAGCGAACCCGCGAGCGGCACAGCGCCACGGTCTGACCCGGCGAGCGCCACAGCACCACGGTGCGACCCCGCCAGGCACCCACACGACGCGGCGGGGACCGCCACCCGCGCTACCGGGCTATCTCGCCGGAACGGCGACGAGCCTCAAGCAGCGACCACGGTCTCGCCTCACGGGGCGACCACGGTCTCCTGGCTGGCACTGATGCCGCTGACGGACAGCGTCACCTCCACCGGGGTGTTCCGCTTCACCAGGGCCAGTCCGACAGGCCCGTCCTGGAAGTGGCGAGCCACCGACGTCAGGTGACCGACCTGCCGGTCCCCCAGCAGCACCGGGGCGCCGCGGTCGGGCAGGGTGTGGCCCGAGCCGTCGAGGTGCAGAAACACGAGCCGTCGTGGCGGCCTGCCCAGGTTGTGCACCCGGGCGATCGTCTCCTGGCCGCGGTAGCACCCCTTGTGCAGATGTACGGCGGTGCGTAGCCAGTCGACCTCGTGCGCGATGGTGCGGTGGTCTGTCTCGAAGCCGAGCCGCGGGCGCCACGTCGCGACGCGCAGCGCCTCGCTGGCCCAGGTCCCGGCGAGGTCGCGGTCCCCCACGGTCGCGTCCAGCTCTCGCCGAGGGACGAGCACCTCCCGCCACCGGCGGTCGTGGCCGGGGTGACCCGCCACGGCACCATACGCCGCGGTGTCCCCGACGAGATCCGGCCACGGGTCGCGCCAGGCGAGCGGCTCACCCTCGCGCGACTCGGCAGCGGAAGGCTCGCCGACCACGGCCCAGTCAGCCGTCACGTCGGCCACCTCCACCCGGAGCATGAACCGCATGGAGTCCAGCCAGGCCACCAGCGTCACGGCCTCTCCCGGCTCAGTGGTCACCCAGGTCGTCGCCCCGTCGTCGACCAGGTGGAGGTCGTGCTCGATGTGGCCCTTGGGGCTGAGGATGAGGGCCTCCCGCGACTGGCGAGGAGCCAGCCCGGTAAGGAGCTGGCTGGTGACCGAGTGCAGCCACGAGAGACGGTCGGGTCCACTCACCGTGACCACGCCCCGGTGCGAAAGGTCCACGACCGCGAGCCCCTCACAGACCAGCCGCTGCTCTCGGAGCGGGTCGCCGTAGTGGGCCGCCACGCCGGCGTCGGGCCCCTCTCCCTCGACGGCGCCGTGACGTGCCAGGAGGGGTGAACGGGGGGCACCCGTGGGCGCCGCGGCGGGGAGCTCTATCGCGTCGCGCATGTGCTGCACTGTCCGTGGACTGCCATGTGGGTCACGTCAGCAACAAAGCCGTTCACGGCCAGAACATTCCCGGCGAAGTCCGCGGCGAGCTCCCTGCGGCACTCCTCGACCCGGCCGCAGGAGCGGCAGACGAGGTGGATGTGGTCGGCGTGGTCGGCGAGGTGGTAGCTGGGAGCCCGGTGGTCCAGGTGGGTGTGGCCGACGACCTCGAGGGACTCCAGGGCCTCCAGAGCCCGGTAGACCGTTGACGGTGCCAGGGCGGGACCACCGTCGGCCGCGACCAGCGCGACCACGTCGTCGGGCGTCGCGTGGCCCAGCCGAGTCACAGCATCGAGCACCCGCTGCCGCTGTGGGGTCATCCGCCGACCCTGGGCGCGCAGCCGCTCACCGACGTTCTGCACCCCTCCACTGTACGGAGTGCGCCGTCCGGCCGTGGACGCCCACCTACACTGTGCGGGTGCTCGACCAATTTGAAGACACCCGGACCGGCCCTGCGCCTCGCCGACGCTCGCGGGTTCGACGTGTCCTGGCCGTCCTCGTGGCGCTCGTGCTGCTCGTGGTCGTGGGAGGCGCCGCGGCGTACCTGCTGTTCCTCAACCACACCGTCACCTCGAACGTCAAGCACGCGGCACTGCTGCCGACTCCAGAGCAGGGCGGTGGCGGCGGCGCTGCCGCGCCGACCAAGAAGCCGGGCGCCGAGAAGGCCCAGAACCTGCTGTTCATCGGCTCCGACGCTCGGGCCGGGCTGGCCGGCGCGAGGTCCGACGTCATCGTGCTGATGCACGTCGCGTCGGACCGCAAGACCGTGACCCTGGTGCACTTCCCTCGTGACCTCTACGTCAGCGTGCCCGGTCACGGCAAGGACAAGATCAACGCCGCCTTCGCGTACGGCGGCTCTCCCCTGCTGGTGCAGACGCTCCAGAACCTCGTCGGCGTCCCCGTGGACCATGTCTGCCTCGTCGGGTTCGAGGGGTTCAAGAACATGACGGATGCTGTCGGGGGGGTGAACGTGTACGTCGAGGAGCCCAGCTCGGGAGCCAACTACACGTTCAGCAAGGGCTACCAGCACATGGACGGTGCCGAGGCGCTCGCCTTCGTGCGGGAGCGGAAGGACCTCAGCGAAGGCGACATCTCGCGGGGTCGGCGCCAGCAGGCCTTCATCAAGGCCCTGATGCTCAAGTCACTGAGCCGGGACGTTCTCACCAACCCGATCCGGCTTGCCGAGTTCGTGGACGCGGGCACGAAGAACCTCACCGTCGACGACGACTTCTCAGTGGCCGAGATGCGTCGTGAGGCGCTGTCGCTGCGAAACCTGCGCGGCAAGGACGTCGCTTTCGTGACGGCGCCGTTCAGCGGTTTCGGGACCGCTCCCAACGGTGGGTCGATCGACGTGGTGGACGAGACCGGGATGCGCCAGCTCGGAGAGGCCCTGCAGAACGACGAGCTGTCGACGTACTCGGACGCCACCCACACGCCGTGACCTCAGGAGGCCTTCTTCCAGTCCGCGAGCCCGGCGCCGGAGTGGTACGTCGAGTCGCCGATCAGCAGCCATCCGGCATCCTTGACGACGGCCAGAGCCACGGTGCCGGGCTTCACCTTCGCCGGTTCCACGAGCACGCAGCCGAGGGCTGAGTCCGGCTTGGCCGCGTCGACCACGGCCAGACCGGTGCAGGAACCGGCCGCTGGCAGGGCGAGAAGGCTGCGGCCAGTGCTGTCGAGCGCCAGGGAGAGGGCTCCCGGGACGGTGGCCGAGGCCTTCCACGACGCCCCGCTCCTGCTGACCATGACGCGTCCGTCATGGCAGAGGGCTCCGGCGCCACTGTCGACGACGGCCAGGTCGATGACGTCGTCCTTGCCGCACGGCCTGCCGCTGTCGCCACCGGGGAGCCCGACGTCCGTGCTGGTGCGCGGGTCGCGATACCAGACGTCGCCGACGGGCTGGCTGTCGCCGAAGTCGCCGTCGTACGAGTCGGCCTGACGGATCGACGGCACGCAGCCTCCGGACGAGTCCGCGCCCACCAGGAAGGCGGAGGAGTCCGGACGGACCCGCACCCGGACGATGGCGTCGTACGGCGCCGGGCGTTTCGCCCACGTCCTGCCACCGTTGCGGCTCAGGCTGAGCTGGGCACCACCCTTGCAGGACCCGGTGCTCCACCGGAGCGCCGTGTCGGCATCCACCACCGTCAGACCGACCTGGAGTGGAACCACCGCAAGCGACCCGCTCGAGGGGCTCTTGGACGGGTCCGTCGACCGTGAGACGGCGACGGGCGCCGAGGTCCCAGCGCCGATCGTGGTGCCACCCCCTTCGACGGGGTTCCTCGTGCTCTTGACGGCGAAGCCGACCAGCAGCACGTCGACCACGAGAAAGGCGGCTAGAGCCAGGACGCCGGCGCGTTCGCTGACCCGCGGCATCAGCTTCTCCCCAAGGCGCGGGTCACGGCGGGCAGGGACCTCATGATCTGTGCGGACATCCTGTCGAAGACGTCGGGTCCCCGGCCGTACGGGTCGACGATGTCGGCCTCTTCGTCTGAGAGGGGTGCGCGCGCCCCCCGTTGGGCGGCCGCCAGCGCCACGACGCGCACGACGTGGTCGCGAGCGGACTCCCCGGGGACGCTCAGGCGCTCCGGCGGGACGCCGGACACCAGCTCGGCGAACTCGCGGAAGGCGAACACATAGCGCAGGGCCTTGGGATGGAGCATGGCGACCTTGCCACGGTGTGCCCGGGTGGCCGTCAGCACGAGATCCGCCTCGGCGACCGACGCGGCGGTGAGGTGCCGCGCGACGAAGCGGTCAGCGGCATAGCCCTGACCCTCCAGAAGGACGCGGGCCTGCTCCTCCATCGGGTGCCCGGCCAGGGCCCCTGTTCCTGCGCTGCTCACCTCGACAGCGCCCACCCCCCAGGAGCGCTCGAGGTCCGTCTGGAGCGCTCTCTCGAGGAACGGTGAGCGGCACACGTTGCCGGTGCAGACCGTGAGGATCCGCGCAGGGGTCATCCCAGGACCCTCAGGCCACACGCTTGAGCTCGGCGGAGACGTGACTCTGCAGCGACTGACCCACGGCGGCCATGTCCATGGCCCACAGGAGGTTCGAGTTGACCAAGCCGTAGAGACGCGTCCCGGCGTTGTACTCCTTGGCGTGCGGGCTCCGCAGCACCCCGTCCGTACGGAGCTCCACCTTCGCGGGCTCCGCCTTGCCGAAGTAGAGCTCGACGATGCCGGTGGGGTGGGTCAGCAGCAGCTCGACCTCACCACCCTCCACAGGCCTCCAGAACCCGAGCTCGGTGGCCAGGGGCCGCACCTTCTGTCCCGCGTCGTCCAACAGCCAGGTGCGGCTGTGCCACTCGAGGAAGGGCCTGCCGTCATGGCTCACCTCGACCTCCTGCCCGAAGTGCGCCGACTCGATCGTCGGGTAGCCGACGACGCCGGCACCCTCCCAGCGACCGATGAGCCACGCCAGCGGCGCCAGCTCTCGGGGCAGGTCCGAGTCGAGGGTGAACTGCATCAGCGGGGGGTCCTCACAAGGCGGTACACGACGAACCCGGCGAACCAGGTGACGGCAAGAGCCGTGAGGGCCAGCAGGGTGATGTAGAAAGCGTGCACGGCCAGATCGTAGCCTGTGGCACATGAGCGACCCCGGAGCCCGGCTGGTGGTGAAGTGCACGAGCGGCGCAGAGGCCGCCGAACGGCTCAACCAGGCCCTCACGGTCGCCGCGACGGCGGCGGCGAGCGGCGCGGACGTCAGCCTCTGGCTGACCGGCGAGGCGACGTGGATTGCGGTCCCCGGTCGCGCGGAGGCGGTGGAGCTGCCGCATTCCGCCCCGCTGGGCGATCTGCGGGACGCCGTCCTCGCCGCGGGTCACGTCACGGTCTGCGGGCAGTGCGCGGCGCGACGGGAGCTCACCGAAGCCGACCTCGTGCCCGGCGTGGTGATCCGCGGCGCGGCAGCATTCGTCGAGGAGGTCCTGGCCGAGGGCGCCCGAGCACTCGTCTACTGACAGCTGCCGCCGGCGCAGGTCAGGCCACGCAGGCCAGGCCACGCAGGCCAGGCCACGCAGGCCAGGCCACGCAGGCCAGGCCACGCAGGTCAGGCCACGCGGGTCAGGCCACGAAGTAGCGCACGACGAGGTAGGCCACCACACCCACCAGCATCGAGGACGCCGCGGCCACTGCGAGCTGCGCGCGAGGCATGACCGTGGCGGGTAGCACCACGAGGATCCGCCGCACGGCATGCGACACGGCTGCCGTCAACAGCCCCAGGAGGGCTGCGGGAGCAGTTCGAGGATGGTGCGCCACGAGGGCGACGGTCAGCGCGGCGGCCCCGCCGAGCAGCATCGCCACGAAGAGGGCCCACGGGCGCAGTCGTCCGATCCCGACCAGCGGGTCCGCCAGGGCGCCAACGCCCAGCCCCGCCATGGCGGCCGCAAGGGCATGGTCGCCGCCGTGCACGTGCGGGATCGCGGCGAGGGCGATGCCGGCCGAGATGATGGCCAAGCCGGAGGTGCTGGCGGCGACCGACTCAGTGAGGCGAGGGCGGCCGTCCCGCCGCATGAGCTGGTGCAGGAAGGCCACCACGACAGCAACCGCCATGCCGGCAGGGAGCCAGCGCAGGTAGGGGTCGTCCCGGGTGAGCAGCACCGCCGCGGCCATGAACAGCGTGCCGGCAGCGAGGACCCCCGTCGTGGCGCGAGCGCTGGGCAGGCCCAGCAGCACGGGCCAGCCCCAGGCCAGTACGAACCCGCCGAGAGCGACTGCCACGACGACGAGCTCGGGACTGGCGTAACCGGTCAGTGCCACCAGCGCGGCGTACGCCGTCGTCCCCACCATGGTGAGCGGGCGGGGGGTCAGTGCTCGTCGAGGCAGCGTGCGCACGCCGGGCGGGGTGGCCCGGCGATGCCGGCGAGTCGTCGGGAGGGAGCCGGTGGGCACCTGGTCGGGGACGTCGGGCACAGTGCGCATCCTCGCATCAGCCACCGGCAAAGGGCGGCAGCACCTCCACGACCGCCCCCCTGGCCAGTGGCGAGTCGCCACGGGCCACCCGACCGTCGAGCAGCAGGGTGCTCACCGTGACGACAGTCGCAAGCGACGGGTGAAGAGCGACTACCGCCTGTACGGCGTCCCCTACGGTCGTGCAGCCGGCGACCTCGTCCTGGTCCACCCCGGCAGCCGCTCGGGCTCCCGCCCAGTAGCGCACTGCGACGACCGGCCGGTCGGTGTCCTGCGGCATTTCGGCTGCTCCCATGGTGGGACAAGGGTCTCATCATGTGTTCGCCCCGTCGTGCGGGCCCCTAGCGCCGTATCCTTCACAGGCATGGCCCGTCTCCTCCTGCTGACCAACGCGCTGGCCCCCAGCGCCGAGGTCCTGCCGGCGCTCGGCCTCCTGACCCACCACGTCCGGGTGATCCCCGCCGAACCGACCGCCCTGGTCGACGCGCCGGCGTGCGACGCGGTGCTGCTCGATGCTCGGCGCGACCTCGCCGTGGCCCGGTCGCTGTGCCGGGTGCTGCGTGCCACCGGCATGTCGGTCCCTCTGGTCGCCATCCTCACTGAAGGCGGCCTGGCCGGCATCACGACTGAGTGGGGGGTGGACGAGGTCCTGCTCGAGTCGGCCGGTCCTGCGGAGGTCGAGGCCAGGCTCCGTCTCGCCGCCGGGCGGCTGCAGGAGCTGCAGGAGCCCGAGGACCTCCAGATCACCTCCGGCGACGTGACCATCGACGAGGCCACCTACTCGGCGCGCGTCCGCGGTCGGCTCCTCGACCTCACGTACAAGGAGTTCGAGCTGCTCAAGTACCTGGCGCAGCACCCCGGCAGGGTGTTCACGCGGGCTCAGCTGCTCCAGGAGGTGTGGGGCTACGACTACTACGGCGGCACCCGGACGGTCGACGTCCATGTCCGCCGCCTGCGCGCCAAGCTGGGCTCCGAGCACGAGGTCCTCATCGGTACGGTGCGCAACGTCGGCTACCGGTTCGTGCCCTCGGACGACATCCCGGCAGGCACCTGACGCTCGCCGGGCCCGTGAGATCTCCCCGAACGGCTGTCCCGTACGGGGTAGAGGCGCCCCTCCCGCTCGGGAGGGGCGCCTCTTGCCGTGCGTGGGCCGGGGCCGGGTTCAGTTCTTGGTGATCCGGGTCAGCGGTGCGGGACTGTACGGCGAGTGGCCCTCCAGGTAGCTCGCGAAGGCGTCGATGTCCAGACCGCCGATGTACTTCCCGGCGCCCTGGGTGAAGGCCGGGAAGCCGTCCCCGCCGTCGGCGAGGAAGTTGTTGGTCACGACGCGGTAGGACTGGCTGTCGACCAGCGGTGCCCCGTTGAGGGTCACCTCGCCCAGGGTGCCGTTGGTGTAGGTGTAGGCGAAGCCCTGCGAGACCTGCAGGATCTTGGAGCTCGTCACGGTGTTGGGCGACGCGATGCTCCCACCACCCCACTGCTCGCGCAGCAGCTCCTTGATCTGGGCGCCGGTCATGGTCAGGGACACGAGGTAGTTGTTGAACGGCTGCACGGTGAAGGCCTCCTCGAAGGTCACCGCCCCAGACGCCTCGCCCCACGACGAGGACGCGACCGTCAGGTCCGCCCGGATGCCGCCGGGGTTCATGAAGGCGATCGTGGGCGTCTGGCCGCCGGTCACCACCGAGGGGTCCGCCAGCTGGGCGTCCGCGATGAGGTCGCCCAGGGGCGACTCGCCGCCTGCGTTCGTGCTGCGCGTGATGTCGGACGTGATCGTGCCGAGGACCCGGCTCGCGATGGGCGCGATCAGGGTCTTGTAGGTGCCGATGAGCTCGGTCTGCGCGGTGTCCTTCGGGACATCACGGGTGACGACCATGTTGGCCGCGTCCACCGACGTGCGGACGACGTCCTGGGTGCGCCGGTCGTACGTCAGGTTCGTCTCCGTGAAGAGGCGGCCGAACGAGCTGGCCGAGGTCACCAGACGGGGCTGTCCCGCCGGGTCGGGGATGTTGCAGACATACGGCTGGTGGGTGTGGCCGGAGATGATCATGTCGATCTGCGGCGACAGCCGCTTCGCGATGGAGATCACCGGGCTGGCGCTCTCGTCCGGGTTGAGGCCACCGCCCGCCTGGCACGCGGAGTCGTAGCGGTTCTCCAGGCCTGAGGCCGGCTTGGTGTTCGGCCCACCGGCGTAGCTGGCGGTGCGCAGCGGCGTGGCGCCCTGGTGGAGCAGGACGACGATCGCCTTGACGCCCTGGGCCTCAAGGGTGGGAACCAGGTCGTTGGCGGTCTGCACCTCGTCGGTGAACTCCAGCCCCTCGACGCCGGACTTCGTGACGATGTTGGGCGTGTCCTTCAGCGTCATGCCGATGAAGCCGATCTTGGCACCCTTGAAGTTCTTGACCCACGTCGCGGGCAGGATCGTCTGACCGGTGGCCTTGTACCGGACGTTGGCCGCGAGGATCGGGAAGTCGGCGCCTGAGAAGCTCTTGCCGCCCGGGCAGGAGTCCTGGTTGTTGGCGCCGGTGCCGTCGGGCAGGCAGCCGCCGTCGGCGAGCCGCTGGAGCTCCTTGTACCCCTCGTCGAACTCATGGTTCCCCACCGCCGTCACGTCGAGACCGAGCTCGTTCATCGACTCGATCGTCGGCTCGTCGTGGAACGCTGCCGAAAGCAGTGGCGAGGCGCCCACGATGTCGCCCGCGGCAACCGTCAGCGAGTACGGGTGGCCCTTGCGAGCCTCCGCCAGATGCGTGGCGAGGTACTCCGCGCCGCCCGCGTTCACCTGGTCCGCTGGGACCACCGAGTAGGTCGTCCTGCCGTTGGTGGTCGTCGCCTGCTCCTTGTAGCGGTCCGACAGGAGCACCCGTCCGCTCGAGCCGCCCGGCGGCTCAAGGTTGCCGTGGAAGTCGTTGAAGGACAGGAGCTGGATGTCCATGGTGGGACCGACGGGTGCCGCCGAGGTGGGGCCGCCGGCCACGGCGGTGCCGGCGGCAGCCAGCGCGGCCACCGCGACGATGCCGGACAGCCGCCGTGTGGAGAGAGAGGTCATGTGTGAGTCCTTGTGCGGAAGGGGCTCCGGCGGTAGCCGGACCACCGCACGCTAACCGTGGATGCCCCCGAGCGGAAGATGCGTGGTGCAATGCTCACCGTGCCTCATCCCGTGATCCGTCCCGAAGCCGCCCTGACCGAGCATGAGCGGCTTCAGGTCCGGGACGTGCACGTCCGCGCGCTGGAGGTCGACGGCGTGAGCCCGCTGTCGGAGCAGTCTCTGCTGTCGCTGGACTCGCCCCCGGGTCGGGTGCGGCACTTCCTGTCGTATGCCGGGTCGCGGCTGGTCGGGTACGCGCAGCTCGACGACGCCGGCTCCACCGCTGCCTCCGGCGAGCTGGTGGTCGACCCAAGCTCACGGCGCCGCGGCGTCGGCCGGGGCCTGCTGGAGGCGGTCCTTGGCGCTGCCCCCGAGGCGCGGGTGTGGTCCCACGGCCATCTGGTGGGTGCGCAGGTCCTCGCCCGGAGCGCCGGGCTGAGCCCCGTGCGTGACCTGCACAAGATGGCCCGGCCGCTCTCCCGTGCCGACACCGAGGCGTCCGCCACCGCGCTGCCCCCTGGCTTCAGCGCCCGGCCCTTCGAGCCGGGGCGGGACGAGGCTGCCTGGCTCAGCGCGAACGCAGCGGCGTTCTCCCATCACCCGGAGCAGGGCCGCCTGACCGTGGCGGACCTCCAGGAGCGGATGGGGCAGCCGTGGTTCGACCCGTCGGGCCTCATCCTCGTCGAGGCCGGCGAGCACCCCGGGAAGGTGGCCGCGTTCCACTGGACGAAGGTCGACCCGGCCCAGCGCTCGACGCTCGACGCGAGCGCCACGGCCGGTGAGGTCTACGTCGTCGGCGTGCACCCGGCATACCAGGGGCGGGGCCTCGGCAGGCCCGTCACGGCGCTGGGCCTGGCCCATCTGGCCGGCCTCGGGCTGCCCGAGGTGGTGCTCTACGTCGACGGTGACAACGAGGCGGCTATGCGCACCTACACGCGCCTGGGATTCCGCAGCATCATGGTGGATGTGATGTATTCGCGCACCGGTGACCGACCCCTGTCAGGATGACCGCATGAGCGTCACGACCCGCAGCACCGAGGACGCCGAAACCCTCGACCCCGACCTCCCCGAGCAGGAGGTCTCCATCGCGAGCGCGCAGCCTCGCGCCTCCAACGGTCGCTTCATGCGGGTGGTCCACCCCGCAACGGGGCCGGACGACAGCGGCCTGCCGGTCGACCGGTTCCTCGACCGGGAGATCTCGTGGCTGCAGTTCAACGAGCGGGTCCTGCAGCTGGCGGCGGACGACTCGGTCCCGCTGCTCGAGCGGGCCAGGTTCCTGGCCATCTTCACGTCGAACCTCGACGAGTTCTTCATGGTGCGCGTCGCCGGGCTCAAGCGCCGCATCGCCACCGGCCTGGCCGTGCGGTCCGCCTCGGGGCTGGAGCCGAGGGAGGTGCTCGAGCAGATCTCGCTCGTGGCCCACGAGCTGCAGTCGATGCAGTCGGTCGTCTACAAGCAGAAGGTGCAGCCGGCCCTGGAGGCCGAGGGCGTCTCGATCGTCCGATGGGACGAGCTGAGCGACGCCGAGCGTGAGCGGCACTCCGAGCTCTTCACCGACCGGGTCTTCCCCGTCCTGACGCCCCTTGCGGTGGACCCGGCCCACCCCTTCCCGTACATCTCGGGCCTGTCGCTCAACCTGGCCGTCGTCCTGGTCAACCCCAAGAGCGGCAAGGAGCACTTCGCCAGGGTGAAGGTGCCGCCCCTGCTGCCGCGGCTGCTGCACATCGGGCCGGAGACCGGCGACCCGGCGACGACCGACCTGTCCAGCACGCGCTTCGTCCCGCTCGAGGACGTCATGGCCGCCCACCTGGACATGCTGTTCCCGGGCATGGAGGTCCAGGAGCACTTCACCTTCCGGGTGACCCGCAACGAGGACCTCGAGGTCGAGGAGGACGACGCGGAGAACCTCCTCACCGCCCTGGAGAAGGAGCTCACCCGCCGCCGGTTCGGCCCCCCGGTGCGGCTCGAGGTCGACGAGGCGATGGACGACCACGTCCTGGACATGCTGGTGCGCGAGCTGGGAGTCAGCGACAGCGAGGTCTACCGGCTGCCCGCTCCGCTGGACCTGCGCGGCCTGAACCTCGTGGCGGACCTGGAGCGGTCCGACCTGAAGTTCGAACCCTTCCGCGGACAGTCGCACCCTGACCTCGCCCCGGCCGAGAGCGCCAAGGCCGCCGACATCCTGTCCGTCGTCCGGGACAAGGACGTGCTGCTGCAACACCCCTACGACTCGTTCTCCACCTCGGTGCAGGCCTTCATCGAGCAGGCGGCGGCGGACCCGCACGTTCTGGCCATCAAACAGACGCTCTACCGCACCAGCGGCGACTCGCCCATCATCGACGCCCTCATCGACGCTGCCGAAGCGGGCAAGCAGGTCCTGGCGATCGTGGAGATCAAGGCCCGCTTCGACGAGCAGAACAACATCTCCTGGGCACGCAAGCTCGAGCACGCCGGGGTGCACGTCGTCTACGGGATCGTGGGGCTCAAGACGCACGCCAAGCTGTGCATGGTGGTCCGTGAGGAGAACGACGGGACGCTGCGCCGGTACTGCCACATCGGGACGGGCAACTACAACGGCAAGACGGCGAGGCTCTACGAGGACTTCGGGCTCCTCACCTCCGACCCGCAGGTAGGTGACGACCTGGCGCGGCTGTTCAACCAGCTGTCCGGGTTCGCGCCGCGCAGCAAGTTCAAGCGGCTGCTGGTCGCGCCACGCTCGGTACGCAGCGGCCTCGTCGAGCGCATCGACGCGGAGATCGAGCATGCCAAGGCGGGCCGGGAGGCCCTCGTGCAGATCAAGGTCAACTCGATCGTCGACGAGCAGCTCATCGACGCCCTCTACCGGGCCTCGCGGGCCGGCGTCCACGTCGACATCTGGGTGAGGGGGATCTGCGCGCTCCGGCCCGGCGTCGAAGGGCTGTCCGAGAACGTCGAGGTGCACTCGATCCTGGGCCGCTTCCTGGAGCACTCCCGCGTGTTCTTCTTCGGTGGCGGTGGTGAGCCCGAGGTCTACATCGGAAGCGCCGACATGATGCACCGGAACCTGGACCGGCGGGTGGAGGCGCTGGTGCGCCTGGCCGACCCCCGGCACATCGCGGACCTGCAGGCCCTGCTGGCGCGCGGGATGAGCGCCGACTTCGCGCACTGGCGGCTCGGCAGTGACGGCCGCTGGACCCGGGTGAGCCTGGACGCGGAGGGTCAGCCGCTGGCGGACCTCCAGAGCGCGCTCATCGACCTGCACACCAAGCGCCGCCGCAAGGCACGCCGGCGTTGACCGCGCCGATCCCGGCCGCGGGCACGGTCGCGTGGCGCCGCCGGCGTGGTGAGCTTCAGGTCGCCCTGGTGCACCGCCCCAAGTACGACGACTGGTCCTGGGCCAAAGGGAAGCTCGATCCCGGGGAGCTGTGGCCCGTCGCGGCGGTTCGCGAGACGCTCGAGGAGACGTCCCTCAAGGTTCTGCTGGGGCGGCCACTGCCGCCGGCGACATACACCGTCCTGGACGCCACCGGTGAGCCTGCCACCAAAGAGGTCCGCTACTGGGCTGCCGAGGCCACCAAGCGGGCAGGGCCCCTCACCAACGAGATCGACGAGGTGCGCTGGCTCGACGTGGCTGCGGCCCACGACCGGCTCGACTACGCCCGCGACCGGGACCAGCTCCGTTCGCTGGTCCGTGCCGACAAGGCCGGCACGCTGACGACCTGGCCCCTGGTAGTCGTCCGGCACGCGCAGGCGGTCGGCCGGAGCCACTGGCGGGGAGACGACCCCGAACGCCCCCTGTCGCGCAGCGGCGCCGAGAGGGCTGCGGCAATCGTCCCACTGCTCATGGCCTACGGCATCAAGCGGCTGGTCACCTCACCGTCCGCACGGTGCCGGGACACCCTCAAGCCGTATGGCGATGCGCGTGGCGCTGCACTGCGGACCAAGCAGGGGCTCAGCGAGGAGGGGTACGACCTCGACCCCAAGCAGTCGACCCGCCACCTGGCCCGGTTGCTCGAGCGGGGCACGCCGGCGGCGCTGTGTACGCACGGGCCGGTGCTCCCCGCGCTGCTCGAGTCGCTGTGCGAGCTGGTGGCCCAGCGCGAGCCGGAGGCCGGCCAGGTGGTTGCAACGCTGGCCGCTGCCGCCGAAGAGAAGATGGTCAAGGGCGAAGTGCTCGTGGCCCACGTCAACGGGACCGGCGAGGCCGCCCGGGTCGTGGCCGTAGAGCGTCATCTGCCGTGACCTGACCCGCTGCTGACCTCCCGTTCACACGGTGCACTCCCGCGGGTCGGTGCGACGGCCTTCAATGTCTCGCTGGTGTTCACCCGCCGTTCACCCGTGACGGACCGCGGCGTCACCCTCCCTGCCTACCTTCACAGTCGTCGGGCAGCCAGCCCGCCCCTGGTTTCCCCTGTGGAGAGGTTCCAACACCGTGAAGATCCAGCGTCTCGGCCAGCTGGCCAGCGTGGCACTGGTCGGCTCCCTCGCGCTCGCCGCGTGCGGCTCCGACAACAACAACGCCTCGGGTGGCGGGGCGTCGAGCGGTTCTGGGGGCTCGAGCAGCAGCTCGGGTGCCGGTGGCTCCGGCGCCGCCGAGTGCGGCTCGGGCACCCTGAACGCCGAAGGCTCCTCCGCGCAGAAGAACGCCATCGAGGAGGCCATCTCGACCTTCCAGGACGAGTGCTCCGGTGCGACGGTGAACTACAACCCCACCGGTTCCGGCGCGGGCATCAAGCAGTTCATCGCAGGTCAGGTCGACTTCGCGGGCTCCGACTCCGCGTTGAAGACGGTGGAGAAGGACGGGGTGGTGGAGGCCGACGCCGCGGCCAAGTACTGCGGCTCCCCCGCCTGGAACCTGCCCATGGTGACGGGACCCATCGCCATCGCCTTCAACGTCAAGGGTGTCGACAGGCTGGTCCTGACCCCGCAGGTGGCGGCCGGCATCTTCAGCGGCAAGGTGACCACCTGGAACGACCCGTCGATCGCCAAGATCAACTCCGGTGTCAGCCTGCCTGCGGAGCCCATCAAGGTCTTCTTCCGTTCCGACGAGTCGGGCACCACGGAGAACTTCACGAAGTACCTCAAGGCCGCCGCGCCGTCCGCCTGGACCGCTGAGCCGGGCAAGAAGTGGACCGGTAAGGGCGAGGGCAAGCCCAAGTCCGACGGCGTCGCGGGAGCCGTCAAGTCGACAGAAGGTGGCATCACGTACGCCGAGTGGTCCTACGCCAAGGACAACTCCTTGGGCATCGCCCAGATCGACAACGGCGCCGGTCCTGTGGAGCTCACAGGCGAGGCGGTGGGCAAGGCCGTCTCCGCCGCCAAGGCCGACGGGCAGGGACACGACCTTCGCCTCAAGCTCGACTACGCGACCAAGGAGGCCGGGGCCTACCCGATCCTGCTGGTCACCTACGAGATCGTCTGCTCCAAGAGCAAGGACGCCGGCAAGGCGGCGCTGACGAAGGCCTTCCTCAAGCACTTCGCCTCTGCCGAGACCCAGAAGTCGCTCGAGGACATCGGCTACGCGCCGCTGCCCGACGAGGTGCGGACCAAGGTGGACGCGGCGATCGCCGCCCTGTCCTGACGGCACAGTCAGCACGGGTATGCCGGGTGGCTGAGACAGCCACCCGGCATACCGCACGCTTTCCCCCCGCAGACCCTGCGCCCGACCGACCGATAGGTGTGACGTGGCCACAGTGACCGGAGTCTCCGTCGCCGACGAGGTGCCGGGACCGCCTGAGCGGTCCCCGCTCAGCGCGGACGGCGCGGGCACCCGCCGGCTCGGCGACCGGCTGTTCGGAGGGGCCGCCCAGGGCGCCGGGATCCTCGTGATCGCCCTCGTCACGCTGGTGGGGCTGTTCCTGCTGTGGCAGGCGGTCCCCGCGCTCGCCCGCAACGAGGCCGGCTTCCTGACGTCTCGCGAGTGGACCGTGAGCGGCGACCATCCCCGGTTCGGGATCGTCGAGCTTCTCTGGACGACCGTGGTGTCCTCGCTGATCGCCATGGCGATCGCAGTCCCGGTCGGCGTGGCCGTGGCGCTCTTCATCACCCAGTACGCCCCCCGCTGGCTGGCCAAGCCGGCGGCGAACCTCGTGGACCTGCTCGCGGCCGTGCCGTCGATCATCTACGGGCTGTGGGGCCTTCGGACGTTCGGTCCCAAGTATGAGCCGGTCCAGACGTTCCTCCAGGACAAGCTCGGCGCCTTCCCGCTGCTGTCGAAGACCAGCGTGAGCGGCAGCGGCACCGTCATGTTCATCGGGATCGTCCTCGCCATCATGGTGCTGCCCATCGTCACCGCACTGTCGCGTGAGGTGTTCGCCCAGACGCCGGTCGCCCACAAGGAGGGCGCCCTCGCGCTGGGGGCCACCCGGTGGGAGATGATCCGCACCGCAGTGCTGCCGTTCGGGCGACCGGGCGTCATCTCGGCCTCCATGCTTGCCCTGGGCCGCGCGCTGGGCGAGACCATCGCGGTGACGATCATCGTGTCGACCTTGGCCGACCAGACGGTGTGGTCGTGGTCCCTGTTCAACGGCGGCGAGACGTTCGCGTCCAGGATCGCCAACAATGCGCAGGAGTTCGACAGCCCGCAGAAGGCCGGAGCCTTCATCGCGGCGGGGCTCGTGCTCTTCATCCTCACGTTCATCGTCAACGCGGTCGCCCGCATCGTGATCGAGCGTCGGAAGGCCTTCTCCGAATGAGTGCCGCTGACACGGCCGCACGCGCGCCCAGCGCACCTTCGGGCGGGCAGTCCTCTTCCGGCCGTCCCGCAGGTGGACGCCCAGCGGAGCCGCCGCCGGCTCTGGGCCACCCCGCCCGCGTCCGCGAGGCACGGGACCTGCTCGCCAGCGTGGTCATGTGGGCCGCGTTCGCGCTGGCCCTCATCCCGCTGGTGTGGATCCTGTGGACGGTCGTGTCCAAGGGGTACCACCTGCTGTCGGAGGGGCAGTGGTGGACCAACTCCCAGAAGGGCATCACCTCCCGGCGCGAAGGTGGCGGTGCCGTGCACGCCATCCAGGGCACGCTGGTCCAGGGCCTGACGACGGCGCTGATCTCGGTGCCGATCGGCGTCATGACCGCGATCTACCTGGTCGAGTACGGTCGTGGTCGCCTCGCGAAGGCCGTCTCGTTCATGGTCGACATCCTCACCGGGATCCCGTCGATCGTGGCGGGCTTGTTCGTGTATGCGGTGTGGGTGACGACCTTCCACTTCCAGCGGGTGGGTTTCGCCGTGTGTCTCTCCCTGGTCCTGCTGATGATCCCGGTCATCGTGCGCTCCACCGAGGAGATGCTCAAGCTCGTGCCCAACGAGCTCCGCGAGGCGTCGTATGCCCTGGGCGTCCCGAAGTGGAAGACGATCTTCAAGATCGTCCTCCCGACGGCGTTCTCGGGCATCGTCACCGGCATCCTGCTGGGTCTGGCGCGGGTGATGGGCGAGACCGCGCCGCTGCTGATTCTGGGCCCGTACTCCAAGTCCATCGCGACCGACCTCTTCAGCGGGTACATGGCCACCTTGCCGACCATGATCAACCAGGACCGCACCGAGAGCCTGCAGCCCGCAGTGGACCGCGTCTGGGCCGCAGCGCTAACGCTGATCCTGCTCGTGCTGCTGCTCAACGTCGCCGGACGGCTGGTCGCACGCTTCGGCTCCGTGAAGAAGTAAGCCCTCCCCACCACTGGTCCCACCACCGAACCACCCCGAAACCACCACCGGAACCCCTGCGGCGCACCCGCCGTGACCCGCTCCAGAAGGACGACGACCATGGCGAAGCGAATCGACGTCAGTGACCTGAACGTCTACTACGGCGCCTTCAAGGCGGTCGAGGGCGTGACCATGACCGTCGAGCCCCGTTCGGTGACCGCCTTCATCGGGCCGTCCGGCTGCGGCAAGTCGACGTTCCTGCGCACGCTGAACCGAATGCACGAGGTCATCCCCGGTGGGCGCGTCGAGGGGAAGGTCATGCTCGACGACCAGGACCTCTACGCGTCGGGGGTGGACCCCGTGGCGGTGCGCCGCACCGTCGGCATGGTGTTCCAGCGCCCGAACCCGTTCCCGACCATGTCGATCTACGACAACGTCGCGGCAGGGCTGAAGCTCAACGGGCTCAAGGGGAAGAAGAAGCTCGACGACGTCGTGGAGAAGTCGCTCAAGGGCGCCAATCTCTGGAACGAGGTCAAGGACCGGCTGAACAAGCCCGGAGCCGGCCTCTCCGGTGGCCAGCAGCAACGACTGTGCATCGCACGGGCCATCGCGGTCGAACCGCAGGTGCTCCTCATGGACGAGCCCTGCTCGGCACTCGACCCGATCTCCACCCTGGCCATCGAGGACCTGATCGGTGAGCTCAAGAGCAAGTACACGATCGTCATCGTGACGCACAACATGCAGCAGGCGGCTCGGGTCTCGGACCGGACTGCGTTCTTCAACCTGGCGGCGACGGGGAAGCCCGGGCAGCTGGTCGAGGTCGACGACACCCAGCGAATCTTCAACAACCCGAGCGTCAAGGCCACCGAGGACTACATCTCCGGCCGCTTCGGCTGACACGCCGCCCCCGGCTCTCCGCCCTTCGCCCGCCGCCCCGCTGCGGCTGACACGCCGCCCCCCGGCCCTCCGCCCACCGCGCCGCCGCCCCGCTGCGGCTGACCCCCCGACTTTGTATGCGGTTCGCCGCCGACAGCCGCCAAGATCGCCCCAAGATTGGGCATTCCGCATACAAAGTCGCGGCTGGGCGAGCCGGGCGGAGTGTCCACAGGGGCCGGCCTGTCGGCCTGCTGCTCCCCGGTACGCCTCCTCCAAAGTCGACTCGCCGGACTCGGCCCACCACCGTCTGGTTCATGCCGCCTCACGGTCTGCCACCACCTACGACGGCCTACCCGTGACCTCCGTGGCCAGGACGGTGGTCGACTGCCTTCGGTCGCTTCGTCCCGGAGATGCGGTGGCCATAGCGGATGCCGCTCTGCGACGCGGTCTTACCTGCGCGCTGGAGATCGAGGACGCCATGGACGTCGAGCATCGCTGGCCGGGTGTGAGCCGGCACGTTTGTGGGCTGGGTGGACTTCTTGTGGCACGACGCAGCGGTCGTCGGAGAGGCAGACGGGGCGGGCAAGTACCTCGGCGACTTCGACCCCGGCCGGCGACTGGTCTCCTGAGGCAGTGGCACGGCGGGTACAGGAGGCCGGCGTACGGGAAAGCCGCCTCCGCGAGCTCGGTTTCGGGGTCGTCCGGTGGGAGCCCGAGGAGGTGGTGCGGCGACCGGCAGACGTAGCGCAACGCTTTCACGCGGCGCGCCGGCGCGTGGACCCGTCCCAGGTGCGGGCTCTGCTCCGCTACGACGGCCAGGCCACCACCACATTGTATGCGGCGAGCCGCGCGTGACCCCTGCGCCGGGGCAGGACCGCGGCAAACCGCATACAAAGTCGGCCGAGAGGGGCGGTGCTGCGCGTCAGAGGAACAGGCGGCGTCAGACGAACACGTGGATGATCCAGAAGCTGACTGCCGCGACCAGACCTGCCCCGGGGAACGTCAGGATCCAGGCACCGACGATGTTCCCGGCGACTCCCCAGCGCACGGCCGAAAGTCGCTTCGTCGCGCCGACCCCCATGATGGCCGACGTGATGGTGTGCGTCGTCGAGATCGGGGCGCCGAACGCCATGCCCGCGACGTAGAGGATCGAGGCTGCCGTCGTCTCCGCGGCGAAGCCCTGGGGCGGGTCCAGGTGGATGATCCGCCGCCCGAGGGTGCGCATAATGCGCCAGCCGCCGGCATAGGTCCCGAGGCTGATGACGATGGCGCTCATGACGAGCACCCACAGCGGGACGCCCTTGCCGTTGTAGTGGCCCCCCACCGTCAGGGCGAGGACGACGACCCCAGCTGTCTTCGAGGCGTCCTGCAGCCCGTGGCCGAACGCCATGGCCGCGGCCGACGCCGTCTGGGCATAGCGGAAGCCGCGTGACACCTTGCCGGGCTGGGACCCCCGGAACAGCCACAGGATGGCGGTCATGACGAGGTAGCCGAGGATGACGCCGACCAGCGGCGACGCCACCATCGGAACGACCACCTTCTCCAGGATGCCGTGCCACTTCACCGTGGCACCCGCAGCCAGCGCCGCACCCCCGAGCCCACCGATGAGGGCATGCGAGGACGACGACGGAAGGCCATACCACCAGGTCAGCAGGTTCCAGCCGATCGCGCCGATCAGCGCGGCAGCGCAGATGACCAGCCCCTCGCTCCCCTGCGGGGCCTCGATGATGCCCTTGCCGACGGTGTCCGCGATCTTCTTGCCGAAGAAGGCGCCGAAGAGGTTGGCGACCGCGGCCATGGCGAGCGCGACCCTGGGAGTGAGCGCACGCGTGGAGACGGACGTGGCGATCGCGTTGGCCGCGTCGTGGAAGCCGTTGGTGTAGTTGAACCCCATCGCCAGGGCGATGACGATCCCGATCGGAAGCAGGTCCATGGGAGAGCTCAGGACTCCTTGACCGCGATGCTCTCGACCTTGTGCGCCACGTTCTCGAAGGCGTCCGCGGCGGCCTCGAGCTCCTCGATGACCTCCTTGAGCTTCATCACGGTGATGGCGTCACTGCCGAAGTCACCGTTGAAGAGACCAGCCAGCAGGCGGCGGTAGACCTGGTCCGCCTGGTTCTCGAGCCGGTTGATCTCGATCCAGTACTCGGACAGGTCCTTCATCGACCGCAGCCGCGGCATGGCTTCGGCCGTGAGCTCCGACATCCGGGAGAGCACCTCCACCTGGTCCGAGATGCCGGCCGGAAGGTCACCGATGCGGTAGAGGACGATCAGGTCGACCGTCGCGTCCATGAGGTCCATGCAGTCGTCGAGGGCCGACGCCAGACCATGGATGTCCTCACGGTCGAAAGGTGTGATGAACGAGCTGTTCACCTTCCGGATGATCGCGTGGGTAGCCTCGTCAGCGTTGTGCTCGATCTCCCGCATTCGCGTGGCGACAGCCTCGCGCTCGGAGTTCGCGACGCCGAGGATGGTGGTCAGCTCCCGGGAGCCATCCACCAGGTAGGAAGCAGACTTGGCGAACAGGTCGTAGAAGCTGTTCTCCTGCGGGGTGAGGCGGAAGCCCACGGTTCTCTCCGGTCATGCGGGGGGATGGCCGTGGATGATGCTACGGCCAAGCGCGGTCAGGAGCGCAACTCGGCCGGGGACCAGTTCAGGCGTTCTGCCGGGTCCAGGCTTTGAGGGGGTGTCCTGCCGGCTCGCCGGTCGTGATCGGGTGGCCGCGCCGGATCCCCAGGGCCCGGTCGATCTCCTCCTCGGTCAGCTGTCGCTCGCTCGCAGAGGCAGCCACGACCAGGTCGCCCACCAGCTCGATCTCGTGCTGGAGCGCGTCGTCGGTGAGCTCTGCACCGCCGTGCGGGTCCGTGGTCATGGGAAAACGCTAACGGAGGTTCACAGGAACCCGACATCAAGTTTGCTATCTCTTGACCAGTGGACGGTTCGAACCACCCATTCGGGTCATGGACGGACTATCCGGACTAGTCACAAAGGCCTATGCCACATAGTGGTCGCATGCCGTCCCCAGAAGACGCGCCCGCCGTTCCGGAGAGCGGCGACGTGCAGGACCGTGGCTCCTTCAGCCACGGGGTATGCCGCTGGTGCGGCTGGCGGGGACCAGGTCGCCGCTCGCGGCATGTCTCACGCCAGGACGCGCTCACCCATCAGCTGGGCTGCCCCTCCCGGCCCGTGGACTGACGGAAGTCTTCGCGCGTCGGGCCGGGAGCGCCTCACGGCGCGTGGCCGCTCGTAGCGGCTTCAGTTGGGACCCGGGGCTACCGCGGCCCGACGCACAGTTGACTCTAACTCGCCGAACCCCCTGAGTGTTCCCCGTTCCCCATGCGAGTGTCAGATGAGCTCGCCGGCGATCTCAGATCAGCTCGCCCGAATGCCACAGGGCAGCGCTGGCTTCGAGGTCACCGGCGGTGGACAGCATGGAGGCCGCGCGTGCCGTCTGCCTCCCCGCAGCCTCCCGGTCCTGGACATCGGTCGTGTGCGCTCGGTCCGCGCGCCCGGCGGCGACCACCCGACAGAACGCCGCCGCGCGTTGCAGGGCTACCGACAGGTCGCCCTCGAAGACGCCCCGAAGGATGGCGTCGGTGAGAGCGCGCAGCTCGTCGGGCCCAGGGGGCTCGGCGACGCCCGCGACAGCATGGTTGACGTCGGTGAAGCGGACCCCGGCGGAGTAGTCGGCGCTGGCCTCGGCCGGGTCGCTCTGCACCCACTCGCGGAGGGCATACAGCCGCCACAGCGCGCCGGGCAGACTCCGCGCCGGCCGGTCGGCCCATAGCTCCGCCACCGTCGACAGCCCGAGCTCGTCGACCAGGGAGACCAGCCTCGCGGTGAGCTGGGGGTCGTCGGAGGCCCGGCCCGTGCCGACCAGCACTGCCGCCGTCTCGTGGGCGATCTCGGTGACCTCGGCCGGGTCAGGGACCGTGCCACCCTGCGACTCCATCGCCGCCGGGCTGAAGAACGCCGGCCGCCGGGGGCCCGGCCGACCACTGGGCTCGTTTCTCATCGCCCCAAGTCTCGCACCGACGAGGGCCGACACAAGTGCGTGGCGACCTGCGGTGGTCGGCTACGGAGTTCGGGGGTAGGCATGGGGAGTGGCTGACAGAGGGCTGGACCGCTACCGCAGCATGCGCGACCCTTCGCGGACACCCGAACCGGTGCCGCCTCCCGGACCGCTCCCCGTGGGGCACGACACCACGTTCGTGATCCAGGAGCACCACGCGACTGCCCTGCACTGGGACTTCCGGCTGGAGCGGGACGGAGTGCTCGTGTCGTGGGCCGTGCCGAAGGGCCTGCCCCTGGACCCGAGGTCGAACCGTCTCGCCGTTCCGACCGAGGACCACCCGATCGAGTATGCGGACTTCGAGGGTGACATCTCCGAGGGCGAGTACGGCGGAGGACGGGTGCGGGTCTGGGACCGCGGCACGTACGAGACGGAGAAGTGGACCGACCGCGAGGTGAAGGTCGTGCTGCACGGCTCGCGGGTCGAGGGCCGCTACGTGCTGTTCAAGACCGGTGGACGAGCCTGGATGATGCATCGCATGAGCCCGCCGCCGCAGGACTACGAACCTCTTCCCGAGCGCATCGCCCCGATGATGGCGACCCTTCGCGAGGAGCTTCCTCCGGACGACGACCGCTGGGGCTACGAGATGAAGTGGGACGGCGTGAGGGCGGTCGTCTACGTCGAAGGTGGGCGCCCGAAGGCTATGTCCCGCAACGACATCGACGTGACTGCCACCTACCCGGAGCTGCGCGCCATGGCGGAGTCGATGGGCTCCACGCAGGCGGTCCTGGATGGCGAGCTGGTCGCCCTCGACGCGGCAGGGCGCCCCAGCTTCGAACGGCTTCAGCCGCGGATGCACGTGGTCGGGGAGGCCGCGGTGCGGCGGCTGACGAAGTCGGTGCCGGTCACGTTCTTCGTATTCGACGTGCTGCACCTCGACGGTCGGTCCACCCTGTCCTTGACGTACGCCGAACGGCGAGTGCTCTTGGAGTCCCTGCAACTCGACGGTCCGACCTGGAGGACTCCCCCCGCCTGGTTCGGGCAGGGCGCGGCCGTTCTGGCGGCTGCGGTGGAGCAGGGGCTCGAAGGCGTGGTGGCCAAGAGACTCGACTCGCCGTACAAGCCGGGGCGCCGCGCCGAGACGTGGCTCAAGGTGAAGAACCTGCGCACCCAGGAGGTGGTCGTCGGCGGGTGGAAGCCCGGGGAGGGGCGCCGGGAGGGCACCATCGGGTCCCTGCTGCTCGGCATACCGGGTGATGGTGGCCTGACGTATGCCGGCAAGGTGGGCACCGGGTTCACGCAGACGTCCCTGGTGGACCTCCAGCACCGGCTGACGCCGCTGGAGGTGGCGTCGTCACCGTTCACGACGACAGTGCCGGCGGCCGACGCCCGGCTGGCCCACTGGGTGCGACCGGAGGTCGTGGGCGAGGTCCGTTTCGCCGAGTGGACGCGGGACGGCCGGCTACGTCACCCGGCCTGGCGAGGGCTGCGACCCGACAAGGCGCCCGGGGACGTGGCGCGCGAGACATGAAGAGAGCCCTGGAACGGCGCCGACTCGGGCGAGGTCGCTGAGTCGCACAGCAGCGCGTCCGTGCCTGTGCCGGCGCCATGCTGAGCCGGGTATCCTCGCCGCACGTAGGGGTCCTCCACGGTGCGCATGCTCATCGAGCCGTGACCGCGCTTTCCCTACCGGGCCTCTAGCTCAACGGCAGAGCTGCGGACTTTTAATCCGTAGGTTGTCGGTTCGAATCCGACGGGGCCCACTCATGTTTCTGCAGGTCAGAGCGCGACGGCGCCATGGAGCAGGGCCGGAAGCGCGCTAGCCAGGGGAGCGTGGTAACCGTTTGGTAACCCGCATACCGGCAACAACACTCTTGCCGAAGGGGGCCGCGACGAGAGACTCCGATTGATAATCGGAAGGTCGGCAGTTCGACCCCGCCCCTGGCCACCACCCGGAGCCGCAGGTCGCAACAACGCTGGTCTGCGGCTTTGTGCATCCAGAAGTCCCGTCGAGCGGCCGGCTGAATACCGTGACTCACCCTTCCAGAATGCCGCGTGGTTATACGCGGAGGGCGGGAGCCTGCCGACGAGCAGGTCCAGGTCCTCCCAGCTCAGAGTGACCGAGTCGGTGACAGTGGTGAGCAGGGCTCGCAGCGGTCTCCAGTCGGCCATGGGCAAGTCTGTCCCAGTTGTCCGACAGAACTCCGGAATACGGGCAAGAACCTCCACTACGCTCCGCCATACCCAGCAAGAACCGGTTTCGCTACCTGGAAGGCCACGTCGCCATGCCCGAGCCTTGGCTGTCTGCCGACGACATCGCCGTCCACCTCGGCGTCACGAAGGACACGGTCTATTCGTGGATCTCCGACAAGGCGATGCCGGCCCACAAGGTGGGGCGCCTCTGGAAGTTCCAGGCGAGCGAGGTCGATGCCTGGGTCCGGAGCGGAGGCGCCGCGGTCGTCGATGACGCACACCCGCCGGGCTGATGAGCTCCGTCCGGCGGTTCTGTCGGACGGCCAGGATATCCTGATCAACTTTGTTCAAGGCAGAGGGGAGGCACACACCATGACCGCAGCCGCGCGCTATGCGCTGTCGTTCACCAGCGGTGCCCTTCTTGTGCGTGAAGCCCTGGTGGCCGCACCGCTCTACCTGAGAGTCCAGGACTGGGCGAAGGTCCGTGAACTGATCGAGGAGGACAACCTCCTCCAAGCCCGCACGCGCTCGTCGGGCTTCCGGCTCGCCCGTGAGGTCGCTCAGCGGCTTTCCGTGCTCACTGATGGCGAGCTCGAACTGCTCCTCGACGCCACGCCGACCGAGCGTGGCTACCTGATGTGGGCCGCCGCCTGCCGCCGTTACGACCTCATCGGCGAGTTCGCCGAAGAGGTTGTACGCGAGCGGTACCTCGTTCTGGCCCAAGCGCTCGGCCACGACGACTTCGACAGTTTCATCCGGGGCAAGGCGCTCTGGCATGAAGAAGTGGCCAACCTAAAGGACACGACCTTGCGCAAGCTCCGCTCCACCGTCTTCCGCATGCTTATGGAGGCGGGCCTGATCGCGGACGACGGCCGCCTCAATCAGGCCGTCCTGTCCGCGCGGCTCAAGGACGCCCTGTCCGACGACCTCCACTTCTTTCCGACAGGCGGCACCGCATGACGAGTGCCGCCGATCTCCACAAGCAGGAGGAGCACCTGTTCGCTGTCCTCAGCGGGAAGCGCTTCCTCCGGATGGAGGGCCTGAGCAACGAGGTCCCGTTCTTCATCTACCCCTACCCACCAGAGGCGTCACTCGCGGTGGCGCAGGTGAAGAAGCGCATCAAAAGCAAGCTCTCCACGAAGCACGGCATCACCGTGCGCGAGGTCAACCTCTACGACCTGGCCGTCGAGATCCTCAAGGAGCGCGGCGTCTGGGAGCGGATCCTCCAGGCGGAGCCAGACCTGGAGAAGGACGACTTTCGCGAGATGCTCCAAGGGATGCTGGACCCGCAGCTCCACATCGCGCCGGCGATCCGCGCCAAGATCGAGGACGGCGAGTTCGACATCTTCTTCCTCTCCGGTATCGGTGAGGTCTTCCCGTACATCCGGTCCCACAACGTGCTCAACAACCTTCAGAGCGTCGTGACCGGCAAGCCCATGCTCATGTTCTTCCCCGGCCGCTATGAGCAGTCCGACACCCTCGGCTCGTCTCTCGTGCTCTTCGGGCGCTTGAAGGACGACCAGTACTACCGAGCCAAGAACATCTTGGAACAGGAAGCGTGACGCGATGCAGCTGAACGAAATCTTCGCCAAGGACGTCCAGCGCCCGATCGAGGGCGTCATCAAGGCGGACGACGTCGCACACCTTGGCACCGAGGTTGAGGAGTACGTCCTCACCAACGAAGCCGCCAAGGGCCTCGAGCTTCTTCTTGAGGCCTACACGAACTACACCAACGCCAACGGTGTCTGGATCTCGGGATTCTTCGGCTCCGGTAAGTCGCACCTGCTCAAGATGCTGGCGCACCTCCTCGGGGACGTCGAGGGTCAGGAGTTCGACCGTGCACAGGTCTCCGAGAGCTTCCGGTCCAAGGCGACGGGGGCATTCCTGCCCGCCCTCCTGACCAAGGCTGAGCGCATCCCAGCAACGAGCCTCCTGTTCAACATCGACCAGAAGGCAACGCTGATCACCAAGGACCAGACCGATGCCTTGCTCAAGGTTTTCGTAAAGGTTTTCGACGAGAGCCGGGGCTACTACGGCAACCAGGGACATGTCGCGCGCTTTGAGCGCGACCTCGATACGCGGGGCCAGTACGAGGCGTTCAAGGAGGCGTTCGAGCGCATCGCTGGCATTCCGTGGTCGCAGGGTCGCGAGCAAAGTGCCCTGGAGGGCGCGAACATCGACGCCGCCTTCGCTGAGGTCAACGGCGAGGCGGCTACCGGCATCATCAAGCAGTACCAGGCGTCGTATGCCGTCTCGATTGAAGACTTCGCCGACGGGGTCAAGGCGTGGCTCGACAAGCAGCCTCACGGCTACCGCCTCAATTTCTACGTCGACGAGGTCGGCCAGTTCATCGGCTCCAACACCCACCTAATGCTGAACCTCCAGACCATCGCGGAGAGCCTCAACACGAAGTGCGGCGGGCGCGCCTGGGTGATGGTCACCTCGCAGGAGGACATGGACAAGGTCGTCGGCGACCGCACCCGGCAGCAGGGAAACGACTTCTCCAAGATCCAGGCGCGCTTCAAGACCCGCGTAAAGCTCACCAGCGCGGACGTCGAGGAAGTCATCCGGAAGCGACTGCTCGATAAGAACAGCAAAGGTCAGACCGCGCTCGAGGGGATCTACGCCGTCCAGTCGGCCAACTTCAAGACGCTTTTCGACTTCGTCGATGGCGCGAAGACCTACCGCAACTTCACCGACGAGAGCCACTTCGTTGGCACTTACCCCTTTGTCAGCTACCAGTTCCCGCTGTTTCAGGCGGCGATCGAGGGCATCTCTGACCACAACGTCTTCGAGGGACGCAACAGCTCGGTCGGTGAGCGGTCGATGCTCGGTGTCGTCCAGCAGGTTGCCAAGGACATCGGCGACGTTGAGGTCGGCACGTTGGCCACCTTCGACCACATGTTCGCCGGCATCCGAGCCTCGCTGAAGTCCGCGGCGCAGCGTTCCATCGACGTCGCGGAGCGCAACCTGGACAACCAGCTCGCCATCCGGCTCCTCAAGGCACTGTTCCTCGTGAAGTACGTCGACAGTTTTCAGGCCACCCCACGCAACCTGACTGTGCTCGTTTACGACCGGTTCGGCCTCGACTTGCCCGCGCTCGCCGAGGACGTCAAGGGGGCGCTTGCCGAGCTGGAGCGGCAGACATACATCCAGCGCAACGGCAACGTCTACGAGTACCTGACCAACGAAGAGCAAGTGATCGAGGAGGAGATCAAGAACGTCGACATCGACGCCTCCGAGGTCAGCGCCCAGCTCTTCAAGATCCTGTCCGGCGACGTGGTCAAGACGAACAGGATCCGGTACGCCAAGAACGGTCAGGACTTCCCGTTCGGCTTTAAGCTCGATGACCAGGTCCACGGCCCCCAGCGCGAACTCTCGGTCCACTTCATCACCCCGGAGTACCCGTACGAGGCGGCGCAGATCCGGATGCATAGCGCGGGCAAGGACGAACTCCGGGTCATCCTCGACCCGGACGATCGTGTGCTTTCGGATCTTCGTCTGCTGCTGAAGACCGACAAGTACACCAAGCGGAAGCGGATCTCTTCGCTCTCAGCGATTGAGGAGCAGATCCTTCAGTCGAAGGCCACGCTGAATCGCGAGCGTGAGAAGCAACTGGTGCAGCGGATCCGGAGCGCGGTGGGCAAGGCCTCTCTAGTCATCAACGCGGCCGATGTTCCCGCGTCCTCGCAGGATGCAGTCGGCCGTGTGACCGAGGGGTTCCAGGAACTCATCAGTCGCAGCTACACCCAACTCAGGTTGCTGGGTGGCGTCACCTACACCGAGCAGCAGGTGGCGGGTGCTGCCAGTCCGGACAGCGGCCTGTTCGACGCCGACGCGCTGCTCAAGACCAGCCAGCCCGCCGAGGAGGTCTTGTCGACAATCCTTCGCAAGGACGGTCAGGGCGAGCAGGTGACGATGAAGGCCATCGTCGACACCTTCCAGGCGAAGCCCTACGGCTGGGATCTCGGGTCGATCGAGGTCATCGTGGCTTCGCTGATCGGTGCATCGAAGATCACCGTGACAGTCGATGGCAACGTCCTCAAGCGCAGCGAGGTCGCAAACGCGCTACGCAACACACAGAAGCACGGTCACGAGATCCTCGCGCCGCAGAAGACGTTCGATGAGCGCAAGGTCGCCAACTTCCGCAAGTTTTGCACCGACTTCTTCGACGAGGGCAACGCGCCGAAGGACCCGTTGGAGCTCGCCCGCCACGGGGCAGACAAGCTGAGAGGCAAGCTCGATGAGCTGAAGGCGACAATCAGTGGTTCGAAGTACCCGTTCGTCGAGCAGCTCGGCGCGCCCATCGCGCTCCTGGAACAGGTCATGGGCAAGCCCGACCACTGGTACCTCACTGGCTTCGACCTCGGTGACGACCTGCTGGAAGCCAAGGAGAACCTGATCGACCCCATCCAGTCGTTCCTGCACGGAGCGCAGAGGTCAATCTACGACGAGGCGGCGACACTCCTTTCGACGCACGGCAGCAACCTGAGCTACCTGCCGCCGGGCAGCGACGAGCCGATCAAGAGCGCTCTCGCGGACCCAAATGCGTTCCGGGGCAATAGGATGGCCCAGCTCAAGCAGGCAACCGATCACCTTCGCAGCCAAATTGACGACATGGTTGCCACGAACCGAGCGGCGATTACAGCAGCCATCGAGGGGCGCAGGAACGAGCTGCTTGGCGGGACCTACTACGCCAACGCAACGCCAGAGGCGCAGCAGCGAGTGAGGCAACGCATCGACAAGACACTCTCCCGTGTCGCCACCGAGAGCCAGGTTGCGCTCATCCTCCAGATCGGCGCGAACTTCGAGGCGAGTGACTACCCAAGCCTGCTGGACCTGCTCGCTGCCTCGCCCATGGAGCCGGACCCCGAGCCCACACCCCAGAAGCAGACGGTGTCCGTGAAGACGATCGCAGTTTCGGGCACTTCAGGCATTCTCGAGTCCGAGGCGGACGTCGACAAGTACCTCGCCGCTCTCCGTGGCGCGCTCATCGAGACCCTCAACGACGGAAAGCGAATCACCCTCTGATGGAAACCGCTCGGCTGAAGAACTTCGCGACCTGGGCTCGCAAGGAACTCATCCGCGAGGTCACCGCGCGCATCGCCGCGGTGCTGGCGCCCGGATCGTCAGAGCGAGTGGAGCAGGCGAAGGCGGTTGCCGCCTTGGAGAAGGCAGTCACGGCTGCCGGCGGCGGAGACAAGGGCCGCGCTGCGGTGGCGGACAAAGTCGCCTACACCTGGTTCAACCGGATCATCGCGCTCCGCTTCATGGACGCCAACGGCTACACCGGGATCGGCGTTGTCTCGCCACAGGCAGCAGTGGTGGTGGGCCAGCCCGAGATCCTAGCCGAGGCAAAGCGCGGTGTCATCGACGCCCCCGTTGTCAGGGACGCGACGCGCGGGGCCGTTGCCGGCTTGCTGGACGGGACCCGTGCGAGTGGTGATCCACAAGGCGAGGCTTACGCGCTGCTCTTGGAGGCGTACTGCAACCATTGGCACAAGGCCATGCCATTCATGTTCGAACGCGAGGGTGACTTCACCGAGCTGCTTGTCCCAGCGAACCTGCTCGCTGACGACTCAGTGCTCAACCGGTCCGTCAAGGTGCTGAGCGAGGACGTCTGCAAGGACGTCGAGGTCATCGGCTGGCTCTACCAGTTCTATGTCTCGGACCGGAAGGACGAGGTCTTCGCTGGGTTCAAGAAGAACAAGAAGGCCGGCGCCGACGAGCTCCCGGCCGCCACCCAACTCTTCACTCCACATTGGATCGTCCGCTACCTCGTCGAGAACTCCCTAGGCCGACTTTGGATGCTCAACCGCCCGAATTCGGGCTTGGTCTCGCAGATGGAGTACTACATCGCCCCGGTCCAAGACGAGACCGACTTCCTCAAGATCACGAGGCCCGAAGAGCTGAGGGTCATCGACCCCGCTTGCGGGTCGGGCCACATGCTGACCTACGCCTTCGACCTGCTCTTCGCGATCTACGAAGAGGAGGGCTACAGCCCCGCGGAGATCCCGAGCCTGATTCTTGCCAACAACCTGTACGGCACTGAGATCGATCCGCGCGCGGGGGCGCTTGCCGCATTTGCGCTCACGATGAAGGCCGCCGCCAAGCGCAAGCTCTTCCTCAAAAACGCCGCCGGGCCGAACGTCTGCGTGATCGAGCCGATCTCCTTTGGCCCCGACGAACTCGCCTTCCTGGTCACCAAGGACGGTGACAAGCACGCCGAGGAGGCGTTCTGGAACCAGTTCGCCGAGGCAGACACGCTAGGCGCTCTCATCGGCCCGGACGGCGAACTATGTTCTCGCCTAGCGCGTCATCTTGAGTCCATGCGTGGCGCGCAGGACCTCATAACTACGGTCACGCTTGGGTCAGCTGAGCGAGTGATCGACCAAGCTACATACCTTACACGTCGCTACTCAGTCTTGGTCGCGAATCCGCCATACATGGGAGCCGGAAATGTGAACAGTGGGGTCTCCCAAGAACTAAAGCGGCGCTTCGCTGGCTTTCATGGGGATCTGTTTTCCAGTTTCATCGCACGGTCGGCGACTCTTGTCATGCAGGGCGGGCGCGTCGGGATGATGACCCCCAATGTGTGGCTGTACATCGCAACGCAGGTGTCGGTGCGTAGGCTGATGATGGGGAAGTTCCCGCTTCGGACTCTGGTTGAGTTGCCACTGGGCGGCTTCAAGGGAGCAACGGTCCAGGTCTGCGCGTTTGTCTGTGGCGTCGGGACGGCCGCTCGCAACGTCGATTTCGTCCGGTTGGCGAAGGAGCCGGGTAATGAGGAATTGCTTAGAGGCCTGCTGGCCCAAGCCCTGCGAAATCGAGATAATGATTGCCGATACTTCGAGCGCGATCTGACGCAATTTGATCATCTGCCGAACAATGCATTCGCCTACTGGTTGACGGAGGGAATGCTCCGCGCCTTCAGGAAGGGCCGTACCGTCGCTGAAATTGCGGAGCCTCGCGTCGGGCTACAGACCAACGACAACGGGCGGTTCATTCGGTACTGGCACGAGGTGTCCGCAGAGAAGATTGGTCGGGGGCTGTCGCGTCCCGAAGCAGCCGCCTCTTCGTTCAAATGGTTCCCATACAACAAGGGTGGCGACTACAGGAAGTGGTACGGGAATCAGGACTTCGTCGTCAACTGGGAACGCGACGGCGCGGAGATCATCGAATTAGCCGCAGCCAAGTACGGTAGCGCTACCCGAACAGTGAAGAACCTCAGGTACTACTTCGAGCCTTCAGTTTCCTGGTCTAAGATCGGGACTGGGATGCCAGCGTTCCGCTACTTTCCCAAGGGGTTCATCTTCGATCACGCTGGAACATCTGCGTTTAGTAGTGCGAGCGAACTCGTGAAGTTGGCCGGAATATGTAACTCCAACGTCGCACGTCAGATGCTCGCAGCGACGTCTCCGACTCTCAACCTCGAGGTTGGAACGTTAGCGCAACTTCCCGTCGTGGATCTGTCAGCACGGAGTTCGGAGATTGTCAAAGACCTCATTGAGCTTCACCGTGACGACTGGAATCGATCCGAAACTGCTTCCGACTTTTCTCGTCTTGATCTGCTCTGCGCCGGCGAGAAGTCGGTCGCACTAGCCGTCGCTGACGCACTCAAGTGCGGCGAATCGTGTGCGGAGCATGCACGCACACTCGAGATCGAGCTCAACGCCGAAGTAGCCCGCCTCTACGGGATCGATGCTGAGGTGGAATCCGATGTCCCGCTCAACCGCGTGACTCTTGATGGGAATCCGGCATTCAAATACGGCATCGGGGTCAGTCCTGCGGACGCGACGCGCCGGTTTGGGGAGGACCGCGTCCTTGACCTCGTCTCATATGCAGTCGGCTGCATGTTCGGTCGCTTCAGCCTCGACCAAGCGGGCTTGATCCTCGCTGATGAGGGCGGGACGGTGCAGGACTACTTGGGGAAGGTTCCCTCGCCAACATTCATGCCGGATGTGGACAATGTCATCCCAATCATGGACGGTGACTGGTTCGAGGACGACATCGTCGAGCGGTTCCGCAAGTTCCTGCGCGCCGCGTTCGGTGAGCAGCACTTTGAGGAGAATCTGCGCTTCGCTACCGAGTCGCTCGGCGTCAAGAACCTTCGCGACTACTTCGTAAAGTCGTTCTACAAGGACCATGTGCAGCGATACAAGAAGCGTCCGATCTACTGGCTCTTCTCAAGCCCGAAGGGCTCATTCAACGCCCTGATCTATATGCACCGGTACACGCCATCGACCGTTTCGACCGTGCTCAATGAGTACCTTCGCGAGTTCCAGGCCAAGCTCAAGGCGAGCCTTGAAAACGCCGAACGTTCGAGTAATGCGAAGGAAGCCGATGGGCTCCGCAAGATCCTGCTGGAGCTCGATGAGTATGAGCACGACGTGCTCTACCCCCTGGCCTCCCGGAACGTCGCCATCGATCTCGACCACGGTGTGAAGGTCAACTATCCGAAGTTCGGCAGCGCTCTCAAGAACATTGTGGGCTTGGAGGCGACTTCATGAGCGAAGTATCGGCTGTCCGTCCGCACCTGGAGCGCCGATTCGCGGACCAACGAGTCGTGTTCTGGCACGACCCTCTAGGTCAGTACGCCGCCGACCTCGACGGCCTCGACTTGGCGGGCGTCACGACCCTGCGTGTCGCCAATGACGAGTACGGCATCAAGCACCGGTTGCTCCAGAAGCAGCCTGACGACAAGTTCCTGGTCTACCGCACCGGTCAGCCACCCGTCGGCACCCGCAACTGGCTCCTCGATCTCGAGCTGGCCTACGGCGTATTCACCGCCGACCGAAGCTCGCTTGTGTCGCAGGACCTCGGGCTGAGGGCAGACGGCATCGACGAAGTCGTGCAGGCTCACGAGAAGTTCTTCAACGCGAGCAAGCGCGTCCAGAGCCTCAAGGCACTGTTGACACCTGACGATGACGCAGCCCGGCTTCGAGCCAAGATGTCCGCCGTTGTGCTCGGTCAGAAGGAGCACAGTCTTCTTGAGATCACCCGGACACTGTTCATCGAAAACGGCAAGGGCGGGCGCACCAAGTACGACGCGCTCGTCGACTATGGCGTGGAGGATTTCTACTGGCGAGGCGTCGCGTCGATCTATGGCTACGAGGCGACCTCACCGGGCATTGACGACTTCATTCTCTGGATCTTCCGCAAGGCCATCGATGGCTTTAGGTCCGACCGCCCCGGCGGACTCCAGAACATCCAGCTGGACTTTGCGAGCTTCCGCAACGACCGGCGCAGCCAGCAGGCACTCGCGATCCTGGCGAGGCGGGCGTCCGCCGACCTCGACTACAAGGCAAGTATCGAAGAGGCCGGATTCCGCGAGCTGGTAGCCGTCGACCTGTTCGAGGAGACCGATCGCAAGATCATCGCGGACCTCGCGCGGGCTGTCACGGAACAGGCGGTGACGGCCCGTGAGGTAGCCGAAGTGGTCCGTGCCCGCCAGAGCAGCGTATGGATCGACGGCTATCGCCCGCTCTATACGGCCATCGCAGCGGCAGCAGACCTGTTGTCGGAGTTGGGCACGATCGACTTCACGTTCTCGACGTTCGACGAGGCGTTGGAGCGTTACCGCAGCGAGTGGTTCCGCATCGACCAGCTCTACCGCCAGTTCACCTACGCCCGCCGAACCTTCGAGGGACCTCACCCACTCGACTCGCTGCGCGAGCAGGTCGAGAAGCGCTACACCAACAAGTTCGTGTACGAGCTCGGCAACGCCTGGCAAAAGCAGGTAGACCAAGCCGAAACCTGGCGCTCCGCCACGGTCAGGTCTCAGAGATCGTTCTATGGCGACTACGTCGAGCAGCTGGTCCGCGAGGACAAGAAGGCTGTCGTCATCGTCTCCGACGCGCTCCGCTACGAGGTCGCCGACGAGTTGCGCTCGCGCATCCGGCAGGAGGACCGATTCGATGCAGAACTCGAGGCTGTTCTGGGGGTGCTGCCCAGCTACACCCAGTTGGGGATGGCCGCCCTCTTGCCGCACCGGACGCTCAAGCATTCGCCGGACGGCAAGACTGTCCTCGCTGACGACCAGCCGACCAACGGGACCGCATTCCGCAAGAAGATCCTGGAGACGGTCGGCGGGACGGCGATCCAGGCCGAGGACTTCAAGGCGCTAAGCCCGGAAGAGCGGCGTGAGCTCTTCAAGAACAACCGCGTCTTGTACGTCTACCACGACGTCATTGACGCCACCGGTGACAAGCAGGGCACCGAGCGCCGCGTGTTCGAGGCGGCTGAGCAGGCGCTGAGCGAGCTGGTCGACCTGGTGAAGAAGGCGGCGAACGCGAACGCGACCAACATCTTCGTGACCGCCGACCATGGCTTCCTGTTCCAAGACGACGAGCTGCCACAGCAGTTCTTCCTGTCTGAGGCGCCCCACGGAGACAAGATCCTGGTCAAGAACAAGCGCTACGTCCTTGGTCACGGACTCAAGCTCGACTACGCGTTCACCACGTTCAGTGGAGTCCAGCTCGAACTCGACAGCGACATCGAAGTGCAGATCCCCAAGTCGATCCACCGACTCCGCCTGCCCGGCGGGGGAACACGATTCGTGCACGGGGGAGCGACCTTGCAGGAGGTCGTCGTCCCGGTGCTCGCGGTCAACAAGAAGCGCAAGAGCGACACCCGGTTGGTCAACGTCAAGGTGCTGCCCGACACCGACAAGATCACCACCGGGCAGCTTGTTGTGAAGTTGTTCCAGTCCGAACCGGTGAGCGACAAGGTCCAGGCGCGCGTGCTGCGAGCTGGCCTCTACGTTGGGGAGACCTTGATCTCCAACGATCCTCAGCCGGAGCTGACCTTTGACTCCGCTTCGGGCGAGCAGCGTGACCGGTACCAGAGCATCCAGCTCCTGCTGAACAAGGATGCCAACGACTACAACAATCGCGCCGTCGAGTTCCGGCTCGAAGAGCGCATCCCCAACACGAACCAGTGGCGCGTCTACGAGAAGGCGATCTACACCCTCAAGCGCTCCTTCACCTCGGACTTCGACTTCTAGGGCGGGCTGACATGACTGAAGACACCGATCTCCATGTGATCGATGACGACTTCCCCGACGACCTCACAGCGGAGCAGACCGAGGACCAGACCCCTGAACAGTCCGAACTCGACAAGAAGATCAACCAGCACTTCGCCGGCGTCGTGGTTCGCAAGGATCTGGTCAAGGCGGTCAAGGGCAACGCCATCGTCCCGTCGTACGTCCTCGAGTACCTCCTTGGTCAGTACGCCGCGTCGGACGACGAGGCCACGATCCAGGCGGGCATCGGTTCGGTGCGCCAAATTCTGGCCGACCACTACGTCCACCGGAACCAGTCGGAGCTCGTGAAGTCGACCATCCGCGAGCGCGGCCGGTACAAGATCATCGACAAGGTCACGGTCACCCTCAACGACAAGGAAGACCGATACGAGGCCGAGTTCTCCAACCTCGGAATCAAGGGCGTCATCGTCGAAGCGGCCACCGTCAATGCCCACCCCAAGCTCCTGGTCGGCGGCGTCTGGTGCATCTGCGACATCGACTACTTCCACTTCGACGATGCACGTGTCGTTCCGTGGCAACTCGGCTCACTCAAGCCGATCCAGCTGTCCAACTTCGACTTCGACGGCTACACAACTGCGAGGCGCGAGTTCACCACCGACGAGTGGATCGAGGTGCTGATCCAGTCAATCGGCTTCAACCCCAAGCTGTTCGGCCGGCGCGCCAAGCTCATCCAGCTCGTGCGGCTGATCCCCTTCGTCGAACGCAACTACAACCTGGTCGAGCTCGGCCCCAAGGGAACGGGCAAGTCGCACATCTTCTCGGAGTTCTCTCCGCACGGCATGCTGATCTCCGGCGGAGAGGTCACCGTCCCCAAGCTCTTCGTCAACAACTCCAACGGCCGCATCGGCCTGGTCGGCTACTGGGATGTCGTGGCCTTCGACGAGTTCGCGGGGAAGAAGAAGCGCGCTGACAAGGCGCTCGTCGACATCATGAAGAACTACATGGCGAACAAGTCGTTCTCGCGTGGTGTGGAGACGCTGGGTGCCGAGGCGTCGATGGTCTTCGTAGGCAACACGTCTCACAACGTGCCGTACATGCTCAAGCACTCCGACCTGTTTAATGAGCTGCCCGAGAGCTACCACGACTCGGCCTATCTCGACCGTTTGCACTTCTACATCCCAGGATGGGAAGTCGACACCATCCGCGGGGAGATGTTCTCGGAGGGCTATGGCTTCGTCGTCGACTACATCGCCGAGGTGCTCAAGTCGATGCGAAACGCTGACTACTCAGATCGCTATCAGCAGCACTTCACTCTGGGCTCCGACATCTCCACTCGCGACCGCGACGGCATCCACAAGACGTTCTCCGGCTTGATGAAGATCCTGCACCCGCACGGCGGCGCGACGAAGGAGGACATCGCCGAGATCCTCGAGTTCGCCATCGAGGGACGCAAGCGTGTGAAGGACCAGATCCTCCGCATCGACACCACGATGGCCGACGTCAGGTTCGGCTACCTCGACAAGGCCGGCGACTGGCACGCAGTCACGACCTTGGAGGAAGACGAGTACCCGGCGTACTACTACAAGAGCCGTCCCGACCATGGCGACGGGGACACGGCGGGCGCGAAGGCACCTGGCGGCGTCGAGGTCGCGGACGCGGTCCTCGGCAAGGACGCCGCAAGGACCGAACCACTCTTCGAGGGCCATCGCGAGCTCCAGGAAAACCAACGCGGCGTCTCCTACGAAACCCTCCTGCTGCCGTATCTCGCCGGGGCCTCCGAGATCACGATCGTCGATCCGTACATCCGCCAGTTCCATCAAGCTCGCAACCTCATGGAGCTGATCGAGGCACTTGCCCTCGTGAAGGACCCGGCGGATGAACTGAAGGTCTTCCTCGTGACGAGCGAGAACACCGACGGCCCCGAGAAGCTGCAGAAGCAGATGGAGTTTCTGCTTCGCGTCAAGCAGGCTGCTGCGGTCGCCGGGATCACGCTCGACGTGAAGTTCGATGGCACGATCCACGACCGCTCGATCGTCGCCAACTCCGGCTGGCGCATCAATCTCGGGCGGGGCCTAGACATCTTTCAGTACGTCGCGAACGACGCGTTCGACCTCGCGGTGAAGCTCCAGCAGTACCGCCAGGTCAAGGCCTTCGGCGTAAGCTACATCAGGGAGACAGCGGGCAGCGAAGTGGGCTAGCCACCTTTGTCAGACCCGGAGGCGAACGCGAGGGCGGTGCGCGCAACTCTTGCCGAAGGACCTGGTGCAGGTTGGTGGTGGCAAGATCGCGGTCCTCGAGCGTTGCCGCTAGGGCGTGTTCTGACTTTCGTAGGTCGGGTCGTTGCGTGCGGATCTGCTGCACAAACAGGTAACCGTGGTTAGTCACGCCGCCTGAGTGGCGGGCGTGGTCATGATGGGCTCATATTCCATCGGGGTCAACCGGCCGAGAGGGTCCTGGCGACGTCGTCGGTGATATGTCCGTTCGACCCAGGCCACGATCGCGATCCGCAGGTCCTCACGGGTGGTCCAGGGTTGCCGGTTGAGGACGTTCTTCAACGTCAAGGTCGTGCCGCAGGCCGAGTACGAGGCCCTTTTGAAGCAGGCTGAAGACCGACTCCATCGCTGCGTTGTCGCCCGCGGCGCCGACGCGGCCCATAGAACCCACTTCACCAGGTCGTCGTGTCGGCGGACCGACCTTCTTGCCCCTGCCGCGCTTCTTCCCGAAGGCCGACGTCCGAGCAGATCCGCCACGCGGTCCGATCAGCCATCTACTGCCCTCCGTGACGGGCTTCATTGGCGAGGATTCTGTGGCCGAACTCGGAGTCGTCCCTATGGGCGTCGAACAGGGCGTTGGCGCGATACGCCTGCTTGAGCGGCGTCGGCGACCGAGCCGGCCAGCCAGCGGTAGAAGGGCTGGCGGGCGATCTTCAGCACCCGGCACCCTCACCGTCGCGGATACCGTCTTCGGCAAGGACTTGGACGAGCGGGTAGCTCATGTTTCCGGCAGATGCGTCTGCGAAAAGTAGCCGCAGCCCCACGCAGGACCTCAACCTCTTGCTGCAAGGTCCTATCCGCCGCTCCGCCTCCCGCAGCTCAGCCGAGTGCACGGCCGTCGGCCCGTCGCGGTTGCCGTCCTCGACCTCGGCCTTCTTCATCCACGAGTACAGGGTCGTGAAGCGGATCCCGTAGTCCGCCGCAATCTCATCGAGGCCGACACCCGGCTCACGGCTACGGGCAAGCCGACAACGTGCTCGCGAAACTCCCTGGGATGCGGCTTCGACACGGTGGCATCCTTCCAGCCCAACCATCGGGTTAGGCAGATCGGTTGTCACCTATCCGTGCAGCAGACCCCTCACCCCTAACGCTAGCCCTGGTCGCTGGTCACGCATGTGCGTCTGAGCCGAAGACTGTCTCGGCCGCCCGAACGGCCGCCTCTTCACCGAGGGCCGGTAGGACATGGGAGTAGGTGTCGAGGGTCAGCGCGATCGAGGAGTGACCGAGTCGCTCGCTGACCACTTTGGCGGGGACGCCGTTGGACAGCATCAGCGTGGCGTGGGTGTGGCGCAGGTCGTGGAACCTGATCCGTTTCAGGCCGGACTTGAGGACCAGGAGGTCGAAGTGATCACTGACGTGGTCAGGCTTCTCGGGCGTGCCGTTCTCCCGCGCAAACACAAGATCGTGGTCCTCGTAGGCACTCCCCCAAGCGAGCCTGTTCTCTGCTTGTCTCGCTCTGACTCGCCGCAGCACTTGGATGGTTCGCGGATCGAGCGCGATCGACCGAAATCCGCTGCGTGTCTTGGGCGCTCCCTCCTCGAGCAGTCGCCCACGCTGGGTGATCTGCCGTCGTATCGATACTCGGCCAGCGTCAAGGTCAACGTCTGACCAGCGCAACCCAACGGCCTCGCCTCTACGAACGCCGGTCATACCCACGAAGAGATAGACCGGATAGAGCGGATCGTCGGTAACTGCGTCGAGGAAGGTCCGCAACTCGGTGCCTGACCACACGACGATGTCTGGCTTTCGGGGTACTTCGAGTTTCAATCCGACGGCCGGGTTGCGGAGGATGAGGTCGTCAGCGAGTGCCGCGTTGAGTGCTACTCGGACTGTCGCGTGCACCCGTCGCAGGGTCGAAGCAGATAACGGCTTTCGGACCCCGTGTCCGGCGAGGGTAGCGAACATGGTCCTGAGATCCCCCCGCGAGAGTCGTTGGAGCAGAACATGACCTACGTGCGGGATCAGGTAGATGTTGACGTGGCTCTCATACGCCCGCTTGGTGCTGGGCCTGACGGTCAGCGAGGGCAGCCATTGTTCTGTGAGGTACTCCCCAACGGTCGTCCGATCGGGCTGGACGTAAGCGTTCTTCTGAAGCGCGGCCAGGACGTCGGTCAGGTGGGACTGCGCCTCTCGGCGGGTCGTGAAGCCGCCCTTCTTTCGTTGCCTGCGCTTGCCGTCTGCGCCACGCGGCTCGTCCCACATGACGGCCCATGTGTTGCCTCGCTTGTGAACGTGACCTCTCACGCCCTCACCTCCAGTCCATCGATGTATCAACTACTTCTGGCGTGCATTTGACAGCTACAAATCCGGAACTTCACGCCACACAGTTGCTCCTTCGCCTTTCCGGCCTCTCGAAACGGCGACCGGTGGTGGCACACGGCGACATCGGTTGGCATGTCGGCAGCCGTAGTAGTTACTCATTGCACCAGTCAGCCCTGACAGGCTCGGTCGGGCGCGTATTCATGATCGACCTAGGCTTTAGGCAGTGGCCTGAATGGCAGCCGAGGCGGCTACCGCTTCGCGTGCAAAGTAGGCGTCAGCGTCGCGGTAGAACAAGGCCCCGGGGTTCCGCATGCTGTCGTCCTCTTGGCGGTCCGCAAACCACTGCGTCACTGCCGCGACTACCACTCGCCTGCCAAGTCGCTCCGCTCCGTGGTGCATGACCCCGGCCAGCAATGAGATGTCGACGGGGACGGTCTCCGGCAGCGAGTGTGCGGCCTTTAGGGCGAAGATAGACGCAGCCTTCAGGCTCCAGTCCGTCGTCAGGGAATCGGAGCCCGCATCTGGATAGGCGGCCGCGAGCTCCTCAACCGTGGTCTCCTGGGTCACGGTGAGGACCGGCCGCAGAGTACGTGCATTGCTAGTCTTCCGCGCCCCAGCATCCATGGTGGTGTGTTCGTTAGAGACGTTCAAACCGTTGGTTACGTTAGTAGGACATCCGGGGGACGCAGACATCTCCTTCGGGCCTCCGCCGGCCTCGCCGACTTTCTGCGCTGCGAGGGCCCTGGCCAGAGGACCAGCAACGCTCGAGGACTGGATCTGCCAACCACCGGCGGCCGGAGAGGGTTGGCGGATCAGGTTGTAGTCGATCGAGTAGTTGTTCGCTCGGCCCCCGGGACGCGGCGTGATCAACATCCCCTGCGCGTTGCGCGGCGCGCTGGCCAGCCGGTCGACTCTGATCAAACCCATCGTCTCTAGCTCGCCGACGGCCCGCTGAACGGTCTTGGCCGAACGTCCGATCTCCTTGCCGATCTTCTCGCAGCCCCAAAACGAGGCCCCGGTTTCGTAGTTCTGCCAACGGGAGATGTGGCGGAGGACTTTCTGCTGGGATGGCTTGGGCAGCACCGGACACCAGTGGTCGAGCCAATCATTCTTCATCTCAACGAACTGCTCCTTGGACAGCTCCGCCCACGGGGTGACGACCTCCGAACCGTGCCGCGCCATGCTGCTCTCTCCTTTCAAGGGTGATGCGTGCTGTGACTGCCTGCCTCGGCCTTCGACCTGGTTCGACTGGGCTTGGGCAATGCCTGACCGGGGCCTCGGTGGCGGCCCTGCCCTGCCCCACCCGTCATGTTGTTCAGGGTTGGGGCAGGGGCAAGGCGGCCGTCCGCCCACTTCTAGAGGGATCGGGTTCCCGGCGCTATGGGTGGGAGTCGCTTGCTTGACGTCGCGGCCTGTTCGAGGAGGGCTTCTAGTGAGGCGGCCGGCACAACGATGCGTCTGCCAAGCCGAAGGCTCGGCAGGTGGCCTTGCCGCACCATCTCGTACGCGAGCCCGCGGCCAATGCCTAACGCCTCCGCGGCCTCGATCACGGTGAAGGTCAGCCGGTGACGCGCGCGGGCGCCCTGCTCGGCGGCCGCGGTGGAGGCGCTCATCCCTTAGCCCCGACCGCGTCGGCCGTGTGATCCGCCGCGGCCGCTTCTTCCCTGGCGGCTCGGCTCTGCGCTCGCTGGGCCAGCCTCTCCGCATAGGTGCTGGTGGGTGAGAGTTCGACCTGGAGATCGTCAATCTCCTGCGCCTGGTCGTCGAGGATGTCCTCCAACCACGCCACCTGACGCAGCAGGATCTCTACTGCTCCCCACGCATCGTCTGCCGGGATCGGGTCATCAGGCAGTGGCCCGAATTCGTGTAGCGCGTTCAGCGTGACCATCTTGACGCCGTCAACCATGCGTTCCATTTCAAACTTCATCGGTCATCCTTTTCTAGTTCACCTTGTGACGACGACTGCCGCCAGGGTGAAGTAAAGAGGAAATGTCGAATGTCAACCAACACAGCTGAAATGCTTGTCACTGCCATTTAGTTGCTACTTCAAAATCAAAGAAAATCGTCAATAATGCCAAAAATTGGCAATCGAACCCAAACGGCCACGCAGAGACTCGCTAGATGTGACCTGTATCACGTTGCCGGATCGCGCCTCCGTCCCCGGCTGTGCACCGTAGGATTGGGGTAGCTCACGAGCGGCAGCGACAAGCACCTGGCTAGCTGTCCAGCAACCTCCTCCGCGGAGGTGCTCCAGGGGAAGAGCAGACCGCACCCATCAGAGCGCGGTAAAGGCGGATCTCCACGGGCGACCGAGGGGTCCAAGGACCCTCGAGGAGCACTTCCTATGCCCACCAAGAACACCCTCAGCCGCACTCGAGCCACGCAGACCGCGTCCGGGAGGCGAGCCTCACCCCATAACGGGGACTATGGGAGCTACGGGGTGGTGCTGGCCTTCCCCGCCCGCCTGCCCAATCCGGGCACCCGGGCCCAGTCGCTGGTAGCCGACTTCCTGACCTGCCACCGCGGCAACACCGCAGCCGCCTACCGGCGCGACCTGGCCGACTACCTGGCCTACTGCCACCGGCACGCCCTGGACCCGCTGCGCGCTCGCCGCGTCGACCTTGCCCGCTACCTGCAGGACTGTGAGGACCGGCCCTTGGCCCCGGCGACCATCGCCCGTCGCCTGACCGCGGTCAAGGGGTTCTACCTCTACTGCCACGACGAGGACCTGATTCCCGCCCCACCGGCGGCCCGGCTGACCTACAGACGTCAGCGCTCGCAAACCCGGATCCACGCCCTGACCGCCGCTGAGCTGTCCACCCTGCTGACCGCCGCGGACCAGCATTGCCCCCGCACCTCCGCCCTGACCTGGCTGCTGGCCACCACCGGCCTGCGAATCAGCGAAGCCTGCAGCGCACGCCTCGAAAACTTGCGGCACACCTCCGACGGCACCTGGCTGGACGTCACCTGTAAGGGCGGGGTGCGCCGCAGTGTCCCCGTGCTTGCCCCTGCACTGCAGCGGATCCAGCTCTGGACACGTGAGGCTCCAAGCGGACCAGTCTTCGCCACCCGCACCGGCACCCCCCTGGACCGGCACGCCGCTGCCCGGACCCTGCGAGCCGTGGCTGCGGCCGTCGGGATCGCCCCGTTCAGCCCCCACGTGCTGCGCCACACCTTCGTCACCTTGGCCCGAGCCAACGGGTGCGCCCTCGAGGACGTCCAAGACGCCGCCGGCCACGCAGACCCAGCCACCACCCGCCGCTACGACCGGACCGTAGCCGGGACCGCCAGGCACCCAGGTCTGCCACTGCTGGCCACCCTCACGGACCACGGCCGGAACGGCACTTCTGACCTCGCCGACCACGACTGACTAGCTCAACAAGGGGGCACCCTTAAGCGCTCGCTCCCGTAAACCGGTCCCCCGCCCACTCGAACGCCACTCCCTCAGCGGCCGCCGGACAGTGGCCGTTGCCCACACCAGCACAGACCTCACCCTGCGACCCGAAAAGGAACTCGATGCATGACACCGTCACCGCACCCCCACATCCACTCCCGGCGAGGTCGGACACGCTGTGGGGGGTGGACGCCGAACGGCCGCTGGCCAACGAGGACTCCTGCACCGGGCGGCCCAGTCACCACGCCCAACTCGTGCACAGACCGCCGCCGCAGCGGTCCACTGAACACCGCCTCCCGGCCAGGAGCACTCTCGCCAGGACGTCCGCAACCGGCCGGGTACGCTTGACCTTCCATCCGACGTCAACTCGGGCTCAGTCGGATACGCCTGACACACCCGCGCGACACCGGCACCCCGCCTGCCTCTCAACGCCGCCCATCGCGTTGACGGCGACAACGACGAGCAGCGGGCTGTTCAGGGCCCCGCTTCCCACGAGCGGGCCGAGGCGCGCCCATGAGCGCTGAGCCGTCGACCGGCCACGAGGACATGCTGGCGCTCGCCGGTGTCGTTGCCCGCAACGCCCAGTCCGTGCTCGGCAATATCGAAGGCGGGGATCTGCTCATGGCGCACGGTCACACCATCATCCTGACCAGGCAACTCACGGAACTGGTGAAATCCCTGGACGAACAGGTCGACCAGCTTCCTCCCCCACTTCGTGGTGGCCACGACAGCAACCCCTACACCGACCCACTCGAGGGTCGCTTCGGAGACCCAGGCGCCTTGCGTAGCGCGCTCACCGCAGCGCAGCTGTGCGAGCACGCCGGGTTCTGGAACTGGCCTACTACCGGCAGAAGGACGGCCACGGGCGCTGGTGGTGCTCCAAAATCATCTCCGCAACCCAGCGCGAACTCGCCGATCGCGGTGAGGATCCACAGTCTTGGCACACGGGGAAGGAGCAACGATGAGGCACTCGCGACTCAGTTCGACCCTCGGTCACCGCGGTGCTAAACGGGACCCACGACTGTTCGACCGCGCACGGCCGCAATGACGTCGGCCAGCGAGTCTTCTCTGACCGTGCTGATAGATGACGCCCGGAACTTCAAGGATGGCCGACCGGTCATGACGGCCCGAACCTCGGCGAATGCGATCACCCTCCTCGCATCCCTTCAAGGCAGCCGGATCGGTGACCTGTGGTTGGACAACGACCTCATCGGCGGAGACACCGTGCAACCCGTCCTCGACCCCCTACTGGCCCTCGCCACGATGGGTACCCCCTTGGACGTGGTCAGGATCCATGTCCACAGCTCCAACATCCGCGAAGGCCACCGGGTATGTGCGGAGCTGGTCCAAGCCGGATACCCGGCCCGACGCAGCTACGCCGCGAACATGTGGGTCAGGGCACGCTTTCCGTCACCGCCGCGAGGCACTTCGTTGCCACGGCCGCACCGGGACGACCAGCCAGTGCGCACGGCGTCGCCGACCAGGGTGTTCCATGACTAGCACCACTTCCAGGTGATCTTGGCTGATGAGGCGAAGGCGAACGGACTCCTCGCAGAGGGCACGCGCAGCGGCCCCAATCAGCCGCGGCCCCGGTTGCTCATGTAGTCCCAGATGGCGGCATCCAATGCCCCCACGTCCCAGGTCCGTTGTTTCGCAACCGCCGCCAGCACACCCTGCAACTGGTCATAGCGCAGGCCTTGCACGCCGGCCTCTTCGCCGAAACGACGAAGGTGGATGTCGATTGCCGCCTGGTCCGTCAGGCCCACCAAGATCCCCAGGTAGTCGAGGGTCTTGGGGCCGACTCCCTTGACTTGACTTAGCCGAGACACCGTCGCCTCTAGGGTGCCCTGATTCGTGAGGCGAGCCTTAAGGTCGTCGACTGTCTCGACCCGCAGGTCCTGCATCGCGTCTACGAGCCCCAATAGAGTCACCAGCTTCTTTCCACGCCAACGGAGGACTACAGCGACATCCTCGTTTAACAATCTACTGGCCATCCCCGAGGTGGTGTTGGCATCGGGCCACGCGCTCATGAGGTGGACTACCCGAGGGCGCACCGTGGTGCGGTATCCGACGCCTGCCTGAAGCGAAGCGTCAACCAGGACCGCCCCCATATGCGGCCACCCTCGAGCCACTGCCACCGGCCGCAGACGGAGGGCGTCGATGTGGTGGGCAAGCTTCCGCACTTCATCAGGGTCAGGCACACCGCCAGTATGTCGCCCGGCGCCCCGCGCGCTCAGGTGCGGTGTGTCGGCCGGCACTGACACGCTTCTCGAATGCACAAACACCTAGCTGATCAGGTGGCGCGATGACGCAAGCCCCGTGGCAGCAGATACCGGAAGGTTGGCCAGTACTGCACCCCCAGATGCGCGCGAGCGCCCGGACAGTGGCCGCTGCGCTGCTGGGCGAGCGCGAGGGTGCGGTGGCTGCCTAAGTGTTGATCAAATGGCTGCAGCCCTGAGACGGCGCGCGGGCCTGTCCTGTCTACCCTCCTTCCTATCGATCCGCATGACCTCACGGCGGTCGACGTGCTTGGGGTCAACATGGCGGGTGTGTCGATCCCGGCTCGTGCCGCGCTAGCACTCCTAACCCTGGCCGTCCTCGCCGCCGAGCACTGGAAGCGCTTGCAAGCGTTTCCAGTGACGGTGAACTGCATGTTGCCGACTCCTCGACCTCATCCTGATGGACGAGGCCCACCTCACCCTTCGCGAGACGCCTACTGCATCTGGTGATCAGCAGCCCTGGGTTTCGGTCCTGTTTGCCCGCAAGCGTCCAGACCTTTCCCATTCTTGGACGGAACGCTCCAACTACTCACGGGCAGCGGAACCACATTGCCTGCCACGAGCCAGCGGTTGCTCTGCCGGGACCTGCTCGGCGATCCCCTGGTGGCCAATGCCCTAGAGAACGCGGTCAATCGCTCCCGGCAGATCTGCGGCAAGCGGCTTCACCTCGGGCCGTCCCGATTGCGCATCCTTCATACGGTTCTAGAGCGACTCGTCGGCTTGATCATCCTCGCTAGGCCCATGGAGACGCAGTCTGCTGACGTGACTGAGTGACACGCAACCGAGGAGCACCGCCCGTGCGCCTGCCGCCAGGGACTCCGGTCCACGCGAAGTCGGCCATTTGGGGTGCCGGTCGATCCCTGAACGGATACCGTCGCCGAATGTCCGCTGAGGTGCGATTTGCCTAACCTGTCCGAGCTCACCGACCCGCGTGCAGTGAGACGTGCCGCTGAGGAGTTCAGGGACCTCGGGCGCGATGCCTTCCTGGCCAAGTACGAACTCACGCGGTCTACGGACTACTACGCCCTTATTGAAGGGCAGCTCATCGACTCCAAGCCTCTACTCGCGGTTGCCTACAGCAATCAGTATCCCGATCGAGGCCTGCTTCCCGTTGCCCGCTTCAGCGGTGGCACGGGGGGCGCGGTCCGGGCTCTCACGCGCCTGGGATTCGCAACGACGACACGCGCCCTCCAGCAGCCTCCAGAGCTGGGCGATGAGTATCGAGACCGCACGGCCATCCAGGATGCGTACGGCGGTGACAGGGTTGCGGGCATCATCCGCTTCCCCGGTGACGCTGTCGTGAATGTCTTCTCTGACGCCAGCGGTCCCTACGCCGATGACTCCCCATCGCTCCTGACTCCTTTCGGGTATCGCGGCGAAGGGCTCAGCGGGCCGCAACGCCTGGACCGAGGCGGCAACGCCCGCCTCGACGCGGCATTCCAAGCCGCGGTGCCTGTCCGGTTCTGGTACCGGCCAAAGGGCGAGCCGTTTCGGTTTCTTACGTGGGTGGTAGTGCTAGGTCGGGCGTGGGTGGCCGGCACTGGCCAGGATGGGCTGGACCGACCCGAGATTGAGTGGGAACTGGAGGCGGTTCCGGGCCCTGACTCGCACACGTGGCCCACGAAGGTGCACGAATCGCTAATTGACGCTCGAGAAACGACGGACAACAACCCTCAAGCCCCCGAGTCGCGGAGTCACACCTCATATGCTGACCTGGTAGATCGAGTAGACCAGCGGGGGCAAGGGCGGAGGTCAACCGGCGTGGTTCGTACCGACTACGCGCGGAGTGCTGCTGCTCGACGAGCGGTCCTCGACCGGAGTGGCGGAGTCTGCGAAAGCGCAAGGTGCACGGGGATGCCTGCGGAGCTCAATCGACAGGGGCGGGCAATCCTTGATGTTGACCACATAAAGGACCTAGCACTCGGCGGTGAAGACCATCCGCTGAACATGGTCGCCCTATGCCCCAACTGTCACGCGTGCAAGACACGCGCCAAGAACGCCGTCGGCTGGCGCAAGGAGCTTCTTGCACACGCGCGGCAGGCACACACAAGGGCCCTAGCCGATAACGGTGCTGCAAACAACAACCCCCACCCCGGACAGCAGCTATGATCTCCCTGCCGGCGTTCCGCGGCTACGTGCTCGAGGAAGCCCTTGCCTACCTCCTCCAAAACAGCGGATACCGCCTGCTGGTGACTGCGAGCCAGGATCCCGATGCCTTATGTGCCGCCAGTAGTGGACTACGCGTGCGTGGCAGAGGGGCGGACCATCAGGTTGATGTGCTGGGCGAATTGCTTGTCCCCACACCATTCTCACTACCGATGCGCATGTTCGCGGAGGCCAAGTGCGTCAGCGATCCGGTTGGACTGGCCACGATACGGAATGCGCATGGCGTGATTCATGACGTTAACGAGCAATTTGCCACAAGCAACGTCGCGGCGCGAGCAGTACCGCTACGCCGACATCACTACCGGTACTCCCTGTTTTCCACCTCGGGCTTCACCGCTCCCGCACAGTCTTACGCCATGGCTCACCAGATCACCCTCGTCGATCTTTCTGGACCCGCATTCGCCACCCTTATCAGCACGGTCTTCCGCACGGCCGCGGACATCATGAACCTCATTCATGGTTCGGGCGTCCAGACCTTCCCAACCGCCGAGGTTCGGTCCCTGTTGCGCCTTGCCCTTGGCACGTGGACCGATGTGGACACTCACTCTTGGCTGGCCGACCTGCCGAAAGACAACGGGGAACTCCTCGAGGCTGTCGACGCCACCACACCCATGAGTGGACTTCTCCCATGGGAAGACCTCGCAACTTTGGCCCTGCGCCTTCGCAAACGGTTGGGTCAAGACCTACTGTTTGGATTCCCCCAAGCGCCCTTCAGCCTCGTACTTCGCCCGGACAACTTGAAGGACTTTCTCAGGGCGATCGGCCGACGAGACGAAGTCCCTGTCAACATCCGCTTCGCCCGTCGGGGGGACGTAAGCGGGGACTGGGTACTGGTCCCAAGCGACGGCAGCGCTTCGTTCGTCCTGAGGTTCGGGATACCGGCCGTACTTGAGACCTGGCTACTGTCAGGCGGGTCTGGGGATACACCTGCATCTGCAACCCGATTGGCTCGAGCTGCAAAGTCTCAACTGCTAGGCGACATCGCGGTCTTCCATCACCAGCGCGTTGTCCACTTGAAATACGCACCGACCGAGTACGAACGCCCTCTGGACGAACAGCCCACGGAGTCACAAGCCGACGACTCGCAGCTGCGTAGGGCCCTTAGAGATGAAGATCTCGGCCTCCCCCTGCCCGATGGACGACCGACCGCAAAGTGGTCCCCGGACTCAATACGCGAGCTCATGGCCAGACTTCGAACCCAACGCGCACCGCAAGCCGATGTCATCCAGGCAGCCGCGAGGGCAGGCGGCGCACTGTCCCGCTCACAGGTCCTTGAGATCTGCGGCCCCGACATGGACCAACGATCACTCACGTCATTCACGAAGCCCGTGAGTCGAGTAACCCGTCTACTTATTGCGCTCGGATCCGTACCGTCGCACGTCGAGCCGGCGTTGACTCCTCGGCCGGGATTCACGCAAAAGTCCGCAGCGTTCGAGGTCCCGCCTGAGTTCATCCACGTCTTGGGCTTGGGGCACGATGACGAGCCCACCAGTTAGACACTCCCTGCCGGACCGGCAGACACGCGGGGCCACAGAGCGGCACGAAGTCACCTTGGCCGAGCCTCGACAGGGCAGGCGACGATTGCGGCGCTACCGGTCAGGTTCAAGTCGGTCCCTGTCACGCCGACAACTGAGCCGGACGGAAGCTTAAAGCAAACACTCTCCCCAGTCGGCTTGGGCTCCGCCATAACCCCCACAGCAACAACAACCAGAATGATCAGCAGCGCCGCGTAAAGCCACGTAAACAGACGGGTAAGAGACCTGCGCAGGGTCGACGGCCACCGCAAGTTGCGAAGATTCCTGGACATGCCGAATTCAAACGCATCCAGGTTCTTGAGTAGGCGCTCCTGAGCCTCGCCAGCCAGAGGTCCGTTAGCTTCCAAAGACCAGCTCACGCGACTTTGAAGAATTCGCTCCAGCTTTACTGAACGCCCGTGTGCGATATCGCGAATAAAGCTGTTCCGAGTATCGATAAGGAAACCAACAACAATGATTGGGATGCCGGCTAGGGCCAGTTCCCAGCTGTGACTCGTGGCCGCCAGACCGGCCAATGCGGAAGCGAGAGGGATGACAACCGCCCGCGCCGCGGTTTCAATGTTGATCATGCGTGCGATGAACTCTGTGGTGCTTCGATAGTCTGCTTCGACGAGCCGTAGAACTTCCTCTACATTCTCATGAGCCTCGCTCATCATTACAGCCCCATGGCTTTCTCGTAGACGCGCAGCGACTCCTCCGCTGCCGCCAACGCGGCCGCCTCGGACTCCTCCTCACTGAGCCAATCGACAATCTTCTGCAGCAGTTCATGGAAATACTCCAGGCGAAACGCTTGAGCGTCGTCCTCAGAATTCCCATAACTCAATTCTGGAACCAAACTAAAGAGCGGTTCCAAGTGAAACATTAGCGATTGCGCTTTGAGGGAACGCGGCGACTTCTGCAACTTTCGCCGTGCACTAGTCATTTCCACCTTTGACCGCGAGGTGAATCCTACGATATCGCGGCGAAGAAAATTCTTGGAGAACTGAGCAACGAAGTTCTCGGCGAAGATTAGAAGAACGTCGTCGCCGCGTATGGCGTCAGAGACGTTTACACGACTGGCCTCAATGTCGGCTGCGTATTCAGTAATGTAATCGAAGAGGGTGGCCTCGATGAGACTCGCCATGCGCTACTAGCTCCTGGCAACCTTGACGACGGCATCCATAGCCGACTCAACCGCAGCGCGATCCGCCCTTCGACGATCCGGCGCAGACGCTCCCCGGTCGTGCACAAATTCATAGTATCCACGCAGATTCTTCAACGTAGCGATTTCACCGGCAAGGGAGGGCTCGATTTTCGAGTACGCGTCGAAGACTTCACCCCAATCGTACTTACGTACGCCCCGCTGCATAAGCTTTACGATAATCACGGAGCGAGCCAGCGTATAGAGCTGAGACAGTGTTGGTAAGAACTCGCCATTCATCCGCTCGAGATGACCCAATTTTTCGAGCAACCTAGTTCTGTCTTGCAATTCCTCTTCGAGGGCGCGCTGGTTCAATGGCGTAAGTGCCTCCATCTGCTCGTCCAACGCATCGAGCGCAGGCGTTCGATAGAGCACCACCCCCTCGTCGGCAAGATGACCGCCGAAGGACGGCCTCGCCGCCAGTTCTCTTGAAAGGGAGGATGGCGTGAAGTAGATGGGGGTGAGTTTGTTCGCCAGAGGGGTGTCTGCCGATGCCTTACGCAACACGCTGCTGATGGGACCTCTGTCCGTACCCTCTGCGAGGAGAACGATCAGGTCGACATCGCTGGAGGGTGTATCGCTACCTCTCGCCAATGATCCGAAGACGATCACGCCCAACACGTCCTTTGACGCACCCAACCTTGCGGCTAGGGCTTCGAGGATCGTCCAGTACTCGGGTCGGCGTCGGGTCGCAGCGTTTGGGTCTATCTCGTTCATTCCAACACCCCCGCGTCTGCGAGTCCGGTTGCGTGGTGGCGCATGCCGTGAGCCTAACGGAGAGACCCGACAGGCAGATGAGGTCCGCTCAGAGGACGGAGGCAAGTCAGCGCTACCGGGGTGCGGGCGCGGTCGGTGAGCGTCTCGGACGCCTCTCATCCTTGGTGGTTCAAAAGATCAGTCAGAGCCCCCTCAAAATCACGGTAGCCAGCCCTCAGGAGCCAGTCCGACAGTACGCCCACCGATACTTCCTCGGGCGACGGCGAGAAGCTAAAGGTGCCCTCTCCAAGGGATCTGATCTCCAGGGAGATTGCCGTCCCGAAGTCAGCCCTGGCGGAAGTCCCCAGGCGGCGTGCGTGGCGCAAGTCCACAGCAGCCCCTAATCCCCTCGGGGACTCAACGGCGATGTCGACGAGGGCCGCTGAAGCGCATTGCACCTGCGGCTGGGCCACAGCCAGGATTCGGATCGCGTCGCTCGCCGCTGCAATCATTGCCGCCAGCAGGTTAGTCGCTTCCCTCAGCGTTAGGGCCGCAGGAAACGGGGACTCGGCGGAGCGGGCATCCGATGGCCGTCGGTCTGGTCCGAGCTCCGCCATCCACAGTCCTACAGCAAGGGTGTACACCACAGGTGCGTTCTCCAGTTCACTCAATCGATGCGGTTCGGGAACCAGCACCTGAGCTCCGATACGTAGGGGCGGTTGTCGCGGGGAAGGGGACGCCTGGTCGCCAATTGCGCTCGTTCCCAGTTGGGCCTCGAGACGGCGGCCTGGATCTGCGTCTTTGAGCTCCCAAGACCCGGGTCGCACGTGCCACGAGGGGGCCGTAGAGCGCAACCAGCGTGCTACAGGGCTGTTGCTCAGGACGTCTTTGATCTGCCGTTCGACTCCCTGCCATCCGACCGGTGTGAATGGCTGACTTGCCACTTCGTTGGAACCTGGCTCTGTCGACACTTGCACGGCCACTCGGACAAGGAGGTCCGGCGCCTGCCCAGGGGCACGCATCAAATCCGGCCTATGGTTCAGTAAAGCCTGGCCGCGAGCCATAGGCTCGAGAGTCGGAAGTGATTGCCCGACGAGCGGGTCGTCCTGAAGGGTGCGGACGATGCCGGCAATGGCAATGAGCCGGCGATTCTTCCAACTCACATTATTCTCGTCATGCCCGCCCTCTGGCCGCTGTGCCGCCAGGGCCTCTTGGACGCCAGAATCGCTTCGGACTCTTTCCAGTCCCACACGTGTAGCAAAAGCGGTCGGGTCGAAACCCATAAGGGTTTCGTTTTGACCCGAAAGATCGGTCGCGGTCTCGACGAACCGTGCAGCAAGGTGCGGGACCTCAACCCCCATCTCCAGGGCCGCGCGGAGGCGACGGTCAATCTCCGCGCGCCCCACGGACCCCTCAAGCCAGTTCAGATACATCCCGGCTGGCTCTTCAGGTGCTTCATCGCCGGCACGGACGTTTTCCAAGAAGCGTAGCCAAACCAGAGATACCGTGGCGTCGACCATCCGCGCATACCAGCTGGGTCCCACCGGGACCGCGTCACGGCCGCTCTGACCATCGTCACGAGTTAGTCGGATCGCGCGAAGTAGGTGAGGCAGGGGAGACGCGACTCCAGGAGGCTTCGTGAATACCTGCAGCAGGTCGGCCGGCTCTGGCCCGTCAGCAATCGCAAGGAGCCTAGAGACCCAGGCCACCAAAGCACCCTCGAGGCCTACAGCGCCCCCTCCTAGACCAGACTTGTTCGGCAGAAGGCCAACAACGACCCGCAGCAAGTGAGCGGCTTGAGGTGGGGACAACTGGTCAGTGCGTGAGGACGCGCGGCGCACAATGATCGCAGCCGCGTCACACGCGCCCGCATCGCCCAGATCCGGCGTGAGCATTCTTCGCACGGCAAGCGCGTCCGCGCTTTCAACTTCATCTCCCACTGTCCACTCGTCCAAGACTGCGAGCAGAGTGGCGTCTGGGAGGTCGCCGCTTATGGGGCCAAGAGCGAAGTAGCGCGCCACAGTGTCCGGATCGCTGACCCTGCGATCACGCCGTCGGCGATCTTCTTCATAGACGTACTGGCTGTGCCCCTCCCCGCCAAGCAACGGAAACAACCTCACGAGCGCGGCCCGCACCTTCGCTTGGTCGGCCAAGGGCACGCTGAGATCAGTCAAGGTCACCTCCGTCAGCAAGGCGCTTCGGAACTCCTGGCCTTCCTTTTGGTGACGCCGCACAAGCAGCATTCGCCGCGCCGTCAGCCTTCTGTACAGCGCGGGGTAGGTCGTCCGGAGCAGTGTGACGACAAGAAAGTCGACGATGTCGATTTCGGAGTGGCCAATGAGCGGTAAATAGATGCGGAGTTGGGAAAGGAATCGTCGGATGGTACGCGGCTCGGTGAGGGCACTGTTGAGTAGCTGCTCGCGCTCCTCCGCGATGCGCTCTTGCTGGTCTTCGGTGAGAGCCGCGTGGCCAGTCAGTCGGAGCACTTCAGTCAGCCCATTCTCGAAGAGGCTTTGTGCTTGCTCCGGTCGGGTGGGCGGCTGTTCAAGGGGCAGCGCGACGATCTTCTCGAGAAATGACAACGGTCGCGACGTGTCGCGTGCGGCGAGAGCCGTGCTGGACAACACGTCCAGGAGCGTCTGCTGGTCGTAGGCCAAGAGGTAGTGCACGTACGGCAGCCTTCCCAGCACACGGACGGCCTTGAAGAGTGCTAAGAGTTCGTCGGGCTGCAGGCGGTCGACGTCATCGACAATGAGGAGAATCGGCTGGGCAAGGTCCGTCAACGCTTCTGCAAGGTCCCGCGTCCGTTCATGAACGGTTCCTTCGCCTGACACTCGCTGCAAAACAGCATCGGTAAGGCCTTTGGCCGCAGCGCCGGCGAAGGGAATGGCAAGCAGTGCGGGAGAAACGAGCGAGCCATACTTCTTTAGGGCTTTTTGCGCAGCTTCGCCCCGACTTCCGGTCTTGGGTATGGCAGCCGATATGGCAGCCAGGAGTTCAGCAATGATGGCGTCCGGCCCGGAGACGGCCCATGGAGTCAGGTGCTTGACCCGCCAACGGCTCGTCTCTAGACCCTCGACGATCATGTTTACCGAGCTGGTCTTGCCGCTACCCCAAGGGCCCACCACTCCAATTACTGTGCTGTCCGACGTCGAGGCGATCTCATTCAACAGCTCACGGGCCCTGCTGATGAAGGCTTTACGGCCCAGACCGTCCTCGGCGGACCTCTCAAGTGCGGTGTCAACCAGCCAGCTTCTGCCAGGCCCAGCGTGGGCGTCCACGGAGTGTGTCTCAGCCATGATCACCTTCCCTGACGATTCGAGCCTGAAGCACCGAAGCCACGATTCAGCGGCGCGATAGGGAAGCAGGGTAACCGCAGCGGCTGGGCAGCGAGAGGAAGACGTGCATTTCGGATCGCCGCACTAAACGGCTCGTGCGTCAGACGAGTCGTATTCAGCCTCGGGCGCCCAGGCCGCAGTAGAACAGAATGGATTTTCGCGGAGCCAGGTGTTGCCTGGTTCGAGTTGCCTAGGGAAAGCTGGTACGGCCTGCAATCCTGTGCACCCGGCGCTTGGCGGCCGAAACATCCGCCCAGTCCTTGTAGAGGGCGGCCCGCTCAACTGCCCTGTTGCGCGCTACGACATTGAGGCGGTAGCCCACAAGTAGCACAAGTATGCCACCTGTGACCCAGTATGGCGGGGCTGCCAGGGTGCCGACGAATGCGTGAGGAACCCTAAGTAGGTTTGCGCCCACGATCACGGAGCCAAGGGTCATCAGAATCTGTCCCATTGCCCCAAGACTCACCGACGCTTCCTCGCACAGCCGTGCGTAGTGCCTCGCCGCCGCAGGGGTCATGCGCGGCCCCGGTTGCGGCCAGCGACCTCCAAAAAGCGACGTGTGAACGACACCCTCATGTTCCACTTCCTGCCATGCATCCAGTGCTGGTCTGCCTCGGTGGCTCAACTGATCTCGGGCCGCGCGAAGAGCAAACACTGCCGTGGCGAGGATGAAGCCGCATGCTCTCCCGAGGCTCAAACCGGCAATCATGGCAACGGCCAACGCAACCAGGGCACTTCGCAAGGTTGCGAGGTCCGCCAAGCGCATCATGAGAAGCAGAGTGACGAAACAGGTGAGGCGAAAGGCCCATCGCTCTAGCCGTCGGGGCCAGCCCGTTCCCACGGGTGATCGCCACTGATCGTCAGAAGCAAGAACTACGAGGAAGGCGCAGAGCACGAGAGTCAGAGCCCATCCCGTGACACCGGTCTGCAGGTCGCGCACGGCTAGCCCAAGCCAACCAAGCAATACAGATGGCACTCCTGCAGAAGCCACAAGAAGTCTCGCCCCCGCATCGGCTAGCGCTGAGATCCGATAGACGGGTGGGAGCGGCGCGCCCACGGGTCGGCGCGCGATCATGAGTCGGGGGCCCTTTGGTGGATGCATAACCGAGTGAACCTCCCCCTTCACGCCTGGACCCTAATGTGGTCCCCCTCTATGGCCAAGTCGAATCGCCGGGTGCCTTCAACGGAGGCCAGGTCGGGCTCGTCTTCTGTGGTTCCGCACAGCCGCCTGAAACGTCTTGGGAGAGCGGGTCGAGCCTCGAGCTGTTCCAAGTGCGCGCTCGCCCCCAAAGCCTGTGCCGAGCGTTCAGGCCGATCGACGGTACAAGCCCAGTGGGCCGCCTCTTGGTAACGCATATGGTAACCAAGCCAGCGGAACGTGCCGTCAGCCCGCGACATCCCCAGCCCCTGTTGCTGCACCCATCGTGCTTGCCGGGCAGCGAGCGACACTGCACATCATGGTTCATTAGGCACTTTTAATCCGTAGGTTGTCGGTTCGAATCCGACGGGGCCCACCAACGCGCCGGTGGGCACTCCTCGGCGCCCCCCGCTGTGGCGCACCCACCGCTGCACATCAGCGCGGGCGTGACTCTCGCGAGACGGCGGCGGGTCGCTGGCCAGACGCTGCAGCCGCCGCCGCACTACCTGCCTGACTCCTTCGCAGGTTGCCGGGCGCCCGGACCCTGGCTGGTGAGTGAGCGCCGGGATGAGAGACGCCGCATCACGCGAGCACGACCGCCGCAACGTCTGCCGGGTGGGTGAACGGGTTGTTGTGCGAGCCGGGGAGCACTGCGATCCGCGCGTCCCCACGGCTTGCAGCCGCGAGCGTCTCCAGCCAGGCCAGGGAGGCGAACCCGTCGTTCACCCCGGCCGTGAGGGTGAGCGGTACCGACAGCCCGGCAAGCCGTTCCTCCGGACGGTGTCGGCGCGCAGAGTCGGTCAGCCGTACGACGTCCAGACGCGCCTTCGCGAGGTCGCGCAGCACTGCGAGCTCCCGCGGCGAGTCCTGCCGGTACGCGGTCAGCGCGGCCCGCGCCATCGCCGGCCAGGACCGGTGGGCCGGTTGGAAGGTCGGGCCCGCCATCACCAGCGACAGCCCCTTTCCCTGCGCCAGAGCCAGGACAGCCTCGAGCCCGACCTGGGCTCCCGTGGAATGACCGAAGACGGTCAACGGCGCCGGACCCTGTGCCTGGGGTGCTGGTGCCACTCCAGCAATCGTCAGCGCCTGGGCGCAGGCGACACCCATCGCCTCCATGCTGGGCTGGACGCGCGGCCGCGGCCCGCGCCACGCCAACAGGTCTACGAGCAGCACCCGGCTCCCCGCGTGCGACAGAGCGTGCGCGAGGTGGAGCAGGTACCGCGGAAAAGCGAGCCCTGGCGTGATGGCCACCGTCGGCGCTCCAGGCTCTGCGCTCCACTCCAGCAGACGCACCCATCCGCCAGGGCAGCGCACCCACTCTTCCTGCGGCTCGCGAGAGGCAGCCTGCTCGAGCTGACCGCTGAGCCCGCCACGGAGGTTCGTCACGGGGCCGTGCGTCTCGAGCGGGGGCGGACCGCGCGGGCTGCTCGGTAGGCCGGCTCACGTAAACGACTCACGACCGCATACTGCTCGGTGCCCGGTAACTGGTGCAGCACGGGGTCATGTCGCTCCTGCTCGGTCTCCGGGCCCTGTAGCGCCCCGACCACCACGTCCCCGACATCCCGCCAAGGTCCGGTGCCGTGGGCGTACGACAGCACCAGCGCAGCCGGCATGGACAGCTCTTCCACCGGCGAGGCAGTAGCGGCTACGAGGCGCAGGACCAACGGACCCTTCGGCGACCGCACCGGCAGCAGTGTTGTCAGCGGCCCCGCCTCCACGCCCGGCCGCAGCCGCAGGACGAACCGTCCACCGGCAGAGTCGCCGGTGCTCGCGAAGAGCAGGTCGAACGGTCCAGAACCGGGAAGGTCGACCCGTAGAGCGACGCCGTAGATGTCGGGCAGACTCAGCGGCAGCCCCATCGCACGGGACACGCGCAGCACCGCGTCGTACCACCCTGGTTCGTCGAGCCAGGGCACGGCGCTGCGGGCCTTTCCGGACATGGTCACCCGCGCCGCGTAGGTGGCGCCCTGCGGATGCAGCGGCCGGCCGCCGCGGACCCGGGCCACCGCGCCGAAGGCCCCACCGAGGACCCGCCCGCCGACGGAGGCCGCCGCCGTCACGACGCGCGAGCCCGTTGTCGTCTCGGTGTCCGGAGTGTGCTCCTCCTGGTGCGCGGCCACAAGCGCCCCTCCTTCGTTCGGCATCGCCTCTACCCTGCCACCGGTCCCGGGTCCGCGCTGTTTGCGAGCCTGGGCCGGGGGTATCGGCCCGGTATGCAACGGACTGACCAGCAGGGCCCGTCGACGGTGCCGAAGGTGGACTCGACGAGCGGTCAGGACGGCGCTAGGCGAGAGCTCGCGGGCCGCGTGTCGGTCACGCTCAGACCGGTCGCATCGCCCACCAGCCTGGGCCTGTTCGGCCTGGCAGCAGCGACTTTCACGTTGTCCGGGCTCCAGCTGGGGTGGGTCCCGCCGTCGGAGGGCCGCCACGTCGCCCTGGTCCTCGTGGGGTTCGCCGCAGTAGCGCAGCTCATCGCTTCGCTCGCCGCGTTCACCGCCCGTGACGGCACGGTCGCGACGGTCATGGGTGTGCTGGCCCTCACCTGGCTCTCCGTCGGCCTGGTGATGTTGTCCTCGCCTCCGGGGAGCCACTCTCCAGCTCTCGGACTGCTGCTCCTCTTCAGTGGGGTGGCGGTGGGTCTCACCGGCGTGACCGCCCTGCTGACCAAGCTCGGAGCGGCAGTCGTCTTCCTCACCGCAGGGCTGCGGCTGCTCCTGACAGGCGTCTTCCACCTCACCGGCTCGGCCGGCGTCAAGGACACCGCGGGCGTCGTCGGCCTCGTCCTCTTCCTGTTGGCCATGTACGTCGCGTGGGCCTCCGAGCTCGAGGATGCGACCGGTCGCACCGTCCTCCCGGTGGGCCGCAAGGGCAAAGGGCTGACCGCGATGCACGGAAGCCTGCTGGAGCAGACGAAGGACCTTGCCACGGAGCCCGGGGTGCGCACGCGGCTCTGACGGGGGCCGGCGCTACCAGGGGAATGTGGACTCGTCCAGCGACACGTGAGTCAGATCAGGAGGAGTGATGGAAGCTGAACGCGTGAGGGATGTCTGGGGCCGTCGAACGCCGCATGGCGCAGATGGCAGCTGGCCGAGCCGGGTGGACCAGCAGCTGCTCGACGGCGTGGACGCGGCGATGGTGACCTGGCACCAGTCGGCCTGTGTCCTGTGCTCCAACGGGTGCGGCCTCGACATCGGCGTCGTGGACGGACGGATGGTGGGAGTACGCGGACGCGCCGACGACCGGGTCAACCGCGGCCGGCTCGGCCCCAAGGGAAGCTATGGCTGGCAGGCGAACCTGAGCCCGGACCGCCTGACCACGCCACTCGTACGCCGCGAAGGTCAGCTCCAGCCGGCGACCTGGGACGAGGCCATGGAGCTCGTCGTGGCACGCAGCCGAGACGTGCTGAACCGTCGAGGTCCGCTCGGGATGGGGTTCTACACCAGCGGACAGCTGTTCCTCGAGGACTACTACACCCTCGGCGTCCTCGTCCGCGGCGGCATCGGCACGCCGCATCTCGACGGCAACACGAGGCTGTGCACCGCAACCTCCGACTTCGCACTGAAGGAGTCGTTCGGGAGCGACGGCGCACCCGGCTCGCTGACCGACTTCGACCTCTGCGACACCATCTTCGCGGTGGGCCACAACATCCCGGAGACGCACACGGTGCTGTGGGCCCGCATCCTCGACCGGCTCGACGGTGGCGACCCACCCCGCCTCGTCGTGGTGGACCCCCGGAGCACCCGCATCGCGCAGGCCGCCACGGTCCACCTCCCGATCCGTCCGGGCACGAACGTGGCTCTGCTCAACGGCATCCAGCACGAGCTCGTCGCCAGAGGGTTCGTGGATGAGACGTTCGTGCAGGAGCACACCATCGGGCTCGAGCGGCTCCAGAAGACTGTGGCGGAGTACTCACCTGACCTCGTCTCGACGATCTGCGGGGTGCCGGCGGCCGACATCAGCGCTGCCGCAGAGGTCCTTGGCCAGTCGCAGCGCCTGGTCTCGACCTGCCTCCAAGGCGTGTACCAGTCGAACCAGGCGACCGCCGCGGCGTGCCAGGTCAACAACATCACGTTGCTGCGAGGCATGATCGGGCGTCCCGGCTGCACGGTCTTCCAGATGAACGGCCAGCCCACCGCCCAGAACACCCGCGAGACGGGTGCGGACGGTGACTTCGTGGGAATGCGCAACTGGCAGAACCCCGACCATGTCGCCGAGCTGGCGCAGCTGTGGAACGTCGAGCAGTCGCAGATCCCCAGCTGGGCGCCGCCGACGCACGTCATGCAGATGTTCCGGTACGCCGAGGAAGGCTCGCTGGAGTTCCTCTGGATCACCGCGACCAACCCGGCCGTCTCACTGCCGGAACTCCACCGGATCCGCTCGATCCTGTCCCAGGACAGGGTCTTCGTCGTCGTCAACGACGCCTTCCCCACCGAGACGACGCAGCTCGCCGACGTGGTCCTGCCGGCAGCCCTCTGGGGTGAGAAGCTCGGGACGTTCACCAACCACGACCGGACCGTCCACCTCTCGGAGAAGGCCGTCGAGCCTCCCGGCGAGGCACGCGCCGACCTCGACATCTTCCTCGACTACGCCGCACGGATGGAGCTGCAGGACAAGGACGGCAAGCCGCTGCTGCACTGGCGAACACCGCAGGAGTGCTTCGATGCCTTCAAGGAGGTGACGCGGGGGCGGCCGTGTGACTACAGCGGCCTGAGCTACGAGGTGCTGCGCGGCAGTCCCGGGATCCAGTGGCCTGCGACCCCTGAGAACCCTTCCGGCACGGAGCGGCTGTACACCGATCACCACTTCCACACCGAGACGGACTACACCGAGGACTACGGGCACGACCTCGCCACGGGCGCGAGCCGGGAGCGGAAGGACCACGTCGCCCTCGGCGCGGACGGGCGCGCCATGCTTCTCGCCGCGGCATACGAGCCGGCCAACGAACAGCCCGACGAGGAACGGCCCCTGCTGTTCACCAGCGGTCGAACCGTCCACCACTTCCACACGCGGACCAAGACCGGCCGCACGCCGGAGCTCGAGATGGCCGCCCCGGAGCCGTGGGTCGAGCTGTCCCCCGCCGACGCCGACGCGCACGGGATCGAGGAGGGAGACCTGGTCAGCGTGGAGTCGGCCAGGGGCAGGATCGAGGCGCCCGCGCGGATCTGCGGGAACCGGGAGGGCGTCGTGTTCGCGCCGTTCCACTACGGCTACTGGGACAGCTCCGCAAGCCTCGACGGTAGCGGCCCAGGAGACCGTCCCACCGCCGCGAACGAGCTGACGATGACGTCCTGGGATCCCGTCTCCAAACAGCCCACCCTCAAGCTGGCCGCCGTCAGCATCGCCAAGGTCTCGCCATGAAGATCGACCACGCCATCAACACCGTGACCGAAGCGGAGCAGGACCTGGCCGACCAGCTCGAACGGGTCGCCGGACGGCACGGCGCCGAGCACGACGTCTACCACCTGGGTCACAAGCAGGCCGTCAAGGCGGCGGCCAGGGCACGCAGCCTGACCGACTTCGCGCAGAAGTACGGCGCCGACGCTCCGAGGCAGTCCGACCCCGACCCCGGTGTCATGGACACCTTGCGGCGCCAGACCAGCGAACTCCTCGGCCGGGCACAGGCGCCGGGGCTCATTCTCCTGAGGGACCTTCAGGAGACGTACCTCCAGGCCCAGCGCGCGGAGATCGCCTGGGTGGTTCTGCAGCAGGGTGCCAAGGCGTGCCGTGACCTCGAGCTCGTGGAGGCGGTCACCTCGGCACACGAGGAGTGCGAGACGACCGCGAAGTGGCTGCGGACCCGCCTCAAGGTCGCGGCGCCTCAGGTCCTGGCAGTCGGCTGACCGGAGGGCCCGGCTGACAAACTGTGCTGACCGACTGTGCTGACCCCAACCGACTCGCCTGACGGCACCCGCTCGCTGTCGCCCCGGTGCGACACTTGACGCATGAGCAACGGTGAGCTGCAGCCACTGGAGCAGGTGTGTGCGCCCACTGCCTCAGCCGCTGGACCGCTGGAGGTCCTTGAGCCCCGCGACGTACCGCTGGGCGGTCCCCGCGCCATGACGGTCCGGCGGACCCTGCCGCAGCGGCAGCGCTCGCTCATCGGCGCCTGGTGCTTCGCGGACCACTACGGTCCCGACGACGTGAGCCGCTCGGGCGGCATGGACGTGCCACCCCACCCGCATACCGGACTGCAGACCGTCAGCTGGCTCTTCGCCGGCGAGATCGAGCACCGCGACAGCCTCGGCTCGCACGCCACGGTGCGCCCCGGCGAGCTCAACCTCATGACCGGCGGCTACGGGATCGCGCATTCCGAGGTTTCGACGCCCGCGACCACCACCTTGCACGGCGCCCAGCTCTGGGTGGCTCTGCCGGATGAGCATCGCAACGCTCCCAGGCACTTCGAGCACTACGCACCCACGCCGTCCAGGCTGGGCCAGGCGACCGTCGCGGTCTTCCTGGGGTCTCTGGCGGGACAGTCGTCCCCGGTGCAGACCTTCACGCCGCTGCTCGGGGCGGAGGTCGTGGTGGACGCCGGCGCGAGCGTCGACCTGCCGCTTGACGCGGTGTTCGAGCACGGTGTCCTGGCCGACGACGCCGGCCTCCTGGCCAACGGCACCCCCCTGGCTCGTGGCTCGCTGGGCTACCTTCCCGTAGCCAGGCCGGAGCTCACGCTGGCCAACCTCGCCGAGGAGCCGGCCCGGCTCCTGCTGCTGGGTGGCCCTCCGTTCGAGGAGGAGATCGTCATGTGGTGGAACTTCGTCGGGCGCAGCCACGAGGACGTGGCACAAGCGCGCGAGGAGTGGATGAGCCACTCTGCCCGTTTCGGGGACGTCGAGGGGTATGCCGGACCGGTCCAGCACCTGCCCGCGCCCCTCCTGCCGCCTGTGCGGATCCGCCCGCGCAGCAACGCTGCCCGGTCGGCGCGTGATGCCTGACGAGCGACGTCGTGGGCAACCGCGGCGCCCGATGCCGCCGATGCTGCCGGCACGTCCGAGCGGCCTGACCGCCACGTACGGCAGACTGGCGCCATGAGCCCTACTCCAGGAGGGCCACCGGGACAGCGGTCGGCCGCCGCAGCCTTCGGGCCGATCGTCGTCGCGGTGTGTGCGATCGTCCTGGTGCGCGAGGGGCTGGGGGCCCTGGCACCGCGGTTGAGCACGTGGGTGGTGTTCGTCGTTGCCCTCGCCGTCGGCTGGCTGGCGTACACAACGGTCGAGCGCTACTACACGCGCCGCGAAGGGCCTCGTGCCGCGCGGGCGCCCCGGACACCAGAAAGGCCCGGAACAGCCGGACAACGCCGGAACCGCCGTAAACCGCAAGGACCCGGAGAGCCTCGACCGAAGGACGACCAGTGAGCGGTAGCCCGACCGGCCCCATCCTCGTCACGGGGTGCTCCTCGGGCATCGGCGCCGCCATCGCGGACCTGCTGCTGAAGGCCGGCCACACCGTGTACGCGACGGCGAGACGCGTGCAGACCCTGGAGGCCCTGCGGGTCGCGGGCGCGCGGACGCTCGAGCTCGACGTGGCCTCGGAGGCGTCCATGGCCGCTGCGGTGGACGCCATCCAGGCCGAGCACGGCCGCGTCGGCGTACTCGTCAACAACGCCGGGTACGGGGAGTACGGCACGATCGAGGAGACTGACCTCGACAAGGTCCGGCAGATGTTCGAGACCAACGTCTTCGGCCTGGCGCGGCTCATCCAGCTCGTGCTCCCCGCCATGCGGACTGCACGCGCGGGCCGCATCGTCAACATCGGCTCCATGGGGGGCCGCATCACCTTCCCCGTCGGTGGCTACTACCACGCGTCCAAGTACGCCGTCGAAGCCATCACCGACGCCCTGCGCAACGAGGTCCGGCCGTTCGGCATCAAAGTCAGCCTCGTCGAGCCCGGTCTCATCCGGACCCGGTTCGGCGAGACCGTGCTCACCTCCGAGGGCGCCTCCCTCCACGACCGCTCCCCCTACGCACCGCTGCTGGCCTCCAGTGCGAGCAGCACGTCCGGCGGCTACGCCAGCCCGATCCTCAGCGCCGGACCGGAGACCGTCGCCGCCGTTGTCCTGAAGGCCGTGGAGTCGCCGGCGCCCAGGTCGCGGTACGTCGTCACGCCGGCGGCCCGGGCCATGATCACAGCCCGCACGCTCGGCGGCGACCGCGTGTGGGACCAGATCGTGCGCCACCAGTTCCGGCACTGACGGTCTGAGGGACCGCCCCTAGACTCGGGGCCGTGCAGTTCCTCAACGGGCTCCAGCCCCAGTTCGACCTGACGTACGACGACGTCTTCATGGTCCCGAGCCGTTCGGACGTCGCGAGCCGGCTCGACGTCGACCTCTCCACCTCCGACGGCAGCGGGACGACGATCCCCCTCGTCGTGGCGAACATGACCGCGATCGCGGGCCGGCGGATGGCCGAGACGGTCGCCCGTCGGGGCGGTATCGCCGTCATCCCGCAGGACATCCCGGTCGACGTGGTGGCCGAGGTGACGCGGTGGGTGAAGGAACGCCACCTCGTCCACGACACGCCGATCACCCTGGCCAGGACGGAGACCGCAGGAGCCGCCCTCGGCCTCCTGCCCAAGCGCGCCCACGGCGCCGCCGTCGTGGTGGACGAGTCGGGCAAGCGCCCGGTCGGCGTGGTCACCGAGGCGGACCTGACAGGCGTCGACCGGTTCACACAGGTCCACGAGGTGATGACCCGGGAGCCCGTCCTCGTGCAGGACGGCACTGACCCGGAGACCGCCTTCAACGCGCTTGCGAGCGCTCACCACCACGTCGCCCCGGTCGTCGACGACGGCGGCAACCTGGTGGGGCTGATCACCCGGGCCGGAGCGTTGCGCGCCCGGCTGTACCAGCCCAACACGGACGGGCGGAACAGGCTCCGGATCGCCGCTGCGGTGGGCATCAACGGCGACGTTGCGGCCAAGGCGGCGGCCCTGCTCCAGGCGGGTGTTGACCTGCTGGTGATGGACACAGCCCACGGGCACCAGGAGAAGATGCTCGAGGCCCTGCGGACGGTGCGCGCCCTCGACCCGCAGGTGCCGGTCGTGGCCGGAAACGTCGTCTCCGCGGCCGGCACGCGGGACCTGCTGGAGGCCGGCGCGGACATCGTTAAGGTGGGCGTGGGCCCGGGCGCCATGTGCACCACCCGCATGATGACCGCGGTGGGACGTCCCCAGTTCTCCGCCGTGCTGGAGTGCGCGACGGAGGCCGGGCGGCACGGGCGGCACGTATGGGCGGACGGCGGCGTGCGGCACCCTCGCGACGTCGCCCTCGCCTTGGCGGCCGGGGCATCCAACGTCATGGTGGGCTCGTGGTTCGCAGGCACCCTGGAGAGCCCCGGCGACCTGTACACCGACGAGCGCGGGCGGCGCTACAAGGAGTCGTTCGGCATGGCCTCCAGCCGGGCCGTCCGGAACCGGACTGCGAGCGACAGCGCCTACGAACGTGCTCGCAAGGCGATGTTCGAGGAGGGGATCTCCTCGGCGAGGATGTTCATCGACCCCGCCAGGCCCAGTGTGGAGGACGTCATCGACCAGATCGTCGCGGGCGTTCGCTCCAGCTTCACGTATGCCGGGGCCCGAACGATCGCGGAGTTCGCGGAGCGTGCCGTGGTCGGTCTCCAGAGCACCGCGGGTTTCGCCGAGGGTCGCCCGCTGCACACCTCCTGGTGAGGGGTGGTACGCCGCGTGGTCACCTCCGTCGAGCCGCTGCAGGCACCCGTCGAGCCTGATGAGGCGCTGCGCAGGATCGCGTTCCTGCTGGAACGGGAGAGAGCGGGCTCGTACCGGGTGGAGGCCTTCCGCAGAGCCGTCGTGACGGTGCGCGAGACGCCGGCCGAGGAGCTCGCGAGCCGGCACGAGGACGGCACCCTCCAGCAGCTCGCAGGCATCGGGAAGTCGACCGCCTCGGTGGTCGGCGAGGCACTCTCCGGTGAGCTCCCGGCATACCTCCAGACGTTGCAGGACAAGGCGAGACCGCTGGTGAGGGGCGGTGAGGAGCTGTTCGCCCACCTCAAGGGGGACTGTCACTCCCACTCCAGCTGGTCTGACGGCGGAAGCCCCATAGAGGAGATGGTGCTGACGGCGGTCGAGCTCGGACACGAGTGGCTGGTCCTCACGGACCATTCCCCTCAGCTGCGCGTCGCGAACGGTCTGACGGCGGAGCGGCTCACCCAGCAGCTGCGGATCGTCGACAGGGTGAACGCGTCGCTCGGCGACACGTTCACCCTGCTCAAGGGCATCGAGGTCGACATCCTCGACGACGGGTCACTCGACCAGACCCCCGCGATGCTCGCCAAGCTGGACGTCGTCACGGCCAGCGTGCACTCCAAGCTGCGCATGAACGCCGCGCCGATGACCCGTCGCATGGTGGCGGCCGTGTCGAACCCCAGGGTGAACGTGCTCGGCCACTGCACCGGCCGTCTCGTCACGGGGTCCCGGGGGACGAGGCCTCCCTCGGAGTTCGACGCCCGGGCCGTCTTCGAGGCCTGTGCCCAGCATGGGACGGCGGTGGAGATCAACAGCCGTCCGGAGCGGTGTGACCCGCCGGACGAGCTCGTGAGGCTGGCCCTCGACCTCGGCTGCCTGTTCGCCGTCGACTCCGACGCGCACGCCCCCGGACAGCTCGAGATGAAGGCGTACGGGTGTGAACGCGCCGAGCGGCTGGGCATCCCCGAGGACCGCATCGTCACGACATGGGATGTCGAGAGGCTCACCGAGTGGGCCCGGCCGGCCTGACGCCGACTCAGCCAACTCGCCGTTTTGGTCATCCGGCCCTGCACCCCGTATGCTTTCGCGAGTCCTCGACGGATCCGAGCGCTGCTCGCTGGCGGCGGGGGATCGGTCGAACGGTCCCCATCGTCTAGCGGCCTAGGACCCCGCCCTTTCACGGCGGTAGCACGGGTTCGAATCCCGTTGGGGATACGCACCACCAGCACCATCAAGGCCCCGTAGCGCAGTTGGTTAGCGCGCCGCCCTGTCACGGCGGAGGTCGCCGGTTCGAGCCCGGTCGGGGTCGCTCTCTCCACGAAGAGGCCCGCACGCGAGTGCGGGCCTCTTCGTCGTCCCGAGCCATCCTCGCCGTCCCAGGCCGTCTTCGTCGTGGCCGGCGGGCGGACTGCCGGGGTCCGCTGAGAAGGGCGCCCGGTTCAGGCCGCTGGGCCTGTGGGATGTACCGTCGACCGACCATCGACCTGGTCGGCCGGCCCTTACGCCAGCCAGGCCAATGCGGCAACCACCAAGGCGCTCGTGCCCGTGTCGAGAGTCGGCTGGAGGACCGGCGCGAAGAGCGGCGAGTGGTTGACTGGGATGTCCTGCGCCACTCGGCCACCGGCGGCAGCTGTGCGATAGGCCTCAGCGTCGACGCCGCCGATGCCCCAGTAGCTGTAGGGCACGCCCAAAGCGTGGGGTATGTCGCTGAAGTCCTCACTCGCGCTCTGCAGCTCGAGCTCCTGAGCATCGGGACCGAAGTAGTCGGCGAACGCCGCCCGCACGCGTGCGGTGGTGGCGGGGTCGTTGACCGTCGGCGGGAACCGGTCGAAGAGCTCGAACTCCGGCTCGCTTGGTGACCCGGACGCCTGACACTCGGCCGTGACGATCCGCCTGACGGCGTCCAGGACGGTGGACCGGGTGCCCTCGTCGTAGCTGCGCACATTGAGCTCGAGCACCGCGTGGTCATCGATGACGTTGCTCTTGCTGCCCGCCCGAATGCTGCCGACGGTGAGGACCGCGGGGCTGGTCGGTGCCACCTCACGAGACACGACGGTCTGGAGCCGGACGACGATCATCGCGGCCAGCACGACGGGGTCGACGGAGGCCTGAGGCATCGACCCGTGCGACCCGCGACCGTGCACGGTCACCCGCATACTGTCGGCGGCGGAGAGGACCGCCCCGCTGCGTGTTCCGACGGTCCCTGACGGCATCGGGAGAACGTGCTGCGCAAAGGCCACGTCCACCGGTCCGACCAGCCGCACCAGGGAGTCCTCCACCATCCGCCGCGCACCGTCTCCGAGCTCCTCTGCAGGCTGGAACAGGACGACGAGCGTGCCGGTCCACTGGTCCTGGTGGTTGGCCAACAGTGCCGCGGCGCCGAGCAGGCAGGTGACGTGGACGTCGTGCCCGCACGCGTGCATGACCGGCACCTCGGCACCGCTCAGGTCCGTCGCCGTCACGGTGCTCGCGTACGGCAGGCCAGTGGCCTCCTCCACGGGCAGGGCGTCCATATCGGCGCGCAACAGCACCGACGCCCCGACACCGTTGCGCAGCATGCCGACCACTCCGGTCCCGCCCACGCCATCCGTCACCTCGTATCCAGCGTCGCGCAGCCGCTGCGCGACAGCACCGGCCGTGCGGTGCTCCTGGTGTGACAGCTCGGGGTGCTGGTGGAGGTCCTCGTAGAAGCTCTCCTGCCAGGCCCGCGTCCCCTCCAGGTCGGCGAGGACGTCCAGTGGGGCTGAGCGAGCTGTCATGACTGCTCCGGAGGGCTGGTGGAGTCGGTGGTCGGGTGGGAGCGCGGCCGGTCGGTCGGCGTACGGTCGGCGTTGCGCCGCATCCGCCTTCTGCGGCGGGCATGGACGACGTGTCCGCCGAGTCGCCTGCGGTAGCGGATCGGGACGACGTTGGCGGGTGACCAGGCATCCGCACTCGGCAGGATCCAGCCACGCCACCGAGCGACGAGGCACAGTCCAGCGCCGACGACGAGCCCGCTGACCGAGCCTTCCGTGGGGTGCCCAGCGTTGTTCACCACCACGAAGGCGCCGGCGCCAGCCAGGGCTGCCGTGGCGTACAGGGTGTTGCCTCCCAGAACGCCCGGAACGCGCCGCAGGACGACGTCTCGGACGGCACCTCCGCCGACCGCGGTGACCACGCCGAGGAGCACCGCGGGAAGCCAGCCGAGCCCGACGGCGAGGGTCTTCGTGGCGCCCGCGGTGGCCCAACATCCCAATGCGATGGCGTCGACCACGGGCCAGATCCGGTCCCACACCGGTCCTTGCACGTCCGCGAGGTAGCTGGCGGCCGCGCCGGCGAACGCCGTCAAGAGGTAGGCATAGTCCGTGAGCGCCATCGGCGTCCCGTGCTGAAGCAGGACATCGCGGATCAACCCTCCCCCGAGTCCGGAGAGCACTGCGAGCGTTGCGAACCCGATCGGGTCGAGCCTCTCCCTGCGGGCGATGACGCCACCGAGCAGGGCGTTGGCGAAGACCCCGCCGAGGTCCAGCAACCGAAAGGCGTCGCTCAGACCATCGATCGGCACGACGCTCCTCCGTCATCTCGCGCTCGGTCACCCGTGGACCGGTCTGGACGCTGTCCAGCATCCTCCCCGCCTGAGTGCCGTGCGCGCTGAGGGGTCGCGATGACTGCCACGCCAGACTCCATCGCGGCGTCTGGGACAGGTCAGGGCATGCGCTAGGATGGTGCCGCCGCGACAGGCCTACCTGAGGTGACAATGCAGGTCAGACCCGTCGCGGATGCATGTCAACACCACCACGGCCAGGTAGCTCAGTTGGTACGAGCGTCCGACTGAAAATCGGAAGGTCGGCGGTTCGACCCCGCCCCTGGCCACCACCCGAAGCCGCAGATCGGGGACCCCCTGACGTGCCGCTTTGCGCGTCTCTCGTCGTTCCTTGTTGGAGGGACGGCTCGCCACAATGACGGCGAGTGACTGTTGTGCCGGGAGCTGGCTGTGCGAGCTGCGGTATTGGGCGGTGTTGGAGGTGCTGGACGGCGCGTCGGTGACCGAGCTCACCCGCCGGTTCTGGGCTCCTCCGAGCTCGTGCCGAGTCGCGACGACGGCCGCCGGCCTGCCGTCGCCCAGCCTGTCCTCACACTCGGTGTCACCTCAGCCTCCAGCATCGTGCCGATCGTCCAGTACCGCCGTCCTGAGGGCGGTGGACTCGCGGGCGGTGACGCCCCTTCTGTTGTGGATCATGTCCCGCCCGACGCAAGACTGTCCGACCTGGCAACGCGACAAGGCCGTGCGGCGGTCGAGTCATGGCCGGCGGTTTCCTCCGCTCATTCGGGTTCGTTGTAGCCGCCGATGACGCGTTCGATGTGGCGGGCGACGTCGATGGCGGTGCGGTCTTCGAGGTAGGGGGCAATGACCTGCACGCCGACGGGCAGTCCGCCGGTCGTCCGGCCGACGGGTGCGACGGCTGCCGGTAGGTAGGAGGCTCCGGCCAGGCCGGTCCAGATCGACTGGTCCACGTAGGGTCGGGCTTGCCCGTTGACGGTGATCGTGCGAGTGTCCGGGGTGCCCGCGTGGTCGTGCTCGATCGCGGTGACCGGCGAGACCGGCGTGAGGATCACGTCGAACGAGCGGAAGAACGCCTGCCATTGCGCCCGCAGCTGCTCGCGGCGTTCGTTGGTGTGGTTCCAGTCCGCGGCACCGGGCGACACCGCGGCCTGGAACAGCTTGTCGAAGGTCGCGTTCGACTCGGCCAGATCGACCGGTCGGGCGTCGTCGTTGATGTGCGCGCCCGCGTGCCGCAGCTCCTGAACTGCCGAGGCGAGCACGCGCAGGACGGTTGAGTCGACGGGCGCCGCGGCGTCGTCCAGCCATACCGCGATGCGGTAGTCGCTCAGTGATCGACCGCGGGGCGCGGGCAGGCGCAGGCGCCACGCGGTCGCCATGGCGGCGTCCGGTCCGGCGAGCACGTCGAGTGCGAGGTCCAGGTCATCGGCGCTGCGAGCCAGCGGGCCCACGACGGCCAGGTCCGGTGAGCTGAGGGTGCCGGGTGGCCCGGGGATATGGCCGCGGACCGGGACGAGGCCGAAGCTCGGTTTGAGCGTGAAGATGCCGGTGTTGTGGGCGGGTTGCCGCAGGGAGCCGCGGATGTCGCTGCCGAGCTCAAGGCCGGTCAGTGCGGCGGCGATGGCGGCGGCGGCGCCGCCGGATGAGCCGCCAGGCGTGCGGGCCAGGTCCCACGGGTTGTTGGTCGTCCCGAAGACCGGGTTGTACGTCTGCCAGTCCATGGCGAAGGTCGGAAGGTTGGTCTTGCCGAAGATGACCGCCCCGGCGGCGCGCAGACGCGCCACCGCATCGGCGTCGCGGGCGGGGACATAGCCGGCGAGGTCGGGGGCGCCGGACGTGGTGCGCATCCCCGTCGTCTCGAGTGAGTCCTTGATGGTGATCGGCAGGCCGTGCAGAGCGCCGAGGTCATGGCCTCGGGCGGTGGCCTGGTCGGCGGCGGCGGCAGTGGCGCGGGCGCCCTCGACGTCGAGGGTGACGACCGCGTTGAGCGCAGGGTTGCGTTCCTCAATGCGGGCCAGGTACTGCTCGAGGAGTTCCCGGCTGCTGATCTCCCGCCGTCGCAGAGCACGCATGAGGTGGGTTGCCGGGGCGGCGGTGATCGTGGTGGTGGCGGTCATCGGAGTGTCCTTTCGAGGTTCGGGTACCCCACACGGTGACGGCGTCCGGCCCCCGGCCACATCGGTGAACCCCCTCGATCAACCCCCTAGGTGACGCGGCAATCCGTAGGATTTCCGTGTGTCGTCGGAGCCGATCGACCCGGTCACTGCCGGTGGCCTGGCGTATGTCGATGACCGGATGGACGAGGCTCGCGCTCACTGGGAGAGGGCGTTCCTCGAGCTGCGGGACGCCGGCCAGATCGCCGTCGCTGCCCGTGTCGCTGCCCTTCTCGGCGAGCTGCACTGGAGCGGTCTGGGTAATCCGTCCATCGGGCGGGGCTGGCTGGAACGGGGTCGCCGGTTGCTTGACCAGGCCGGTCCCTGCGTGGAATGGGGCTATTGGGAGCTTGCTCGATTGGCCTGCGACCGTCCGAACACCGCTGAGGTGGAGCGCAGCGCGCGGCGTGCGCTCGAGATCGCCGCCGAGTACGGCGACACCGCCTTGCACACGCGTGCGCTGGCCGACCTCGGCTTCGCCTTGGTGTCGCAGGGGCTGCTCGATGCCGGATTCGTTCATCTCGAGGAGGCGCTGGCCTGCGTGAGCAGCGGCGAGCTGCGAGACCCGTGGGCTCTGAGCACGACCTGCTGCTCGTTGCTGTCAGCCTGTGACCGCGCCGGCGATCTTGAGCGGGCCACCGAATGGCTGCGGATCATCCGTGAGTCGGTTCTCATGCCAGCCGGGGGTCGGCCCCTGATGCTCGGCGTGCACTGCCAGCTGGCACTCGGCGGCGTGTTGTGCACCGTTGGGGAGTGGTCGGAGGCCGAGGCGGCCGTACGCATGACCCTCGACCGGACGATGGGCGCGACCGCGTCACAGCGCACTCAGGCAAGCGCGCGGCTGGCAGAACTGAAAATCCACCACGGCCTTGTCGAGGAGGCGGCCGAGCTTCTCGCGCCGATCGAGGACACCGTGGAGGCGGCCGGGCCGCTCGCCGGACTGCACCTGGCCCGGGGCGAACCAGGGCTTGCCCTCGCTGTCCTGCTGCGGGCCATCCCCGTCTTGGGCAACGACGTTCTGCGCCGCGCCGAGCTGCTTGCCCGCACTACCGAGGCGGGCCTGGCCGGCGGCTCATCCGAGCAGGCAGCTCTCGCAGCGCGCCAGCTGCGTGCTCTGGCGACCCAGAGCGATGCAGGGGTGGTGGACGGGTTGGCCGACCTGGCCGACGGGCTCCTCGCCGCATCAGACGGCCGCATCCACGACGCCGGCCGCCATCTGGAATCGGCGCGAAGCGCCTTCACTCGAACGGCGCGACCGCTGCTGGCGGCGCGAGCCTGGCTGGCATTCGCCGACATCACCAGCTCCAGCGACGAGGCAATCGCTGCCGCGCGGGCTGCCCACGCGATCGCGCTCCGGCTCGGGGCTGGGTCCCTCCGCGACCGCAGCGCGGCGATCCTGCGGCGACACGGTGCGAGCTCTCCCCGCTCGGCACTGCCCCGCACGCTACCCGAACTGACGGCCCGCGAGTCAGACATACTCGCCGGTCTGCGACGCGGCGACACCAACGCCCAGATCGCCGCCCGGCTGTTCCTCGCACCCAAGACCGTCGAACACCACGTGAGCCGCGTGCTCACGAAGCTGGGAGTGCGAACGCGCGCCGAAGCGGCAGCCGCGGCCGCTGCCGCCGAGTCGCATCGGTAGCTCCATCGCCCGATAGCCTGCGAACCACTCCGACGGCGCGGTGCCGGCGTCTCTCTGCGGCGGACGCGCCATCGCGTAGCGCAAGTGCGCAAGAGCGTAGAGCGCCGTGCCAGTCAGGATCGACGCGATGAGCCACAGCGCCAAGCCGATGGCCATGACGCGGGACGTCCGGCGTGGCCGCCTATGAGGGCCAAGGTCGCTGCCAGCGTGGCGAGACCGGCAATGAGAAAGGGGTCAAGCCCGGCCAGGAGGAAGAAGACGCCGATGGACAAGAGGACGCCCGCCGGCCCGTAGGCCGGGCAGATCCGGGTGGTGGCCCTCACCGCCGACTTCACCTCGGTCATGACGTGGTGGACCAGCGGAGGCGTCCGCCGGTTGCACCAGTGGGCGAGGTCGCCGACGACCAACACCCACGCAGCGTGCCACTGTGCCTACCGGCTCAGAACAGTCCAGAGCGCGCCCCCCACCAGAGCCGAGTACGCCGCCAAGAATCCCCACGCTGGCCCTGGCAGGCCGCTCGTGGGCCTGCCCTCGGCGCCGGTCACGATTGCACGTTCACGCAGCCGGAGCATCATGGCGCCGAGCCCCTCTGCTCGCTGGGCCTGCCCGGGGTTGCCGTGCGGCGCGTGGAACGCGCCTGTACCCGAGCGCAGGATGACCCAGGTGCACTGCAGCACCACGAGCACAGCAGCGGGAACTGGAGCGCGCGGACGCCACGACGGCGAGCGTCCGCGCCGGGGCATCTTCGTCAGCACGCGCAGCGCTCTGACACGGACGACCGCGCTAGTGTGGGGCGCAGCCTCACTTCGGGGCCCATGCCCTCTCGCCCGCGAGGGGAGTTAGTTGGAATGTTGGATGCACGCCCAATCAGACTCCAAGACCGACTCTGGCCCAAGCGCGAACGACGTATCTGAGCTCCACAACGCGTCCGTCGACGAGGGCGCTGCGCGGCAGGGTGCTTGCGCGCAGGTGCACCTGCCCACTGGCGCGATGTGCACCCTGCGACACGGCCACGAGGGGTCATGCCAGTTCAGCCCGGCTGGACAGGTGGACACCCTCCTTGCCAGGCGCAAGACCGCCGAGCGGTGGTGACCTGAACCGCCTTCGTGGGAAGCGTCTGAACCTGCCCTCAGCGGGTGAACCACGAGCACGAGCTGAGTGGCGCGGCGCACCAGCCCGGGGTTCACCTTCCCGCCCGGGGCTGTGGAGGTTGTCCATCGTCTGCTTCGGTGGCCGGCCTCAGACGTCTTGGAACTCTCAGCAAGTGGGCCGTCGCCTCGCGGCGGTGCGCGCCCGAAGAGGCACAACACAAGACCCCAGCACGGCGGGGACGTCAGCCCGCCCCACGTTGCGGAGCCGCCATGACGTCCTTGCGCCGGATTGCCCAACGTTGCACACCTAGGGCCACCCGGGAGGGGCTATCAGTGCGGGCACCGGCCCATCCGGGCTCTCGACGGTCAGGACGCCGGGGACGGGCCCTTGAGTACGGCTCGGGCGGCGTCGACCTCCGTGATGCCCGCCTCGGCTGCTGCGGCTCTGAGCACGCTGCGAGCCCGCGCCATGTCAAGGCCGCGCGTTTCGGCGATGTAGCCGGTGGCTCGCTCGATCAGGGCGTTTTCGCCCAGTCGGCCGCGAACATCATCCGCTCGTTCACGCAGGCCCAGGGCTTCGTCGACCTCCGCCTGGGTCAGTGCCCGCGCGGCGATCGCGGCGGTCGCCATGAGCTCGCCCAGCAGCGCGATCTCGTCGGCAAGCGCCTCGTCGGTGAGTTCTTGGGTGTGGTGATCCTGAGAGTCCATGGTGCTGCACCTCGCTTCGCCCAGTGCATCTGCTGACGTCGTCCGTGGCCGCGCTGTTGCACCACGTCCGCCGGTGCCGATACACCCCTACCCAGCCACCCGCCCGGCAATTCATCCGGGAGGTAGCCCCGTCGGGCACCCATTGCCTTGATGCTGCCGCCGCCGACCAGGCCGCGCCATAGCCCTCCGGAGCCATCTTCGAGGCCCACCGGCGTGCACGTGGCATCGGGCTGCGGCGAGCGCGAGCCTTACGGAAGCCGACCGCTGCTCACGCATGGGTTGTCGGTCAACACCTGCCGAAAGTTGCCCACGGTAGTGCCCTCGGGGAACTCTGGATCGCCTGGGTAGTAGGTCGCCAGCTCGGGGCCGTACTCGGCGCTCGAGTTGCCGCCGAACGTATTGGTCGTGCCGGGAATGAAGGTCCCCCCTTCCTGCCATGCGCATCCGCCGCTCGCGCCCGACCGAGTGGAGTAGATGGGGTAGAACTTGGCGCCCGGTGGTGGGTTGACACATCCGTTTCCGTCCAACGCGCAGACTGACAGCGGCTCGATGGCCGGCATATCGGCCTCGAACGCCATCCGGTTGTAGTTACGGCCGTTGGTCTGCGGGCTGGTGAGCTGGAACGACTGCGAGTGCAGCAGCCGGTCGCGGGCGGGGTCGGCCAGCGTGCCGGACCAGTGCGGCTGATAGGACGTCCCATCGAAGTCACTGTCGGTCGCGATGCAGCCACCGACCGGCGCAAGCAGGGAGGCGCTGGCGTTGAAGCAGTCCGCGTCGTCCGCATCCTTCTTCGCCTCACCGACTCCCGGATCGACGCAGCTGCCCCGCACGTTGGCATCGTCGCAGTATTCGAAGTGGCCGATCTCGTCGGAGAAGGACACGTTGTACGTGTGCACCGTCCACGGCACGATCGTGTGTTCGCTCGAGGTGGCGTACATCGGGTGGAACGCGTACGGCTCCTCGGTGCACGTGGCCGCTGCCGGCTGGAACAGCGGGTGCCTGAAACCGTTCGCGACGCTGGCGGTCATCAAACCGCTCTGCCCGCTCGTCAGGTCAGTGATCGAGTTCACGAGCCCGGACGGCGAGTCGTGGATCGAAACCTGCAGGGTGTCGCCGGCGTCCATGAGCAACACGTGCGCCGGGTCGGGAGTGACAGAGGCCGAGGTGGCGTTCAGCGGGTCTGGCGGCCCTTGCGGGACCCCGCTCTTGGTGATGAAGGCGAAGTTCGCCCACTCCTCACCGGCGCGGTTCAGGCAGTCGGCGTTGTTCACCTGGGTGCGGGTCGCGGACAGACCGAACACCACCATCGCCGCGCACCACCTGGTCGGGTCGCACGAGACGCTGGATACCCAGCCCGGTGGGTAGAACTGCAGCTCCAGGAAGCCTGACCCCACATGGTTGCCCATCCAGTCTGGTGAGGTGTGGTCGCTGCTGTCCTTGATGTTCGTGTCCGAGTCCGGCGTGCACGGAACGCCCGGGTTCGGGTAGCTCTGCGTTTCGCACAGATCCATGCCGAACCAGAACGCAATGCTGCGCTGGAAGTTCCAGGTCCCGCCGGTGCCGTCCTGCTTCGGCACCGTCGGCGCCTCGCGCGGAAGCCGCAGCTGCCACGTGTTCGAGTTCCCAGACCCGGCCCTGTTGGAGTAGAAGAGCAATGCCGGCTCGTCGTGGCCCACGTAGTCGCCTTCGTAGTTCTGTCGGGAACTCGGATCCGGACACAATGTCGGATGCCGCTCGCACAACGGATCCAGCGACCCCGGTGCGCTCCCGGACGAAGCCTGCGGAATCGCGAGGACGGCGGCCGCCATCAGCAGCCCGGACGACAACAGCGCACGGGATCGCTTCATCTTCTGCCTCCGGCCGCTCGCTCTTCATCGCTGCACTCGCATCAGCGGCACCGCATTCTGCGTCGTACACGCGCTTCCACACTCCGCCTCATGCCTCCGCATGCACATCGTCACAATGGACGGCCTGGCTCATGACAGATGTCATATGAGCCGGCAGCGCGGAGCTCTCGCATACACTGATCGGGGCGCCGAGGCGACACCGGCTCTCAGCCCGGCCCTCGTCCGCGCGCATCGGCCCCAGCACGATAACGACGGCAGCCAGTGCGTGACGCAACAGCGCCCGGTCCCCAGAATGGGGCCGGGCGCTGTGGCGTCGAGTCAGCGGGTCTTCACGTAGGCGGTGGTGGAGGTACCGTCGGCGGCCGTCGCGGTCATCGCGTAGCAGGTGCCAGCGGTGCTGGGGGTCTTCCAGGTGTAGACGAACTGCCCACTTGCCTCGTCGTACCGGAGTGCCGTGTTACCGCTTGCCGTCAGCTCGACCTCGTCGGTGGGTGCCGAGGTGCTGCACGAGACCGCCTCGGCGGAGACCTTCACCTCGGCAGGTGCGGTGATCTCCCGGTCGCCGGCGAAGACCTCGAACTTCAGCGGGATGGTGTTCCCAGCCTTGACGGTGTTGACGACACCATCCATGTCGATGGGTGCGTAGAAGCCCTTCACGGTCCACGGGACCACCGTCGGGGCGGGGCCTGGCTCGGTGCCGGTGTAGGCGATGGCCGGAGCGGGCGGGGTGGTCATGCCCTGGCCGAGGAAGTAGGAGGTGTGCGGCGGCTGGTTGTAGCCGGTGTTCTGCCACGCCACGCCCAGTCGGTAGACCGGGTCGGACTGCAGCGTGCGCAGCCGGTGGTCGGTGAGGTCCACGGTGGTGGCGATCCGCAGCGCGGTGGAGTCGGCGGTGCGGGTGACGATCTCCTCACGCCAGTCGCCGAACAGGTCCGCCTGCAGCGACGGGTTGCCCTTGGTGCCGTTGTTGGACAGCGTCCCCTCGGCCCGGTACAGCTCGACGGACTTCTTCGCCTGCCAGTCCCACTTCGAGATGGTCGGCACACCTGCTCCCGTGGCGGGGTCGAAGTCGTGGTCGCCGATCTCCCGCAGGAGGTCGCCATCCCACCACGTGAGGAAGTTGGCCGCCGGGATGTCGGTGCTCAGCAGCTCGCCGGAGGAGGCGCGCAGCTCGCCGACCGGGGAGTTGTACGAGGCGTCACCGCCGACCGCCCAGCCTTCGGCACCGGGGTGTGTGGGGTCGATGTCGCCCATCACGGCCCGGCCCGTGTCCCGCGTCGCGGGCATCGACCAGATGATCTCGCCGGTCTCGGCGTCGCGGTAGGTCGCCCCCCGGTTGCCGGACTGGGCCATCTCCTCGTGGGCCGCGAAGACCTCCAGCCCCGGGCGGCTGGGGTCGAAATCCGACACGTGCAGGGTGTCGCCGTGCCCGAGCCCGGTGTTGTTGAGCACCGTGCCGTCGTCATCGAGGGTCAAGGAACCAAGGACGAGCTCGTCCTTCTGGTCACCGTCGACGTCCGCCACCGACAGGTTGTGGTTCCCGTTGTCGCCGTACTGCTTGCCGGCCACGTCACTGTCGAACACCCAGCGTCGGGTCAGCTTCGTGCCGTCGAAGTCATAGGCCGCGACGACTGAGCGTGTGTAGTACCCCCGCGTCATGATGAGGCTCGGGTGCTGTCCGTCGAGGTACGCCGTGCCGGCCCTGAAGCGGTCGACACGGTTGCCGTAGTCGTCACCCCAGGCGGCGACGTCTCCCCGAGCAGGGGTGTAGGGCACCGTGTCGACGGCCTTGCCGGTCGCCCCCTCGAACATGGTGAGGTACTCGGGGCCGGACAGGATGTAGCCGGTCGACTTGCCGGTGGTGATGCGGTAGTCCTTCGAGCCGTCGCCGATGACGGTACCGGCGCCGTCCGTCGTGCCGTCGGCCGTCTTCATCGCGACCTCGGCGCGGCCGTCGCCGTTGTAGTGGAAGACCTGGAACTGGGTGTAGTGCGCCCCCGCGCGGATGTTCTTGCCGAGGTCGATGCGCCACAGCTGGGTGCCGTCCAGCTCATACGCGTCGACGTAGACGTTGCCGGTGTAGCCGGTCAGTGAGTTGTCCTTGGAGTTGGACGGGTCCCACTTCAGGATGATCTCGTACTGGCCGTCACCGTCCACGTCACCGATCGAGGCGTCGTTCGCGCGGTAGTCGTAGGCGACGCCGTCCGGAGTGGTCCCGCCGGCCGGCTTGTTCAGCGGTACGTCCAGGGTCTGGTCGTCCCAGACGGTGAACTCCTTGGTCGCCCAGCGCTCGACGCCCCCCACCACGGTGGCGATCCGGTAGACCGACGTGGCCTTCCCCTGAGGATCCAGGCGGTTGGTGGCCCCGGTGACGGGCGAGTCGGTGATGCGCTGCCCGTCCCGGTACACGTTGAAGGCCAGGTTCTGGGGGTCCAGACCCAGCAGGCGCCAGCCGACGTACACGCCGCCGTCCGTCGCTACGGCGACCGGCGCGCGGTCGAGGCGCTCGGCCTGGCGCACCAGGGTTGCGGTGTGGGCGACCTCGACAGGAGCGGACAGGTCCGAGCGGCCACCCGGGGCCACGGCGGCGACCCGGTAGACATAGTCGGCGGACCGCTGCGCGGCGGTGTCCGTCCACGTGGTGGCCTGCACCCGGATGACCCGGACCGGCTGGCGGTCGGGCCGGGACCGGTACACGTCATACGCCACGGCACCCGGCGTCGCGGTCCAGGACAGCGCGACACCGCCGTCCCGCCAGGCCCCGCTCAGGCCGGTCGGCGTGGCCGGCCGGGGGGCGGACGGGTCCACCACGGTGACCCTCAGCGGTTCGGTCCGCTCGCTCTCGAGGCCACGCGAGCTCAGGCTCGCGACCTGGTAGGTGTAGTCGTCGGCCAGCTGGACGTCGGCGTCGGTCCATGACGGGCTCGCGCCCGGTGCAACGTCGGACACCGCCACCGGCGCCGCACCAGCGGTCGACCTGAAGACCCGGTATCCGGCCGCGTTGCCGACCGCGTCCCACGCCAGCGTGACCGAGGCGCTGTCCGGGCGGGCGACCACGGTCGACGTCACGGCCTTCGGGGCCGCGACCGGCCGCAGGATCTGGATGGAGTTGACCCGGATCGAGCTGCCGGAGAAGCGCACCTCGAGCTGTCCGCCGGTGACCTGCACGTCATCGACGACACGCTCGTCGATCGCCCCCTTCGTGGTGCTTCTCGCGGGCACCGTGATGCCACCCACCACGAAGCCGGAGTTGCTCGTGTTCTCCGCGTCGCCGGACCGGATGACGACGGTGTAGGTACCGTCGGGTACCGAGGCACGGAACACCGACGCCGTCGTCGGCAGCACGAAGTCCTGCAGCGCAGGGTCCGCCGTGCCGGTAAGGCGGTTGCGGCACGCCGTCGACGCCAAAGGCGTGTCGAAGCCGAACCCGCCGGCCGACCAGGCGGTCGTCGGCAGCACCGCGGTGTAGCCCTGGGCCGTCGGGTTGCCCGCGCACTGGAAGTCGAACAACAGGTCCTGGGCGGCGGTGGCGGCCCCTGCGGTGACGCCTGGACCGACCACTAGAGCGGTAGCCGTCACGGCCAGACCGAGCGCCCGAAGGCACCGCGAACCACGCAGCGAGATCCGTGAAGACACGTGAACACCTTTGTCTCGTCGTTGAGCAACAGAACACTCGCACCTCGGGAGAGGCACTGCCCCGGCGTCGGTGGAACGTCGTGACGCCATTGCAACTAGCCCGCTGGGCCAGTGCGGTAAGCCGATGATGCGGGCCAGGACCCCATCGCGGCAAGCGCTATCCCACGATGCGGGCAACCGCTTTCCATTGCAAGCAGGTGCGCTGCCCGGCTCATGGCCGAGCTCAGGCGAGTGATCTCGGCCGAAGGCCGCGGCCGGTGAACCGCCGTACCCCGTGACCAAGGACGCGCGGGCGGCGACGCACGTTGGCCCAGGGCGCCGAGCAGCGCTTGACTGGTGTCATGCACGTAGCGGAGGGGTTCGGAGCAGTCGCTGACGCCTTCCGGCGCAACTTCGTCGACCCGGGCGAGGACGCCGCAGCAGTCACCGTCCTCCACCGCGGAACCAGGGTGGTCGACCTGTGGGGCGGCACCGACGTGGTGAACCAGCGGCCTATGCCCGAGGACGCGCTGATGATGGTCGCGTCCTGCAGCAAGGGTGTCACCGCCACAGTCCTGGCCATGCTGGCCGAGAGAGGCGTGCTGGACCCGGAGCAGCGGGTCGCCGCCTACTGGCCCGAGTTCGCCGCCGCGGGAAAGGACCGCGTCACGGTCGCCATGGTGGCCTCGCACACCGCCGGCTTGCCGTACCCACCGGTCGGCACGGGCCTGCGCGGGCTGGACCTGCACCGCGGGCCGGGCGTCACGGCGGCCCTCGCGGCCGCCGCGCCCCTCTGGGAGCCCGGCACGGCCATGGCGTACCACCCGGTCACCTACGGCACGCTCCTGGACGAGATCGTCCGGCGGGCCTCCGGTCACAGCATCAGCCATCACGTCCGACAGCTCATCGCCGAGCCGCTGGGTGTCGACCTGTGGATCGGCCTGCCGGAGCAGCACATCCACCGTGTGGTTCCCGGCCTGTGGCATGAGGCGGACCCGATGCAGCCGAACGAGGAGGCTCCGGCGCCGGGCAGCTACGCCGCACTTCGCCAACAGTTCCTTCGTGAGAACCCGCCGATGGACCCGGACTTCGACGACCCTGTCGAGACCCGGGAGCACTATGCCGCGGAACGGCCCGGCATCGGTGCGATCACCGATGCACGGGCCCTGGCCACGATGTACGCGGCGCTCCTGGCTCCCGTGGACGGCGTACGGCTGATCGGCGAAGACACCCGCACGGCCGCCACTGCTCCCCACACCGACCACGTCGAGACCCTGGTCGAGAGCGGCACGACCGGCCCCGACATCCGCTTCGGCCTCGGCTACCAGCTGGCTTCGCCGAGCATGCCCGGGTTCGGACCCGCATCCTTCGGCCACACGGGGGCGGGCGGACGCCTGGGTATCGCGGACCCCGACTACGAGGTGGCGTTGGCCTATCTGTGCAGCCGCATGCGCAACATCGGTCCTCAGGGAGATCCGCGCTGGAGGACGCTCCTCGACGCCGTCAAGCAGTGCCTGGAAACGTCCTAGAGGTTCGAGCCCCAGACCGCCGAGCCCGAGTGGACCGGGCCCCGGACGACCCGGCCCAGTGCGGCCCTAGTGCCAGTTGCTGATCCTCACGTCGTGCGGCGCCGGCTGCCCCTTGCCCGTCTCCAGCACGCTCTTGAGGCTCATCAGGAAGGTCGCCCACTTGGTGCTGCAGTGGTACATGAAGTCCACCGGCCCCTTCCAGCCTCCGTGCCGGAACTTCAGGATCGTGAAACCGTCCTGCTGGGCGAGGTCGAAGCGGATCTCTGTGCCCACCCACTCCTGCGGCCCGTCGACGACCTCCCACCGGACGAGCTCAGCGGGCTGGGCCTCCAGCACCTTCATGTCGAAGCCACCGGGCTCGAAACGGAACCTCACCAGCCCTCCGACACTGCCGTCGCCTCCCGTGTCCTCGGTCCACCAGCTCGCCAGGCCTTCCACCGTCGTCAAGGCCGCGTACACGTCGTCGGGAGACGCCGTCACTCCGATCCTGTGCAGGATATCGACCATCTCGGTACCTCTTTCTCGTGTGACTTCCGCACTCCGGCATTCGGGCGCGGACCATCGAGCCGCCACGGGGGTGGCGACGTCGTTCTTCGTGAGCGTCAGCCCTCCCGGCTGCGCTGGACCCGCTCGGCGATGCGCTTGATCCGGTCCAGCCGGGCGTCCCAGGCGGCTCCGACCGACGAGAGCTGCGCGACCGCACGCGCCAGCTGTGCCTGGTCCACCTCGTAGAGGCGCTCGCGCCCGGACGGGGTCACATGCACCAGACCCACCCTGTCCAGTACGCCGAGGTGCTTGGCGACCGCCTGCCTCGTGACCGGCAGCTGCTGGCTCAACGTGGTGGCCGTACCGCCCGCGGACAACAGGAGGTCGAGCATCCTGCGCCTGGTCGGGTCCCCCACCGCCGACCAGAGCTCGTCGTCGACCACGTTCATGACGCCGACACCAGCCGGGCAACGTAGGGGACGAGGCGGGGCAGGAAGTGGTCCCAACCGGCGACGTGCTCGCGGAACTGCTCCTCGAGCACCGCGGCCTCCCAGCCCTTCTCGTGGAACCCGGCCTCAGTGAAGCGCAGCAGGGTGCCCGCACCCGAGGGGACGAGCTCGAAGGTGACCAGGAGCGAGTTGGTCGGCGTCGCCACCTGCCCCTCGTCGTACACCCACCGGAAGGAGAACCGCCGCGGCGGGTCGGCCTCCACGACGGTCAGGGGCGCCACCTTCACGTCCCCCGACGACGCGTCACCGAACGAGACCGCTCCCGTGGCGCCAGGCACCGGTTGGAGGTCGGCCGAGTCCGGCCACCACTCCTGAAGGTGTTCCGGCGTGCTGACCACCTCGTAGACGACGGACGGTGCCGCGTCGACGTGGATCTCACGGTGGATGCTTCCGTACTCCATCGGGCCTTCTCCATTCTGCAACCTTTGGTTGCACGTCACTCTAGGACCTGGACGCGGCAAGCGCAACCATGGGTTGCCTGTGGTTTTGGTGACCACCCACGCAGGACGAGCCGACCTCGCCGGACTGCTCCTGCACCTCCTCGGCGAAGAGCTGCGGCCCCTTGCCGTGACGCTCAGCGAGGCGGTCGAGGAACCGTGACGTGAAAGGCCGCTCCGGGGGCCGCGTCGGTGACCCAGATCCGACCGCCCATGGTGTCCATCAGTCGACGAGCGATGTGCAGCCCGAGCCCCGTTCCGGCCGTGGGGCCGCGCTCCAGGCGGCTGAACGGCTCGAACACCGTCTCCGCCAGCTCGGCCGGGACCCCGGGACCGAAGTCGCGTACGACGATCTCCACCAGGTCGCCGGTCCCCTTGGCCGACACCTGCACGGGGCTGCCCGGGCCCGCGTACTGGTCCGCGTTCCTGAGGAGGTTGGTGAGCACCTGGCGCAGCCGCACAGGGTCACACACGGCAGTACCGACGTCGTCATCGCCCAGCCACTCGAACGTCCGCACGTTCGCCGGCCCCAGACCGTCGAGCGCACGCCTCACCACCCGAGCGACGTCCGCCTCTTGCAGCGTGACGCTGAAGTTCGTCTCGCCGATGCCTGAGGCGGCGGTGAGGAGGTCGTCGAGCAGGTGCTGGATGAGGTCCGCCTCGGAGAGCATGACGCGGTAGAACTCGGCCCGCTGCTCGCTGTCGATCGCCTCGCCGCGGGAGAGAAGGATCTGCAGGTATCCCTTGATCGGGGTCAGGGGTGTCCGCAGCTCGTGGGTCACCGTGGCGATGAAGTCGTCCTTGGTCTGTTCGAGCCTCCGCTCACTGGCCCAGAGGGCCTCCTCCGCCTGCTCCCGGGCAACCAGGGCGGCGTCGAGGATCTCCTGCTGCTCGCTCAGCACGTGGTTCCTGAGCGCGGTCGTGTATCCCTCGGCGAGGGCCGCGACGACCTGTCGCCACCGCTGCGGCATCTCGTCCGTGGGCGCACCCAAGTGGTCGGAGAGCCCCAGCAGCACGACGAGCGTTCTCGACAGGCTGCGCGGCTGGGTGAAGTGCGCCTCGACGAGCCGCGCGCCGACCCGCAGCGCGGACTCGGGACTGAACGGTCGGCTGACCAGCGCGACCTCCAGCTCTCGGACGAGCTCGGCCAGCAGAGCCCTGGCCTCCTCCCCGCTGAGGGAGACGTAGCTGGTGCCCAGGACGGCCCGCGCCCATACGTCGGCGGCCTCCGCCGGGAGGCGCCGAAGCTGCTGGTCAGGCACGGTCGCTCTCGTCTACGGCGGGGTCACGTCTTGGCGCCGACTCCGGCGTACCCGACCATGCGCTCACCGGCCACGTCGACGGGGTCGTCGTCGGGTCGCCACCGCGGGATCGGCACCAGGCCGGGTGGGACGAGCTGCAGCCCGGAGAAGAACGTCGCGATCTGTTCCCCGGTCCGCATCGTCATCGGCGTAGGGGTCCGCTGGTAGAGCAGCTGGTGGGTGGCCGCCAGGTCGGGCTGGCCATCCGAGCTGGCATGCGAGATGGCCACGTGGCTGCCCGGTGGCAGCGGTTCGCAGAGGCGCCGCACCGCCGACTGCGGATCGTCCTGGTCCGGGACGAAGTGCAGCACGGCCACGAGCAGCAAGGCGACCGGAGCCCCGAAGTCCACCAGCGACTTCACGGCCGGGTCCTCGAAGATCTGCTCGGGCTGACGAAGGTCGGCCTCCACCACGGTCGACCCGCGGGTGTCGGCCAGGATCGCCCGGCTGTGCGCCACGGCGACAGGGTCGTTGTCCACGTACACGACTCGTGCTTCAGGGTTGACCCGCTGGGCGATCTCGTGGACGTTGCCCGCCGTGGGGATCCCAGAGCCCACATCCACGAACTGGCTGATCCCCTGACCGGCGAGGTAGTGCACCGACCGGCGCAGGAAGCTCCTGTTCGCCTGCATGATGTGCGGCAGCTCGGGCCACAGCCGGATCGCCTCGTCGGCCATCTTCCGGTCCACAGCGAAGTTGTGCGAGCCGCCGAGGTAGTAGTCGTACACCCTGGCCGCGCTGGGACGTGACACGTCGATGCCCGCGGGCGCCCACTGAGGTCGGTTCATGGATCCTCCCCACGCCGGTCGCGGAGCCTCTAAAACAGAGACCCGCGAAGGTTCGCTCCCCACACCGGACCCGACGACAGCGCACGCAACACGCCGCAAAACGCACTCGGTCGCCAAGCCACACCGCTAGACGCACTCAACGTACCTCTCGCGGCCCTTCCCCGCAGGCAGCCAGAGAAATCCCGTCGGCACTGCCCGGACGTCACGCCTGAAGCACGTGCTCCTGACGGTACCCCGTTGTCAGGTCGGTCAGGGCCACGGAGATGATCCCCGCCGGGTCCACCGTGTACCGCTCCTCGATGGTCGGACCGTTGTCCTGCCGCACGACCGGTATGTCGTGCAGCCCGTTGGAGGGGGAGTCGGAGGCCGAGTCGAGGCCGCCTCCAGCGTGCAGCCGCTGCAGCTTCGGCTCGAACGGGAAGGAGATGTCCGCGACCGGTACGAGGTCGCCGCGAGGCTCGCCGTACTCGTCGACCGACGAGTACTCGACGAACCGGAACCAGCCTACGTTGTGGGCCGCCTGGTAGCGCCGGGTGACGACGACGGGTTCCGCGGGTGACTCGACACCGACCACCTCCGCAGTGACGAGCGAGCGGTCCAGCACCGGGTCGAACGACAGGGACGCGCCACCTTCGCGCTCACGGAAGACTCCGAAGCCGCGGGACAGGCGGTCGCGCAGCGAGAAGCCCGCATCCCGGTCCGCCGCGATGGCCAGGCCCACGGCAGTCGAGGCGCTGGGCATCGGTGAGCGGTGCACCCTCCGACCGAAACGGGCTCTGAGCACGCGCGGCACGAGTGGGAGGCCACTGGCCCCACCGACGATGTAGATGCCCGCCACACCCTCCAGGTCGGTGCTGTCCTCCGCCTGGGAGCTGAGGTGCCGGACGAGAGGTTCCATGGCGTCGACCGTCGCCTCCACGAGGGGAGCGGCGGCGGCGTAGTAGTCGTCCACCCCCACGTTCACGACGGTGCCTTCGTCGCCTTCTTCGTCGCGGCGCGCCAAAGGGACCTCCACGGCGACTCTGCGGGACTGCGGGGTGAGCCGCTCCTTCGCGTCGCGGCACTCGTCGAGCAGCGCCTCCCAGGACTCTGGCGCCAGCTCCTGCCGGCTGCGTCCCGCCACGCGGAGAGCGGTCTCGGCCAGGACCTCGTCGAAGTCGTCACCGCCGAGGCGGTTCACTCCGAAGGAGGCGAGGACCTCGTGCGCGGTGCCGGACAGCTCCAGCAGAGACGCGTCGAAGGTGCCGCCACCGAGGTCGTAGACGATCACGAGGTTGCGCCGGGACGTGATCGAGCGGGCCTGCCGGTGGGCGAACTCGAAGCTGGCGGCCGACGGCTCGTTGACCATACCGACGACCTCGAAGCCCGCGCGGCGGCACGCCTCCAGGGTGAGGAACCGCTGAGCGCTGTCCGCGTGTGCCGGCACGCCCAGCACGGTGCGTGGGGCGTCCTCGCCCAGAGCGCCCTCGACGCTCGAGTCGCCCCGCAGCGCCTCCAACAGGGCCTCGAAGAAGCCCGTCAGCACCTCGAGCAGCGGCACCCGGCGCTCACCGAGGCGCATCGTCGTCTCCGCGGTGACGCGCGGCTCGGCCAGGACGCGCTTGAAGGAGCGGACGAAGGGCGCACCTCGGCGCGCCGCCTCGAGGGCCGCGAAACCGTAGACGACCTTTCCGCCGTCGTCCGCCGCGACGGTGGGGAAGTGGCCGTGCGCGTCACCGTCCTGGTCGAGGAAGGTCACCACGGGGTAGTTGCCCCTGTCCGCATGGGCGATGACGGTGTGTGTCGTGCCGAAGTCGAGGCCCAGATCCATGCCCCAAGGGTAGGCGGAGTGCCCCGACGGTCCTGAGCGTGCCCGCGATGCGTCCTGCGGGACGTCCGGACGGGAACGTCAGCCGGTCCGGGTCAGCTCCGCCAGCGGTATGGTGCGCCGCCCTTTGACCTCGTACTGCGCGAAGCTGGGGGCACGGGCAAGGACGACGTCCCGCCATACCCGGTCGCGCTCCTCGCCCTCGAGCACCCTCACGCTCGCGGCGAACGTCTCCCGCCCGACCTGCACTTGGGCGCTCTCCGCGTGCCGAAGGTTCTTGAACCACTGCGGCTCCTGGGGCAGGCCGCCCGCGGACCCCACGACGATGTGACCCTCACCGTGCGGGAACCAGCTGACCGCCGCGGTGCGCGGCTGCCCGCTCTTGCGGCCGGCAACCGTGAGCAGCACGACCTGCAGGCCCCTGACCCGACCGCCGACCCGTCCGCCGGACTTCCGGTACAGCCACACCATCGTCGTCGAGCCGAACCGCCACAGCGTCTTCTGCACGCGGCTCCCGAGACTGCTCACGTGTCCTCCTAGGGACAAGCCTGCCGGTCCTACGATGGCCGGTGCAGCCGATCCTCCCACCGCGGACCGTCTGCGTCGACGCCCGAACGTACGGTGCGGTGACCAGGCTGGATGACGTGGCGACCACGCGAGAGGGCGTCGTGCCGGTGCCTGCCTGAGCGCGCGCTTGACCGCCTCTACGTCAATCAGGCCTTGCTCGCAGGCGGTCCAGCGAGAAGAGTGCGGTCGAGGACGCATCGGTCCTCGACCGTGCAGGGACATCTCTGGCTCGAGGAGGCCACCCCGATGAAGCTCCTGCACGTCATCGCGTCGCCACGCGACAAGAACTCCAACACCCTTCGGGTGTCCCACGCGTTGATCGACGAGCTGAGGGCCGCCCATGCCGACCTCGTCGTCGACGTCGTGGACCTCTATCGTCACGACCTGCCGGCCATTGCCGGCCACAACATCAAGGCGAAGTACACGATCATGATGGGCCAGCCCGTCAGCAAGGCCCACGTCGAGTCGTGGCGAGAGATCGAGCGGGCGATCGAGCGCTTCCTGTCCGCGGACCTGTACGTGATCTCCACGCCCATGTGGAACTTCAGCATCCCGTACGCCCTGAAGTACTACATTGACTGCATCGTCCAGCCGGGATATGTGTTCACCTACAACGACCTCGGCCAGGCGGTCCCTCTGGTGCACGGACGGAAGATGATCTGTGTCACCTCGCGAGGTGGGGACTACGGTCCCCTCAGCCCGATGCACGCGTACGACTTCCAGGAGCCCTACCTGCGGACGATCTTCGGGTTCATCGGCATCACGGACGTCGAGTTCGTCAACTCCCAGCCCATGGATGTCACTCCGGCCCTCCGGGAGATGGCGCAGCAGGCCGCGATGGAGCAGGTCCACACGCTCGCAGCCGCGCGCGACTGGGCAGCGGTGTCGAACGAGCCGGCCGAGGCCAGCCCTCTTGGGCTCAAGCCTCAGCCGCTCGCCACGGCAGCCGACCAGGTGTACTGAGAAGTAGGTCAACGCCGGGTGACGCGCATCGTGACGACCTCGAAGGCCCCCAGCCTCACCTCGACGACCCCGTGGGCAACCTCCAGGGCAGCCTCGTTCAGCGGTTCCTCGATCAGGTTCGTCAGGACCACTCGCTCCCCCGGGAAGGCCAGGTGGACCGTTCCGGAGGTACGCCCGCCGAGGCACTCGTACAGCCTCACGACGAGGTCGCCGGACCGGTCCGCCGACTCCTTGACGCTCGAGAGCACGAGTCCCTCGCCGTGGACGCTGACGAGCGGCTCGAACCCATGGTCACCGGAGCTGTGACGTGCCGGCACGTTGAGGAGAGCGCCTTCCGCCGTGGCCGACGCCACGTCGGCCCCGACGACCAGACCGTACCGGTGCACGTGCAGCCCCTGGTCGGTCTCCGGGTCGGGGAAGCGCGGCGCCCGCAGCAACGACAGCCGCACGCAGGTCACGATGCCCTCGTCCCCCGGCTCGCGCGCGACGTCGAAGCCGTACGTGGAGTCGTTGACCAAGGCGACGCCGAAGCCAGGTTCCTGCACGAGCAGGAACCGGTGCATCGAGGTCTCGAACCTCGCCGCCTCCCAGCTGGTGTTCCTGTGGGTCACCCGCTGGTAGTGCCCGAACTGCGTCTCCGCGACCGTGTGCTGCGCCCGCACGTCGAGGGGGAAGGCCACCTTGAGCAGCTTCTCCGTCTCGTGCCAGTCCGTGACCTGCTCGACCTGCAGAACCCGCGCGCCGGCCGCGAGCGAGATCACCTGGCGGACGGTGGAGTGAGGCGTGATGGCTCGCTCGACCACGACGTGCGCGCCGCCAGCCTCGATCCGCGCGTCAAGCCTTGACACGTCCCGCAGATCCGTGACGCGGTTGCGGTAGAACGAGTCGACGTCCCAGGCGTCCCACCGGTTCGGGAAGTCCTGGTGGAGCTGAAGGAGGTTCGCCTCACGGCCGGGAGCGACCGACTCTCGGCCCGTGGCAAGATCCACGGCCGAGGTGACGAGCCCCTGCGCCGAGATGGCGACGCGGACCACGCCGTTGTCCAGGACATAGCCGCCGCCCTCATGGTGGAGCCGGACGGCGGCGACCGCGCAGGGGCGCGGTTCGGCAGCACGCCCTGCACGGGCCTCAGGGTCCGCGACGACCCTCCCGCCCCCAGCCGGTATGCCGTGTCGCACGAACGGTGCAGGGTTCGCCTCGACCTCCCGGTCGCCCTCGCCGACGAGCGCGGCGAGCGCCCGAGCCACCAGGGCCTCCGCCTCACGTGTGACCCGCTCGTACTGCGCGACCGCCTCACGATGGACCCACGCGATCGACGTGCCGGGGAGGATGTCGTGGAACTGTTGCAGCAGCACCTGCTTCCACAGGGAGTCGAGCTCGTCGTGCGGGTACTCGACGCCCGCGCGCACGGCCGCGGTGGCCGCCCAGAGCTCTGCCTCCACGAGGAGGTGCTCGGTCCGGCGGTTGCCCTGCTTGGTCCGGTGCTGCGACGTCAGGGTCGCCCGGTGCAGCTCGAGATAGAGCTCGCCCACCCAGACCGGGGGGTCCCGCAGCTCCAGCTCGCCGTGCGCTCGCTCGAAGAAGTCGTCGGGATGCTCCCATTGGACCGTCGGGCTCCCTTCGAGGGCGGCCAGCCGGCTTGCCTTGCCCGTCATCTCACGCGTGGTACCGCCGCCCCCGTCGCCCCACCCGACCGGCGCGACGGACCCGGTCGCCACGCGGCTCTCGGCGAACTGACGGGAGGCCTTGGCCAGCTCCATACCCGACAGCTGGGAGTTGTAGGTGTCCATCGGGGGGAAGTGCGTCAGGACGCGAGAGCCGTCGATGCCCTCCCACAGGAAGGTGTGGTGCGGGAACCGGTTGACCTGGTTCCACGAGATCTTCTGAGTGAAGAACCAGTCGAACCCGGCCCGCCTGACGAGCTGAGGCAGCGCCGGGGAGTACCCGAAGCTGTCCGGCAACCACACGCCCCGGCACCGCACGCCGAGCTCCTGCTCGAAGAACCGCTGCCCGTAGAGGAACTGCCGGACCAGAGACTCTCCAGAAGGCATCACCGTGTCGCTCTCCACCCACATCCCGCCCAGCGGCACGAACCGTCCGGACGCGACTGCTTTGGTGACGCGCTCGTAGACCTCGGGACGGTGCTCCTTGAGCCAGGCGTACTGCTGCGCACTGGACATCCCGTACAGGAAGTCGTCGGTCTCCTCGATGAGCGCGACCATGGACGACGTCGTGCGGGCGACCTTGCGGACCGTCTCGCGCACCGGCCACAGCCAGGCCGAGTCGATGTGCGCGTGCCCGATGGCCGAGATCCTGTGGACGGTGGTGCTGGCCGGCTTGGCCAGCACCCTGGCCAGCGCTTGTCGGCACTCCCCCGCAGTGCCGCTGATGCCCTGGAGGTCGAGCCGGTCCAGCGCGTCGTCGAGAGCCTGGAGGACCTGCATCCGACGTGGCCCCTGCGGTAGCTCCGCCTGGAGCTCGAGCAGCACCTCGAGGTCGAGAGCCAGCTCCCAGACCTCGCGGTCGAACAGGGCGAGGTCCATCCGGCGCGATCGGTACAGCTTCGTGCCGGAGGCCGTCGTGAGGTCGCCCTCACGCGTCGGCGCGAAGGGGTGGTGGGGGTCGAGCAGGAGGGGGTTGGAGGCCGCCTCGACGAACAGCTCGACGTGCTGTCCCGCCTGCGCCGCCTCGGACACCAGGACCCACTGGCTACGGGGGTTGACCCCCTTCAGCGGGACACCGTCGCGGCGGTACACCAGACCCTCGCACTGGAACCCGGGCAGCTCGGCGTCGAACCCCAGGTCGACGAGGGCCTCGACCCTGCTGCCGGCCCACTGCGACGGCACCGTTCCGCTCAGCCGGAACCAGGTGGTGCCCCACGGCGCTCCCCACGGCGTCCCGACGGCATACGGCCCATAGTCCAGCGCGAGGCCCTCCACCGGCGGCACCGGTTCGCCGGGCAGCTCACACCATTCGACGGTGAGCGGCACCGAGGTCGCGTGGACCGCCGGCCGCACGCGTTCGGCCAGGACGCGGGCCGCCCGTCCGATGGTCAGCTGGACGTCGTCGTGCATCGCTGCCTGCCGGGGTCCGTACTCGTCGTCACGCCCGCACGACGACCAGCGCGACGTCGTCCCGCAGGGCCTCTCCGGGGACCAGCTCCGCGAGAAGGCGGTCGGCCAGGTCCTCCACCGGGAGGCCGCGGTGACGCGTGAGGGCATCCTCGAGTCGCTGGATCCCCGCGTCGATGTCCTCGTCGCGGCGCTCGACCAGGCCGTCGGTGTACATGACCAGCACGTCGCCCGGGCGGACCGCCGCGGTCGCGAGGGGGCGGGGCATGATCTCTGGGGCGGCGGCCAGCGGCGGTCCCAGCGCCTGGTCGAGGTGCTCCACCTCGCCGTCGAGGTGTGCGAGCAGCGGTGGCAGGTGACCGGCGCTGCTGTAGACGGCGATGTGCTGGGCCGGGTCGAGGACGACCTTGATGGCGGTGGAGGCGGTGGCGTCGGGGTTCGTGCCCGCGATGCGGTCCAGAGCGCGGAGCGCGTTCGCGGGACCCACGTCCGCGACGGTGAGGGCGCTCAGCGCCGTACGCAGCTGTCCCATGACCGACGCCGCACCGACCCCGTGGCCGACGACGTCACCGACCGCGAGCGCCACCCTGCCGTCGCCGATGTCAGCCACGTCGTACCAGTCACCGCCCACCCCGAGCGCCTCGGTGGCAGGCCGGTACCGCACCGCGACCGCGACCCGCTCCGTCACGGCGTCGGGCACGAGCTGGGGCAGCATGAGCGCCTGGACCGCGACGCCGAGCTGGCGCCCCGCCTCCAGCTCGGCGTCGAAGAGGCGGCTCTGGTCCGCGACCGCGGCGGCCGCACGGACCGCGTCCTCCACGGACAGAGCGGTCGCGCCGGCCTCGGCGCCTCCAGGCAGGTGCGCAGCGAGGGCACTGACGTCGTGGATGGCGTACAGCAGCCAACGGAGCTTCGTGAGCGAATCGCTGAGTGGCACCACCGTGCTGGCCCAGAAACGGGCGGCCTTATGGCCCTCCGGCAGCTGGAGGTCGTAGCGATGGACTCCCAAGGCGGCCGGGCGGCCGGTGGCCAGGGCCGTCAGCAGAGCACGGCGTACGGAGTCGGCCGCGGGTACCCCGGCGTCCGTCACGTCCGGGAAGGCGTCGAACAGCCGGCGACCGAGGAGCTCGGTGGGACAGCGCCCGACCACCTCGAGATAGGCCCGGTTGCAGTCTCGGATCACCAGCTCGCCGTCGAGGAGGACACAGGGGCTGGGCAGCAGCTCGAACAGCGTGCGGTAGTCCAGGCTGCTGATCCTGGACGTCGGGTCGGCCTCGGGCGCGAGGGGCCCCAGGTAGCCTTCCAGCCGCGCGGCGGCCCGGTCAGGCACGGCGGTCCGCCCTGTCGAGGAGGCGACCCCACCGTTCGGTGCCGTGGACCCACGCCATGGCAGCACCTTAGAGCCTGGACGGGATCGGTTGGCGGGGAACACCAGAACGGACGTTCGTCGCGAAGGGGGCGGTCACGATGCCTCCGGTTCCGGTGGAGGTGGCGAGTCCACTCCGAGCTGGGGGACCGTGTCGTCGCCCACGTAGTACCGGATGACGCTGTTCGCCATCGCCAGCACGGGCACGGCGAACAGCGCTCCGACGATACCGAGGAGGAAGGAGCCGATCGCCACGGCGGCGATGACGGCCAGGGGGTGGAGGGCCACCGCGCGCCCCATCAGGAACGGTTGCAGCACATGGGTTTCCAGCTGTTGCACGATGATGACCACAGCGAGCATGACGAGGGCGGCAGTGGGCCCCTTGGCGACCAGCGCGACGAGGACCGCGACGGCGCCGGAGACGATGGCACCGACGATCGGGACGAACGAGGAGAGGAAGACCAGCAAGGTCAGCGGGACGACGAACGGCAGCCTCAGCACCAGTGCGCCGAGTCCGATCCCGACGGCGTCGACGCCCGCGACGATGACCTGCGTACGCGCGTAGTGGCCCACGCTCACCCAGCCCCGGCGGAACGCCTCGAAGGTCGGCTGCTGCGCCGCCTGCGGCAGCATGCGGACGAAGAACCGCCAGATCTGCCCGCCCTCGGCGAGGAAGAAGAACGTCGCGATGAGACAGATGAGGAACCCCGCGACGAAGTGCCCGGCAGAGGTCCCCGCGCTGAGCAGCCCCGAGGTCAGCGCGTGGGAGTTGCCCTTGAGCGACTGCTGCGCCTTGGCGAGGTACTCGCCCAGCTGGGCGCTGGTCAGGTGCAGCGGACCCGTGCGCAGCCAGTCCGCGACCTGCGTGACTCCCTGCTCGGCACTGGCGCGCATGCTGCCCGCTCCACTGGCGAGCTGGGACCCGGCCAGGGCGAGCAGCCCGAACACCACCACGACGGTCAGCAGGAGGACGACTCCGGACGCCGCGCCGCGACGCAGCGGGGTGCGGGTCGTCACCGTTCCCACCACGGGCGACAGGAGGGCCGCGAAGAGGACCGCGACGGCCAGGGGGACGACGATGAGGCTGGTGGCCCGCAGGGCGACGACGAGGAGCGCGAGCGCCCCGGCGATGACCAGCAGCCGCCAGGCCCACGCCGCCGCCACGACGAGCGCCCTCGGCACCGGGTCCTCGTCGTCAAGGTCGACCAGTGCCTCAGGCTCGGGGAGTACTGGCTCAGCTGCCGGCGGTCCCAGGTCCCCCTCACGCAGTACCGCCTCGACTTGGTCGCGGGCAGGGCCCCGGAGGCTCGGTCGCTGCTCTGCCGGGAGGGAGTCGTCATGCGCCTACCCTCTCCCGAAGTCAGCCGGCACGCGACGGCAGGACTGCGCACGGCCGCTAGGGGTACTGGCACCTAGGCGGACTGAGTGCCTGACTGCGCCGTCCAGGGCTGGACGGCCACGCTGGTGGGGTAGCCGCCCATCCGGGCGCCGAGCGCGAGGCGGCGGCGCATCTCACGGATCAGCTCGTCGTTCGACGCGAGGAGCACCGTCTCCGTGGTGCTCAGCGCGGACGTCACGTGGAGGCCGTTCGCCTCCGCCGACCGGAGCACGACCTCACGGACCGGCACGGAGAACACCCGGGCCAACGCCAGGATCGTCTGGTTGTCAGGCCACTCGGCAAGCACCGGCGCGTCCAGGATCGCCTCGAGCGTCCACTCGTCCAGGCACGCTCGCTGAGCCAGCATGTCGCGGCTCCAGCCGAAGTGGGACATCTGCTCCTGCACGAACAGACCGAGGCTATTGGTCAACGCGGGCTCCCAAGGTCGTGGTGACTTCCATCGACTCGTGATGCAACACGGTCCGCGCACCGGCGAGCGGCGACTTTGCCAAGCCTTGACCATTCGCTCCCCCATTCGGTTGAGCAGCCTCCATCCGAACGTGGACCCTTCGCACTGCGTACGGACGCGCCATGGTGCGCGGCGTGGCGTGCGGGACTGCGGTTGCAGTGGGGCACCCAGCGCCTACAGTGCCATGCGTGTCCACGACCCTGACCTCGCGGTATGCCGTGGTGGCCCTCGGCGTCGTACTGCTCTCGGGGTGTGGGGCGGCGGGCCGTTCGCAGCAGGGTGCCGCCTCCGCGGCCGCACTGTCCTTCGAGCGGTCGGTCGCCGACGACCCCGGCAAGGCGTGCCGCCTCCTCGCGCCCAAGACACGCCAGGACCTCGAGTCGGACGGGCCCTGTCCACAGTCCCTGCGGGAGCAGGACCTCCCCCAGGCGCACGCCGTGCGGCGGACCCAGGTCTTCGGCACCGACGCCATGGCGGAGCTGGACGGCGACACCCTCTTCCTGGCCCTGTTCCCGGACGGCTGGCGGGTCACCGCGGCGGGCTGCAAGCCGCAGGCCACCGACCGGCCCTACGACTGCACCGTGAAGGGGACCTAGATGCGTACGGTCTTCGTGTCCTACCTGGTCTTCGTCACGGCGGGCCTCGCCTTCTGCTTCGTCATAGCGGTGCTGCACCGATGAGGTGGCTGCGGGAGCAGGGACTCACGCTGGCCTTCACAGTCCTTCTGCTCGGCGCTCTGGCTGGCCAGGCGGTCAGCGGGCTGGCGCAGGTCAACGAGCAAGCGGCGGATGCAGGGCTGGCGATGATGTCGATGGCGCAGTACCTGACCTCGTCGAGCTTCGCGGTGGACGTTGCCGAGAACTGGCAGTCCGAGTACCTGCAGTTCCTGCTCTACATCGTCCTGACCGTCTGGCTGCTCCAACGCGGCTCACCGGAGTCCAAGCCGTTGGACTCCGCGGGACGGGAGAGCGACGAGAAGCAGAAGGTCGGGCAGTATGCCGCCCCTGGGGCCGCGGCCTGGGCCAAGGTGGGGGGGTGGCGCCGAAGCGTCTACTCGCACTCCCTCGGCGTGGTCATGGGAGTGGCCTTCCTCGGCTCGTGGAGCGCCCAGTTCGTCGCGGGCCGCAGCGCCTACAACTCCGAGCAGATCCAGGACCTCCAGGCGCCGGCAGGCTGGCTCGAGTACGCGAAGGCGCCGGACTTCTGGAACCGCACCCTGCAGAACTGGCAGTCGGAGTTCCTGGCGGTCGCCAGCATGGTGGTGTTCAGCATCTACCTGCGTGAGCGCGGGTCACCGGAGTCCAAACCGGTCGGTGAGCCGCACGGGTCGACCGGGATCGAGGGATGAGCGGACGGTCCGGGCCCTGCACCCGGGTCGTCGAGGCGGGCGAGGCTCAGAGGACGTCGGACAGCAGCGCCCGGACCTCAGCCTCTCGGTAGCGGCGGTGTCCGCCGAGTGTGCGGATGGAGTTGAGCTTTCCTGCCTTCGCCCAACGAGTCACTGTCTTGGGGTCGACCCGGAACAGCGACGCCACCTCCGCAGGTGTGAGCAGCTTCTCGACCTCGGTGGTGCGAGCAACCATGACTTCTCCTCGTGCAGGGAACGTCTGTTAATAATCGGACAACCGCGACCCTTTGGGAACATTCCGTACGGGTGGTCCGGCATGGCCCGTTCGGACTAGTCACAGGTCCAGCCCGTGAGCGGGATTACGCTGGGCTCGGCGCGTGACCCGCGCCGGCCGGCCGATACACCCGAGCTCAAGGAGTCACCACCGTGACCACGTCCTCGCCGCCCCCGCCCACCACCTCCCAGCACGAACAGGTGGTCTTCTGCCACGACAGGACCACCGGTCTGAGGGCCATCATCGGGATCTACAGCACGGCGCTGGGGCCGGCGCTGGGCGGGACGAGGTTCTACCCGTATGCCACCGAGGAGGCCGCGCTGAGCGACGTGCTGCGGCTGTCCAAAGGTATGGCCTACAAGAACGCGGTAGCGGGGCTCGACCTCGGCGGTGGCAAGGCTGTCATCATCGGCGACCCCGCTACGGACAAGACCCCTGAGCTGCTGCGCGCGTACGGGCGGTTCGTGGAGAGCCTTGGCGGCCGGTACGTCACCGCGTGCGATGTCGGGACGTACGTGGCGGACATGGATGTCGTCAGCGAGACGACCCGCTTCGCCACCGGCCGTTCCGAGGCGAACGGGGGCGCTGGGGACTCCTCGGTGCTCACCGCGTACGGCGTCTTCCAGGGCATGCGGGCCTGCGCCCAGCACCTCTGGGGCCGGCCCACCCTCTCGGGGCGCACAGTGGGGATCGCGGGCGTCGGCAAGGTGGGACGCATCCTCGCCGGGCATCTGCTGGAGGACGGCGCCGACGTGGTTGTCACCGACGTCGACCAGCGCGCGGTCGCGGCGCTGCTAGCCGCCCACCCGCAGGTCCGCGTCGTTCCGAACACCGGGGCCTTGGTGCGGGAGGACATCGACGTCTATGCGCCCTGTGCGCTCGGCGGGGCGCTCGATGACGAGACGGTGTCCGTGCTGCGTGCCACGGTGGTGTGCGGCGGTGCCAACAACCAGCTCGTCGTCGAGGGGGTCGGGGGGACGGCGGACCGGCTGAAGGCACGCGGGATCACCTACGCCCCCGACTTCCTCGTCAACGCCGGCGGAGTGATCCAGGTCAGCGACGAGCTGCACGGTTTCGACTTCGAACGGGCCAAGAAGGGCGCCACGGCGATCTTCGACCACACCCTCGAGGTGCTCGAGACGGCTGCCGAGCGGGACATCACTCCGGCGGCGGCAGCGGACCACATCGCCGAGGAGCGGATGGCCGCCAAGCAGTCCGGCGGCATCTGGCTGCCCGGGCGCTGAGGCGCCAGCGGCCCTGAGCCTCCACCAGCCGGTAGTCCTGCCGCCAAACTTGCATCGCTCCTGTAGCGTTGTCCCCACGACATATACACGATTCCCGGGACCGCTCCGTTGAGCCGAGGCGCCTACACGGTGGCTCGACCAGGCGATGCCGTCCCGGCAGACGCATGAGGGGGTCACGCCATGGGGCGCGGCCGGGCCAAGGCCAAGCAGACGAAGGTCGCTCGGGAGCTGAAGTACTTCTCCCCGAACACCGACTTGAGTGCGCTTGAGCGAGAACTGCACGGGTCCTCCTACGCGGAGCCGGAGCGCGTCTCCGACGACTCCGCCGGCGAGGACGAGTACGACGAGTACGGAAAGTGGGCCTCAGGTCAGCAATGACCTGATCTCCACGACCTGACACCTCATGCGCGGGCCTCGGCTCGTGTGTCACCCCGCACCACGGGCGCAGCGCCATATAGGCCTGCCCAGGTGCGAGGTGAGGAGCGCGCAGCGGTCTACGCTCCGGTCATGAGCACTGCCACGCGCGCTGACCCTCGGCGCCTCGGGGTCGAGACCACCGGCATCGAGATCGTCGACGAGGCGGAGCGCACCGCGCGGCCTCGTGACCTGTTCTGGCCGTGGTTCGCCGCCAACGTGTCGGTGTTCGGGATCAGCTACGCGGGCTTCGTCCTCGGCTTCGGCGTCTCGTTCTGGCAGGCCGTCGTCGTCACCGTGGTGGGCGTCGTGGCGTCCTTCCTGCTCTGCGGGGTCATCGCCATCGCGGGCAAGCGGGGCTCGGCTCCGACGATGGTCCTGTCTCGCGCCGCCTTCGGCGTGAAGGGGCAGCGCGTCCCGGGGGTCATCTCGTGGCTGACCTCCATCGGCTGGGAGACCTTCCTGGCCATCCTGGCCACGCTCGCCACAGCCACGATCTTCAGGCAGCTGGGCTGGGGCGGCGGCACGCGCACCAAGATCGTGGCGTGCGTGGTCACGGCCGCGCTGATCGTGGTGGCGTCGGTTGCCGGGTACCACGTCATCATGCGGCTGCAGTCGTGGCTCACATGGGTCACGGGCATCGCGACCGTCGTCTACGTCGCCCTGACGCTCGGGCACGTCGACTGGCACGCGGTGAGCAGTATGAAGGCCGGGTCGGGGCAGCAGATGGTCGGCGCACTGGTCCTGGTCATGACGGGGTTCGGCCTGGGCTGGATCAACATCGCGGCCGACTGGTCCCGGTACCAGCACCGGGGCGCGGCCGGCTCCTCGATCGTCTTCTGGAACACGTTCGGCGGCGCTCTGGCTCCGGCCCTGCTCGTGATCTACGGCCTGGCGCTCGCCGGCTCCGATGCCAAGCTCCGAGAGGGCATCGCCGCCGACCCGATCGGCACGCTCGCCACCATCCTGCCGACCTGGTTCCTGCTGCCCTTCCTGGCCGCTGCCATCCTGGCGCTCGTCAGCGGCGCCGTGCTGGGGATCTACTCGTCGGGGCTGACGCTCCTCTCCCTGGGTGTGCGCATCCCCCGCCCGCGAGCCGCGTTCATCGACGGGGTGATCCTCACCGCCGGCACCATCTACGTGGTGTTCTTCGCCCAGAGCTTCATCAACCCGTTCCAGTCCTTCCTCATCACCCTCGGCGTACCCCTCGCCGCCTGGGCGGGCATCATGATCGCGGACGTCGTCCTGCGCCGTCGTGACTACGACGAGGACGCCCTGTTCGACGCGCGGGGCCGGTACGGGGGCTGGGACTGGGTGTCGGTCGGAACGATGGCCGCGACGTCTCTGCTCGGCTGGGGACTGGTGGTGAACAACTTCGCCGACGACGCCGCCTGGAACAACTGGCAGGGGTTCCTGCTGCACCCGGTCGGCCTGGGCACGTATACGACCGCGCAGGACGGCTCGCACTACTGGGAGGGCAGCTGGGCGTACGCGAACCTCGGCGTCCTCGTGGCCCTCCTCCTGTCGTTCCTGCTGACGCTTCTGCTTCGCCGTGGCACCGTCCGGCGTCAGGAGTCGGCCGCGTGAGGGAGCCCGCCTGGCTGGTCTCGCTGGACCTCCAGCGGGCCTTCGGTGACCCCACCAGCCCCTGGTCCGCGCCCCGGCAGGGGCAGGTTAAGGTGCCGCCGCCGAAACCGTCGTAGCCACGCTACGTACCGTCTCGTCCCCGTGACTGCAGCCCCGTGTGCCAGTCCTCGCCGTAGGCGCTGTCGTCGTGCTCCTGCGGCCGGGGCGGGTTCCGGCCGTCCCACGCGGCGTACCCGCCGAACAGCCCGAACGCCGCCTCGCTGTCGATGACCGCCTGAGCCAGCACCTTCAGGGGAGCCGGCGGCATGGCCTCCGTGAGCGCGCCCGGGTCACGGCGCTCGCCCAGGCAGACCAGGCGCGCCAACGGCTCCACGTCCTCCACGCCGAGATGGGCGCCCGTGACCAGCTGCGTCTGCACGGTACGCAGCACCACGGCGCGGTCGCCGGGGTCGACCTTGGAAAGGGCCTCGCGGTGCGCCGCCTCCAGCGCGTCGAGCGGGGCGGTCCGCAGGAGGTAGCGGTACTGCCGCACCACGACGTCCTCACCCGGCGGCAGGAGCGGCCTGTCTGACCCGTCCCACGAGTCGTACCCGGTGAGGAAGGGCGCGCTTGTGGGGTCCGCCAGGACGAGATGTGCCAGCCGGCCGAGCGCCATCTCGTTGTAGCCCGTCACCAGGAGTCCGGGCCTGCGCTGCTCCGCCTCGGTGATCACCCGGGCCAGTATGTCGGTGTCCTCGATGGTCAGGTCGGCCGGCGCCCTGGAGCGCTCCTGTGCGGTGCGGAGCAGGTTGGCGCGGACGCCGGGGTCGAGGACGGACAGGGCGCGCGCGTGAAGCTTCTCCAGCACCTGAGGAGGCGCGGCGCGCAGCAGATAGCGGTAGCGACGCACCTCCGGGCGCTCCACCGGGGGTGGCGGCTCATGGTGCTCCTGGCGCCGGAGCAGGTGGCGCAGACCCACTCTTCGGAGGCTAGGCACGCCAGCAGGGCAAGGGCACCCACGAACGGCGCCCCGGTGCTCCACCAAATGAGGGACGTTCGGGGGCCCGAACACTTCTCGACGGCCGGGTTTGACTGCGGACGCCCCGGGCACCGCGAGTCACCGTGACTCCCGCGTCGCGCGTGAGGGCCTTCAGTGCCCGCCGAAAGCGGCGTCCGGCGAGCTCGGGCCACCGACGAAGTTGCGATAGACGACCCGGGTGACGAGCGAGTCGTGCCAAGGCTCACCGAACCCCGCGTCGGTCCACCGCTCCGCCAGCGTGACCGGCTCGGCACCGTCCCAGGCGGCATACCCCCCGAAGAGGCCGAACGCCGCCTCGGCCAGCACGACCCGCTCGGCAAGGGCGCGCAGCGTGTGCGGCTCGAGGGTGGACATGACCGCCCCAGGGGTCCGGCGCTCTCCGAGGGTCAGGAGGTGGCCCAGCTCACGTATCTGGTGGCACTGCAGCCGCAGACCCGCCACGAGCCCGGTCTGGACCGCCCTGAGCACGGCCGCCCGGGACTCGACCCCCAGGCCGTCGAGGGCCTCGGCATGAGCGGCCTCGAGCGCGTCCACGGGCGCCGTGCGCAGGAGGAACCGGTACTGCCGGACGACGACATCCTCGTCCTCGGGATGGTCCACGACTCGACGGTACGTCGCCGCGGCACGGACAGGAAGGTGCCCGGGCGCAGCGCTCAGGCCGGGTGCTCGCCGACCACCTGGACCGAGCCACCCTCGACCCCCTTGGCCCCGTGGACGACCTCGGCGCCCTCCTCGACCGTCGCCTGCGCCGCGACCACGACCTCCCCGGCCACCCACGCCCGGATGCCGCGGCGCTCCAGGACCCCGGCCGCCGCGTCGGCCTGGTCGCGAGGAAGGATCGCGAGGAAGCCGACGCCCATGTTGAGGGTGCGTTCGAGGTCCACCCGCGGGACCTGACCCAGGTCGCCGATGGTCGAGAAGACAGCAGGCGGCGTCCAGGTGGACCGGTCCAGGTGGGCGAACATGCCAGACGGCAGGACGCGGGCGAGGTTCGCCGCGAGCCCTCCTCCGGTCACGTGCGAGAGAGCGTGGACGTCAAGCCCGTCGGTCCGCACGAGCTCCAGGAGGTCGGCCGCATACACCTGCGTGGGCCTCAGCAGCTCCTCCCCCAGCGTGCAGCCGAGGTCCTCGACGTGTCGGTCCAGGGCCCAGCCCGCGTCGCGGACCACCTTGCGCACGAGCGAGTAGCCGTTGGAGTGCAGTCCGCTGGAAGCCAGCGCCAGCACCACGTCCCCGCTGGCCACTCGACCCGGTCCGAGCAGCTCGTCATACTCCACGACCCCGGTTGCAGCCCCGGCGACGTCGTACTCGTCCGCGGCCAGCAGGCCCGGGTGCTCGGCCGTCTCCCCTCCGACGAGCGCCACGCCAGCCTGCGCGCACGCCGCCGCGATCCCGGAGACGATGGACGCGACCCGGTCCGGCACGACCTTTCCCGTCGCGATGTAGTCGGTCATGAACAGCGGCTCGGCGCCGCATACGACGATGTCGTCGACCACCATGCCCACGAGGTCGTAGCCGATCGTGTCGTGCTTGTCCAACGCCTGGGCGATCGCGACCTTGGTGCCGACACCGTCGGTCGAGGTGGCCAGCACGGGCCGCGACATGGCCCGGAGGGCACTGGCGTCGAAGAGGCCGGCGAAGCCTCCGAGGTCCCCGAGCACCTCGGGTCTGGTCGCCCGGCGGACGGACGCCTTCATCAGCTCGACGGCACGGTCACCGGCCTCGACGTCGACGCCGGCGGAGGCATAGGTGATCGGCTCGCTCACGCCGCCCACCCTAGACCGGTACGAACGGCGGACCCGCTCCTGTCCCGCGATGGCAGACACTGGCAAGCACAGGCATCCGCACGGGAAAGGGCCGCCATGCCCAGTACGAGCAGCTACCAGTTCGACCTCCTGCGCACCTACCGCTACCTCCGGCTGGCCATGGTGCTGCTGGTCCTCCTCCTGGGGACCTCGGTCGGCATCGAGGTCGTGTCGCAGGGCCATCTGCTCCAGTCAGTCAGCGCGTCGTACTACACGCCGGTGCGGTCGGTCTTCGTCGCCAGCCTCTGCGCCGTTGGCGCCTGCCTGATCGTCTACCAGGGCAACACCGACGTCGAGGACGTCCTGCTCAACGGCTCAGGGTTCTTCGCATTCATCGTCGCGTTCGTGCCGACGCGCCCCGAGGACCACTGCGTCGCCTCGGGGATCGCTCCAGACGTGCGAGCCGCCATCACCAACAACGTCTCCGCCCTGCTCGTCCTGGCCACCATCGCGTTCCTCGTCGTCATGGGCATCGAGGTGTTCGCCACGCCGCCGAGCGAGCGAGCGCTGTCCCCCGACAGTGGCATCGCCATCCTCGTGTCGGTCCTCGCCTTCCTCGGGCTGGCGGCGTACTTCCTGTTCGACCGCGACGGCTTCATGTGCCATGGCCACACGACCTCGGCCCTGCTGCTCTTCCTCGGCATCGTCGCCGTGGTGCTGGTCAACGGCCTCGGTCTGGCGCGCTCGCAGGCACGTGAGGACGGGCATCCGTGGCGCGAGCACCTGTGGAACCGCTACTTCTGGGGCTTCGTCCTCATGGTCGCCTCGATCGTCGTCATCGTCGTGACGGGACCATGGCTGGGATGGCTCGACAACTGGGTGTTCTGGCTGGAGGGCGCGCTGATCACGCAGTTCGCGACGTTCTGGCTCACCCAGACGATCGAGCTCTGGCGAGAGCCGCGAAGGACGGACACACCAGTCCGCAGCGCCTGACCGACCTCCACCGCGTCGCGGTCAGGAGAGACCACGAGCGGGCCGGGAGGGTGGGTAACGCGCGAGGTCAGGGGCGGGTGAGCGCGTCCTGGGCGCCGCCGCCGACCCCGAGCGAGACTCCCCCGACGTCGAGAGGCAGCGTCTCGAACAGGTTCTTCCCCAGCCGGCTCGCGTGGGGAAGCTCGACCGGGTAGACGCCCGTGAAGCACGCCGTGCAGAGCGCGTCCGCAGGTTGGTCGGTCGCAGCCACCATCCCCTCTTCCGAGATGTAGCCGAGGGAGTCCGCGCCGATCGAGGTGCAGACCTCCTCCACGCCGATGCCCGTGGCGATGAGCTCGGCGCGGGTCGCGAAGTCGATGCCGTAGAAGCAGGGCCACCGCACCGGCGGCGAGGAGATCCGGACGTGCACCTCCGCGGCGCCCGCCTCGCGCAGCATCCGCACCAGGGCCCGTTGGGTGTTGCCCCGCACGATCGAGTCGTCCACCACCACGAGCCGCTTGCCCTTGATCACCTCACGCAGCGGGTTGAGCTTCAGCCGGATACCCAGCTGGCGGATCGTCTGCGACGGCGCGATGAACGTGCGGCCGACATAGGAGTTCTTCACCAGCCCTTGGCCGTAGGGGATGCCGGACTCCTGCGCGTAGCCGATCGCAGCGGGCGTGCCGGACTCGGGCGTCGGCATGACGAGGTCTGCCTCGACCGGATGCTCGCGAGCCAGCGCCCGCCCCATCTCGACCCGCGCCTCGTGCACCACCCTGCCGCTGATCGTCGTGTCCGGTCGCGCGAGGTACACGTACTCGAAGACGCAGCCCTTGGGCGCCGCCGGGGCGAAGCGCTGGGATCGCAGGCCGTCCTCGTCGATGGCGATGAGCTCGCCCGGCTCCACCTCCCGGATCATCGACGCGCCGACGATGTCGAGCGCGGCCGTCTCCGAGGCCACCACCCAGCCGCGGTCCAGCCGGCCGAGGACCAGTGGACGGATGCCCTGGGGGTCGCGAGCGGCGTACAGGGTGTGCTCGTCCATGAACACGAAGCAGAACGCACCGCGCAGCCTCGGGAACAGGTCCAGCGCCGCCGCCTCCAGGGAGCGGTCGGGGTCGTCGGCGAGCAGCGCGGTGACCAGCGCCGTATCGGTGGTGTTGCCGCGACCCATCTCGCCCCCGCCGTTGGCATAGCCCTCGGCCCGGCGCTCCGCGACCAGCTCGCGCAGCTCCGCGGAGTTGATGAGGTTGCCGTTGTGCGCCAGCGCCACCGTGGACTCCTCGTGGCCGCCGAGGGTCGGCTGGGCGTTCTCCCAGGTCGACCCCCCGGTCGTGGAGTAGCGACAGTGTCCGACAGCCACATGACCGCGCAGGGAGGCCAGCGAGCGCTCGTCGAAGACCTGGGACACCAGGCCCATGTCCTTGTACACGAGGATCGACCGGCCGTCCGACGTCGCGATGCCCGCCGACTCCTGCCCGCGGTGCTGCAGCGCGTACAGGCCGTAGTAGGTCAGCTTCGCGACATCCTCGCCGGGCGCCCAGACACCGAAGACGCCACAGGCGTCCTGAGGGCCCTTCTCGCCGGGGAGCAGGTCGTGGGAGAGATGTCCGTCGCCGCGTGCCACGTGCCCCAGTGTCCCACAGGGGTCAGCGGCTGCGGTCCAGCAGCACGGCGACCACAGCGGCCAGCAGACCGAACACGCACGCGCCCAGGACGCCGAGGAACACCACCGCCGAGGACATGCTGTAGCTGTGGCCGTAGGTCGCGCTGCTGTCACTGAAGTACGCCACCGCCGAGCCGACCACGAAGCCGAGCACGGCACCGGTGACGATGAAGGCTGTGAAGTTGGGGTAGCGACGGGTCGCGGGCACGCCTCAACGCTACGGCGTCACCGGATCGTAAGCCGTAGGGGGCACCCATCCACCGCGGCCCGGAGTACGAATGGGAGGTATGGAACCCCCGAGGACCCAACGCCTGATGTACGCCGCGTGCGGCCTGCTCGCGGCCGTCGGCGCGATGGCAGTCGGTCACCTCGTCGCGGCGTTCGTCAACCCGGCCGCCTCACCCGTGGCGGCGGTCGGGTCCACGGTCATCGACGCGACACCGACACCGGTCAAGGAGTGGGCGGTGCAGCACTTCGGCACTGCGGACAAGCCCATCCTCGTCACCAGCGTCGCCGTGGTCACCGCGCTCGCCGCCGCCGGGATCGGCCTGCTGTCGCGCCGGCGTCCGACGCTCGCAGGCATCCTCCTCGTGGCCCTGGCTGCGCTGGCCGGTCTCGCCGCCTACCTCCGACCGGCCGCCGTGCCGCAGGACCTGCTGCCGGCGTTCGCGGCCGCCGTCACGGGGGCGGTGCTGCTCCACGGACTCCGAGGTCTGCTCACGGGCCGGGAACCGGCCGCCACTGCTGCGTCCGAGTCGCCGCTGGACCACACGGCGTACGCGCACGGCCGGGCCGCGACTCCGGGCCGGCGCAGCTTCCTCGTCGGAGCCGCCGGTGCCACGGTGGGCGCCGCGGCCATCGGCACGCTCGGTCAACGGCGCTCCGCGCCCCCCACCCTCCCGGCCTCCGTCACCCTTCCCGAGCCCGCGAACCCTGCACCCGCCCTGCCGACCGGGATCGAAGGGACCGTCAAGGGAGTGAGCCCCTTCCGCACCCCGGTGGACACGTTCTACCGGGTCGACACAGCGCTGGTGATCCCACGCATCGACGTCGCCTCGTGGAAGCTGGAGGTCGGGGGAATGGTGGACAGGCCCTTCTCCATGACGTTCGCCGAGCTGCTCGCGATGCCCCTCGTCGAGAAGGACATCACCCTCAACTGCGTCAGCAACGAGGTGGGCGGTCCGTACATCTCCTCGGCGCGCTGGCTGGGGGTCCGCGTGCGCGAGGTGCTCGCCCGAGCCGGGGTGAAGAGCCAGGCCGACCAGATCCTGAGCACCTCCACCGACGGCATGACCATCTCCACCCCTGTCGAGGCGTTCACGGATGACAGGGACGCCCTGATCGCCGTCGCCATGGACGGGAGGCCCCTTCCCGCGCGGCACGGCTTCCCGGCACGCCTGGTGACCCCCGGGCTCTACGGCTTCGTGGGAGCGACCAAATGGCTGACCCGGCTGACCGCCACGACGTACGCCGCGGAGCCTGCCTACTGGACCGAGCGGGGGTGGGCGACGGACGCACCCGTGCAGACGCAGTCCCGCATCGACACACCGATGGGCCTGGGGACGTACCGGCCGGGAAAGGTCGCCGTCGGCGGCGTGGCGTGGGCGCAGGGGCGCGGCATCAGAGAGGTGGAGGTCCGCGTCGACCAGGGGCAGTGGCAGAAGGCCACGCTGGGACCGGACGGAGGGACCGACTACTGGCGTCAGTGGTACTGGGTCTGGGACGCCTCGAGCGGCCGGCACGAGCTCACTGTGCGCGCCACTGACGGGACCGGCGCTGTGCAGACCTCCAAGGAGGCCGACCCGTTCCCTTCGGGGGCCACCGGATACCACAGCATCGTCGTCCTCATCTCCTGAGCCGAACGACGACTTCTGAAAACAGTTGCGAGGCAACCCAATCCGCTTTGGCGTGGGGACCGAATACCTGATGTCAGAACGTCCCCGCACCAGGAGCACATCATGCGACTTGCACGCCGCAGCGCCCTCGCTGCCCTCTCCCTCGCCGTCCCGCTCAGCCTCGCCGCGTGCGGCAGCTCCGGCTCGGACGAGGCCGCGGCCGCCGACACCTCCGCGTCGTCGTCCCCCAGCGCGAGCCCCAGCTCGTCCAGCACCAGCTCGTCCAGCAGCCCGGCCGACGACATGATGGCGGCACCGTTCGGCGCCGGCTGCGCGGCAGTGCCGAAGGATGGCAAGGGGTCCTTCTCCGGCATGGCCACCGACCCGGTGGCGACCGCAGCGAGCAACAACCCGGTCCTGAGCACCCTGGTCTCCGCGGTGGGGAAGGCGGGTCTGGCACCGACCCTCAACTCTGCCAAGGACATCACGGTCTTCGCGCCCACGAACGACGCGTTCAAGGCCGTCCCCGCGGCCACGATGAACGCCGCCATGAAGGACCCCAAGGGCCTGCTCACCAAGGTGCTGACGAACCACGTGGTGGCCGGCAGGCTCACTCCGGAGATGCTCGCCGGCGACCACAAGACCCTGGGTGGCGGCACCATCACGGTCTCCGGATCTGGCGAGTCGTTCAAGGTCGGCACGGCCAAGGTCATCTGCGGCAACGTGCAGACCGCCAACGCCACCGTCTACATCGTCGACGGCGTCCTCCTGCCGAAGTGATCCCTGGTCCACGATGATGGTTCCCATGGCAGCCACCCCCTCAGGTCCCCAACCGGCCTGGGGAGGTGCTGCCGTGGGCCAGGACCTCGCAGGTCTGCTGCGAGCCTGCGCCCTCGGTGACGAGTCCGCGTTCGCCACGCTGTACGACGCCGTGGCGGCCCGGGTGTACGGCATGGTCCTGCGGGTCGTGCGGGATCCCTCCCAGTCGGAGGAGGTCGCGCAGGAGGCACTGCTCGACATCTGGCGGACCAGCGCACGGTACGACCCCGAGCGGGGCAGCGCCGTGAGCTGGATGCTCACGATCGCCCACCGCAAGGCGGTCGACCGGGTCCGCTCCGCGCAGGCGTCCACTGACCGGGACCACACGTACGGCGCCCGTAACCAGGAGCGCACCTACGACGAGACGGCCGAGGTCGTCGAGCGTCGACTCGACGCCCAGCGGGTACGTCATGCGTTGGACACGCTGACCGACACCCAGCGCAGCGCTGTCGAGCTGGCGTACCTCGGCGGGTACACGCACACCGAGGTGGCGTCCCTGCTCGACGTGCCGCTCGGCACGGCCAAGACCCGAATCCGTGACGGCTTGATCCGCCTGCGAGACACCCTGGGGGTGCAGTCATGAGTGCCGACATCCACGGCTTGGTGGGCGCCTTCGCGGTCGACGCGGTGGACGAGCAGGAGCGTGAGGCCTTCGAGCGGCACCTCGCCGAGTGCCCGGAATGCCAGGAGGAGGTCGCCAGCCTGCGCGAGGCGGCCGCGCAGCTGTCGAGCCTGACCGAGACGACTCCCCCGCCGGCCCTGCGTGATGCAGTGCTGGCGAACATCCGGACCGTCCGGCCGCTTCCTCCTCTGCAGGCTGGCCCCCAGACGCACGGGAGTGCGGCAGCGGCGGCCGACGCGCCCGCAGAAACCGGCGACGCCACCACGGAAGGCGGCACGACCACGGAAGGCGGCACGACCACGGAAGGCGGCGCCACCACGGAAGGCGGCACGACCACGGAAGCCGGCGAGGCGACCGGCACCCTCCTCCCGCTGCGGCCTCGCCGCCGTGTGGTCACCTGGCTCACCGCCGCAGCGGCCGCTGCAGCGGTACTGGTCGGCGGCCTGGTCTGGAGTCCGTGGGACGACACGCCCCCCAACGGTCGGCTCACCGCGACCGAGCAGGTCCTCGAGGCCAAGGACGCGCAGCGCTTCCAGAAGACGATCGGCGGGGCTCGCGCCACGATCGTGCGAAGTCGCTCCCTCGGCAAGGCCGTCATCATCGCGGACAACATGCCGGCCGCTCCCGCGGGCAAGGACTTCCAGGTGTGGTTGGACCAGCCGAACAAGGGCATGGTCAGCGCCGCCGTCATGCCGCATGGGTCCGCGCCGACGGTCACGGTGCTCCTCCAAGGAGACGCGGCCACGGCGTTGGGGGCCGGGATCACCGTCGAGCCCGCCGGCGGGTCGAAGTCACCCACCAGTGCCCCGGTGGCGCTCTTCACCTTCTCCTAGGCCCCCTGGCACCTTCGCGTAAGCGCGCCTGGCACCTTTTCCTAGGCCCCCTGGCACCTTCGCGTGGGCGCGCCTCGGCAGCCGCGTCCTGTCTAGGCCAGCCCGGGCAAGCGTGAGGCGACCTCGTCGAGGACCTCTGCCCGGCCGGCGTACGGGCCATCCCGACGGGGCCAATGCGTCACGACGTCGGTGAACCCGAGCTCGGCGGCTCGTCCGGTCATCTCCTCGAACAGCTCCGCGCTCTCCAGCGAGAAGCGGGGGCCGCCGTCGAGCGACAGGTAGCGGTCCAGCGGCGCGTCGCGGCCGGCGCCCGCCTCGATGTCGTCCAGCTGCCGCGACAGCTGGGAGACCCCGCCCCACCAGTCCTCGAAGCTCTCGCCACCACGCCCGTAGGTGACCCAGCCCTGGCCGAAGGCGGCGGCGAGGCGCAGTGCCCGCGGTCCGTTCGCCGCCACGACGAAGGGCACACGAGGCCGTTGCGCGGTGTCGGACATCCAGGTGGAACCGGGCAGCGTCCGGGCATCGACGGTGCGGTAGTACGTCCCGACATGGTGGACATGGTCTTCGCGCAGCAACCTGTCGAGCAGCTCCACGAACTCCTGGAAGCGGGCGACACGCTCCTTCACGCTCCACTGCTCGCCCAGGATCCCGGAGTCGAGATCGCCCCCGGTGCCCAGGCCACAGACCAGCCGACCGCCGCAGATGTCGTCCAGCGCCAGCAGGTCACGCACGAACGGGTACGGATGACGGTAGTTCGGCGAGCTGACGAACGTGCCCAACCGGATGCCGGACGTCACCCCGGCAGCGGCCGTCAACGTGGGCAGGGCACCGAACCACGACGAGTCCGGAAGTCCCGCCCAGACAAGGTGGTCATACGTCCAGGCGTGGTCGAAGCCGTACTCCTCGGCGCGGCGCCACAGCGGTGCCGCGTCGGCCCACCGGTGCTCGGGGAGGATGACGATGCCGAAGCGCATGCGGTGACTGTATGCCGCGAAGCACCGTGACCACCCCCGTGGCAGGCTGTCACGCATGAAGGCGACGATCCTGTACGCACCCGGCGACGTCCGCGTCGACGAGGTCCCGGACCCCGGCATCCAGCGTCCCAGCGACGCGCTGGTGCGGGTCACCGCCGCCTGCGTCTGCGGAAGCGACCTCTGGCCCTACCGCGGCGTCAACGAGGTCCACGGGCCGACGCGCATCGGTCACGAGTTCGTGGGGATCGTGGAGGAGGTCGGCGCGGAGGTCCGCAGCGTCCGGCCGGGCGACTTCGTGGTCGCGCCCTTCATGTACTCGGACAACACCTGCCCGCACTGCCTCGTCGGCATCCAGTCGCGCTGCAGCCATGGCGGTTTCTGGGGTGGGCCCGACCGGGACGGGCTCATGGTCGACGGCGGGCAGGGGGAGTGCGTCCGCGTCCCTCTGGCCGACGGCACGCTCGTAGCGACCCGGGAGGTGCCCGACGAGTCGCTGGTTCCGTCGCTGCTGACGCTGTCCGACGTGATGGGTACGGGCTGGCACGCGGCCGTCGCGGCGCAGGTGCAGGAAGGCGACACCGTCGTGGTCGTCGGCGACGGTGCCGTCGGCCTCTGCGGGGTACTGGCCGCCGTGCAGCTGGGCGCCGAGCGGGTCGTGGCGATGTCACGCCACGCGCCGCGCCAGAAGATCGCCCGCACGTTCGGGGCGACCCACGTCGTGGAGGTCCGCGGGGAGGAGGCCGTCGCAGCGGTGGCCGACCTGACGGACGGCGTGGGGGCGGACGCGGTGCTCGAGTGCGTCGGCACCAACGACTCGATGCAGACCGCCATCGCCGTGGCCAGGCCCGGGGCGACCGTCGGGTATGTCGGCGTGCCGCACGGCATCGAGTACCCGGTCCGCGACCTGTTCGCCCGCAACGTCGGCATCGCCGGTGGGATCGCACCGGCCCGTCAGTACCTACCCCGGCTGCGCGACGAGGTGCTTGCCGGAGCCATCGAGCCGGGCCTCGTCTTCGACCTGGAGCTACCGCTGGACGAGGTTGGCGAGGCCTACGCCGCCATGGACGAGCGGCGCGCGGTCAAGTCCCTCGTCCGTCCCTAGCGTCACGGCGCGCCGTCGGCCCGTGGACCAGGTGGATGACGTCGGGGGCGTCGAGCATATCGAGGGCGTCCAGCACGTCGAGCTGGTCGCCGACGAGGCCGGCGGCACCCTGGTCATGGTCGACGGCCAACCTCAGTCGTACGTGGTGCTCGGCGACCCGGAGCTGCTGGCCTTCGAGTACGTGCAGTTCCTCGCCGCCGTACTCGACTCGCTGCCTGCCGGGCCGCTGGCGGTCACCCATGTGGGGGGCGCCGGCCTCACCCTTCCCCGCTATGTGGCGGCCACCCGCCCCGGCTCACCGCAGATCGTCCTCGAGCCGGACGCGGTGCTCACCGACCTGGTGCGCTCGGCGCTGCCCCTGCCGCGCGGCCACCGGATCCGGGTGCGTCCCGTGGACGGCCGGTCAGGCCTGGCCGCGCTCGCCGACTGCAGCGCCGACGTCGTCGTGGTGGACGCCTTCGCCGACGCACAGGTCCCCGCCGAGCTGACGACGAGTGCGTGGTTCGCGGACGTTGCTCGTGTGCTTCGACGTGACGGCGTACTGATGATGAACACGGCTGACGAGCCCAACCGCCGTCACCTCGCACGCGTGCACGCCTCAGCCGCCTCGGCGCTCCCGTACACGGCATCCGTCGCGACGCCGGAGGTCCGCAAGGGTCGGCGGTTCGGCAACACCGTGCTGGTGGCCGGAGCACGGCCGCTGCCCCTGGACGCCATCGTCCGTCGCGTTGCGATGACCCCTTCTTCCGGAACGGTGCTGCACGGCCCCAGCCTCGCAAGGGCGCTCGGCTCCGCCAGGGCGTTCGAGGACGGCGATGCGCTCCCGTCGCCGGCGCCACCGGTTCTCGATCGCTGGAGGGTGCGCTGAACCGCGCGGCGGCAGGATGGCCACATGACCTCAGCCCTGCTTCCGCCGCCGCGCACCCCGGACCCGATGGACGCTCCCTCGCTGCGGTGGGGAGTCCTGGCCCCAGGAAAGATCGCGCACTCGTTCGCGCGCGCCCTGCGGGCGCGGACCGGCCAGCAGCTCCAGGCGGTCGGCTCCCGCAGCCGTGAACGCGCGGAGGAGTTCGCCCGGGAGTTCGGCGTGGCCGCCGCGTACGGCTCCTATGCCGAGGTGGTGGAGGACCCGGACGTGGACGTCGTCTATGTCGCCTCGCCGCACTCCGAGCACCACGAGCACGCGCTGCTCGCTCTGGCCGCGGGAAAGCCGGTGCTGGTGGAGAAGGCCTTCACGCGCAACGCCCGTGAGGCGGGGGAGGTGGTGGACGCGGCGCGCCACGCAGGCGTGTTCGCCATGGAGGCGATGTGGTCCCGCTTCCTGCCGCACATCGACGTCGCACGCCGGTGCCTGGAGGATGGGGTACTCGGCGACGTCCGGACCGTCTTCGCCGACCATGGTCAGGCGCTGCACCCGGGGGGCCCACAGCGGCTCCACGACCCGGCCCTGGCTGGCGGGGCGCTGCTCGACCTCGGCATCTACCCGATCTCGTTCGCCCATCTGGTGCTCGGGTCCTTCACCGGCGTCCACGCCAGCGGTGTGCTCGCCGAGACGGGGGTCGACGCCCAGGAGGCGGTGACCGTGGTCGGCCCCAGGGGATCCCTGGGCGTGCTCGGTGCGACCATGCTCGCGAAGACCCCGACGACCGCGAGCGTGTGCGGGACCACGGCGCGGCTGGAGATCGAGGGGGACTTCTACGGTTACGCAGCCAGGGTGCGGCTGGTGACGCCGGACGGCACGGTCGTCGACGAGTTCCGCTCTCCGGAGCAGGAGTTCGGGCTGCATCACGAGGCGGTCGAGGTGGCGCGCTGCGTCGGGTCGATGCTGGAGTCGCCGCTCATGCCGCTCTCCGAGACGGTGGACATCATGACCGCGATGGACGACATCCGCGCGCAGCTGGGGGTGCGGTACCCCGGCGAGTGACACCATCTCGCCCGCCGCTCCTCGCCGACTGAACTACAGAATTTGTGAGTGTCGGGCCCGTTGAGGGCCAGGACACGCACAAAAGGTGAGTTCGGTCGAGAGGGGGGAGGTCAGGCGAGAGGTAGGTAGGGCGACAGGTCGGCGCGGTGGCCGCTGACCCGCAGCGTGCCCTGCTGCCAGGCAGCCTCCCAGGACAGCGACCCGGTGGAGACGGCAAGCCACGTCTGCGCGTCCGTCTCGATCACGTTGGGCGGCGTACCGCGAGTGTGCGTAGTCCCGGCGATGCACTGGACCGCGCCGTATGGCGGCACTCTCACCTCGACGCTGCGGCCGGGCGCCCGCGAAGCCAGCTCCTCGAGGGTGAAGCGCACCGCAGTCGCGAGGACCCCCGCGTCGGCGGCATGTTCCAGGGCCACCCACCGCCGCACTGCCTCGCGCCCCGCCTCCACGGGAACCCTGCGGCGCGGCGGCATACGGCCATCGTAGGCAAGCTCCTCGCCCCGATCGCGGCCGGCGTTGCGGACAACGGTGGCAGACGGGCACAGGGCCGGACGAACAGAGCTGGTGCCGCAGAGGCGTCGGCTCACGGCTCGGGCGGTCCGCGGACTGGGCACCACATGGTCACCAAGATGGGTACTTCTACCCATCGACGGGCTACGCCCCCCGGCTTACTGTTCTTCCTGGGGACACCACAGGGGACGAACGGCCCGGGCGCGCAGGGGGATGCGGACCGGGCCGCTCGCGTGCCCCTGGCGGGCCTCAGCGGCCGAAGACCGCCGGCAGGGTTCCGGTGTGGGCGTCGCGAAGCTCCGCGAGCGTGACGGTGAGCTGGCCCTGGAGGTCGAGGCCGTCGGTCTCGTCGTCGACGACCCCGATCCGCGCGTGAACCTGGCCTCGAGCGGTGCACATGTCGGTGAACCGCACCTCCTCCGACCGGGGTACGGCGACGACCGCACGGGCCGCGGACTCGCTGAACAGCGCCGTGAACAGGTCGATGCGGTCCCGCTCGCACACGGCGTCCAGCCAGATCCGGGCGCCGACGCCGTAGCGCAGGGTCGCCTCGGCCAGCGCGATGGCAAGGCCCCCGTCGGAGAGGTCGTGGGCCGCGTCGACGAGCCCGTCCCGGCTCGCGTTGACGAGGATGTCGGCCAGCAGCCGCTCGGCGTCGAGGTCCACCCGCGGCGGCCTGCCTCCGAGATGGCCATGCAGCGCATGCGCCCACTCGCCGCCACCGAGCTCGTCACGCGTCCGGCCGAGCAGGTAGATGACCTGTCCTGGGGCCTTCCAGCCAGAGGGCGTGCGTCGAGCCACGTCGTCCATCACTCCCAGGACACCGACGACCGGGGTCGGATGGATGGCCGTGTCCCCCGTCTGGTTGTAGAAGCTGACGTTCCCGCCGGTGACCGGGATGCCCAGGTGCCGGCAGCCCTCCGCGATGCCGCGGACGGCCTCGCGGAACTGCCACATCACGCCCGGGTCCTCGGGGGAGCCGAAGTTCAGGCAGTCGGTCACCGCCAGCGGCACAGCGCCTGCCGTCGCGACGTTGCGGTAGGCCTCCGCGAGGGCCAGCTGGGCCCCCGCGTACGGGTCGAGCTTGGCGAAGCGGCCGTTGCAGTCCGTCGAGATCGCGACTCCACGGCCGGTCTGCTCGTCGACCCGGACCACCCCGGCATCGTCCGGCATCGCGAGCGCGGTGTTGCCCTGCACGTAGCGGTCGTACTGGTCCGTGACCCATGACTTGTCGCAGAGGTTCGGCGAAGCCAGCAGGGACAGCAGGTCCGCCTTGAGGCCTTCCGCGTCGGCGGGCCTCGGCAGCGAGTCGGGGGTGCTGTCGTGCAGCACGTCCAGGTACGCCGGACGCTCCAGTGGGCGGTGGTACGTGGGCCCCTCGTGGGCCACCGACCGCGGTGGTACGTCGACGATGACCTCGCCGTGCCACGTGATGACGAGGTGGTCCCCGTCGGTGACCTCCCCGAGCACCGTCGCCTCGACGTCCCACCTGTCCGTGATCTCGAGGAACTGGCCCAGCCTGGACGGCTCGACGACCGCCATCATCCGCTCCTGGCTCTCCGACATGAGGATCTCCTCCGGCCGGAGGCTGGCGTCACGCAGCGGCACCCGGTCGAGCTCGACCCGCATGCCACCGTCGCCGTTGGACGCCAGCTCGCTGGTGGCACAGGACAGTCCCGCGCCACCGAGGTCCTGGATGCCGTCGACCACGTGGGCGGCGTACAGGTCGAGGCAGCACTCGATGAGCACCTTCTCGGCGAAAGGGTCACCCACCTGGACGGCCGGTCGCTTCGTCGGCCCGCCCTCGTCGAAGGTCTCGGAGGCGAGGACCGACACGCCGCCGATGCCGTCGCCGCCCGTCTTCGCGCCGAACAGGACGACCTTGTTGCCCACGCCGGAGGCCTTGGCCAGGTGGATGTCCTCCACCCGCATGGCGCCCACGCAGAGCGCGTTGACCAGCGGGTTGCCCTGATAGCAGTCGTCGAAGACCACCTCGCCACCGATGTTGGGCAGGCCCAGGCAGTTCCCGTAGCCGCCGACGCCGGCCACCACGCCGGGCAGCACCCGGAGGGTGTCGGGATGGTTGAGGTTGCCGAAGCGAAGCGGGTCCATGACGGCCAGCGGCCGGGCCCCCATCGACATGATGTCGCGGACGATGCCCCCGACGCCGGTGGCGGCCCCCTGGTACGGCTCGACATACGAAGGATGGTTGTGGGACTCCGCCTTGAACGTGACGGCCCAGCCGTCGCCGATGTCCACGACGCCGGCGTTCTCACCGATGCCGACGAGAAGCCTCTCGCGCATCTCATCCGTGGTGTTCTCGCCCCAGAGGCTGAAGTGCACCTTGGAGGACTTGTACGAGCAGTGCTCCGACCACATCACCGAGTACATGGCGAGCTCAGCGCTGGTGGGCCGGCGGCCCAGGATCTCGCGGATGCGCTCGTACTCGTCCGACTTGAGGCCCAGCTCGAGCCAGGGCTGCTCCACGTCCGGCGACTGGGCGGCACGGGAGACCGTGTCGACGTGCGCGGCGGACCGGGTCACCTCGTCCATCGCGGTCATGCCTGCGCCATGGCCTGGAGGACGGAGGTGAAGAACGGGAGACCGTCGAGCGAGGGACCGTAGCCCGGCTCGACACAGTGCTCGGGGTGGGGCATCAGGCCGACCACGTTGCCGCGCTCGTTGGTGATCCCCGCGATGGCGCGGTACGAGCCGTTCGGGTTGTCCCCGGCATACCGGAAGACGACGCGGCCCTCCCCCTCGAGCTCGTCCAGCGTGCGGTCGTCCGCGACGAACCCGCCCTCGCCGTTCTTGAGGACGATCGTGATCTCCTGACCCTGCTCGAACTGCGAGGTCCATGCGGTGGCGGCGTTCTCCACGACCAGCCGCTGGTCGAGGCAGCTGAACTTCCGGTGGTCGTTGCGGATCAGCGCGCCCGGCAGCAGGTGGCTCTCGCAGAGCACCTGGAAGCCGTTGCAGATGCCCAGCACCGGCAGGCCACCGCGGGCGGCGGGAACCAGTGCCTCCATCACCGGAGAGAACCTCGCGATTGCGCCGCAGCGCAGGTAGTCGCCGTAGGAGAAGCCCCCTGGGAGGACGACCGCGTCCACTGCGCGTAGGTCGGCGTCGCCGTGCCAGAGCGGGACCGCTTCGGCGCCGACGGCACCGACTGCCCGCACTGCGTCACGGTCGTCCAGCGACCCTGGGAAGGTGACGACGCCGATCTTCACTGGGCCGAGCCCTCCGCCCGGACCGAGACCACGTCCTCGATGACCGGGTTGCTGAGCAGCTTCTCGGCGGCCTGGCGTGCGGCAGAGAGGTGCTCCTGCGTGACGTCACCGTCCACGGTGAGGACGAAGCGCTTGCCCTGCCTCACCTCGGTGAACTGCTCGAAGCCGAGCCGCGGGAGGACGCCACCGACTGCCTGGCCCTGCGGGTCGAGAATCTCTGGCTTCAGCATGACGTCAATGACGACGTTGCCCATTCGGGTGTCTCCTGGGGATGCGGGGAGGGAAGCGACCGCAGTCTATCCGGGCTCGCGGAGCCCGAATGCCACGCGGCCGGCCCCCCACGGTGCGTGGAAGGGCGCCACCGTGGGTAGGAGGGGCGGCGAGGTCCCGTCTCGAGAGGAGAGCCCATGCCCAGGGGAGCCCTGGCGGTGTCAGGCCCGTGGCCGGCGGAGCTCGTGCTGGTCCGGCACGGCGAGAGCGTGGGCAACGTTGCCGACGCGGCCGCGCAGAAGGCCCACGCGGACCGTCTGACCCTGGACTACCGTGACGCCGACACCCCTCTGTCCGAGGCCGGGGAGCGCCAGGCGGACGCGGTCGGCGAGCACCTCGCCGCCCGCGGCTCGGACACCCCCGATGTGATCGTCACCTCGCCGTACGAGCGCGCCGCCCAGACGGCCGCTCGAGCGGTCAGGGGGTGGGGCCACCGGCAGGAGGTCATCGCCGACGAGCGACTCCGCGAGCGCGACCTCGGACTCTTCGACGGCATGACGGGCTCCGGGATCAGAGCGGAGTATGCCGACGAGGCCAAGCGTCGCGCGTGGGTCGGCAAGTTCTACTACCGGCCGCCGTCCGGCGAGAGCTGGTGCGACGTGGCGCTGCGGGTCCGCTCGCTGCTCGTAGACCTGCGCGCCGGGTATGCCGACCAGCGCGTCTGGCTGTTCACCCACCAGGCCGTGATCATGGCGTTCCGGTACGTGCTGGAGAACCTCACCGAGCAGGAGCTGCTGGAGATCGACCGCACCCGAGACCTGCCGAACTGCTCGATCACGACGTACAAGGGCACGGCGCACGGCCTGGAGCTGGTGTCGTTCGCGGACCCCGCGGTGGTCTCAGACTCCGCCGCGCCGCAGACCACCGAGCCGTCAAGGTCGTCGGAGGGCTCGTCCGAGGGGTCCGATGGGGACCGCTGAGAGGGGCGAACGGGTCACGCCGTCGCTCCTGCGGTCCTGGGCCCTCCCAGGCCCGGGCGGGGACAAGGAGAGCCGCGGCCGCATCCTGCTGCTCGCGGGGACGGCTCTGACCCCGGGCGCGGTCCTGCTGGCCGGTGAGGCGGCGCTGCGCGCTGGGGCAGGCAAGCTCCAGGTTGCGACGGTCGAGTCCGTCGCACCCGCCCTGGCTGTCGCCCTGCCGGAAGCCTTGGTGCTCCCCCTGCCGGCGGACGGTAACGGGGCGATCGCCGTGAAGGCGGCCGACCGGTTCCTCGAGGCGGCCGAGGGGGCGGACGCCGTCCTCCTCGGTCCCGGCTTCGCGGACCCCGAGGCCTCCGTCCGCCTGCTGGAGAAGGTGCTGCCTGGGCTCCGGGTGCCGATCGTCCTCGACGCGCTGGCGTCCGCGTACCTCACGGAGCACCCGGACGGAGCCGACGGCCACGCCCGCGGCGTCGTGCTGACCGTCAACCCCGGCGAGCTGGCCAAGACCCTCGGTGTCGAGGACCCGGCCGTGCAGGAGGACGCCGCGGGCGCAGCCTCCCGACTCGCGGAGCGAAGCTCGGTCACGGTGCTGTGCGGAGGCCATGGCAAGACGATCGCCTCACCGACAGGCGGCCTGTGGCAGTCCAGCACCGGCGGTCCGGGGCTCGGGGTCTCGGGCTCGGGCGACGTCCAGGCCGGCATCGTGGCCGGCCTGCTGGCGCGCGGGGCGGAGCCTGACCAGGCAGCCGTCTGGGGCGGTCACCTGCACGGGACGGCCGGTGACCGGCTGGCCGCCCGCGTCGGCACCGTGGGCTTCCTCGCGCGAGAGGTGGCCGCCGAGGTGCCCGGGCTGCTCGAGGAGTGGACGCCCCGCGAGGACTGAGAGGACGGATGAGGCGAGCGCGCCCACCCGCGCTCAGCCGAACCGGCGCCCGGTGATCCGTTCGTAGGCCTGCACGTACTTCGCGCGGGTCCGCTCGACGACCTCGTCGGGCAGAGCGGGTGGCTCCTCACCCGAGGCGCGGTCCCAGCCGCTGCTCGGCGACGTCAGCCAGTCGCGCACGTACTGCTTGTCGTAGGACGGCTGAGGGTGCCCTGGCTCCCACGACTCCGCGGGCCAGAACCTGGAGGAGTCCGGGGTCAGCACCTCGTCCGCAAGCACGACCTCGCCGCCCTCGAGTCCGAACTCCACCTTGGTGTCCGCGATGAGAACCCCTCGCTCGGCGGCGATGTCGTTCCCCCGAGCCAGGATCCGGGTCGTCAGGTCGCGGACCCGCGCAGCGAGGTCGGGCCCGATCTCCCGCTCCACGGCGGCATACGGCATGGGGTGGTCGTGCTCCCCCAGCGGCGCCTTCGTGGACGGGGTGAACACGGGCTCCGGAAGCCGCGAGCCGTCGACGAGCCCGGGGGGCAGCCGTACGCCGCTCACGTGACCGTCCGCCTGGTACTCGGCCAGACCCCCTCCCGTCAGGTAGGCCCGGGCGACGCACTCCACCGGCAGCATGTCGAGGCGACGGACCAGGACGGCCCGGCCCGCGACCTGTGCCGGGACCTCGGACGACACGACGTGGTTGGGCACCAGGTCCTCGAGCCGCTCGAACCACCACAGCGAGAGCTGGGTGAGCACCGCTCCCTTGTCCGGGATCGGCGTCGTGAGCACGAAGTCGTACGCAGAGAGCCGGTCGCTGGCGACCAGCAGCAGCTGGTCGGCTCGCACCTGGCCGGACACCCGGTCGAGCGGCGCGTAGAGGTCCCGAACCTTGCCCGAGTAGACGTGGGTGTAGCCAGGAAGCTCGGGTGACGGGAAGGCCGGCGCGCTCGTCATGGCGTCATCCTCGCAGCCTCGGAGCTGCGAGATCCTCCGAGGCTGGCAGCTACGCCCCCGCCTGCCACAGAGGGAGCGCCGGCCAGCTCCCGGCCGCCCGGCAGGTACGTCACCCCCCTGGTCTCGCCGCCGCTTGACCTCAAGTGCACTTGAAGTCTCAGACTGCACACCATGCCCCATCCCAACACGCTCCCCGCGCAGGCGCGGCTGCTCCACCCCGCCCACCTGCCGTTCACCGTCGGCGCGGTGGCGCTGGTGACCTTGGGCGCCTTCGAGAACAGGGCCGTGACGACCATCCTGCCCAGCGTCGCCCGGGACCTCGAAGGGCTGAGCCTCTTCGGCGCGGCAAGTGCCGCCCCGTTGGTCTCGTTCGTCGTGGCGACCACCCTGGCGGGTCTGTGGAGCGACAGTCGCGGACCGGTCCCCGTGCTGCGCGCGGGAATGGGGGCCTTCGTGGCGGGTGAGCTCACCATGGCCCTGGCCCCGTCGATGCAGCTCTTCGTCCTCGGCCGGCTCCTTGGCGGTCTGGCGGAGGGACTGCTCGACATCGGCCTCACGGTGCTCGTCGCCCGGGCGCTCCCCGCCGAGCTCCGTCCCAGGGTGTTCGCCGCCTTTGCTGCGGCCTGGGTGCTGCCGTCGCTCCTGGGGCCGTCGATGGTGGGGGTGGTCGCCGAACACCTGGGCTGGCGGGTGGTGTTCTTTCTCGGGGTTGCCCTTCTGGGCCCCGTGGCCGCGTGTCTGCGCCCGGCCCTGAGGGCGGCGAGGTCGCCGGGGGACCTGGGCTCCGCCGGGTCCAGGCTCGTGCGCGCGGGGACCACCGAGTCCGACGCCCCCACTCTCACCGGCTCGCGGCGGCAGGCAGGCTGGTCCGTCGTCGCCGCTGCAGGTCTCGTGGCTCTCAGCGTGGGAGGGTCGATGGTGGCCGGCGCCGAGGCCGTCGCGCTCGTCGGCTGGGCGTTGCTACTGGCCGGGCTTGCGACCGTCCTGCGGTCGGCTCGCGCCGTGCTCCCGCCGGGAAGCCTGACGGCGGCTCCCGGCATTCCGGCGCTCACCGCCCTGCGTGCCCTCCTCGGTGCGGCGTTCGGGACCGCGGGAGGGCTGCTGCCCCTCATGCTCACCGACGTCCACGGCTATGGGCCAGCCGCTGCCGGGGTCAGCCTGACCGTCACCGGGCTCTTCTGGGCTCTGGGGTCGCAGCTGCAGGGTCTGGACCACGTGCAGGCACGGACGTCGGTCCCGAGCCGGCTCCGGATCGGCTTCGCGCTCGTGACGGTTGGCCTGGTGGGTCCCACCCTGCTGGCGGTCAGCCTCCTCCCGGCGTGGGCGGGGCTGGGGATGTGGGCACTGGCGGGCGTCGGCATAGGGATCTGCTCGCCGACCATCTCGACGCACGTGCTCACGCTGAGCCGCGAGCAGGACCAGGGCCGGAACTCGGCGGCCTCCGTGCTCGCGCCGGCGATGGCACAGGCGGTGTCCTTCGCCGCGAGCGGGGCGCTCATCGCCTGGGAGGCCCCAGACCTGGGGGGCGGCCTCTTTGCCGGCATCATCGCCGCGTGTGCCGGCCTCTCCGCGCTGGCCCTGGTACTCGCTGGGCGAGCCGCCCAGCCACGACCAGCGGGTCAGCGGCAAGGAGGCCAGGTGGCAGGCCAGCGGGGCGGCCAGCGCTAGCCCACGTGCAGCTCGTTGCTCTCGGCGGCGAGCGCGATGTCCGAGCGGTACTGGGAACCGTCGAGCTCGATGAGGGCCACCGCCCGGTAGGCCCGCTCGCGGGCCTGGCTGAGGCTGTCCCCGACGGCCACCACGGAGAGCACGCGTCCACCGGCAGAGACGAGCAGTCCCTCGTGGTCGCGCGCCGTACCGGCATGCAGCACAGAAGCGCCCGGTACCTCGCTGGCCGCCTCCAGTCCTGAGACGGGGTCTCCGGTACGCGGCGTCCCAGGGTACCCGTGCGCGGCGACGACGACGGTGACGGCATGCTGCTCGGTCCAGTGCAAGGGACTCACCCCATCGAGCTCACCGCGGGCCGCGCTGAGCAGCAGGCCGCCGAGCGGGGTCTTCAACCGGGCCAGCACGACCTGCGTCTCGGGGTCGCCGAACCGGGCGTTGAACTCGATGACCCGCGGGCCTCGCGGCGTCAGGGCCAGCCCGATGAACAGCACCCCGACGAAGGGCGTCCCCCTGCGGGCCATCTCCTCGACCGTCGGCTGCGCCACCCGGACGACGAGCTCGTCGACCATCGTGGGCGGCGCCCAGTCCAGCGGCGAGTAGGCCCCCATGCCGCCGGTGTTGGGGCCCGTGTCACCGTCGTACGCCCTCTTGAAGTCCTGGGCCGGCGCGAGAGGGATCACGCTCCGCCCGTCGCACAGGCAGAACAGCGACACCTCGGGACCGTCGAGGTACTCCTCGACCACGACGCGCCCGTCCATCTTGTCCAGACAGCGCCGGCCATGCGCCAGCGCCTCGTCCCGGTCGGACGTGACGACGACGCCCTTACCGGCGGCCAAACCGTCATCCTTGACGACGTAGGGGGCGCCGAGTGCGTCGAGCGCCTCGCGGAGCTCGTCCAGGGTGGTGCAGACGTGCGCCATCGCGGTGGGCACGTCGGCCGCGGCCATGACCTCCTTCGCGAAAGCCTTGCTGCCCTCCAGCATCGCGGCAGCCGCCGAGGGGCCGAAGACGGCGAACCCTGCAGCGCGGACCACGTCGGCGACGCCTGCCACCAGCGGTGCCTCCGGGCCCACGACGACGAGGTCGACGGCGTGCCGGCGAGCCAGGGCGACGATGCCATCGCCGTCGAGGAGCCCTGCCGGGAGCGGCTCGCAGAGCGCCACCGCATCCATCCCCGGGTTGCCCGGAGCCACCACCACCGCCTCGACGTCCCGGTCAGCGGTCAAGGACCTGACGATGGCGTGCTCGCGCGCACCCGACCCCACGACGAGAACCCTCACCCGCCCAGCGTAGAGAACGACGCGCCGCGGGCGAGACAACCTGACGCCCGGCCCCGCCGGAGATGAGTGCGCGGCGTCCCGGGGAGGCAGGGGGGACATCTCCCGGGGACGCCGCGCAGCCGACGTGCGGTCGCCTGGCGGGGGAACCTGCAACCATGCACGTGGGTCGACAGTGTCGACTCCTCAAGCGTGGACCATTGGTGCCCGCAGGTAAAGCCCTGAGGTGGCGGAGTTGCGTCATTGACGGATAGTCGACACGCCACCACCATGACGGACGTGACCGTGTCGCTCTTCGCCAGGAGGGACCCCGGAACGAGGAAGGCCCCGGTATGACGCAGGAGACCCCGCTGCTGCCCTTGGACGCGGCCGACAAGGACGCCGAGGAGCTGGCCACCCGGGTCTACCTGGCGGTCCTCCAGCACTCCGAGCCCTCCCGCTCGCTACTGGTCGCGCAGGGCATGCACGCACACCTGGTGGACCGGTCCCTCAGCCTGCTCCAGGAGCGCGGCCTGCTGCGGGTGGGGACCGGAGGGCAGGTCGAGGTCATCCCCCCGGACATCTCGCTGCCGGCGCTGGCGCTCACCTACGAACGGCAGGCCCGCAGCACGCGGTCCGCCGCTCACGAGCTGGCCCAGGTGTTCTTCCAGGCCCGGTCGTCCTCGGGCGGACCCGACGCCGCTGCGGTCCGGGTCCTCACCTCGATGGACGAGATCGCCGCAGTGACCGCTGAGGCGGTGGCGTCGGGCACCGAGGTCGTCCGCGCCTTCAGGTCCTTCTCCCCCAGGACCGAGGCGATCTTCGCCGCCCCCACCCACAGCCACGAGGAGCCGACGCACGGCGCCGGCGGGAAGCTTCTCGAGACCCGCACGGTGTACGACACCCAGGTGCTCGAGCTGGACGGGGCGCTCGCCGTCCTGCAGGCCCGGGAACGTGGTGGCGAGACGTTCCGGTTCACGAGCTCCGTGCCCTTCTCCGCGGTGATCATCGACGAGGCGGCGGCGATCGTGGACGTCACCAGCTTCGACCCGACGGGGTTCGGCTCCGCACTGCTGCGCGCACGTCCGATGGTCCTCGCCCTGACCGCCCTGTTCGACCAGCTCTGGAACCTCGGCTCACCGCTGCACCGGGCGGGCAGCGGGGCGGCCGCAGAGCGGCGCGACCACATGATCCTGTCCCTGTTGGCGGCCGGCGCGCCCGATGCCACGATCGCCCGTCAGACGGGGGTGTCGCAGCGGACGGTGGAACGACGGGTGCGGGCACTCATGGATCGGCTGGGCGCGGGTACCCGGTTCCAGGCCGGCGTGCAGGCTGCCCGGCGAGGGCTCGTCTGAGCGGAGCGCCTTCGCCCGGCTGACGGCCCGCTCGAGGTCGCCCAGACCCTGATCACGGAATGGCCGGCAGGCCCGCCGGCGGCTGTCGCTAGACTCGTGCGCTCTGCACGGAGACCACACCCGCACCACCAGAAGGCATCTCACTGTGACCGCTTCGGACCACTCGGGCGACAAGGCCACCTCTGCCGAGGTCGCCCGTGAGATCGCTGTAGAGCAGGCACACGTCGACCTCGTCTACGCCGAGCTCGCGAAGGCCCAGGCCCGTGCCGGGCTCGTGGAGGCGGACGGGCTGGCCCGGGGCCGGACGGACCGGACGGGTGACGTGCGCGACGAGGAGCTCACCGGCCTCTTCGAGCGAGATGCTCTGGTGTTCAACGCGGCCCGGCGCCGCTCCACCTTGGACACCCAGTACGAGGGTCTCGTCTTCGGCCGCCTCGACCTCGACCATGCCATCTCCAGACAGGAAGCGCCCCCGGACCGGGAGACGCGGTACATCGGGCGCCTCGGCGTCAGGGACGACGACTACGAGCCGTTGGTCGTGGACTGGCGCGCGCCCGCAGCGGCAGCCTTCTACCGGGCCACTCCGGTGGAGCCGATGGACGTCCTGCGCCGCCGGGTCCTTCGGTGCAAGGGCCCGGACGTCGTGGGCGTCGAGGACGACCTCATGGTGGCCGAAGCCCCCGACGACCTCGTCGTCGTGGGGGACGGAGCGCTGCTGGCCGCGCTGACCCGCAGCCGTGGCGCTCGGATGCGCGACATCGTGGCCACCATCCAGCGCCATCAGGACGAGGCGATCCGCGCGTCGGCCCGTGGCGTCACCGAGATCACCGGCGGCCCGGGCACCGGAAAGACCGTGGTCGCGCTGCACCGCGCGGCATACCTGCTGTACTCGGACCGGCGCAGGTTCGAGTCCGGCGGCATCCTGGTGGTGGGACCGTCCGCGGCGTACACCGCGTACATCGAGCGGGTGCTGCCCTCCCTCGGCGAGGAGTCGGTGACCCTGCGGTCGCTCGGGGACATCGTCGACGGCGTGACCGCGACGAGGCTGGACGCCCCGGAGGTCGCGGCGGTCAAAGGCTCGACGCGGATCCGGCGGCTGCTGGCGCGGGCCGCGGCCGACGTCCCCCCGGGCGCGCCGGACCAGTTCCGGGCCTTCGTCAACGGCAAGGCGGTCCGGGTGGAGCGAGCCGCGCTCGACCGGATCCGCGCCCAGGTCCTGCGGAACCACCAACGCAACCTCGCGGGCAAGGCGGTGCGGACCGCCCTGGCGGAGGCGGCCTGGGCCGGCGTCCGTGAGGGCGAGCGGGCCGAGTTCATGGACCGCTTCGCCGACCACCTGGAAGTCGAGACCTTCCTCGAGCAGTGGTGGCCGCAGGTGGACCCGCGGGAGGTTCTCCTCTGGCTGGCCGACCGCGACCGCGCCCGCCGTCACGGCCAAGGCGTGCTCACGCCGGCCGAGTGCGACGCCTTCGCCGCCTCCATCGACGACGCCGCCAGGTCAGGGTCGTGGTCCGTGGCGGACGCGGCGCTGGTCGACGACCTGGCGGCCCGGCTGGGGCCGGTCCAGGAAGGGCCGGCGGAGGAGCGCGGGTTCTACGAGATCGAGGAGCTCGACGACGTCTCGGGGTATGGCGTCGACGAGGTCCGCGCGGGGCGCCAGGGCAGGCGGCCGGGCGGGTCCCCGGTCTCCGTGACCGCGTCGAGCGACCCTCGCGAGCGGCTGCTGCACGGCCGCGTGGAGGGCCCCGGGGAGTACGCGCACGTGCTGGTGGACGAGGCGCAGGACCTCTCACCCATGCAGTGGCGGATGCTCGGACGGCGCGGGCGGTACTCGTCGTGGACGGTCGTCGGCGACGCGGCTCAGGCGTCGTGGCCGGACGCGGAGGAGGCCCGCCAGGCACGCGAGGAGGCTTTCGGCACCCAGGAGCGCCGGATGTTCCACATGGACACGAACTACCGGAACGCCCGGGAGATCTTCGACTACGCGGCCAAGGTCGTGAAGGCGCAGGTGCCGGACGCGGACATCCCCCAGGCCGTGCGCGAGACCGGTGTCGAGCCGGTGGAGCTCGCCGTGCCGTCCGGGCAGTGGCTCCAGGCTGCGACGGATGCAGTAGAGGCCCTGCTCGCAGAGGTCGAAGGGTCGGTGGCCCTGGTCACCCCGGCCTTGCACGCCCAGGAGGTCGCCGGCGTCAGCGCGGTGAGCGACCGGGTCGTCGTCATCGACCCCATGTCGACCAAGGGCCTCGAGTACGACGCCACGGTGATCGTGGATCCGGACCGGATCACCGCGGAGTCGCCGGGAGGGGTCAGGGTGCTCTACGTGGCCCTGACCCGAGCGGCCCACCGGATGACGGTCCTGCGCCCCGCCTAGTCCCGGCGGACCCCGGCCGCCCCGCGCCCCCGCCCGCACCGGGCCCGCCGGCCGACTTTGTATCAGCAAAGCCGTTGTCGGCGGCCGGAAAAGGGTTACCCGCGGCGAATCTCATACAACGTCGGCGGGTTGGGGCGGCGGACCCCTACGACGTCGGTATGGGTGGGGGGCGCCTGGTCCGGCGCGAGGCTCAGTCGCCGAGGAGCGAGTGCCGGCTGATGATCTCGTCACGACCCGGGCCGACGCCGACGGCCGAGACGCGCGCGCCGATGAGCTCCTCGAGCCGGAGCACGTAGGCCTGCGCGGCGGCGGGCAGCTCCTCGAACGTCCGGCACTTCGAGATGTCCTCCCACCACCCGTCGAGCTCCTCGTAGACCGGCTTGGCGTGATGGAAGTCGGTCTGGTTGACCGGCATCTCGTCGTGCCGTACGCCGTCGACCTCGTATGCCACGCAGACCGGCACCTTCTCCAGGCCGGTGAGCACGTCGAGCTTCGTGACGACGAAGTCGGTGACACCGTTGATGCGCGTGGAGTAGCGGCCCACGACCGTGTCGACCCAGCCGCACCGGCGTGGGCGGCCGGTGGTGGTGCCGTACTCCGCCCCCGTCTTGCGCAGGAACTCACCGTTGGCGTCGAAGAGCTCGGTGGGGAACGGGCCCTCGCCCACGCGCGTCGAGTAGGCCTTGAGGATGGCGATCACCCGGTCCACGCGGGTGGGCGGGATGCCGGAGCCGGTGCAGGCCCCGCCGGCCGTGGCGTTGGACGACGTCACGAAGGGGTAGGTGCCGTGGTCGACGTCGAGCAGGGTCGCCTGACCCGCCTCCAGCAGCACGGTCTTCCCCTCGTCGAGCGCCCGCTCGAGGACCAGGGAGGTGTCGGCGACCATCGGCCGCAGGCGCTCCACATACCCGAGGAGCTCACCCATCACCTCGTCCACGCCCACGGCCCGACGGTTGTAGATCTTCGCCAGCACCTGGTTCTTGAACGCCAGCGCTGCCTCGACCTTCTGCCGCAGGATCTTCTCGTCGAAGAGGTCCTGGACCCGGATGCCGTTACGCGACATCTTGTCCGCGTACGTGGGGCCGATCCCGCGACCGGTCGTGCCGATCTTGCGTGAGCCGAGGAAGCGCTCGGTGACCTTGTCGAGCACCCGGTTGTACGGGGCGATGACGTGCGCGCTGGCGCTGACCAGCAGCCGCGAGGTGTCCACCCCGCGCGCCTCGAGCCCGTCGATCTCCTCGAAGAGCACCGCGAGGTCGACGACCACGCCGTTGCCGATCACGGGCGTACACGTCGGCGTGAGGATCCCGGAGGGGAGCAGGTGCAGGGCGTACTTCTCCCGCACGCCGTCCTTCTCGATGACGATGGTGTGGCCCGCGTTGTTGCCGCCGTTGAACTTCACGACGAAGTCGACATCGCTGCCCAGCAGGTCGGTGGCCTTGCCCTTGCCCTCGTCGCCCCACTGTGCGCCCACGAGCACGATCGCCGGCATACCCGCACCTCTCCTGTCTCAGTGTCATCCTGCACTCAGGCAGCAGGCCCCTGGCGCATGCGCAAGGGGGCCCGTACCGATGCAGGCTACCGGTCCTGTGTGTCCCGAAGGGACACCAGATCATGGCGGGCCGCCGCAACACCGAGCTGGAACCGGGTCTGCACCCCGTGTCGGTCCATCACCTGGGCCACCCGGCGGCGCACCGTACGCAGGCTGCAGCCGAGGTACCGCGCGATGGACTCGTCCTTGAGGCCGAGGGCAAGCAGCCGCAGCAGCCGCAGATCCTCCTCCTGGTCCGGCGGCCCTAGGGCCGGCACGACCGGGAGCGCCCGGGCGAACGAGCGGTCGAACAGCTCGGCGAAGGCGCGCACGAGCATGGGGTGGCGGATGAGGACGAGCTCACTACCCACTTCGCCCCAGGTGGCCGCGGTCACCACGGCGTGCTGGTCGAAGACGGCGAAGTCAGTGGGCGGCACCAGGCTCAGCCGCTGGTCCTCGCCCACCGCACCCCACGACCGGACCCGCTCGCGACCGTCGGGCGAGTCCATGATCTCGATGGGGTAGATGGTCCGTTGACGGAACTGCCGCCGCGCGAGGCGCTCCTGGGTGCTGCGCACGCTCTCGTCGTCCGGACCGGGACCGGCGTCATGACTCATGATGCAGGTGCGCAGCGTCTGCCGGGTGCGCTCCGTCAGGTGGCGGACCACCGCGGGCGCGACAGGCGCCGGCAGCCGCTCGACGGGCTGGTCCTGCGGTGACACGTCGGCGACGCCGCCGGCCGAGCTGAGCTCCGATAGCGCGGCCCGCATCTCGGCCAGCTCGGCTCGCCGCTCGTCGAGGTGCTGTTCGCTGTCGGCGAGGATCCGTTGAAGGCGCTCCATCGGGCCGGCGAGGAAGCGTTGCACCGACCCGCCGAGCGCCTCGTCATCGGTGAGCGCCTCGTCATCCGTCATCGGTCCGCCCTTGGTCTGGATGCCTGGCATCCTCTGTCCAATGGCACCATAGTGCCAAGACAGGCACTGAGAGAACGGCAGAATGACGTCGTCGAAGGTCAACCGGACGAGGGGACGCGCGACCGGCGGCACCCAGCAGGCCTCGGCCTGCCGCAGGGGGCGCGGCGCCGGGGGGCTGGACCCCCGGGTCCCGCCCCCCGCGCCACTGGGTCGGCGCACCGGGCCCCGCGCCGGTGGGCCGGCTTTCAGCTCCGCCGGTGGGCCGGCTTTCAGCTCCGCCGGTGGGCCGGCTTTCAGCTCCGCCGGTGGGCCGGCTTTCAGTTCCTCAGACCGCAGGCTCCGAGCGAATGCTCAGAAGCCGAGTTCGGCTGCCCCCGTCGCGGAGGAGTCACGCAGGAACTGCGCGCAGCGCTGCTCCTCGTCACCCTCGCCGATCTCGCCGGCCGCTTTGGACAGTGCCGCGAGGGCGCGAAGGAAACCGCGGTTCGGCTCGTGCTCCCACGGGACGGGACCCTGACCGCGCCAGCCGTTCTTGCGCAGCGAGTCGAGGGCGCGGTGGTAGCCGGTGCGGGCATACGCGTACCCCTCCACGGTCCGACCGTCCGCGAGCGCGTCTTCGGCGAGCGTGGCCCAGGCCAGCGAGGAGGTGGGGTACGCCGCCGCCACCTGGTCCGGCGCGACGCCTTCCTCGAGTCGCGCGGCGGCCGGGTCCTCGGGCAGCCGCGTCTCCGGGATGCCCAGCAGGTTGTCGGTCACGCGACGACCTCCGGAGGACACGAGCGAGGAACGAGGGAGGCCCGAAGGGACGAGGAGGGAGGCCGTGCCAAGACGGGCCGAGCCAAGACGGTCATGCGGTGTGCTTCCCGGCAGACCGCAGGTGCTCGCAGGCCTCGACGACGCGGGCCGCCATACCGGCTTCTGCCTCCTTGCCCCAGGCGCGCGGGTCGTACTGCTTCTTGTTACCGACGTCGCCGTCCACCTTGAGCACCCCGGCGTAGTTGGTCAGCATGTAGCCGGCGACCGGCCGGGTGAAGGCGTACTGCGTATCGGTGTCGATGTTCATCTTCACGACGCCGTAGTCCACCGCCGCGGCGATCTCCTCGGCCGACGAGCCCGAGCCGCCGTGGAAGACGAGGTGGAACGGCTTGTCGTCGGCTGTCTTCAGCTCACGGTGCACCGCGTCCTGCGCCGCCTTGAGAACCTCGGGGCGCAGCTTCACGTTGCCCGGCTTGTAGACGCCGTGGACGTTGCCGAACGTCAGGGCGGTCATGTAGTACCCGTTCTCGCCGGTACCCAGGGCCTGGGCCGTCGCGATGGCGTCCTCGGGCGTGGAGTACAGCTTGTCGTTGATCTCGTTGGCGACGCCGTCCTCCTCGCCGCCGACGACGCCCACCTCGATCTCCAGGATGACCCGCGCCTCCTTGCAGAGGTCGAGGAGCTCCCGGGCGATCTTCAGGTTCTCCTCGAGCGGCACGGCGGACCCGTCCCACATGTGTGACTGGAACCACGGCGTGCCCGCCGACCTGACGCGGTCCGTGCTGGCCGCCAGGAGCGGCCGCACGAAGCCGTCCAGCTTGTCCTGGGGGCAGTGGTCGGTGTGCAGGGCGATGTTGACGTCGTACTTCTTGGCGACCTCGTGCGCGAACGCCGCCAGCGCGAGCGAGCCCGTGACCATGTCCTTGACCGTCGGTCCCGAGAGGTACTCGGCGCCGCCGGTGGAGACCTGCACGATGCCGTCGCTGCCTGCCTCGGCGAAGCCGCGGATCGCCGCGTTCAGCGTCTGCGAGGAGGAGACGTTGATGGCGGGGTACGCGAAGGACCCTGCCTTCGCGCGGTCCAGCATGTCGGCGTACACCTCGGGGGTGGCGATGGGCATGGATGTCTCCTTGGACTCGACAGTGACGTCCTGCCGATCCTTGCATGTCGCCGGCGGCGGCGGACACCCGTGTCTCGCCGCTCGTGGCGCGAGTGCGGCCCGCACTTACCGCATTGGGTCACTCGGGCACCACCTGTGGCGTCACCCGTGCAGCACGTATGGCGTCGTGGTCGCCACCTGGTGAAGGCCCAGCCGCTGCAGGATCGGACGGGACCGGGGCGAGGCGTCCACACGCACGTACCGAGCACCTCGCGCGAGCGCCAGCCGCGCCCGGTGGCCAACGCTGGCGCGGTACAGCCCCTGGCGGCGATAGGTCTCGAGCGTGGAGCCGCCCCACAGCCCACAGAAGTCGGTGTCCGGCGTGAGCCGCACCCAGCTCGCGGTGACGACCAGCCCGTCCTCGACGCGTTCCACGAGACAGCCCTGCATGTGTCCCAGGTCGGCGGCCAGCTCGGCGAAGTGCTTCTCGGTCACCCACGACGACCCGGGTCCCCACACGCCGTCCTGGAAGGCGGCAACGGCGGGGAGGTCCGGCGCCGTGATGGCACGCAGTCGCAGCCCCTCCGGCACGACCTCCGGCAGGCCGGCCAGGACCGCGAGGTCCCCGAGGACCAGGGCCTCCACCTCCTCGGCCTGGAAGCCTGCGCGCTCAAGACGTGGGCCGAGATCGGCCGGCTCGTCGTAGGAGTACGTCTTCCACTCGACCGTCTGCCCACGGCCGGCGAAGAACTGCCGCTGCGCCTCGATCGCCGGTTCCGGGTCCCCGCCCAGGCCCTCGGGACTCTCGATCATCGCGCCTCGCTGAGCCGGGTCGCCGGGGTAGTTACGGTGCACCAGACCGTCGCGCTCCACGACGTGGGCGCTCTCGGCGTCGCGGTCCCGTAGGCGGATCTGCTGGTGGAACGTCGCGAGAAGCTCGTCAGGGGTCACCGAGCGATTGGACCGGATGGGCACGTCGGCCGTCCAGCGCATTACCCTCCGGCACCTGCCCTCCGGCGCCTTGTCTCCCGGCGATCTGGCCGAAGACGTGTCGGCGGACCCAGGCATGCATGGCGACCGCCGCGGCGGCCCCGGCGTTGATGGACCGCGTGGACCCGAACTGCTCGATGTGCAGGACGACCTCGCAGGCGGCGCGCATGGCGTCCGAGAGGCCAGGACCCTCCTGGCCGAACACCAGCACGCACTCGCGCGGCAGCGGGTAGGTCTCCAGCGGGCGCGAACCCGGAAGGTTGTCGATGCCGATGAGCGGTATGGCGCCGCGCTCCGCCCCCGCGCGCGCCGCCCACTCCGTCAGCTCCTCGACCGTGCCGTGGTGGTACTCGTGCTGGTAGCGGTCGGTGACCATGGCGCCCCGACGGTTCCAGCGGCGTCTGCCGAGGACGTGGAAGGCCTTGGCGTTGAAGGCGTTCGCTGTGCGGATGACCGACCCGATGTTGAAGTCGTGCCCCCAGTTCTCCACCGCGACGTGGAAGTCGTGGCGACGGGAGTCCAGGTCGGCGACGATCGCCTCCTGCCTCCAGTACCGGTAGCCGTCGACCACGTTGCGACGGTCTCCGTCGCGCAGGAGCTCGGGGTCCCACTGGTCGCCTGCGGGCCATTCCCCCTGCCAGGGGCCCACCCCGATCTCCTCGCCCACGCCGCAACCCTACGGCCGGCACGGCGAGGACGATGCGCGCGTCGGCTGACGTTGCCCACGGCGTGGCGTGCGTGGCAGGACCTGGGCAAGGTGGTCTGCCTGTCCACGCCCTCTCAGGCGGTGCTCAGGTGAGGATTCGGATGGCCTGATGGCCACGGCATACCCTGAGCGGATGATGCACAGCCTCGGCACCAGCTGGATGGACCCCCAGTGGCTCCTCGACCACTTCGGATCGCAGTTCTTCTGGGTGAGCGTCGCCATCGTCTTCGTGGAGTGCGGGTTGCTCTTCCCTGTCCTTCCCGGGGACTCGCTGCTCTTCGCCATCGGGCTGTTCGTCAGTGGCGGGGACCTCCGCATGAACCTCGTCGTCGCGCTGCTGGTGTTGGGCGTGGCGGCGTTCGCCGGCAACGTCGTCGGCTACGAGATCGGCCGGGCTGCGGGTCGCCCGCTCTACGAGCGCGACGGGCGGATCCTCAAGAAGAAGTACTTCGACGACAGCCACGCGTTCTTCGAGAGGCACGGCGCCAAGGCGCTCGTCCTGGGGCGGTTCGTGCCGGTCGTCCGGACCTTCATCACCGTGGTCGCCGGTGTCAGCCGCATGGAGCGCCGTCACTTCTTCGTATGGAGCGGGGTGGGAGCGGCGCTCTGGGTGTGCGTCGTCACCCTGCTCGGGTACTTCCTCGGCAACAGCTTCCCCGCCCTCAAGGACCATCTCGAGCTGGCGATCCTGGCCATCGTGGCCGTCTCCGTCATCCCGATGGCCATCGAGGTGGTCCGGTCGCGGCGCGGGACGACGGCCTCCGAGACGGTAACGGAGGAGACCGGCGAGGCGGTCCAGGACCTGACCGACCGGCGCCCCTGAGCGCCGGCCCCGCTAGCTGGTGCCGCGTCGGGTCCAGCGGAAGGTGCGCGCGCACAGCACCAGGCCTGCCAGCAGCCAGGCGGCGAGCACGAGCGCGGTCCGGCCGGGCTCCCACGTACCGGCCATCTCCTGGCTCTGCCAGTGTTCGGGGAAGAACACCGAGCGCATGCCCTGAGCGACCCACTTGAGCGGGAACAGGGAGGCCACCTGCTTCAGCCACTCGGGCAGGTCGGTGAACGCGAAGTAGACGCCGGAGATGAACTGCAGGATGAGCATGGGGGCGATGACGACAGCCCCGGCGGAACGCGCCGAGGTGGCGACCGACGAGTACGCGATCCCCAGGACGGTCCCGCACCCGACGCCGAGCAGGAACACCCAGACGAACGTCGTCCAGTGCCCGAGGTCCGTCGGCAGCCGCACGTCGAAGGCGACACCGGAGAGGGCGAGCAGCAGGCCGAACTGGGCTATGGAGGTGACGGCCACGAGGCCGACCTTGCCGAGGAAGTAGGCGACGGGTGGCATGGGCGTCGCGCGCAGCCGCTTGAGGGTGCCGTCGTCGCGCTCGGCCGAGACGCTGAGCGCCACCGACTGGAAGCTGGTGAGCATCACCCCGGCAGCCACCATGCCGGGCAGGAAGAAGCGCGCCGCATTGACGCCGGAGGCCTTGTCGAAGTCCTGCCCAGCGAAGATCACCGAGAACATCGAGAGCATGACGATGGGGAAGGCGAACGAGAAGAACACCGCCTCCCTTTCCCGGAAGTACATCTTCAGCTCCAGGACCGTCCGGTCCCAGCCGATCGAGAGTGCCCTCATGCGTGGACGTCCTCCTCGTGCGGCTCGGCCGCCGAGGTGTTCACGTGTGGCGCGATCAGCGTGAGGTAGGTGTCCTCCAGAGTGGGCCTGGTCACGGTCAGCCGGGGGATCTCCCCGCCCAGCCGCGACGCGAGCCGAGCGACCGCCTCGGTGGGCGTGCTGGTCCGCTCGGTATGCCGCGTGCCCGCCTCGTCCCAGCTCACCGCCGCCTCGGACGAGGCCCGTCCGCCGAGGTTCGAGGGCGTGTCGACGGCCAGCATGCGACCCGCCGCGATGACCCCGACCCGGTCGGCGAGGTGCTCCGCCTCGTCAAGGTAGTGGGTCGTCAGCAGGATCGTGGTCCCGCTCTCGGCCAGCGAGGTGATGAGCTCCCAGAACTGTCTTCGGGCCTCGGGGTCGAAACCGGTCGTGGGCTCGTCGAGAAAGAGCAGCTCGGGGCTGCCCACGATGCCCAGGGCGACGTCGACCCGACGCCGTTGTCCTCCGCTGAGCCGGCCGATCCTGTCCTGCGCCCTGTCCGCCAGCCCGACCGCTGCGATCACCTCGTCCACCTGGCGTGGACGCGAGTACGCCCGGGCGGTGGACCGCACCGCTTCCCGGACCGTCAGCAGGTCCAGGCCGGAGGAGGTCTGGAGGACGACGCCGAGCCGGTCGCGCCAGGCCAGACCGGCTCGCTCCGGGTCCTCACCGAGGACGGTGACCTCGCCGCCGTCTCGGTGCCGGAAGCCCTCGAGAATCTCCACTGCGGTGGTCTTGCCGGCGCCGTTGGGGCCGAGCAGGGCGAACACCTCACCGCGCTCGATCCGTAGGTCGATGCCGTCCAGCGCGGCACGGTCCCCGTACCTCTTGCGCAGCCCGGTCGCCATTATGGGTGCGTCCATGAGCGACGTCAGGGCTCTCGGAAGTCGACCTTGACCGGCTCCCGCTCCCGGCCCTCAGCCTCGAAGTACTCGGCCTGACGGATGCCGAAGAGGTTCGCCACGACGTTGGACGGCACGGTCTCGACCTTGGTGTTGAGCTCACGGACTGTGGCGTTGTAGTACCGCCGTGCCGAGGCGATGCGGTCCTCGGTGGAGGTGAGCTCCTGCTGGAGAGCCATGAAGTTCTGGTTGGCCTTGAGGTCGGGATAGGCCTCGGCCACAGCGATGAGGCGCCCGAGTGCCTGGGACAGCAGACCCTCGCTCTGGGCCTGCTGGGCCGGTGACTGGCCACCAGCCATCGCGGCCGACCGAGCACGCATGACGTCCTCGAGGGTGCCCCGCTCGTGCGCGGCGTAGCCCTTGACCGTCTGCACCAGGTTCCCGATGAGGTCGTGTCTGCGCTTCAGCTCGACGTCGATCTGGCGCCAGGCCTCCTGGACGAGGTTCCGCAGCCTGACCAGACCGTTGTAGACCGCGACCGCCCAGAGCAGGAAGAGCACGACGAGCGCGACGACAGCGCCGATGACGATCCACGTGGTCATGCGCGGGCTCCTGTGCTCTGGTGTGTCCTGGCGGTGCCGGTCCGGCCTTGGTGGTGCACGCGATCCTAGTGGAGCCGACGCGCCGCTCCCCGCTCTCTGTGGCAGCTCGTCGGTGCCACCCCGTCACGCCAGCCCGAGCTCGTCCAGCCCGTAGACGTAGCGGTACTCCAGCCCTGCCTCGGCGAACTTCTCGGCGGCGCCCGTCGCCCGGTCCGCGATGGTTGCCACGGCCACCACCTCGGCCCCCGCCTCGCGCGCTGCCGTGGCCGCTTCCAGCGGAGACGTCCCGGTCGTGGAGGTGTCCTCGACGATGACCACCCGGCGTCCCGAGATCGACGGCCCTTCGATGCGCTGCTGGAGCCCGTGCGCCTTGCCGGCCTTCCGGACGACGAAGGCGTCCTTGCGGTCCCCGGCCGCTGCGCTGGCATGGAGGACGGCGGCGGCGACCGGGTCCGCACCCAGGGTCAGGCCGCCGACGGCGTCGAAGTCGAGGTCCGCCACGAGGTCCCGCATGACCTGGCCCACCAGTGGTGCTGCCTCGCCGTCGAGGGTGATGCGACGGAGGTCGACGTAGTAGTCGGCCTCCCGTCCGGACGAGAGGGTCACCCTGCCGTGGACGATGGCCTTGTCCTTGACGATCTCCAGGAGGCGGGCGCGGGCGGAGGCGGTGTCGGTCACGGTCGGCCAGCCTAGCGAGGGCCGCGGGGTCGCTAGCGGCCCAGGGGGCTCGCCCTGGCCGTCCGGACCACGGAGCGGGCGCCACCTCTGTGCGGTCCGATGCCGGACCTCAGCCCTTGGGTCGGTGAACCGTCCGCGCCCGAGCCCGGACCACCTGGCGGGGGATGAGGCGCAGGGCGGCGACGACGAGCTTGTACTGCCACCCGGGCACGGACACGACCTTGCCGCGCGCCACGTCGTCGAGGCATTCCCGGACGAGGCGGCCACTGTCCAGCCACAGGAACTTCGGCAGGCTCGACATGTTGAGGCCGGCGCGCTGGTGGAACTCCGTTCGGGTGAACCCGGGGCACAGGGCTGTCGCCGTGACCCCGGACCCGGCCAGCTCCGTGGACAGGGCTTCGGTGAGGACCGTGACGAAAGCCTTCTCCGCGGAGTACGGACCCGAGGCGATGAACGAGGCCACCGACGAGACGTTCACGATCGCGCCGTGGCCGCGCCTGCGCATCGCGTTGGCCGCGGCATGCGACAGCACCAGGACGGCACGGGCCAGGACGTCGAAGACCGCCTCCTCCTCGCTGATGTCGTTGTCGAGGAACCGCCTCTTCAACGAGTACCCCGCGTTGTTGACGAGCAGGTCCACGGGGCGCGCCTGGTCGGCGAGCCGCTCCGCCACCTTCCCCGTGTCGGCGCGGTCGGAGAGGTCGGCCACCAGGATCTCGGTGCCCACGCCATACGTCGCGCGGAGCTCGTCGGAGACGTTCTCGAGGCGCGCACGGTCCCGGGCGACCAGCACGACGTCGTGCCCTCGCTCGGCGAGCTGGTGGACGAAGGACAGGCCGATGCCGGCCGTGGCCCCGGTGACGAGGGCGGTGCTCATGCCGTCACTCTAGGCGCGTCCGCATAGGGTTACCCCCGTGCGTATCGCCACCTGGAACGTCAACTCGATCCGCTCGCGCATCGACCGCGTCGAGGCCTGGCTCCAGCGCAGCGACGTGGACGTCCTGGCGATCCAGGAGACGAAGGCGACGGACGCGCAGTTCCCCTTCGAGCGGTTGCAGGCCCTGGGGTACGAGGTGGCGCACCACGGCTTCAACCACTGGAACGGGGTCGCCATCCTCTCTCGCGTGGGGCTGGGCGCGGTGACCCCGGCCTTCGCTGGGGCGCCGGCCTGGGGAGAGCCACCCGTGGTGGAGGCACGGGCGCTGTCGGCGACGTGCGGCGGCATCCACGTGACGTCGGTCTACGTGCCCAACGGCCGCAACATCCGCGACCCGCACATGGAGTACAAGCTCTCCTGGCTGGAGGCCCTGGGGGCGCAGGCCCGGCGATGGGCCGCGGACGGGCAGCAGGCCGTGATCATGGGCGACTGGAACATCGCGCCCCAGGACGACGACGTCTGGTCCATGTCGTACTACCTCGACAAGAGCCATGTCTCGCCAGGAGAGCGTGCGGCCTTCCAGGGCATCCTCGACGCCGGCTACGTCGACGTGGTCCGCCCGCACACCCCGGGACCGGGGACGTACACCTACTGGGACTACACCATGCTCGCCTTCCAGAAGCGGCGCGGCATGCGGATCGACTTCGTCCTCGGGTCGCCGGCCTTCGCCGAGCGGGTGAGCGGAGCAGCCATCGACCGCGAGGAGCGCAAGGGCAAGGGCGCCTCCGACCACGCTCCGGTCGTCGTGCAGCTGGAGGCCTGACCGTCAGGGGAGCCTCGCCGACCCCCGGGGGTGGACCCGGAGCCACCGGTAGCCGTACCCCTGCAGAGCCAGCGACACCCGACCTCCCTCGTCGGTCTGCTCCTGCCCGTCAGCGAGCAGGTCCACCAGCCGGACGTCGGCGTCGGGCAGCACCAGGTCCACGGACACCGGCTCGGCCCCCAGGTTGTGGACGGTCAGGACAGCGGCGTCGTCCCAACGGCTCACGTGGGCAAGCACCTGACGGTACGGCTGCTCCAGGAGCTCCATCTCGCCCCAGCCGAGCTCCGGACACTGGCGGTAGGCCCTGATGAGGGCGTGCATGAAGGTCCACAGCGAGTCCGGGTCGCGCCGCTGCTGTGCCGCGTTGACGTGCTGGGGGCCGTAGCCACCGGGCGTCGGCCGGCTGACGAGACGGCCTGGCCGCGCCGTCGAGAAGCCGCCGTTGAGGCCGTCCGTCCACTGCATCGGGGTCCGTACCGCCATCCGTCCCTCGGCTTCGAGGTCCTCCCCCATCCCGATCTCCTCCCCGTAGAAGATCGTCGGCGTCCCGGGCAGCGAGAACAGGAGGCTGTAGGCCATCCGGACCCGGCGCGGGTCGCCGCCCAGCATCGGCGGCAGCCGGCGCTTGAGGCCCCGACCGTAGATCTGCATCTCGGGCTCCGGTCCGAAGGCGTCGAAGACCTCCTGTCGCTCCTCCTGCGAGAGCTTGTCGAGGGTCAGCTCGTCGTGGTTGCGCACGAAGGTCGCCCACTGGCACAGGGGGTGGATCCGGGGGCGGCTGCGAAGAGCCCGGACCAGCGGACTGACGTCCTCGCGCGCCATCGACAGGTAGAAGGTCTGCATCGCCAGGAAGTCGAACATCATGTGCAGCTCGTTGCCCTCGTCCCCCCCGAAGTACTTCCTCTGGTCCTCGGGCGGGATGTTCACCTCACCGAGCAGGATCGCGTCTCCCTTGCGGCGGTTGAGGAACGCCCGCAGGTCGCGCAGATGCTGATGGGGGTCGGCCGGCACCTCGGGGTGGTCCGCGCTGCCGCCCTTGCTCTCCACGTCGTCGACGAAGAAGGGCACGGCGTCGACGCGGAAGCCGTCGAGGCCGAGCTGGGTCCAGAAACCCATCACCCGCGCGAGCTCGTCCCGCACCTCGCGGTGCGCCGTGTTGAGGTCGGGCTGGTACGAGTAGAAGTGGTGCAGGTACCACTCTCCCGTCCGGTCGTCCTTGGCCCAGATGCTGTCCTCCTTGTCGGGGAACACGACCTGGCCCGAGGTGTCGGGGGGCGGGTCGGAGCGCCAGACGTAGAAGTCACGGTGGTCGTTGGTCGTACTGCGTCGGGCCGCTTTGAACCACGGGTGCTGGTCCGAGGTGTGGTTGATGACCAGGTCGGCGATCACGCGCAGCCCCCGGTCCTTGGCCGTCCGGATGACCTCGACGAGCTGGCCGTGGTCACCGAGGCGCCGGTCGACGCCGTAGAAGTCGACGACGTCGTAGCCGTCGTCGCGGCTGGGGGTCGGGTAGAACGGCATGAGCCACAGGCAGGTGACCCCCAGCTCCGCCAGGTAGTCGATGCGGTCCGCGAGGCCCCTCAGGTCACCGACGCCGTCCCCGTCGGAGTCGTAGAAGGTCTCCACATCGACGCAGTAGATGACGGCCGTCTTCCACCACAGGTCGCTGGTGTCCGTGACGCGCATGGACCTCACCCGACCACAACGACCGCTCCTCGGCCACCGCTGGGGATCCTAGGCCGAGGAGAGCGAGCGGGGTCCTACGCCCTTACCGCACGTCCTCCGGCGTGGCCTCGTGACCGGGGAGACCCTCGGTACGGCGGTCCTGCTTCAGCCCCGACTCGTAGACATGGCGTCGGCCCTGCACCAGCTCGTCCCGGACGGCCTTCTCGAGCCTGCGGAAGTCGGCGTAGTAGCCGTCGTCGAACTCCTCCACGATCTGGAAGGTCCAGTGGCCGGGGATGAGGTTGCGTCCGACGACCTCCTGCTCCAGCTGGTCCGCGAGCTCGCGATGACCAGCGTCGCGGAGCAGCGCGCACGCCTCCCCCAGGGCAAAGTCCGCGATGCCCACGAGGCGATGCACGCCGTACAGCCTGCCCCGCAGCTCCTCCACGGCTTCGAACGCCTCGCTCACCTTGGCCACCGCGCGCACGGTCGCGTCGGTCACGCCCTCGGGACGCCGGTCCAGCTCTGCTTGTCCACCCATGGGCCTTATGCCATCACGAGGCGCGTCCCGCCGCGACGCGAAAGTGCGCCGTCCCGGGACGGGACGGCGCACTTTCGGGTGGCTTTCTCGTCGCCTCAGGCAACCCGCTCCGCGCTGCGCACCACCAGATGGTCCGCGAGCTCGTCCCGGTCGATGAGGACCGTGTCGCCGTCGCGCACCTCTCCGGAGAGGACGGCAGTGGCGAGTCGGTCGCCTATCTCCTTCTGCACCAAGCGGCGCAGCGGGCGGGCGCCGTACGCGGGGTCGTAGCCGGTGATGGCGAGCCACTCCCGCGCCGCCTCCGTCACCTCCAGAGTGATCCGGCGGTCGAGCAGCCGGCCGGCGAGCTCACGCACCTGCAGCTCCACGATGCTGGCCAGCTCCTCCGAAGTGAGGGCGTCGAAGATGACGACCTCGTCCAGCCGGTTGAGGAACTCCGGCTTGAAGCTCGCCCTGACGACTCCCATCACCGCCTCACGCTTCGCCGACTCCTCCATCGTCGGGTCGACGAGAAACTGGCTGCCGAGGTTGCTCGTCATCACGAGCATGACGTTGCGGAAGTCGACGGTCCGACCCTGGCCGTCGGTGAGCCGCCCGTCGTCGAGCACCTGGAGCAGGATGTCGAACGTCTCGGGGTGGGCCTTCTCGACCTCGTCCAGAAGCACCACCGAGTACGGCCGGCGTCGGACGGCCTCTGTCAGCTGGCCGCCCTCCTCGTAGCCGACGTAGCCGGGCGGCGCTCCGATGAGGCGCGCGACGGCGTGGCGCTCGGAGTACTCGCTCATGTCGATCCGGACCATGGCCCGCTCGTCGTCGAAGAGGAAGTCGGCGAGCGCCTTGGCGAGCTCCGTCTTCCCGACGCCGGTGGGGCCGAGGAAGAGGAAGGAGCCGGTCGGCCGGTTCGGGTCCGACAGCCCGGCGCGGGAGCGCCGTACGGCGTCGGACACCGCCCGGACCGCGGCGGTCTGCCCGATGAGCCGGGAGCCGATGATGGACTCCATTGACAGCAGCTTCTCGGTCTCCCCCTGGAGCAGCCGGCCGGCCGGGATGCCGGTCCACGCCGAGATCACCTCCGCGATGTCGTCCGCGCCGACGCGCTCCTTGACCATGAGGTCGGCCTCGTGACGGGTCACCTCGGCCTCCGTCGCCTCCGCGAGCTGCGCCTCCAGGTCGCGGATCTCGCCGTACTCGATCCGGCTCGCGGTCTCGAAGTCGTACTCGCGGCGCGCCTTCTCCAGCCGCGTGCGCGCCTCGTCGATGCGGGTCTTGAGGTCGCCGACCCGGTTGAGCCCCGACTTCTCGGCCTCCCAGCGGGCGTTGAGGGCGGCCAGCTCCTCCGACTTGTTGGCCAGGTCCTCGCGGAGCCGGGACAGACGCTCCACGGACGCCTCGTCTGTCTCGCGCTCCAGGTGCAGCTCCTCCATCTTGAGCCGGTCGACGGCACGGCGGAGCTCGTCGATCTCGACCGGGCTGGAGTCGATCTCCATGCGCAGCCGCGACGCCGCCTCGTCGACAAGGTCGATCGCCTTGTCGGGGAGCTGGCGGCCGCTGATGTAGCGGTCGGACAGGGACGCCGCCGCGACCAGCGCGGCATCCTCGATCTCCACCTTGTGGTGAGCCTCGTAGCGCTCCTTGAGGCCTCGCAGGATCGCGATGGTGTCCTCGACCGACGGCTCGCCGACGAACACCTGCTGGAACCGCCGCTCGAGTGCGGGGTCCTTCTCGATGTGCTGGCGGTACTCGTCGAGCGTGGTGGCACCGACCATACGGAGCTCGCCGCGTGCCAGGAGGGGCTTGAGCATGTTGCCGGCGTCCATGGCGCCCTCGCCGGTGGCGCCGGCACCGACGACGGTGTGCAGCTCGTCGATGAAGGTGACGATCTGGCCGTTGCTCTCCTTGATCTCCTCGAGGACCGCCTTGAGGCGCTCCTCGAACTCACCGCGGTACTTGGCACCGGCGACCATGGCACTGAGGTCGAGGCTGACCAGCCGCTTGTCGCGCAAGGACTCCGGGACGTCACCGTCGACGATGCGCTGGGCCAGACCCTCCACCACGGCGGTCTTGCCGACGCCGGGCTCGCCGATGAGGACGGGGTTGTTCTTGGTACGCCGTGACAGCACCTGTACGACCCGCCGGATCTCCGCGTCACGGCCGATGACGGGGTCGAGCTTGCCGTCGCGAGCCGCCTGGGTGAGGTCGGTGCCGTACTTGGCGAGCGCCTCCGAGGTCGCCTCGGGGTTCTCGGTGGTGACCTTGTGACCACCACGGAGCACGGGGATCTGCGCCTCGACGGCTTTGGCGTCGACCTTCACCTTGACGGCGTTCTTCTCCAGCAGCGCCAGGAGCAGCACGTCCGTTGACAGGAAGGTGTCACCCATGGCCTGCATGAGCGTGGTGGCGTGCTGTAGCACAGCCAGCGCCTGCTGGCCGAGGCCTGGCGTGGCGACTGACGTGCCGGCGGTGCGGGGGAGGGTGGACAGGGCCTGCCGAGCGGCCGTCGCGAAGGCGGCCGTCGTGGTACCCCCAGCGGTGAGCAGAGCATCCGTCGTGGTGTCCGGCTGCTCGGTCAGGGCAAGGGCGAGGTGGGCGGGCGTGATCTCGGGGTGGCCGTTGCTCTGCGCCTCACGTTGGGCCAGGGCCAGGGCCTCTCCCACCTTGGCAGTGGGCTTGAGCTCCATGGGGTGTGATCTCCTGCGGTCGAGGGGATGGGGTTCACTGGGGACAACCGCGACAAAGTTGAGCGTATTCCGCTCAACCTTGTGCTGCAAGCTCGTCGGCCGGCGGCAGGACGGCATACGGTGGGGCCATGCCGATCCCTCGAGCGGTCGGCCGGCTCAACAAGGTGGCGCTGAACCACCTCACCCGGCCGCTGCTGCGCCACCTCCCGGGCTTCGCGGTGATCCACCACCGTGGACGTCGCTCGGGCCGCGAGTTCCAGACGCCCGTGAACCTCTTCCCCAAGCCCGGCGGGTACGTCGTCGCCCTGACGTACGGTCCAGAGACCGACTGGGTGAGGAACGTGCTCGCCGCCGGGGAGTGCGTCGTCGAGACTCGCGGGACGCTCGTGCGGTGTGGGCAGCCACGGGTCTACCGCGACCCCGAGCGGCACCACATCCGGGCGTTCGAGCGCGCGGTGCTCGGGGCGATCCAGGTGGAGTACTTCCTGGAGCTGCGCCGGGTCTGACAGCGCGGGGGGAAACCCCCGCCGACCGACAGCCCCAGTCAGAGGACCGGGGGCGCGGGCTCGGGGTCGTACCAGCCACCTCGCTCCCGCGCCAGCGCGCTGAACCGCTCGCGAAGACCCCCTTCGACAGGGCCGGACTCGTCGGCGACCATCGGCTCGACCACGTGCACCCCCCACTCGTGGGCCTCGGAGTCGTCCTCTCCCGCGAGAGCCTCCCGGATGACGCGGACCTCGGTGAAACCCTCCTCGGCCAGCTCCGCCGCGACGTCCTCCGCAGTCGCACGGTCGGGGAAGACCAACAGGTGCTCACTCATGACGCGAGTATGCAGCCAACACCTCAGGAGGTGGGCCGCCAGACCACGAGGGCCTGGTTGCGCGTCGAGCGAGGACGTTCCCCTGCGCGCAGCGCGATGACATCCCCCGTGGGCCCGACGGCGAACACGCGCGGAACCGCCCCGCCGCCCGCCGAGGCCCGAGCCCGCTCGAGCTCTCGGTGCAGCTCCTGGACTCGCCCCTGCAGCGCCGAGACCTGGTTCTCCAGCTCGAGGATCCGCTGGATGCCCGCGAGGCTGACCCCCTGCTGGGAGAGGCGCTGCACCTCACGGAGCAGCGCGACGTCCCGTCCTGAGTAGCGACGGCCCCCACCGCGGGTGCGGGAGGGCGTCACCAGGCCCAGGCGGTCGTACTGCCGCAGGGTCTGGGCGTGCATGCCGGCGAGCGTCGCCGCCACGGAGATCACGTACGTCGGCGCGTCGTCCTCGGCAGCGCCTCCGAGCGCTTCTGACACCGGTCGTCACCTCCTGGAGTTGGCGAACAGCTCGGCTCGCGGGTCGTGTCCCCGGTCCTCGTCCCGCAAGGTCTCGACCGCTGCCTTCGCCTCGTCCGAGAGTCTCTGCGGCACCACCACGCTCACCCGGACGAGCAGGTCGCCCGGCTTGTCCTTCTTCGGTACGCCGCGGCCCTTGAGCCGCAGCACCCTCCCGCTGGGAGTCCCGGCCGGGATGCGGACCTTGACGGGCTCACCGTCGAGCGTGGGGACCGAGACCGTGGCGCCGAGCGCCGCCTCAGCGAAGGTCACGGGCAGGTCGACGGTGAGGTTGTCGCCGTCACGACCGAACACCGGGTGCTGCTCGACGCTGACCGTCAGGATGAGGTCGCCCGCCGGCGCGCCTGCCTCTCCGGGCTGGCCCTTCCCACGGAGCCGGATCTTCTGGCCGTCCTTGACGCCCGCCGGGATGCGCGTGGTGATCTGCCCGCCACCGTTGGTGCCCAGAGTCACCGTGGCACCTTCCACCGCGTCGCGGAACGACAGGGTGGTCCGGGCGCTGAGGTCGGCCCCGCGACGGGGCCCGGTCGGGGCGCGGAACCCCGTGCCGCCGTAGCCCGAACCGCCCCCGCCGAACATGCCTCCGAGGAGGTCCTCGAGGTCCGGCTGGGCGGAGCCGCCCGTGGAGTACCGGACCCGTGGGCCTCCTGCACTCCCGCCGCCCCCGCCGCCGCCGAACATCGTGGAGAAGATGTCCTCGAAGCCGCCCGCGGCACCACCGGGCCCGCCTGCCGTGAAGCGGGCTCCGCCGCGTGCCATCTGGCGCACGGCGTCGTACTCCCGCCTCTGCTCGGGGTCGGAGAGGACGGAGTGCGCCTCGCCGATCTCCTTGAACCGTTGCTCCGCTGAGCTGTCCCCGGCGTTCTGGTCAGGGTGGTACTTGCGAGCCAGCTTGCGGTAGGCCTTCTTGATCGCCGCGTCGTCGGCGTCCTGGGGGACGCCGAGGATCGCGTAGAAGTCCTTCTCGAACCAGTCCTGGCTAGCCATGTCGACGTCCTCCCTTCAGCTGTCCTCTGGCCGCGATGATGGTGGGGTCACTCGGGATCCGCCACGGCGACCCGCGCCGCGCGCAGGATCCGCTCACCAGCCCGGTACCCCGGCTGGAGCACCTGTACGACGGTGGTGGAGCCGGTCGAGGCCACCGACTCGTCCTGTGGCCACGCCGTGTGCATCAACGCCTCGTGCAACGAGGGGTCGAACTCCTCCCCGACGGCGCCGTACCTCTCGAGGCCGAACTTGCCCAGGGTGGTCTCCAGCTTGTCGGCGATCGCCGCGAACGGGCCGCCCTCGAGGTCGCCATGCTCGCGAGCCGCGTGGATGTCGTCCAGGACCGGGAGCAGCGCCTCCACGACGGACTGCGCAGCACGCTCCTGCACCACGGCGCGGTCGCGGTCCACCCGCCGCTTGTAGTTGACGTACTCGGCCTGCAGCCGCTGCAGGTCGGCGAGCCGCTCGGCGGCCAGTGCCGTGTCGTCCGCGACGGGGGAGGCCTCAGCGAGGGGCGAAGCGTCGTCGGCAGGCGCCGCTGCACCCGCGGCAGCGGGCGGCGCGCCCGCGGCCGAACCGTCTCCGCTGGGCTCCTGCGCGGCCACGGCCTCCTGCTCGGCCTGGACCTGGTCGGCTCCGGTGTCGGGGTCCTGCGAAGGTGTCTGCGCCTCGGCAGTGGTGGGCACGGTGCTGTCCGCGCCCACCACCTCCTCGGCATCCTGCGAAGCGACGTTGCGCTCGGTCACTTCTTCTCCTCGTCGTCCTCGACGACCTCGGCGTCGACGACGTCGTCCGGGGCCGAGCCGGAGGCCGATCCGGAGGCTCCGGGGCCACCGGCCGTGCCGGAGCCGTCAGCCGAGGCACCGCCCTGCTCCGCCTCGCTGGCCGCGGCATACATCGCCGTGCCCAGCTTCTGCGACTCCTGCGACAGCGTGGCGCTCTTGGTCGAGATGTCCTCTGCGGTGGCACCGGACTCGGGCTTGAGGGCCCCCTTCAGGTCGGCCAGCGCGGCATCGACCTCACCGCGGCCGTCGGCCGGCAGCTTGTCCGCGTTGTCGGCAAGGAACTTCTCGGTCGAGTAGACGAGCTGCTCGGCCGTGTTGCGCGCCTCGGTCTCCTCGCGCCGCTTGCGGTCCTCCTCGGCGTGCTCCTCGGCCTCCCGAACCATGCGCTCGATGTCCTCCTTGGGGAGCGCGGACCCGCCCGAGATGGTGATCTTCTGCTCCTGGCCGGTGCCCCGGTCCTTGGCGGACACGTTCACGATGCCGTTGGCGTCGATGTCGAAGGTGACCTCGATCTGCGGCACGCCCCGCGGGGCGGGCGCGATCCCGGTGAGCTCGAACGTACCGAGCTGCTTGTTGTGCTGAGCGATCTCGCGCTCACCCTGGAACACCTGGATCAGCACGCTGGGCTGGTTGTCCTCCGCCGTCGAGAAGACCTCGGAACGCTTGGTCGGGATCGCCGTGTTGCGCTCGATGAGCTTGGTGAACAGACCACCCTTGGTCTCGATGCCCAGGCTCAGCGGCGTGACGTCGATGAGCAGCACGTCCTTGCGCTCGCCCTTGAGGACACCGGCCTGGAGCGAGGCCCCCACAGCGACGACCTCGTCGGGGTTGACGCCCTTGTTGGGCTCCTTGCCGCCGGTGAGCTCCTTGACCAGGGCCGAGACGGCGGGCATGCGGGTCGAGCCACCGACGAGGACCACGTGGTCGATGTCGGACAGCGAGATGCCGGCGTCCTTGATGACGTTCTGGAACGGCTGGCGGGTCCGGTCGAGCAGGTCCTTGGTCATCTGCTCGAACTGCGCCCGGCTGATCGTCTCCTCGAGGTGGATCGGGCCGTTCTCCGACATGGAGAGGTACTGCAGGCTCACGTTGGTCGACGTGGAGCTGGAGAGCTCCTTCTTGGCCTGCTCGGCGGCGTCACGCAGCCGCTGCATCGCGATCTTGTCCTTGGCGAGGTCCACCCCTGAGGTGTTCCGGACGGTGCTCAGCAGGTGGTTGACGATGCGCTCGTCCCAGTCGTCCCCACCGAGCTGGTTGTCACCGGAGGTGGCCTTCACCTGGATCGTGGAGAAGCCGTCCTCGGGGTCCTTTCCCACCTCGAGCAGCGAGACGTCGAAGGTGCCGCCACCGAGGTCGAAGACGAGGATCAGCTCGTCCTCCTTGCCCTTGTCGAGGCCGTACGCCAGCGCCGCGGCGGTGGGCTCGTTGATGATGCGCAGGACGTTCAGGCCCGCGATCTCGCCGGCCTCCTTGGTGGCCTGGCGCTCGTGGTCGTCGAAGTACGCCGGCACGGTGATGACCGCGTCGGTGACGTTCTCGCCGAGGTAGGACTCCGCGTCGCGCTTGAGCTTCTGCAGGATGCGCGCGCTGATCTCCTGGGCGGTGTAGCGCTTGCCGTCGATCTCCGGGGACTTCCAGTCGGTCCCGATGTGGCGCTTCACGGAGCGGATGGTGCGTTCGACGTTGGTGACGGCCTGGCGCTTCGCGATCTCGCCGACCAGCACCTCGCCCCCCTTGGAGAAGGCGACGACGGACGGGGTGGTGCGACCCCCCTCCGCGTTGGCGATGATGGTGGGCTCGCCGCCCTCGAGGACGGCGACAGCCGAGTTGGTGGTACCGAGGTCGATGCCGACCGCACGTGCCATGGTGATCTCTCCTGTGCTGCTGGGGTTGAGTTGTCTCGACTCAAGTTAGGACGCCGTACGCCGCGTGGCAAATCCGGCACGTCGAACTTGAGTTCATCAGGCTCAACTTTCGGCGCCCGCGGATTGTTCCCAGCACCAGGCACGAGAGCGGCGAGGAGGTCGGGTGGACGAAGCCACGTTCGCGGCTACCGCCGACGAGCTGGTGAGGCGCGACGCGGACCTGGCCCGCGTGGTCGAGGAGCACGGCATGCCGGAGCTCTGGCTGCGCCCGGCCGGCTTCCCGACCCTCGTCCTGTTCATCCTCGAGCAGCAGGTCTCTCTCGCCTCCGCGGCGGCGGCCTACCGGAGGGTCGTGAGGCGAACGGGCCACCTGACGCCCGCGACGCTGCTGGCCACGTCCGCGGCGGAGCTGCGCAGCGACGGCGTCTCGCGTCAGAAGGACCGGTACCTGCGGGCTCTGGCCACTGCCGTCCAGTCTGGGGCCGTGGACCTGCCCGGGCTCGCAGAGCTCGACGACCCGACGGTTCGGGCGACCCTGACGACCCTGCCCGGCATCGGTCGGTGGACCGCCGACGTCTACCTGCTGGCGTGCCTGGGGCGTCCTGACGTGTGGCCGGTCGGCGACCGGGCGCTGCAGGTGGCCGTCGCGGAGACGCTGGGAATGGCGGCCGCGCCGACCCGGCATGAGCTGCTCGACCTTGGCGAGCGCTGGCGTCCCTACCGCTCGACCGCTGCACGCCTGCTCTGGCATGGGTACCTGGCCCGGCGCGGTCGGACCGAGCACCCCATGGCGACACCCGACTGACCCAGCCTCGTCGAGACAGCTCTGTGCTTCTGCGCTCGCCCTAGGCCGGCACTGGCGCAGGTCAGGCAGGGCCGGCCGCGAGCTCGCGCGCGAGCGCGGGCGGCATGTAGTCGTACCGGACGAACGAGCGGCTGAAGGTGCCCGTGCCATGCGAGACCGAGCGCAGCTCGACGGGGTACCTGGACAGCTCGTGGGCCGGCACCTCCGCCTGGATCACGGTCCGGCCCGGCACCTCGGCCGGCTCGGTCCCGTGCACCTGCCCGCGCCGACCGCGCAGGTCGGCCAGCACGCTGCCCACCGCCTCGTCCGGCACCTCGATGCGGACCGAGTCCACCGGCTCCAGCATCGCCACGGTGGCGTCGTTGGCCGCCTCGCGCAGGGCGATTCCGGCAGCGGTCTGGAAGGCCATGTCCGAGGAGTCCACTGAGTGCGCCTTGCCGTCGACGAGCGTGACCCGCACGTCGACGACCGGGTACCCGGCCAGCACGCCCTTCTCGAGCTGGGTGCGCACCCCCTTCTCCACGGACGGGATGAACTGCCGGGGCACGGCACCGCCCACGACCTTGTCGACGAACTCGACCCCAGCGCCGCGGTTGAGCGGCTCGATCTCCAGGTGGCACACGGCGTACTGGCCGTGGCCACCGGACTGCTTCACCAGCCTGCCCTGGACCTTCGTCGGCCGGACGAACGTCTCACGGAGCGAGGTGCGCACGGGCTCGACCTCCACGGCCACGTGGTACCGCGACGACAGCGCCTCGATCAGCTGGTCCACGTGGGCGGGGCCCATCGCCCAGAGCACGAGCTGGTGTGTCTCGGCGTTGTGCTCCAGGCGCATCGTGACGTCCTCGGCCACGAGACGCTGGAGGGCATGCGCGAGCTTGTCCTCGTCCCCCTTGGACTTCGCATGGACGGCGACGGGCAGCAACGGGTTCGGCAGCGCCCAGGGCTCCACGAGGGCGGGGCGGTCCTTGTGGGAGAGCGTGTCGGACGTCTCGGCCGCAGACAGCTTGCTCACCAGGACGATGTCCCCGGCGATGGCGGCCGTGGTCGGCCTGGTGTCGTCTCCGACGGGTACGGCAAGGGGCCCCACCCGCTCGTCGTCGGAGTCGTGGTCGGCGTGCTCCTCCACCAGGTGGCTCGCGAAGTGCTGGAGGTGCCCGGACACGTGCACCGGCTCGTCCGGACGCAGGGTCCCGGAGAACACCCGGACCAGGGACAGCCGCCCCACGAAGGGGTCGGTCGTCGTCCGGACGACCTCGGCCACCAACGGGCCGTCCGGGTCACAGGTCACCGGCCCGAAGCCGGCGCCGGCAGGGGTGTAGACGGTGGGGATCGCGGCGGAGGCCGGCGACGGGAAGCCGTGTTCGCACAGCTCGAGCAGGGCCTCGACGCCCACGCCCGACGGCGCGTGCGTGGGGAGGATGGGGAAGAACCTGGCCGTCGCGATGGCCGTACGCAGGTCCTCGGAGACCGTGTCCGTGTCCACCTCCTCGCCGCCGAGGTAGCGCTCGAGGAGCGACTCGTCCTCCGACTCCTCGATGACCGACTCGATGAGGTCACCCCGCTGGGCGTCGATCAGCTCGGCCTCGTCCGGGGTGGCCTCCCGGTCTGCCGCACCGTCCCCCTCGCGGTGGTCGGTGACGCTCCGGCGGAGCAGGTTGAGGAGCCCGACCACGGCGCCGTCCACGACGAGCGGCAGGGCAAGCGGCTCGGCGTCACCGAAGGCGCGCTGGCACGCGGTCACGGTCGCCTCGAAGTCGGCCCGGGCCTGCTCGAGGTGGGTGACGGCCACGGCTCGCGGCATACCAACCGCGTCGCACTCGCGCCACAGCAGCCGGGTCCGCTCGTCGACGCCGTCAGCGGCCGACACGACGAAGAGGGCCGCGTCGGCGGCACGTAGACCTGCCCGGACATCTCCGACGAAGTCCGGCTGCCCAGGGGTGTCGACGAGGTTCACCGTGACGGCTCCCGTGGGCAGCGCCGCGGCAGCCAGGACCACCGTCGGCGGCGGGGCTCCCTCACGCGAACGACGGCCCGGAACCCGGGCCGCCGTGAGCGCTTCGAAGAGCGCGGTCTTGCCTGCGCCGCTCGCTCCGACCATCACCACGTTGCGGATCTCCTCCGGCGAGGAGGGCCGGCCCGCGTCACTGACCCGGTTCATGGGGTCACCTTCCTCCGGGGTCGCGCCCGGCACAAGGGGAAGGGCGCAACGCCTGTTCATCCCTCCTACCGCCAGGGTCTCCATGGCCACGCGCTCCACTGCCAGGCGAGCACCAGGGGGCACAGGGCGGCGAGCAGGAGGACCGTGTCGGCGGCTCGCCAACGGGCGGGGGCGGCCCACGTCCGGCGCTGGGCAGTGGCGAACCCCCGGGCGTCCATCGCGACGGCGAGGGCCGCCGCGGCCTGGAGCGACCGGACCAGCATCCCTACCGTCAGCGCCGAGAGCTGCGCCAGGACCGACCTCGGCGAGCGCGCCGTGGCACCCACCCCTCGAACCCTCCTTGCCCGACCGATCTCGGCCCAGACGTCGCCGAACGTGTGGACGCGCTGAAGGGCCGCCGCGAGGGCGACCACTGGCCGAGCGGGCAGGTGGACGAGCTGGGCGAGGTGGTCCCCGAGAGCGTCGGCGTCGACGTACTGGACGAGCACCGCGGACGGGAAGACGATGACCAGCACCCGAAGGCAACCGGTGGCTGCCAGCGAGACCTGGTGACCACCGAGCAGCCACGTGGACCACGCCACGGAGCCGCCGCCCAGCAGTCCGGGCACCATCCGCGCGGCCACTGCCCTGACCCGTCCACGAGGTGCGGGCCCGCGGCCGGGCGCCGCGAGGCCCAACAGTGCGAGCAGCATCTGCAGGGCCAGCAGCGCCAGGCTGGCCTGCCAGTGCGGCGACACGACACCGGCGGGGATGGCCAGAGCGGAGGCGGCGAGCAGCGACAGGGGTCCACACCGAGCGACGAGGGGACGCCGATGGACCGCGCGGGCCGGCGGCTGGGAGGGCCGGGTCAACGCGGTGGCGCGGTCCGCCCGCGCGATGACGGCCTCGTCGTGCGTGGTGAGGACCACTGCCACGTCGGCGTCACGGAGCCCCTCCACCAGTCCCATCACCGCCGCCCAGGTGAGCCGGTCCAGGCCCACCGTCGCCTCGTCGGCGAGCAGCACCGCCGGCTGGTGGACGACCGCCGACGCCATCGCGAGCCGACGCTGCTCGCCGCCGGACAGGTGCCGCGGGTCGACCTGCTGCAGGTGGTCCAGACCGAGGACGACGAGCAGCCGGTGCGCCCGCTCGCGCGCCTCGGACTCCACGAGCCCCAAGGCTCGAGAGGTGGTCATCACCTCGTCCAGGACCGTGTGGGCGACAAGGGTCGAGCTGGCCCACTGCGGCACCCAGGCCAGCGAGGTGGCGAGCTCCACAGTGTCCCAGTCCCGCGGGTTCCGGCTCCCGTCGCGGTGACCGGCGAGCAGGTGGGGGTGGGCGCGGACCGTCCCGTCGTCGGTGTCGAGGAGCCCCGCCAGAGCGAGCATGAGCGTCGACTTGCCGGAGCCGCTGGGGCCGACGAGCGCGTGGACCTGGCCTGTCCGGGCCTGGAGCCACTGCGACTGCACCGCGACGGTCGTGCTGGTGGACCCGTCGAGCCGCGGCACTCGCCGGGTCACCGTCACGTCCGCGGCGTCCAGGGCGACGACGTTGGCCCCGAGCCGTCCGGCAGTGAAGAGACCCGGCGGTATGGCGCCGGGCCGGGGGTCCTCGTACCCCGGTACCCAGATCCCCTGGGCCAGCAGGGCGTCACCCTGAGCGGCGAGGACGTCCTGCGGTGGACCATCTGCGACGAGCCGCCCACCGGCGTCGAGGACGACAAGCCGGTCCGCGAACGGCAACCAGGGCCCGAGGTGGTGCTCCACGACCACTGTGCTGAGCCGGCGCGAGGTGGCCAGCTCCTCGACGCTGGCGCGCACGGACGCAGCGTTCTCCGGGTCCAGCATGGCGGTGGGCTCGTCGAGGAGCAGGAGGGACGGCTCCAGCGCCAGGGCGCCGGCCAGGGCCAGCCGTTGCTGCTCACCCCCGGACAGCGCATGCGTCGGCGTGTCCTGCGGCATGGTGAGACGCACCGCTGCAAGTGCCGCGGCGACCCGCGGCGGCATCTGGTCTGGCGGGAGACCGATGTTCTCCAGGCCGAAGGCGACGTCGCGGCCGACGGTGGCAGAGACGACGCCGGCACCGGGCTCCTGCAGGACCAGCCCGACGGTGCCGGCCCGAGCGCACGGGTCGGCACCGTCCACGAGCACCCTGCCTGCCCGCTCGCCCGAGTCGGCGACCTCGAGGAGCCCGGCAAGGCCGCGCAGCAGCGTGGACTTCCCCGACCCGCTGGGGCCGACGAGCAGGACTCGCTGTCCCGGTGGCAGGTCCAGGTCCAGGCCCGCGAGCACCGGCTCACGGCGTCCGTAAGGGCGCCAGGTCAGCCCGCGGACCTCGACCCGGCCGGGGCGCTCAGACAGCGCGTTGCTCCCGCACTTCCTGTCCCGGAGGGAACGCGTTGAGGGCGCCGGCCCGGGCCAGCCCCCGGGTGAGCAGCCAGCCCAGCCCGCCGGCGACCACGGCGCCGGACACGGTCAGGATGGCTCCGTACGCGAGCTTGTAGCCCATGCCCCAGTCGGTCCAGTAGGTCCCCCACTCGTAGACGGCCTCCAACGGTGCGGCGAGGGCGCCGGCGAGCAGCGCAGCCCCCACCCCGAACACCGCATAGCCGAGGAGGAGGAACGCCAGCTCCGCTCCTAGGCCCTGGAGGACGCCCGAGACGAGCGTGGCCGTGCCCCACTTCGTGCCAGGAAGCATCGAGACCAGGGCGGCCACGACCTCGCACCCCAACGCTGCCCCCGGCCGCCGGATGACGAGGCCGCCGATGACGCCCGCCACGAGCCACGGTGCGCCCGTGACCCCTTGCAGGGGCGGGAACACGGCCTCGAGGCCGGTGGCGGGGGCGGCGTACGCGAGGCCCCAGGCCCAGTACGCGACGCCGAAGGCGGCGCCGAGGAAGGCGGTGGTGAGAAGGTCGACGGTCCGCCACTGCCAGAGGGGGGCCGCGGCGCGGATGCTGCGCCGACGGCTCCGAGGGGCAGGGGACGAGCCGCCCGTCCTGGCTGGCGTCCTGGCGGGGCTTGACGCCGGCAGGCCGGCGTCGGTGACCGCGTCGGAGCGGTCCTCTGTGGTGCTCATGATGTTCCTCCCGTGGGATCCGATGGATACCTCGGGGAAGCCTCTGCCGGACGGGCACCTGCGTGCGTCGCCCGACAGGTGCCTGAGATCTCGACTCCCTACGCCGGTGCGAACCGGATCAGGTGTGAGGGTCTGCGGTCGCCCGCACTCTCAGCGCTCACGCGCTCCCCTGTCGTTACCCTGCGAACATTACTCCACGCTGTGGCAGGGTGGGAGCGACGTGCAGCGCGACTTCTGGAGGGTGATCGGCATGGGGCCACTGGTCTGGCGAGTTCTCGGTACGGGGTCGGCGATCCTGGCCAGCATCGTCGCCAACAAGGTGGTGACCCAGCTCTGGAAGAGGGCCGGTAGGGACGAGATCGTGGACCCCCGGGACCCGCGCACCCCGTGGAAGGACGCCTTGGCCTTCGCGGCGCTCACCGGCCTGGCAGCCGGGGCGGCGAGGGTCGCGGCCACGCGCAAGGCCGCGGCCTACTACGAGAAGTCGGCCGGGCACCTGCCCAAGCAGATGCAGAAGGGCGGCGCCTAGGTCGTCTCCAGCGCGCGGGCGATCGGCACGCCGGCGCGGTAGGACAGGTGCACGTGTGACGGCGCGTCGAGGACCGTCAGGTCTGCGACCCCGCCTACCCCGATGCGGCCGAGGTCCTGGCGGCGCAACGCCTTCGCGGCACCTGCCGTGGCGGCGTAGACCGCCTGGCCCGGCGTCATCCCCATCTCGCGTACCGCGAGCGCGATGACGAACGGCATGGACGAGGAGTAGCAGGTGCCGGGGTTGCAGTCGGTGGCCAAGGCCACCGAGACCCCTGCGCGCAGGAGGGCGGCCGCGTCCGGGTAGGGCGAGCGGGTGGAGAACTCCACCCCGGGCAGCAGCGTGGCGACGGTCGTGTCGGAGGCGTCGACGAGGGCGTCGACGTCGGACTGCGAGAGGAAGGTGCAGTGGTCCACGCTGGCCGCGCCGAGCTCGACGGCGAGCTGAACGCCGGGGCCGAGTCCGAGCTGGTTGCCGTGCACGCGAAGCTCCAGCCCGGCGGCCCTGCCCGCCAGGAGGACCTCTCGGGACTCCTGCGCCGTGAAGGCGTGGCTGGAGTGCGGCTCGCAGAAGACGTCGACCCACCGGGCGTACGGAGCCGCGGCCTCGAGCATGGGCCCCCTGACGAGGTCGAGATAGGCGGACCGGTCGTCGGCATACTCAGGCGGTACGACGTGCGCGCCCAAGAACGTCGTCTCGGGCGTCACCTCTTGCGCGAGGCGCAGGGCGCGGGCCTCGTCCTCGACCGTGAGCCCGTAGCCGCTCTTGATCTCCACGGTGGTCGTGCCCTGGGCGCGCATCTCGGCGACCCTGGCGGCAAGGAGCGCGCGCAGCTCGTCGTCCGAGGCCTTGCGGGTGGCCGCCACGGAGACGCCGATGCCGCCCCCGTCGTACGGCGTGCCCGCCATCCGCGCGGCGAACTCCTGGCCCCGGTCGCCTGCGAAGACCAGGTGCGAGTGGGAGTCGACGAAGCCGGGCAACAGGGTCCCGCCGTCGAGGTCGACGCGACGGTCGGTGGCCGGAGGGGCGCTGCTGCCGCCGAGCCAGGCGACGACCCCGTCGTCCACGACGAGCGAGGCGTCGCGGCGCAGGCCCAAGCCGTCGACGCCAGTGCCGTCGCAGGTGACGAGCTCGGCGATGCCGGTCACCAGGATGCTGCTCACTGGTGGTCCCGCACGTCCGAGAGCGCCTTGGTGAGCAGGGCGGCCACATCGCCCAGGACGTGACGGCCCTCCTCGACGACGGAGCGGCCACCGACGACGACCTGTGAGACGTCGGCGCGGGTGGCGCAGTACAGGATCTGGCCGGCCTTGCAGCCCGCGGTGTTCACGGTGTCGGTGCGCACGAGGACGAAGTCGGCGCGTTGCCCGTCGGCGATCTGACCGGCGTCGTGCCAGTGCAGGCTCCGGTAGCCCTCGACGGACGCGGTCGCGAGCAGCTCCTCGGGAGTGAACCGGCCGCGCTCGTTGCTCTGCAGTCGCTCGTGCATCTCCAGGCCCCGCAGCTCCTCGAACGGGTCGATGACGGCGTGCTGGTCGGAGCCGAGGGAGAGTCGTGCGCCTGCCTCGACCAGGCGGCGCGCCGGCCCGATCCCGTCGGCCAGGTCGCGCTCGGTGGTGGGGCAGAAGCACGCCGTTGCTCTCGCCGCACCGAGCAGCTCGACGTCGTGGTCGGTGAGGTGGGTGGCGTGGACCGCGCTGAAGCGGGGCGTGAGGAGACCGGCTTCGGCGAGGAGCTCGGCCGGGGTGGCGCCGTAGTACATCTGGGTGGCGAGGTTCTCCCCCGGCTGCTCGCTGACGTGAGCGTGGACGACCCGACCGCGGGTCACCTCGGCCATCGCCGCGAGCTGCTCGCGCGGGACCGCGCGCACGGAGTGGACCGCGGCGCCGATCCGGGTCGTCTCGTCCGGGGCGAGGGCCGCCACCCGTGCCGCCCAGGTGTCGACGTCGCCGTCGGTGAACCTGCGCTGCACGTCGTCGAGCGGGACGTGGCCCTCGCCGGTGAGTCCTCCCGCGAGGTAGCAGGTGTCCAGCAGGGTGAGCCGGATCCCCGCCTCGCGCGCGGCTTCCATGAGGGCCTGCCCCATGGCGTTGGCGTCGCCGTAACGATGGCCCGTCCGGTCGTGGTGGAGGTAGTGGAACTCGCCCACGGCGGTCGTCCCGGACAGGGCCATCTCCGCGTACACCGCGCGCGCCAGCGCCAGATAGGTGTCCGGGGTGAGGTGGCGGGTCACGGCATACATCTGCTGGCGCCACGTCCAGAAGTTGCCACCGTCCCCGTGCGTGCGCCCGCGCAGCGCGCGGTGGAAGGCATGGCTGTGGGCGTTGGCCAGCCCGGGGAGCAGGACGCCGCGCAGGCGCTGGTCGCCGTCCGCCGGGCGGGCGCGTCGCTGGACCGCGGTGAAGCGTCCGTCGACGACTCCGAACCGCACGTCGGCTGCCAGCCCTGTCGGCAGCCAGGCGTGCTCCGCCCAGTAGGTCGTCACGCCGGCGCCCCCGCGAGGTCCTCCAGCACCGCGCCCAACGCGGCGACCCCCTCCAGGCAGTCGGACAGCTCCGCGAACTCCAGAGGGGAGTGCGAGACCCCCGTGGGGTTGCGGACGAAGAGCATCGCGGTGCGGATGCCGGCGTTCGCGAGGATGCCCGCGTCGTGGCCGGCGCCGGTGCCCAACATCGGTACTCCGCCGAGCCGGTCGCGCACGCGGTCGCTCAGGGCCGGGTCGAAGGGGGTCGAGGGCGTCCACGACTCCTCGGTGACGTGACCTCCCGCCTGCTCCACCATCGAGCGGACGTCCGCAACCGCACGACGGACCGCACGCGGGCTGGCTCCCCGGGCGTCGAGCCACCCGGTGACCGCGCTGGGGATCGCGTTCACCCCTCCCGGTGTGACCTCGACCTTCCCGATGGTCGCTACACAGCCGTGGCTGATGGCGGCTTCCCGGGCGGCCAGCACGGCCCCCGCGTAGCCGAGCATCGCGTCCTGGCGGTCCTCCAGCCGGGTCGTGCCCGCATGGTTCGCCTCACCCGGGAAGTCGAGCCGCCACCTGCCGTGCGGCCAGATGTCGGTCGCGACGGCGACCGGGTTCTCGAGGTCGACCAGGCCCCGGCCCTGTTCGACATGCAGCTCGACGAAGGCACCGATGCGCCCCAGCGTCTCGTCGTCTCGGCCGAGGTGGCGGGCGTCCCGGCCTGCTGCCTCCAGGGCCTCCGCCATCGTCACGCCGTCCGCGTCCGTGAGGCCGCGCGCACGGTCGGCCGTCATGGCTCCGGTGATCACCCGGGAACCGGCGCACGCCACACCGAAGCGAGCGCCCTCCTCGTCGACGAAGTTGACGATGCCGATGGGACGCGCCGGCTGGAACCCGTTGTCGCGCAGCACGTCCAGCGCAGCGAACGCGCTGACCACGCCGAGCGGACCGTCGAACGCGCCACCATCGGGAACGCTGTCCAGGTGCGAGCCGGTGACGACGCCCTTGTCCCCTCGGCGTGCGGCGTCGTCCGGCTCTCCCCACCAGGCCCACTGGTTGCCCATCCGGTCGTCGGTGACGTCCAGTCCTCGTGCGGTGCACTCACCCGCGAACCACTCGCGCAGGTCGTGGTCGGTCCGGGTCCAGGCGAACCGCCGGTAGCCGCCGGAGTGAGCGCTGCGGCCCACCGGCTGGAGGTCAGCCCACATCGACTCGAAGCTCACGATGTCCTCTCCTGCGACGGTTGCCGATCCACCGGTGTGACCATTCCACACCCCGAGAGCGGCCCGCAGGCGTTGGCGACGACCTTGTGTCTGGAATAGGAGACGATGGCGGCGCGCCGGGGATCGCCCTGCCGCCTACGCTGACTCCATGAGCGACGCCGAGAGCAGGGCCACCGCGGCACTCGTGGCGAGCGGTCTGGAGCACACGGTCACACGACACGGGCGAGTGCGCTCACTCGAGGAGGCGGCGGCGGCCCGAGGGGTCGCTCCCGCGCACATCATCAAGACCCTCGTCGTCCGCAGGGCGGAGGACGACTACCTGTTCGTCCTCGTCCCCGGCGACCGCGAGATCAGCTGGCCGAAGCTGCGCAGCCATCTCGGGGTCAACCGGATGTCGATGCCCGACGCTGAGACCGCCAAGGAGGTCACCGGCTACGAACGCGGGACCATCACTCCGTTCGGCTCGACGACGTCCTTGCCGGTCGTCGCGGACGCCACCATCCTCGGGCGGCAGGTGTCGATCGGGGCGGGAGCGCATGGCGTGGCCGCGACTGCGATGGCGGACGACATCGTGACCGTCCTCGACGCCGAGGTGGCAGACGTGACAGACCCGGCCGCGCTATCGGGCTGAGCGGCCCGGCCCACTACCTGCCCCTGTCCGTCACGACCTCCCAGGGCGCCACTGGTCCCGCCACCACGACGAACAGCGGATGCGGCTCGACGTCGATGACGTGGCCAAGCCCCTCGAGCCACTGGGGGCTTCGGGCCTGGAGCTTGCGCACGAGGTGCTGCCACTCGTGAGCGAGCTGCCCCGACGCCAAAGGCATCCGTTCTCCGAGGCCCATAGCCTCGACCTTCGAGGCGTCGTACCGGTAGCCGCGGCGTTCGGCTTCGCGAAGCAGCGCGGACAGGTAGTCCCCGACCGCGCGCGAGGGGTCGGCCACCTCTCGGAACCGGTGCAGCTGTGGGTGGTGCCGATAGCCTTTCGTGCGCCCCGCCAGCACGGCTTGGGCGAGCAGGCCTTCCCGCCAGGCGGCGGTCAGCCCCTGCCGGTCCAGATACCGGGGGTGCAGGGACCACAGGCGCATGGCGCCATACTGCCGTGACTGGTGCACGCCCGCCGGCTGGGCACCGCCGGAGGCCCGGCGCGCTCGCGCACCGACCCGCCTCCCCAGCCCGAGGCGGCCATCCGGATGGGGGGACTCAGCTCTCCTGCATCGGGATCCGCACCCCGTGCTCGCGTGCAGTGCGCTCGGCGATGTCGTAGCCCGCGTCGACGTGGCGGATGACCCCCATCGCGGGGTCGTTCGTGAGCACCCGCGCGAGCTTCTGGGCAGCGAGCTCGGTGCCGTCGGCCAGCGACACCTGACCGGCGTGGAGGGAGCGACCGATGCCGACCCCGCCACCGTGGTGGATGGAGACCCACGACGCGCCCGAGGAGGTGTTGACCAGCGCGTTCAGCAGCGGCCAGTCGGCGATGGCGTCCGACCCGTCGAGCATGGACTCCGTCTCGCGGTAGGGGCTCGCGACGGAGCCGGTGTCGAGGTGGTCGCGCCCGATGACGATCGGAGCCGCGACGGCACCGGTCCGGACCAGCTCGTTGAAGGCCAGACCCGCCTTGTCCCGCTCCCCCTGGCCGAGCCAGCAGATGCGAGCCGGCAGTCCCTGGAAGGCGATCCGCTCCTGCGCGCCCCTGATCCACTTGTGCAGCCGGTCGTTGTCGGGGAACAGCTCGAGGACGGCCTGGTCCGTCGCGGCGATGTCGCGCGGGTCACCCGACAGGGCCGCCCAGCGGAAGGGGCCCTTGCCCTCGCAGAACAGCGGACGGATGTAGGCCGGGACGAACCCCGGGAACTCGAAGGCCCGGTCGTAGCCGCCCTGGCGCGCCTCGTCGCGGATGGAGTTGCCGTAGTCGAAGACCTCGGCGCCGGCGTCCTGGAACTCCACCATCGCCTGCACGTGCCTGGCCATCGACTCGCGCGCCCGGTCGGTGAACTCCTCGGGCTTCTTCTCCGCGTACTCGTGCCAGTCCCCGAGGTCGATGCCTTCGGGAAGGTACGAGAGGGGGTCGTGCGCGGACGTCTGGTCGGTGACGATGTCGATCGGCACACCGCGGCGCAGCAGCTCGGGGAAGATCTCGGCGGCGTTGCCCACCACCCCGACCGACCAGGCGCGGCGCTCGTTCTTGGCGGCCACCGCCTTCTCGATCGCCTCGTCCAGGTCGGCAGCGACGTCGTCGAGGTACCGGTGCTCGACCCGACGCCGCAGCCTCGACTCGTCCACGTCGACGATCAGGCAGGCGCCTTCGTTCATGGTCACCGCCAACGGCTGCGCTCCCCCCATACCGCCGCAGCCGCCGGTGAGGGTGAGGGTGCCCGCCAACGTGCCGCCGAAGCGCTTCTCCGCGACCGCCGCGAACGTCTCGTAGGTGCCCTGGACGATGCCCTGCGTACCGATGTAGATCCACGAGCCGGCCGTCATCTGGCCGTACATCGTGAGGCCGAGGTGCTCCAACCGGCGGAACTCGGGCCAGGTGGCCCAGTCACCGACGAGGTTGGAGTTGGCGATGAGCACCCGGGGCGCCCACTCGTGCGTCTGCATGACGCCCACCGGGCGTCCGCTCTGGACGAGCATCGTCTCGTCCTGCTTGAGCTTCGTCAGGGTGCGGACCATCGCGTCGAAGGACTTCCAGTCCCGGGCGGCGCGACCCGTGCCGCCGTAGACCACGAGGTCGTCAGGGCGTTCGGCGTTCTCGGGGTCGAGGTTGTTCATGAGCATCCGCAGCGGAGCCTCGGCACCCCAGTGCTGAGCCGTGAGCGTGGTGCCGCGAGGGGCGCGGACGGGGCGAGCGCCTTCCATTTTCGTCGTCCTTCCTGGGTGGGGGTACTGGGGTGGGGCGGGTGGTGGGTCGGGGTTGGTGCGGTATGGCGGGTGGGTCAGCTGAGGGGGCCGGTGACGGACTCCGCGGCGGCGACGACTGCCCCGGAGGCGACCAGCTGGACAGCTGTCTCGATCTCGGGTGCCAGGAACCGGTCCGGTCCGGGTGCCGGCGCTCCCGCCTCGCGCAGCGCCCTTACGACGGCAGCCGTCGCGGGGGCGGGCTCCAGCGGTGCCCGCAGCTCCAGGGCCCGAGCTGCGGTGAGGAGCTCGACGGCCAGGACTCGGGTGAGGCCGTCGACCGACCGGCGAAGCTTCCGAGCGGCGGACCAGCCCATCGAGACGTGGTCCTCCTGCATCGCGCTCGAGGGGATGGAGTCCACTGAGGCGGGTGCTGCCAGCCGCTTGAGCTCCGAGACGATCGCCGCCTGGGTGTACTGCGCGATCATGTGGCCGCTGTCCACGCCGGGGTCGTCGGCCAGGAACGCGTTGAGCCCGTGGTTGCGGGAGGCGTCGAGGAAGCGGTCGGTACGACGCTCGCTGATGGAGGCCAGGTCGGCCGCGACGATCGCGAGGAAGTCGAGCACATACGCCACCGGGGCGCCGTGGAAGTTGCCGTTGGACTCCACCCGGCCGTCGAGGGTGACGACCGGGTTGTCCACCGCCGAGGCGAGCTCATAGCCGGCCACCCGGGCGGCGTACTCCACGGTGTCCCGGACGGCGCCGGCCACCTGCGGCGAGCAGCGCAGCGAGTAGGCGTCCTGGACGCGGGTGCAGGCCTGCGGGTCGCGATGGCTCTCACGAATCCCGCTGTCCCGCATGAGCGAGCGCAGGTTCTTCGCCGACAGCGCCTGGCCCGGCTGGGGCCGCAGGTCGTGCAGGTCGGCCTGGAAGACGTCGTCGGTGCCAAGCTGCCCTTCCACGCTCATGGCAGCGGTGATGTCGGCGACGGTGAGCAGCCGGCGCAGGTCCGTGATGGCGAGGACGAGCTGCCCGAGCATCCCGTCGGTGCCGTTGATGAGGGCCAGACCCTCCTTCTCACGCAGCTCGACCGGGGTGATCCCCGCCGCGGCGTACGCCTGGGCCGTCGGCATGCGCTCTCCGCTCGCGTCCCGGACGACGCCCTCGCCCATCAGCGCCAGAGCACAGTGCGACAGGGGCGCGAGGTCGCCGGAGCAGCCGAGTGAGCCGTACTCGTGGACGACGGGAGTGATGCCGGCGTTCAGGGTCGCCAGATAGGTCAGCAGCGTCTCCTCGCGGATGCCCGTCCGGCCGGTGGCGAGGGTGGAGATGCGCAGGAGCATGAGCGCCCGCACGACCTCGCGCTCGACCTCCGGTCCGGACCCGGCCGCGTGCGAGCGCACGAGCGAGCGTTGCAGCTGCGCCCGCAGCTCGACCGGGATGTGTCGGGTCGCCAGGGCACCGAAGCCGGTGGACACGCCGTAGTGCGGCTGGTCGTCGTCGGCGAGGGCCTCGACCACCGAGCGGCTACGGCGCACCTCGGTGAGTGCGTCCGCGGCCAGCTCGACGTGGGAGTCGTGCCGGGCCACGGCCACGACGTCGTCGAAGCTGAGCGCGCCGACGCCTACGGTGACGGTTCGCGCGGTGAGGGCGGTGGTGGTCATGCCTCCATTGCAGCGGACGTATGCCGCCCGCGTGAGTCGCGCGGGCGGCATACCGTCTCAGATGGGAGACAGGCGGAAGGCCCGCCTCCAGCCGCCGAGCGTAGCCGTCCCGGTCGTCGGAACCTCAGGCCGGCTTGACGGCCAGGACCGGGCACGCTGCGTCCAGGAGGATGCGCTGCGCGCTCGAGCCGAGCAGGAGCTTGCCCACCGGCGAGCGGTGTCGGAGCCCGATCACGATGACCGAGGCGTCCACCTCGCCGGCGACCTCGAGCAGCACCTCCGAAGGGTCGTTGCCCTCCTCGATCCGGCGCACCTCGGACGTCAGCCCGAGCTCGTCGAGGTCACGCCGGACCCTGGCGAGCTCACCCTCACCCGCTCGGTGCGCGTCCGCCAGTACGTCGTCGCGCGACATGTTGACGACGAGCAGCGGCTCCTCGCGCCGCCGCGCCTCCGCCACCCCGGCCGTCAGGGCCGCCTCACCGAACGGGTTCGGGACGAACCCCACGAGCACAGTCATGCTGCTGCCTCCGATCGACGGGTGCGGACGAGCGCCTTGGCCAGGAGTGGCCAGACCAGGACGAGGACGACGACGCCGTACGCCACCCACGACACCGGCCCGCCCAGGAGGCCCGACAGGTCCCCGCCCGACAGCTGCAGCGACTGTCGCCCGGTCCGCTCGGCGAGCCGGCCGAGGATGACGCCGACGATGAGCGGCAGGACGGGAAGCCCGAACCGGCGCATCGCGAACCCCAGGAGCCCGAGGGCCAGCAGGAGGAAGAGGTCGAACGGTTGGGCGTTCACCGCGTATGCACCCATCGACGCGAAGAAGAGGATGCCCGCATAGAGGTACGGCCGGGGGATCTGGAGCAGCTTCGCCCACGCCGGCGCCAGCGGAAGGTTGAGCACCAGCAGCAGGGTGTTGCCGATGAAGAGGCTCGCGATGAGGGCCCAGACGAGCCTGGGCTCCTTCGTCAGCAGCAGTGGGCCGGGCTCGATGCCGTACCCCTGGAGGGCGGCCAGCATGATCGCCGCCGTGGCGTTGGTCGGCAGGCCGAGCGCGAGCATCGGCACGAGGGTGCCCGCGGCGGAGGCGTTGTTCGCGGCCTCCGGACCGGCGACGCCTTCGATGGCGCCCTTGCCGAACTCCTCCGGATGCTTGGAGAGCTTCTTCTCCGTCATGTACGACAGCACCGTGGGGATCTCGGCGCCGCCGGCCGGGATGGCGCCGAAGGGGAACCCCAGCACGGTGCCGCGCAGCCAGGGCTTCCACGACCGTCGCCAGTCGCTGCGGCCCATCCACGGCTGTCCCACCGGGATGACCTCGGCTGCCTTGTGCCGTAGGTGCGCTGCCACCCACAGTGCCTCTCCCACGGCGAAGATGCCCACGGCCACCACCACGACGTCGATGCCGTCGGCGAGCTGCGGGATGCCCATGGTGAGCCGCTGCTGGCCGGTGACGAAGTCGATGCCGACGATGCTGATCGTGAGCCCGACGAGCAGCGCGGCGAACCCGCGAAGCCTGGACGACCCCAGGACCGCGGTCACACCGGTGAACGCCACGAGGATGATCGCGAAGTACTCCGGAGCTCCCAGGCTGATGGCGAACTTCACGACCTGCGGCATGACGAGGACGATCAGCATGGTGCCGATGGTGCCCGCGATGAACGACCCGATCGCCGAGGTCGCGAGCGCCTGAGCGGCGCGTCCGGCCTTGGCCATCTTGTTGCCCTCGATGGCAGTGACGACCGAGGACGACTCACCGGGGGTGTTGAGCAGGATGGAGGTGGTCGAGCCGCCGTACATGCCGCCGTAGAAGATGCCGGCGAACAGGATCATCGCCTGGGTGGGGTGCATCCCGTAGGTGATGGGCAGCAGGAGCGCGACCGTCATCGCGGGACCGATGCCGGGAAGTACGCCCACGCCCGTGCCGACAGTCACGCCGAGGAGCGCCAGCGCGAGGTTGAGCGGCGTCAGGACGTCGCCGAAGCCGGTGAGCAGGTGGTTGAGGTTGTCCATCAGAGAATCCCCTGGAGGATGCCGGCCGGGAGGTTGACTCCCAGGCCGATGGCGAAGGCGTAGAACGTCGCCAGGGAGAGGGCGATGCCGATGGCCAGGCCGCGGAGGTGGTGGCGGTTCCCGAGGGCGAAGGCGCTGCCCCAGAAGAGGACCGAGCCGCTGATGACCCAGCCGAGCGGCTGGATGAGCAGCGCGTTCAGGACGAACGCGGCGGCCAGCATGACGATGGTCTTCCAGTCCGCTCGGGTGGAGAGGTCGACGTCCTCGCCGGCCTCCTCCTCCCCGCGGCCGCCGCGGGCGACATCCACGGCGTACAGCACCGCGACCACGACCAGGAGCACGCCGAGCAGGATGGGGACCGGGCGGGGACCGATGGGGTCGTTGCTGCTCGACGCCGCGCCGATGCGGCTCGCGTCGACCAGGACGAACACGCCCAGAAGGCCGAGGGCCGTGCACAGCCCGAACTGTGCGCGGTCCCTCACCCCCGTCATGACGCTGGGACGGTGGTCGGTCATGCCAGACCGAGCTGCTTGAGGATCGTCGCGACGTCGGAGTCCTGCTGCTTCAGGAACGCGCCGAACTCGTCGCCGGTCTGGAAGGCGTCGGTCCAGCCGCGCTTCTTCTCCTCGTCCTTCCAGGCCTGCGAGTCGTGCATCTTCGTCAGGGCGTCGATCCACTGCTTGCTGTCGGCCTCGGAGATGCCGGGAGGCCCGACGATGCCACGCCAGTTGGTGAAGACGAGGTCGATCCCGCTGCTCTTGAGGGTGGGGACGTCCTTGAGGGCCTCGATGGGCTGCTCGCTCGTCACGGCCAGGACCCGGACCTCGCCGGCCTCCACCTGGTCGAGGAACTCGCCGAACCCGCTGGCACCGAACGCGATCTTGTTGCCGAGCAGGGCCGGAAGGAGCTCGCCGCCACCGTCGTAGGTCACGTAGTTGACGGTCTTCGGGTCGATGCCCACGGCCTTCGCGAGCTGCATCGGCAGGAGGTGGTCGGGACCGCCCGGCGAGGAGCCACCACCGACGGGGAACTTCTTCGGGTTGGCCTTCCACGCCTTCACGAGCGCGTTGATGTCCTTGTACGGCGAGTCCTTGGGTACGACGATCGCACCCGCCTCCTCGATGAGCTTGGCGATGGGCGTCGTCTGGTTGAGGGTCGCCTTGCTCTTCTGGGTGTATGCGGCGCCGACGACGCCCAGCCCCATCTGCATGGCCAGCTTGCCGTTGGACTTCTCGTTGACGATGCGCTGGAGGCCGACCGTGCCACCGGCTCCGGGGAGGTTGAAGACCTGGATGCTGCCGGTGATCTTCTGGGACTCCATCACCTTGGCGGCGGTCCTGGCGGTGGTGTCGTAGCCACCACCCGGGGCGTTGGGGACCATCAGCTGCAGTCCGTTGGCCGGCTTGCCGCCACCGGAGGAGGACGAGCCGGTGCCGGCCTTGTCGGCGGTCGCGCCACAGGCGCTGAGGGCCAGGGCCGTGACGGCGACGGCGCCGAGCAGGACGGTGGGGCGGGTTCTCATCGTTGAGACCTTTCGTGATTGGGAGGACACTGCGCTTGCGGGACCAGCGCGCCATGATCGTGTCTGCTCCGTTGCCGATCCGTCCCCCTTCTGTCCGCAGTGAAGGTTGAGTTCATAGTGGTCTCACGTGCCCGGCGTCCTACGCTGGCCGGCCAGATGCTGGTCCTGCAGCTCGCGGTGATCCTCGTCGTCCTCCTGCTGGTCGGCGCACTGTCGCTCGCGCAGTCGTCGGCCACGTTCACCCGCGTGGAGGGGCGCCGCGTCTCTGCGCTCGCCGAGCAGCTGGGCAGCAACCCCCTGGTCCGCGACAGCCTGGCGACGCCGGAGAGCCGCACGGGGCTCGCCACTCTCGGACAGGGCTTCGTCACGCAGTCCAGGGTAGGGACCGTCACCTTCGCCGATGCCGACGAGCACGTCCGGACGTCGACCGACCCGTCCCTCGACGACACGCGGATCCCGCTGCCGCGCAAGGCGGTTGCCGATGGTGCCAGCTGGTCGGGCACGCTCGAGATCGGCGGCCAACGACAGCTCGTCTCGCAGGTACCGGTGTTCAGCGTCGCGCCGGGTCACGTCGGCGAGCACGTCGGCACCGTGATGATCTCGGAGGCGTTCCCGTCGTCCTGGGAGCGTCTGCAGGGAGCCTCGTCGTACCTGCTCACCTACCTCGGCACCGCGCTCGCCGTGGGCCTGCTGGGCTCCTGGCTGCTCGCCCGCCGGATCAAGCGGCAGACCCTCGGGATGGAGCCCCGCGAGATCGCCGGCCTCGCCGAGCACCGCGAGGCCATGCTCTACGGCATCGCCGAGGGCGTCATCGCCCTGGACCCGCAACGCCGGATCACCCTGGTCAACGAGGTGGCGCGCCGCCTTCTCGACCTGCCGGAACACTCGATCGGGATGAGCCTGGCCGACCTGCGCATCCGCGGTCGCCTGTACGACGTGCTCGCCGGCGACCAGGACGCCCCAGCCGGCGACCTCGGTGACACCCGCGGCACCGAGGCTTCGGACCAGCACGACCAGGTGGTCGTCCGGCGTGGACGAGTCCTGGTGATGAACCGGATGCGGGTGGACAAGGACGGTCGGCACCTCGGCACCGTCACCACCCTCCGGGACCGGACCGCCCTGGCGGACCTCGAGCGGGAGATCGGCTCGTTCCGCAGCACCACCCAGCTGCTCCGCGCGCAGGGGCACGAGTTCGCCAACCAGCTGCACACGATCAGCGGCCTGATCCAGATCGGTGAGTACGACGAGGTCGTCCGGTACGTCGACGCGGTGAGCCGGCGACGGCACTCCCTCGACCTCAGCGTGAACAGCCGGGTGCGGGACGCTGCCGTGGCAGCCCTGCTCATGGCCAAGGCGTCCCTGGCCGCGGAGCGGCGCGTCGACCTTCGGATCAGCGAGGACTCGGCGCTCGACCGCCTTCAGCCGGAGGACTCTGCGGACGTCGCCACGGTGGTGGGCAACCTCGTGGACAACGCCATCGACGCCGCCTCGGGCAGCGCTGGGTCCTGGGTCGAGATCGGGATCAGCCACGACACGACCACGGTGCGGATCACCGTGCGGGACTCGGGCCCCGGGGTGCCCGAGGCCTTCGCGGCTGAGGTGTTCGACCACGGGGTGACGACGAAGACGGGGAGCGAGGGCGCGCACGGGATCGGGCTGGCGCTGAGCCGTCTGGTGTGCCAGCGCCGCGGCGGCGAGATCGGGTTCGAGAACACTGCCGACGGAGCATCCTTCACCGCGCAGCTCACCGTCGAGCCCGTCCCGGCTGTCGTCTCGCCGTGATCCGCGTCCTCATCGTCGACGACGACTTCATGGTGGCCAGGGTGCATACGGGGTTCGTCGCCCGCGTCGAGGGGTTCGAGGTCGTCGGAACGGCCCACACAGGAGCGGAGGCCGTCACGACAGCCCTCCGGACCACTCCAGACCTGGTGCTGCTCGACCTGTACCTGCCCGACCGCTTCGGCCTCGACGTCCTGTCCGACCTGCGCCGGTCGGGCAGCGACAGCGACGTCATCGTCATCACGGCCGCCAAGGAGGTCGACGCCGTCCGGGGGGCGCTACGCCAAGGGGTGGTCGACTACGTCCTCAAGCCGTTCGGCTTCCCGGACCTTCGCGAGCGGCTCGAGCGGTATGCCGCCCAGCGGGACCTGCTGCACGGCGGCGAGGTGACCGGCCAGGACGACATCGACCGGGTGCTCGCCCGCAGCGGCGCGGTAGGCACCAGCACCCTGCCCAAGGGGTTGAGCCCCGAGACCGTCACCTTGGTCAGCGCCGCGCTGCGAGAGGCGTCCGGCACGCTCTCCGCCTCGGAGGCGGCCGAGCGGGTCGGGATCTCGCGGGTGAGCGCCCGGCGGTACCTCGAGTACTTCGTGAGCACCGGCCGCGCTGCGGTGACTCTGAAGTACGGCACGACCGGTCGCCCGGAGCGGCGCTACCGCCGGGCCTGACCTCCTGCCTCCACGCCTGCGCTGCCCGGATACGTCTCGGGACTGAGACACTCGCCGTGTGGCCAACGCACCCGCCGCGCGGCATACCCTCGAGCTGCTGACCCTCCTGGCCCGGCACACCGAGCCTCTGCCCGCCGGCTCCATCGCCCGAGAGCTGGGGCTTCCGCGCTCCAGCACCTACCACCTGCTGGCGGTCCTGCGGGACCACGGCTTCGTGACGCACCTGGAGGAGGAACGCCGCTACGGGCTGGGCGTGGCGGCCTTCGAGCTCGGCTCGGCGTACCAGCGCCAGGCGCCCCTGCAGCGGATCGCCCGGCCCCTGCTCGGACGGCTGGTGGACCAGACGACCCACAACGCGCATCTCGCCGTGCTGCACGGGCGTGACGTGCTCTACGTGATCGAGGAGCGAGCCCCCGGTCGCCCGCTCCTGGTCACGGATGTCGGCGTGAGGCTCCCCGCCCCGCTGACGGCCAGTGGCCTCGCCATGCTCGCCGAGCTCCCACCCGCCCAGCTCCGAGCCCTGTTCCCGCACCGCGACACCCTGGTGCAGCGCGACGGGCAGGGTCCCACCACGGTGAGCGAGCTGCGGCGGGAGCTGACGACGGTACGCAGCCGCGGGTACGCACTCGAGGACGACTCGGTCAGCGAAGGTCTGTCGTCAGTCGCGCGGGCGGTGCTCGACCACACCGGCCACCCGGTGGCGGGAGTCGCGCTGACCTTCCCCCGCGACACGGTGGACGCCGCCGAGCGGGCCGCCCTGGTCACCGCCGTCAGCCGGGTGGCCGCGGCGCTGACCGCCCGGATCGGCGGTGTGCGTTGACCGCCGCGCGGGATGCCGAAACCCGGGCCGTGGGCCACGCGTCGGTGGGTCCCGTCCCGGACAGCAGGCCGGCCGCCGTGGTGCTGTGCGGGGGCCAGGGACGGCGGTTCGGCGGCGACAAGACGAGCGCGGACCTGGCCGGTCGGCCCATCCTCGACCACCTGCTGGACGACCTACCCGCCAACTGGGACGTGCTCTGTGTCGGGCAGCGGCGGCCGACGGGCCGCGAGGTCCGCTGGTGCCGCGAGGAGCCCCCGGGCGGAGGACCGGTCGCCGCGCTCGCTGCCGCACTGCCTTCGGTCAGCTCGCCGGTGGTCGTGCTGCTCGCGGGTGACATGCCGTACGCCGGGACCGCTGCCGCCATGCTTGCCGACCGGCTGGCCGAGCTGGACGGCGTGGAGGCGGTGGTCGGCACGGACGGTGACCACAGGCTCCAGCCGCTGCTCGGGGCCTACCGGGCCGAGGCCCTGCGACGAGCGCTCCCCGGGTCGCCGGCGGGTACGCCGCTCATGCGGCTGATGGACCGGCTGGTGGTCGTCACCGACCCTGTGGGCGACCAGGCGGGCCTCGACGTCGACACTCCGGACGACCTGGAACAGGCCCGCCATAGGCTCGGAGGATGAAGGCCATCACCATCCCCGCCCCAGGCGACGCCTCGGCGCTCGTCCTCGCCGACGTCCCAGACCCCGAGCCGGCCGACGGAGAGGTACGGATCCGGGTGGCCGCCGCCGGCGTCAACCGGGCCGACGTCATGCAGCGGCAGGGCCACTACCCACCGCCTCCCGGGGCGTCGGAGTACCCCGGCCTGGAGGTCAGCGGCACGATCGACGCCGTCGGCCCCGGCGTCGCCGGGTGGGCGGCCGGTGACGAGGTGTGCGCGCTGCTCTCGGGTGGTGGCTACGCCGAGCTGGTCTGCCTCCCCTCCGGGCAGGTGCTGCCGGTGCCTGCCGGTGTCTCCCTCACCGACGCCGCGGCGCTGCCCGAGGTCGTGTGCACGGTGTGGTCGAACGTGTTCATGACGGCGAACCTGCTTCCGGGCCAGACCCTGCTCGTCCACGGCGGGTCCTCCGGCATCGGGACCATGGCCGTCCAGCTGGCCCGCGAGGTCGGTGCGCGGGTCGCGGTCACCGCCGGCACCGCGGACAAGCTGGAAGCCTGTCGTCGCCTCGGCGCCGACGTCCTCGTCAACTACCGCGAACAGGACTTCGTCGAGCAGGTGAAGGAGGCCACCGGCGGCGCGGGGGCCGACGTGGTCCTCGACAACATGGGCGCGAAGTACCTGACGCGGAACCTCGAGGCCCTGGCAGTGAACGGCCGGCTCGTGGTCATCGGGCTACAGGGCGGCGTCAAGGCCGAGCTCGACCTCGGGCAGCTGCTGCGCAAGCGTGCCGCCGTCATCGCGACGTCGCTGCGCGCTCGTCCTTCGGCCGAGAAGGCATCGATCGTGACAGCGGTGCGCGAGCACGTCTGGCCCCTGCTCGACGCGGGTCGGGTCCATCCGGTCGTCCACGGATCCTTTCCGCTGGCTGAGGCGGCGCAGGCCCACCGAGCCTTGGAGGCCAGCGGCCACATCGGGAAGCTGCTGCTGACCCTCTGACGCGCCCGCGACAGGCGCGACTCTGCCACGCTGACGCCCATGAACGCTGCCGCCGCCTTTCTGGTCGCCCTGGTCGCGCTGATCCACGTCTACATCGTCGTGCTGGAGATGGCGCTGTGGACGGCGCCACGAGGGCGCGCGGCGTTCGGCCTGGAGCCCGAGTTCGCCGAGGCCACGAAGACCCTCGCGGCCAACCAGGGCCTGTACAACGGGTTCCTCGCGGCGGGGCTGCTCTGGGGCCTCCTGGGCCCGGAGCACCTGCGGTTCGCGTTCCGGGTGTTCTTCCTCGGTTGCGTGGTGGTCGCGGGACTCTACGGCGCGGCCACTGCCAACCGCAGGATCCTGGTCGTGCAGGCCCTGCCGGCCGCCATCGCCCTAGTGGTCGCGGTTCTGGCCGGCTGAGCCCACGCCGCACCGCGCGGTTGCTCGCTGGGCTGTGGCGGGAGCACCCGCCCTTGACGGGCGGACACATACTGAGTATACCTCTCTCACCAGGGTTGATACCCGGTATAGGTCCGGGTTGCGGAAGACGGGGGCGGGGATGTCGGTCAAGAGAGGGCTGTTGGCGCTGCTGGCCCAGCGGCCCATGTATGGCGCCCAGCTGCGGGCGGAGTTCGAGGCAAGGACCGGCGGCAGCTGGCCGCTCAACGTCGGACAGGTCTACACGACGCTGGCGAGGCTGGAGCGCGACGGTCTCGTGGAGGCGGTCGGCGAGGACGCCGAGGGTCGGATCAGCTACCGGCTCACGCGCTCAGGGGAGGCGGAGGTCGCCCGCTGGTGGACCTCCCCGGTCGACCGGCAGGCCACGCCCCGTGACGAGCTGGTCATCAAGCTCGCGCTGGCCGTCACCGTCGAGGGCGTCGACGTCCACCGGGTCGTGCAGGCCCAGCGCACGGCCACACTGCGGCACCTGCAGGACCTGACGCGGCTGAAGCACCGCGCCGCCGCAGGTCACGAGCCCGCCGCGTCCGGTCACGACGCGGATCTCGCCTGGCTGCTCGTCCTGGAGAACCTCGTCTACGCCGGGGAGGCCGAAGTCAGATGGCTCGACCACGTCGAGGCAAGCCTGGCGCGGGAGGCGGGACGGTCCCGAGCTGGCGGAGGCGCCATACCGGCCACGCCCGCGCACGGGCCCGCCACCGAGGCCGGCTCCACGGCAGCGAAGGGAGCGGCACGGTGAGGCCCGGCACCTGTGCGCAGCCGGCGCACGTCGGCGGCGAGGCCATCCTCCGCATCGAGAACGTGACCCGGGTGCACGGTTCGGACACCACGGCCGTCCGGGCGCTCGCCGGGGTCAGCCTGGACGTGCACGCGGGCGAGCTGGTCGCGGTCATGGGACCCAGCGGCTCAGGCAAGTCCACTCTCCTCAACCTGGCCGGTGGACTGGACTCGGCCACCAGCGGGCGGGTCATGGTCGAGGGCGAAGACCTCGCGCAGCTGAAGGGCGATGCCCTGGCGCGGCTGCGCCGCCGTCGCGTCGGGTTCGTCTTCCAGGACTTCAACCTCATCCCTGCCCTGACCGCCGCCGAGAACGTGGGACTGCCCCTCGAGCTGGACGGGCAGCGCGTCGCAGCCTCCCGCCGACAGGCCCTGGACGCGCTGACGCTCGTCGGCGTACGAGAGCTCGCCGACCGCTATCCCGACGCGATGTCCGGCGGCCAGCAGCAACGCGTAGCCATCGCCCGGGCGCTCGTGGGCGACCGCCGGCTGGTGCTCGCGGACGAGCCCACCGGCGCACTGGACTCGCACACGGGCGAGGAGGTGCTTCGGGTCCTGCGGGAGCGCTGCGACGCCGGAGCGGCCGGCCTGCTCGTGACGCATGAAGCCAGACACGCGGCGTGGGCCGACCGCGTGGTGTTCCTGCGCGACGGAGTCGTCGTGGACAGCACCGGCACGGCGGCGACTGCCGAAGCCCTCCTCGAGCCTACGAGCTGACCCATGGCCACCCTGACTCGATCCAAGGCCCCCACCGGGACCCGGCGACGCCCCGGAAGCGGGCGCGACGCCGGCTCGAGGCCCTCCCGCTGGCGAGCGTCGTGGCGCGTCGCCCTGCGGATGGCGACGCGCGATGCGCGGCGCTACCGCGGACGCAGCCTGCTCGTGCTGTCCATGGTAGCCATCCCCGTGGCGCTGCTCGTCGGGTCGCTCACGTTCGTCACCTCGTCCACGGTCACCGGTGTGGAGCGCCTTCCGACCTCCCTCGGCCGTGCGGCGGCCCTGCTGCAGGGCCCCGCCGGGGAGGTGGTGTCGCAGACCGCGGACCCAGAGGAGGGCTGGGCGACCAGCGGCGACGACCAGCCACCGAAGGCGGTCCCGGTCCCCGGGCTGGACGACAGTGCGAGCCTGGCGTCCTCCGCGAACGTCGCCGCGGTGCAGCGCCTCACCGGTGGAAAGGTGGTACCCGTGGGGAGCCAGCAGGTGCGCCGGGTTCTCTCGGACGGGCGCACCCGCGCGGTGCAGGTCACGACGTACGACACCCGGGTGGACCTCGCGAGCAAGGCGGTCCTCGTCTCGGGTCGATGGCCGACCGCAGACGCAGAGATCGTCGCCACCCCGTACGGGCTCAGCCGCGGGATGCCTCGCAGGGGAGCAACCACGCTGAGGTTCGGCGACCAGTCGCGAGCGGTGCGGGTGGTCGGGGTCGCGAACGTGTTCAACGACTGGGGTGGCCAGCCCGACGCGGTGTCCAGCAGACCGGTGGTCGACGCGCCGGTGGACTGGGAGTACCTGCTGCTGCGCGACGACGGCATGCCGTACTCCGAGGTCAAGATGCTCAACCGCTACGGCTTCCGCGTCACCAGCGCCGCGGCGCTGCGCCACCCCCCGGGCAAGGCCGAGCTTCCGCCCGCCATGGTGGAGATGTCGGACTACCAGGCACGGGACCTGCGCACGCTGCTCGTGGCCGGCGGCATCCTCCTCCTGGTCGTCACGACGCTGCTGGTGGCGCCCGCCTTCGCGGTCAGCGCCTCGCGCCAGCGACGCACCTTGGCCCTGGCCGCTAGCAACGGTGCAGAGACCCGGCAGCTGCGACGCAAGGTGCTCGCTCAGGCCCTCGTCCTCGGAGCGCTGTCCGCGGTGACGTCCGCGCTGCTCGCCGTCGCGGCAGTCCGCGTCGTGATGTGGGCGCTGGTCCAGCGCCGACCCTGGACGACGTTCAGGTACTTCGAGGTCCCGTGGTGGGCCGTGGCCGCGGTCGCCGCGATGGCCGTGCTGAGTGCGCTCGTCGCCGCCGCGATTCCGGCTCGGCGCCTCGGACGGCTCGACATCGTGGGAGTCATGCGAGGGCAGAACGTCTCGCCTCGGCTCAACCGGCTGCTTCCCATGGCCGGACTCGTCCTCGCCGGCGCGGGCGGCATCGTGCTGGTCCGGGCCGTGGCCGCCCAGCAGCGGACGGTGACCATCGCCGCGGCGTCCTTCGCCCTGGTGCTGGGTGCTCTGCTCCTCGTGCCCCTGATCCTCGTCGTCGCTGGGCGGCTGTCCCGGCCACTGCCCTTCGCGGCGCGGATGGCGTCGCGCGACGCCGCACGGCACCGGACCCGCTCCGTGCCCACCGTGGCCGCCATCATGGCAGGGACGATCGCCCTCACGACCTTCAGCATCGGGCTGGCGAGCGACACCGAGCAGCAGCGCCGCGACTACCGGCCACAGCTCCTGACCGGCGAGGGCCTGGTCGACCTTCACGGGCAGCTCGGCGGCCCGGCAGAGCGCGGGACCCCTGCCCTGGACGGGGCTCAGCAGACGGTGCGCAGGCTCGCCCCCGGCCTGCTCTCCTCCCGGCTGGGCGAGCTCGTCGCTCCTTCGGACCCGGGGACGGGGAACGCAGCGTCGCGCTTCGTCACCCTGCTGAGGGACGGCTGTCCGGTGCCTCGCGCGGTCCTCGACTCGAAGCTCGACGCCTCCGGGCAGCCGGTGTGCCAGCTCGTGAGCACGAACGGCGCGCGCGCCCTGGCCGTCCTCCCCGCGGAGGAGATCGCGCGGCTCGCGGGACTTCCCGCCGAGCGCGCGGAGGCGTTCACGCGGGGGGCGGTGCTCGTGCGCTCTGCGGCCCTCGTCTCGGGCGGGTCCGTAACGGTGGCCTCTGGCAGCGTGACGTTCAGGCCGAGTGACGGCAGCGTGCAGGACCTCCGGACGGAGCGGCGTGACCTGCTCCCAGCAGTCCTGGGCTCCCTGGCGCTGCGCTCCGGCCAGTTCGGGGCGGCCGTGACGCCCGAGACCGCGGCCCGGTATGGGTGGCCCGTCACCGTCACCAGCCTGCTCCTGCACAACCCCGACGGAGCGGTCAGCCGAGCAGACGAGAAGGCGCTGTCGGAACAGCTGGGCGACGACGCCTCCGTGTATGTCGAGCGCGGCTTCCAGCGGGACGATGCCCTCGTCATGCGGATCATGTTCGCGGCCTTCGCCCTGCTGCTGGTGGTGGTGACCCTCATCTCGACCGCTTTGGCGCTCGCCGAGCAGCAGGGCGACCTCGGCACGCTCGCCGCCGTCGGGGCCACTCGCGGCACGCGACGGCGCCTGGCTGCCGCCCAGTCCGCGACCGTGGCGCTCATCGGGGTGGGCCTCGGCGTGGCCGTCGGGCTCGCGCCCGGGATCGCGGTGAGCTACCCGCTTACGGCGTCGTCCTTCGACCCGGAGACCGGACGTCAGCTGGCCCCCCACCCTGTGACGGTGGTCCCGTGGCTCCCTCTGGCCTTGGTCATGGTGGCGGTGCCCGTGGTGGCGGCTGTCCTCTCGGCGTCAGCCGTTCGCCGAGGACCTGCCCTGACGCGGCGCGCGGACTAGGTCGGTCGGGCCGACACGGTCGCGCTGAACCGGCGAGCCACGTGGGGCAGGATGGGCACATGAGCCAGCAGCCATACGACCAGGGACAGCACCGCCGCCCTTCCGGGCAGGACGAGACGGCCCCCGAGGGCCGCCAGGGGCGCCAGGACAACGGCGACCAGCAACGGGTCGTCGTCGTGACCCAGGACGGTATGGGTGTGGCCGAGAACGCGGACCAGGACGGTCCCACGAACCCGGCCGACCTGGTAGAGCAGCCGGCCAAGGTCATGCGCATCGGCTCCATGATCAAGCAGCTGCTCGAGGAGGTCCGCAACGCGCCCCTCGACGAGGCCGGTCGGGCACGGCTGGCGGAGATCCACCGGCGGTCCATCAAGGAGCTGGAGGACGGGCTGGCGCCTGAGCTGATCGAGGAGCTCGAGCGGATCGCGCTGCCCTTCGACGAGAGCCAGGCGCCGACGAACGCCGAGCTCAGGATCGCCCAGGCGCAGCTCGTCGGGTGGCTGGAGGGCCTGTTCCACGGGATCCAGACGGCCCTCTTCGCTCAGCAGATGGCAGCTCAGCAGCAGCTGCAGCAGATCCGCCGAGCCCTGCCCCCGGGCCACATGGCCGCCGGACACGACGGCGGGCCACAGGGGATGCCCGGCGGCCCCGGTCTGCGGCCAGACGGTCCGGACAGCGGTCCGACGGGTCAGTACCTCTGACCTCGCCCCGCACCTGCGGGCGCTGCGTCCGCCCTTGCATCCGAGACTCTCCGGCCGTACGTTGGATATCAGTACTATCTAACGTGCGGAGGCAGTGGTGGACCACTCCTGGAACGGGCTGATCGCCATGCATGCCGTGGCGGCCAGCCTCGCGCTGGTGTTCGGCGGCGTCAACGTCGTGCGCCGTCGACGGGGGGACCCTGCGCACCGCGCCATCGGCCGGGTCTGGCTGGCATGCATGTACTTCACGGCGTTCAGCTCGTTCTGGATCCAACAGCTGCGCCCGGGTGGCTTCTCGTGGATCCACGGGCTCAGCGCCTTCACCATCGTGACCCTGTCGCTGGGGCTCTGGAACGCGCGTCGGGGCAACATCCGGGCACACGCCGGCAACATGGTGGGCACCTACCTCGGGCTCTGGGGAGCCCTGGTGGGTGTGGTGGCGGTGCCCAGCCGCCTGGTGCCCCAGGCCTTCCAGCATGGCTGGCTGCCCATGACGGCTCTGACTCTGGGAGTCATCGCCGTCGGACTGGCGGTGGTGGCAGCGATCATCCGGCTACTAGGTCAGGCAGGGGTCCCCGCCCGCACGGGGTCGTCCGTAGCAGCGACCTGACCCAGCGGCGACCACCAGGCGGAGGCCGCGGCCCCTCCTGCGTCGGCACCACCGGCTAGCGTTCGACGTCATGGGCGACGACGCAGTGGCGCAGCTTGCGCAGGACTACTACGACTACACGATGCAGGTCAGCCCCTCCTGGGCCCACCTGCTGGGTGACTACCGCTTCGCGGACCGCTACGAGGACGCCTCACGCGCCGCGGAGGACGAGCAGATCGCGGCCTCCCGGCGCTTCGCGGAGCGCGCGGTCGCCCTGGCGGACGAGGGCCTGGACCTCCAGGACCGTGTCACCCGCGACGTCGTCGCGTTCCAGGCGCAGAGTGCGGCGGACATCGCCGAGTCGCGGCTTGCCGAGTTCTCGGTCAACCCCGTCTTCGGCACTCAGGTCGACCTCGCCATCACGGTCCCTAACCTCGCCCTGCCTGACGCCGACGTCGCCGAGGCGATGGTCGTCAAGCTGCACGCGGTCGGTCAGCACTTCCGGGACCTGGCACAGCGCCACCGCGAGGGGGTCCGGTCCGGCCGCACCCCGGCGGCGTTCGCGGTAGAGCTGACGCTCCCCCAGCTCGACGGCTGGCTGGCCACGCCGCTCGAGGAGGACCCGCTCCTGCAGACCGCACAGCCTCCGGCGGGGCTCGACGTCGACGCCTGGCGCGGCAGGCTGAGCGAGGCGATCGCCTCCTCCGTGCGGCCGGGAGTGCAGGAGTTCCGCGACGTGCTCGGTACTGAGGTGATGCCCCGCGTCCGGCCGGACGAGCACTGCGGCCTCGCCTGGCTGTCGGACGGGGAACAGACCTACGCGACGTCGCTCGCTGCCAACACGACCACCTCCCTGTCGGCGCGCCAGATCCACGACCTGGGGCTCGAGCAGATCGAGAAGCTCGAGGAGGAGTACCGCGAGCTGGGCGCTGCCGTCCTCGGCACCGACGACGTGCCGACGATCTACGAGCGGCTCCGCAGCGACCCCGAGCTCCGACACCACGACGCGAGCGAGATCCTGACCGCCTGCGAGACGGCGTTCGCCCGGTCGCGCGAGGCGATGCCGGCGTGGTTCGACCGGCTGCCCAAGGCGGAGTGCGTCATCAAGACCACCGAGCAGGGCGCCCTCGGGTTCTACTACCCGCCTGCCGAGGACGGGTCGCGGGGCGGCATCTTCTACGTCAACGTGTCGGACCCCACTGCGTGGGGGCGGTTCGAGATCGAGGCTCTGTCTTACCACGAGGGCATTCCCGGACATCACCTCCAGCTCGCGATCGCCTCGGAGCTCACCGACCTGCCGGCCCTCCGGCGTCACACGATCCTCAACGCCTACGCCGAGGGCTGGGGCCTCTACACCGAGCGGCTGGCCGACGAGATGGGCCTGTACTCCTCGCCGCTGGACCGCCTCGGAATGTTGACGATGGACTCCATGCGGGCGTGCCGGCTCGTGGTGGACACGGGGATGCACGCGCTCGGCTGGGGCCGGCAGCAGGCCATCGACTACATGACGGCCAACTGCCCCATGTCCCTGGCGAGCGTGACCGCGGAGATCAACCGGTATGCCGTCTGGCCGGGACAGGCGTGCGGGTACATGGTGGGCAGGCTGGAGCTGCTCCGCATCCGGCAGGAGGCCAGGGACAGGCAGGGCGACCGCTTCGACATCAAGGCGTTCCACAACGCGGTCCTGGACGGTGGCAGCCTTCCGCTGACGGTGCTGGACGACGTGGTGAGGGCTCGGCTGAGCTAGCCGGTCGCCGCAGCGGCGGCCCGGCCGGTGGTGCGCCCGGAGAACAGGCACCCGCCGAGGAAGGTGCCCTCCAGGGACCGGTAGCCGTGCATCCCGCCGCCGCCGAACCCCGCCGCCTCCCCGGCCGCATACAGCCCGGGCACCGGGTCTCCCGAGGTCGACAGGACGCGACCGTGCAGGTCGGTCTCGAGCCCCCCGAGCGTCTTGCGGGTCAGGATGTTCAGCCGCACCGCGACCAGCGGTCCTGCCTCCGGGTCGAGGATGCGGTGCGGGGCTGCGGTGCGGACCAGCCGGTCACCCCAGTACCTTCGGGCCCCGCGCAGGAACGTCACCTGGGCGTCCTTGCTGAACTCGTTCTCCAGCTGGCGGTCGCGCTCGACGATCTGTCGCTCCAGATGTACGACGTCCAGCGGCGCCTGGGGAGTCAGCACGTTCATCTTCGTGACGAGCTCGGCCAGGGAGCCGGCGGAGACGAAGTCGGCGCCGTGGTCGAGGAAGGCCCGCACCGGAGCCGGCATGTCGGCCCTGGCCCGGACGAGCACGTCACGGACCGACCTGCCGGTCAGGTCGGGGTTCTGCTCGGAGCCGGAGAGCGCGAACTCCTTGCCCAGGATCCTGGCGGTGAGGACGAACCAGCTGTGGTCGTGCCCTGTCCGTCTCAGGTGCGCCAACGTCCCGAGGGTGTCGAAGCCGGGGAAGAGCGGCGGCGGGAGGCGGTCACCGTTGCCGTCGAACCACAGCGAGCTCGGGCCGGGCAGGATCCGGATGGCGTGGCGCGGCCACACCGGGTCCCAGTTCTCGACGCCCTCGACGTAGTGCCACATACGGTCCCGGTTCACCAGGCGCCCGCCCGCCTCCTGGGTGATCTGCAGCATCCGCCCGTCCACATAGGCCGGCACCCCGGTGAGCAGGTGCTTCGGCGCCGCTCCCAGCCGTGCGGGCCAGTGGGCTCGCACGAGGTCGTGGTTGGCGCCGATCCCCCCACTGGTCACCAGGACCGCCTGCGCCGCGAGCTCGAACTCCCCGGCGGGCTCGCGGTTGGTGGGACGTCCGCGTTCGCTGTCGTCGTCGGCCAGCACCGTGCCCCGGACACCGACGACGCCGTCGCCCTCCTTCATGAGCTCGTCGACCCGATGACGGTGGCGCAGCTCCACCCGTCCGGCAGCGACGTGCGCCTCGACCCGTGCGACGAACGGTGCCAGGACACCTGGGCCGGTGCCCCAGGTGACGTGGAAGCGCGGCACCGAGTTCCCGTGGCCGGACGCGGAGCCGTCACCTCTCTCCGCCCAGCCCACGACGGGGAAGAACCTCAGGCCCTGCTCGTGCAGCCAGGCGCGCTTCTCGCCCGCCGCGAAGTCGACGTACGCCTGTGCCCAGCGCACCGGCCAACGGTCCTCGTCATCGAGCCGGTCGAACCCTGCCGAGCCCATCCAGTCCTGGAGGGCGAGCTCCACCGAGTCCTTCACCCCCATCCGACGCTGCTCCGGGCTGTCGACGAGGAACAGGCCCCCGAACGACCAGTGCGCCTGGCCACCGAGGTTCGCCGCGCTCTCCTGCTCGACCACCACGACGCGCCGTCCGGCGTCCGCGAGCTCGGCCGTCGCCACGAGCCCCGCGAGCCCAGCCCCCACGACGACCGCGTCTGCATGCATGCGCCCAACCTACGGGCCGGTAACCTGCTCCGTCAGGTGAACCCGGCCCTGCCGCACCACGAACCGAACGTCGGCCAGGGTGTCGACCACGCCGTCCGCGATGAGGTCGGCGGCGGCGGTCGTGGTGCTCACCGCGACCGTGGCGCAGCCGGCCGCCCGAGCGGCCTCCAGCCCGCCCGGGGCGTCCTCCACCACCAGGCAGTCCGACGCCGGCACCCCCAGGCGCGCGGCGGCGAGCAGGAACGGTTCCGGATGCGGCTTCCCCCGGCTCACGTCCGTCGCCGTCACGACCACTCGGGGCGCGGGCAGCCGCGTGGCCCGGATCCGCGCCTCCGCGAGAGGGCGAGTGCACGAGGTCGCGATGGCGCACAGGTCACGCCCCTGCGGACCCGCCTCGCTCAGGGCGGCGAGCGCGTCCGCGGCTCCTGGCAGGAGCGTGATCCCCGCGGTGTCTGCCAGCTCGATGGCTTCGATGCGCTCGACCGCGGCGTCGACCCGCTCGGGGGCGAGCAGCGCGGCAGCCACCCCACGGGCCGGTACGCCGTGGAAGCCGGCGAGCCGGTGCGGGTCCACATCCTCCTCGGCGGCCCAGCGGAGCCAGCTCCGCACCACCACAGGGATGGAGTCGATGAGGGTGCCGTCCATGTCGAACAGCACCGCCGCGAAGTGACGGTCCTGGAGCGCACCAAGGATTCGGGGCATACCGCTCAGCGTAGGCAGCCGCCTCGCCGGTTACGGTGAGTGGGTGAGCGCACCCGCCCCGAGCCCACGACGCGGGCGCGCCCTGCCTCGCTGGCCGGTGCGGGTCGTCGCGCTCGTGGTGCTGTTCGTGGGCTGCGTCGCCGGGGGGGTGGCGGCCACCACGGTGTTCCCGACGACGGTCGACACCCTCAACTACCGCGCCGCCCTTCGTCTTTCGCTCCATCCCGGGGACCGCTCGAGCATTCGCAGCCCCACGGTGTTCGGTGACATCCGGCTGGGCTTCGCCGCGCCGGTACCAGCCCCTGGAGTGCTGGCAGACGTCCAGGTGAAGGAGCACATCACGGATCTGCTGGCCCGTCCGAACATCTCGGTGCGCTCGCTGCAGCCTGGTCCTCTGGAAGTGGAGAAGGCCACCCGCGCCGCAGCAACGGGGCTGGCCGTGCGCTTCGCCGTCGGCGCCCTGACGGTCGCAGTCCTGGCGGTCGGTGCCTACGCGGCCTGGGCCCACGGCCCGCCGCGTCCCCGCCGGGTGCTCGCCGCCACGGGCTGCTGGGCTCTGGCGTGCGTGCTGACCTTCGCCGGGATCGGCATCGGGTACCGTCCCGAGCGCCTCGACCGGTTCACCACGACGGGAATCCTGGGTGCGGTACAGCGGAACGCCGACCTGCTCGCAGGGGTGGAGACGCGTGCCGAACAGACGACGCCGTACCTCAAGAACCTTCTGGCCCTCTCTGCCGCGCTGCAGGACAAGTACGCGCCGCAGGCCCTGTCCCGGCCTGTCGCTGCACGGGTGCTGCTGGTCTCGGACATCCACGGTGGCAACCAGTACGCGCTGATGAGGACCATCGTCGCGCAGGAGCACATCGACCTGGTGATCGACGCCGGCGACCTGGTGAACTTCGGGAGCGTCGCCGAGGCGGAGGCCGCCGGCATCTTCAGCGGCATACGGTCCCTCGGCGTGCCGTACCTCTTCGTCAGGGGAAACCACGACGCCCGCGACGCGACCGACACCGCGCTCCTGACTCGGCTGGCCAAGGTGCGCAACGTCGTTCTGCTGCAAGGAGACGCGGACAGCTATACCGTCCAGAGCGTCGCGGGGATCCGGATCGCGGGCTTCAACGACCCACGCTGGTTCGGTGACGACAACAAGGACAACGCGGCGAAGCAGAAGGCTCCGGCCGCCCGGTTCGAGGCAGCGATGGCGGACCTGCCGGCGCCGGACGTCGTGGTGTCCCACGAGCCGGGCGCCGTCTCGGCGCTGTCTCGCGCCGGGGTCAAGGTGCATGGTCACCTGCACGCCGACCGGCTCGAGGAGAACACCATCGGTGTCGGCACCTTCACCGGTGGAGGCCCGTTCAGCCACTTCCTGGCGGGCGGCCAGGGCGAGGAGCTCACCGGACAGCCGTCCTCCTTCGACGTGGCCGCCTTCGGCGAGGACTGCCGGTTGGCGTCGTTGACTCGTTACCAGTTCCGCAACGTCATCGAGGGACGTCCCGCCTACGACGATGTCACCCTGATCAACGGGGGCCGGATCGAGAGCGCCGCACCGGCACCCGCTCCGGCCCCGGGAACCGGCGAGACGGGCACTGCGACCACCACCGGGTCCCCGCGCCCGCGGGTGTGCTCCCCGACCATGGGTCTGACGACGGAACACGTGTCGGCGCCGGCGGGCTGAGGAGGGCTGAAGGCCGGTTGCCGCAGCGGCTGGGTCAGGGGCGCCTGACGAGAGCCGCCTCGTAGGCGTAGGCGGCCGTTGCGGTCCCGGCCCGACAGGTGAGCACCGCCTCCTGGCGCCGCCGGCGGGTCACGGCGACGTCGATGGACGTGGGCAGCGGGCTCGCTCCGGCAAGCGTCACGAGCCAGCTCTCCGGTCCCGTGCGCACGGTGCTGCGACCGCGCAGCGACCCCGGCCCCACGGTGCCGTAGGCCTCCAGCGCTGCTCCGATGGCGGCCTGGATCACAGGTGGCTCCGTACTCACGCCGCGGAAGTGCTCGGCCGCCAGCGTGCCCAGCAGGTGACGCTGCACGACGTCGACCGCACTCTCGGGGTCAAGGCTGCCGTAACACGTCCCGTCCGGGACGACGAGCAGGTTCGCGGCGAACCGGTCGCCGCCGACATGCGTGCACTCCCAGGTCGACTGCGGCCACCGCGCCGCAAGGGCGCGGGCAACCGGCCGGCCACGGACTGCACAACAGACGTCGTGCAGCCCGTGGGTACATACGAGCAGCACGTCCTGCGCCGGCCGATCCGGCTGCTGCACAGGTCCACGACGCATCGCCTCAGCCGCTCGGGAGAGGTCGTCGGCCGCGCTCCACGTTCCCCACTCCTGGCCGCCGTAGTGGTCCACGACCGCCCAGCTCTGCGGTCCGGAGCCGGTGCGCCGCCGCCCCGGCCGGCGGATGAGCAGGACCCGGCCCGCCACCGAGGCAGCAGCTCGCCGTAGCTCCGTCGCGACCGCACCGCGAAGCTCGCCGCTGTGGAGCGCCTGCACCGCCCAAGGGCCGGCGTACTCCACCAGGAGCCATCGGGAAGCGGGCGCAGCGGTGCCGGCGAGCGGGTCGTCCCGCCGCCGGGCCAGCGTCGCGCAGTACGGCCAGCTGCTCATACCGGCACGGCGATGCCCTGCTCCATCAGCCTGCGCGCGAGGGCCAGACCAAGGTCTGCGGCGCTGGTCCGTCGACTGGCGAGGAACTGCTCCACCAGAGCCTGCTCGGCCGGCTCGACCGACAGCCGGCCCGCCCGGGTGGTCAGCACGGCGACACCGTCGCTGCCCTCCCATCGCGCTGCGAGGTGGTCCCTCGGGCGGAGCTCGTCCTGGGGACCGAGGCGCTCGACCGCCGCGCGCTGGGCGAGCGGTCGCAGGGGCGCGGCAGGCTGCGCCCCCCGTGCTGTGGCCGCCAGGGCGGAGGCCAGCTCCGCGACATCGAGGTCGTCGATGGCCTTGTGCAGAGCCGCCCTCACCAGGTCGACCTCAGCGGGGTGAGCACGCGGGTCCACCGCGTCGGTGGCCAGCGGCAGAGAGCAGCGCACCTGCGGGTCCTGCGCCGCCCTCGCCAGCGCCAGACGCAGCACGTGCTGCCCGACGGTATGCCGGGTCCACGGGTGGACACCGACGGTGAGGTGGATGCTGACGCCACCCAGCGCCGTCGCGGAGTGCAGGTAGCCGCGGGGCAGGTAGAGGCAGTCACCGGGTCGCAGGGTGGTCTCGAGCAGCGGGGCACCCTCGGCCGCCTCCTGCACCGCGGCGCGCCGGTCCGTCCACGGCTGGTTTCGCAGTGGGAGCGGGTGGACCGGTGGCCGGACGCGCCACTGCTTCTCTCCCTCGACCTGGAGAACGAACACGTCATGGACGTCGTAGTGGTCGCTGAAGCCGGTGCTCTCCGGAGGAGTCACATAGGCGTTGACCTGCGTGGGGTGTCCGAGCTCGGCGGCCAGTTCCTGGGATAGCCGTAGGACCGGAGCCCAGACCCGGTGCAGTCCCTGGAGGACGAGAGTCGCACCGGCTCGGAACTGGGCGAAGAGCGCGTCGTCACTGACCTGGTCGGAGATGGTCGCACCGACGCCAGCACCTCGGGTGAAGGTCCGTTCGGGCAGGGTGGTGCCGGCCTTCGCCACCCTGAGGAAGGGAGTCCGCAGACCGCGGGCCGACACCAGCTCGTCCACGGCGACGGCGGAGAAGAGGTCGGCGAAGTCCCGGGGCAGCCCCGCGGCGCGCGACAGCAACGGCTCGCGGCCCCAGTAGCGTCCGGCGAAGATCTCTGGAGGGGTCGAGACGAGCCGTCCCAGCGCAGGGTGCCCGCTCGGTGGCGACGACACCCTGCTCGACGCCGGAGCGGTCATCTACAGGCCGCGGTCGACTTCGTCCTCGCCACCGCCACCGGCACCGCCGCCAACGGCACCGCCGCCAACGGCACCGTCGGAGCCGCTTCCCAGAGAGTCGGTGCCTGCGCCGCCGTCCGCACCACCGTCAGCACCGCCGTCCTGCCCACCGCCGTCCTGCCCACCGGCGTCCGCGCCCCCGTCGGCCAGACCCTCAGCATCGCCCAGACCACCGTCGCCCAGACCACCGTCGCCCTGGCCACCGTCGCCTAGCCCGGCGTCATCCATACCGCCGGCGCCCAGTCCGCCCTCGCCTACGCCGGCGCCCGCCGCACCACCGTCGGCACCACCGTCCGCGCCACCGTCCGCGCCACCGTCGCCGCCGCCTTCACCGAGGCCCTGCTCGGCGCCTTCCAGGTCGTCCTGGCCCATCCCGGTCGAGTCCATCGGGGATTCGCTCATGGCACTACTCCCTTCAGTTCTGAGGTCTGCGACGCCACCAGGCGCCGCGAGCCATTCCTATTCCACAACGGCAGCCGCCGCCACCGGAGCAGACCTGGACGGGCGACACCCCGTTTCCGGTCACGCCACAGACGGCAGCCCGCACACGCGGCATAGCGCAGCGAACCCGTCGGCCGTCCCGCGCCAGTGCCGCCGCAGCTCCGGAACGCCGACCGCACGAGCCACGGAGCGCAGCGTCCAGATGACGACGATCACGTCGTCGGCGTACCCGATGACCGGCAGGAAGTCGGGCACCAGGTCGAAGGGCATCGCGAGGTAGCCGAGCAGCAGACCCAGCCGCACCCGCACGCCCCGGGGCTGGCCGGCGTCCTGGGCGACGTCCCGCAACAGGCGCAGCACGTCGGGGAGCAGGCGGATGGACTCCGTGAGCAGCGAGCCTCGGGGCCGCAGGACGGCGAGCGCGAGCAGCAGGGCCACCCAGGTCACGACCAGAGCGGCCAGCACACCGATGACGAGGTCGCGCCACACCGCGTCAGTCTGTCATCCCCGTGCGGTGGTTCCGGCGAGTGCCGGAACCGTGCGGGTCACCGCCCTGCCTGTCAGCGCGCAGTCGGACGGTGCCGAACGCCCGCGTCACACTCTGCGACCCCGCGCGTCTGAGTGGTGTCGGGCGCACGAAACGGCCCGAGTGCCCCGGTCCGTCTGCCCCGTCGGTCGGATCGGGAGTCGCACGGCTCGAGCCCCGGGTCGGCCGCATCCATCCGGCCCGGGGCCCGGGTCGTGCAGGCGGTGGTCCGGCCCATACCGAGGGGACGCGACGGGCCGGTCCACCGCTGCCCCACCCGATGCGGGTGGGAGCGCCTGTTGGGACTCAGGCGCGGCCGTGTGCCGCCCGGCTCCGCCGGCTCAGCGAGTCGACGATCACGGCCAGCAGCAGGACGCCGCCGGTGATCATGTACCGCTCGGGCGAGCCGAGGTTCACCAGGCTGAGCCCGTTGGAGATGGACTGGATGACGAGGATGCCGAGCAGAGCGGAGTACGCGGTGCCGCGCCCGCCGAAGAGGCTGGTGCCGCCGATGACTGCGGCGGCGATCGCGTTGAGGTTGACGTCCCCGCCGCCACTGCTCTGGTTGGCCGCCGCCAGCCGGCCCGCGGCCAGCAGCCCACCGAGCGCCGCCAGGGTCGAGGTGAAGACGAAGACGGTCACGTAGATCCGGCGCACGTTGATACCGGCCCGTCGAGCCGCCTCGACGTTGCCTCCGATGGCCAGCACCGAGCGGCCCCAGCGAGTGCGACGGATGACGAAGTCGAAGACGACGACGAGGGCGACGAAGAGCAGGAACATGTAGGAGACGCCACGGTCGCGGTTCAGGACGTACACAGGCACGGCAAGCAGGATGAGCAGGGTGACGGCGCGCAAGGCCAGGGTCGTCAGCGGAGTGGTGGACAGGCCTGCCGCGGTACGCCGCTGGTTCGCACGCAGCCGTGCCGCGACGTAGACGGCGACGACGAGCACCACCAGCACGTACGCGGGAGACCTGATGAAGCTGGCCTGGGCGAACTTCACCAGACCGGAGTCGAACGGGATGTTGATCGACCCCTCCTGGCCCAGGACCTTGAGCTGCAGGCCGAGGAAGCCCAGCAGCCCCGCGAGCGTGATGACGAAGCTCGGCACGCCGAACCGCGTGTAGAGCAGGCCGTACAGCGCGCCGATGGCAGCTCCCGCGGCGAGAGCAGCCAGGATGGCCAGCGGCAGCGCCCACCCGTGGCTCACGAACCCGACGGCGAGGATCGCGGCGGACAGACCGCTGATCGACCCCACGGACAGGTCGATCTCGCCGAGCAGCAGGACGAGCACGATGCCGAGCGCGATCGTGCCGGTGGCGGCGCTCTGCTGGGTGAGGTTGACCAGGTTACGGCTGGAGAGGAAGGCGGAGTTCTGGGACTGGAAGACCGCCCAGATGACGACGAGCCCGACGACGACGGGCAGAGAGCCGAGGTCGCCACTGCGAAGCCGGGACAGGAAGGCCCGCAGGAAGCCGCCGAACCCCTGCGAGGCGATGAGCCGCTCGTCCTGGAGGTCGGCTGGCAGCGCGGCCGTCGCGTCAGCCGGCTGCGCCTCGGTCGTGGGGGTGCTGGACTCGGTCATGACTGCTCCTCACGCATCTCGCGGCGGGCGGCCCGCTGTGAGACGGCGTTCGTCGTCGCGCCGGTGATGGCGGCGATGATCTCCTGGCTGGTGGTCTGGCTCACGGTGAACGTGCCGTTGTTCCGGCCGAGCCGAAGGACGGTGACCCGGTCGGCGACCGCCATCACGTCCGACATGTTGTGGCTGATGAGGATGACGCCGAGCCCGTTCTCGCGCAGGCGCTCCACGAGGTTGAGGACCTCGGCCGTCTGCGCGACGCCCAGAGCGGCTGTCGGCTCGTCGAGCATGACGACCTTCGGCGAGCCGAGCAGGGACCGCGCGATGGCCACCGTCTGGCGCTGGCCGCCGGACAGGCTCGCCACGGGGATGCGGACCGAGGGGATCTTGGCACTCAGCTGACGCAGCAGGCGCCAGGACTCCTGCTCCATGGCTACCTCGTCGAGCGCCCGGCCGATGTAGAGCTCGCGACCGAGGAAGAGGTTGGCCACCACGTCGAGGTTGTCGCACAGTGCCAGGTCCTGGAAGACCGTGGCGATCCCAAGGTGCTGAGCCTCGGCAGGGCTGGTGACCGTGGTCTGCGTCCCGTCGAACGAGAGGACCCCCTCGTCCGGGGTGTAGACGCCCGCGATCGTCTTCACGAGGGTCGACTTGCCCGCCCCGTTGTCACCGACCAGCGCCACTACCTCGCCCGCGTGGACGTCGAACTCGATGTCCTTGAGGGCCTGCACCGCGCCGAAGCGCTTCGAGACTCCGGTGAGCGACAGCACGGCTGTCGTGGGGGGCGAGAGGGTGGCACTCATGTCAGTCCTTCAGCGGTCGGGGCCGGGATGGCGGTGGCCTGGTGCGGTGCAGCCGGCACCGGCGGGGGTCCGCGACATCCTCCGGCCGGGAGCAGACCGGGCGTATGCCGCGGGTGCCCGCGGGTGGAAGCGGTGCTCGGCTCCCACCCGCGGGCGTGGCGGGGTGGGTCAGCTCAAGCCTGCCTTGGCGCAGGCGGCGGCGAAAGTGCCCGAGCAGAGGTCGGTGATCTTGTAGACGCTGTCCTTGAGGATCGTGTCCTTGACCTTGTCCTTGGTGACCGCGATGGGGTCGAGGATGGTCGCCGGGACACCCTCCACGGTCGTGGTCGAGGCCGGCTTCTGCTTGTTCGCCAGGGCGAGGGCACCCTTGGCCGCGGCCTCGGCCTCCGGCGGGACGGGCTTGTAGATGGTCATCGCCTGGTCCCCGGCCAGGATGCGCTGGATCGCGGCGAGCTCGGAGTCCTGTCCCGTCACAGGGGGCAGCGGCTTGACACCGCCGGCCTTGAGGGCGGCGATGGCGCCGCCCGCCGTGCCGTCGTTGGCGGCATACACGCCGACGAGCGAGCCCTTGACCGCGGAGATCTGGCCCTCCATCCAGGCCTGGGCCTTGTCGGGGCTCCAGTCCGGGGTGTCGTACTCCGCCGCGACCTTGTAGCCGCTGGAGTCGATGACGCTGTGCGCGCCCTTCTTGAAGCTGGCCGCGTTCGGGTCGGTCGGCGAGCCGTTGATCATGACGATGTCACCGGACGTCTTGCCGTTCTTCTTGATCGTGTCGACGAGGGTCTGGGCCTGAAGCTTGCCGACCGTCTCGTTGTCGAAGGAGACGTAGTAGTCCACCCCGGCGATGAAGCGGTCGTAGGCCACGACCGGCACGCCCTGGCTCTTGGCGCTCGCGGCGATGGCAGCTGCCGCCTTGCCGTCGACCGGGTCGAGGACGAGCACGTTGGCACCCTGGGTGAGCGCGGCCTCGGCCTGCTGCTGCTGCTTGCTCGCGTCCTGGTCGGCGTTGCTGTAGATCACTGAGCAGGAGGCGCAGTCCTTCTTGATGGCGGCCTCGAAGAGCGGACGGTCGAAGGTCTCGTAGCGGGTGGTCTTGGACTCGGGCAGCAGGAGGGCGACCTTCTTGGCGTCGCTCTTGCCGCCGCCACCGGAGGAGGACGACGAGCTGCTGCCGGACGACGATGAGCCGCTGTCGCCGCCGCAGGCGGCGAGCGTGGCAAGGCCCAGGCCGGCGACGAGGACGGCGCCGGCGAGACGAGCGGAACGGGTGGGCATTACTGAACTCCCTTGGTCAGGCGCCGGCATCCACTGTGGTGCGGTCGTCCTCCGAGTTAATCGTGAGGCCTCGTTGCCGTCAAGACTTGAATTCAAGAAATAGACGATGCGGCGGCCAGAACGCTCTCCGTAGCCGGCAACAGGGCGGCCGCGGCCACCAGCGCGCCCACGACGTCCGCATCTGTGTCGAGCTCGCTGTGCCGCACGCTCACCGACGCCGCGGCGCTCGGGATCGCGCACCGCTCCAGCGACGCCCGCATCGGTCTGGTGATGATCGAGCCGACCTTCGCGAGCTGGCCTCCGAGCACGATGACCTCGGGGTTCACCAGGTTCACCAGCCCGGCGACCGCGACTCCAAGATGGCGACCGGCGTCCTCGAGCACCCGACGGCACCCGGGGTCCCCGTCGAGCGCCCTGGTGATGACGTCCCGAAGGCTCAGGGGGCCGTGCGAGCCGGCCAGGGCGTCGAGCAGGCCGCGCGCTCCGATGTAGGTCTCGAGGCAGCCCCGGTTGCCGCACCGGCACACCGGCCCGTTCTCGTCGATGGTGAGGTGACCGATCTCCCCGGCGGTCCCAGCCGCGCCGCGGAACACCTCTCCGTCGAGGATCAGGCCGGCGCCGACTCCGTAGGACAGCTTGATGTACACGCCGTGCTGGATCCCCTGCAGCACACCGCATCTCAGCTCTCCGAGCGCCGCCAGGTTGGCGGTGTTGTCCACCGCCACCGGGGCGTTCAGCCGGCCGTGCATCTCGTCGGCCACGGCCACCCCCCGCCACCCCGGCAGGATGCTCTCGCTGCCGACCTGCCCCGAGACCCGGTCCACCGGGGCGGGGATGCCGACCCCCACCGCCCGGACGTCCCGCATGGTCTTCCCCGCCTTCTCCACGAGGTCGAGCAGCAGTCGGACCGCGCGGTCCATCCCCTCGTCGGCAGCGTGGTCCGCCGGCAGCGGCATCCGTTGGCGTCCCACGATGTCGCGTGGACCGGTGCCCAGCGCGACGCGGACGTCCCGGTCGCCGAAGGCGATGCCCGCCAGGAGGGTGTTCCCGGTCGCGAGCGACACCATGACGGCCCGTCGGCCGTTCCGGATGCTCGGAGCCAGCTCCAGGGCACCCGCCGTGTCGAGCTCCTTGACCATGTTCGAGACCGTGGCCGGACTGAGACCGGTGATGCCGGCGATCTCCACCTGCGTCATGGCACCCTGCTCGCGCAGGGCTTCGAGGACCCGCAGGCGGTTGGCTTCACGCAGGGAGGCCTGCGATCCGGGAGCCGCCTGCGATGGGTTCACGGCTTAAACATAAGGGGTGGACCGGTCAAGCGGTAGGTGCGTGCCCCAGCCCATGCCCGAACGCGAACAGCGGGTCGTCGTAGCCCGGGACGTCCTCGCCGTGCCGGCGGACCTGCTCCATCGAGCGCGGCAGGTCGAACGGGAGGCGTCCCTGCGGCGGGATGACGCCAGTCAGCGCGTCGAGCAGGGCAGCGTCGCTGGTGCCGTAGCTGCCTACCACGGCGCTGGCGACGGGGAGCAGCGGAGTGATGACGGCGGGTCGGTCCAGCACGACGTCCACCACGAGCGGACACTGCGCCGCGATGCGGCCGAGCCTGGCGACGAGGCCCGGGGGGAAGTCGAGGGACCCCTGGTGGAACCACGACTCCAGGAACAGGTCGGAGCGCGGCTCGTAGGGCGCCGCCAGCCGCACCACGGCGACGTCGGCCTCCTCAGGCCGCCCCACCGGGGTGCCGACAGCTCGCACGGCGTCCTCGGCGAGGTTCTCGGCGTACACCCGAAGCCCACGAGCGAGCGGCAACAGCGTGCCGTCGCCGTTGCCGCCCGGACCCGCCCCGTTCTCGAGCACCGCGTTCCGGGACATCGCGTTCCGGGGCATCGCGTTCTGCAGGACCGTCACGGATCGCGCCTGCGCGGCATACCCGGCGTCACGGAAGTCCGAACGGCCGACGGTGACGGCTGCCTCGTCCTCGTCGACATAGGGGTCGTCGAAGAGGCCCAGCCGGAACTTCACGGTGAGCAGCCGCCTGGCCGAGACGTCGATCCGCTCCTCGGTGACCCGGCCCTGTTTGACCAGGTCGAGCAGGAGGTCCACGCACTCCTCACCGCCGAACTGGTCCGCCCCTGCCTGCAGGATCTGCTCCATCCGCCCGAGGGGGTCCAAGTGCTCCACGCCCCAGGCCCGGGCAGGCAGCACCTGGTCGCCCACATGGTTGTCGTTGACGAGCTCCCAGTCGGTCACCACGACGCCGTCGTACCCGAGCCGCTCCCGAAGCAGCCCGGTGATGATCTGGCGGTTGTAGCCGAAGCCCACCTCCTCGATCTGCTCGCCGTCGACGGTCAGCCCCACGGGCATCCCGTAGTACGGCATGATCGCCGCGGTCCCGGCCTCGATGAGAGGAGGGAATGGCTTGAGGTGGTCGGCGAAGCGTCCACCGGGGTAGACCTGCTCGCGGCCGTAGGGGAAGTGCGCGTCCTCGCCGTCCTTCTGAGGGCCTCCGCCGGGGAAGTGCTTGCTCGTGCAGGCCACCGACGAGGGACCGAGGGACTCCCCCTGGAAGCCCCGCAGGTAGGCCAGCCCCAGCTCGGTGACGAGGTCCGGGTCCTGTCCGAAGGTCCCGGCCTGGCGAGCCCACCGCGGTTCGGTCGCGAGGTCCAGAGTGGGGTGCAGGGCCGCCCGGATGCCGACCGAGCAGTACTCCTGGCGCGCGATGTCCGCGAACTCCCGGACCAGCGCGGGGTCCCGCAGGGCCGCCAGCCCGAGCGGTTCGGGCCACTGGGAGAACGACCTGGCGGTGAACGAGACGCCGGCGTTCTCCATGAACGCGTGCCGCGGGTCGGTGGATACGGTCACCGGGATGCCGTGTGGCGTCTGCTCGGCGAGCGCCTGCAGGGCGTTGTGCCAGCGGGCGGCCATCCTGGGGTCGTCGAGGGCGTGGACGTTGAAATGGCTCAGGTGCTTGCCGACCACGACCTCGGTAGTGGCCGACTTGCTGATGGCACCGGGCGACTCGACGAGGGTGCCGTCGGACCCGGCCTCGATCACGGTCTGGAACATCAGGCCGACCTTCTCCTCCAGCGACATCCGCCCGAGGAGGTCCTCGACGCGTTCCTCTACCGGCAGGCGCGGGTCCTCGTACGGGTCCATCCGCCCGTTGCCGTTCAGGTCGCGGTAGGCGACCCCCTCGGGCGAGGTCTTGCGCTCCATGGCTCTGCTTCTCCCTCCACTCACGGGTGCGGGGACGCACCGAAGCGCGCCCCCGCCGGACCACGACGACCCCTGGGTCAGGCGATCCCCGCGCTGAACTCTTCCACGCCGATGACGGGCCGGAGGGCCCGCTCGACCTCCCTGGTGCTGAAGGCGCGCCGGATGACGTTGTTGGCCAGGACGTTGCCGGCTGCGCCCATGATCATGGCCTGGTCGAGCGACAGGTGCCGCCGCGCCATGGTGCCGGAGCGGACCGCCACCGCGTCGAAGAAGCCGCCCCGACCGTAGGCGTGCAGGTTGTTCTGGATCCTCGACAGGTTCGCGTACGCCGCGCGCGGCTCGTGCATCATGGCCAGGAACGAGGCGTGCGGCGTGACGACCCCGTCGCCGTACCGGGGGTCGGGGTTCGTACCCGCCCGGCAGCTGCCGAAGCCGACGTCGTAGTTCGTCTTCTCCCGGTCGGAGAAGTAGCCGTCCGGGTTCAGCCCCAGGGCGTCGACCCCGTACTCGCGGTAGTTCTCGAAGGGGTCCGCGGACGGTGAGAAGCCCCAGTAGCCGTAGCCGGCGTCGACCAGGCCGTGCTCGCGCTGGGCCCGCACGTGCAGCGGGTGGTTGATCCCCCACGAGCGCGGAGCCCAGCTCGCCTCCGGGACGAAGACGTCGGGCATGAGCTCCTCGAACATGCTGCCGCCCCACCCAGGGACGATGTGCATGCCCCGGTAGGTGTACGCCCCTTCGAAGACGTCGACCCCGAAGTAGGTCCGGTGCTCACCGACGGGCTGCATCTCGTGCCAGGACCAGTCGCACGTAGCCGGGAAGGTGCGCCACATGGCGTAGTACTGCGCGCCGGGGATCTGTCCGGTGATGATGCCCAGGTAGCTGGTGATCCGGGTCTCGGACACCGTGGTGTCGTAGTGGTGGTTGGTGTACCACACGTCCGGCCCGACCCCGATGTGGTTGCCGAGGAAGAGGTCGTCGCGCAGCGGAGGCTTCGTGACGAAGAACCCGCCGTGGATGAGCCCCGGCTTCAGCCCGACGTTGGTGTCGTAGAACATGTCCCAGCGCATCCTGCTGAACAGCCGCTCGGCCAGCGGCGCGGCCTTCTTGTCCGCTCCCATGACCACGCGCAGCGCGGCGCCGAGCCATCCGTTGTCCACGCTGGACAGGAACGGGTCGACGCGTGCGCCGGTGCCGGGCCAGGCGGTTAGCTTGGCTCCCGTCTCCTCGCTGTACCAGTTGTAGTACATCCCGCTCGGCTCGTGGTGCTCCATCCGCAGCAGGGTGTTCAGTGTCTGCACGAGACGCCGGGTGCACTCGGCCCTGGAGATGACCCTCAGGTCGCGTGCCACGATCGCAGACCACAGGTAGCCACCGATGTTCGTCGGTGACGTGTAGCCAGAGCGGCCGGAGGGCGCGAGCGAGGCCGGGATGTTGTCCGCAGGCAGCCCGGTGTCGGGGTCTGTCATGGCGACGAGGCTGCGCCAGGTGTCGGCGACCCAGCCCCGGATGCGGTGCCGTTCCTGACCGGTGAAGACAGTGGGCGGGACATGGCTCGCCGCGGCCCCACCGCTGGACGTGGTCGCTCCGGAGGGCAGTGCGGCGGGTACGCCGGCGGAGGCGCGGGCGGCGGTGAGCCCGAGGGCGGCCGTTGCGCCGGCCCCGACGAGGAGCTGGCGACGCGAGGGGACGCTCAGGGTCGCGGTGGTCGTACTGGACGTCGTGGGAAAGGCCATGGGTGAGGCTCCAATCAGGGAGGTCGGTTCACTTGATGCCGGTGGTGGCGATGCCTTCGATGACGCGGCGTTGGAAGACGAGGAAGATCGCGAGGATCGGGATGACCACGACGGTGGCGCCGGCGAGCAGCAGCCCGTACTGGGTCGAGTTCTGGCCCTTGGCGTACAGCGCCAGGGCGACGGGCAGGGTGAACTTGTTCTCCTGCTGGGCGACGACAAGGGGCCACAGGAAGTTGTTCCAGCTGGCCAGGAAGGTGAGGATGCCCAACGTCGCCAGGGCCGGACCGCACAGCGGCAGGAAGATCCGGGCGAAGATGCGCAGCTCCCCTGCGCCGTCGACGCGGCCCGCGTCCAGCAGGTCACGCGGGAGGCCGGAGATGAACTGGCGCATCAGGAACACCCCGAAAGGGCTGACCAGGAACGGCAGGATGAGTCCCGGGAGCGTGTTGGTCAGGCCGAGGTTCGTCACGAGGACGAACAGGGGGACGAACGTCACCACACCAGGGACCAGCAAAGTCGCCATCACGACGAGGAACAGCGCCCTCCTGCCCGGGAACTCCAGCATCGCCAGCGCGTAGCCGACCATGGAGCAGAACAGCAGGTTCCCTGCCGTCACGGCGACGGCCACCACGGTCGAGTTGAAGAAGTACTGCCGGAAGTTCAGCCGTGAGAAGAGCTGGGTGTAGTTGTCGAGGGTCGCCTTGTGCGGCAACCAGGTGGGCGGGCTCTGCAGGAGCTCCCCCTGCGTCTTGAAGCTTCCGAGCACCATCCAGACGAACGGTGCGATGACGGCCACCAGGACGAGCGTCAGAAGGGCGTAGAGCCACCAGTTCGAGAGTCTGCGGGTACCTGTCATGGCGACCTCACGTGTTCTCGCGCAGGAGTCGGAACTGAAGCGCGGTGACGATGGCGATGACCACGAAGATGATGTAGCTCATCGACGCGGCGTAGCCGTAGTTGCCGAAGCCGAACTGCTGGTAGGTGTACATGGACATGGAGATGGTGCTGCTCAGTGGGCCGCCGTTCGTCATCACGAACGGCTCCTCGAAGAACTGCAGGTAGCCGATCGCGGTCGTCACGCAGACGAACAGCATCGTGGGCCGCAGCAGCGGCAGGGTGATGTGCCGGAACCGCTGCCACCCGTTCGCGCCGTCGATGGCCGCCGCCTCATGCAGTGCCCACGGGACGCCCTGCAGCCCGGCCAGGAAGATGATCATGCCCGTCCCGAAGTTGCGCCAGGCGGCCATGAGGATGAGCCCCGGCATGGACCAGTGCGGGTCGCCCAGCCAGTTGGGGCCGTTGATCCCGACCCAGCCGAGGACGGTGTTGATGAGCCCGAACTCGTGCTGCAGCAGGAACCGCCACACCACGGCCACCGCCACGATGGAGGTGATCACCGGCGTGTAGAACCCCAGCCGGAAGGCCGACCTGAACCGGGTGATCCCCCGGTCGAGCGCCACGGCCACGGCCAGAGCGAGCAGGATGGTCAACGGCATACCGACGACCACGAAGTACGCCGTGTTGAGCGCGGCGCGACGGAACGTCGGGTCCGAGAAGGCCCGTGTGTAGTTCTTCAGACCGATGATGTCCACGGCGAAAGGCGTCCGGAGGTCGCGAGCCCTGGTGTCGGTGAAGCTCATGAAGAGCGACTGGAGCACCGGCCACGCCGTGAACACGAGGAAGAGCAGGCAGAACGGGAGTGCGAGCGTCCACGCGGCAAGCGCCTGACGGCGGCTGGCCCGCGTGCCACCCCCGCGAGGGGACGCGGCGCGGCGACCGGTCTCCTCGCGGGTGGTGGCGTCGGTTGTGGTGCTCATGGCTACTGGCCAGTGCCGATCGACTCGGCCTGCTGCTGCACGGCCTTGAGCGCAGCGGCGGGGTCGGCGCCCTGCTTGGTGACCTTCTCCATCTGGGTGTCGAAGCTGGTCACGACCTGCTCCCAGGTGGCGAAGCTGGGCGGCGCCTGGGCGGTCTCCAGCTGCTTGCCGAACTTGGCCAGCTTCTGGTCAGCGCTCAGTGCCGGGTCGTCCCACGCAGACTTCACCGACGGCAGGTCCGTGGACGACTGGTACCACTTCACCTGCACCTTGGGGTCGGAGAGCCACTGGACGAACTTCCAGGCGGTGTCACGGTTCTTCGCCTTCTTGAACACGACCAGGTCCGAACCTCCGACGAAGGACGAGGACTTGGTCTTGGCCGGGATCTGCATGACGTCGTACTTGTTCTTGAAGCCGGCGCCCCCGACCTTCTCCACCGCGGACATCTCCCAGGGGCCGGAGATGAACATCGGCACCTTGCCGCTGGCGAAGTCCGGCTCAGTCGTCGGCGTGGCCGGGGCGGCCTTGTCCGAGATGCCGTCCGTGAAGTAGCTCTGGTAGTACTTCACCGCCTCGAGCATCTGCGGGCTGTCGAAGTTGTACGCCTTGCCGCCGCCCTTCGTCAGGTCGGCGCCGTCGGACCAGGCGAACGGCATGACCGACTGCCACGACCCGGTACCACCCGCCTGCAGCCCGATACCCCACTTGGCTCCAGCCTTGGTCTGCATCGCCTTGGCCATCGCCTTCAGCCCCTCCCAGTCCGTCGGGGCAGTGGTGATCCCGGCCTTCTTCGCGAGGTCGGTGCGGTAGTACACGAGACGGGTCTCGACGTACCAGGGGACGCCGTACGAGGTGCCGTTGACCTCGGTGGTCTTCTGCGCTCCCTCGAAGAACTGCGACTTGTCGATCAGCGGGGGCGTCGGGTCCAACGCCCCCTGGCCGGCGAACTCACCCATCCACGTGGTCCCCACCATGGCGGCGTCCGGCGTGGTGTTCGCCGTGATGGCTGTCGTGAACTTGTCGTGGGCGGAGTCCCACGGGATCGCCGTGACGTTCACCTTGACCCCGGGGTTGGCGGCCTCGAAGTCCTTGGCCAGAGCCGGCAGCTTCTCGCCCTCGGCGCCCATGGCCCACACGGTGATGGCACCGCTGGCCTTGCCGCTGCCGACGGATTTGGCGGTCTCGCTGCTGCTTGATCCTGAGCCGCCACTGTCGCGGCCACACGCAGCCATTGACAAGGTAGCGACCGTCAGGGTCGCGACCGCGATCGCGGGGGTGCGTCTCATCGGGGTTCTCTCTTTCCTTGGGGGCGGGTTCGGCGGGTAGAGGGGCGGGTGGCTCGTGGGGTGCCGGCTGGTCCGCCGTCCTTCGAGTCCCGCGGGGGTCCGGAAGGGGGCCGGGCTGGGCTGGCAGGGGGCCGCGTCGCCAGCGTGCGCACCGGGGCTGCGCAGCCACAGGAGGAGCGGAGGACGACGTGGGTGGGGATGATCCGGGTTGGTGCTCCGGCCACCACGCCGGTGACCCGCTCGTGGAGGAGGTCGGCAGCGGCGGTTCCCAGCTCTCGCACCGGCTGGCGAACGGTGGTCAGTCCGGGCTCGATGTAGCGCGCCGACATGACGTCGTCCCAGCCGACCACAGCCAGGTCGGTCGGCACGTCGACGCCCCGCTCGCGCAGTCGCACCATGATGGCGAGCGCCAGCTCGTCGTTGGCGCAGACGAGGGCGTCGGCCTTCAGCTCGCCCGCGAGCAGGCGGTCCGCGACGGCGGCTCCCTCGCTCTCGCGCAGCTGGACGCGCACCGCCTCGGCGGCGCGACGCCTGCCGTGGGCGGCGACGAAGCCGGCGTAGCGGTCCCGCGGGTCCGGGCCGGCGGCCGGGTCGCCGACGAAGAGGAGGCGCCGACGGCCGTGCGCGATCACGTGTTCGGTGAGCTCGCGCGCGCTCTGGGTGTTCTCCGCGCGGACCGCGCCGATGTCCTGATGTGCGTCACCGGCGATGAGGACGACCGGCTTGGAGCCGTGCAGCGCCGTGACGGTGCTCTCCGGGATCGCGGCCGATCCCAGCATGGCCAGCCCGTCCACCCGGGTCGCCAGCCTGCGGACCGAGCGGGAGAGGTCGCTCTTGCCTTCGGCGAGGATCAGCACGACGCTCTGGCCGAGCTCGGCGGCCCTCGACTCGAAGCCCATGAGGAGCTCGGAGTAGTACGGGCCGGAGAGCTCCGGAAGGACGAGCCCATGGGCCTCGTGATGGCGGACGGCCAGGCTGCGCGCGGCTGACAGCGGTACGTAGCGCAGGTCGTCCACGGCCTGCAGGACCCGGGCGCGGGTCTTGTCGGAGACGGCGGTGGACCCCTGCAGCACTCGGGAGACCGAGGCGATGGACACGCCGGCGCGCTCCGCGACGGAGTAGATCGTCGCGCCGCTCGGGCCGTCCGGGACCAGGGTCATCGACCGCCGCTGCCTTCCTCGTCGAAAGCTCGCCTCCACGCTTGAAAGCGCTTACATATCTCGATACTGCCGTCTTGGGTGGATTCGTGCAACAGGTAGCGCTCGCCGCCGTGCGACGGTGGCGCGAACGGCGAGGGTGTTCTTGACTGGGTCCGTGGCGCAGACGGTGAGCCGCCGGACGGCTGACGGAGAGGCGACGGCGACGTGAGGGACAGTCCACCGTTGCCGCTCCGAGAGGAGACGCTGGGCCGGCTTGACCACCGGGTGGCCCGCCCGGCATACGACCGCTCCACGGTGACCGCCGGCATCGTCCACTTCGGCGTGGGCGGGTTCCACCGAGCTCACGAGGCGATGTACCTCGACACCTTGATGAACGGTGGCCAGGCACTGGACTGGGGAGTGTGTGGTGTCGGTGTGCTGCCGCAGGACCGGCGGATCATCGACACGCTCACGGCGCAGGACGGCCTGTACACGCTGGTGCTGAAACACCCCGACGGTCATCGCGAGGCCCGGGTCATCGGGTCCATCGTCGAGATGATGTTCGGCCCCGACGACCCCGCAGCCGTCGTGGCGCGCCTCGCCGACGACCGGACGCGCATCGTGTCGCTGACCATCACGGAGGGCGGGTACCTGGTCAACCAGGTGACCGGCGAGCTCGACGACTCAGATCCGGCGACGCAGGCGGACCTCGCGCCGGCGGCGACGCCGCGCACAGTGTTCGGCTTCCTCGCCGCTGCCCTGGACCTCAGGCGCCGCGAGGGACGGCCGCCCTTCACCGTGCTCAGCTGTGACAACCTGCCGGACAACGGCGACGTGGCCAGGCGGATGCTCTGCGCCTTCGCCCGGCGCAGGGACGCGGCGCTCGCCGACTGGATCCAGGCCGAGGTCGCCTTCCCCAACTGCATGGTGGACCGCATCACCCCGGCCACCGCTGACGAGGACGTCGAAGCACTACGCGACGACTTCGGGGTCGCGGACGGCTGGCCGGTGGTGTGCGAACCGTTCACCCAGTGGGTGCTCGAGGACAGGTTCACCCAGGGGCGGCCCCCGCTGCACGACGCTGGGGTGCAGCTGGTGGACGACGTCGTGCCCTACGAGCTGATGAAGCTGCGGCTGCTGAACGCCAGCCACCAGGCGCTGTGCTACCTCGGCTACCTCAGCGGGTACCGCTATGCGCACGAGGTGTGCCAGGACCCGCTGTTCGTGCGGTTCCTCCTGGCGTACATGGAGCGCGAGGGCAGCCCCACGCTCCCGGCACTGCCTGGCGTCGACCTGGACGCCTACCGCCACCAGCTCGTCGAGCGGTTCGCCAACCCGGAGGTGCGCGACACCCTCGCGCGCCTGTGTGCCGAGTCCTCGGACCGCATCCCGAAGTGGCTGCTGCCCGTGGTGCGGGAGAACCTGCGCGCTGGCGGCGAGATCGAGCGTTCCGCCCTGGTGGTGGCGAGCTGGGCACGGTACGCCGAGGGCGTCGACGAGAGCGGTGAGCCGATCCTCGTGGTGGACCGGCACCGCGACCGCCTCATGGCGGCGGCAGCCCGGCAGGGAGAGGACCCCCTCGCCTTCGTTCGCGACCCCGACCTGTTCGGAGACCTCGCCCAGGACTCCCGCTTCGCCGCGGCCTACTCCGAGGCGCTGAGGCAGCTGCACGAGCTGGGGGCCCGGGCGACGCTGCAGGCCCGAGCGTCGCGGGACGCCGGGGGCCGCTGAGCCGGTTCCGCCGAGCCGGTTCCGCTGAGCCGGTTCCGCTGAGCCGGTTCCGCTGAGCCAGGGCGGTGGGCGCTCGTACGCTGTCCCTACCGTCCCACCCAGTGCTGTCCCGTCCCGTCCTGTCCTGCCCCGTCCTGTGCTGTCCTGCCTCGTCCTGTGCTGTCCTGCCTCGTCCTGTCCCGCCCTGCCCAGTCGCGGCCTCTCTAGCGAGGCCTGCCCCATCTCCTGGAGGCCCTCGTGCGCACCGCTCTCCTCAACCGGCCCGGCGACCTCACGCTCGTCGAGCGGCCCGTCCCGCAGCCGGCCCCCGACGAGGTGCTGGTCAGAGTGCTGGCGGTCGGCGTCTGCGGTTCCGACACCCATTACTACGACCACGGCAGGATCGGCAGGTTCGTGGTGAGGCAGCCGCTCGTCCTCGGCCATGAGGCGTCCGGCGTCATCGAGGCGGTCGGCGCCGACGTCGACGAGCGACGCGTGGGGCAGCGCGTCTCCATCGAGCCGGGTGTGCCCTGCCGGGCCTGCGAGCAGTGCCTCTCCGGTCGCTACAACTCTGCCCCGACATGGTGTTCCATGCCACGCCGCCGGTCGACGGCTCGCTGGCCGAGCTCGTCACCATCCACCATGCCTTCGCACACCCCGTCCCGGACACGGTCAGCGACGAGGCCGCGGCCCTGCTCGAGCCGCTGTCGGTCGGCATCTGGGCCTGCCGCAAGGGCGAGGTCCGTCCAGCGTCCAGGGTGCTGGTCACCGGCGCAGGTCCGATCGGGCTGGTCTGCGTACAGGTCGCCAAGGCCTGCGGCGCGACCGAGATCACCGTGGCCGACGTGAACCCGGACCGGCTGGCTGTCGCGGTGGAGGTGGGCGCTACCAGGATCATCGACACAGCTGGGGCCACTGTCGGCGACACGTTGAGGGACGCGGACCCCCCTCAGGTGCTGCTCGAATGCTCGGGCCATGCGGGCGTGACGGCCCAGGGAGTCCGCGCGCTCGGCCCCGGTGGCAGGGCCGTGCTGGTGGGGATGGGCGGCGACGAGCTGACACTGCCCCTGTCCGTCATCCAGGAGCGCGAGCTGGTTGTCACGGGGACGTTCCGATACGCCGGCACGTGGCCGACGGCCGTCGCTCTCGCGGCCTCGGGCAGGGTCGACCTCGAGCGGCTCGTCACCGGGCGCTACGGACTCGCCGACGCGGCGTCTGCCCTGACAGCGGTCCGTGACACGCCAGGCGCCATCAAGTCGATCATCAACCCGCAGGCATGACCCCATTGCAGGAGCGCGGCGTGGCGACGATGCGGGCAGTGCGGTTGCCCGGAGACAGCACGGTGGAGACCGTCACGGTGGACGTGCCGCAACCCGGGGACGGCCAGCTGCTGCTCAGGATGCGCGCGTCGTCGATCTGCGGCAGCGACATCAGAGCCATCTACCGCGAACATCTCGGGCACGGGGCCGAGGCGTACCAGGGGGTCGTCGCGGGGCACGAACCGTGCGGGGAGGTGGCCGCGACCGGACCCGGTACGCGGCGGCTGCGGGTCGGCGACCGCGTCGTGGTGCACCACATCGCCGGGTGCGGCCAGTGCGAGCAGTGCCATCGCGGCTACCCGGTGGGCTGCCAGTCGCCCTTCCGCGCCGCTCACGGGTGGCAGCGCGACGGTGGCCATGCGGAGTTCATGCTGGCGCAGGAGGAGTCCTGCCTCGCGTTGCCGGAACCGCTGACCTTCGTCGACGGCGCGCTCGTCTCGTGCGGCTTCGGCACGGCGTACGAGGCCCTGCTGCGGGCCGGTGTCAGCGGTCGCGACCGGCTGCTCGTCACTGGCTTGGGACCAGTGGGGCTTGCCGTGGCGATGCTGGGCCGCGCCCTGGGCGCGACCACCGTGCTGGGCACCGACGTCTCGGCCGAGAGGGTCGGGCTCGCGCTGAGGCTGGGGCTCGTGGACCTGGCGGTACCCCCGGACTCCCTCGACGCCGCGGTGGCCGACGCCACGGACGGCTTCGGCTGCGAGGTGGCGGTGGACTGCTCGGGAAGCACCACGGCGCGGGAGTCGGCGCTGCGCAACACCAGGGCCTGGGGACGCTGCGTGTTCGTCGGCGAGGGCGGCTCGGTGACCTTCGCCGTGTCGGACCTGCTCATCCACCGGCAGATCGCCCTCCACGGGTCCTGGGTCAGCTCCGTGCGGCACATGGAGGAGCTGCTCGAGCTCCTCGTCCGGTGGGACCTGCACCCGGAGAGGGTGGTGACGCACCGCTTTCCGCTCGAGGAGGCCGAGGCGGCGTACCGGCTGGCGGCGGAGGGACACTCGGGCAAGGTGACCCTGGTGATGGAGGACTGATGGGCGACGAGCGAACCCGGGCGGCCGGAGTCGACGCCAGGACGCAGTCGACGGTCCGCGGACACCGTTGAGCCCAGCGCGTCGATCTGCGACAGCGCGGCCCGCCCCGAGCTCACGCACCCCAACGGCGTCCGGGTCGGCTACCTGTCCACGGGCGTGCGTGGACGGCTGCGCGCGTCCCGGTGACTACCTCCACGTGCCGGCGCCCACCTCCACGGCAGCCACGAGCTGCAACCGCACCGCCAGCCGCACGGTCGGGTCCTCGAGGTCAAGCCCCGCCACGTCCGCCACGCGGCTCATCCGGTAGCGCATCGTGTTGGGGTGGACGTGGATGGCGGCCGCGGCACGGGCCGGTGCCCCCGGGTGGTCGAGCCACGCGGCCAACGTGCGGACAAGCTCGGCGTGGTGCTCTAGGTCGTAGGCCCGCAGCAGGGCGACAGGGCCCTGTGCGTCGCTCTCAGCCAGGCCGGCCACCGCCCGGTTCACGGTGACCTCTGCCCAGAGCTCCTCGTGCGTGGCCACGGAGCGCAGCGGTGGAGCCGCACTGTCGACCTCCCGGGCCTGTGCTCGCGAGCGCCCGAGGTCACCGGCCTGGTATGCCGGCCGCCCGGCCCGCGCCGTCAGCTCCAGCCCCTCCTCCCGAGCGCGGGCGACCACGGCGCCGAGCCAGCCCCACGAGCCCGCCGAGGCGTCGTCGGCGTCCCGCACCACGGCGTATGGCCGCCCGTCGAGGTCGGCCAGCAGCGGCTGGTTCCAGGCGTTGCGGCGACAGACCGACTCCCACAGGTCGAGCTGATGCGCCGCGTCGCCCAAGCCGCCCGAGCCGCCCAGCGCGACGGCCCTCCAGGGACCTGGCGGGAGCCAGGAGTCGGCACCGGCCGCGCTCCCCGACAGCACCCCGCGCAGACGGTCGGCGGCGACCCGGCGGGACAGGTCTGCCTGGGCGCGCAGCCGCAACAGGTGAAGGGCGACCACGGATGCCGTCTGGACGAGCTCCGCGACGACGTCCACGGGCGGACGTCCCTCGACCAGGGCCCAGATCGAGCCCAGCCACTCGCCCCCCGCTCGGACCGGGATGACCAGGCGCGGTTTCGTGCCGCCCGACGCCGGGACGAAGACCGGCTCCGCCGAGCGCGCCAGCCGACGGAAGACGCCCTGGGCGCGAAGGGTGGCCAGGACCTGGTCCGGCACCCGGCGGCCCACGATCGTGGAGACGCGCGCCGGGTCGGTGAGGTCCTGGCGGGCGGAGTAGGCCAGCACCCGGGACTGGGCGTCCTCGATCGTCACCGGAGCGTCGACGAGGGCCGCCGCGGCGTCCGCGAGCGCGAAGAGGTCGTCCTGGACAGGTGCGTCCTCGCGACGGCCGGGGCCCACTGCGGCACGGTCGAGTACGCCCCGCAGCAGCCAGACGACGTGTGCCCAGGACGCCTGCTCGGCGAGCTCGAGCAGAGCCACGCCGTCCTGAAGGGCCTGGTCGCGCACGGCGCGACGACGCGCCAGCCCCCGCCGGAGCACTACCCCCCCGGCACCGGCGGCGGCGGCGGCGGAGACCAGCGAGACAGCTGCCTGCGTGCTGTCCATTCCGACTCCCAGCACCAGGTCGTCCGGCTGGCCCACGATGCCGTGGCTCGGTTCCGCGATGGTCACGTCGTCGACCGCGCCGTGGGCGGGCGCCACGCCGATGTTGAGGAGCCCGCCGAGGGTGGCGGCCAGGTCGACGACGGAGAGCATGGCGGAAGGATGCCTCGCCTTGTCCGCATCCCACAAGCCCAACCGAGCGCTTTGTGCCCGGAGCCTAATGCGCCCCTCCTGCGGTCCCAGGACCATGGATGTATGTCTCCCGTCACCGCCGCCGGTCTTCCCGTCCCCCAACGCGTCGCCGTCGTCGGCGCCGGAATGGTCGGACTGTCGACCGCGTGGTTCCTCCAGGAGCACGGCGTGGACGTGACTGTGCTGGACAGGGAAGGCGTCGCTGCCGGCTCGTCCTGGGGCAACGCCGGCTGGCTGACACCAGGGATCGCTACTCCGCTGCCCGAGCCGGCGGTTCTCAAGTACGGCCTGCGCGCGGTGCTCTCCCCCTCCTCTCCGGTGTACGTGCCGCCCAGCGCCGACCCGGCCTTCCTCAAGTTCGTCGCCGGCTTCACGCGGCACTCCACCATGAAGGCCTGGAAGAAGGCGATGGGCTCCCTCGTGCCCGTCAACGACCTCTCGCTGGAGAGCTTCGACGTGCTGCACGCCGGTGGGGTGCAGGCGCAGACCCGGGAGGCCAAGTCGTTCCTCGCCTCCTACCGCACCGCGGCCGAGCGCGTGACGTTGCTGCGGGAGATCGAGCACATCCACACTGCCGGGCAGGCCATCGAGTTCGAGGCCCTGACCGGGGACCAGGCCCGCGCCATCGAGCCGAGCCTGTCCGATGAGATCGGCGCGGCGATCCTGCTCAAGGGGCAGCGGTTCGTCGACCCGGGCTCCTACGTGCACGCCCTGGCGGACTCGGTCCGTTCCAGGGGCGGCAAGATCCTCGACGCGGCGACGGTCTCCGACGTCCGCGACACGGGAGCGGGCGTGGTGGTCACCACGGCCGAGGGCTCCGTCGAGGAGTTCGACGCCGCCGTGCTTGCGACCGGTGCCTGGCTCGGTACGTTGGCGAGACGGTTCGGCGTCCAGAACGTCGTCCAGGCCGGGCGCGGGTACTCCTTCTCGGTGGCCATCGACCACGTTCCCAACGGCCCCGTCTACTTCCCCGCCCAGCGAGTGGCCTGCACCCCCATCGGCGAGCGCCTCCGCGTCGCCGGGATGATGGAGTTCCGCAAGCCCGAGGCGGCCCTGGACCACCGGCGCGTGAGGGCGATCGCGGAGGCGGCCCGGCCCCTCCTTCGCGGGGCGGACCTCGACGACCGCCAGGACGAGTGGGTCGGCTCGCGCCCCTGCACCGTCGACGGCCTACCCCTCATCGGCGCCACGACCAGCCCCCGGGTCTTCGCGGCCGGCGGGCATGGCATGTGGGGCATCACCCTCGGACCTGTCACGGGTCGCCTGCTGGCCCGCACCATGGTCACCGGCAAGAGGGTCGAGCAGCTTGCTCCCTTCGACCCACTGCGCTGAGGGGGCGCTTCCATGCACACCGCTGTCATACCCCTCCGGGGTATGGTGTGCCCATGAGCACAACAGTCCCAGCGCCCGGATACCACGGCCGCAAGAACGCGCACCTCAAGCGGCTGCGCCGTGTCGAGGGACAGGTCCGCGGCCTTCAGCGGATGGTCGAGGAGGACCAGTACTGCATCGACATCCTCACCCAGGTGTCCGCGGCGACGAAGGCCCTGCAGTCCTTCTCGCTCGAGCTGCTCGAGGAGCACCTGGCCCACTGCGTGGTGGACGCGGCGCGGGCGGGCGGCCCCGAGGCGCAGGAGAAGGTGCGGGAGGCCTCTGACGCGATCGCCCGACTGGTCCGGTCCTGAGCCCCCTCAGACCGGCTGCGGACTGCGGCGGACCGACCAGGCGAGCATCGACAGACCGCCGACGGGGATCTCCATCCCGAACGTGAAGGCCCGGTAGAGCAGGACCCCAGCGGCTGCCACCGTCGAGTCGACCTGCAGGGCAGCCAGAGCGCCGGTCATGCCGACCTCGACGACCCCGGTTGCGCCAGGGGTGAGGACCACCAGCGACAGGACCCGCTCGACCGCGAACGCGGCCAGCACCACCGCTGGGCTCGGGGTGACGCCCAGCATCCGTAGCGAGAGCCAGAGCAGGGCGGCCTGCAGCGAGGCGTACGCCACCTTGCCGAAGACCATCCGTGCCCACCCGTCAGCGACCAGCGCCCTGCTCTCGCGCCGGAAGGCCGCCGCCCGGGCGGCATACCCCTCGGCCGGCGGGTGCAGCCTACGGCCGTGTGAGCACAGCACGTCCCCCCAGGCACCGACCGTGCGGACGGCCCGGTCGTCCCGGGCGAGAAGCCACACCACCAGCGCGACGAAGGTGAGCAGCCCCAGACCGACGTACGCCGCGCCGTTCAGGGTGCCCCCGGCCTCGACACCCGCCGCCGCGAGCCAGAGCAGCGCGACAGCCGGAAGCACGAGCTTGAGAGCCGTGTCGAAGAGGTTCGTCAGCAGCGCCCATCGGGCGAACGCCGGGGAGCTGAAGCCCCAGGACCGCGCCATCTTCCAGTTCGCCACCGTGCCGGCTGCGCCCCCCAGGGGTAAGAGGTTGGAGACGAAGCTGCCCGTCAGGTTCAGGAGCAACGCTCGACGGTGCGACAGGCCGGGCAGTGCAGCGGTCAAGGCCGGCGTATGCGCCCAGAGCCCACTCAGCCAGACCACCGTGAGCAGGACGAGCTGCGCCAGCGACAGCCCGCCGAGCGCCCTGGCGATGGCCGACCACTCGGCGCCGGCCACCTTCGGCAGGGCCACAGCCACGAAGCCGGTGGCCAGCGCTCCGGACACGGCCAGTCTCGCGGCACGACGCCGTGCGCCTGGGTGCCGTACGCGGCCAGGCGCCTTGGAAGGCAGCCGCGCAGCCTCGGTCGGGCGTGGTGCGTCGGTGGGGGGTGGTGCGAGCGCGAGGTCGAGGGCCATGGCCCAACGGTGACGGCCGCAACCCCTTCGTCACATCAGGGCAGATACCCATTTCGACCTGGGAGGTGCGCGTCCCCGTCAGGGTCCACCCCGAGGGGTCAGTGCAGAAGCTCCTGCCAGTTCGCTGGCACCGACCCACCCGGTCCCGGAGCCGGCTGGTCGGCAGGGTGCGCCTGGGGCTCGCGCAGCGCCGGGCCCGAGAAGGCCGCTCCCTCGCGGAAGTCCCAGAACCACTCCTCACCCGGTTCGTACGAGCGGATCACCGGGTGGCCCGTCTCCCGGAAGTGGGCACTGGCGTGCTGGCTGGGGGAGCTGTCGCAGCATCCGATGTGGCCACACGTGGCACAGCGGCGCAGGTGCATCCACCATCCGTGGGCGGCCAGGCATTCGACGCATCCCGGTCCGCTGGGTGCGACCGTCGGGTCGATGGCCTCGTACGCGTCGCTCATCGTCGTCCCTCGCTCATCGTCGTCCCTCGCTCACCGTGGTCTCTCGCTCATCGTCGTCCCTGTCTCAAGGTCGTCAGTCGGTCGAGCTCGTCCTTCGCCGCCTGCCGGGCGGCGACCGCTGCCTTGCGCCGGCCGACAGCCTCGGACACGTCTTCGAGTGCCCGGCCGTCCGCCGCCCGGGCCTTCTCGAGCTGGCGCTCGACCAGCGCCAGGCGCTCTCGCGTCTCCTGTGCGTGCTGACGAGCCTCCTCCACGGTGGCCTCCGCCTTCTCGAGCTCGGCGGTCGCTGCGTTCAGGACGGCACGGGCGGCCGCCACTCGTTCAGCCTGCTCGGCGGCATGGTAGGCCTCACTGTCGGTGTCGGGCGGCGAGTCTGCATCGGGCTCCGTGACGGACGCTGCGCCCGGTTCCCCCTTCCCCGGCGTGGCCTGGCCCCGGTCGCCGGTGCCCCCTCGCACCACCGTCAGGATGGCCCCGGACGTCGTCCGGAAGACCGCCTCGGAGAGGTCGACCTCGCCGAACCCGCTGTAGGACAGGGCTCTGGTGAGCTGGCCGGAGGCCACGGCGGTCGCCGCGTCCCCGTCGGCCAGGGCTGCGATCACGGTGGCGCGCACCTCGTCACGACCGGCGGCGGACAGCGTGCGGCCGTCCGCTTCCAGCTCACGGGCAGCGGCCTCGACGAACGCGCTCACCAACCGGTCCCGGTCGGGTCGCAGAGCCGTGAGAGTGCGCGTGTCGAGCATGGCTTGCGCCCCGCGCATGCGCCTGCCGAGGTCGAGCAGGTCCTCCACGACCTGCGGCGCGCGGCGGACCACCAGGTTGACCGCCCAGGCCGCGACGCTCGGCTTGCGCAGCTTGCCGATCGCGCCGGCGGCCTCGGTGTCCTTGGCCGCTCGGGCGTCGGCCACGGCCTGCTTCCGGATGGCCATGAAGTCCTCCGGCGACGCGGCGTACAGGCTCCGCATGGCTGTGGCGAGCCGTTCGGTCTGCTGCGGCGGCACGGTGGTGACGTTACGGCATTGCTCCGGCGTCACCCGGACGATGAGTTTCCGGCCGTCAGGGAGTCGAATAGAAGACAGGCGGCGACCGGCCGTCCGACCACACCGCTAGGAGATGCCATGCCTCGCACCTACCCATGTCTCTGGTTCGACACCGCGGCGGAGGACGCGGCGAAGTTCTACACCGCAACCTTCCCCAACTCCTCGATCGGCACCGTCGCCCGGTACCCCGAAGGCAGCGGGGAACGGGAGGGGCAGGTCCTCACCGTGGCCTTCGAGCTCGATGGCGCCCGCTACCTGGCGCTGAACGGTGGGCCGGAGTTCAGCTTCGACGAGGCGATCTCGCTGATGGTCGACTGCGCCGACCAGGCGGAGATCGACTACTACTGGGAGGCGCTGGCGGCCGACGGCGGCTCCGAGGGCCCGTGCGGCTGGCTCAAGGACAGGTACGGGGTGTCCTGGCAGGTCGTGCCGAAGAACTGGGACGAGATCGCCAGTGGGGACCCGCAGCGGGCGGCGAAGGTCTTCGCCGCCATGATGACCATGAAGAAGCTCGACATCGCGGCGCTCGAGGCGGCAGCTGAGGCGTGAGCTCAGTCCGCCCCGTCGGACGCTGCCCCTGCCGGACCGCCGTCCAGCGCTCGCCTGATGCCTGCGACGGTCTGGTCCCCCAGCCTCTCGAAAACGCGCTGCATCAGTGGCTCTGCAAGCCTCGCAGGGCCGTTGAACATGATGTGCGCGTGGTACGTCACCTCGCTGCCGGACGGATGCGCCACCACGGCGATGTCGTCCGTGGACGTCGCTGTGGTGTTGGAGCCCCGAAGGATGAGGCGGTCCGGCTCGAGACGCACGAGCTCGTAGTCGAGCTCGGTCTCACGGCCCAGCACCTTGGAGACGTTCTTCCAGCGCGAGCCGACCGTGACCTCCCCCGAGTCGACCCTCGTGCAGCGCACCGTCCCGGGGTCCCACTGCTCGGCGTTGCCGAAGTCGCTGAGATAGGCCAGTACCTGCGCCGGGGAACGGGTGACCGTGAAGGTGCGCGAGACGTCGACCATGCGCCGACGCTAACCGGCAAAAAGACGAGGCGCACTCCCCGCGCCGTCAACTAACCTCGATGGTGCGCTGCGCAGCGTCGCGGGGAGCGCACCATCCCGGCCCGAGAGGAATCCCTGTGTCCGCCAATGCCACCACTTCCGTGGACTATCCCGAGAGCATCGACGCCGCGGTACTGAAGGTCGCCGGCGTGGTCGTGCTCGGCGCGATCATGTCGATCCTGGACATCACCGTCGTGAACGTCGCCCTCCCCGTGTTCCAGAACGTCTTCGCCGACGACCCCGCCAAGCCGCTGGCCTACTCGGCCGTGGCATGGACCGTCACCGCGTACACGCTCGCGCTGGCCACGGTGATCCCGCTCACCGGCTGGGCCGCCGACCGGTTCGGCACGAAGCGCCTCTACATCATGGCGATCATCCTGTTCACCGCCGGCTCGGCGTTGTGCGCCGCCGCTGCCAGCCTCCCCATGCTGATCGGCTTCCGAGTGCTGCAGGGGCTGGGCGGCGGGATGCTGATGCCGCTTGGCATGACCATCATGACGCGGGCGGCGGGCCCGCACCGGATGGGCCGCCTCATGGCCATCCTCGGGGTCCCGATGCTGCTGGGCCCGATCTTCGGCCCCATCCTCGGCGGCTGGCTCATCGAGATCGCGAGCTGGCACTGGATCTTCCTCATCAACGTGCCGCTGGGGGTCATCGCGTCGGTCTACGCCTTCGCCGCCCTGCCCAAGGACCACACCGAGCCGACGGAGTCGTTCGACTTCCTCGGCGTGGCCCTGATGTCGCCGGGCCTGGCACTGTTCCTTTTCGGCGTCTCGTCCATCCCCGAGAAGGGGACGATGAACGCCCCGAAGGTCTACGTCAGCATGGCGATCGGGCTCGTGCTCATGCTCTCGTTCGTGTGGCACTCGTTCCGGCCGGCGCACCCGTTGCTCGACCTCAGGCTCTTCCGGAACCGCAACCTCACCGTCTCCATCGTCACGATGTTCATCTTCGCGGCGGCGTTCTTCGGGGGCCTCCTGCTGGTGCCGACCTACTACCAGCAGGTGCGCGGCGAGTCCACGCTGTCGGCCGGTTGGCTGGTGGCGCCGCAGGGCGCCGGCGCCATGCTGACCATGCCGCTGGCCGGCTTCCTCGTCGACAGGCTCCCCGTCGGGCGCATCGTCCCGTTCGGTCTCGTGGGGATCGTCCTGGGGATGTTCGGTATGACGCAGATCGACGCCGACACCTCGAAGTGGACCATGACCGGGCTGCTCTTCCTCATGGGGCTGGGGATGGGCGGGACGATGATGCCGATCTTCACCACAGCCCTGAGGACCCTGACGCATCACGAGGTGGCCCGTGGGTCGACGTTGCTCAACATCACCCAGCAGATCGCGAGCTCCGTGGGCGTCGCCGTCATGTCGGTCATCCTCACGAACAACCTGAAGGAGTCGCCGGTCGCCCTGGCCGCCATCGCGTCAAGGCGTGACCCGTCCCTGGTGGGTCAGCTCGGCGGACCTGCCGGCGTGGCCAAGGGCCTGGCGGACGCCGCGCACGCGTTCGCCAGCACCTTCTGGGTCGCGGCACTGCTGGTCACCCTGACGCTCATCCCCGCGGCGTTCCTTCCGCGACGGCGCGAGGTGTCGCACCTGCTCGACGACGTCGACGAGGGCGCACCTCCTCTCCTCATGCACTGAGGAGAGGAGGTCGTAGCTCGACTGGCGGGAGGGGGCGGAACTGGCGGGGGAGAGGGCGGAGTAGAGCGGAGACCGGAGGCGACGGGCTACGAGCCGGTCGCCTGCCCGCCGGCGATGTTGACCATCCACGGCACGCCGAACCGGTCGACGCACATCCCGAACTCGTCGCCCCACATCTGCTTCTCGAGCGGCATGGTGACCTGGCCGTCCGCCGACAGCTTCTCGAAGTAGCCGCGCAGCTGGTCCGCGTCGTCACCGCTCAGGCTGACGGTGATGGTGTCACCCGGGTTGTGCGACATGCCGGTCGGCGTGTCCGCCACCATGAGGGTGTAGCCGGCCTCCGTCTCGAGCTGTCCGTGCATGATCTTCTCCGCGTCAGGACCGTCGCCCGCGCCGAACTCGCCGAACGTGCTGACGTTGGACGTGCCGCCGAAGACGTCCCGGTAGAACTCCAGCGCCTGGCGCGCGTTGTCGGAGAAGCTGATGTACGGGTTGAGGCGCGAGGTCATCGTGATGCTCCTTGGTGTGGTCTTCCGGACGCTTCGCACCCTAGCCGGGCAGCCGCTGGTGTGGACCGCCTTTCGACGTGGGACGAATGGCGGAGGCGGACTCACATGCTGCGCAGCTTCTCCAGCCGGGCCTTCAGCGCCGGTACCCGATGCGCGTTACCGTGCAGCCCCAGGTAGCGCGCCCCGAACACCGCGAGCAGCGCGTCGTCCAGCCGGCGCACGGCTCCCGCGGGATAGCGGTAGCCCATCCGGGCGTTGATCCCCGGCACGTCGATCGAGGACAGCAGCCCACCGAGCTCGTCCAGCGACGTGATGCCCAGCTCGAGCAGGAGCCCCGAGATCCAGGCGTAGTGGTCGGTGCGGGACCACCCCGCGTCCTGGAACTGTCCGGCGAGGAACGTCGCCAGGTCCGAGGCGCTGATCCTCGGGTCGTCCTCGTCGTGCCTGAGCCGCTGGCCGCCCATCGTGGCCTGGAGCCGGTCGCGGATCGCGGAGAACTCACGGTCGGCCAGCTCGAGGAGCCCGGCGGCGAGCGTGAACCGGCGGTCGAGGTCGGGCACGTGCTCCTGCGGGATCGTCCCCTTGTAGCGGACGTCGTGCTCGAACTCCGCCCACGCGTGCTGCAGGATCGTGCGCACCTGCACGGAGGCGCTCCGGGTCCGCAGGGTGTCGTAGGCCGGTGGAGCGCCGCGCGTGGGGTCGATTGCCACCAGGAGGTGGCGGCTGGAGTATCCGAACCGTCCCTGGCGGGCGGTCTCCTGACCGAGGTCGCGGTCGTCGAGGACGCTCAGCTGGTCGGAGAGCATGTCCGCCACGGCGGTCACGTCGGCGTGCAGGTACGTGACCACGCGGACGCCGATCTGGTCGGTGATCTGCTCCAGGGGATCGGGGTACAGCGGCGCACCGTCGACGGTGCGGGCCGCCTTGCCGGCGAACGACGCGACGCTCTTGGCACGGCCGGTGACGCTGACGTAGTTGATGCCCGCGTCGTCGAGCAGTGAGGTGACCATGGCGACGTAGAGGTCCGCGAGCTGACGAAGCTCGGGCTGCAGCGCGGCATACCGCTGTACTGCCTGCCGGGTCAGGTCCTCGTGGCTCACGGGACCACTGTGCCGTATGCGGGCCGGCACGCTCCGCGGCGTCCCGGCTACGGACCGGTGCGGCCGTCGACCCGCTCCCGGATGAGGTCCGCGTGCCCGCAGTGCCGGGCATACTCCTCGAGGAGGTGCACGAGCAGCTCCCGCAACGAGATCCGGTCACGGGTGGGGTGCCGGCTCACGAGCTCGAGGGAGTCGGCGCGTTCGACGAAGTCACGGGCGAAGGCCACCTCTCGCCTCCAGGACTCCCAGGCCTCCGCCACGACGTCCGGATCACCGACGGCCCCGTTGAAGTCGGCGTCGGGGTCCTCGGCGGTGGCGTACAGGCGCGGCAGGTCCTCGCCGGCCATGGTGATCCGGAACCAGATGTGCTCCACCTTGGCCAGGTGTCGGAGCAGCCCGAGAAGGGAGAGGGTCGAGGGCTCGACCGAGCGACGTGCCAGCTGGTCGGCGTCCAGGTCGGCGCACTTCTGTTCGAAGGTGGTGCGGTAGTGCTCGAGGTACTCCAGCAGCGTCGCTCGCTCGCTCACCGTGGTCATGCCCTTCTTCCGTAGGTCATCCTCTTGGTCAGTCCAGTACCAGCCACTGCCTGCCGTCGATGACCTCGCGCGCGGCGTCCGCGTGCCCGGCGTGGCACGCCGTCTCGACCATCACATGCAGGATCACCTCGCGCAGGCTCTCCAGCCCCCAGCCCTCGCCGAAGACCTCGACGGGCCACCAGGCCGGCCGCTCGTCCAAGGAGGTCGCGTCGACGAGGGCGTTGGCGCGCGCGACCTGCTCACGGTAGTCCGCCAGCACGGCGTCGACGGTGAGGTCGTCGGACACGTGCCAGCCGTCTGGCTGACCGGAGGTCGCGTCCACGATGACCTCCTGGTCGGCCGCCATGACGCCCGCGAACCAGAACCGCTCGACGTCCCGGGCGAGATGGCGCACGAGGCCGAGGAGGCTCCATCCCGACGGCAGGACCGGTCGGCGCAGGTCGGTCTCCCCGAGGTCCGCGATCGCGCCGAGGACGTGGTTGCGCTGAGAGTCGAGGTAGTCGCGAAGCACGGCCTTCTCAGGCGGCTGTGTGCCCTCGCTCAACGGTCTACCCCCTTCCCGTCATCCGGCCGGGTCACCGTGTACCAGGTCAGCGGTGCGTCGCCCCCGGGAGTGACCGTACGGGCGGCGGTCGGTCTGGCGGAAGGGGTGCGGCTGAAGCGCGGTGCGGGAGCCGGTTGCACCACGCTGCCTTCAGTCAGCCACGTCCCGCGCGCCGTGAGATGAGCGTCGTAAGCGGCTTCGCGAGGGGAGAGGACCGCCGTGACGCAGGCGTCGGTCCCCGCGAAGACTTCCACCCAGTGGTTACGGGGCCTACTGGCGAAACGGGCAGCCAGCAGGCCGCGGAGACCCTCGCGGCAGGAGGGGTCCCTGCGGTCGGGGACGTCCGCGTGCACCAGGCCGAGCCCGTCGAGGAGAAGGGCGAAGAACTGCGGCTCCAGCGCCCCCACCGCCACGTAGCCGCCGTCGGCGCACTCGTAGACCCCGTACTCCGGGGCGCCGCCGTCGAGCAGGTTGGTTCCCCGCTCCTCGTTCCAGAGACCGCTCGCCTGCATGCCGCTCAGCATGGCCAGGAGCGACACGGTGCCGTCGACGATGGCGGCGTCGACGACCTGCCCCATCCCCGACGAGCGGGCGTCGAGAACCGCCGCCAGAACTCCGACGGCCAGCATCAGGCCGCCTGCGCCGAAGTCCCCCAGCAGGTTGAGCGGCGGCACCGGAGGAGCACCGGCGGGCCCTATGGCGCCGAGGGCACCGGACAACGCAAGGTAGTTGATGTCGTGGCCCGCCGTCGACGCTAGCGGGCCCTCCTGTCCCCAGCCCGTCATGCGGGCGTAGACGAGTCCGGGGTTGCGTGCGTGGCACTGCACAGGACCGAACCCCAGCCGTTCGGCGACGCCGGGCCTGAAGCCCTCGACCAGCACGTCGGCGTCGGCCGCAAGATCGAGCAGCACGGCGACGCCGGCGGGCCGCTTGAGGTCGAGGACGAGCCGGTGGCGGTTCCGGAACAGCACGGCGTGCGCGGCCTCAGTGACGGCGTCCGTGTCCGGGCGCTGGACCAGGACAACGTCGGCTCCAAGGTCCGCGAGCAGCATGCAGCCGTATGGCGCCGGCCCGATGCCGGCGACCTCGAGGACTCGCAGGCCGGTCAGCGGGCCTGAGGACACAGCCGTCGGCGCGGTGCTCACCTAGCGGAGCCTAGCCGCGCGGCCCCGCCGGGAGTGTGGCCGCGGTAGTCCTACTGGCCCTGCCAGTCCTTGGGGCGCTCCCCACCGTCGAGCAGCCAGCGGATCGCCAGGGCGGACCGAGGGCCTGCCTCGCCGTCCCCGTACGGGTTGTGGCCCGGCGCGACACCGTCGCCGTCCAGGACCTGTCCCACGAGCTCCACCATCGAGGCCGTCTGCAGACCGGCGAGCCGGGCCCACCCGGTGTCTATGCCCTCCGGTCGCTCGGTCGTCGTGCGCGCCACGACGGCCTGCACGCCGATCGTGGGTGCCTCCTCCTGGATGCCGCCCGAGTCGGTCAGCACCGCGTCCGCCCCGCTGAGGACGGCGAGCATGTCGTCATAGGGCAGGGGGTCGAGCAGGGTGCACCTCTCGGTGTCTCCCAGGGCTGCCCGCACGTCGGCCGCGACGGCGGGGTTCGGGTGGGTGACGACGTACGCCTGCAGGTTGGCACGCTGACCGAGCAGTTCCTTCACGGCCTGTGTGACTGCCTGGACGCCCTCGCCCCATGCCTCGCGGCGATGAACCGTCACCACGAGCCGCTGCTCGTCGGCGGCCTTCGGCCACTGGGCACGGCCGGTGGCGCGGGCGGCCGGAAGCAAGGTCTGGAGAGCGTCGACCACCGTGTTTCCCGAGACGAGCACGTGGTCGCCGACATGGCCCTCGGCTGCGAGGGCGGCGGCGGCTCGGGCGGTGGGTGCCAGATGGAGGTCCGCCAGGTCGGCCAGGAGCGTCCGGTTCGTCTCCTCCGGGAAAGGGTTCTCACGGTCGCCGGTGCGCAGTCCGGCCTCGACGTGGACGAGGGGGATCCGGCGGAGATGGGCAGCGAGGCCCACTGCGAGAGCGGTGGAGGTGTCGCCCTGCACCACGACGGCGGCGGGCGCGTCGAGCCGCAGGTGGTCGTCGGCCGCCTTGATGGTCAGCGACATGAGCTCGGCAAGCCCTCCGTCGCGCCTCTTGATGCCGAGGTTGACGGCAGCGCTGAGGTCGAAGGGCCGTAGGGCCTCGTCGACCCGCCCCGGCTGCTGTCCGGTGTCGACGACGGTAGGGACGAGGCCGACCTCGATGAGGGCGCGGACGAGGGGAGCGATCTTCACCGCCTCCGGGCGGGTGCCCGCGACCAGATGGACGCGGGCACCTCCGGAGAGCAGGTTGTGCTGGTCTGGCATCAGGCGGCCGCGCGGCTTGCCCGGTGACGTCGGATGCCGTACGAGGTGCCGGTCATGACGGCGGCCGTGCCGAGGGCCACCGCAGCGCCACCGAGGGGCAGCATCGGCACGTCCTGGGTCAGGGCGTTCCCGCCACAGGTGACCTTCCCGAGGTCCAGAGACAGGATCGAGCTGTTCGGGCCGAGGCCGATGTGCAGGGCCGTCGCCGACGTGGTGGGACCCGTCGTGTCGACCTGGTTCACCGCCACGCTCAGGACCGAGCTGAACGGCGCCGGGATGCTGGCCGGCTGGTTGACGTCGATCGGGATGACCACCGCCGGGCCGGGGATGCCGAGGACCGTCGCCTGGGCGATGATCTTGACGTTCGCCAGGGTGGAGCCGGCCGAGAACCCGGTGGTGGAGTCCGCGGTCGCCGCCGTGCAGTAGCTGTACAGCGAGCTGGCCTCGATGCGGAACGTGTAGCCCGTGCCGAGGACGCTGAAGCTGGGAAGGTTCACGATGGCGGGGCCGGCGGTCGTCGCCGTGCAGGTCCCGTCGCTTCCGAGGGTGAGCGCGCCACCGGTGCCCACGATGCCGGCACAGGCTGCAGAGGTGCCGTCGCTCGAGGCGATGGCGGTCTGCGAGTACACGCCGGTGTTGGCCAGTGTCTCGCCCGGCAGCAGCGGGATGGCGCCACTGAGGGTACTGACGACCTGCGGGACGCTGCCGTCGTCCACTGCCTTGGAGATCGGGATGAGCGGCGTGGAGAGAGCCGCGACGTTGATGGCCGAGGCCGTCGACTGGCTGACCGTGGCGGCCTGTGCCGCGGCCGCGGAGCCGAGCACGACGGCGAGCGCCACCGCCGTGACGCGGACGGACTTCCCCACCGCCGTACGTAGAGAGAGGGTTTTCATAGTGCCTTCCTGGATGGTTCGCCCATGGCCACCGGAGCCATGCGCGGGTGTGAGCCAACGGGTCCCCCGCCAGCGGTGCCGAGCACGCGGGCGGTCTTCACCCAGTTGTCCTGTGCTCGGAGAATTCGGTAGAAGCCGCGCCAGACGGCCGCGAGCATCGCGTACGTGTAGAGCCAGTAGCCGAGCCCGAGAAGCAGGGCGCGACGCCGCGTCATGGTGGGCTCGCAGCGCAGGCGGTAGATGGTCGCCCACACCGCCAGCGGCGCGATGCCGAAGACGAGGACAAGCGGGATCAGCCCCCAGGCGCCGTCGAGGAACCACGCCCCGAGTCCCCCCGGAGCGGTGAAGGCGAACGTGCCAAGCACCGCGGCGGCGGTGAGGTAGACGATCGTGCCGAGCACCTGCGTCCACGGGACGAGCAGGAAGTAGCTGATCTCCAAGGCCGACGGGGTGCTGATATGAGGACTCACCAGCACCTGTCGGAGGTACTTGGCGCACTGCATCCCGCCCTGCGCCCACCGAGTTCGCTGACGCAGCAGCGCGCTGAGCCCGGGCAGGCCCTCCTGGGCCACCCAGGTGTCGTCGCAGTACCGGTTACGGCGGCCGGAGAGCAGCACATGCAGGCCCAGCTCGAAGTCCTCGAGCAGGGAGCCATGCCACGGTGTCCCCGCGCGCTCGGCGATGGTGTTGAGCGCGCCGAGGCGCGAGAACTGGCCGTTTCCCCCCATGCCGGCGCTACCGATGCGGTGGCGCAGGTGCTGCATCGCGGCGATGACGGTCCGGAACTCGAGGTCCTGGAGGGTCACCAGCAGCCGTCCGAGGCGCGTTGCCGCGGCCGGGTCGTCGGCTCCCGTCTCCGCCAGGCCACGGTTCAGCATGCGGACCTGGATCTGCACTGCTCCCACCTCAGGGTCGGCGAAGCCGCCGTCGCCCGCCAGGATGCCGAGGGCGTCGGGGGCCAGCCGGCCGTCGGCGTCCAGCACTCCGACGACCACCGTCTCCGGGTTCAGACCGGGTGAGGTGTCGGCCAGCCAGGCGCTCAGGTGGCGCCAGGCCGAGTTCAGCGCCTCGCCCTTCCCCTGCTGGGCGTCCGGCGGCCGCCGGCTCACGACGTGGATGCGGGTGTCCTGACTGGCCAGGGACGCCAGAACCTCACCCGTGCGGTCGGTGGAGGCGTCGTCGATGCACCACACGTGCGCTTCGGGGAAGTCGGCCCGGAGTCGGCTCAGCGAGCGCCCGATCACGGCGTCCTCGTTCAGGCAGGGGATGAAGAAGTGCCAGGACAGGTCCCCGGACGGCGCGGCGCTGGAGGGCTGACGCCGGACGTAGGGGACCAGGATCGCGGTGACGTAGCTGAGGAAGACGACGCAGAGGACCAGTGCGGCGAGGTCGACCTGTGCGGAGAGGCCGGTCATGCCGGCGCCGCCGACGGTCGGCTCGCGAGCAGCCGGATGAAGAGCGTTGCGCCGATGACGAAACCGACCGTCGTGATCGCCGAGCCGAGGAACACGTGCGTCGCCTCGTAGCCACGCTCAAAGCCCCAGTGCTTCATGGCGCCGATGATCACCGCGAACCTCACCTGGTTCGAGATGACGAAGACGGCCATGAGCTCTATCGCACTGACCACCACCCGGCGCACCGGCAGGTCCCGGAAGTAGGCGAACGGGGACGCGGCGATGAGGAACACGCCCAGGAGCGGACCGATGCTGCACCCTGGAGTCAGGCTGATGCCGAAACGATGCCCTTGGATGAGGAAGAGCAGCGCCGTCTGGACGTGCTCGGTGTTGACACCCGCCCATCCCAGCAGGGTGTGCTGCACATAGGCCTCGAAGACCCGGACGTCTCGGGCGAAGACGAGCAGAGCCACACCGGATGCGGCGAGCATCAGACTGAGTACCTGCCGCCGCATCCGACGCAGCCGGCGAAGATGCCGGCGGTGCGCCATCGGTGGCGCCACTGGTGGCTCAGCCCTTCATGACCGTGGCACTGCGCACCAGAGCAGCTCCCACGATCAACAGGGCGAGAGCCGCGAAAACGAAGGCGGGTGCCTCGAACCCGGTGTAGGCAAGAGTGCCCGACGCCGCGCCAGCAGAGAGTCCCGCGCCTGAACCGTACATGTCTGGAAAGCTCCCTTAGTCGTAACCAACGTCCGGGGGTAAGAGGCCCGCGCGTGGAACCGGTGACGCCGGCCAAACTGTGATCTACGTCACCAGTACGTACGGATGGCCGACGGCCGGTGCCGACCAGGCGTCCAGCCACGCGCCCGTTCGGTCGGCTCACAGCGTTCCTCGCGCACGCGGCGCGCGTTGACGTCATACCCCTGGGGGGTATGGTGGGGCCATGGCAACGCATGACACCGACTCGTCGCAACTCGGCGCAGGCTCGCTCGTGAAGGATCCGGTCTGCGGGATGGACGTCGACACGGCGTCGGCCGTGAAGCACACCCTGCCCGCCGGGCAGACCTACTTCTTCTGCTCCGTCCACTGCCGGGAAGGGTTCGCAGCCGACCCTCACGGCTACCTCGGCCCCCATCCCGGAGACAGCGGGGCGGATGACGACAAGCAGGACGAGCACGACCACGGCCATCACGGCCACCACCGGCACGTCCACGGACACCACGCCGGGGCAGCGATCCCTGGGGCAGGCGACGTGGCGGAGTGGACATGCCCGATGCACCCCGAGGTCCGCAAGCCCGGGCCCGGCTCCTGCCCGATCTGCGGGATGGCCCTCGAGCCGGTGATGGTCACGGCGGGTGCCGGACCGAGCCCGGAGCTGGCCGACATGACGCGCCGGTTCTGGGTCGGGGTCGCCCTGTCAGTTCCCGTGCTCGTCCTCAGCATGGGTCGCTCACTGGTCCCGGGATTCGCCGACGCCATCTCGGCGTCCGCGTCGGCGTGGGTCCAGCTCGTCCTGGCGACACCGGTGGTCCTCTGGGCAGGGTGGCCGTTCTTCGTGCGGGCGTGGACGTCGGTGCGGACAGCGACGCTCAACATGTTCACGCTCATCGCGATGGGGACCGGCGTCGCGTGGGTCTTCAGCGTCATCGCCACCGTCGCGCCCGGCATCTTCCCGGACGCGTTCCGGATGGACGGCGCAGTCGAGGTCTACTTCGAGGCTGCGTCCGTCATCACCACGCTGGTGCTGCTGGGTCAGGTGCTCGAGCTACGCGCACGCGAGCAGACGTCCGGGGCCATCCGTGCCCTGCTGGGCCTGGCGCCCGACACCGCGCGGAGGATCGACCCGGACGGCACAGAGGACGACGTGACGCTCGACCAGGTGACCGTCGGCGACCGGTTCAGGGTTCGGCCCGGCGAGAAGGTCCCCGTCGACGGGACCGTGGAGGATGGGCGCTCCACGCTCGACGAGTCGTTGGTGACCGGCGAGTCGATGCCGGTCACCAAGGCTGTGGGCGACACCGTCATCGGAGGCACCATCAACCAGACGGGCTCGTTGGTCGTGCGCGCCGACAAGGTCGGTCGCGACACCATGCTCGCGCGGATCGTGCAGATGGTCGCGGAGGCGCAACGGTCGCGAGCGCCGATCCAGCGGGTCGCCGACCAGGTTGCTGCCTGGTTCGTCCCCGCGGTGATCCTCGCCGCCCTCCTGGCGTTCGTCGTCTGGGCGGCGCTCGGTCCTGACCCGCGCCTGGCTCACGCGCTGGTCGTGGCAGTGTCCGTCCTCATCATCGCCTGCCCTTGTGCACTCGGACTCGCGACACCGATGTCGATCATGGTGGGAGTCGGGCGAGGCGCCGGGGTGGGCGTGCTGGTCAAGAACGCGGAGGCGCTGGAGGTCCTGGAGAAGGTCGACATGCTGGTCGTGGACAAGACCGGAACGCTGACCGAGGGGCGGCCCTCGGTCACCGAGGTCGTCGCGGCGCCTGGCGTGGGCGACGAGGAGCTGCTGAGGCTGGTCGCCGCAGTCGAGCGCGCCTCGGAGCACCCGCTGGCCCGGGCCGTCGTGGAGGCGGCAGCTGACAGGTCCCTGTCGATCCCGGACGTGAGCGACTTCGACGCACCCGTGGGCAAGGGCGCCAAGGGAACGGTCGAAGGACGGCGCGTCTGCGTCGGTAGTGCGGCCTTCCTGGCCGAGCAGGGACTGGACCCCGAAGCACTGAGCGAGCCGGCCGACCGCCTTCGCGGTGGGGGTACCACCGTGGTCTTCGTCGCTGTCGACGAGCACGTCTGCGGCCTCATCGCGATTGCGGACCCCGTGAAGAAGACCACCTCGGCCGCCCTCCAAGCCCTGCGTGCGGACGGGATCGAGGTGGTCATGCTGACGGGGGACAACCGCGTCACTGCCGAGGCCGTGGCAGGCGGCCTCGGGATCGAGCGGGTGGAGGCCGAGGTGCTCCCACAGCACAAGAGTGAGATCGTCACCCGGCTGCGCGCTGAAGGGCGTGTGGTCGCCATGGCGGGCGACGGCGTCAACGATGCTCCGGCCCTGGTCGCGGCCGACGTGGGCCTCGCCATGGGGTCGGGGACTGACGTGGCGATCGAGAGCGCAGGGATCACCCTCCTCAAGGGCGACCTCACCGGCATCGTCGTCGCACGCAGGCTCTCGGCGGCGACGATGTCGAACATCCGGCAGAACCTCGTGTTCGCGTTCCTCTACAACGTCGCCGGCATCCCGGTCGCCGCAGGGGTGCTGTACCCCGCCTCAGGGCTTCTGCTCTCGCCCATGATCGCCGCCGGTGCCATGGCCCTGTCATCAGTGAGCGTCATCGGCAACGCGCTTCGCCTGCGAGAGAGACGCCTCTGACCGAACGGGCGGCACCTGGGACGAGGGCGCCTACCGGCCTCGGCTGGTCGCCCCCGCCCAGGCGTTCCTGCGCAGAGGGCCCGGAAGGGGCCCCGTCGGCTGCGAGCGGGACTCGCGCACGGGCGGTTGTCAGGAGTCCGCTGGTGTGCCGCTGACAGTCGCGAACAGGGTGGTCATGGCGGCCATCGCGTCCGGCTTGGCCCTGTAATACACCCAGACGCCGCGCTTCTCGCGGTCGAGCAGGCCGGACTCGTGCAGCACCTTGAGGTGGTGGCTGATCGTCGGCTGGGACAGGTCGAACGCTGGGGTGAGGTCGCACACACAGGCCTCCCCTCCCTCGTGGGACAGGACCATCGACATGAGCCGGAGCCTGACCGGGTCGGCGATCGCCTTGAGGAGGCTGGAGACCTGCTCGGCCTGCTCGGCTGGCATCGGCTCCCGGGCCAAGGGCGTGCAGCACGCCAACGCGCCCTCGGGCTGGATCAACGGCAGCTCCATCAGAGATTCGGACACGCATAGATATTGACAGTGATCTAAGCCTGATGGCAAGGTGGGCAGCATATAGACCGATGTCTAACTCATGGAGGAAGTCCCATGTCCCGTGTGCAACTGGCTCTGCGCGTGTCCGACCTCGACGCCTCGATCGAGTTCTACTCCCGCCTGTTCGACACCACCCCGGCCAAGCGACGTCCCGGCTACGCGAACTTCGCCATCGCGGAACCGCCGCTGAAGCTGGTCCTGCTGGAAGGCCGGCACGGCGAGGACACCCGAATGGACCATCTGGGAGTCGAGGTCGAGTCCACCGACCTGGTCGCGTCGGCCACGAACCGGCTCGCCGACGCCGGACTCGCCACCCGGATCGAGGACAACACCACGTGTTGCTACGCCGTCCAGAACAAGGTCTGGGTCAACGGCCCCGGAGCTGAGCCGTGGGAGGTCTACACCGTCACCGCCGATGCCCGCCCGGACCTAGAAGGTGAGACCAGCCTGGAACTGTCCGCCGTAATAGGCGACGGCACCTGCTGCGCGACCGGGGCCGCGGCCCAAAGCGACTCGAGGGGGGGCCTTGGCTTGCGCTGACGGTCAGGAGTACGCGGTCAGAAGTTCTGGGCCATGTTGGCGAACCTGCTGTAGTGACCTTGGAAGGCGAGGACGAGGTCCTTGGTAGGCCCGTTGCGGTGCTTCGCCACGATGACGTCCGCCTCTCCCTCACGGCTGGGGTCCGAACGGTCGCGGTGCAGCAGGATCACCATGTCGGCGTCCTGCTCGATGGAGCCTGACTCGCGAAGGTCCGACATCTGAGGTCGCTTGTCGGTGCGCTGCTCGGGGCCTCGGTTGAGCTGGGAGATGGCGATCACCGGCACCTCGAGCTCCTTGGCCAGGAGCTTCAGCGCCCGCGAGAACTCGGAGACCTCCTGCTGGCGAGACTCCACCTTCTTACCCGAGGACATCAGCTGGAGGTAGTCGATGACGACGAGCTTGAGGTTGTGCTGCTGCTTGAGCCGGCGGCACTTGGCGCGGATCTCCATCAGCGACATGTTCGGGGAGTCATCGATGAAGAGGGGAGAGTCCGAGATCTGGCCCATGATCCGAGCCAGCTTCTTCCAGCCCTGGTCGCCGATGGTCCCCTTGCGCAGGTCCTGCAGCTGGATCTGTGCTTCTGCGGACAGCACGCGCATGGTGATCTCCGAGCGACTCATCTCAAGGCTGAAGATGGCCGTGGCCATCTTGTGCTTGATGGCTGCCGCCCGCGCCACGTCCAGCCCCATGGTCGACTTTCCGACCGCGGGCCGAGCGGCCAGCACGATCATCTGGCCGGGATGAAGACCGTGGGTCAGCTCATCGAGCTCGATGAACCCCGTGGGCACTCCTATCATCTCGCCAGAGTCGCGGCCCGAGGCGACCTCGATCTCGTTCAGTGTCTCCTCGAGCACGTCGCCGAGCGCGATGTAGTCCTCGCCCCCGCGCTTGTCGGCCACCGCGTACACCTCGGCCTGCGCAGCGTTCACGATGTCCTCGACATCGCCGTTGCCCTGCTGGTACCCGAGCTGGACGATCCGCGTACCGGCCTCGACGAGCCGCCGGAGCACGGCGCGCTCGCTGACGATCTCTGCGTAGTAGCCGGCGTTCGCTGCTGTGGGAACCGCCTGGATGAGCGTGTGCAGGTAGGCCTGACCACCGATGCGCTGAAGGTCTCCGCGCTTCGACAGCTCGTCCGAGACCGTGATCGCATCCGCAGGCTCGCCCCGGCCGTAGAGGTCGAGGATCGCGTCGTAGATGAGCTCATGAGCCGGCCGGTAGAAGTCGGTGCCGCGCAGCCCCTCGACGCAGTCGGCGATCGCGTCCTTGGAGAGCAGCATGCCGCCAAGGACGGACTGCTCGGCGTGGACGTCCTGCGGCGGGACGCGGTCGTCCGAGCCGGACGGACCGTGTCCGCCCCCAGAGCTGAAGGCGCTGGTGCTCAGCTCTGCAAGGGACACGCGCGAGTTCCTGTCGATGGTGGGCCGGTGGACACGGACGAGAATCACACCCGTGTGGTTCGACTACACCACCGGGGTCTGACAGTGAGGTGCGGACTCATCCGTGACCCGTGACCGGCACACGTTATGGCTCCTCGTGGGGTGCCTCAAACCGCTCCTGTGGACACCGTGGGGACAAGGTGTGCGCAACGCCCGAGAAGCTTGTGCACACCCGGTGGGAAACTCTGTGGATTTCTCGCGCAAGGCCCGGATCCACAGCCTCTGGCGTGCCTGTACGCCGTACACCGCCTGTGGACGAGAGAAAGTCTCGGGCGTGTCTGGTCACTGGCAGCCTTCCCCGTGACTGCCCACAGCCAGGGCCGCCGGTCGTACGCTGAGCGCATGTGCCGGAACATCCGTCAGCTCCACAACTTCGAGCCTCCCGCCACGACCGACGAGGTTCGCGCCGCGGCGTTGCAGTACGTGCGCAAGGTGAGTGGGAGTACCAGGCCGAGCCAGGCCAACCAGGCGGCGTTCGACGCCGCGGTGGCCGAGGTCGCGCACGCCACCCAGCACCTCCTCGACCACCTCAGCACCAGCGCCCCACCCAGGGACCGTGAGACGGAGGCGGTCAAGGCGCGGGCCCGCGCTCAGGCCCGGTACGGCGCTGCCTGAGCAGCCGCTGCTCCTTCCGCTCTCCAGCCGCCTTGAGCGGGGCCCGAAGCCGGCGCGTCTCCACGCCCGAGCCGCGCAGCCCGTCGCCATCGACCAGTGGCTGTGGACAACCACACTGGCCGGAGCGTGTGGTGCAGCAGGCTGAGGCACGTGACGGCAGACCTCGACGCAGCGCGGCCGGACGGCGAACCACCCGATGCTCCGGTTCCGGCCGCCCGGTGGAAGGACGGCCCCCCCAGGGGGCCGCAGGATCACCCATCTGGTCCTCGTCGACGGGCTTCCGGCCGACCACTGGGTCGAGGAGAGCCTCGACGGGACGTGGGAGTCCCGGGACGGCAGGCGCGGGCCACGGTCGTCCCCCGCGGCTTCCGACGAGGATGCCCGGGAGCTGACGTGGCTCGACGAGCTGGTCGGCGGTCGTGAGGCACTCCCAACGGCCTGGTCGGGCCGGAGGGTGTCGTCCTCGCCAAGGACCTCTGGCCCCGGCTCGGGGTTCCGACCAGCTCGGCAGGGCGAGGCGCTGCGATGCTCGAGCGGCTACGGCTCGCTCGCGGCCTACCGGCACAGGAGCCCGTAGCGCCCCGCGGCGCCCCGGCGCTGCTGCGTGCCACAGGGCTGGCGTCCGTGCTGCTCTCCGGCGTGCGACAGGTGGTCTGTCTACGGCGCGATGCCGCCCTGTCAGGAGCAGCACCCGCAGACGCTGTCAGGTCGAGCGGTAGCTGAGGAAAGCGGTCGAGCGACAGCTGAGGGAAGCTCTGTCGGTGGTCACGGCCAGGATGGCCGTCTGGCGTCGGCGATGAGTTCGATCCGCTGCCTCGGTCTACCTGATGACCGCCAACCGAAGGACTGACCATGAACCGGGCAACCGCCACCAGCACCGACGAGTGGCAGACCGCTGCGAGCGCGCCGGAGACAGCCGACGCCCGGCCGTCCAGTCCCCGGCAGGCCGACCTGGCTGAACGGCGGCCGCCCTCGTCCGACGCGGCTCGCGTGCTGCGGATCCTTGTCCTGTCGACCTTCGTCGTCATCCTCAACGAGACCATCATGGTCAACGCGATCCCGAGGCTCATGCGCGAGTTCTCCGTCGCTGCGACCAGGGCTCAGTGGCTGTCCACAGCCTTCATGCTGACCCTCGCGGTCGTCATTCCCGCCACCGGCTGGTTCCTGCAGCGGGTCACCACACGAGCGGCCTACGCGACGGCCATGGGCCTCTTCCTGACCGGAACGGCCCTCGCGGCCGCGGCTCCCACCTTCGCGGTCCTGCTGGCCGCTCGGGTGGTGCAGGCCAGTGGCACCGCCGTCATGATGCCGCTGCTCATGACCACCCTCATGACTCTCGTGCCCGTCCACGACCGGGGCCGTGTCATGGGGAACGTGATGCTGGCGATGTCCGTGGCGCCGGCGATGGGACCGGCGGTGTCCGGACTGCTGCTGCAGCTGGGCTCGTGGCGGCTCATCTTCGCAGTGGTACTGCCCGTCGCAGCCCTGGTGGCGACGATCGGGGTGCGCCGGCTGACGAACATCGGCGAGACGTCGGCGACCCGCATCGACGCCTCCAGCGTGACTCTGTCGGCAGTCGGCTTCGGTGCTCTCGTCTACGGGCTCAGCGGACTCGGAGAGGGATCCCGCGTCACGCACGTCGTCCCGCCTGCCGTGGTCACCGCGGTCGGTGCCATCGCGCTGGGCGCCTTCACCTGGCGACAGCTCAGGCTGCAACGCCGTGGCGTGCCGTTGCTCGATCTCCGCACCTTCACATTCCGTCCCTTCACGATCGCGCTCGCCGTCATGTGCCTCGCCTTCATGGCCATGATGGGCGCGATGATCCTGCTCCCCCTCTACCTCCAGGACGTCCTACGCCTCAGCACCCTGTCGACCGGCCTGCTGCTCATGCCGGGAGGGCTCGCGATGGGACTGCTGGGCCCGCAGGTCGGACGAGCGTTCGACCGGCTCGGGGCGCCCCGCCTCGTCATCCCCGGCGCCGTCCTCCTGGCCGTTGCCCTGGCGCTCCTCACCCGGGTCGACGTGGATACCTCGTCCTGGTTCGTCCTGGCTGACCATGTCGTGCTGATGGGCGCGCTCGCTCTCATCTTCACCCCCGTCTTCACCTCAGGCCTGTCCGTCCTGCCCCCTCACCTCTACGCGCATGGCAGCGCGATTCTCGGGTCGCTCCAGCAGGTCGCCGCGGCAGCTGGAACTGCCGTGGTCGTCAGCGTGATGGCTGCCCGGGCAGCGAGCGCGTCCGCCGCGGGCGCCTCTCCTACCCGCGCGTTGAACACCGGCCTGCAGTGGGGTTTCGGCGTGGGAGCCGCGTTGGCGGCAGCCGTGGTTCTCATTGCGCTGGCGGTCCGCACGCCGCGCACCACGGGCGAGCCAGGACCCACTCCGTAAGCGCGGCCCACCCCCGCCCGGCCGACCTCCAGCCCGGCTTGCCCGAACCCGGCCGACCCGGGCCGTCCGACGGCGTACCCGCGCCTGACCGGCCGGCGTCATCCACAGAAGGGCCAGCCCACCCGCATCCCCGGCTTCCGGCCCGGCTCCAGGTAGTGGTCCGTCGAGAACATCGCGGCGAAGACGTCAGGCGGCATGGCAAGCATCCCCTCGATGTCAGTCGCCTGGCTGCGATGCGCCTCCAAGGAGGCACGTCGCTCGCGCAGGAAGCCACTCACGTCGACCTGCCAGTGGATCTCGCGCTCCGGGGTTCCAAGGGGGTTCCCGTCATCCATGGGGCGGTCTGGGTCGAACGCCCGGTCCGCCATGCCCGCGGCTACCGCGCGCTGGTAGAAGGCCCGGATCCTGTCCCGGTTCATCGTCGACTCCAGCAACCTTGGCGTTGCCCGAGCCAGCGCGGCCGCCCGATGCGCGACAGCGTGCACCTTGACGTGGTCGGGGTGGCCGTAACCACCATGCCAGTCATAGCCCACCAGCACGCTGGCCTCCTCCTCGTCGAGGACCGCCACCAGCCGAGCCGCGGCCTCGTGGAGGTCAGCGGTGTGGAAGGCGCCTGGGAGAGAGTTCTGCGGCCACCCGGTCATTCCGGAGTCCCGGTACCCCAGCCACGCCACGCGCTGCACGCCGAGGGCATCGGCAGACGCCTGCGCCTCGACACGCCGCCGGTCCACCAACGTCTCGCCCTCTGCGAGACCGCTCGCCGGAAGCTCACCATGGGCGCCGTCGGTGGCGAAGACCGTGACCACCCGGTGTCCCTCCGCCGCCGCACGAGCCATCGTGCCGGCCGTCTGGGACGCCTCGTCGTCGGGATGGGCGTGCAGGAAGACGATGGTGGTCACCGCGCCATCATGCCAACGGGAGTCGCAAGCCGTGCCCAGCCTCGACACGGCGAGGCTCGACGAGACCCCACCGCATCGCGGCGCAGAAATAGTCACGCTACGCTATTTCGCGGCATCTCCCCTCCACGGTGCACGCCGCCGCCAAGCGAAGGAAAACCGATGACTGCCTCCACCGACACCCACGGCGACAGCCGGCTGACGGACCTGGTCTCCCGGCTCGATCTCGAAACGAAGGTGCGGCTGCTCACCGGCGCCACGTCGTTCACGCTGCATGGCAAGGACAGCATCGCTCTTGCACCGATGGCGTTCTCCGACGGACCGACCGGCGTACGCGGCCTGAAGTTCACGGGTGGGGACCATGTGGCCCTCTTCCCCAACGCCACCCTCCTCGCCGGCGCCTGGAGCGAGGACACTGCACGGGAGGTCGGCGAGATGCTCGCCGAGGAGGCTGAGCGGCAGCAGATCCACGTGGTCCTCGGGCCCACGATCAACCTGCATCGCACCCCGCTGGGTGGGCGGCTGTTCGAGGCCTACTCCGAGGACCCGCTGCTCACGGGCCGGCTGGCCGCGGCCTACGTCCGTGGTATGCAGTCGCGTCGGATCGGGGCCTGCCTGAAGCACCTGGTGGCCAACGAGTCCGAGACGCTGCGCAACTACATGAGCTCCGTGGTGAGCGAGCGCGCCTTGCGCGAGGTGTACCTGCTCCCCTTCGAGATCGCAGTCGAGGACGCCCAGCCGTGGTCGATCATGGCCGCGTACAACGACGTCAACGGCGTCCCCGCGACCGAACAGCACCACGTGAACAACGAGGTGGTCAAGGGCGACTGGGGATGGGACGGCCTCCTCATGTCCGACTGGTTCGCGACGAAGACCTCCGCCCCGGCTGCCTTGGGCGGCCTCGACCTCGTCATGCCGGGCCCGGAGGGGCCGTGGGGAGCGGCGCTGGTCGCTGACGTCGAGTCAGGCGCGGTGGCGGAGGCGGTGGTGGACGAGCATGTCGTCCGGCTCCTGCGGTTGGCCGAACGCGTGGGGGCTCTCGGCGAGCACCGTGCGTGGCCCTCCGAGTCCACGGCGCCGGACGCCCCGTCGCGGCGCGAACAGCTCCGACGGCTCGCCACCGACGGCATGGTCGTCCTGCGCAACGAGGGCGCTGTCCTCCCGCTGGCCGCAGAGACCCGCGTGGCGCTGATCGGCCGGCACGCCGTCGAGACGATCTGCATGGGAGGTGGCTCGGCCACCGTCAACCCGCCGTACCAGGTGTCCATCGCCGAGGGGCTCGGCGGCGCCATGGGCGAGTCGGTCGTCGTGCTGGACGGCGTCGAGGTTCGCCTGCGTCCGGTCGTGGCGGACCCCGATACCATCCGGGACCCCGAGACGGGCGAGCCTGGGCTGCGGGCTTCGTACCTCGACGCGGATGGCACCGTGATGGCTGCGGAGCACAGCAGCGTCGCTTCGGTCGCCACCGGGTGGGACGACACGCTTCCCCGGCCCACCGAGCAGGTGGTGCTCGCCGCCCGGCTCGTCGAGGGTGGGCCCGTCCGGCTGGGTGTGCTGGGCACCGGCAGGTGGAGCATCGTGGTGGACGGGAAGAAGGTCGGTGCCCCGGACCTCGCCGCCGAAGGCCAGGACCCTGGGGAGTCGATGCTCAAGCCACCTGCCTGGACGGTGGACGTCGACGCCGAGGCGGGATCGCTCGTGGAGGCCACCGTGTCGATCGTCCGCCGAGAGCCGCAGCCCGGCCCGGACGGCAAGCTGAGCACGCTCTCTCACGTCATCGCCTCCGGGATGGGGGTGAAGGGTCTCACGGTCGCACCGGTCCCCGCGGTGGCCGCGGACGTCATCGCAAACGCGGTCAGAGCGGCGAAGGACGCCGACGTGGCAGTGGTGGTCGTCGGGCTCACCGAGGAGCAGGAGACAGAGGCAACGGACAAGTCGACCCTGGCCCTACCCGGCGAACAGGACGCCCTGGTCGGCGCTGTGGCGGAGGCCGCGAACCGGACAGTGGTGGTCGTCAACTCCGCCACCCCGGTGCTCATGCCGTGGGCGCAGGACGTGGAGGCCATACTCGTGGTGGGACTTCCCGGTCAGGAGGGCGGCCACGCCGTTGCCGACGCGCTCCTGGGCGTGCGAGAGCCGGCGGGCCGTCTGGTGACCTCATGGCCGGCGGCCGACGGTGCCGCGCCGGCCTGGGACGTCGTGCCCGACGGGCTGGCCCTGGAGTACACCGACGACACGTACGTCGGCTATCGGGGCTTCCACGCCGGCCTGAGCGACGCCCCGGCCCACTGGCTCGGCGCAGGCGACGGGTACGGCTCCTGGGAGTACGCGGACGCGCGCCTCGTGCAGCCGGGCAGCGCCCCGACCATCGAGGTCCGTGTCACCAACACCTCTGCCGGAGCGTCGCGTGAGGTGGTCCAGGCCTACTTCCACCCCGCCGAGGACAACCAGCCGGTACGCCTCGTCGGGTGGACCGCGGTCGAGGTGGAGCCGGGTCAGAGTGCGACGGTGGAGGTGGCCACCGACTCGCGGCTGTGGCGCAGCTGGGACGAGCAGAGCGGCCGCTGGGGCGAGAGCCTCACCGGAGGCCAGCTCGTCCTCGCCAGGGGGCTCGGCGACATCAGGGCGAGGGTTGACCTCTGACTCCGGCCGGGCCACGACCAGGAGCCCGTCCCGTCGCGGTCGTGGCCGGCCCAAGGGGGCCAGCACCGCGCAGACCCGCGAGCGCATCCTGGCCGCAGCGGCGGACCTCTTCGCGGAACGGGGCTTCCACGCCACCTCGATGACCGGAGTCGCGGAGATCGCGGGCCTGAGCCAGACCGGGTTGCTGCACCACTTCCCGTCCAAGGAGGAGCTGCTCGCCGCCGTGCTCGGCAGACGCGACCTTCGCGACCTCCAGGCACTCGCCGAGGGACGCGGGGCGCCCGCTCGCGGGTGGCAGGTCTGGGACGACATGGTCTCCCTGGTCAGACTCAACAGCCACCGCGAACCCCTCGTTCGGTTGTTCAGCACCCTCACCGGCGAGGCGCTGGATCCCGAGCACCCCGGGCACGGCTGGCTGCGACAGCACCACCGGTCGGCGCGCGAGGCGCTCACGCGCGCGATCCTCGACGCCGTCGCCGATGGCGATGCGCGGCCGGACGCCCCCGCGGGCCAGCTCGCCCGCCAGGCGGTCGCCCTCATGGACGGTCTGCAGGTGCAGTGGCTGATGGATCCGGCAGCCGTCGACATGGCCGCGGACTTCGCCGCCTGGGTCGAGACGGTCCGCGACCGCTGGGGGCTGGGGACCTGAGGGACTGGGGTCCAAGTCGACCGGGGCACTGGGCGACCGGGGCCCTGAGAGACTGGCGCCCTGGGGACCTGAGGCGCCGAGGGACCCGAGACTCGGGGAACCTCACGCACCGGGCAGCTGAGGACGGTGGGGGATCCGAGCCGTCGCAGCACGCTCGGGTAGCGTGAGCCGACGTGGGCAGCGGCGACCAGTCACGTGCGGCTGTCGTCGGATCGGGGCACAGCCGGGAGATCCTCCGGCTCGCCGTGCCCGCCTTCCTCGCGCTGGTCGCCGAACCACTGTTCCTCCTCGCCGACTCCGCGATCATCGGGCACCTCGGCACCCCGCAGCTGGCCGGCCTCGGGGTGGCCAGCGCGACGCTGATCACCGCGGCCAACATCTTCGTCTTCCTGGCCTACGGCACCACCTCGATCGTGGCCCGCCAGATCGGCGCCGGCAGCACCCGCGGCGCCCTCGAGGCTGGCATCGACGGTACGTGGCTGGCCGTGGGCCTCGGGGCCCTGACGAGCGCCGCGGTGGCGTGGGGCGCACCAGCCCTGTGCAGGCTGTTCGGCGCCTCCGACGCTGCTGTCGGGTATGCCGCCACGTACCTGCGGATCTCGTCCCTGGGCATCCCCGCCATGCTCGTGGCGCTCGCCGCGACCGGTGTGCTCCGGGGACTGCAGGACACCCGCACCCCTCTCGCCGCGTCAGCGGCCGGGTTCACCGGCAACATCGCTCTCAACCTGCTCTTCGTGTACGGGCTCGGCTGGGGTATCGCTGGCTCGGCCTGGGGGACCGTCATCGCGCAGACCGCCATGGCGGCCGCCCTGGTGGTCGTGATGACGCGGCACGCCCGCAGGGCCGGCGCCGCGCTGCGGTCTCACCCCGCACGGGTCCTGCGCGCGGGGCTGAGCGGCATACCGCTGCTCGTGCGCACGCTGGCCCTCAGGGGAGTCCTGCTGCTGACCACCTGGGTCGCGGCCGGGTTGGGCGATGTCCCGCTGGCGGCGCACCAGGTCGCCGCGACGGTGTGGTCCTTCCTCGCCTTCGCCCTGGACGCGCTCGCCATCGCGGCGCAGGCGCTGACCGGCAAGGCGCTGGGAGCCGGGGACGTCTCCCGAGCCCGCCGGGCGACGACCACGATGGTCCGCTGGGGGAGCTGGGGTGGCGTGCTCCTCGGTGTGGCAGTCCTGGCACTGCACGACGTCATCCCGCTCGCCTTCACGCGGGACGAGCCCGTTCGCGCGGCCCTCGGCGCCGCCCTGGTGGTCGTCGCCCTCGGTCAGCCACTCTCCGGCTTCGTCTTCGTGGTCGACGGCGTACTGATCGGAGCCGGCGACGGGCGCTGGCTGGCGAAGGCGATGCTGGCCACCCTGGTGCTCTACGCTCCGCTCGCCATCGCGGTGCATGAAGCCGGAACGCGGCTCCTGGTGGCCGGGGCGCCGACGGCTCTCACCGCCCTGTGGGTGGCCTTCACCCTCTTCATGGCCATCCGCGGCGCCTTCTTCGCCTGGCGGATCTGGGGAGACGCCTGGGCCGTCACCGGCGCCGCTCGCTGAGAGCGGCCGCGCCAGGAACAGTCACACGCCTGGAGCCGTCACACCTCAGGACACGCGCGTGGCAGCTTCCCGGCGCGGGTCGCCCGCCACGGTCAGGCTCGAGTCGGCAGTGCGCTCGGCCGCGCCTACGCCCCCGAAGAACATCGACCGGGGGCCGTGGGAGACCGAAGCCATGCCGGAAGCCTGCACTGCGGCGCTGATCCCCTCGTCGTCCTCGTACTCCACCCGAGCGACGCCGTCCTCGAGGATGCGCACGTGGAGCCGCGGCGCGTCGACGGCCTCCTGAAGGCTCGCCCCGCTCAGGCAGTGCCGGCCCAGGACCTGCATCAGAGCGGTGGTGATGCGGTCCGCCCCGGGGCTGCCGATGGCCAGCCGGTCCCCGGCATCGGACCGGGCGACTGTGGGCGCCATGTTGGACGCGAGCCGCGTGCCGGGCGCCAGCGCATGCAGCCCGAGCCGGTTGAGCTCCGGCTCCCCGAGGCAGTTGTTGAGCATCATGCCCGTCCCCGGGACGGTCGCACCCGAGCCGTACCCACTCGAGGCGGTGATGGCACACATGGTGCCCTCGCTGTCGACAGCAGAGACGTGGGCGGTCGACGACGACGTGGGCAGTCCGGCGAGCCCGTGCCGCTCGATCGTCTCCAGAAAGGCGTAGCCGTCCTCCTCCAGGTCCGTCGACAGGTCGTGCACCGCATGCCGGTAGGACAGGACGCGGTGCTGGATCTCGACCACCCGGGCCCAGTCCCAGGACGAGCCGGAAGTCCCATCCGCGCCGGCCAGCTCGCCCAGCATGACCGCGAGCATCGGCCCACCCACCGACGGAGGCGGGTTCGTCGCCACGTCCCAGCTCCCCAGCCGCAGCCGCAGGGGAGTGCGCACGACGGCCCGGTACGCCGCGAGGTCGGCTGCCGTCACCAGCCCACCGCGCGCGTCGCTGTCGGCGGCGATCCGCGCGCCAAGGTCACCGACGTACAGCGACCGCGCGCCCTCGTCGCCGATCTGCTCGAGGGTGTCGGCCAGGTCAGGGTTCACGGCGAGGTCACCGGCGAGCACCAGCCGGCCGTCGGGGCGACGGACCAGCGGCGCCGTGTTCTCGTCCCAGCTGAACACCGACTCGCCGGTGATGGCGAGGTAGGTGGCGGCGGCACCACCCACCCGGTACCCCTCTCGCGCCGCGGTGATGCTCGGCGCGAGCACCTCCCGCCACGGGGCTGCGCCGTGACGGTCGTGCGCCACGCCCAACGCTGCGAAGGCTCCCGGCGTCGCCACGGAGCCGTGGCCGGCGAACAACGTCAGGCCGCCGCCGTACGAGGTGTGCACCTCGCGCAGTCCCGCGCCGAAGCGCTCCCGGTCCAGACCGCGACCCGGCATCTCGACGTTGCCGTCGACGACCTCCGGTTCGCCGTCGGCGGGCCAGATGGTCACGAAGGCCCCACCCAGCGCTGACACGATGCCCGGCTCCGTGGTCATCGCCGCGACCATGGCGGCGATGGCCGCGTCCACCGCGTTGCCCCCTGCCGCCACGGCGGCAAGACCCGCATCCGCCGACGCCGGTCCGGTGGCCGCAACCGCTACGCGCATCGTCATGGGGCTGATTCTGCCCCGCCGCGCGTACCCAGGGGGACCGGACCGTAGGGGCAGCCCGAGTGGAGGTCCGTGCCGGCCAGACCCTATCGTCGCTGTCGTGGGCGTCCACGACCTCGCACGCCAGCTGCTCACCGGTGACGACCCGGCGGGACTGATGCCGGCGCGCGAGCAGATGGCGCTGTCACTCGGCTGGCACATCGTCCTGGCCTGCTTCGGGGTGGCCTTCCCCACCATGATCTTCGTCGTGCATCGCCGCGGCGTCGTCCGTGACGACCCGGTGGCCCTGGCCCTGGCCCAACGCTGGTCGAAGGTGTCGGCGGTGCTCTTCGCGATCGGTGCCGTCTCCGGCACCGTCCTGAGCTTCGAGATGGGGCTGCTCTGGCCGGGTCTGATGGGGCGGTTCGGCGACGTGCTCGGGCTGCCGTTCGCCTTCGAGGGCCTCTCCTTCTTCGTCGAGGCGATCTTCCTGGGCATCTACCTCTACGGCTGGGGCCGGATGCCTCCGCGCCGGCATCTGCTGATGGTGCTGCCGATGGCGGCGGCCGGGGTGGTGGGCACCTTCTGCGTCATCTCCGTCAACGCCTGGATGAACGCACCCGCGGGGTTCCGGATCGTCGATGGCCGCGTGACCGACGTGAACCCCTGGGCGGCCATGTTCAACAGCCTCGTCTGGCTCCAGTTCACGCACATGTGGGTCGGCGCCTATATGGTCGTCGGCTTCGTCGTCTCGGGGGTCTACGCCGTCGGGATGCTCCGCGGGCGGCGGGACGCGCACCACCGGCTGGGCTTCTCCGTGCCGTTCGCCTTCGCCAGCGTGGCGGCACTGGTGCAACCCCTGGTCGGCCATCTCCTCGGCTCCACCCTCGTCGACCGCCAGCCGGCCAAGCTCGCGGCGTTCGAGCTCGCCATCACCACCGAGAGCCCGTCCCCGCTACGGGTCGGTGGCCTCCTGGTGAACGACCAGGTCCGCGGGGCGCTCGACATCCCCGTACTGGGATCGCTCATCGCGCGTGGGTCCTTCACGGAGCCCGTGCCGGGGCTGGACACCATCCCCGTCCAGGACCGACCGCCGGTCAACATCACCCACTGGGCCTTCCAGTCCATGATCGGTCTCGGCACCCTGCTGGCGCTGGCCGTCCTGGTCTTCTGGTTCGCGCGCTGGCGCCGGCGCGACCCGCTCGAGCACCGGTGGGTGCTGCGGTTCGCCGCGGTCGCCGGGCCGCTCGCGGTCCTGACGCTGGAGTCGGGATGGGTGGCCACGGAAGTAGGTCGGCAGCCCTGGGTGGTGTATGGCGTGCTTCGTACGACGCAGGCTGCCGGAAGCAACTCGGGGCTCTGGTGGCTGCTGGCCGCCACCATGGTCGTCTACGCCGGCATGACGACGGGAGCCGTCGTGGTCCTGCGCTCCATGGCACGCCGCTGGCGAGCGGGACAGACAGACCTGCCCAGCCCGTACGGACCCCAGGCGCAGCTCCGGGACGCCGCCACGGAGCCGGGGCGATGAGCCTGCCAGTCGTGGTCGCCGCTGCCCTCTTCCTCGGAGTGCTGGCGTACGCGCTGTTGGCCGGGGCGGACTTCGGGTCGGGGTTCTTCGACCTCACGGCCGGGGGGAGTGCCCGCGGAGCGGAGCTTCGCACGCTGGTGGACCACAGCATCGGACCCGTCTGGGAGGCGAACCACGTCTGGCTGATCTACGTGCTGGTCACCTGGTGGACCGGCTTCCCGGCGACGTTCGCGTCCGCCATGTCCACCCTGATCCTGCCCATGCTCCTCGCCCTGCTCGGCATCGTGCTTCGAGGAGCCGCGTTCGCCTTCCGGAAGTACTCGGCCACACTGGGGCAGGCTCGGCTCTTCGGAGCGATCTTCGCCGGCTCCTCCGTGATCACCCCCTTCTTCCTGGGCACGGTGGCCGGAGGGATCGCCTCCGGAAGGGTGCCGGCACGCGGCCGCGGTGACCTCTGGTCCTCGTGGCTCAACCCCACCTCGCTCTTCGGCGGAGCAATAGCGGTGGGCACCTGCGCCTTCCTGGCCGGCACGTTCCTCGTAGCGGACGCCACCCGGTCCGGGAACGCCGGGCTCACCCAGCAGCTCCGCCGGCGAACGCTGGCCGTGGGGGTGGTCACCGGGGCCGTCGTCTTCGCGGCACTCGTTCCGATCACCCACGACTCACCCACCCTGAGCCGCGGGCTCTCCGGGCGGGCCGCCCCGCTCATCGTCCTCTCGGGGGTTGCCGGCGTGGCCACGCTGGTCCTGCTCCTGCGCCGTCGCCCTCACGTCGCACGGTTCACGGCGGCCGCAGCGGTCGCCGCCGTGCTGCTGGGCTGGGGGGTGGCGCAGTACCCGTGGCTGCTCGTCGACCAGGTCACCGTGACGCAGGGCGCCGGAGCCACGGCGACGCTGTGGGGGCTGCTGGTCGCCGTGGGCCTGGCGGGGGTGATCGTGCTTCCGGCGCTCGCCTACCTGTTCCGGCTGACCCAGTCGGAGAGCTGGACCCACAGCTGAGCTCCTGTCGGAGGCACCGGCGGCCTCAACCCCTTATCGGCCCAACTCACCGTCGATCTCGACCCGATGACCACCTCGACCCGATGACGACCTCCACCCGATGACCACTCAAACCCAATGACGATGTCACGACGGGCTCTCACGGTGCACCAGCCGCACCGAGACCGGCAGGCCGGAGCGCAGCGACTCGAGGGCCGCCGACGAGACGGCCGTCGCGGCGTACCCGTCCCAGCTCGTCGGTCCGACCAGCTCACCGCGGCGGCACGCGTCGACCCACGCCTGCACCTCGAGGTCATACGCCCGCGCGAAGCGCACCCGGAAGTCCGGCGGTACCGAACCTCCCCACCTCCCGCCCGGGGGGTGCTCGCCCGCGGCCCCCAGAGAGTCGAACGTCGTCGTCCACAAACCGGCGCTGTTGCGGCCGACGACGACCGTGCCCCGTTCGCCCACGACCTCGCAGCGCACCTCGTAGCCCACCTGGGAGTTGACGAACACCTCCGAGGTGACCAGGCCCCCACCCGCCATCCGGAAGAGGGCCACCAGCGGGTCTCGGACTCCGTCACCCGCCGCCCGCGTCGCGAGGCCGCCGAGCACAGTGACCTCGGCGATCTCCTCGCCGAACAGGAACCGCGCCACGTCGACCTCGTGGACCAACGAGTCGCGCACGATCATCTCGGAGCCGAAGGTGTCGGGCACCTGCTGGTTCCGGTGCGTGTTGTGCAGCAGCAGGGTCCGGCCCAGCCGTCCGGAGTCGAGGAGCTGTTTGGCCGCTGCGTACTCGGGGTCGAACCTGCGCATGAACCCGACCTGCACGAGCGGTCGCCCACCCGCGCGCTCGGCCTGCATGACGCGGACCGCCGACTCCGCGTCCATCGTCAGCGGCTTCTCGCAGAGCGTCGGCTTCCGGTGCGCGATGCAGGCCAGCAGCTGCTCCTCGTGGACGAGACCCGGCGAGGCGATGAGGACCGCCTCCACCTCCGGGTCCGCCACCAGGTCGAGCGGGTCGGCGATGCCGCGAACCTGCGGATGCCGTGCGGCCACCGCCGCGGCACGCGCAGGGTCGGCGTCGGACACGGCGACCAGCCGCGCACCGGCCGTCCTGCGGACCAGCCGCTCGACATGGTCGTCGCCCATCAGGCCGACGCCGAGGACGCCGACCGCGAGGGCTTCGGATCTCATCTAGGAGACCGCCCGGTCGCGGACCGCCTCGCCGCGGACCGCCTCCGGCTCACGCCTGCGCATCCTCTGCCGGCGTGAGGAGGTGGCGCTGCGTCGCCTTGTGCCCGACGTAGCGCTGGTAGGCCTCGCCGGTGGACTCGAGGTGGCTCGTCTGCGCGACCGGAACGTCCCACCAGGAGCCGCTGTCCGGCGCGTACACCGTCGGGTCCGTCTCGACGTGGATGACGACCGGGCCACCATCCGCCGGTGCGCCCTTGGCCTCCTTGACCGCTGCCTCCAGCTCCCCGCGGCTGTGCACCTCGATGACGTGAGCGCCGAGGCTCCGGGCGTTCGCCGCCAGGTCGACCGGCAGGGGCGCACCGTCGAGACGCCCCGACCCGCCGTCCCGGTACCGGTACCGGGTCCCGAACCGTTGCGACCCAAGGCCTTCGGAGAGGGAGCCGATCGAGTGGAAGCCGTGGTTCTGCACGAGGACGACGATGACCTTGAGGCGCTCCTGCACCGCGGTGACGAGCTCCGTGGGCATCATGAGGTACCCGCCGTCCCCGACCATGGCGAACACGTCGCGGGTCCGGTCCGCCAGGCGGATGCCCAGAGCCCCCGGCACCTCGTAGCCCATGCACGAGAACCCGTACTCCACGTGGTAGCCCTTCCGGTCCCGCACCCGCCAGAGCTTGTGCAGGTCACCGGGCATGGAGCCGGCGGCGCACAGCACGACGTCGCGCGGGTCGGACAGCTCGTTGACCACGCCGATGACCTCGCCCTGAGTGAGCAGCCCCTCAGCCAGCCCTCGCGTCACCTCCTGGGACGGGTGGTACGCCGACTCGACCTGCTCCTCCCACTGCGCCCGGAGCGAGGCCTGGCGGTCCCGGTACTCCTGGGGGACGGCCCAGCCTTCCAGCTCGTGCCTCAGCGCAGTCAGGGCCTCCCGGGCGTCGGCGACGACGGACAGGCCTGCCTGCTTGCCGGCGTCGAACCCCGCGATGTTGAGGTTGACGAAGCGGACTCCCTTGTCCTGGAAGGCGGTCCGGGAGCCGGTCGTGAAGTCGGACCACCGCGTTCCGACGCCGATGACGAGGTCCGCCTCGGCGGCGAGCGCGTTGGCCGCTGTCGTCCCGGTGGAGCCCACGGCACCCACCAGCTGCGGGTGACCGTGGGTGAGGGAGCCCTTGCCGGCCTGGGTCTCCCCCACCGGGATCCCGGTGCTCTCGCTGAGGGCGGCGAGGATCTCCTCCGCACCGGAGTAGTGGACCCCGCCACCCGCCACCAGGAACGGACGACCCGAGGCCCTGACCAGCTGGGCGGCGGCCGCAACGCGGGACGCCTCGGCCGGCGGGCGGGCGACGTGCCACACGCGTGGGGCGAAGAGCTCGAGCGGCCAGTCGTACGCCTCCGCCTGGACGTCCTGAGGCAGGGCGACCGTGACGGCTCCGGTCTCCGCCGGGTCGGTGAGCACCCGCATGGCGCCCAGGAGCGCCGAGGGCAGCTGCTCGGGACGGGTGACCCGGTCGAAGAACCGGGACAGGGGCCGGAAGGCGTCGTTGACGCTGACGTCTGCGGCATACGGCTGCTCGAGCTCCTGCAGGACCGGGGAGGCCACCCGCGTCGCGAAGGTGCCCGATGGCAGCAGCAGCACCGGGATCCGGTTGACCGTCGCGAGCGCCGCGCCGGTGAGCATGTTGGTGGAGCCGGGACCCACCGAGGCGGTGCACACCCAGGTCTGCAGGCGGTCCTTCTGGCGGGCGTAGGCGACCGAGGTGTGCACCATGGCCTGTTCGTTGCGCGCCAGGATGTAGGGGAGCCGCTCCTGCTCGTCAGCGCCCAGCTCGTTCTCCAGCAGGGCCTGGCCGATCCCCGCCACGTTGCCGTGGCCGAAGATGCCGAAGCAGCCGGCGAAGAGCTTCCGCCGCTCACCGTCCCGCTCGCTCCACTGGTTCGCGAGGAACCGGACCACCGCCTGGGCCACCGTGAGCCGCACTGTCGCGGCCTGCTCGTCCACCATCTCAGCTCTCTTCCGGTGAAGGGTCCTCGGACCGAAGTCGCGGGTCCACGTCCTGCCCCGCCCAGGTCTGGCGCACCCACCCGTGGGCGGGGTCGTCGCAGATGAGCCACGCCCGCTCCGGGCCGGGCCCGGCCATGACGTTCAGGTAGTAGAGGTCGTACCCGGGCGGCGCCATGGCAGGTCCGTGCCAGCCATGCGGCACCAGGACGACGTCACCGCTGCGGACCTCGGCCAGCACGTCGATGGGGCGGTCGGCAGTGCCGTAGACGCGCTGGTAGCCGAAGGGCTCTGCGCCCACGGGGGCTCCGTGCGTGGCGGCCGCCTCGAAGTAGTAGATCTCCTCCAGCTCGGTCTCGACGCCCGTGCGTTCCTCGTCATGCTTGTGCGGCGGGTACGAGCTCCAGTTCCCGGCCGGAGTGACGACCTCGCACGCGATGATCGAGTCCGCCTCGAGGACGCCGGGGATGCCGAAGTTGCGCACCTGGCGGCTGGCGAGGCCGGCACCCCTGAGCTCCACCGGCACCTCCTCCCGCGTCAGGTGGACCACCGGCACGGCAGGCCGCGTGGTGGCGCTCGCCCCGCACACCGCCACGCGCGCCGCCCCGTGCTGGGCGGTGAGAGTCCAGTCCGTGTCCCTGGCGACGTACAGCACGTCCGTCGGGCCGGCGAAGACCGACGCACGGCCGGCCAGCACGACCTCGTGGCCGTCGGCCCGGACCGTCACCGAACCGGAGAGCGGTACGACGACGTGCTCCTGCCCGTCCGCGGGCAGCTCGCGCCGTTCACCCTGTGCCAGCGAGGTCACCATAAGGCTGGTGTGCTGCCACCCCTGCACGCTGTCGTCCACCACGACGTCCCACCCGTCCCGCTCCGCGGTGCCGAGAGGATGCACCCAGCGCGCGTTGTCCGCGCCCGTCACGACGCGCTGCCGTGCACGAGCCCGGCGGCCACGTCGACCGCCGACGCGACATCACCGTCGGGCGGGTAGAGCAGTGCCCGACCCACCACGAGCCCGCGGACCTGGGGCAGCTCCAGGGCCGCGCCCCACGAGGCATAGGTGTCGTCGGGGTGTCCTTGCGGGTCTCCGCCGAGGAGAAGGGTGGGCAGGGTGGTGGCGTCCATGACGCGCGGCAGGTCCTCGACCACGGGCAGCTTCAGCCAGGTGTGCGCACTGCTCGCCCCCAGTCCCGACGCGATGTGGATGGACCTGATCGTGGAGTCGGCGTCGAGGAGGTTGACGACCCGGCCGTCGACCCACCGGGAGAGGAACGGCTCCACCATCGCCATGAGCCCCGCCGCCGCGAGCTCGGTGACGGCACGTGCGCTGGCCTCGAGCGTTCCGGCGGTACCGGGGTCGTCCAGCGCGATCCGGGTGAGCATCTTGCCCCCGTCGAGGCCTGAGGCGGCGAGGTCACGCGCACGGTAGGCGGTGAACCGGTCGTCGAGCTCGAAGGTGGCACCCTGCAGACCACCCCGGTTCATCGAGCCGATGACCACCTTGCCTTCGAGCGCCCCCAGGAGCAGGAGGTCGTCGAGGATGTCGGGGGTCCCCAGCACGCCGTCCACACCAGGCCGCGACACGGCCGTGACCAGGCGTTCGAGGAGGTCGCTGCGGCTGGCCATCGCCGACCCGTCGCCGCGCACTCCCAGCGCTCCGCGGGCCGGGTGGTCGGCGGCGACCACGAGGAGCCTCCCGTCGCGGCCGACGAGGTCCCGACGGGCGCGGGCAGCCCACGACTTGTCGATCCGCTGCGGCTCCCGCACCCGGATCTGGGTGAGGTCGGCCACGGTGACGGTCATCGGGCCGCCTCCTGCGACTCGAACCGTGCCGTCGCCAGGCTCCGTTCCACCTCGGCCGTGGTCGGCATGGCGCTGGAGCACTCCAGCTGGGCAGCGACGAGCGCGCCTGCGACGTTGGCGAACTCCAGAGTCCGGCGCAGCTCCCACCCTTCGAGCAGTCCGTGGACCAGGGCGCCGCCGAAGGCGTCTCCGGCACCGAGCCCGTTGACGACGCGAACGGGGAACGGCGCGACCTCGACCCGCTCCTCGGCAGTGGCCGCCAGGACTCCCTTGGGGCCCTGCTTGACCACGGCAAGGGTCACGCCGCGCTCGAGCAGGGCGGAGGCGGCCCGGTGCGGGTCGGTCTCGCCCACGGCGATCTCGCACTCCTCACGGTTGCCTACGGCCACGGTGACGTGCTCGAGGGCCCGCCCGACCTGGAGTCCCGCCTCTCGGGGGTCCGGCCAGAACATCGGCCGGTAGTCCAGGTCGAGGACCGTATGGTCCCGGCGGCCTCGCGCCTCCCAGGCCGCGAAGTGCGCCGACCGGCTGGGCTCCTGGGAGAGCCCGGTCACCGTGGACCAGAACACCCGCGCCGACGCCAGTGCCTCGACCGGCAGGTCGCGGGCCTCGATCATCAGGTCCGGTGCCGTCGGGTAACGGTAGAAGTACAGCGGGAAGTCGTCCGGGGGGAACACCTCGCAGAAGGTCACCGGAGTCGGAGGCCCCTGCACCGCGGTCACGAAGGCGTCGTCCACGCCGAAGCCGCGCAGGGCCTGGTGGACGTACCGGCCGAACGCGTCAGCCCCGGTGCGGGTCACCAGCGCGGTCGAGCGTCCATGGCGGGCGGCAGCGACCGCGACGTTGGTGGCGCTTCCACCCAGGAACTTCTGGAAGGTCTCGACGTCCTCCAGCCCCACCCCGTGCTGCAGGGGGTAGAGGTCGACCCCGGTGCGGCCCATGGCCACCAGGTCGTATGCCGCATCGTCCTGGCGGGCCATGTCAGATACCCACCCCGGAGTGCTGCGCCGCGAAGGCCAGGAGGAAGTTGAGGCTGAGCTCGACGTCCTCCACGGGGCCCGCTCCCGGTGGCGGGCCGTCCAGGATGGTGTCCTGCTCGAGGACGTACCACCCGCCATACCCGTGGTCCTCCAGAGCCGTCAGGATGGCGGTGAGGTCCACGTCGCCGTCGCCGAGCGGGACGTACATCCCCTGGGCGACGGCCTCGGTGTACGTCACCTCCCCCGACCGGACCCTGCGGGCCCACTCCAGCCGCACGTCCTTGAGGTGGGTGTGGACGATCCGGTCAGGATGGTCCTTGGCCAGGGCCACCGGGTCGCCCCCGCCGATGAGCAGGTGTCCGGTGTCGAGGCACAGCCCGACCCGGCTGCCGGCGAGGACGCGCTCGGTCTCCGCGCCGCTCTCGACCATGGTGCCCACGTGCGGATGGAGGGTCGCGACGACGCCACGCGACGCGGCGGCGTCGGTGAGCCGGTCGAGGTTGGCGAGCAGCGTCGCCCACCCGCGGTCGTCCAGGACGGGGCGGTCGTCGTAGCCCTCCTGGCCCGTGGCCGCGGCGAGGACCACCGTGGAGGCGCCGGCGGCCACGAGGTCGTCCATCGCTGCGTCCACCTCGGGCAGCGGGTCATGACCGGGGTCGTGCAGGACCACCGGGACGAACTGGCCCACCGCTTGGAGGCCGTGGGTTCGCAGCGTCGCGACCTTGTCCGCAGCGGAGGCCGGCAGGAAGCCGTCCGGCCCGAACTCTGTGGCGGCGAGCCCCAGGTCCGCCATCTGCGCCAGCACGGTCGCCGGGTCGAGCTGGTGTCCCCAGCCGGGCACCTCGCTGACTCCCCAGGAGATCGGCGCACCGGCGATGCGGTCGGACAGCGGCGTCGACATGCTCAGGCCCCCTTGATCTCGGTGAGGTCGACGGGCCGGCGCTCGGCCCGCGACAGCTCGCAGGCCTCCGCCGTGCGGAACGCAGCGAGCGCGTCGTCCACGGTGCAGGGGCTCGGCGCCCGCCCGGCTGCGACGTCCAGGAAGGCGGTCAGCTCGGCCCGGTAGGCCGGAAGGAATCGCTCCATGAAGGAGTGCTTCTGCGGTCCGTGCGGGAAGTCCACCCCCTCCTCCATGGAACGCAGCGCGAGCGAGTCGTCCAGCCCCACAGCGACCGCGCCCTTCTCGCCCATGACCTCCATGCGTACGTCGTGACCTGCGCCGTTGTAGCGCGTCGACGAGACCGTGACCAGAGTGCCGTCGTCGAGGGTGAGCAGCGCGGCGGCGGTGTCCACGTCGCCGGCCTCGCCGAAGAACGCGGCGCCCTTGTTGGCGCCGGTGGCGTAGACCGTGGCCACCTCGCGGCCGGTCACGAAGCGGATGACGTCGAAGTCGTGCACGTTGCAGTCGCGGAAGATCCCCCCGCTCGTCGGCACGTAGGCCGGGTGCGGCGGGTCCTGGTCGTGCGTCATGGCGCGCACGCTGTGAACGAACCCGAGCTCGCCCGAGTCCACGGCGGCGCGCGCGTGGCGGTACCCGACGTCGAATCGCCGCTGGAACCCGACGTGCACGGGCACACTGCTGCGGCGTGCCAGCGCCGCGAGCTCGATCGTCTCCTCGAGCGTCGCTGCGACCGGCTTCTCGCAGAAGGTCGGCACCTCGGCGGCCAGCCCCAGCCGGATCAGCGGAGCGTGGCCGGGTGTGGCCGTGGCGATGACGAAGCCGTCCAGGCCCGAGGCGAGCAGCGCCGCGACGTCCGGGGCGTACTCCAGCCCCTGCTCGAGGGCGACGTGTTCCGCGAGTGCCGGGTCGGCGTCCGTGACGACGACCGTGTCCACCTCCTCCAGGGCCGCCAGGGTCTGCGCGTGGAAGGCACCGATCCGTCCCACGCCGGCAAGTCCGATCCGCATGCGGACCAATGTCGTGCCGGGGCCGGACTTCTGTCAACTATTTGTTAGGACATTCTCATGTTCGTGCATGCGGGAAAGGCGACTACTATCCCGCCATGACCACACAGCTCGACGTGCGGGTGGACCGGGACTCGCCGGTGCCGCTGTACCACCAGCTCGCGGAGCAGTTCACGGAGGCCATCACACGCGGCCAGCTCCAGCCGGGCGACGCCTTCGAGAACGAGCTCGCGCTGACCGAGCGGCTCAACCTGTCGCGCCCGACGGTGCGGCGCGCCATCCAGGAGCTCGTGGGCCGAGGCCTGCTGGTCCGGCGCCGCGGCCTGGGCACCACGGTGGCGAACCGCAAGGTCCACCGGCGTGCCGAGCTGAGCAGCCTGTACGACGACCTGAGCCGGGACGGGGAATCGCCCCGCACGGAGGTCCTGTCCTTCGGCCACACCGTGGACGAGCGTGCGGCTACGGCGCTCGACCTGTCCCCGGACACCGAGCTGCTCGCCATCGTGCGGCTCAGGTATGCCGGGGACCTTCCGTTGGCGGTGCTGCGCAACTGGCTGCCTCCGGCGCTGGGTGACCTGGCCCGTGAGCAGCTCGAGCGCGGCGGCCTCTACGCCGTGCTGCGCGAGCGCGGCGTACGGCCCACGGTGGCGCACCAGAGCATCGGCGCACGGCCGCCGAGCACGGCCGAGCGCCGGTACCTGCGGCTGAAGCCCTCGGAGCCCGTGCTGACCATGAGCCGCAGCGCGTTCGACTCACTGGGCAACCCGGTGGAGTACGGCGACCACTGCTACCGGGCCTCCGACTACTCCATCGACGTCATGATCGACGAGCGCTGAGGTCCGTCAGCCGGCAGGCGCACCCACCGCAACGTCGTCGACGTGGACACCGTCCCAGCCGCTCGTGGAGGAGCAGACCGGACCACCCAGGCCGGAGCACAGCGAGTCGGAGACGAACCGGAACCTCACCTGCACGTCGCCGCCCGGGGCGGTGAACGGCACCGCATACCGGCTCCACCCGGGGGCCCCGGGGTTCTTTCCCGAGTACGTCCCGAGCGTCTTCCAGGTGCTGCCGTCGCTGCTCCACTCGACCGCGACGGTGTCGAACCCGGCCTCGGTGTCGAGCCTCATCCACCACTGCACCACGGCGTTGCCGGCCGGTGCGGCCATCTTGGGTGAGGACAGGGTCGCGTCCAGGTTGTCGAGGTAGCCGGTCGGCCCGCTCACGGAGAACGCCTGGCCGCCGGGAGCCTCAGCGGCGTCGGTCCCGTGTCCGGGCGTTCCGCGCAGCCAGGTCGGCGTGCCACCGGCGGTCCACCCCTGCGCGTCCGACTCGAAGTCGTACGACGCATAGGCCTGCCCCACGGTGGGCGCCGGAGTAGCCGGCGGGTCCACCGGGACAGGCAGCTTGTCCTTGAAGGCGTAGGTCCACACCCCTCGTCCGAACACAGCCACCACCGCGGTGTTGGGGTCGCCGGGCTTGAGGGCGATGCTCGAGACGGCCGTGGCGGGGATGTCCTTCAGCGGCGCGAACTTCGGCGTGGCGTACGCCCCACCGGTCTGCGAGGCGAAGGCGCCGACGTCCGTGGCCACCAGGAGCTGGTCACCGCGAAGCTCGACCCAGGACGCCGGCGAGTCCGGGAGGGTGCCCGACACGTCGGTGAACGCCTCACCGCCGTCCGTGGAGCGGAAGACGTGGCCGCTGCCGATCTGGTCGTTGGCGTCGCCCACGGCGCCGGCCGGGACCCAGCGACGGGTGTAGCCGCCGAGGGTCACGAACACGTTCCGGTCGTTGCGCGGGTCGACCGCGATCGAGGTGATGTACCGGTTCGGCAGACCCTTGGCCGCCGCGATGTGCCAGCCGTTGGCACTGCCCTTCGCCGGGGCGGTGCTCCCACCGACGTTGGTGGCCAGACCGTTCTGGAACAGGTTCGGCGTGGGACCGAGCTTGTTCAGCGTGTCGCACTGGCCGCAGTAGCCGACGTACGCGGCGGCACCCTGGACGTCCACGGCCGACATCGAGTTGGCGGGGTCCGTGTCGCTCGCCGTCGCCCCCGCGTCGCCGGGGTGTGACCTGGTGCCGAGGTTGTAGACGGTACGCCACGTCTTCGTGCTGTCGTCGGCGCTCTGGGCGGGCGTCTGTCCGCTCTGCGTGTCGGCGCCGCTGAGGGTCTCGACGATCTCACGGCCGGCGGTGAGCAGGTGGCCCGCGTCGGTGGGGTCCATGGCGAACGGGTTGGAGAACTTCGAGGCCGTGAGCCCCGGGTCGATGTCCTTCCACGAGGTGCCGCCGTCCGTGGTGACGGCGATGGCGCCGTTCGTGTACTCCTCATAGGCCGTGGCGGAGTGGTCGGGGTCGACGGCCGCGTAGAAGCCGTCGCCGCCATACGTCTCGTACTGCTTGTGGTCCACGGGGTCGATCCGCAGGTTGCCGTTGTCCTGCAGGCCCGCCCACACGGTGCCGTCCTTGGCCATCGCGGCGTAGTACGGCATCAGCGTGTGGAAGCCGTCGTTGTCGCCGAGACCCCAGTGCGAGTTGTCGAGCTCGCCGTCCGGGTCGGTGTCGAAGCGGTAGCGGTAGGCGCCGCCGTCGTTGCCGACCACGAGCTGCACACCTCCCTTGACGGTGGGGTCCTCGACCCAGATCCCGTCCTGCTGGTCGGGGTGCGTCGTCAGGTTGTCGTCGGTCGGCTCCCGGTCGGTCGGGCACGCCGGAAGTCCGGTGGACAGCAGCTGGCACGACTGGCCGGCGAAGTACTTCGCCACGACGCGGAACTTGACCGGGACCGAACCGTCCAGCGGCAGGCCGAGGTTCGACACCTCGTTGGACCAGATCTCCTCCAGCCCGAACGCCATCCGGGTCGGCACCCCGGACGCCGTCTGCCGGGTCGGGTCGGGCTGGACCCAGAGGTTGTACCAGCCCTGCACGCCGGGCTGGTAGCCCGTCGCGGTGCCGTAGCCCGCCAGCGCGGAGCTGGTGGTCGGGTCGGCAGCGAGCTGCGTCCCGCTCGCGAGCATCGTCCAGGTGGAGCCGAAGTCCCTGGAGACGTAGAGCCCGTTGAGCACGGTCGTGCCGATCGGCGGCTTGGTGCCCTCCGGTACGTCGATGCCGGCCACGCCACCGTTGTTCAGGAGCTTGGCATCCTGGACGATGGCGTACAGCAGGTCGTGGTCCTGCGCGCTGCCCACGGCGTTGCCGAGCTCGACCCGGCCGATGTGGTCCTGGGCCGCGAACCCGGACGCTCCGAGCTTCGTGAAGGTGTTCGCGCCGCCTGACGGGGACCGGTAGACCCCGTTGTTCGGGGACTGCACCGTCCCGTTGGGGTTGGTCTTCGCCCCGCCGCGCCAGCCCACCGTGGCCACGACCGTGCTCGCCCTGGTGGTCGTGCCCACGCCACCGCCCTTGGACACGACGACGTCGGTGACGACGTTGGCGAGGGCGCACTCCGGACGGGTCTGGGTGTCGGTGACGCCCGAGCACTCCCCGGTCGGGAGGTTCGTGTTGGTGTAGGTCCTACCCCCGTCCACGGAGGAGAACAGACCCAGCTGGGTCGCCGCATACACCTTCAGCGGGTTCCCCGGGTCCACGGCGAGGGCGAAGCCGAGCCCGCCGTCCGGCACGCCCGCCGACTTGGTCCAGGTCCTCCCGAGATCGTTCGAGTAGTACGCCCCCAGGCCGGTGAAGGCAGAGGACCCGAACGTCGGCTCACCGGTCAGGGCCAGGAGGGTGCCCTTGTTCGCCGGGGACCACGCGACCGCCCCCGTGATCGAGGTCGGCAGGTTGCCGTTGGCGCTGGTCCAGCTCTTGGCCTTGTCGTCCGAACGCCAGATCCCGCCGTTGCCCACGGCGGCGAACAGCCGCCCGGCGGCCGGATCCCACGCGAAGGAGTCGATCCGCCCGGAGTTGTGCACCAGTCCGAGGCCGTTGACCTCGGGGTAGCGGGGGTCGTTGACGATGAGCGGCCCCGTGCCGTACGCCGCGCCGGCCCCGTCACTTCCAGGGACCGTGGCGGAGGCCATCGCCTGGCGCTGGGTGGCCGCTGAGGACGCTGCCCCGTCGGCCCACGCGCCGTACGGCGCCATGCGGGGGATGGCGCGGGCGCCGAACAGGGCGACGAGCTCCTTGAGCGACTCCGGCCGCTTGCTTCGAAGGCAGTAGCTGGACCACTGGTCCTGGTCGAGCCCGGCGAGCGGCGGCACCTCCGCGACCGCCTCCCGGGCGAGCTCCCTCCTCTCCTCCCCCGTCAGCTCGCGCACGGCCTGGCGGACCCAGCCCCCGTCCTTGTCGGCCTCCTCGGCCGCCATCTCGGCGCGGACCTCCTTGAGCACAGAGGTCACCGGGCTGAAGCCTGGGGCGCAGTCGGCCGCGACGGCCGCCCGCTCCTGACCCAGCTCGTGAACCGCTCCGGCTCCTGCGAGGGCCACCGCAAGGGCCGCCGTGACGACCATGGCCTTGGTGCGTGCTCGCATCTGTGCCTTCTCCTTCGAGCAGCGGCCGAGGTCCTCGGTCGCGAACAGCGCCGGCGTCGTCGCCGGCGTCGTGAGAACGACTGAATCTAGGTCGCGTTACGGCAAAGTGCGGGTAAAGGTTCGTGGCGGAGAACCGTCATTGTCGGGTATTCGCCGAGGTCAGGGGCGCACGGACCCGCGACGCATGGACCCGGGGACGCACGGAACCGGCCCACGACCGCCCCCAGCAGCGACCCTGCCCGACGAGCCTTAGGTTGCTGTCATGCGCGCCCTCCGCTCCCTGTCTCTTCCCGTGTCTCCCAGCCTGTCTCTCGGCGTCTCTCTCAGCGTGTCTCTCAAGGGCACCGTGTCGTGACCGCTGCGGTGCTGTTCGGGGCCGCCGCGGTGATCGTCGGCTTCTCGAAGACGTCCGTGGGTGGGCTCGGCAGCATCGCGATCGCGATCTTCGCCAGCCTCATGCCGGCGCGCGAGTCGACCGCCGCCATCCTCCTGCTCCTCATCACCGGCGATGTCGTGGCCGTCTGGCACTACCGGCACGACTGCGACTGGGGTCTGCTTCGCCGGCTCATCCCCGCGGTCCTGCCAGGGCTGGCCCTGGGGGCGATGTTCCTGGCGGTCATCGACGACGCGGTCCTGCGTCGCACCATCGGTGTCCTGCTCTTGGCCATGGCCGTCCTCCAGCTGGTGATGCGACGGGGCGCCGGGGACCGCCCTGCGACCCCGGTCGCGGCCGGCGACGGAGCACCGGAGGAGCGGCCCCCCGCGTCCCACCGGGTCGCGCTGCTCACCGGGCTGATGTCCGGGTTCGCCACGATGACGGCCAACGCGGCGGGCGGCGTGATGACGCTCTACCTGGTGGCCCAGGGCGTGGAGAAGCGACGGTTCCTCGGCACCAGCGCGTGCTTCTTCTTCGGCGTGAACCTGTGCAAGCTGCCGTTCAGCGCAGGCCTGAGGCTCTTCGGACCTGGCACCATGCAGCGGACTGCGCTGTTGGCTCCCCTGGTCCTGGCCGGCGCCTGGGCGGGTCTGCACACCGCTCGCCGACTCAGCCAGGCGCGGTTCGACCAGTCCGTGCTGGCGGCGACGGTGCTGGCGGCCGTCGCGCTGGTCGTGCGCTGACCCTCACGCGCTGACGCTCTATGCGCTGACGCTCGATCTGCTGCGCCTGGTAAGCGAGCTACGGCCTCGCCACGGCGCCGACGGGAACGGCCCGGCCGCCATGAGGCGAACCGGGCCGTGCCCGAACTGCAAGCGTCAGGTCAGCCCGCGACGACGTCGAGCGTCACCTTGGCCTGGACGTCGGGGTGCAGGCGCACGAGAGCCTCGTGGCTGCCCACCGACTTGATGGGGGTCGTGATCTCGATCTTGCGCTTGTCGAGCTCCGGGCCACCGGCAGCCTTGACGGCTGCAGCCACGTCCGCGGTCGACACGGCACCGAACAGCCGACCGGAGGAACCGGCGTGCGCCGGGACCGTCACGGTCTTGTTCTCGAGGTTGCCCTTGATCGACTTGGCCTCCTCCAAGGAGTTGATCGCCCGGACCTCACGGCCCTTCGCGATCGCGTCGACCTGCTTCTGGCCGCCCTTGGTCCACGCCGTGGCCAGGCCACGACGGAACAGGAAGTTGCGGGCGTAGCCGTCCTTGACGTCGACGACGTCGCCGGCTGTCCCGAGGCTGGAGACCTCGTGGGTCAGAATCACCTTCATGCTTCAGATCCTCCTAGCGTCCGAGCTCAGCGGGACGAGCTCGAGTAGGGCAGCAGCGCCATCTCGCGGGCGTTCTTGACCGCGGTGGCGATGAGCCGCTGCTCCTGGACGGACACCCCGGTCACCCGACGAGCGCGGATCTTGCCGCGGTCGGAGATGAACTTGCGCAACAGCGCGGTGTCCTTGTAGTCGATGTTCTCGACCTTCGCCGCCTTCAGCGGGTTGGCCTTCTTCTTGGGCTTGCGCACAACGGGCTTGGCCATCGTGGTGCTCTCCTTCTGCTGACGTGTCAGCGGATGAGCCCTGGTCTCCCAGGGATGGTGTTCTTACGTGGTTTCGGTATGCCCGGGGCTCGCCGCTCGCGGCGACGCCCGGACCCACCGGATGCTGCTAGAAGGGCGGCTCGTCGTAGGACGGCGCGCCGCCGCCCCAGCCGCCACCCTGCTGGCCGCCCTGCGGCGCTGACTGCGCGCCGCCCTGGCCGCCAGAGGGACCGGTCGCCCAGGGGTCGTCCTGCTGGCCGCCGCCGAAGCCGCCGCCCTGCTGGCCGCCCTGGCCACCCTGACCGCCGAAGCCACCACCGCCGGCCCGCTGGGTCCTGTTGACCTTGGCCGTGGCATACCGCAGCGACGGGCCGACCTCGTCGACCTCCATCTCCACGACGGTCCGCTTCTCGCCTTCCTTGGTCTCGTAGGAACGAGACTTGAGCCGGCCGGAGACGATGACCCGAGTGCCCCGCTGGAGCGACTCGGCCACGTTCTCCGCGGCGTCACGCCAGACCGAGCAGCGCATGAACAGCGTCTCGCCGTCCTTCCACTCGTTCGACTGCCGGTCGAACTGCCGCGGCGTCGACGCCACGGTGAAGTTCGCGACGGCAGCGCCCGAGGGAGTGAAACGCAGCTCGGGATCGCCGGTGATGTTGCCGATGACGGTGATGACGGTGTCGCCAGCCATGAAGCGTGTCCCCTGTTCGCAGTGGGTGAGGTAGGAGGGTCGGGCCCGGAGGAGGGCTCAGGCGCCGGGGCGCAGGAGCTTGGTGCGCATGACCGACTCGTTGAGACCGAGCTGGCGGTCCAGCTCCTTGGCCGTGGCCGGCTCAGCGGTGAAGTTGACGACGGCGTAGATGCCCTCGGACTTCTTCTTGATGTCGAAGGCCAGGCGACGACGGCCCCAGATGTCGACCTTGTCGACGGTGCCCTTGTCCTTGGTCACGACGGTGAGGAACTTGTCGAGCGACGGCTGAACCGTACGGTCGTCGAGCTCGGGGTCGAGGATGACCATGAGTTCGTACTGACGCATGCTGATAACCCGCCTCCTTTGGTCTATGGCGGTCACGGTCTCTCCGTGACAGGAGGGTTGCAGTGCGATCCGCCTCGGCCTGGCACTGGTGCAGGCTTCAGCGGAACTCGACAAGGGTACCGGGCCGAGCCTTCATCACCGAATTGTTCTCCACAGGGGCTCGGCGACGGCAGGGATCACGCCAGGCGGACCAGCAGGCGGTCGGGAGCGTCGCTGAAGTCGCCCGCCAGCTCGTCGCCGACGACGTCACTGTCCGGATCGCCGTCCGCCTCGCTTCCGGTGTCGCCGTCCGTGGCCTGACCCGTGACCTGACCCGTGACCTGGCCTGTCTCCCACTGCGGCCCCACCTCGTCCTCGGAAAGCCGCCCGCGCGCCTCCTCACGAGCCGACGCGGTCTGCCAGACGCGCCAGACCAGATAGCCCACGGCAACCAGCCGCAGCATGAGCGCCACGGCATACCAGCCGGCCGGCAGGCCACGGTCGGGCTTGGACAGGCCTGCGACGTAGAGCCAGACGCAGACGAAGTGCAGCGCCTCCGCGCCTGCCCACACCAGGTGGTCCCGCCATCGCGTTCCGGCCAGCGCCACGAGCGGCACCAGCCAGAGCGACGACTGCACGGGGAACGCCTTGCCGGTGAGCAGCGCCACCGCCACCACCACCAGCGCGACCTCGGCCACCGTGGGGCGGCGCGGGGTCCCGAGGGTGAAGAGCGCGCCGAGCCCCACCGCAGCCACGAGCCCGGCGGTCGCCAGCAGCGTGGTCGCGCCGGGCGGCAGTGGGTGTCCCAGCAGGGCAGGGAGCATCCATGGCGAGCCGAGGTTGGCAGGGCTGTCCCACCAGACGTGGTACGTCCGCAGGATGGCGCCCGGGTTGCCCACGAGGAACGGCACGAGCACCACAGCCACAGCCACAGCTGCCGCACCGACGGTACGACCGACCGACGCCAGCCGGCCGGTCCGCAGCCCCAGGAGCACCAGCGCGAGGAGCACGAGCACCGGGTACGTGCGCGCGGTGACGGCAAGGCCCAGCAGGGCCCCGGCCAGGACGGGCCGCCGTCGGGACCAGGCCCATACGCCCCCGCTGACCAGGGCCACACCGAACAGGTCGCTGGACAGCATCGCCGTCATCAGGAGGACCGGGCTCAGGGCCACCTGTGCCGCGTCCACGACGTGCCGCGGCCGGGAGGCCGCGGTCGCGTAGGCGGTGAACCCTGCCAGCGCGGTGCCGAGCAGGGCCCACAGCGCGAAGTACCAGCGCGTCTGGTCCAGGAACGCGCCGTCGGGCACGAGCCCGCCCACCAGTGCCATGACGGCGCCGGTCAGCACGGGGTGGTCGCTGCGGGCCCCACCGCCGCCGACGTACGCGGCGAGCCCGGCGTGCAGGTTCCCCAGCTGGTACAACGCCGGCAGGTCCGAGAAGCAGGCGTGCCAGAACTGGTCGGAGCCGACCCAGCCCTTGGCGACGCAGTGGGTTCGCTCTGCCACCGAGAGGGCCATCGTGGCCGACGTCGCGACGAGGAGCGGCACGACGGTGGCGGCCCATGACAGCGCCCGGGCGGAGGCGTGGCGACCGAGCGGCCCGCCGACCGCGGCCAGCGGCCCACCCGACAGCTCCTGCGGCGCCGGACGGCTCACTGCGTGGTGGGCGAGCTGGTCCGCGGCCTGTTCCCGAGCAGGGTGACCGTTGTGCTCGGCGGCTTCGGGCCTGGCTGCTTGGTCTTCGTCGCCGTGGTCGGTACGGGTGCGGTGGTGGTCGTCGGGACGGGTGCGGTCGTGGTGGTCGTCGTGGTGGTCGTGGTCGTCGACGTGGTGGACGACGTGCTGCTGGACGACGTCGTCGACGGTGGCGGGGGCGTGTAGACCTGGTCGTCGCCCACGCCGGCCCGCTGCGGGAAGTCCAGGACCTTCTGACCCTTGAGGGCCGCGCTCATGAAGTCCGTCCAGATGCGCACCGGTACGGTCCCACCGGTCAGCTCGCCGACGCCGTTGACGTTGTCCATGGAGAGCTCGGCGCCGTTCTTACCGCTGCTGTAGATCCCGACAGCGGTCTCCAGCTGCGGGGTGAAGCCGTTGAACCAGGCCGCCTTGTTGCCGGTCGTCGTACCCGTCTTGCCCGCGGCCGGGCGGCCCAGGTTCTGTGCGTACTGGGCGGTGCCGTCCTTGATCGGCCGCTGCATGGCATCGATCGTGTCCGCCATGACGTCCTTGTCGAAGACCGCCTTCTTCGCAACCTTGGCCTTGTAGCTCAGCCCGCCGGGGCCGCCCTTGACGGACTGGATGAAGTACGGCGTGACCCGCTGCCCCTGGGCGGCGATGGTGGCGTAGGCGTTGGCCATGTCCGTGACCGTGACATGGTCGGTGCCGAACACGTTCGAGTAGTTGCTGCCGAGCTTGCCCAGCTTGCGCGCGGCGGCCTGCTTGTCGTCGGGGAGGCCGGCGGCGATGGCTGCCGCCTTGGTCTTGTCCGGACCGACCTTGATATTGAGCTGCGCGAAGACCGTGTTCACCGAGTGGCCCGTGGCCGTCCGGAGGTCGATGTCGCCGAACTGCTCGTCCCCGAAGTTGCGCACGCCGCCCTGGCGCAGGAAGTCGGACTTGGCCGCCGAGTCCTTGAACTCCGGGAAGTACTGGGGCGACCGCCCGTTGAACCTCGTCTTGGTGCTGATGTCCTCGCGCAGGCCGGCGACCAGGGCGAAGATCTTGAAGGTCGAGCCACCCTGCATGGTGGCCTGCGTCGCCGTGTTGAACTGTTCCTTCTGGTAGTCCGCACCGCCGTACATCGCCACGACCGCCCCGTCGCCGGGCTTGATCGACGTCAGGCCGACGTGGAGGGTGCTCGCGTTCTTCCCGGTGGGCATCCGCGCCTTCACGGCGGCCACCGCCGCCTGCTGCGCCCGGGCGTCGATGGTCGTGACGACCCGGTAACCGCCCCTGTCGATGTCGGCGTCCGTGAGCTTGAGCTTCGTGCGCAGCTCGCGCTTGACCGCGTCGGTGATGTATCCGTTCGGCCCGGCGGCGCCACGCTTCGGCTTGTACGTCGTGACCGTGGGGAACTTCGCGGCCTCTCGCTGCGCCTGGGTGATCCAGCGCTTGGTCACCATCCCGTCCATCACGTAGCTCCAGCGCTGCTCCGCGTTGGCCTTCTGCTGCGCGCCCAGACCCGGGTCGTAGAAGGACGGCCCACGGATCACCGAGGCCAGCAGCGCGCCTTCGGAGACATCCAGCTGGGAGATGTCCTTGCCGAAGTACGCCTTGGCCGCGGTCTGGATGCCGTACGCCCCGCGGCCGTAGTAGATCGTGTTGAGGTAGTTCTCGAGGATCGTGTCCTTGGACTCCTGCTTGGCGATCTTGATGGAGATGATGATCTCGCGACCCTTGCGGGAGAGGGTCTGGTCCTGGGTCAGGAAGTAGTTCTTGACGTACTGCTGCGTGATGGTCGACCCGCCCTGCGTGGCGCCGCCCTTGAGGCCGACCCATACGGCACGCGCGATACCCGTCGGACTGATGCCGGAGTTCTGGTAGAAGTTGCGGTCCTCGGCGGCCAGGTGCGCCTCCTGCACCTTCTTGGGCACCTTCGACAAGGGCACTGACTCGCGGTTCACCTCGCTGATCCGGTCCAGCTCCGTCTTGCCGTCGCGGTAGTAGATGATCGAGGCCTGAGCGTTGGCGAGGTCGTTGGGCTCCGGCGTCTTGATCGTCGCGTAGGCGACGAAGAAGGCCGCCACCGCGAGGACGAAGCCGACCAGAGCGGCGATGCCGAGCCGCTTGGCCCAGCGCCTTCCGGCACCGCCGGAGCGCGCCGCACGCTGGGACGCCCGAGGCTTTCCCGGCTTAGCCTGGCCTCGCGTACTGGGACGTGGGGTGCTCATCTGACCTTCCCGATCGGCATACGACATGCCTGCAGGAGCCACCGGACGTGGCGGTGCAGGCACCGTGAACTACCCCTCAGTATGACGTCCGAAGCGTGCCGTCCACGAACGGACCACCGCTGCGGCCGGCCGCCGCACGGTGAACCGATGTATCGCAGCGATATATCTAGCTGTAGGCTGAGGTGACATTGTCAGGCTTTGTCACCTCGCACGTGTGCCCGGTGTCTGGGCTCAGCAGGTCCGCCCCGCACGGAAGGAGTCCCGAATGGCCACCCGCCGCAGTGAGCTGCTCGAGTTCGCCGTGCTGGGCCTCCTCCATGAGAGCCCCATGCACGGCTACGAGCTGCGCAAACGGCTCAATGCGGCCCTGGGCGCCTTCCGCGCACTGTCCTACGGCACGCTCTACCCCTGCCTCCGGGGGCTGCTGGACCGGCGGCTCGTCACGGAGTCCACCGGACCGCAGGCCGCCGCCCTGCTCGCGTCGGGCTCCAGGCGAGCCCGGATCGTCTACGAGCTGACTGCCGACGGCAAGGAGCTGTTCCAGCAGCTGCTGAAGGAGGCCGGTCCCACGGCCTGGGAGGACGACACCTTCGACGTCCACTTCGCCTTCTTCGCCCGGACCGAGGCAGAGGTGCGGCTGCGCATTCTCGAGGGCCGACGCAGCCGCCTCGAGGAGCGCCTCGACCACATCCGCGCGGTCGCCGCGAAGAACCGCGAGCGCGTCGACAGCTACACCCTGGCCCTGCAGCGGCATGGAGAGGACGCAGCGGAGCGCGAGGTCCGCTGGCTGAACGAGCTCATCACCGCCGAACGCAACCCTTCCGCCCCCGCGGCTCCGCCGCCTACCGCGGCCACCGAGGCGGGGCAGTCCGCATCACCCCAGTCCACCCCACCGCAGTAACACCACCGCAGTAACACCACAACTCAAGGAGAGTTCCATGGGATCCGTGCGCGTCGCCATCGTCGGCGTCGGCAACTGCGCCAGCTCGCTGGTGCAGGGAGTCGAGTACTACAAGGACGCTGACCCGTCGGGCACCGTCCCCGGCCTGATGCACGTCATGTTCGGCGACTACCACGTCAAGGACGTGGAGTTCGTCGCAGCGTTCGACGTCGACGACAAGAAGGTCGGCAAGGACCTCGCCGAGGCGATCAACTCCTCGGAGAACAACACCATCAAGATCGCCGACGTCCCGACCACCGGGGTAGAGGTCCTGCGCGGCCACACCCTCGACGGGCTCGGCAAGTACTACCGGCTGACCATCGAGGAGTCCGGCGCCGCCCCTGTCGACGTGGTGCAGGTGCTCAAGGACGCCAAGGTCGACGTCCTCGTCTCCTACCTGCCGGTCGGCTCGGAGGAAGCTGACAAGTTCTACGCCCAGTGCGCGATCGACGCCGGCGTGGCGTTCGTGAACGCCCTTCCGGTGTTCATCGCCTCAGACCCGGAGTGGGCCGCGAAGTTCGAGGCGGCTGGCGTGCCGATCATCGGCGACGACATCAAGTCGCAGGTCGGTGCGACGATCACCCACCGAGTCATGGCCAGGCTGTTCGAGGACCGAGGCGTGGTGCTGGACCGCACCTACCAGCTGAACGTCGGCGGCAACATGGACTTCAAGAACATGCTGGAGCGCGACCGCCTCGAGTCCAAGAAGATCTCCAAGACCCAGGCGGTGACCTCCAACCTGGGCCACGACCTCGGCGCCAAGAACGTTCACATCGGGCCTTCCGACTACGTCCAGTGGCTCGACGACCGCAAGTGGGCTTACGTCCGCCTCGAGGGTCGCGCGTTCGGCGACGTCCCGCTGAACCTCGAGTACAAGCTCGAGGTCTGGGACTCGCCGAACTCCGCCGGCATCATCATCGACGCCATCCGCGCCGCCAAGATCGCCAAGGACCGCGGCATCGGCGGAGCGCTCCTCAGCGCGTCGTCGTACCTCATGAAGTCCCCACCGGTGCAGCGCGAGGACACCGAGGGGCGTGCGAAGCTCGAGGCCTTCATCGCCGGTACCGAAGAGCGCTGACACCCCTCACCACTCTCGACCGAACTACAGAAGTTGTGCGTGTCGCGGCCCTGGAGGCCGCGACACGCACAACTTTGTGAGTTCGGTCGGGAAAGACGGGGGTTGGGCTGGTCGGTAGGGGTCGTCGCTAGGGCTGGACGTCGACTACGACGACGCTGACGTTGTCGCGGCCGCCCACGTCCACCGCCGCCTGCACCAGTGCCGCTGCTGCAGCGTCCGGGTCGTCGTGCCGGCGGAGCAGCTCGGCCAGCTCGTCGTCGCTGAGCTCTCCGTTCAGGCCGTCGGAGCACACCACGAACCGTTCCCCCGGCTCGGGGACTCGCAGCTCCACGTCGACCTCCGGCATGGTGTCCAGACCCAGGGAGCGGGTGACGACGTTGCGCAGCGGGTGCCGCAAGGCCTCCTGCGGCGTGATGAGGCCCGCGTCGACGAGGTGCTGGACCTCCGAGTGGTCGACCGTGAGGAGCGACAGGCGGTCGTCGGCGAACCGGTAGACCCGTGAGTCGCCCAGGTTGAACACGGCCCAGTGTTCCGAGCCGCTCTCGTCGACCACGGCGACGCCCGTGACGGTGGTGCCCATGCCCGCCTGCTCCGGATGCCGCCGCACCGACTCCAGGATGCGCCGGTTCGCAAGCGTGAGACCCTCGACGAGGTCCTGGCGCCGGAGTCGGGGCACGTGGGCCAGCTCGGCCAAGGTCTGGACCGCGATGTTGCTGGCCACCTCTCCCGCCGCGTGGCCGCCCATGCCGTCGGCGACGGCGAACACCCTGCGGTCGGCAAGGAGGCTGTCCTCGTTGTGGTCGCGAACACGGCCGACGTCTGTCGCCGCCCCGGCCCGTACGGTGAGACTTCCGGTACGTCCTGGTGCTTCGCCGCCGCTCATACGCGATCTCTCACCGTCTTCCCTTGCCCGCTCGCCTCGCCCACGGCCTGCTCGCCCCCGGCTCAGCCGAGGACGCGCGTCCGGCGAGACGTGCACTCCGGTAGGTCAAGGTCGTCATCAGCGCCCTCTCGCCGTTCTCTCCATCAGGTGCTCCGTCCATGGCTGAGCCCGCGACAGCCGCTCCTGCGCAACACTCCCACAAACGACCTCATGGAGAGGAACGAAGGCACACCGGCACCAGGTGGGGATGGACGACGTGCGGATGGCGCCCCGACCTATCTGAGAACCTAGGGTCCACACCCGGCGGCGGGACGTGCGATGCTCGCCACCCGCGAAGCTTGCTGGCAACGACCGGCACCGAGGAAAGGATCCACCGCATGGGTGTGCGCCGTGCCGTCGGGCAGCGCCTGGAAGGAACCATCGGGAAGCAGCGAACTGACCGGCTGCGACGTGCGGAGCGAACCGTGCGGCGCCGGCTCAGCCCACCACCGCCGCCGAAGCGCCCATCGCTCACCGACCTCGCGAAGGTCCACAAGACCGACAAGTGGGGCCTGCACCGATACACCCCACACTACGAGGAGCGCCTCAAGCATCTGCGCGACAAGGAGTTCACCCTGCTCGAGATCGGCATCGGCGGGTTCAAGAAGGAACGCTCCGGAGGCAAGTCCCTGCGGATGTGGCGTGACTACTTTCCGCGGGCGACCATCGTGGGCCTCGACATCATCGACAAGTCCTATGTCGCGAGTGAGCGCATCGAGGTCTACACCGGGAGCCAGACCGACCCTGAGCTCCTGCAGCGCATCGCCGACGAGCACCCCGACCTCAAGGTGGTCGTCGACGACGGCAGCCACGTGCCAGAGCACGTTCGCACCACCTTCGCTGTGCTGTTCCCCCTACTGCCCCCCGGCGGCATCTACGCCATCGAGGACACCCAGACCTCATACTGGCCGGACTGGGGCGGACAGGTCGACCCCAAAGCCCGAGGCACGAGCATGGACCTGGTCAAGGACCTCGTCGACGGCCTCAACTACGAAGAGTTCCTCCTCGAGGGCTACGAACCGACCTACACGGACCGCACCGTCCGCGCCGTTCACTGCTGGCACAACCTCGTCATCATCGAGAAGGGCCAGAACGCCGAGGGCAGCAACCGGGACCGCGTGCACGACCGGCCCTACCGAGTGTGAGCCCGAGCCGGCGAACCGGTCTTTGACGCAGGGCTCCTGGGTCAGCGCGGCGACTCCGGCTGCTCGCTCCACCACTGACGCAACGCCTCAGCCGCCGCCTCGCGGCCGATCGGGCCACGGTCGAGCCGGAGCTCCAGAAGGTAGGAGTACGCCCGTCCCAGGACCGGCCCCGGCGAGATCCCCAGCACCTCGGCGATCTCGTTGCCGTTGAGCTCCGGGCGCACCTTGGCGAGCTCCTCGGCCTCCATGAGCGCCTCGATGCGGCGTTCCAGCTCGTCGTAGCTGCGCGAGAGGCGCGCCGCCTTCCGCGCGTTGCGGGTGGTGGAGTCGGACCGCGTCAGCCGGTGCAGCCGCGGCAGCAGCGGCCCGGCGTCGGTGACATACCGGCGTACCGCCGAGTCGGTCCACTGTCCGTCCCCGTACCCGTGGAAGCGCAGGTGCAGCTCGGTCAGCCGGGCCACCGCCTTCACCGTGTCCTTGTCGAACCGCAGAGCCTTGAGCCGCCTGCTCACGAGCTTGGCGCCCACCACCTCGTGGTGGTGGAAGGAGACGCCGCCACCGGACTCGAAGCGCCTGGTCCCGGGCTTGCCGATGTCGTGCAGAAGTGCGGCAAGGCGAAGGACGAGGTCCGGTCCGGGTACGGAGGACTCCGGGCCGCCGGGCGGGCCTTCGAGCGCGATGGCCTGGTCCAGCACGGTGAGCGAGTGCTCGTACACGTCCTTGTGGCGGTGGTGCTCGTCGATCTCCAGGCGCAGTGCAGGCAGCTCGGGCAGCACGTGGGCAGCCAGCCCCGACTCCACCAGGAGCCGCAGGCCGGGGCGCGGGCGTGCGGACAGGAGCAGCTTCACCAGCTCGTCGCGCACGCGCTCGGCCGACACGATCTCGATCGACCCGGCCATGGCGGCCATCGCCTCGCGCACCTCGGGTCCGACCTCCAGACCGAGCTGCGCCACGAACCGGCAGGCACGCATCATCCGCAGCGGGTCGTCGCCGAAGGAGACCTCGGGAGGCCCGGGCGTGCGAACGAGCCTGGCGGCCAGGTCCGCCAACCCGCCGTAGGGGTCGACGAACTCCATGCTGGGCAGCCGCAGAGCCATGGCGTTGACGGTGAAGTCCCGCCGTACGAGGTCGTCCTCCAGGTTGTCGCCGAAGGCGACGACCGGCTTGCGGGTGAGACCGTCGTAGGCGTCGGCGCGGTAGCTCGTCACCTCCACCGTCGTCGCGCCGCGGCGCGCGCCGATGGTGCCGAAGTCGCGCCCCACGTCCCAGTGGGCATCCGCCCAGGGGCGCAGGATCCGCAGTGTGTCGTCCGGCGTGGCGCTCGTGGTGAAGTCCAGGTCAGGCGACACCCGGCCCAGGAACGCGTCCCGCACCGGCCCGCCGACGAGCGCCAGCTCGTGTCCCGCAGCGGCGAACAACCCCCCGAGCTCTGTCAGCAGTGGCACCACCGGCGCGAGATGGGCGGTCGCCCTGCGTAGCAGCTCCAGCTGCGGCTCGCGGGGATCGGCGGTGGACACGAGGGACAAGGGTAGGCGCTCGTTAGAGTGGCGTGGTGACCTCCCCTGCCCGCGACTCGGACCGGATGGTCCGCCGTCTGCCCGCAGTGGAAGAGCGGTCGGCCGGCGGCATCGTGGTCGACGTGCACGACGGCGAGGCACGCATCGCGGTCATCGCCCGCCGGAACCGCGCCGGTCGCATCGAGTGGTGCCTGCCCAAGGGCCACCTCGAGAACGACGAGACCCTTGCCGAGGCTGCCGCGCGCGAGGTCGCGGAGGAGACCGGGATCGAGGGCCGGGTGCTGACCGAGCTCGGCACCATCGACTACTGGTTCGCGACGAGCGACCGCCGGGTGCACAAGTTCGTGCACCACTACCTCCTGGAGGCGACCGGCGGGCAGCTGACCATCGAGAACGACCCCGACCATGAAGCGATCGACGTCGCCTGGCTGCCGCTGCGCGAGGCCCACGAGCACCTCACCTTCCCCAACGAGCGACGCATCGCGAGGCAGGCCTGGCAACGTCTGGCCGGCGAGGGCTGATGGTCCCCGCTGCTGTACGCCGCGTGCTCGCCGCGGCCTCGCTCGTGCTGCCCCTGGCCACGGTTGCTCCGCTGGCGGTCCCCGCCGCATCGGCGACAACGTCGGCGGGCTTCCGGACCACAGCCACGACGACAGCAGTATCGCGGCGCAGCCTGGCCGCCACCGCGACCGTGACAGCCGGGGAGGCGGCGGTCCCGGCGGCCCAGGCGCCGGTCGTGGAGCTGTCCTCGGTCAGTCCGGCGGTGCTGGCCTCAGGACAGGACCTCGTCATCTCGGGCCTTCTGCGCAACGAGGGGACGGCGGCGCTCGTCCGGCCCACCATCAGCGTCGTGGTGGGACGGGGGGCCAGGGACCGCGCGGCGGTGCGAGCCTGGGCCGCGGCGCGCGGGCCGGCCGCGGGGTCGGTGGTGGCCCAGCTCGTGGTGCCCGCCACGGTGCGCCCAGGGTCCTCGTCGCCGTTCCGGATCGCGGTGAAGGGCCTGGCCGACCGCGAGCAGAGCACGTATGGAGCCCTTCCGCTGAGCATCGAGTCCGGGGCCGCCAGCGTCCGCACCTTCGCGGGGTACCAGCGGCTGAAGCAGTACCAGCCCATGACGGTCGCCTGGGCGGTGCCGGTGACCCTCGACCCGGACCCCGACCTCTTCGGTGCCGCCGGCAACGCCCGCGAGGCTGCCTGGACGCGCGCGTTGGGCCCGGACTCACGCGTGACGAGAGTGCTCGACGCGACGCAGGCCACTCCCGTCACCTGGGCGGTCGACCCGACCCTCGCCCCCGGGCTCCTGGCGTCGCCGGTCGACGTCGGGACCAAGTCGTCCCCGGAGAACGCCCTGCGGACCGAGGTCCAGAACCGCATCCAGACCGAGGCGCCGGCCCATATCCCCTGGGTGCTGCCGGACACGGACGCCGACCTCGGAGCCGTGGCGGGGCTCGGCACCGGCCGCGGCCTCATGCAGACGCTCGTCGGGCGCGCAGGGCCCGTCGCCCAGAAGCTCGGTGGTCGCGGCGACCTGGCCTGGCCGGCCGACGGCGCCTACACCGCCAGCGGCGAGACCACTCTTCGCCAGGCGTTCCGCCGACCCTCGCTGGCCGGCCAGGTCGCCTCCGCCGGAGCGCTCGGCCTCGGTTCGGGGACGACTCCCTCGGCCGCCCAGCGGAGCACGACCGGTTTGGCGCTGCTCGCCTACGACGACTCTCTGAGCGGCCTGCTGGCCCGGACCACGTCCCCCTCGGAGGGCGTGCTGAGCACCCAGCAGTTCATGGCCGACTCGGCGGCCCTCCTCAACGAGCTGCCCGGGACGTCGGGGCGGACGGTGTTCGTCGCCGCCCCGCGCTCGTTCAACCCCGACCCGGAGACCGCCCGCCGGTTCCTGGCGGCGGCAGCCTCGCTGCCCTGGCTCACCCCGTCGAGCACCGAAGACCTGCTCGCGTCGGCCCGTCACGCCGCCCCGACCCCTGCCGCCCCGGTGACGCGGCCGTCTGACGCCTCCCCCAACGTCGCGAAGCCCGTGCTCACCCGAGGCCGGATCGCCCAGCTCGAGAGGACCGTCCGCACCGTGCGGGGCGTGGCGCTCATCCGGGACGACGGTGACGAGTTCGCCCGCACCTGGACCCGGGCCGCCGAACAGCTCGCGTCGGTGCGGTGGCGGGCGGCCCCCACGGCGTGGAACACCCTGAGCGGCAGGGTGCAGGCCGCCGCACGACAGACCACGACCGCGGTGAAGGTCTCCGCGGGCACGGTGAACTTTCTCGCCGACTCCGGTCGGCTGCAGATCACCGTGACCAACGACCTGGACGTGCCCGTGGAGGACGTGAAGCTCCGGGTCGAGGCCTCGAACCCGCGGTTGCGCATCGACAGCCAGCCACCGGTCCTGCGCATCGGTCCGAAGAGCCGCGCCACCGTCAACGTCAGTGTCACGGCGCTGGCGGCCGGCCTCGTCCCGCTGCGCACGACGCTGACCACCCCCGACGGCACCGTCGTCGGCCAGGGCGCGGACGTCCTCGTCCGGGTGACGCCCACCGGCGACTGGGTCTACTGGGGCCTTGGTGGGGTCGCCGGTGCGATCCTGCTCCTCGGCGTCGTGCGCTCGGTGCGCCGACGCCCCGCTCCAGCGGTCTCGGAGCCGTCCACACCGACCCGGGAGACCATCGGATGAACGAGACGTCGCAGAGCAGCGACCACAGCAGCGACGCCGGCGCCGACCACGGCATGGACGAGAGGATGGGTCCTGGGGTGACCCCGGCCGCAGACCGTGACCTGGACCAGGGGACGGATGCAGGCGCGGACAGCAGCCTGGCCCGCTCCAGCGCCGTCATGGCCGCTGGCACGGTCGTATCCCGGCTGCTGGGCTTCGCGCGTGCCTCGATGTTGGCCGCCGTCATCGGCATCGGCCTGTCCGGCGACGCCTTCCAGGTCGCGAACACCCTCCCGAACCAGTTCTACCTGCTGCTGGCCGGGGGGGTGCTCAACGCCGTCCTCGTCCCCCAGATCACGAAGGCGGCGAGCCACGACGACGGTGGGCACGAGTTCGTCAACCGCCTGCTGACCCTCTCGCTCGCGATCCTGTTCGGCGCAACGCTCGTCGTGACGGCGGCGGCCCCGCTCCTCGTACGCCTCTTCTCCCAGCACTGGGACGCCCACACCCTCGGGCTCGCCACGGCGTTCGCCTTCCTGTGCCTGCCGCAGGTGTTCTTCTACGGTCTCTACACCGTGCTCGGCCAGGTGCTCAACGCCCGCGGCAGGTTCGCGGCGTACATGTGGGCACCCGCCCTGGCCAACGTGGTGGGCATCGCCGGCCTGCTGTGGTTCAAGCTGAGGTACGACGCGAAGCCGCAGGTGTCGCAGTGGTCCACGGGCATGATCCTCGTGGTGGCGGGGACGGCCACGCTGGGAATCGTCCTGCAGGCGCTCGTGCTCTGGTTCCCGCTGCGCAGCAGCGGCTTTCGGTACCGCCCGTTCTGGGGATGGCGCGGCGTCGGGCTCGGCTCGGCCAGCCGGGTGGCCGGGTGGACCTTCGCTGCGGTCGCCGTCAGCCAGCTCGGCTTCGTGCTCACCTCGAAGGTGATGACGCGAGCCGGCGACCTGATCGACAGCCGCGGCTCGGTGGGTGCCGGTGTCGTCGCCTACGGGCTGGCGTTCCTGCTGTTCATGCTGCCCCACTCCCTCATCACGGTGTCCCTCGTGACCGCACTGTTCACGCGCATCTCGCAGGCCGCGCACCGGGGTGCGACGCGGCAGGTCGCCGACGACTTCTCCCGCGGCGTGCGGATGCCGGCCGTCCTGCTCGTCCCGTGCACCGCGGCCGCGCTCGTGCTCGGGACGCAGGCGGTGCGCGTGGCGTTCCCCGGGAACAGCCACGAGCAGGCACAGGCGATCGCCCACGTGATGATCGCGATGATGGTCGGCCTCGTCCCCTTCGGCTGGCTGTACCTGATCCAGCGGGTGTTCTACGCCTTCGAGGACGCCAAGACGCCGTTCCTGTTGCAGGTGGTGGTGACCGCCGCCGCGACGGCGGCGAACCTCATCGCTCTGCTGGTCCCCCCGGAGCGGGCCGGTGTCGTCGTCGGGATCGGCCAGACCCTGAGCAACCTCGTAGCGGCCCTGGTCGGGTTCGCCCTCCTGGGCCGGCGCCTCGGCCGGCTGCACCTCTCCGCCACGATTCGCGTCTACGTACGGCTCGTCTGCGCGGCGGTCGCCGCGGCCATCCCCGCAGCCCTCGCCCTGCTGCTCGTCGAACGGCTCGGAGTGGACGCCGGGCGGTGGAGCGGCTCGCTGGTGGAGCTCGTCCTGGGGGGCGTGGTGTTCCTCGCGGTGTTCTTCGCCACCGCCCGGCTGATGCGGGTCGAGGAGGTCGGCCAGCTCCTGGACCCGGTGCTGCGCCGGGTTCGGCGGCGACGTCCGACGACGGCCACGCCCTAGGATGACCAAGAACTGACCAGGCCATTGAGCGGCATCCGCCGTGACTCAGGGAGGCAGCGTGCACGGGGTGGGCCCTTCGACGGTACTGGGCGGGCGGTATGCCGTTCAGCGCCGGCTGGAGCAGATGCCGGGGGCCGAGCGCTGGTCGGCCCACGACACCACCCTGGAACGCGACGTCGTCGTCGTGTGTCTCCCCGAGGAGCATCCCCAGGCGGCGGCCACCCTCGACGCCGCACGGCGTGCCGCCGGGATCGACAACCACCGCCTCGTCCGGGTGCTGGACGTGGGCCGGTCCGACGGGCTCGCCTTCGTCGTGGAGGAGTCGATCCACGACGCCCACACCCTTGCCCAGCTTCTCGCTCAGGGCGGCGGGCTCCCAGCGGAGGAGGTCCGCCGCGTCGCAGGGGAGACCGCGACCGCGCTCGAGGCTGCCCGAGCGCGAGGCCTGCACCATCTGCGGCTGACCCCACACTGGGTGCTGCGGGGGCCCGACGGCACGGTCAAGGTGCGCGGCGTGGCCACCGCCGCCGCCCTCGCCGGCCTCGAGGACATCGACGCCGCAGACGCCGCCCGCCACGACGCCGTGGGCGTGGTCGCCCTGGCGTATGCCGCCCTCACCAGCAGGTGGCCGCTGGCCGAGCCGGTCCCTGGGCTGGAGCCGGCACCACATCTGGCCGCCGGCGTGCCGGCCCCCTCGGAGATCGCCGCGGGAGTGCCGGGCGATCTCGACGCCCTGTGCCGGCTGACCCTGAACGACGACGAGGGCCCGCTGACGCCGGGGGACTTCGCCACGCAGATCGCTCCCTGGGCCGGCGCCCAGGTGGTCGGCCTCGGCGGGGCACCTCGCGCGACGCAGGACCGGAAGAGCCGCACCGTGGTGCTGCCGGTGCCGCAGGACGCTCGACCGGGCGAGGACCCGCAGCCGACCGGACCCCGATCCCCGTCCGAGGAGCTCGAGCGGACAGCGAAGCTGCCCCGGTTCGACCCGACAGTGCCGCTGGAGACGCCGGCCCCCTGGTCGGCCGAGCCAACGGCCCCCCTGCCTGCTTCGCCCGCCGGGAGGGTCGAGGACGAGAGCGCCAGGCCCTCGGCCCCGCCGCGCGACGACGACGCGCCGCGCCCGGGAGTGCGGAGTACGGCTGCCGCGACCGCCTCGGCGAGCACCGCCGCCGGCGCAGTGGGGTCGGCGCTCGGTTCGGCCGGGCAGGCCGCCGGCCAGGCGGCCGGGGTGGCCGCTCAACGGGTGGGCACGTTCGCCCGTGCCACCGCCGACAAGGCCGCGGCGCGACGGGCTGAGCGCCAGGCCGCGCAGGAGCGTGCGGAACAGCGACGGATCAGCCTCGACCAGGCACTCGTCGAGGACCGTGACCTGCTGGACCCGCCCCTGCCGATGCTGCCGCCTGAGACCGGGGCTGCACCCACCAAGAACCAGTCGAAGCTCGTTCTCCTGATCATCGCGGCCTTCCTTGCCGTAGCGACTGTTCTCGGGTTCTGGGGCGCCTCGAGGATCGGGTCGAACAGCCATCTGGGGCTCGGCGCCGAGCCGACCCCGCGGCGTACCGTCGTCGTCACCGCGCCACCCAGCACGGCCAGCGGCACACCGTCCACCGCGCCGACCGGCTCGACGAGCGCGGCGGAGACCTTCCCCATCCTGAGCGCCACCGGTTACGACCCGGAGGGCGACGGCAGCGAGCGCAACGGAGAGGCGGCCCGCGTCTTCGACGGCAACGACTCCACGTTCTGGAGCTCGGAGGGCTACGCCAGCGCCAGCCTCGGGGGGCTCAAGAAGGGCGTCGGCGTCCGCCTGGACCTCGGGCAGCCGCGCAAGGTCTCTCAGGTCACGCTGGTCCTGCCCGACCAGGCTGACGTCACCGTGTCCGTGGGCAAGGACCGCACGCGGGACGGCAGCAAGCGCATCGGCTCCGCCACTGGCAAGAACGGCACGGTGACCCTCAAGGCCCCGACGGCGGTGGACGGACAGTACGTGTTCGTCTGGTTCACCAAGGTGTCGCAGGTCAGCGACGGCCGGTTCCGCGCCACCCTGGCCGAAGTCAGCGTCAGCTGACCGGCCCGGCGGCGGGACGACCGATGGACCAGCCCCTGCTCGCCGGACGGGATGACCGTGACCTGGTCCGGATGCACGTCGAGGGCGACCCGGACGCCTTCGGTGAGCTCTTCCGGCGTCACCGGGACCGGATGTGGGCGGTCGCCCTGCGCACGACCGGCAACCGGGAGCTGGCGGCGGACTGCGTCCAGGACGCCTTCATCTCGGCCTTCCGCCGGGCGGAGTCCTACCGCGGCGACGCCGCCGTCACGACGTGGCTCCACAGGATCGTGGTGAACGCCTGCCTGGACCGGCTGCGCAGGGACAAGCCGACCCGCGAGCTGCCAGAGCTGGAGCTGGCCGACAAGCACGACGCGCATGCGGCCGTCGACGTCCGCCTCGACGTACGGGAGGCCCTGGCCCGGCTCCCCGAGGGCCAGCGGCTCGCGCTGGTCCTCGTCGACATGCACGGGCTCTCCGTCGCGGAGGCGGCGGCAGTCCTCGGCGTGGCCGAAGGGACGGTCAAGTCGAGGTGCAGCCGGGGTCGCGAAGCCCTGGCCGCGCTCCTTCGGGAACCTTCGGGGCAGCCGTGACGTCGTACCCATGTCGCCTCAGCCGTGTCCTGACCGGCCGCGGCGCGCCCTGTCCTCCGTCCCGCCCACTCTGGAGGTTGTCGTCGTGAGCACCCCACCGTCGCCGCGTCGCGGCATCGGCGGGTCCCCCGAGGAACCGGATCCGACCGGCATCCGGGCCCTGTTGTCGAGCCTGCCCGACCCTGGCCCGATGCCGCCCGACCTGGTGGAGCGCATCACGGCGTCCATTGCCGCAGAGCAGTCAGCACGCCAGGCACAAGGAACGGTGACCCCCCTGCGCTCCCGACGACGCTGGGGCTGGCAGCAGGTGGCAGCCGTCGCTGCGGCGGCTGCGGCGGTCGCGATCGGCCTCCCGGCAGTACTTCGTGGCACCGGCGTCGACGTGGTGGCGGCGTTCAGCAGCGACCGGGCCGAGTCGGCCGCCGGTGGCGGCTCGGCGACGGGGCAGGCGCTCGTGCCCAGCTCAGGTGCCTCGGCGACGGCCTCGCTCGACAGCCGTGCCTCGGCGCCTCATGGACGTGTGGTGCTGCAGGACAGCGGGACGGCGTACTCCGCCGGCACGCTGGCCAGCCAGGTGCGGGACGTGCTGACCGGGCCGCCCTCCCCGGGCCGTACGCAGACCGGAGCCTCGGCTTGGCCCGCGGAGCAGGAGCAGGGGCTGCGAAGCTGCCTGGATGCCTTGGGGGTCGCGGCCTGGATGCCGGTGTCGGCCGACCGGGCGACGTACCGGGGCCGCCGGGCTGTCGTCGCGCTCGTCCAGGGCGACACGGGGCAGTCCATCTGGGTCGTCGACCCCGGCTGCACCGCCCAACATCCTGCTGCGCTGGCGGGCCCCGTACCCCTGGGGTGACGCGCCGGGTGTCGCACCACCGGCGGAACAACGAGGGCCTACCATCGGTTGCAGAGATCAGGACAGATCAGCACCGTATGTTGCGGTGCACCGCCTTCCCGACCACAAGGGGCTGTAGCCGCGTGACCACCACCGCACCCTCGGACCTCCGCAGTCTCATCATCATCGGCTCGGGCCCGGCCGGGTACACAGCCGCCGTCTACGCGGCTCGGGCCAACCTCTCCCCGCTGCTGTTCGAGGGAGCCGTCACCGCTGGTGGCGCCCTGATGAACACGACAGAGGTCGAGAACTTCCCCGGGTTCCGCGACGGCATCATGGGTCCGGACCTCATGGAGAACATGCGGGCCCAGGCAGAGCGGTTCGGTGCCCAGATCATCACGGACGACGTGGCGTCGGTCGACCTCGACGGCGAGACCAAGACGGTTGTCGACGCGGAGGGCAACACGTACATGGCCCGTGCCGTGATCCTCGCCATGGGTTCTTCCTACCGCGAGCTCGGCCTACCCGACGAGAAGCGGTTGTCCGGCCACGGTGTCTCCTGGTGTGCGACCTGCGACGGCTTCTTCTTCCGCGACCAGGACATCGCCGTCGTCGGCGGCGGCGACTCCGCGGTCGAGGAGGCGACCTTCCTCACCAAGTTCGCCCGGTCCGTCACGATCGTTCACCGCCGTGACGAGCTGCGTGCCTCGAAGATCATGGCGGAGCGCGCCATGTCCAACGAGAAGATCAGGTTCGCCTGGAACTCGACCGTCGAGGCCATCCACGGCGACGCGAAGCTGACCGGCATCACCCTGCGCGACACCGTCACCGACGAGACCCGCGAGCTGCCGGTCACCGGGCTGTTCGTGGCCATCGGCCATGACCCGCGCAACGAGCTCCTCACCACCGGCGAGGGAGCGAAGGTCGCGCTGGACGACGAGGGCTATGTCCTCGTCGAGGGCCGGTCCACCCGGACGACAGTGCCCGGGGTCTTCGCCGCGGGTGACCTCGTCGACCACACGTACCGCCAGGCCATCACGGCTGCGGGATCCGGGTGCTCGGCGGCGCTCGATGCCGAGCGCTACCTGGCCGACCAGGACCACGCGGGCCTCCCGGCCGCCGACGCCGCTCTCATCGACGAGCCTGCCCTCGCTCGCTGAACTGTCACCCCCGGCTGGGACGCTTCTATCCTCGTCGTCACACGGTCCATCTGCACCAGGTACCGCCTCCAACGAACCGCCTCGAACCCATCACCGCAGCACCACCGAAAGGAGTCCCCGAGTGGGAGCTATCAAGGAGACCACGGACGCGACCTTCGAGGTCGACGTCCTCAAGAACGACAAGCCGGTCCTGGTGGACTTCTGGGCGCCGTGGTGCGGCCCGTGCCGGGCGGTTGCCCCTGTTCTGGAGGAGCTGGCCGTGGCGCATGCCGACAAGATCGACATCGTCAAGCTCAACACCGACGAGAACCTTCAGGTCAGCTCCCGCTACGGCATCACGGGCATCCCGACGCTCAACGTCTATGTCGGTGGTGAGGTCGTGAAGACCCTGGTGGGCGCCATGCCCAAACCGAAGCTGGTCCGCGAGCTCGCCGACTACCTGAGCTGAGTCACCACGACGGATGCCGGCCGGGCCCCCAGGGTCCGGCCGGCATCGTCGTGGGGCCGGCATCGTCGTGGGGCCGGGGCTCGCGCCTCCTATCGTCGCTGGGCGCGGATGGCAGCCCGCACGGTTGGCCGATCGGCGCACGTGACCTAGGCTCAAGCCCGCAGCGGGGCAGGTCCCACCGGGGCCTCACCCCGCTGAAGTGTATGAAAGCCCGAAATGTCCCAATCGTCCGGCCGCGAGGCCGACAGGAGGCCGAGTGTCCGACAGCAAGAACGGCCTGCTCGGGCTCGGTAGCCACGGACCGGCGGTGGCCGACGTGCGCACGCGGCTTGTCGCTCTGCGGGGCAGCGGTCTACCCGAGCTCGAGCACCTGGCCGAGGACGGCGTCGACGCGCAGCAGTTCGACGCGGGTCTCGAGCGGGCGGTTCGCGCCTTCCAGCAGCACAAGGGCCTCATCGTCGACGGTGTCGTGGGCGTGGAGACGTTCGCCGCGATCGACGGGGCGCGGTGGTCGCTCGGCGACCGGATCCTCCTCCACACCCCGGGGCACCTCCAGCGGGGCGAGGACGTCGTTGCCCTCCAGGAGCGGCTCAACACGCTCGGGTTCGGAGCGGGGAGAGTGGATGGGCGGTTCGGCGCCGCGACCGAGCGCGCAGTGCGGGCCTTCCAGCGGGCCTACGGCCTCTCGGGGGATGGCTCGGTCGGGCCGGAGACGCTCCGAGCGTTCGACGACCTCAAGCGCTCCGTCTCAGGCGGTTCGGCCACCGTGCTGCGCGAGCGCGAGCGCGTCCGCCGCTCCGGTCACAACCTGAGCGGTCGCACGGTGGTCCTCGACCCGGGTCACGGCGCCGCGAACCCCGGTGCGACGGCTCACGGGCTGGTCGAGGCGGAGGTCGTGATGGACCTCGCCCGCCGGATCGAAGGTCGGCTGACGGCCATCGGAGTGTCGGTCGTCTACACCAGGACGGAGCACACCTCACCCAGTGAGGAGGAGCGCGCCGCACTGGCCAACGCGGCCGGCGCTGACGTGGTCCTCTCCCTGCACTGCGACTCCCATGATGCCGCGGACGCGAGCGGGGTGGCCACCTTCTTCTTCGGGCGTGACCGGAAGACCTCCTGGTCAGCGGTGGGCGAGCATCTCGCCGACCTTGTCCAGCGCGAGATCGTCGCACGCACAGACTTGGCAAACTGTAGGTCGCACGGTCGCTCCTGGACCCTCCTGCAGCAGACGACCATGCCGGCGGTGCGGATCGAGGCCGGCTACCTCTCCCACCCGGCCGACGCGTCCAGGCTGGCGAGCCCGGCCTTCCGCGACACCTTGGCCGAAGCGGTGCTGGTCAGCCTGCAGAGGCTGTACCTGGGGGACGACGATACCGCGACCACCGGAGTACTCCGGCTCGGTGACCTGCGGGCGTACCTCGCGGCACACGGCTGATCCCGCCTCCACCCGGCGTCAGCCGGGCTGTACCCCGAGCAGGTCCACGATCCGGTTCAGGTCCTCCACGGAGGCGAACTCGACCGTCAGCTTCCCCTTCCGCTGGCCCAGCGCGATGTTGACCCGAGTGTCGAACCGGTCCGACAGGCGAGCAGCCAGGTCGTCCAGCTGTGGGTGGCGGTTTCCGGCCCTGGGACGGCGGTGGGCCACCTTCTCCTGGTCCCCGCCGAGCGCGACGATCTCCTCGACGCTCCGCACCGAGAGGCCCTCCGCGACGATCCGCTGCGCCAGCCGCTCCATGGCTGCACCGTCGTCGAGAGAGAGCAGCGCGCGGGCGTGACCGGCTGACAGCACACCGGCCGCCACCCGACGGGCCACCAAGGGCGGCAGCTTCAGCAGCCGGACGGTGTTGGAGATCTGCGGTCGTGACCGGCCGAGCCGGGTAGCGAGCTCGTCGTGCGTGCAACCGAAGTCCTCCAACAGCTGCTGGTACGCAGCCGCCTCCTCCAGAGCGTTGAGCTGGCTGCGGTGCAGGTTCTCCAGGAGCGCGTCGCGCAGGAGGTCGTCGTCGTCCGTCTCCTTGACGATGGCGGGAATGGTGCTCTTGCCCGCCTCCTGGGAGGCACGCCAGCGACGCTCGCCCATGATGAGCTCGTACTGCACCCCCGTCGCGGGGGCGGGGTCGCTGGCGCCCTGGCCTGCGGCGACGGGCCGGACCACGACCGGTTGAAGGACCCCGATCTCGCGGATGGAGTGCGCCAGCTCGGCGAGCTCGTCCTCGTCGAACACGGTCCTGGGCTGGCGCGGGTTCGGTCGGATGGCGTCGATGGGGATCTCCCCGTACGAGGCGCCGGGCACGGGTGCCAGCTGTACGCCGTTGCCCGCCCCGACGGGCCGGTCCGGAGCGGAGGCGCTGTCCTCCCAGGCTCCAGCAGCCGCCTCGCCAGAACTGGGATCCGCGTCGCCGGAACGGTCGCCGGTCGCCGATTCGAACCCAGCGTCGTGCGCCTGAGAGTCCGACGAGGATGGCGTGCCGGTCGGCTGAGGGTCGTGGTCCAAGCCTTGGTCCGCCCCCTCGTCCGCACCATGGTCCGCACCATGGTCCATCGTGACCTCGCGCGACCTCACGGCCACGACCCCGCCGTCCGGGCGCTGGTCGTGGAAGAACACGTCCACCGGGCGGCCAGTGGGCGAGCCGGGGGCGTTGGGGATGAGGGCACCGAGGCCCCGGCCGAGGGCGCGACGCTTCTCGCTCATGTGGTGAGTCCTCTGTCGTTCTGTGCGGTCACGGTGGTGGACGGGATGGGGGCGACGCCCCGGTCAGCGAGCTCGGAGGCTGCCCCGAGATAGGACAACGCGCCGCTGGAGTTCGGGTCGTACGTCATGACGGTCTGGCCGTGGCTCGGCGCCTCTGAGATCCGCACGGACCGCGGCACGGTGTTCCGAAGTACCTGGTCGGGGAAGTGCGCCCGGACCTCCTCGGCGACCTGCGCGGACAGCCTGGTTCGGCCGTCGTACATGGTGAGCAGGATGGTGGACACGTGGAGCGCGGGATTCAGGTGGTTGCGGATCAGCTCGATGTTCTTGAGCAGCTGCGACAGCCCCTCAAGGGCGTAGTACTCGCACTGGATCGGGATGAACACCTCGTGGGCCGCCACGAACGCATTCACCGTCAGCAGGCCCAGGCTGGGGGGGCAGTCGATCAGCACGTAGTCGGGGACGGTGGTACCGGCCACCTGGGCGTCGCGCAGGTAGGCAGCCAGCGCCTTCTGGAGCCGGGTCTCGCGCGCGACCAGAGGCACGAGCTCGATCTCGGCTCCCGCGAGGTCGATGGTGGCCGGAGCGCACCAAAGGCCCGGAATGTCCGGGCACTCCTGTATGACGTCAGCGATTGGGACGCCTTCGACCAGGACGTCATAGACGCTGGTCACGTCCGCGTGGTGCTCGATGCCAAGCGCGGTACTGGCATTGCCCTGAGGGTCGATGTCGATCACCAGCACTGTGAGGCCGGCGTGGGCCAGGGCCGCCGCGATGTTCACGGTCGTGGTGGTCTTGCCCACGCCACCCTTCTGGTTGGCGACCGTGAGGACGCGGGGCTCCGCCGGCTTGGGGAACCTGCGACCGGTGAGGGCGATCCGCTTCCGAGCGTCATCCGCTACCGCCTTCGCCAGGGGCGTGCTGTCGTCCATAGCGGGCACCACGGAGGCGACTTCTGCCCGCTCGTCCGTTTCACGTGAAACAGCCCGCTTTACCGGCTGCGGGGCCGGTGCGAGCGCGGAGCCGTTGACCTGCGTACCGCCGTTCGTTTCACGTGAAACAGCGGGCGAGGCCGCGTGGCTCCCTGGTGTTGGCCACCCGACTGGGGCCGTCTCCCCACCTACCACGTGCGGCCATCCGAGGCCCCGTTCCAACTGAACCGTTCCTGCCTTCACACAGTCACCTCGTCTGCCATGGCCACCATCCAACCGTACGGCGAGGGGACCGTCTGACCCGGGAGGCGCGTCTGTGGAAGGCTGACGGGCGGGTGCAGTCGGCGTGCCTCGGCGGCTTTCACGGCACCCCCGACGCCTGCTCTCAGCAAGACTGCGGGTTCAGCGGGACCTAGCGCGGCCCGGATGCTTGCGTGATGCCTTGACGCGGGGCGCTTTGCCGGCAGTGGCGGTCCCGACCCGTAGCTGGAGCGTGACCGTGGGGGTCTCCAGGACCCCTGCTCCATACTCGACCACGGAAGAATGCACCATGCCGAGCTTGCGCAGGGTCTTCTCGTCAGCGGCGAGCTCCTCTGCCGCCCTGCTGCCCTTGAGCGCCACGAGAGTGCCGCCCTGGCTCAGCAGTGGGAAGCTCCATCGAGCCAGCTTGTCGATGCGCGCCACTGCTCGGGCAGTGGCGTACGGCACGGAAAGGACGCCGTCGAACTCCTCGGCGCGACCGCGGTGGACCGTGCAGTTGGGGAGCTGCAAGGCGGCGATCGTCGTGGACAACCAAGTGGTCCGGCGCAGCATCGGCTCGATGAGGTGCAGGTGCAGGTCCGGCCGCGCGATGGCCAGCGCCAAACCCGGTAGGCCGGCGCCCGACCCCACGTCAGCCACCTCCACTCCCTCGGGGAAGGCCTCGTGAACGACGGCACAGTTCAGCAGGTGGCGTTCCCAGAGGATCGGCACCTCTCGGGGTCCCACCAACCCGTGTGCGACGCCGGTGTCGGCCAGGATGTCCGCGAAGTGTTGAGCCTTGGCCAAGGCGTCTCCGAAGACAGCGCGGGCGGCAGGCTGGGGCGCTGTGGGTCGAAGAGCCGGGGACGGAGCATCACCGGACAAGCCGACGGGCGGGGCCCCGGCCCGCTGGCCAGGTCCCCGCCCGCTGGACGCAGGACTGTCGGTCATCGACGCGGTTTCACGTGAAACAACGGTCAGGAGGGCAGGACCACGACGAAGCGACGCGGTTCTACGCCGTCCGACTCGGAGGTGAGCCCAGCAGCGAGGACCTCGTCGTGGATGACCTTGCGTTCGAACGCCGACATGGGCTCCAGGGAAGCCTTCTCGCCGCTCGCCTTCACCTCAGCGATGGCTCGCTGAGCGAGCTCGACCAGCGAGGAGCGTCGTTCGGCGCGGTGTCCGGCGACATCGAGCATCAGGCGGCTCCGCTCACCGGTTGCCGACTGAACGGCAAGCCTCGTCAGCTCCTGCAGAGCCTCCAGCACCTTCCCGTCCGGTCCGACCAGTCGACGGGGCACTCGGCCCTCCTCAGAGTCGACGATCGAGACAGCCGCACGGTCGCCGTCGACGTCCACGTCGATGTCGCCATCGAGGTCCGCAATGTCGAGCAGCGTCTCGAGGAAGTCTGCGGCGACCTCGCCCTCCCGCTCGAGGTCCGCCACCTTGGCGGCGCGGCGCCGGCCCGAAGAGCCCTCCTCGTCCGGCAGGGTGCTGGACTCGCCGGAACCCACCAGGGGCGCCGTCTCCTCGAAAGCCTGCCCCTCGCCCTGCGGGTCGAGTCCGTCGTCCTCCGCGATGTGGTCCACGACGGGGTGGTTCTGCTCGGTCATCGTCGTCACTCTCAGTTGTCGGTCTGCGGCTTGTTCTCGTGCACCGCGGTCGCCGGTGCGGCGTTGGGCTTTCCCTGTGCCGGCTTTCCCTGTGCGGCCTTCTTCTTCTTGTTACGGGTCGGCTGCACGCGCTGTCCACCGATGGGCTTGGCCACGTCGTCCTGCACGTCCCCCGGCTTGTCGAGACCCTTGACGGTGAACTCCTGGACCGGCTTCCCCTTCTTGGCCCGCCGCTCCTGCATGGCACGCTCCGCCGGCGAGCCAGGGGCCGGCATACGGCGGATCACGTAGAACTGCTGGCACATCGACCAGACGTTGGTCGTCAGCCAGTAGAGCAGCACACCGATGGGGAAGTTGACACCCGAGATGGCGAAGAAGAGCGGCATCAGGTAGAGCAGCATCTTCTGCTGCTTGGCGAAGGGGTTGTCCAGCGCGGACGCCGGCATGTTCTTCATCATGAGCTGGCGCTGCGTGGTGAACGTGCTTGCCGACATGAGGACGATGAGGAGGATCGTCACGATCTGCACGGTGAGCGTGTGAGCGCCGACGAACCTGTCGGACAGCTGCGCACCGAGGAACGTCGAGCCCTCTGCCTCCGCCGCGAGCTTGCGGGAGATCGGGCCGATCGGCGCGATCTGCCCCTCGGAGATCTTCTTCAGCCCGTTGAGCACCCGGAACAGCCCGAAGAAGAACGGCGACTGGACCAGGATCGGCAGGCAGGAGCTGAACGGGTTGGTACCGGTCCGCTTGTAGAGGTCCATGGTCTCCTGCGTCATGGCCTGACGGGAGTCCGGGTCCTTCTTGTCCTTGTACTTGGCCTGGATCTTCTGCATCTCGGGCTGGATCAGCTGCATCCGCCGAGAGGCATGGATCTGCTTGACGAACAGGGGGATCATCGCAGCGCGCATGACGACCACGAGGCCGATGATCGAGAGGACCCAGGCGACGCCTGACGCGGACGGGATGCCGATCGCCGTGAACAGGGAGTGCCAGCCCCACAGGATCCAGGCGACGAGCCACTCGAACGGGTAGACCAGCGAACTGAAACTCATGACGTCCTCAATCTGGGGTGGTGTCCCGTCGGGATGACGGTCCACCGGTGGTTCCGGCCCGCCGGCGGGTATGCCGTGGGACCAGTAGGTCGGATGCCCTACCGCTGGCGGGCGGGGCGGGCGGGTCGAGCGGTCGACGGGGAGTCAGCCGCGGAGTCAGCCGCGGAGTCAGGCGCGGCCGGCACATGGTCCACGCCGCCCGGAGACCAGGGGTGACACCTGCCCAACCGCCTGAGCGCGAGCCAGGTTCCCTTGAACGGTCCGAAGCGCCGGATGGCCGTGAGCGCGTAGGCCGAGCAGGACGGGTAGTACCGGCAGGTCGGTGGCGTCAGGGGCGAGACGAACCGCTGGTAGACGACGATGAGCCCGACCAGAGGTGCGGCCAGGACGCGCTGGACAGCCCTCATCGACGCCGCCCGCCCAGCCGCGGCAGCACCCGGGCGAGCAGCCGGTCCAGCTCGGCGCCGAGCTGAGCAGAGCTGGCCTGCGCCGCGGCCGGGTTCGCGCGCACGACCAGGTCGGCCCCTGCAGGGATCCGCTCGAGCCGTGTCGCGGCGATCGCGCGGAGTCTTCTCTTGGTGCGGTTGCGGACCACGGCGCCGCCGACGGCCTTGGACACAACAAAACCGACCCGCGGCGGGTGTCCCGCTCGCGCGTCGGTCTGTGCTGCATGCACCACGATCAGCGTGGAGCCGGCTCGGGCTCCCCCCGGCCCCCGTAGCACCGCCGCGAAGTCCGAGCTCGTCCGGAGCCGGTGCCCCGCGGGCAGCACGGGAGGGGCCTCAGGCGGAGAGCTCGGAGCGACCCTTTGCGCGGCGAGCCGACAGGATGGCGCGACCGGCGCGGGTCCGCATACGCAGACGGAAGCCGTGGGTCTTGGCCCGACGGCGGTTGTTCGGCTGGAACGTACGCTTGCTCACGAGGTTTCTCCGTTGTTGGTCAGGCGCGGTGGCCTGCTGAGTCGATCTGGTGGCGGTGCCGGCCGTCCTCGGCCGCAATCGGAAGCCCGCGCGAGGTCAGGGGAGATCTCTCGAGGAGATCGCACCGGGGTCACGGGCATGCGAAAACGGCCGACAGGCCGGTCCCCAAGGTACGCGAGCGGTCACCACAGGGTCAAACCAGCGGCCTTGCAGGCGGCCCTCGTTCCATTAGCAGCCAACGGTGGTGGACGGATGCGGACACGCCGGGGTCGACGCGCTATTTTGGTCCGACACGAGGGAAATTCGACCGTTCGGGTTGCCGGTCGAGGCGTGACCTTGTTAGCGTCCGTCCTCGTCCCATTCTTCACCCACAGGTTGTGGATAACTGTGTGGACAAGGCACCATGACCTGCGACCGGCAGCGACCTCGGACACCGTCGAAAGGGATGTGGGACACGTGAGTGACACAGATCTGGACTTCTCACAGATCTGGCACAACACCATCACGACCCTCGATGCGGACGGACTCCCTCCACGCGAGCGGGCTTTCCTCACGCTCGCAAGGCTGTCCGGGCTCCTCGACGGCACGGCTCTGGTGAAGGTGCCGAACGACTACACCAAGGACGTCGTCGAGCAGCGGGTCCGCGATGCGGTGACCCGTGCGCTGTCCTCGCAGTTGGGCGCCGAGGTGCAGCTCGCCGTCACGGTTGACGCGTCCCTGGACGAGTCGCAGCAGATCGAGGACACGGTCGGCCTCGTGGACGACGTTCCCTCCCCGTTCGACCAGCAGCGCGAGCCCTCGTTCGACCAGCGCCTGGACGCCCGCCGCGCCGGCGAGGGGCTGTACGCGCTGCCGCCCCTCGGCGAGCCGCAGCGAAGGCCCCGCGACGAGGTTCCGAGCACCACCGAGGAGCCGGCCACCCGGCTGAACCCGAAGTACACCTTCGACACGTTCGTCATCGGGGCGAGCAACCGGTTCGCACACGCAGCGGCTGTCGCCGTGGCAGAGGCTCCCGCCAAGGCCTACAACCCGCTCTTCGTCTATGGCGAGTCAGGGCTGGGCAAGACGCACCTGCTCCATGCGATCGGCCACTACGCGCGCAACCTGTACCCCAACGTCAAAGTGCGCTACGTGAACTCCGAGGAGTTCACCAACGACTTCATCAACAGCATCCGGGACGACAAGGCGTCGAACTTCCAGCGGCGCTACCGCGACGTCGACGTACTGCTCATCGACGACATCCAGTTCCTGCAGGGCAAGGTGCAGACCCAGGAGGAGTTCTTCCACACCTTCAACACCCTGCACAACGCCAACAAGCAGGTCGTCATCACCTCCGACCTGCCGCCGAAGCTCCTCAGCGGCTTCGAGGAGCGGATGCGGAGCCGGTTCGAGTGGGGGTTGCTCACCGACGTCCAGCCCCCGGACCTCGAGACGCGCATCGCCATCCTCCGCAAGAAGGCCATCCAGGAGCGCATGAGCGCTCCCGACGAGGTGCTCGAGTTCATCGCGAGCCGCATCTCCACCAACATCCGGGAGCTCGAGGGCGCCCTCATCCGGGTCACCGCCTTCGCCAGTCTGAACCGGCAGAGCGTCGACATGAGCCTGGCCGAGATCGTGCTGAAGGACCTCATCCCCAACGAGCAGGGCTCACAGATCACGAGCGCCACGATCATGGCTCAGACTGCCGCGTACTTCGGGCTCTCGATCGAGGACCTCTGCGGGACGTCACGCTCGCGCGTCCTGGTCACCGCGCGGCAGATCGCCATGTACCTGTGCCGCGAGCTGACCGACCTGTCGCTGCCGAAGATCGGCCAGCAGTTCGGTGGCCGGGACCACACCACCGTCATGCACGCGGACAAGAAGATCCGCCAGCTCATGGCTGAGCGCCGTGCCATCTACAACCAGGTCACAGAGCTGACCAACCGGATCAAGCAGCAGTCTCGCTGAACCTCCGGTCGCAGCTCGCGTCTTCCCGGGTTGTCCACAGGGTTACCCACATATTGTGGTCACGCCTCGAGACTCTGACAGCGGCCCAGGCCACCCGCGCGCAGCTCGTTTGTCCGTTCCTGGCCACAGATATCCGGACGAACCGCCCCAAGCCGGGATCAACCGCGCATGGTCCACACCTGTGGACAACCCTGTGGGTACCGGGACGGTCGGGCTGCGCACACCGCTCGGGAAGGTCGTTCTACACATCTGTGGAAAACGGGTGGATAACCCGTGTACGACGCCGGTATCGCTGGGGACGCCATAGGTCGCCGGTGTGGAGGCCCTGTGGGCACCTCAAGAGCGTCCACACCTGGTATCGCTGTGTCCTCCGCCCCGTCCACGCGCCGTCCACACGGCCTCCGCGCCCTCTGACCTGCAACGCCTCCTCGTCGTCCACAGCGTCCACACCCCCTATGACCACGACGAGATCCCTGACCTGAGCCATCCAGCCCCGAGTACCCTCCCTGGCCCCACCCCCTGTCAACCGCTGGTGAACCACACGCCAAGAAGGGCTGGCCGAATCCCCGAACCGGGTTGGCCGCATGAACCCTGAGCACTAGGGTCAGTCCGCAATCACATTCTTGAGGTTCCGCGGCGATGCCGCATGCGAAGGGCGGGCAGTGACGGTGAAGTTTCGGGTGGAACGTGAGGTGCTAGCCGAGGCCGTGACGTGGGTGGCCCGTGGACTCCCCGCCCGGCCGCCGGTCCCCGTTCTCGCCGGCGTACTCCTGCACGCGGAGGAGGAGGGCACCCTGACGCTCTCGGCGTTCGACTACGAGGTCTCCGCCAAGATCACGGTCGCCGCGGACGTCGCCGAGGGCGGCACCGTGCTCGTGCTCGGCCGGCTGCTGGCGGACATCTCGCGCAACCTTCCCCAGAAGCCGGTGGACGTAGCGACGGACGGCAACAAGGTCTCGGTCACCTGTGGCTCCTCGCGCTTCAGCCTCATGCAGATGCCCGCGGACGACTACCCCACACTTCCCACCGCCCCCAACCCGAGCGGCACCATCGCCGGCGACGTCTTCACCCAGGCCGTCGCCCAGGTGTCCATCGCGGCGGACCGCGGCGACACGCTGCCGATCCTGACCGGCGTCCGCGTCGAGATCGACGGCGAGAAGATGACGCTCCTCGCGACGGACCGGTATCGGCTGGCCATGCGCGAGCTGACCTGGAACCCCGAGGCGACCGACGCCTCCCACCTCGCCCTCGTCCCGGCCCGGACCCTGGCGGACACGGCCAAGGCCCTCGGCGCGGCCGGCTCGGTCGAGCTCGCGCTGGGTTCGTCGGCCGGCGGTGACGGGCTGGTGGGCTTCGAGGCAGGCCAGCGGCGGACCACCACTCGCCTGCTCGACGGCGAGTACCCGAAGGTGACGTCGATCTTCCCGACGACGGTGGACACCGAAGCCGTCATCCGGACGGCCGAGCTGGTGGAGGCGGTCAAGCGGGTGGCGCTCGTCGCCGAGCGGAACACGCCGGTGCGCCTGCGGTTCACCGACGGACAGGTCGCGATCGAGGCTGGCACCGGAGACGACGCCCAGGCCTCGGAGGCGGTCGAGTCGACGCTCACCGGGCCCGAGATCGAGATCGCCTTCAACCCGGGCTTCCTCCTCGACGGACTGGGGGCCGTGGGGACCGAGTGGTCCCGGCTGTCGTTCACGCAGCCGTCGCGGCCCGCAGTGCTGTCGGGCCAGGCGGAGCAGGAGGGTGACGCCGACACCTCGTACCGGTACGTCCTCATGCCTGTTCGCTTCGCGAGCTGACCGCGCCCGGGCGTAGCCTGAGCACGCGCCGCGCGGTACTGCGCGCGGGAGCACCGGCCACGGCGCACGACCATACGAAAGGGTTCCCCATGCAGCTCGGTCTGATCGGACTCGGAAAGATGGGCGGCAATATGCGCGAGCGGATCCGCCGCGCCGGCCACGAGGTCGTGGGGTTCGACCGCAACCCTGACGTGTCCGACGTCAAGAGCATGCCTGCCCTGGTCAAGGCGCTGGACGCCCCTCGGACGGTATGGGTCATGGTCCCGTCCGGGGCGGCCACCCGGGAGACGATCGAGAAGCTGTCCGGCCTGCTCGAGAAGGGCGACCTGGTGATCGACGGTGGCAACAGCCGGTTCACCGACGACTTCGAGAACGAGAAGCTGTTGAAGGCCAAGGGGATCGGCTACGTCGACTGTGGCGTCTCCGGCGGCATCTGGGGGCTGGAGAACGGCTACGGCCTGATGGTGGGCGGCTCCGCGGCCAACGTCAAGAAGGCCATGCCGATCTTCGACGCGCTGCGACCGGAGGGCCCCCGCGAAGAAGGGTTCGTGCACGCCGGCAAGGTCGGCGCCGGCCACTACGCGAAGATGGTGCACAACGGCATCGAGTACGGCCTCATGGCCGCGTACGCCGAGGGCTACGAGCTCCTCGAGGCCAAGGACATCGTCACCGACGTGCCGGGCGCCTTCAAGGCCTGGACCCGCGGGACCGTCGTGCGCTCCTGGCTGCTGGACCTGCTGGTCGACGCGCTGGAGGAGAACCCGCACCTGGACGACGTGTCGGGCTACACGGTGGACTCCGGCGAGGGCCGGTGGACGGTGGAGGAGGCGATCGCCATGTCGGTGCCCATGCCGGTGATCTCGGCGTCCCTCTTCGCCCGGTTCGCCTCACGGCAGAAGGAGTCCCCGACCATGCAGGCCGTCGCCGCGTTGCGCGGCGGGTTCGGTGGACACCAGGTGATGACGGTCGCGGAGGGCGAGGAGCTGCGCGAGCAGGGCGCTCCCAAGCACCCCAAGCGCGTCCAGGCCAAGGTCGAGGCCAAGGAGCAGCCGCCGAAGACGCCGCAGGAGGCCAGCTCCAAGGGCCGCAAGGCCGCCGAGGCCGGTCCGTCGTCCGGCACCGGAGCGACCAACGGGTCGGGACGGTCCTCGGCGAGGCAGACGCGCGCCGGCGCCACCTCCGGGACCGGTTCCACGGACAAGAGCAGCAAGGGCTGATCGGAGGCCCTTGCACGTCCGACATCTGACCGTCGCGGACTTCCGCAGCTACGCGAGCGCCGACCTGCCGCTCGAGACCGGCGTCACGACGCTGGTCGGCCTCAACGGTCAGGGCAAGACGAACCTCGTCGAGGCGGTCGGGTACCTCGCCACGCTCTCGAGCCATCGGGTGGCGACCGACCAGCCCCTGGTGCGCTTCGGCGCCGAGCAGGCAGTGATCCGGGCGGCCGTCGTGCGGGACGGCCGCGAGACCCTCGTCGAGCTCGAGCTCAACCCCGGCCGGGCGAACCGGGCGCGCCTCAACCGCTCACCGGTCCCGCGGCCGCGAGAGGTGCTCGGCACGCTGCGAACCGTCCTCTTCGCGCCGGAGGACCTCGCGCTGGTCAAGGGAGACCCTTCGGAGCGTCGCCGCTTCGTGGACGACCTGCTCGTGGCGCGCCAACCGCGGTGGGCCGGAGTCCGCAGCGACTACGACCGGATCCTCAAGCAGCGCAACGCCCTGCTCAAGTCGGCCGCACCCGTGCTGCGACGGGGCCGTCGTCCCCCGCCACGGCCAGGCACGGAGCCGCCGGAGGAGGCACAGGCTTCGGCGCTGCACACCCTGGACGTCTGGAACGACCACCTCTCTACGGTGGGAGCCCAGCTGCTCTACGCCCGGCTGCGCCTGCTGCGCGACCTCGGGCCCTACCTGGCCAAGGCGTATGACGAGGTCAGTGCCGGCCAGTCCGATGCCCGGGTGTCGTACAGGAGCTCGCTCCGCGAGGAGGCGGCAGCCCAGCTCGCCGCCGGTGAGGTGCCTGACGTGGAGGTGCTGCGGGCGGAGCTTCTGGCGACCCTGGAGGAGGTGCGTGGCCGGGAGGTGGAGCGCGGGGTCTCGCTGGTCGGGCCACACCGTGACGACCTGGTGCTGACCTTGGGAGACCTGCCTGCGAAGGGCTATGCCAGCCATGGTGAGAGCTGGTCGTTCGCCCTCGGACTCAAGCTCGCTGCGTACCAGCTGTTGCGTCACGACCTCGGCGAGGACCCGGTCCTCGTGCTGGACGACGTGTTCGCCGAGCTCGACGTAGGCCGGCGCGAGCGGCTCGCCGCCATGGTGGCGGACTGCGAGCAGGTGCTCATCACGGCTGCCGTGGACGCGGACGTGCCGGCCTCGCTCCTGGGCAGGACGTATGCCGTGAGCCTGGGGGAGGTGGTCCTGCGTGAGTGAGCGCCCCGAGCCCACCGAACCGCTGCTTCCGACCGACCTGCCAGGCCCGCTGCTGCCGACCGAACTCACGACACGCCGAGGTGGGGCGCCCGACGCGACGCGACACGCACAAGACTCTGAGTCCGGTCGGCAGGAGGAGGACGGGGCTGACGTCGTCCAGGATGCCGCGGCGGCAGCCCTGCTCCGGGCCCGAGCCGCAGCCCGCGAGAAGGGACTGCGCCCCGGGTTGCGACCCATGCGGGCTCGTCGACCCCTGGGTCAGGGCAACAAGGCGCCGCGCGACGGGCGTGACCCGCTCCTGCTCGGGGACCAGCTGGACCGGTTGCTTTCCGACCGCGGCTGGAAGGTCGACGTCGCCGTCGGCTCGGTGATGGGCCGCTGGGCCGAGATCGTCGGTCCCGAAGTGGCGCAGCACTGCACGCCGGTGACATTCGAGCTCGGGGTGCTGACGGTGAGGGCGGACTCGACGGCGTGGGCCACTCAGCTGAGGCTGCTCGAGTCGGCCATTATGGGGCGGCTCGAGGGGGAGGTCGGCAAGGGGACGGTGTCGGCGCTGAAGGTGGTGGGACCGAGCGCTCCGTCCTGGTCCAAGGGTCCAAGGCGCTCGACCGGACCCGGCCCACGGGACACCTATGGCTGAGCCGGCCGAGCCGCTGACCAGGGGCGACTTCGACCGGCTCGTGACTGCGACGACCCGCTGGTCCGACAACGACATGTACGGACACCTCAACAACGCCGTGTACTACGAGCTGTTCGACTCTGCCATCAACGGTTGGCTCATCGAGGCGGCCGGTATCGAGGTTCTCGCTCTCGACCAGGTCGGCGTGGTGGCCGAGTCGGGGTGCCGGTACCTGCGCGAGCTCAGCTACCCACGGCCTCTGGAGGTGGGGGTCCGGGTCGAGCGGCTCGGCCGGACGAGCATCACGTATGCCCTGGGCCTGTTCGCCATGGACGAGGAGCCGCCTGCGGCGCTGGGCCGGTGGGTGCATGTGTACGTCGACCGGCGAGACCGCAGGCCGGCTCCGATCCCGGCGGCGGTTCGGCGCCTGCTGGAGTCCGCGGTGGAGGCGCGCGGGTGAGGAGCAGGACGCACGAGCCGCAGCGAGGCTGTGGATAAGCGGGCACGCGCTGTCGGCGGAGAGGCGCAGGATGGCCTCATGGCCTCCTTCCCGTCCGTGCGCTGCTCCATCGTCCCGCCATACCTGCTGCGTGCTCTGTCCGAGCACTCGGACGAGGCGGTGAGGGAGCTGGCCCGCCGCTCGCTGGAGCACGACCATGCCCTGCGTCAGCGGCGGACTGGGCATACACCGCGAAGTGCCTCCACGCCTGAACGCGCGGGGCGCCAGGGGATGCAGGGCCCTCGTACGGACGCTGGCACGGGACCGCAGCGGACGATCGGGGACGCCCGAGGGTTCGAGACCACACCAGGCACGCCCGTCCGTCGTGAAGGCCAGGGCCCGGTGGGGGACGCGGCTGCTGACGAGGCCTACGACGGGTTCGGGAAGACCTGGGAGCTCTTCGACCGCGTCTACGGCCGAGACTCGCTCGACGGCAAGGGGCTGGCCCTCCTGGGCACCGTGCACTACGGCAAGGACTACGACAACGCCTTCTGGGACGGTAGCCAGATGGTCTTCGGCGACGGCGACGGCACCGTGTTCACCCGGTTCACCATCGCGGTCGACGTGATCGGCCACGAGCTGACCCACGGGGTGACGGAGTACACGGCCGGTCTGCAGTACCAGGGCCAGTCGGGAGCGCTCAACGAGTCCCTCTCCGACGTCTTCGGTTCGCTCGTGAAGCAGCGGGCGCTCGGTCAGAGCGCCGACCACGCTGACTGGCTCATCGGTGAAGGGCTCTTCACCCCCTCGGTGCACGGGGTGGCTCTGCGCTCGATGAAGGCTCCGGGGACGGCGTACGACGACCCGCAGCTGGGCAGGGACCCGCAACCCGCCACGATGGACGGCTACGTCGACACCACCGACGACAACGGCGGAGTCCACTTGAACTCCGGGATCCCCAACCACGCGTTCTACCTCGCGGCCACGGCCATCGGCGGCCACGCCTGGGAAGGCGCGGGACACGTGTGGTTCGACGTCCTCACGGGAGGGCGCCTGCCCTCGACCTGCGACTTCGCCACGTTTGCCGCGGCCACCGTCTCCGCGGCGCAGGCGCGCTATGGCGACGGCTCAGCGCAGGCCGAGGCCGTCCAGCATGCGTGGGACACGGTGGGTGTGGCGGCGCGACCCTCCACGGCGTCGACGCCTGACTCGAGCGGGTCGGCGCCTGACTCACGTGGGTCAGCGGACGACTCCGCCGCGCCGGCTCCCGACTCGCCCGGCGGCGACGAGACCGGGGGCATGGAGTCTGGCAGCGCGACCGCAGCGGAGTTCCGGCTGAGGCGTACGGGCGGCTTCGCCGGCCAGCGTCAGGAGCGCAGGGTCGTGATCGACGAGCTGTCCGACGACGATGCGCGTGACTGGCGCTCGCTGCTCCAGGGCGACCGCCTGCAGTCGCTGGTGGAGCCGGTGCGCGAGGTGCCGGACTCCTTCGTCTACCACCTGGCGTTCCCCCCGGAGGCGGACGAGGTCGACCTGCCGGAGCACGGCATACCGCGGACGGTGCGGGAGCTGTTCTCGCGGACCTTGGGGACCTGAGAGGCCGTCGCGAAACTCCGAAATGGGCCGCTGAGAGGCCAGGGGACGTACCCCGACCCGGGAGAGGGCCGTTTTTGTGCCCAAATCCCGGCTCACGGGCCTCCTGACATGAGGCCTGACCCCTCCGACCGGTAGACTGTGGAGTGATTTCGCGGCCAGCTGGTCTCCAGTCTGGTCGCGAGCCATGAGCAGGGTGCAGCAGGGCCGAGGGGTGACCCCCCGGGCGGCTGCCCCATCGGAGAAGGAGCACTGTGTCCGAGGCTGACAACACCATGTCCCCGTCCAGCGAGGTCCCTGCCGGGGACGCCTCGAACACCGGCCTCTCGAACACCGGCCTCTCGAACACCGGCCTCTCGAACACCGGTCGCACTGAAGTCACCGAGCACCTCACGGCCGCCGAGGCGGAGGCTGCCCGGGAGGCGGTGGAGGCGCGGCTCGCGGGGGCGCCGGCCGGTTCGGCGTACGACGCGAGCGCCATCACCGTGCTCGAGGGCCTCGAGGCGGTGCGCAAGCGGCCCGGGATGTACATCGGCTCGACCGGTGAGCGCGGCCTGCACCACCTGGTGTGGGAGATCGTCGACAACTCCGTCGACGAGGCGCTGGCCGGCTATGCGGACAGGATCGACGTGACCCTGCTGGCCGACGGCGGCGTACGGGTCGCCGACAACGGGCGCGGGATCCCCACAGACATCCACCCCGCGGAGGGGAAGTCGGCTGTCGAGCTCGTGCTGACGCAGCTGCACGCCGGCGGCAAGTTCGGCGGCGGCGGCTACAAGGTGTCCGGCGGGCTGCACGGGGTGGGCTCGTCGGTGGTCAACGCGCTGTCGACCCGCCTGGACGCCGAGGTCTTCCAGAAGGGGCATGCGTTCCGAGTCACGTTCGACCACGGCGAGGCCGTGGCGCCGCTCGCCAGGATGGAGGAGTCCGACCGCACCGGGACGACCATCACGTTCTGGCCCGACGGCGACATCTTCGAGACCACGACGTTCGACTTCGAGACGATCCGCGCCCGCTTCCAGCAGATGGCGTTCCTCAACAAGGGTCTGACGATCAACCTGGTCGACGAGCGGGTGCCGCAGACGGACGATGCGGAGGTCGACGCCGTCGACGAGTCCGAGCGGAAGCCACGCACGGTGTCCTACAAGTACGACAACGGACTCGTCGACTACGTCACCCACCTGGTGTCGTCCAAGAAGGCCGAACCGGTGCACGCGGAGATCATCTCCATCGAGTCGGAGGACGCGGAGCGGCAGCTGTCGCTCGAGCTCGCCATGCAGTGGACGACGGCGTACTCGGAGTCGGTGCACACGTACGCCAACACGATCAACACCCACGAGGGCGGCACTCACGAGGAGGGCTTCCGTGCGGCGATGACCAAGCTCGTCAACGACTTCGCCCGCAAGCAGAACCTCCTGAAGGACAAGGACGACAACCTCACCGGCGACGACATCCGAGAGGGTCTGACCGCGGTCCTCTCCGTCAAGCTCGGCGAGCCGCAGTTCGAGGGGCAGACGAAGACCAAGCTGGGCAACTCCGAGGTCAAAGGCTTCGTGCAGCGGGCGATGACCGACGAGTTCGGGCACTGGCTGGAGACGCACCCGAGTGAGGGCAAGGACATCGTCCGCAAGTCGGTCCAGGCCGCAGCCGCTCGGATGGCAGCCCGCAAGGCGCGGGAGGCCACCCGCCGCAAGGGCCTGCTGGAGTCCGGCGGCCTCCCCGGCAAGCTGCGCGACTGCCAGAGCAAGGACCCCAGCATCTCCGAGGTGTTCATCGTCGAGGGCGACTCGGCCGGCGGCTCGGCGGTCCGTGGACGGAACCCGCACAACCAGGCGATCCTGCCGATCCGCGGCAAGATCCTCAACGTCGAGAAGGCGCGCATCGACAAGGTGCTGGCCAACACGGAGGTGCAGGCGCTGATCTCGGCTTTCGGGACGGGCATCGGCGAGGACTTCGACAAGACCAAGGCGCGGTACCACAAGATCGTGCTGATGGCCGACGCCGACGTCGACGGGCTGCACATCCGGACGCTGCTGCTCACGCTGCTCTTCAGGTTCATGCGGCCGCTCATCGAGGAGGGCTACGTGTATCTCGCGCAGCCGCCGCTGTACCGCCTCAAGTGGAGCAACCACCCGCACGAGTTCGCCTACTCCGACCGCGAGCGCGACGCCATGGTCCAGGCCGGGCAGTCCCAGGGCTGGCGCCTGCCGAAGGACGCCGGCATCCAGCGGTACAAGGGCCTCGGCGAGATGGACTACCAGGAGCTGTGGGAGACCACCATGGACCCGGACCACCGCGTCCTGCTCCAGGTGACACTCGACGACGCGGCCGCGGCCGACGAGATCTTCGCCATCCTCATGGGCGAGGACGTCGAGAGCCGGCGCGGGTTCATCCAGCGGAACGCGCGCGACGTGCGTTTCCTGGATATCTGACGGTATGTGGGGTGTCCACGAGTGCCCGGGTGACAGCGCCTTCGCGGCAGTGCGCGCTCGGGCCTACCCTCCGCCCTCCGCTTCCCTCCGGGCTCCCGCCAGGCCCTCCACGGCCCTTCGGGCGCACAGCCGCTTCTGTCGGTCTCCGTGGGCGCTTCGAGCTATGACTCTGTCGAACAGCAAGGATCTTCATGACTGACGTGACACCGCCGATCGAGTTCGACCGGACGGAGGCCATCGACCTCAACACCGAGATGCAGCGCAGCTACATCGACTACGCGATGACGGTCATCGTGAGCCGCGCTCTGCCGGATGTGCGCGACGGGCTGAAGCCGGTGCACCGCCGGGTGGTCTACGCGATGTTCGACGGCGGGTACCGGCCGGACCGCGGCTACAACAAGTGCAGCCGCGTCGTCGGCGAGGTGATGGGCCAGTACCACCCGCACGGTGACTCCTCGATCTACGACGCGTTGGTCCGCCTCGTCCAGGACTGGTCGATGCGCTACCCGCTGGTCGACGGCCAGGGCAACTTCGGCAGCCCGGGCGACGACCCTGCCGCCGCCCCGCGGTACACCGAGTGCCGGATGGCGCCGCTGGCCATGGAGATGGTCCGCGACATCGACCAAGACACCGTCGACTTCCGCGACAACTACGACGGCAAGACGCAGGAGCCGGTCGTCCTGCCCAGCCGGTTCCCGAACCTGCTCGTGAACGGCTCGTCCGGGATCGCGGTCGGGATGGCGACGAACATCCCGCCGCACAACCTGCGCGAGGTGTCGGCCGCCGCCCAGTGGCTCCTGGCCAACCCCGAGGCCTCGCGGGAGGAGACGCTCGACGCCGTGCTGTCCCGGATCACCGGACCGGACTTCCCGACGGGCGCACTGATCCTCGGGCGCAAGGGGATCGAGGAGGCCTACCGGACCGGACGCGGCTCGGTCATCATGCGGGCCGTCGTGGAGGTGGAGGAGATCCAGGGGCGCCAGTGCCTCGTCGTCTCCCAGCTCCCGTACCAGGTCAACCCCGACACGCTCGCCCAGAAGATCGCCGAGCTGACCAAGGAGGGCCGGCTGTCCGGGATCGCGGACATCCGCGACGAGACGTCCGGCCGCACCGGGCAGCGGCTCGTCATCGTCCTCAAGCGGGACGCAGTTGCGAAGGTCGTGCTCAACAACCTCTACAAGCACACCCAGCTCCAGACCAACTTCGGCGCTAACATGCTGGCGCTGGTCGACGGGGTGCCGCGCACGCTGCCGATCGACGCGTTCATCCGGTACTGGGTTGACCACCAGATCGAGGTCATCGTCCGCCGGACGCAGTTCCGCCTCCGCAAGGCCGAGGCCGACATCCACATCCTGCGTGGGCTCCTCAAGGCGCTGGACGCCCTCGACGAGGTCATCGCCCTGATCCGGCGCTCCTCGACGGTGGAGATCGCGCGCGACGGCCTGATCGAGCTGCTCGGTATCGACGAGGTCCAGGCCCGCGCGATCCTCGACATGCAGCTGCGCCGGCTGGCCGCCCTGGAGCGGCAGAAGATCATCGACGACCACAACCGGCTCGAGGCGATGATCACGGACTTCCAGGACATCCTGGCCAGGCCGGACCGCCAGCGCACCATCGTCTCCGACGAGCTCGCCGACATCGTCGGCAAGTACGGCGACGAGCGTCGCACCCGGATCGAGTTCTTCGACGGCGACATGTCGATGGAGGACCTGATCCCGGAGGAGGACGTCGTCGTCACCATCACGCGCGGCGGGTATGCCAAGCGGACCCGGGTCGATGCATACCGCTCGCAGGGGCGTGGCGGCAAGGGTGTCCGCGGAGCCCAGCTCCGCGGCGACGACATGGTGGAGCACTTCTTCACCACGACGTCGCACCACTGGCTCCTGTTCTTCACCAACCTCGGCCGCGTCTATCGCGCCAAGGCGTACGAGCTGCCGGACTCAGGCCGTGACGCCAAGGGCCAGCATGTGGCGAACCTGCTGGCCTTCCAGCCTGACGAGCGGATCGCGCAGGTTCTCGATATCCGCGACTACGCCGAGCAGCCCTACCTCGTGCTCGCCACGAAGAACGGCCTCGTCAAGAAGACCCGCCTGGCCGACTACGACTCACCGCGCAGCGGGGGCCTCATCGCCGTGAACCTCAGGGAGGGTGACGAGCTGGTGGCGGTCGACCTCGCGTCGCAGACCGACGACCTGCTGCTGGTGTCGCGCAAGGCGCAGTCCGTACGGTTCCACGCGACTGACGAGCAGCTCCGCCCGATGGGCCGCGCCACCAGCGGCGTGACCGGTATGCGGTTCCGGGGGAACGACTCGCTGCTGTCACTGAGCGTCATCCACGAGGGCGAGGACCCGGACGTGTTCGTGGTCTTCGAGAACGGCATGGCCAAGCGCAGCCCCGCCTCGGACTGGACCCCGAAGGGACGAGGTGGCCTCGGAGTCACCGTCGCGAAGATCACCGAGCGCAACGGTGACCTCGTCGGGGCCCTGACCGTCGGCGAGGACGACGAGGTCCTGGTCATCATGGGCAAGGGCAACATCGTGCGGATGCCGGTGCACCCGGTGACGCGCACAGGGCGGAACACGCAGGGGATGAAGTTCGCCAACCCGGGTAATGCAGACTCCGTGGTGGCCGTCGCTCGGAACCCGGAACGCACTCCTGAGGAGGTCGCAGCCGAGGCTGCACAGGTGGAGCCCGTCACCGCGGCCGAGGCCGCCGTCGACGGGAGCGGGGTCACCGGTGCGGCTGACCCGGGCGCCGAGGTGGGCGCCGACGAGGTCGCGTTCGCCGCGGACCCGGCCGAGGTCGTCCTTCCGGTGTCCGATGGGAGTGCCGCGGACGACTCGGGGGCCTCGGATGCCGTACCGTCGTCTGAGAACGAAATGGGCGTGGATGGTGCTGCGGAGGCGCCGGAGGTGCCCGGTGACGACGGCAGTGGAGGTACCGAGTGAGCACGCCAGGCCCGACGAGCACTTCGTCCCGCCCCATGGGTGGGGCGCAGTCCGGCGTGAGCAGCCCCTCCCAGGTCGGCGGACCGAGGACCAACGGCTCGCCCACGCGTCCGGCGGGCGGGCCCGCGGGAACGGCGCCGGCGCGCGCCAGGCGGGTCAAGCTGACCGTCTCCCGTGTGGACCCCTGGTCGGCGATGAAGATGTCCTTCCTCATCTCGGTGGCTCTGGGCATCGCCGGAGTCGTCATGGTGGCGGTCCTGTGGATGATCCTCTCCGGGATGGGCGTCTTCTCCGAGGTCAACCGCCTGGTGGGGACCATCTTCAACGACTCCCAGAACCCGTTCGACATCATGGACTACCTCGGCTTCGGCCGGGTGCTGTCCCTGTCGATCGTCATCGGAGTCATCGACGTCATCCTCATGACCGCCCTGTCGACCCTCGGTGCGTTCCTCTACAACATCTGCTCCGCGCTGGTCGGCGGCCTCCAGCTGACCCTCACCGACGACTGATCTCCCATGCTGGCCAGCGCCCTCGGGAGGGCGCGGTAGCGAGCCTGGGGGCTCCGTCCGGGGCTGCCTCGACGGTGCTCGAGCGGGTCCCCTGGGCGGTGCTGACCGTTTTGGTGGAGGGTATGCCGGTGCTGTAACCTCGTGCCTCGCGTCACCTCCGGTGGCGCAGCGGAGATTGGGCTCACGGGCCTATAGCTCAGACGGTTAGAGCGCTTCCCTGATAAGGAAGAGGCCACAGGTTCAAGTCCTGTTAGGCCCACCAATCCCGATCCCCGCGGGTTCCTCTGCGAGGGAAGGCGGACGGCCATGAAGAAGATCCTTATCCTCATCGCGACTGCTGTCGGGGCTGCGGCGATCCAGAAGAAGCTCAAGGCCCAGCAGGCCGAGAAGGACCTCTGGTCCCAGGCGACCGACTCCCCCAAGTAGAGGTCCGCAACACCGGCGGCCCGGCTAGACCGGGTCGCTACCCTTCGGGGCCATGGCGCAATTGGTAGCGCACCTGCTTTGCAAGCAGGGGGTTAGGGGTTCGAGTCCCCTTGGCTCCACCACAGGTCAGAGGCCTTCTCCGCTTTGCGGGGAGGGCCTCTTTCGCGCCCGTACTGCTGCAAAGTACTGCAGTGGTGGTCATCCGAAGGCCTCCCCCAGCCGCTTGAGGGCCTCCCGTGTCGTGGCGGACGAGACCTGCGAGTAGATGTCCATCGTCACCGCGATCTTGCTGTGACGGAGGATCGCCATGGCCACTCGAGGGTGGACGTCGAGCGCGACCAGCAGGCTCGCGCAGGTGCGGCGGGTGGCGTGAACGGGGATGACGGGAACGCCAGCCTTGCTCGCTCGGGTCTTGAAGGCGCGGTGGAAGTTCCGAGGATCCAGGGCATCGCCGAATCGCGTCGTGAGGACAAGGCCGGTGCCCGCCCATGCCTCGCCTGAGGCCAGCCGCAGGCGCGCCTCGGTCCGACGACGGTCCTCGAGGGCCCGGACGCAGAGGTCCGGCAGCGGAAGTGGCGCGTCGGACGATGGTGTCTTGGTCTGTCGCCGGACCAGCTCGCCCTTGACCCGCTGGACCTGCCACGCGATGCGCGCCTCCCCGTGCTCGAGGTCAAGGTCCTCCCACGCCAGTCCGAGGAGCTCGCCGCGACGCAGGCCGAGGATGAGCAGCAGGACGTAACCGGCGTACATCGGGTCGCCGTCGGTGCGTGCGGACTCGAGGAACTGCCTCGCCTCCTCGACGGTCCACATGACGCGCTTCCCGGCTCGTGGCACCGGCACGCGGACCAGCCCGGCTACGTTCCTCGACACCAGCTCTTCGCGCATGGCCTCGCTGAGCATGCTCCGGAGCACTGTCCAGGCTTGGTGGACAGTCCACTCCGAGGCGATCTGGTGGCAGCACTGGCCAACCGCGCAGCACCGCGGACTCTCGCGCGCCGCATCCTTACCTTGGGCGCAGCACTGGCACCGTTGCTTGAGATCGTTGAGCCAGAGCCGCACGTCACGGACGCTCAGCCGGTCGAGACGCTTCACGCCCAGGTCGGGGACGATGTACAGGCGGGTGAACAGCTCGTAGTTGGCGGCCGTGGTCGGTGCCAAGTTGGGCGCGACGACGTCACGCAACCAGCCGACGGCGAACTCCTCGAGCCGCGGGACCTTGGTGGTCACCGGCCCGCGGCGTGCCTGCTCCTGGAGCTGGACCCACTTGTCGTGGACCACTTCGCGCGTCTTGCCGTACACAGTCTTGCGCTGGCGTCGTCCCTGCGGCGTCGTCACCCACACCTGCGCGGCATAGCCATTGCGGTAGGGGTAGATCGTCCCCTCGCCGTTGTGCCGCCTGGTCATCAGCGGTCTGCCTCTGACTCCGCGACCTTGAGCGCGACGTACTCGTCCACCCACTCGGGCAGGATCCGGCGGAGTTTGCCGTCCTTCACGGACTTGAGGTCGCCAGACAGGATCGCCATGCGGACCTTCGTCTCTCCGTACCCCAGCATCTCGGCGACCTCCGCGACCGTGTGCCAGCGCCTCGTCAACACCAAGTCAGACATGATCGGCTCCTTTCGTCCGTGGTGACCGCGTCCACTGTCATGGAACGCTTGGTTTCGCCAATAGCTAGACAACGGCTTTCAGGGGGCACCATCTGAGTTCGCCATCGGTCCACCCGGTGATCAAGGTCCTCGCCGGCGACTGTGGACAAGGCGGAACGCCGACGGCTCTGCTGTCACAGGTCTGGGGCCGGACGTGCAAGACGATCCGCACGTCGCGACTCCAACCCCGGTTCACCGCTCGCATCCCCCGGGCCACCTCGACCACCCCACTCCCTGGCGCAGTCCCTCATCGTCGGGCCGCTCTGCTCGGCCCGCCCCATCCACCACACGACCCCAGCGATCCACCGACACCTTGTCCACGGCCCATCTCGTTTCACACGTCTGGCACCAGTGGTGAGCCGTGGGGATCAGGTGGTGCCCCCGACAGCCCGTTGTCCTGTCATGACCATGTCGATCCGCCGGATGACCCTGGGTGCCGGGTACCGGTACCTAATGTCCTCGGTGGCCCGCATGGACGAGGCCGGTCCGGCACGGGGACTGACGGACTACTACGCCGCGAAGGGGACGCCGCCAGGCACGTTCCTGGGTGCTGGTCTCGCCGGGTTGGACGATGGACGGGGTGTGGTCGGGGGATCCCCGGTGTCGGAAGAGGCGCTGTGGCGAATGCTCGGCATGCTCCGGGACCCAGTCACCGGACAGGCGCTCGGACGCCTGCCGCGCGGCCGAGGGACGGTGTTCGTCGACCACGTCGGTAGGGTGCGCAAGGCCCCGGCGAGCGTGGCCGGGTTCGACCTGACGTTCTCCGCCCCCAAGTCCGTGTCGGTGGCGTGGGCGCTGGCGGACGAGCCGACCCGTGGGCGGATCCACGCCGCGCACCGGCGCGCGCTGGAGCAGGTGATCGCGTACGGGGAAGCGCAGGTATTCGCCACGCGCAGCGGCCATGCCGGCGCCGTGTCTGAGGACGTTCGCGGCATCGTCGCCACCGCGTTCGACCACTGGGACTCGCGGGCCGGGGACCCTCAGCTGCATACCCATGTTGTGGTGCTCAACCGGGCACAGTCCGTTGTCGGCGGGGCGTGGAAGACGTTGGACTCCAAGGCCCTGTTCGCCGCGTCGGTCGGGATGTCGGAGTTGTACAACGGGCTGCTCGCGGACGAGTTGACCCGTGATCTCGGGTGGGCGTGGGTGCCCGAAACACGGCGTCGGTCGCAGGTGCCGAAGTGGGAAGTCGACGGGGTCACTGCCGAACTGCGGGACGAGTTTTCGCAACGGTCGACCGCGATCGAGACCGCCAAGGACCAGCTCGTCAAAGAGTTCGTGGCCGCTCGCGGGCGGCCGCCGTCCGCCCCAGAGGTGATCAAGCTGCGCCAACAAGCCACCCTCGCCACCCGCCCTGAAAAGGACGTCAAACCGCTGAACGACCTCATCAGCCGGTGGCGTGGTCGGGCGGATCCGTTCCTCGACGCTGGCCGCCAGGAGCGGTGGGTGGCCGCCTTGGGCGGTCGCCATACCCAGCGACTCCTGATCGCGGGCGACCTCGAAGAAGGCATGCTGCGCGACCTGGCGGGCGTCGTGGTCCAGACGGTGGCGGACAAGCGGCCCACGTTCACTCGGGCCAACCTGCTCGCCGAGACCAGCCGCCAGCTGGCCGGAGTCCGGTTTGTCACTGCCACTCACCGGGTTGCCGTGACGGAGCACGTGGCGACGCTCGCGACGGAGAGATCGGTGATGCTCACGCCGGCTGAGCCGGACCTGTTGCCCGAGCATTTGCGTCGCCCGGACGGCACCTCGCGTTTGCGGGCCCGCAACAGCGAGGTCTACGCCACCGCCGAGATCCTCGACGCCGAAGCCCGTCTTCTCGAGGCGGGCCGTGCGACCGACGGCCCTGTCGTTGGGTCTGCTGTGGCCGCGCGGCTCGGGCAGTTGGTCGCACCCGGAAAGAACCATCTGCTGTCTGCGGAGCAGGCCATCGCGGTTGCCGCCATCGTCACCTCCGGCCGGGCCCTGGACGTGCTGGTCGGACCAGCCGGGTCCGGGAAGTCGAGCGCGATGGCTGTGGTCAGGGCTGCGTGGGAGGCCCATTACGGCCGTGGGGCTGTGGTCGGGCTTGCACCGTCCGCCGCCGCCGCCGAGGTGCTCGCCGACGCGGTCGGGGTGCCTACGGAGAACACCGCCAAGTGGATCACCGAGAACCGACGCACCCCAGAACGGGCGAAGGTGGTCCAGGACTACGCCGCCAGGCTGGCGCGTGCCTACCCATCGGTGGCCACCCGGCAACTGCAGCTGCGTGCGCGAGCGGCATACGAGGAGTACGCATGCTGGTCCCTCCAGCAAGGGCAGCTGGTCATCATCGACGAAGCCTCCATGGCCGCCACCAAGCACCTCGACCACATCACCACCCACGCCCGCCAAGTCGGCGCGAAAGTCCTGCTCGTCGGCGACTGGGCCCAGCTGTCACCCGTCCAAGCTGGGGGCGCGTTCAAGCTCCTAGCCGACGACCGCGGCGCCGACGCCCCGACCTTGCGCGAAGTGCACCGGTTCAACCACGAATGGGAACGCGACGCCTCGATGCAACTGCGCCTCGGGAACGCAGACATCGCCCATACCTACGTCGCGAACGGTCGCATCGAGTATGGGTCGCGCGAGGACATGCTCGATCTGCTCTTCGACGCCTGGCTCACCGACACCCAGGCCGGGCGAACGTCGCTGATGCTGGCAGTCGACACGCAGACCGTGACTGACCTGAACCAACGCGCCCGCGGCCACCTCGTCCGCGCCGGCCACGTCATCGCCGAGGGAGTGCGCCTCGCAGACGGGTCGACTGTCGGTGTCGGCGACCTCATCGTCACCCGTCGCAACCAGCGCTCCCTGGCGACCGACCGCGGGTGGGTGAAGAACGGCAACGACTGGATGGTCACGGAGGTCCACGAGGATGGGTCCATGGCCGTGACTCGCGCCGCGACAGGAACGTCTGCAATCTTGCCCGCCGAATACGTCCGTGAGCATGTCGAGCTCGGCTACGCCTCCACCGCTCACCGAGCCCAAGGCCGCACCGTCGATGCCGCCCACGCCTACCTCAACGCCGCGACGACTTTGGAGCCGTTGTACGTGATGGCGACCAGAGGCAGGGACATCAACCAGCTGTATATCGACATCGCTGATGACCCTGACAATGCCATCCAGCACGGCGGCCTGGATCATGCCGACTCGGCCGATGTGCTCCGACGCATCGTCGAGACCAGCAGCGTAGAGCTTTCGGCCACCCAAGTCAGACACGATGAACACGCCGCAACAAGGAGCCGCGAGCGCGAATGGCGCTCCCTGCACGTGGCTCTCGATCGGGTGGGCCCCCATCGATGACCTGTCTTGGCAGTAGGCGTGTGTTGAAGGGCAATACCATTCCGCCCGGACATGAGACCAGCTGACGCAGCCGACTACCTCATGCCGATGTGGGGACGTTCGGTAACGTCAGATGCGCGTCTTACCGCCCACTATGCAGCGGGTCACCTAGTGCGAACCGCGCATCTGAGGGACGCCCTGTTCTCGTCGCGAGCTCAGAGCTCTCCCGTCACGGGTAGGGCCCGCCCAAGAACCGCCGCAGGGCATCCATCTTCGACGCGTTCCTGGCCGGCGAAGGGGCGTGTCGAACGAGTGAACCGCCTGCATCCTGGACAGTTCCTCACTAGGTTGCCTCTTCAAGGACCCGGAGTGCAGGAGCTCAGGATGGAACAGAACGCGACCGATGGCACTGCGCCGTCGACCGCTGCTGCCATCCCCGCGTTCGCCGCACTCACCAGCGACCCCACCGGCATCGACACCTTCGAGCGGTTCCTTTGGCAGACAAAGCTTGCTGTCCTGACTTGGCTCTCCTCGCTTGGCCCCACCGGCCCCATCGCGATCGTCGCCGAGCACGTCGAGGACCTCGCCATCGTCGAGGCCGACTGCTTCCGGTTCGCCCAGCTCAAGACGAAGGACCGCGGCTCCTGGGGAGCGATGAAGCTCTGCGGCAAGGAACATGCGATCAGCAGGCTCATCGTCTCCTACCAGGAGGCCAAGGCCGCCGGCATCCTCGACCTGTCGAGGTTCGAGGTGTGGCTCGAAGGCCCGCCTGCCAGCGACGCCAAGACGAAGACGTTCTTCGCAGACCCCACTAAGGCACACGCCGACATCAAGGCGAAGATCCGCGCGCTGGGCTTGAATGGGCCTGCTCTCATCGACTTCTTGAAGCGGCTGAGCGTCCACTGCCACCGGCCGTCGCGGGGTACGATCGACGCCGTCGCCATCAAGGCCATCGGTGCCGCATGGCCGCACATGCCATACCAGCAGTGCCACGACCTATACGACAAGCTCCTGGGCCTCGCCCAGGCAGCACAGGCTGCCAGCGAGCCGCCGGCCGTCGTCCGGGCCGCTATTGCAGCGGGCCGGATCCAACCCCTCGACCCAACCCTGTGGGCACCGATCCAGAAGCAGGTCCTGCTCGGCCAACATCTTGCCGCGGTCTGCCCGCCCCTGCCGTCGGCCACCAACGCCGAACTCCTCCAGCGCGCAGCGGCAAGCCAAACGACGCTGCTCGAGCTGAAGCTCGTCCGTGCCGGCGCCGCCCCCGACACCGTCGCCAAGGCCATCATGGTCCGCGCCGCCGCCGACGTCGCCGGCGCGCTAGCGACATCCGGAGGCCGCATCGACGACGCCGGCATGGCCGACCTGGATGACCGCATCCTGACGCTCGGCGAGGCGGTCGCCAACCTTGCCAAGCTCGACGCGGCGGGCGCACCTGCGCCGGCGGAGTTCGTCTTCAACAATCTGATGAGCCGCCCCGACATCGCCGCGGCCGACATCACGAAGGTCTACAAGGGTGACTACAGGCTCGTCATCGGGCGGCTGTGCGGCCTCTCCGACGAGTGCAAGTTCGGATGGGGGCACCTATGACCGAGCAGAACCTACCGGCGGGCGCCAGGCGCTCGGACCGTGGCCGCTACCGATCCTCCCGTGAGGCCGAGGCACGCCTCCTGCTGCTCATCGACGCGTTCAGCAGATCAAGCCGGGGTCCGCGGACCCTCGAAGGGCGGGTCAAGCTCGCCAAGCTCGACTTCCTCCTGCGCTACCCCCGGCACTTGGCGACCGTCCTTGCCGGGCGCGGCAACAGCACCCCCGCGGCCCGTGCAGACCTAATCGACCAAGACAGCCCGCTGGAGTCACGCATGATGCGCTACCGCTACGGACCCTGGGACCCCAGCCACTTCGCCATCCTAGGAGCACTCGTCGGCCGACGCCTCATCGAGGTCGTTCCGGCCGCCACCTCGCAGGCACTCGGCTACCGGACGACTGCCATTGGAGCGGCACTCGTCGAGGACCTTCTCAGCGATGGCGCCTTCGAGGAGCTTCAGGAACGAATCGTGCTGTTGCGCCGGCACCTCGACCTGACCGGGGAGAACCTAAAGAAGATCTTGTACGAGCTGCCCGAAGTCGCGGACGCCACGTGGCACCAGGAGCTCTCATGACCGAACAGAAGGAGCCGACGCAGCAAGCACCCACGTTCGATTCGCACGTCCTGCGGGTCAACCAGGTTGAGCTCGTCGGCGGCTTTCGCAAGGTCGACCTCCACCCGGGCCTGAACATCGTCCGTGGCGACATCACCACCGGCAAGACCACCTTCATCAAGCTTTTGCGGGCGTTGCTCGGCTCCATCCCCAAGCACCTCATTCCCGAAGTAGCCAGCGTCCGCGGCATCAGCGCTGACCTGGTCCTTGGCGCCAAGGAGTGGCAGGTCCTTAAGCCGATGGTCACCACCAAGGACACGCCAGTCGAGATCGCCGAACGGCCCGCCGAGGGCGAGGACACCTCTATGGACATCGCCATCAGACTGCCCGCCGCCGGAAGCGGCGGCTACGGTGAGTTCCTGCTTGACCAGCTCTCCGTCCCGGTCGTCTACGTTCCCAAGGCCCGCACCGACCCGACCTCGGACCTGTCTCCAGTCACCATCAACGACTGGCTCAATTACTGCATCGTCACCGGTGACGAGCTCGACGCCCAGGTCTTCGGGCACCGCGACGTGTTCCGCAACCACAAGCGCCGCTGGGTCTTCGAGATCCTGTTCAACCTGTATGACAAGGAGCTCGCCGCCCTCAACGCCGAAGCTCGGCTCCTCGACCGGCAGATCGCCGCCACCAGCGCCGAACGGGAGGTCATCGGCAAGTTCCTGGCTACCTCGCCCGTTGGCGGACGCCTAGGGCTGGAAACCGCTCTCGACGGAGAACGAAGACAGCTCGAGCTCATCGCAGAACGCAAGGCTCAGCTCGGCCTGGAAGCCGCCCAGAACCCCGCCGCCGAGATTGCCGACCTCCGCGTCACCGTTCTGCGCCTGCGTGAGGAGCAGGACGAGCGAACCGCTGAAGTCCGCAACATCGACGCGCAGATCCGGGACTTGGTCGACCTGGAAAAGGAACTGACCAGTCTCTCGAAGCGGCTGACCCGGTCGATCGTCGCCGACGAGTGGATGGTCGACTTCGACTTCATCGTGTGCCCCAGGTGCGGACAGGACGTCGACCAGCATCGCACCGAGCACCCGATCTGCTATCTCTGCGAGCAACCCGAACCGGTAGCCACCCCGAGTCTGGAAATGCTCCTCAAGGAACAGGACCGGGTCACGTTCCAGATCACCGAGACCGAGCAGCTGCTCGCTGAACGACGCATAGCACGTTCCACCCTCCAGGCAAGGACCAATGAGGTCGCCGTCGAACTTCAGCGCACCTCAGCGCGTCTCGATGAAGCGACAGCGGAGTTTGTCTCTGCCCACGCCGCCGAACTCCAGGGCGTTGCCGCTGACGAGGCAGCAGCCGACGCGAACATCGAGTGGCTCCAGCGGACCTTGTCGCTGTTCGAGAAGCATGAGGACCAAGACGCGCGTCTCGCCGAACTGGAGCAGCGCCTTGCCACTCTGCGGGAGGAGATCGAGCAGCACGAGAGCAGCATCGCCGTCGGTGAGGAGAACATCGTCGCGCTGGAGACGCGGATGCTGCAGTACCTCGAGCGGCTCAACGTCCCTACGCTGAGCGACACCCTGAGCGTCCGAATCAACCGGCGCGACTACCTGCCCGAGGTCAGCACTCGTACGTTCGACGAACTTTCCTCGCAAGGCCTGAAGACCCTCGTCAACGTCGCCCACGCCCTCGCGCAACACACCGTCGCGATCGACCGCGGACTATGCCTTCCGGGCCTGCTCATCCTCGACGGCGTATCCGCGAACTCCGGCAAAGAGGGCCTCGACGGGAATCGGGTTCTCGACATGTACCGGCTCTTCGCAGAGGTCTCGGCCGACTACGCAGACTGGCTCCAGCTCATCATCGTCGACAATGAGGTGCCCGACGAGATTCTGCACGACTTCGCGGACAGGGTCGTCCTGACGCTCACCCAAGCGGACCGACTCATCCGCACCAAATTGCCTGCCGCGGACGACAACCCCGACGGCTAACCTCACGTCATGTGCCGTCCGCCCGATGAGCTCGACCTCGCAAGCTGACGTTCCGAGCGTGGCCATCCATCGTTCGGGCCCAGTATGGATCAACACTGTTCAAGGTCGACGCGAGACGCCGCGCTTTGCGCAGCGACGAGGCCCGTTCATGTGAGTCATTCCCCGCGTGCCAGCCCCCGACAAGGTTGGACCATGCAGGGACTCAAGGTGCCGAGGGGGACACCTCGCGACTCGGGGGCGGAGCTCTGATCGGCTTGCTATAGCGATCCCCACAACCTGCTGGCGCGCCGGCGTGCCTCGTTCCTGGCCACATCATCCGCTACGTCACGACGGAGTGTCAGGAAGTCGTAGTGCTCGTCTATCAAAGTCCCGTCCTGGCTGACCTCGACCAGCGACGGGTAAGGTCCACCCTCGCGGAAGAGCAGTGGGACGTACTCGATGACTAAGCCGAGCTCCGCCTTGTCAGGCGGTGATGGAAGCGATTCGCGGCTCAATGCGTCGAGGTTTCCAGAGACCAACCCGACGAGCGCATGATCGCAGCCGGCAAGGCGTCGATTGCGCCGCATCTGAACGAGCATGTCGTCCAGCTCCGCCTCTTCATAGGTGCCGAACCCCGGGCGCCCGAGGATGACATCCGCCGCAACCACCCCACGGCCCGGCACGGACGGCATCCACAGATCCATGCCGTGAAAATCACGAGGGATCTGCAGTTCGTTGTTCCACGAGTAGGTGAACATAGTGGACTCGACCAACCACACGCGAAATAGCTGACGTACCAGATCAATCCGTTGGAAGCCTTCAGCGATCTTTTCCAGCCGCCATCGGGATCGCTCATCGAGACGTTGATCGCGAGGGACGTCAATCACGTTGACGCCGTCTACGATCGTGAGATTTTCGGCAGAGACGTGCTGCCAGTAGCAGATCTCCGTCACCTCATCGACAAGAACCAAGAGCACCGGCGATGTGTAGGAGAGCCAGTAGTTGAGGTGCTGCGGCTTCGGTCGGTACCTAAAGCCGCGCTCGTTCTCGGCTCTCAGGTACGACGAACCGCACTTGATCTGTATCGACAGAACGCGTCCGGTTGACGTGCCGTCATGCCCCCGAACTTCTAGCTCACCGTCGATCCCGAGATCGATGGTTGGCTTATTTCGGAAAGCCCAACGCAGGTCGCGAGCGGCTGCTGTCTGAACCAGCGCGACGCCCAAGTCGCCTGTCAGAGAGCTATCGTCATAGGTTGGCCACCGATCGAGAGACCCCATTCCTGTCACGAACACGGTCTATCACTGGCGCGCAAGGTAAGGAAATCAACCACGCTGACCTTTGCTGCGTGGCCCACCGGCGGCCCAGGTGCAACGACGCGCGTCATTCCGTCGCGAGCCGGCGAAGGTCGTGACATCACTGTCATGCCGGTGAGCGGACCTTCCACACATCGCCCATGATGGGTGACCCACACCGCCCATGAGGACGCGCGGCTACCTACTCCAAACGTCCTGGTCAGGCAGAAGTCCGGCGCAGCGCCATGGAGGGACCTCGACTCCACAGCGGACGTTCGATCAGGGAGCAGTTTCGGGTAGCGGCACCAACGAAGTGGGGTTGACGACAGGCGGCCGGTCCTTGAGCCAGGCTGTGAGCTCCTCTGGACGCTTCGGCATGAAGGTCGGGATCCTCCGCAGGTCACGATCGTCCACCAACGCTGCACGAGCCTCCTTATCGGTGAGCACGGCGTCGCAGTATGGGTACGCGATCGACATGGCGTCGATGTCGCAGATGTCGTTGGTTCTCCAGTTCCGGGTCGCGTTCCGGTGATACCGAGTCTTGATGCTGATCGCGGCCTGGACCTGAGGCATCGCTGCCCAGTAGCCGGGGGTGTCTTCGGTCGACGGCATCTCATGCGGGCGTCCGTCCTCCTCTCGCTCCTGAAGGAGCTTCAAGAAGAGGTCGATCCACTCGTGCTTCACGTCTCTCCCGGAGATGACGTCACGTAACCGGCCGGAGCGCCACTCGGGGTTGTCCGCGAGGACCTGCTGCGTCTCGAGCTCGAAGTCGAGACGACGCTCCAGACCACGCTTGAAGACAGACGGGTCCCAGCCACCGCCGCGCAACTGAGCCGCCTCGGCGTCGCTCGGTCCACGCAGCATCGCTCGCTCCATCTCAAGGTTCATCTCCTTGAACAGGTCGGTGAACGCCTCAGTGGCGATTAGCTCCCGGACCTTCTCCGAGGTATCCGTGCCCTCCGCATCCTCGACTCTGAGGTTGACCATGCGCCCGAAGCCGTGGGCAAAGGAAGGCGCGACGAGCGGCAGATAGTGGTCGACGCTCATCTCCACGCCGTGGAGGCGGTCCAGACCCGCGTCCATTTCAAGCTGGCCGAGCGTCACCCGTTCCAGGATGTAGTTGAAGTCCGACAGGTCCTCCATGGCACCGGCGACGTCCGCTCGCTGGCGCGGGTCGGTGACCTTTGACAGCTCCATAAGGTGGACGTTCGAGAGCGGGAACATCACACGGCCCTCGGTCTTCGCTTTCCGCGCTGCTTCGGCCAACTCCCCGTAGGGCACCAACTTGGCCGACATTTCTGCAGTGTTCGCAACCTGCGAGGCCCGCGCAAGATTGATGTAGTGGTTGAGGTCCAGGTAGACCATCGGGATGGCCGGGCGAAGCACCCGGGCCCACACCAACTGCTCGGCGAGCGGCACGCGCAACGGGCCGCCGGGCCGCAGCGCTCGTGCCTCGGCCGCCTCCCGCTCCCGCCGCTGAGCCCGCACGTAGGATGAAGGCTCGGCCGCTGCGCGTGCACGAGCAGCCTTCTTTTGGGCATTGTTCTTGGTCATTCGTCATCTCCAACCAGCATGTCGTCGTCCCGCGCCCGCCGACCCTGGTGAGTAGACGAAGCCCTTCGCGAGATCCGGAGGACCTTGGCTCGATCGCGACGACACGTGGCGCGGGCCAGGAAGTCACATCGCTGCAGGCAGTCGCGAGGCTGCCCTGCTGAAGACGATACTCGTCGCCGGCAGATGTGTCCCCTCGGTTTCCGAGCGCTGCTCAGCGCTGGCATCGGGCCGGCATCGGGGAGTTACGTCGCTGTCAAAATCTGCGCCGGCGTCGAAGATGGAGCCAGTCACTTGCGTTGCGTCACTTCGTCGCGACTGCGACCACCTCGTCGTGAAGATCGTCGGGGCCCAACCCTGCCCCCCACTCGAATCCTCCATCGGTCCTGCCGTGCTGGGTAGCGTGGGCGCCGGGGACCCAATCACGCTGCAAGCGGTCTTGCCTGAGAGTGTCGATCCTGCACGCTGCAAGCTCCATTGCGCCGTATGGAACGACATATCCGTCCTGCCGGCCGACTATGTGACCGAACACGTCGAGCTCGGCTACGCCTCTACCGCCCACCGCGCGCAAGCCAGAACCGTCGACACCGCCCACGCCGACCTGTCAGCCGGCACCACCCGCGAAGGCCTCTACGTCATGGCAAGTCGAGGGCGAGAGACCAACCGGCTCTACATTGACACCTCGCACGACCCCGACCCCGCGACCGGCCACGAGGAGCCCGTACATGCCGATCGGCTCGAGGTGGTGCAGCTAGGCATCGCCAACACTGGCGCGGACACGTCCGCCACGCAGGCCGGCTCCGACCAGCGGGCTGCCGCCTCGACACCATGGCGCCTGGTGGCACATGGAGCGCATCTCGCAACGTCAGCGACGCAGCGCGGCAGGGCAATCGCGGACTGATCTAGGGAATGATGACTGGCGACGGGCCGTCCACGACGGGGCGGCGACGAGTTCAGTCCTGGATGAGCGGGCTGGGCGAGCCGGACCACGTGACGGCCAGGACATCTCGCGCGCGAGTCGCCGCCACGTACAAGAGGGACCTTTCGCGGAGCAACGCATCGGCCTTGGCGGCCTCGTCGTAATTCTGGTCGCGGAGCGCTGCGGGAATGGAGCCTTCCCGCACCCCAAAGAGCACCACCTTGGCAAACTCGGTGCCCTTGGAACGGTGCATCGTCATCACGACTGGCTGCCCGGGACGGATTGCCTCGTTGTCGACGCTGCGCACCGTCACTCCTCGCTCTGCGAGCCCGTTGACAACGCGCTCCTGCTGCGACCTGTCGCGGACGAGCACGGCCACGTTCTCCGGGGCGACGGCGCCCTCCTTGAGCCATTCCTTCAGGGTCGCCGCCACAGCATCCAGCTCGTCACCCAGCGAGCCACACCGAATCAGCTGAGGCGGTGGACCCTTGCGGGCCGAGCGGTACCCGTGGTCCTCGTCTTCGCCCTCAAGGTCGCTAAACGACCCACCGTCGAGAACAGACATCGCCCATCGAAGGTTCTCCGCCGTCGTTCTGTAGTTCAACCTCAGCTTGCGCGATCGCCCGACAACGCGAATTCCATATTGCGACAGCGTAATGCGGTGCCCGTAGATCCGCTGGTGCGAGTCCTCCGAAATGAAGATGTCGTCCGGTCCCTCCCCCACCGCTGCTCGCAGCAACTGCCATCGGGTGGGGGAGAGGTCTTGTCCCTCGTCCACGAGAACGTGGTCGAAGGGCTGGTTGTGACCAGCTGCGGCGCGCTGGTTGAGCCATTCGGCGGCAAGCGCGGCCACCTCGTCAAAGTCCAGGCGCCCGTAGATGCGTCCGGTGGCTCGATAGCTGGCGATCACGTCCCACACCGCGGTGCGCTTGGCCCGATCAAGGGCGACACCCCGGCCCTGACGACGCACCTTGAGGTACTGCGCCTTGTCGACGATCCGGTTGGGCAGAACGATCGCCGAGTACTCCTCCTCGAAGAATGCAGAGCTCTTGAGTTGTGTGGGGAGTGACTGGCCCGCTACTGCGATCGCCTCTGTCCACGCGCCATGGGGTGTCCGCTCACTGACCTCCGTGGTCGCCACGCCAAGGATGCTTTCGGCTGCCGTGGCAATCGACAGTCCCGCCTCCTTGACGATGCGCGCCGCCAGCGCGTCGATGCCGACCACGAACGCGCCGTGCTGGCCGAGGGTCGTGGCCATGGGGAGGTCCGGGTCAAGGCGCCGCAGGTCGCGGGCCAACATCTTGGCCAGGTTGGTTGTGTAGGTAGTGACGAGCACCCGAGGGGTGGGCTGGCGTCGGACGAGCGCCCGGGCCCGGTGTAGTACGACCACGGTCTTGCCCGTGCCTGCACCACCTGACAGGCGCGCGGGGCCGTTGTAGTTCTTGTCCACGTACGCCCGCTGCTCAGGGTGCAGGAACACTCGCCAGGCGCCGAAGTCGCCCTCGGTGATGACCCGCTCGAGCTCCTCGTTCGACTCGATCCATGCGAACGACATCTGGCCTGCCGGGCCCTTGAGACCCCTGACGATGGCCTCATCCGAGTCGGTGTCCTCGTTCGGCTTCTCAGACAGTCCGAGGCTCGCCTTGATGTCGTCGATGGAGCTTCCTGAGGCCAGTTCGACCAACGCCAAACCCTGCCAATCAGCTGCGGCTGAGCCAGCAACGGAGAGCAGCCCGTCCTCGTCGGGAGCGGCAAGCGCGCGATCGGCGAGGCGAACGTCGAGGCCAAGATCATCGACCAGGTTCTTGGCAGTGAACCCGTACGACCCGAGCAGACTGGGGGCGGTGTCACTCTCGGTCACGACAGTCGGACTGGGAGTGGCCTCCGCGGCGGTCCCAGCGGGGACGGTGGTCGCCGCGGTGATTTCAGGCACGCCGGATATGGGGTTCAGGGCCAGGACAGCCGACTTAGCCACCTCGATCGCCTCGTCGTGTGGCCATATCCCGTGGAACACATAGTCGACGCTGCCCGACGTGGTCAGCTTGAAGAGAACCGCGCGATAGCCCTGGTCGACTCGCCCGGTTCGTGCTCGGCTGTCGGCGCTGTTGTTGATGGGCTCGATGTGCAGGCCCGGGAGCGCGTCGTTCTCCGAGAGCTTCTCGAGAAAGGCGAAGGCCTTCTTCTTGATGGCCGGCTCGAGCTTGTTCACCATCTTGGTGATGATGACCGACATCAGCGGAGTCCCTTCGTGGCAACTGCAGCGAGAATCTTTGCGGTGTCGGCTTCGACTACGGTCCAGCCGTCAGAGGTCAGGTCCGACACCGACTTGTCATCCGGCTCTATCAGGACGGCCACTTTCGCCGCGGGCCAAGCGAGATCGACAGGTATGCCGTTGGCGAACTCTTCGCCAAAGGCCGGCACGGGAAGCCCATCAGCGGAAGCGAGCTCGCGAATCAGACCGGCCTCGAGCGGGCTTGACGCCAGTGCGACGAGTTCCGCCCACTCTGGAGCCATCGCGGCTTCGTCGCTCGCAGTCACGGCACCCGCAGCTCCCCACTGTGAACCGCTGCCGCTGACTGCCATCAGTGCTGACGTGAGGACGACCGGGTGCTCGGCACCGGCGAACGCGTTCGACAGTTGCAGCCAGCGTCGCCAGGCGTCGATGTGGGCACTGTCCTGGAGGGCCTCCGGGGAGTCATCGAGCGCTACGGCTGTCTCGACGGGGTATCCGGTCGTCGGGTCAATGCGGGTCAGCACCCCAACAGATCCCTGTCGCCACCACAGCGCCGGTGGGCCATCGTCTGGGACGGTCGACGCTGGCGGAGTCGTCAGCAGTCTGCTTGCCAGGTCGGCCAGCGGGGCATCCGAATCGGGGCTCATGGTGGACGCACCATCGGAGGCCAAGAGCAGCCACACTGAGTTGGCCAAGGCTGTCCGGGGCTGGTGATGCGGCTGCTGGATCCATGACATCAGGAAGTCGAGCGGTCCGGCGGTCAGCACGGCCACTGCATCCCGGTTGAAGCCCGCTCCGGGCTGACCCGCCGGCTGACCCAGGAGTGCTGTGACCACCTCCGGCCGCACCCAGTCGTATTTCAACCGTTGTTGGCCGCCGTCGTCAAGATCGGACTGTGTCAGACCAAGAACGGCGAAGCCATTCTGCCGCAGTGCATTTCGCTTCATCGCATCGTCAGCGATGCGGTTGTGCTGTGGGCTGGCGTGGAAAGTCCACCCGTCGGTGAAGATGGCGACTGGGTCGATGCTGGGGTCGTTGCTACGCAGAACGAAGTCAGGCTTGGATCCGTGCGCCAGCTGTTGTGGGGTGAGCGTCCAAACCCGGTGGTCCCCGAGTGTGATGGTCAAGATATTCCCCGTCGGTCCGGGCTTCTCCTTGACCGTCGCATTGAGCGCCTTCAGGCGATCTTTGAACACCTTCCTGAAGGTCAGCTCCAGATGGGACTCGTTGCTGACCGTGCCGACGGGCCCCTCGGCGACTGTCCACCGCATTCCGGCCAAGCCAGGCCCTATCTCGCCAGGAGACGTCGCGAGGCCCAAGACGGTGCGCAGGTGCCGCTCGGCGGCGAGCCGCGAAAGCCGCTCAATCCCCAAGCCCCGGGAGAAGGGCAAAAGGCAGCGGTGGCAGGCAAGCCGGTTCTCGTCCTTGCAGGGACAGGTCGCAACGACCCCAAGGGCAGTGACAAGCAGGCCCCACATCTCCTCGGGCTCGGCGAGGTCGGTGAGATAGCCAGTGCCCCCGGGCACGATGTCGTGGAGCAGCAGGGCATCGCGGAGTTCGCCTGGCGCTCCGCCGACCACCGGGGCCGGCACCAAGGCGATGTCGAGGTGGTCGGGGTTGCCGCCCATGCGTTCCCGCAGTCCGAGGAGCACAGCTGCTGCGAGGCTCGGCACGGCAAAGCTGTCGCCGAGGGTGACTTCGAGCGGCAGCGACAACACCACGGCCTGGGTGGACAGGCTCCGCGTCAGAGCGACGGTGCGCGTGTCCTCGGAGGAGACATTGCGGTGGCGGCACCACGGTCGATGCTCGTCCCTACTGTTCGAGTTGGCGGCGCTGTCTGCCTTGCCGCACGCGGCACAGACCCGGAACATCACGTTGGGCAGCTGCTGGCCCGCGACGCTCCTCGCTGACATCCCGCTGGCGGACTTCCGGCCGGCGTTGAGCCACCTGATGTCCAAGGCCCGGTACTGCGCCACTCCGAAGGTGCCCCCGCCGACCGACCATTGGCGAGTCACCTTCCGCGGATCGAGATCGGCTGCCGTCGCGATAATAAAGGGGGTTGCCCTCCGCTCGTCCCGGTCGTCACTGATGCGGCTCTCGTCCCGTCGCACGTCGCTGAGCACCCTGGTCAGCTCGACCACGTCGAACCGTTGCGACGCGTCGGCGATCTGCGCACCGCCACAGCGGGGGCAGGCCGTCAGTGTTGTCACCGTGCCATCGGCGGAGAGGCTGGTGGCGTAGCCGCACAGGTCACACCACGCCCAGCGCTGGATGAGGTTGTTCTGGGAGCCGAGGTCGAGTCCGTCGATGTCCATCTCGAGGCCTCGGGCGTAGAACGTCGCTCCAGGGGCGAATTCGCGCAACGCCAAGGCGGCCGCCCGGTTGAACGTCCGTGGCTCTGACATGAACTCGTTGGTCTCCGGGTCACGCCAGGTGACCGACACGTCCAGCGTCACCGTGTCGTCGAGCAACGTGAAGTTGGGCAGGAGTCCGTACTCCTCCATGGCCGCGACCCAGAAGGCCTTGCGATGGTTGGAGTGATGCCGCTCGACGAGCCGGAGCGCGGCCACGGCCGAGCGGTAGTCGTGGCGGTCGTCGTCGGTTGCCGCGGGTCCCTCCGCGGCAGCCTTCAGCCCTGGGATGGTCTCGAGGATCTCCTGGCGTCGGAACACCAGGTCGGCGTTGAGCTGTGCCCAGCGCTGCGAGGCCGAGAAGACCATCGCTGCCAGGCCGCTCGAGCCCCGCGTCACGCTCTCGTCGTCGCGGGCAGGGGTGGCCCACGCCCGGAGCAGCTCGACCGACGATGCTCGCAGCGAGTCGAAGGTCCCGAGGAAGGCGTCCAGGTGGCGGCCCGCGTTGTCCTCCGCCTCTGCTATTAAGTCACCCAGGAAGGAGCCTTCCATCGCGGACTCCAAGGCCCCAGCTGCCCATATCGGCATGGGCCGCGAGGCGTCGCGGGCCATGTGGTCGACAACCGATGCGATGAACTGACGCTGAAGAATCTCCTCCGCGTCGAGGTACGTGGCGGGCGGCCGCACCTCGCCATTGATGACCGACAGCGGTTCGTAGACCTGGGGAAGATGCTCGCCGCGTCCAGTGACGAAGGCGACGTTGAGTGCGTTGCCGGTGAGGCGACCGGCGCGGCCCACACGCTGGAGGTATGAGGCGACCGTCCGCGGGAGCGAGGCCAGCATGACCGTGGACAGGTCGCCGATGTCGATGCCCATCTCTAGGGTAGGCGTGGCCACGAGGACATTCGGAGACCCTGCGTCAGCCGTGCTGGCCTTGAATGCCCGCTCGTACTGCAGTCGCACCTCGTCCTCGAGCAGGCTCGAGTGCTCGCGCGAGACGATGCGTCGCATGTCCGCCGACGCATACAGCCTGCGGTAGAAGTTGTCGCTCCGCCGGGTGGCGCGGAGATGACCAGGGCACCGCACGCCGGTGCAGCGGTACCCGTCGAGCTGCGCGACGACCTGCGGGGTTCCATTCTCCTGGGCACGGCAGACATCGCAGACCAACAACGTAAAACTGCTGGCGAGGGCGTCGTCGGTGAGCGGCACCAGGGAGATGGCCGTGGCCGGGATGGCGTAGACCGTGCCGCCTGACTCCGTGGGACTGGCAGTCAGGACATCGTCCTTGGCCAGTCGCTCGAAGAGGGCGCGCGCCAGCTTGGCTCCGTGAGCAGCACTCACCTTGAGCGTTCGGGCAGTCCAGAGGGCGTACCAGCTCTGCGTCGAGGTCACCGAGTCGAGAAGGGGGTCCTTGATCAAGGCACCACCGACCCGGGGGTATGCCGGTGCGGCCCGTCCCGAAGGAAACGCGGGCATTCCTTGTTGTTGGGGTCGTCCACCCCAGATGAAGAACCGCCGGCCGTCCGACGCGATGTATCGCCTGAGCCAGTCGTGGTCGATGCCGCCGTGCTTGCGCATCCGCTCGAGAACCCCACGCACCCACGCGACCACATCGGCATCGGGGGTGGCCGCCAGAGGCGAGTCGAGGGTCTCGTCCATGCCGTGGAGGTCGAAGGTGGACCGGCCGATGGCGTTGAGCCGGACTGGGCTGCCGGCATCAACCTCGACCGCGACCGCGCCAGTGCGCTCGAGGGTGCGGCCGAAGGTCGACTGAAGGCCGAACTCGAGCGTGGCGTCGAAGAGTAGTCGCCGTTTGACTCGCGTCCGGGCCTTGCTCGCGGCGTGGGGCTTCTGCCACCACAGGTCGAACTCTTCTCGCCCTACACAGTCGGGCGGGACCATCCGGTACCTGCGGAACTGGTCGTCGCCGGCGAGCACGAAGACACGCTCGACGAGCTCGTCGAGCGTGCAGCGCTGGGCACTGAGGGCCTCGCGGAACATGGCACGGGCGGTGAGCGTGTGGGACCGGGCCTCGACGAATCCGGCGCGATGTGCAGCGTCCTGGACGCTGTCGGTGAAGACAAGTGACTTCTTCTCCGCCGCGTTGAGATCGGCATCGCCGAACAGCGTCGACAGGGCAACGGAGAGGAGGGTGGCGATGGAGCTGCCGAGGAAGCGAATTCCGTCGTCCTGCAGACAGGACGGACACATATCGGAGCTGGACCGGGCATCGGCCTCGGCGCCGAGGTGGGTGAGAACCGGAAGCACCCGTCCCTCGCGTAGGTGTTCGTCCTCGGGGTCGGGCATGGTGGTGAGCAGGCTCCGGTCGATGGTCGAGAGCCACGCCAGACCCGGGATCTCTTCCGGCTGGCTGGTCGGCCCCAGGGCGATGCTGCGATCGGCTTCCGCAGGCGCTGCGATGAGGGGACGGAACCGGCCTTCCTTCATGGCATGGCGCCGACGGATCTCCAGGTCCTCGGCCCGCAGGTTCGTGCCGACGGACTCGAGCTCCACGCCCCAGCCCGACCGACCACAGTGTCGGCAGTAGATGGCGGGGAAGACCGGGGCGACGACCTCACCGTCAACGGCGCCGACCCGCTCCCCGTCATCAGTCCAGCGGTACGCCGTGGTCATCGACGCGTCGCGGTCGATGCGGGTGAGCTCGCGGATCCACAAATTGAGCTCGACCGTGAGTGCGGACCGTCCGGCTTCGGCACGAATGTGACTCAGTGCGGCGACGAGATGGTCGAGTACCGCCAGGTGTCCCGGCGGCGGCGTCTCGTCCTCGAGGACCGACGGGAAGACCTCGCGGACCAAGGAGTCGCGTGGCACCGCCGCAGCCGTGGCGACTGCCAGCGTCTGGACGTCGGGCAGGGCTGCTGCGAGTGTCAGCAGGGCGGTCGCGGCCGCGGCTTCGACCTGCGCGGTGATGTTGCTTCGCGCCGATGTGTCGGCTCCAGCGTTGAACAGCGTCGTGAGGACCTCTAGCGTGAGGGCTTCGGGTTGGCCCGTCAGCGCGTCGCAGCGGCGGACCAGCTCAGCCAGCTCGTCGGCCGCCAGGTCCGACATGCGTCGGGGCTCAAGGCTCCAGGTCTTGACGGTGGTCTCCGCGTCTCCCACCCACTCAGCGAGGGTGAGGCGTGACTCGGTCACGACGCTGTCGGGCGGGAAGTCCTCCCCGAACACGGTGCGGGCGAAGTCGAGCATCGTGGAGGGGTCGCCCTTGTCGCCGAGCGTTGCCGAGGTGGCGACCGGCGTGATCTTGCCCAGCGGGCGGGCGCGGTCCTCTGGACTGATCGCCTCGTCCGACTCGGGCCAGTGGCTCTTGAGCGCGAGACCGAGGCGGCGCAGGAGCATCGCGACGTCGGTGCCTTGCGCGCCGTCGTAGGTGTGGAACTCGTCGAGGACGAGGTACGTGAGTGAGGTGGCGCTCTGCGCCCACAGTCCCTGATCGTCCTGTCGGAGGAGGACCTGGTCGAGCATCTTGTAGTTCGTGAGCAGGATGTCAGGCGGCGCGCTGCGCATCACCGCGCGGTCGTTGATCAGGCCCGCCTCGGAAACTGTCGTGCGCTTGGTGCCTTGGTCCTCGCCGGTGTAGATACCGGCAGTCACCGAAGACAGCTCGGGATGGGTAGTGAGGAGTGCGGTGAGGCGCCCGGCCTGGTCGTTCGCGAGGGCGTTCATCGGGTAGAGAATGAGCGCCTTCATGCCGGTGACGCCGGCCCGGTTGGCCCGCACGACGTGGTCGAGGATGGGGTGCAGGAACGCCTCGGTCTTGCCGGAACCCGTGCCCGTGGTGACCAGGGTGGGGAGGGGGCGTGCCTTGCCCGGGCCAAGGTCCACGGTGGTCAATCGGGCGTATGCCGCAGCTTGGTGGCCGTACGGCGTGAGCCCGGGGTCCCAGTCCAGGTGTTTGCGCCAATCGTCCTCGGCGGGCTGGTACGGCAGTCGCAGCCTGACGTACGGCCCCTTGAACATGCCGTCGTCGGGCTCGGCGAGGAACTCGTCGAGGGCTTGGCGCGCCTCCGGGTCAGCGAGGGCGAAGGTGGTCGTCAGGTAGTCGACAACCCCCTGCTTGAGGTCGCTCGCCTGGATGCTGGGAAGCAGGACACCCATCAGCTTTGGTCCGCCTCAGCGGCCTCGAGCCGTCGCTGGAACTCCGCGTATGCGGTCCGCATGTCGGCCTCGCGGTCAAGAGTGCCGAACGGCAGCTCGTAGGTGTACTCAACGCCGCTACCGGGATGGACTGCTTTGCGTTCGTCCTCCGTGATTCGGTCACCCCTTTGCCGCCATACCGTCAGCACCGAGTTCGGGACAAGCCGTCCGTTGGCGTCGTACGTATAGGCACCGTGGTCATAGCCGTAGAGGACCGCGAACTGCGTGCGATAGACCGTGCACAGGTCGTCGACGTCGACGTCGAGCATGAGCGCGACGAGGGCGTCGATCTCGACAAGCGCGTTGCGCCGGTCAACCGCTCGCCGTAGTGGCGTGTCCGATGTCCACGTCGGTCCGATAGGTCCGGCCGCTTGTCTAGCAAGGACCGGCTCGTCGTGTTCGAAGGCTTCGTCCCAACAGCTGGCCCACAAATCGGCGTAGGCATCGGTCACGCAGTTGAGTCGTACGACTCGAAGTCCCAGGCTCTTGGCCAAGGGATGGTCTGTCGACACCATGGGTAGGCGGTTTGCTGTGCCTGCCCGGATCGTCGACTTCGGCGCTGTGCGAACGGCGAAGTCGGCCAATGGCGATGAGAGGACTCCAGTAGCGAGTGACAGGTGGTCCTCACGACCATTCGGCAGGCCCGCAGAGAAGAGTCCATCGACGTGCGCCGCGCCGGGCGGAATTATGGCTGGGATGAGAGTGCGCTCACCGGTGTTGGCGGCCATGCACCGCCATGCAATGCGGTAGTAATCGCGTGCGGCGTACGGGCGGTCCTCGTCAACCGGGTCCTGCCAGTGGGTGTATGCCGCGTCGTAGGTCGCCCTGTCGCCGACGGGCTTGTAGGCCGTAACAGGCAGGGCATCGGCAGGCAGGGCCTCGATGTCCGTGCTGGTCCAGTCCTGCTGATGCCTCATGCTTGGATTCGGCGACTTGGCGAGCGGTGTCGTTACGGATAGGTGTGGCCCCTGCAATATCGCGCTCGACCAGTCAGCCTCACCCCAGCGGGAGCGGAATCGACCTTTGGCGCGGTCGCCTCTCTCATGCCATCCGGGCGAAAAGTGCAGGGCAAGGCCTGAGACGCGTGTGGACATCGACAGGCGACGAAGAGTCTTAGAGGCCGCCGAATTCACCGAGTACAGCATCCGCGTCGTATGCGACGGCGTGTCGGGCTCCTCGAGAACATCGCGCCACGATGACAACTCATCATCATTCACCCATTGAATGCGGTTCCTGTGAGGACGCAGGTCCCATCCTCCCTGCGGGTCCTTGAATCCGGGCTCCATTCCCGTGCCATCATGGGCGAAGGATCTTAGAACGGTCTCGGGTTGGTAGAGGGCCGTTGCCTGCCAGAAGCCGACTTCAGTAGATCGGCCATAGATGTTCACGCCGAACGTCTTCTGGTCTTGGATCTCGAAGAGCTTGAGTTCGTTTATGAACTGCCAGTGTCGCCGCAGCCGCGCGTACGTATTTGCCCTGAGGAGCCCGGCTCGCTGATCCGTGAAGTGGGACTCCAGGTGGATGAGTCCCGAAATGCCGCCAGCAGAGCTCAACCGCCATACGCCCGCCATGAAGCACCGATACAGGTCAGGCTGAAGCCCCCGCAGGACCGGATAAACAGTTGGGTCACCGAGGAACTCCCTAGTGCCAATGGCATCCAGGGTGCCGTCAAGGAGCAGTTCCTTCATGCCCTCGAGGGAGACGGTGACGGCGAACCTCGCTTCGCGCTCGTCCTCGCTCGGCTTGACAGCAAGCTGCCACCACGGGTCGCCCTCGGCCAGGAGGGCGTCCACGTCAGCCGCGGGCCGGACCCAGGGTGGGTTGCCGACCTGTAGGTCGAAGCCTCCGCGCGCGAAGACCGTCGCGAAGTCGAGCTCCCAGTGGAAGAAGCCTTGCCGGGCCGCCACTTGCTCGCACACGGCGACCCACTGGTGTTTGGCGCGAACCTGTTCGATGGGCTGTGCCACCGCCCAGTTGAGGTTGTCCTCCTCCTCGGCGTTGAGGCCTTCCCACGTCGAGGAGGCGCCGCCGAAGGTGTCCATCCACCGGTGCTTTGACGGCTGCGAGATGCCGAGGATCTGTTGGGCGGCGTCGGTCCACTGGTCGAGCGTCGGCGGCTTCACGCCGGTCTCGGCGAGTGGCCAGAACCAGAGAGCGCACCACAGGTCCATCACGAGTCGGAGCCGTCGGTAGGCGCCGTTCTCGTCAGAAAGCGACGCCTCGATCTGCTCGCGGCTCACCGCCGGTGCGTGATGGGCGGTCTCGCGTCCCCAGAGCTCGATGGTGCGACTCGACTCCAGCTCGGCGATGCGGAGCCGTCGGAGGGCGAACTGCCACAGCTTCTCGACCCGTTCGGAGAGCGAGGTGAACTGCTGGAGCTGCTTCGTCGTTGGCTTGGCCCTCATGGACCTGCGCCAGGTCCTGAGTGCGGCGACCTCGTCGGCTGCGAGCGCCGCGACGTCTCTTGGCACCTCTGTGGCCGAGCCCCAGCCCTGGGCGGGGAGGAGGAACTGGTGGACCCGGCTCGACGTGGCGCTGACGTTGAGGCCCTTGGCGATGTTGTCGGCGAGCTCTGTCAGCGGTATGTCTACCGGGGTGGACATCAGCCAGGACCTGTCCTTGACCTGGGACTGCGAGTAGACCGCTCGGCGGGCGCCGATGAGCGAGTTCCCGCGCCGCAGTCGGAGGCCGAACCACGGCGCCTGGAGCCCGGCGACCATGGTGTCGAGCCAGAGAGAGACTTCGGCCAGCTCCGCGGCGGTGGCGTTGAGGTCGACGCCGTGCACCTGGTGCAGGGCGATGTGCGCCTTGACCTTCTGGAGCTCCTCCGGGTAGCGGTCGGGGTCGATGCGCTCGCCGAGCTCGACCTGGCGCCGTTTGAGGTACTCGGCGGCCAGCTGCCGCACGGCTTCGATCGCGAATGCGCCGGACCCGAGTGCCGGCTCGCAGACGGTGAGCTCGAGAATCTCTTCAGCTGTAGTCGTGTGCCCGTCCTGGTCGAGCAGCTCCTCCAAGGCCTGCGAGACGGTGAACCGAGTGAGGACCTCGGGGGTGTAGTACGAGGCGGACTGCTGCCGCTCGCGGCCCGCGAGCCGGAACACGAACGTCCGCTGGGCATGGCGCACCGGTCGCCGCTCCCCGGTGACCTCGTCCTCAGTCGTCACGAAGTCGTCAGGGTCGAGGTGGTCGGCCCCGTTCACAGGGACGACCCAGGAGCCCTTCGAAGAGTCCCCGCCCTTGGCCACCTCGAACAGCTCTTCCTCGGCGAAGAAGCCGGTGTACGACATCAGGCCCTCGTAGACGGCTCCGAGCTGGTTGATGCCGAGCTCGACGTAGGAGATGAAGCCGCGGTCCCGTCCCCTGGACTCCTTGCTCAGCAGTAGGTGCCGGAGCACCCGTTGGAGCGCCTCGTTGCCGAGCCTGACCTCGTCGATGTGGCTCGTCGCCTTCGGCAGGAAGAGGTCGGCGCGCAGCGGACTGAACACCAGGCCGGACTGCTCGCCCACCTCGGGAGTGGGCTCGGCGACGGACGGTGAGCCCGCGACATACCCATGCCCCTTGTCAATTAGCCGGAAGAGGAGCTGGAGGGAGTCGTAGAGGTGCGTACCCGTCTTGCTCTGCTCACTGGTCAGGGTGACCAGGGTGAGGTCCCGCAGGCGGTCGAGGCTGTACCCCTGGTCGTACTCGCCCGCACCTGCAGGTAGGACACCGAGCTCGGGTGACGCCTCGGCATACAGTAGGAAGAGAATGCGGTAGAGGAAGCGGAGCGACTGTACCGCGAGGGGCTGGGCCTCCTCGGGGGGCAGCGGGTCGAGGCCCTGAGCAGCCCGACGGCGAACGACCTCGTTCGCGATGATCTCGATCGAGAGGCGGACGCCTTCGCGGAGATCCTTGGAGACGCCGACCGTGTGCTTGATCGACTCGTCGAGGATCGCGGACCACCAGATGTCGCCATCCGCATCGGGACCGAGCGAGGTGGCTTCAAGGCAGGTCAGGGCACGGTCGATCTCGCCTCCGCGCTTGGCGTCGTTGCGCTCGCACACGAGCTGCAGATCGATGGCGAGGTAGCGCCCTTCCGCCCAGCGCTCCTGCTGAGCCACCACCGCCCAGCGGCCCGCCAGGACGAGGGCGAAGCGCGGCGCCTCGTCCTGCACGAACAGGCTGGACAGCAGCCTCGCGACCGACGTGATCTCGGTGCCGTCTTCGGTGACGACCTCCTCGGCCAGCGTCCGCGCGTCCTTGGCGAGGACATCGTCAATGGAGTCGGCCGCAGACCCGGCCACGATCACCAGCGGAGCCGGGCCCGTGATCCCCGGCGTGGCGACGGCCGTCACCGGGCCGGTGGTGTCGAGCACAAACTCGCCGGTGTGGAACCCCAGTACCGTGACGAGCTCCTTGTGCAGCGCCGCGGACTCGGCCACTGACTGCTCGTCGTCGCCCAAGAGCGCCGTGAACTGCTTCTCGAGGGCGCCCCGGACCGCGGTGAAGCGACTCCGGGAGGTCTCGGACTCTTCGGCCTCCCAGCGCCTGCGGCGTTCGAGGACCTTGCTGTGGAACGACTGGGACGTGGCCTCGGTGGTGAAGTAGTGCTCACTGATCCAGTCCTCACCGACGAGGAACGCGTCGCTCACTGCCATCTCAGCGTCCCTCCGCGTCGTCGGCTGGTGCGGACACGGCACGTCCCACGGGGTGGTCGGCCGGGACGACGACCAGTAGGGGTCGGACCAGCTGGCGGTCGGGCGAGCGCCCCGCCGCCATGCGCTTCTCGTCCTCCACGCTCATGCGTCGGGTCCGTATCTCGGTGCGCTGGATCAGGGCATCCGCCTCGTGGCTCCACTGGTTGACCCGGTTGGTCCACGCTTCCACCTTGGCGTCGGCGTCACGGCGGACCGCGTCGAACTGGTCTGTCATCCGCTTGCGGGCCTCGTCGACGGCGTGGGGGATCAGCAAGCTGAGTCGATCGGCGTCCGAGACCGGACCTGGGTTGGTGAGCTTTCCTGTCGCGCCGACCTCGGTGAGCATGTCGAGTGCAGTGTCGTGGACCTCGACGATGGTCTGGTCTGGGCGGTCCGGGTTGAGGAAGATGACGGACAGCCACACCGACGAGACGGTGAGCCCGCGCTTGTTGGTGAGCGTCCCGAGCAGCAGCACCGTCGGCCGCTCGACGTCGGCCCGGATCGCGAAGACCTCGTTGCGGGACAGAGAAGCGAGTGCCCGGTCGCTGGCCCAGTCGATGACGGGGTGGATGGGGCCGAGAAAATGCGCGTCCGGCCACGAGGACCCACCCCCGTCGGCCAGTGCTGCTGCCAGGAGCGCCTTGCCCTTGGCCTTCGTCGTGGCCAGGCGCAGGTGCTTGGTGACCTCGCGCTCCGCGAGGTAGGTCTGCGGCAGCACGTCCAGGCGGGCGACAAGGTCACGCGGGGGCTGGAACTCGACGATCTGCTCCTGGTCATGCCGGCGGTAGCCGACCCCGCCAGCGGACGGGCTGGCATCCGGGGTCGTGTACGCCTGCACGAGGGCTTCCTCCAGGAAGTCCACCTCGGCGGCATACAGCGAACTCACGCTGACCGGCGCGGTGGTGAGGGAGGATGGGTTGGTCGCGCTCGAGTTCGCTTGGAGGCGGGCAAGGAGGGCCATGACGTCGCTGCCCTTCGCGACCTCCTCAGGCGTCGCAACGACATCATCGAGCGTTGTCTGGCCCGCGAGGACCTTGCGGATCTCTTTCTCCTCGGCTTCGACGTCGTACTTCCCCATGAGGGAGGCGGAGTCACCCAGCGCGGCGTGCGCCTCCTGCTCCTTTTCCAGAAGCCTGGTGAGCACGCGCAGGTCGCCAGAGAAGGTGGCGTGAGAGGGCTCGAGCAGCAGAGTGGTGATCTGCGGGCGGTGCTTCTGGCCGTACCGGTCGATGCGGCCGTTGCGCTGCTCGATCCTGATGAGAGACCACGGGATGTCGAAATGGACGAGCTGGTGACACTGGAGGTGCAGGTTGACGCCCTCGGAGGCGACGTCGCCGGTGACCAGGATGCGTACGGCTGCGCCATGCTGCTTGAACTCCTCAACGATCGCCTGCTGCTCCTGGTCGGTGAGGCCGCCGTGCAGGATCCTGACCGCGTCGGTCGGCAGATCGAGGTCCTCGCGCAGCTGGTCGGCGAGCCAGTCGAGGGTGGCTATGCGTTCGGCGAACACGACCGCGCGGGTCGGCTTGCCCTTCCCAACGCCGATGCTGGTGAGGTGCTCCAGTAGAGCCCCGTACTTTCCGCCCTCGGCTGTCGCCGCCTTGTCGGCCAGCGACCAGAGCCGTTGGAGGGCTTCTATCTCGATGGCCTCGTCGGGCAGGGTGTCGGACAGTTTGGCGATGCGTTGCCGGCAGGTCTCCAGGAGGGCAGGTGGGGAGGACAAGAACGCCTTGGCGAGGGTCCATGGGAAGAGGGATGCACCGCCGGAGTGGGGGCTGGACCCCTTGGAGTGCAGCCAGACGTCCGCGAGCTCATGAGCGACCGCGTCCTCCTCAGGTGAGGCCGGCACTAGCTTGTGGACGGGCTCGGCCCGCTCGGCCCAGTCAGAGCCGACCACGCTGGCCACCTCGGGGCTGTAGCGGTGACGGCGCACGATGAGGCGCTTGACCTCACCTTCGATGAGCTCGCCATCTGCGCGGACGGCGGTGGGCTCAAGCAGCCGGATGAGCTCAGCGAAGGACTCCGCCTTGCCGTTGTGGGGTGTCGCGCTGGCCAGGATCAGGGCGTCGGTGTTGGGAGCGAGGATGCGGGCGAGCCGGTTGTTCTGGGTCGACGAGTTGGTGACGCCGTGCGACTCGTCGATCACGACTGCGTCCCACCGGTGGTTGCGGAGGTGGGCTATGTAGCGGTCGTTCTTCAGCGTGTCGATGGAGATGATCGCCCGCTTGTACATGGTGAAGGGGTTGCGGGTGGCGGGCAGCTTCTGCTTGACCTGCTGGATGCCCACGGAGTCGAGGCGCACGAACGGCAGGGCAAAGCGCGTCCACATCTCGTGCTGCATCTGTTCGAGGACGTGGCGGGGACTGACGATGAGGATGCGCTCACCACGGCCTCGCCGCACCAGCTCGCTGAGGATCATGCCGATTTCGAGGGTCTTACCGAGGCCGACCGCGTCGGCCAGCAGAATGCGGGGGCGGAGGTTGTCGGGGTCGAGGGCTCGTCGGACGGCGTCGTCCTGGTAGGCGAGGGGGTCCGCGAGGATCTGTGACGACACGGTCAGGCTGGGGTCGTCGACCGGGAGCGACGTCTTGCGGAGGGTGGCTTCCAGCCAGAGCTTGCTCTTTCGGTAGCCGGGAGAGTCGTCGGCCACGACGCGTGTCTTGGCCGGGTCGACGACCTCGATCGAGTCCAGCGACTCGTAGAACGTCGCGGTGGTATCGCGGACCAGTTCGCTCAGCCCTTGGACGGTCAGGAGCCAGCCGTCATGTGTGGAGTCGACGCCAGTGACCAGCCACTCCTCGTCGCGCACCAGGACGACGGACCCCGGCGCCACCTCCAGCTGCTTGTGGCCCTCTTGATCCAGCGCCGGTGCTGCTGTGGTCACTCTCCCCGCCCTGCCCAACCTCGTTGCCGCCTCTAGTCCATCCGACTACGCACCTTATCCAAGGGAGTGATGCGGGTGGTCGGTTTCTGTTGATTTGCCCCGCGGGTCCTGTCGGCTTGGGGTTGAATGCCATGAGTTGTGTTTCGGCGAAGGATGCGCAGGGAAGGTTCCAGCCTGATGGCTGAGGTGTTGACCCCTCGACAGGCGCTGAGCAGGTTCGAGCCCGAGTGGCGCGACCAGCTCGGCTCGGTGAACCTCGTGGGTGAGTTCGAGGTTCCTGCTAAGGAGGCCACGCTTCTCCTGCAGGCAGTCGGGATGACCGCCCGGAAGCCTGATGGCCCCGCGGCTCTGCGCAGGTTCCCAGCATGTGTCGCAACAAGCTTGGCGACATTCGCGGGCGCCCACTATGCCGGAGGCGGGCTGTGGGAGTCCTTGTTCAGCCATATCGGCATTCAGGACTCCCCGCATCTGCGGTCCGTGATGGGGTCAGCCTTCCGTGATGCTCTCGAGGCACTCGACCTCCCGACGGTGGATGACGGTCTTGTGAACCTCGGCCCTATCACCTTCCATGCGGTAATCCCGGACTACTGCCTTCGCGACGTCTTAGTCCTGCTCGCCGAGCGCCAGCGCCTCAACCCTCTGCTTGACGGTCATTCCTTCCTCGCCTGGGCCGAGGGCCATCCCTCGCGGCTCGCGAGCCTCGACAAGCCAGCAGCGAGATTCCTGACTCACGGCGGGGAGTTCGCCGCTGACTTGGTGGACCGCCTGCTCGACCTCCTCGCAAGTCTTTCCGCCGGCGAGCGCGAGGTCGACCAGCTGGTGGCCGCCTCGGGCGCGCCTGCACGGATGGTCGCCGCTGCCACCGCCCTGGTCGACGCGGGACTGCTCGATGTCTCGCGAGCCCGGCGGGCCGTGTCATCGCGGGGGCGCTCGGGCCAGCTGGACGCGCCCCAGCTCCTGCTCGATTTTGAGCACACCAGTCTCCTGTTCCGGCTTCCTCAGTGGGACGGTTTCAGCGACGAGCCCGTCCGCTGGAAGGTCATGCTGGACGGTGCGCTGACGGAGCTGCACGACGGCAGGCATGACACAGGCGCCGGAAGGGCTGCGTTCGAGGCAGCAGTCGTCGCCCGCCCGGTGCGCACTCTGACGGCGGTGTTGGGCGAGGCCTTCGCATTCGACCTGACGGTCGTGAATGCGGAATTCCCGGTGCTGGCCTTCGACCGGCTCGGTCGGTTCATGCCGGGTGGAAACCCCCTGCCAGATGAGGATGTCTGGCTGTTGTACCCGGAAGGCGAGGGCCAGCCGAACACCGATGGCGGCGCCATCGATCGGTTGATCCAGCTCATGGGACCAGTGGGATGGGTGGGCTGGACTCTGGCCCTGGTGTCCCTCAAGACTGCACGCACGTTGGGCTGGAGTGATCAGACACGCCCTGTGCATCATCGCGGACGCCCGCAGATGGAGATGGCGGAGCCGACTCTCGGAATGCACACGAGAACAGGTCAGCCACTGTTCACCGACCGTCCGTCAGTACGGCTCCCGAGACTGTCGACGGCCACTGACTGGCGCATCGAGGTCCGCGATGTCGTCACGGGCGATGTGCTCGCTGATGACCTTTGGAGCAACGACGCGCGCAGCGCCGAAGGCGGCGTGGAAGGGTATGCCGACCCGTTCGACGGGTGGGACGCCCCTGTTGTCGGCGAGTTCGACCTTCTGGTGCGGGGACCACTCGGGACCCGCGCCAGCTGGCGGGTCGCACTCGCCGAAGGGCTACTGCAGCGCTCGTCTGTCTACTGCCGCACATTTGTCGCCGATGGGCTGACCCCAGTGACCGTCGACTGGGGAAGCTCGACAGGCCTTGCGATCGAGCCCGCACGTCACGACTTCAGGGCTGATGAGCGTTCGCGACCACTCCACGTGTCGGGTCCGCGTGGGGCCCTGGACCTCGCCTGCACGCCCAACCACCTCGAAGTTTGTCGGGTCAGCGGGGGCGAGGCCTCCGCATGGTCAGCCGCGGCACTGTCGCTGCCATCTGACGGTTCTGACGACCTCGGCTTCCTTGAGGTTCGAATGGCTGCGGACCAGTCACTGCCGCCGCTGAGCCTCGTGACGGCCTCCGGACTGACCCAGACCGTGCCATCCACGGGGGGAGCCGGCGCCAGACAGCGGTTCGACCTCGCTCGGCTGGCCGACACGTTGGCGGCGGAGAAGTCTGCCACCTTGCAGTGGCAGATCGGCGATGAGGCGGCCACCATCCTGGCGAGGTTCCGGCCCAACCGCTTGGCAGCCGGCGCTTCGCTCCAGGACAGCGAGCTGGTCCTGGATGACTTCGCGGGCCTGCCTGACGTGGCCGCTGCGGTATATCAAATCCTCGCACCATGGCGAGCCCCCGTTGTCTGCCCAGTCTCGGCGGACGGCCGGGCCACTCTGACTGACGACCTGCTCTCCGCTGGCCCCCTCGCGGTCTACGTCCGGTCCGACGATCCTTGGGCGCCCGCGCCGTGGCCCAGATGGCCTGAGAAGCCATATCGACTGGCAAGCAGCGGTTCGCCTGCGCCACTGACCGCGGACGAGGGGCTGGCCATTCATTACCTGGCCGGCTTGACGCGAGCACCCCAGGATGCGCGTTCCTTCCCGTACCTGTGGGTTGCGTGGGAGCGAGGCAACGCCATCGTCGACTCCGGTGCGGCGCCGTTGCTTCGGACGGAAATCCCCGCAGTGCTGAGTCATTGGCCGACCGACGCGGTTTCCGCCCTGATGAAGACCGATATCCCGCGGGAGTCTGCCCTGCTCATGGCCATGAGCGCTGGTTTGCTGTGGGCCCACCCTGAGATGCCAGCCGATGTACAGCGCACCGCCTGGAACCGCTATCCCGCCCTCGCCAGTACCTCCTCAGGCCGGACACAGGACCTGCCGTGGGACGAGATCGTCGGTGTGTGCGGACCTATGGCGGAAATGATCTCAGCCGGCGAGGCGGGTTGGGTACCGTCGGCCGGCCGCTTCGAGCATGCGTCCTTCCTCAACGCCATGAGTTCGCATCAGTTCGAGGCACTGTGGAGCGCCGCCGGAATCGTGCCGCGCGGATGGCTCGACGTTGACTCGAGGGCCGCAGCGAGTCGCACCCTGTTCCAGCATCGAAGGCGACCCGACATCGACGCTCTCGCGCGCACCGGCTCGGCATTCGTGAAGCACGTCGATGGCCTGCTCAAGGATTCCGGCAACGAGGGCTTGCGCCAGTGGCTGGCCCACCGCGGCAGTCCCACGCCGTCGTGGTCCTGGGAAACCCTGCCGCAGGTGTCCGCCGCATTCGCCGCACTGGCGCGCACCGCCGCCCGGGACGGAGGTCCGGCGCGCGAGACCTGCGAACGGCTCGTCGCCAACTGGCAGACCTTGGCGCGACTGGCACCGGACATGGTCACCATCGACGTCCTCTTGGCGGAGATGCTCATTCGGGCCCAGACCGACCCATATCATCGACCCGAGATCGCGGAGGACGAAGGATGAAGGACGTTGTCGACCCCCTCGCCACCAGTACCCGGGTCACGGACACCTACAACCGATACCTGACATCACTCCTCTCGTTGCGCGATCCACGGCTGGCACAAAGCCTGGCGGAAAGGATTAGCGCTTCTGGCTCCATGACGCGCGGGCCGTTCCTGGACGTGACCCCTCCGTACGTGAAGGGTGCTTCCATCCGGGAGCTCGTCGAGGCAGGCGTGCTGAGTGCGGAACTCCTCAACGTGTGCTCCGACGCGCTCCCAGCGGAGCGGCCCCTCTACCTTCACCAGGAGCGAGCCATTCGCAAGGCGGCGGCGGGACGCAGTCTGGTGGTCGCCACCGGGACTGGCTCGGGGAAGACCGAGAGCTTCATCGTCCCCATCCTCGACGCCCTATGCAGGGAGCAACAGGCGGGGACGCTCGGGCCAGGCGTCCGGGCACTCCTGTTGTACCCGATGAACGCATTGGCCAACGACCAGATCAAGCGACTCCGCGAAGTCTTGCGTCACCACCCGGCCATCACGTTTGGGCGCTATACGGGTGAGACAGTGGAGGACCCCGCCAAGGCAGCGGAACTCTTCTCCGAGCTGAATCCGGGTGTTGAGCGGGCACCTAACGAGCTCTTGTCGCGGGCGGAGATGAAGGAAAGCCCGCCACACATCCTCCTCACGAATTATGCGATGCTCGAGTACCTGCTCCTGCGGCCACACGACACGACTCTCTTTGACGGGAGCATGGCGCAGTCATGGCGGTGGCTCGCCGTCGACGAGGCCCATGTCTATGGCGGCTCGCAGGGCGCGGAGATTGCCATGCTGCTCCGCCGGCTACAGCAGCGGGTGTCCCCAGACCGGCCACTGCAGAGCATCCTCACTAGTGCAACCGTCGGGGATGACCCGGCTCTGGTGGCCGAGTTCGCTTCACGACTCACCAACGCATCCGTGGAGTGGGTGGCGGGACACGAGGACCGGTGCGACGTGGTTCCTGCCGTTCGTCGCCCGATTCCCGAACGGGGATCGTGGGGCCCGCTCGACCCTGCCGCCTACCTGGAGCTCGCCGGCGCGGACGACCCATCGTCACGAATTCTCCAGATGGCCGAGGGCCTCGGTTGGGCGGGCAGAGACGCCGGCGAGGCGCTGGCGCATGAGGCGCGCCTGGTGGAGTTGAAGCAGCACCTGTCTTCTGGCCCGCTGACCCTGAACCAGATCGTTGACGGACTGCCGGCAGCCGGTTGGACTCGCGAGAGTCTGGCGGACTGCGTACGAGTTGCAAGCAGTTACTTCGACACGTCGGGGGAACCCGTTCTTTCGGCCCGCTACCACCTGTTCGCCAAAGCCACCGAAGGAGCCTTCGCGTGCCTGGGCAAGCGGGGTCCTCATGTCGCCCTGACGCGACACGAGGACTGTCCTGACTGCGGCGACCCGATGTTTGAATTCGGTTCCTGCCAGCGCTGCGGTCACATCTATCTCGTCGGCGTGCGTGACGAGCGGGACGGCAAGACTTGGTTCCGCCCGAGCAGCCGACCTGGGACCAAGGCGGTGTGGTTGCTGCTCGACCCTCCCGCTGAAGGCAGCTCAGAGGCGGGCAGCGATGAGGATGAGGAGGTATTTGACGAGACAAGAGCCGCCTCGCATGAGGACCTCTGGATCTGCTCGGCGTGTGCCTGCCTCAGCACGTCACCGGCCGATTGCCCTGCGTGCTCGGCAGACGGTATGCGGCCCGTCCGTGCCATCCAGGGCTTGCGTACCGAGATCAAGGAATGCCTGCACTGCGGGAGCCGCAACCCCGACATCCGCACGTTCTCGACTGGGAACGACGCCGCGGCAGCAGTCCTGTCGACGGCGCTTTACCAAGAAATCCCGGCCGCCGACGATGCGACCATGCTCAAGCCGGGGAATGGTAGAAAGCTGCTGCTGTTCAGCGACTCTCGACAGTCCGCCGCCTTCTTCGCGAGCTATCTAGAGGACACGTATGCGCGCATCCGTCGGCGCGCCCTCATCCTCAGCGCGCTGGAGTCCGCCGCAGAACCCGTCAACGTAGAGGATCTTGCCAGTGCCGTGGCGAAGCACGCCGGTGCGCTGGGCCTGTTCGAGCGCCGGGAGTCGCGCCAGAAGCGTGAGCGCACGGCTGCCTTGTGGGTGATGCAGGAGCTCCTGAGCCTTGACGAGCGGCAGTCCCTGCAGGGGCTCGGCCAGATGCGCGTAAGCCTCGACAGGAGTGCCGGGTGGCGGGTGCCTCAACCGCTGCTTGACCTTGGTCTGAGCGAGGGCGAGGCCTGGAACCTGCTCGAGGTCCTCGCTGCCAGTTTGATCAGCCAAGGTGCAGTGACCATGCCCGAGGACGTCGAAGCCAACGACAAGGCCTTTGCACCCCGCCTCGGTCCGGTGTTCGTGCGAGGCACGGGATCCGAGGCCAAACGCAAGGTTCTCAGTTGGGAACCGAGCAGGGCTGCGGTGACCAACCGCCGCATCGACTTCCTCAGCCGTGTCCTCGTCGCCCTCGGACAACCACCAGATCGGGCCCCACAGGTGCTGGGTGGGATCTGGAAGTTCCTTAGCAGCGGAATGCCGGACGGCTGGCTGGCCGAGGCCAGCATTGTCACTGCAGGACGGCTCTGGAGGGCCGATCACACCTGGCTCCTGCTTCAGGCAGCACGGGCCGGAGATGTTGCCTTTAGGTGCTCTGCTTGCCAGCGAGTCACATCCATCGCCATCCGCAACGTCTGCCCGACGATGGGCTGCGACGGGCACCTGGCTCCGTGGAGCCTCCCCGCCCCAGAAGCGGAGCCTGACCATTACCGCGCGCTGCACAGGACCGTCCTCCCGGTCGGGATGTCGGTAATGGAGCACACGGCGCAGTGGCAGCCTCGGGCAGCCGCCAAGATCCAACAGGACTTCATCAACGGGGACGTCAACGTCCTGTCATGCTCCACGACATTCGAGCTCGGCGTGGATGTTGGAGAGCTCGAGGCGGTCATGCTTCGGAACATGCCACCTAGCACCGCGAACTATGTCCAGCGTGCGGGGCGCGCCGGTAGGCGAACATCGTCCGCCGCAGTGATTCTCACGTTTGCCCAGCGGCGACCGCACGACCTTGCCCGGTACCAGCGCCCAACCGACATGATCGCCGGAAGAGTCCAGGCGCCCTACGTCTACCTGGACAATGACCGCATCGGTCGTCGCCATGCTCACTCTGTGGCGTTGTCGATGTTTCTCAGGCACGCCCACGAGACCACCGGCACGGCCTGGCGGCGAGCGGGTGAGTTCTTCAGTGTGGAGGGCGCGACCACGTCCGGGGCGGAAAGGTTGCTGAATTACCTCCGCGACTATCGGCAGGACGTCGACGCGGAAGTCGCCCAAGTCCTCCCGCGATCTGTCTTCAAGGCGATCGGTGCAGATACGGCCGAATGGACAGAAGCGCTTGGCGATCTGGTCACGTCAGTGCGGGACGAGTTCCGTCAAGACATCAGCGAGTTCGAGGCGCTGCGAGTGGAGGCTTTCGACGCGCGCCAGGACCGGCTCGCCGCTCGTTATGGGAAGACAGTGAGCACCCTGGAGTCCCAAGAGCTTCTGGGCTTCCTGGGGCAGCACAACATTCTTCCGAAGTATGGCTTCCCCGTTGACACGGTCGATTTGCGCACAGTGCAGGCGGACCCAGAGAGGGGCGCAGACATCCGCCTGAGTCGAGACCTCAGCACGGCCATCTACGAGTACGCGCCAGGGGCACAGGTTGTCGCTGGCGGACGATTGTGGACATCGGGCGGGGTCTACCGGATGCCCGGACGCGAGCTAGTGCAGCGGCACTACGCCGCGTGTCTTGCCTGCGGGCATTTCCAAGACGATGTCGCGGCGCTGGAGCCGACATGCCGAGCATGCGGGCATCCGTTGCCACAACGTCCCCCGTATGCGGAGCCGGTCTACGGGTTCGTCGCAGCGCCAAGCCCGAAGCGACCTGGCACCATCCCACCCGTGCGCGCTTGGAACGGTGCCACGTACGTCCGACGGCAGTCACCGCAGCTCCAGTCGAACAGCATCATGCTGGGGAGTGCCCAAATTGACGTCCAGTACGGGCCCCGCGCCCAACTTGTCGCTGTTAGCGAGGGCAAGGTCGGCCGAGGGTTCCTCATCTGCGAGTCCTGCGGCTGGGGCACGTCACTGGTGGCCGAGTTCCCCAAGTCACACGCACGTCTGATCGGTCCCGGCACCTGCAAGGGATCGCTGAAGCAGCTGTCCCTTGCGCACTCCTTTGAGACCGACATGCTCACCCTGAGAGGCTCGGGAGACACGGCAGAACTCCTGCAGTCGCCCTCAGTTCTATACGCCATTCTCGAGGGAGCTTCGCGCGATCTGGACATCGCCCGGGATGACGTCGACGGGGCGCTGTACCGCACGGAGGATGGGGCGCCATCATTGGCCTTCTTCGACACCGTTCCGGGTGGGGCTGGGAACGTCCTGCGTATGGGGCTGCATCTCACGGATGTGCTGCGTCGAGCTCAAAAGGTTGTCTCGTCGTGCGACTGCGGGCCTGAGACCAGTTGCTACGCCTGTCTACGGACCTTCCGCAACGAACGCTTCCACGACCAACTCCACCGGGGCGAGGCCGCCGAGCTGCTGAGTGACGTTCTTCAAGGCCCGAAGGTTCCTTTTCAGCATCACTCGGATCCGGGGCTGCCTGCGGAGTGGTCTGCGGTCATGGCCTTGGCGGAGACGAGGGAAGAGCGGGAGTTGCTCGCGGCGCTCGCGGCCGAGGCCGACATACCCGTTCCCAACCTTGGCGTCGAAGTGGCGGACGGCATCCCGGTATCGCTCGCTTGGCCAGCACACCGCGTTGCAGTCCTCGTCGACGGTGAACCTGGGGACGCGGATGACCTGCAGCGCTCAGGATGGCGCCTGGCTGAGCCCTCTCCCCAGAGTGTTCGCGCGCTCTTAGCCTGGATCCACCGATGAGCCGGGGCCGGTCGAGGGCGCTTGGCATTTCGAGCAGGGGACCGGAGGAGGGCGCGGTGTGTCGCCTGACCTTGCTGTCAGGGGTGTTCCACGGTTCTTTGGGTGCGCGCGGGTGGGCTGGGTCGTCAGGCCGTCGTGAGCGGTGGTGGTGAGCCGCCGGTGTGGTCGAGCAGGCGTTGCCATTCGCGTCGCCAGGGCCAGCCGGCCGGGAGGTGCAGGACCAACCGTCGGGCGCGTCGGGCGGCTCGGGCCGGGACATGGACGAGCCGGCGACGGATGGTCGCGGTGGTCGCCTTCGCCAACTGTGGCCCGGTCAGGGTCGCGGCGGCGCGGGTGAGGTTGAACGCGATGACGGCCAGGACCAGCCAGGCGGCGTTAGCGGTGAAGTTGCCCGACGGCAGGTGCGCCAGCGCGGCGTTCTTCAGGTCGGCGTGGACCTGTTCGATGACCGCGTGGCCGCGGTGGGTCTTGTCCGCGGCCACGGCGTCCAGCACG
>NZ_JAPYZV010000030.1 GCF_027812955.1 Pedococcus sp. 5OH_020
CGGTCCGGGGTCAGAAGTTTCCAGTGATGATGGTGGCGGTATCGGCCGGCGTGGTCTGACCCGTAAGTTTCCTGGCCGCTGTTGGTGCCCTTCGGAGGACCTGTCGGCCTCGCCGGCCGATACCACGACCGAACGAATCGTGAGTTTCGCCGGGCGGTGTGACCTCATAGGAGCGTGTTCGCCCGCAGCCCATCACTGGCCTGTCCACCATTCCGGTGAGCTCACCGCAACCGATGGGAGCACCGAATGGCGCGTAAGACACGACTGATCATCGGGGGCGTAGACACCCATGCCTGGACACATCACGCGGCGGTGATCGACCTGCACGGTCGCCTACTTGACGATGCGCAGTTCGCCGCCTCACCAGCTGGCTACACCCGACTGCTGGCCTGGATGCGCACGCGTGGCCAACTCCAGTCCGTCGGCATCGAAGGCACCGGTGCCTACGGCGCCGGCTTGGCCCGGCACCTGCACGAGCGCGGCGTCGAGGTGCTCGAGGTGCCGCGCCCGGACCGGCGTCTTCGTCGTCAGCGGGGCAAGAGCGACCCGATCGACGCCGAAGCCGCTGCCCGCGCGGTGCTGGCCCGCAACGACTGCGGCGCGCCCAAGCTGGCAACCGGCCAGATCGAAGCAATCCGCATGCTCAGGGTCGCCAGAACTGGCGCCGTAAAGGCGAAAACGGCCGCCGCGAACACGCTGCTCGCCCTCGTCGTCACCGCACCCGAACC
>NZ_JAPYZV010000031.1 GCF_027812955.1 Pedococcus sp. 5OH_020
GAGGACGCTCCTATAGATCGTCAAGTGGTGATGAGAGCGTAGTCGGCGCGTAGTGCGGTGAACACTTCGCGGGCGAGGTAGCGCTTCTGGCAGCGGATGATCTCGGGCATCGATTTGCCCTGGGCGGTGCGGCGCGTGGCGTAGTCGCGGCTGCGCGCGTCGTAGCGCAGGCGGACGACGACGGCGATGTGCAGGGCCCGGTTGCCGGAGCGGTCGCCGCCGCGGTGGAGGCGGTGCCGGTTGGTCTTGCCTGATGAGGCTGGGATGGGTGCGACACCGCAGAGGTGGGCAAACGCTGCTTCGGATCGAAGCCGGTCGGGGTTGTCGCCGATCGTGACGAGCAGCGCTGAGACGGTGTCTGGTCCGAGGCCGAAGATCGCGCTGGTCGCGGGAGCGGCGACGGCGGTGAGCGTGTCGAGCTGCTTGGTCAATCCGCGGGCTTCGATGTGAAGGGCCCGAGCTCGGGTAGCGATCGAGCGCAGTGACAGCTTGGCGGCCTGGACCGGGTCGCCCAGGTTCGCCGTGTCCGGGCGAAACCGGAGGCAGGCGTCGATCAGCTTGGCGGTCGAGAGGTGACGCAGCTGGCTG
>NZ_JAPYZV010000032.1 GCF_027812955.1 Pedococcus sp. 5OH_020
GGCGCCACCGGCGTCGACGCCCTCAAGAGCCTGGCCCAGGTCATGGTCGCCTTCTACCTGACCTGCGCCGTGTTCGTGTTCCTGGTCCTGGGCGCCATCCTCAAGGCCTTCACCGGGGTCAACATCTTCGCGCTGCTGCGCTACCTGGCGCGGGAGTTCCTGCTCATCTTGTCCACCTCCTCCTCGGAGTCCGCGCTGCCGCGGCTGATCGCCAAGATGGAACACGCCGGGGTGTCGCGCCCCGTGGTCGGCATCACCGTGCCCACCGGGTACTCCTTCAACCTCGACGGCACCGCCATCTACCTGACCATGGCCTCGCTGTTCATCGCCGACGCCATGGACAAACCCTTCACCCTGGGCCAGCAGATCTCCCTGCTCGTGTTCATGATCATCGCCTCCAAGGGCGCCGCCGGAGTCACCGGCGCCGGCCTGGCCACCCTGGCCGGCGGGCTGCAGTCCCACCGCCCCGACCTGGTCGACGGCGTCGGCTTCATCGTCGGCATCGACCGGATGATGAGCGAGGCCCGCGC